>NZ_CP059724.1:2400000-4800000 GCF_022369515.1 Paenibacillus sp. 19GGS1-52
GCGACCGCAAACAGCAACGGTTGGTCGAATTTACACTGTTTTCTATCATTGTTATAATTGGGTTTCTGGGCTCGGTATTTGCTTTTCGTAGCGCTGGATATGAAACGATTTTTGTTCGTGAGAACGTTACGATTGACAGCCCTGGGCAGGAAAATAGTACAATAGAGAAAGTCAGTTATAAAATGCCACCTATTGTGGCACCTTACCATAGCGAAATTGAGAGCTTCCAGTCGTTTCTTGGCATGAAAGCGCCACTCTTCGAAGCGCCAGCTTGGATGAATGGTGTAAATGCAGGGCGGAAGTTCAATACTGTTATCTGGTCACTGATTTCCGGGCTGCTTCTTTATGGAGTTATCCGTCTTATTGCTCGCAAACCGCTGGGCAAGGCGATTCATCCGGTTATGGACGGAATTGATGAGGGAGACCTCGATGAGATTGCGTACAGGGCGATAGCGATAGGTTTCCCTATATTTACACTGGGGGCTTTGATTTTTGCAATGATATGGGCTCAAGTGGCTTGGGGTAGATTCTGGGGATGGGACCCAAAAGAAGTGTGGGCACTCATTACTTGGTTATTTTATAGTGCTTATCTTCACTTGCGGCTGGCACGCGGATGGCAAGGGCGCAAATCCGCATGGCTCGCAGTACTCGGCTTTCTAGTCGTAATGTTTACCCTGGTTGGTGTTAATCTGGTCATCGCTGGACTTCATTCTTATGCGGGGACAGATTGAGCATACTATTTTATCTGCTAACGCAGCGCATCGATTTTGGGTAACGTTCTACTGTATTTGATGAAGGGGTTGTAGCGAAATGGCAGAGCATTTGAATAGAATTCTGGTGGTGGATGACGAGGAACGCATTCGCCGCCTACTTAAGATGTACCTTGAAAAAGAAGGATATGAAATCGATGAAGCCGAGGATGGCGAGATTGCACTGCGCAAAGCAACGGCTAATGACTACGGTCTAATCTTGCTGGACGTCATGTTGCCCGGTATCGACGGGATTGAAGTTCTGACAAGACTTAGAGGGGTCAAATCTACACCAGTATTAATGCTTACAGCCAAAGGCGAAGAGATTAACCGTGTTCAGGGCTTTGAAATGGGCGCTGACGATTATGTGGTTAAGCCTTTTAGCCCGCGTGAGGTGATCTATCGCGTTAAGGCCATTATGCGCCGTTCATCGGCGACGGCCTTTTTGTCCAAGGAGAGCAATTCAAGCAACAATATTGTATTCCCGCATCTTATTATTGAGCATGATGCGCATCGTGTGACGGCAGGTGGACAGGAAGTGAGCTTGACTCCAAAGGAATACGAGTTGCTGCATTATTTAGCGATTTCACCGGATAAGGTATTTTCCCGCGAAGAACTGCTCAAGGATGTCTGGAATTACGAATTTTTTGGGGATTTGCGCACAGTGGACACGCATGTGAAACGGCTTCGCGAAAAACTGAATAAAGTATCACCGGAATCGGCAGCAATGATCACAACGGTATGGGGAGTAGGCTATAAACTTGAGGTTCCTAAATAGGTGAACTTCTGGAGAAGTCTTGTCGGCAAGCTGTGGGTCACGATCATCTGTCTTGTTGCTGTCGTGCTCATTACTTTAGGGTTATTTCTGCTTCCCTACATCGACAGTAACTTTGCCAATTCCGGGGCAATTAAACGTTTATTTTTGTATACGTGTATGATTGGTTTCTCCTTGACGACTTTCTTCGCCTTGTTTCTGTTTACGAAGATTACACAGCCCATGCATCGTGTGATTGAGGCTGCGAACGATATTCGCCGCGGCGAATACAGCACGAGACTTACGCTTGTCACCAGTGACGAAATTGGGCAACTGGCGACTTCTTTTAACCATATGGCTCAAGAACTGGAAGCAAATATACGCAGTCTCAATCATGAGAAAGGCCATCTGTCCAGTGTGCTGCGCAGCATGAGTGATGCTGTAATTACATTTGATATCGAAGGCAAGATCATATTGACTAATCCGCATGGACAAGCGCTGCTTGAAACCTGGAGTGATCTTTCCTGGGAGCAAGAGAGCGAAACCGAACTTTATCCTGAGGTAGTTGGCCAGAGTAATGTGCCGCCGCCGCTGCGCCCCTTATTTCTTAGTACCTTGAACCAGCGGGGCGATCAGCGCTCCAATGTGCATGTCCGGCAAGGCGTTTGGTCTGTGCACATGGCTCCACTGTATTCGGAAGATAACATTCGCGGAGCCGTGGCTGTTCTTCGCGATGTAACCGAGGAGGTACGACTGGAGAAGATGCGTACGGACTTTGTCGCCAACGTCTCGCATGAAATCCGTACTCCGCTTTCGATGATGCAGGGCTATAGCGAAGCGCTTCTGGATGGAATGGCTTCTTCGCCAGAGGAGAGCAGCGAGCTGGTTCAGGTCATCCATGACGAGTCATTGCGGATGGGCCGACTGGTGAAGGATTTACTTGATCTGGCTCGCATGGAGGCTGGTCATACCGATATAATGAAGAATCAGCTTGATATGAATGAGCTGCTTGAACGGGTCTACCGCAAGTTTTCTGTACGTGCTAAGGAACGAGAGATTGATTTACAATTTAATAAACATAGTGACGTACTGCAGTTGAAGGCGGCAGATGAAGATAAGTTGGAGCAGGTTCTAACCAATTTGCTGGATAATGCCTTCCGCCATACACCTGCCGGTAAGAAGATTATTATTCTTGCAGGTTCCAGTGTGTTGGAAGGTCGTCGCTACGTTGAAATTAACATTCGAGATGAGGGTGTCGGAATTTCTCCGGAAGATTTGCCATATATATTCGAACGCTTTTATAAAGCCGATAAGGCGCGTGTACGGGGTGAATCTGTAGGTACCGGATTAGGACTTGCCATTGTCAAAAATATTGTCGAGTCGCATCATGGGTATATCTCTGCCTCCAGCAAGCTTGGAGAAGGGACAACCTTCACACTTCGACTGCCTGTCGAAAAATAGAAATTCCAAACAATGTATGACCAGCGCCTCTGACAGCAGAGGTGCTTTTTGTTGAAACTAAACGATTAATCTTGTTCATCGTGGAACATATCTCTGAATGAATGCTTACGAAGCGAGTTTTGCCGAAGTGAACATCAAGGAGGCTTATGCTGACAAAACTAAGGACATGCTTACGAAGCAAGTTTTGCCGAAGTGAACATCAAGGAAGCTTATGCTGACAAAACTAAGGACATGCTTACGAAGCAAGTTTTGCCGAAGTGAACATCAAGGAAGCTTATGCTGACAAAACTTTTAGGAGGCAACAGAATGATTTTGTCATTAGATCAAGGCACTACTAGCTCTAGGGCGATACTGTTCGATGAGGAGGCCAGAATGATCTCCCAGGGACAATATGAAATTAAGCAGTCCTTTCCTCGTCCCGGATGGGTGGAGCATGACCCTGAGCAAATATGGGAGACTCAACTGGCTGCGGCAAGGGATGCGATAAGCGCGAGCGGCTTTGCGGCAACACAAATATCCGCTATCGGGATTACGAACCAACGAGAAACAGCTCTCGTGTGGGATAAATTCACAGGTAAACCGATTTATCCAGCTATCGTATGGCAGGATCGGAGAACTGCTGAACACTGCGAAGAGCTTAAAGATAGAGGTTTGGAAGAAGAGATTGCTAGCAAGACTGGGCTGGTAGTAGATGCCTATTTCTCAGCGACCAAACTCTCCTGGATCCTTGACCATGTAGAAGGAGCACGTGAGCGGGCGCAGAACGGTGAATTACTAGCAGGTACAATTGACAGCTGGCTGATCTGGAAGCTCACTGGAGGTGCTATACATGCCACTGATGTTACTAATGCTTCTCGCACCATGTTGTTTAACTTGCATGAACGTATATGGGATGACAAGCTCATGAACGAGCTTCGCATTCCTCGTTCCATCTTGCCTGAGGTGAGGATGTCAGGGGGAGAATTTGGAACAGCAGCAGCGCAGTGGTTTGGTGCCGAAATTCCGATCCGCTCTGTACTGGGAGACCAGCAGGCAGCCTTATTTGGCCATACCTGTCTCGAAGCAGGCAGTGCCAAAAATACATATGGAACAGGCTGTTTTATTCTGATGAATACAGGAACTGAAGCAGTGGCCTCAAGCCATGGTCTGCTGACAACAGTAGCATGGGGTATGGGGGACGAAATGTACTATGCCCTTGAAGGTAGTGTGTTTGTAGCCGGGGCTGCCGTACAGTGGCTGCAGGAGGGCTTAGGGCTCATTGAAGAACCGGCGAGTTCAGAGGATAAGGCTAAGGAAGTGGAGGATAGTGAAGGTGTTGTGGTCGTTCCGGCATTCACCGGACTAGGCGCACCTTATTGGGACATGTATGCTCGAGGAGCGATATTTGGTTTAACCCGGGGAACAACAGCCGGTCATTTAGTACGTGCAACCTTGGAATCCCTTGCTTTTCAGTCTAGAGACGTTATTGGGGCTATGGAAAAAGACGCCGGCATGCCACTTACTGGTCTGCGTGTAGACGGTGGCGCGGTACGCAACGATTTGCTGATGCAATTCCAGTCAGACATCCTTGGTAGTGAGGTTACGCGTACGGCTTACGCAGAGACGACTGCGCTGGGCGCAGCGCTTCTTGCTGGGCTAACCTCTGGTATTTGGACAAGGGACCAGCTGGAGAGCTTTAACAAGGCTGAGAGGGTCTTTACACCTTTGATGGGGCAAGAAGAGCGTGAACGCCGCTATCACGCCTGGCAGGATGCGGTGTCACGCACGATGGGCTGGGAGAAGCACGCAGGACATCGTTAAGGAACTTATTTGTATAACTATTTTAAATAAACGTAGAAAACGGCAAGCTTCCTTAGTGCAGGAAGCTTGCCGTTTTCTTTTAAAAGATTTGAATCAAGCCTATTAATACTCCATAACAAAAGCGACATTCTGCCAGCCAGCACCAACCGTCCAAAATAATACTTTATCCCCACGCTCAATCTTTCCGGTGGTAACAGCCTTGTGTAGGGCGATAAAAGGGCTGCTAGTGGAGGTATAACCGAACTCATCACCAATATACACAGCAACGTCGCTGCCGAGTCCAGTTCTTTCGGATACAGCACGAATATTGGGAAGTGACAGTTGCGAGAAGCAAGCCGCTTTAATGGATTCAGGTGCAATATCATTGTTGGAGAGTAGGGTTTGAATAGATTCAGATGCAGCATCTACACAGATAGAATCATCGAAGGGAATGAATTTAACATTGAACTCTCCGTTGGCTACGCCTGTCTTGCCCATTTTGGCTAAGCCTTCAGCAGGGAACAGGGAATTTCCATAGACACAAGTGTCGGTCTGGTAGATAGAATCAATGAATCCTGACGAATTCTCGACACGTTCCAAAATCACAGCTGCAGCAGCATCACCGAAGTTGGCATAATATACAGGATCGCTTTTATCAGCATGTGGGGCTACATGATCGGAACCGATAACAAGAGCACGCTTGATTCTCGGATTAGCAATCATCTGGCGACTAACTTGCTCAACGGAAGCCGTCATCCCAGCACAGTTAGCATTACTATCAATACAGATGGTATGGGATGCGCCGTTAATCAGTCGGTGAATCATTAATGAATTAGTAGGGAAGATATATTCAGGAGTCTGACTGGCATAGGCGATAAGGTCGATATCAGCACCAGTTAGCCCTGTCTTCTCCAGAACGTTGCTAGCCGCTTCAAAAGCCATAGTCAGGGAGTTCTCTTCCTCATTGTTAATACTGTAGCGAGTATCACGACCTAAAGTAGCCAGAAGTCCACGGATATCAATACCCTTTTCGTCGAAATGTTGAATGAAAAAGTCATTACCAACTTTGTTACTTGGGTGATAGATATCGATATCTTTTATACAGATTCCAGCCATATGATTCCTCCTAAAATTTCGATTTTGAAGCCTGCGCTTCTCTAGTAAAAATTTACAGTATTATATCTTTTAGGAATCTATTCCGCTGAATAAAGCTAACATTTTATGTGCAACTATTAAACTGACTAGGCTTTGACCGTAGAGATAATCTCAAGGTTCTCAAGACCAGCCTTACGTCCCAGACGAGCCAACTGCATTTTAAGGATAGGATTATTCTCAAGCGTAAGATTTACTTTTACAAAGCCATCAGCCTTAAACATTACAAAACATCCTTCAAGAAGAGGCACAACGTCAGGAGCGGTTACATTAAGTTTGCGGCAATCAATCTGTAATTCATAGTCTGCAGGGTTAATAGGGTTGATGGTTTGTTGATACGCTTGAATTGATTTTAGACCGTCTTCCTCAGAAAAAGCTCCCTCTAGCTCGATATTAATGACTTTGGCAGCTGAATCAGTTTTTAAAATGAATTTTCCCATGTGTGCACTCTCCCATTGTTTAATTACTATAAGCTTTAGTTCGACTGTGATATCACCAGCCACTATATATCCTTTAAACCGATTGGATAACGCCATTTTTCGACATTAAAATCTTAGCTTTGGGATATTTTAACTGTATTATATACATATATTTCTCATATATGCAATATAAAAGTCGAACTATGTATAAATTTGTAACTTGTGTGTTTTATTGAGCTTCTTCAAGTGTAGCCAGTAGGATATTAAAGGCACTAATAATCCTAGGAGCACCCACACAAGGAGCTAAATGTAATAAAATACCTTTGATTTGTTCAACAGTGATACCTACACGAAGAGCCATAACATAGTGAACACCTAATTGGTCATATTGACCCATAGTAATCAAAGAAGAAATCACCGCAATTTCTTTCCAATCGTTTCCGATAGTATGGCGTTGGAAGATATCACCATAGGCAGTTCCCATAATAAATTCAGCTAACTCTGGAAAATGCTCTTTAATCGGAGCCAAGGCTTTGGCTCCATAGTCACCGGATAGATTAGAGAAATGATTAAAACCACTATTAATTTTATCGCTCATAAAGGCCTCCTGAATTACATGTTTAGCACACGGTGTGCAGTG
The DNA here is from genome assembly GCF_022369515.1 of Paenibacillus sp. 19GGS1-52. Lineage (NCBI taxonomy): Bacteria > Bacillati > Bacillota > Bacilli > Caryophanales > Paenibacillaceae > Paenibacillus > Paenibacillus sp. 19GGS1-52. The sequence continues at coordinate 2,406,955 of NZ_CP059724.1, forward strand.
GGTGGAATTTCGTCACGATCCGTCAGCAACTCGATAACGGCAACGCGATTCAACGCAACTGCCTCATTAATAGCTGAAGAAAATTGCTCAGCAGTCTCACATTTAAAGCCTGTAGCTCCCAGAGATTCAGCAAACTTCACAACATCCATAGGAACTTCAAATACAGTTCCATCAATTCGACCTGTAGTTTTCTCCATTCCTTTTAACGCCATATCCAACTGCATATTATTTACGACAATAAAGATGACGGGGATATCTTTGCATACAGCGGTATTAATCTCTGATCCCAGCATCATAAAGCAGCCGTCACCGGTAATGCAGAAGATCGTTTCGCTAGGAGCCGCTACCTTTGCACCAATAGCCATACCGATCGCATTTCCCATACAAGCAAAATAGGCGTCAAAAACAAAACTTCCGGGTTTCTTTACTTTATACCATTTGACGGCATTGAACCCATGGCTTCCATCGTCAACAAAAACGGTATTGTTATAAGGAATCAGGTCACTCATTGTGCTAAGAACCGATGCCAAAGAGAGCTTGGACAGAGTGGGAAGTTCCTCAGTGTAAGCAAAAGGCTTAGTTTCGCGCTTAGGAAGTGTTGTCTGGTCAATTCCGTTAAGGTAGAACTCCAGATTATCGCGAACATCACCTGTAATTTGAATAGTCTTTGAAGTTAGTATTTTTCCGACAAAAGTAGGATCACAATCAAATTGGATCAATGTCTCTGGATGATTCTCTCGCTTTAGGTTACATATGGTCATATCACTTAGGCGTGAGCCCAATACGATATAAAGATCACTATGGTTCAGCAGATCATCGCCATGTGTGCAGCCACCTACACCAATAGGCCCATGATATAAAGGATGATCCCAAGGGAGAGCCCCTTTTCCGCCAGGTGACGTCACGACTGGAATATTAAAGGTTTCAGCTAATTGGATCAGCTCTTTATGAGCTCCAGACCGATTAACACCTTTACCAGCAATAATTAAAGGATTACTGGAATGGTTAATAGCAGTAATTACACGATCAAGGCTAGCATAATTTACTAGTGTTTCCCGTTCAGGAAATACGATGTTGCATTCTTCAAGCATTTCCGTCTGTACATCAAAGGGGATGCAGAGATGAACAGGTCCACGTTTGCCGCCTAGCGCGATGGCAATTGCATGATTAAAAATAGTACTGAAATGATCTCCACGTTCGATAAGCTTGCTGAATAAAGTGGCTGGCCTAAACATTTCTGCTAAATCGGCAAGATAAGAGGATGAATCCTGACATTGAGGAATTCCTAGTTCTTTAATAGATTGGTGACCGGTAATAAAAAGAACAGGAAGGTTATTAGCCTTTGCATGTGCTGCTGCAGTAAGCAGATTTGTTCCACCTGGGCCGGAGGTCCCGAATGCTATCCCGAGATTCCCGGTTTTTAGTGCGTAACCAGAGGCTTCGAAGCCGGAGCTTGATTCATGTCTCCCGGGAATAAACTCGATACCATAGTCAACCATTTTAAGAACCACAGGACAAATAGATTTACCAATAATCCCAAAAGAATGGGTTACTCCGAGGTTGCGGAGTGCCTCCGCCATGTATTCTGCAACTGTCTTCAAAACATACACCTCACAAGTATTTTATTGTAATATCTTTATCGATCTCCCGAAGTGAAAACGTTAGATCTAAAAAAAAATAAAACCTGTGCTCTGATACAGAGCACAGGTGGGTAGCATAATTCGCCATTGAGACTGCATGTTTAATTCAGTCCTTCATGATGTTTTAGCAACCTGGCAGTCATGGCCTCATCAACTGAAAAATGAGGCTGTAGATCCATGGCTTTGCGTCATTCCCTTTCGGAAATTTTGCCTTTATAAATTATTAAATTAAATAAAGAATAATTTTCCTTTACAATATATTCCTCTCTCTCTTTTGTCAATATTTTTATACAAATAAGCGTGAAATTTGACGAATACCATGATCTTTAGAGGGAAGTCTTTTGACCCATCTCCTAAAATTTGAAAATATGTATCGTTTTTTGCAGATTAAATACAGCCTGAGTCATTTTTTCGGTTTCCTCTGCTACGGATTGCAGAGCATTTATTTGTTCATTCATGGCAGCCGAGACTTCTTCAGTTCCAGCTGCAGTTTGCTGGGTAATGGCGGAAATGTTTTCGATAGCGCCTGAGATTTTGAGCGCGCTTTCTAACATGATGTCACTCTCCGAAGAAAAGGCAGCAATTTGCTCAGCGATGTATTGTACACTATGGACTATTTGCGAGAAGATATTAGCTGTCTCTGTAATCATTTCGTTCTGAACCTGCACTACGCTTTCATTGATCGCAATGTTAGCTATGGCATCTTTAATATCGTTCTCAATACTGCGCACAAGACCAAATACTTCTTTGGTTGAGGCGGTTGATTCTTCAGCTAGTTTACGTACCTCTTGGGCTACGACTGCAAAGCCACGTCCATGTTCTCCGGCACGGGCCGCTTCAATGGAGGCGTTAAGGGATAGCAGATTAGTCTGTTCAGCAATCTCAGTGATCGTTTTTGTAATCATCGTAATTCCTCGGGCATTGTGTGAAAGCGCATCGACGGTTTCTGCTACTTTTTTGGTGGCTGCGATATTTTTGCGCATGCCTTCAGCCTGAGTGTCTACCGATTGACGGCCTTTCTCAACCAATTCCAACGTATGTATTGAACGTTTATTCATCTCTTTTGTGGAGGTTGTATAGTTGGAAACTTTAGTTTCAATGTCTTTAATAGATTCTGTCATATCAGCGATGTCTACAGATATTTCATTAGCACCCAAAGCTAGTTCGTTGGAGGAGGAAGAAACCTGAGCCATAACAATCTTCAAACTCTGATTTTTATTTTCAATTCCGCGGCTCGCGTCCATGACTTGACGGGTAAGCTGTGATGCTTCAGTCAGAATTTTCTTCAATTTATCAATCATAGTATTAAAGGAGCGGCTGACATCTCCCATAGAACCATTTTCATCAGCTCTAGTAGTAAAGTCGCCCTTTGCAATGTTGTGAGTGACATTTGCAATGTCATCAAATGATGATGTAAGCGTTCTCTCAACAAAGCGTGAAAGAGGATATGTCAGACCACCAAGAACCACAATAAGAAGAATACCGACAAAAATTTTACCCATTACAATAAAAGAAATCAAAACAGGGATAGAAAATAAGGCAGCAATCAGGTAACATCCAGCAACTATTCTTTGTTTTAACGGAAGCTTGTTCATCCAATCCATTGGAAAGAAATCCCCCTTAAAAAATATTTTATATTGTAATATTATAGGGGATTAGAGTGATATCAGTCTATTGTAAGAACTGACATAAATGCTACTAAGGATGTAATTTCCCCTGAATGCCACAGATTATACACTAATGTGAAACATGGACTTCTCCTGACAAAATAAATAGGCCACTCCACACACGTTGTGTGGGTGGCCTATTACAAGTTTTATAGCAAGACTATCTCTTCAGCAGTGTTGATCTCAGGCAGGCCTGCCAGCTTCACAAGCACCTCTTGAGGAACGGCTTTGTCTACTGTCAGAAGCATAATTGCAGCACCGCCGACGATTTTACGTCCAACCTGCATGGAGGCGATGTTCACCTCATTTTGACCAAGCAACGTACCCACTAAACCGATAATTCCTGGCTTATCATTATGGGAAACGACGATTTGATGGCCTTCCGGAGCAATATCAACTGGGAACTTATTCACTTGCACAATACGTTCACCATAGCCTTGCAACAGAGTGCCGGCTACCAGGCGTTCTTCATCTTGTTCCGTTTTTAGAGTAACTGTAATTAGATTAGTGAAACCTTTAGTTTTGGATGTCTTAGTGATTACGACATTAACATCACGTGTTTTGGCCAGATGCATGGAGTTAACGATGTTGACATCTTCGGCGAAGTGACGCGAGAGCACGCCTTTCACAATATAGCGGGTCAGTGGCTGTGTATCCACATCCGATAGATCTCCGGCGTATTCAACGTTAATCTCGTGAATCGCTCCATTCGTAAGTTGAGTGACAAAACTGCCCAATTTTTCCCCAAGTTTAAAATAGGGCTGTAATTTGTTCATTACACTTGGAGCTACGGGAGGGATATTAACAGCGTTGATGAACGGTTCATTGCGCAGGATATGCAGCACTTGTTCAGAAACGTCAATGGCCACGTTCTCCTGGGCTTCAACAGTTGAAGCACCCAAATGTGGAGTTACGATGATCTTGGGATGGGACAGGAACGGATGATCAGCTTGTGGGGGCTCCTTCTCAAACACATCGAATGCCGCTCCAGCTACAATGCCGTTATCTATTGCTTCAACCAATGCCAGCTCATCGATAACCCCGCCACGTGCACAGTTGATAATGCGCATTCCTTTTTTCATTACCTCGAATTGTGGTTGGGAAATCATATGGCGAGTTTCAGGAGTTAATGGAGTATGGACAGTGATAAAATCTGCCCCACGAACAATGTCATCCACCGATGCCAGTTTTACTTCCAGCTTTTCTGCACGGTCTGCGGTCAGGAAGGGGTCGTAGGCAAGAATATTCATACCGAAGGCAATGGCGCGTTTGGCTACTTCGCTACCGATCCGGCCCATGCCGAGCACTCCCAGTGTTTTACCTTTTAATTCCACTCCGAGGAACGTTTTCTTGTCCCAAACACCACTAATTGTCTTTGCATACGCCTGAGGAATGTGACGGGCAAGAGCCATCATCATGGCAAATGCATGCTCACAAGTTGTAATTGTATTTCCGTCAGGGGCATTAATAACAACTATACCGCGCTGTGTTGCGGCTTCGAGCTTGATATTGTCAACACCTACGCCCGCCCGGCCAATAACCTTCAGGTTCTTGCCCGCTTCAATAATCTTTTCGGTTACAGTAGTTTGGCTGCGAACAAGGAGACCGTCATACTCGCCTATGATTGCAATAAGTTCGTCCTCACTAAGTCCGGTCTTCTTGTCTACCGTTACATCGCTTGCGTCCATCAATTGCTGAATGCCCAAATCACTGATTGGATCCGATACTAATACTTTAAACATGGTTTCTTGTCCTCCTTAAAGTTGGAAAGCATAATATGTTGAGGGTGCCCAAAAAGAGCAGTCCACAGTACCTGAAGTATCACGAGCTATAAATAATAAAACACAGTCAAATGGCGGAGCAACGCGGTGCTGCACAAAAGAGAAAGGGTGCAAGGGTGCCCTGAACTAGGCACTTTGGGACAAGAGTGACAACTTGTTTGAGCGTTTAAGGGAATGAAAAAAAACTCCCGACCCCATACTACTGCCGTAGTAAGGGACGAAAGTTATCGTGGTACCACCCTAATTCACTGCAACTTGTAAGAAGCAGCCTCATTGGCCTGCAAAGGCCACACTGGTAACGGAGTGATCCGATCATACCTACTCAAGGTTCAGTACAATATCTCAGGAGTGCTAAAGATGTCAGTTCGTCACCGGTTTGCACCAACCACCGGCTCTCTGAAGACTCACAGTATCTTTGTTCCATCATCGGTTTTTCATGATTAATTTTTCATAATGTAACATGGTGATGCCAGATGTGTCAATAGGTTTTAAAGCAGGTCAACTTGAAGTAGGCTACTTTTTTGGTTATGATGCACTAACTGGTCTTACTCGTAAAAAAACGGGACCTGTGGCAGTATTTCCTTGCTATAGTATTGTTCGCGCCATTTAATGAAATCTTGTTCCTGTACGGCACCGGTGGAAACAAGCAGGGACACAGAGGATTGAATGTCAGTAAGCTTCAAGGAATTGGCAACGCCAGAGTATATCATATCATCTACTTTTGCAGTAAGATCCTGTGGGTCGTAACTGGCAAAAAATTTGTGGTTCAGCATCATATCAGAAACAGCTGCATTTTTCTGTAAAAGCGGCATCTTTTTCCATTTTATAAAGGATAGTGTTTGTAGACTTCCCACTTCTGCAGGGATTTTGTTATTGTTTTTTGATCCCCATTTCAGCATGGAATCATAATAATTTGTCTGGGCAAGCAGTCCGAACTGTACTGCACTGGCTGTAAAGGAGTCTTTATTTAGCGCTTTAGCCGTTTCTGCACCTGCTGCACCTGCTGTAATTTTACTAGACGCTTGGGAGAAAAGTGTCAAACTTTTAAGGATATTCAATTGTGATTGATACAGCAGCGGAGAATTGGTGAAGAGGGAATTCTGATTCACCTTTTTATACTGCTTATCTGCCAGTATACTTAGATTCTTCAAGGTTGCTTCGTTCTCACGAGCATCAGTGCTGCGAGTAAGTTTATCAACTTCACTGTTCCAATTTCGCTTGAATTCACGGTAAGGCAAAAATACGTTATGATAGAAGGTAACAAGATCCTGCTGCTGGTATGATCCTGAGAACTCTGCTGTTTTAGTTGTATTATTCAGCTGTTCATATTTGGCTTCTGTCTTGTCTGCACCAACCTTTACTCCCGTAAAAAAGGCGGCGAAAGCGGAAATCAGAAAAAATAAAAAACCAAGCGTGTATAACATTTGAGTGCGGGAGGTACGACTGTTCATAATAAGTGCTCCTTTTTCTAGGGGGATTATCTTTATGTATTTTGCGGAAAGTCTATGGACGGACTCTCAATTCTTGAGCTGCCCGGAAAATCAATATAGAACAGGCAGGTTATGATGAAAAAATTCAAATTTGGTGAAATCAAGATAAAAAAGGTAGACCCTAAGCATTTAACAGATAAGCTTCTGCTTGTGAATCTTTACATTACACAAGGACTTACATTGATTATCGGTTTGATATGGATATTATTGCAGAAAAGAAATCCAATTCACGTATTTAATTTTCCGGAAAACTGGCATTTTGTGTTATGGGGCCTTGGTTTAGCAGCAATTATGCTAGTTGTAGATTTTTTACTGACCCATATTGTACCAGAAGATAGCATGGATGATGGAGGCATAAATGATCTTTTATTCCGCAAACGTCCTATTTGGCACATCTTTTTTATAGCGGCTATTGTGTCAGTATGTGAAGAAATATTATTCCGAGGGGCAATCCAGTATGCTTTTGGTCCTTATTGGACCAGTATATTGTTTGCCGTCATTCATGTCCGTTATTTGCGTCACTGGATCCCTACTGGCTGGGTTTTCTTAAGTAGTTATGGATTGGGATATATTTACATTCATTCGGGTACCCTTTGGGCTCCAATAGCATGCCATTTCTTGATCGATCTGTTCTCAGGTCTAGTCATTCGTTATAGGAGGGAGACATGAGCGAGGAACTCAGCCGGGTGAAATCCCGCCAGAAACAGTATAAAGGCGAACGGCCTTCTGTCAAAGCTAAAAAAAGAAATCAACCCGTAGAACCGCTACACACTCAACTGCCTAATCATGTCCAAATATCGAAAGGGACCTTATCTAGAAAAGACCGCAATTTATTATCTTCCTCGAAGGAATCGTCCGAAGGTGAGGAAACGAAAAAAAGTACGGAAACGACTCCATCCCGATCACAAACCTACACCTCTGAGCGTATAAGGCTCAGCAAAATGTTTGTCAATTCGCTGATTTTTATGTTTGTGATTTTGCTTGCATCGCTATTGTGGTGGGGAATAGAAGGAGCACCTCCCCTGAAAACATTATGGTAAGGGGCGTTCTGCTGCTCTTGGCTGCAGGAGGGCTACTAATTGGTATGGCGTTTATAGTTGCGATGGTAATGAGTGCGTTCGGAAAACGTATTATTGCCGAGGAAATATTTCTGGATTCTTTGCCACAGGCTTTTGAGGGCTTTCGAATTCTATTCATCACAGATATTCATCGCCGTCGTCTTCCGCAAGCACTATTGACCTCATTAAAGGGCCCTGTTGATGCCGTTTTCCTAGGTGGGGATATGACCGAGAAGAATAATCCATTGAACAGACTGCTTTCAAATATGGCGTTGGTTACTTCTATAGCTCCTACATATGCAGTTCATGGAAATCATGATTATAACGCGAATACCTCTGTGGTTGATAATATAATCCGCGGAAGCGGTGCAGTACTGCTGATGGATGAGAATGTTGCTATTGAACGGGCCGGCGCCCTACTTTGGCTGACGGGCGTTAATTTCTCGATGAATCGCGGGGAAACTAGCTATCCGCCGCTGCCACCATTGGCTGCAGTTGCAAATGCCTGCCGTATTATCCTTGTTCATGATCCACTTTGGCTCTCACAGCGTTCCTCCGTGCCGGCTGATCTTATTCTGGCAGGTCATACGCATGGGGGGCAGGTTGTTCTGCCCTTTTTTGGTCAGAGACATGTGGATGCTTTCTATCAGGAATATAGTGCAGGTTGGTTTACATTGCCTAAAGGGGATGAATCACAAGCCTTCGCCAAACTCCTGATCAGCCGTGGCTTTGGCACCGCACGTCTGCCACTGCGCTTTAGGAGCCCTGCTGAAATACATGTGCTGACACTTCGTACCAACAGTTCAACCCAAAAAGGGGAATTCCAGAGCCAATAATGGCTGCTGGAATTCCCCTTTTTGAAACATATGATATGACTTATGCTGTAGGCAGATCAGCGCATTTTCAGTTCAATACTACGAGGATCTACAAAGCTATAACCCTTACCTTCCAGTGTAGTTAGTAAAGTTTCCAGTCCTTCGACCGTCCATGGCAGCTCATGCATTAGAATATTACTGCCGGAATGAAGTTGACTGCTTACATTTTTAATCAGCTTATCGGTCTTGCCGGTTTCCTTTTCTTTCATTTCCCAGTCTAGAGAACCGACGGACCAGGTCATATACAGTAAGCTGTTCTCCGCGGCAACTTTTTTACCTACATCACCGCCTGCACCATGTGGAGGTCGGAAAAAGTGTGGTGCTTCGCCAATAACTTTTTTAACGATTTTCTGAACATCTTCGAGCTGTTGTTTAACCTTGGCGTATGGCTGATCTTTCAGTACAATATGGTCCCAGCTGTGATTGCCGATAATTCCGCCGCGTGAATGGATAAGCTCAAGAAGTTCAGGATGTTCTTTTACCCGATAGCCATTCACAAAGAAAATAGCTTTGGCATGATGCTTATCTAATATATCCATTAGTGGATTGATCATCGCCGCATCTTTGGGTCCATCATCGAACGTAAGCAGAATGATTTTCTTATTGGTGCCAGCTTCATTAGGGATAATGTCGTAATTCTTATTCATATGGTACAAAATCGGAATTTCAGTAGATGATGTTCCGTCTGATGCCTTATTTGTATTATTTGGAGTAGCTAAACTTCCACTATCGGACTTTTCAATCGCGGTCGGCTGAGGCGACGGACTTGCCGAAATTACTATTTTGTCAGGTGTTGATGGCGTTGCTGATGCCTGGATAGCGGCTGCCGTGGGTTGATTGTTTAACTCCTTGACTGCATTGTTGCTTTCACTGCTGTTGCTACAGGATGCCAGCAGAAAGGTGGCCGCAAGTAGTGCTGCTGTGCCTTTACCCACTTTTTTCATCTCACTTTCTTATAATTTGTTTGTATGAGTCGGAATCTTTCCGCGAACACTAGTCATGATTTTACCATACAAGGAGGTTAGAGATATGAACACTTCGTCATTTTTATGCGGAGTACTGATGGGTGCTGCTGCCAGTATGATTATGTCTAAAAAACGGCATGCCTTGCTGTCATCGCTTAGTCATTCGAGTGGTTCCATGAACGGTTCCGCAGAAAAAGCGAAAGATAAAATTTTGGGTATGGCGCTGACGGGCTTTGGCAACACTGCTGCTTCAGCAAACCATTCGCAAGGAGAAAGTAAGAATGATCCGAACAGCGGTAATACTGAACATAAGGGCGAGTCTTCAGCCAAATCTAAAGAATCCAATATGAAAATGCTGAAGGATTTTATACGCAGCAACCCCGACGTGAAACACGAAGTAGAGCAGATTCTAAAAGAGACCCATACGGCTATACCGGGTTTGTAACCATAAACGACTCCAGCAGAATCATTTTGGGGATGCGTTAGTCCACAAAATGATTCTTTTTTTAAAAAATGTATAAGTTCAGTTATAGGTTATTTTTAATATTTATTTACGTGCATTTGTGGCAGCAAAATGATAACATACATACATAGTAACCATTTTTGGCTCATTACTCGGGACTCATCATACATTATAATAAATGAGCTTGCAAAAGGAGGATCCTGTCATGAGAATAGAGCGATTAAGTCAAGATAAGATACGGATTTTCCTCACTTTTGACGACCTGAGCGAGCGGGGCATCCAGAAAGAAGACATGTGGCAGGAAGTTCCAAAGGTACACGACCTGTTTACGGAAATGATGGATCAAGCGTACAGTGAACTCGGTTTTGACGCTACCGGTCCGCTTGCTGTGGAAGTTTTCGCTTTGCCCGCGCAAGGCATGGTCGTTATAGTGACTCGGGGAAAATATGATCATCATCAGTACGGTGCATCCGGGGAAGAAGAATTGCCTGAAGAGATTTACGAAATGGAAGTTACCCTTGAACAAAGCGACTCCATTGTGTATGCATTCCGCGATTTTGAAGTTCTAGTTGAAGCGGCTCATGTGCTCATCGGTAATATTACTACCCAAGGAAAGCTGTATTCTTATAATGATAAATGGTATCTCTACTTTGATCCAAAAGAATTTGAAGAGGCTGCGTTGTCAGGTCTTGTTGCTGTTCTAGCCGAATTTGCGGATTCATCACCGGTTACTGAGTCTGTACTCGACGAATACGGAAAGACAATTATGGCAGAGAACGCTGTTCAGCTATTGTGTACTCATTTTAAGCGTCAGGAATAAGGGGCAAGGAAGGGCTGAGGAGTGGTTGTTGCTGATCAGTCCTTTTCTTTTATTTACGGGGAGGTTATTCGGTGCTTTTGTTATCGGTCATTTCGTCAGCAGTTGCGCCGGGACTTGCTCTGCTGACCTTTTTCTATCTGAAGGATAAGTATGATCAAGAGCCACTTCACATGGTCATCAAGGTATTTCTGCTGGGCTTTCTGATTGTTTTTCCCGTAATGATTATTCAGAGAGGTCTGGTGCTGGGCTTGCATGGTGGGCCTTATGTAGATTCCTTTCTCATATCCTCCGGAGTAGAAGAATGTCTGAAATGGTTTGTGCTGTATCATATGATTTATAATCATACCGAATTTGACGAGCCATATGATGGGATACTATATGCCGTAGCGATTTCGCTAGGCTTCGCAACAATAGAGAATGTAATGTACGCTTGGTATAGTCATGCCTCCGTAGCCTCCATGTTTATGAGGGCACTGCTTCCTGTTTCAGGACATGCCATGTTTGGAGTAATTATGGGCTATCATATGGGGAGAGCCAAATTTTCCAAGGGAGCCAAGACGAAGGGAATTTTGCTGATCTCATTACTGTTGCCCTTAATGTGGCATGGGATATACGACTTTATTCTGAGTACAACAGCCAATTACTGGATCTGGTTTATTGTACCTTTAATGGCCTTTTTGTGGTACGGAGGCATGGGTAAAGTGGCACGCGCGAATAGCCGTTCTCCTTTCCGCTTCCTGAAGCGTGAGGAAGAGGTTAAGCTATAATAAAGATGGACACACTTATTTCTGAAGGGTAGTTCCGTAAGCGAGGAATTCCAGGGAGGAGCGAGGTGTCTTTTTTTTGCGTGTTAAAGTACGTATTGTTTGCAAGCAGTGCGGTGAGAGCTACATATTAAGAGGCAGTAAGGAGCAAGGGATCATTGAAACAGGTTTTAAACAATGTTTGTGCAGCAATAACACCGGTTTCGAGATTGAAGAGCGGGTATGATTGCAAATGGGTGTATAAGACTTCACAGTTATTGTCAAACTAACGGCAATCAGCTACCGAAAGGAGTCTTGTACCCCTATGTACAAAAGATTAAGTGCTGTAATGTTTCCGCTCACTGCGTTGCTGCTGTTGGGAGCGCTAGTATGGGGATATCAGGAGAATCAGGAGAAAAATTCAATTCTAATTAAGGCGGAGAACCAATACCAGCGTGCCTTTCATGATCTTTCCTATCACGTGGAACGACTTCATGGAGAACTTGGTAACACGTTGGCTGTTAACACTACCTCAAACGGGATGCACCGGAAGGGTCTAGTCAATGTGTGGCGGTTGACCAGTGAGGCACAGAATGAGATTAATCAACTGCCACTCACCCTGCTGCCATTTAGTAAGACGGAAGAATTTCTCTCCAAAATCTCAAACTTTTCCTACAAAGCAGCGGTCCGCGATTTTACCAAGAAACCGCTCACTGAAGCCGAATTGGGGAATTTGAAAGCACTGTATACGAATTCAGGAGAAATTTCCAAGGATCTGCAAGAAGTACAGAACAAAGTCATCAGCAATCGGTTGCGTTGGATGGATGTCGAAACGGCTCTAGCGACGGAAAACAAAGCGGAGGACAATACGATTATTGATGGCTTCAAGACAGTCGATAAACGAGTGTCAGCATACCCAGAGCTAGATTGGGGACCTTCTGTAGCCAGTATCTATGATAAGCGTTCAGTCAAAAAGCTGGGGGGCACTCCGGTAACCGCGGAAGACATCAAACGCAAGGCAATTAAATTTGCCGGTTTAGGTTCCAATGCCAAAGTAGATGTTAAGGAGAATGGAAAAGGCACAGAATGGACCTCTTTTACAGCTACAGTCAAAGCTTCGAATAATAAGAAGTCAATCAGTATGGATTTTACAACTAAAGGCGGATTGCTGATTTCTTACAACGATAATCGTGAAGTGGGTCCAGCCAAAATATCCATGAAAAATGCTGTCAGCAAATCAGAACAGTTTCTAAAGCAAAAGGGCTTTCCAAACATGACAGCAGTGAGTGCTGACCGATACGACAATATGGGCAATTTAACCTTCGTTACAAGCCATGATGGTGTATTGATCTATCCGGAGAAATTGACGGTTCGCGTGGGGTTGGATACCGGTGAGGCTACCGGATTTCAAGCCAGTGATTATGTTAATGAGCATCAGGTGAAGAGGATCATTCCTAAGCCGAAACTTTCCCTGGCAGAAGCCAGGAAAATGCTGAATCCAGATTTCAAGGAGTTATATAACCGGCTGGCCTGGATTGAGAATGAAGATTCTGTCGAGCTGCTGACCTATGAGTTTGGCGGCAAAATCAATGGATCGCAGTATCGGATTTATCTAAATTCAGCCGATGGAAACGAAGAATCCGTAGAAGAAATCAGAACTTCATCAGGGGCTCAGGATAAATAAAATCTCAAACTTCAGTTGAGGTTTTCAGAATAGTGCAGGGCACATCCGCTAAACCGGCTGCTGCCCTTTTTTGTTGTTTGAGCAACTAATAATATTTCTCACCCGGGTTATAAACCGCCATGCTATAATCATCATTAGACATATTACTAACTCATGTGGCGGTGACACGTTTGTATCCGAAAATCAACGATTATTTATACATTCAGGTAGCTTCCAGTGATGCTGCTGAAGCTGAAATTGAATATAAATCGAGAATTGCAGAGACGGAAGATGAAGCATTCCTGATCGAAATTCCGATGCAGGAGGGCAATGGGCGGCTTAAAAAGCTGTTTATAGGGGACGAGCTTTCCATTTATTTTATTACAGAGGGTGGAGTTAAAAATTTTTTTAATACGCATGTAGTTGGGTTTAGAGAAGATGTAATCCGTATGGTCAAGGTGCGAAAGCCAAATGAGGATTCTATTTTCAAGATCCAGAGACGAAGCTTCTTTCGTGTAAGTGCTGAGCTTGAGCTTGCGGTGAAGGATCACAACGGCAGCCGTTTTCTAGTGCGAACAGATGATATAGGAGGTGGGGGAACCTCATTTCTCAGCGATACCAAAGTGAAGCTAGACCTAGGCGGTAAACTGTTCTGCTGGCTGCTGGTGACCTATCGGAACGGAAGTTTAGAGCATGTGTATTTTGAAGGTGAAATTGTCCGGATCAAGAAATTGGAGAATGGGCGAAATTTGGCGATGCTGAAATTTGCTGCTATTTCGGATACAGAACGCCAAAAAATTATCCGCTATTGCTTCGAGCGACAGTTCGATTTTCGCAACCGGTAATGTTTTTTTGCATATCTTACAGTCTATGCGATTTTGCACTGACGTACAAACTGTGGTATAATTTTATAAGTCGCAGGCAATGCCTGCTTTTTTCTTGATAATATTAGTAAGCATAACAAACTTGAGTGTGCCTCCTGATATTGCATGAACAAACTACCGCATTTATGCGGTCAGACTCCCTTGAGATACGTCGATAGGCGTTTTTCTTAAAATATTAGTAAGTATACATGTTTCGCCATACTTTGCTAATATTTTCACGAGAAATGGACGCCGTCCTTATAAAAGGACGAGTTAAGCCGTTTCTTCTTTATGAAAGAGTGTTTGAGGAGGAATGCCCCGTTGGATAGGCAGGGTACACATACTTACGACAAAATTAACGTCGCCATCGACGGACCTGCCGGGGCAGGCAAGAGCACTGTAGCCCGATTGGTAGCACAGAAGTTGTCTTATATTTATGTCGATACGGGAGCTATGTACCGGGCTATAACCTGGTATATGATCCGTGAGGACATAGCACCGGAAAATCATGATATAGTGGACCAAATGGTACGCGATATGGTGATTGAGTTAATTCCGGAGAAAGATGTGCAGAAGGTGCTAATTAATGGGGAAGACGTAACCCCGCATATTCGCAGCCATAAGGTCAGCGGTCTAGTATCGCAGTATTCGAAGATCGAGGGTGTAAGATCCAGACTTAGTCATTTGCAACGCCAGATGGCGCTACGCAAAGGCGTTGTAATGGACGGCCGCGATATCGGTACGACCGTGCTGCCGGATGCCGAAGTGAAGATATTCATGACGGCAAGCGTGGAGGAGCGGGCTCTCCGCCGTTTTAACGAAATGAGTGATGCGGAACAAGTGACGCTGCAGCAGCTTGAACAAGATATTGCTCGGCGGGACCGTCTTGATGAAGGACGGGAGATTTCACCGTTGCGCCGTGCAGAGGATGCCATCCTTCTTGACACGACATTAATGGATATCGATCAAGTTGTAGAAGCCATTGTATCCCAATGTAGATCTCATGTTGACGGGGAGAGAAATCATTTATGATTTATGTAATTTGCCGAGGATTGCTGCGCTTGATTTATGCTATTATCTTCCCTCTTAAGATCGTGGGGAAAGAGAATATGCCCAAAGAAGGCGGAGTATTGCTCTGCGCCAACCACATCAGCCTGCTTGATCCCATTACTATTGGAATTAAGCTGGATCGTCAGGTGAAGTATATGGCCAAAGCGGAACTTTTTAAGATTCCTGTGCTTGGCTGGATCATCAAGAAGGTGGGAGCTTTTCCTGTAAAGCGTGGTGGCGTAAGCAAGGAATCCATTAAAACGGCCCTTAAAACACTTCGTGGCGGTAATGTCATGGGCATCTTTCCGGAAGGAACACGTAATTCTGATGCTGGCGTTGCCAAGAAGGGCGCAGCAAGTTTTGCCCTGCGAAGTGGTGCAGCTGTAGTGCCTGCTGCTATTGTGGGTCATTATAAGCTCTTTCGTCGAATGACTGTAATTTATGGGGCTCCCATTGATCTCAGTTCATTCGACGGAGCGGGAAGCGACTCTCTGGAGGCTGTAACCGATGTGATTATGGGACGCATCCACGAGATGGTAAAGACCGGCAAGCCGAGTGCTAATTAAGGTTTGAACGTAAACGCAAATGCTACTGTGACTTTGAACTAAATAACGGCATAGCCGCTATTTTTTGGAACATACTATCTTATGGTTTAAGTGGTATTCTAAAAAGTGATGAATGTTTTGAACTCTGCTCTACGCGGGTTTAAATAAATGGGGTTTTGAATCGAGGAGGGTAATCACATGTCTGAAGAAATTAGAAATCAGGAAGCTGCGGATAACGTTGAAAATAACGAAACCGTAGAAGCGACGGAAACTGTGGAATCCGCTGTGACAGAAGAAAGCAACGGAGCTGTAGAAGAAGTTGTTGCAGGTAACGAAGAAGAGATTACTAATCAAGAGGACTTGGAAATCATGACTCTGAAAAAAGGCGATACCGTGAAAGGAATAATCGTCAAAATCGAAGATAACCAAGCTTACGTAAGCATTGGATATAAATACGACGGCGTAATTCCGATTCGCGAATTGTCTTCCGTTCAATTGGACAATGCTGCTGCAGCGGTAGAAGTTGGACAAGAAGTAGAATGTAAAGTGGTTAGCATCAACGACAATAAGGAAAGCCTTGTACTTTCCAAACGTGCTGTTGACAGCGAAAAATCATGGGAAGACCTTGAGAAGTATTTTGCTTCCCAAGAAGCTTTCGAAGTTACTGTGGCTGACGTTGTTAAAGGCGGCCTCGTAGCTGATGTTGGCGCGCGCGGATTTATTCCCGCTTCCATGGTTGAACGTCACTTTGTAGAAGATTTCAGCGATTACAAAGGCCGTACATTGCGTGTTAAGGTGAAAGAACTCGACCGTGAGAACAGTAAAGTAATTCTTTCTGCTAAAGAAGTACTTGAAGAGGAGTTCGAAGCCAACAAGCTGAAGATTATGGCTGAATTAACTGAAGGCCAAATCATTGAAGGTACTGTACAACGTCTAACCCAATTCGGCGCATTTGTTGATGTTGGCGGAGTTGATGGTCTAGTGCATGTATCTGAAATTGCTTGGAACCACGTTGAGAAACCTTCTGATGTTGTATCCGAAGGCGATGTAGTACGCGTCAAAGTACTTAAGGTAGATCCTGAAAAGGGAAAAATCAGCCTTAGTATCAAAGCTGCTGCTCCTGGTCCTTGGGATTCGGCTGCTGGCCAAATCAACATCGGCGATGTAGTAACAGGTGAAGTTAAACGTCTTGTGAACTTCGGAGCGTTCGTAGAACTGCTTCCTGGCGTAGAAGGTCTGGTTCATATTTCCCAAATCTCCCACAAGCACATCGGCACTCCACATGAAGTGTTGAAAGAAGGACAAGAAGTACAAGTGAAAGTCTTGGACTTCAATCCATCTGAAAAACGCGTTAGCCTGAGCATCAAAGAAACTGAAGAAGCTCCAGCTCCTTCAGCTAGACCTGAACGCAGCAACAACAGCAGCAGAGACAGAGGACCTAAAGAAGTCCTTAACAATCCGAATGTTTCGCTTAGCAACGAAGGCCTTAGCTTTACACTTGCTGAACGTTTCGGAGATAAGCTCGATAAATTTAAGGGTAACAACTAATCCCTTAAAGCATACCGGGTAAAGTAATCGGCGAACCCTCGATACGGGGGTTCGCCGATTGTGTTTTTACAGTATGAATAAAGTATAGGTTTCATTTATCTGCTTATAATGGCTAATTATATGCGTTAGCCAATTATATTGTTTTTTGCTATGATGATTAACGTAAGGAAGACAGGAGGAATGGATATGGCAAGACCCGTTGTGGCAATTGTTGGGAGGCCTAACGTCGGAAAATCGACTATTTTCAATCGGCTAATCGGCGAAAGAATGGCCATTGTAGAGGATAAGCCGGGAATTACACGTGACCGGATATATGGTATTTCAGACTGGAACGGCAAGTCTTTCAGTGTAATTGATACTGGAGGTATTGAAATTGACGGTGAAGACGCTATTCTTAAATCGATCCGAGCTCAGGCAGAATTGGCGATTGAAGAAGCAGATGTCATCGTATTTATGTGCGACGCGAAGAGTGGACTGACGAATGCAGATGAAGAAGTGGCACAGATGCTGTTCCGTTCAGGTAAGCCGATCGTGCTTGCTATTAATAAAGTGGATAATATGAAACGTTCAGATGATATTTATGAGTTCTACAGCCTTGGTTTTGGCGAACCATTTGGTATTTCCGGAAGCCATGGCACTGGACTTGGCGATATGCTGGATGCAGTTGTCGAGCGTCTGCCAGAGAAAGAGGATATTGAATATGATGATGATATTATTCGTGTGGCTTTAATCGGCCGTCCGAATGTAGGTAAATCGTCACTTGTGAACGCCATTTTGGGGGAAGAACGAGTAATCGTTAGTGAAATTGCTGGCACTACGCGCGATGCAATTGATACTCCTTTTGAACGGGATGGTCAACGTTATGTCCTTATCGATACTGCGGGTATGCGCAAAAAAGGAAAAGTATATGAAAATGTTGAAAAATACAGTGTTATGCGGGCTATGCGGGCGATTGAACGCGCCGATGTAGTGCTAGTGCTTATTAATGGCGAAGAAGGCATTATCGACCAGGACAAGCATATTGCCGGTTACGCGCATGAGGCGGGCAAGGCGTCTATTTTTGTTGTTAATAAATGGGATGCCATTCTTGAAAAAGATGATAAGACGATGCAGAATTTTGAAACTAAGATTCGTGATCACTTCTTGTTCATGAGTTACGCACCGATTGTCTTTTTGTCGGCTCTAACGAAACAACGCCTGCAAAAGCTGCTCCCGGTTGTACAGCACGTTTCTCAGCAGCATGCTCTGCGGATTACCACTCATTTGGTTAATGACGTTGTGTCCGATGCAATCGCCATCAATCCTCCACCTACAGATAAGGGACGGCGCTTGCGTATTAACTATGTAACACAGGTTGCGACTAAACCACCAACCATTGTGGTATTCGTTAACGATCCATCGCTGATGCATTTCTCCTATGAACGTTATTTGGAGAACAAAATCCGCGCAGCATTTAATTTTGAAGGAACGCCGATCCGACTCTTTACGCGGCGTAAATCCGAAAACGAAAGTTAGGGGAGAAGAAGTGTGGCGCTTGAACTTCTGGTTATCGTTGCAAGCTATTTGCTAGGCTCTATCAGCTTCAGTGTGTTGTTTGCCAAGTTTCTGAAAGGAATTGATATCCGTCAGTACGGAAGCGGCAATGCAGGAGCTACCAATACACTGCGGGTTCTGGGAAAAGGACCCGCAATCATGGTGCTGGTTCTGGATGTATTGAAGGGAGTCGTGGCTATTTGGCTTGGAACGTGGGTCGGCGGCTGGGGAACATGGGTTGCCGCTTTATGCGGAATCGCCGCTATTATGGGTCATAATTGGCCGCTTTACTTTCATTTTCGCGGCGGTAAAGGCATCGCTACTACGATCGGCGTGTTGACCACGCTATGCTTATGGCCTGCGCTGCTTGCTGGTGTCATCGCCATTCTGGCTATTTTCGTAACCCGTTATGTATCGCTAGGCTCGCTTATTTTTGTTGCGTTGACACCGATCTTCTTGCTAGTGATCGGTTTTACGCAGCCGGTACTCTGGACCAGCATCATTATCGCGGCTTTTGCCTTCTGGAGGCACCGGACTAACATCATGAAGATCGTCGAGGGTCGTGAGAACAAGATTGGCTCCAAAGTTAAAGGGGGGAATCGCGTTGTCTGATAAAGTCACCGTGCTGGTCGCGGGAAGCTGGGGAACAGCGCTGGCCAGTGTGCTGGCTGCTAACCACTCGGAAGTTTATCTGTGGACACGCAACTCGAATCAGGCTGCCGAGATCAATGCAACACACACCAATAATCAATATTTGCCAGGGATTACTCTACCCGCCAACATTATTGGCACCACCGATATGGAGGCGGCTGTCTCAGGTTCCAAAGCTGTAGTGATTGTAGCCCCTTCTTCCGCCATGCGACAGGTAGCACGCAGCCTGAAGCCATTCTGGAAGAAAGATATGTTATGTGTCCACGCCACGAAGGGCTTTGAGACTGAGAGCATGAAACGGATGTCAACGGTAATATCAGAGGAGCTCGGCTGTACAGAAGCACAGGTGGTTGTACTCTCCGGGCCTAGTCATGCTGAGGAGGTAGTACGCCTGTGTCCAACAACAGTTGTGGTGGCCTCGCCTGAAGATAAACTTGCCGCTGCAGCGCAGGAATTGTTCATCAATAATGATTTCCGTGTCTATACGAACCGTGATCAGGTTGGTGTTGAGCTGGCTGGAGCACTCAAGAATATAATCGCTCTCGGCGCAGGTCTTTCTGACGGCCTCGGCTACGGAGACAATGCCAAAGCGGCGTTACTTACGCGTGGATTGGCTGAGATATCTCGGGTTGGCGTTGAACTGGGCGCAAACCCACTGACCTTCTCAGGACTTGCAGGGATTGGTGACCTTGTGGTAACAGCGACCAGCAAGCACAGCCGTAATTGGCGTGCAGGCTCCATGCTTGGACAAGGTAAACCGTTGCCAGAGGTACTGGAATCTATGGGGATGGTTGTAGAAGGGATTCGCACGACTGAAGCGGCCTATGCCATCTCGGTTAAGTTAGGCGTCCAGATGCCGATAACGGATCAAATCTATCATGTACTCTTTAAAGGTCGAACTCCAAGAAATGCGGTAGAAGCCCTGATGGGCCGTGACCGAAAGACTGAGATGGAGTCCATCTCCCAGGAAACATGGGAGCAGTGGCATTCCTGATCACGTTCACCTTTTACCGGAAATTCTCATATGTTGTTATTGGGGATTGACGGAGGAGGGATGAATAGTGAGCAGAGATTTTTCCAAGGATGCATTGAACGCCATTAATAAAAAGGCGGGCAAGAACATTTCGGAAGGTGCCATCAAAAAGCTGGCCAGTACAGTTAAGCCAGGTACCACGCAGAATGAAGCCCAGCTCCGCCAGTTAATCAAGCAGGTGTCATCAATGGCGAAAGTGCCAGTCAGTGAAGCTACAGTGCAGGAGATTATCAATGCCGTCAAAAAAGGCGGCGCGAGTTCAGGCACAATGGAGTCTTTAATGAAAATGATGCTAAAAAAATAGTTTATTTCTTGCTGAGCAAAGAGCAAAGGAGCTGGGGTCGCACAGATTCCAGCTCTTTTGCTCTTTTTTTAAAATATAAGACACCCATGCCGCTGCGCGGCATCACTGAGGAATGAAAATATTGTCTATACTGGTTACTGGGCTGGCGAAGGTAGGTCGGAAATTCTTGGTGTCACGAACCCGCATATAAGACGGACCCCAACGACCCGGTGCATCACAGATTGTTGCTCCCTACGGGGAAGCACGCAGGGCAGAATAACCTTAGCATTGGTCTTTGCACCAGCCTTAATTACCGCCAGCAGGCAGGAGACGCAAACCGTGGAAATACTCATTGAACGTTGCTGTGGATTGGATGTGCACAAGAAGAGTATCACAGCATGTATCATCACCTCGAAAGGAAAGGAGATTCGGAGTTTTGAAACATTGACTCGTCGGCTGATTGATCTGGTAGATTGGATCAAAAGCGAACGGTGCACCCATGTCGCGATGGAGAGTACCGGAGATTACTGGAAACCCATTTATAATCTGCTAGAAATGGAAGACCTTGAGCCACTGGTCGTAAACGCCCAGCATATCAAAGCCGTGCCAGGACGCAAAACGGACGTGAAAGATGCAGAATGGATAGCGAAATTACTCCGGCATGGGTTGGTGCAAGGCAGCTACATTCCGAATCGGGATCAACGAGAACTTCGGGAAATTATCCGTTATCGCCGAAGTATCATTGAAGAACGCACGCGTGAAGTGAACCGGCTGCAAAAGGTACTAGAAGGCGGCAATATCAAACTTTCGTCGGTAGCGTCTAATGTGCTAGGCGTGTCTGGACGAAACATGCTGGAAGCGATGATTCAAGGAGAAAGTGATCCGTCCATCCTGGCTGACTTTGCGCAAAAGAAGTTAAAGGCCAAGAAAGAGCAATTGAAACTTGCACTGGAGGGAAGCCTAGGTCCCCATCAATTATTAATGCTGGAAAAACAGTTGTCGCATATCGACCAATTGAATGAGTTAATCACGGAACTGGATGAAGAGATCGAGCGCCGAATGAGCCCTTTTGCTGAGGATCTGAAGTTGTTGGATACCATCCCCGGTGTCGGTAAGCGAACCGCTGAGCAAATTCTGGCGGAAATTGGGACAGACATGACACGGTTTCCTAGTGCAGGACATTTATGTTCCTGGGCAGGGATGACTCCAGGTCACGATGAAAGTGCGGGGAAGAAGAGATCCGCCAAAACCCGAAAAGGGAACAAAAAACTACGAAGTGCACTCGTAGAATCAGCGCGAGCCGCAGGACGAAAAAAGAACACCTACCTGTCGGCGCAATATCACCGAATCGCAGGCAGGCGAGGGAAAAACAGAGCGGCCGTGGCCGTTGGACACAGCATTTTAGCGATTGTATACATCTTGTTAACGCGAAGACAAGAATATAAGGAACTAGGATTTGACTACTTCGACCAACGAAACCACGATATGGTAATGAACCGTTCTATTAAACGTTTGGAATCCTTGGGATACCAAGTGAATCTGAGTGAGCAAACGGCCTGACGGCCGAAATTAAAAAAACAAAACATGGGGTTTGTTTTCGTATGCGTAATTTTAGTGTTCTAGAGCAATTTTATTTTCAGGGCAGAATTTATATTTTTCACGCATTAATTTATCCTTATATTTCTCGAAGAAACGGGTGCCGTCCATATAAAGGACGGCAAAGCCGTTTCATCTTGTTGAAATGCAAGAGAGAAAATTAGTCAAAATTCATGATATAATAAGCCTAATAAATTGCAACCGAATGGGGGAGCACAAGGCTATGGATCCGATGACAAAAATGTGGTTGTCCCTGATCGCGATACTGATTATGGGACTGTCTGTTTTTTTGATTACTTTTGCACGTAGCAAGACTAAGGGTTGGCTCAGAGGGGTATTGTCCCTAGTTGCTTTTATTATTATGTTAATCGGGTTGCTAGGCGGAGTGGCTTCAATCATGTAAGCCATTACAACATATGCAGAAAGGATGCCACATCATGAAACCGCAAAAGGGACTAACTGTTGTATTTCAGCCGGGGGGCCGTAAAGCTGTGGTCAATCACGGGGTATCACTGCTGGAGGCGGCCCGCAAGGCAGGTGTAACGATAACCACTCGCTGCGGCGGCAAGGCCGGCTGCCTCATGTGCAAGGTAACGATCACGAAGGATGAAGCAGCCGGATTAAGACCAGCGGGTGATATTGAGCGGCGCAAGCTCGGAAGTGCTTTGGAGCAGGGCGTGCGTCTGGCCTGCCAGGCCGCCGTGTGGAACGATGTAACTGTTCAGGTGCCCGAAGACCCACTTAAGGCTGCAGTACGCCGTAAGCTTGAAGCAGCACGCCGTGGAGAAGATGACGAGCTGTGGTAGGGTGTGGGATCTAACAGAGGGGAGACCGTTTAAGTGATTTATTTGAGGTATGGAAATAGGGTCCGAGCCATGACCGGGACACTGATAGGGTTGCTGTTGTTAAGCATAACTCTCTCCGGTTGCCTGTATCCGGGAGAGCAGAAGCAATCGGCTGTTAATTACCGCGAAAGCGTGAAACGAATACAGGCTGCTGTCGATGATTATCAGCAGGAGGAGGGGCTCTTGCCGATTCTGAATGCGGATGAAGAAACACCTAGTTACGAGAAATTTCGTATCGATCTGGATAAGCTCAATAAAAAAGGTTATCTGGATGAACTGCCTGCAACCGCTTTCGAGAAGGGGGGCAGCGCTTATTTTCTTATTTTGGACGAAGAAACTAATCCAGTCGTAAAGGTAATGGATCTGGTCACGTTCCAGAAGGTTAATGATGTTCAGCGTCAGATTAACCGATATAAATCAGCTCACGGAGGGAATCTGCCTGCAGCAAAAGAGTTATACCCCGGCCTCTACACCATCGACGCAGACAAGGCGGGAACGGGCTCCATTACTCTAACCAGTGTCTATTCTGGCCAACCGCTTGAGTTCATCATGGATAAAGCTGGTATAGTATACGTTGATTATATTTTTGATATTATGACGGTTGTCAATAAAAATGAAAACGAACAGGATATGAGTAAGGATCTGCGGCTATTATTGGTGCATTCTTCTTACTTTGTGCCGGTCAAATCATTGCCTTATTTGTGGGTTAACGGCCAGCCCGTTCCGCAGCCGCAAGACTAGTATGAGTAGTTTTATTTGCCCATTTCCCTAAGAGAAATCTTCCTCAAATTAACACGAGGAGGATTTTTTTTACGCTCAAACTCTGAAGTTCTAATGCGGATTCTATCTGCATATGTTTGATGAGAAAGCTTCCGGGCGTCAGGCCATCACAGGGTATGCAGGTTGTCTTTGTGAAATTACAATTCAAACTTGCGCGAATGCAGGTCATAAATTCGTACCGGATACATATGATGATACTAGTCCAAATGCATGTCCGAGCATTCGGAGTTTAGCGCGGGGCGGTGTGTTCCGTTTGAAAGCAGCTAACACTCCTTAGCGGACATACGATAAGTCCGGTTTCTGTCCTGCAAGGGTCATGATTACCGGCGGAACGCGAAGTCGATGCTCTTCAGGCATTTTTTCTTCGGAGTAATATGAGGAGGGGATCTCTTTTGGAAAAAGTGGATATTTTCAAGGACATTGCCGAGCGTACCGGCGGAGACATTTATCTTGGCGTCGTCGGCGCGGTTCGCACGGGAAAATCGACATTCATCAAGCGATTCATGGAAACGATTGTATTGCCTAACATCACGAGTGAGTCCGACCGGGTACGGGCAATTGATGAGCTTCCGCAAAGCGCAGCAGGCAAAACGATTATGACAACAGAGCCTAAATTCGTCCCGAACAACGCCGTTCAAATTAAGGTTGCGGAAGGGCTGGAGGTCAATGTAAGACTGGTTGATTGTGTCGGTTATGCTGTTGAAGGAGCTAAAGGTTACGAGGATGAAAACGGTCCACGTATGATTTCTACGCCGTGGTTTGAGGAGCCAATACCTTTCCAGGAAGCGGCGGAAATTGGCACGCGGAAAGTCATTCAGGAGCATTCCACACTGGGTGTAGTGGTAACTACTGATGGTACAATTGCTGAAATCCCACGCGGCTCTTATGTGGACTCTGAAGAGCGTGTTATTGCAGAACTGAAGGAGGTTGGCAAGCCGTTTGTACTTGTCATTAACTCCACCCGGCCACGCAGTGAGGAAGCGCAGCAGCTTCGAAGTGAACTTGCACTCAAATACGATATTCCGGTCATGACGCTTAGCGCGGCAAGTATGACAGAGGATGATGTAACAGGTGTACTTCGCGAAGTGTTATACGAATTTCCAGTGCATGAGGTTAATGTGAATCTGCCGAGCTGGGTCATGGTGCTGGGCGAGAACCATTGGCTGCGCAGCAGCTATGAGAACTCTGTCCGCGACACCGTCAAAGACATCCGTCGCCTGCGTGATGTTGACCGGCTTGTGTCCCAGTTCACTGAATACGATTTTATTGATAGGGCTGGCCTTAGTGGGATGAATATGGGTCAAGGGGTAGCCGAAATTGATCTGTATGCACCAGAAGAATTGTATGATCAGGTTCTGATGGAAGTAGTAGGAGTTGAGATCCGCGGCAAGGATCATCTGCTGCAACTAATGCAGGAATTCTCACATGCGAAAAGGGAATATGACCGCTTCTCGGAGGCACTGGAAATGGTCAAGACTACAGGCTACGGAATTGCAGCTCCTTCACTCGCCGAAATGGCGCTTGATGAGCCTGAACTGATCCGTCAGGGATCACGCTTCGGGGTTCGCTTAAAGGCTACTGCACCATCCATTCATATGATTCGTGTGGATGTAGAATCGGAATTCTCACCGATTATTGGCACAGAGAAACAGAGCGAAGAGCTGGTGCGTTATTTGATGCAGGATTTCGAGAATGACCCGATCAAGATTTGGGAATCGGATATTTTTGGACGCTCACTGCATTCTATTGTGCGCGAGGGCATTCAGGGCAAGATTGCCATGATGCCAGATAACGCCCGCTACAAGCTGCAAGAAACACTGGGCCGCATCATCAATGAGGGCTCAGGCGGATTGATTGCTATTATTTTATAAGCTGAATAATGAAATAGGTAGATTGCGAAGAGCGGAAGAGATTCCGCTCTTTTTTTCTTGAATTAGGTTATAATTGTGATTGTGGGTCTATTAAATCAGGTGATTCTGCCAGCAAAGGTGCTACTTTCTACTCCTTTTTCAAGGAACGCCTTGAAATTATGGATGGGCTGTATTACTATAAGTTTGTTGCGCTTTAGGGTCTACAGGCGCCATTGTCTAGTAATAAACGGGATTATCACGTATATTTTACGTTGAAACGGAAACAGTGAATGATACCGGAAATTTGCCCAGGGAGGTGAGAAGACATGAATAAATCAGATTTGATCAACGTAGTGACAGAAGCAACTGAACTTCCCAAGAAAGATGCTACTAAAGCGGTGGACGCCGTTTTTGAAGCAATTGCGGGAGCTTTGCAAAGTGGTGATAAAGTCCAACTGGTTGGATTCGGAAACTTTGAAGTGCGCGAACGTTCCGCACGTAAAGGCCGTAACCCACAAACTGGTGAAGAAATCGAAATTCCTGCAAGCAAGGTACCGGCATTTAAACCCGGTAAGGCGCTTAAAGACGGAATCAAATAAAGATTTCTACATATCGTTCCCATAGCTTTCTTAAGAACAATTATGCCGCCCTCCAAGGCGGCATTTGTTTTTGGAAGCTATAAAGGGTGCGATTTAAAAAGGTTCAAGCGTATGTTCACAAAACGTTAGGAGGATCAGAGATGACTGAGAACAATAATGGCGGCAATCCGCTTCCTACAGGCAGTGATTACATCGTGGTTAAAGCTAAGGAGAACGGTGTACAAGTAATAGGGTTGACAAGAGGCCTTGATACGCGTTTTCATCATACGGAGAAACTGGACAAAGGCGAGGTACTTATCGCCCAATTCACTGATCATACCTCAGCTATGAAAATTCGCGGTAAGGCTGAAATATGGAGCAAGCACGGACAATTGGAGAGCGAGAGCTAAAAAGCAGGCATAGCCTGCTTTTTTTCGAAATATAAGTAAGATATGAATGATCGAACAACGTACAAAGAGGCGGAAACGATGGATTAGGGGGCGTGTCCATGAACCGGGCTTGGCTGATTGGAGCTGTAACGCTGCTGACCGCGACCTCCGCTGTAATATTGCCCCTGATGCTGGCTGATCTCGATTCTTCCTTGCAGCAGGAGCGTATTGCGGTTGAGAC
Organism: Paenibacillus sp. 19GGS1-52; assembly: GCF_022369515.1. Classification (NCBI taxonomy): domain Bacteria; kingdom Bacillati; phylum Bacillota; class Bacilli; order Caryophanales; family Paenibacillaceae; genus Paenibacillus; species Paenibacillus sp. 19GGS1-52. The sequence goes on from NZ_CP059724.1 coordinate 2,433,905, forward strand.
CTTTACAGGCGGGCACAACACGATGCTTGATAATACCAATCTCGTTGATGTTGTGGGGGCACTTCCCCTGAGTCTACCCATTGATAGCGTCGGTTGGGAGGACCATGTTCTGTCGCTTGATCTACTGGTGACCGGAAATGATCATGAACCGGAAGAACTGTATCAGAACATGGCTCAGGTGATATCCTTCGCTTTTCAGGAAACGGCGAATGTGAATCAGCTGCTGCTGCGTATTGTTGCCGAGGACAAGTGGCTGGGAAGCCGTCGTCTGCTGCTGGCTGGCGACATTAGACGCCAGGAGTGGTCTCGTGAGCTGCAGGATGAGCTTCAATCTGCCGGCAATAGTCCATTAACGGGTCATCTTAAGAGTGGTTTCCGCATTAGTGAAAGCGAACTGTGGAAGAACCAGTTCATTTCTCCCTGAAATGGGTAAAAGAAACTAGAGCAAACCACCGTGCGTGACAAAAAAACATGTGATATAATAGACAAGATTGTGAACAAAGTACTTGTCATAACGTCAATGGCTTCGGAGGCTGAAATGAAACCGTATCGCATACCGCAATTGGCTAAACCCTACACCGACTACGACATGATTCAGCGGCATACGGAATTGCCGCCGTTTTCCGATGGCCGGGGTCATTTGTTATATATTTTTCTTAACCACGGCTCCTCTGCCGAGCGGGTTAACGGAGAGTTGTACACGCTGGTCACAGCCCTTGTACAGCTTGGTCTGGACACGCATGAGGCGATCGACCGTTCCAATGGCGAACATGGGGGTGACCCTATGCGTTCTCGCCAATTAAAGGTGCTGGCCGGTGATTACTTCAGCAGCTGGTTTTATCATTTGCTTGCGAAGCGGGAACAAATTGAGATGGTGGGTATATTAAGTACAGCAATTGCTGATTTCAATGTCATGAAGGCGCATCTTTACGGCAAGATGAGAGGGATGCTTCTCTCGGCTGAACAATACTTGCGGCACATGGTACAGCTGAATATGCGGCTGTTTCTTTCTTTTACACCCATGATTGAAGAACCCCTTGCAGAGATTTGGGAGAAGCTGTTGGCTGAATTCAGCCAGTGTGAGACTGTAGTCCTAGAGCTTCGGCGCAGCAATGATCCTGCGAACGCGATGGATGGTTATTGCTACTGGAAGGTGCTGGAGTCAGCAACAGAGGACGAGCTACAGATGCTTCGAAGCCACAACCTTGATCTCAAGGATTGGAAAAAGCTGATGATGAAGTATAAATGTGATTCCCTGCTGACAGACAAGCTGCATCATTCACTCCAGTCCATTCGGGGATTGCTGCAAGGAATTAAAGATGAGAATCTGATCAGTGAGCTAAGCAATGCGCTGGACCACTTCCTCCTGCAGATGAAAATTTCTGGTCAAGCAGCCGTGGAGGGGTAACGAATGACGATAGAAAAAACGACTACAGAAGTAGGCGGTAAGAGCAATAAACCCAAAGAGCAATTTGTGCATTCCGTATTTGAGAGCATTGCTGGCAACTATGATTTGATGAATGATATTTTAAGTTTCCGCCGCCATAAGGCCTGGCGCAAGTTCGCCATGAAGAAGATGTCAATGAAGCATGGGGATTCTGCAGTTGATCTATGCTGTGGCACCTGTGACTGGAGTATTGCTCTGGCGGAAGCAAGTGAGACAGGCTGTGTGATGGGCCTTGACTTCAGTGCAGGTATGCTTGAAGTAGGGCGACGCAAAGTTGAAGAACATAAACTCCAGAATCGAATCTCTCTCGTGCAGGGAAACGCTATGGAGCTGCCCTTTGGCGATAATACCTATGACTATGCGACAATAGGCTTCGGGCTTCGGAATGTACCGGATCTGGTTCAGGTGCTGAATGAAATGAAGCGTGTTGTGAAGCCTGGAGGAATGATCGTATGTCTGGAGCTTTCCAAGCCAATGAAGCAACCGTTTAAAGGAATATATTATTTCTACTTCCAGCGAGTGTTACCACTTTTGGGTAAACTGTTCGCCAAAAGCTATGAGCAGTACAAATGGCTTCCCGAATCGCTAGCGCTGTTTCCTGACCGGGAGCAACTGGCAACTATTTTCCGTGAAACCGGACTGAAAAGAGTGGAATCCTTTCCCTTGACCGGAGGCATCGCGGCATTACATATTGGGCTCAAGGAGAACTGAGATGTTTAAGAAAATCGGCATCTTTTTACAAATGATTAAGTTCGAACACACGGTATTTGCTTTGCCCTTCGCATTTATGGGTGCTTTGCTGGGCTCGGTCGTTATGTTTGGTGCGTTGCCATCCTGGGGTAAAATTGGCTGGATCGTTATTGCCATGTTCGGTGCTCGTAGCGCCGCTATGGGTCTGAATCGACTAATTGACCGGATCAGTGACGCCAAGAATCCACGTACTGCGGGAAGAGCGCTGCCTATAGGGCTTTTGAAAGTTGGAGAAGTTATTATTTTTATTGGCATTTCCTTTTTTCTGTTGTTCTGGGCAGCTTTCAAGTTGAACCCACTATCCGCCAAGCTGTTGCCGATTGCCGTTTTTTTACTTGTCTTTTATTCGTTTACTAAGCGTTTCACTTGGGCATGCCATCTTATTCTTGGTCTTACCATCGCACTCGCGCCTCTGGGCGGCTGGGTGGCGGTAACCGGTAGTGTGGACTGGACTTCAATGGTATTTTACTTCACGATTGTGTTCTGGACAGCTGGGTTCGATATTATTTATTCCTGCCAGGATGTTGAATTCGATAAGAAGGAAGGCTTATATTCCATTCCGGTTCGCTTTGGAATTGCCCGTGCACTTGTTATTGCCCGCGTGTTCCATATTCTTACGGGAATCGGTTTTGTGTCGCTGCTTTTTATTACGGATTTGAGCTGGTGGTATGTTGCTGGTATGCTGATTGCATATATTATTCTTTTTTATGAGCACCATATTGTTTCACCAAGTGATTTAAGCCGTCTACAGACTGCTTTTTTTACGATGAATGGCGTGCTGAGCATTGTAGTATTTTCCTTCACTTTGATTGACTTGGTGGTGCAGTTCTACAAATGAATAATGCACAACCTAAAAGCTTCGTGGTTGGAATTACGGGAGCGAGTGGCGCAATTTATGGTGTTCGTCTGACTGAAACCTTGTTGTCAATGGGTTATAACGTGCATTTAGTCGTGAGCAATGCAGGCTGGCGTGTATTTAAAGAAGAGCTAGGCTTCATCGCCTCAGACCGGGAAGGCTTTCTGAATGAGAAATTCAGAGGGCATCCCGGTTCTCTGCTGTATCACCCCGTTGCTGATATTGGCGCATCTATCGCGAGTGGTTCTTTTCGTGTGGAAGGTATGATTATCATGCCTTGCTCTATGGGGACGTTATCTGCGGTGGCTAACGGAAGCTCTGATAATTTGATGACTCGGGCGGCGGATGTCATGCTTAAAGAAGGGCGTACACTAGTTCTTGTTCCACGTGAGACGCCGCTGCATGCGATTCATCTTGAGAATATGCTTAAGCTGTCCCGCCTAGGCGTCCGAATGATTCCGGCGATGCCCGCCTTTTACTTTGGTCCACAGAGTGTGGATGATCTTGTTAACTTCATGGTGGGTAAGGTGCTGGACAGTTTTAATATGGAGCACACTTTATTTCGCAGATGGGGGGAGTAAAGGAATGAATAGTAACGGGCATACCGTTATCGGTAAAATCAGTTATACCAATTCATGGCCGGTATTTCACAATTTCCATCCTTCTGCCCTGAAGATTCCTGCAGAGATGGTGAGTGAAGTGCCTGCCATTCTTAATCAGGGTATGAGTCAGGGAAGCATTCATGTGGGTGCATTATCTTCATTTGCATATGGTGAAGCGAGTGACAGATTATTGTTGCTGCCGGATTTATCTGTTAGTTCAGAGGGTCCGGTGAACTCGATTATGCTGTTCTCCCGAGTACCGATTGCACAGATGGGTAGTGGAACGATAGCCGTAACCAACACTTCTGCTACCTCGGTAAATTTGCTGAAGATACTGATGGAGAAGGCTTTTAACGCTAAACCGGAGTATATTAGCGTTGACCCTGATCTGGATGTCATGATGGAGCATGCAGATGCATGTCTGCTGATTGGGGATAATGCAATTAGAGCCTCTTGGCAGGATCAGGGATATATCGTTACCGATCTTGGGCAGCTTTGGAAAGAATGGACTGGCTTAGGCATGACCTTTGCCGTTTGGGCAGTAAACAGAGATGCTGCCAGAACAAAACCAGAAGCGATATCAGAGATTGCTGAAGCTTTTGCGAACAGCAAGAAACAGGGTTTGCGTAATTTGGCTCCCATTGTCCGTGAAGCATGCTCCACTATCGGTGGTACGGAGTCATACTGGAACGGATATTTTCGCAACTTGATTTATGATTTTGGAGAAAGGCAGCAGAAGGGTCTGAACCTCTATTTTCGCTATGCCTATGAGCTGGGCCTGCTGCCGCAGGAAGTGAAGATAGAGCTTTGGAGTCATAATCTGTTGACACGGGTGAAGGAATGAAACGACTGCAACTATTCGGTTTGCTGAATAATGATATGGATCAGATCGAAAAAGAGCTGTACCGTAGTGTACAGGGTGACGACGATCTGCTGACTGAGACCTCTATGCATCTGCTAAAGGCTGGTGGGAAAAGACTGCGGCCTATATTTGTGCTCATGGGTGGCAAATTTGGGCGGTATGATCTGCAAAAGCTAAAGTGTATTGCTGTACCCCTTGAGCTGATTCATAGCGCATCGCTTGTTCATGATGATGTCATTGATGATGCCGAACTCCGGCGGGGTGAACTGACGGTGAAGGCAAAGTGGGGCGATAAAATTGCCATGTATACTGGAGATTACATATATGCCAAGGCACTAATTATGACCACAGAGCTGAAGAATCCGCGTATTCATCAAATTTTGTCTAAGGCTATGGTGGAAATGTCCATCGGAGAGATGGAGCAGATTCGTGATTTCTTCAACACAGAGCAAAGTGTGCGCCATTATCTGCAGCGTATTCGCCGCAAAACGGCGCTTTTGATCGCCGTTAGCTGCCAGCTTGGTGCGCTAGCAGCTGATGCAGAGCCTGAGTCGGCACGGCTGCTCTACAATTACGGATATAACGTCGGCATGGCGTTTCAGATCCGTGATGATCTGCTCGATCTTTCCGGGACGGAAAAACAGATCGGAAAACCACCGGGTAGTGATATGCGTCAGGGCAATATCACCCTTCCCGTTATTTATACTCTTGAGGATGAAAGGTTGCGCACATCGCTTCTGGATGAGATTTCTTCTATTCGTGAAGGCCACAGCAGTGTTGGACGCGCCATTGATCTTATTCTGACAGGCGAAGGTATTTCTCGCGCCGAGGAGCTGGCTTCGCGCTATATTGCCAAAGCACTTAACGCGCTGGATCAGTTGCCAAATAGCAGAACCAAACGTAATCTGCGGGACATTGCTTTTTTTGTCACAGGCAGAGCCTATTAAGACAGAATATTAAGCGTTCCCATAAAGCAATGTTTCTGATAATATCAGAAAGTAAATACTACCTGCATCTTTATGTGGAATTGGAGAGTGCCCAATGGAACAAACGTATCTAATGATCAAACCGGACGGAGTTCAGCGTGGGTTAATCGGGCGCATTGTTTCACGCCTGGAGGATAAGGGATTCAAGCTGGTCGCTGCCAAGCTAACTACTGTAACGGACGAGCAGGCAAATAAGCATTATGCGGAGCATGAGGGCAAGGATTTCTTTCCTAATCTGGTCAGCTTTATTACCTCAGGTCCTGTATTTGCCATGGTATGGGAAGGCGATGATGTTGTGGCTTTATCCCGTATACTCATTGGCAAGACAAAGGTTGGAGAAGCTCTTCCAGGCACGATTCGAGGCGATTTCGCCAGTCATACACCGCTCAACCTGATCCATGGGTCGGACTCGCCCGAAAGTGCCGAACGGGAAATTCTCAATTTCTTTGCGCCAGATGAGCTGTCGGAATATAACAAAGATATCGCAGCCTGGTTGTAATATCCGGGCAGAAGGCAGGGGGAAGTTATGTCTGAACGTGAAGATGCGACAATAACAGCAGATCCTGATTACACAGGGTTTATTTATAACATCAAGAAGAGTACTGGAATTGATCTAGCCCAGTATAAAGAGGCTCAGATGAAGCGTCGTTTGACAACTCTTCGTACGAAGAACGGATTTCAAACCTTTAGTGATTTTTTTGCCGCAATGATGAAGGAAAAGCCCTTATTTTATGAGTTTCTAGACCGGATGACGATTAATGTCTCGGAATTTTGGCGTAATCCAAATCGCTGGGAAGTGCTTCGCGATACTATTTTACCAGATTTGCAGCGATCAGGCCGCAAGCTAAAGCTTTGGAGCGCCGCTTGTTCCACCGGAGAAGAGCCTTATACGCTAGCTATGATTTTGTCTGACAAGGATATATTATCGAAGACAGGCATTCTTGCTACGGATATCGATGATGGGGCTTTGGCTAAAGCGAAGCAGGGTCTGTATTTAGAACGATCCTTAAAAGATGTACCTAAGGATGTTGCTGCTCGTTACTTTACTCCGGAGGGACCGGTACTCAAGGTTAGTGAAGGGCTTAAGAAAAACATTGATTTCCGCAAGCAGAATTTGCTGCTTGATACTTTCGATGATGGCTTTGATCTTATCATTTGCCGAAATGTGATGATCTATTTCACAGAAGAGGCAAAGAATAAGCTGTATCACAAGTTTGCGGCTAGTTTACGTCCGGGGGGATATTTGTTTGTAGGCAGCACGGAGCAGATTTTCACTCCAGCACAATACGGGTTTGAATCAACGGAGACTTTTTTCTATCGTAAAAAGTAGGATTTTACTGCTATTTTGTGGCTTCTGAAGCTTCTGATCGGGATGTATACTTTTTCCTCTTTACAGTGATACTGGATAATAGTATCCGTACGCTAAGCGAAAGGAAAGTATATCCGATGGACAAAAGCAAGGTTATTTCCGCATACAGACGCGGTTTCATTACCTTCCGTGAGTGCGGACAAATTCTCGGTGTGGAGGATGTACAGCTGAAGCGATTGGTGCAGCTCGAGGAGAACAGGCTTGCTTTTCCTCAGTCAGATCAGCGCATCGGAAGCTGATATAGGCTCCAGACTAGATCCAAAGGGGCGTCACTTATACTCACAAGAGTATGGGCGACGCCTTTTCTATTAGGATGGAACAGGAGTCATTCCAGCTTTATCCCTTTCTTGTCAAAGCGGATTCCCTATACTATAATGAGCAAAGACATTTAACATTTTAGCGGTTTACAGTTTGAAAGTGTGAAGGGGGAACGCAGATGAGTTTACGCTATTTAACAGCGGGGGAAACGCACGGACCCCAGCTTACGGCTATTATTGAAGGACTGCCCAGTAATTTGACATTGAATTTCGAAGAATTAAATTTTCAACTGCAACGTCGGCAAAAAGGGTATGGACGAGGACGCCGGATGCAAATTGAGAAGGATACGGCACAAATTGTCGGCGGTGTGCGGCATGGCTTTACAACAGGCGCTCCAGTTGCCCTTGTGGTAGAGAACAAGGACTGGACTCACTGGAAGACCATTATGAATATTGAGCCGATACCAGGTGGTGACGAAGAGAAGCGCCGTGTAAACCGCCCGCGTCCAGGTCATGCAGATTTGAATGGCGGATTGAAGTACAATCTTACCGATCTTCGTAATGTTCTGGAACGTTCTAGTGCTCGCGAAACGGCGGCAAGAGTTGCTTGCGGCGCTGTGGCTAGACAGTTTTTGGCAGCCTTTGGCGTGAAAATAGCGGGTCAAGTGATCCGGATTGGTGAAATAGAAGCGCCTACCAACAATCTGCCTATCGATGAGTTAATTGAGTTAACGGAGCAATCCTCTGTCCGAGTCGTCGACAAAGAGACGGAATTGAAGATGGAGTCTTACATAGACAAGATCAAGGAGGAAGGCGACTCCATTGGCGGGATTGTGGAATGTATTGTTGAAGGTCTGCCGATCGGACTCGGCAGCTATGTGCAATCGGACCGGAAACTGGATGGAGCAATCGCTGGTGCTGTCATGTCCATAAATGCATTCAAAGGTGTAGAGATAGGCATCGGATTCGAAGCCGGTAGACTGCGCGGCTCTCAGGTCCATGACGAGATCATGTATGATGCTGCTCAAGGGTACTACCGTGGGAGCAACCGGCTCGGCGGTTTTGAAGGCGGTATGACTAATGGAATGCCGGCTGTTGTCCGGGCAGTAATGAAACCAATCCCTACGCTGTACAAACCGCTCCAAAGTATTGATATCGATACTAAAGAACCGTTTACAGCACAGGTAGAACGTTCAGATGCCTGTGCTGTCCCGGCAGCTTGTGTCGTGCTGGAGAATGTGGTGGCTTGGGAAATAGCCAAGGCATTCCTCGACAAATTCGGCGGTGATTCTATGGAAGAGATCAAAGCTAATTACGACAATTATCATTCACAATTGGAGAGCTACTAATTATGCGAAGTATAAGAGTAGATTTAGGTGATCGTTCTTATCCTATCCATATCGGAAGCGGGTTGCTGCAGAATATTGGCGAACGGTGTGTTGAAGCCGGATTTCCAATTCGAAGCTCGTTGCTGGTTGTCAGTGACACTGAAGTAGCCCCACGTTATTTACCGGCCCTTGAAGCTGCTCTGCAACAGAAGGGGTATACGGTGTATTGTCATGTTATTCCAGCAGGTGAAGCTTCTAAATCCCTGACCGTGTATGAAGAAGTGATGACTACAGCGATTCAAGCGGGTCTGGATCGTCATTCAGCAGTCTTGGCCCTGGGGGCGGTGTTGTCGGAGATCTGGCTGGATTTGTAGCCGCCAGTTATATGCGTGGAATAGGCTTTCTGCAAATTCCGACAACTATTCTTGCACATGACAGCAGTGTGGGCGGCAAAGTAGCTGTTAATCATCCCCTTGCCAAGAATATGATCGGTGCCTTTTATCAGCCATCAATGGTACTTTACGACCTCGATACTCTGTTAACCTTACCTCCACGACAAGTTTCTTCGGGGCTTGCTGAAGTGGTGAAGCATGGCCTTATTGTGGATAAGGAATTTGCTTACTGGTGTCGTGAGCATGCGACAGAGCTGCTAGGTCTGAATCTTGAGGTTCTAGGCTACGCGCTCGAGCGAGGCTGCTCGATCAAGGCTGACGTGATTAGAAACGATGAGCGGGAGCAAGGCGTGCGTGCGATACTTAACCTTGGTCATACCATTGGCCATGCGATTGAAGCGGTAGGTGGGTATGGTGTGTTCCTGCACGGGGAAGCGATCTCTATTGGAATGGCGGGATCTGCGCTTTTGGCTGCAAAGTTGGGTCGAGACAAGTCTATTTATGAAGAAACGGTATCCATGCTCTCGGCGCTATCACTGCCTGTAAGGCTGCCTGCGCACTATGATGAGGATGAACTGATGGAAGCTATGATGCATGATAAGAAGTTCAAGGAAGGCAAGATGACCTTCATCGTGCCAGATGCCATTGGTTCTGTGAGCATCGTGAATGATGTTCAGGCGGAGCTTGTACGTGAAGTAATCGCGCAGCTTAAGAAGGAGGGAAGTCCGTGGTAAACAGGGGAATTCGCGGAGCAACAACCGTCAATCATAACGAAGAAACTGAGATTCTACGTGAAACCGTTCTTCTACTGCGGGAAATTGTAGAGCACAATAATGTTATAGCTGAAGATATCTGTAGTGTCTGGATCACAATGACCACGGATTTGGATGCTACTTTTCCTGCTAGAGCTATCCGTGAGATTGAGGGCTGGGAAATGGTGCCACTGATGTGCTCTGTTGAGATTCCGGTCAAGGGCAGTCTGCCCCAGTGCATCCGTTTGATGGTACAAGTCAATACGGATAAGACACAAAAAGAAATCCGTCACATCTATTTGAATGAAGCCAAGAAGCTTCGTCCTGATTTATCACAGAGCAAGTCATAAATTAAAGGGCGGGGTTGTCAATGACTGCAGTCTTCATGTATAGTGTAATTAGCCGAGTAAAGCAGAGTTTAGTTTAGCTGAGATGAGTATAGTTGAGTAGAGCGCAGAGTTTTTTAAGTAGAAGCAGCTATCGTATACATTTGTACAGATTCTTTTTTTGATATGTGCGGTATGTTATTTACGCTACCCGTGCATCTTACTAAGGGATGAATCTGTAGAATATTTGGTAACGTAGCCGTTCCTTTGCTCTTTTTCATAATACTTGCTTACATAAACCTCTACTTCGGTGGAGGTTTTTTCTGTATTTCGGACCCAATCCACATACCCTAAGGAGGTACTTTAAATGACTAATCCGAGTGTTGAACAAGTGCTCTCGTTATCCCGGGAATATAATCTGATTCCTGTCGTAATACGACTGCTTGCTGATATGGAGACGCCTATTCGCATCTTCCAGCGCTTCGCTGAACACGACCGTGCCTTTTTGCTTGAGAGTGTAGAGGGCGGCATACAGTGGGCCCGGTATTCTTTTATCGGCAGTGACCCCTTCCTGATGATCTCCGGCAAAAAAGGTGTTATTAATGTCGAAGTCGGCGGAGAGAAAAGAAGGCTGCACGGAAAACCTATTGAAGAGCTTAAAGCACTGCTACGTTCCTACCGCAGTCCTAAACTGGATGAGATGCCGCCGTTCACAGGTGGAGCTATCGGATTCTTCGGATATGATCTCCTACAATATTACGAAAAGCTGTCCCCGCATGTTAATGATGATCTGCAAATGGATGATATCCGCTTTATGTTCTGTGACCGCATTATTGTATTTGACCATGTGAAGCAGCAAATTTTGCTCATAGGCAATCTGCACATCAAGGATGGCGATACGGATTCCGATATTCGAGCGAATTACGAAGAACTGAGCCAAAAGCTTATGGATATGGCTGAAGACTTGCAAAAGGAAGGTCCGAAGGAGAATGTCAACCGGCGCAGCATTCCGCAGGATATCGAGCTTGGGGAAATTCAATCTAACCTGACCAAGGAACAATATATCAGCAATGTGGAGCAGGCCAAGGAATATATTCGGGCCGGTGATATTTTTCAGGTCGTATTGTCACAACGTCTTCATATTGATACCGAAGTATCCCCACTGCATGTGTACCGGCTGCTTCGTACGCTCAATCCTTCACCCTATATGTATTATCTGAAAATGGATGAGGAGATTATTGTGGGAACATCACCAGAAGCATTGGTAAAGGTGGATGGCAACCGTGTGGAGACTCGGCCTATTGCTGGAACCCGCCCTCGGGGCGAGAATGAGGCTTTGGATCGCGCCCTTGGGTTCGAGCTTTTGGAAGATGAAAAAGAACGCGCCGAGCATTTGATGCTGGTCGATCTTGGACGCAATGACCTCGGGCGGGTCTCAAAGTTCGGAACCGTAAAATGTGATTCCTTTATGGAGATTGAAAGATATTCGCATGTAATGCACATGGTATCGAATGTATCAGGTACCTTGAGTGAAGATAAGGATTTCTTTGATGCCTTCCTATCCTGCATGCCTGCCGGAACCGTATCCGGTGCGCCTAAGCTGCGGGCGATGGAGATCATTGCTGAGTTGGAAAAAGAAGCCCGCGGTGCCTATGCTGGAGCGATTGGTTATCTTGGATTCTCCGGTAATATGGATTCATGTATTACGATCCGCACGATTATTTTCCGCAAAGGACGTGCCTATGTGCAGGCAGGAGCGGGAATTGTGTGGGATTCAGTTCCGGAGAAAGAGTATGAAGAAACGGTAAATAAGGCGAAGGCCATGTTGAAAGCTATTCGAATGGCAGAAGCGATGTTCCCACCTGAGGTGAAGGAGAAGCAAGTGATCAATCAGGATTATATGTTTGAATACACACCTAAATAAAAATATCGTTCACAAAACTAAGCATATGCTTTCGAAGCGAGTTTTGTACGAAGTAAATCCATGAAGTATCGCTAACAAAACTAAGCATATGCTTTCGAAGTAAGTTTTGTACGAAGTAAATCCATGAAGTATCGCTAACAAAACTAAGCATATGCTTTCGAAGCGAGTTTTGTACGAAGCTAAACAGTGATGCCGATGCTCACAAAACTTTAGGGAGGACAAAAAATGGACGCAATGAGATTAATACAATCAGGAATTGCCGGGCTTATAAAAGGCGAGAATCTTACCCGTGCTGAGGCCCGGGGGATCATGGGCACTATTATGGAAGGCGAGGCAACGCCAGCGCAAATCGGATCTTTGCTGACCGCGCTACGGATCAAAGGTGAAACTGTGGAGGAAATCACTGGTTTTGCCGAAGCGATGCGCGGGTTCGGGACACATGTGCTCACGGAGAGTGCGCGTCTGCTGGACACTTGTGGAACAGGCGGTTCCGGTATCCACAAGTTCAATATCTCTACTGCCTCGGCGATTATTTCATCTGCGGCTTCTGTGCGGGTGGCCAAACATGGCAATCGTTCGGCTTCCGGAAGAGCAGGCAGTGCTGATGTGCTGGAGGCACTGGGTGTAAATATTCATTTGAATGCCGAACAGGCGCGGCAATGCTTGGACAGTATTGGCATCTGCTTTTTATTCGCGCAAATTTATCATCCATCAATGAAACATGCAGCTGGGCCACGGCGCGAGCTCGGCGTGCGGACGGTGTTCAACATGCTGGGACCGCTGACTAATCCTGCTGGAGCTGACCGCCAGCTTCTCGGAATCTATGACCGCAATATGACGGAGACGGTAGCAAATGTATTGAAGGAGCTGGGCTCCAAACGTGCTATGGTCGTAAGCAGTTTGGATGGACTGGATGAAATCAGCATTTCGGCACCAACATTGGTGTCCGAGCTGAAAGAGGGTCAGGTAACCACTTATGAGATTAGCCCTTATGATCTCGGTCTCAATATGCATTCGCTGGAGGCAGTTATGGGTGGAGATGCGGCCGAGAATGCCGCGATCATCACCACCGTGCTTGAAGGAGTAATAAATCCTTATCGCGACATTGTGCTCGCGAATGCGGGAGCCTGTATCTATGTTGCCGGTTTGGCGGATACGCTGAGCGAAGGCGTGGAGAAGGCAAGAATAGCAGTGGATTCGGGGCTGGCATTAGCCAAACTGGATCAGCTTAAAGCGATGACGGAGGAGCTGAATTATGTATCTTGATAAGATTGTAGCTACCAAGATTAAAGAGGTTGAGGAATTAAGCAAGACATTTTCTCTGCCACAGGCTGAGCGTGAAATAGCAGCACTGGCGGGAACGAGAGGTTTCCGTGCAGCACTGATGAATCGTCGGAATAGAGATATTGGACTAATTGCAGAAGTTAAGAAGGCATCGCCCTCCAAGGGCTTGATCCGTGCAGACTTTGATCCAGTCTCTATCGCCAAAGGTTATGAAGCTGGGGGAGCAGATTGTCTGTCCGTGCTGACAGACAAGGATTACTTTCAAGGCAGTGGTGCGTACTTGCAGCAAGTACGGGAAGCGGTAAGCCTTCCATTGCTGCGCAAAGATTTCATTATCGACGAGAGACAGATATATGAAGCACGGATACTCGGCGCGGATGCGGTACTGCTGATCGCAGCTATTTTGACACCAGTACAACTGTCTTCGTTTACGGATACTGCAGCTGCACTGGGTCTGGATGTATTAATCGAGGTTCATGATCATAGCGAGCTTACGACTGTAATGAATACAGGCAAAATCGAGCATCCAAATGTATTACTCGGAATCAATAACCGCAATTTACGGACGTTCGAGACGTCACTAGTCACAACAGCAGAGCTGACGGCCCTTATTCCACAATATGTTCCAGTAATAAGTGAGAGCGGAATTACAGGTCCAACTGATATTGATTATCTAAGAACTATAGGTGCGCAGGGTGTTCTTGTCGGAGAATATTTGATGCGTCAGACCAATGTTGAGGAAGCCGTTCATAAACTACTCGGCCCACTGGCGGATGGAAAGGTACGTGTTCAACATGGCTGAGACGATAGTAAAAATCTGTGGACTTCAGGACGTTGAAGTGCTAAAATCTATGGTACACTTACCACTGGATTACATAGGTTTTGTCTTTGCGCCTAGTCGCCGTAGAGTGTCCGCTGAGAGTGCTGCACAACTAATGGCTGAGCTTGTAAACTGGAAGGCCAGTGAAGCTCCAAGAGCTGTGGGAGTATTCGTCAACCCTGATCTGGCAGAGCTGGGAGAGCTGCTCTCCACTGTACCCTTAGATGTTATTCAGCTGCATGGACAGGAAAGCCCCGAGTATTGCAAGAAAGTCAAACAGGCTTTTCCGCAGGTTCAGGTATGGAAAGCACTTACTGTAGCTGATAAAGACCGTGATAAGGCGGAGAATATATATACTTATTTTGAGAGTTACGCAGGTGCTGTTGATGCGCTGCTGCTGGATACCTACGATTCGGGACAGAGCGGTGGCTCAGGCCGTACTTTTGCCTGGGATGTGCTTCCTGCTTATCAGGAAATAGCAGCAAGATACGGACTGCCCCTGTTTGTAGCCGGAGGGCTTGATCCCGGTAATGTTAGTGATTTATTGGAGGGTTATGCTCCAGATGGCGTAGACGTATCCAGTGGAGTAGAAAGCGATGGAAGTAAGGATATCGTTAAAATGACAGCTTTCGTGGAAAGGGTGAAGCAATCATGATACAAGTTCCAGACCAATATGGACGTTTTGGATCTTTCGGAGGCCGCTACGTGCCTGAGACTTTGATGAATGCACTGATTGAGTTGGAGGAGGCCTACCGAGAGTATTCGGCAGATCCGACTTTTCAGGAAGAAATAGATTATTTGCTCAAACAATATTCTGGACGGGAGACACCGTTATATTACGCTGAACGTCTTAGTAAACATCTGGGTGCAGCCAAGATCTATTTGAAACGCGAAGATTTGAATCACACAGGGGCTCACAAGATCAATAATGCAATCGGTCAGGGGATTCTGGCTAAACGGATGGGCAAAACCAAGGTTATCGCCGAGACGGGGGCGGGTCAGCACGGAGTGGCAACGGCAACAGTTGCTGCGCTGCTCGGCATGGAATGCAAGGTCTTTATGGGTGAAGAGGATACGCGCCGCCAAGCATTAAATGTATTCCGTATGAAGCTGCTTGGGGCTGAAGTTATTCCGGTTACCTCCGGCTCCAGAACATTGAAGGATGCTGGTAATGAAGCGCTTCGCTACTGGGTCAGCAACGTGGAGGATACATTCTATATCCTGGGCTCCGCAGTAGGACCACACCCTTATCCAATGATGGTCCGTAACTTTCAGCGGGTTATCGGAGATGAGACTCGCCGACAATTTCTGGAAGCTGAAGGACGCCTGCCAGATCTGCTTGTGGCTGCTGTAGGTGGAGGAAGTAATGCTATCGGCATGTTCTACCCTTTCATGGAGGATGAGAGTGTCGGTATGATCGGCGTAGAGGCGGCCGGCAAGGGGATTGATACCCCGTTTCATGCGGCAACGATGAGCAAGGGCAGCCACGGTGTATTCCAAGGCTCAATGAGCTATTTGCTGCAGGACGAACATGGACAGGTTACAGAGGCGCATTCCATTTCTGCGGGTTTGGACTATCCGGGAGTTGGTCCTGAGCATTCCTATCTAAAAGATATGAAACGTGCCCAGTATGTGCCAGTTACGGATGATGAGGCACTTGCAGCGCTTAAGCTGTTATGCTTAACGGAGGGGATTATTCCTGCACTTGAATCAGCTCACGCAATCGCCCATGTAGCGAAGATTGCCAAAGACCTTACCAAGGATGATATTGTTGTCATCTGTCTGTCAGGCCGTGGTGATAAAGACGTGGAGTCTATTATGGCCTATTCAGAAGGAGAGGGAAAGTAATGACAACAGATACTATGAACCGGATGGATCTGACGTTCCGGAAGCTTAAGGCTGAGGGGCGGGCAGCATTGATCCCCTTCCTTACGGTCGGAGATCCCGATCTTGAGACTACACTTGCCATTATTACTGAACTTGAAGCGGCAGGTGCCGATATTCTGGAGCTGGGTGTTCCCTACTCTGATCCACTCGCGGATGGTCCAGTCATACAACGAGCCTCCGCACGGGCGCTGAAGGGGAACATTCACTTGCGCACCTGTATGGAGACAGCCTTAAAGGCCCGTCAAGCTGGGAGCGAGTTGCCCTTTATCTTATTTACCTATTATAATCCGGTGCTGCAAATGGGACTTGATACTTTTTTCGCAGCATTGAGTACTCATGAAATTAGCGGTCTTATTATTCCTGATCTGCCTGTGGAAGAGTCTGAAGACATGCGCCGTCGCAGCCGTGCAGCTGGTGTGAATCTCATTCCATTGGTCGCACCGACCTCGCATGAACGTATCGCTAAGATCGTATCTGGTGCGAGCGGATTCGTTTATTGTGTATCCTCACTGGGTGTCACTGGAGAAAGATCTACTTTTCATGAAGGTGTAGATGCCTTTATTGAATCAGTACGGCAGCTGACTGATCTGCCGGTGGCTGTAGGGTTCGGCATCTCTACCGGCGAACAGGTCGCCCGTTTTGCCCAAATATGTGATGGGGTGGTCGTGGGTAGCGCCATTGTCCGCAAAGTCGAAGATGTGATTCCGCTGCTGGACAATCCCGCCACACGACAAGAAGGGTTGTTGCAAATTCGTGAATTTGTGGCACAATTAAGACCATAAAAGTTAATATTTCTGGAGAGAGAGGGCCGTTCATGAATCCAAAACCTAATATAGTTAATCTTCCGGTCTACAAGCCGGGGAAGCCAATAGAAGAAGTGAAGAAGGAGCTTGGCTTAAGTGAAGTCATCAAGCTTGCTTCTAATGAGAATCCGTATGGAGCAGCGCCGAGCGTACGAGCTGCTATTATAGCAGAGCTGGATAATCTTTCTCTTTATCCAGACGGTTCCGCTGCGGAATTAACCTCTAAGCTGGCAACCCGGCTTGGTGTGAAGAATGATAATATCATTTTTGGATGCGGCTCTGATGAGATTATTGCGCTTATTACCCGGGCATTTTTCCTGCCAGGAGATGAGACCATTATGGCTGATCAGACCTTCTCTGTGTATAAGAGCAATGCTGATATTGAAGGAGCAATTTCAATAGAAGTGCCGCTCGCAAACGGTACACATGATCTGGATGCCATGCTGGCCCATATCACGGATCGTACTAAGATCATCTGGATTTGCAATCCTAATAATCCTACCGGAACAATAGTCCCAGAAGAGGCATTAATCACTTTTTTGAATGCGGTACCTTCTCATGTGATGGTTGTGCTTGATGAAGCCTATTGTGAATATGTGAATGATCTTTCTTATTCAGACGGAATTAAGTTGTTGGAGCATTATCCCAATCTCGTTGTGCTGCGAACATTCTCCAAAATTTATGGCTTGGCAGCACTTCGTATTGGCTACGGCGTAGCCAGCCCTCAAATTATTACGCTGATCAATCAGGTTCGCGAGCCCTTTAACACTACCCGTATTTCACAGGTTGCTGCCTTAGCTGCGCTCGACGACCAAGAATATGTGCAGGAGTGCCGCCGCCTTAATAGTGCTGGCATTGTCCAGCTGCAGAGGGAATTCGAACGTCTCGGTTTGGAATATTTTCCGGCGCATGGCAATTTCATAATGGTAGATGTTCGTAAGTCTGCAATCGAAGTCTTCGATTCTTTGCTGCGTAAAGGGATTATTGTACGAGCAGGTCACCGTCTTTACCCCACTTATATCCGTGTTACGGTAGGTTCTGTTGAGCAGAATAATGCTTTTGTTACAGCACTTGAGCAGGCTATTGCAGAGCAAAAGGTACGAGCATAACTGGATGAAGACAGAATGAAATTATAGAAGGCAGGTAGTTCAAAGAACATGACGACAAAAATAGCTATTTTTGGTGTCGGTCTGATCGGAGGCTCACTAGCCCTTTGCTTTAAGGGCAAGGAAGGTCTGACCGTCGTAGGCCATGCCCACCGTCCTGAATTGGCAATTAAATATGTGAGCAGAGGTGTGGTCGACCATGCCACGCTTTCAGTAGAGGAAGCAGCCCTGGATGCCGATTATATATTCCTATGTGTCCCCGTAGGCATGTTAGAGGGATATCTCCAGCAGCTCAGCAGGCTGCCGCTTAAGCCGGGCTGTATTATTACCGATGTTGGCAGTACGAAGGCTAGCATTGCTGCCTGTGCAGTCTCGCTGGATATTCCTGGAGTATTCTTTATTGGCGGTCATCCAATGGCTGGCTCGGAGCGCTCAGGAGTAGAGGCAGCCTCGTCATTACTGTTCGAGAATGCTTATTACGTGCTGACGCCTCCGCCAGGGGTGCCAGAGGCTGCTTATCGTGCTCTAGAGTCCTTACTTCTACATACAAGAGCGCAAATCGTACGACTTGATCCGGAGCGCCATGATGAAATTGTGGGTGCGATTAGTCATTTGCCGCATATTATTGCCGTGGCACTCGTTAATCAGATTCGCGCTTACGATGACACGGACTCCTTATACAGTACTTTGGCAGCTGGAGGTTTCCGTGATATTACGAGGATAGCCTCTAGTGATCCGATTATTTGGCGCGATATATTACTGAACAATCGTTTGGTGATGCTTCGTTTGCTGAAGGATTGGAAGGCAGAGGTCTCATCTTTTGTTTCCTTGCTGGAGAATGAGGACGGTGTGGGTATTCAGAAAGCTTTCGATGAAGCGAACAGTTTCCGCAGTCAGTTGCCAGAGCGGCGTAAAGGCATGATTGCGCCACTGTTCGATCTGCATATCGATGTTCCAGATCATCCGGGGATTATCGGTCGTATTGCAACGGAACTGGGGGATCAGGGTATTAACCTCAGCAACGTACAAATTATTGAGAGCCGTGAGGACGTTCCAGGCATCATGCGCTTATCCTTTCGTCAAGAAAGGGATATGGAGCTGGCTAAAGTCCTGCTGCAGCACAACGATTATACGGTATATGTGTAAAGCCGGGGCGTTTGCCCCGGATTTTTCTATCTTCAGACTAAAAATAGACAAAAAAAGACCGCTTACATAATAAGCGGCTACAGTTCACAATTACTTGGAACCGTGTAGTATTTGGATAGGAGTGGAGAGAAACCATACTGTACTTTTATTATATGTATACGTTTACATTTTGTCAACAGTTAAATCGCTATTATTTTATTCAGCAAAAATTCAGCAACGCTGACTATGATGAGAATGTCAATTTCAGCTGACGAGCCTGCTGCCCTGAAGTCTATTAATGTCATCCTGTGGGGATGTATGATACAATAGACTAGCTATATTCATAGTTTAATATTTTGTGGAATGAAACATACAGCATGCCTTAAACGTTGGTTGTGCGAATATACATAGGAGTACTGCGTTTTCAGATGATTTAAATTTACAATATCACCGCAACTTTTCTAGGCCTGCCCGGTAATAATAAGTACGGACCGGACGGGATAAGACGTGCAAGGGCGAGGAGGGCCGAACTCACCATGACGGATTCCCAATTGATCCAGCAAATCAAACAAGGCGATACGGAATTATACTCAGAATTAATGAGTCGTTATCAACGTAAAATATTGGCTTTTGTGTACCATATGCTCAAGAATTCTCATATGGAACTGATTGCTGAGGATCTCTGTTCAGAAACATTTTATAAGGCATTCCGGAGTTTGCATTCTTTCCGAGAGGTAGATGCCTCTTTTTCAACATGGTTGTATACGATTGCCCGTAATACGGTGCTTAGTGAGCTTCGTAAGAATCGTGGCGGGAATGTCTCCCTTGAAGAAAGTGGCTATACTCCTGTAGCCCCAATTGAAGTGGCTCCTGAGCAGGCTGTTCTGCGTAAAGAGCGGATGAACTTGGTCCGTGATGCAATTAATAATCTTCCTGAGAAGCAGCGCTCTGCGCTGATTCTACGTGAATATGATCAAATGGATTATCAGGAAATAGCCGTGATTTTGGATCAGAGTGTCAGTTCCGTGAAGTCACTATTGTTTCGTGCCCGGAGCAGTGTGAAGCTGCAACTCGAATCCTATTTTTATGAGCCTGAGATTGAAATCGAAGAGCAGGCTGAGAGGGTGTAAGGCCAATGAACTGCAGGGAAGCGCAAGAATGTATTCCGCTCTTGTGGGACGCTCCCCCCACCCATCCTAGGCGGATTTTGCTAGAAAGGCATATTGAGAGTTGTTCTTATTGTACTGCCGAGTTGTTGTTGTGGCAGGAGAGCAGTCACCTTATGCAGGATATGAAGGAAGAAGTCAGCGAAGAGCGTGCAGAATCGATAAATATCAGAGTGATGGAACGGATTTATCTGGAAAGTCCTTGGCTGATGCCAGGTGATGGTAAATCTCCCGGAACATCGGCAATATTTCGCCACAGACTAAGCTTGTGGATTGCCTGCTTTCTGGCGATTTTTTTGTCCAGTTTCCTATACTTTACGATGATTAAGACGCCTGCAAATACTACAGTAGCTCAAAGTGGAATCGTGGAAACAGGTGTTGCGGGAATCTCTATGGAATTAGAGTCCTCCTATCCTGAAAACATATCCCAGGGCGGAATTATTGAGCCACTAGTAGTCAGTATGGGGCCTACTCATCCTCAATATTGGATGATATTGTCTATGCTTGGAGTTGCTTTATCAGTCATCTCGTTGGTCCGGCTGAATCGTTATCGCAGACAATAAGAATACGGATCTGAACGTCTCGTAAGAACGTTCCGATCGTATATCGAAGTCCCTTTACTACTTGGTAAAGCGGGCTTTTTTTGTGCGAATAGGTGCCTGGAATTCATTAAGTGGGCTTAATAATCATTTTAAAAAGAAGACATTTGCATCTATCCATGGTACATTAAGAAACAAATACGTGAAGGAAAAGGGTGATACAACATGCTAATCGGCTTAATACGCCATGGACTGACGGATTGGAACGTAGCGGGAAAAATACAGGGACAAAGTGATATTCCACTGAATATGGAAGGCCGCGAGCAGGCAGAAATGCTGGCAGACCGACTATTGCAAGAGTCCTACCGCTGGGATTATTGTATCACCAGCAGTCTTTCGCGTGCGGAAGAGACGGGGAAGATTATTGCAGCTAAACTAGGTATTCCTTTGCTGGAGTCCGATCATCGTATTCGGGAACGCGCATATGGCCAGATTGAAGGGCTTACTGCTGCACAACGAGAAGAGAAGTGGGGGAAAGAGTGGAATCAGCTGTCACTCGGGCAAGAAACGGATGAGCAGCTGCAACAACGCGCACTTGCATTCATGAAGGATATTTCTACTAAGTATCCTAAGCAAAATGTACTGGTTGTATCTCATGGGGGATTCCTAGCTCAACTATACACGGCACTTTTCAAGGATAAGTATTCCGAACGACTTGGCAATTTGTCCCTGACGATTCTGGAGAAGAATGGGCCGGAATGGAACCCGCTGTTGTACAATTGTACTCGCCATATTCTGCAAAATCAGCGTTAACCCGTCCACTCGGGTTATTTTTTTTGTGTAAATGGGAATAAAATGAGCTGTATTTCCCATAATGGTAGTAAAACGGCGAGGCGATAAAAAGATGAATCTGGCGGATATGCTTTCTTATGCGGATATTGGGCAGCTGACCGCCATTGCGGGACGCTATGAGTGTGAATGCAAGCGAAACTCCAAGCATGACTTGATCCAGAGTATATTGATCAGGCTTGGAAGCAGAAATTTTATGGAGTCTCATATCCGAGGATGTACCCCAGTAGAACTGCGATTTCTAAACACGTTATTGTTCGACGAACGCAGCTACTTCAGTCTTGAGGATTTATTGGCCGCCGCTCGGCAGGCTTCCTTTGATACTCCAGAGGGAAAGTCAGGGAGTTACCGCGACATGGTGTCTCGATTCAAAAGCAGTGGCTGGCTTTTTAGTGGCTCGTCACAGCAAACCCGTTATTTGTTCCAGGTACCGAGAGATTTAAAGGAACGTTTCCGGGAAATGATGGGGCAATACATCAGGGAGCGTGTCTCCCTTAGTGATGAACCTTCCATGTATCGAAATGAGGGCGAGCTGATGAGTAGTGATCTGCTCCTGTTCCTTCGATATGTTAAAGAGAATGAACCGGAGTTGAATCAGGAAGGGGCGCTGTATAAGCGGTATCAACAGGGATTAATGAATGCGCTCCATATTCCTGAGATCCCACTTAGCAAAGGGGGTTGGAGATTTGGATATGGAAGAGCTTGCGAGCATTATCCTCCAAGGTTGGCACTTCTGTACGATTATGCCCGTCATCGTCGTTGGTTGTCAGAAGAGGGATATCGTCTTAGACTTACTGCAGCGGGAGCGGTTATACTGGATGAGGGAAAATGTGAAAGGTTGATGCAGTTATTCTCCTTTTGGTTAAGACTGTATAAAGGGGCTATTCCAAATCTGCCTTCACTTGTGTACTGGATCAGTATTAGTGCCAGTGACTGGGTGAGTGTATCCTCATTAGTGGATGCAGTGGGTTGGTTAATCAAACCATTTTATTATGATGAAGCAGCTTCTATTCTGGAGCATCGTATTGTAAAGATGATGCTGCATCTAGGAATGCTTCGATTGGGAGAGACTTCTGATGGGCCAGTTGCCATGATGACACAATGGGGAATAGAGGCAGCCTTTCCGAAGCAGCTTTTGCAGTAAAGGGGGGAGAAACTTATGCGAATTGCTTATGGGAATTACATACCACAGCTGGATGATTCGGTTTACGTAGCGGAAGGTGTGAAGCTGGTAGGAGATGTCAGAATAGGACAGAACTCCAGTATTTGGTTTAATGCTGTACTTCGGGGCGATTTGGCACCAGTTATTATTGGCGAGCGCTGTAATATTCAGGATGGGGCCGTAGGGCATGTGGCTGAAGGCTTGCCGCTTTGGCTCGCTGATGATATAACAGTGGGGCATGCAGCGATTATACATGGATGTAGAATAGGTAGAGGTACATTAATCGGAATGGGCGCAATTGTCTTGAACGGAGCCGAGATTGGTGAATATGCTTTAATAGGGGCTGGCTCCATTGTAACCGAGAACAAAATAATCCCGCCCTACACACTCTCTCTAGGTTCTCCAGCAAAAGTAATCCGAGAATTAACAGAGAAGGATTTACTGAGAATGGCGCGTACCACAGAGAGTTATGTGCAGAAGGCGAAGGAATATAGAACAACGTAAACAGCGGAGGTGTATCGAATGGACAAAATGAAGGCTACCTATGAAGTGATGCTAGGACTTGCAGCAGAAATGGTATGGGATGAAGCGCTGCGAAAGCGTCGCACCGACATCTTGTACCGGGAGATCGACACAGCGCTGGCGGCTGGAGATAAGCTCGCTTTCCGAAATCTGACCGAAGAACTAAAAAGTTTGGCCTGAAGAAATGCGCGTGCGCATTTCTTTTTTTAAAAGAATTTATAGGTTTCACGGTATAAATTATCGCTTCAGAGGTCGACTTTCGTGCGAACGTAAGCGGAGGGCTGGAGGGATTCTGGAGAAACAATTATTATATAATCAGTCGGACTTTAACAGCGATCGTAAGAACCCTCCAAACCCGTAGCAGCTTGATTCACAAAAGGGAAAACCGAAATAAACATCCAGCTAACAGGGAGATGAATGCTGATGAGATTTAGTGATTTTGATAGGAGCAGTTGGGAACAGAACCACCAATTCTATGATACCTGCCTACTTCCATTTACAGGACTTACAGGTCTGGAGAGTCCTCTAGAAATGGCCTCAGCCTTGGAAAGATTGCGTGATTTGTTGGACCTCATTGAAAAGCCATTTCAGGGGCGAATCGTAACTTATCCAGCAGTACAGTACCTGGGTAAAGGATATATCGACTTAATAAATGAGATTTGCCGAAATGTCAAATCCAATGGCTTCCAGTTCGTTATAGTGGCTACAGCGGATATTAAGGCTTCGAGGCAAGAGATTATTGAAAGCGATTTAGTTCTTTCCCCGCCTGATATTTTTGCTTCTCAGAAGATAGGTGCTAATCCCGCTGTAGGCGAGAGAATTCTTCAGATGTGGAAAGGTGAGAATTGAAACAAATGTGACAAAAAATCAACAATATTAAGTAGAGTGTTCTTTTAGGCCTGTCACAAATTAGACAATATTCTTGACGGGTTTTGGAGCCTAAGCTATTATTAGGTTGAACTATATGACATGTGACTTTTATCATTGAAAACGCATTATTAATTAACCGGCTACACCTCGAGTCTCTTCGAGAGGTGCTTTTCTTATTTTTTGAAAAGGGGGTTATCAGCAGTATGAGCAGCCATAATGAGCAACAGGAGACTTGGCCCGAACAACCACCTGACCGAAAAGAAATGTCGCGCAGGCAGTTTTTGACCTACACGCTAGGAGGCGCTACAGCCTTCATGGGGGCCGGAGCTATTCTTCCCATGGTTCGTTTCGCCGTGGACCCGATATTACATAAAAAAGGTGCCGGTGAGTATATCAAGGTTGCGGAGACAAGCAAAATTAATGATCAACCTCAGGAATTTACTTTTGAGCTAGAGCAGCAGGATGGATGGTATGCCAGTACAGCTACACTGACGGCCTGGATCCGCAAAGACGAAGCCGGAGATATTTATGCGCTTTCACCGACCTGCAAGCATTTGGGCTGTACGGTCGGCTGGAACAATGACAAGGCATATCCGGACGAATATCACTGCCCCTGCCACGGTGCGCGTTACACGAAGCTGGGTAAGAATCTGGCTGTAGCCCCGAAGCCGCTGGATCAGTACAAGATCAAGATTGAAAATGGCTGGGTGTATCTGGGTGATGTAGTCGCAAATACTGAAGTCAAGAAGGAGGCGTGAGTTCTGATGTTTAAAAATATCTATAACTGGATTGATGAACGTCTCGATATTACGCCAATCTGGAGAGATGTAGCAGATCATGAGGTTCCGGAGCATGTTAACCCGGCTCATCACTTTTCGGCATTTGTATATTGCTTTGGCGGGCTGACTTTTTTTATCACAGTCATTCAAATCTTATCAGGCATGTTCCTGACGATGTATTATGTACCGGACATTATTAATGCTTATGCTAGTGTCGAATACTTACAGACTAAGGTTGCCTTCGGACAAATCGTGCGCGGGATGCATCACTGGGGTGCCAGTCTGGTTATTGTCATGATGTTTCTACACACCATGCGGGTCTTTTTCACTGGATCTTATAAAGCTCCACGCGAGATGAACTGGGTCGTGGGCATGCTAATCTTTTTCGTTATGCTCGGCTTGGGTCTCACTGGTTATTTACTCCCATGGGATAACAAAGCGTACTTTGCAACTAAGGTTACTCTGGAAATTGCCAATTCTATGCCAGTTCTAGGTCCGATACTGAAGGAGTTAATGCAGGGTGGCACGATCGTTGGCGCTGAAACGCTGACCCGTTTTTTTGCACTACATGTATTCTTCCTCCCAGCGGTACTTCTTATTCTGCTCGTGGGACACTTTATCATGATCCGCAGACAGGGTATTTCCGGTCCGTTGTAAATCAACCTATGAGAGGAGGACTATAGATGGCACAGAACGGAGATCATTCCAAAGAAAAGGTCGTATTTGTCGGAGATTCCCGGGTTCGCCGGGGCAATGGATTTATCTCCCCCCCGGATTATTCGGCTTACCCGGGCAAATCAGAAGCCTTTATTCCAAACTTTTTGCTGAAAGAATGGATGGTTGGAGTTGTTGTGCTGGTTGGTATATTAGTACTTACTATTTCAGAACCGGCACCCCTTGGTTTTCCTGCGAACGCCAGCGCAACGGTTATTCCTATACCAGACTGGTACTTTCTGTTTCTGTATCAGTATTTGAAGCTTCCCTATGCTTCGGGTGATTATATTGTACTGGGAACCTTAGGGGTTACCGGTGTAGCCTTTGGAGCACTGCTCCTGGCACCATTTCTTGATACAGGCCGTGAGCGGAGATTCTACCGCAGGCCGATTGCATCCTCAATAATGTTTCTATCCCTTGCAGCGATTATTTATTTAACTAATACGGCATGGACAGAATACCAGAATGAAATGGCTGAAACCGGGCAAATTCCTGAGGATGTGCAGCGCGAGGAAAAAGCAGCAGAGAACAAAGCCAAAGGTCTTCCAACCTCCAGTGCTGTCAAGGCTAACGAAATTGCAATTGTGGACAAGGATGATCCGGCTATGGCCTTGTTTAAGCAAGCTACCTGCATCACTTGTCATGCTGTCGATATGAAGGGTGCAGTGGGTCCTTCCTTACGTGGAGTAGGTGATACCCATGATAAGGAAGCAATCCTTACTATCATTAAACAAGGCCAAGGCCAGATGCCTCCGATGGCTGAAACTGCTATGGCAGCTGGATTATCAGAACAGGATATTGATAATCTAGCAGGCTGGCTTGCTAAACAAAAAAGCGAACAGTAAAATAATATTAACGCAAACCTGATCGTGCATGCGGTCAGGTTTTTATATGCATAAATGTAAAGCTGTCAATATTCGGGGAGGTTAACAGACTGTATGCCAGTGCATTGGTTTGAGAAGCTGTTTAAAAACCGGGGAATCTTGTGGTTGTTGTTTATCGTCAATTTCCTGGGTACGATTTACGGATACATATGGTATGGCAGTCAAATGGAATTCACAGCGGCTAACTATCCTCTCTGGCTTCTTCCGTTTGTTCCGGATAGCCCAACTGCGAGTCTATTCTTTACCTTGGCGTTATTGCTGCTGCTGTTTCCTCCGAAAAGCTTTACAGGGCTAAATATAAAAGGAATCATCGAGGCCCTTGCCGTCGTAACGTCTGTGAAGTATGGTATTTGGGCTGTAAGTATTATTATTGCTGGTGGTTATCAAGGGGATGTCCTGACCTGGAAGGATTGGATGCTGATGGGTTCCCATACGGGAATGGCAGTTGAAGCCCTTCTTTATGCAGGATTTTTCTCTTACCGCAGAATGCTGCCTCTTGCTCTGATCTGGACTCTTTTTAACGACACTGTGGATTATTCTTATGGAGTGTATCCGTGGTTGCCGTCTGTCCTGGAGGATAATGTTATCTGGGTACAGTACTTTACATTTGCTCTGACGCTCTTTAGTGTGGCAGTTGCCTGGTTGTTCAGGGAACGTTCAAAGCTTAGGATAACTTCTAGTAAGCGAGCAAGCTCTTAAAAAGGGGCTTATAAGAATGTTCTATCCCTTGTCCTCTGGCCATACATTGAGGGTAGGAGGGATGTCTCATGCCGTGCAGGAGATATTATTTGTTGATAGGATTGGTATTCTGTTGGTTATTTGCTGGTGTAAACGGGGCTACCGTTCTAGCTGCACAAGGGAATGCTTCCGGAGAATCAGGTAATGGATTGAATAGAAGTACAAGCATAGCGGATGATGGAAAGACAGTACTTAGCGGTAATAGGGGAGCTCAGCAGTTGGAGCAGTCCGCGGAAGCTTTGTACGGGTATGTATTGGAAGGGAATGTAGCAAAAGTCCGGCAAGAAAGCGCTGAAATTTCGCGGATCTTTGTATCCTCATCCTTTGAAGGATTAACTTCTGTAGAAGGCATCAATGCGCTCTCGGCAGTGATCATAGATCTGAAGGCTGCCGTTGCGGCTGTTCAGATCTCCCCGCAGCGCTGGGAATCGGCAGCCGCTAAGCTGCGACTGGCGGCTAACAGCCTGAATCACACCCGCCAGCCAATGTG
Source organism: Paenibacillus sp. 19GGS1-52 (assembly GCF_022369515.1). Lineage (NCBI taxonomy): Bacteria > Bacillati > Bacillota > Bacilli > Caryophanales > Paenibacillaceae > Paenibacillus > Paenibacillus sp. 19GGS1-52. Next base: position 2,461,494 of record NZ_CP059724.1, read on the forward strand.
GCTTCAATATTATAAGCCGATCCGTGAGGATCTGAACGAAATGGAACAGAGTGCTTCAGCTAATGATCTAGCGGGCTGGAAGGCAGCACTGGAGAGGCTGCAGAGCAGGTACGATAATATCCGGCCGGCTGTTGTTATCTCCCGTCAGCCTGAGGTAGTTAATGCCTTCGATTCCTGGCTATCCTATGCAGCAGGTGTGCCAACTTCTTCGCAAAAAATCGAACGAGCACGCTTAATCGAGATTGTTTCTTACGGGCAAGAAGCTGTGCGTGTAATGTTTGACAAAGAAAAGGACGAACCTGCCTTGTCGCTTCCGATGGCATCACAGAATTACGGAATCTGGGGATTGTTGGCAGCAGGATTTATTATAGCTGCATTAGTATATGCCGGATACCGTAAATATCGTGGTACGAATCAGGGATGGGAGATTGTATAATACGTCAAACAGCCAGCCTTCATGAAGAAGGACTGGCTGTTTTTTTAAAAACAGAATTTATATGTTTCACACGTTTAGGTCTGACGAAAGCCTTCACCATGTACATCGTGCACATCACTGATGATCACAAAGGCCTGCGGATCGATAGATTTCACGAGTTGACTGAGTCGGTGAATCTCCTGCCTCGATACCACGCAGTACACCATGTGCTTAGCCTGCTTGGAATATGCGCCGATTGCTGGAATCAGAGTCACGCCGCGATCCATATCCGCCGTAATCAGATCGGCGATTTGGGGGGCATAGTCGCTGATTATGGTGAAAGCCTTTGCGGCATAGGCACCTTCTTGAATGAAATCAATCACACGTGATGAGATAAAGACTGCGACCAATGTATATAATATTTTTTCTCTAGGGATATATAGCAGTGAAGAGCCAATGATGAGGATATCTACGGCCAGAATAATCTGTCCCATACTCCAGCCGAAGTTACGGCCAAGAATTCGCGCTACAATGTCTACACCGCCGGTGGTACCTCCGAAACGGAATACGATACCAAGACCAGCGCCTAGCGTTACCCCGGCATATAATGAAGCAAGAATAAAATCATTTTCGGTAGTGAAGGGTACAATCCAACCTGCGGAGATCATTCTTTCGAATAACCATAGGAAAAAAGACAACGCTCCAATACCTACACCGGTGTAGGCAATCTGATGGGCACCAAGAACTTTCCAGCCAAGCAGAAACAGCGGTAGATTCAGCAGGAGTGTCGTTAGGAAGATGGGGATGCCAAAAGCATAGTTGAGCAGGATCGTAATCCCGGTCACTCCACCCTCCATTAGCTGGTTGGGAATAATAAAATATAGCAGACCAAAGGCATACACTGCGGCTCCCAGCATGATGGGGGCTGATGTTTTACTAATTGCAATAATTTTGGATGAATTCATAAAATCCCTCGTTAGGCCACTATGGGCAGTTTTTCTTATAACATAATGTTTTGCTGCTAATTTCAGTCGTGCATTACTACAATGCCTACAATTAAGTATACCTTTTGTTGTCAGATGCTATAAAATATTAAAAAAAATTTGTCTTCAAAACGTCTTTACGATAACATAGGGGCAAACAGAAGGCAAGATGAAGCAAGGGGGCGAAGTAACTATTTATGGACAGAAGTCTTGGTGAAATCCAGCGTGAGGTAGACGCTTATATATCTCAGTTTAAGGAAGGGTACTTCAGTCCGTTATCAATGCTTGCCCGCATGTCCGAAGAAGTCGGAGAATTGGCCCGTGAAGTAAACCACCAATTTGGCGAGAAACCGAAACGTTCCGATGAAGCAGAAAATTCAATTGAGCTTGAATTGGGTGATATCTTATTTATTACGATCTGCTTCGCCAATTCACTGGGTATCGACCTTACGGAAGCTCACGATAAAGTAATGCACAAGTTCAATACCCGGGATGCTGGACGATGGACAATGAAAAACACCGATTAGGCAGCTACTTCATATGCTGTACCAAACGAACGGCATTTAGTCGTTAGGGTGGTGTGTATATGAATCCAAGTGATTATGTAAAAGAGGCTTACCGCCATATATTGCGCAGTGATTTTGCCGAAGCCATTGTCTGTTTTGAGGCTGCTATTGCTGCTAGTCCGGCTGATGCTGAGGTTAGGTATCGCTGTTCCATAACATATGCCCGCAGCGGCATGTTGGATCGGGCATTAGAGCATGTTGCTGCTGCTGTAAAGCTTGATAGCAGCAAACCCGAGTATAATCTGCATCTGCAGCATTTGCAGGCGCTAATGCTTGTGCAGGAAGCCAAGCGGTTGCTTGAAGATGAACGGACGCGTACTCACAACCCGTATCATCCGATTACCCTACTAAAAGAAGCGATTTCTCTAGACCCTTTATATGGAGACGCTTATGTGTGGCTAGCCATTGCGCATAGTCGAATGAATGAGCATTTACAAGCTATCGCAACCTTGAAAGAGGTTATGTCCTTGCATCCAGACGATTCGGGATTGCGGCAATTGATGAAGGATCTGCAAAAATCACTACAGTCTTATCTGCAGTAATCATGAGACCACTGAAAGCGAGGACGAAAGCATATGAGTGACAAGATCAGGGTAATTGTATCTGGCGCAGGCGGAAGAATGGGCAAGGAAGTTATAAAGCTGGTACTACAGGATGAAGAGCTGGAACTGGCAGCTGCTGTGGATCGATCAACAATGGATACGGATGCAGGTCGACTTGTGGGTCTGGAGGAAACCGGGATACTGGTTACATCTAATCTGGAGGCTGCTCTCGCAGAGAGTAACGCAGACGTATTAGTTGATTTCACTATCCCACAATCCGCCTATGAGAATACGGCACTGGCAATCAAATATGGGGTGCGTCCGGTTATCGGTACAACCGGATTCACTCCGGAGCAGATCAAGGAGCTGGACAAGCAGTGCCAAGAGCAGGGGATTGGCGGATTGATTGCTCCTAACTTCTCCATAGGAGCTATTCTTATGATGAAATTCGCGGCGCAGGCCGCAAAGTATTTTCCTCATCTGGAGATTATCGAGTATCATGGAGACCAGAAGCTAGATGCACCTTCAGGGACCGCAATCAAGACGGCGGAGATGATCTCGGAAGTACGGAAGGAGCTTCGTCAGGGCAATCCTCAGGAAGAGGAGACCATTGAAGGAGCACGTGGTGGTTATTATAACGGATTTCGCATCCACAGCGTCCGTCTTCCCGGTGTTTTTGCCCAGGAGGAAGTCATTTTTGGTGGCTATGGACAGTCATTAAAGATCCGTCATGATTCTTACGAACGGGCAGGATATATGCCAGGGGTCAAGATGGGTGTGCAAAAAGTGATGGGATATACGGGTTTAATATATGGATTTGAGCATTTTATAGATTAGTCGGGGAGGAAGACCATAATGAAGATTGCTTTTATTGCGCATGATCGCAAAAAGGATGAAATGGTTAACTTTGTAACAGCCTATGAACATGTCTTTATAGGACATGAATTGTTTTCTACAGGCACAACCGGATTGCGAATTATGGAAGTAACGAAGCTGCAGATTCATCGTTACATGTCTGGACCACTGGGTGGGGATCAGCAGATCGGTGCGATGGTAGCTCAAGATGAGCTGGATCTAATTATTTTCTTGCGTGACCCGCTGATGGCACAGCCGCATGAGCCAGATATTACGGCATTGTTGCGCCTTTGTGATGTATACGGAATTCCAGTTGCAACGAACATTGCTACGGCTGAAATTCTGGTCAAGGCTATCGATCGTGGTGATTTCGCCTGGCGTGACCTAGTACATAAGTACAAGCCGGGTGTAGATGAATGAAGCTGGATATTCTAGTATTCGGAGCGCACGCGGATGATGCCGAAATTGGCATGGCAGGTACCATCGCCAAGCATGCTGCTGCAGGGCTCAAAGTTGGTCTGTGTGATTTAACGGCTGCGGAAATGTCCTCAAACGGGACGGTAGAACGTCGAAAGGCGGAGGCGCAGCAAGCAGCAGAGGTGCTGGGAGCGGTTGTGCGAAGTAATTTGGGACTTCCTGACCGAGGACTTTATATGACAGAAGCCCATGTGGCAGCGGTGGCAGCAGAGATTCGCCGTTTTGCACCGGCTGTGGTCTTCGCTCCTTATTGGGAGGACCGTCATCCCGACCATATTGCTTGCAGCAAGCTGGTCGAAGAGGCGGTATTTAATGCCAAGCTGCGCAAATATATGCCGGACAAGCCGGCTGTACCTGCGCCACAGCTGTATTTTTATTTCATAAACGATCTGGGACGAACGGATCTTGTCGTCGATGTGACTGACCAATACGCACTGAAGGAACAATCTCTTGCCTGCTATCGATCCCAATTCGAGAAAGCGCCAGGAGAGGATTATGTGATCACTCCGTTGACTGAGGGGTACATCGAGCGTGTCCGTTCCAGAGATATGCTGCTTGGTCAGCGCAGACTTATTCCTTATGCGGAAGGTTTTGCCACAAAAATTCCTTATGTGGTAGAAATGTTTGCTAGCAAATGAATGCTTGAACAGAATGAATATAATGAGGAACATGAGGAATAACCACATGTCAAAGAAGGGGACGGAACTATGGACCGGATGTTGAAAATTGGTATTACCTGCTATCCGTCTCTTGGAGGCTCAGGCGTAGTGGCTACTGAACTGGGCAAGCTGCTGGCTGAGAAAGGCCACGAGGTCCATTTTATTACACACAGTATTCCGTTCCGGCTCGGGACGTTTCAGAAAAATATATTTTATCATGAGGTTGAAGTTAACGATTATTATGTGTTTAAATATCCTCCCTATGATCTAGCTCTGGCAACCAAGATGGCACAGGTCGCTAAAATGCAAAATTTGGATTTGCTCCATGTCCATTATGCTGTACCGCATGCCGTTTGTGCCTTTCTTGCCAAGAAAATGCTCGGCAATGATATAAAAGTGGTAACCACACTGCACGGCACGGATATTACAGTGCTGGGCCAGGATGAGTCGCTGAAGGATCTGATCCGCTTGGCCATTAATGAAAGTGATGCTGTTACGGCCGTATCGCAGGATCTGATTAAAGAAACCCGTCAGGTGTTGGATATTACTCGTGATATTGACCTGACTTATAACTTTGTAGATAAACGTGTCTATTATCCACGCGATGTGTCGGATCTGCGTAGTGATTTTGCCTCACCGGATGAAAAGATACTTATGCATATCTCGAACTTTCGTCCCGTTAAAAGAGTGAGTGACGTTGTTGATATTTTTGCCAAGGTTATTCGTGAGGTGCCATCCCGTCTATTGCTTGTTGGTGAAGGCCCGGATCTGCCCAAAATACAGGCGAAGATCAATGAAATGGGGCTGGAGGACAAAGTCCGCTTTCTGGGCAGACAGGATGAAATAGCCCAGGTTATTTCTATGGCAGATCTATTGCTTCTTCCCTCCGAGAAGGAAAGCTTTGGGCTGGTCGCACTGGAAGCGATGGCATGTGGCATACCCACAATTGGTTCGCAAACCGGTGGCATACCGGAATTAATACAGCACGGGAAGACTGGCTTTCTAGCTCCAATCGGTGATACTACAACTATGGCAAAATATGCAATAGAGTTTCTGTCGGATGATGTAATGGCAGAACAGTTTAGACAAGCTTGCTTGAAGCGCGCCAGTGATGATTTCAGCAGGGATGCTATAACGAATCAATATGAGGATATATATTACCGTGTACTCGGGTGCAAGGTGCCTAGACTGGATCCAGTCCGGGGGTAAGGAGTTCGTAATGGAATGGAAAATGGCATCTGGTGGCATGGCTGAAGCAGCGGAGCATATAATTGCCCAACTGATGGAGAAGGGCCACGAGGCCTATTGGGTCGGTGGCTGCATTCGCGATGAGCTGTTAGGCCGACCTGTACACGATATGGATATTACGACCTCTGCGCTACCGGAAGAGGTCATCTCGATCTTTCCGCGCTGTATTCCTACGGGATTACAGCATGGAACGGTAACAGTGCTGCAGGCAGGTAATGGCTTTGAAGTCACAACGTATCGAACAGAAAGTGGCTATCTCGACTATCGCCGGCCTGAGCAGGTCTGTTTTGTTAGTGATGTGAATGAGGATTTACGGCGACGTGACTTTACAATTAACGCCATTTGCTGTGGGATCGAGGGTCAACTGATCGATCCCTTCGGTGGTGCGGCAGATTTGGAGCGCCAAGTGATACGCTGCGTCGGAGACGCAGAGGAAAGATTTGCAGAGGATGCGCTGCGCATGCTTCGCTGCGTGCGCTTTGCGTCTGGTTTAGACTTCTCCGTCACTAAGAATACGTGGCGGGGACTGCTGCGCCAGCGGGATAAGCTGGTGCATATTGCTGTTGAGCGAGTCCGCGCGGAGCTGGAACGCATTGTAGAGGGGCCGCACCCGCGGCGCGGCCTCGGGATGCTCGTGCGCAGCGGCTTGCTGCCGCGCGGGAAAGCCCCGTTCCCCTGGACCGGCACCGATCTGGCGGCCGCCGCCGCCCTGAGCGCCGGGATCGGGGAACTGCAGAGCGCCCGCCTGCGGTGGGCGCTCTTGCTCCATGCCCTGAAGCAGTCGGCCCAAGAGGCCGACGAACTGCTGCGGGCATGGACGTTCCCAGGGACGACGCGGACTAGCGTCGTCTTGGTGCTGCGGGTCCGCGAAGCCTGGACCGCTGCCCTTGAAGAGGTGCCGCCAGAGGCCGCTTACGGCACGGAGGCACTGCGGCGGCTCTGGATCGCCGCCGTGCTGGCCTACGGCAAGGAAGCCGCCGAAGGATGGCTCACCCTGCTGGAAGCCCTGCAAGCAGCGCCGGAGGGCCGCTCTCCAGCTCCTGGCCCTACCTCCGTCCTTGCTGGCTCCAGCCGCCAAACACTCCCAGCTGCTGCAAGAGAGTGGCTAACGCAAATGCCGCTCAGCAGCCTTGCAGCACTTGCTGTCACCGGCAATGAGCTGGCGGAGACTTTACAGAAGACCCCGGGGCCCTGGCTTGGCATCATGCTGCAGCAGTTGCTGCAAGCAGCTGCAGTTGGAGATATCCCTAACGATAAACAATTATTGCTGCACGAAGCAAAAAGGATGGATGGACATGAGCAACTATGAAACGCTACGTTTAAGTCAATTGAAGAGGAATTCATCTGCTTCTAATTGGTCTGGCGGGATGCAGCTGCTGGAGACGGTAGTGTCCACTCAGGAGGAAGCAAAAAGACTAGCCGAGAGCGGCGCACCCGAAGGGACAGCTGTCTTTGCTGAAGAACAGACCGGTGGCCGGGGGCGTATGGGACGGAAGTGGCATTCTCCGCGCGGCAAGGGCATCTGGATGAGTGTTGTGCTGCGTCCGAAGCTGCCTCTGCTGCTGACGCCACAGTTGACCCTTCTGGCTGGAGTAGCTGTATGCACAGCAATACGTCGGGTTACCGGTGTAGAAGCTGGCATTAAATGGCCAAATGATCTGCTGGCAGGAGGACGCAAAATCTGTGGAATCCTACTGGAATCCTCGCTAAGAGAAGGAGGACTTCATTACTGCATTGCCGGAATTGGGATTGCTGTGAACCTGACGGAAGATGATTATCCGGATTATCTACGCGGAGTTGGCACTTCATTGTTAATACAACGTGGAGGTATTCCTGTAGACCGTTCAGAGTTAGCGGGAGAAGTGCTGGCCGAGCTCGAATATCAGTACAATCTGTATATGGAGCAAGGATTTAAGCCTATCCGGGAGCTTTGGGAATCGATGTCGGTCACCCTTGGGCGCCAAATCGTCCTGAATACACCGCAAGGTCGCAGTGAAGGCACGGCGGTGGGTCTGGACGACAACGGAGGATTGCTGCTAAAAGATGATAGTGGGCATATTACCAACGTGTGCTCGGGTGAAATTGAGATTATCTGAAATGGCAAGGGTCTCATCCCTTGTCATATTTTTTTGAACGATAAGAATGTACATGTTTCACACGATAAATGATCCTTCTGTTTCTTCTTAGTGTAATTAAGTATTGTTTTTGATATAATATATTTAGAGGCGGTATCCATATGTTTGAGCTGCACTCTGGTTGGTGAATGATGCAAATGGATAGTATTTTGAAAAGTACCTTCATAACTGTGTTGACGGTTACGTTGGATTCTGCTCTGAGCCGTAAGGACCGAGACAGAAGGGACGATCGCGAGTGACTCTTTTTTGCCCTTCGGACCTATTTAGCGGATTTCTGCTAAAGGGTTTTTTTGTTTGCGCGGTCTATCGCGTATTAATTCGGAAAAGGGGAATGGAGAGCCATGGCAGACAAACAGCCACTGAATATTGTCAAAATGAAGAAAATGAAAGCAGAGGGTGTGCCGCTGAGCATGCTGACTGCTTATGATTATCCTTCGGCCCGATTGGCCGAGGAAGCCGGAATTGATCTTATACTTGTTGGTGATTCTTTAGGGAATGTAGTGTTAGGATATGATACTACCCTGCCGGTTACGATTGATGATATGGTCTATCACACTCGCTCAGTGACCCGGGGAGCGCAGCACACATTTATTGTGGCGGATATGCCGTTTATGACGTATCACGGAAGTATTGATGAGAGCTTGCGTGGCGTACGCCGCTTAATGCAGGAAGGTCGGGCTCAAGCCGTTAAGATGGAGGGCGGTCTAGAGATTTGCGCAACAGTGGCTGCTGTGGTTGCGGCAGGCGTACCCGTGCTGGGACATATTGGTCTTACTCCCCAGTCGGTGAATATGATCGGCGGTTACCGTATTCAAGGCAAAGATGCCAAAGATGCCCAGCGCTTGATGGATGAAGCGAAGGCGCTCGAAGCCGCTGGAGCTTTTGGCATCGTCTTGGAGCTGGTTACAGAAGAGGTTGCTGATGCTATCTCCAAAGCCCTTAGCATTCCAACCATTGGAATTGGTGCAGGTCGTTATTGTGATGGTCAGGTGCTGGTGTACCATGATTTGCTGCGTTACGCTTCTCCGTATCGGGAGAAACGATTCGTCAAAACCTACGCCGATATAGGAAACCAGATACGTGAGGGAATCAGCCAATATGTTCTGGAAGTGAAAGAACGTTCATTCCCCGACGAAAGCCATGTCTTTACCGCGGACGAAAGTGTACTGGAATCTTTATACGGCGCAGCCGAAAAAGGAGCGAAATAAGATGAGAGTAGTCAGAAGTGTAGAACAGTTGCGCGAAGCACTTGAATATATGCGTCGAGGCGGCCATACGCCGATTGGCTTTGTACCCACTATGGGCTTCCTGCATGAAGGACATGCGAGTCTCCTGCGCCGAGCCGGAGAGATGAGCAACACGGTTGTCATGAGTATTTTTGTGAACCCGCTGCAGTTCGGACCAGGTGAGGATTTCGAATCCTATCCGCGCGATGAGCACCGTGATTTGGAACTGGCAGAGCGTGAGGGCGTTGATATCGTTTTTATTCCCACTGTGGAAGAAATGTATCCGCAGCCGATTCGCAGTAAGGTTTCTGTGGCGTCGCTAACTACTCAGTTATGTGGGGCATCACGGCCCGGACATTTTGATGGAGTGACAACGGTTGTTAGCAAGCTGTTTAACATGGTACAGCCGGATTATGCTTTCTTTGGTTTAAAGGACGCGCAGCAGGTGGCCGTTCTGCGCCGGATGGTGTCAGATCTTAATATGAATGTGGAAATTGTTCCTTGCCCTATCGTTCGTGAAGGCGATGGACTTGCACTAAGCTCACGCAATGTTTATCTGTCTGAGGAGGAACGCACGCAGGCTTTGGTTCTTTCCCGTTCACTTCGTACTGCCCGTGAAGCTCTGGAGGAAGGCAAGGCCAGAACCGCTACGGACATTCGTAAGCTGTTGGTATCGGTTATTTCCACTTCTCCTCTCGCTGTTATTGAATACGCAGAAATATTGACATTTCCTGACCTCGAGGTGTTGGAAGCGGACGATCTGCTGACAAATGTGGATGGAGAGATCATCATGGCGCTTGCCGTGAAGTTCGGCCGTACCCGTCTTATTGACAACAATGTATTTATTCCCAAGGAGGTTGCTACCCTTGTTTAGACATATGATGAAATCCAAAATTCACCGTGCAACAGTTACCGAAGCCAATCTGGAGTATGTGGGCAGCATCACCATTGATGAAAGTCTGATGGAAGCTGCTGATTTACTTGAAAATGAAAAAGTGCAAATTGTTGACAACAATAATGGCTCGCGCCTTGAAACTTATGTGATTCCTGGGCCACGCGGTAGTGGAGTCATTTGTTTGAATGGTGCAGCGGCTCGTCTTGTGCATCCCGGAGATACAGTTATTATTATCTCCTACGCTATGCTGTCTACAGAAGAGCTGGCAACCCACAAACCAACAGTTGTATTTGTGGATGAGAATAATAAGCCTGTAAAACTGGCGGATCATGAGCTTCATGCTACGATTGCCTAAGACCAAACTTTGAGTCATGCAATGAATGGCAGGGATGAAAGGCCCCCACATAGCGAAAAATGAAGACAGGCAAGCTGAACTGATTTCATTTTCCGTAAGGGTGGGATGTCCCATGTTTCAACATTTATTTGCTGAAATGAACGAGATGCTCCAGGAGATCGTCACTGACTTCCCTACAGCGGAGGGTACCCGCCGGAATGAGCTTTTATGCAAGTACAACATGCTGCATAGACTTAGCGATAATGTAATGGATGAATGGCTAATCTTTGCTGAGAAGCTGAGCAACTTCCGCGAACATACGGATTTGTCAGCCGAGCTTGAGGAACCAGAACCAGAACCAGAAAAGGAAGCCCCTGAGCTTTTTATGGATTCTTTTGTCAGGGGACAAGGATATTACAAGCTGCTTATGTACCGGAAATGCATCGAGCAGTTTAAAGAAGTGATCCTGCGTTATCCGGATAGCCTCGCTGCCCGATTGTATTTAGCCATGGCTTACCTGCAGGAAGGGGAAGGTGAGACAGCCTGGAATCATTTGGATCATATGTTGGCTTTAATCCGCGAGATTAAACTTAAGGCAATGATCTACAATGCTATGGGCTGTATCCGAGCCGCACAGGAACGCTTTACTGAAGCCCAAGAGTTGTTCAGGCTTTCGCTGCAGCTCGATCCTGAACTTCCTGAGCCTACCGTCAATCTGGAGGTTTGCCGTCGCCGTGGGGGCAAGCTCCAATTTGGCAACCAACTTGTTTCGCTTTTGTAAGCATAAGCTTTTCCATTCAAGCGATGCATCCACTGAAGAAGCGGCGTGCATCGCCTTTTTTCGCAACTTCTGTTATGCTGATAAAGAGTCTCAAGTGAAAGGGATTAGAACTTATAATGAAATTTGCCGTGCTTGATTTTGAAACGACGGGAACCCAATCCGTGGGTGAAATTATCCAGGTTGGCCTTGCCATTATAGAAGAAGACCGGTCGATCTCCCGGGTTTATGGTTCTTTTGTCAAGCCGGGAGCACCGATTCCTCCTTTTATTACGGGTCTGACCGGTATTACAGATACAGATGTACAGGATGCCCCAGCGCTGGAAGAGATGATGATGGAACTCGTACCACTGCTGGATGATGTTGTGCTTGTAGGTCATAATGTTGCTTTTGATTTCAGTTTTCTGCAAAGTGCTTTAGACCGATGTGGTTATCTGCCGTTTCAGGGGCGGATTCTGGATACGATTGATTTCCTCAAGATATGTTTTCCTTCCCTGACGTCGTATCAGTTGGGAGCGGTCAGCACCAGCTTTGGGGTAACGCATGAACGTCCGCACCAGGCGGACAGTGACGCGCTTGCAACCGCACTTTTATTGCTGAAGTGTCTGGAGGAGCTAGATAGTCTCCCACTGCTTACCATTCAGAGGCTTAGTGAGCTCTTCAACGAAGAAGAAAGCGATCTAGGCTGGTATTTCGACGGGCTGTTGCGGGAACGTGAGAAGGAAACCCTTCAACCCGAAGGTGACCTCACCTTCTATCGACAGTTGGCACTGGCTGTAGGAGATTGGACAGAGCTTGCACCACCAAGAGATGATCATGATGCTAATCCACTGGATAATCTCTCCTTTACTGATTATATGGAAGAGGTAACCAGACGGCTTAAAGATACATTGCCCCATTACGAAAGCAGGGAAGCACAGGATATTATGATCACTGAGGTGATGACGGCGCTTGCTGAAGATAAACATTTGCTGATTGAAGCAGGGACGGGAACCGGGAAATCGCTCGGCTATCTGCTTCCAGCTATTTATCAGAGCGTGCGAAGCGGTCAAAAAGTCATGGTCAGCACTCATACTATTAATTTGCAGGATCAATTACGTGAGCGTGATGTCCCACTCCTGACTAAGGTCATTCCATTTCCATTCAAGGCTGCAATCTTCAAGGGAAGAGGGCATTATTTGTGTCTGCGCAAGTTTGAACATAAGATTAATAAGAAGGACTTTATAAGTCCGAGAGAAGACTCGCTTACAGCAGCTCAAATGATCGTATGGTTGACTCAAAGCGAATCCGGAGATGACGAGGAACTCAATTTGGGTGGTCGTGGTGGTGATTTCTGGGAAACTGTGGCCAGTGATACCGATTCTTGTCTGGGACGCGCATGCCCATGGTTCCGCAAATGTTACTACCACCGGGCAAAACATGAAGCCGGTATAGCTGATGTAGTGATAACGAATCATTCCAAGCTATTCGCAGATGTGAAGGCTGGCCATCAACTGCTTCCTGCTTATGAGCACCTTGTTATTGATGAGGCCCATCATTTGGAGGATGTAGCTGGCAAGCATCTTGGAATGAATATGAAGCATTTCACTGTGTCGCATGCACTCTCACGTCTCTATAAGGATAGCCGCAACGGTCAACTGCCGGCACTGCGACTGATGTTGCAATCTTCAGGCAGTGAGCAGGCCTCAGAATGGAGCGGAGTCATAGACAGGATTTATCCTGATTTGCTTACGGTGAAGGAAACCTGGGATATGCTTACTGATAAGCTGTTTAGCCTTATGCCAGAGCGCAGTGATGCGTCTGCTGGCGAAGCTGGGCAATTAGTTCTGCGTCTGCTCCCGGGGAATAAACCTAAGACGTGGGAGGAACTGGAGGCTCTAGAGAACTCCTTAAATCTCACTCTAACGGATATCATACGCAAGGGTGACAAGATGCTGAATGAGATGCGTGATCAGGACGGACAGTCTTCCTCTGACAGTCTTGTGACCGATATCAGTGGTTTATTCAAAGATTTGGCTTCTATTCGTGAACAAGTGCGTTTCTTTATGGGAATGAATGACGACAATGTAGTATATTGGCTGGAGGCTAATGGTAATTATCGCAGCAAATCGTTACAGCTCTATGCGGTGCCTGTGGATGTTAGTTCGCAGCTCAAGGAGCTGTTCTTCGATAAGAAGCGGAGTATTATATTAACTTCGGCTACCCTGTCTGTCGATAAATCATTTCAGTTTATGATTGATAATCTAGGTCTGAATGCAGCTGTTGAAGAAGGTCGCCTCATGACAGTGTTGCTACCCTCTCCGTTCCGTTATCGGGAACAGGCGCTGCTCGTCATTCCGCGCGATTTTCCAAGTGTGAAAGGTAGTGTGGGGGATGCCCGATTTGTGGATATGCTAGTGCAGTCACTTGCTGAAGCAGCAGTGGTCACCCGTGGGCGGATGCTTGTGTTGTTCACCTCTTACAAGATGCTTCGCCAAGTGTATGAGCCGCTTAAAGAAGCACTGGCTTCGCAAGAAATCACTGTACTGGGCCAAGGAGTGGAAGGCGGCAGCAGAAGCAAGTTGATCCGCCGTTTTCAGGACAGCACAGCTTCTGTGCTGCTCGGTACGAGTAGCTTCTGGGAGGGTGTAGATATTCCGGGTGAGGCCTTGACCTGTCTTGCTATCGTCAGACTGCCGTTTCAGCCACCGAACCATCCGCTAGCCGAGGCAAAGGCAGAGTTGCTGCAGGCTCAGAAGAAGAATCCGTTTATGAAGCTGTCTGTTCCACAAGCAGTCATTCGCTTCAAGCAGGGTTTTGGGCGTCTGGTGCGCACAGCCCAGGATCGCGGAATTGTCATTGTATATGATACCAGAGTTATTGAATCTTATTATGGGAAGTATTTCCTTTATTCACTACCAGGCCCCAAGATGGAGCATATGCTTACTGATCAAATGGTTCCTCGTATTGCTGAATGGCTGGAAGAAGGCGGCGTTATCTAAAACGTCGCCAATCCTGTTGATGTGAATCACCATTATTTGGAACTATATCTTAAATTAGGAGGAGAAAACATGAAATCGGATAATAAAATATCGGAGGCTGTCGTTCGCAGGCTACCAGTGTACCTGCGTTTCCTGAATGATCTCCAAAAACGTGAAATTCCCACAGTTTCATCTCAAGAGCTTGGTCAAAAATTAGATCTTAACCCGGCGCAGATTCGTAAGGATCTGGCTTATTTTGGCGATTTTGGTAGAAAAGGGATTGGTTACGACGTATCCTATCTCATTGAGAAGATCCGCCACATTTTGAAGCTGGACCAGCAAATTAACGTAGCTCTGGTAGGTGCCGGTAATCTCGGACATGCGTTGTCCAATTACAATGCTTACTTGAAAGACACGATGAAGATAACAGCGGTGTTTGACTCCTATGCCCCCAAGGTAGGACAACAAATTCACTCTTTAACCGTTCAACCTATGGATGAGCTGGAAAGTACCATCCGCAAGCAGGGAATCCGCATTGGGATTATTACTGTTCCGGATTTTGAAGCGCAGAATGTGGCTGACATTTTGGTTACATCAGGAATCGAAGCGATTCTGAATTTCGCACCGGTTATTTTGAAGACGCCTTCTTATGTGCGCATTCATGCGGCTGACTTTACTACAGATTTGCAGAGTCTGGCCTATTATTTACAAGATGGAAGGGAAGAGATTGAAGATGGCAAGCAATAAGACTGTTATCAAAAACGGGCGTTTTCTCGTACCGGGAGCGATTAAGCCTGTTCTGAGTGGATATATGACTATAGAAGATGATTTAATCTCTTACATAGGTGAAGAGGAACCTCTTTTTGAAGAGGGTGTACAAATCGTTGACGGTAGCCGCCTGCTGTTCATGCCGGGACTAGTGAATACACACGGACATACAGCGATGTCCTTGCTGCGCGGTTACGGAGATGATCTGGCGCT
The DNA here is from genome assembly GCF_022369515.1 of Paenibacillus sp. 19GGS1-52. NCBI lineage: Bacteria > Bacillati > Bacillota > Bacilli > Caryophanales > Paenibacillaceae > Paenibacillus > Paenibacillus sp. 19GGS1-52. The sequence goes on from NZ_CP059724.1 coordinate 2,476,548, forward strand.
ACAGGTATGGCTTCAGGAGAAAATGTGGCCGATGGAGGAAAAGTTCACCGGAGATGATGTGTACTGGGGCACTTCACTATCTGTGCTGGAAATGTTAAAGGGAGGCACAACCACCTTCCTGGATATGTATGATCATATGGACCGGGTAGCCGAAGTTGTTGAGCAATCAGGCATTCGTGCTGTTTTGATGCGTGGAGTAATTGGTCTGTGCTCTGAAGAGGTGCAGAATCATAAGCTTGCAGAAGCTATTGCGTTTGCCAGCAACTGGTACGGGAAGGCTGAGGGTAGAATCACTACGATGATGTCACCACACGCGCCATATACTTGCCCACCGGACTTTTTTGTGAAGTTTGTGCAAGCCGCCCATGATTTGGATTTGCCAATGCACACGCATATGTCGGAGACGAAACGCGAAGTGGAACAGAACATAGCTGATTACGGTTTGCGGCCTGTAGCGCATCTGGAGAAGCTGGGCATGTTCACTCGTCCATCACTTGTAGCCCATGCTGTTCATTTGAACGATGAAGAAATCGGAATTTTATCGCGTCATAATGTTGGCGTTTCCCATAATCCTGGTAGCAACCTGAAGCTTGCCAGCGGAGTGGCCCGCGTTACAGATCTCCTGAATGCAGGTGTGAAGGTGTCCTTGGGTACGGATGGCGCAGCAAGCAATAATAATCTGGATATGTTCGAGGAAATGCGGCTTGCGGCACTCATCCATAAAGGTGTAAGTGGTGATCCAACAGCTGTTCCTGCTCCACAAGCCTTGCGTATGGCTACGGAGTATGGAGCAAAGTCGATCTTTTTAGATAAGGTGGGCAGACTTGCGGCCGGAATGAAAGCAGATTTCATTGCATTGGATATTGATCAGCCCCATCTGCTGCCACACACGGATTTGCTCTCTCATGCTGTTTACTCAGCCAGTGCCAGAGATGTGGAGCATGTCTGGATCAATGGCAAGCAGGTTGTGAAGCACGGTGAATGTCTGACGCTTGATGAGGAAGCCATCTGCCGCAAGGCGCAGGAATCCTTTGAAGGGCTGTTGAAGCGGTAACTGACCTGTACTTCTTAGTTGTCTGAATTAAATATACGAAAGGAAGCTGCAGCTTGAAGAATAGGAGAAAATGGATCCTGCTGGGCTCGGCCCTCATTCTGCTCCTTCTGGTCGGACTTAGCCAGTTCTATGCCTACATCATGAAAGATCAATGGAACGAGCGAGATGCCGCTGAGGACGTTGCCAGAACACGTACCGGACTGACAGAGGTATCGAAGGCACAGAAATCAGTGTGGGATGAAAACTCGGTGTATTGGGTTCTTACGGGGAAGAATGAAGCTGGAACCGCGATGATGGTATGGGTACGCTTTACAGTAGAGGGTAAGGTTGCTGATGGCGACAACGCCGTTTACGGGGAAGAACTAAGTAAGGGAACCTCAGAGCAGCAAATGCGTGTAATTATCGCTGCTCAACTGCCGGATATTAAGATTGAACGGCTGCTGCCGGGTGTGTATAACGGAGAGTATGCTTGGCAGCTTTTCTATGAGCAGGGAGAACGTTATTATTATCAATTCTACCGTTTTTCTGATGGAAGTCCGATTGGAGAGGGCTACAGTCTGCCTAATCGTTAAGTTGTGAGACAACTGAGGAAACATTCCGTTAAAGTTTACAACATCAAAACAGCAAGTCCCACAACTGGGACTTGCTGTTTTTTTGATTTTTCGGACTGCCGCTAGTAGTATTGTAATTAGATCGATCTCTGTAATATCCTGCGGATTTATGTATATCCAATAGATAGATCAAAATATATCTTTTGAAGGAAGATTCGAGAACTTTGTTGTCGATAAAAGCTGAAAGGAGAGCCTCAAATAGGAAGGAATTAGTATTAAAAATTTTAAATAAATTCACATCTTCTTCCGATTTCGTATATACACCTATGATATACTATTACTTGTATTGATGCATGCCTAATAACATGCTAGTCTCGGATTAGCGCTAGACACGCTATTTTTATCAGTTCATACAATCTAATGATTTTCATCTTTGAGAGGAGGACGTTTCTTGAAATTGCGTATTGTACCTGTACTGCTAACGTCACTGCTGTCAGCTGCCCTTTTGTTCGGTGGGTGGTTTCTGTATCGTCAGTATGTCATTCAAGAGCCGCTCCAAAAGATTGTGGCAGGATATCAAGGTGTTAACAGTTCACATATTACTATTAACCGTAACGAGGTCACATTGAAACTAGATTTGCAACCGGGCACGAAATTGCGTGAACTGGTTCAATATGTGTCTACCGAAGGGAAGTCAGTAATCGGTGCTCGGACACTGAAGCTTGATGTTGATCAGCATTCCAACACTCTACTAGATGAATATTGGGATAAAGCAATGTTCTCGGTTGCAGAAGCAATGGAGAGCCGAAAGTATACACTAATACCTGCTAAACTTGATGGACTGAAGGAGCAATACTCGAAATATACTGATGTGATCGCTACGACGGAAATCGACGACAATAATGTCTATGTAAGCCTAAGTAACGGTAAAGAGAGCAAATTCATCATTTTACCGCGACAACCGGGAACGATGGGGGTATGGAATAATGCCTAAGTGGTTGAAAGAAGCTTTTGTTGGATTTATCCCTGTATTGTTGATCTTTATGGCGTTTATTGGTGTTAATATTTTTCCTGTGGTTATCGCCGGAGGAATGGTTGGTGCACTTCTACTTATAGCCCATTTACGTGGCGGCATGACAGTGAGTGCCGGAGCGGAGAAGAAACGCAAGAAGAACGGACCCTCCAAGCTTACCTTTGATGAAATTGGCGGTCAGGATAGTGCGAAGCAGGAACTGCGTGAAGCGCTGGATTTTCTGATCCGGCACGAAGAAATCAGTAAATTTGGGATTCGCCCGCTAAAAGGGATCTTGCTTACAGGCCCTCCGGGAACCGGTAAGACATTAATGGCTAAAGCCGCAGCACATTACACAAATTCTGTATTCGTAGCTGCAGCAGGCAGTGAGTTTGTAGAAATGTATGTTGGTGTAGGTGCCGGACGTATTCGTGATTTGTTCAAGGATGCCCGCGCTCGTGCAGTTAAGGAGAACAAAGAAAGTGCCATTATTTTTATTGATGAAATTGATGTTATCGGCGGCAAGCGCGAGGGCGGTCAGCAACGTGAATATGATCAGACTTTGAATCAGCTGTTAACCGAAATGGACGGGATATATAATAACGAAGCTCCGCGTATTCTGCTGGTTGCGGCAACGAACCGTAAAGAAATGCTCGATACAGCGCTGCTGCGTCCGGGGCGGTTCGATCGTCACATTCAAGTGGATATGCCGGATAAAAAAGGTCGTAAATCGATTCTTGATCTGCATGCCAAGAACAAGCCGCTGCGTGCTGATGTGAGCCTCGACAAAATTGCCGAGGAAGCTTACGGCTTCTCCGGAGCCCAGCTCGAAAGTGTCATGAATGAGGCGGCCATCTATATGATGCGCGAGAATCTGATAGAAGTAGAGCAACGCCATCTATCAATGGCCATTGACAAGGTGATGATGGGCGAGAAGACAGACCGTGAAACCAATCATGAAGAAAAGAAACGGGTCGCAATACATGAATTGGGACATGCTATCATGGCTGAGATGCTTCGTCCGGGAAGTGTAAGCCAGGTTACTCTTACTCCGCGCGGACAAGCACTTGGATATGTTCGTCATAATCCGCAGGAAGAGCAATATCTGTATACCAAGGATTATTTGGAGGAACAGATCATGATCGCTCTCGGTGGAGCCGCCGCCGAAGTGATATTTTACGGAGGGCGAAGTACGGGTTCCCGAGGTGACTTTGATCAAGCGCTGAATATTGTGGAGACAATGATGAAATCAGGTTTGACTTCACTGGGGATTGCCAACCTGCAAATGGTCACCACGGAAGAGCTAATGAAAGAGAATAGTAAAATACTGGATGAGCTGATGACGCGTACGCATGAGCTGCTGGAGAAGCAGAGAAATGTGTTCGATTACTCGCTTGACATCTTAATGAAGGAAGAAGTTCTCTCTGGAGACCAATTTCGTTGTCAATTTAGTGACAGTGTACTTTTACCGGCATAATTCTTTATGCTGGTTATTTTTTTTTACTTTTCAGACATGCTAAGATATCATTATATGTCGGGCTATATAAATCTTTACGACAGACAAGGTACAATACAAAAGTATAGATACCTGAAAGGATGGAGACTTTTTTATGAATTTTAAGAAAATTGGTGTCATCGGTGGTGGCACGATGGGACAAGGTATTGCCGAAATGCTAGCAGCCAAGGGTTTGGATGTAATGCTGGTGGAGAAAACAGAGGACAGATTAAACTATTCTTATGAAATGATCGAGGCAAGCCTTGATAAACAAATGGAGAAATGGGCGATCACTGCAGCTGAGAAGAAGCTTATTCTTAGCCGTATCGAAAAAGTGACACATTTCGCTGAGCTTAGCTCTTGCGACATGGTCATTGAAACCATTACTGAAGATTTGGAAGCGAAGCAAAAAGTATTCAATCAACTCGATCAGGTGTGTCCGAGCCATGTTATTCTTGCCAGCAATACGTCGACGCTCAGCTTGACGGAACTCGCAAGTTCTACAATATATCCGGAGCGCGTAATCGGTATGCATTTCATATATCCAGTAGCCAAAGTGGATCTTGTTGAAATTGTACGTGGACTGAAAACCTCAGATGCTACTTTTGAAGATACGAAGGCCTTTGTGGATGAGATTGTTGAGAAAAAAGGCGTAATGATTTATGAATCCCCGGGATTTGTAACTTCACGTCTTATTTGCTTGTTCATCAATGAAGCTATGCATGTGCTGCAAGAGGGTGTTGCTACAGCGGAAGATATTGATGATGCTATGCGTATGGGCTACCAATTCCAATATGGACCGCTTGAAATGGCTGACCATTTCGGCCTTGATTCGGTGCTGGCTGCGTTGGAACGGATGTTCCGCGAGTTTGGCGAACTGAAATATCGTCCTTCGACTATTCTCAAAAAGATGGTGCGTGCAGGACAGCTGGGTATGAAGTCGGGCGAAGGATTTTTCAAGTACGACAAGGATGGTGACCGTGTATGAATATTCTAGTTATTAACTCAGGCAGTTCTTCACTAAAATATCAACTTTATAATATGACCGATGAGTCTGTTCTGGCTAAAGGTTTGGTAGAACGCATCGGGATGGATTCCTCTATTCTGACTCATAAACCAACAGGTAAACAGGAAGTAACTGAAGTAAGCGAAATTCTGGAGCACAATACAGCGATTCGTAAAGTTCTTGCATGTTTGACAGACAAAGTACATGGAGTTCTGGAATCTACAGATGAGATTAATGCTGTAGGCCACCGCGTAGTACACGGCGGAGAATTCTTCAAGGAGTCATCGATTGTTGATGCTGACGCCAAGACCAAGATCCGTCAATTGATTGACCTTGCACCCTTGCATAACCCCGCAGCTATGATGGGGATTACGGCAACTGAAATTAACATGCCTGGAGTTCCGCAAGTGGTTGTATTTGATACTGCGTTCCATCAAACGATGCCTGAGAAGGCCTATATGTATGCTATTCCGAGAGTGCTGTACAATAAATACAAGGTACGCCGTTATGGCGCACACGGCACATCCCATGACTTCGTCAGCAAGGCAGCAGCAGAATATCTGGAGCTTCCACTGAATGATCTGAAGATCATTACCTGTCACATCGGTAACGGTGCCAGCGTGACAGCAGTTCAAGGTGGAGTATCCGTAGATACCTCTATGGGAATGACACCGCTAGAAGGCTTGATGATGGGTACGCGCAGTGGCGATCTTGACCCGGCAATTGTCCCTTATGTAATGAATAAGATGGAGCTGTCCGTGGGCGAGGTTAACTCTATGCTTAACAAACACAGTGGTCTCTTGGCCATTTCGGGCTCCAGCAGCGACATGCGTGATATTATTGAAGGTGCAGAGAAAGGCGAGCCTAATTCTATGCTTGCTTTTGAAATGTACGAATACCGTCTGCGTAAATATATCGGTTCTTATGCTGCAGCCATGAATGGTGTAGATGTGATCGTATTTACAGCCGGTGTTGGCGAGAATGCGGCACTCTTGCGTGAAAAAGTACTGAATAATCTGACTTTCCTTGGAATTGAACTGGATCCTGCAGCTAATAAAGTTCGCTCCGGCGATCCGCGTCGTATCTCTACGGCTAATTCCAAGGTACAGGTGCTTGTAGTGCCGACAAACGAAGAGCTTGTCATTGCACGCGATACACACCGTATTGTGCAAGGAATTAACAGCTAATTTTAGAGGAGAGATCAGCAGGCATGGCTAACAAGAGTGTTATCAAGAACGTGAATGAACATGTCGGAGAAAGTGTTGTTATCGGTTGTTGGGTAAATAACAAACGTTCCAGCGGTAAAATTCAGTTCCTGCAGCTTCGCGATGGTACGGGTTATATACAGGGTGTTGTCGTGAAATCGGAAGTATCTGAGGAAGTATGGAATGATGCTAAGAGCCTCACTCAGGAAAGCTCATTATATGTGACCGGAATCATTCGCGAAGAACCCCGCAGTACATCGGGTTTTGAAATGTCAGTAACCGGAATAGAGATTTACCATCTAACCGAGAACTATCCCATTACTCCGAAGGAACATGGCGTTGACTTTTTGATGGACCACCGTCATCTGTGGCTTCGTTCTGTGAAACAGCGGGCAGTGCTGGTTATTCGTGCGGAAATTATTCGGGCGATTCAGCAGTACTTTGATACGAATGGATTTACACTTGTAGATCCACCGATTCTAACCCCTACCTCAGCAGAGGGAACAACTAACCTGTTCCACACGAAGTATTTTGAAGAAGATGCCTATTTGACGCAAAGTGGACAGCTGTATATGGAAGCTGCGGCAATGGCTCTGGGCCGTGTATATTCTTTCGGACCCACTTTTCGTGCGGAGAAATCGAAGACACGCCGCCACTTGATTGAGTTCTGGATGATTGAGCCTGAAATGGCCTTTACTGATCACGAAGAAAGTTTACAGGTTCAAGAGGAGTTCATCAGCTATATTGTGCAATCTGTATTGACGAACTGCCGCGCCGAGCTTGAGGCGGTTGGCCGCGATACTTCCAAGCTGGAGCTGATCAAAGCACCGTTCCCGCGCATTACCTATGATGATGCGATCAAGTTCCTGAATGAGAAGGGTTTTGAAATCGCCTGGGGTGAGGATTTTGGTGCGCCACATGAAACAGCTATCGCTGAAGAGAATGTTACGCCTGTATTTATCACTCACTATCCGGCATCCTTTAAAGCCTTCTACATGAAGCCGCATCCGGATCGTCCGGAAGTGGTATTGTGTGCGGATATGATCGCTCCTGAAGGTTACGGAGAGATTATTGGTGGCTCGCAGCGTATCGACGATCCAGCGTTGCTGGAAGAACGCTTTAAAGAACATAATCTTTCAATGGACTCATACAAGTGGTATATGGATCTGCGTACTTATGGATCTGTGCCTCACTCGGGTTTCGGTCTTGGACTTGAACGTACAGTGGCCTGGATCTGTGGTCTAGACCACGTGCGCGAGACCATTCCGTTCCCTCGTACGTTGTACCGTCTCTACCCGTAAGGGAACCAAAGGGGGACGCACATGGACGGCAAAGAATGGACTAACTGGGGCGAAGGAGTCTCCTTCGGCTTGGAGAACGGGATGGCCGTCATTCCTTATGCACTACTGAAGCATTACCGGAAGCTGGGTTTAGGTGGCAGTGAAGCTATGCTGCTGATCCATCTGCTCGCTTTTCGGCAGGTGGAGGGCATTGAGTTCCCTTCTCTGGAGGAGCTGCAGGTCGTAACTGGCCGCAGTATCACCGTGATTGCAGGAGAATTGCAGAAGCTTATGAAGGAAGGTTTTCTCAGCATCGATGGAGATAATGACGAGCTGAGAGACATTCATTATGAACGCTACAATTTTACCGGATTATACGGAAAGTTGGGTGCTTTTCTGGCGCAAGCAGCGAAAGAGAATGCACAGGAGGTTAAGGACAAGGGAGCTGGTAATTCACCAGGTCTCCGAGCCGCAGCCCACTATTCCGGAGCAGCTGCTCCGGAGGGTGGATACGGCAGGCCTACCTCACCTACACAGAGCAAGGATGATGAAGAAAGCCGCAGCCTGTTCAGTATTTTCGAGAAGGAGTTCGGACGGCCCCTGTCTCCAATGGAATGTGAGACGATATCCAATTGGGTTGATCAGGACCGGTACCCAGAGGAGCTAATTCTGTTAGCGCTGAAGGAATCGGTATTTGCGGGGAAGATTCATTTTCGCTATATTGATCGGATCTTGCTGGAATGGGCCCGTAACCGGGTCAAGAATGCCCAGGATGTGAAGAACCATTCGCAGAAGTTTCGCGGTGGCGGAAGATAGATTGTACTCAGCATGATTGAATTAAATAGAAGAACCGTGTTGTCCTAGCAAGTTAGCTAAGGGTGGCACGGTTCTTCTAATTTATTATACATAAAATTATAAATACTGAAGGTTGTGAAAAGTATGGATTTATACATCACTAATGAATTGAATAGTACTAACAAAACCTATGTGAGAGATAAAATTATTGAGTTTAACTTCATGCATTTTCCGAGGGAGTTAAGTAGCAGATATCAAGAGGTGAACTTGTATTTGAAGAATGAACAGGGTCAACTGGTTGGCGGATTGGTTAGTGAAATTTGTTTCAACTGGTTGGAGATCAGCTATTTGTTCGTAGAGGAGGCCTATCGTAAATTAGGTTATGGTCTGAAGATGATGAATGAGGCTGAAATCATCGCAAAAGAGAAGAAATGCGACTTCATAAAAGTGGATACTTTAAGCTTTCAAGCTCTAGATTTCTATAAAAAGCTGGGTTATGAAGTTTACGGAACGATTAATAATGCGGGTGGGTATACACATTACTATCTGAAGAAGGATCTCTAATCTGATGTTTAGGATCAGGTGGAACACAGGTGCACGGACTCTTAGGAGCCTCGTGCACCTGTTTACTGTCTAACCATGTTTACGTTTGGGGTAATGATGATAGCTTTGTATTATAGGGACGGTTCCTTTTGTCTGAAAATGAGCACCAACGGCAGCATGCAGACCAGCAGCAAGGTAACCAACAGGAATACGTGGTGTACACCGTAAGTAACAGCTGCAGTAGATTCAGCGACTGCGGAGCCTGTACCGGAATAGCTGATGGTTCTCCACGTATAATAAGCAGTCAATATCGCAATAGACAGGGAGCCCATACATTGGCGTACCCAGCTGGTCATGGATGTCGCATAACCGATCAGAGAGTCGGACACGCCCGAGAGTCCGGCATTCATCAGCGGCATGGAAGAGAAGGCGATCCCAATGTTACGAGTAACGGTCCAGAGAATAACCGTACCGCTGCTGGTATCTACGTTAATGTGGGAGAGCATCCAGGTTGCCAGGATCATAAGTGAGATTCCGGTTCCTGCCAGCTTCATGGGACCCAATTTCGTATAAAGCTTGCCTACCAGCGGGAGAAGCAGCACCGTAATAACAGATGAAGGTAGCATAATGAGTCCGGTATCGGCTGCCCGAAGACCTTGCGCTGTCTGCAAAAAGTAAGGCACGAAATAAACGACCGCAAATAAGGCGGCATTGATCAGGCCAAGCATTAGAACGCTTATGGCATATGGACGATAACGAAAAACACGAAATTCCAGTAGCGGGTTATCTGAACGCAATTGGCGTCTGACAAAAGGAACCAGCAACAATATTCCTACCGCAAGTAACAGCAGTGTTTTGATATTTAATAGCCCCCAGGCAGAGGCTCTGCTAAAGGCGAACAGTACGGTAAAGCTGCCTGTGCTGGAGAGCAGCGCGCTGAGTTTATCCAACCTTTTTGAATTGTCCCCAACACTTGCAGGCACATAGCGGAGTACCAACACAATGGACAGGATCAGCAGCGGCATATTCAGCAGGAATAGCCAGCGCCAGCTCAGATATTGCAGGCAGATGCCGGAAACGACCGGTCCCAGTGCGGGCCCAAGCCACCCGGCGGCTTCCCAGAGGCTGACTGCCATTGGCTGCTGCTTGCGGTCTACCGTACGGTAGAGCAGTGTAAGTGTGACCGGTAGCATCAAGCCGGCACAGCCGCCTTGTATAACCCGCGCCCCAATCAAAGAGAGGGGGCTCCAAGCCAGCGAACAGAGCAGTGAGGCCAGTGAGAATCCAATCAGGGTAGTGGCATAAACTTTTTTATTGCCATAACGTGAGATGAGAAATCCGGCCATAGGTGAGCCAATTCCGATAGCCATCATGTAGCCGGTGAGTGCCCACTGCACGATGGACATCTCGGAGTGGAAGGCCTTGATCAGTGTAGGAACGGCCAGATTGACCGTGCTGGTATTCAGATTGGATATGAACACACTGCAGAAGACTGCAGTCATGATCGGCCATAAGGGCACAGTAGCAGTGCTTTGTGAAAGTGGCTTCAACTCATTACAGCTCCTTAAAGGACATGACGCTATTCATAATATTGTGGAGCCAGTCTGGCGGTCTGGATAAAGTTGGGATCATGCAGCGGGAACAAAGTGCTGCTAGGTTCGGCGGCCAAGGACTTCAACCGGAGGATCGAAGCCAGCGCCTGCTCATCATTGCTAGATGAACCGGGCAGAATTTCTTGTTCAAAGTTTTCCAGAAAATCACCAGCATCAAAAGTAAGTACTAGACGTTCACTGCTCGGCAGGGTGATTACAGCCGATTGATGTCCCGGCGTGTGGCCAGGTGTGGAAAGGAGTAACACGCCAGGGGCTAGTTCATAATCCCCTTCAATAAGCTGCCAATTGAGATCTGGAAAGCTATAGTCTTCTATGATATTGCCCAGTAGCGGTGGTGTATGGAGTGCATATTCAACCTCTGCTTGCTGGGCAATGATTGTCGCATGGCGGAACAGCTTAAGGTAACCTGTATGATCTGCATGCATGTGTGATAACACTACGTGCTTGATATCTTCAGGCTGGATGCCGATTTCCTCAAGTTGGCCAATGAACGAGTGAGACGGGCTTACCACGGGCAGCGTTGTCCATCCGCGGTCAGTATAATATTCTTTTGCCAGCACTGGATCATGAATCCTTGCTGCATCGATACCTGTGTCGAATAGAATCCACCCGGAGTCCGTGTCGGCTAGGTAAGCGCAGATGGGTTCGGCAATGATGATGCGGTTATCTCCACCGCGAACGGAGATGCCCCGGGGCAGAATTTCGAAACCACACAGCAGTACATAGAATCTTTTAACAGAGGTGTTGGTTATCATAGACATAAAGACCCCAATCCTTTGAAAGTTAGGAATGCAGAAGATCAACAATTTCTTTCTTGATCTTGATAAACGGTTCGGAGTCCTTCAGTTCCTTATTCTGCCGCATCTCCACCGGGATTTCGATTTCTCTGACGATCCGGCCGGGCCGGCTCTTCATCACATATAGCCTTTCTGACAGAAAGATGGCTTCCTCGATATCGTGGGTAATAAAAAGAATGGTGGCCTTCTCATGTTTTTGAATATTGAGCAGCAGTTCCTGCATATCGCCCCGGGTCTGGGCATCCAGTGCGGCAAACGGCTCATCCATTAGCAGCATTTCTGGAGAGTTGGCAAGTGCTCTGGCGATGGCGACCCGCTGCTTCATACCGCCGGACAGCTGTTTGGGATAGGTATCTGCGAAATTCACAAGATTCACCAGTTCCAGATATTTGTCAGAGATCTCTTTGCGTTTCTTGCGTGGTACATTCCTTAGGGAAAGCCCGAACTCAATATTGTCACGGACGGATAACCAAGGGAACAGCGTGTAGGATTGGAATACGACTCCGCGGTCTGCGCCAGGTCCATCTATCTCCCTGCCCGATATTGAGGCAGATCCCGAGGACGAATCCTCCAGACCAGCCAGAATTCGTAGGATGGTAGATTTGCCGCAGCCGGAAGGGCCCACAAGGGTGACGAATTCATTCTCGTAAATATGCGCATCGACATGATCGAGTGCGAGAAAGCTCTCTTTTTTAGTTACATAGCTTTTGGATAAGGAGTTTACGATGATTTTACGGCTTCTAGTCTTGTCGGATGTACTCATCTTATCGGCCTCCTTCCGCCCAAGGGAACAGTTTCTTGTTCATCAAAGCGAATAGTCGGTCGATGATAAGACCTAACAGCCCGATAACGAGAATCCCGAGGAAAATAACTTCAGTCTGCATATAACGCTGTGCACGCATAATCATGAATCCTAGTCCAGAGCTGGCGGCGAATAGCTCAGCTGCGACCAGGTATGACCAAGCCCAGCCCATAATCAGACGCATCGTGTTCATCAGATCTGGCAGCAGTGCTGGAAACAGCACCTTGCGGAGAACCTGGAATCTACTGGCGCCCAATGTGTACGAGGCTTGAAGCAGCTCTCCTGAGACGGATTTGGCATTGTCAGCGACCATCAGCACCATCTGGAAAAAGCAGCCAACAAAAATAACGGATATTTTGGCAGATTCGCCAAGTCCGATCCAAACTATGATCAAAGGAATAAATGCTGTTGCTGGCATATAGCGGATAAATTCGGTAACAGGCACGAAGATGGCTTCAGCAATTTTGAAGGTGCCAGCTAGTATGCCGATTGGAATAGCGAGCAGGCAAGTTATTAAATACCCCATGAGTACACGGTAAAAGCTGATCCATACATAACCCCAAAAGTCACCACTTTGTACGTTAGTGACCATGCTAGCCCATACTTTTCCCGGAGCAGGCAAGAAAGTGGAGCTGACCAGATTGCCATAGCTTAGCAAGCTCCATAGGGCGAGAATTCCGACAAAAGTAGCGACAACAGTGATCATGTATACCTTGCGGCTAATTTCACCGCGGATTTTGAACAGTTGATGTTTTTTCTTTTTTTGCATCTGGTTATAACTCCTCTCCATTAAACGACTTCTCTAAACGGATGTCTTCTTTGCTGATCCCCAAGCTTCAATAAGGGGCACCATCTCATCAGAGTTGGTTTTAGACGCGTGCTGGAGATAGGTGATTGCGTTCAGGGAGGCTTCATGGGCTTCATCGCTGGAGCCCCGGCAACCGTCATGCACTACGCGAATATAGTAATCATGCTGATGGGCATCAACGGCAGTATAATGTACACAGACATCGGTATAATAGCCGCCAATAATCAATGTTTGGATGTTAAGACCTCGTAGCAGAATATCCAGATCGGTTCCGAAGAAGCAGCTATAGCGGCGTTTGATATTTGTATATTCCCCATCGATAGGCTGTAAACGGTCAATAATATCAATGTATTCAGAGCCTTCGAGACAGTGGATATTCTCAGTTCCGTCCAGCTCGCGTCCGTAATCAACCATTTCCTTACGATGAATCTCTTGAAAAAAGATAACAGGCATACCAGCTTTTCTTGCAGCTAGCAGCACCCGTTCCAAGGCATCAACTGAAGCTTCGACATCTTTGGCGGGTGAACGGTAAATCCCTTTTTGTGGATCGATCATAAGCAATGCCGGATTCCCAATAATTTTACGTGTTTCCTTCTCCATTTCTAAATCAGTCCCCCCAATTAATTGTGTTATCAAGCAGCAATCTCTTTGATTTTGTACTACTCGTAAAGGAAGTCGTTAATAATTCCTGTGGAATCTACTTTTTCGGTCAGAATCTTCTGATCCATAAAGAATGCGGAGAAGCCATCCATCGTTGCTTCCCATTCAGCTTTGTTATCAACAAGCATCGTTTTTGAAGCTGCGGAGGTCGTGAGGTCCAGCGTAGCAATGGTGCTCTCTACTGCAGGCACATCCATACCTAACGCATCGGCTACAATTTTTTTGCCTTCATCGGTAGTGTTGAACAATTCAAGCCCCTCATTAAAAGACTCAACCATAGCTTTTACCGCATCCGGGTGCTCGTCGATCATGCTTTTCTTCACAACCAATGCATCTACAATCAAGTTGGGTGCTTCGGCAGTGGAATACAACAGGTGTCCGCCTTTAGCAGCAGCTTCTGACAAGTAGGGCTCCCAAGTAACCGCGGCATCGACTTGGCCAGCCATAAAGGTTGATCCAGCTAGATTGTTGTTCATATTGACAATTTCCACATCGGATTCTTTTAGATTAGCAGTCTGCAGAGCGTTCAGCAGTAGGAAGTGGGCAACCGAGCCAATGGATACAGCAACGCTTTTGCCCTTCAATTGATCCAGTGAAGCGATATCGGCGTTAGCAATGATACCATCTGCCCCTTTGGATCTGTCGATTACAGCAATAACCTGCACCGGATCCTTCGGATCTTCTTTAGCTTTCATTTGAACGACTGCATCGAGCGATTGAACAACAGCATCGAGCTTGCCGGACATAAATGCATCTCGCGTATTTCCTTCCATTTGTACAAATTCTACATTAACGCCTTTGTCGGCAAAAATCTTTTTCTCATTGGCTACAATAGCACCTGCGGAGCCGAGCCAAGGACTGAAGCCGAAGCGGATGGTTACATCGTCTGCTGCTGGTGCAGCTGAAGTAGTGACCTCTGTACTCGGTGAATTCGTTGCAGCTGCATTCGTTGCTGCAGTATTAGAATTGTCATTGCCACAGCCGGCTAGGACAAGCAGAGAGGACATGGCAAGGGCGAAAAATCCTGTTGTTTTGTTAGTTTTCATTTTTGTAACCTCCGTTTAATTGTATTATTTACGTAGTTTTTTCTTTAATTCTAGGTCTTGCTCTCTGTCCTCCCTTATTTATGAAAAAATTAAAAACCCGGAAGATTATATGAAATAATCTCCCGGGTTTTTATCCCTCCGTGTCACAGGAGCATCGAAATGCGCCCTGTGGTTTACTCTCGGACCTGTCCCTGTTGTCAGGCGGAACCCTAGTAAACTGTTTTATATTTGATTTATGTTACGTATACTAACACAAGATAAAATATTTTGACAAGGTTTTATTGAAAATTACTGAAAATGATGCTGAAAAGTGATGAGGATTGTTGAATGTTGTCGTTTTTACTACCTAAAACCAAACTAGTGTTTGACACTTTAAAGAGATGAATGTTATATTAACTCACGTGAATAATAATTGAATATTTAGTCTACTAGGGTTCCGTCGGTGGTATGCCGGGTCTGGTCCGAGAGTAGACAGTTCCCCTGCAGGGGGAGCGGACACGGAAGGATAAAAACCTGGGAGATATCATCAAGACACTAGTCTTGTGATGTCTCCTTTTTGTTTTTCCATAATAGAAAGATAGGGGATGAGCGGAATGAAGCTACAAGATATATGGAGTGAAAGGATGCATCCAGGAGGTAAATGGTCCGGCAGAATTGGACGGGGCAAGCAAATACGCTTTACGGCTATGGAGCCGGGGGCAAATGTCTCATTGATGCTGTTCAATGCTTTTGAATTAACGGAGCACTATAATATGCCGGATACACTGAAAGCACAGCATACCTCCCATTTAACCCAAGGTAATGTACTGATGAGTGATAATGGCCATGTGTTGGCGAGTATAATTCTGGATGATTTAGGCTGGCATGATCCTATTGGAGGTTATACCCTACGCTCGGTGACAGAGGCGAAATATGGAGTGAGCCCTTATCAAGAGCAACGCAATGATCGCTATCGCAGCGGACAGGATAATTTGGCTACAGAACTTGTGCGCAACGGTTTGGGTATGAGGGATCTGTCTCCTGTGGTAAATCTGTTCTCCAAAGTATTCTGTGATGATGAAGGCAATCTGCATTTTGAATCCGGACACTGCCCGGCTGGTGCGAGCGTTACCCTGCGTACTGAAATGGATGTTCTGCTGCTCGTATCCAACACACCTAATCCATTAGATGCAAGTGCTGCTTATCCTTCCGTTCCTGTAAAGATAGAAGTTCTTCCAGCCCTACCGGTAGATGATCATGATGAATGTGTGAATTACTGTCCGGAGAACCGCCGGGCATTTGAGAATACATGGGACTATTATAAGCTTCAGGACTGAAGCTATTCATTATAAAGACAGGGAGGAACGAATATGAGTGCATTCATAAGGGTGGAAAGTAGACGGATAGCTGAAGAAGCAGTTTATGATCAAGTTGTTTCTGCAGGAGAGGGTTGGATGAAGGAGTTGCTTCCAGGACAAGTGCTGCGAATTATAGATCTGGCAGGCAATCAGGCAGCAGATACGCTGCTGTATGATGCCGATAATCCGGAGGATCATTATAGTGCAGTGCAGACGATCACTGCCCAGGGTAATATCTATCTTACGACTGGTTCCGTATTGCGCACAGAATCGGGTAAGCCGCTGGCTACGATAGTAGCAGATACCTGTGGTCGTCACGATACGCTTGGCGGTGCATGCTCTTCGCAGAGCAACACGGTGCGTTATGCGCATGAGAAGGGATATATGCATAATTGCCGTGATACCTTTATGCTGGAGCTTTCGCGACATCCAGAGGGGGCGAAATACGGCAAACAGGATTTAGCTCCTAATATTAATTTTTTCATGAACGTTCCAGTAACACCAGAGGGAGGATTAACCTTTGAGGATGGTGTCTCGGGTCCTGGGTGTTATGTGGAGCTGGAGGCGGAACGCCGGGCAATGGTGCTGATCAGCAACTGCCCGCAGTTGAATAATCCCTGTAATGCCTACAATCCTACACCGGTCAGGATCTTGATCTGGAATACATGACAACATGAATACGGGGAAGGTGAGTTCAAATGTTTGATAAAGTACTAATTGCCAATAGAGGTACGATTGCCGTTCGTATAGAGCGCACACTTAAAGCTATGGGTATTGCATCCGTAGCTGTGTATACCCAAGCGGATCAGGCTAGCCTCCATGTAAGAGGAGCAGATGAAGCGGTTCTGATAGGCGAGGGCGCTCCGCAGACCAGTTATCTAAATGCTGAACTTATTCTGCAAATTGCTAAACAGACGGGTGCACAGGCGATTCATCCAGGCTATGGATTTTTAAGTGAAAATGCGGAATTTGCCCGAGCCTGCCAGGAGGAAGGGATTGTGTTCATTGGTCCCACTCCAGAGCAGATGGATATATTCGGGTTGAAGCACTCGGCAAGAGAAATCGCTGCTTCCACAGGGGTTCCGCTGCTGCCGGGAACTGGCCTGCTTATTGAACTGAAAGAAGCGCTGCAGGAAGCGGAAGCCATCGGATATCCTGTAATACTCAAAAGTACAGCTGGCGGCGGTGGAATCGGGATGCGCATATGCTGGGGGGAGTCCGAGCTAAGTGATGCCTTTGCATCCGTAACCCATCTGGCAGAGTCCAACTTTAACAATGGTGGAGTTTTTGTAGAGAAATATATAGCGAAGGCCCGTCATATTGAGGTGCAAATCTTTGGGAACCGTTACGGGGAAGTTGTTGTACTTGGAGAAAGAGACTGTTCTATTCAGCGCCGCAACCAGAAAGTCGTCGAAGAGACACCTGCCCCGAACCTACCTTCTAAAGTAAGAACAGAACTGCTGGACGCAGCTCGTAAGCTGGCTCAGGCGGCTGGCTATCGCAGTGCCGGAACGGTCGAGTTTCTATATGATCCTGAGGCGGAAGCCTTCTATTTTCTGGAGGTGAATACACGTCTGCAAGTGGAGCACGGGGTTACCGAGGAAGTGTTGGGTATAGACCTTGTGGAATGGATGGTCCGTGAAGCGGCAGATGAACTGCAGGGGTTGCAGAACCTTGTGCCTGAACCGCAAGGACATAGCATACAAGCGCGAATCTACGCCGAGGATTGTTTGCGCGATTTCCGTCCCAGTGCAGGACAGTTGGATCGTGTTGTGCTCTCCGCGAAAGCACGTAATGAAACATGGGTAACCGATGGCGTAGAGGTAACAACGCTGTACGATCCGATGCTAGCCAAGATTATTGTTCATGGGCAGGACCGGGAAGAAGCGGTCCATAAGTTAGTGCTTGCTCTGCAAGAAAGCCGCTTCTACGGCGTAACGACGAATTTATCCTATGTTACCGAGCTACTGCTGGAACAGGAATTCCTTGCTGGACGTGTGTTTACACGCCTGCTCGAAGGATTTGCCCCCGCTGAACATGCACTTGAGGTATTGGATGGAGGGGTTCAGTCTACCGTTCAGGATCATCCTGGACGCACCGGCTACTGGAATGTCGGAGTTCCACCCTGCGGTCCGATGGACCCGCTGTCGTTCCAAATTGGCAACAAGCTGCTGGGCAATCCAGAACATGCGCCGGGGTTAGAAATGACGCTCCGCGGAGGCTCCTACCGGTTCCGTGGTGAGGTTTGGTTCTGCCTCACTGGTGCGGATATGAGTGCCACTCTAGATGGAGTGCTCGTCCCGATGATGGTTCCGGTCCAGGCCAGACAAGGCCAGACTTTGTTGTTTGGTGAGGCGAAAGTAGGTATTCGCACATATTTGTTGCTAGCAGGCGGATTTGATATGCCACAGGTAATGGGCAGCTCATCAACATTCACCCTAGGCAATTTCGGTGGGCATGGAGGCAGGGCGCTTCGCACGGGGGATGTGCTGGGTATTCTGCCTTCGAAGCCTCCCTTATTTCGCGAAGCTTTATTGCCAGCGAGCCGTCCTGTACTCTCCCGTACGCCAATAATAGGCGTAATCCCAGGTCCACATTGTACAGCGGAATTTCTGAGTCCTGAATATTTGGAGCAGTTGACAGGAACGGAGTGGGAAGTTCATTTCAACAGCTCGCGCACTGGCGTACGCCTGATCGGTCCGGCCCCACTCTGGACGCGGGAGGATGGTGGAGTGGCGGGACTACATCCTTCGAATATTCATGACAATGCATATGCTGTAGGTACACTTGATTTAACGGGTGACATGCCGATTCTGCTTGGCCCTGACGGTCCAAGTCTGGGTGGCTTTGTCTGTCCTGTGACTACCGCCTCAGCGGAATTCTGGAAGCTTGGACAGCTGCGCCCAGGGGACAAGGTTCTCTTTCAACTATTGACCTTAGAAGAAGCTGAAGAGCTACGGGATTCCCAAGAGCAGTTTCTGCAGGCGCTGGGAAATAATCGGGTTGTCGACTTACCGCTCCCTGGATTGCCGCAGCTGACGAGTGAATTTATGCAGAATGATCCGATCCTCTTCTATGAGGATGGAAACCGCCAGTTTCCGCTCACCATTCGCTGCAGTGGTGACTGCAATGTACTGGTAGAGTACGGGGCTATGGAGCTGGACTTACTGCTTCGTTTCCAGGTTCATGCTTTGATGCAGGCCATACAGGATAATGGGGAAATCCCGCTCATAGATTTGACACCCGGCATCCGCTCTTTGCAGATTCATCTGGACCTCTCTCGAATGACTGTTAAGGAAGCCGCACAAATTATTATTCGCATTGACAGTGAACTTCCCGCCTTGGACTCGATTCGCGTACCCTCACGTATTGTGAATCTCCCCTTGTCCTGGGATGATCCGGCTACCCGGATTGCTATTGAACGTTACCAGAATAACGTGCGTCCGGATGCACCCTGGTGTCCGAGCAATATTGATTTTATCCGCCGAATCAATGGATTGGACAGTATGGAAGAAGTGAAGAAAATTGTTTTTGAAGCGAATTATCTAGTGCTTGGGTTAGGGGATGTCTATCTGGGTGCACCCGTAGCTACTCCGACCGATCCGCGCCATCGACTGGTCACAACGAAATATAATCCGGCCCGAACCTGGACCCCGGAGAATGCCGTCGGCATAGGTGGAGCTTATCTGTGTGTATACGGAATGGAGGGGCCAGGTGGCTACCAGTTCGTTGGACGAACGGTTCAGATGTGGAATCGGTTGCGTTCTACAGAAAGCTTCCAGCCAGATAAACCGTGGTTGCTGCGGTTCTTCGACCAGATTCGCTTTTATCCGGTAAGTGCGGAGGAGCTGCTGGTCATGCGGGAGGATTTCCTGCATGGTCGTTTTGAAGCAGATATTGTGGAGACGACCTTTGATCTCGGTGAATATTTGGACTTCTTGGATTCGATCGAAGAGACTGCTGGCGAGTTCAGCGGTCGGCAACAGCAGGCTTTTAATGAGGAACGGGAAAGCTGGAAAAGATTAGGATTAGCTGAATATATGTCAGAGCAGGAACATGCTGAACCATCTGTAGAGCAGGAGATTCCGCTCGGAGCAGTAGCGATAAGAAGTGATATGCCGGGTAGTGTGTGGAAGATTCTAGTCGCTGTGGGCCAGAAGATTGAAGAGGGAGATACTTTGGTAATTCAGGAGAGTATGAAGATGGAGTTTAATCAAAAGGCAACTTGTACCGGTACCGTTGCTGCCATTTATGTCCACCAGGGAGAGGCGGTTCAAGCCGGACAGCTTCTGGTCAGTATCGTCGAATAGTCGAATAGGAGAGGAGAGATTCACCATATGGTCCCTAAGCAAATTCCTTTGAAATTATCGGTCTCTGAGCTTCGCAAAGCCTATCTAGTTGGTGCATTGACACCAAAGGAAGTAATCGATGCTGTTATAGCTCGCGCCTCCAACGACGAAAGCATGAATATTTGGATTACACCACCGTCCTTAGACTTTATTCAACCACATTTGGACCGTTTGTCTACACTTGATCCACAGGAATATCCGCTTTGGGGCATTCCTTTTGCCATCAAGGATAATATCGATCTTGGTGGAGTGGAGACTACAGCAGGTTGTGCGGAGTATGCCTATACCCCGGAGCAGCATTCTGGCATAGTGGCAAGATTAATTGAAGCAGGGGCTCTCCCGGTTGGGAAAAGCAATCTGGATCAGTTCGCTACCGGATTGGTTGGAACGCGGAGTCCTTATGGCGAAGCCCACAATGCGCTGCGGCCTGAACTAATTAGTGGCGGTTCCAGTGCAGGCTCATCAGTTGCTGTCGCCCGTGGGCAGGCTGCCTTCTCACTAGGCACAGATACTGCCGGATCCGGACGTGTGCCTGCTGCCTTGCACGGGCTTGTCGGCTGGAAGCCCAGTCTAGGTTCATGGCCCGTTATTGGTGTGGTTCCCGCCTGTGCGAGCCTTGACTGTGTCACTGTTATGGCGCACACGCTGGAAGATGTGCTGGAAGTTGACAATGTTGCCAGAGGATTCCACGAGAATGACCCGTGGTCACGCCACTTACCGGCACCTGTGGAGAAATTACCTCTGCGAATCTGTGTGCCGAAAGAGCCACTAGTCTTCTTTGGCCCGTTCGCGGAATTGTATCAACGCGCTTGGGAGTCAGCACTGGAGAAACTGCAGACGTTAAATATTAATGTGGAAACCATAAATACAGATTTGTTTTCTGAAGCAGCAGCGATTCTGTACGAAGGTCCTTGGGTTGCCGAGCGCTGGGCTGACTTGGGGAACTTTATTGAGGCTAATCCTGGTGTGGCTTTCCCGGTTACCGAAACCGTGCTGCGCTCTGGGGCGGCTGCTGAATATGATGCAGCTTCGGTATTCCAAGCTATGCATAAGCTGCAGAGCTTTAAGCTTGAAGCCCGAAAAAGACTTCAAGATGCAGTGTTAATCCTTCCAACAGTAGGAGGGACCTGGACACGCGCTCAGGTTAGAAAGGACCCCATTGCCACCAACCGGCAGATGGGTCTATATACAAACCATTGCAATCTACTGGATCTATGTGCGGTAGCGCTGCCTGCAGGTTATGCGGACGTCGATCTGCCGTTTGGTATTACCCTGTTTGCACCCGCTGAAGCAGAGGGTCTTATCCGTGCAGCGGCGAAGCTTTTCTCCCTTTCGCAAGAGCTGGAGTTAAGAGGGGAGGGTGAACATGTTGTTGGACAATAAGAAGACAACCCTATTGGTAGCGGTCTGCGGTCTGCATATGCGGGGTTTTCCACTCGAAAAACAGATGATCGAATATCATGCAAAGTTTCTGCGTGAAGATAATACAGCGGCAAAATATAAGCTCTACAAGTTGCCTACTATACCGGCTAAGCCAGGACTAATTAAACAAACTGCAGACGGCAATTCAATCCGGCTTGAAATCTGGGAAATGCCATTGGCAGATTTCGGAGCCTTTACTGCCGGGATTCCAGCACCGCTTGGCATCGGCAAGGTGGAGCTGGAGAATGGTGAAGAGGTCAGTGGTTTTATCTGTGAGGGATATGCGGCGCTGGGAGCCGAAGATATTACTTCTTCTGGGGGCTGGCGAAATATAAGCCAGTAAGAATAAAGATCGCAGCCAAACTCCTTTTTAGGATTGGGCTGCGATCTTTTTCATACTTAGGAAACAGCCTATTTGAGTTCTTGCTCCAGTGCTACGCCCATCTCTCGAGAGCGTTCTGCACAGCGGTTCACTGCGGCTATGACCGTTTCGAAGAAATCCCCTTTATCTAGCACTTCCAGCGCCGCTTGGGTAGAACCGTTCGGTGAAGTTACTTTTTTGCGCAGGGCAGCGGGTGTTTCTCCGGTCTGCTGCACCATGCGGGCGGCACCCAGAACGGTTTGTACCGTGAGTTCAGTGCTTTGTTCCACAGGAAGTCCACCACGGATACCGGCCGCGATCATGGCTTCCATCATGTAATAGATATAAGCTGGGCCGCTGCCAGAGATGCCGGTTAAGGTTTCCATCCGTTCCTCATCGATGACGGTTGTCAGGCCAACAGCTTCAAAGATGTTAAGGGCAAGACGACGACCAGCCTCATCCACTTGCTTGGAAAAAGCTAAACCTGTAGCCCCGAGGCCAATCGAACTTGAAGTATTGGGCATCGTGCGTACTACGGGTTGTTGGGTACCTAGCAGACCCTGAATGGTGCGGATAGACAAGCCTGCAATGACAGAGATGATCAGCTGATCCGCAGAGAGGATTGGTCCTAGGTTGCGCAAAGCTTCCGCAGCATCCTTAGGTTTCATTGCTAAAACAATGACCGGAGAATTTCGCAGATATTCTATTTTTTGCTCCGAATCGTTGCTGCCTATAACGCCATAGCGGCTTCGCAGTTCGGCCAAGCGCTCACTCCCGCTGCGGTTTAGCATAATGATCTTGTCGGATGACACCACACTACGGGAAATCATTCCGCGAACGATAGCTTCTGCCATCGAGCCTGCGCCATAAAACACAATATTATGATTAATAAGTGGAACTGAAGGTTGCTGACACATGGCTAAATTCCTCCTAAATGTTAAGTGGATCCAATACTTGAATACTAACCCCGTACTTGCCCGGTGCCATAAATTTTATATTTGGTTGAAGTGAGTGCTGGCAGACCCATTGGTCCGCGCGCATGCAGCTTTTGGGTGCTGATGCCGATTTCGGCACCAAATCCGAACTCGAAGCCATCGGTGAAGCGAGTGGAAGCATTGTGGTATACAGCAGCAGCGTCAACCTCTTGTAAAAAGCGTGCCGCCTGCGCTTGATCTTCAGTAACAATACACTCGGAGTGTTTGGTTCCGTACTTGGCGATATGGGCCAATGCTTCATCAAGGCTGCTGACGATTTTGAGATTAAGAATATAATCGTTGTATTCCGTTGCATAGTCCTCCAGAGTTGCTGGTAAGGCCCAAGGAACAATAGCTACTGTTTCTGGACAGCCACGTAACTCTACCTTAACTTCCTGGAATGCCTCTGCCAAGGAATATAAATATTTGCTGGCATAATCACGGTGAATAAGAAGAGTTTCCATGGAGTTGCAGACGGAGGGACGCTGAGCCTTAGCATTGATGCTAATCTTGAGGGCCATTTCTGGAATAGCACTTGCATCTAAATAAGTATGGCAAATACCGGCCCCTGTCTCAATTACAGGCACTGTGGCATTAAGCACGACATTTTGAATTAGCGAGCTGCCTCCGCGTGGAATAATAACATCAAGCAAGCCGTTCAGCTTCAGCATTTCATCAACCGAGGCCCGAGTAGGGTCTTCGATCAGTTGCAGCGCATCCTGCGGCATGGAGGTTTCGGCAAGGGCGCTGTGCAGCACCTCGACGATTTTGCGGTTGGATGACAGTGCAGAAGAGCCACCGCGCAGAACTACTGCGTTGCCAGTCTTCAGACATAGTCCTGCTGCATCTACAGTTACATTCGGACGCGCCTCATAGATGATGCCGATGACACCAAGGGGTACGCGGATCTTCTCAATAGAAAGTCCATTCGGGCGTTCAATGGTTTCCAGTGTGTCACCGATGGGGTCAGGAAGTACAACAATCTGCTGCAGTCCGTCGGCAATACTGCCAATTCGTTCCACATTTAGAGCAAGTCGGTCGAGCATGGATTCCGGAGTTCCATTCAAACGTCCGCGTTCCAGATCCTCGGCGTTGGCGGCAATGATAGCCGCAGCTTCGCGGCGCAAGGCATCCGCCATCATTAGCAAAGCCTCATTTTTTTGTCCGGTAGTCAAGCTTGCCAACACTCCCGCGGTTCCCTTGGCTAAGGTTGCTTTATTTACAACTTCACTCATGGCGATACCTCCTAAAAGTTTTGTGAGCATAAGTTAAACCAGTTATCTCAATGTTATCCATTCGTCGCGGTGAATGACCTCCAGGCGGTGCACTTCCCCCAGCTTCGGCACAACCTGCTGGCTCGGCAATCCTTGAATGCTGCGAAGCTGGATATCATCATAATTGACAATGCCCCGTCCAAGCAGCTGTGAATCCGGTCCGAGAACCTCAACCACATCCCCGGCATGGAAGTTGCCTTCAGTCCGTTTGACACCGACAGGAAGCAGACTATGACCGCCATGCAGCAGGGCTTCAACGGCTCCGTCATCTACATAAAGTGAGCCAAGCGGAGTGGACATGAAGCCGAGCCATTGTTTCTTGACGGGTAGGGAAGCTGATGTAGTGGCAAAATAAGTACCTCTACCTTTCCCATCCGCAGCCAGCTGTAAGTCTCCCGGTTCGGTTGCTCGCCCGATAAAGACAGGAACGCCGCCCCGCGTAGCAATCTTGGCTGCATCAATTTTGGAGCGCATGCCGCCTGTTCCCACGCTGGAGCCAGCGCCACCGGCTATAGCATAAATTTCCGGGGTGATATCCTCTATCGTCGGATAGCGGACAGCATCAGGTTGCTTGCGCGGGTCCCCACTGTATAATCCATCCATGTCGGTCAATACCAGGAGCCTTGAGGCCTTTAGCAAGTTGGCGACAAGCGCCGATAGCGTGTCGTTATCGCCAAATTTCAGCTCATCGACTGAAACGGTATCATTCTCGTTGAATACGGGGACAGCGCCTTGCCGTAGTAGCTCTTCGACTGTCATCACAGCGTTATTCATGGCCCGTCGACTACAAAAGTCGGTGCGGGTCAGTAATATTTGTGCCGTTGTAAGACCAAATGCTGCGAAGGCTTCCTGATAAGCCTGCATGAGCAGCACCTGGCCTACGGCTGCGGCGGCCTGCTTCTCATGCAGCAGCTTTGGGCGTACCGGATAACCGATACTGCGGAAGCCTGCCGCTACCGCACCCGAGGTGACCAGCAGAACTTCACAGCCACTTTGCCGCAATCCGGCAATCTCGGCGGCGAAGAAAGCGACCGCCTTACGGTTTAATCCGCCTTCCGGGCCTGTAAGCGAGCTGCTCCCTATTTTGACCACTACTCGTGTCGTCATTGCCTTTCACTTCCTCAATGTGTTAATAAAATGACAAAAAAGCCCCCATCCTTAGACTTAGCAAAGGACGAAAGCTTGGTTAACTTCCGCGGTACCACCTTCATTGATGAGGGTTCATCCGACTTCATTCTCATAACGGGAGCATCCGTCCTGCGCAAGGCAGGCCGCTCGGGGGTAGGATTCGGAACGCTACCGCGGTAAATTCTCTCAGCTATCAGAATTTACTCTCTGGACGCGGTAGACTCGTTCTTACTGGTCCCGTCTGCACGTTTCACTATTTGTCCTTTAGAATACCATGGAGCAGGACGGTTTGCAAAGGGAGATGGAACTATATATTTCTAACTGCAGCAGACCTCAAATAGTATGTTTATCCTGCGGTAGATCGGGCAAAATACTTATAATCTGTTAGCAGGAGGTTGATGATAATGGCTGGAAGCGAAAATATCAATAAGGAAAAGCATAAGAATTCAGATGAATCACTAGCGTTTCATAGTAATGCGATCCGCGAGTTTGTGGAAGATAAGACCGGAAACCCTGGAACCAAAGGACCGGTTGATGAGAGTACCGCCCGTATGTCAGACGATCAGAACAGGCTGATTACTGAGCACAATAGGCAGGATTAGGCAAGAGGATCATTTGGAGCGGTTGCAGGACGGGTGCCATTCATATAAAGAACAGCAAAGCCGTTTCTTCTATAAATAAGGGGTAAGCGTAGCTTATCCCTTATTTATATTTTTGTTAAAATACAAAAAACCGCAACTTTACGGGCACACATAGAACTAATTCCAACGGATGTAACAGAGGTCAGCATATCGAAATAGAGGCTCACTTATCAAGAATGTGAATAGGATCAGGTCTTTGATGTGGGATTTTATGCAGTACTGTCCTGTAATTCTTCTATTTCTCTACCAGATCCGCAACAGTGGATTTAAAGGTTTCCATAAAAGCTTCCGCAGCCTTAGACAAATAACGACCGCGGCGGTAAGCCACAACTAATGTTCGGCTGGGAATGGGATCAGCGAGCGGTAAGTAGACAGGAACGAATTCACTCCGCGGTGCACGGGCAATAAAATGTGGCACCAGCGTTACTCCCATGCCTGTAGCAACTAGTGACTGTACCGTTTCCATATTATTGCTCTCAAAGACGATCCGCGGCTCAAAACCTGCCGCTTGGCAGAGTTCCACCGTCATCTTACGAAACCCCTGACCTTCCTTAAGTACAATAAAAGGTTCGTCCTTGAGCTCTATCAGTGAAGTGCGGATTCCCTTAGCATTGCGGGAAGCTAGCCAATGTTCAGGGGGGACAGCGAGATCTATCCTTTCCTCACCAAGCACTTCGTAAGCAAGGCTAGGGATCTCCAGTGGAAGGGAGAGCAGGCTGAGATCTGTCTGTCCACTAGCGGTAAGCTTCTCCAGATTCATGGAGGAATCCTCAAGCAGTGTGATTTCCACTTCCGGATACTTTAGTTTGAAGACTGGCAGTACATGCGGCAATAGATGTGCACCGGTAATGGGCATGCTGCCTACAACAACGCGGCCGGTACGTAACTGGGAAATGTCGGACATTTCCTGACGCAGCAATTCAACAGCGTCGATAATTATCTGGGCCTGTTCTATAAATTTTGCTCCAGCATGGGTCAGTTCCACCGAACTTGTATTCCGCTGAAAAAGCAGCACTCCTAGCTCCTTCTCAAGCTTGGACAGCTGTTGGCTGAGTGAGGGCTGAGCAATGTGCAGCTTCTCAGCGGCCCGGGAGAAGTTTCTTTCGGCTGCAATTTGCAGCGCATATTGCAATTGTCTTAGTTCCATATTGATAAACTCCTTGGGATTGAATAGAATTGCTTATAAGTATATCCTATAAAGCTGGGGTTTAATATAAGTAAACCTACTTCAACGAGAAGAGATGATTAATTTGAATAATGAGCTTGGAACACGGATTTATCTTCGGTTTTTTGTGCCTGGCGATGCGCAGGAGCGTGTGGATGTGGAGATCCGCAACCGGGCTGTTTTTGAAAAAGTATCAATCGATCGTGATGAATCCTACTACACCTTGGAAGGTCAGGCCGAGCTTATCGTTCGTTGGGCGCAAGAAAAAGAAGCTCATCGGCGCTATGTATTTGGGATCTTCCTGCACGAAACTGGACAATTGATCGGTGATATTTCACTGGTTGAAATCATGCCGGACACCACAAAGAAATGGATTCTTGGCTATGCCTTGGATCAGGCCCACCAGGGTCATGGATATATGAGTGAAACCATTCCGCTAGTTCTGGAATTTGCTTTTCAAGAGACGGGGATCAAGCGAATTGAAGCAGGGGCGGTTCCCGAGAATGCCGCTTCGATTCGGGTACTCAAGAAGGCAGGTTTCCAAACAGTAGAAGGAAGCAGTCCTCATAGAGTTAAGATCAATGGAAAATGGGAAGAACATCTGCTGTTTTTTATCGAAGCTGGAGAGGGACAATAATGCATGGCTTAGAAAGTAATGAATAATGTATTAATTTTACAAATTAAGCTGGACAATAGGATATGGATAGCATATCCTTATTACATACCGGACGTTCGGTACTAAATTGAAGGGGCACTAATAGATATGAACAGACCCAAACAGTATAATCCTGTCTTAACGAAGGAAAATATTCTCGAACAAGCGAAACAGCTTTTTTCCAAAAAAGGCTACGCCGCCACCACCATTTCGGATATTTGCAGGGCTACCGGCGTCAGCAAGGGAAGTATTTATCACCATTTTAAGAATAAAGAAGATCTGTTTATTAGCTTGGCTGAACATTCCTTCGGAAATTCATGGAAAGATTGGGATATTAAATCGTCAGCGTATACATCAGTTATAGACAAATTGTACGCATACAGCGACCTTTTCGTGGACAATCTGGAGCGGCCGCTTACGAAAGCGGGAGAAGATTTTATCAACAGTGTGGGTATGGAATCGGAAATTGGGCAAAGGTTCTATACCATCGTAACAGGGTATATCGAACGGTTTGAACTTCTTATAACAGAGGGAATAGAGAGAGGGGAACTGGTATCCGAGGATCCTAAAGAGTTGGCTTTTATTATCTTGAGCTATTTTTCCGGACTGAGCGACAATCTGCAGTTTATGGATAAAGAGGCGATGAAGCCGCGGTTTCGTAAAGCTGTACATTTGCTGCTTGAGGGCATTCGACAACGACAGGAATGAGGGGGACGCTGTATGCTAAATAATTACTTTATAGGTCCAGATGAACAAGGGAATGTGAAATTTACAATTTTGATACCGGCGCATAACGAGGAGAAATATATTTCCAAATGTCTGGATTCAATTGCAGCTGCTTCTGAGAAATATGCTAAACAAGTTGAAGTCATCGTCATCCTTAATCGCTGTACAGACAGAACCGAAGAAGTGGCCCAATCCTATAATTGTGTTGTTGTGCATGATGACCGCAAAAATCTGTCGCAAATTAGAAATGCCGGGGCAAAAGCAGCCAGAGGAGAAATCCTGATTACGATCGATGCCGATAGCCAAATGACAAGTAATATGCTGACTGAGATCGAAGAGCATCTGGTAAGTGGAATATACATAGGCGGCGGAACTGCGTCAAGATTTGAACGGATGTCGTTAGGGATCGTTGTATCATCTTTGTTGATTTTGCTTCCGTTAGTCATTAAATATGGAGCTATCTCCGTCGGTATTTTTTGGTGCTATAAAAGGGACTTTGAGGCTATAGGCGGTTTTAATGAAAAGATGGTAATGACTGAGGACGCAGACTTTGCTTCCCGCTTGAAGAAGTGGGGAAAGCAGAATGGCAAGAAATTTGGGACGATCAAAAAAGCACTCATGTTTACCTCCTGCAGAAAGTTTGATCAAGGTGGAGATTGGCTCTTTGTGAAGCACCCGCGATTTATTCTTGCCTATATCAAAGGAACAGATCCCATAGCTGCGGATAAGGCGTACTATGAGAACCAAGGAAGATAGAGTTTTTATTTATAGGCATACTAATAACCCAGTCTCACACCAATACAGGTGGACTGGGTTTTCTTGTAGCTCAAAACCAAAATCAGCGGTTGAACGTTTGTGAATCAAGCCGCTATGGGTTCGGAGGGTTCTTGCGATCGCTGTTAAAGTCCGATTTTCTACTACTTTCACTGTAATAGAATTATTCAGGATTGATTTGAATGAGGAGACTTTTTAAGGTAAATAACAAGAAGCATCTATAGACTGAGTGTGGATTGAAGCGTTTGCTCTATCGCAGCTTCTAAGGGTGTTGCAGTCATCCCAAAGCGTTCGGTGAATTTACGGCTATTCACAATAAAATCCTCGTCGAACTGGTATAACATCTCTATGCTTTCTCTAGCTGCGGGAATGAACAAGCCACCAAATCTTAGCATGCCTTTTCCCATTGTTCTGATCATTGGCGGAAAGCCAGCAATCCGGTAGGCTATGTCTATAAATTCTCTTGTAGTAACAGTATCAGCATTCGGTACATGCCATATTTGACCAAAGGCGTCCTCATGTTGGCTCAGCAGAACAAGTGCTTTTCCAAAATCTTCTATAAAGGTATACGTATGCTTCTTATCAGGATTTCCCAGTACCGTACAGGCTTTACCCTTTGAAATGGGCTGAAACAGCCTTGAGCCTACGGAAGAATTGTGAACATTGGGTCCGAAAAAATCAGCACCTCTGCCCATCACCATCTGCAAAGCTCCGTCCTGATGTAATTTCAGCAACTTTGCGGACATCGCTGCCCTGACTTGGCCTTTTTTGGTATTCGCGGCATAAGGAAGCTGCTCGTGCATAGATCCTTTAACCAAGCCATACATATACATATTTTCAGCCGCAACTAACTTTGCTCCAGCTGCCATCGCACCTGAAATAATATGATCTTGAAAAGACATAAACAGCTCGCTCCACTTTTGATACGGAGGTTGTGCACATTGAAATACCACCTTAGCATGCTTCAGACTTGCCTTTGCTTGCTCTATGTCTGAGAGATCAGCTCTTTCTAATCGTACTCCTTGAGGTACAGCCGCACTCCCACTGGCACTGATCATAGTAACTGGTTCCTCTTGAGCCACAAGCTCCCTCATTATAGCCATACCTAACGGTCCTGTTCCTAAAATTATATTCATTATTATCCTCCTTCATTATTACTGGATAATAATAAAATAAACCCTATAGCTACTATAGGGTCAAGGCCTTATGAACGGGAACTTGCAGTTCGACGATAAATTCCTCCGGCTTCAACATCTGAGCCCTATCGACGATATAGTACTCTATAGGAGCACCACTTTCTATGTATCCATGTGTCTTAATCCATTCCAGAAGCTTTTTATAAATATTTTTGCAGGAGACGTCATTGGGAATTCCACAGTAACGTGCAGTGATGTACTCTCCTTGGGGAAGGGTACGAGTAGCGGCGGTTTCTAATTCAATGTGCTCGATCATGACACAGTATTCCAAGTCAGACCTCGTACGATCAAAATCCATAATATTCTCATGGTAGACGGTCATGATTCCTCCTGGAGTTAATCCACTGGATTCAATCCTGCGGAATAATTCTGTGAACTTTACGATTGAGGGCTCCATTCCACAGGCAAAGTACCCGCGGTCAGACATTACATGCCGTTCCGGAAGCTGCTTCATTTCTACCAGTACGTCAAGGTCTACCAACCCTTTACCCATTTCCTGAAGCAAAATAATTCGCGCCGCTCTTTGTTCGATCGATTTCACAGTCTGCTCTAATCTTTGCAGCTCCTCTAACATTTCCTTATGTTTGGCTTCGAGCGTTATTTGCAAGCTTTCCAAATCACCACTCTTCAATAGTGTCCCGATCTCTTCTAAGGAGAATTGCAGCAGCTTCATATCCTGCACAATCATAATGCTAAGCAGATCCCGATTGGCATAATAACGGTAACCGGTGAGCTTATCCGTGTGATTGGGGATCACCAGACCGATTTTGTCATAATATCGCAAAGTTTGAACGGATATATTACATATCCTTGCGGCATGACCTATGGAATAAGATTGATCATTACTCATGCTCCGACAACTCCTTTATAAATAAATAATATATTCATGTTAGTGGCAGTTACTTGATAATACAATCTTATTCCTTCTTATAGGTGTATCCTATGACTTTTATAGATATCATATCTTGGAATTATAAACAAAGGGATGTTATATTTAGAACATTCAAGAGAGACTCCACGCTCTCTTCCAATGAACGATTCTACTAATGAGGTGAAATCATGAGCAACAAGACAATGTTTGAGAAGATTTGGAATAATCACGTTATTCATCAAGAAGAAGGCAAACCTAGCATTTTGTATATCGACCTGCATCTGGTACATGAGGTTACTTCTCCACAGGCTTTCGAAGGTCTTCGTCTCAGCGGCCGCAAGGTTCGCCGTCCGGAGCTTACCTTTGCAACCATGGATCATAATGTACCTACGACAGACCGTTTCAACATTAAAGATCCGATTTCCAAGCAACAAATTGACACGTTGTCGCAGAATTGTCGCGATTTTGGCGTGAAGCTGTATGATCTTGATAATATCGATCAAGGTGTCGTGCATGTTATGGGTCCGGAAATTGGCCTGACACATCCCGGCAAAACGATTGTTTGCGGCGACAGCCACACCTCTACACATGGAGCCTTCGGCGCATTGGCCTTTGGTATTGGTACTAGTGAAGTAGAACATGTGATGGCTACGCAATGTTTGCAGCAGTCCAAGGCTAAGACCATGGAAATTCGCTTCACAGGCAAACGTAATCCAGGCGTAACGGCAAAGGATTTGATTCTGGGCGTTATCGCGAAATACGGTACGGATTTTGCAACAGGTTATGTTATTGAGTACACAGGTGAAGCTATCCGCGAACTGTCGATGGAAGAACGTATGACGGTCTGCAACATGTCGATCGAAGGCGGGGCTAGAGCGGGCTTGATTGCTCCTGACGAGATTACATTTAACTACCTGCGTGGTCGTGAATATGTTCCGCAAGGTGAAGCCTATGACGCTGCTGTTGAGATTTGGAAAGGCCTTGTAAGCGATGAAGGCGCAGAATATGACACTACTCTTGATTTTAATGTGGAAACATTGATTCCGCAGGTGACTTGGGGCACAAGCCCAGGTATGGGCGCTGACATCACTTCAAGTGTACCTAATCCTGCTGACTTCACTACAGAAAATGAACGTAAAGCTGCTGAAAAAGCGCTTGAATATATGGATTTGGCTCCAGGCACACCAATGTCGGAAATTCCAATTGATTATGTATTCATCGGCTCTTGCACGAATGGCCGGATCGAGGATTTGAGAGCTGCCGCACAGGTTGCCAAAGGGCATACCGTATCTAATAAGGTAACGGCGATCGTTGTACCAGGTTCAGGACGCGTGAAGCTGCAGGCAGAGAAAGAAGGCCTCGACAAAGTATTCATAGAAGCGGGCTTTGAATGGCGTGAAGCAGGATGCAGTATGTGTCTGGCGATGAACCCGGATGTTCTGCAACCTGGACAACGTTGTGCTTCTACCTCGAACCGTAATTTTGAGGGACGTCAGGGCCGCGGCGGACGCACGCATCTAGTATCCCCTGCGATGGCGGCAGCGGCAGCGGTAATGGGTCATTTTACCGATATTCGCGATTGGAACTATAAGACGGAAGCCGTCAGCTTGTAGAACAAGAGAAAGTGGGAGGATAATATAATGGATGCTTTCAAAAAATTAACGGGAATCGTTGCCCCGGTAGACCGGGTAAATGTAGATACGGATGCGATCATTCCGAAGCAGTTCTTGAAACGGATCGAACGCACAGGTTTTGGACAGTTTCTATTCTATGAATGGCGTTTTGATGAAGAGGGAAATGACAATGCAACGTTCGAGATGAACAAACCACGCTATGAAGGGGCATCTGTTCTGATCTCGCGGGCCAATTTTGGCTGCGGCTCCTCGCGGGAGCATGCACCATGGGCGATTCTTGATTATGGCTTCAAGGTTGTAATTTCCCCATCGTATGCCGATATTTTTTACAATAACTGCTTTAAGAATGGAATTCTGCCGATCAAGCTTTCTGAAGAGCAGGTAGATGAGCTGTTCAAGCGGACGGCTGAGCATGAAGGTTACAAGCTGAGTGTCGATCTTGAGAATAATACACTTAGTGATGAGTACGGGCTTAGTATCACTTTTGAGCTGGATGAACACCGTCGCCAGTTCCTGCTGCAGGGTCTCGATGATATCGGACTGACGCTGCAACATGCGGATGAGATTACGGCTTATGAAGAGCGTAATGCTGCCAAGCTGTTCGCCTAAAACA
The DNA here is from genome assembly GCF_022369515.1 of Paenibacillus sp. 19GGS1-52. Taxonomy (NCBI): domain Bacteria; kingdom Bacillati; phylum Bacillota; class Bacilli; order Caryophanales; family Paenibacillaceae; genus Paenibacillus; species Paenibacillus sp. 19GGS1-52. Next base: position 2,510,335 of record NZ_CP059724.1, read on the forward strand.
TGAATTAGTTGGACTTTTACGTAAACTTTACAAATTTTACACAAAACTTCTATTTCCGGGTGTCGGAAATAGAAGTTTTTTTGCTATAATCGATATATTCGTTGCTGAGATAGGCAACATTTGGGGATTCCTGTCGTCTGATACTTATCTGTCTATGAATCTATTACTTGCCGAAGGAGAGAAAAGAATGAGAAGAGCCGGTCGGATACTACTGCTGTTGCTGCTGCCATTGTTATTACTTTCATTTACCGGCTATGAGGCTTCTGCTGCAGCTAGCAGCACGGGCAGAATTGTTCTGGATAATAAGGAGCTCACTATGCCCAAAGGGATCGCTCTTGAGAATGTAAATGGAAGCGTTATGATTCCGATTCGTGTTGTGGTGGAGAATCTTGGATTCCAGGTACTGTGGGAACAGAAGACTCGTAAGGTAACCGTGCAGCAGGATGGGAAAAGCATTGAGCTGGCCGTTGGCCGCAAGACGGCTAATGCTGACGGGGTAACCCTTGATTTGAATGCTGCCCCTAAGCAAAATGGAGGCACGGTACTTGTTCCTATCCGCTTTGTCAGCGAGCAGTTTGGACTTAAAGTGGGTTGGGACAATATGGACAAGACGGTCTATTTAACCGGCGGATCGTCAAGCGGTACGGATAATGCTGTTAGCCCAACACCAACACCTGCATACACTTCAGCTCCTACTCCGACAGCAACTCCCCTAACAGGGACGGCTGAGGGCAACGCAACAAGTTCTGCCAGTCCGACTCCGGTGCCTCTGACTGTTGTCGGACCCCAAGTTAAGGGAGCGGTATTCAGCGAGAATAGATTAATCGTCGCTGTTACGGGTGCTGTGAAACCAAGTGTTACTGTAATAACCAATCCCAATCGTATTGTTGTAGATTTTCCCGGTGCAGCTTTTGCACCTGAGTTTGCCGGCAGTCTCCCGGGGATTGCTGCGAACGGCAGCCCTCAAGGCAAGCTGGATGTCACTGGTTATCCATTAGTCTCTGAGCTTAGATACGCGTTATTCAGCATAAGTCCGCCAACAGTGCGTTTTGTTATTCAAACGACCAGTAATCAGCCTTATCAACTCAGCACGGATGAGAGTACTGGGCTAGTGACTATTGATCTGAACGTTCTCAGCAACGTAGGAGGCACTCCAGCAGTCCCTGTAGGTAGTGGAAAGCCGATAGTTGTGCTCGATGCTGGACATGGCGGTACACAGCCTGGGGCTATCAGCGTAACAGGCAAGCAGGAAAAAGACTTTAATCTTGCGGTGATTCGCAAAGTTGGAGCATTACTAATGCAGGACTCCCAAGTGGAGGTCATTTTTACCCGGACAGATGATATCACGCTTGGTCTGCAGGATCGGGTGAATATTGCTGAAGCTGCTAAGGCTAATCTATTTATTTCTGTTCATGCAAACGCGATGCCTTCCACCTATACCAACTGGAATAACGTGAACGGAAGTGAAACTTATTACAGCCGCAGTGAAAGTCTGCCTTTGGCACAGATTATGCATAAGCATCTAGTAGCCGGAACCGGATTCAAAGATAATGGAGTCAGAAACAAAAGCCTGCATGTGACAAGGGAAACAAGCATGCCTGCTGTTCTGCTGGAAGCCGGATATTTGACGAATTTGGGTGATGAAGCCGCACTCTATAGTGCGAAGCTTCAGGACAGCTTGGCTCGGGAAATAGCGGCTGGAATAATGGAATATCTTGGACTATAATCCTCGATTCTAGTAACTTTAATTCATGAGATCCTGTTACAGGATGGAATATATTCGCAACTTTTGAATTTGGTTGGCGTCTATAATAGATGTCGAAGGTTGTCGGTGGTTAGATCAACATGAACGCTGTACTCAGGCGGAATACTAGATTCCTAGAGGTGAAGAATGAAGAAATTTGGCTTTATACTGATGTTGCTTCTCTTTGTATTGGCATTGCCACAGAATGGACATGCCGCCGCCGCAAACAGTAAGATTATATTAGACGGCAAAGAAATTACCGCAGTCCAGAACGTCCCAGTTGAGAACGTGAATAACAGCATTATGGTACCTCTAAGAATGATTGTTGAGAACCTTGGCTATCAGGTGCAATGGGATCAGCAGAATAAGACGATTACGATTGAACAGCAGGGAAGGATTGTCAAACTGGCTGTAAACCAAACCGCAGCTTCAGTAGATGACAAGACTATTATCCTTCCTACAGCTCCGGTGTTGCGTAACGATACGACACTAGTACCGATCAGGTTCATAGGCGAACAGTTTGGTCTCAGCGTGACTTGGGATAACACAAACAAGATTGTAAATCTTATTACCCCAGAAACGCCGAGTGATAACAATGGTACAGGCGGAGGTACTGGTGATGGTGGAACAGGTGTTGTGGTTCCTCCTGCTGATACTACTTCGCAGCTGACTCTGGTTAACGGCGTAAGCTTTAGTGAGAATCGGCTGACCATTGCTATGGAAGGTAATGCAGTTCCTAAAGTCTCTAAGATAACCGGCCCTGACCGGATTGTTGTGGATATACCTAATGCCACCTTTTCTGATCTATTCGGCACAGGTCAACTCCTTGACCCTAATCTGAATGGCAGTCTTGTTGTGACAGATTATCCGGATGTATCTGGTGTACGGTACTCGCTATTTAGCACAAATCCTTATACGGTTCGTTTTGTAATTGACTTGAACAATGCCAAGAACTACAGCGTTAATATTTCGGGTGATTCTTCAAAGCTGGCTGTAATTGATCTGAATGCAGCAAGCACTGACGATACGACTACCCAGCCTGGCAACAGCGGTAGAAAGCTGGTAGTGCTAGATGCCGGACATGGAGCTAAAGATTCAGGCGCAGTAGGTGTAACTGGCAAGTATGAGAAGAACTTTAATTTGGCTGTTGTACTGAAGGCTGCAGCACTACTCAAGAAAGAAAGTAATATTGATGTTGTGTTGACACGTAGTGATGATACGTTCTTGGAACTGAAGGAGCGGGTAGCTATTGCCAATAACCTGAAGGCTGATCTATTCATTTCCGTGCATGCCAACAGTGGGGCTTCCTCTATAGCCAGCGGTACTGAAACCTATTACCAACGGGCGGCTAGTAAGGCATTAGCCAATGTGATGCATAAATATCTTGTTCAGGCAACGGGCTTAAGTGACCGGGGGGTACGGTACGGAAATTTCCACGTCATTCGAGAAACAACCATGCCAGCTGTTCTGCTTGAAGTAGGTTACTTGAGTAATAAAGGTGATGAGAAATCTCTCTTTACCGATGCCTTCCAAAATAAGGTTGCTGCCTCTATAGTTAGTGGTGTTAAAGAATATCTCGGTTTAAAATAACAGCCAAGCGGCAGATTAGCGCCGCAAAGCCAGCTTATGCCTATTGAAAAGGGCAGGTTGGCTTTGCGGCACGGGTCTGCCCGTATTCATCTAGAGGAGGCGTTAATGATGATCAACAAAAAATTGAGTCATGCAGGTATAGCTGCATTGCTTCTGCTGGTGATAGCTGGCTGCGGGGACAAACCTGCTGCAGCTCCGTCTAAGGATGCAGGACAAAATTCTTCCACTGTAGTCAGTGGCGCAGGGGAGAATACAGGAAATACAGAGAATACAGAGAATACCAATGAAGACAAAGGTCAGAATTCGGCCAGCACCGCACAGCCCACAGCCAGCGAAACTCCCGCCCCCACAGAGACTGTGGCGCCTGAGAAGCAGAGTCAGAGCATAGCGGTTTATTATACAGATTTACAACTTATGAATCTGGTACCTGCCAAAGCAACAATAAGTTATGCTGACGATGTAGAGAAATATACCGAGGCTTTTAAAGCGCTGCAAGTCAGTGATAATAAGGAGCTAGTCTCACTCTGGGGCAAGATTGAATTGAAATCCCTGAAGTTTGAGAATGGGCAAATTCTGATGGATATTCATAAGCCAGAGGAAGCACAGCTAGGTGCCGGTGGTGAAGCTTTTGCACTTAGTGCGTTAACGCAAACTTTTTTTCAATTTTCCGAAGTGAAGAGTGTTGAAATGCTAGTGGATGGTGAGCAAGTGGAGAGCTTGATGGGACATGTAGATCTGGAGCATCCCATGACTCGAGAGAATAGTGGTTTGTAAGTGTGAAAGGCAGGAATAAAGAGATTGGCTGACGAACATAAATGCATACTTTATTATATGGGTCTTAGAGAGGGGAACAACCTATTGTCCGCACAAAAAAGGTCTAGCCGTCCCATGAAAGCTTATTCTACAAAAGCGATATCCGCAGTTTTGGCTGGCGCAATGGTTCTGGGCGGTGCAAGTTCTGCATTTGCAGCTACAGTAGCAGCTTCAACTCCCGCTGCAGTAACGACATCGACAACTACGGCAGCAACAGGTATTTTCAGCGATGTGAAAACAGGATTTTGGGCCGAAAAACATATCTACAAACTGGCATCCCAAGGTATCGTAGTCGGGAATAATGGTTTATTCCGTCCAGGAGATTCAGTTACCCAGCAGGAAGCTGTGCTTATGGCATTGCGCTTTATGAAGCTGCAGGGCAAAGTAGATATTGATACAGCGGTGGCATTACCAGCGAGCTTTGAGGTATCGAATTATTACAAGGCTTATGTCGTACTCGCGTTCCAGCAGGGCTTGCTGGACAAGACTACTGAGATGGCTTCCGACAATTTGAAGACTGCTTGGGGTGAACGCAAGGCAACCCGTGAATGGATTGCTGAAGTGTTAATCTGTGCTCTTGGCAAAACTTCAGATGCAGCAGCGGTAGCCAGTGAGCCAACCGGCTTTGCTGATGATTCCAAAGTGTCTGCCAGCAAACGTGGTTACATAAATACGGCTGTTGATCTAGGACTGGCTAATGGTATAGCTGGAAACCGTTTTGATCCACAAGGTGTAGTAACTCGTGCGCAACTGGCAACCTTCTTCAGCCGGGCCGAGGGGCACAACACGCTTGATTATGACAATACCGTTAAAGGCAGTATCAGCGAAATAAAAGACGGTAAGCTCACAGTTTATAACAATGGGACAACTTCCCCCTTTAATCTGAGTGCAAGCACCGCTTACTTCAACAGCACTTCTGAGACTCGAATCAGTCTAAATGATATTCAGCCGTACACCAAGGTTACTGTTATTGGGGCAACCTATAAAGCAGCCTATGTCGAGGTGACCGATCCTACACCGCAGGTTGAGAGTGTTTCTGGCAGCTTTGCAAAGCTGTCGTCGGGTAATAAATTATGGCTGGAGTCTACGGATACCTTTAATGAATACTATTATGATGCAGCAACTATCTTTGTGGATGTAAACGGAGTCAAGATAGAGCCAGCTTCGATTGCAGCAGGTAGTCTGGTCACACTGCAGCGCGAAACCTACAGTGGCGCTCATAAAGTGGTCAAGGTACAAGTAACATCGGGCGTCGTCAACAAATCAAGTACAGGTATCATCCAGAGTATTGATCTGACCTCTAAAAGTATTACATTCAAGAATGCAGCAGGTACCGTTGAAACCTTCAAATGGGAGGAAGGTACCACCCTATTCAGCTCTCAAAGTACAGTGCTGCTGCCAGCGGAGTTGAAGGTTAATTCGGCAGTGAAGTATACGATCAAGGATAATATGATCCGCTCTGTAGAAGTCACTCAGGGAGTAGAACGTACTGTTCTGGGCACTATTAATGAGTTGACAGGCACTACAGTTGTTTATAAAAAAGCTGATGGTACTCGCGAGGTTAAATTGCTTGGGTCAGCACCAACTATTGTAATTCCTAACATTAGCAGTCCTGTAGCCGGTGATTTGATCGCTGATGCTGTTGGTGGTGACAATGTGCAGCTTACACTGAATAGCAGTGATCAGGTTATAAAGATTGAAGTGCTAAGTCGGCAAATTGATCAATTTATCGGAGCAACGGTTGTTGACTACAATTCCAAGACACAGCTACTGACGATTACAGACAGCTCTGGCAAGCCTCATGTAGTCCAGCTGGATGTGAATTCCAAGCTCGTATATGATGGGCTGCCTACAACTTCACTGACCAATATGGGCGTGAGACTTGTTGAGAACCGCAAGGTAGATGTGATATCCATTGGACAGCGGGCACTTTCCGTGGAATTAAGCACAAAGTACGTAGGCACATTAACAGCAGTGAACACTGCTACAAAGATGATTGTCCTGAAGCCCAACAATGGTCAGACAATAACGCTTCCTTATCCGTTATCCATTGACTTCTTTGGACGCAGTAATATGGCAGTGACAGATATTTCTGTAGGCAGTTCAGTGACAGCTGTATTAACTGGGAATCAGGATGTCATTTCGGTACTGAGAGTGAAATCGGTTCAGCAGTTGGAAGTTACCTCAGTCAATTCCACGCTAAACAAGCTGGGTGTGAAATGGTCAGGGGGAAGCACTGAACTATACACGTTAACTATTCCGTTAACAAATGAAGCTGGGCAAGCTATAAAGCTTAGCGATTTGAAGGCGGGGGATTTCGTGAATGTGGATTTTGATGGAAGTTCAGCAGTATCCATCCAAGCGGTCAAAGTTTCGTCAGGACAGGTGGTATCAGTAGACTCTACCGCAGGCAATCTTTCTGTGAAGGACTTTAAAGGTGTAACTCAGAACTTTGCAGTGAGTGGTGGAGTTAGGATTATCCGTGATACTGTTACAACTACTACACTTAGCAGTCTAACAACAGCAGACCGTGTAGATATGCGCAAAGGCGCTGACGGAATAACGCTTATTCGTGTATTGCCTCAATTGAATCGGACATTCTCCCGTTATGATACTGCAACAAACGAGTTTTTAGTAAAGCGTGATAGCCTGAATGATGAGAATTATCGCTTTCTACTAACCTCAAACGTATATATTCATCAAGGTGACACGACTTTATCCGTGCAATCTCTCAAAGAAAATGATAAGATTACAATGTATTTTAATAATGATGTGATAGTTGAAATAGTGAAACAATAATTGCGAGTGGTGGATTTCCGAGTGAATCACCGTCTTGACGCAGGGGCTTTGCTTGCGTCAGGACGTTTTTTTTGAAATATAGACCAGTAATGAGTTTACTTGAAATGTATGAAAGTATACGTTATAATACGTACTTTGCTATATTTCCTTACCTCAGAGAGGCTGCCCTAGTAGGGCACGCTGAGGGTAAATACTCTGTGGAGGGGACATTATGAAGGTTGCAGAGGTCCGCCACATTCTGGATACCATTGGAGACTTGTTCCCTGATGCACATTGTGAATTGAACCACAGCAACGCTTTCGAGCTAACGATAGCGGTGTTGTTATCGGCTCAATGTACGGACGTAATGGTGAACAAAGTGACCGAGGATTTGTTCCAAAAGTATAAAGCCCCCCGTGACTACATTTCAGTACCCATCGAGGAACTGGAGGGGGATATCCGGCGTATCGGTTTATACCGCAATAAAGCCAAACATATTCAAAGCCTCTGCTCTATACTCATAGAGCAGTACGGTGGCGAAGTGCCACAAGCACATGATTTACTTGTGACATTGCCAGGTGTCGGTCGTAAGACTGCAAATGTTGTAGTTTCTAATGCTTTTGGTGTTCCTGCTATTGCTGTAGACACACATGTGGAGCGGGTTGCGAAGCGGCTTGCCCTGGCTGGCTGGAAAGACTCTGTATTGGAAGTGGAGAAGAAGTTGATGAAGGTGGTGCCACGTGAGGAATGGACGCTCACGCACCATCGGCTCATTTTTTTCGGGCGTTACCACTGTAAATCACAGAATCCGAAATGTCAGATTTGCCCACTCCTCGATGTATGTCGTGAAGGAAAGAAACGTATGAAAACGGCTGTGATCAGGAAAGATAAAGAGCATATGCCAAGAAATTAGAGATGAAGAAGAGGATGGGATAGAGATGAAATGCATTTCTGTATACACCAACAATTTTGAAGTGTTTTCCGATATTTTTGAGCGTGTTGTGGATAGTCCCCTTGAAGAGAACGAAGAGCAAGAAGTAGAAGGTATTACAATCAGCCATTCTGGTGATGTTCCTGAGCATTATCTGGAGCGTATGTCCGTGAAGCCTGAGGTTGTAGTGATGAGAGATAAATCCCGTGGTCTGACTATTCTACAGCATGGTAAAGTATTTGAAATTTTGCTGCCTGTATTGGAAACTGCTTAAGTATCGGTATAGAAACATAAATGGAGTCAGCCCAGGGGCTGGCTCTTTTTTGCATGGAAAAACGTAGAAATTTATGGGGAATGAACCTCATTTCGTAGGAGGTTATAGGTTATTTTGTAAGTAGTGCATATTTGATTTGTGGCAATCTGGTGATAAAATGGAATTATTCTATTGTTGCTGGAATCTAGACTATAAATGGCACAGTTAGGCGGGAAAGTGAATGGGAGCGGAACAAGCTAGAACCCAAAAGGTGGCTGTTAGTGAAACGGCACAACTGCTGTCCCGGCTAAAAGGATTAATGGAGCAGTGGGGCGATGGAGAAACAGCTCGTATTTATGCAGATTTACAGGATAAAGAGCGTGCAAATGAATTAACCTTCGCTTTTTGCGGGCATTTCTCGGCTGGGAAATCCAGTATGATTAATCTGATCTGTGGCAGCACTGTGCTGCCCTCCGGACCCGTGCCAACGAGTGCAAATATTGTGTCTATTCGCAGTGGGGCTCCTCGTGTACTCATTCACCCCAGGAAAGAGGTCCAGAAGATCGACCTGGCTCCTTGGGAGACAACAGCGGATAAATTGCAAGAATATTGTCGTAACGGTGGAGAGTATTCTTCTATTGAAGTTTGGGAGGAGATCCCATTGCTGGCTCCCCATGGGGTGCTAATGGATACTCCAGGTGTGGATTCTACAGATGATGGACATCAAAGTGCAACTCACTCCGCGCTGCACTTGGCCGATGTTGTGTTCTATGTGATGGACTACAATCATGTGCAGTCAGAGAACAATCTGGCTTTTGCCAAAAATCTCAGTGTCTGGGGCAAGCCGCTCTATCTCATTGTTAATCAAATCGACAAGCACCGAGAACAGGAAATTTCTATAGAGGAATATCAACGGCAATTAGAAAGCGCTTTCGGACAATGGGGCATCCATTATGCGGGTATTCTGTTCACTTCGCTTAGGGTTAAGGAACATCCGCTTAATGATTGGGATGTTCTATTAGGACTTATCACGGATCTATTGAGTCACCGGGATGAATTGCTTCAATATAGTCTCTTACGTTCTATACTGCATACGGCAGATTCTTCATTGGCTGTCTTCCGCGAGGAGCAGCAAGAGGAGCGTGAAGCTCTACTGGAAGAATTGGCTGGTGCAGGGGAAGAGACGGTGGAATTTGGACTTGCTTCTCTGGAAAACGAACGCGAGCTGATCGAGGGACTTCTTCAGCAGTCGCTAGTGAACCTGCGGAGCATTTTAGATGCGCTGCTTGGCAATGTTACTCTTATGCCTGCGGATGTTAGGGAGGCAGCCAGGGCTTATGTCGAAGGTGTCAGCCCAGGTTTCCGGCAAGGATTACTGTTCACTGCTGCACGGCGGGAGAAGGAACTGAACAAACGTCTGGCTGCTTGGCATGAATTGTTGACACGGGAGATTTCAGCCCGTTTGGAATGGCACATGATCCTGCTGATTCGTGAATGGGCGGAAAATTTGGGTCTCTGGAATGAGGAGGCGGAGCTGGCTCTGAAAGAAGGGCTCCCGGCGGTGAGCCAGGAATGGCTGGCGGCTGCAGTGAAGCCGGGAACGGGGACAACAGGCGAGGCGCTGCTTAATTTCTGCCGCAGCCTTGCGGACGAAATTAAGCGCCAGTATCGCCGCGCTGCACTAGGGCTGGCCGATGAGCTGCTGGCGAAGCTGCCCGTGCTCTTGGACGAGCGCCTCGCGGAGCTCTCGCACCGCGAGCAGGCGCTGCGCGCCCAAGCGCGCGCCCTCGCCGCGCTTGGCACGCTTGACCGCGCGGCTGCCGCCCGCGCGCACGAGCTCGCGGCGCTGCTGCCGCCGCGCCGGCCCCTCACCCCCGGCATCCTGCCGGAGGTGAGGGCAACCCCGCGTGCGGGCGCGCCAAGCGCCGCACCGCGTGAGGCCCAGCCGCTGCGCGCGCTTGGGCGAGACCCCGCCGCCGCAAGCTGGGCGGCGGGCACGGAACAGCCGGCGGGCGGGCGACGCCGGCTGGCTACTGCCGCCGCGACGCTGAGCGCGGCGAGTGAACTGCTGCGCAGCGAGCCGGCCATGGCTTCGGCGGTGCGCAGCTTGGCGGCACGGGCGGCGGATCTCGCCGGCGGCCGCTTTACCCTGGCGCTGTTCGGAGCCTTCAGCGCCGGCAAGTCCTCCTTCGCCAACTCCTTGCTAGGCGAAGCAGTGCTGCCCGTGTCTCCCCACCCCGCCACGGCAGCAGTGAACCGCATACTGGCGCCGGAGGGAGACTTCCGCGATAAGAGCGCAGTGGTGAAGATGAAGACCGCGGAGGAATTCTGGGATGACATTACACATTCCTTCGGCGTACTGCAGCTGGGGCAGCCGCAGCGGGAATCTTGGACCGATGTCGCGGCAGATTTACAAGCAGGTGGAGTTCATCCCTCTGGCTTGCCGCATGCCGGATTTCTGCGGGCCGCGGCGGTGGGCTGGGAGGAAGCCAAGACGCTGCTCGGAACCGTACGGACGGTAGAACTGGATGAATATCGCAAGCTAGTCGCTGAGGAGACCCGGGCCTGCTATGTGCAGAGTATAGATTTATATTACAGTTGTCCCTTAACGGAAAGTGGCATTGTGCTTGTAGATACACCTGGTGCAGATTCCTTACATGCACGGCATACGGGTGTGACCTTTGGATATATGAAGGATGCGGACGCGATTTGTTTTGTGACGTACTACAATCACGCCTTCTCGAAGGCGGACCGGAGCCTACTGGCTCAACTGGGCCGGATCAAAGACAGCTTCGCGCTGGATAAAATGTTCTTTATTATCAACGCCTCCGATCTGGCATCTGGAGAAGCAGAGCTGGAAGAAGTTAGAGAACATGTCGCCCAGAATTTACGGGCAGGGGGTCTTCGCTCCCCACAGATTTATGCGCTGTCCAGCCTGCAAGCGTTGAACGGGAAAATTGATAGTAATCGCAGTAGCTATGAAACCTCAGGCTTTCATGAATTTGAGCAAGCGCTGTGGAGCTTTGCGGGCGAAGAGCTGCCTCAGCTGTCACTTAAGGCAGCTGTGGAGAGTATCGCTACTGTCCGTCGTAGGGCAGAAGAATGGCAGGATTTAGCGACGCAAGAGGCAAGTCAGCTTGAAGCTGGAGTGCGGAGGCTGCAGGAGCGCCGTCGCCTGGCGGAGCAGCGATTATCTGCTCTACAGGTGGAGGAGCGGCCGCTCCGCGATCTGCATCGGGAGGGTGGGGAACTGCTCTATCATGTCCGACAGCGTCTCAGCTTTTCCTTCAGCGGCAATTTCCAGGAGTCCTTCCATCCATCCTTGCTGCGCGAGGATGCCGGAAGCTTGAAAGAAATCTTCACTGCCTGTGGCCGAGAGCTGTGGCGTACCTCCCAGCGTGAGCTGGAGCAGGAGCTGTGGGCTACAACCCTGCGGCTCGAAGCTACCGGACGCAGGCTTGTCCACGAAGCTGCCACTACCGCTGCCGCAGAACTATCTTTCTCAGTACCGGAACTTCAGTTCATGGAGAACGATACCGAGTCTTGGCCCTCACCGACAGTGCTGGATTGTAAGCTGCAGCCAGTAGACTGGTTAGCGATATGGGGGTATTTCAAATCACCGCGGCATTTCTTTGAGGGCCCCGGTCGGGATAAAGTCAAAACCACAGTTGAACCTTTGCTGAGAGAGGCCATTGCTCTGGCTGCAGGTGCACAGGAGAATACATTACTGGGACATTATGCGGAAGCTGTAACCAGAGCCCTGAAGACATCCGCAGTTAAGCTGCGTGAGGGTTTGGCAGAGCAGGAGGAGGCCCTGTCAGGACTCCGGAAAGGGGGTGATTCTGCAGAGCATTGGGGCCGATTAGCACATCAATTACGCCTCTTTGAGGAATCTTTCGACGATATGGTGGACACAAGACTGTGAATTTTGTAGGAAAATGTCGAAGAACGCTTGCAATCTGGCTGATGATGAATGAAAATGAAGATGTCTGAAAATTTACAAAGAAACTGCAAAGTTTTCGAAATAGCAGCGATTTTTCTTTTATTTTTACAGAAGAATCGTCTACTACCAGGGAACTTCTCAGTCAAATTTGCGAAAAAGAGGTTGATATCGACAATGTGGGGAGCTCCTTTTTCAGCTCAAAGCCATAAGCTGCTGCTGCTGGGCAGTGGGGAACTGGGTAAGGAAGTCATTATTGAAGCTCAACGCCTTGGCGTAGAGACCGTAGCGGTGGACCGTTACGATAACGCACCGGCGATGGGTGTAGCCCATCGTTCTCATTGTATTGATATGTTGGATGCTGAGGCACTGAAAGCCCTGATTCGTGCCGAGAAGCCGGATGTTATCGTACCGGAGATTGAGGCCATTGCTACTCAAGCTCTCCAGGAACTGGAGGAAGAAGGTTTCTTCGTTGTCCCAACCGCACGTGCGGCTCGGCTGACGATGGACCGGGAAGGTATCCGTCGGCTTGCTGCCGAAGAGCTTGGACTGCCGACAGCGGCTTACCGCTTCGCGGATAGTCTGGACGAATTGCGCCATGCTGTGGACGAGCTGGGTACACCTTGTGTAATTAAGCCGATAATGAGCTCCTCCGGTAAAGGTCAAAGTATTTGCCGTAAACCGGAGGATGCCGAAGATTGCTGGAACACTGCGCTTGAGGGAGCACGAGCCAAAGGAACACGTGTTATCGTGGAGGCGTTCGTTACCTTTGAGAGTGAAATCACGCTGCTGACAGTGCGCTCAGTATCTGGAACAATCTTTTGCCCGCCTATCGGACATATTCAAAAAGACGGCGATTATGTGGAATCCTGGCAGCCGCATCCGATGGATGACACTTTGCTGGCTGAAGCACAGTCGATGGCCAAAGCAGTAACCGATCAGCTCGGTGGCCGTGGTATTTTTGGAGTGGAGCTGTTTCTTACAGCAAATGGCGTATTGTTCAGTGAAGTCTCTCCTAGACCTCATGATACTGGCATGGTGACAATGGTTACACAAGATTTATCGGAATTTGCCCTGCATGTCAGAGCGATTCTGGGATTCCCGCTAGATTCAGTACAATTGCTGACCCCAGGCGCTTCAGCTACGCTGAAGGCAGAAGGTGAAGGACGAGCCTTTGTTGTTTCCGGACTTGGTGAGGCGTTGGCACTTCCACGTACTCAGGTTCGAGTGTTTGGTAAACCGGAAGTCCGGCCTGGACGGCGGATGGCAGTAGCCTTAAGTACAGCGGAAGATGTGGAAATCGCGCGGACGACAGCCAAGCAGGCAGCGTCTATGCTAACAGTGGAGGTATATGAGGATGAACAGTAGTATTGAAGCACCAGTACTGCAAATTCGCAAATGCGGCATGAATGATCTGGAGATAGTAACAAAGCTTCTACGGGAATTCGGCTATCCAACAACGCTTAGCGTGATGAAAGAGAGAATGGAAGGCATGGAGAATGACCCTTTCCATTGCACACTTGTTGCTGAATTAAATAACGAAGTTGTGGGAATGATCGGACTCAGACAGGTAAAGTCTTATTACAAACAGCAGGATTGTATTACAGAGATTACCGCTCTCATTGTATCAGAGGAATGCAGAGGCAATGGTCTCGGTAAAAGACTTGTAGCCTCTGCAGAAGAATGGGCTCGTCAGCAGGGCTGCTGCCAGCTCTTCCTGAGAAGCGGCAACCGTGTAGAGCGCGCACCAGCGCATGCTTTTTACCGTCACATCGGATTCGAAAAGACAGCAGGCTACCGCTTTAACAAAGCATTGCTGTAGAAACTTTATACGTAACCGATCATCCCCATCCCGGCATAGGCGGGATGGTTTTTTTTGTAATATAAGAATTAAAACCCGTTCTGATGATGCGATAACTTAACTTAAACATAGATTGCAGGGGTTGAATCATATAGAATGGTTTTATTACAATTCAAACAATGTTCAAAGAGGGATGATGCATGTATAAATTAATTCTTGTTGAAGATGAAGAAGACGTAAGAGAAGGAATCGTCGGACAGATTGACTGGGAGCATTATGGCTTCGAAGTCGTAGATCAGGCGGAGAACGGTAGAGAAGCTGCGGAGTCCATTGACCGCTTGCTGCCGGATGTTGTCGTCACTGATATTCAGATGCCTTTCATGAACGGACTGCAGCTGGCCGAATGGATTCGCAATCACCACCCCAATACCAAGATCATTATTTTGACAGGTTATGATGAATTCGAATATGCACAACGGGCTATTAAGCTGCAGATTGATGAATATATTTTAAAACCCTTCTCTTCGCAGGAATTGATTGACATCCTCTTAAAGGTCAGAGCGACAATCGAAGCGGAAATAGCAGAGAAAGAAAATGTATTTGTATTAAGCGAACATTACCGCAAAAGTCTTCCTGTTCTGCGTGAGCAGTTCTTGTCCTCCCTCGTTTCTCGTAGATTGCCTCCTTCGGAAATTGCTGAGAAGAGTATGGAATATGGAATTATGCTTTCAGGGGAGTTGTTCCAGGCCTCGGTAATCCGCGTGGATCATATTCGTACAGATGGAGAATCAGATTTACCCTCGGGTAAGCCAGTTTCATTGCGAGATACCGGTGACCGGAATTTGCAATTGTTTGCGGTGCTGAATGTTGCAGAGGAAATATGTAACAAGCATCGCTTCGGCAAAGTTTTTATTCATCGTGATGATGTGGTTATGCTCTCAATCAGAGAGGATAAAGATGAAGCTGAGATTACACGGATGACGCTGGAGATTCTGGAGGAAATTCGCCTCAATGTACAGCGCTTTCTAAAGCTTACTATAACTGCTGGCACTGGAACGGTCTGTGAGACTCCCGCGTTGCTCTTCCATTCTTTCGGGGATGCACTGCAGGCGCTGGATTATCGTCTCATTCTTGGTAATAATAGAGTGATCTGGATCGAAGACGTGGAGTCACGGTCTAACCGGATGCTGGATTATGATGAGTTGAGCCAGCAGTCTTTAATGCGAACCATTAAACTGGGAACGGCGCAGGAGCTCAAAGAAGTGGTTGAGGAGTTGTTCAGCGGACTGGATGCCGCTCAAGTATCTACACAGGATTATCAGATATTTCTGCTGGAGATCATCACTTCAATCCTGCGAGTGGCCAAAGAATCGGGTAGTGAGACCACAGAGTTCATTGGCTCTGGTATATATTCACTCACTGATATGCATAAGTTTAATAATATGAGTGAAGCTAAGCAGTGGATTATTACGGTTTGCAGCCAGCTCATGGATACCATAGCTTCGGAACGGCAATCGAGCTACAAACAGCTTATTGATCAAGCGAAGGAATATATACGCAGTCATTATGAGGAATCTGACATTTCCATCGGCAGAGTCTGCCAGCATTTGCATATCAGTACAGGCTATTTTAGCAGTATCTTTAAAAAAGAAATGAAAATGACGTTTGTTAGCTATCTCCTGCAAATCCGCCTAGAAGCAGCGAAAGAGCTTTTGCGTTCCACAGAGCTGAAAGCTTTTGAAATTGCCGAAAAAATAGGCTTTGCCGATCCCAACTATTTCAGTTTTTGCTTTCGTAAGAAATATGGACAATCACCTAAAGAGTATAAAAATAGCTCCAGAGGAGGATAGTCCATGCCTAAGGAAAAGGCTTTTTTCTTTCCATTGCGGCCGCAGCGGCGTAAGGGAAACAAGATAAGGATTTCCTCCAAGCTGCGCAGCATCCAGCTTATTATTACGTTTACCTTTACGACGGTCACTGTACTTGTAGCAGTGATCGTTAGTATTATGCTGTACAACAAGTTTGCCAAGACGGCCGAAGCGAATGCCAATCTGAACATGCAGCAGATTATTGAACAGGTCAATTACAACCTGGAGCTTTATGTGAATGGGATGCGGAACATTTTTGAAACAGCAGAAGGGCAGATCACCAATAGTTCCTCTGTAGACTCAGCACTTCTAAGCGAGAGAATAGGCATGCTGATGGGCAGCAGAGAGGATATCGTATCTGTTGCCGTTTTTACGCCACAGGGCGGTTATGTCATTGGCACTCCAGGTCAAGATATGCGTCTGAATACTCAACTGGACACCCAGAGTTGGTTCACTTCGGCTAAGAAGACATCGGAAGTTGCCTTTTCAGCTCCTCATATACAGAATTTGTTCAAGGGTCGTTACACTTGGGTCGTTTCCGTAAGCAAGCTAATTCAATATCGGGAGAACGGTGAACTGAAAACCGGTATTTTGCTAATTGATTTTAACTTTCGCACCATTGATGAATTGAGCAAGCAGGTCAAACTTGGCAAAAGAGGATACGCCTACATCCTCGATTCATTAGGTAACATCGTATATCATCCACAACAGCAGCTTATATACGCAGGCTTGAAGTATGAGAATGTCGAGCCTGTATTGGAGTATGCTTACCGCAGTTATCTGGACGAGTCCACTGGCGAGAAACGTTTTATTACCGTGCGCACTTTAGCTCAGACGGGCTGGAAAATTGTCGGTGTGGCTTATTATGATGAGATTGTGACGACAAAACGTGATCTTAACCAGTTCTTAGCCTGGTTCCTGTCAGCTGTCATCCTAGGCGTAATTATTGTTTCCATTCTCTTGTCAGCACTTATTGCCAGCCCGATCCGGAGACTGGAACGTACAGTTAAACTGGTAGGAGAAGGTGACCTCTATACTCCGATTAATGTCAGAGGGGCCTATGAGGTTGAACAGCTGTCCAAACGATTTAACCTGATGCTGCAGCGGATTCGCCAGTTGATGGATCAGATTATTTATGAACAGGAGACCAAACGCAAGGGTGAGCTTGAAGTGCTGCAGTCACAGATCAACCCGCACTTTTTGTACAATACGCTCAACTCGGTCATCCGACTTGCCGAACGGGGTAAAACAGAGGAAGTAGTAACGATGATTCAGTCGTTATCCAGATTTTTCAGGATTAGTCTGAGCAAAGGGAAAAATATTATTACGGTACAAGAAGAGTTGGATCATATACGGCACTATCTGGTCATTCAGAATATTCGCTTCAAGAATAAATTTCGCTATAAAATTACGGCCCAAGAAGAAGTGCTGCAACTGCAGACGATTAAGCTAATCCTGCAGCCGATTGTCGAGAATGCACTTTATCATGGGATTGAAATGATGCCTGATGAAGGCTTTATCTCTATTAGTGCAGAGCTGCGCGATGAGCTTATTGTCATTGTGATCAGTGATAATGGGCTAGGCATGTCGCAGGAAACCATGAAGCTTATTCTGACTGGCGGTAATAAGAGCGGAAGTGGTTCCGGTGTTGGCGTCAGAAATGTGAATGAACGGATTGGACTTTATTATGGGCGTGAATACGGACTTACATTTGAGAGTGAGATTGAGGAAGGAACAACGGTGACTATTACCTTCCCAGCACTGAAGAATCAGGAGAATTTGGACAAACCAAAGGAGAAGGAGGATGAGACATCTGCATGAAGACAAAACGGTTTTGGCTTACATTGCTGATGTGTGCGGCAGTATGGACCACAGTTACTTCCTGCTTTAACTCGGCTCCGGATTATATTAGCACGAACAAGACCCGCAATATTCATATGATTGTGAAAATGAACAAGGGGGATTACTGGAATACAGTTAAGCTGGGAGCGGAAGCAGCTGCTCAGGAATTTAATGTCAAGCTGACGTTCAAGGCTCCTGATTCAGAGAGTGACATTGATGAGCAGATCGGCATGGTGCAAGCTTCTATTAAACAGAAGGCGGATGTCATTATATTGGCGGCCAGCAGCTACATGGGGTTGGCCCAGGTGGTGGATCAAGCCGCTTATTATAAAATACCCGTAATTTCAGTAGATGCAGAGGTTGGTTCAGCGAGAGTTAGAACCTATGTAGGATCGAATGGTTATGAAGCAGGGCAGAAATCTGCAGAAAGACTTATAGAGCTGTTGAATGGATATGGGGAAATCGGTATTATCAATTTTACAAATTCATCTCTGAACGAACAGCCGGAATCAACGAGCCCTGTTGATTATGGTGCACGGGACGCAGATGAACGGGAAAGAGGCTTTTTGAATTATGCCGCCCGTTATCCGAATGTTCAAGTTGTTGAAATTTCCTACACCTCTTCTAACATTACAAATGCTGAGGATCTTACTCAACTGATGCTGCTGAAGCATCCTAAGCTGCGCGGGATTGCGACTTTAAATGAGACGGCTTCGCAAGGCGCTGCAAAGGTCATAAAAAGCTTGGGAATGAACAATATAAAGATGGTTGCTTTTGATAGTTCACCTTCGATGATGGAACTGCTGCAGGAAGGGACCGTTCAAGCTACAGTGATTCAGAATCCGTTCAGTAACGGATATTTAGCTGTAAAGTATGCTGTTGAGGTTATTGAAGGCATGGATGTTCCTGAACGTGTAGATACTGGAACGAAGCTGATCGATCTGGATAACATGCTGTGGCCCGAAAACCAGAAATTGTTATTTCCCTTTGTCAGATAGTTAGGGATCCTGATAGTGTAGGAGAATTTTCATAAAAAAGAGTAGGATTTTATATTCGCAACCGCTTTCACGTAGGGCATAATAAGGATGTACCCGGGACAACCTGGGGCGAAACAAAAAAAGAAACATAAATCAGGAGGTCAATTAATATGAAAAAAATCACTTCCGTTTTACTTGCAAGTGCTTTGCTGGGTGCTGCTCTTGCAGGCTGCGGCGGCAACAATAATACCGCAAACACAGCAAACTCCGGTACAGCTACAAATTCCGCGAATGCTGGAAAAACTACTGAGCTGCCTAAAGTCGGTGTTGCTATTTACAAATTCGATGACACGTTCATGACTGGTGTTCGCAACGCAATCGAAACAGCTGCTAAGGATGTTGCAACAGTAGATATCGTTGATAGCCAAAATTCCCAACCCACCCAAAATGACAAGGTTGACTTGTTCGTAACTAAGAAATATAACGGCATGCTGATCAACCCGGTTGACCGTACAGCTGCAGGCGTTATTATCGATAAAGCAAAAGTAGCTAACATTCCGGTTGTATTCCTCAACCGCGAACCCCTTCCTGAAGATATGAAGAAATGGGATAAAGTTTATTATGTAGGCGCTAAAGCAGAAGAATCCGGAACAATGTCTGGACAACTGATCGTTGATTACTGGAAAGCACACCCTGAAGCTGACAAGAACAAAGACGGAGTGCTTCAATACGTAATGCTTAAAGGCGAACCAGGACACCAAGATGCTGAACTGCGTACAACCTACTCCATTCAAGCTATTGAAGATGCCGGCATCAAAGTTGAGAAATTGGCTGAAGATACTGCAATGTGGGATCGCGTAAAAGGTCAAGAAAAAATGGCAGCATTCCTCGGCTCCCACGGCGACAAAATTGAAGCTGTTCTTGCCAACAATGATGACATGGCACTTGGTGCTATCGAAGCTTTGAAAGCTGCTGGATATTTCGTTGGCGATAAATTCATGCCTGTAGTAGGTGTGGATGCAACTGCCCCTGCTGTTCAAGCGCTGAAAGATGGCACTATGCTAGGAACTGTCTTGAACGATGCTAACAACCAAGGTAAAGCAGCTATTACTGTTGCCGCACTGCTTGCAAAAGGTGAAACACCTACGAAAGAAAATGTTGGCTTTGACATCACTGACAACCAATATGTGTGGATTTCCTACAAGAAAATCACCAAGGACAATGTTGCTGACGTTAAATAAATTCTCTCTAATACAAATACAGACACAGATACAATCCTAAATTAAATGAGTTTACCGGGGAGCGGTTAATCGCTTCCCGGAATTCCTTTCGGATAGGGAATAGGATGGAACCGCTGTGCCTCTCATGTAAACAGAAAAAAAGTGTAGGAGGCGTAACAACATGGCTGAAGCTGAGTTTTTGCTGGAAATGAATAATATAACAAAAGAATTTCCCGGCGTAAAAGCACTGGACGGAGTAAGCATAAAGGTTAGACCGGGTTCGGTTCATGCTTTGATGGGCGAAAACGGTGCTGGTAAGTCAACACTCATGAAATGTCTCTTTGGTATTTACTCACCGGATGCCGGTGAAATATTTCTGGATGGCGAGAAGGCCTCCATTGGTAGCTCGAACGATGCGCTTAAGAACGGAATCTCTATGATTCACCAAGAACTGCATCCTGTGCCGTTCCGCAGTGTAATGGAGAACATCTGGTTAGGACGTTTTCCGACCAAGGGAATCGGACCGATTCAGTTTATTGATCACAAGAAAATGTATACTGACACGGAAAATCTATTTAAAGATCTGGATATTGATCTAAACCCCGAAACTTTGGTGGGCAAGCTGTCTGTATCCAAAATCCAATCCATTGAAATCGCGAAGGCTGTCTCCTTTCATTCCCGCGTTATTGTAATGGATGAACCTACTTCTTCCCTCACAAGCGTGGAAGTACAGCATTTATTCCGAATTATTCGGGATCTGCAAAAAAGAGGCGTAGCTATTATTTATATATCTCACAAAATGGAAGAAATTCTGGAGATTTCTGACGAAGTTACAATCATGCGTGATGGTAAAAAAATTGGCACATGGCCAGCGGAAGAATTGACTACTGACATCATCATTTCTAAAATGGTCGGTCGCGATTTGACCAATCGTTTCCCTGAACGCTTTAACGTCCCAGGTGAAGTGTACATGAAAGTTGAAGGTTTAACTTCACCTGAGCCAAGATCCTTTAAGGATGTTACCTTTGATCTGAAGCGGGGCGAAATTCTCGGCATTGGCGGCCTGGTCGGTGCTCAGAGAACAGAGGTTATTGAAGCACTGTTTGGTCTGCGTGCTGTCAAGTCAGGAACGATCTCCATTAAAGGTAAACAAGTCAAAATCAACTCTCCCAAGGATGCAAAGGCCCATGGTATGGCTTTGCTTACTGAAGAACGTCGTGTAACGGGTATCTTCCCAGTGTTATCGGTGCATGAGAATGCGGCGATTGCTAATCTTGATCGTTATCAGAAACCTTACCTGCTGCTGGATGGCAAGAAGAAGAAGGTAGAAGTAGATAGAATGATTGAGAAATTGCGTACCAAAACACCTACAACTAAGACGTTGATTATGAATCTATCAGGTGGTAATCAGCAAAAGGTACTACTTGCGAGATGGTTGCTTACCGAGCCTGAAATCCTCCTCTTGGATGAGCCGACTCGCGGAATTGACGTTGGAGCCAAGTTCGAGATATACATCATTGCCGATTTGGCGAAGCAAGGTAAAAGTATTATTATGATCTCTTCTGAAATGCCAGAACTGCTCGGAATGTCCGATCGTGTAATGGTGATGTCGGAGGGTAAACTCACAGGTATACTAGAAGGCGGACAAGCTACGGAAACCGAAGTTATGCGTCTCGCTGCACAGCACTAGGATAGGAATAAATTATGTTTACGAAGTACTTCGCGTAACTTTAAGGGGGAACACTACTAATGAACGCTAAAAAAGCTCAAGCTTTTGTTACTCAGAACGCTATTTATATCGTATTGGTACTTCTAATTATGGGTATTGCTTTATATGAACCAGCCTTTATCTCTGTAAATACTTTGCGTGATATCCTGATTCAATCGTCTACGCGGATTATCATCGCGCTTGGGGTTGCTTTTATCCTCATTACAGCAGGTACTGACTTGTCTGCAGGCCGGGTCGTAGGTTTCACAGCGGTTATCTCCGCTTCTATGCTGCAAATTCCAGACTATTCACGTCGTTTCTATCCAGATCTGCCACATGTGCAAGTATGGCTTCCGATTCTCATTGCCATTGTTGCTGGTCTCCTCTGTGGTCTGGTCAATGGTATTATCGTTTCCAAGCTTAATGTTCCGCCATTTATTGCCACACTCGGCACAATGGTTATCGTATACGGATTGAATTCCCTGTACTTCGATATGGATCCGAACCAATCGCAACCTATCGGTGGTCTGCGTCCTGACTTCACTAAAATTGGTTCGGGATTCTTCGGCAGTGGGCAATATTCTATACCATACATCGTCATCATAGCCTTGGTCGTCGCCGCCATTGTCTGGGTCCTGTTTAACAAGACCAAGCTGGGCAAGAACATGTATGCTATCGGCGGCAACATGCAGGCTGCTAAAGTATCAGGTATCGACGTTTCCAAGAACCTGATCTACATCTATGCTATCGCTGGTGCTCTTTATGGTCTGGCTGGTGTACTCGAAGCTGCAAGAACAGGTGGAGCAACTAATAACTATGGTAACATGTATGAACTTGATGCCATCGCAGCTTGCGTAGTCGGCGGTGTCTCCACCACAGGCGGTATCGGTACTGTTCCGGGCGTTCTGGTCGGTGTTATCATCTTTACCCTCATTAACTACGGTCTGACCTTTATCGGCATCAGCCCATACTACCAGTTGATCATCAAAGGTTTGATTATCATCGCTGCGGTAGCGTTCGATATGCGTAAGTATTCTTCGAAGAAGTAATCAGGGCTCGCTGACATGTTCGTAACTGCGGGGAACTTTTGGACTTCCGGCCGCTGTTGTCTCCAGATTGTCTGAATTTTACCTTAGCGGTAACAATCCGGAGACAAAGGCGGTCGCTATCGCTCCTACAGTTCCAAAATTCCCCTTCGTTACTCCCCATCACCTCGCTTAAGCAGGTGTAGTACCAAAAAGCGTTTGCGACATACAGCAAACGCTTTTTGTATTTCGATTGCTTCGCTCCGAAATGATAACCTTCGTAAGCAAAACCCTAGTTACTTAAGGATTGGTTGGTTAGATGTGCTACATAGCTGGTTGTGCAAGTTACTTAAAGGCTTTTTTCAAGTGAGGGAACCGCCACTTGTAAAGCCCGAAAACACCCCTCCCAAAAGGGTGTTTTCGGGCTTTTTTTCTCGAAAGGGAAGGGGTACTGGGGTAAGTGCGGGCACGCTGAAAGGCAGCGGAGAGAACGGAATGATTGCGTACAAGCGGCAGCGGTCGCCTTTGTCTCCAAGTTTCAACCGCCTAGCGGTTCAATCAGGAAACTTGGAGACAACAGCGATGGGAGCAACGTTCCGTTCTCGGAGCGTCCACCGGAGCATCAGCCTAGCA
This sequence comes from Paenibacillus sp. 19GGS1-52, assembly GCF_022369515.1. Taxonomy (NCBI): domain Bacteria; kingdom Bacillati; phylum Bacillota; class Bacilli; order Caryophanales; family Paenibacillaceae; genus Paenibacillus; species Paenibacillus sp. 19GGS1-52. Next base: position 2,533,458 of record NZ_CP059724.1, read on the forward strand.
CGCCAGCACAAGTACCAGCTCCCTGCACGATCAAAAAGCACAAAAACCACCCTCCCCCATAAACTATAGGCAAATGCCTTTGTTAAAGGGGAGCGACTGCATGTTGAGGATTCGATTGAATGAGCTGGGGGACGGGAATGAGAACGGCCTGTTACAGGCTGATGTATGGAAATGGGATGGGATTGGCTGGAATGAATATGTTTCGCAGCAAGATGAGGATTTCATCCGTGCGGAGGATGATCTGTTTGTAACGATTCCCGCAGAGTCGGGTTTGTACCGTGTTGACTATTCCAGAAGTCCTTTTGAGACGTTATTCGTGCTGCCAGCGGGAGAGGGAAACGAGCTGCGTACAACGGCACTGCATCCAGCCCCCTTTAAGCTGAAGGAGGGTACACTGTGGGGGTATATCAATGATGTGGGGCTTACAGTGATTGAGCCCAGATACGAATATGCCGAGGATTTTCAGGAAAATGGGCTAGCTATTGTACAGACTAAAGGGGGCAGTGGCCTGATCGACAGCTCAGGTCGGGAGAAAGTAAAACCAGTCTATTCCTTTATAGCTCCTTTTTCGGAAGGACGCGCAGTGGTATCTGACCTTAAAGGGTATACCTTCATTGATGAAAGAGGGAAAGAAGTGACTTCGGCGCGATATGATTATCTGAACTCTCTGCATGAGGGGCGCGCTGTATTTTCCCATCAGAGTACAAGCGGACCCTCCCATTATGGATATCTGGATCCGCAAGGTAAAGAAGTACTGCCTGCTATTTATTTAGATGCGGGAGATTTTATGAACGGGATGGCACTGGTCAAGATTGCGGATGGCGAATATGCACTTATTGATCCTGAAGGTCAACGTCTGCACACTTATAATTATCCTTTTGTGGGCAACCCGGGAGATGCCCTGCTTTCATTTCAGGCGACGGAGAACGGCAAGTACGGCTATCTCCACACAGATGGCACAATCGCCATTCAACCGCAGTTCACGGCGGCCTTACCCTTCTCCGAAGGCAGAGCGGTGATCAATACGGCAGAGGATTATGGCAACGCCTATGGTTTGATAGATAAGCAAGGCAAAGCTATTATTCCAGCAAAATACTATGAGGTTCTACAACTGGGTGAGGAAAGGGTAGCACTCGGCACTCCAATGTATCCCAATCAGCCGTACCGTGGTTCACGTTATGTCATTGCTGATGCGAAAACTGGAAGAATTCTGAATAACCATGCTTTGCTGGGAGTTAATAATTATCAAGAGGGCCTGGCTTCGGTTTATGATGCCAAGGAGACTTATTTTATCGATAAAAGTGGCAGCCGAGCCGCTCAGCCTCCTGTAGTTCCGGGTTCAGGAACACTCTCTTTGAACGGTCCTTTAATTAGAGCGGATGTAGATCTGCGTACAGCCTACTATGACCGGAGGGGTAAGCAGGTATGGAGACAGAATGGTGTCATCCCGCTGAGACCCCCATATTCAGTCCTAGAGAAGAAATACAAGCCAAACAGTGACTATCTGGTCTATTATCCGGTTGTTGAAGGAATCGCCAATTCGGCGGTCTCCAGTGAAGTTAATGCTAAACTGCGGAAGCTTTCACTGGCTGAAGGAGCGGGAGGTGGCGGGGCATCAACAGAGTTCAGCTACACTGGAGATTTTGCCGTATCGTTTTTCCGCAAAAACCTCCTGGTGCTGGAGCTGAATGGTTACCGCTTCCCCTTTGGAGCTGCACATGGCATGCCGTCAAGAATCTATACGCATATTAATTTGCGCAATGGCAGATTCTTTGGGCTTAGCGACTTGTTTAAGCCAGGTAGCAGATACGTCGCGAAGCTGAGTGAAATCGTTGGCAAGCAGATTGCGAATGATCCACAATACTCTTACGTATTTCCGGATACCTATAAGGGAATAACCGCTGATCAGCCTTTTTTTGTGGATCAAGAGGCGCTTTATCTTTATTTTGCACCCTATGAGATTGCTCCTTATGCGGCCGGCTTCCCGACCTTCCGTATTCCTTATGCAGAGATTATGGGGCTTATTTCGACCGAAGGGGAGTTCTGGCAATCCTTTCATTAAAATACAAGACCACAACCTGGTGGATATAAGAATCTTCCTCAGCTACAAAGAGGAGGATTTTTTATTGCCTGATTTGCTATAGGAAATGCCATTCATGGCTTGATTTAATGTAAAAATTTAGAAGCACACAACCCAAATAAATATGTTACAATAACTGAGGAAGAAATTACAGGTTTGTAATCTTTGTGGCTGACTAATTCCCGACAGCACAGAAAATACATCAAGAATAAGGAGATGGCAGAATGAAGAGCAAGACTTTGAGAGCAATGATAGGTGGAAGTGTCGCCGCAGTTATGGCGCTGAGCATTTCTCTTCCTTACACAGCCAGCGCGGCAGCAAATGACACTACGGTGACAAAAGCAGGCACCAGCTACGCGCAATTATTACAGTATTTAAGTCAATATAATATAAAGGGATTTTCTTTCATCATTGTAGATGGCATGATTCCGGTAAAGGGCAGCACGCCTACAACAAAGCCAACAGCAGCGCCAACCTCGGTACCGGTGGCAACGCCAGCACCAACAAAAGCACCAGTGGCAACGCCAGCACCAACAAAAGCACCAGTAGCAACGCCAGCACCAACAAAAGCGCCAGTAGCAACGCCAGCACCAACAAAAGCACCAGTAGCAACGCCAGCGCCAACAAAAGCACCAGTAGCTGTTAGCACTAATACAACATATATGCAACAAATCGTGGCGCTTGTGAACAAGGAACGTGCCACCGCTGGCCTGGCTCCTGTGTCCAGTCTGGATAGCTTGAACAAGGTTGCAGCAGCCAAAGCGACAGATATGCGTTCTAACAATTACTTCTCACATACTTCGCCTACGTATGGTTCACCTTTTGATATGATGGCTTCGTTTGGGGTTACTTATTCCTATGCAGGGGAGAACATCGCGATGGGACAGAAGTCACCGGAAGAAGTAATGACTGCATGGATGAATAGTCCGGGTCACCGTGCCAATATTTTGAGTGCAAACTTTAATTATATTGGAGTAGGTTTCGATAATAATTATTGGGTACAAGAATTTGTAGGCAAATAGTAACAGCTGTGCACCAAAAAACGTTCTCCGACTACAATCGGGGAACGTTTTTTTGGTGTGGGATTTTGAGATAAAAAAGAAGCAAGAGCGATAGCTCTTGCTTCTTTTCTTAAAATATAGGAATTTATATGTTCACACGATAACTTATCCTTATATTTCTCGAAGAAGCGGGTGCCGTCCATAAAAGGACGGCACCCGCTTCTTCTTGCCATTATGGGTTATGCTGGGTTCGAACCAGCGACCTGCCGATTAAGAGTCGGCTGCTCTACCAGCTAAGCTAATAACCCGTGCGTTGCTGTGACTCAACAGAAAATAATATATCACGTCTCAGAAATAAAAGCTAGTCTTTTTTTAATTTTTTTTTAAAATCTTATTATGCTCTAGTCGGGGAGTGTCGATTTTTGCCGGAAATACAAGGGTTATTCTTAATATGAATATTTGCAAATTACGCATAGAAGAATTATGTTTATCTACATAGTTAAGAAGTTTGTAAAATGTGGAACAATACAGAATAGAAACGGCATACGGAGGGATAGATTTTGAATGATTCCAAGTGGACGTGGCGCAGTGTAAGCTTGATTTCCATAGCAGCGACCGTGCTTTTAATTGTTGGCTTTATTTATGCAGTGAATGACATCATTAATCCGGCAGGTGACACGCTCCAGACTTCTCTGCCACAGGGTACGGCGACCCCGCTCACTGAGACTACCGGACTACTAAAAGTAGTAGCTCTTGGAGATTCACTGGCTAAAGGGACGGGTGACAACACTGGCGCTGGTTTTGTGAAACGTGCTGTAGACAGCTTAGCGGCAGATGGAGAACAGACTGAACTGCTTGGCAATATGGGTATTAATGGCCAGACCACATTGGGGCTGCAGAGCAGTCTAAAAGAAGAAGGAGTCCAATATGAGCTACGTCAGGCGAATGTTATTCTGCTCTCTATCGGCGGAAATGATCTGTTCAGGGGATCAGACATTCTTAAGGATGGTAGTAACAGTTCTACCACATCTAACTCCATGGCTGTAGATAAGGATTTGACTCCGGAGGCTCTATTGACCGCACTTCCGGAAGCCGCGAAGAGATTGGGTCTCATATTAGATAGTATTGCAAAGATTAATCCGCAGGCACAAATTTATTATTTGGGTCTATATAATCCGTTCGGGGATATCCCTGATTTGCTAGTACCGGGCAATCAGGCAGTAGCCGCTTGGAATAATGCGGCGATGGATATTATTAACAAACACAGCAATATGACATTGGTCCCAACCTTTGATCTCTTCAACCGCCATCTGGACAAATATCTCTCCTCGGATCATTTTCATCCCAATGGCGATGGCTATCAGCGGATGGGTGAACGGATCGTACAGGCTGTACGTTAGGGTGTTAGGTAATATTCTACAAATTGTATAGACAATTTGTTTTGATAACAGTAAACAACAGGAGCTGTATGGAATATGACAAATGGAAAGAGCGGTGGCTCCGGAGCAGTCGTCTTGTCTGTCGACGGGGTTCGTAAAAAAATAGGCCGCAAATGGATTATTGATGATGTAACGTTCGACGTGAAAGAGGGAGAGATTTTTGGCTTTCTCGGCCCGAATGGAGCAGGTAAGACGACGACTATCCGCATGCTTGTAGATTTGATCCGGCCCAGTGAAGGGAAGATTACGGTCTGTGGCTTCAACGTAAATCGCAATCCGGAAAAAGCACTGCAATATGTCGGCTCGATCGTGGAGAATCCTGAGGTATACACCTATTTGACTGGCTGGGAAAATCTGCAGCATTTTGCCCGAATGCAGCCTGGCGTAGATAAAGCTCGTATTGCCGAGGTAGTAGATATTGTCCGGCTGGACCAGCGCATACATGATAAGGTAAGCACGTACTCGCTGGGGATGCGCCAGCGTCTGGGAATTGCCCAGGCTTTGCTCGGACGCCCGCGTCTGCTAATTCTGGACGAGCCTACAAATGGACTTGATCCCAAAGGGATCAAGGAGCTGCGTGAATTCATCCGCAAGCTCGCAGATGAAGGATTGGCTGTATTCGTCTCAAGTCATCTGCTGAGCGAAATTCAACTGCTGTGTGACCGTGTGGCCATTATCAGCAAGGGGCGTGTGCTGGCTGTAGGCGGTGTAAATGAGCTGGTCTCCCGAAATTCTCCATATGTATTATGGGAGCTGGAGCCTTTTGACAGAGCTCGGGAATTAATGGTTAATCGTTCTGATATTCAGCTACTGGAGCTGGGTGAGGTTACGCTCGACGATTCTATCATTGCAGGCATGGGCCCGAACTCCTTGATCACGATTATGGATGAAGATATGATTCCTGAGATCGTAGCTGTACTGGTTTCTGCTGAGGTTGAGGTAAGGGCAGTGCATAAAATCAATCCGACACTGGAACAGTTATTCTTGAAGCTAACGGAGGGTGAGACCATTGATTAACCTGTTGCCACTTATCCGCAATGAGTGCCTGAAGATTATAAAAAAGAAACGTTTTTATGTTATACTGCTAATTCTGCTTGTGCTAGTGCCAATGTTTACTTATGCACAGATGCGTGTAGCTGAGCGGAGTCAGAATAAGTTCAACTCGGACTGGCGGCTCGAGGTTCAGCAGCAGATCACAGACAATCAGAATTCGCTCGGCAGCGACCGTATTCCCGAGGAATGGAAATCCTACCGAAAAATATTTGTCCAACAGCTGCAGTATTATCTCAACCACGATGTTAATCCGAATGAACCTAGTGGTGTAACCTTCACTCGTGAGTTTCTGGATAATTCAGTTTCGCTGTTCATACCGCTGTTGATCATGGCGGTGGCCTCCGACCTGGTTTCTGGAGAGCGGACAACCGGGACGATTAAAATGCTGTTAACTCGGCCAGTTAAACGCTGGAAAGTGCTTTTTAGCAAAATGGCAGCATTGTTGATGTTTGTCTCGCTGATTGTGCTCTCCACCTTTCTGGTCAGTTATCTCATTTCCGGATTAGCCTTTGGATATAAGGGATTTAATGTCCCCGTCTTTACAGGCTTTCAGATCAGTGGAGATTCGGTGGATATGTCAACCGTGCATGCTGTGCCACAATGGAAATATCTGCTCATGCAGTGCGGGCTGATCTGGTTCGTAAGTGTCGTTGTTGCTTTGCTTGCCTTTATGGTATCAGTTCTGGTACGCAGCACAGCGGCGAGTATTGTGGTAATGATGGCAGCACTGATCGCCGGCACCATTTTGACAAATATGGCCTCAGCCTGGACAACCGCCAAATATTTATTTATGGTTAATCTGGGCCTCACCGGTTATTTAGCAGGCACACCGGCGCCTATTGAGGGGATGACACTGGCTTTTTCCATGGCTGTATTGGCTGTTTGGGGACTTGCTTCCGTGATCATTTCATTCACCGTCTTTACGAAACGTGATATTTTGAATTAGAATGTACAAAGTGAGGAAACGTTTGTTTGCATTTTTTGAAATATAATAAAGTATAAGTGAGAAATGAAGGAGGAGCATGAATGCTCGAACAGATCGATATGTTTGCTGAAGTCTCTAAGGACGGCGGTGTTAGCCTGACTGGATACGATGCTGACGACATTCAAGTGCTCGAAGGTCTAGTTGCGGTCCGCAAACGGCCCGGCATGTATATTGGCAGTACCAGTTCTTCGGGACTGCACCATCTTGTATGGGAAATAGTGGATAACGCCGTAGACGAGCATTTAGCTAAGCACTGCTCGAAGATTGATATTACACTGCGCAAGGACGGCTCGGTTACCGTGATCGATAACGGCCGGGGGATTCCAACCGGAATGCATAAGACAGGAGTGCCAACGCCGCAGGTTGTATTCACCATTCTACATGCGGGCGGTAAATTTGGCGGATCTGGCTACAAGAAATCGGGCGGTTTGCATGGGGTTGGGGCTTCGGTCACCAATGCTTTGTCCGAATGGCTGGAAGTAGAAATTTATCGTGAGGGTAAGATCCATCGGCAGCGTTTCGAATATTGGGCTGATCCTAACGGAAAAGAGCATGTAGGTGAACCGGTTACCGGCCTCGAAGTGATGGGAAATACGAATAAAACCGGTACGAAGGTTACCTTCAAGCCGGATATTCGTGTCTTCCCGAATGGTATTGCCTTGAGCTATGACACGCTTGCCGAACGGGTTCAGGAGATTGCCTTCTTGAATTCCGGTCTGCGCATCTTGATTACAGATGACCGCACCAATCGCCAGGATGAATACTACTATGAAGGTGGAGCAAGACAATTCGTAGAATTCCTGAACGAGGGCAAGGATGTTCTGCATGATGTCATTCATTTTAATGCGGAGAAAGATGATATTGAGGTGGAGGTAGCTCTGCAGTACAATGCAGGGTATACAGAGACGCTGGCTTCCTTTGTTAACTCCATTCCTACCCGTAGCGGGGGGACGCATGAAACGGGCTTTAGAACAGCGTATACCCGTGTATTAAATGATTATGCCCGCCGTACCCAGATGCTTAAGGAGAAAGACAAGAATCTGGAGGGCAATGATCTGCGGGAAGGCATGATGGCTGTCATCAGCATCAAGATGTCTGATGTTGAGTTTGTGGGTCAGACCAAGGATCAGCTCGGCAGCGCTTCTGCTCGCAGTGCAGTGGACTATATCGTATCCGAAAAAATGGCTCGTTTCCTGGAAGAGAATCCACAGGTAGCGCAAAGTCTGCTTAGAAAGTCGATTCAGGCCTCGAAGGCCCGCGAAGCGGCACGCAAAGCCCGCGATGAAATCCGCACCGGCAAGAAACGCAGCGAGAGCTCGAATCTTGGCGGGAAGCTGACACCTGCGCAGTCCAAGGACGTTACGCGTACAGAACTATTCATTGTAGAAGGTGATTCAGCCGGAGGCTCGGCGAAGCAAGGTCGTGATTCCAAAATTCAGGCTATATTACCCCTTAAGGGTAAGCCAATGAATCCGGAGAAGGCAAAGTTGCTGGATGTTTTGAAGAACGACGAGTATAAGGCTATCATATCGGCCATTGGAGCGGGTGTGGGTCCCGAATTTGCTGTGGAAGAAAGCAATTATTCCAAAATTATTATTATGACCGATGCGGATACGGATGGTGCGCATATTCAGGTGCTGCTGCTGACTTTTTTCTATCGTTATATGAAGCCTTTGATTGATGCAGGCAAGATTTATATCGCCCAGCCGCCATTGTATAAGCTGACTCGCAAAACGGGTAAGCTGGAAACAGTACGCTATGCCTGGAGTGATGAGGAGCTGCAAAATTACTTGAAGGAGTTCGGTAAAAACTTCGAGCTGCAGCGTTACAAAGGATTAGGTGAGATGAACCCGGATCAATTGTGGGAAACAACAATGAATCCAGAGTCTCGCACACTCTTGCGGGTAGAGATTGAGGATATCGCTAAGGTCGAGCGCCGCATTTCTACGCTGATGGGTGATAAAGTAGATCCCCGCAAGCGCTGGATCGTAGAGAACGTCGATTTCACAGAAATAGTGGAATAACGACTGCCAATAGGAAGTAATAGTGTTGCAGGTTTTGCAATGCTGCAAGTGACGAAAATCCCCTGGTTTTTAACTTTTTGGTGATAAGCAAGCGTAAGCGGAGTGGGCGGAATCGTTCTGGAGGAGCGTTAGCGTTCGCCTTTGTTCCCGGATTTTAACCGCGATCAGCGGCTTGAATCAGAAAATCTGGGAACAACAGCGACCGGAAGAATGATCCGCCAACGGAGCGCCTGAGTAGTGCCAATGGTTAACAAACTTGGGACAGTTTGAGGAACAGAAGGTGAGCCAATGAGTAGTTTATCAGAACAATTTTTGCCGGCTTTTCTGGAGGAGGTCGTGGGTGACCGCTTTGGTCGGTACTCCAAATATATTATTCAGGATCGGGCCATTCCAGATGTCCGCGATGGACTGAAGCCTGTGCAGCGCCGGATTCTGTATGCGATGTACGATTCGGGCAATAGTCCGGACAAGCCGTACCGTAAGTCTGCCAAAACAGTCGGAGATGTTATGGGTAATTACCATCCTCATGGAGATTCCTCCATTTATGATGGAATGGTGCGTATGGCACAGCCTTGGAAACTGGGTCATGTACTGGTTGACGGGCACGGCAACTGGGGTTCGATGGATGATGATCCAGCGGCAGCGATGCGGTATACGGAAGCGCGTCTATCTCCGATTGCAATGGAGATGATGCGTGACATCGAGAAGCGGACTGTACTGTTCAAGGACAATTTCGACAATACGACGAAGGAACCCGTTGTTGTTCCATCGCGCTATCCGAATCTGCTGGTAAACGGGACGAGCGGAATCTCAGCCGGTTTTGCTACGGAAATACCTCCGCATAATCTGCGAGAGGTCATTGATGCTTGTATCGCCGTGATGCAGAAGCCGGATATTGAGCTGGAAGACATTATGACCTTCATCAAAGGACCCGATTTTCCAACTGGCGGCACAATTATGGGCGGAGAAGGCATCATGGATGCTTACCGCACGGGTAAAGGCCGCATTTACTTGCGCTCCAAGACAGAGATTGAGAATTTACGTGGTGGTAAGCAGCAGATTGTTATTACTGAGGTTCCTTTTCAGGTTGTGAAATCTCGGCTCGTTACAGCGATGGAAATGATTCGATTAGAGAAAAAGATTGAAGGCATTGCCGAAGTTCGCGACGAGAGCGGACGGGAAGGCCTACGGATTGTGGTGGAATTGAAAAAGGAAGCCGATGCCCAAGGAATTCTTGCCTATTTGCTCAAAAAAACCGATCTTCAGGTGACCTACAATTCCAATATGGTAGCGATTGTAAATAAAGCACCTCAGCAGTTGGGTCTTAAGTCCATTCTTGAAGCCTATATTGCCCATCAGCGCGAGGTGGTTACTCATCGTACCCAGTTCGATCTAGAACGCGCAGCAGACCGTGCTCACGTCTTGGAGGGCCTGGTAAAGGCATTGAATATTCTGGATGAGGTTATCGCGGCTATTAAAGCCTCGAAGAACCGTCTGGATGCGCAGAACAATCTCGTCTGGATGTTCGGCTTCAGCGAACGCCAAGCCGATTCCATTCTCACCTTGCAACTATATCGGCTGACTAATCTGGAGATTCATTCACTCCAGAAAGAACTGGACGAAATGCAGGCAAAGATCGCTTTACTGCAAGGGATATTAGATAGCGACAAAAAGTTGGTTGCTGTCATTCGTAAGGAATTGCTGGAGATCCGTGACAAATACGGGATTGATCGTCGCTCCCTTATCCAAGGTGAAGTGGAAGAGCTTAAAGTGAGTCTTGAAGTACTGGTCAATGCAGAGGAAGTGCTGGTTGCCTTTTCGGCGAACGGTTATATTAAACGGACCGGCATGCCTTCGTTCACCCGATCTGGCGGCGAGCGCCACGCCTCGGGTGTTAAGGAAGGTGACCATATCATCAAACTGCTGGATCTGAATACACGGGACAGCTTGCTGGTATTCACGCGTAAAGGCCAGTATTTCCTGCTCCCAGTGCATCAGATTCCAGAGTTTAAGTGGAAAGAACCTGGTACGGCGGTAGTTAACGTCATTGGCTTAGCCAAAGGGGATAGCATCATAAGTGTGCTTCCAATAAGCAATCTGGATGATCCACAAGCAAGTCTGGTATTCGTCACCCGTAAGGGTCAGGTGAAGCGTACAGAGCTTAAGGAATATTCCACCAGCCGTTCAGGGGCTGTCGCAGCCTGTAAAGTGGCTGAAGGGGATGAGATCCTTACGGTGGTTTCCAGCAGCGGAGACAAGGATATTGTACTCGTTACCCGTGAAGGCATGAGCATCAGGTTCCATGAGAGTGAAGTGAATGCGATGGGCCGAGTTGCTAGTGGAGTGAGGGGAATTCAATTGCGCGAAGGTGATGAGATTATTTCCTCCTTCTGGGTAAGCGAAGATGAAGGTGAGATTCTGTCCATCTCCGATCTTGGTTTTGCTAAACGTACGTTACTTCTGGATTATTTGCCTCAGAGCCGTGGCGGCAAAGGATTGCCCACCTTCGAGTTTAAGGAGGGCAAGCGGGTTCGGCCTAACGGAAGTAAGCTGGTAGGCGCATATTATTGCCGAGAACCGCTGGAGCTGACAGCTGTTACGCATGATGGGCTCAGCCATACCTTCTCATCCGAGTCTGCACCGCTTGGAGAACGCAAATCTATAGGCAAGCAGATTGTTCCTGTAGAGAAGAAGGATGAGATTATCACTATTTTACCAACTATTAAATAAAGATGAAGGATAGGCGTCTTGGTCACTTTCCTCGGAGAGCTGACTAAAGACGCCTTTTTATTTTATTTTTTCCTTTTGCAGGAAATGGAATTTTTTTCGCGAAAATGTAGATATACCTTAAAGAACCGTAAGGAAAGGAAGGAATAAGTGTGCACTCCTCTGAATTCAGTAAAATTTGGCATAAGATTTTGAAGGACTATAAGCTACATATGGATAGCAAGCTTGCCCCGACGCTGACAGATGCCCAACTCACCGTACTGGAATTACTTCAGGAACGTGACGCAATGAAACCTTCTGATCTGGCTCCACATCTGGCTACCAGTCCGGCGGCAGTTACGATGCTGCTTGATCGAATGGAGAAGCACGAGCTTATTATTCGCGAGCGGGATGCAGCAGACCGTAGAATCGTGTGGGTAAGCATTACGGAAACAGGGAAGCGGGAAACGGCACGTGGACTTAAGATTCGCAGTGATTTTTTTGCTGAAGCACTAGATCCTATTTCTTCACACAATCAGCAGTTGCTGCTTTATCTAATGGGGAAGATGGTTGTGACTCCGACACCAGAGGGTTCAACCCCCTAGAATGACTGAATTCCTATATCATTACTACGATGAATCTACAGGTCCCTTTCAAAATTTATCTGACCTCCCACCAGCAGAGGCGGAGAATGTTCTTAAGAGTATTCGACTCCAGAATAAAGGCTTTGCCAGCAAGCGCTCCATGGACTATCTTGAAATTCGCCGAGGTCTTGAATTGAAGGCTAGGGAATTATTTATTCTCAAAGGTGGCAAGCCGATTCGAAAGCATCCTCATTACATGACTCTCGGGGAGTGTCCCTGGCTTTTGGAATGGTATCCGAGTGGGAAAGTACTGCAGATTGCAATCACGGAGTTTGAACCTGATACAATTAGTTTTACATACGGAGATTTGTTTCCTACCATGAGATATTTTGACGGAAAGCCCTATCGCAACCAGCTCTATACGGCGAATGAAATATTACAAGTCATAGGACAGTTTGGTTTGCCGCAAAATTGGAATGCCAAAGGTGAAAAGGGACCAGAGCGGTATATAGAAGTACAAGTATGGGATGATCAGCCCTTAAGAAAATAGAAAAAAAGCAGGCGTCCTTAACGGACGGCCTGCTTTTGTATATCCTGCGGCCATAAATTCCACGGATAATTCTGTGGAGGCAACGAGATTAGTTCTATTTGTTCTTTGCTGACAGGGTGGGGGAAACCAACCAAGGCAGACCAGAGTGCAATTTGCTGTCCGGGGCGGTTCACCGAGGCGCCGTATTTCTGATCCCCATAAAGAGGGCAGCCGATGGAGCTAAGCTGCACACGAATCTGGTGGGAGCGGCCGGTAAGTAGGTCGATCTTCAGCAGACTGAAGCCTTCTGAGGTACCAAGAACCGTATAATCCAGAATGGCTTCTTTGCCGCCAGGAGTTCCCTTCCGGACGACCGTGACAGTATTATTAGCAGCATCTTTAAGCAACGTATCTATAAGGCGGCCTTGTGCAGAAGACGGCTTCCCGTGCACAACGGTTAGGTATACCTTGTGGAAGCTATGTGTTCGGACGCTCTCTGACAGTCGCGAAGCCGCTTTGGACGTCTTGGCGAAGACCATAGCGCCTCCTACAGGTCGATCCAGACGGTGGACCAGGCCCATGAATACATTTCCAGGCTTGTTAAACCGCAATTTTACATCTTCTTTAAGCAGGTTCAGGAGATCCATATCTCCTGAGGCATCCTCCTGCACAGGTATATTTACCGGCTTCACAATGCCCAGCAGATGGTTATCTTCATACAACACTTCAAAGGCGGATGAACCATCTCCTATATCATTTGCTCTGCCTGTTATGTGCTGTGTCACAAGCTTACGCCTCCCAGCGGCCCAGAATACCACATGGCAGATTCAAGCCGGAGGATGTGATCGGCAGACCGATCTCACCGGAGTTTAGTTTGCCCCCGTAACGTTTACCCATGGTCATCGAGAGCATATTTCGCAGTACGGTTGGTGAGATGCCGGTTGTGTAGGAATTAATGAGCATGAACAAAGGTTTGTCGCTCATAATCTCCATACAGCTTTCGAGGAAGGGATAGAGATTCGTCTCCAGCTTCCACATTTCACCATTCGGACCTCTTCCGTAGGAAGGCGGGTCCATGATAATCGCATCGTATTTGCTTCCACGGCGTTGCTCACGCTGTACGAATTTGAAAACATCGTCAGTGATGAAGCGGACTGGACGTTCTGTAAGACCTGACAGCTGCACATTTTCTTTAGCCCACTGAACCATACCTTTTGCAGCATCAACGTGAACTACAGAAGCGCCAACGCTTGCTGCAGCTACAGTAGCACCACCGGTATAGGCGAATAGATTCAGAACCTGGATCGGCCGATTTGCTGCTGAGATCTTGTCCATCATCCAACTCCAGTTGGTCGCTTGCTCAGGAAACAATCCTGTATGTTTGAAGTTCGTAGGACGAAGGTGGAATTTCAACTTGCCGTAGCTGATTTTCCAATCTTCAGGAATGGCCTTCTTCATATCCCATTCTCCGCCGCCTGCTGCGCTGCGGTGATAATGTCCATGCACGTCACGCCATTTAGCTGTTTCATGCGCGAGCGGCCAAATAATCTGCGGATCAGGACGGCGCAGGATAATATCGCCCCAGCGCTCCAGCTTTTCTCCGCCACCGGTATCAATAACTTCATAGTCTTTCCAATCGCTTGCTATATACATAATTTAATCCATCCTTCAAAAATTCATTTAGCCTTAATTGTACAACATTTCGACTAGCTGCTACAAACAAAATGGTTCAAAGCTGCGACTATTCTCATTTTATCTGTTGAACCCCATCTGTATAATAATCCCAAATGAAATTATGGTGATGGGAAAAAACATGGTAAAACAAAAGTTAATCGGAAGAGGACTGGTCACAGTGGTAATTCTGGTACTTATGGCAACGATTGTGTATGATCAAATAAAACTGCATCGCAAGCCGGTAGAGTATCATTTTGATATCCAACCTCAGTGGACAATGTAATTATCGATGGACGAATTTCTGGAATGCGGTTGTTCGACATAGTGATGGGGGAACCCTTCTACAGGAGCGATCTAAACTCAATCGATAATGGTGCGGTATTCAGTGGAATCCATCTCACCAATAAATCTGTCCTACATATGAAGATTACATACACTATTAACGCCAATAGTAAGGAGTACTCCGAAGATGTTTTGTTAAAAGATAAAGTTAAACACTAACCAAGCGCGTAGAAAGGGTGCCTATGTTCAATCTCGCACAGCTATACCACCCTATAACTGCGAATCCGTCAAAGACCAATGAATATTTGCCCTGTAAGGCTCTCCAACCTTATATCCGCTGCTTTTGGGGTTCTGGTTTAGAATCGCAGAATACTGAAGTATCCAATATGCATAAGAGCCGGGAAATTATTATACCCGATACATGTATGGATATTATTTGGGAGATGGATAAATCCACCGGCTGTGCAAGCACATTTTTCTCCGGCATCAATGATACTCCTTTTGAAATACCGTATGAGGCTGAGAATGAGTCATCCCATTTTGGCATTCGTTTTCATTTTTGGGCTGTGCATTATTTTGCGGATGACCATCTTAGAGATGTTCTGAATGCTCATGCAGATGTGGAGCAATATTTCAGTACATTTCACAGAGATTTAGGGCTACTTCTGGCCGAGACAAGCTCGATTACTGAACGGATTACTGCAGCAGAAGCTTATTTACTACGCCGTTTAGAGGGAACTCACCGTACAAGTGACAGTATGATGAATGCTGTCCATGCGATTATCAACAGCAAAGGTTTAGTGGGCTCTGATGAACTGCAGGTTAGCTCTGGTCTAAGCAGTCGTCAGCTGGAACGGCTATTTCGCGAATATATAGGTGTGACTCCCAAACAAACGGCTGATCTTGTGCGTTTTCAAAATGTATGGCAGGAGCTGTACCAGCCGTCGCCGCAGAGCAAGAGCATGCTGGACATTGTTTATGCTTATCGTTATAGTCACCAGTCACATTTTAATAATAATTTCAAAAAATATGCCGGAAGAACACCCTTGGAAGCATTGCGATATGCAAGAAAACGGTAGATGTCGTTTTTTTGCAATACAGAGGATGCAGTTGCAGTTAAACTGGGGATATGCAGAGTTCGCTACAGCTGAACAGTGAGTTGTTATTATGATCAGAAGGAGAGGGGACAAACGATGATTTCTTCATTTGAAGGCCTTAACATTTACACTAAAGATACTGCGGCGTTGGCAGCATTTTATTCAGAGGTGCTGGGAATCCCTATTCCATTTGAAGGCTTTGGCAATTATGATGGTGCGAAGATCGGCTTTGACCGCGGGCAGCCCGGTATTATTATTTGGGACGAGAACAAATGGGGCAAGCACACGACTGGGGTTGTGAATTTGGTATTCTCTTGCAGCGATCTGGATGAGACGTATGTGGAGCTTCGAGCAAGAGGACTCCAATGTGAGCCTCCAGCGACTATGGAATATGGCGGTAAGGAAATGAACTTCCGTGATCTGGACGGCAACGGCATCACTTTGCTGCAAGGAGCCTATTAAACCAGCGTGTTCAGACTCGCTTATAATTGAAATACGCAAGCAGAAGCGGCTGAGGTCGGGACTGGTTGCGTTTTTCATTTAAAATATTGACAATGATAATCATTATCAAATAGAATGGAATTAGCAAAAGCTGGTTTAAATTTTATTGTTTAGTTTAGGGAGGAACAGGTTTATGGCGAAAGTTTTAGTAGCGTACGCCAGCTTGACTGGCAACACTGAAGAAATTGCTGAGCTGATTGCAGAAGGTATACGTCAGGCAGGCGGAGAAGCTGTCTTGAAATCGGTCACCGACTGCAATGCAGATGAGATAAAATCGTATGAAAGTGTCCTTTTGGGCGCTTACACTTGGGGTGACGGCGAGTTGCCGGATGAGTTCCTTGATTTCTATGAGGAGATGGATGAACTCGACTTAAGTACCCATAAGGCAGCGGCTTTCGGGAGTGGCGACACTGGATATGAGATTTATTGTGGGGCCGTGAATTTGATTGAAGAGAAATTAAAGGAACGCGGAGCGACGATTCTCCAAGAGAGCTTGAAGATTGAATACGGACCGAGCGCTCCAGAAAAAGAAACCTGCCGCCAATTTGGCCGTCAATTCATTGAAGCCTGCGCGGCGGTTTCTTAGGGGTGGGCGGGCCGGTCGGTAATTGTGCAGCAAGAAGATTAGGAGCGAATACGGTTCAGTATAATCGGCTGCATGATTACCGGATGGAGCACATCATGCTCGGAGGAGTGGAAAAACCTATCACTGTAAGTGAAGCGACGGGACTAGCGCGCTGGCGGCAGCAGGTTCAGTACGCGATTGGTCACACGCTTAACGATTTCTATAGTTTGCTGCCTGAAGTGCGGAGAGAAACGCCGATACAATTTCTACTGGAGCGCCGCTGGCCGCCCAAAGGAGATGCTTTTCCCTCATTGCTGCAATACTGGGAGATCAAAACAGGAATAGCCGATGAGCTTATGCGTATAGTCTCCAGTAATCATTTGCAGGATCATCCAGTAATGCTGTATGAGCAGTGGCATGTTCCTGTTCCCAACTTAAGCATCGAGTTATCGATGATTTTTCAGCTTGCCTGGAAATCCGCTATAGATGGCCGAAGCTTGAATATACAGAAGTTTATGGTTAGTGGAAATGAAGAGGTTATTACTGGATATCTGCATATGGCTAACGTTTTTTGCCATCAAGCCTACGGCGAGCCACCCGAGTCTGTGGAGATTTATTCGCTGCTGGACGGAGGCAAATTCACTTTCGATGGCAACTCGTTCCCATTAGCGGAATCCATGGACTACGTACAATTGTTATCTGTGTTTCTGGAGCAGGGAGAGATGACGGATCGCGCTCTGAAATACGGTGACCGCAGACATGAGAAAGGTGAAGATTCCTACGGTGGATATGGATTAATGTAATTGAACTCTAGGTTTGGGGTATAACAAAGCACCCTTTTCGTTGGCAGTTACGCCAGCGGAAAGGGTGCTTTGTTTGGAATGTTATTAGCAGCTTAGCCGTTGTAACGGAAATAGTCCTGCTTGTTCAGAATGATAAAACCACAGCTCTCATAGAGCTTTAACGCATTAGGGTTATCAAGAGCAACCTCCAGATTAATTCCGTTATAATTCCGGCGTTCCCGCTCAATCGTCTGCAAAAGCGCGCTGCGGCCGATACCGAGTCCGCGCAGCTTCTTATCCACAGTGAATCCATAAATCCAGGTTTCATTATCCTCAGTCCACAGCCGCATTTTACCGGCAGGTAATCCGTCCATTTCGATGATAATATGCTCTTGCATCGTATCGATTTTCTGCTGTTCATAGACCTCAGAGGCTTCCTCTTGGGTCATATCGAAGCCTCCGCAATCCAGTTCAACGAGAATCGGAGCTTCGTCCTCACGAGCAGGGCGCAGTACTACTGGGGCTGAGCTGGCCTCCAACGACGCAAATTGCGCCGAGGTTCCATCCCATTTCATCTGGTATTCCGAATGATCGAAGGAGAGCGGGAGTTTCTTCAGGTACGCTGTAGCCGAAGCAGATGAGGCAGGTGCATTGAGTAGAAGCGTAGCAACATTATTTCGCTTGATGACAGTTTGTGCACCAATCCATAACGAGGTGAAGATGCCCCGACGGCGGTATCCTGGACGAACCATGCCACAGATCTCCATCTCGCTGCCGAAGCCATACAGACCCATGAAGCCGACTAGCTGCTCATCCTCGTAGGTCACTATCCATTCAGCACCGCCTGCAGTCGGCGGTAGGCGCAGCATATCCCAATTTAATTTTAGTGATATTCCATCGTATTGCTCACAGCGTTGCTGTAATTCCTCTATATCTTTTAAGGTGTCAATTGTACTCAAACCCATTTCCTCCTTTATAATCCTCAGGGAAACGGGTGCCGGCCATTATGAATGCCGGCTTTCGTCTCCGCTGAGTACGTCCTCATATTCCGGATGCTTCTTGAATTGATGCGCCGCATAGGAGCATACAGGTACGATTAATAATTTCTCTTCGCGGGCTTTATCGACAACGGCCCGCACAAGCTCTTCACCAGCACCTTGACCGCGCAGATCCTCAGAGACATAAGTATGGTCAATGACCAGATCCCCGGAGGCCTCATCTAATCTGTATACAATCTCGGCAAGGTCCTTACCGTCACCAGCAACATAAAACCGTCCTGCTCCCTGTTCAATCTGTACCATGTTCTTCACTCCCGATTGTATGATTGCCTTTATTTTACTACCCTGTCCTGCAAAAAGCGAGAATAAGCTATGGTATTTTGAGTTATTGATCAATAGATATTTGGCCATTAAATGTATAATTATTGAAAATAAGCCTATTTTGACTTGTTAAATTGGCAGTGCTATACTGTTTTCATTGCATGCAAATATGGGTAATAAGAGACTGATTAGACATACATATCTAATCGGTTTGTTTTTTAATTTCGAAGGAGGAATTGTCATGAACACAACAGTACGTTTGACAGAAAGATCCGGCTCGACTACTTCACAACGGAGCAAAGGTTTTGTACCGGTCGTCATCTACGGTGCAGGTTCAGATACACAGTCCTTTACAGCGGATGCGAAGACTATTAATGAAATACTTGGGAAGAACCCGCGGGCTATTCTAAAGGTTGAACTGCCAAACTCCGGTTCCAAGAATGTAGTGATTCAGGAAGTACAACGCCAGCCGATGTCACGCAATCTGCTGCATGTGGACTTCCAGCAGATTGATATGAAGGTGGTACTGGATACCAAGGTAGCCTTTCACTTTAGCGGAGATCCGGTGGGTGTGAAGAGTGGTGGGGTACAGCAGGTTGAGCTCTATGAGCTGGACATTCGTACCTTGCCGGATGACCTGAAGGCAAGCTTTGACGTAGATATTAGCGGACTCGATATTGGTGATCAATTGCTGGTTTCTGATCTTCCTGTGCATGAAGGCTGGGAAGTATTGACTCCAGAGGATGCACTAATTGTTCGGATTGCCCCTCCACAGGCGCTTGAAGAGCCTACTGAGGATGATGTCGTCGCCGAACCAGCGGCAGTTGAAGCTGGCGATAAAGAAGCTGAGTAAGGTTGTACAACCTACCCTGCATATAAGTAAATAAACAGGAGCAGACGAATCCGTATATCAGGAGTGTCTGCTCTTTTTTATTGAGAGAAGGAGAGTGAGCGTATGGATCTTACTACAGTCAATCTGATCAGCGGCTCCAATACCAAGCTGGATGAGATATCCCCCACCGTGAGGATTATGATCTCTTGCGACAGTTCCCCGGCAGTGCTGGATCTCAGTTGTTTTATGGTGGGAACAGATGGGAAGGTGGCTTCGGACGATTTTTTTATTTTTTACAATCAGCCTGCTGACCCTAAACGAATCGTGGAATTTGTATCCGGGGACAAGTATAGCGGCGAGTTTGTTATAAATCTGGAAGCCTTGCAATCATCTTCGATTGATAAATGTGTGTTCGCTATTACTTTGGATGGACCTGGCACCTTCGCCGAGGTCAGCGGTTGTCGAATTCGCGCGATCACAGCAAACTCTGAGATTGTATATGAGATTACAGACGGCAATGCGGAAACCTCGCTTGTACTGGCCGAGCTTTACCGTCATGGCACAGGCTTTAAGCTGAGAGCAGTTGGCAGAGGTTTTCATGGCGGTCTAAAACCGCTCGCGGAAGCTCATGGGGTCGAAGTCGAGGGAGAAGAAGAGGCGGAGGTTGCCGCAACGAAGGAGGCAGTGCAGGAATCACCTAGTGTGCCAGTTCCAGAGATTGCTCCTGTAAAGCTAAATTTAACTAAAATTGATCTGCTCAAACAAAAGGTAGGCATTTCACTGCGCAAGAAAAATATTGAGCAGGAGAAGGCACGGGTGGCAGTAGTATTTGATGCTTCAGGCTCTATGACATCACTCTACCAGAATGGTGTGGTGCAGCGTGCATTCGAACGTGTGCTGGCAGTAGCCGCGAGTATGGATGATGACGGATTGCTGGATGTCTGGTTCTTCGCTACTAAAGCCAAGCGGATGGCAAGTGTGGACGAGCATGGGTATGAGGACTACGTGAAACGAACCTATCCGGCGCCGCGTATGTTCGGTGGGCTGGGAATCGGAAACAATGAACCTGTAGTGATGGAGGACGTGATCAAAAAATATACGAAGGAAGCTCCAAGCAGCCTGCCTACGTATATTGTCTTCTTCAGTGATGGTGGCATCTATGAAACGCCTAAGATCTCCAAGCTGCTGATCAAAAGCTCTAAAGCAAATATATTCTGGCAATTTGTTGGACTCGGCAACGCGGATTACGGTGTCTTGCGAGAACTGGATGATCTCCAGGGACGTTATCTGGATAACGCGGATTTCTTTGCGCTGGATGATCTCGATCAAGTCAGCGATGAGGACTTGTATGACCGGTTATTCGACGAATATCCGAAATGGCTGCGGGAAGCCAAAGCAAAAGGAATTGTAGGTTCATAGAATTTAATAAAAGGAGACCTGAGAAGGTCTTTTTTTATTGAATTCTTATTGTATAGGCTATTTAAGATGAATTTCTCCCCAATCATAGAATGGTGTAGGAGGGCTACATAATGGGTACCGGATTGCCAAGGGTCTTCTAGCTTCATCGATAACCTTGCGTGATGCTGAATTAATAACAATACATAAGGTCTTTCGTTGAGTTTCTGTAATTGAAAAATGGGTATTTCGACTTATTTAGTTTAATTTTGTTAAAAATGGATTGACGACGGAATCTGAAAGGCTGAAAATGAGGGTACTTACCATGGTAAAAGGTAGAAAAAGCCTAACTGATGCGGTTTGAAAACGCTTTAGTTAAGAGATCTAAGCTGGAAGCTCATCTCAAACGTCCATCATTTTATGAGGAGGAAAGGGTATGAAAAGGAAGCTATTTCAGATCTTAATGTCTATTCTGCTAGTGTTGGGGGTGGCTTTGCCCGTCTCAGGAATTGCGAATGCAGACGCGGCAAGCGATGCCTCTAATCGTGCATTGACCTGGCTGGAAGCCCAGCAGGATGCGACCGCCGGTTATGCTTTTGATGGATTGGTAGACAGTTTTGAGGATTTCTGGAGTGTGAACAATCCCAAGCAGATTGTCTACACCTATGACCAAGCAGTCGCAGCCATGGCTTTTATTGTTAAAGGAGAACGGACCCGTGCTGAGAAAGTCTTGAACAAAATGCGGGACATTCAGGACCCATCAGGGTACTGGTTGAATTCATATTGGTATAACAACGGCTATGGTGAAGAAATTCGTGAGCATGTCGGGCCGGTGGCCTGGATGGCGATGGCCGCCATGGCTTATGAGAAGCAATATAATGATACAAGATACCGTCCGATGGCATTGAAGGCGCTGGATTGGAGTCTGCAGTACAAGAAGGCAAACGGTGGCATCGCCGGAGGCTGGAGCGCATGGAGTAACTCGGATGAGCCATGGAGCTCCACAGAGCAAAATATCGACATTTACCGCGTACTGCAATATTATGCTTCCGTAGATTCCACTAAGGCTGCTGCTTACAATAGTGCTGCTACAGGAGTCAAAAGCTTCCTTGATAATTATGTATGGGATGATACAGCCAAACGCTTCAAGGGGGGGTGGAAGAATGATACCAATATTATTGATCCCAAAATTCCACTTGATGTGAATCCTTGGGGAGTATTGGCCCTGGGCTTGACCGGAACTCATAATTACGGAGCAAGTCTGGCTTATGTCGAAAATGCAGCCGGAAGCCCTGGTACACTGGCGAACCCGCGTTACAAGCAGACCCTGACGTATAATGATGCCGGAAATACACTGAGCGGATATGACTTCGATTGGACGGATGAAGTCCTTCCAGCTTATGACGACAACGGCAACCAGATTGGCAGTACGGGTGCAGATGTGTGGCTGGAGGGAACGGCTTTTATGTCGCTCGCCTACTATATGCAGGGTAATGTTACCAAAGCGGATGCAATCAATACTGAGATTATTAAAAAGCAGGGCACGAGCGGAGCATCACTTGGCGGTATTCCGTACTCGCTGAAAGGGACCAGCAACAGCTATTGGGTAATGGCTCAGCAAAATTGCGTGTCCAGCACCGGCTGGCTGATTCTATCACTACACCGGTTTAATCCATTCACCGGACAATATTTGACCGGCGGCAGTACTCCAGGGGATACGATAGCCCCAAGCGCACCTGCAGGTCTTGCGGTAACAAGCAAGACGGATACAGCTGTCAGCTTGAGCTGGTCGCCCTCCACGGACAATACCGGTGTTACCGGCTACACTGTGTATAAAGGTGCTTCTTCAGCAGCTTCCGTTACAGGAACAACAGCTACGGTGAGCGGACTGACGGCAGCAACATTACCGTGAAGGCTGCAGATGCAGCAGGCAATCTGTCGGCAGCAAGCACTGCCATAACGGTTACAACCAATGCTTCCAGCGGAGGAAGTGGAGATCATGTTACTTCCGACTTTACGGCTGGAGTAACGAAACTGTCTTCGGCTGAGGCCAGCATTTATATCACACCGGTCACAGCTGCCCTATATGTGGATGTTCATTACAAGGTAAACGGCGGTGCGCAGCTGAATTATCGTATGACCAATACTTCGGGAACCTGGCGGCAAACGGTCAGTGCCCTTAGCACTGGCAGCAGCATAGAATACTGGTTCACCTACGAGAAATCGGGACCGCAGTATGATTCACCGCATTATACGTACGTACAGTAAGCAGAACAGCAAACAGAATAGTTAGCGCAAAAGAGTGGAAAATCGTCCTGTGGACGGAGGTCCGCTCTTTTTTAATAGGTTAGAATCGGAAGTGGAGTGGTGCAACAGGGTCAAAGAATACTATCCTCCTCCACATTTACAACGTAACAGTGTTATGTTACGATGATTACAAGGAGTGATCAGTATGGAAGATGATTTGATCTCGAAGAAGGAGCTGCTCGATATAACAGGAATTTCGTATGGACAATTGTACCGCTGGAAGCGGAAACAGCTGATCCCGGAGGAATGGTTCATCCGCAAAGCTACGTTTACCGGTCAAGAAACCTTTTTTCCTAAAGAAATGATTCTGGCCCGCATTCACAACATTGTGAATATGAAAGATGATCTCTCATTAGATGAGCTGGCAAATCGGTTGTCGGACAGTTCAGCCTATGACAGAGTGACAATAGCTGCAACAGAACTGATTAAACGCAACATTGTTTCGTTAACAACTATGAATAAGTTTGGCGGGGGGCAGACCTCAGAGCAAGAATATACTTACGATCAGATCATTCATTTAGTTGCCGTTGATCGTCTGCTAAGTACAGGGGACCTAAATTTAGCCGAAGCGGAGCTGCTCTTTCGCACCCTGAGTGAGAAGACGGCAAGATTTGAGGGGAAGGGCTGGGAGCTCTTTTTTGTCCGGAAAATGGGAGTTACCTCCTTTATTCTGGCCCTTGCACCGGCTGAATTGATCTTTGATGAGGGTGTTCGGTTAATCAGTAGACTCGCGCTGGGTGACTTGAGGGAACAGTTAAAAGGCATGCTTACTTACAAGCTTATTTAAAATATAATGGGGAGGGAAGGATTATGGAACAAGTTCAGCTTCCTGATTTAATTATAAACGGAGTCAGTGATGGAGCCGGGGGCAGCTACGATAGTGTTAGAATCGATGGTGTAGGTAAGGTGATCGGGCCGCTTGTGGCCCGAATTTTTAGAGGGAACGGACATATTCGTCTGAGAAGTGATCTAACAGCAGGGCAAATGGAATGCAACGGTACGATGAATATTAAGGGCTATCTGCAGGTTGGTGAAATGAAGGTTGACGGTATGCTGAGTATCAGGGAAGGCATGCGTGGTGAAAGCTGCACTTTAAATGGATTGATGAGTGTAAAGGGCAACTGTGAGATTGAGGATTTTGCCGGAGAAGGGGGCTTTACGGTTGGCGGTTTACTGAGTGCAGGTCATATGAATTTCGAGCTGCACGGACAGGGTAAGGCGAATGAGATTGGAGTAGAGAGCCTTATCATCCGGCAAGCGAATAAAGGCGCCTGGAGCAAGCTGTGGAGTGGAATCATCCCCAAGTTCAGATCAGAGCTGAGTGCCCGGATGATTGAAGGAGATTATATTGATCTGGAAAGCACAACTGCAGATATCGTCAGAGGTAATGTTGTAATTATTGGCCAAGGCTGCTCCATCGGGCGCGTAGAATATCGTTCACAGCTGACCATACATCACGGAGCAAGAGTAGGGAAGGAGGAGAAGATAGGTGATTGAAGCAGCAGCTAGGAATCCTCTGAAAATATTGGGCACAACAACTTCAGCGGGCGGTTATTTCGGTGATGTGAAAGTGACGGGTGAATGTCGATTTACCGGTGACGTGGATTGTCTGAGTCTGAGTCTAACTGGAGAGACAGTGGTGGCTGGTAGTCTAAGAATGGATAAGATGAAGATTACCGGTGAATTGGCAGTAGAGGGTAACCTTGAAGGGCACTCCTTGCGTGGACAAGGCGAGATTAAAGCGTCGTCTACAAGGATCGACCAGCTCAATTTTAATGGAAATCTGGAAGTACAGGGTGACTGTGAAGCTGAGGAGCTGCGAATTTCAGGCGCTATCAACGTGGCAGGGCTGCTGAATGCGGAGCAGTTGGAGGTCAATCTGTTTGGACCCTGTGCGGCCAAGGAAGTCGGGGGCAGTACCATTACGATTAAACGAAGCAAAGCAGGCTTGCTGTTGAATCTAGTGAAGTCGAATCCTAAGGCCTTCTTCACAGCCGGACTGATTGAAGGAGATAGGGTGGATCTGAACTATACGTTGGCTGATGTTGTAAGAGGTGACCATCTGATCATCGGCGCGGATTGTGAGATTAATACCGTGGAATATCGCAGTACGCTGGAGCTTCATAAGCTTGCAACGGTGAGGCATCAAGTGAAGCTGTAATTATAGATGAATAGAGGATTTCAAAAAAAAGGAGTGGAGTACTTGAGTTCAGCTAAATCGCCCAACTTGGGCATCGTTATTGCAGGTCTGCTGCTGGGCATACTAATGGCCTCCATGGATAGTACGATTGTGGCCACCGCAATGGGGAACATTGTTGGGGAGCTTGGCGGCATGGATAAGTTCGTCTGGGTTACTTCCGCTTATCTCGTGGCCGAGATGGCGGGTATGCCGATATTCGGGAAGCTTTCGGATATGTATGGCCGCAAAAGATTTTTCGTATTCGGAATCGTTGTGTTTATGGCGGGTTCGGCACTCTGTGGAACGGCAGATACGATTACTCAGCTGGCTGCCTATCGGGCGCTTCAGGGAATCGGTGGCGGAGCGTTGGTACCTATTGCTTTTGCCATTATGTATGATGCTGTACCTCTGGAGGCACGCGGCAAGCTGGGCGGAGCCTTCGGTGCGGTATTCGGTTTGTCGAGTATTTTTGGTCCGCTGCTCGGAGCTTATATCACAGATCATATTGCTTGGCAGTGGGTGTTCTATATTAACCTGCCGCTGGGAGTAGTGGCCTTTGCGATGGTAGTGTTCTTCTATAAGGAATCTGTGGAGCATTCCAAGCAGCCAATAGATTGGCTCGGTGCCGGTTCGCTGCTGGGAGCCGTAATCTCGCTAATGTTCGCGCTGGAGCTTGGCGGGAAGCAGTATGCTTGGGATTCCTCAATGATACTCGGCCTATTTGCAGCCTTTGTTGTCCTCGCGCTTCTGTTCCTTTATGTGGAGACAAAAGTCAAAGAGCCTATTATTTCGTTTGCCTTGTTCAAAGAAAGACTATATGCCTTCAGCATTCTTTGCGCGTTATTTAGTGGGGCGGCCTTTATCGCGGCTTCTGTATACATCCCGATCTTTATTCAGGGCGTATTGGGAGGCACGGCTACCAACTCGGGGCTGGTACTGCTGCCAATGATGGTTGGGTCGGTAATTACGGCTTCCACTGGTGGTTTCCTGATGGCGAAGATTAGTTACCGCAGCTTGATGATTCCTACGCTTGCCTTGCTGGTATTAGGAACTGCACTAGTAGCTACGCTCACCCCGGATGCTTCGCGTCTGCTGGTAACCTCATACATGATCTTAATCGGACTAGGAGTCGGAGCTTCATTCTCGGTGCTTAGCACTGCCGCCATTCATGGCTTAACTGCACAGCAGCGCGGCTCGGCAAGTGCAACGCTGAATTTCCTCCGATCGATGGGGATGACGATCGGAATTACTTCGTTTGGAATTATTCAAAGCCATTATTTCGCGGCATCGCTTGCCAAACAGTTCTCGGGAAGCGGAAGTGGCGCAGCAGCAGGGGGAGCACTGGATTTCAAAGATCCTCATTCCCTGCTGTCACCGGAGACAAGAGCTTTAATTCCACCGGATATCCTGGCTAAGATAACAGAGGGGCTTTCCTCCTCCATCGTCAATACCTTTGCATGGGCGGTCATTCCGGCAGCGCTGGCGCTGTTGGCATCCTTTTTCATGGGCCGTCAAAAAATGGATGCCTCGGCAGAAGGCAAGACCCTACCATCAGAACATTAGTCCTTGGGATCAGAATACTAGACATCTCGGTACTGAATATGCATGGATGTCAGCATTAATCTGACACGGACACCGGGAAACGCAAGACGGTTCTAAGCTTATCCGGTTGACTTCGGCGGGCGTCCGAAAGGTAAATTTCTCGGTGCGTGTGAGATATTCGTACCAGGCCATTCTCTTGGCAATATTGCTCCATTACAGCAAAGCTTTGCGGTTCAGCCTCAAAAGGCCCGTTATGGAGCATTTGAACACTAAGGCCATCTTCGGCACTATCGAAGATGGCTTTATCCATCTGGGGCAGCGGTTTAAGAGACTTTTGTCTTTCCAATATTTCGGCGGCCAGAGTCGCAGTGACAAAGTCCGGCTGTCTGATCATAACGGTGTATACCAGCTCATCTTTATCGAGAGTGGATTTCTTCCGGCCTTCTTCGCTCAGATCCCAAACCCCTTCCAGCGGAAATATAGTGTAATCAAAATATCCGTCCGGAGCTGGACCTTTTTTGGGCAGCATTTTAATAGCATAAGATAGAGAGTAGAGGACACTTACGGCTTCAGAGAATGCGGCGTTGTTCGGATTGCCCTTGCCTTTCAGCAGGAAGTAGTTGAAACTGGGGATAGTGATGGTTTCCGGTTTGTTTTTGGGCTGATATATAACTTTGTCTTGTTTCTTCCATTCATATTTCATGGGAAATCCCTCCTTCACAGTCAGAATATCATAAGGAACTGGACAAGGGTATGTCAGGTTGGCTGAAAAGGAAAGAGTAGCAATGTATCTGATGATGAGTTATTGGGAGGGTTTCTGTTGATTTTACAAGCTGAATTGGTTCTTGATGTGCAGGCTGCTCTTGGCGAAGGTCCTCATTGGGATCAAGAAGAAGGTAAGCTCTATTGGGTTGATGTTGAGGGGAAACAACTCCGCAGTTACGACAGCAGTGCACACAGCGAAATCATATATTCCTTCGAAACAATGGTCAGTGCAGTAATTCCTTCCATGGATGGAGGTTGGGTGCTTGCCATGCAAGACGGCATTTACAGCTTTAGAAGTGGACATCCGCTTGAGCTTCTGTCCCTAGTGGAGTCTGAGATTCCGGGGAACAGATTGAATGATGCTAAATGCGACAGAACAGGGCGGCTTTGGTTCGGCACGATGAGCATGGATTTTTCCCCGGGAGCAGGCAGCTTATATGTTTTACAGACTGACGGGAAGGTTCAACGGGTTCTGTCTGGCATTGGCTGCTCCAACGGTATAGCCTGGGATGATGAACGTGGTCTGATGTATTATATTGATACGTTGTCCAGATGTGTGAGTGCATTTGATTGGCATGAGAATAACATCAAGCTGAGCGGGCGTAGGACGGTCGTTCAGATCCCCGCTTCCAGCGGATATCCCGACGGTATGACCATTGACAGTGATGGAATGCTTTGGATTGCTCATTGGGGTGGTGGATGTGTATCACGCTGGAACCCGGACACTGGGCAGCAAATGGCCACGGTTGAGGTTCCTGCACGACATGTTACTTCCTGTACCTTCGGGGGTAAGGAATTGGACGAGTTGTACATTACAACAGCGCGCCCCCCAATGAATGAGTCAGAAACCCTACGTTTTCCTTTGGCAGGCGGGTTGTTTAAGGTCAAACCTGGGGCAACGGGAGTACCTGCCAATCGGTTCCGGCCTGTCTTACGTAATAATACATAAACGAATATAAAGGAGTGATATACGCATGAAGTTAATAACTTTTGAGGAAGCAGGCTCAATTCATTTAGGAGTACAGACTGAACAAGGCGTTCTGGATGTGGAAGCGGCGATTGCGGACAAGCCTGAATTATCATTAGCTCCGGTACCCTCCACGCTGAGAGAAGTACTGAACGGAGGCGAAGCGGCACTAAAAGCGCTGCAGGAATTTGTTAATGACGTACTTGTAGATGGCGGAGGCAGCTATTTCAAGGCAGAGGACAGTCTGTCGTTCGGACCTTGTGTCCCTGATCCCGGTAAAATCATCTGTATCGGCCTGAATTACCGCAGACATGCGGAAGAGACGGGGATGCCTATTCCGGAGTACCCGATTCTTTTTAATAAATTTAGCAATGCTTTGAATGGGCATGGAGTGGATGTGCCGCTTCCACGGAGTTCCCAGAAGGTTGATTACGAGGCGGAGCTTGGCATCGTGATTGGCCGGACCGCCAAGTATGTCAGTGAGGAAGAGGCGCTTGACTATGTATTTGGCTATTGTACGGCAAATGATCTTTCGGCCCGTGACTTGCAGCAACGAACTAGTCAATGGCTTGCGGGAAAGTCTTGCGATAAATTTTCGCCGATTGGGCCATATTTGGTCTCAAAGGATGAGATTGTGGATCCGAACCTGCTGAATATTAAATGTACGGTCAACGGAGAGTTGCGGCAAAACTCCAATACCTCGGATATGATCTTCAACTGCCAACAAATCGTCAGCTATGTCTCGCAATGTATGACACTTTCGCCAGGGGATATTATTCTGACCGGAACTCCTGAGGGCGTCGTTCTTGGTTATCCGCCTGAGCAGCAGTTCTACTTGAAGCACGGAGACCTAGTTACGATAGAGATTGAGCAACTGGGTGCTTTAACTAATAGAATGGTCAGTGAATAACGAAACCTACTGAATCGAATAGTTTACTATACTAATCAGCTCTGCGAGATTCCTTCTTGCGGGGCTTTTTGCTGTCTACTGAGAAATTCGTCTGATTGTCTGTGAAAAGGGTCCGATACCGTCAAACAGCTCTCACAAAAAGCCCTTCGGCCGTCTATCTCGCTGCTTCAGCGCTCTCTGATAGGATGAAGGCGTAAACAAAATTGAAGCAAAGGAGATTCTGACATGGCGGCATCATCAGGCGAGCTTATTCGCGGCATCGATCCGGTTCGTCGATCCCGCAGGAAGATGCAGAACAAATACAAGTTGTTCTTTATGGCACTTCCTTTTCTAATAGTAACTTTTATTTTCTATTATCTGCCGATCAGCGGCTGGATTTATGCCTTCTATGATTTCATTCCAGGCATCCCGCTGTCGGACACGCCGTATGTCGGGCTGAAATGGTTCCGCACGATGGTATCCAATCCAACACAAACTGAAGAAGTGCTGCGCGTCTTAAAGAACACGATTGCGATGAGTTCACTCGGACTGATTACCTCTGTCTTTCCAGTCATCTTTGCCATTCTGCTCTCAGAGATTAAGTCAGGCTGGTACCGCAAGCTGGTACAGACGCTTACCACAATACCAAACTTTATTAGCTGGATTCTCGTCTATGCACTGGCCTTCTCGTTATTCTCCGTAGATAACGGAGTCATTAATAACATTCTTGTACAGCTGGGAGTGGTAGGGGAGGGGCATAATTTTCTCGCTTCCAGTTCGAATGTCTGGGTCACGATGATTGCCTGGTATTGGTGGAAGTCACTGGGGTGGGGGGCCATTCTCTATCTGGCGGCGATTGCCGGCATCGATCAGGAGTTATTCGAGGCAGCAGAGGTGGATGGAGCCAGCCGCTTCCGTAAAATTTGGCATATTACGATCCCCGGTCTGATTCCGACTTTCTTCGTACTGCTGCTGCTCTCCATCGGTAATTTCGTCAACAACGGGATGGAGCAATACTTTGCTTTTCAGAATGCGATGAATAAGGATGCGATTGAAGTATTGGATCTGTATGTATACAATATCGCGTTCGCCAACAACTTTCCGTTCGCCACAGCAGTCAGCATGTTGAAGTCGGTCGTCAGCGTCATTCTGCTGTTCGCCGCCAACGCGTTGTCCAAGGTGGTTCGTGACGAATCTATCATTTAAGCGGGGTGAACCCATTGAGGAAAAAGCGTAAGCCTGGAGATGTAGTATTTCAAGGGTTAATCTATCTGCTCTTCGGATTGTTCACCCTAAGCTGCATCTATCCGTTCTATTATTTGTTCATTAACACGATCAGCTCTAACGATTTAAGTGCAGCGGGCTATATCAAATATTATCCGCGGAATATTCATTTTGATAACTATTCCAAAGTACTACGAATCAGCGGGTTGAGTCATGCGGCTCTGGTTTCCATTTACCGGACTGTAGTGGGCACACTTCTGACTGTAGGAGCATCTGCATTTCTCGGCTATCTGTTCACCAAAAAAGAAATGTGGGGTCGCAAAATCTGGTATCGCAGTGTTGTGGTCACGATGTATTTCAGCGCCGGCCTGATTCCCTGGTATATAACGATGCACAATCTGCATCTGACCAACAATTATTTGGCTTATATTCTGCCAACCATTATTACACCATTCAACATCATTCTCATCAAAACCTTTGTTGAAGCGATTCCGCCTTCCCTTGAGGAATCGGCAGCCATGGATGGGGCTGGTTATATGCGGGTGTTCTGGAGCATTATCGTACCGCTGACTACACCTATTCTGGCGACGATCACGATTTTCTCGGCGGTGAACCAATGGAACGCGTTCATTGATACAGCGTTTTTGATGACGGATACAAAATATTTCACGCTGCAATTCCTGTTATGGCGTTATTTGAATGAATCCAGCTCGCTTGCGGCATTAATCCGCAATTCACCAGACATGGCTGCCAGCATCCAGAACATGCAGACACCTACCTCTGTGCGAATGACGGTCACGATGATTGTTGTATTGCCGATTCTGATCGTGTATCCGTTCTTCCAGCGTTTCTTCGTCAAAGGCATTATGATCGGTGCGGTCAAAGGCTGATTAGCACGAAGTAACTCAATGTAGCAAATGCTATCAAAACTTAAGATTATGCTTTCGAAGTAGTTTTGTACGAAGTAACTCAATGAAGCAAATGCTATCAAAACTTTTAGGAGGTTATGAAGCAATGAAATTTATAAAAAGTTCACTTCTGATGCTGAGCGTAATCCTAGTCTTCGTCTTGTCATCCTGCAGCGGGGGCAACGGGAACTCAGCTAATTCGAACAAGAATGCAGCGGCAGAAACGACGGCGCCGGCTACGAATGCAGTTGCAGAAACTGCGGCACCAGCAGACGGAGCGCTAGATCATTCCAAGCCACTAAAGCTGACGGTATTCTCGACAACGGCCAACTATGCGGGTCCGCAAACCGGATGGTTCGCTAAGATCATCAAGGATAAATTCAACATCGAAATGGATATTGTCGCCTCCAACCTGACCGGTGGAGATACGAAGATTTCGGCCATGATGGCTTCTGGAGATCTCGGAGATATTATCATCTTCGGGGATGACAAGAACCACTATCCGAACGCGATCAAAGGCAAGCTGTTGCTAGACTGGACCCAGGATGGTCTGCTGGATAAGTACGGTCAGGATATTAGCAAGACCTTCCCTAAAGCCGTGGAGAAAGCGAAGATTGCCTTTGGCGGTGGCTCAGCGGTGTACGGAATTGGGAATAGCGTAGCTACCAATCCAACAGGTCCTTCTGAAGGAAAGGATATGACTTGGGGCCCCGATCTGCGCTGGGATCTGTACCAGCAGCTTGGAGCGCCGGAGATCAATTCCATTGAGGATTATCTGCCACTACTGAAGAAGATGCAGGAGCTGGAACCGAAGAATGAGCTGGGCAAAAAAACCTATGCCTTCTCACTATGGTCGGATTGGGATGGCAACTATAAAATGACGCTGGCGAAGCAGTTCGCCAATATGATGGGCTATGACGAAATTCCCGACACGGCTCTTTATGTAAAAGCGGATGAAGAGAAATATTATGACTTCCTGTCTGATGACAGTTGGTATATGAAGTCGCTGAAGCTGTATTACGAAGCTAACCAGATGGGCTTGCTTGATCCTGATTCACTGACCCAGAAATTCGATGATGTTGTTGCCAAGTATAAGGACGGTCGTCTGCTCTTCTCTTGGTTTCCATGGCTTGGAGCAGCAAATTACAATACACCGGAAAGAACAGCGGAAGGTAAGGGCTTCGCACTTGTACCCTTCAAGGATGAGCTGATGTATTCGACTGGCTTTAATGTATACGGCGGGAATGGTATCATCTCGATCGGTGCCAAGGCGCAGGACCCTGCCCGGATTATGGAGTTTATTAACTGGATGTACACTCCTGAAGGTGCAATGATCTCAGCAGGCAGTGGAACAGCGGTGCCGAACGGACCGCAGGGGCTGACCTGGGATCTGGACAGCAGTGGCAAGCCGGTAGTCACCGACTTTGGTTGGAAAGCGTATACCGATCAACAGAATACACAGGTGCCAGCAGAATATGGTGGTGGTGACTATTATTATGGTTCGAATCAAATGAACTTCTCGTTTGTAGTGCCAGCGATGGTGAATCCGGAGAATAGTGAGCCGTATGACCATAACCTCTGGACGGCGACACTGCAGCGCAATCCATCTAAGCTTGATAGTGACTGGAGAGCGAAAATGGGCGTGCTGACTGCAAAGGAATATTTTGAGAAAAACAATCTCTTGGCCGTAGCTCCACAGGGCTTCACAGGCAAGGAGCCACTGACGATGGACAAAACACTGGAACAAAAGAACAAGCAAATCGGGACGATCATTCAGCAAATTTCCTGGAAAATGGTCTTCGCCAAAAATCAGGCTGAATATGACAAGCTGAATAAACAGCTGCATGACAAAGTTAATGGTCTCGGCTACGCTGATATCATGGATTTCTCCGTCAAAAAGGCTGAAGAGCTGTTCGAAGCCCGTAAAAGCGTTCAATAAGCAAAAAGAGTCTTCCCCTGTTCAGTTGAACGGAGGAAGGCTCTTTTTTTGCTGTATTCTAGCAAGAATTTCGATTACAGATCTGTGAGATCAAAATTCACTTCAAATGTCCGTTTCCAGGGGAGCATCACGTTGTTCACGTGGGTGGGGACAGTAACAATACTCGCCAGATAGGTATCAAAAAATGCCTTCAGTCGTTCGGAAATTTGGAAGGTAATCTCGTTGATTTGACTGGAAGACCTTTCATTTACGATGTGGGCACTCTCCTGAAGTTCGAGGTTAATCCCTGTGCGAACATTGGATTGATAACCCCAGTCTTCCAGAAAGCGATAGAGTAGAAACTTTTCGCTTTTGCGTATCTGAACTTTTGAGTATTCCAAGGGGTGACTGGTGTAGTAAGAGGCGATGACCGCGTGGGCGATAACCGTTCCTAGTGTATTGCCAGAAGTGTTCCAGCCGGCGTAAGCGGATAGACAGGAGAGACCGCCGTTTCCGAAGAGCAGCTGCATCAACGATTCGTCCGCACCGTTGGAGGTCGCAACATCTGCTAGCGCGACAAACTTTCCTTTACGGGCATAGGTATGAATAGCCTGCGAGAATTCCGGGAGATGTACTTCTGAGAAGTAGGACCGGTGCCTTTGTGCATAAGTTTGATTGGCTTCAGCCGCGTCGCTCTGATTTACGGGCGGGGAGTTAACCATGAGCACAACATCTGCTTCGGCAGAGGAATCGCATATAAATGCGCCGGCTGCGGCTCTGCACATTCTTTTTCTGTAAGATAGTGCAGCCGCGAAGGAACAATTCCTCCATACACGAGCATATCAACAGAAATAATTAGCGCATTCGCATCTCTTGTTTCTGTAAGCAGCCAGTCAGCTATAACATGAACATCAGCATGGATATTTCCCATTACAAGGACGTTCGTCGAGTGGCAAATATACGATTTTACCCATAGGGAATCCCTCCCTCAATGATCTTTAGGACGAATTGTATCATAAATAAATAAAAATGGAGGATATATTCTTTTATTATTAAAATAATAAAATATAGCTCTTTAAAGCCGTTATATATGATGATATGATGATCGTGAGAAAATTATAAGAAATGAGGAATATCATGAGTAAATTTGGAAAACCGATAAATTCCTCAAGCACGCTGCTGATGATTTCGAGCATATACAACTCCCTGAGCAAGGCTGAGAAGAAGGTAGCTGACGCAGTTCAAAGCGATCCCGAATATGCGGTACTTGCTACGGTAACTGATCTTGCCGAGAAGGCTAAAGTCGGAGAAACGTCGGTCATCCGTTTTTGCCGTAAAATCGGATTTCGTGGATATCACGAGTTCAAGCTATCGGTCGCCCAAGACCTAGTCAACGTCTCTACCTATATCGACGAAGAAATCGAAGAGGAAGATGATTGGGAGCTCATTGCCCGTAAACTGACTATGAATCATACAAAGCTACTTGATAAAACACTGGATTTAATTGATATGGATACGGTCTCGCAGGCAGTGGAGGCGCTGGCCGCGGCGAATCGTGTGTTCGTGTATGGGGTAGGATCATCCGGCATTACTGCACTAGATACGCACTACCGGTTCATGCGGATTGGATTGAATGTCGACGTACAGCGTGATATTCATATCCTCGCCATGTCGGCAGCACTGGTTAAAGCGGGAGATGTCGTATTTGGAATTTCGACGTCTGGCAGTACAAAGGATGTAGTCGCTGCGACGAGGATGGCCAAGGAGAGCGGCGCATTGATTATTTGTCTAACCAGTCATGCCAGATCCCCGATTACCACGTACGCAGACATTGTCCTGCTTGTGCCCTCTAAAGAGATGCCCTTTCAGGGAGGTGCGTTGTCGACGAAGATTGCCCAGATCCACTTGATTGATATTTTGTCAACGCTGCTCACGCTTCATATGAAAGACTCCGCCTACGCTGCGATCAAGAAGACTGCTGACGCGGTGGCAGACAAATTATATTAGACCAGGGAGGAATGCAAGATGAAAAAAGTAAAAGTGGGTGTTGTGGGTATTGGATCGATAGCCCATATGTTTCATTTAGACAATTATCGTGATCACCCAGCGGTTGAGCTAGTCGCCGTAGCGGATATCGATAAGGAAAGAGCTATCAGCACAGCAGCTGAATATGATGGAATTGTCGCTTACGGATCGGCGAAGGAAATGTTCGAAGCCGAAGACCTGGATGCGGTCAGCATTTGTACATTCAATAACTCTCATGTGGAGTTGGCCCTGTTGGCGCTTCAGCATGGCCTTGATGTATTGCTGGAAAAACCAATGGCGATGAATATGGAAGAAGCTGAATCTCTGAAGGCGGCTGAGTCCGCCTCGGACAATCTTGTCATGATCGGTATGAGCCACCGCTACCGTAACGATTCCCAGATCATCCAGCGAACTGTAGAAAGTGGCGAGCTGGGCCATATTTATTTTGCTAAGACCAAGATTTTGCGTCGTCGTGGTGTACCCGTCGGCTGGTTTACAGATAATCAGTATTCTGGCGGTGGACCCATGAAGGATATCGGTGTACATGTGCTAGATCTAGCCTGGTGGATGATGGGCAAGCCGGAACCTGACAAGGTAGTGGGCAAGTTGTTCCGAGAAATAGCTCCTTATGGAGATGATGCTTCTTTTCCTTATGCTGCCTACTCGAAAGAGAACAAGGAAGAAGGCTTATATAATGTTGAGGACCTCGGCGTAGCTTTCATCACCTTTAAGAACGGGGCAGTATTGACCGTTGAAGCAAGTTGGGCTATTAACGGCAGTCAGGATGATGCTGTCAAGGTAGAACTGTTCGGAACGAAAGGTGGAGCCACGCTTGAACCGCTCACCTTATTCCGGGATACCGGGGGTATTCCCGTTGAACATACGCTTGGAGTTCCTGAAACTGACTTCTACAAGAAGGAAATTGGGCATTTTATCGAATGCGTGCAGCAGCGAAAGAAACCTTTATCTGACGTGGAGCAAGGGGCGACGGTAACGTCACTACTGGAAGCTATCCGTATTTCTTCAGAGAGCAATGATATTTTCAAATTTTAATAGTTGATTTCAGTATGGGCCATGCGAGTACGAAGGCGTGGGTTAATTTCTAATTTTGGAAATAGGAGGGATTAATAGATGGAAAAACTGACCAACAAAATAGGTGTGATTGTGGACAGCTTCGGCGTCGGCATACGGGAAGGGCTGAAGAAGGCGAAAGAGGTCGGAGCAGAAGGTGTACAAATTTATGCAGTATCGGGTGAAATGGACCCCGGGCAGTTGCTGTCGGTCGACCGAAAGGCCTTGAAAAAGGAGATTGCAGGACTGGGACTGGAGATATCCGCACTCGTCGGTGATCTTGGCGGTCATGGTTTTCAGGACTGGCAGGAAAATCCGTTCAAAATCGCTAAATCGAAAGCCATATTGGATCTAGCGCTTGATCTGGGCTGCAATATTGTGACGACACATATCGGGATCGTACCGGAGCAAAATAC
The DNA here is from genome assembly GCF_022369515.1 of Paenibacillus sp. 19GGS1-52. Taxonomy (NCBI): domain Bacteria; kingdom Bacillati; phylum Bacillota; class Bacilli; order Caryophanales; family Paenibacillaceae; genus Paenibacillus; species Paenibacillus sp. 19GGS1-52. Next base: position 2,570,517 of record NZ_CP059724.1, read on the forward strand.
GGAGATTTATCGTGTAATGCAAGAGGCCTGTGACGAGTTGAATCGGTATGCCAAGCAGGCAGGAGCCTATTTTGCAATCGAGACAGGGCCAGAAACGGCTCAGCTGCTTAAAGTTTTTTTGGATTCCCTATCGGATGACGGAGTTTCAGTCAATTTTGATCCAGCGAATATGGTGATGGTAACGGGTGATGACCCTGTTCAGGGGGTTCACACATTGAAGAATTATATTGTTCACACCCATGTCAAAGACGGGATTCGTTACCAGAATGTTGACCCGCGTGAAGTATACGGCGCGCTTGGGTTTGAGCCGATGGATCACGGTAAAATATCCAAAATGGTGGCAGCTGGTGAAGTATTTCGGGAAACCCCGCTGGGTGAGGGAAATGTGGATTTTAACGCTTATTTCAATGCGCTGGTGGAGATCGGGTACAAAGGCTACTTAACGATCGAACGGGAAGTTGGCGGACAGCCTGAAGAGGATATTCGCCAGGCAGTGTCTTTTATTAATCGATATAGATAGAGATGGGAGGCTCATGACAACATTTATTAAGAGGGATTATTGTCTCCTCCCAGGCCCTTATTGGCGAACCGTTACACGGGGGAGATACTATGGTGAAGATGAACAAGGCTGCGCAATTAGGAGGGGCAGTTGGCATTCGTACCAACGGTTCGGAGGTGTTTAATACTCCGACGCTGGAATAAGCTGAGTGCAGTTCTTCGGGTACCTGTATTTATGGAAGGGAAAGTATGGCGGCCGGAGGAAGCACTGGCGGCGCTGCAGGCGGGGGCACAGAATGTTGTGGTCGGCAGTGCGATTACAAGACCACAGCTGATCACTGAATCCTATACTTCCGCCGTCGAGCAATGGCTGGCTGATCATGTGATTAACAATTAAGAGGGGTGAACATGATGAAATCAAGTTTGAGCGTATGGAGTATGCATAAATATATGTACTCCGGAGAAATGGACAATGAGCAATTCATAGAATTCACAGCCACCACTGGCGCGAAGGGCGTGGAACTGTTAAGCGTGTTCTGGAAGGAGGATGGACGAGAGGAAGAACGTATTCATGCTGCTTTGCAGCGGACGGGGCTGCAGATGGCCTGCTTCGGTGCAAGCAATAACTTGGCTCTTGCCGATCCGGACGCCCGTCGGGCACAACTTCTCAATATTACGAGTTCCGTGGATCGTGCGGTATTGTTCGGAGCTCAAGTAGTGAGGGTATTCTCCGGTGACAAGGAGCAGGATGTAACCTACGAAGATGCAAAGACTTGGATAATCGCGGGACTCAAAGAAGCGGCCTCCTACGCGAAGGACAAAGGGATTAAGCTATGTCTGGAAAATCACGGGTTGTTCGCCGGGAAAGCGGATCAGGTACTGGAAGTGATTCGCGAGGTCAATTCGGATCATCTCTGCAGCACGTTCGATACCGGAAATTTTTTGCTTGTGGATGAGAATCCGAGCGAGGCGATCACGAAACTAAAGGATTACATTGCTCATGTTCACTTCAAGGATTTTGCCCTTGTGGAAGATGGATATAGCGGCACGATTTACACCTCTCTCGAAGGAAAAAAGTTTACAGGTCATGTTCCTGGGGAAGGTTCTGTTGACTTTCCTTATATTTTGGGGGAGTTAAAAAACAACAATTATACGGGTTGGTTGACCGTGGAATATGAAGGTGACGAGGAACAGAAGGAAGGCTCCACCCGTTCTATTCATAATCTGGAAGCTTACCTTGCTGCATTGTAAAGGCGGACAACGTAGAAGGGGGAAGGTCTGATGATATCTTATCCAGACGATTCCGTAGCGATCGGAGTTGACATCGGTGGAACGAAGATCAGGTTCGGTGCAGGTATGGATTGTCGGAATATGGTGTGCCTGGCACTTGGAACCGGTGTTGGCGGGGCAGTCATCACAGAGGGCCGGCTTCTACATGGCGCAAATGGTAGAACTGGTGAAATCGGTCATATGACAGTGAATATGAACGGTCCTGCCTGCATTTGTGGCAGTTACGGCTCTCATCCTTTTAATTCCCGATCCTCATAGAAAATGTGTTTTTATCAAATACGATTTCATTATTTGGAATGCCCATTTGAGTTGCGAAGTACCGCAGGGGTACATAAGTATTCTGTTTGAAAATAAGCGTTTTGGGAACCTCATTCGTACCGCTAGGCATCATACCATCCGTACTAGAAGTATCCTCCACACCATTAAAAATCAAAGATAACGAGGGATAATAGTAGATATCTTCGACTGAAGTTATGATTGCGTGCTCTTCATCTATCATTGGTTGAATATTATTTCCAGTATAGATATTGACGTATCTACTTAATTTAATGGGTTGCCTATTTACTGTCGAGGCATCGGGTTGAGACTCAAGACTGGCTTGGGAGACTGCGTTATTGTTCTGAGCCATCGATGAACTGCCTACCGTTATTTGTAATTTATCGGAATTCCAGTTTACTTCCGTCACGCCAAGCATATTAGCAAAATACCTTAGTGGCACATAGGTCGTAGCTTCATAAATCATCGCTTTAGGCACATATGAAACACCATTATAGAACTCCCCGTCTTTCCCGCTGTTATCCGCCAGACCATTGAAATAAAGTTTTAGTTTAGCATAAACTGTAATGTCCGTATTCATGGAACCAGCGGCTGAAACGGGTGAGTTGAACAAACTAACGGACAGAACGACTGTTGAAAGAAATCCAAGCATTTTTTTCATGAACATTCTCCCTTCAATGTAAAAAATATATGTATTCAATTAACACTTTAACAAATTATGGGGTTTGTTGTATAATGTTTCTTGTTTGATTTTTACAATTAATCTGGGAGAAATTTTTTTAACAAACTCAAACAATTCCGTGGGATCGCAACACGCTATGACAAGCTTTCCCGAAACTTTTTGAGCTTACCTTATTGGCTTCTGTGATGATTTTGTTGAAGCAGCTCCATTAAGATGAGTATCAGACAAGCCCTAGATAACTCATCCTTATATTCTCGAAGAAACGGCTTCACCGTCCATAAAAGGACGGTGAAGCCGTTTCTTCTTGCGCTCATTTCTAACGTTACTAAGTTATATTCTTAGAAGGATAAATCTGGTATTCTGATAATAATAAACCGCTTTCACGAAAGAGAGAAGAGGACATTGCCGATGCTGCGAGCAACCCTAAAGAGTCATACGCCAGCGGTTAAATCTTTGCGCAAAACGTTGGTTATCTATGTGGTCATTGGGACTTTGCTTCCGCTGCTGCTGGTCGGTGTTGTAACTTATTCTTCGATCTACTCTATTCTATCGGGCAAAATCGGCAACGGGATCAGCGCAAGCCTACGGCAAGAAGCCGTAAGTCTGGAGAATGCGGTCGATAACCTGGATTTCGCCTCCAAGCAATTTGCACTGGATGGTCAAATTGTGGAAGAGATGTCCTCTTTTCTGCAGGAAAAACAGATTTACCGCAAATCGCAAATTATGAACTCGATCAACCAGAAGATTAATCTCGTCAATTTCACTAATCCTTATATTGGCTTGACCGCCTATATTATGCCGGGCAGTGATGATCCGGTACTGTTTACTAATATGAGTACACGGCGGAATTTTGACATCAGCAGCCTGCCCACTTTTATGCGTTATAACGGAGCTGATTACTATGGGCCACACAACACGATGTATGCGGTTGGTGATAATCTTGTCTTCTCCGAACAGCGCATCGTGCGGGTGACCGGACAGCAGCAGCTGTATATTTATCTGGAAACGAACTATAGCTTGCTGCGCAAAATTTTTAATCAGGAAGCCTACGGAATGAAGGTTAACCATCTGCTTGTGAATCAGCAGGGAAATATTACGAATGTGCTCGATGGGAAGCTGCCTGCTCAAATTGTAAAAGCTGCGGGCGGGAGCTCGACTCTTACACATGAAGAGCTGGGTGGTTACCATCTGTTCCGCTACGAAAGCCCCCAAGGCTGGAAGCTAGTCTCTGTGGTTAAGAAGTCTGTCTTCAATAGCGAGATTTACTCCTGGTTCTATAAAATGATCCTGTTGGCCCTATCGACACTTGCCTTCGCCGGGTTTCTGGCCTGGCTGATTTGGAAGCGTATTTATGGCCCTTTAAGGAAAGTTAACCTGGAAATTATCCGCATGGCGGAAAATGTCACCGCACCGGTTTCATTCACTAATGTAGAGGAGTTCGACTTTGTGCTCAGCAACTTTCAGCAAATGAAGGATCAGGTTAACGAGCTCATTCTGGCGGTTGCCCGCAATGAGAAGCAGAAGAGCCAGTTCGAAATTGAGAAGCTGCTCAGCCAGATTAACCCGCATTTTCTGCACAATACCCTCAATACTGTGCAGTGGCTGGCCCGGCTGAACGGGCAGAAAGAGATTGATAAACTGGTGACACTGCTCGTGAAGGTGCTGCATTATAATCTGGGCAAGCAGAGCATAATTGTTACCATAGCGGAGGAAATAGAAGCGATCCGTAATTATATGGAGCTGCAGCGTATCCGTTATGATTATGAGTTTGAGTTCAATGTGCAGGTCGATGAGGCTGTGTTGCGTGCGGCTGTTCCGCGGTTTCTGCTGCAACCACTCGTTGAGAATTCCATTTATCATGGCTTAAGCGATAACGGGAAGGTGGATGTCATCATCACAGCGCATGGTGCAAATGAGGTACTGCTTTGTGTTAAAGATAACGGTGCGGGAACTGATCCTGAAATGATAGAACAGCTGCTCTCGGATAACGGAGCTAAGGAACGGGGCCTGGGGATTGGTTTCTCCTATGTAACACGAATGCTGCGAACCTACTACGGAGAACAAATGACGCTATTAATGGATAGTAAGCCGGGAGAGGGCACGACGGTATCTATTATTATTCCTAGAAAAAATAAGGAGGACTTCGATGATTAAAGCTGCAGTGGTCGATGATGAGCGACTTGTGCGCAAAGGCTTCATCTCCCTGATCGACTGGTCATCTTTCGGAGTGGTTATCGTGGGTGAAGCTGGCGATGGCAAAACCGCACTTACGCTGCTCCAGCAGCAGAAGGTGGATCTGCTCTTCGTGGATATTACGATGCCGGGTATGTCGGGATTTGACCTTATCCGGCAGGTGAGGTTACGGTTCCCCGGCATCCGCTGTGTTGTACTGACCTGCCACCATGAATTCGACTATGTTCAGGAAGCCATGCGTCTGGGTGCTGTTGATTATATCGTCAAGACACTGCTAGAGATGGAAAATGTAGATGAGACGATTGGCCGTATCGTGGAACGGATGAAGTGGGAGGACAGTACTCGTGAGGTGCTGCTCCGTGGAGAGGGCAAGGTAATGGCTGCCGACAAAGCGCTGCTCTACGTTCCTTTGGAACAACAAGCGAGTGAAGAAGAGCTGTTTCAGCTGTCAACGGTAAAGAATAATCCGCTGCTCGCTTTTCAGGAGATGTGGGTATCGCCACTGCTCCAGCGGATTTCAGAGGAGGAGTGCAGGCGTGAGCTTAAGGCTCGGCTGGGTACACGCTGGCAGACTGCACTAGTCAGCGGGCTGCGGGGCCAGCCGCTTCAGGAGATTGAGGAGCTGTTCAATGCGAAGCTGCAGCATACTCTTTTTTACAGCGCGTGCTCGGGTAGCGAGGAACTGACTGTATTAACTTATGGGGAATTGAAGGGTGAGGGAATCACGGCACCAGCAATTCAGCTGCTCCACACAGAGGAAGAGTTGTTCGAACAAGCACAGAATCTGAAATGGACCACAGATGGGGTGGAATGGGATCAGTTTGTAGCTGACGTGGCCCGACTTAAGCCCCGATATGATCACTTCTCCGCATTTGGACATTCTCTGTTGAGCAGTTGGGGGACTTTGCTGCTGAAGCCTGAGGAAGCAGAGCAGTTGGAGCAGGCTATCGGGTGTAACTTGAACTGGTGCCATTGGAAAAATTGGCTGCGGCGGTTCTCGGATAACGTGGGACGACGAATGCTGGAGCTTAGTCTGAGCAAAGAGGTAATGTCTTGCCTGATCCGGGCTGTTCGCTACATGAGAAGCCATGCTGGTGACAAAATCAATCAGGGTGAGGTGGCGGCCGCTATTAATATGAGCCGTGGATATTTCAGCCAATGTTTTGCCAGGTTTGCGGGGGAATCCTTTGGTGAAACACTGCGGGGAATGAGATTGGAGCTGGCTAAATCGCTGCTGCTGGAGACAGCAGTTCCTGTCTGTGAGATTGCCTCCAGATCCGGATTTGAAGATGATCGTTATTTCAGCAGGCTGTTCCGGGAACGCATCGGCAAGCTGCCGAGCGAATATCGTGCGGAGGGGAGGGTACAGTTATGAACTGGAGAGGATATATTCTGCCTGTCCTCTTACTGCTCTCGCTCACGGCTTGCCGTGGCAATAATGAACCTAGCCATTCGGGTAATCTCTCACAGGAAGGAAGCAATGCCGAGCCTGCTGCGTATGGAAAATATGTCGATCCAGTAGTTATGCGCATAAGGTTCAAGGTTCCCGATTCCCGGCTTAACACGGGCGACAGTAATGATAACAATCCGATCACCCGTTATTTGGAGAGCATTACAAATATCAAGGTGGTCCATTCCTGGGAAGCAAAGGGTGAAGAGACGTTTACGCAAAAGGTACAGCTGGCGATCGACAGCAACGATCTCCCGGATGCGATGGTTGTGGATCGCGATCAATTGAAGAAGCTGATTGATAATGACATGATCGAGGAGTTAACAGAAACCTATAAGAATTATGGTTCCGAATTAATTAAGGAAATGTATGATTCAACGAAAGGTGAAGCGCTGAACGATGCAACTCGGGACGGGAAATTATACGGGTTGCCTAATGTAGCTATTAACGCCGATTCTCCATCTTTGCTCTGGGTTCGCCAGGATTGGCTGGAGAAGCTGGAGCTGCAAGCACCAAAGACGTTCGACGATATTGAAGCAATCGCTCAAGCCTTCGTTAACAAGGACCCTGACGGCAATGGAAAGCGGGATACGATAGGTCTGAGTGGCTACAGAAATATTGTGTACGGAACGAAGCCGCATGTGAATGGTCTGGATACGATCTTTAGTGCTTATCATGCTTTCCCAACGAACTGGATCAAAGACAGCTCAGGCAAAGTAGTATATGGCTCAATCACGCCGGAGACGAAACAGGCACTTGCCAAGCTGGCAGACTGGTACAAGCGAGGACTGATTGATCCTGAATTTGCGCTCTATAAAGAAACGCAGGAGCCTATAATAGCGGGGAAGACAGGCATGTTCTTCGGTCCGTGGTGGATGCCCTATTATCCATTGTCGGAAGCGGTGGCCCTGGACACCAAAGCGGAATGGAGAGCCTATGCGGCTCCGCTCGATGCCTCGGGTAATTTTGTTGCCCATATGGCTCCGGTGACCGATCGATATTTGGTTGTACGCAAAGGTTATAAGCATCCTGAGGCTGTAGTGAAGCTGCTTAACGCTTTTACCAGATTAGAAAGACGGCAGGACCCTAACCAGGAGGAGGTTAAGAAGCTGGATGATTTCTCCGCACAGACAGGTATTCAGCCACGGGCCTACTATCCGTTCGACCTTCTGCTTGATTACTCTGATGCTATTGAGAAACATTATTCTGATATCCAGCAGACGTTGCATAATAAGATTGATCCAGATACGCTGGACCCGGATACGCGACTCATCTATGATCAGTGGATGGCAGATTCCGAACAGCCGAAGAAGAATTTGGAGGGCTGGAAGGCGGCTAATGCTTATAAATACGGGGTTGCCGTGTTGACCTCAACAGCTATAGAGGGGGTTCGCAGCGTTTTTTATGGCAATACACAGCTCATGCAGAGCAAATGGCCGGCATTGCAGAAGCTGGAGAGTGAGACCTTCCTCAATATTATTGTGGGTGATGCTCCTCTTAGTGAATTTGATGCTTTTGTGGCCAAATGGAGAAGCCTTGGCGGGGATAAGATTACACAAGAGGTTACGGTTTTAGTTGACCGGAAGTGAATGAGCTGTAATAAGTCATTGTTCGTGTTTGGCGTCACTTTCATGTTAACTATGGCTTTTTTCTTGCCGGATATCTAAAGTTTATGTATAATAACATTAATTATCGATATGAATGTACGATATTTCGTTTTTTGAAGGTGGTTCCATGGCAGAGCTGGACAGTACGGAGAACAGGAAGAAGATGTGCCAGATCTACAATGAGCTATCCAAGGAATTATTTGGTTTTGGTACGACCCTGCTTCGCGTAACGGTTGATCAGCGGGTCATCACCTTTCATGCCAAACATCGCAGGTCACCCCGTTCTACAGCACTTGAGGGCGAGGCACCTGAACTTAAGCAGGAAGTGGATTTTCGCATGTCACTGCTGTTTAAGAAGAAATTCAAGGAAAGACTACAGGATGAGATGGGTTTGAACATCGAGGTTCTGCTTCGGGATTATGATGCACCGACACAATGGGCTTTTACGAATATGGTATTGGCTGGTGAGTAATGATATTATCACGGATTTTCGTTTTTGATCTATCTTAAACGAAGACCGTCCTTTTATAACGGGTACCTCTTTACTTTGTTTACACAGAGAAAAGTGTTCTTGTTTCCTACAAGAATACTTTTCTCTTTTTTATGGAAAAAATAGGTAATGCGAGCTTGACTACGATCGGGAGGTGTGGGGAGATTACAGTTTGAGTTCACCGAATCAACCAAATCAGGGAGGTTAATAATCATGAAAAAAATAATGGGTACAGTCTTGGCATTTACGCTTACAGCGGCACTAACAGCCTGTGGTACATCCGGCAATAACACCAATGGAGCAAATAGTGCCACCAATAACGCAACAACTAACAATACAGCAGCCCAAGAGACAGAAAAACCGGCTGCTAAGGATCTGGTTATCTCTACCTGGGGCTTCTCGGAGGATTTCTTTAAGGAAGCGGTATATGAACCCTTTGAAAAGGAACATAATGTCAAAATCGTCGTCGAAATTGGCAACAATGCTGAACGTTTGAACAAAATCCGCCAAGGCAGCTCCGATGTTGATGTCATCTACCTATCGGACTATTATGCGCAGCAGGCGATTGACGAGGATCTGTTCGAAAAGGTAGACCGTGCCAATATTCCGAATATCGACAGTATTTATGATCTTGCTAAAGCGCCGCTGGGCGAAGACTATGGTCCGGCTTACACGATCGGCCGCCTCGGAATCGCCTATAACCCGGCACTCGTGAAGGGTGAAGTGAAATCATGGAAGGACCTCTGGACGGCTTTTCCTAAAAATTTATCCCTTCCCGCTATCACAGCAACTGCAGGTCCGATGATCGTAGATGCGGCTTCTGTTGTCTCGGGCAGCAGCGAATTTAACGAAGATCAAGCCTATGCGAAGCTGAAAGAACTGGATAGCAATGTAGTCAAATATTACAGCCAGACTTCAGAATATGTAAACATGTTCGCCCAGGAGGAGATTGCTGGAGGTCCAATTATGGAAATGTACTTCAAAGACTTGAAGGCCGCTATTCCCGCTGCTGTATTCGTAGCTCCTTCTGAAGGTGCTTATGCGGTAATGAATACACTTAACGTGGTAAAGGGAACGGATAATAAAGAATTGGCCGAAGCTTTTATTAACTGGCAGCTAAGCAAGGAAGTACAGGAGAAATCAGCCAAAGGCAAAATAGATTCGCCCGTAAATACCGAAGTGGTGCTGACCGAAGAGGAAGCGCAGGGTGTTACTTATGGTGCAGACGTGATCGGCAAGCTGCGCAAGCTGGATATGAAATTTGTGAACCAGAACATTACCGAATGGACGGATCGCTTTAATCGTGAGATTGGCGGTTAAGGATGACAGCGCGTAAAAAAGTAATTCTTGATGTAGATACCGGTGTGGACGATGCTCTGGCCATCATGCTGGCGGTGACAAGCGGACAGTTCGATATTCTGGGTATTACCACCGTAAGCGGCAATGTTTCACTGAATCAGGCTACCGCGAATACTTGCAAAATTCTGCAGCTGCTCGGCGTGTCTGCTGAGATTCCGGTCTATCGTGGTGCTAGCAAACCGCTGGTACGTGAACCCTTCTTCGAGCATAACGTGCATGGGCGTGACGGGATTGGCGGGGCGCTGGCGGATATGCCTGTTCTTAAGGAGGCTGAAGCAGAGGCGGCTGCTGATTTCATCATCCGCCAGGTGTTGGCCCAGCCCGGAGAGGTCACGCTGATCATGACCGCTCCGCTCACCAATCTGGCGCAGGTGCTGCAGAAATGCCCGGAACTAGTACAGCATACTGCTGAGGTAATTATCATGGGCGGTGTAGTAAAGGGCTACGGCAACGTAACCCCAACGGCCGAATACAACATGTATGTCGATCCTGAGGCCGGGAAGCAAGTGCTCCAAGCCGGTTTTGAACGGCTTACGCTGGTAGGGCTCGATGTCACGCGTCAGGCGCTGCTTACAACAGCGGATATTGCCAGACTGCGCAATCCCGAAATAGCTGCGTATGTAGCACAGAGCACCGCCGATTACCGGCAGCGGTATTTCGAACGCAATGGCGTTCAGGCTTGTGCCCTACATGACCCGCTGGCTGTGGCCGTAGCGATGAATCGCAAATGGGTTACGGTGCAGGACTATTATGTGGATGTAGAAACCCGCAGTGATCTATGTGATGGGCAGACCGTTTGCGATTTCCAGAATCGTCTAAACAGACCACCTAATGTTAGCGTCTGCCTGGAGGTGGATGACCGCGCTTTTATGGAGGGATTTATCCATAGCTTAAACCAAGAGCTGACGGAAAGACGGGAGTAAGAGGATGAACAAAAGATTCTTGTACCTGCTGCTGTTGCCGGGAATCCTGTTTCTGGCAGCCTTTATGTTAATTCCCATTATGTTGACTATTGCTTCAACCTTTGTGCAGGACGGGCAGTTGACGCTGGAGGGTTATCTCCATTTTTTCCGGGACGGTTATTTTAATCGCATCCTATTTACTACGCTGAGGGTAAGTGTTGTAACAACGCTTGTATGTATACTGCTCGGTTATCCGACCGCCTATTATATCTCCCGTACCAGTGCTCGGAAGAAAAGTATTCTGCTTGCGCTGGCTATCTTCCCGCTGTTGACGAGCCCCGTGGTCCGTTCCTTCAGCTGGATGATTATTCTCGGTAAAAAAGGGCTGCTGAATACCTTCCTGCTAAGCACCGGGCTGATTCATGATCCGCTGGAAATAATGTATACCCCTGTAGCGATGATGGTCGGCCTCGTGCATCTATTCCTGCCGCTGATCATTATTACGCTGCTTGGTGTGATGGAGAATCTGGACTATGAGCTGGTTCTGGCTGCACGGAGTCTCGGCGCATCATCCTTCACAGCGTTCCGCAAAATCATCTTCCCGCTGACCGTGCCGGGACTTATCATCGGCAGCATCCTTGTCTTTGTCGGCAGCTTGACGGCGTATACGACACCGGCGCTGCTCGGCGGCAAGGAGCGGGTCATCTCTACGTTTCTGTATCAGAATGCCATGACCCTTAATGATTGGCAGGCGGCCTCAGTAATTGCCGTAATTATGATTGTCATTACGTTTGTGGTCGTGGGTCTGATGAATAAATGGGCCAACCGATTAAATCCGAAGGGGTGAGAACATGAAGGAAGGAAACCGCGCGTTATCCCTGTACACGCTGCTGGTCTTTATATTTTTACTAGGCCCGCTCGCGATTATTTCGGTCACTTCTTTTGAGCCGGGCACCATCCTGAAATTCCCCCCTGAGGGCTTTTCATTGCGCTGGTATAAGAATATTTTTGAAGTGAGTATGTTTATGGAGACGTTCAAGACCTCGGTCATCGTCTCTATGCTTGGCAATCTGCTTGCTTTATTGCTAGGTGTACCTGCGGCCTATGCGCTCAGCCGGTTTCGTTTCCGTGGACGAGATACGCTCAATGCGCTGTTCCTGTCACCGGTACTGATTCCTGGAATTGTGCTTGGCTTTACGCTGCTCCGCTATTTGATTGTGGTCTACGGACTGCCGATCTATGCCGGACTGCTCATCGGACACACCGTAATCATGCTTCCTTTTATTATTCGAGTGATTGCTTCCAGCTTGGCGAATTTCGATTTTGCTGTGGAGGAGGCGGCGCAAAGTCTTGGGGCAGGGCGGTTATATACCTTTTACAAGATTGTATTGCCCAATATTCGCTCCGGCATCATGGCAGCTATTCTGATTGCCTTCTTGGAGTCCTTCAATAACGTGGATATTTCCGTATTTATGACAGGGCCTGGCGTGAGCACATTGCCGATACAGATGCTGACCTATGTGCAGAATTATTTTGACCCGACGATTGCGGCCATTTCGGTCATCCTGATGGTACTGACAGCAGCCCTGATGTTCATCATCGAACGGCTGATGGGATTCGCCTATTTTACCAAACGATAACGGAGGCACACGTGAATGGCACTCTTAAGCCTTGAACAGGTATCGGTTGCTTACGACAACCATTTTATATTGGAAGATTTCAATCTGCAGCTGGAAAAAGGTCAACTTCTGTCCCTGCTCGGACCCAGCGGCTGCGGCAAAACAACGACCCTGCGCCTGATTGCCGGATTCTTGAATGCTGAGCAGGGCAAATTCATGTTCTCTGGACAGGACTATACCAACGTTCCTGTGAACAAGCGGAATTTCGGTTTTGTATTTCAGAGCTATGCGCTGTTTCCCCATATGTCGGTATATGACAATGTGGCGTTTGGTTTGCGACTGCGCAAGCTGAAGGAAGCGGAAGTCAAGAAGCGGGTTCTGCGCATGCTCGACATTGTTAGTCTGAACGATTTTGAGAAACGGCTCCCGCAGAGCTTGTCCGGGGGTCAGCGGCAACGGGTCGCGATTGCCAGAGCGCTTGTCATTGAGCCTGATTTGCTTCTCTTCGACGAGCCGCTTAGTAATCTGGATGCCAACCTGCGGGTCAATATGCGCGTCGAGATCCGCCGGATTCAACAAGAGCTGGGAATTACAACGGTTTACGTCTCCCATGACCAGGAGGAATGTTTCTCGATCTCCGATCAGGTAGCGGTTATGAATCAAGGGAAGATAGAACAGCTCGATCATCCGGCCGCGATTTTTAAATATCCAGCCAGTGAATATGTGGCCCGTTTTATCGGTTTTGGCAATTTCATCTCGTTTGAGAACCGGAATGATGAAGGAGAGGATATTGAGCTATCCTCCAAAGGGTTTAATTTCCAAGCAGTCAAACGACTGAATGGGGCCGGGAATAAGGGGCTGTTGGGTGCGATTCGGCCTGATGATTTGCAGTTGCTCGCTAACGTTGTGGATTCCAGATTGACCAGTAATACGCTGCCGGGAACGGTGCAGGTCAGTACGTATCTTGGCCGAAGCTATCAATACGAAGTGGAGACGGAGCTAGGTACATTTACCGTAAATCAGGAGATGGATGAACCCTTTAGACAAGGGGAACGTGTGACGGTTTATTTTCCAAAAGAGAAGCTGGTGCTCGTGCAGTAAAGCTTTAATAAGGAGTTTATGAGATGCGTACAGATCAATTAATTCTGAATGTGAATGTGTATAACAGTTATTATAAGAAGTTCAACCTAGGCAATGTGGCTGTAAAGGATGGACGTTTCCTATATATCGGGACCTTGGGGACTGAGACGTTCGAAGCGGATGAGATCATTGAAGGAGAAGGCAGAACGATGGTTCCTGGCCTGATCGACATTCATTTGCATATCGAAAGCACGATGATTACACCGGAAACCTTCTCGTATGGTATTTTGCGCCATGGGGTAACGACCATCGTCCCAGAGCCGCATGAGATGGCCAATGTCTTTGGCGTTGAAGGTGTCCATGAGATGATCCGGGCCAGCGAGGACTGTGAAGTGGATATGTTCTATGCTATTCCGAGCTCAGTACCAGCTACGACACTGGAGACTACCGGAGGTTCGATCGAGATTGCAGATATTGACCAGCTGATGCAGAGTGAGCGGATGATCTGTCTCGGGGAAGTGATGAATTATGTCGATGTGATTCGTGATCCAGACGGCAAAAGCAATCAGATTCTCCAGCACATTCGGACCCACTATCCCGATTTGGTGATTGAGGGGCATACCCCGAAGCTGCTGGAGCTTGATTTGCACCGGCTGATCTATGCGGGCATAGATTCAGACCATACCCATCAGAGCCTAGAGGGACTGGCTGCGCGTATCGCGGCGGGAATGTTTATTGAGATTCAGGAGAAATCGATGACCCCTGATGTCGTGGACTATTTAATTCAACATCCGGTCGGTGAGCATTTTTGCTTTGTGACCGATGATGTGATGACGGATTCACTGGTCGCGACCGGTCATCTGGATCATTTGGTGCGCAAAGCGATCGCGATGGGCATGTCGCCTGCGGATGCTGTTTATGCGGCTACCTTCACTCCATCCCGGCGGATGAAAATGAATGATCGAGGCATGATCGCCCCGAACAAAATCGCTGATTTCCTGCTGCTCTCGGATCTAGCTACCTTTGAAATAGATGCGGTCTATAAGCGAGGAATACAGGTGTATGACCAGCATAACCCACTTCCACAGCGGGAGCCGCTTCCGCGTTTCCCGGCCCATTTCTATAACAGCGTAAAGCTGGGTCTTATGACGGCAGCCGACTTCGAGGTAAGACCGGAACAGCCGGACGGTCGTTATGGCTGCCGGGTGATGATGGTGAATAATGTGTCTACATTTACGGATGAGTTGCATGGAGAAGCCGAGGTTCGAGGCGGGCAATTGCAATGGCAGGAGAGTGGATATGGCCTAATCGCCACCTTTGAGCGCTACGGGATGAACGGCAACCGCGCCTACGGCTTGATTGGTGGAGCTACAATCAAGCGTGGAGCTATTGCCACAACGTATTCGCACGACAACCATAATCTGCTCGTCGTGGGCCATAATCCTGAAGACATGGCTGTGGCGGCTAACGCGGTTATCTCCAGCCAAGGCGGGTTCTGCGTAGTCTGTGAGGGGAAGATTATCGCTTCACTAGACCTTACGGTCGGCGGTATTCTGACTGAGGAGCCACTGGAGAAAACGGCGGCGCAGGTATCTGCGCTGCGCAGTGCCATGGAATCGCTAGGCTATGACCATTACAACCCGATTATGTCCATCAGTACCCATTCGCTGCCGGTCAGTCCGGCGCTGAAGATTACGGATCTGGGCCTGATTGATGTTGGCGCCGGTAAAGTGGTGCCGCTCTTGTTCCCATTGTCTGAGGCTTAGACTAGACCGAAGACCGAAGGTTGGATACAGCTTTTCCCCCTCACATTTTAAAAGCAACCTGACCGTGACTAACGGTTCAGGTTGCTTTTTTGTAGATATGAGTAAGAAAAATCTTCACTATACATTTCCAGAAATTCCGTGCTGCAAAAATGTTGTAACAAATACAACATTGCCTGATGATATGGCGCTGATTCAGCTAAATGTTGTATCAAATACAGCATTTGTTGCCACATCATGCTTAACAACGAGTAAATGTTGTATTTCATACAGAATTATTGTTATCTCACGTTCTACAACGAGCAAATCTTGGATTTCATACAGGATTTCTTGTCCGCCCTTGCTTAGTTACGGCTAAATTAGAGGCTATTGTTAGTTATAAGCTCTTATTCCCAGTCCTTACATACATCAACCCAATCCTTGCTGCCAGAGTATTGTGCGAGTTCATCGCAGGTCAGCTCTATCGCTGAGTTGGTACTTCCGCAGGCCGGAAATAGCGTGCTAAACCGCTTCATAGAGACATCCAGGAACACATCTAGTTCATGTGTCAGTCCAAAAGGGCATACCCCGCCGATCGCATGGCCGGTTTGTTCAAGTACTTCGTCCGGAGTCAGCATTCTAGCTTTAAATCCAAAGGTTTCCCGGAATTTCTTGTTGTCTACTTTAGCGTCTCCGGTGGCTACGACCAGAATGGCAGCTTCACCTTCTCCTCGAAAAGAAAGCGTCTTAGCAATGCGAGCGGGAATAACGCCGATGGTCTCTGCGGCTTGTTCGACGGTAGCACTGGAGGTGGCGAACTCTTGGACATCCTGTCCCCTGTTATGGAGCCGGAAATGGGCTTTCACATTTTCTATGGACATAGTAATCATTCATTCCTTTCAACATCATTTGTTCGCATATTCAGCGCAGTCTGCATCGGACCATCGCGAATCAGTCGGGTAAGCATTAAGGCCATCTCGCGGGGGGAAAGGCTTGATCGGTCTCAAACCAATGCTGGATGAGGCCGAAATGGGCAGCGCTGAAATAGGCAATCAGATAATCTGGCGGCACCTCTGAAGACTTGGCTTCGACTAGTTCTGGGGGGGTTTTCTCAAACATTCGGGTCCGAATTAAGGACTTGAGTTTAGTTCCAAAGGCTGCAGACCCGGTAGACGAAAAGATAATCCTGAACCAGCGTGCGTGTTCGTTCAAATAATTAAAAAAACTCATAATCGTAGCAAACGGTTCATTCTCAGAGACTTGATATACGGAGTCTACTATACTCCACTCCCACTGAGCAGATTGAGTTTCCATTCCGGCAATCAATTCAGCTTCGATATGATCCAGTAGGTCATAAATATCCTGATAATGCAGATAAAAGGTTCCCCGGTTTATTCCGGCTTTCTCCGTTAAACTTCGGACGTTAACTCCCTCAAAGCCCTTATCTTCAATTAAGGCCAGCAAAGCTTCCTCCATCAGTCCTTTGGTACGAATGACACGAAGATCCGTAAGCTTCTCAGCCACTATATTCAGTCCTCCTACAAGGTTATTTCTGAGTAACGAACAGGTGCATGAATAGTGGTCCCTTAATGAAATAGTTGAAAATGTTGATTATTTTATGCTCGTCATACTTTCATTATAATGAACAACGCAGTTATAAATCAACAGTGTGTTCATTAAAGTCAACTTTTTAAGTAGAGAGTGTGTGATATGTATGGCTGAACATTCAAGTCAGTTGGCGGCGATAGTTGGGGGCTGCGGCATTTTACCAGGGTGATATTGATTTTTTATTTTTACCCGGGTATAATTAGCGTGGCATTCAGAGGAGGAGGTACAGCATGATAAATGATCTTTACTGCACGGCATTTTTGGGTGTGGGAATCATCGCCAGTGGTTCCTTGCAGCACGTTATTTCTACAGTAAAGGAGACTCTGGATGACAGAGACCTCACACAGCTGCTTATATTTGACGATTCCACGGGGAAGCAAATAGATGTTGATTTTCGTGGGAAGACAGATGATGTGCTCAAACGATTAGGAGAACAGTTTGGTGACTTGTCCAGTACGGAAGGGAATCACCAACCTACACGGCCGGTCGGTCGCCCTAAGCTGGGGGTTGTATCCGGTGAGGTTACGTTATTGCCACGGCATTGGGAATGGCTCAAGAGTCAACCTGGAGGGGCATCGGTAACATTACGAAAACTCGTTGACGAGGCTCGCCATGCTGGAGGAAAACAGAGCAAGATCCGAGAGTCACAAGAAGCAACACATCACTTTATGACAGCTATGGCCGGGAACTTCCCTCAATACGAAGAAGCTCTGCGAGAATTATATGCAGGTGATTTGGAGCGTTTTTACCACTTCATTGATGACTGGGCACCTGATATCAGAAACCATATTAAAAAAATAGCCGCTAATTCCTTCCCTGAAGGGAAGGAATTAGCGGTCGAAAATTTACGTCTTCTGCCCATAGCAGAATATCCGAGACCGAATTAATAGGAGGAGAACATATTATGAACATCCTGAAAGTTAACGGCGTCGATTTGGCCTATGACAGTTTCGGTAACGAAAACGACGAGGCTATTATCCTAATCGCCGGGCTTGGAACCCAGATGATTCGCTGGACGGTTCCTTTTTGTCGGATATTAGCAGCGCGAGGCTTTCGCGTGATCCGCTTTGACAATCGTGACGCAGGTTGCTCGACACACTTTAGCCATTATCGGACGCTGGATTTTGACGCACTGGCTACTGCTCTCATGTCGGGACAGCGACCGGACATCCCTTACACTCTCGATGACATGTGCAACGATACTATCGGACTACTCGATGCCCTTTCAATTGACCAGGCACATTTCGTTGGCAGGTCGATGGGCGGAATGATCGCTCAGATTGCAGCCATTGAGTACCCTGAACGGGTGTTATCACTCACCTCCATTATGTCCAGTTCTGGTAATCCCGCCCTTCCGCAAACCTCGCCGGATGTCATAGCTATGATGACTAAACCGGCGCCAAACCCATTTGAGGATGAAGCAGGATTTTTGGCGCACAGCCTCTCTTTTGCCAAACGCATTGCCGGCACTGGCTATCCGTTTGAAGAGGATGCATATCGGGCGCTCATTCTGGAGGAAGTCCAGCGAGCCTACGATCCAGGCAGCGTCGGGCGACAAATTGCGGCTATTGCTGTCTCCGGTGACCGTCGTCCGCGGCTGGCGACCATAAAAGTACCAGTGCTTGTCATTCATGGGGTGGAAGATCCCCTGTTTGTCCCAGCGTGTGGGGAGGATACGGCTTCTGCCATCCCGGGCGCCGAGCTAATGTTGGTTGACGGCATGGGACACGACCTGCCGCACCAACTATACAAAGTAACCGCTGATAGCATAGAGCGAACGGCTCGTCCTGTCCGTTCTTAGATTAGGATAAACGTGTGATGAGTTTGCGGTTCAACCAAGGTTTACAGATCGACTCTCAAGGTACCCAGCATCTTGGCGAATTTCGGATCGTGGTAGGATAAGAAAAGGCTATCCCGCGTATCGAGAGCGGAGATTTGTTCGATATCGTCCGCGCTCAACTCAAAATCGAAAATGTCGAAGTTTTCGACGATCCGCTCTTTTCTCACCGATTTTGGAATTACAACGACTTCACGCTGAACAAGCCAGCGCAAAACGACCTGAGCGATGGACTTGTTGTATTTTTCTGCGATCGAGGCCAGCACTTCGTTGCCGAACATGTTATTAAGTCCTTCAGCGAAAGGAGCCCACGACTGGTGTTGAACTCCCTGTTCTTTCATAAAAGCAGCACTCTCAGTCTGCTGGTAGAACGGGTGTGTTTCGATCTGGTTGACGGCGGGTACGATTTCGTTATGCACGATGAGGTCCATCAGACGGTCGGGCAGGAAGTTGCTGACACCGATCGCCTTGATCTTGCCTTCGCGGTACAGGTCTTCCATCGCACGCCAAGCGCCGTAGTAGTCGCCGAACGGCTGGTGAATAAGATATAGATCGAGATAGTCGAGCTGCAGCTTCTTCAAGGATTTAGCAAATGCAAGCTTGGCATTCTCGTAGCCGGCATCCTGAATCCAAAGCTTGGTCGTGATGAACAGCTCCTCACGCGGCACGCCGCTACGTGTGATCGCGCGTCCTACCGCTTCCTCATTGAGGTAACCGGCCGCGGTATCGATCAGACGGTAACCAGCCATCAGCGCTTCATATACGGAATTCTCGCATTCTTCAGCATCCGGAACTTGGTAGACACCAAAGCCGATGATCGGCATTTTTACACCATTGTTCAATGTTACGGTTAGCATTGTAAATTCCTCCTAGTGTTTAATGTACAACAGCAAACGGCGTATTTATCAGGAATCGGGCAATGAAGCGGGGATTCCACTTACGTCCGTGTTGCATTACAATAAGCCTATCTCCTTCGTGTAACACGAAGTCAAACAATCTTATTATTTTTTTTAGGAGGATCACACATGCATACAGTCAAAGAAGCCGCCCTGATAACGGGACTCACCGAGCATGCTGTTCGCTTTTACACCGATAAAGGGTTGGTGCCAAGCGTACAGCGAAATGAGAATAATATCCGGCTGTTCGACGAAGAATCGATCAACTGGCTGCATGGCGTCAGATGTCTCAAGCAGTCTGGGATGCCGATTGAAATCATCAAAAAATATGTCGATCTCTGTCTCGAAGGGGATTCGACCATTCCGCAACGCAGCGCACTCATGATGGAGCATAAAGAGGTGGCGCTCGTTAAGCTCGAAGAAGCCAAACGGCACGTAGCCCATTTGGAACAAAAAACAGCCCTATATCAGGACATTCTGGGGCACCGCTCACCAGACACGACCAATCCCGGCAACTGGGACAAAATTCAGCATATGCATGCTGACGTGTTTTATTCGCCCTCTGTTCGGAAGGCGTGAGAGAAATCATCGGTAATCTATCTCTATTTTTCAAAGAGCCGAAAGGTGATAGCAAGTAAATCTGATGGTAGGAGCTGTTAGCTATGAAACATTTCAAGAATGGTTTAAAAACCGCACTTATTTGTGTAGTTCTTCTCTCGGTAGCGACGGCAGTACATGCGGCCATCCCGATTCGTATTATACTGAACGGTAATCCTGTATCCACAGACGTTCCGCCTAAAATGGAGAACGGGCGTGTGCTCGTACCCATCGGTACGATTGCATCGGCACTTGGTGCATCCGTTCTTTGGAATAACGAATCCAAGACAGTTAACATTAATACGAAGGAAAATGTTTGGGACGATAATTTAGCGAAGGGAATCTATTGGCTGTCCCTCCATGACCTAATCATGCAGTATATCATCGGATTTGATTCACGGAACCCTGACCTAGTGAAGCCGCTTCGTTCAGGATATTTTGACAGCAATGTGATTGGTCCCGAAAATATCGTTCCTATAGGCGGAATCTATCCAGCCGTTATTGACACCCAATTTATAGACGTGAAGCAGGATAAAAATTTTATCATTACGGTACGAGTCGCCATAGTGAAGCAAGAGGCTGGTCTAGTAAAACAAACTCTGGACTTTGTACTAGAACCAGCAAAAACAGATTCGATGTACGGTTACTTTATTAAGGGCATTTGGCAAGTGAAAGAGGAAAAGCTGAAAGAGTATTCTCCGGTACCCGGTATTACATATCATGGCGACGTTACAAAATAACGATATTCATTTGAAATAAACTGAGTCTCTGAAAAATTAGCCATATCAGGCATGCTAGCGGAGAACGTTAGTAAAATGAGCATCCGAAACGAAGCTGCCGGTACGAACGGCAGCTCTATTACGTTAACGGGCAGTATAGTTAAAAGGGCGTTATATTAAAATTAACCTTGAGGAGAACGAAGATGAATAAATACTGGAATTATAGAGTGTTAAAAAAGGATTGGAAAAATGGTTTAGTTTCATATGATGTATGTGAAGTTTATTATGATAATGACATACCTACTTCATGGATTTGGGGTAAAAATATACTTAGTGGTGAGAGTAAAGCAGACTTAGAATGGAGACTAAATAATTCAATATTGAAAGCATTTGAAAAGCCAGTGCTTGAAATCATTGGTGATGATGAAGGATTAGTTGAAGTAAAGGAATAGTGAAAGGTTTATGATTCTACTTTAACTTACGGTGAACTATAGTTTTCTTGCTTTGATTACAAAAGTTACAGGAAGCATCTTTGCTTTTTTGGCAAAATCACTGTTATCGTCCCGCGATTGCATAATTTCATCATCAGATTGCTCAATCATTTGTTCAATAACAAATCCCGCTTTTGAGAGCGCATTTACATAGGTTGATAGTTTACGATCCGATAATGTTAGCGTACCTTCATCAAGTGATACCGAATACCAAGATTCATCAAAATAAGATTTTTTAAAAGCAAGCATATTATTTTCGGCAACAACACATTTGTGTATAGGGTGAGACCAGCTGAAAATAAATATGCCATCTTTATTTAGGTAAGAAGCGATCCGGCTAAAAGTACCCTCAAGGTCGGTGGTCCAGCCTATGGCATAAACCGAATAAACGAAGTCAAAATAATCCTCCGGGATCCCACATTCATCTTCCATGGGAGAACAGATCAAATTTGCTGAAAGACCACACGATGTCAAATGCTGTTTTGTCTTTTCGATTTGTTGCTCTGATATATCTGTACCCCATAGTTCAATGGCTTTGCGTTGCCCCACATATTGCAGGGATTGACCGCTTCCACAGCCTATTTCCAGCACTTTTTTTCCGGAGATATCACCAAAAAGTTGGCACTTTTCTTCTGAGACAAATGCTCCATAGAGAGGAAGCGCGGTTGCTCCTAAGACTTCATTTCCTTTTGTATCCCAAAAGATGCTGTTTGTTTTATGTATAGAATCCTTGTCCAAATCGACCGTGATAGCGCTACCAACCTCACCTGCGCCTATAATGTTTGTTCGATAAACTGAATTCTTGTCCATGCCGATACCATCCCCCAATATAATTAATATGAGCCTAAACCAATATCACGACTTGCGCATTATCCCAATAACACATAACGAACACGAACATCCGTGCTATTGAACCCAAATTAATGTACCATTGTTTCATGAACAAATCCACCTAAAATATTCCATGCAGCGTCCATTTGATTTCGCAGACATGACCGACCCATCCTGGGGCAATGCTTCCATTGAAACGCTAGTGAACGATATATATTCAGCAGTGGAGCAATCGGAACTATCTCGATTTTATGTGGGCACATGATGCTGACATTAGTAAATCCGCCAGGCGGTTGTTTGCGGGGAAAGGTGCTGTGCTTCTGGCGTGCGCCTCATCAATTCTGCTGATTTAACGCTTCGGAATTCTTTGTGATCTTTTGGAGCAAAGTAACTAGCAGATCGACTTCTTCTTCCGTTAAATCGGCGGCAAGCTTGCGGTTGAATTCTTCCAGGATCGATTTAAACACCGGAGCGAATTCGAGCGCCTTGGGAGTCGGATAGAGCAGAGAAGAGCGGCGGTCATTGGGATCAATTCTGCGGTCAATATATCCCGATTCCTCAAGATATTTGACGGAACGGGCAGTTGTTGCTTTATCAAATTTCATTTCATTGGTCATTTGATCCTGCGTTATGCCAGGCTGGTTAAGGATCAGTTTAAGAAAGGTGTGCTGCCCGCCGCTGCCGAGTCCGTATGGCGTCAGCTCTTTGGCCAGGATTTTTTGATTCTGGCGATGGAGCTGGGAAATCAGTTTTCCGATGGGTTCTTTTTTCAAAGTCAAAATCGACACCTCTTTTACGTAAAATACTTGCCTACCAATGCTGTTCTGATTAAAATACTACAGCAAAGAGGTTGCGCACGCAACTAAATTGCGGTACACTACAAATAGCCAGTTAGTTGCGTGTGCAACTATTTTCGGAAATATGGATTTAAGAGGGTGTTAATGATGAGTTCGATAAGCGCGACTTATCAGGAGGATGCAGAAATTCAAAAAAAACGCTGGATTATCCTGATAGTCTTAAATCTGTTTACCTTTATGTCCACGCTTGACGGAAGCATCGTTAATATTGCTTTGCCGGTGCTCGTGAAGGAGCTGCAGTTGCCGATGGGCCAGGTCGTATGGGTGACTACCGGTTATTTGATGGCGATATGTTCAGTGATCCTCTTCTTCGGGAAGCTTGGGGACATCGTCGGAAAGATCAGAATATTCAAAATAGGCACTATTATCTTTATCATCGGCTCCCTCTTATGCGGACTAAGCGCAAGCCTGCCGTTCCTGATTGCCTCGCGGATTATTCAGGCCATGGGGGCTTCAATGACCATGGCGAACAGCCAGGGGATTGTTACAGATATCTTTCCGTCAACGGAACGCGGCAAGGCGCTTGGTCTGATCGGTACCTTTGTATCTCTCGGCAGTATCGCCGGACCCAGCTTGGGCGGCATTATTGTGTCCACTTTGGGTTGGGAATATATATTCTGGGTGAATGTTCCGATTGGGCTGATTGCGATTGTACTCGGTTGGAAGGTTCTGCCGAAAGACTTGGTCCGCGTTAAATCCAAAATAGATATTCCCGGCAGCATGCTGTTTGCCGTCTTTATTATCACCCTATTTGCCGGTCTACTGCTCGGGCAGCAGCTTGGATACGGGGACAACCGGATTATCTTGGCGCTGACCACGGCAGCCGCAGCCTTTATTGTCTTCATCATCCTCGAATTGCGCGGGTCCCACCCGCTGCTTCAGCTGTCTCTGTTCAAGAATCCGCTATTTTCGTTAAGTATTCTCTGTGCTTTTTTAGTGTTCGTAGCGAATTTTTGCTTCAACATCATTGCCCCGTTCTATGCACAGAACATGCTGAATCTGTCACCATTTTATGCGGGTTTTCTGCTCATGCTATTCCCAATCTCTATGGTCATCGTTGCTCCGCTGAGCGGTGCGTTATCGGATAAAATTGGTTCCGAATTCCTGACGTTCGCCGGGCTTATAGTGATGGTCATCGCTCAATTTGGCTTGGCCCGACTGCATGACGGAAGCTCTGTTGTTCTGGTCGGACTATGGATCGCCATGCTCGGCATCGGCAGCGGCTTGTTCGGATCGCCCAACAATTCGCTGATCATGTCCACAGTGCCACGAACACAACTCGGCTCAGCGGGCAGCGTTAACTCACTGGTCCGCAATGTGGGCATGGTGGTCGGCATTACCGTCGCGACGACGATCCTGTTCAATGTGATGAGCAGTAAGGCGGGGCACCGGGTAACCGATTTGGTCCCTGGTCATCCGGATATTTTCCTCTCCGGCATGCATGTGGTATTTATGACCTCAGCGGGTATCTGCCTGGTTTCAGCGCTCCTGACAGGCTGGCGGATGATTACGATCCGCAAAGCCAAGCGAGCCGCGGCTTAAAGATTCTATTACTGCATTTTTCAGAATTTATAATGAATTTATAGGGCCATGTGTCACAAAACGGAGTGCTTGATTGTCTTCTATATGTACACACTTTTAGGAGGCGATCAAGATGGAATTAAGATTTAATCATCAAAAGGCAAACCCGACGGCACTTAAGGCAATGATGTCATTAGAACAGTATACAAGCAGTCGTTGCACGGATAAAGTTCTCTATGAATTGATCAAAATAAGGGTATCCCAGATCAATGGCTGTTCTTTTTGCCTAGACATGCATGCCAAGGATCTGCTCAAGCTGGGTGATCATGGCGACCGGATTCTGCTGCTTAGTGTATGGAGAGAGGTTCCTCTATTTACAGAGAAAGAGCGGGCTGTACTGGAGCTTGCCGAGGCGGTGGCGAATATCGGACAGGCAGGCGTACCTCAGCTGGTATATGATAAAGTAAGAGAATTTGTCAGTGAGGAAGAGTTCATCGATCTCATTATGGCGATTAACACGATAAACAGCTGGAATCGGATAGCGATCTCCACAGGAATGTATCCAGGCTGTTTTGACTGATTGGAAGAATAGTAGAGGTGACCAAGGAGGAGCGGGGGTAATGGAACAGCATAACATGGAGGAGCTCTATTTAAGCTATCAAAAGTATGCTTTCTCCATTGCCTATCGGATGGTCGGAGTTGTGGCTGACGCAGAGGATGTGGTTCAGGATTATTTTGCAGAGCTGCAGCGGCGGGACCGGACCGAGATCCTAAATATCAAGGCCTATGTAGCCAAAGGCATCACTAACCGCTGCCTGAATATGCTGCATTCGGCGCATAACCAGCGGGAGACCTACATTGGAGAATGGCTGCCGGAACCTGTAACGGATACCTATGAGGGTCCTGAAGCGATAGTGGAACGCAAGGAGACATTGTCGTATGCTTTTCTGGTGCTGCTGGAGCAATTTACACCAACTGAACGGGCCGTTTTTGTGCTGCGGGAAGTGTTTCAGTATGAATATGAGGCGATTGCGGATATGGTGGACAAGTCTGAAGCGAATTGCCGTAAAATATTCAGCCGCGCCAAGCGCAATCTGCAGCCAGTGTCTACATCGGAGCGACGAAGCTCCGTCAATGAACCGGCAAGACAAACGCTGCTGAAGCGCTTCACTGCAGCTTTTGCAGCCTATGACGTCAATCGTGTGCTGGAGCTATTGGCAGATCACCCAGTACTGATAGCTGACGGGGGTGGTGGAGAGGTGCATACGGTGCTTAGACCAATGGTGGGACGCAAGGGCGTGGTTGCGTTGTTGACCTCACGCCGGGTGCTGAACCAGTTGCGGAGCTGGGAGTCTTCCTTTGCGTTAATTAATGGTGAGTCCAATATTGTCTTTACACAGCAAGGCAAAGTTACGGGGGTACTCTGCTTGAATCTTGACGGAGAACATATTCAGGATCTGTACCTGATCCTCGACCCTGATAAATTGAGCCATATTATAATATAGGATTCTTACAACTCCGAAAAGCTAAACAAGCAAGTCTCCGTTTATTGGAGACTTGCTTGTTTATGTTCCTGGTGCGTCCGCGCAGAAACACCAGTTGTTCAGTATTAGTTCTTAAAGCTGTGGATCGGAGCCGGAATTCGTCCGCCTCTATTAATGAAGTTGGCGCAACTGAAGGAGTTGACCGCCATAACTGGCGCGTAACCCAGCAATCCGCCGAATTCAACCATTTCGCCTACATCTTTGCCGATGACCGGAATTAGACGAACGGCGGTTGTTTTATTGTTGACCATGCCAATAGCAGCTTCGTCAGCGATGATACCAGAGATGGTTTCCTTGGATGTGCTTCCCGGAATCGCCACCATGTCCAAGCCTACAGAACATACGCAGGTCATGGCTTCGAGCTTCTCAAGCGTTAGTGCACCGCGCTGAACAGCCTGAATCATACCGTGGTCCTCACTAACCGGAATGAAGGCTCCACTGAGTCCCCCAACGTAGGAGGAGGCCATAACGCCGCCCTTTTTCACGTTGTCATTCAGGATGGCCAGTGCGGCTGTTGTTCCGGGAGCGCCAGCTTCTTCGAGTCCCATAACCTGAAAGATTTCAGCAATGGAATCGCCGATTTCGGGGGTTGGAGCCAGAGACAGGTCAATAATTCCAAAAGGAACACCCATGCGTTTGGAGGCTTCCTGTGCTACAAGTTGACCCACACGGGTAACCTTGAATGCGGTACGTTTGATCGTTTCGCATAAGGTCTCAAAGTCCTGACCCTTTACTTCTTCCAGCGCCCGCTTGATTACACCAGGACCACTGACACCTACGTTGATTACACATTCCCGCTCACCGACACCATGAAAGGCACCAGCCATGAACGGATTATCCTCAACCGCGTTGCAAAAAACGACCAGCTTTGCACAGCCGATCGAATCTCTATCCTTGGTACGCATCGCCGTTTGGACAATGATATCACCCATTAATTTTACGGCATCCATATTAATTCCGCTTCTGGAGGAGCCTACATTCACGGAAGCGCACACTCTTTCTGTGACGGCCAACGCTTCAGGAATACAATCGATAAGAATCCGGTCGCCTGTGGTACAGCCCTTTTGCACTAAGGCAGAGAAACCGCCGATAAAGTTAACACCTACTTCTTTGGCAGCCCTGTCCAACATTTCTGCTACAGGCACATAAGTATCGGTCTTGATCGCACCAGCAGCAATGGAGATTGGGGTAACGGAAATCCGTTTATTAACAATCGGAACACCAAATTGTCTTTCCAGATCTTCGCCGGTCTTGACCAGCTTCTCAGCAGATCTGGTGATTTTGTCATACACATTCTGGTTAAAAATCTTCATATCCGGGTGGGCACAATCCATAAGGCTGATCCCCATGGTAATCGTGCGCACATCCAGATTCATTTCACGGATCATTTTATTGGTTTCCTGCACTTCCACGAGTGAAATCATGTTACTCCTCCTAAAAATTCTTAAATACGGTGCATAATGTTGAAGATATCTTCGTGCTGCAGTTTGATTTCTACGCCGATGGTCTCGCCCACCTGGTGCAGCTCCTCAACAATTTCCTCGAAGGATTTAGTGGCGCTGGAAATATCCACGATCATCATCATGTTAAAATAGTCCTGAACAATGGTCTGTGAAATATCCAGAATGTTTAAATTGTGCTCTGCAAGATAGGTGCAGACCTTGGCAATAATCCCTACTTTGTCTTTTCCCAGTACAGTAATAATCCCTTTCAATGAAACGGCCTCCCTTGATTATCTGTGATCATCCGCCGCGTTAACGGAATGAACCATTTCAACTATTATGTCAAATGAGAGCAGAAGCTTCAACCAAAGGTTTTATATCACTCTGATCAGTATTCTGATCCAGTGAGTTTATATTTTAAATTTAAAATAGATCTGATTGACAATCTGTTGAATATGTGTTGAAGTGAGAGATTGAGATGATGAACATAAGGAGCAACTATGACTATACAAAAGTACAAAGATCTTGTGGAGAAACGAATTAAGCAAACCTTGCAGGAGTGGTCGGAGCAGCCGGAAATTACGGAAAAAGAGATTTATCGGTTTCTGCATAATCTAAAAGGCACCGCTGGAACGGTTGGGATGAGAGAGGTTGAAGCCTTAGCCGAGAGCACGCTGTTGTTCTTCTCGGATGATAGTCATAAAAGCTGGTCCATGGAGGAGTGGGGCGATTATTTATTCCCCTTTAATACGCTTATCGACAAGAACTCGTCTTCCGTAATGATCAATTCCCTCAATTCAGCCAAACAGCTAAATAATGAAGAGATTCGGCAGAATGAGATCCTTATCATTGATGACGACGTTGAGTTGGTTGCTATTCTGAAAGAAACATTGGAGAAACAGTCCTATTATGTAAGCATTGCATTATCCGCTGAACGTGGGTTGAAGAAGTTCTATGGAAGTAAACCGGATATGATCCTACTCGATATCCTACTGCCCGATATAAGTGGGATTGAAGTCTTAAATCAAATTATTGGCAAGGCCAAAAAAGAGCATATTCCGATCATTATTATCAGTGGAGAACATTCCAAAGAAATTCAGTTGCATGCGTATTCGTTAGGTGTGATGGATTTTGTATGCAAACCGGTAGATCTGGATCTGTTCCTGATGCTAATCAAAAATCGCTTTGAACTGAAGAGAGAATGGCAAGAAGCGATAATCGTGGACGAACTGACCGGTGCTTTTAACCGCAAACATTTTAATCAGACAATGAAGCAGTTGGTTTCAGATTTTAAACGCACTAGTCGTATATTCTCATTGGCACTGATTGACCTCGATCATTTCAAGAAAGTGAATGACAGTTATGGGCATCTTGTCGGGGACGAGGTTTTGCAGGCGTTCTCTCATCTTGTACTGAATTCTATACGAGTGGAAGATACCTTTTGCCGTTTCGGTGGAGAGGAATTTGCTTTGTTTCTGCCCAATACGGATGCCGCTTCAGCACTGCTAGTCATAGAGCGTATTCAGAAGAATTTCTCTTCATTAGAATTCTCGGCTAAGAATGAAATCTTCCAAGTAAGCTTTTCTAGCGGTATTACAGAAGTCACGGAAGCTGATCAAGAATCCGACAGACTGATTGAGGAAGCCGATCAGGCGCTTTATGCCAGCAAGAATGCCGGAAGAAATCAGACAATTCTGTATTCTGAACATTTGTTGGTTATTAAAAAAGACAAGGTTCTTAATGTGATTATTGTGGATGATGATGCCCTGATTCGGCGGATCATGAACAGTCACTTCTCTACCTGGAGACCGGCGAATATTGGAACCGTCAACATAAAAAGTTATGCCAATGGATTAGATTTTCTGGAAGCGGATTGGTACTCCAGTGAGGAGAAATATATCATCCTGCTCGATGGAGTGATGCCGGATCTTGATGGTGTTGAAGTATTGGAGCGAATCCGACGGACTTACCCGGAGGTTAATATATTAGTCATTATGCTGACTGGTAGAAATAATCAGGCGGATATTGTCCATGCCCTGCAAATGGGCGCAGATGATTATGTAATCAAGCCGTTTCATATGCCTGAACTGCTGTCGAGAATTGAACGACTGGCTTATAGATTTTTATTTTAAAGGCGTGCTAGCTGTGTTACAGAATGAAAAAAAAGGCGGAATTAATCATGCAGAAGGTGCTTGTTGTAGATGATGAAGAAGTGTTAAGAATGTTAATCACAGATACGCTGGAGGATTTGGAAAATGTAGAGATCCATACTGCCGAGAACGGTTTAGAGGCGCTAGCGAGACTGTCAGCGGATCACTACGACCTGATGATATTGGATTATATGATGCCAGAAATGACGGGGATAGAGGTGCTGGGGCGGCTGAGCATGGACATGAAGAGTGCTTTGCCTATTTTAATGCTGACGGCTAAAGCACAAGAAGTTGACCGCAATAGAGCTATAGTGGCGGGCGCACGTTATTTTATGCCGAAACCGTTCAGTCCGATAGAACTCCTGCAGATTGTGGAGGGGATTCTAAGTGATCATGGCTAACCAAGCTAAGCATAGTATCAAAAAAAGATATTTTCGGATTATTTTCAGTGTATTTGCGCTAATTATATGTTCAGGAACGGTATTCTTCATCTACATACAGAATGAGCAGAGTAGTTTAAGCCATAAACGAGAAGTCATGGAGAACAAGGCGGATACGATTAATGAATTAGCCAGCACGCTGAAAGAGGTGTTTTTTCGGGCGAGAGGGTATTCGTCACTTAAGAGTGACAATGAACTGAAGCTCTTAAAGACAGCACTCCTGAATCTGGATGGGGTTCTGAGTACGTATGCGAAGCTCCAGCTAACAGCAGAAGAAATACAATTCAATGATGACTTATCCGTATTTTATGTTCAATATAAAACGGAAATCCTCCCAGCGGCGATTGCACTGGTTGAAGCCGATGACTATGCAGGTTTGAGAGCGCTATCCCAGAAAGGCAGCACTCAATCGGTAAATGATTTCCTCGCGTATACCAAAGAATTCAAGCGAAATTCGGATAATGCCTTAAATGTGATGGACAAGGATTCGATTAAACAGGCGGATAACTTTACTCTAATCGCTTTCATGTTCAGCATTGTTATCCTGCTATTCTTCACTGTAATGGTTTGGCGGATTCTCAAAAGTCTGATTGATCCGATTCTGAAGCTTGAGGGTGCAACCCATTCTCTCGCGGCTGGAGAGGGAGTTCTGTTAGACAAGCTTAAGAAACAGGATGAGATCGGGCGGCTGTATGAAGCTTTTCATAATATGGCGAGAAGTATTCAGGATAAAGAAGAAGAGCTTATGATGCAGAACGAAGAGCTTCACGCCCAGCAGGATGAACTTCAGGACCAACAGTCCAGGCTGCAGCGTTCCTTAACTGAAATTGAGAGCATGATGAAAGCACTGGATCATTCAGCAGCTGTAGGGATTCTTACGCATAAAGGGGTGTTCACCTATGCCAATGAGAATCTGAGCGGATATACAAAATATAAGAAATCCGAAATCATCGGTTATACCTATCGGTTATTTGAACTGCACAATTTCTCTTCAGTACTTATGCAGCAAATATTCCACAAACTGAGTACAGGAGGGGTATGGAGCAACGAAGTGCAGCTTCTGGCCAAGGATGGTACTATCCTTTGGGTGAATTTGAGCATTGTACCGTATCTGAACGCTGAAGGGGAAATATATCAGTATATCCTCATAGCCAATGATATTACCTCGATGAAGAGTGTGCAGCAGGAGCTGGCAGAGATGCTTAAGCATACGGAACAAACCAAAATGATGCTGGAGCTCAATAATCAGCTGAATCATGATATTAGCTACACGCTGGATAAACAAGAATTTGCAGATAAGTTTCTGCAATTTATGAATCGGTTCTATGCATTTGATTCCAGCTTTTTTCTACTGGTTAAAGATAAGATTACTGCTGTTAAAGGGATTTCCCAAGCAAAGGTTGACCGTTACCTTGAGAATGACAGTGAGGATATGTTATATCGCCTGCAATCAGAGAAGACTTATATCATTAAGCGTCAGGCGACACAATCAGAGCTGGGTATTTCTGCTGATGAAGTCTATTGTTATGATTTTTACACAACCGTAGTGAATGCCGAAGATGAGATTTTGGCTGTATTTTGTGGAAGCCGGATTGGACATTCCTTTACGGTTGAAGAGATTAATGAGATTGACGGCATGATGAACCGGGTGGCTCTGGCCATTGAGCGGATATTTATGTATGAGGAAATTGAACATGGCCGAAAGCTGAATCGGGATATTGTAAATAACATCAATGAAGGCATTCAGTTTGTTCACACGGATGGGACCATGCTGCATGTCAATAAAGCGCTCTGCGAAATTTTTAATTACTATGATTGGACTGAGGGAACCTTGATCCCTAAGGAAAAGTGGAAGGAACACTTCATAGAAACGTCCAATGAGTCCGCTGAACTGCGGTTATTCTATCAAAAAGCGATGTCCGAGCACACCGTGGATTCCAGCAGCATGCAATACTCCATTGGCACAGAACACCTGAAGCATATTGATGTATATGCCATACCTGTATATCGCCGCGAGCTCCGCATCGGTACGTTATTCGTACACCGGGATATTACCAGAGAATACGAACTGGATTTGATGAAATCGGAGCTGGTTAGTACGGTTAGTCATGAGCTGCGAACTCCTTTATCGAGTGTGCTCGGGTTCACAGAGCTACTGCTGTCCAGAACCATGAAACCGGAGAAGCAATTGAAGTATCTGGAGACGATTCATAAAGAGGCGAAGAGATTAACGGATCTTATTAATGATTTTCTGGATCTGCAGCGTATGGAGTCAGGCAAACAGCAATATAATACGGAACATGCGAACCTTAGTGAAATTGTTTTGGGAGTTATGGATCAGTATAAGCTGAGCAGTACACATCAAATGCAACTGGTAGATGAAGCGCATCATTCAGAAGTGGCGGTAGATAAAGATAAGATTATCCAGGTGCTGACCAATCTGTTAAGTAACGCGATCAAGTTCTCACCGCAAAGTCATGAGGTAAGAGTACACTTGCATAATGAAGCAGAGCAGGTAATTGTACGGATACAGGACAGTGGACTAGGGATACCTAAGGATCAAATCGGTCAGTTGTTCCAAAAGTTCCGCAGAGTTGATAATAGCGCATCCAAAAGAATCGGCGGAACAGGCCTTGGACTGGCCATTTCCAAGGAAATCATTGAGAAACAGCAGGGGACTATAGGCATTGATTCGATTGAAGGCGAGGGCACTACCGTCTGGTTCAGTCTCCCTACCCTGCATGCTGAGGAGAATCCCCGGGATGATGATTTGAACAAGTGGGGTACAGATAAAGATAATAAATTAAATGTCATGATTGTTGAAGATGATTACAGTCTTTCTTTGCTGCTGTCAGAGGAGCTGAAAGGCAAGGGATTTAGGGTCACACACCATTACCATCCGGAACAAGCCTTTGAGCAGGCTCTGAAAAATCCATATGTGGCGATTGTGGTAGATTTGATGCTGGGTGAAGAGCTGGATGGTTGGGATTTAATCCGTATGCTAAAGGATGATTCAAGAACGGAGAATATTCCGATTGTAATCTCCTCTGCCCTCGACCCCACAGACAAAGACTTAATGACTGTAGTCCAAAAGTATTTAACAAAGCCCTATCCGCCAGGCGAACTATCCAGCACTCTAGCCGAAATTGTGAAGATTAAGCAGGGAACAGGAGAGGTATTATTTCCGGGTAGCCCTTAGAGATTAGTAACGTTCTCTTTGTTGAAAATAAAACTTGCGTTAAAGTAGACTCTAAGGGTTATATTATTCTTTAGTAAGCGGAAACATTGTAGTCTCTAAACAAGGTTCAAAGGGAGGAAATAGGATGAAGTACAGCTATTTAGGGAAATCCGGTTTGAAAGTCAGCCAATTATGTTTGGGTACCATGAATTTTGGCCCCGAAACAGAGGAAAAGGAAGCTTTTAAGATTATGGATGCTGCACTGGATGCTGGCATCAACTTCTTTGATACCGCCAATGTATATGGAGGCCAGGAGCGACGCGGCTGGACGGAAGAAATTATTGGCCGCTGGTTTCAGCAAGGGGGCGGACGGCGCGAGAAGGTAGTGCTGGCTACCAAAGTGTACAATGATATGTTTGATGAGAATGATGGACCCAATTCGGGAGCTGGCTTATCTGGTTATAAAATCAGACGGCATTTTGAAGCCTCATTAAAGCGTCTGCAGACCGATCATATCGAGCTTTACCAGATGCATCATATTGACCGCAATGTATCATGGGACGAGCTGTGGGGTGCTTTTGAAATTCTGGTTCAGCAAGGTAAAGCGGATTATATAGGTTCTAGCAACTTTGCAGGTTGGCATATTGCCACAGCACAAGCTGAAGCAAAAGCTAGACATTTCCTGGGTTTAGTATCCGAGCAGCATTTATACAATCTGCTGCAGCGGACACCGGAGCTTGAGGTTCTGCCAGCTGCTAAGGAGCTGGGGATGGGCGTCATTCCGTGGAGTCCGCTTGCGGGTGGATTACTGGGTCGCAACGCATTAGCGGGTACAGGCGTACGCAGCTCGCGTTCTGCTAATCTTGAGAAGAACCGCGGCCAGCTGGAGCAATTCTCCGCCCTCTGTAAGGAATTGGGCGACCATGAGGATCAGGTTGCTCTGGCTTGGGTACTGGCAAATCCGGCAGTGACCGCTCCAATTATTGGGCCGAGAACGATGCAGCAATTTGAGGACTCCTTGCGGGTGACTGAAATTATATTGGATGAAGCTACCTTGAAGAAGCTTGATGAGATTTTCCCAGGACCAGGACGTCCAGCTCCTGAAGCATACGCCTGGTAATCAATTTCACGGCTAACTGCTATGTGTTCTACAATATTTATGTACAACCTCTAGGCTGCAGACGGTTAACACCTTGTCTGCAGCTTTTTTAGTTCTTGCAACAGTTGTTGAACGAGAACGTGACACTATGGGTGGAATTTGCTAGAATACAAGGCATCAACAGTGTAGAGGACCCAGTTCACCGCTATGCAGGCGGTTGTGCAACTGGAGAGGAGGAATGCGATGACGCCCGATATGCTGAACCGGCCCTTAAAGGATCTCCGGATATCTGTTACCGATCGCTGTAACCTGCGCTGCGTCTATTGTATGCCTAAGGAAATTTTCGGTCCCGATTATAAGTTTCTGGGCAGAGAACATCTGCTGAGCTTTGATGAGATCGTAAGAATCTCCAGTTCCTTTGCTGCTTTGGGAGGAACCAAGCTGCGGCTCACGGGTGGTGAGCCTCTGTTGCGGGCAGGCCTGCCAGCGCTTATTGAGCGGTTGAACAAGCTTGAGGGCATCGAGGATATTGCCCTGACGACCAATGGTCTACTGCTGCCTCGTTTTGCCAAAGATTTGTATGCGGCGGGTCTAAAGCGGGTGAATGTGAGTCTGGATTCGCTGGATGACGCACGCTTCGGTGCCATTAATGGCCTGGGAGTTGGCGTTAAAGGTGTGCTGGAGGGGATGAAGGCAGCTGCTGCGGCAGGACTACAGGTCAAGATCAATATGGTAGTCAAGAAATCCTCCAACGAGCAGGATATTGTGCCTATGGCCCGATATTTCAAGGATACGGATTATATATTGCGCTATATTGAATTTATGGATGTGGGAAGCACGAATGGTTGGGACTTCAGCCAGGTGATTTCTCGGGAGCAGATTGTGCAGATGATCCACAGCGAAATGCCGCTGGAGCCCATCGAGGCACATTACGAAGGAGAGGTTGCTGCTAGATACCGCTATAAGGGGACTAATCGAGAAATTGGCATTGTTTCCTCCATTACACAGTCCTTTTGTTCCAGCTGTTCCCGTGCACGCCTATCTGCCGATGGTTCGTTCTATACCTGTCTGTTCGCTAGTGCAGGCTTTGATCTGCGGGCGCTGCTGCGCTCCGGTATATCGGATAAAGACCTGACCGAGAAGCTCAGCCAGATCTGGAGCAAGCGGGAAGATCGATATTCCGATCTTCGTCGTGAGGTTAGCGATTCGAAATCAGGCAATACCAAACCGAAGATTGAGATGTCCTATATTGGTGGCTAATAAGTCCGTGGGGCTTCACGCTAACGCGGCCTTGTCTAGCGTGACAAGGCCGTGTTATTTCTATGCTCATCCTACATACGGGTGACTACATTAAGCTCGCCTTCTTCATTAACCTCGGCATAAGCCACTGCTTTGATGTCTGGAAAACCTTTCTCTTGAAGCTGTTGGTGCAGCCACACTTCATCTTTGCCAAGATCGCGAAGCCCCTTCAGTTGGACAATTCCGTCTTCAACAATACTCTGTGGCATGTGAATCTGTTGTGCATTTAGATTTATATCCGCCCGGGTAACGATTTCATACTGCGGTTTTTTGAGAATACTCAAAGAACCATTAGTTTCATAGATAGCGTAAGCTACCTCGCTAACAGAAAAAGTATCTTTCGCTCTGAGCATCATTCGCAACTGATCAAAGTCAAGATTGTTTCTACGCAGTCTCATCAGGTCGATTTGCCCATTACGAATTAAGATTTCCGATTCACCCTCCAGCGGCTTCCGCAGCTTATGGTAACGTTGGGTAATTTTCTCGAAGGTGACGGATAAGACAGTCCAAACAGCTAAGGTAAATATCAGCATCCATACGGAAGTATTCTTTTCATAGATGGTGTTTCCTACAAGATCGCCCAGCATAACGGCTGAGATGAAGTCGAAGGGGGTCAAAGCGGCAATTTCTTTTTTGCCGAGCAGCCTCGTCATCGCCCATAATCCGACAAAGCCAGCAATCAACTTAATTAATATCGATACTAATTCCATACGAAACCTCCTTGCCGCGTTATAAGTTTATAACCCATGTGATTCTTAAAGTAACATGCGCGTCAGTGGAATGTCACTGCTAAAGTAAAATTGCTGTATTTATGATAAGCTTGAAATGAATTCGAGTTCCAGAATGAGAAGGGGGTATTATTTTGCTGATTTTTGTGATATCCGCAATGGTCATTCTAATGGATCAAGGATCGAAATGGATCGTAAGATCGAATATGCAGGTTGGGGAAACGGTTCCGGTCTGGAATCATATTTTGCAATTTACTCATTTCGAGAACAGTGGGGCTGCCTTTAGCTCCTTTCAGGGATATGGAAAGTATTTTGTGATTATTGCACTGGTGTTCGTAGCAGGTTTAATCTATTATCGGCGAAAAGGAGAAATCAAGGGGGTCTTGATGGAGACTGCTGCAGGCTTTCTGGCCGGCGGAGCTATCGGCAATGCGATTGACCGTCTGGTATTCCATAAGGTAACCGATTTTCTGGTCTTCGGGAAGAGCAACGGTATTCTTAATCTGGCCAATGTTGCTATAAATGTAGGCGTTATATTGTTTGTAATCCATTTACTCAAAGGACAGCTGAAGCTGAAGTTGAAGCCGAAAAGCTAAATTAGCGAATGCAATTGTTTGCGGAAATCTGTTGGGGGCATCCCGGAGATTTTCTTGAATTGCTTGGAGAAATAGAACAGATCCTTAAACCCGACAAGATGGGCAATATCCGTCACTGAATACGGAGTGCTCAGGAGTAACTCCTTGGCCTTCTCAATTTTTTTACGTGTAATGTATTGAATAGGGGGTACACCCATCTGACGCTTGAATAGGCGAATGAAATAGTTCGGGTGCATGAAGGCTACTTGGGCAAGCTGCTGGATCGTAATCTCCTGCTCGATGTTGTCATGGATGTAGCTTAAGACATTTAGCAGCTTATCTGTGGACTCCAAATTCTTAAAGACAATATCCGCCAGGTCAATGTTCATCAAAAAATGTGACAGAAGCTCCATCAGCTTGCTCTTCGCCAGCAGTTTGGCATATACAGCATCAGAATTCGCTTGGGTTGTAAGCTCCTCAAATAAGGTGTGGATAGTATTCGTATCTGCGACTTTCCACACATGAGGCAATTCCAAAATATCGGATAACGGAATATCGCCTACTCTGACGCTGAAATGACACCAATATTTCGTAAAAGGGTTGTTGTTGATTGAAGTGTAGGATTGTTTCACACCCTCAGGCATTAAGATTAACTGGCCAGGGACAGGGTAATACTCTTGATCCCCAATCTTGAGCCAGCCCTCACCCTCGCAGATGAAATAAAACTTGCTGTAATCAGGAGTATAATCGAGGTCCTGCCACTCTAAAGTTACTAAATTGTAGTTAGCCATATATAAATCTATGTTCAGATTGGATAGATAATGAGTTAACAAGGCCTGATTAACCATAGCTGTCTCCTTTGAGTGTTTCTAGGTGTATAAAAGCGCGCTCACTCATTATAGTACATTTGAGATAGGTTCTGAAAGAAGAGACAAGTCAATAGAGCTTGTCTCTTTTTGTATTGATTATTGACATGTTTCATTATTGTAACTATAATAGTTACAGGTAGGCGGAATGATTACTGACACATCGATTTTACTGGATTTAATATACTGAGGAGGAATGGGAAATGGGTATTACGAATGAAGCAGTATTGGTAACAGGAGCAAGCGGGCATTTGGGACGAGAAGCGGTAGAGTGGTTGCTTGAGAATCATAAAGGCCAGATTATTGCAGTAACCCGTAATCCGTTGACACTGTCAGACTTCTCAGCTCGTGGCGTTGTCGTACGGCAAGCAGATTTTGACCAACCGCATACGCTTGATGAAGCCTTCGTCGGAGCTAAACGGCTGTTGCTTATCAGTACGGACGCTGTGAGTGTGCCAGGGCAGCGGTTACAGCAGCATTCGAATGCAGTAGAAGCCGCGATTAAAGCGGGAGTAGAGCATATTGTTTATACCTCTGTGCCTAATCCAGAACCGGGTACAGAGTGCTTAATTGCCCCTGACCACTATGGTACAGAAGAGAAAATCAAGAGCAGTGGCTTGTCCTTCACAATTCTCCGCAACAATCTGTATGCCGACAATCTGCTTCCTTCCTTGCAGCAAGCCGCAGCTAGTGGACAATATGCAGCTGCTACAGGTGATGGCCTAACAGCTTACGTGACTCGCAAGGACTGTGCCAGGGCAGCAGCAGCGGCACTAGCTTCCTCCTTTACAGGAACCAGAACGATAGACGTAACTGGAACTGAGGCGCTTTCAGGGGCTGATGTGGCTCAAATTGCAAGTGAAGTCATTGGGAAGAGCATTCAATTTGTAGCTTTAACCACAGAGCAGCTAGTAGGTATTTTTGAATCGATTGGAATGCCTAATGGTGTGGCGCAGATTTTTGCTTCCTTTGATACAGCTTCTGCTAAGGGAGAATATGCTGTAGCAACTACGACAGTTCAGGAATTAACAGGCCAGGCACCAGCCAGCTTGAAGGAATTTCTAACAGAGAACTTAGCCGCTTTCACCAGCGCTAGCTAATTATTGAAAATTACTTTATCATTTTATCTAATGAAAGTTATCATTAATTGTAATAGGGCTGCTTAAATCAGGGTAAATCACTTTGATTTAGGCAGTTTTTTCGTATTTTACATATAATATCTCAACTTTCGCAGCATGAAATCGGCAGATAAGCCTTGATGTAGCTGGGCAAAGCAGAGATCCAGTGCTGGAGTTGACTTTTAATCATAGCGGATAGTTTCTTACCGACTTGATTGGCGATTTCGTTCATCAATTCCACCAATTGTTGTAATGCTACGGCCCAGTCCAAGGTACCGACTTCATCGCAAAGCAAATAAAAGAGTCCACCGAGCGTCCGCTGATCCGTGCTTTGTCGATGCTGCCAAGCCAGCAGAATATAGCGGGAAAAGACAATCGTTGTATGGCTAATGAGCAAATCATAGGAGCGGCCTTGAAACTCTTTTTGCAGGCGCAGCAAGGATTTAGCGCATTTGAAAAAGACTTCGATGTCCCAGCGAAGAGCGTAGATTTGAATGACTTCCGGTGCCGTCAGCGTTAGATCCGTCGATAGAATCGCGAGCCACTCGTTTTTCTTGGAGCGATGGCGAACAAAGACCACGACTACTGGAATGCCAGGAACAAGTTCGGTGTGAATCTGACGCAAGAGGTTCCGGTGCTTTCCTTCGACGCGCAAAGCAGCTCGGTAAAGACCTTTAAGATCCACCCGTTGACCGTGAACGAGATATCGCTTGTTGTCGTTTTTCACCATGCCAATCACATGCAGTTTGCGATCTATAATCCGCTGAATCAGGGGGGCATGCGTGAACCAGCTATCCATAAGTACGTAAGCCGCAGAAACCCCGGAAGTAATGGCTCGATCCAGCAGTTCAGAAACCAGATGCGGAGCAGAAAGCAGAGCTTCTTTCCGGCGT
This sequence comes from Paenibacillus sp. 19GGS1-52, assembly GCF_022369515.1. NCBI lineage: Bacteria > Bacillati > Bacillota > Bacilli > Caryophanales > Paenibacillaceae > Paenibacillus > Paenibacillus sp. 19GGS1-52. Next base: position 2,610,394 of record NZ_CP059724.1, read on the forward strand.
TTGTATCCAGAGGATCGCTTGTCGATTCCCGGATGTATGCCGGTGAGTCCAGCCTTCACGGAACTCAGCAAGGCGAAGTCCAAAGGGAGAAACGTATGACCGTCTGACCAGCCCAAGGTGAGCATGCGAAAGCCTTTATAGTAAGCCCCCGTCGCGTGATCCTTAAAGCGAGCCAACAATTCCACAGCTTTGCTCCGATTCCGCTCAAACATGGAATCATCCACAATGAATACGGAGGTCCGCGTGACGGAGGTCAAGGTTTCGACTCGCTGCACAGTGTCACTACTTAGAGAAGACAAGAAACGCCGCCAAGCGAATCCGCTGTGATTGAGAAAGCGATAGACGGCATCTTTGCCAGGAAAGGCTTCACCCTTGGCACTTTCGAGCAGACGAAACCAATTCTTCTGATGAAAGAGCAAGACAAAAACGAGCATGAACAGATGGGAACAGGTATAGCCAAACGTCTTTTTGAACCCGGCATTCCTCAGATGCTTCAGCACACCGAGCTCTTGAAAAGCAGGTCTCATTTCAGGTGGGAGTTGATCTAGGGACGACTTTTGATTTATCATAGAAGGGACACCTCTTCTGTGGTTTAGTGGATCTCGACAATCTCACTTTACCAAACGAAGTGGTGTTTTTCTATGTTGGCAAGATCCTTACTTAAACCGACTCCACCTTAACCCCAGCTTGGGGTCAACTCAATTTTGACTCTGCGAAAGTTGAGATAATATTACCAATAAATACATTTTATAGGTATTTTCGCATTCGTTGATCGTTTTCAATAATTATGATAGCCTGAACATACGACGAAGTGATAAGAAAAAAATGATTTTATGTTTAGGAGAGGTGGATATTGTTGCAACTACAAGTAACGAACAGTCCCTTTAACGAGAGTCAAGTTGAGCTTCTCAATCGCCTTCTGCCGTCCTTAACGGAATCACAGAAGATTTGGCTTAGCGGATATATAGCTGCACTCGGCCAGTCTGCTGCAGTAGCCTCGGTTGGTCCAGATCTACAAGCACAAGCGAGTCTGACAGTAGCTGAAGGAGTGGAAGTTCTTTCAGCAGTGGGACAGCCCGTGGTTTCCAAAGAGGTAACCGTACTTTTTGGTTCCCAAACCGGCAATTGTCAACGTCTGGCTACTAGCTTGTCCCGCAAGTTGGAAGAGCAGGGATTTCAAGTAACCTTAGCTTCTATGAACGGCTTCAAACCTAATGGGCTGAAGAAGCTTGAAAATCTGTTGTTACTGGTAAGTACCCATGGAGAAGGGGAGCCACCGGATAATGCCCGCTCCTTCCACGAGTTTCTTTATAGTAAGAGAGCACCACAATTGGAGAACCTGCGGTTTTCTGTATTGTCATTGGGAGATACGTCATACGAGTTCTTCTGTCAGACTGGCAAGGATTTCGATCAACGTCTGGACGAGCTTGGGGCAGAGCGGTTAAGCCCGCGTGTGGATTGCGATCTGGATTATGATGAGCCGGTTGCAGAATGGTTTGAGAGTGTTATAAATGCTTTGAACGGACGCCTAAATGCTCCGGCAATAGCAGCAGAGGTGGTTCAGGCTGCTGAAGCCTCAGAGTCACAGGAAACGGAATACTCACGCAATAATCCTTTTAGAGCTGAGGTATTGGAGAATCTAAACCTGAATGGCCGCGGCTCTGATCGGGAGACTCGCCATCTGGAACTATCATTAGAAGGTTCTAATCTGCAATTCGAGCCTGGCGACTCGCTGGGCGTTTATCCGGAGAATCACCCTGAATTGGTCAAAGCTATTATTGAAGCTATGGGCTGGAACCCGGATGAATCCGTTCCGTTCAATAAGAAGGGCGAAGAAGGCCCCTTGCTTGACGCGCTTTCCTATCATTATGAGATTACGGTATTGACTAAACCACTATTAGAGCAAGCTGCGCAGCTGTCCTCCAGTAACGCACTCACCGAACTGTTGGCACCTGGCAAGCAGTCGGAGCTCAAAGAGTATATCCAGGGTCGCGATCTCCTAGATCTGATCCAGGACTTCGCCCCTTGGCAAACCCCAGCCCGTAGCTTTGTAACTATTCTGCGGAAGCTGCCAGCGCGTCTGTATTCAATCGCCAGCAGCTATAAGGCTAACCCGGACGAGGTTCACTTTACCGTGCGTGCCGTACGTTATGAGGCTCATGGTCGTGAACGTTATGGAGTCTGCTCGGTACATTGTGCAGAACGTGTACCATCTGGAAGTACTCTACCGATCTATATCCAGCAGAATCCGAATTTCAAGCTGCCGACTAATCCGGATGTTCCAGTCATAATGATCGGACCTGGTACAGGTGTTGCTCCGTTTCGCTCCTTTCTGGAGGAACGCGAAGAGCTGGGCGCGGAAGGGAAGACGTGGTTGTTCTATGGAGATCGTCATTTCGTGACGGACTTCCTGTATCAGACAGATTGGCAGAGAATGCTTAAAGACGGCGTGCTCAGTAAGCTGGATGTGGCCTTCTCCCGTGACACGGATGAGAAAGTATATGTTCAGCACCGTATCCTGGCGAAGAGTCAGGAATTGTATGAGTGGCTGCAGCAAGGAGCCCATGTCTACATTTGTGGCGATGAGAAGCATATGGCACATGACGTTCATACGGCGCTGCTTGCAGTGATCCAGCAAGAAGGGGGTCTGTCCCCAGACGAGGCAACCGCATATCTGGAGACGATGCAGCAGGAGTTGCGCTATCAGCGTGACGTGTATTAATCATAGATCAAGTGCAAGACAATGACCCCGGGAGGAGATAAGCAACAATGGCGAATAATGAAGTGGTGAAGCCCATCGGCGGGCCTCCTAGCGACGTCGAGCATATTAAGCTGGACAGTAATTACCTGCGGGGAGCGCTTGTCGAGACCTTGAGTAATCCGATTACCGGAGGTTTGCCGGAAGATGATAACCGGTTGTTAAAATTTCACGGGAGCTATATGCAGGATGACCGGGATTTACGGAACGAACGCGAACGGCAGAAGCTTGAGCCTGCCTTCCAGTTCATGCTGCGCGTAGTGGCACCTGGCGGTGTGGCTACACCTTCACAATGGCTGGTCATGGATGATCTGGCCCAGAAATATGGCAACGGTACGTTGCGCCTTACGACCAGACAGGCTTTTCAAATGCATGGAGTTCTAAAGTGGAACTTAAAGAAGACTATCCAGAGCATTAACAATACACTGATGACTACTCTGGCGGCCTGTGGGGATGTTAACCGGAACGTCATGAGCAACCCAAACCCGTATCAGTCAGAGGTACATGCAGAGGTCTACGAATGGGCGCGCAGACTAAGCGATCACTTGTCACCGCGTACCCCTGCTTACCATGAAATCTGGCTGGATGGTGAAAAGGTTGTGGACAGTCTGGCAGATGGAGCAGAGGTAGAACCAATCTACGGCCCTGTATACCTGCCGCGTAAATTTAAGATTGGCTTGGCTGTGCCCCCATCTAACGATGTCGATGTATTCTCTCAGGATCTGGGCCTCATTGCCATTCTTGAAGAGGGAAAGCTGGTTGGCTTCAACGTTTCTGTTGGCGGCGGTATGGGCATGACTCATGGGGATACCAGTACTTATCCCCAACTGGGACGTATCATTGGCTTCTGCCGTCCGGATCAGATCATTGATTTGGCTGAGAAGACAGTTACGATCCAGCGCGATTACGGCAACCGTTCGGTCCGCAAGAATGCCCGGTTCAAGTATACGATTGACCGTCATGGGCTGGAGTGGTTCGTAAGCGAACTTCATGAGCGATTGGGCTGGCAGCTGGAAACCGCACGCGACTATCATTTCGATCATAATGGAGACCGTTATGGCTGGGTGAAGGGAAGCAATGGCCGCTGGAATCTGACGCTTTATGTGCAGAGCGGACGAATTCATGACCTGGGCGACTATAAATTAATGACTGGGTTACGGGAAATTGCCAAGATTCATACCGGTGATTTCCGCCTGACGCCAAACCAGAATCTGATCATCGCCAATGTGACCAGCACCAAGAAACGCAAGGTCGTTGAACTGGCCCAGCAATATGGGCTTACGGATGGTGCGCAGTTCTCTGCCTTGCGGCGCAGTTCAATGTCCTGCGTGGCGTTGCCAACCTGTGGACTCGCGATGGCTGAAGCTGAACGTTATCTTCCAGCTCTGCTTGATAAGCTGGAGCTGATCATAGACGAGGCTGGCCTGCGTGATAAAGAGATTGTAATTCGCATGACAGGCTGTCCTAATGGATGTGCAAGACCAGCATTAGGTGAGATTTCATTCATTGGAAAGGCTCCTGGTAAATATAATATGTACTTGGGAGCTGGATTTACGGGCGACCGATTAAATAAGATCTACAAGGAAAGTATTGATGAGCAGGAGATCCTCGATACGCTCGGACCGATTATCCATCGTTATGCGAAGGAACGTCAGCAGGATGAGCATTTTGGAGATTTTGTGATTCGTGCGGGGTATGTGCAAGCAGTCACTTCAGGAACTAACTTTCATGCTTGATTGAATGTATCTGAATATAATCAAGTGCACACAACGAAGACCCGGATGTTCTGACCGGGTCTTCGTTGCGTGCCAATACTGCACAAGAATAAAGAATTTTCGTGATTCATTTGGATTTCTGACGTTTTTCTTACATAATATAGAGGAGTTCCAAAAAAACATAAAAAGAGCCATTATACTGAGTAATGTGTTCTGCACAGAAGAGGCGAAGTTATGATTATCATGAAAACGATGGAAGAGATCGAAAAAATGCGGGCTGCAGGGAAGATTTTGGCTGAATGCCATCGGCAAATCGAGCAAATGCTGAAACCTGGGATTACGACTTGGGAAATCGACCAATTTGCCGAGAAATTCATCCTGTCTCAAGGGGCGACTCCGGAGCAAAAGGGCTACCACGGCTATCCGTACGCTACCTGCGCATCTGTGAACGATGTAATATGTCACGGGTTCCCAAAGCATGAACCCCTTAAAGACGGAGATATCGTTACTATAGACATGGTAGTGAATCTAAACGGTTGGCTGGCAGACTCGGCCTGGTCTTATGGGATTGGAACAATCAGTGACGAGGCGGCCAAATTGCTGCTTACAACCAAGGAATCCTTGTTCAAGGGAATTGAACAGGCGGTTGCCGGCAATCGTATCGGCGATGTTGCTCATGCTATACAGGTGTATGCTGAATCTAACGGCTTCTCTGTTGTGCGGGACTTTATCGGACACGGTATCGGCTCAGAAATGCATGAAGCACCAGAGGTTCCACATTACGGACCGGCAGGCAAAGGACCACGCCTTAAAGAAGGCATGGTATTTACCATTGAACCCATGCTGAACACCGGAAGCTATCGGACCAAGGTTGACGGTGACGGCTGGACGGCCCGTACCATTGATGGAGGCTTGTCGGCACAATATGAGCATACTCTAGCTATTACTCCACAGGGAACGATTATTTTGACAGAGCTGTAATTTCTGCTCTCCCTCTGCTCCAGACAGAAATGGCGTGACATCCGTCGCTCCGCAACTTAGGAGTCACTTTTATACTGTCTGGCTTCGGCCCGATTGTCGTATCCATGCCTAGGCATGATGCGGGAAATCGGGCCGATTTCTGTTTAGCGAGAGATTCAATCCGTTATATTCCTCGTGTAATATTCAATAATATCTTTCCTGCGGATAATTCCGAGGAACATACCAGAATCATCGATGACCGGAACGAAATTTTGATCCGCTGCCAGGGTGAGCATATCCTCCATTTGTGCATTAATCAATACACTTTCATTATGAACATGCTTCTGGATTTCACTCACCATAACTTCCTGCATATTGTCAAAGGTTAGACCTGGTGTTTTTCTCAGCTGCCATAACAGATCGCCTTCCGAGAGTGTACCAATATACTTTGCTTCAGCGTCAATAATGGGAATCGCCGTATAGTGGTGTTGTTCGAGCTGCTCCAATGCCTGCAGCATAGACATAGAGGATGTAATGAAGGCCACTTGATCCTTAGGTAATAAAAATGACGATATTTCCATAGGTTTTAGCTCCTTTAAACTTAATCATATTTTGATTCCGGTATTTAAATAGAGTATACATGAAAGCGCATTCGAAGACTGCTGGGTCAGCCTAATCTTACCATCAAACCTTATGGTGACCTATTATACAATATTGTAACCGCTTTAATGTAAATTTTAAATTAAATTGTTGTCTTCTCAGTGGAGATATGTTAGATTGTTGATGCTGGCTGACCAAATTTGAAATTTAGTCAATTTTCCAGCAGTTTAGGAAGAAGGAGTTAGAATTATGTCCATCGATCGCAAAACGTTAATCTTATCAGCAGCGACGCAATCCTTTGTGCAATTTGGTTATAAAGCAACCACTATGGACCAAGTGTCCAGAATCGCTAATGTGGGTAAAGGCACTATCTATACGTTCTTCAAAACCAAGGAAGATTTGTTTGAAGAAATTTTGGACAAGGCCTATCAGGAGTTAACTTCGGTTATGAACCGAGTAGCCAGAGAAAACCATACGTTTATCCTTAAACTGATTAATCTGCTAGATTCCATTTTAGAATTTCGCTCTGATCATGAACTTTTCGTTAAGTTAGGTCAAGAGGTGCGTGATATCGGAACAGTTCAGGCGCTGGAAGGCGTAAAGCGAATGGAAGAATACGCGCTAGATTTCCTTAAGCACCAGATTGATCAGGCAGTTAGTCAGGGTGAAGTGAAACCTTGCGATTCCAGCATTACTGCCTTTATGATCCTGCGATTATATTTGGCATTGACTACTGAATGGAATAAAGCGCACGAGCCGCTGAATAAAGACCAAATTAAAGATCATATGAGTTTATTTATTTCGAATGGTATTCTAAGTAGTTCTGAATAACAACCTGTTTTTTTTGTAAAATAATGACCGTAGTACGTATACAGTCATCTATTCATTTTCAACATAAAGGGTGTGTAAGCATGAAAGTATTTCGCGTTTTTTGGAAGGATATGAAAATACTTGTGAGCAAGCCAGTTCTTCTGCTCACAATGCTGGGTGTGGCTGCGTTGCCCATGCTATACAGTGGATTTCTTGTGGAAGGCTCCTGGGACCCTTATGGTAATACAGGCAAGCTTCCAGTTGCTGTAGTCAATCAGGATGAAGGAGCGCTCTATGAGGGCAAGTCGATGGATGTAGGCAAGGACTTCGTAGATGAACTGAAGAGCAATAGTGACTTTAAATGGATGTTTGTTGATGAGAATGAAGCCGAGGATGGCATGTCTCACAACCGCTATTATATGACTATTACGATTCCGGACAATTTCTCAAAAAATGCAACGACGCTTACACAAGATCACCCTGTTCAAGCTGAAATCATCTTCGAACCAAACAGCAATTATAATTTCGTCGGTGCCCAAATCGGGATGAGTGCGACGAAGGAGCTAAAGTCGAAGCTGTCCGCACAAATTACGGAAGCCTATACCCGCAGTATGTTCGAACAGGTAGACACGATATCTGCAGGGCTTGGGGAAGCGGGCAATGGTGCGACAGAGTTGACGGAAGGGGCGAGCAAGCTGAAGGATGGCTTATCTACCCTTAAGGAGAATTTAAACAAGCTTACAACGGGCTCAACAGGGCTTGCAAGCGGACTGAAGTTACTATATAACGGAGCTGACAGCTTGACTCAGGGTACGGGAACGCTGACTCAAGGAAGCTCCGATCTGGCGAGCGGACTAAGCCAGCTTGCCGGGGCAGAGAAGCAACTGCAAGCTGGTGTTGTGAAATCGCAGACCGGAGCCTCGCAGTTGGAGCAGGGCCTAAAGGCCTCGAAGGATGGCGTCAATCAGTTAACAGCAGGACTGACTTCTTCCGAAGCGACCAGCAGCCAGATTGCGGCAGGTGCCGATCAGTTAGCCAAAGGTCTGGAGCAAGCACTTGCGGCGAATCCAGAACTACAAAACAATGAACAGCTAAAACAGCTGCTCGCTGCAAGCCAGCAAATGGCGCAAGGGAGTGCGCAGCTTCATAACGGACAAGTACAGCTGCTTGCAGGCAGTACCCAGCTGGATCAGGGACAGCAGCAGTTATATAACGGCGCTGTACAGTTAAAGGCAGGAGGCTCGCAATTAGTTGCAGGACTGACCACATTTGGTCAAAAGCTGAATGAAGCAGCGACAGGCGGGAGCAAGCTTGCTAGTGGTGCAAACGCCTTAAATATGGGAGCCGCGCAGTTAATGAAAGGTCTGACTAAGCTTGATGTGGGCGTAGGCGGATTAACGGACGGCTCCATGAAGCTAGTCACTGGAGCTGGTGAGTTGACAGAAGGGTCTGATAAGCTGATGAATGGCAGCAGTGAATTAGCTGATAAGCTAAATGCTGCCGTCAACGATACCTCTGCTGTGAAATCCGGTGACGACACTATAAATATGTTCGCGGAGCCGGTAAAGCTGACAGAGAAAACCGATCATAAACTGAGTCACTATGGTCTTGGGATAGCACCTTATTTCTTGTCGCTGGCACTATATATGGGGGCACTAGTATTTTCGACGGTATTCTCATTACGCCATTCAACTACTCCTGATGCTACACCAATGGAAAGATTTGTGAGTCGGACTTTTACGTTAGTGACAGTTAGTATCATTCAGGCTATACTTTCAGATATTGTTCTAATATATGTGCTGAAGCTTGAGGTGCAAAATGTGGCCCTGTTCTTCCTCTTCACCTTAATCGTCAGCTTTACCTTCAGTATGATTGTCCAGACTCTTGTCACTTGGTTGGACAATCCAGGAAGGTTCCTAGCGATCGTATTGATGATCTTCCAGTTGACTTCGAGTGCAGGTACATTCCCGCTGGAACTGTTGCCATCGTGGATGCAGAAGATCAATCCTTTACTTCCCATGACGCACAGTATCGTGGGCTTCAAAGCGATTATCGGGAGTGGAGATTACGCATTAATGAGAGAACAGATCCTATATTTGCTTATTGTTGCGGTTATATTCCTTGCACTTACATTCTTATATTTTGTCCTTCAGGTTCCCAAACGTACCCCTATAACGGCTGAAGAGCTAACAGCATAATGAAGCTTAAGTCATTGAAGACGACCCACTTGGAGTCGTCTTTTTTGTTCGTCATTGAAATTAATTAAACGGTCATTTATCATAGATTTATGAGACATAAGGATGAATCTAAGAACGAAGCGATTTTTCAAGCCACTATGGAGTTAATAAACGAAGTTGGATTCTCGGACATTTCAATGTCCAAGATCGCTAAGCGAGCGAGTCTTTCTTCAGCGACGATTTACGTCTATTTCGCGAATAAGGAGGATATGCTCGTTAAGCTTTATATCAATGTTAAGGAGAAGATGAGCAGGCAAATGATTCACGAGCTCGATGACAGCTTATCCACGCAAGAGTTATGTGAGTGGTTCATGAGAAACTCAATGAAGTTCATACTGGACAACAAAGATTATTTTATGTTTCTTGAGCAGTTTTCAACCTCGCCGCTCATGGATAAATTATGTCTTGAAGATACAGCGACGATGTTCATCCCTTTGCATGAGTTCATCGAGAAGGGCAAACAGAAAGGTGACTTAAAGCCACTAGATACAGTGTTTTTGCTGACCTATTGTTATTTTCCCGTCACACAGTTGGCCAAGGCCCATTTCAAAGGACAGTTAGATGCTAATGAAGATCGCTTGCAACAAATTATTCGGATGAGCTGGGATGCTATCAGATTGTGATACGATCCGGATCTAGACACTGACTAAGAGTTGGTGTCTTTTGTTTATTCCGTTTAAGGATTACAGAACTTAGTACAGGAGGGATACAGTGACTAATAAGATTATTGCGGATCGCCGCCTAAACAATCTGCTTATTGTCGGTTCCAAGTTCCTGCGGCCTGAACAAGTTGTGCAGAAATTGGGTGCTCTGCAGGCGCAGGATTATATGCAGGTGATGTGGGCGATAGGATTGCGTACACCCTCCGCATCATTAACGGATATTGAGCGTGCAATAGTTGATCGTAAGATCATTCTAACGTGGTCGCTGCGCGGTACAATTCATTGTGTGCCGTCCGAAGATGTGAAATGGATGCTGCAGCTTACGGGTTCGCGTGTTGTGGGACAGGCCAAGAGCAGGCTGGCTCAGTTGGGACTGGACAACGGAACGTTGGAGCGCTGTAGGGAAGTCATTACTGAAGCATTAAAAGGTGGGCGGCAGGCAGACCGTTCGGAGCTGCTGCGGCTGTTGGAGGAGGCGGGCATCAGCACTGGCAACCAGCGTGGCTATCACATTTTATGGCATTGTGCTTATCAGGGTCTGATCTGTTTTGGCCCCGTGAATGGCAAACAGCAAACTTTCGTGTTGCTGGACGAGTGGGTACCCCATTCCCGTGAATTTTCTATTGACGAATCATTAGCAGAACTCGCTTTGCGGTATTTTACAGCTCACGGGCCGGCGACCGTCAATGACTTTGCTTGGTGGGCAGGCATGACACTTACAGATGCAAGACGAGGTCTCGAAACAGTGAAAGGGGTCCTCTTCTCAGAACAAATAGAGGGCCGCGAATATTGGATGTCCACAGCCTCGGTAGCTCAGCCTTCTGAAGAAAATTCCGGTGTCTATCTGCTTCCGGGCTTTGATGAATATATTCTTGGCTTTAAAGACCGCAGTGCTGTACTTAAGCCGGAGACTGCTCCCCGGATTGTCCCTGGTATTAACGGTGTGTTCCTGCCTACTCTTGTTGTAGATGGTCAGGTCATCGGGATATGGAAACGAATCTTTAAGAAAAAAGGGATTGAACTTGTGATTACCCCTTTCGAACAGCTGGGTGACAGTGAAGAAAGAGTGTTACGTGCTGCTGAACGTTATGCTGTATTTGTTGGGCTTCCTTTACTGAAGATTGACTTTGCTGACAGGGCATAGACTGGAAATAAGATTAGAGATTAGATTTAACGGAGGTTATATGGATATTTATGGGTGTGACTTCAGCGGGGCCAAGAACCCGGAAGGAAAGATTTTTGTTACAAGAGGCAAGCTTACAGGAAATGAATTATCAATAGAAGAAGTCATCAGTTGCGAGGACCGTTTGGATTTATTGCACTTGATAAAGAAAACCTCAGCACCTTGGGGGTTGGATTTTCCTTTTGCTATTCCTAAACATCACTTGCAGAATCATTATTCTTCATCATGGTCAACATTTATTCAAGAAGCTTATAGCGATACAAGAGAGCAATTCAAGAGTAGATTCGGATTAGTACATAGTGGTAAAAGCGATATAGATCTTAGAGAAACTGATATTGCCGTGAATGGTAAAAGTCCAATATCTGCGACACCCATAGCTATGAATGGCATGTTATATGGTGGACGCAAGCTTCTGTTTAATTTGCAAAATGACGTTTCTATTTATCCATTTACTCCATATAAAAGGGAGGGGTCGCACCTTTATGAGGTTTATCCAAGCCATCTATGGAAAACCTTGCACCTCAAAAGTAGTGATGTTGCCACATTTGATAACTTGAACTCAAGTTTCAAAACACAAATAGATAAAAGCTTTAACCTTTCTATTACCCCGCAAGCTATACAAGGAACTCTTAATGCTAATGGAGAGCCGAATCTTCATGGAATGGATTCTATCATAGCGTGTATTGTGATGGCTTATTGCATTTTTAAATATGATATCGACAATAACTGGGAGGTTCGCCCCTCATTTGCCACGACACAGGAATGGAATCATCTTTCGCAGGAAGGATTAATTCTTAGAGTGAATTGAATCTGTCTGTTATAATGAAAAAAGTTCTGATACTAGATAAAGGAAGTGTTTATACTTGGAGGATTATACCAAATTAGCAGAGCAAATACTTCAACAAGAAAGCGATTTACAGTTCGTCGAGTTTAGCAATCAATCAGCAATTCAAATAGGAAATGCTATTCTGGAAATGGCAACGAATGAGCAGAAATTAATCGCTGTTGACATTAGAAGAAATGCACAAGTGCTGTTTCATGCGAAAATGGAAGGCACCGGACCTAACAATGATCGCTGGATTGAACGCAAAATCAATGTCGTTAATCATTTTGGGCATAGCTCCTATTACATGCATGTTCTATATAAATCATGGAACACTACGATTGAGGAGAATGCATTCGTAGATCCAATGGAATATGCGGCCGAGGGCGGAAGCTTTCCGATAATTATCAAAAATGCTGGACATATCGGGACAATCTCCGTATCGGGTCTAGAGGGTCATGAAGATCATGGATTGATCATCGCTGTTTTAGAGGATTTTTTGAAATGCTGATATCTGCGGCTATGATCGTTAAGAATGAATCGCGGTGTATTATAAGGTGTCTATCTAGCATTATAGATGCTGTCGACGAAATTGTGATTGTAGATACAGGATCGACTGATAATACTATTGAACTTATTGAAGAGTTCCGAAAAAACCGGAAAAATATAAAATTGTACCATTTTGACTGGATAGATGACTTTGCAACTGCACGTAACTTTTCATTATCGAAAACTAGGGGGGAATGGAAGTTTGTTATAGATGCCGATGAATTTCTACACCCGAATGACGTATTAAAAGTGCGGGCATGTTGTAAAAATGCTTCATTAACGGGAATTCTAAATGTAGTAGCTGATGTGGAGTTAATCAATATTAATGATTTTGAGATTGAGGATATATATACTACCGGTATAATTCGGATTTTTAAAGGCGGATTCAAATATAAAGGTCTTGTCCATGAAGCATTATCTGAATCTATCAGTAACCAAAAGATGGAACGGATTAATATGCCAATTCGACTCCTGCACGATGGTTATGATTCAACTGTGGTGAACAGACGAGGGAAAAGTTTAAGGAATATAAGAATTTTAGAAGAATGTTTAAAGAAAGAACCGGAAAACTATATATATTATTTATATTTTGCTCGTGAAATTCGGGGTTTGAATCCGCAGATGGCTTTTAATTATATTGAAGAAGCTGCACGTTTATATGAAAAAAATGGAATTGAAGACAAGATCATGGGAAATCACATCAAAGATACCCGTGAAAAAATAATAGAGCAACTTTAGTACCGAGGAATCGCCTAAGTATTTTGGAGTGATAGTATCCCGGTTATCACCGGGATACGCTGCAGTAAGATAGGATTGTCTTTCTCACTAATGATAGGTCCGGATAACTTTCAACTTGGCGAATGCCAAGATGGAAAAAAGCAGAAGTAAAACACCAAGGGAGCCCATAATTGAACGGGGACCGAATATATCGGAATAATACGAAACGATGGCCAGACCAACCGAGGGAGCAACGCTCATAATGGACCCTAACACCCCGAATACCCTGCCCTGAAGTTCTTCGGAAACTTCGAGCCTAAGAATAATATTGATCAGCAGTGTACAGAACGAGAACATAAAGCCGATGAGGAGAATCACGGGAATAGCTACAATAGCAGTGTCGATCAACGATAACAGGATATACATAGGACCGATCGTCAGCAAACTAGCAATGACCACCCCACCTCGATTTTTAATGCGATAACCCCATAGCAGGATAATACCCGAACCGATCATATAACCGAGCGGAATACAGGATTCCATGAGACCAAACTGAAACGGATTAGCTTTCCAGACTTTAACGGCCATTACTTGAGTTAGCATTAAGGACGGCATAAAGAAGAGGGTAAGCGTAGGCAACATGATCATAATGGCTTTGGCAAACGGGAATCTCCAGATATAGAGAATGCCAGCGATCAAATCGTCGATGAATTTCCTTTTTTCTTTCGGCGAATGTTTAATACTCGGTGGCGACGGAAAAGATCCCGCGCTAAGAACGAGAAGGAAGGAGATCAGAAAGGTAACCCCATCCAGAATAATAGCGTCAGCGGCGCCGAAAGTGGCCACGAAAATCCCTCCAGCCGAGAATCCGACCGTTCGGCAAATGTTCTCCGACAGATTAATCAGACCCACTGCTTTCTGAATCTGTTCTTTGCCAACAACATTGATAATGGATGACTGATAGGCAGGAGATTGAAATAATGCCGATGTGGTGATCAGCCCGGTTAACAAGGCCACGACAATAAATGGAGCCAATGGTAAGGAAATAAAAAATGCCAATACCAGCACGAATCCAAAACTGATCAGATCTGTAATCAACATGATAGTTCTGCGATTGTTCCTGTCTGCAAATGTGCCTGCTATTGATCCAAGTAAGGAACTGAGCAAAAGATTAGTCACTGTAACTACAGCCATCAATTTGGCACTACCGGTCATCTGAAGTATCCATAAGCTTAAGGCGATACTGTGAAAGGTGTTGCCAAATAGAGAAATGGAGTAAGAGCAGAGCAGCAGCAGGAATTGTCTGTTTCTCCATACCGTAGGGTAGGACTGAACGGCAGCTGGGTTTTGGCTTGTTAAAAGTGGTCCTTGCATTGTAATTCCCCCTTAACTTAAACGTTTAAGTTATAGTGAAAAAAATTATTTAATATAATATCTATTTATAGTTTGAACCGAATAATCGACATTCTGTAATAGATCTTCCATTAAAGCAAATGCAGCGGCAGCCTTGTCTTCCTTGAATACAATTTTATGAGTGATTTCTCCCAAAATTTCTGGACAAGAACAGGTGCAAATGACGCTGATGTGCTCGAATACCCCCGCTTTCTCAATGTGATTTCCCATAAATTCATTGATAACTATAGCTTTTTTGTAAGTATTCTGGTGTAAGACCGCGTTCAGCTCATCCAGATCATGAATGATGAAGATAGCCTCTTTGGGTAAGGGGATATCAGCCATAATTGCCAGAGATAAGGCGGAATTATTGTAAGACTCCATGATTAAGCATGTCTGCGCAGGGCTTTCCGGCAAGGCTGCTTGCAGCACTGAGTGGTAATCGAAGAGGACTTGTTTAAACAACTTATCCTCAATGAGGCTGTCGATTAAGATCAAGGGAACACCTTCAATGAAATGGGCAGAGATGGAGTAGAAGGCATCATCCTTCACATCTATCAGAAATACAGCCTCCAGCTTCCTTTCTACGATGATATCCAGAGAAGGATGATCTGCGTCCAAAGTATATAGAAGTGTATGGTAGCCAGCTTTTGTTAAACGTCTCTCCAAAGACTCAATAAATGAAAAATAATTATGGCGCTTCCAAAAGGGCATGTTCGCAGAGGTGTTTATAAGAACACCGACGAGTCCCGTTTTCTTCTTGCTGAGTGAGCGAGCCGCCAGATTTGGGATGTAATTGAGTTCTTTTACCAATTGCATAATTTGACATCGCGTTTTCTCTGGAATCGTCTGGTTCTCAACATTGTTAAGAACATAGCTTACAGTCGCAACAGAAACATTAGCCTCACGTGCGATATCCTTCATCGTTATTTTTTTCAATGTAAGAGTCTCCCTAGTATAATTAAGATTAGAAAATTTTAACATTTCATTCGAGAAAGAGTCAAGAGATTAAGGCAAACTCAGAATCTAGGATTTCTATATAGGAGTATTTCTAACACTTGACACGAAACCAAAAGGTGTCGTAATATAAAGCGAAACCATTTGGTTTCCCTAATTCAAAAGTGGAGGTAAGAGAATGGACAGTACTCAACATATATTGCCAGATATCCGGAAAACCCAAGTGTTCAATGCAGCGATTCAAAAAGTGTGGAACGCGGTAGCTACCGCAGAGGGATTGGCAGCGTGGTTCATGCCTAACGATTTTCAACCGATAATCGGTCATGAGTTCCATCTCAATGCGGGTCAGTTTGGGATGTCACCTTGCAAGGTGACTAAGATTGATGCTCCTTACTGCGTGGCATTTAACTGGGGGAAAGACTGGACCGTGACTATTGAATTAAAACAGTTGGATGACCAAACAGAATGTACATTAATCCACTCAGGCTGGGATGCGGACAAGCTTACAGAATTCGGAGCACCGCATACTGCAATACGCGAGAATATGAGTCAGGGCTGGACAAATCTGTGTCAAGCGCTCGGCAAATATGTCGAGGGTGAATAGGGTCGCGAAGGAACCGAAGGCCGATGTCTTTCGAGCGATTGCTGATCCGACCCGGCGCAGCATGTTGCAATTGTTGGCCGATCAGGAACTGCCGGTGACAGTGATCAGCGGTCATTATCCAATGACACGAACGGCGGTCTCAAAGCATCTGCATATTTTGGAAGAAGCTGGGCTTCTACAGGGACGAAAGGTCGGCCGCGAAACGCGCTATAGCTTGCTGCTTGAACCGCTTCAGGATGTGCAATCCTGGCTGGTTTATTTCGAAAGATTCTGGGATAATAAACTGAATGTGCTGAAGCATCTCGTTGAGAGCACCACAGACGATCCCGTCCAAGATTAAGCATGCAAAGGGGCTGTCCCATAAACCATGAAATGACTGCTTGGGACGCCCCTTGTCTTTGGAGTCAGTTAAACGGTTGTGCTTGTGAGGACGCTCCGCGAACCAATCGTTCCGTCCTCTCCGCTGTTTAAGGGGGAATCGTATCTACAATCCTTCTAAAAATCATAAAAAAAGAAACCTCTCTTTTGGTAAAATGGAAGTGTGACCAAACATTTCAAAGGAGAGGTTTCTTTGGTTTTAAAGACATGATATTTTTGAGAATGTATTTACATCCAATTAGTAGTAAAATATTCTTAAAAATGTAATGAGAAGGAGCACGGCATGAACGGTATAAATTGGATAACGAACATTGGAATAAGCAACTATGGGATGTGTGTGTGCCGAAAGTTAGGTGCATAATCAATGATTTCAAACAGGAAATATATTGGGTGGATAAAAGTTACTGCACTTGTTCTATCTGCACTTATTTTATTTTTTACATGGGTTGATGCAGTGAAAGCCGCTGACAAGTCTGATATTGATGATAAGGCTAGAATCATTCCCTCGGGAATTCTGTTGTCAGCATTAGACACCGTTATTGATGTTTATGCAGCAGATCATAAGGATAATATGGCTGCTGTTTCTGTCGTTGCTTTGAAGGACGGCGAAATGATTTTTAACAAGGCTTATGGTTACGCAGATCTGGAAAATCAAGTAATAGCCGATACAGAAACAGTTTTTGAATGGGGGTCCTGTTCAAAACTGCTGATCTGGACAAGTGTGATGCAACTAGTCGAGCAGGGTAAACTTGACTTGGGAACGGATATCCGTGAATATCTTCCTAAAGGATTTCTAAAACACCTGCAATACGACACTCCCTTAACTTTAATGAATCTAATGAATCATAATGCAGGCTGGCAAGATAAATTGACGGATTTATTCTATTTTAACGAGAGTGAAATTCCGGATTTAAGAGAGGCACTACAAGCTTATGAACCCAAACAAGTGTATAAACCGGGATCAGTAGTAGCCTATTCAAATTTTGGGGCTGCTTTAGCGGCCTATATTGTTGAAGTACAAAGCGGCCAACCCTTTTATAAATATGTAGATGAACATATTTTTTCTGTATTGGGTATGGATAACACTTCGATTCATCCTTCCCAACAAGATCGTCCCCAAGTAGCGCAAAAAAGAAATGAAATCCAAGGGTATACGACCAGCTTGCAGCTATTAAAGAACAACAGAGCTTACATTGGTCTATACCCTGCTGGAAGTGCTACAGGGACAGCAACAGATGCAGCGAAATTTCTGAATGCTCTTATGCC
The DNA here is from genome assembly GCF_022369515.1 of Paenibacillus sp. 19GGS1-52. Lineage (NCBI taxonomy): Bacteria > Bacillati > Bacillota > Bacilli > Caryophanales > Paenibacillaceae > Paenibacillus > Paenibacillus sp. 19GGS1-52. Next base: position 2,628,005 of record NZ_CP059724.1, read on the forward strand.
GATCACTGGCCAAAATAGTGCATTGTTTGCAAGTAACGATACGTTGGATGAAATGCTGTCACCGAGTCTATATTTCACAGGTTCTGCAACCCCACGCATTGCACATGGATTTTTTGAGACAGAACATTTGGTACGTACTCTGGAGCATGGAGGAAATACGCTTGCATTTTCAAGTAGATTTGTCTTCAATCCTGAAGCTAACTTTGCGTTAATCGTGATGACGAACCAGCAAAATGAATGGAACTTTAATTCTGGCCTAGTGGATACCATATTTGGAAAATACGAACCGCAAGCATATACAGGTGTTTTACCAAATCCAGCCGAAACGGAAGGTTATTATCTAAATTCAAGACGAGTGGTATCCGGGTTTGCCAAAATATTTGGGTATCTAGGTATTGAGAAGGTTAATGCTATCGATGACCATTCTATTATGATCTCGGGAAATCGATTTGAACAGGTTGCACCTTACGAATATCTCCATGATCACAGCTCTGAACTCAAACATTTTGTGGTGAATAAGGGCATAGTCAAAAAGCTATCCTCAACGTACGGAGATTTTGTTCCAATTGCAACTTTGACCGTAAATATAATAAAACTATCCATTTTAATTCTAAGCATCTGTATATTATTCAACTTGATTACACTGCTTGGTGAGTGTATCCGATTAATAATTCACAAAGCGAAGAGAGTAGCTATGCCTGCTTGTTATTTTCATAGATATCATATGGGCATCAACCTTGCCGGTCTTGTATGTGTTGTGAATATATCAATATTGCTGTTTAGATCAATAGTTTACACTACATATTCGTCTATTATGCTTCATCTTATCCTTAACGGGATTTATGTAATGCTTGCTGCAGTATACATTGCACTTCTTGTGTGGAAACTGAGAAATCTAGAGTGCAGCAACAAACGGAAAATCTTATATGTGTTGTCTGGTGTCACGGCATTCGTCTTTGCTGCAACGATTATAGGCTGGAATTTGTATTTCTAAACCCATCAAATAACATTCATAGAGAAGTACAATGATGGACAATAAGCTGCTAAAGAAGCTACGCTACAAGCAGGGCAGAGCCATTGTAAGGGGGATTTGACTTTGCTCAGGTATTTATTATGAACGCAGAGGAAGTAACCCACTGGGGGAATGCATATCCGCCTCTTTTGGATTTGCTACCCCAGCAGTCTTCCAAAATCAAGACAGACAGTAACCGTGATATCATTTAGGAAATGGTGGAGAGCACCTCGGAGTATCATCTGGTAAGCAATGTAGCTATAGATGAGACATGGTCTGCATTACATTTGCGAGATAAGGATAAAAAGGTGTAGAACGCGGTAGTCCCAAGGCTAAACACAAAAGGGGCTGTCTCAAAAGTAGATTTTCTACGAGCAGAGACAGGCCACCTTCAATTTCAAAAGCATAAAAGTCAACAGAGCAGCACACCTCCTGTTATTGGAGGTGTGCTGCTCTATGTTTTTGGTCTATGGCTGCTCGCTTCAGTAAATTGTGGGCAAGCGAAAGCCACCCGACCTCAAGCGTCACTTTTTCCATGCCGCGAAGCAGAAAGCGCCGGAAGCCCCGGTTATTTTTCAGTTGTCCAAATACACTTTCCGGTTCCGTCATTCGGCGTACGGCCAGGGCGTAACCTTCCTCACTTCGCAAGATCTCCCGAGCCTGCTTTTGGTAACGCAGTCGTTCCATACTAACAACCACTTCCCGATCTCCAGCTGCCTTCGTGCAGCGTTCCTTCAACGGACAGCCCTCGCAGCTCTGACTTCGGTAATGACGTTTGTGAATTTCATATCCACTCTGTGAGATTTCCTTACTTTCTCTGCGGAAATGCAGCATTTCCCCGGCGGGGCACGTCCAGTTATCCTCGGCTGCATCGTATGTCCAGTTCTCGATTTTACCAACATTCGCTTTCCAGGCTTTGCTCTTTTCCTTGTGGTAGCTGCCGTACTTCACCACCGCCTGAATCTCTTTCTTTTCCAGATAGGCGTAGTTTTCTTCGCTGCCGTAGCCTGCATCCGCAATGACTGTCTTGGGCAGTTTTCCGAGGATCTGCTGCGCTTTTTCCATATGCGGCTCTAAACAGCGGGTGTCGGTCGGTCTTTGGTGTAAACTGTAGGCTAAAATAAATTGGTTTTCGGTCCCGATTTGCACATTGTATCCCGGTTTCAGCTGGCCATTTCGCATGTGGTCTTCTTTCATCCGCATAAACGTTGCATCTGGATCTGTCTTACTGAAACTGTTCCGGTCACCAAGGAGCTTTTGGTATTGTTCGTACTTCAGCAGTCGGGGAAGCCAATCCTTGCGCAGCGTCCGAACAGCTTTTTTTAAGGGCTTGTCTTTCGGTTTTTGGGCCAGCTGAGCTTCGAGCTTTTGCACCACCTGTTCAAGTTTCACGCTGCTCACTTCGGAATCTGTGCCGAGTTCAGCCAGGTCTTTGCCTGAATTCTCTTGTTCTTCCTGTTCTTCTTCCGTTTCAATGTCAGCGAACAGGGCCTGCACCTTATCTTGCAGTTTGACTTTGTGTTTACTGACGGCTTTCCCCCAAACAAACGTGTAGCGATTGGCGTTCGCCTCGATTTTGGTTCCGTCCACAAAGTAATGCTCTAGGGAAACGTATTTTTCGTCAGCCAGAAACTGAAGCACGGCGGTAAATACGGTTTCGAGAACGTTCTTCATCCGCTGGGAACGAAATCGATTCAACGTCCGAAAGTCTGGCCGCTGCCGACCGGCGAGCCACATGAAGGGGATGTTCTCCCGAATGGATTTGGCGATTTGGCGAGAGGAATAGATGCGCTGCGTGTAGGCGTAAATAATGACTTTGGTCAGCATTTTAGGATGGTAGCTGTCACGGCCACCACCTGGGTAGGCCGCGTCAAAAATGCCGTCGTCCAGCCGGTTAACGGCGGCATTGACGATACGAACGAGGTGATGTTCTGGAATGTCGTCCTCTAAATCCATTGGCAAGCAAAGTTGGTCCATGGTATATTGAATGTACAAAAGAAACCTCTCCTTGATTTAAAATGGTTGGTCGCACTTCCATTTTAACAAAGAAAGGTTTCTTTTTTTATGATTTTTAGAAGGATTGTAGATACGAGTCCCGCTTAAACAGCGGAGAGGACGGAACGATTGTGGAAAAGCGATAGCGTTCGCCTTGGTCTCCGGATTTTCACCGCTAAGGGGAATGAAAAAAATCTGGAGACCACAGCGATTGAAACAACGGTCCGTTCGCGGAGCGTCCTCACAAGCGCAATGTCTATCTGACTCCAAAAAAGAGCTGTCCCAAGCAGCCATTTCATGGCTTATGGGACAGCCCCTTTAATTTAAAATATAATAATTTATATTTCTCGATACATATAGTTACATTCCGAACTCTCCATTGTCATAACTAAGCTGCCATTCATGCCGAATTTATCGGTTAGGCTGCCGTAGCATTTGCTCCAAAAAGTTTTTTGTAGCTCCATTCCCACTTTGCCGCCTTCTTTGAGCTTAGGAAACCAAGCTTTGATCTTTGCCTCATCCGCAGTGACTAATGACAAGCTGATGTTGTTGCCTTGAATAAACGGCATGCCAGGAAACACATCGGAGAACATAACATTGCTTCCGTCAATGTTTAGCCGAGTATGCATGACCAACGATTTCGCTTCTTCAGGCAGCGGGTATTCCGGGTTGGGCGGACTGTCCCCAAAGGTCATGATTTGCGGTTGCCCTGTTTCAAAGACCTGTGCGTAGAATTCCACGGCTTCACGACAGTTACCGTTAAAATTGATATAAACATCTACTGACATTTAATCACTCCTACAAAGTTATTTTTGGACAAAGGGTCATTTCAAATTTATAGCATTTCCTGTGGATTGGCAAATATTCTTAAGTGATGTGAACCTCATCGCAATAAAGAAAGGACTAAATACTATGATAGATGGGATAATTAAGTTGCCGACGCCAGAGCTGCTAAGACATCGGATGCAGGTGCTTGCTGTGCTTGATCTGATATTGTGTGAAGAGGAGTGGTTGCGTGTGCACCGTTATGTGCCACAAGGGTCCGACGAGCATTCCTTAGGCTCGCTGGATAATGGGGCCGGGGATAATCTATTTATTATTTTTGCTCCTGAGGGAGTCATCATCAAAGGCTTTGACCATGAATCTCCGTTCAGCCCTCATGCTCAGGAGGAATACGGAATATGGCCGGAGATGTACGATGGGGTACCTAGTTCTCTATTGAGTATTCTCGATAATGAGGCATTTGACAAGGAGGAGGTTACCTTCTGTTTGTGGCGTGAAGCCAGTGACTCTGTATGGCGTAGTGCCGAGATAGAGCGTCCGCAGGGGTGGGAGGACGGAACTGACTTCCTACTAGGCTATCTGCAGGAAACACCTGAACAATACATCGACTGGGCTAAGAATTATTATGAAATGCCAATGGATCTGGAAACGGTACAAAGAATTTATGCAGGAGCAGTCATCACCGAGCAAATGATTCATAAGCTGAACCCGGACCGGGATGTTCCGTCTGCTCGCGATGAGTTGGCAGGGCTAGGGATTGGAATGGGATAAATAAACAAGCCGGAGCGCATAAATAATCAGCGTTCTGGCTTGTTTTAGTTTGTGGAGATGTGTCCTGCCTTGAATAAAAATGTTTTATTTTACCTATTTATTATTTTTTTGGGTAATGAGAAGGCTTTACATATGCACATAATATGAAAATGAAACAATTTTGTAAACTTTATTTATAGGTATTTGGGCTCATTAATAATTATTTTTTAAAAAGATATAGATCCTAAGAATCATTCTTTAAGAATACGATTTCAAAGTTATTTCTTTCTAAGCGATTGCTAGTCATAGTCTGAATTAAGGCATAGATAGGTAATTTTTTCCTACCTGTTTAGTGTAGGATTTAAATTCAATAATATGTAAAATAATTAATTTTAGTGGGGATACCTCTTTTTTTAACCCATCCTGAGGAGGGACATTGGTCTATATCAATCGTTTGACATAAGTTTTAGAATAGTCATACCAACGAATATTATGGTTGGTAGGATCACTGTTAAACAGATAAAGCATAGAAAGAAGTTTGGGGGGCAGCGGTGAGCGTTCATGTATATTTGCTTTAGGATTTTTAGATCTTTGTCTGTTTAATGAGGTAACAAAATAGAAAGAGATTTAGAAATGGAGATGGAGTATGAATATCAAAAAGTTTGTCAAACAAGTAACAGCAGCAACCTTTACAATGGTTTTACTAGCAGGTGGTGGAACTCAAGCTTTAGCGAAAGAACAAGGCAGTAAAGATTACAAGGGAAGTAATAATACAGATTACAAGGAAAATTATAATTTTTCCCACATTACGCGCTTTGATATGTTGAAAATTCCGGAACAACAAAAGAGTGCACAATTTAAAGTGCCTCAATTCGCTACATCCACAATTAAGAACCTTCCTTCTGCTAAGGGTTATGATGCATCGGGCAACCTCATTGATTTGGATGTTTGGGATAGTTGGCCGCTTCAAAATGCGGACGGAACAGTAGCGAATTATAAGGGCTACAATATTGTATTTGCTTTAGCCGGAGACCCTCATAAAGGTGGGGACACGTTTATATACTTGTTCTATCAAAAAATAGGCGAAACATCTATTGATAGCTGGAAGAATGCAGGTAGAGTATTTAAGGATAGTGATAAATTTGTTCCTAACGATCCTATTCTAAAAACTCAAGCAGAAGAGTGGTCAGGTTCTGCAACCTTAACATCTGAGGGTAAAGTTCGTTTATTCTATACCAATCGGCAGGCTTGGACACCAGATTCGGGATTGTATGGTAAACAAACGTTAACAACGGCTCAAATCAATGTATCTCAACTAACTGAAGATACGCTGAACATTGATGGCGTAGAAGATTTGAAATCTATCTTTGATGGAGACGGTAAGTTCTACCAAACGGTTCAACAAGGTATTGAAGCGGAGAACTATTCTGATAATCATACTTTAAGAGATCCTCACTATGTGGAAGACAAAGGCCGCAAATACCTTGTTTTTGAAGGGAATACGGGGACAGAAGACGGTTACCAGGGAGAAGAGTCCCTCAATAACAAAACTTACTATGGTGGGAATATAAAATTCTACCAAACAGAGCAAAAAAAACTATTGGAAGGCCCTCAAAAAAAATTAGCGACATTAGCGAATGGTGCACTGGGCATCATTGAATTAAATGATGATTATTCGTTGAAAAAAGTAATGAAACCGTTGATTGCCTCAAATACAATAACGGATGAAATTGAACGGGCGAATATATTTAAAATGAATCATAAATGGTACTTGTTCACAGACTCCAGAGGAGGAAAAATGACCATTGATGGAATAGGCAATAAAGATATCTACATGTTAGGTTATGTAGCAGACTCTTTATCCGGGCCTTATAAACCATTAAACGGTTCAGGACTAGTCTTGCAAATGGATCTTGATCAGGATGATCTTACCTGGAATTACTCTCACTTTGCGGTTCCGCAAGCTAAGGGGAATAATGTGGTCATCACAAGCTATGTTACCAATAGAGGCACCTTTTCGGACCATCAATCTACCTTTGCACCAAGCTTTTTACTGAATATTAATGGAACGAAAACTTCCGTTGTCAAAGATAGCATTCTTGCACAAGGGCAATTAACGATTAACACGCCAAAAAAATAAGCTTCTTCGCTAAAGTGAATGTTACATGTCTGTTTAATAGAGAAAGTGTCCATACTGTCTAGTAAGAAAATTACGAGGGCGGGATGGAAGATGTGGACCCCATTAAGCAAGCAAGATAATCTAATGAATGATGTGTTCAAGATCATGTTAGACTTGGAAGAACCATGGAAATTAGTGGATATTGAGCATGATCCGCAAGAAGAAGCGTGGCACTTATTTATTGACTTTGAACGTGGAGCCCTCTTTCCCTGTCCGCATTGTGGGACACTTTGCAAGGCCTACGATGCAGAAAAAAAGCAGTGGCGCCATCTTGATGTTTGGAAATGGAAAACCTATATTCATGCTCGGGTTCCTCGAACCGACTGCAAAAAATGCAATAAGATCACGATGATTTCGGTGAAGTGGTCACGTCCGTTGTCGCATTTCACTTTGGATTTTGACGCTTGGGCAATGCGATTAATGGCTGAAATGCCGGTGAATGCAGCAGCGCGTGAATTACGAGAGCACGATACACGGATGTGGCGAATCTTTCATCACTACGTTGAACAAGCCATGAACGAGCTGGACTTGACCTCTGTTCGGCGGATCGCCATCGACGAAACGTCCTCACGCCGAGGTCATCGTTATATTACCTTGTTTGTGGACGTGGATACCAAAACGATACTTTTCGCAACGGAAGGAAAAGGGAAAGATACCCTGGCACGTTTCAAGCAGCATCTCCTTCGAAAAGGCGTAGAACCCGTGCAAATACAGGAAATATGTTGTGATATGTCTCCCTCCTTTATTGGAGGAATTAAAGAGCATTTCCCTACAGTTGAAATTACTTTTGATAAGTTCCACGTCATGAAGATGGTTAATGATGCTGTAGATGAGGTGCGCAAAACCGAGCAGAAAGAAGAGCCTAGACTCAAACGGAGCAAATTTTTATGGTTAAAGAATGAAGCTCATTTGAAGGCGGAACAACGAGAAACCCTACAAAGCCTCAAGGACCAAAACTTAAAAACCGGACGAGCTTATCGCTTGAAATTAGCAATGCAGGAGCTATGGATAACTCCACATGTGTTTGCTGACGTTTACTTGCGAGAATGGTTAAGCTGGGCTAGACGTTCGCAGTTGGAACCGATGATGGATCTGGCCAAGACCGTAAAGCAACATGAAGAAGGCATTCTTCGTTGGTTCCATAGCCGGATGACCAATGGCTTGCTTGAAGGCATTAATGGATTGGTGCAAGCGTCCAAACGAAAAGCACGCGGGTATAGAAACGTCCACAATTTAATCGCAATGGTATACATGACCGCTAACAAAAATCGACTGTCAGCGCTTGCCGCACAGAGGTCCTAAACCGGTCTTTACCCCTTTCCATTTATACCATTTCCTTAAGAATCTATGGATACCAAAGTATCTATGAAGCTATTTCTATGCAGCGTTACCCATCCAGTAGAGCGAAGAGCCAAAAATAATATATAAATTTCTAGAGAGTACGAAGAGAAAATACCAATGGTAAATTGGTATTTTCTTTTTTTTAAAAAGCGAGGGTTCAGCTTGAACAAAATAACATGGAATAAGAAAGTGTTTAGACGATTCATTCTATTTATCATTGGTTTAAGTATTTTGTTAACGATAGGGCTAGTGGTTCATCCCGATCCATCGCCAACCTATCGAGCAATCTATCATTTCACTACTCCCGACAAATGGAAAAATGACCCTCAGAAGCCTATTTATTTGGCTGGGGAGTATCATTATTATTATCTCTATAATGGTGATTATCCTAAAGGAAATGGTACGGAATGGCGGCACACTACATCAACGGATTTGGTTCATTGGAAAGATCATGGTGTGGCTATTCCTAAATATACAAACAAAAATGGTGATCCTTGGACAGGATCAATCGTTGTGGACGATAACAATACAGCAGGTTTTGGAAACGGGGCGTTGGTGGCGATTATGACACAGCCCTCTGCAGATGGTGGGAAGCAGGAACAATATTTATGGTACAGTACGGATAAAGGAAACACGTTTACCTCTTATAGTGATGATCCTATTATGCCGAATCCAGGTATAGCAGATTTTAGAGATCCGAAAATTATTTGGGATGACCAAGTTCATAAATGGGTGATGACCGTGGCGGAAGGAACGAAAATAGGTTTTTATGAGTCCAATAATTTAAAAGATTGGCATTATACAAGTGGATTCATTACGAAAAATATCGGAATTGTGGAGTGTCCAGATCTTTATTTGATGCAGGCGAATGACGGGACCTATAAATGGATTCTTGGGGCCAGCGCAAATGGTAAATCAATAGGTAAACCAAACACCTACGCCTACTGGACTGGAGATTTTAATGGAAAGGAATTTATTCCGGATCATAATGAACCTCTATGGTTAGATTACGGATTTGATTGGTATGGTGCGGTAACGTTTAATGAGGGGAACGGCAGAGATCAATACAGTCATCGTTATGCTTTGGCTTGGATGAATAATTGGGATTATCCTGATAATACTCCAACACTAGACGAAGGATTTAACGGAATGGATTCGATTGTTCGCCAAATTGAACTTAAACAAGCAAGCGATTATACGTATCGTTTGATTTCACAACCTATTGCTGCATTGAATCAATTGACAAGCTCAATAGAACACTTTAAACAACTAGAGGTTAATGGCTCTGAAACGCTTGATGTAACAGGCGACGCGTATCAGCTGGACACCGATATATCTTGGTCTGAGATCAAGAATGTAGGATTGAGGCTTCGAGAGTCAACGGACAAAAACCGTCATGTAGATGTCGGGATTTCTGTAGGAGGTCAATACTCTTATGTCAATAGAGCTTCTATAGGACAGCCTGATAAGGATAGTGAGTATCTTGAAAGCAGGGCGCCATTTGATGTCAGTAAGAAGAATGCTCACTTAAAGATCCTCGTCGATAAAACAAGCATTGAAGTCTTTATGGATGAGGGGGAAATCGTTTATTCCAGTGAAATTTTCCCGGAGTTAAACGATAAAGGCATTTCCCTGTTTACTGAGGGCGGCACCGCCATCTTTAGAAATGTTGTGATCAAGCACTTCAACAAAAGTTAAACTGAGTTTAGGTACTTGATGAGTAATCGCAAGCGGGTGCTCGGTCTTCCTTTTGAGCTGTTCATTGAAATGTGGGATAATGGGTTATATTGATTTGAAGGGTGAGAAGTGAGATGAATTATCCGTTTGTAATTGGACCCATTGTATTACAAGATTTCACCAGTGAGGATGAGCTCATTGATAGATGCAAGGAATGGAATCTATTGTCCAATACAGCTACCAAGCCCAAAACATATCTGTATAAGGGATATGGCTTGACGTTACCTTGCGAGATTGTGGGTTATGTGGATAACATGACTGTTGTTGTACAATTTGAAAATAAGCAGCAGCATTGCATTCACCCGTCGTATCTAAAAGAAATGCAAACGGCAAGCTTTGGACAAAGAGGCGCCACAGCTTCCGACACTGCAAATCCGGTGGACGAGGTGGAAGAGGAAATAGCTGAATTAGCTGAAGTAGCTGAAGTAGCGAAGGAAATACCCAAAAAAGCTGTAAAAGCTAAGAAGCAAGTTGTAGAGTTACCCGAAGATAAATTGCAGATGACGGCGATCGTAAAGGAGTTTACGACTGTACCCAATCATTTCTCCGATAATGATGATGAAGTGATCATTTATGAGGGAGTATCCGTGGAAGGTCATGATCTTGCGCTGGATGAAGTCTGGTCAAGCCATAGTGCAACGCTAAAGAAGCTGGAACTTCAAGTGGGAGACCGAGTCTCTTTTGAAGCAAAAGTGGTTGCCAAGAAGCTCACTCAACATCCCGTGAAATATAAAATTAATAATCCGGCAAAAATGAAAAAAACAACAACGTAATGAAAAACAGAATTAACAAGGATTTGATCATTTGCAATCAGCTCCGTCCACAGGCATTGACATCCCGTCAGTGTCTTTTTTTCTGAAATTATGTTTTCCCTCAAGGTCAATCTACAAGCAGGAAAAAACAGCGTACATATCGAATGTTACATACTTAATATATACAAAATTCGACTTTGAAAAACAAATTACTACATATTGTTAACAAGATAATAATATGGAATCTAGAGGGGTCAAAAGAATGATGAAAACCTGGCAAAAAAAGTTTATTCTTATTCTAACCTTTGGTTTAATCTTTATCCTGCCGTTAATCGGGAGTCTGTTTAAATGGGGTGGCTTGCCGGTAGGCTATGGTGATTTTCCAGCGCAAAAGGTTGAGGATGACCCGGGTTTTAGCATTCTTTATTTCTCTTTAGCGCTCATAGTGGCTTTGATCATTACGCTATTTTTGGTCTTTCCGAAGCTTTTTGGATTCAAAAAGATCACTGAGTCCAGTACGGAGCCGAAACGTAAGACGGAATTTCCCGTCTGGTTCTGGTGGAGCTTACCCGTGCTTGGAATTAGCTGGTTTTTAATGTGGGCACGAATCAAGGTACATATTTCTCTTGAATATTATACATTTGTACCGTTATGGTGGGCTTTTATCTTGATTCTAGATGGAATTGTCTATAAACGGACTAACGGATTCTCTCTTGTCTCCAAGAAGCCACACGTCATGCAACTGCTGGCTGTTGTTTCCTGCTTCAGTTGGTTTGCCTTCGAGTTTCTAAATTTCTTTGTCATTGAGAACTGGTATTATCCCAACAATCAGGTGTTCTCTAACTTTGGAAATGTGTTTTGGTTCTCCTTGTCCTATACCACCGTTCTACCGGCGATTGTGGAATGGTATTTGTTATTGAAGACGTTTAAGGTATTTAGAAATCGTTATCGAAACGGTCCCCAATTGTCTGTTTCCAGAACATTTCTTCTGATATATTATGTAATTGGGTTACTTCTGGCTTTTGGAATGGGGTATTATCCCTATTTGCTCTTCTGGGTACTATGGGTTGCTCTGGTTCCCATGCTCTCCGCCGCCATGGCTCTGACTGGATACTGGACTCCATTTACTCCGATTAAAGATGGCGATTGGTCCAAAACCGTTTTATTCGCTCTAGCCACCCTGTGTAACGGCTTCTTCTGGGAGTTATGGAACTTTGGAAGTGAATGGTTCCACGATTCCCTGCCCACCAACCCGAATTATTGGAAGTATTCTGTTCCTTATCTTGATAAGATACATATTTTCTCGGAGATGCCCCTTTTAGGTTACTTCGGGTATTTATTTTTTGGAATTAACTGCTGGATTATCTGGTTAATTGCCGCGTATGTTTTTGATTTTGATGCTGATTTTGAAGTAAAGGGATAGAACAGTTAAAGGTGGAATGGGTATGATTGTCATTGATAATTATCAGATACTGGAAACTATTTCTGATCATTACGGAAAATCGGTCTATAGATGCAGGGATGCCATTTCTCAGGAAACTTACATCTTAAAAGTATTAAAATCTGAATTTGCCGGACACGAGGAGGTTATGCGCTTTAAGCAGGAATACAAAATGCTTAAAGAGCTGAGTGAAAGTGACCAGGGCGTGATTAAACCTTTTAAGCTGGAAGAACAAAATGGCTTTTATTTCATGGTACTGGAGGATATCCACGGTCGCTCACTGAAAAGAATAATGGCTGATGAACGGCTGGATTTGGATACTCTTTTGAAGTTCACCATCAAGCTTGTTGAAATCTTAGGGAACATCCATGAACAGAATGTCATTCATAAGGACATTAAGCCTTCCAATATTATCTGGAATAGAGAACAAGATGTAGTTCAGGTAATTGACTTTGAACTTGCAGTAAAACTAACAAAGGAAAAACACGAATTTCAAAATAGTGGTGTAATGGAAGGTAGCTTACTATATATTTCTCCTGAACAAACAGGCAGAATGAATCGGAATGTAGATTACCGAACGGATTATTATTCTCTGGGTGTATGTTTGTATGAGATGGTGACGGGGATCAAACCGTTTGAATCGGAGGAGATGCTGGAGCAGATTTATTCCATTATTGCCAAAGAAGCGATAGCACCAGTTACAGTAACTGGAGGTAAGATTTCCAAAGCTCTATCCGCTATTATTATGAAACTTATGGAGAAATCATCCGAGGACAGATATAGAAGTGCTTACGGGATTAAAGCCGATTTGCAGAAGTGTCTTGCAGGACAGGAGGATTTTGAGATCGGCAAAGAAGACAGATTAAATATATTCCAGATTCCTGAGACCATTTACGGCAGGGAAGAGAATATGAAGGATCTGGTCGCTGCCTTCCGAAGAAGTCTCAGGAGCAATCCACAAATTATGCTTGTCTCCGGTGATGCTGGTGTCGGCAAAACTGCATTGGTACACGAGCTGCATAAATACATTAGCCAGGAAAAAGGGTTGTTTGCGGAGGGGAAGTTTGATCAATTCAATAAGAACATTCCTTATAGCGCAATCATTCAGGCCTTTCGAAGACTGATCAGCCAGCTAATGAGTGGTCCAGATGAAGAATATAAGAGAAGTGTAGAAACATCTTTAAAAAGGGCTCTGAACGGAAATGGTGCGCTAATCACGGGCCTCATTCCAGAATTGGAGAAATGGATTGGCGTTCAGCCGGAGATCGAGCATTTGAATCCCGCGGAAGAAACCAATCGTTTTTTCATGACCTTTGCTCATTTTATTGAGGGTGTTTCCAATCATGAAAGGCCCTTGGTCTTATTTCTCGATGATGTTCAGTGGGCCGATGTGTCTACCATGCAGCTGGTGCAAAAATTGGTTCTGGATAATCATTTGCAAAAATGTTTTATCATATGTTCTTATCGGCAGGATGAGATTACTCAAGGCCATCCTTTATTTGTCTCTAGAGAAAAAATTGAAGTGAGCAGAGAAGTGGGGCAGATTAAGTTGAATTCTCTGTCCGCCCGGAACGTGGAAAGCTTGGTCGCGGATACACTATTTACTGATTCTGGTAGGGTAAAGGAACTCTCAGAGATTATTTACATAAGAACCAAAGGGAATTCTTTCTTCGTAAATGAATTTTTGAAGGACCTCTATAGAAACGGATATCTTTTCTTTGATGATTTGCATGGTGTCTGGAACTGGGATCTGGAGCAAATCATGAATTTGCATGTTAATGACAACATTGTCGATTTCCTGATGCGGAAATTGAAGAATATGCCGGAGGATATCCGGAGGATTATGATGTTGGGTGCAGCCATTGGCGATAAGTTTGATTTCAACCTGCTCTCTTTGATTGGACAAGAAGATCGAGGGTTTATTGCCGGGTCCTTAATAAAAGCCGTGGAAGAAGATATCCTCATTCCGACGGATTCTAATTATTCAATGTTATCTGCTTTGATAGAGGAAAAAGAAGAGGCAGTGGAACGACTGCATATTCGTTTCAGATTTCAACATGACCGGATTCAGCAGGCTTTCTATCAGATGCTCGATACTGAAACAAGCAAACGGCTGCACCTGACGATTGGCAGACTGATGCAGAAACATCTGTCTCCTGAAGAAACGGAAGGAAAAATAGTGGAGATTGCTACACATATGAATAAAGGGGTTGAATTCATCAGCGAAAAAGATGAATTCACTCAAGTTATTCAGCTTAACTTGAAATCCGCCAGAAAGGCAAAGGCCGCCTTTGGGTATGATTCAGCGTTTGTTCTTTTGGAGGCGGCGCTGAGCCTGTTGGCAACGGAGAACTCTTGGCAAGAAGATAAGCGGCAAACTGCAGAAATCTATCAGTTATACGCCGAGTGTGGTTATCTCACCCACCATATTGAAGCCGCTGATCGGACGTGTGCAGTACTGCTTAGGCATACACATAACAGCTTCGCCATTGCGCAGATCTACGAAATGCAGGCTAATCATTATACGTATCTGGGGATGATGAAGGAATCCATAAACTCCGGGAGGTTGGGGCTGCAGGCATTAGGGATTAAAATCCCAAAGAAAGTCGGAATGGCACTTGTTCTGAAGGAATTCATTAAAGTAAAGGCTAGTCTGAGAGGAAGAACCTTAGAGGAAATTCTGGCGAAACCGGAAATTACGGACCCTGAAGTAAGGCTCATTATGAGACTGTTGATCAATTTTATTCCGCCGACCTTTATCTCGGGAGAGACCGCACTCTTTGGCTTTGTGGTGCTGAAAAAGGTTGGTCTGACGCTGAAACACGGGAATTCTCCTGAATCAGCCCTTGCTTTTATCGGTTATTCTATATTGCTTTCTGGATTTGGCGACCTTAAGGGAGCCTTTGATTTCGGTAGGCTGGGCATAAGAATTAACGATAAATTTAATGATCTGCAGTGGAAGGGGGCGGCACATGTATTATACACGCTGTTCTGCCACACTTGGACCGAACCTTGGGACACGCTGCAGGATTGGTACAAAACTTCCATCGAGTCCAGCATGAGAGCTGGGGATTGGTTATATCTTGCTCACTCTTGTTTTTATGTGAATCTCTGGAATCCGACAATGGACATCGCTACCAATCTTCAGGAAAGTGGTAGAACCATTGCTATGATCGAAAATACAAAATACAAAGAAGCTTTAGCCACAGCCAAGTTATCCAGGCAGCAGCTTCTCGGTCTGGCTGGTGAACTACCGGACAACCTTTCTTTTAATGATGATGATTTCAATGAAGAAGCCTATGTGAAGCAGCTTGAAGAGGCGAAGTATTATTCAGGGATCGCTATTTTTTATATTTACAAAATGAAGCTCCTATTCACCTATGAAAGCTATAAGAGTGCGTTAGCATATATCGATAAAGCCTATAAAATTATAGGCACCCTTGCCGGTTCGGCCTTTATGGAGGAGTTCGCGCTGTATACCTTCCTGAACCTAGCATATTGCTACAAGGACTTAAGCGCGGTGGATCAAGTCAAAGCAAAGACTAGAATGCGGAAAGAATATAGCAGGGTGAAGAAATGGGCGAAGCATAGCCCGGGGAATTTCAAGCAGCATGAGTATTTGATGCAAGCAGAATGGGCAAGAATCTCTGGGAAGCAAGAGCTGGCTGGCAGATTCTATGATCTGGCGATCGAGACCAGCGAACAAGGAGATTTTGTCAGGTATAAGGCGCTGACGAATGAGCTGGCCGCCAAATTTTACTACAATAAGAATTTCAAGGAGTTTGCCACCTATCTACTCAGACAGGCCCTATATTACTATTCCGTTTGGGGTGCCAAAGGAAAGATCAGGCATTTGAACGAGCATTATCCAGATACCGTGAACCAAATAGTTAACAAGCAATTTTTACACGGGAGAACAATCACGGATTTTACTGAAAATATTGATTTGAATTCGATGATTATGGCTTCGCAAGCGATATCGAAGGAAATTGAGCTAAACAACCTGCTGGAAGCATTAATGGAGATCGTGATAAAAAATGCCGGAGCGCAAAGAGGCTGCATTCTGATGAGATCCAGCTCCAGCCTGCTTGTAGAGGGTGAGTACAAATCGGAGGATGACAAAGTAACTGTATTGATGCATGCTAATGTACAGTTTAACAATTTACCGGAGTCCATTCTAAAAGCAGTGGAGGAAAGTAAGGAATCCTTAATTTACAATGATGCCTTTTCCGAAACCCAGTTTGTTAACGATCCCTATATTGTGAAATATCGTCCTAAATCGCTGGTCTGTATGCCACTGCTTAATCAAAATAAGGTCATAGCCATCATCTATCTGGAGAATAATCTGGTGACAGGTGCATTTACGAAAGAGCGGATGAGAATTATTAATCTTTTGTCAAGGGAAATGGTTTTTTCACTCGAGAACGCCAGCCTGTACTCTGACCTAGAACGTTCTGAAGAGAAATACCGTGAGCTAGTAAACAATATGGTGGATGGTATCTTTATTACTCAAGATGAGAAGTGCATGTATGTGAATACGGCCTTGGCTCAAATGCTGGGTTATGAAATGGAAGAGATGCTCGAACAGCCTTTCCGGGATTTCGTTAGTCCCGCGGATCGTGATCAAGTCATGCACTATTATGGGAGAAGAGTTGAGGGCAAGAGTGCTCCCTACGAGTATGAAACACGGTTAATCCATAAGGATAAGATTCAGGAAATTGTTGTGATTCATAAGGTAACCTTAATCAGTTATAGGAATAAACCGGCTATTCAGGGAACTGTGAAGGATATAACCGAGCGTAAAAAAGCCGAAGAAGAGCTTAAGCGGCATAAGGAACATCTGGAAGAGCTGGTGGGAGAGCGCACCCGGGAGCTGGAACTGAACAATGAGGAACTAAATAAATATATTCAAATGATCGAGAAAATTTCGATTACCGATGAGCTGACAGGACTCTACAATCGAAGACATTTCAATAAAATATTCCAAGAAGAAGTAGAAAAAGCCGCCAGCGAGAGGGAATATCTGACTTGTATCATGCTCGATATCGACCATTATAAAAAATATAATGATACGTATGGACATTATGAGGGCGATGAGGTATTACGCAAGCTTGGTAAAAAAATCAAAGAGCTTGCCGGGCGAGCCAATGATTTCGTGTTTAGATTAGGTGGAGAAGAGTTTGGGATGATTATCTCTGGAATTACTCAGGAGGAGTCCTATGAATATGCCGAAGGACTTAGAAGTAGTATTGAAAGTATGGGCATAGAGCATGCAACAAGCTCCTCTTCCAGCGTTATCACGGTTTCCGTGGGTGTTGCGGCGGTCAAGGTTGATGGCCTCCGAGAAGAGGATATCTACAAGCTGGCAGATGAAGCTCTATATCAATCCAAAACAAGCGGCAGGAACCGTGTCACTTTATTTGAAAATTGATCATTTCCTGTTAATCTAAAAAAGCTGTCCCATCTGTAGAGCTTCTGCACTGGGGGACAGCCTTTTTGTCGTGCGGCTCGCTAAATTCTTGCGCGGCTATGGGTAATTCCTCCGATATTTGCAGATACTTGGTTCAAACAAATCGGGGAGGCCGCTTTATGAAGCCGGAAAAAAGAGGGTTATCGGTATGGCAGCTTACTATGCTTGCACTCGGTACTGTGGTGGGAGGCTCATTTTTCCTGGGCTCTTCAATAGCCATTCGTGCAGCTGGACCGTCAGTGCTGCTGGCTTATGTGATCGGTGGCGTTTTGGTTTATTTTATTTTATCTGCCTTATCGGAAATGACGGTGGCCAATCCGGTATCTGGCTCATTTCGAACGTATACCGAGCAAGCTTTTGGCCGAGGGGCAGGCTTTACGGTAGGGTGGGTGTATTGGACTGGGCTAGTACTGGCTATGTCCAGTGAAGCGACGGCAGTTTCCATCCTGGTGTGCGGTTGGTTTCCCCAACTGCCGCTAGCACTTCTCGGGGCAGGTATTATTGTGAGTGTAACTCTGCTGAACTTGCTGGGAGCCGAGCGTTTAAGCAAGCTGGAGAGTGGACTTGCAGCGTTTAAGCTGCTTGCTATTGCTGCATTTATAGTGATAGCTGTATGTATTATAGCGGGCATTGGAACAAGGGGTTCTACTGGAGCCGTGGGTCTGAATGTCCTACGTGATCAAAATTGGATACCAGGAGGGATACGTGGGATTGCCGGGAGTATGCTGATGGTAATGTTCACCTATGCTGGATTTGAGGTGCTTGGACTTGCGGCATCAGATACAGCTAATCCGGCTGTTACTATACCTAAAGCGATCGGGTATACGATTTTTTTGCTAGTTGGTCTTTATTTAGCAGCCATAACAGTGTTGTTTCTGCTGATTCCTCCTTCTCTTGTGTCTGAGCAGATCAGTCCTTTTGTCTCGGCGCTTAGTTTGTATGGCCTGGGCTGGACGGGAACAGTTATGAATATTGTGCTCGTTTCCGCCATTTTGTCCACCATGCTGGCTTCAGTATTCGGATTGGGGCGGATGCTCCGTTCTTTGGCGCAGGAAGGACATACACCGGCTTGGATGCGCGACCATACTGATATTCCCTACCGCGGCATTCTTGTATCAGGTGGGGCCATGCTCCTGGCTTTAGGCCTTGGTTTATTACTGCCCCAGGGGGTCTATCTATTTCTTGTCAGTTCCGGCGGGTTCTCATTACTCTTCGCCTATTGTCTGATTATGGCCAGCCATTATCGGCTGCGCAAACAGCACGGAGGCCCGCTGACGCAACAGGCTGGAATGCGTGGTTTTCCCTATACGTCCTGGTTCTCCATCGGGTGTCTGATGGCTGTCCTTGCAAGTATGCCCTTAATTCCTGGTCAAGGTGGCGGTTTGGTCGCCGGAATCATGTTTGTTGTGTTGTTTATAGGTGTATACGCGCTAGGTAGCCGTTTTCGTAAGCCGGCAGAGGAATCCTCCAAGCGGCGGCTTCTTCGTAATCCCTCTGCTGGATCGATAGGGTCTGGTTACGCACAGGCAGAGATGTCTGAGGATTGGAGCGAGAGTGAAAATAAAAAATAAACTTTGCGTATCCACCCAAAGGACTAATTGTTTACTTGAGTCTAATTACCTAATTAATTAAAACTGAATTGTCGATATAAAGTATTATGCGATTAATAAAGGGGATTACATCATGGTTATTTTGACCACTTTAAATTTATTGTGTGGCATTACGTATTTGATTATTGGCCTGTTTACCTTATGGAATGATTCAAAAAATAGATTAAATAAATTATTTTTTGTAATATGTATAAGTTTAGCGTATTGGGCTATTCTGTTTTCTTTGATGAATCGATCACAGGACGCTGATACTGCAAATACATTCTATGTATACTCCGCCCTCTCCTGGTCCGTATTTCATTGTTTACTTTTACATTTTATTATCGTCCTGACAGGTAAAGAAGAGCTTTTGAAAAAGAGATTTGCCTATGGTTTATTTTATTTGCCAGCCATAATTTCAATATATTTGTATTTCTTTCAGCCTCTATCCGCACAGAATTTTCTGAAGACAAATTTAGGCTGGGTTGCTCATGAGGCGACTGATAGAGGATTTATTTGGACTAATTTCTATAATATATATTATTTATCGTATATGGCTGCAATCGTCTATTTTCTGTTCAGATGGTGGAGAAATTCCAAAATTATTAGAGAGAAGAAACAGGCCAAGCTTATATTAATCACAATTCTTATATCTGGAGTAGGAGCTGGAATTACTGACATCATTCTTCCGTTATTAAATGTATTGGTTATGCCCTCTATCGGGGTGATCTTAGTCATCATACCTATAATTGGAACATGGTATTCGATAAAAAAATATAAATTGATGGATATTAATCCGGACGACTTTGCGTTAGAAGTTCTGAAGATCATGAGTGAAGGCTTAATTATTGTTAATCATGAAGGCATCATAAAGGATATTAATATTGGGGCACTGCAATTATTAGGGTATGAAAAAAGTCAATTAAAGGATAAATCCGTATGTCTACTGTTATCAGAAAAGACAGAATTGTTGAAGCTGATGAGCTGTAGTAGTTTGGAGATCGAGATTGTGAAGAGTAATCAAGATAAACTGCCGATTCTTTTATCATCCTCTATTTTATTAGATGAGTGGGGAGATTCATTAGGCATTGTGGGGATATTTCAGGATATTTCGGAAATTAAACAAGTCCAGAATAAATTAATGAAATCATCGGATGAGCTTGAATTGAAAGTAAACGAAAGAACCAGCGAACTAAGTAAAGCTAATAAAGAATTAGAACATGAAATTGTTAAACGTATAGAGATGCAGGAAGATATAAAAATACTTGCCTATCACGATCATTTAACAGGGTTACCCAATAAGAGATTATTTAATGATAGTTTAAATCAATCTATTCTTACTGCAGCTAAACAGGCTAAATCTTTGGGGATATTATTTATTGATCTTGATTCTTTTAAAAGAATAAATGATACAATGGGACATGCTAAAGGTGATGAACTGCTGAGAATGGTATCCATAAGATTAACCAATACAATAAGAGAAATAGATACGGTGTGCAGAGTCGCTGGCGATGAGTTTCTTATCTTGATTCATAATTTAGAAAGTGAACATTATATAAGAGAAGTTTCGGAGAGGATTCTGAATATTTTAAAAATGCCTTTTACTATTGATAATAGTGATTTGTATATAACTACTAGTATTGGTGGTGCCATTTATCCGATCGATGGTCATGATGTTGAAACACTAATTAAAAATGCAGATATTGCCATGTACAGCGCAAAGGAAAAGGGTAAAAACAAGTTTGAACTTTGTACATCGCTCCTTAAGGATAGCCTGGTTAAAGAAATGATGATCACAAATAGTTTATATCAAGCAGTAGAACGTGATGAACTGGAGCTGTATTATCAACCACAATTAAATATTATGTCTGGTGAAATTATTGGTCTGGAAGCCTTAGTAAGATGGAATAATCCCGAGTTGGGTATCGTGAGTCCAGGAGATTTTATATTCATAGCTGAAAAGACAGGTTTGATTCTTCCCATTGGTGAATGGGTATTGAGAACTGCGTGTATTCAGAATAAAAAATGGCAAGATGAAGGAATATTGAATGTTCCCATAGCTGTGAATCTTTCCGTTAATCAATTTCAGAACACACAAATAGTAGAAATGATTACTAAGATTCTAAAGGAAACCAAGCTGAATCCAAATGATTTGGAATTGGAAATAACAGAAAATATAATTATGAAGGAAACTGAATATATTATTGAATCCCTAAAAAAATTAAAAGAACTTGGAGTGAAGGTAGCGATAGATGATTTTGGCACGGAATATTCCTCATTAAATTATATTAAACAGTTGCCCGTAGATAAGATTAAAATAGCGATGTCCTTTATCTGGGGAATAAATATAAATGATAAGGATGAAGCCATTATTAACGTTATAATTGTATTAGCTAAAAATCTAGGATTAAAAGTGATCGCCGAGGGGGTGGAAACCAAGGAGCAATTGGATTTTTTGCGCGATCAGATGTGCGATGAAGTACAAGGCTATTATTACTATAAACCGATGCCAGCTAAACAAATAGAAGCACTAATGAGCAGAGAATAACTGGCCCAACGTTTGGAGAGGACAGGATGATGATTAAGCTAAAGAGTGAAGATTATTTTAAAGTGGTAAAGCCGTTAAGTCAGGTGAATATTAATACAATGTTTGCTGAGGCCGTTCTGCAACAGGTTGTCCCTGGCAGTGTCTATGCTGATAGTGAACAGCATCCTCGTACCTTTTATGTGATACATCCATACGGAATGTCATTATTGTTCGGGGATGATGAGAATGAAGAATTTAATGACAGTCTATTTGATTACATAACGAATAAACAGCAGATCAGGCATACACAAGAGTGGCTGCAGGCAGATCCAGCGGGTAAATGGTCAGCAATAATTGATTCGTTATTATCAACTCACCCAGACGCTCCAAGAACCATTCATCGGAATACAAGGGTCAATTTTAGCTTTAATCGTGAAACCTTCCAGCAAGCGAAGAAACAAGCTCCCCTTCTAGATCAGAGGATTGTACAGATAGACCAAGAGTTGTTTCTGGCCCAGGGCGCTGGTGTG
Source organism: Paenibacillus sp. 19GGS1-52 (assembly GCF_022369515.1). Classification (NCBI taxonomy): domain Bacteria; kingdom Bacillati; phylum Bacillota; class Bacilli; order Caryophanales; family Paenibacillaceae; genus Paenibacillus; species Paenibacillus sp. 19GGS1-52. The sequence continues at coordinate 2,650,111 of NZ_CP059724.1, forward strand.
TCTCCCCGGTATTTCTGGAGGGATGAGGACCAGTTCCTTACTGAAGGCGGGGGTTACTGCTTGCTGAGCAATGGAGAAATTGCGTCCACGGCGTTTGCAGCTTTTCGCAATGAATCCCAGTTGGAGATCGGAATTGAGACAGCGGAAGCGCACCGCGGGAAGGGCTACGCCATGTTGGTATGTGCTGCTCTGATCGATTATTGTCTTGAGCATCAGCTGGAGCCAGTGTGGTCATGCCGGTTGGAGAATGAAGGCTCCTACAAATTGGCCCAAAGATTGGGCTTTGAACCGTCATTAACGCTACCTTATTATCAGTTGGTTGTTTGAATGGACTTATAAAGCTGTGAGAGGAGGGGAGAGTTGATGAGAAAAATAGGAATTAACATTCTGATCATCTGTTTATACTGTTTTCCTTTTGTGTATTTCTCCATGTATAAAGACTTTAATAACAGTTCAATGGTTGGCTATTTAATGATGGTAATCATAACTTCAATAGCAGCAATGCTTGGTAACTTCTATAACAAAACAGTTGCTGTGCTCATTGGGAATTTAGCCTCTCCACTTATATCAGGTTATTTTATTAACATGATGATAGGGAATGAACGCTGGGCATTTTTTTTCAAACCATTCACTCCCCTTCAATTACTGATATTGGTTAGCTTTATAAATTTGATCCCGCAGTTAATTGTATTTAAATTAACGGAAAAGCTTAAACATACTTAAGGAGCTAATATATGAGGAAGCCAATCATATATTTATCCGTTACTGTGTTCCAATCACCGCGGGGAAACTGAGCGATACTACAGCTCCTTCGCGTTCACCATTTCCTGCTGAAATCAAGCCTCCGCAGCGTTCTACGATTGCCCGGGAAATGGCTAAGCCCAAGCCGGTATCCCCGTCAGTTCCTTTGACAAAACGATGGAATAGATAAGGGAGCACATCTGCTGGTATTCCAGCTCCATCATCAGAAATTGTAATTTCGATTTGCTCTTTATTTATGCCTACATAAATTCGGATCTGTTTAGATGCGTATCGAGTTGCATTGGAAACGATATTCAGCAAAGCCTGCAGCAATTTGTCCCGATCGGCATTTAGGACTATATTGAGTTTTTTGAAGGCAGTATTGAATTATCAAAGGCTGAACAATCAAGTGATGCAGTAGCGATCAAAGACTCCTTGTCCAAACTCCTTGAATTGTATAAACAACAAATATCGAAACTGGAAGCATCCAAATAAATAGTAGGAAAATACGAAAAAGACTTCCTATCTCAGCTTGAAGCTGGGTGGGGAGTCTTTTTGTGAAAGATAAGAATTTATAGGTTTTAAATGATTTATGGCTGGCAGCGCGTGGGCCTTCTTGTTTACTTAATAACATGGTTAAAAATCGTCAGCGTCCTAAATTTTGGATTTAATTAGGCTTGCGTCGTTGTAAAGCATATGAGCACGTGCAAGGTCTATGGGCGCATATAGAGGTATCTCTAGGAAATATTTCAGCTGCCAATTCTGAGTTTTTTGGGCCTGACGGCTAGTAGGATTATCCCAAGGGGGGTAGACACGGATTGCTCTTTTACCACCGCTCCCCTTATTGGATACTATATCCCGATCACACAGAATAACTTTTGGAAATATAAACTGACCAAACTGACTACCATTGCGTGTACTGATAACGAAGAAATCGGCTGGATCTGATACGTCATAGGGTTGGATTGGATTATCCCCGATTCTCTCCCATAAAGTCACGAATTGCCCGACCTTTGTAGGTGTGATTTTTGCGACACGAAATCTAATAGAAAGAGTATTCAAGTGATAGATATACGCCCCATATTCTGCATTTTGTGCTTCCGGCAGGGGATGGGAGCATTCAAATTTACAAGGGACATATACAAGATTATTAGTAGCAATCAGGTCACTATGAATTAATCCAGAGGAAGTCCAAGCACGTTGATCACTATGATATTTTTCTGAAAAGCCTTGATTAATTTCATCCATTTGTTCATATCCTCCATGTGAGTCCTAGTGAAAAGTATTTCGCGCTAAATACTTCCTATTGTACTGGTATCCACGTTAGTAAACAAATTTAGATATGAGTATATTCAAGAAACAAAGGAGAATTTTCTATTCCAAGCGGATAAATCGAGTGATAATATCATGAATGAATTAACAGTATTAGCCAAATACAGGGAGGGTTTTCTAAATGAAAAGGACTTTGAAAGCGATTCCATTTTTACTCGTTGTAATGATGCTTATGGCATTAGTGTCGGCATGTGGCAACAGTGGGGGCAGCGGGGGCAAGGTTGATGTAGGGATTGTATTGCCTACCAAAGATGAGCCAAGATGGGTACAAGATGAGCAAAGATTTAAAGATGCTTTGAAGGGTACAGATTATTCGGTTGATATCTTATTTAGCCAAGGGTCTTCCGCCAAAGAAAAAGAAAATGTGGATTCCTTAATCGCCAAAAATATCAAAGTACTGATCATTTGTCCTCAAGACGGTGATGCTGCTGCAGCTGCTATCGAAGCCGCTCAAAAAGCAGGCATCAAAGTTATCTCGTATGACCGGCTAATCACAAATACAGATGCTGTAAACTATTATGTAACATTTGATAGCGTTGCAGTAGGTAAAGCACAAGCCCAGTACTTGGTTGACAATGCCAAAGGTAATGGCCAACCATTGTATTTATACGCTGGTGCTGCTTCGGATAACAACGCATTCTTGTTCTTCCAAGGCGCTTGGTCAGTACTTCAGCCTAAGATTGCTGATGGTACATTCAAGATTGCTAACTCCAGCGAAGCTGTTGCACTGCAAGATACTGCAGAGTTGTCCCGTGATCAACAAAGTAAAATTATTAGCCAAGTTACAACCAACTGGGATGCTAACGAAGCTAAGAATAAGGCACAAACTCACTTGACTGCAGCCGCGGCTGATCAAAAAGGTGATGTAGCGATTTTGGCTCCAAATGATGGTACGGCTCGTTCAATCGCCGATGTCTTCGCTTCAGATAGCGAAATCACCAGCTATGTGGTTACTGGACAAGATGCTGAAAAAGCATCCGTTCAATACATTATTGACGGCAAACAGTCGATGACTGTCTTCAAAGATGTTCGTAATCTTGTTAAAGATGCAATGGGAATGGCAGTTGCCATTCTGGATGGCAAAACACCTGAAACTACCGGATCGTACAATAACGGCAAAGTGGATGTGCAAGCCAAACAAACAGACGTTATCGTAGTCGACAAAGCGAATGTTAAAGCAACGCTCGTTGATTCCGGATATTATGAAGCAGGCGATTTCACCGGTCTATAATCGCACATAAACATAGCTTAGACGGAATAGTGATAGATACGTCTATCACTATTCCTCTATCTTATGACTTGTTTTGTTAAGGAGCGTAATTTAATTATGAATCCATATATTTTAGAAATGAGCAATATTACCAAAGAATTTACGGGTGTCAAAGCGCTCTCCAATGTTAACTTCAAGGTGAATAAAGGTGAAATTCATTGTTTGATTGGCGAAAATGGGGCTGGCAAATCAACCTTAATGAAGGTTCTTAGTGGTGTATACCCGCATGGAACGTACTCAGGGGACATCATCTTTGAAGGCAAGGTGCAAAATTTCGCGAAAATCAGTGACAGTGTAAAAACAGGGATTGCCATTATCTATCAAGAACTTGCGTTGTTTCCTGACCTCACCGTTTATGAGAATATTTTTGCTGGGAATGAAGTGAAAAAAGGCTCTCTGGTGGACTGGAATCAAACGATTGTTAAAGCCAAGGAAATGCTGAAAAAAGTAAATTTGAATGTGAACCCTGAGGTTCTTATCAAGGATTTAGGCGTAGGTAAACAGCAGCTAGTAGAAATCGCCAAAGCTTTGAGTAAGGATGTGAAGCTGCTCATTCTCGATGAACCTACAGCTGCGCTCAATGAAACGGATAGTGAGAATTTACTCCAACTGCTGAGAGAATTGAAAAAACAAGGCATAACCAGCATTATGATCTCCCATAAATTGAAGGAAGTCATTGCGATAGCGGATCAAGTTACCGTTCTGCGTGATGGCCGGACCATTTGTACACTGGATGCTGCTAAGAATGAAATCTCTGAGAATGTAATTATTAAGAACATGGTTGGCCGTGATATTGATGATATCTATCCCAAGCGATCGGATCAACAATTTGGTGGAAAAGTGCTGGAAATCCAAAACTGGACGGCCTTTGATCCTAAGTTGGGTCGAGAAATTGTGAAAAATGCGAATATTCATGTAAGAAAAGGGGAAATCGTCGGTATTGCTGGTTTGATGGGCTCTGGGCGAACAGAATTGGCATTGAGCATATTTGGCAATCCGCGGGCTTATAAATTGCAGGGACAATTATTTATGGATGGTGTCAAAAAAGTCTTTAAAAGTCCCAAAGATGCGATCAATGCGGGAATTGCCTATGTGACGGAGGATCGCAAAGGTGACGGCTTATTTTTGATTCAGGATATCAAACAAAATATTTCTGTAGCCAATCTAAAGGGGATATCGTCGCAGGGAGTTATCAACAACAATGAAGAAGTAAAGATCTCCAACGAATACAAACAATCACTTAACGTTAAAGCCCCTTCGGTTGAGCAACTCGTTGGTAATTTAAGCGGCGGGAACCAGCAGAAGGTATCTTTGGGCAAGTGGTTATTTGTTAATCCGAGCTTACTTATTCTAGATGAGCCGACTCGCGGGATTGATGTGGGAGCCAAATTTGAAATCTATACGATCATGAACAAGTTGATCAGCGAAGGTATGAGTATCATCATGATTTCATCCGAGCTGTCTGAAGTGCTAGGTATGAGTGATCGTGTATATGTTATGGCTGAAGGGAAAATAAAAGGTGAACTGTCGGCAAATGAAGCGGATCAAGAAAAAATAATGAAGCTTGCTACGCAATAGGAGGAAGACCGGTGAAAATACTTAACGAAGCGAAGTCGTTGATCAAGGTTAATATTCGGGATTATGGGATGTATATCGCATTAATCGTCATTATGCTGACATTTTCAATCTTGACTGATGGATTGTTTATGTCCTCCCGGAATATTAGTAACTTGATTGATGCCACAGGTTATATTGCAGTATTGGCAGTTGGGATGACGTTAGTCATCGTTATTCGGCATATCGATTTATCCGTCGGGTTTGCGGCCGGTTTCTTAGGAGCAATCGCGGCGATCCTCCTTACCCAGGCGGGAGTTTCCGTATTCCTTACGATTCCAATCATCCTAGTACTGGGTATTGTTGTTGGAATGTTCAATGGTTTCCTGGTTGCCCAAATGGGGATTCCATCATTTGTAGCTTCACTGGCAGGCATGTTGATTTTTAGAGGAGCACTGCTGCTAGTAACCGAGAAAACCGGAACGATCATGGTTAAAGACGAGCATTTTAATGCGATCGGTAATGGATTCATACCTTCAATCGCAAAAGTGGGGAATTTGAATTTACTTTCACTGATTGTTGGTGCATTAATTATTGTCCTCTTTATTTACTTTGAATTCTCTAAACGAAAAAACAAACTCCACTACAATTTTGAAGTAATATCAAATGGCATGTTTACCGTAAAAGTTGTATTTATTTCCGCTATCATTGCCTATATCACTTGGATTTTAGCAGGTTACAATGGTTTCTCCTGGACGGTAGTTATTGTGATGATCGTTGTTGTTATCTATCACTTCTTGACAACTTCTACTGTAATCGGACGACATATTTATGCCGTCGGAAGTAATCCGGAAGCAGCACATTTGAGCGGGATTAGTGTTAAGAAAATTACGTACATTGTCTTTGGCTCCATGGGAATGTTGACCGCTCTGTCGGGTATCCTCTTTACGGCCCGCTTGCAATCGGCAACAACAACTGCGGGAACCTTGTTTGAGCTCGATGCGATTGCTGCTGCTTACGTAGGTGGTGTATCCGCTGCCGGCGGTGTAGGTAAAGTTACAGGTTCTATTATTGGTGCAGTTGTAATGGCATCACTTTCCAGTGGTATGAATCTGCTTGGCGTCGGAATTTCTTATCAATATATGATCCGTGGCGGTGTGTTAGCCGCGGCAGTTATATTCGATGTTATTACTCGTAAACAAAGAGCATAGTTTAGGGTTATGCTGAGTTGTTAAAAAAACGCCGGAGCGCTAATGCGCTCCGGCGTTTTTTTGGCAAGACGAGAATTTAGGAAATCAGGCGTTAATAATTCTACCTAGCAGGGTTAGACTGTTGTATGGCGTCCAATAGAAGAAGAGAACTTAAGATTTTAGTAAGATTTGGGTAAGAAAAAAGAAAATTCAATTATGTAGTATTAGAAAATAAGGAAGAAGATAGCAGTTGAAAGGTAACTGATGGGCTTCAAGTTATATTGTACAGGGGGAGGTAGTTGTTGATGAAAGTAAAGAAACCCGAAAAAATATTGATCCTGTCCGGTACCCTTGGAGATGGACATATGCAAGCAGCGAGAGCAATGCTGGAGGCGTCAGCGCTGTATAGACCGGGAATGGTCGTGGAAGTAGTCGATTTTATGTCTTGGATACATCCCCGTATACATACCTTTGAGCGGTACTGCTTCTACCAGTGGGTGAACCACTTGCCTGCGTTGTACGGTTATATGTTTCAAAAGACACGAATGGACAACTCTTTATCCCGGTTATTAAAGCAACTCCGTACATTTAGCATTCAGCGAATGGTCACACTGCTGCAGGAAGCTAACCCTACATTACTGGTCAGTACTTTCCCGCCTGCGGCCGCGGCAATTTCTCTGCTGAAGGCGAAAGGGCTAATTGATTTGCCTGCGGTTACAGTTATCACAGATCATACTGACCACAGTTATTGGATACATTCGCATACTAATCTCTATTTGGTGGGTTCTGAGCGGGTACGTTTAGCCCTGCAGCGAAGGGGCATATCTAAGACGATCATTACTGTGACCGGTATCCCGGTACGTCCAGCCTATAGCCAGACTTTGGACAAGAGGAAATTGCGGGCAAAATGTGGTCTGAGTCCAACGGCTTTTAGTGTACTCGTTATGGGTGGGGGAGAGGGGATTATTAACAAGAATTTTATCGATCAAGTGAATTCGGAGACCCTGTCGCCAAATATTCATTTCAATATCATTTGTGGGCGTAACGAAAAATTAATGAAACGCCTGAAAGAGGAATTAAAGAACAGACCTAATGTGCGGATAAAGGGATATGTGGATGACATTCATGAATGGATGGCCATGGCAGATGTATTAATAACTAAACCAGGGGGACTCACTACCTCTGAAGCGCTGGCAAGCCGGCTGCCTATGCTTCTTTTTCAGCCTCAGTATGGACAAGAACGGGATAACGCAGATTTTTTGATCAGTGCCGGGGCAGCTTGGGAACTCAGCATTAACACATTGCAGTCTCAATTGCAGCAACTTATGGATAACCGGGAAATTTTGAGCGAGATGAAAGAAGCGGATAGAAAGCTAATGCATAGAGACTCTGCCCGGCTTGCGATAAATGAAATCTTGAACGTACAGCAATATGCTCTGAATGCAAAGTGGAATTCCCCCGAGCCGCAGTTGGCATTTATTTAATTAGGAAGGTGATCATATGGGCTTTAGGATACGCAAAACCACGGTGCAGTCCGTCTGGATGCTGTGGGAAAAAGCTTTTTCGTTGCTTTCACATTTTCGGGGATCGTATACAGAGCACTTTGGCATATGCAGTGTGATGCTAAAAAAGCACAGAGGACAGGCCATTGTATGTCAGGACACTACTGTCATTAAAGAGGGAGAGTGGGTGGGTGAACTCCACCTCGATAATGGAAGTATCCTTAAGCTGATCCAATCCGAGGGTACGGATCGTGCAGCACTCCGAACCGCTCGCATGCTGCGTACATCCATGAAGCAAATCAATAAAGCCTTCGAGTCGCACTCTGAGTTTAGGCAGGTCAAAGCTTTACTGGGTATTACGCTGCTACATCGGGGATTGACGCACGGTCTTGGCTTTGAACAACAGATGATGAAGTCCGGTATCTTTGAACGTATCACTACCCTCTATCTTCGATTGCTGCTATCTGCCATGCATCCCGATGGGAGACAGAGGATTGGTCGGCGAACGGAACAACTGGTGCCTATGCTGCTGATTCATTCACGGTCCTCACTGAAAAATCGATTCTCACCCGAACAGAATTTGTCTGGAAAGTAAGGGATAGGGGGAGTTATGTTTACATATCTTGTAGGAGGAATACTGTGCATTGCCACTCTTTATATGTTTGCTCCAAGTTTGATTACAAGAATGACAGGCTTTGGAGTCTTTCGCAAAGGAACGGTAAAAAAACAGGTGGCCTTCACTTTTGATGATGGACCACATCCGCATTATACACCGAAATTACTGGATTTGTTGAAACTGCATCAAGTGAAGGCTACCTTTTTCGTGCTTGGATCGCAAGCTGAACAGAATCCCGAACTCATTCGAAGGATGGACCGGGAAGGCCATCAGATTGGCATTCATAATTATTGTCATACTTCTAACTGGATGATGTTGCCCAGCACCGTCAAGCGTGAACATCTAGATCGCTCCGCTGATATTATAGAGTCGATTATCGGAATTAGACCCAATCATTACCGCCCACCTTGGGGATTAATCAATATATTTGATTTCTTCCGTTACAAGCAGTATCGGATTGTTCTATGGTCGCTGAAGGCGGGCGATTGGAACAGTCGGGTCTGTCAGACCCAGTTGCAGTCAACATTGTTAGGTCGCATTACCGATGGATCTGTGGTGTTGCTTCACGATAGCGGTGAGACGATGGGGGCAGACCAGAATGCTCCTTATTTTATGCTGCAAGCTTTGGAAGAAGTGTTAAATCAACTGCAAATAAGAAACCTGCAATTCGTTCGTCTTGATGAAATGGCTTGAGGGTATTTGGTAATAAAGGTGCTTCTGGAGCAGTATGAAATGTTCGCCAAACAGTTTTCTCTTGTTTAAGCTCACATCTGGATAACATGATGTGGGCTATTTGACGTTTAAAAAATATATAGAGCGTCTTCCTTTATGTATTTTAAATTTGTCACTAATTATTTCTTTATGTAGAGTAAAATACCAAAATAGGGAAAGGGTGAGTATGATTAATTTGTTAAAATTTTTTATCATATATTTGGCGGGTATACAATATTATGGATTTCATCTTCAGTTATCGCGAAGAGAGGAGATGGATTTATTCGTGTTTATATTCCCTCCTGGCTAAGCAAAACTTTATTTTTTCGGAGTACGTAGCAGTAAATTATGATATCTTAATCTTTAATTTATGCGTTTATACCTTTTTCCTTCTAATTGATCAGTTTGCCAGTGATTTAAGAAGAAAAAGACGAAGACGATAAATTCCCTAAATATTAATAACTCAACTTTCGCACCTGGAATATTGTCTTAAACCCTTGAGGGCGTAAGCAGAATTCAATACTTTTGTTGCTATTGACAAAAAACACCTTACTTGTTTGGTATCATGGAAGTGTCGAATCAACCATGCCAACAAGAAAGGTGCGTAACCCTATGTTACAACAACATTCCCTGTCTGAACAGTCTCGCTTTTCCAAACTTTTTGTCACTCTCCATATCGGGAAAACCTTACGACACGCAGGTATTTCCAAATCCTTTGGTCTTTCGAGTCTCGCGGTTTTTCAAATCGTTTTCTCTTTAGTCTTCGAAGGTAAGAACTGGTTTCGACTCCTAGAGAGTGACCGTGGAGCAGATCTTCCAGGCAAAGATGTTATCTATCGGTTTTTAAATCAAGCTTCTTTTGCTTGGCGGCGCTTCTTGCAGACCTTAAGTCTTCGCATTGTGCTCTATTTCGAATCGCTTATTTCATCTTCGCGTGTACGAGTATTCATCGTTGACGATTCCGTGTTGAGCCGAAACCGTAGTAAAAAAGCAGAGTTACTGGCACGAGTATTTGACCATTCCACGGGCAAATTCATTAAAGGCTACACCCTGTTAACGTTAGGCTGGTCGGACGGGTTTAGCTTCGCTCCGCTTGACTTTGTCATGCTTTCTTCGGCCAAGCTGGCCAATCGTATTTGCGAAATGGCTTCGAATCTCTCGAAACGCAGCGCCGGGTACAAACGTCGAATGGAGGCTTTTTCTCGGAAGCCGGATGCCGTTGTCGCCTTGCTGGAACGGGCTTTGAAAGCGGGATTCACTGCCGACTATGTGCTTATGGATAGCTGGTTTACCCAAGTTCCACTCCTTCGTCAGCTCACCGGCAAAGGCCTTGGTGTGATTGGCATGGTCAAGGAAATGAAACAACACTATCTGGTTCAAGGAACACGAATGACGCTGCGTGAAGTCTTTCAAAGCCTTCCCAAATCGAATGCCAAAGACATTAAAGGCTCTGTCATCGTACAGACGACCTGCGGTCTACCCGTGAAACTTGTTTTTGTGCGCAACCGAAATAAAAAACGAGAATGGCTCGCGATTTTAAGTACAGATGTGACGCTAGATGCAGCTGAAATCGTACGAATCTACGGCATGCGCTGGAGTATAGAGACCTTTTTCAAAGTCACCAAAAGTTATTTGAAACTGGGAACCGAGTTTCAAGGTCGTTCCTTCGATCAACTGATTAGCCATACAACGATTGTATTCAGCCGTTATTTAGCGATGGAGTACGAACGGCGTCAATCGAGTGATGACCGAACACTTGGAGGTCTCTTTTTTCTCTTCGCGGATGAAGTCCGCGATCTGGATTATCAGACCGCCCTCCAGCAACTCATGAATTTATTTCTTGAAATGTCCCAAGCCAATACTAAGAAGAACAAAACGTCCGTTTTTTGTCAACTAGAGGAATGGATCTCTAGTTTACCCAGCTATATCAAGGGTTTGTTTAGAGATTTGAGCTGCGAAAGTTGAGTTAATAATATAATATCATGCAGCATTTATGCTATCTAGGACCTGTACTCAAACCTTACAACTCATCGAGATCAAGAAAGCGTCGCAGCAAACGACGGTATACAATTTTGAAGTCAAAAATTTCAACTCTTACTTTGTATCTGATCTTGGGGTTTGGGTGATGTTAGTCGTAACGGTGCTCTGAATCAAGCAAAAAGAGATGCAGGTATACCGAGGAGTCAACGCCCTGAAGCGTTAAATAAAGTGGACATGCGCTCAGCACAACATGAAGGCGGACATGTAATTAAAGATTCAAATGTACGCAGGAACATTATCCATTTAAGAAATAGAGGTGGTTAAGAAATGTGGTATGAAGTTTTGGGAATGAACAATTTTCTAGTAAGTTTGTATGCACATGTACCTGAACTTGAGGACGTTCGTATTGCTGAAGTAAACATCCACGATGAAGGACGTATTGTTGCAGTTAAATTTGACATGCCTTATTATGCCGAACGTCCGCCCAAGAAATGGGTGGAATTAGGCAACAATACTGTTGCTGTAAGAATTGACTTGTCGGCTGTACAAGAAATTACAATTAACTCCAGTTCATTAGATTACAGGGGAAATATTGAAATCTTCAAGGATGAAGCCGAATTAATTGTAGTTAAAATTACTGGAACGATTAATGCTCTAATGAAGGCCGAATCAGGATTTATTCAATCTATTACTGGCTATTCTAATTAGATAAATGCCCTAAATGGCTAGTTATAGTATGTAAAGCAAAAAAGTATAAACTAAAGACGCTTTAGCGTACATTGAACAGGTCAATTATGGTCAGCTACCACCATGATTAACCGTTTATTTGTTATCTTCGCTTTCTCATGGATTTTCAATTCTGTTGAAACCCTAAGTTAGGCTACTTCATTATAATGAGGATGAGTAGGACAAGAAACGCAACTTTTAAGATGAAGAGTAAGTTAATTATAGCAAAGGTAGTAAAATAAACAGTAGTTAAATCGAGTTTTGAGGTGAACCTATGAAGAGAGAGAATCCAGTAGATGAGTTTCAAACGGTATATTTTATTACTGATTGGTGGGACGGGCCAAAAGCTGGATTTGCTGATTTTAATGGTACTGTTCATTGTTTTGAACGAGTATTTGATGACGTGAACGATGAATGGTCAAATTTGTATTTGATAAGACCTGTTTCAATTGAGGAATATTCACTACAGATTGAATCCTATCAGTTATTTTTAGATTGGACAAATGATAAGAGTTCAACAAGAATACATCCTACGTTAGACATAGAGAACAAAAGATATCATGAAGTAGAGCAACTTTTAGCTGAATTCAAACTTCAATTTTATAGTGAAAAGTACATTGGAGAATTCATATTAATAGCTAAAGATGAAAAAGAAAATGCAATCATGATAAATGACTTCAATTCTAAAGTAAAGTGGATAAGCGGATGATATAGGGGGAATTCAGGAGCTCTGAAGGCTAAGTCACTCACTTAAGGCAATAGCCCTGATAACCCATTATATAAACGAGGGATAGGGTTGGTCTTCTGAATACTTTGAAGTTAATGAAGTTGGATTAAATAAACTTCTTGATAGAAGCCTACTCAATGTACCGGGAATTATGCATCAGTACGGAAGGGTGAGTATGATTACTTTGTTAAAGGGTTTAGGTACTATTATTTCTGGATTTTCTATATTGTGGATTGCTTCTTCGATGGTAGCGAAGAGAGGAGATGGATTTATTCGTGTTTATATTCCACTTTGGCTAAGCAATATTTTATTTTTCCGGAGATTCCAAAACAAGGTTCCACTGTTATCAATTATTTTTCAGTTTTGGTTATATTTCTGTTTATTGTATTGTTTTCTAATATATTTAATGAAAATCTTATCATTTAACGAGTACGTAGAACTAAATAGGGCTTTCTTAATTATTAGTTTATGTGGTTATGTCTTTTTCGTCTTAATTGATATTGCAGCCCATGAATTGAGAAATAAAAGACGAAGACGATAAATTTCTCAGTTTTATATTCGAAACGTTTCAGATTGAATAATAAAATATCTTGCAGCGTTTATGCTATCTTGGGCCTGTACTCAAACTGTACAACTCGCAGAAATCTAGTAAAGATAAGTTTATTTGTTCGTTGATAATCCAGTTCAACATAAAGAGCAATTATCTAACGGAACAATACAAACTGGCCATCACCGAGATCGAGAAAGAGACGCGGCAAACGACAGTCTACAATTTCGAGGTCAAAGATTTCAAAAGGATTTAAAAAAAGGTAGGTGATTCATTCGTAATGAGTAAAGAGGAGAGAAATCAGAAGATTTTAGAATTAAGATTAAGAAATGAAAGAAAGAATATTGTAAAAAAGCTAAATCAGATTTCCCCCAATTTATCGCTTGATAGTTTTCTAGGATTAGAACAGACGAAGGAAATAAAGGAACTGGTATACCAATATATAGACGATAATTCGTCTCAACAAGAAAAACTGTCAAAAGGTACTGTGGTAACCATCGATAAATTGATGTCTGTAAAACCGGTGTTTGACAACTTTCTTAACGAAACAGCTTATTTACTTTTTGATAAAGATAGAGATATAGGAGCGATTACAACTAAATTAAATGACATTTACCTCAATATTGAATCTATTTTAGATTTCACTGAATTCTCAAAGGATTTTAGCGACTTAATAGTTGTAGGTCGTCAGTTTTGTTTTGGTTTGTGTATTGAGAGGCAGGAATATAACAACATTTTTGTTTACTGGACAAAGTAATTTTTCAACCTTGATTGGCTTCGTGCCTTTCAAGGTTTTACCCAGTATGCCTATGAAGATGGGTTTGGTCGTCTGACACTACTGAAACATCTGAAAGGCAGCACGATCCTGAACCAGTACAACTATACCTATGATAACAACGGGAATATTACAGAGCGGACCTCCACTGTTAAACTGTAACTTTCGGCTATGATGAGTTGGACCGGATCATCGCCAGCAGCGAAGCCAATGAACAGTATAGCTATGATGTGAAGGGTAACCGGACGGTGCAATTGTCGACGGCTTCGAGCCTACACACGGACACGATGGATTACAAATACGACGGCGATGGCTTGATGCGGGAGAGGAACAACGCAGAACCACCCGGTTCTACTATGACGGGGAGAATATCATCGCCAAAGGCAGTATTTCTAGCAGTACCATTAGCTTTAAAGCCAGATATGTGCGCGGCTATCAGCTGATCAGCATGAAAAATCAGTGGGGTACGGTAGGCTATTATCTGGAGAATGGTCACGGTGACGTAGTGAACCTGTACACACAGGATCAGACGCTCTTGAACACCTACGACTATGATCTTTGGGGAAATCCTAAGGTCACGAAGGAGCTAGTATCTAATCCTTTAGCAGAAATACACTATCCATATTACAAAAATTCTGCCGAATTTGATGACTTTAAATTTAAATGAGAGGAGTAATAATAAATTTATGATAGTTAAGTGTATATATAATGCTGGTAAAGATTTACCTGAAGAAACATTAAAAATAATTCATTTTTCAACTACTATATTTCAATTGAATATAGGTAATGAGTATCCAGTCTATGGAATTGCAATTTGGAAGGGAACATTAAATTATTTGACTATGGATAAGTATTTAGATTTACCATCTTGGCATCCTGCTGATTTATTTGAAATAGTTGATAGTGAATTACGATATGAATGGCACCATAAATATTATGGTTTTACTGAGGGTGTGCATTTAAATGCTATTTGGGGATATAAAGAACTTGCTCAAGAAGAGGAACATTATACAGAACTTATTGAACGGGAAGATACTGCTATCCGTATCTTTTTAAAAAGAAAAAAAGAGTTTGAAGAGTATTCTCAATAAGTAGTAACGAAATCTTAAATAACTTTCTTAGAATTTGTGAGGAGAATTGCTATTTCAAATTTATAGCAACGGTAGAATACCCTACTGTGATATAGAAGGTGGAAGGCAATCTAAGCCAAAAGAATAATCGCAACTAATCGGAGGGATAGCCCGACTATTATATTGTCAGGACGTAACTGAACATTTTATAACGGGAAGTTCATGTGTTAAAGGCTAGCCACCAGCCCTCTAATTAAGCCCGAAATTCACCAAAAAATTCGGGAGGGGGCGGCACATGAAAGGGGTCACTGTATCCATTGACCGCATTGTCATTGACTTTTCAGACGTGTATTGGGACTTCTTCAACGAATTCCATAAACGATTTTGCCATTTCTACGGGGTCAGGATGACGGTGGGGGACACGGTAATTGTCAAGACAGTTGTCGTGATTTCATAGAATGTATGTAGTCATTTTAATTGTTCTTCATCGGTGTCCATAACTCCGTCTTTTTCAGGATTGAGCCATACTTTTTCATTCAGTTTCCAGTTGCGTGTCTCTCCAGACCAACGGCTAGGATTTTTCGCTTTTGCTGCCTCATAGACGTGCTTTCTCTTCTCAAAAATTTCTTCAGAAAGACCTGAATGTCTTTGATTGGGGGTTAAGAAATTTAACCCACTGTGGCGATGCTCGGTGTTGTACCAACGGACAAATCGTAGGGTCCATTCCCGTGCCTCATCCCTTGATCCGAAGCCTTTGAGAGGGTAGTTTGGGCGGTATTTACAGGTTCTGAAAATAGATTCCGCATAGGGATTGTCATTGCTGACTCGCGGTCTGCTGCGGGATGGAATAATGCCCAAACTGTATAACGTTTCAAGCAGAGTCGCGCCTTTCATAGGACTACCGTTGTCCGAATGCAGAATGAGCGGGCTTTTTCGAACGGCACATTGCTCACTCAACACGGTTCTCCGCATGAGCTGACTGGCATATTCGGAGGATTCTTCTTCCCAAATCTCCCAGCCTACGATTTTACGACTGTATAAATCGAGCACGAGATAGAGATAGTAAAACACGCCTTTGATCGGACCCTGCAACCAGCTAATATCCCACATCCAGACTTGATTGGGTGCGGTGGCGCAGTGGCTAGTCAGAGGTTTAGAGGTAGGCTTTAGGCTACGCCCACGGTGATGCTGTTGCTGATACTTGTGCATGACCCGATAAAAGGTAGACTCGGAACCGAGATAGATCCCTTGATCTGCGAGTCTAGGGACAATCTGACTGGGTGGTAAACTCTTAAATTCCACTTGATTGATTACGGAAACAATCTGCTGTACTTCGGGTTCGCTGAGTTGATGAGAAGGCGCTCGCTTAATGGCATGGGGTCGTTGATCTTCGAGCGGCGTTCGCTCACTACGCCAGCGCTGTAACGTTCGTTGGGTCAAAGAGAGCTCTAGACAAGCCTTTCTTTCTCTTGCTCCTGCCTGTACGGCTTCCCCGATAAGGGTGATGGCGATTTGACGATCTGAGGCAGGAATCATTCGTCCTCGGGGTCCCCCCAAATCGCTCGGGCCTTTTTTCGAAGCACCAGTAAGGCAGCGGTTTCGGCTAAGGCGGCCTCTTTTCGTTTTAACTCGCGGGCAAGGTTCTTGTTCTCTCGTTCTTTGTTACGTAGTTCTTTTTGCAGCCGGGTGGCTTGTTCAGCAACGCCTCCGTTGGCTTGCATACAGGCGTCACGCCAGGCTTCGATTTGTTCAACAAACAGACCTTTTGCTCGACAGTACTCAGACAATTCGATCTCACTTAGTGTGGCTGTCTCGACAACAATGGCGAACTTGTCTCGGGTGCTCCACTTCTCTGTTTCCTTTTCACCACCAGGGAAAACGCCACCGGTCGCCCGGGCTTCCTTCTGCCACTTATACAAGGTGCCTTCCCCGAGGCCGCTGTCCCTTGCGATCTGACTCACCGATTCATTGTTTGGGGGCATCATCCGCTGCATAATCCTATGTTTGAGTTCGTCACTGTATCTAGCCATTGTCGCTCCACCTCAGTCTCTCTTTTAATCTACTTTACATACTATTGAGAGGTACGACAACTAGCATGACACAGGGGGGACAGAGAATTTCAATACCGAATCAAAATCAATACGGGAGAATACTTCATGCACATCTCCTAAAAGTTGGTCTTTGCCCCGAAAACTCGAAAGAACACGCTAAGAATTGAAGTCTTTCCGAAATCGCTTGTTTACTTCCGTAATTGGCTCGAACAAATCCGAGAATATTCCAATCAGGTGTTGTTCGTGCGGTGTGATGTTGCATTTGACATTCCCGTTCCATTGAAGGACTTGTTCACGATGTCAACGAAGGGTCGTAAGCTACGGATGTTCAAAGGTACTCGTTATTACAACGCTAAACATCAACGTCAGGAGGATGGCTATTGTCGAGTGTATGACAAGAAGCGTCAGTTATCTGAGACATGGAGGCAGAATGGACTAACACAGAGATGGTCGGCAAACAATAAG
Source organism: Paenibacillus sp. 19GGS1-52 (assembly GCF_022369515.1). Lineage (NCBI taxonomy): Bacteria > Bacillati > Bacillota > Bacilli > Caryophanales > Paenibacillaceae > Paenibacillus > Paenibacillus sp. 19GGS1-52. The sequence continues at coordinate 2,667,368 of NZ_CP059724.1, forward strand.
GAATAAGAAACGGAGGTAAAAATGAATACAGAAATGAATGCAAATTTCCTATATGCACAAGTCGATGAAGAAATTGATGTGCTAATGATTGGGTTTACTGATGATGAGTTTGATACAAAAGAGTATATTTTGTTGCAAAAAACTCTAAATTCTAGTGAAGAAGATTTTGAAGAAAGATTTGATAAGATTCATATTACTTATAATGATGAGTCGCAGTCGTTATACGGTGGTATTTTGAAATTTTACTTTGCACTCAATCGTATAGAAATAACTCTGAATGTAGAGGCGACTGAGATATTGAATTGTACCTCTGTTATTGTTATTAACTCAACTTTCGCAGCTCAAATCTCTAAACAAACCCTTGATATAGCTGGGTAAACTAGAGATCCATTCCTCTAGTTGACAAAAAACGGACGTTTTGTTCTTCTTAGTATTGGCTTGGGACATTTCAAGAAATAAATTCATGAGTTGCTGGAGGGCGGTCTGATAATCCAGATCGCGGACTTCATCCGCGAAGAGAAAAAAGAGACCTCCAAGTGTTCGGTCATCACTCGATTGACGCCGTTCGTACTCCATCGCTAAATAACGGCTGAATACAATCGTTGTATGGCTAATCAGTTGATCGAAGGAACGACCTTGAAACTCGGTTCCCAGTTTCAAATAACTTTTGGTGACTTTGAAAAAGGTCTCTATACTCCAGCGCATGCCGTAGATTCGTACGATTTCAGCTGCATCTAGCGTCACATCTGTACTTAAAATCGCGAGCCATTCTCGTTTTTTATTTCGGTTGCGCACAAAAACAAGTTTCACGGGTAGACCGCAGGTCGTCTGTACGATGACAGAGCCTTTAATGTCTTTGGCATTCGATTTGGGAAGGCTTTGAAAGACTTCACGCAGCGTCATTCGTGTTCCTTGAACCAGATAGTGTTGTTTCATTTCCTTGACCATGCCAATCACACCAAGGCCTTTGCCGGTGAGCTGACGAAGGAGTGGAACTTGGGTAAACCAGCTATCCATAAGCACATAGTCGGCAGTGAATCCCGCTTTCAAAGCCCGTTCCAGCAAGGCGACAACGGCATCCGGCTTCCGAGAAAAAGCCTCCATTCGACGTTTGTACCCGGCGCTGCGTTTCGAGAGATTCGAAGCCATTTCGCAAATACGATTGGCCAGCTTGGCCGAAGAAAGCATGACAAAGTCAAGCGGAGCGAAGCTAAACCCGTCCGACCAGCCTAACGTTAACAGGGTGTAGCCTTTAATGAATTTGCCCGTGGAATGGTCAAATACTCGTGCCAGTAACTCTGCTTTTTTACTACGGTTTCGGCTCAACACGGAATCGTCAACGATGAATACTCGTACACGCGAAGATGAAATAAGCGATTCGAAATAGAGCACAATGCGAAGACTTAAGGTCTGCAAGAAGCGCCGCCAAGCAAAAGAAGCTTGATTTAAAAACCGATAGATAACATCTTTGCCTGGAAGATCTGCTCCACGGTCACTCTCTAGGAGTCGAAACCAGTTCTTACCTTCGAAGACTAAAGAGAAAACGATTTGAAAAACCGCGAGACTCGAAAGACCAAAGGATTTGGAAATACCTGCGTGTCGTAAGGTTTTCCCGATATGGAGAGTGACAAAAAGTTTGGAAAAGCGAGACTGTTCAGACAGGGAATGTTGTTGTAACATAGGGTTACGCACCTTTCTTGTTGGCATGGTTGATTCGACACTTCCATGATACCAAACAAGTAAGGTGTTTTTTGTCAATAGCAACAAAAGTATTGAATTCTTCTTACGCCCTCAAGGGTTTAAGACAATATTCCAGGTGCGAAAGTTGAGTTATTAATTATGACCATGAGAAAGTAGATATTAATGAGCTCCATAACTACCTTCTTCAGATGTTTTCTAATGAAAAGGACATATATAGTTACAATATTTAATTTTAGATACCTTGACTAGCTTCATGCCGGTTAGCGCATCTATGTCCTACATGTAATGCTGAAATGAAAGTGAAGTCATTTTCCGGGCAAAAAAGAGATTGGGATATTGATCATACTCCGGCATGGACAAATAGGAAATTCCCATCCAATATTACAAGAAAGAAGTTATAAATAATTACCAAAAAAGTAGTAGATTAAAATGTCTGGCTTGTAATCAAAAAGGAAATAGGAGGGATTGAGTTTTTGTGGAAAAATATACTGAATTCTTGGAAGATCATTTAGGCAAGATTGAATATGGTTGGAGTGAAGATAGCACAGGTAATGAAATGCCATTTCAAGTAGTAAAGTATAGTGATGGACCCTTTACTGGTTCTGTAACTTATTCAACCTTAGGATTGAGTAACGAGAAGTTAGTATCTTCCGTTTCAAAAAAGCAGATTAGGCAAGAGTTAATATTTGTTTCATATTCAACTTTTGGGGATGAGAATATACCTGGCATTCTCCAACAAGTGGGGTTAGAGGCAATGAAAATAATAATGCCTATTTAAGAGGAGATGTTATAGGGCCATATGGGACATTATTTGAAGGCTCAGAATTAGAAGCATTATATGTTACAATGCCAGTTTATTTCCCAGATTCATTTCATACATTTGATGGTGTTGGTGATGTATCGATAATTCAAGCGTGGCTAATACCAATTACATTTAATGAAGCGAATTTTATAAAGCAAAATGGATGGGAAGAGTTCGAGGATATGCTAGTGAATGTAGATCCTGATTTAATTAATTTTAAACGTGCAAGTTTCATTACTTAAGAGAGCTAAAATTTCATTAACCTTGATTGGCTTTATGCTTTTCAAACTTACCCCATGTAATACCGCTACAAGAATTTTTTGATTTCCTTTGTACGTACGTAAATGCTTGATGAGTATAAACTAATTAACGCTAAAGCGTTACACGAAACAGGTAGATTATGGTCAGACAGCACCATGATTAACCTGTTTTTTGTTATCTTCGCTTTCTTGCGTTTTTTCAAATTCAAAGTACACGGAAACTCACACTCAACTACTAAACCTACTGTAGGATATTCTATTAAAGACAAGAATAGCGGTGGGGGTGCTGAAGTATGGTGAAATCACAAGATGAGAAAAACGATATACACAGAAATGGTATAACTTAACAAAAGTGATTACTAAATACTGGGAGGTAGGGAAATGAAGTTTTTCATATCAATATATTCAGGTAAGGCAACATTGTAAGGACAGCCACCTTGCCCTCTAATATAGTCCGGAATTCGTTAAAAAATTTCGATTGGGTACTGAACATGGAAGGAGTAGAAGTTTCGATTGACCGCATTGTAATGTAAGCTCAAATCGCCGCATGAAACTATGGCTGGGTTGCATCGGCGTGACGGCGACCTTCACCTATTATAAGAATGGGTTGCGCAAGTCGATGACGGATGAGACCGGCACGACACAGTACCAGTGCAACCGGGATTCCACGCTGCGTAAAGTGACGTATCCGGACAGCAAGAAGGTACTCTACGAATATAACGAATCCGGCACACGTAAGAGCATGACCGACCCTTTTGGAGCGATCACGCTGTACCTGTATGACAATGATGACCGCATGACGAAGGTCTCTTTGAAAGAAAGCAGTACCGGCGCTGAAGCTACGCAAGCCCAATATACGTATACCGGCAGCGTGCTGGATACCATCACCTATGGCAATGGCCTAATTACCCAATATTTATATGAAGATGGGTTTGGTCGTCTGACAGGCATGAAACATCTGAAAGGCAGCACGATCCTGAACCAGTACAGCTATACCTATGATAACAACGGGAATATTACAGAGCGGACCTCCAACGGCCAAACGGTAACTTTCGGCTATGATGAGTTGGACCGGATCATCGCCAGCAGCGAAGCCAATGAACAGTATAGCTATGATGTCCAGGGTAACCGGACGGTGCAATTGTCGACGGCTTCGAGCCTGCACACCGACACGATGGATTATACCTATGATCAGGCCAACCCGTTGAAATCGGGCACTCGCAACGGAGTCGTCACCACCTATAAATACGACGGCGATGGCTTGATGCGGGAGAAGAACAACGGTAGCACCACCCGCTTCTACTACGACGGGGAGAATATTATCGCCGAAGGCAGTATTTCTGGCAGTGCGGTTAGCTTCAAGGCCCGGTATGTGCGGGGCTATCAGCTGATCAGCATGAAAAATCAATGGGGTACGGTAGGCTATTATCTGGAGAACGGTCACGGTGACGTCGTGAACCTGTACAAACAGGATCAGACGCTCTTGAACACCTACGACTATGACCTTTGGGGAAATCCTAAGGTCACCGAGGAGGCAGACCAGTACAGTAATCCTTTCCGCTACGCTGGTGAATATTGGGATACAAACACGGGCTTGCAGAACCTGCGAGCCAGATGGTACGATCCAAGCATTGGGCGCTTCATCACCGAAGATACATGGGAAGGACGAATTAACCATCCGGACAGCCAGAATCCGTATGTTTATGTGGTGAATAATCCGCTTAGATATGTGGACCCGAGTGGATTGAAAGCACAAGCATTTTTTAGTATAGAAGCTAGTGCTGATTTTTTTGCAGGTATTGGCGTAGAACTGAAAATTGATTCTGACGGAAAATTAACTTTCGGGGCAGAAGTAAGGCTTTCTGGAAATATAGGAGCAGAGGTCTCAGCTGGAATAGGGGGAACTTATAGTAAGGGGGATACTTCCAACAAATCGGGAAACTTTAATGGTGACACTGAAGTAGACGTAGGTGGTGGGAATTCTGCGGGATTGTCAGGGACTTTTAATGATTTTAATAATTATGAGATTTCAGGAGAGCTAAGAACAGGAATAGGTACACCTGGAACTAAAAACAGTTCATCTAACATGTCTAGGAATTATGAAAGTGTACTTTATGATTTTTGATGAGTTTTCTTTTTTAGAAAGTAGGAGGCAAATGTGAAGAATAAAAAAGTATATTTGATTGTGGGAATAGTGATTATTGGCATTATACTATTTATTTTTATCAGTCATAAATGGGACGGTATTGTGAACAAAGAGATTAACAATAAAATAGAATCTATTGGAGGGCAGGTTGAAAATATTGAGAAAATTGATGTGAGTAAAACGCCATTTAAGAAAGACAATGTGGGGGGATATATTTCGAAATCACATACGAACATCAAGGGAAACATAAAATAGCATATTATCGTAGACATAACTCATTAAATATTGAAAGTATTCCTTCAAAAGGAGCGCCCGTAGAATGGATTATTGAAGAATAGTAGGGTCATTGTCAATCCGCATCATGTACACAAAAGCAAAGAACTGGAAGACAATTCACCGACGAAAAACGACTATAAGGATGCAAAAGTCATTGTCGATTTGGTGCGAAACGGGGAGTACAGCGAACCGTAATTGCCGACGAACATCTATGCGGATTTGCGGATTCTCATGAATCTTCGCGTGAAGATCATGGTGAACCTCGGGCAGGTGCAAAGACGGATGCAGAACTGGCAGGAAGACAAAGGAAGCACGAAGCAGCCGCAGGAAACTAATCTATAAGGGCAACAACTCTGTAAAGGAGCAAGAAACGGCATCCACCTCTTGAGAGGCCGAACGAAGGATTGTAAGGGCAAAGACCCCGCGTGACATGTAAGGGTAAGCCGTCAAGAGACAGGTGTGGATATCCAAGATGCGATCATAGAACGTATCCGTGGGTTGGGGATCAATCCCCAACCTCTATTCCCGCCATCAGCTCTGTCAGAAAATAATGTCATCCTTACATGACTTCTCCAGCTCTCCAGCTCTCAATCTGTCAATGGATGAAAACTTGAGAACGAGTGAGCAAACAAGAGAAAATATTAATTTATAGTGGGAGGTGATTATATTGAAGACATTTGGAAGAGGAATGTTATATTCTATTATCCTGATAGTGATTTTACTTGTTATTTCTTTTCTTATAGGTGATGTTATAACTTTGCCTTGGTATGTGTTTATACCTCTAGTTTTTTTAGTTTGGGGGCTAGCCTTTTATCAATCTAAAAAAGAGAAGGGGAACATGACTGATAAATAGTAACAATTCTTAGCAAAAAATACAGGAATATAGGACTCGTGATTATTCACAGTCCTATTTTTTATATTTACACATCCAATTGACTAATATTAACTGCATGTTACCAAGAAAAGAAGATATGTGGAATTCCACTTCCATAAATCATCGTTAATGCTCCTAAAATAACTCCTGCGACTCTAGCAAAACGCTAGAAATTCTTGAATTTGGAGTCGTATGATCTAATTTCGCTCTTCTTCCAGTATATCTCTCATAGAGTATGATCTTCTTGCCAAAAATAAAGAAAACAGACTGAATTGATATTCCAATAAATCTAACAGCCTAATCAAGCAGAGACCATTCACTCATATAAGCACGCTCCTCTATACAGTCGATATGTAATTGACTTAGAAACTTCGGGGGAAGAACGGAGTAGCAGCAAGAATGGGTTGCGCAAGTCGATGACGGACGAGACCGGCACGACACAGTACCAGTACAACCGGGATTCCACACTGCGGAAAGTGACGTATCCGGACAGCAAAACGGTACTCTACGAATATAACGAATCTGGCACGCGTAAGAGCATGACCGACCCGTTTGGAGCGATCACGCTATACCTGTATGATAATGATGACCGCCTGACGAAGGTGTCTTTGAAAGAAAGCAGCACCGGTGCTGAAGCAACGCAAGCCCAATATACGTATACCGGCAGCGTGCTGGATACCATCACCTATGGCAATGGCCTAATTACCCAGTATGCCTATGAAGACGGGTTTGGTCGTCTGACGGGCATGAAACATCTGAAAGGCAGCACGATCCTGAACCAGTACAGCTATACCTATGATAACAACGGGAATATTACAGAGCGGACCTCCAACTGTCAAACTGTAACTTTCGGCTATGATGAGTTGGACCGGATCATCGCCAGCAGCGAAGCCAATGAACAGTATAGCTATGATGTGAAGGGCAACCGGACGGTACAATTGTCGACGGCTTCGAGCCTACACACCGACACGATGGATTATACCTATGATCAGGCCAACCCGTTGAAATCGGTCACTCGCAACGGTGTCGTCACTGCCTACAAATACGACGGCGATGGCTTGATGCGGGAGAAGAACAACGGCAGCACCACCCGTTTTTATTATGACGGGGAAAATATCATCGCCGAAGGCAGCATTTCTGGCAGTACGGTTAGCTTTAAAGCCAGATATGTGCGGGGCTATCAGCTGATCAGCATGAAAAATCAGTGGGGGACGGTAGGTTATTATCTAGAGAATGGTCACGGTGACGTTGTGAACCTGTACAAACAGGATCAGACGCTTTTGAACACCTACGACTATGACCTTTGGGGAAATCCTAAGGTCACCGAAGAGGCAGACCAGTACAGTAATCCGTTCCGCTACGCCGGTGAATATTGGGATACTAACACGGGCTTGCAGAACCTACGAGCCAGATGGTACGATCCAAGCATCGGGCGATTCATCACCGAAGATACGTGGGAAGGACGGATTAACCATCCGGACAGCCAGAATCCGTATGTTTATGTGGTGAATAATCCGCTTAGGTATGTGGACCCGAGTGGAAATTATTATTGGAGTGTGGCAGGAGCCATTGCTGGTGCAATAGGTAACGCTGGTTATCAATCTATTAAAGCAATATTAGCAGGAGACGATATATTAGCAGCAGCAGCAGCAGGAGGGCTGGTTGAAGGAGCAATAACTGGAGGGTTTGCAACGTCAGGAGTGCCTATTTTAATGGCTGCTTCCGGTGCTGTGGGAAGTGCGGTTGGAAATGCTGTTGAACAACTTGTGGCTAACGATGAACCTTTTAGTATTAGGGAGACTTTACTTGAAGGTTTTAAAGGGGGAGGAACTAACTTTGGAAATCCTACTAACAATGCTATCTCGTATGGAATAGATGCGATAGAAGTTGTTTTAGAAAGACTCTCAGACTAAAAAGTATAGATTACTAAATCAATTCACATGTTAGATCCTGGTTAAAGAACACTTGAATTTTCCAGGCTCTAATGTTAACCTTTGTCTAAAAGCGGGGCGATAATTTGCTTTATTTCTTTGACATCATTTCTCCAGTTGGAACTATTGCGATGGTAATTATAATTACTAGATATTTAGTTAAGAAAGCCGGTGAGGATGTGTCTGTCAGCTTAAGTAAATACACATTCCCATTATCATTTAGGACTCAAAAATGGTTATATGTGTGTGGTTGTTTTATTGTTTTAGTGGGGATGTCGGTGATCATAAAAGGATGGATTGAAGGAAATAATATTGGAATATGGATTGGTTTTGTTTTTATCTTTCTTAGTATTTTAGCAATGCTCTATCTCTTTAGAAGAGAGTATATACTTACTGAAAATAAGTTGATTATAAAGTCTCTTTTTAAAATAAAAGAAATAGATATGGATCAGATCAATAAATTGGAGTTAGTAAATCAGCATATTTATATCTATCTTGATAAGAAGACAAGAGTGGAGCTTGACCCCTTTGTAAGCGATATGTCTCTATTATTAAGTTTGATTAAAAAGTTGACTTTCCAATACGGTAAGAGGAGGATTTGAATTATGTCCATAAAAACCCAAGCAATGATTATTGGTTTATTTACAGGAATTGGCATTCCTGCTTTAGTTTGGTTATTATTTGACGAATGGTCCGTAAGCAGGAAGATTATTTATACTATTTTTGGTGTTGCTGTAGGTTTTGTTTCACATTACATGGCAATGCATACGAAAAGCGATAGAAAATAATTACATGAAGATAGGAAAGGCTCTTCAGAATAACCCATTCTGAACCAGTACAGCTACAATTACGATAATAACGGCAATATTACGCAGAGAGGTTCGAACGAACAGAGTGTAACGTTTGGCTACGATGAGCTGAATCGCATTATCTCTAGCAGTGAAGCCAATGAGCAGTACAGTTATGACAAGAAGGGCAACCATCTGACCCTGCTGTACACGGCACCGGATCTTCACACCGATACCATGGAGTATACCTACGACAAAGCCAACCAACTGAAATCAGTTACCCGCAACGGAGCAGTAACGACTTATAAATATGACGGCGACGGGCTGATGCGGGAGAGAAACAACGGTAGCACCACCCGCTTCTACTATGACGGAGAGAACATCATTGCGGAAGGTAGCATATCCGGCAGCAACGTCAGCTTCAAGGCCCGATATGTGCGCGGCTATCAGACTCTCAGCATGAAGTATCAAGGGGAACCGTGTCACGGTGATGTGGTTAATCTATACAAGAAGGACCAGTCACTCCTGAATACCTACGACTATGACCTTTGGGGAAATCCTAAGGTAGCGGAGGAGCGGACCAGTACGGAAACCGTTCCGCTATGCCGGAGAGCACTGGGATGAAGGCACCAGCTTTTAGAACCTACGCGCACGGTGGTACGATCCAAGCATCGGAAGGTTCATCACCGAGTATACGTGTGATGGACGGGTGAACCACCTGGATAGCCAGAATCCGTATATTTATGTCATCAATAATCCGCTAATTTATGTCGATCCGAGTGGTCATATTTTGAATACCATAGTGGACGCTGCATCTTTTGTATATGACGCGTATGAATTTGTAAAAGATCCGAGTTGGTCCAATGCAAGTTATGTAGGTTTGGATGTCCTGTCAGCTGCTGTACCCTTTGTGCCTAGTGGCAGTTCGGCAATTCGAGCAGCGTTACTCAAACCCAAAGATGTTTTCTAATGAAAAGGACATATATAGTTACAATATTTAATTTTAGATACCTTGACTGGCTTCATGCCATTCAAGGTTTTTCTTTTGGTGGGGGCGGGTGACGAATGAACCCATCATTCAACCAATAACACACTTAACCTATGTAATGCAGCTACAAAAATTTCTTCATTTTATTTGTACGCACAAGAAATGCTTGGATATTATAACTTAAATATCGCTATACCGATACATTCGACAGGTCTTTTCAAATTCCATTTGCATCTGTAGATTACTATACAACGATAGGGACGGTGAGAAAAATATAAATCTCAACTTTAACAGTCGACACCGCGACAACTGCAGAACCGGCTGATCGAAAGCAAGACTTATAACTATAAGCATTTACTAACGACTTCTACGGCAGAACAACAAGGGGAGTACAAAGAATCCACCAGCTACACCTATGACACACAGCGTGAACTGGCCACGGCTATTCGCCAGAGTTATTACAGCTTAGACGAAAGCGAGGAATCCACTTACACCGAGAATTTGTATACGTACGATGCTTATGGCAATGTGCTGACGTATACGGACCCCAAAAATTATCGGTCCACGTATACGTATCACGGCACATTCCGCAGCCTACCGGTAAGTGAGGAAACGACGTATGGGTTGACAACGGGGAGTCCAGTAACCCAAAAGTTTATCCAAACGGTCTCCGGGGCGAAGCCGGAAGTTACCAAGTCAGAGCAGAAATATAAGAATAACTTGTCGGACACCACTGAGCAGACCGACACTACCGAGTATACCTATGATACGTACGGAAATGTCTTGACGACCAAGCTACTGCTGGAGGACAACAAAAACCAGTTGACCACGTATACCTATGACAGCAACAGTCTGTTCCCGGTCAGTGTGAAGCAACAGGTCACCAAGAACGGGACGACCCATACCCTTGAAGAGAAATACGAATACACTTCGGGTACTGGCTGGGAGAAGAGTTACCTGGATCCCAACGCGGTCAAGGCAGGTACCAGTGCCGTCGCCAGCCGCAAATATGAGACGCAATACGATCTGGTCGGACGCGTGACCAACATCAAATCGTCGATGATCACCGGCGAATCGGCCAAGCCGGAACGGACCTTTTCTTATACCTATAACACGACAGACCAGACCTATACCACCCAAGGAATAGACGAAGAGGGCAATAAAACGCTTAGCATCTATGACGGCCTCGGCCGCATCCGCGAAGTGAAGGCCCCCGCCGCCAATACGGTGATGGACAGCACCACGGCTACCCATAAAACGGTGACGAAGCAGTCGTACTTCTATAATGGGTTAGGTGAAGTGATTACTGTGAAGGATGCGCTCGACCGTGCGACCCGTTACGACTATGACAATGTCGGACGCGGCAAATCAGGCATCTCGCCCATGAATATTGAGATGGGTGCTTCCTTCAATGATATGTTGCGAACGGTTACGACCACATCACCGATCACACTGACCAGCAGTGCCACGACCGAATCGGTTAGTGATGAATTAGGCCGCATGACCAGCACCAAGCAACTGAACAGCGACCCCACGAAGAGTGACATTTTACAACGGTCCACGGCCTATGAGGTCGGAAAGGATCCGTTCCGGGTCTCGTCTGCAGATGGAAATGGAAATCAGGAGACCTATCAAGGCAATGGTCTAGGCTTGCTGGGTGACCTGAAACAGACGATTAACGGACAGGAGCAAATTTCTTCTTACGGCTACAACAAATTGCGGCAGACTACCAGCAAATCTATCGGTGGACAGATTCAAACGTCGTATGCTTACGATGAGCTGGGTCAGCGCATCTCCAAAACCGACACTACCGAGGGTACCGAAACCTATGGTTATGATGACAACGGAAACCTGACGGACGGTACCGATCGGCTGGGCAATCCAGCGCTGCATACGTATGATGAGCGGAATCAGTTGGCCGCTTGGAACTATGGTTCTGCAGGCAGTGCGGTGACGGCTAGCTTCACCTATTACAAGAATGGTCTACGCAAGTCGATGACGGATGAGACCGGCACGACACAGTACCAGTACAACCGGGATTCCACGCTGTGGAAAGTGATGTATCCGGACAGCAAGAAGGTACTCTACGAATATAACGAATCCGGCACACGTAAGAGCATGACCGACCCTTTGGAGCGATCACACTATACCTGTATGACAATGATGACCGCATGACGAAGGTCTCTTTGAAAGAAAGCAGCACCGGCACCGAAGCTACGCAAGCCCAATATACGTATACCGGCAGCGTGCTGGATACCATCACCTATGGCAATGGCTTTATTACCCAATATTTATATGAAGACGGGTTTGGTCGTCTAACGGGTATGAAACATCTGAAAGGCAGCACGATCCTGAATCAATACAGCTATACCTATGATAACAACGGGAATATTACAGAGCGGACCTCCAACGGTCAAACTGTAACTTTCGGCTATGATGAGTTGGACCGGATCATCGCCAGCAGCGAAGCCAATGAACAGTATAGCTATGATGTCAAGGGCAATCGGATGGTGCAATTGTCGACGGCATCAAGCCTGCACACCGACACGATGGATTATACCTATGATCAGGCCAATCAGTTGAAATCGGTCACTCGCAACGGCACCGCAACCACCTATAAATACGACGGTGATGGCTTGATGCGGGAGAAGAACAACGGCAACACCACCCGGTTCTATTATGACGGCGAGAATATTATCGCCGAAGGCAGTATTTCTGGCAGTACGGTTAGCTTTAAAGCCAGATATGTGCGAGGCTATCAGCTGATCAGCATGAAGAATCAGTGGGGTACGGTAGGGTATTACCTGGAGAACGGTCACGGTGACGTAGTGAACCTGTACAAACAGGATCAGACGCTCTTGAACACCTACGACTATGACCTTTGGGGAAATCCAAAGGTCACCGAAGAGGCAGACCAGTACAACAATCCCTTCCGCTACGCCGGTGAATACGGGGATACCAATACGGGCTTGCAGAACCTGCGAGCGCGATGGTACGATCCAAGTATTGGAAGGTTCATCACCGAGGATACGTGGGAAGGACGGATTAACCATCCGGACAGTCAGAATCCGTATGTTTATGTGGTGAATAACCCATTGATTTACGTGGATCCAAGCGGACATATTTTTGATGTAATCTTTGACATAGCTTCTCTTGCTTATGACACGTATCAGTTTGTACAAGACCCGAGTTGGGAAAATGTAGGTTATATGGGTCTGGATGTTGCCGCAGCAGCGATTCCTTTCGTTCCTAGTGCGAGCGCCCCGCTTCGATCGTTAAATAAAGTGGATGATGTATCCGACGCGGTGTCTTCCGTGGCTAAGGTATCGGGTAATGCAAGGACATTCACTTCACCTGACAAATATGTCGGGGAAACTGCAACTGCAATTGAAGCGAAATATCCAGGCAGAGTCGTCGATGTTAATAAAAACGTGTATCGACCAGATGGAACTAAGTTAACAGATTATGATATCGAACTTGATAATGCGATAATACAGGTCAAATCAGGTTCGGGAAAAGGTGCAACTGGTCAGGCTTCAAGGACAGCATCCAGTTCAAATAAAGAGGTTATTATTTATTTGCCTGATCAAAGCCCAAATGCAGCGGTAGTTAAAGGAGCACAAAAGGAAGGATTCAAGGTGTTTACTAATCAAGATGATTTAATAAATTATGTAGGGAGATAGACAGGGCAGGAGGTGTAAATATGCAATGGATTATATTAATTGGAGATAATTTGAATCTCAAATCAATTCGGAACATAGTGCATTTTGGTGCAAATAAGACTGCCGATATTGATGATAAAAGATTTGTTGTAGACTATGGTGTCGATCATGTGTTTTATGATGAAGTGGATAACATAATAAATGATTATGAGACAGAAGAATTTGAAAAGATCCCGTTTCAAAACCCGCATTTTATCATGATGACTTATACTTCTAAACAAAGGATGATACAAATATTAAGTCAAGATAATTATTTGCAAGGAATCTACATCGATAACGACCATGGAATGATAGTACCGATAGATGAATTTATTAAGTCACCCAAGACTGATTATTAATCATTAAAGATATGAGACGCTTTATACTTGAAAAAACCTTGATCGAGTGCTCGTTGCTCAATCAAGGTTTTTCTTTACCCTATATTCACCTATTACCTACATCATTAGAACGTCCTAAAATCGAAACTCGCAAGCGACAATGCATAACTGAAAATGAGGACGAGCACACAAGTGAATAGGAGAAACCGATACCTCATGCACGTTAATTTCGATCAGCATGAAATGCAGCTATCACTTAGTCTTGAGCCGGGTATGCTCCTCATGCACGTAATTGCGGAACCACAGCCCTTGCAAGTAGAAGTCTAAATCCCTCTCTTGTCAGCAAACGACCGTTCTCATACAATCACTCAGTATCAGATGTCGGGGAAACATGTTGAGTTACAGCAACTTCTAATGCTGTAACCGAGAGAGGGGAGAAACATGCGAAATGCCGTTGGTTATGTCCGAGTATCCACGCAAGGACAAGCAAGAGACGGATACAGTCTGTCATACCAAGTCGATGAAATTCAACATTACTGTCAGGAGAACAACTTGAATCTCATTCGCATCTATGAAGATCGAGGAATAAGTGGAGCAAAAGTCGATGAAGAAGGACTCACGGTTGAACGAGAAAGCTTGCAGAACATGCTTGCTGAGCTGCCACACATGAACATTCAGTCCGTCATCGTACTAAACACTTCACGCTTATGGCGTTCAGACATGGCAAAAGTATTAATTCAACGAGAATTGAAACGGAATCAAGTCGATGTGCAATCCATCGAACAACCGAATTACAGCATATTCACTCATGATCCCAATGACTTTCTTGTCAACGGAATGTTGGAACTGCTTGATCAGTATCAACGCTTAGAAATTACTTTGAAGCTTGGCAGAGGAAGACGTAAGAAAGCCGAACAAGGCGGTTACGCTGGCGGTGGCATAATTTTCGGATACAAATCTAACAAGGGACAAAAGGCGATAACGATTGATGAAGAGAAGGCAAATATTGTTCGGCGATTATTTGAATTGAAAGTAAGCCATTCCATGTGGACATTAACGCAATTTGCTGAACAACTGAATTCAGAAGGCTATCATACATATCAAGGCAAAGCCTTCACCAAGGTACAGATCAAGCGCATATTCGATCATGAATCTATGTATCGGGGAACGTATATCTATGGAAGTATTGAAGCGGTTGGACAGCATCAAGCCATTATCTAAAATTATTTTCAAACGTTACTTAAAAAAGTGATGGATATTATTATATATCGTTTTGTACAGGAAAGAATGGACTGGCTGGCGTGCCAATGCGGGTCATATGACTAACGCTCGAACTGAGGTTGCCGACATTCTTTTCAACATTAACGATATGGAGGGATACAATGCGTCATTTTAAGGAAAAGCATATTTATATCGGGGTGGATGTGCATAAAGGCACTCACACTGCAGTAGTGATCAATTGCTGGAATGAAAAGCTGGATGAAATAACTTTCCCCAATATCCCAAGTGCTTTCGGGGAGTTTCTTCAACGTGTGAAAAAGCAGGTCAAGAAGGGATTCTCACCGATTTTTGGATTGGAAGATGTGGGTGGAGTTGGTCGTTCATTAGCATTATATTTATTAGAGTACAAGTGTACCGTTAAATCGGTTAATTCAGCACTATCGTATTCCGAGAGAAAGAGCTACCCAACCACACAGAAAAGCGATAGTTGGGATGCTGAATGCGTGGCTCGAGTTCTGTTAAGTAAGCTGGATATGGTGCCTGATGCCGATCCACAAGACATATACTGGACAGTCGGACAGCTAATGTCTCGCAGAACAGGACTTATCAAGGCGCATATTGCCTTGAAGAATCAACTGCATGCACAGTTAAGTCATCATTACCCAAGTTACAAGAAGTTTTTCTGCGACATTGATGGGAAATGTGCGCTTGTATTCTGGCACACGTTTCCCTCACCCGAACTACTTGAAGGTATGGAAGTGGAAGAACTGGCAATCATTCTTCGGAAAGCGAGCCACAATACTTGCTCCACAAAGAAAGCAGAAGAAATCCTAAACATTGTTAATGAAGATGGGGACACAACTCGAGATTATCAACATTACAGGGACTTTCTCATTCAAAGTTTCGTTCGGGATATTCGATTCAAGCAAGAGGAAATGAAGAACATTCATGATGAATTACGAACGCTTCTCACACACATCGACTACAAGCTGGAATCCATGCCAGGTATTGATTTGGTAACCGCAGGATATTTGATTGCAGAGATCGGGGACGTTCATCGTTTCGCAAGTCCTAATAAGTTAGCCAGATTTGCAGGGATCGCCCCCGTAATATTCAGTTCGGCGGGGAAAGGTAAAGCCATGAAAAGCAGGCAAGGAAATCGTATTCTTCATGGGCTGTTTTACAACTTAGCAATGCAACAGATACAAGTAGCTAAAGGTAGTCGCAAACCAAGAAATCCGTTATTTCATGAATACTTTCATAAACGGATTAATGAAGACAATAAAACTAAAGGACAAGCTATGGTTTGCGTCATGAGGCGGTTGGTGAATATTATTTACGGGATGATGAAGAACAAGACAGAGTTTGTTTTGCCTGAACCCAAAACGATAGAAAAGCAAGTAGGATAAGGCGTATATTGGTGGTAATTGGAATAGATGACTATACTAATTTAAAAAAAGAAATCAGCTTTACTACATAGGGTACAGGTAATGCTCTTCCAAGCAGAAATGGTGCTCTAAATGAAGCTAAACGTGATGCAGGCATACCTAGAAGCCAACAACCTGGATCTGTCAGCCGTGAACCTATGCGTAGCGTAGAACACGAAGGTGGACACGTCATTAAAGATGAAAATGGTAATGTTATAAAGACGAGAGAATATCAATACACAAATAATAATGAAGAAAAGATAATTATTCAGGATCACGGTGCAGGTCATACAAAAGGTGATCAAGGCCCACATTTTAATGTTCGACCTGAAGAGTATCCACGTACTGGTAAAGTTCCAGGAACAAAAGAACATTATCCTTTCGAAAAATAAACAGGAGATGATTGCATGTGGCATAATATACTACAGGGAAGCAAATTTATTTCTAACTTATACAATGATGTTCCTCAACTTAAAAATGTTCGTATATCTGCATTGAAAATTCAAGATGAAGGGCGAAAAGTATCAATTGAGTTTGATATACCAATCTATACTGAACGACCTCCACAAAAATGGGTGGACTTGGGGTATAATACTGTTTTTGTTGAGATAGACTTTTTTGATATTAGTGATATATCTTTAAAATCAGTAGGAAACAAATTTATAGGAGACATAGAAATAGATGAAGTCGAATCAGGATTAATCATAATCAATATATCTGGATCAGTAATAGCTTCAATTACAGCGGATGTAGGTATGATTCAATCTGTTCGAGGATATATTAATAGCTGATAGATATGAATTAATAACCTTGATTGGCTTCTTCATGCCTTTCAAGGTTTTCTTTTTTGGTGGGGGCTACCCAGTGCCGAATGAATGAACCCATCATTAAACCAATAACACATCTAACCCATGTAATACCGCTACAAGAAATTTTTGGTTTCCTTTGTACGCACGTAAATACTTGAAAAGTATAACCTAATTAACGCTAAAGCGTTACATAAAACAGGTCGATTATGGTCAGATACCACCATGATGAACCTGTTTTTTGTTATCTTCGCTTTCTTGCGGTTTTTCAAATTCAACCGCAACTGTAGAATGATCTGTGGCGATAGAGAGGGTGGGAAGCAGGAATCGCAACTTTTAAGCTGTCCGGCACGACAACTAGATTATAGACAGACAAAGTAAAGAGCACTTTGTCCGCAACATAACTGACTATTGCAACGATGATTACGGTGCAGAAAAGAAATCTGGTGACGACCAGTCAATATATACAGGTAAGGCAACGTTGTAAGGCTAGCCACCTTGCCCTCTAATATAGTCCGGAATTCGTTAAAAAATTTCGATTGGGTACTGAACATGGAAGGAGTAGAAGTTTCGATTGACCGCATTGTAATGTAAGCTCAAATGGCCGCTTGGAACTATGGCTCTGCTGGCAGTGCGGTGACGGCTAGCTTAACCTATTACAAGAATGGGTTGCGCAAGTCGATGACGGACGAGACCGGCACGACACAGTACCAGTACAACCGGGATTTCACACTGCGGAAAGTGACGTATCCGGACAGCAAAATGGTACTCTACGAATATTACGAATCCGGCACGCGCAAGAGCATGACCGACCCTTTTGGAGCGATCACGCTGTACCTGTATGACAATGATGACCGCATGACGAAGGTGTCTTTGAAAGAAAGCAGTACCGGCGCTGAAGCTACGCAAGCCCAATATACGTATACCGGCAGCGTGCTGGATACCATCACCTATGGCAATGGCCTGATTACCCAGTATTTATATGAGGACGGGTTCGGTCGTCTGACGGGCATGAAACATCTGAAAGGCAGCACGATCCTGAACCAGTACAGCTATACCTATGATAACAACGGGAATATTACAGAGCGGACCTCCAACGGTCAAACCGAAACCTTTGGCTACGATGAGTTGGACCGAATCATCGCCAGCAGCGAAGCCAATGAACAGTATAGCTATGATGTAAAAGGCAACCGGACGGTGCAATTGTCGACGGCTTCGAGCCTGCACACCGACACAATGGATTATACCTATGATCAGGCCAACCAGTTGAAATCGGTCACCCGCAACGGAGTTGTCACCAGCTACAAATACGACGGTGATGGTTTGATGCGGGAGAAGAATAACGGCAGCACCACCCGGTTCTATTATGACGGCGAGAATATCATCGCCGAAGGCAGTATTTCTGGCAGTACGGTTAGTTTTAAAGCCAGATATGTGCGCGGTTATCAGCTGATCAGCATGAAAAATCAGTGGGGTACGGTAGGCTATTATCTGGAGAACGGTCACGGTGACGTAGTGAACCTGTACAAACAGGATCAGACGCTCTTGAACACCTACGACTATGACCTTTGGGGAAATCCAAAGGTCACCGAAGAGGCAGACCAGTACAGTAATCCGTTCCGCAACGCCGGTGAATACGGGGATACAAACACGGGCTTGCAGAACCTGCGAGCGCGGTGGTACGATCCAAGTATTGGACGATTCATCACCGAGGATACGTGGGAAGGACGGATTAACCATCCGGACAGCCAGAACCCGTATATCTATGTGGTGAACAATCCCCTGATTTACGTGGATCCAAGCGGACATATAGCTACAACAGTAGCTGGTGCCATAGTGGGTGGAGTTATTAGTGCAGGAGCTAATATTTATCATCAAGTGGCAACAGAAAATAAAAGCTGGAAAACATTTAATTATGGTGAATTGGCAGTAAACACTGTAGGGGGGCGGCTACAGGCGCTTTAGCTGGAACAGGGATCGGCATATTTTCAATGGCTGGCATTAGTGGAGGAGTAAATGCAGGGGTTACCTGGGCATCTAATAAACTAAATGGAGAGTCAACTTCTGTAAAAGACGCTGCTGTAAGTTTTGGCACAGGTGCAGTATCGGGACTACTAGGAGGAAAAGGGGCTCTTGCAGATCCTGAAGTTAAAGCCGCTACGAATAGTTTATCCAAATTAAGCGGAATGGCTAATATGGGTGCAACATGGACTAAATCAGGATTAGATATAGCGGAAGAAACGATAAGAACCACTACACGAAAGGCTTTTACCTCTGGAACTGGGAGGGGAATTGCAGGATCAATTATAACAAGCTATGAAGATTTTAAAGATATCACATCTACTATCAAAGATAAGGCCGAGAATGCTTATGAGAAATTCAATGAATTATTTAATTAAATAAATAAACTTCATGTTGGAGGCCTGCTCAATGTAGCGGGCTTTCTTCAAAATTGGGAAAGGGTGAGTATGATTATTTTTTTAAAGGGGTTTTATGCTGTAATTGGTGGATTTGCACTATTATGGATTGTATCTTCAGTTATAGCGAAGAGAGGAGACGGATTTATTCGTGTTTATATTCCCTCCTGGCTAAGCAAAACTCTATTTTTTCGGAGAATCCAAAGCAAGGTACCATTATTATCTATTTTGACTCAATTATGGTTGTATTTTTATTTTTCATGCACTTTTCTAATGTATGTAAAGAGTATTGTATCATTTAAAGAGTACGTAGCACTAAATTATGATATCTTCATCTTTAATTTATGTGGTTATGTCTTTTTCGTCTTAATTGATATTGCTGCCCAGGAATTGAGAAATAAAAGACGAAGACGATAAATTTCTTAAATCTTTGACAAGTCATAATCCTGATAAATAGATTTTTAAGCGGCGACTTGGGATTGGGTATATCACCAGAGAACAAGTCGTCAGTATTATATTGGAAACGTTTCAAATTGAATAATAAAATATCATCAGCGTTTATGCTATCTAGGGCCTGTACTCAAACTGTACTTAAAGGGTATGAAATATGAGTGGATTAAAATGGCTGGAAAATTGGTACTTAGAAAACTGTGATGGAGACCGGGAGCACGGGTATGGTATTAAAATTGAAACGCTAGATAATCCTGGTTGGGCTGTTGATATACACCTAGATGGGACATGGTTAGAAGATAAGATGTTTCAAATTATCAAAATTGATCGTACTGAGATGGATTGGGTTTATTGTAGTGTGAGTGATAACATTTTTAAAGGAAATGGTGGGCCAAATAACTTGGAGGGTAAGCGTCAAACCTAGCACACCTGTAGATCTTAAACCAGTCATGAGATCATAGGCATATCTTAAATCAAGGAGATCTGCCCGATGACCAAAGCACAACAACGCCAGAAGGAATGGACCGAACGCATCGCGAACTATCGGACCAGTGGACAAACCATGTCCGTCTGGTGCCACAGTCATGGGGTCACGCCGCATCAATTAAAATACTGGCTTCGCAAATTAGATCCCGTGACCCCTCGGACTTCTGCACCGCGCTTTATCCCCGTTACTTTGACCCCGCAATCCCCGGTAGCCTCCTTGACTCTTCGAATAGGACCGGCATCCATTGACATGCAGGAAGGATTTTCTCCCGAACTGTTGCGTCAGATCGTTCGTGCGCTGGAGAACCTATGCTAACGCTGCCGGAAAAGGTTTATTTAGCCGGCGGCAGCACGGATTTGCGCAAGTCCATCGACGGGCTTGCCGCCCTGGTTCAGGAGAGCTTTCAGCTCGATCCGTTCGGACCCTGTCTATTTGTGTTTTGCAATCGCCAGCGCGACAAACTCAAAATGCTCTACTGGGAACATAATGGCTTCTGGTTGTTGTACCGTCGTCTGGAACGCGGAACGTTCCAGTGGCCGGGCCCCGGCAACCCCCCGGTTGCCGTTTCTTTCCGCGAACTTCGCTGGTTGCTTGACGGGCTTGCCCTTCACCAGCGCCAGGCTCATAAGCAGGTCACGGCTCAGACCGTCGTTTGAAAGATTTTTTTTATTTTATTAGACTTGGGTAGCAGGGAAATAAACAGCTTTGTCGAAATTTAGGGTATGGAAAATCGAGCGAATTCCCCATCCACAACTGAAGAGTATACAACTAAAATAGCCAAACAGGATGCACAGATGCCGAGCTGACTGCTAAACTCCAGTGGTACGAAGAACAGTTCCGTCTGGCCCAGCATAAACGCTTCGGCACCTCCAGCGAGAAAACCCATCCGGATCAGTTGGAGATGAACCTGTTTAATGAAGCCGAAGTGTTGGCGACTCCGGCTTCCGAAGAGCCTCCGACCGAGACGATTACCTACAGCCGCAAAAAATGGACGGACAGTCGCGAGGCCAAACTGGAGAAATTACCCGTCGATACCCTTCACTACGAACTGCCCGAAGAAGAGCAAGTTTGTACGTGCTGTGGCGGAGACCTTCATCCCATGAGCACGGAGACCCGGAACGAAATTACCGTGATTCCAGCAGAAGTCAGAGTCCAACGTCACATTCGGCAGATCTATGCCTGCCACCGTTGTGAACGCGAAGAGATTCAGACGCCGATCGTTACGGCTCCTATGCCTAAATCGGTCTACCCAGGGAGTCTGGCTTCGCCGTCCATTCTGGCGCATGTGATGAACCAGAAATATGTGGAAAGCCAGCCGCTTTATCGCCAGGAGCAACAGTTTGCCCGGTCGGGGCTGACGCTATCGCGGCAGACCCTGGCGAATTGGATGATGTACGGGGCGGATCAATGGCTGACGCCGCTGTTTGAGCGAATGAAGGAGCACTTACTGCAACAAGATATTCTGCATGCGGACGAAACGACGCTGCAGGTGCTGCGTGAGCCTGGAAAGTCCGCAGAGACCCAGTCCTATCTGTGGCTGTACCGGACCGGTCGCCTGGGGCCGCCCATTGTGTTATACGAATACCGCCCGACGCGTGGAGGGGAACATCCCCGAAACTTTTTGGCTGGATTCAGCGGATATCTGCACGTGGACGGGTATGCCGGTTACCACAAGGTGGCCAAAGTGACCTTGGTCGGGTGCTGGGCTCATGCGCGCCGCAAGTTTGACGAAGCCCTGAAGGCCTTGCCCGCCTCGGAAGCACGGATTGGAACAGCCGCCCAGCAGGGGCTCACGTTTTGCAATCAGTTGTTCGCGATGGAGCGAGAACTGAAGGAAGTGACGCCGGAAGAACGGGGAATCGTCCGAATGGAGCGCAGTCGCCCGATTCTGGATGCTTTTTCGGCATGGCTACGTCAGCAAAAATCTCGGGTCCTGCCGAAAAGCGCACTGGGCCAAGCGATTACCTACTGCCTGAATCAGTGGGAGAAGTTGACCGCTTTCCTAAAAGACGGGCGACTGGAGATCGACAATAACCGCAGCGAACGGGCGATTAAACCGTTTGTGATTGGACGCAAAAACTGGCTTTTTGCAAACACTCCACGCGGAGCTAAGGCCAGTGCCGTGATCTACAGCGTAATGGAAACGGCAAAGGAAAACGGGCTAAATCCGTTCCAGTACTTGAAGTTTCTGTTTGAACAACTTCCACAGCTCCCTGATCTAAAAGATGCGGAAGCGCTGGACCCATTTTTGCCTTGGTCATCCGCTTTGCCACCGATCTGTCGGGTATTGAAATCCTAATCTCATCTTAAAATTACAGCCCTCATCTTGGTGTCAAGGTGTGGGCTGTTTGACGCTTACTCTTGAAAGAACTCGCGGATTTCCGTAATGTTCTTGCGGGAGTGTAGAACGACCGGCTCCATCAGTACATGGTTGTTATTAGACTGCACGGCAAATCCGCTATTGAAACTCTTTGGTTATTTGCCTTGCAGCGAAGCGGGTCGGGCTTAGAAAGGAAGATTCGACGAAGAGAAAAGTTCTTGTTCTATAAGGGATTCAAGACCGATCAAATGGAGTTTAGAATTCAACGTACTGCTGGTTTTTAGATTGTGTTAATCTGTCTAATAGTAAACGCAATTGAGAGAGAGGGATGTTCCTTGACAAGAAACGTATTATATATTGAAGATAATGAGAAGATAGGCAGTTGGGTAAAAGAAGAATTGGAACAGCGGGGATTTTCAGTTCAGTGGCTGCTTTCTGGTGAAGGAGCCGAAAAAGAAGTGAATCAGCATGAAATCGTTATTTTAGATATCATGTTACCCGGTTTAGACGGATTTACTGTGGGAAAACGATTAAAAAAGGCAGCTCCTGCTGTTCCTATATTGCTGTTAACTGCTCGAACATCGATAGATGATAAGATAGAAGGTTTACAATTTGCTGATGACTATTTAACGAAACCATTCCATACGGATGAATTAGTTGCAAGATTAGAAGTATTAATCCGTCGAAGTGGTGGAACACATTCCGAACGCATTTCATTAGGAAATTATATTGAAGTTGATCCAGAAGTCCAAATGGTATTTGACAAACACACAGGAGAAGAAATTATATTGACAGGGAAACAACACCAAATTCTAATGTACTTCTTACACCACCCCAATCAAGTTTTACCAAAAGAACAAATTTATGAAGCGATTTGGGAGGAAGTTTATATCACTGGTGATAAAACATTAATGGTACATATCCATCGACTGCGTCAAAAGCTGGAACGTCATCCGGATTCGCCGGAGATTATTGAAACGCTGAAGGGAATAGGCTATCGGGTGAAGCTATGAAACAGACCAGATCCTTATTTCGCCGTTTTCTAAAAGTGCATTTTCTATTTATTTTTTTCCCTCCAATTGTGCTTATTTTCTTCTCCGCGTTCTTTGGGTCTTCTATCCATGGAGCAAAGCTCAATACGTTAAATCTATTTTACGCTACACTGCTTTTGTTTAGTTTTATTATGCTTGCATTCGTTGTAATTTCTTGGCTGTTCTTCTTGAGACTTCGTAAACGTATTACCCGCTTACAGGAGGCCATGTCATTTTCAGCTAATGATCATTCAATTCCTAAGCCCATAACGGTTCAAAGTGATCGTATGGATGAAATAGAGCGGTTAGGAGGTTCTTTTAATTGGATGATTCAGCAGATTGAGGACAGCCGCAAGCGAGAATATGATGAGGAATTACTACGAAATCGGCTCATTTCGAATTTATCTCACGACTTACGAACGCCTCTTACCATTTTGAGAGGACATATCACCCGATTAAATAAGGAATCCATAAGTTTAGAAGGACAAAGCTCATTAACAGAGATGAACCATACGATTACAAGAGTCGGAGAACTAATGGATGATTTACTTTCCTATACATTGCTTACATCAGGGAAACATCCTTTTGAGCCCGCTTCAACTGATATTGGACGTTTAGTAAGAGCATCTGTTGCTGCGTGGTATCCTGTATTTGAAGAACAAGAAATTCAGCTCGATGTTGATTTACCGACAGATGAGACTTTTTATTGGGAAGCAGATCCTAAATGGATGACACGGGTTCTGGATAATTTATTTCAGAATATATTTCGCCATGCAGCAGAGGGGAAATATGCAAACATTGTGGTTGATGTAGAAAATGAATTGATCATTGTTGCAGACAGAGGTCCAGGTATGGGTAACTCGTCCTATGAGCGCGGGGCGGGGATTGGTTTATCGATTTCAAATGTTATGTTGAACAAAATGAAGCTGAAAGCTGACTTTACATCAAATGAAAATGGCACAAGGGTAGCTATTGGTAGAGCTTAACCTAAAGTTAACCCAGAATTAAACAACATGATCACCGGGATGTAACTTTGCTTCTTTATAATTAGAACCATAACAGAAAGGAAGTGTTATGGTTGCTTACAATTCATAACGTAGTCAAACATCGCGGAACTCAAGAAATCTTATCAGGGATCAGTTTTAAAGCTAGACCAGGTAGAGTAACTGGTTTTTTAGGTCCAAATGGGGCAGGTAAAAGTTCTACACTTCGCATCCTGCTTGGATTAGATCATGCCACCTCAGGAAGTGCACTAATTAATGGAAAGCCATTCGCAGAATTACAAAATCCTCTAGCAACAGTAGGTGCTGTACTTGATGGATTTGGAGCTCATCGTATGCGAACAGGACGGGCACATTTGCGTTGGATTGCCCGAGCCGCAGGATTGTCTCGCTCACGTGTCGAGGAAGTTCTGGAAATAGTAGGTCTTACTAATGCAGCTGGTAAAAGAGTTGGGAATTATTCCATTGGTATGGGGAGAAGACTTGGAATGGCAGCTGCATTACTTGGTGATCCAGAAATATTGGTTTTAGATGAACCCGTAAACGGGCTCGACCCGGAAGGAATTCGTTGGATTCGGACATTTTTACGTGAACGTGCTGAGTCTGGAAACACGGTGTTACTATCCAGTCATCTAATGGGAGAGCTTGCAGAGACGGTTGATGATGTGGTGATTATTAAGTATGGGAAAATCGTTGCAGATGGAACATTGGAAGAAGTAATAGGTAACCATTCCACGCTGGAGAAAGCCTTTTTTTTCCTGACATCTGAAAATGCAGGTGAAGTTGTATGAGAGCATTCAACGCGGAACTATCTAAATTGTTCTCCCTGCCGGGCATTTGGCTTGCCTTTTTCATTGGAGCATTTGCCCCAGCAGTCATTGCTGCCTTGGACAGTACAGCACAAAAAGAGGAGATTATAGCTGGAGTTAGCACACGGCTATCGGAAGTTGGTTATATCGGATTAGCTCTTGGTGTGCAAGGTGTAATTATTCTTGGTGTGCTTGCTGTCAGCAGTGAGTATTTGACAGAGAGCAGTGAATCTGGTGGAGGACAACAGATTACAACAAGTTTAACGGTTGTTTCATCCCGACTTCATTTTTTGCTGGCAAAAGCAGGCGCTGTGACTGTGATCAGCATACTGCTATGTATTGTTGCTATTATGACAACTGTGTCAGCAACGCATCTTATTCTTGGTGAATACACCCCTGCATTTGAATGGTCTAGACTTATCGGTGCAGTTTGTTACTGGACATTCACTGCTCTTTTAGCACTTGGGATTACTTTGCTTACTAAGAATGGCATCATCCCGCTTGCTGTGCTCATGATAAATTCATCCGTTGTATCATTTAGTGTCCTGCTTGCTAAGGTTACAAAGTTGGCGTTTTACTTACCAGATAGGGCTGGCGCTGATATGTTTATGTTTACGAACAACAGGTTTCACACCCCGTTCACAGGCGGTTTAGTTATGTTTACCTGGATAGTCGTTTTTTTCATTGTTGCTGCTATTGTATTCCATAGAAGGGACGTTGCATCATGAGTGTCTCATCTAGCAGGAAGATAACACGAATCCTAGGTGCTGAACTGGATAAATTAGTTACATTACCATTGACATGGCTCACTCTTACGGGTACATTTGTTATTAATTTAGTTTTAGCCGCAGCTTTTACTTCTGTTACTCTACAAGGGGCAGCAGGAGCGCAAAGTATACTGAATATAGGACTTGCTTCTATGGGATATCTTCAAGCAGGCTTCATTATTCTTGGGATCTCAGCTACTTGTTCGGAGTATACAGGTGGACAGATTCAAACGACTTTAACTACAATACCTTGGCGCGGGCTTCAATTATTCACGAAACATTTGGCATTAGCAATTATAACCATACCTGTGGCATTTATTATTGCTGCATCTGGTGTGCTATATCCTTTTATTATGCTGAGAGACACTGCAGTAGTGGATGAACTGGACATAATGATAGAAACATTAGTAGGTGCAACAGGCTATCTAACATTAACCACACTTCTCAGTGCAGCTATAGGTGCTTTATTAAGACGAACCACTCCTGCTTTAGTGGTACTGCTTGGTTATTATTTCATTGTCAGTTCATTGTCGAGAGATTTTCTACATAGTATTAAAAATTATTTTCCGGATACGGCAGGATATTATATGTATATGCTACCTTCTTCTGATGAAATAAATGTCCTTACACCAATGCAAGCCTGCTTTAGTGGTACTGCTTGGTTATTATTTCATTGTCAGTTCATTGTCGAGAGATTTTCTACATAGTATTAAAAATTATTTTCCGGATACGGCAGGATATTATATGTATATGCTACCTTCTTCTGATGAAATAAATGTCCTTACACCAATGCAAGGGACGGGTATTTCAATGTTATGGACACTGATCTTTATTATAGTAGCTATTGTATTTTACCGTAAACGAGAAGCCTAAGTTTAGGTTTCGTGTTTTTTTCAAAATAAGGAATGAATGAATTGCTAGAAGTATGCCCTTACCTTATTGGAAGGGACAACTACCGTTTCTTTTATCAAACAAACATATGGGACACCCATTTTCTTGTAAATGTACATATGAATTATCTGATAGGAAAGAGAGTTCAATACTCTTTTTGCTGTTCAAAATAATTAATGAATTTCTTAGGAAAAGGGGTGAAAAATGAAATCCTCTAAAAAAGTTAAAGTATACGCTTACCTTTGCTTTCTGGTAGTTTTTTTACTGATTTTTCCGGTTATTGCACACGCAAAATCAGTACACTTAATATTGGTTAAATATGATTCCGAGATGAAATCCGTTGGTTCCAAAACGTACGTTGAAAGGTCGATGGAGCCTTCTTTGCAGAAGGGAATATTGGAAGATATTAAGGTGTCTACTGAAGCTATTGCGAATGTATTTGGAGGAAAGAGTGCTTCTCCCTTCTTAATATTTGTACAATCAGATCAAGGGCAACAGAATTATGCGGAAAACCCCACTGGGCAAACATATTATTATTCTTGGGGAAACTACATTGTGTATGGGCCGAAAGGAAGAAATACGGCTGTAATATCCCATGAGTTGGTTCATGCTGAGCTTAGAGAGCGCCTTCTGAATAAGGATCGAGTGCCCGCCTGGTTTGACGAAGGGCTGGCTACTATGGTTGATGGACGGTATTCGGATAATCAGTCTGTATGGGCCCGTGAAACGGATAACGGGAAACAGAATATAAATTTCGATAAAATGAACTCGCATGCCGCATTCGCATACGGTACAGCAGAGGCTGAAACTAATTACAATCTGGCTTGTTATGAAGTAACCCGGTGGTATTCAATTGTTGGACAGGATGGGATAATGAAATTCATCTCCGAGTTGAATTCCGGCAAAGATTTTAACTCCGTATATTCAAGTATTGAAGCAGATTCCTAAGAACATTCAGGCATAACCTAAAACGAACACGATGTGGTAAGCGTCAAATAGCCCTCATCTTGGATCAATTATGTATTATAATAACTCATGATGAACAATTGCTAACGAAATTAGAAGAAACTAAGAATCCGATAAATAGATTGTCATCTTGTGAATGATACTCGCAAGAATCAGAATAATGCGATTGTGATCCGGTGAAGTGATAAAGTGATTTAATGCAGCAAAAGGAAGCCATGAACGAATTTGTTATGACCACAAGATATAGGATTGAAGGAGGAAGGAGTCGTTAAATTTTTGTTTGAATTTCTCAATATGATTAAGTGGAATTTATAAAAAGAGAGAGGGGGAACTTTCCAAAGTACCTTTTAAGGGGTCCGAGGATGCGATTTCTTCGGAGTATTTTGTGAGTTCAAAAAAGAGGAATTCTGAAAGGATGATAGTTGTGCAGCAAAATTTGCAAAAAGGACTTGATGAGGTTGGAGGAACAGGCCAACTTCCACTCAAGAAGAATAAAAACGAAATTTTAGAATGGATTAAGGCAATCGCGATTGCTGTAGTGCTTGTTGTTTTGATTCGCTGGCTTTTGTTCAAACCCTTTATTGTTGAAGGTTCTTCAATGAAGCCTAACTTTCATACTAGAGAACGAGTGATTATAAATGAGATTTTGTATGATATAAGATCCCCTCGCCGGGGTGAGGTCATTGTATTTCATGTGCCTTCCGAGGGTAAGGATTTTATCAAACGGGTCAGCGGTGTTCCTGGAGATTACGTAAAGGTTGAGGGGGATGTAGTCACTATTAACGGAGAAGTGGTTAGCGAGCCTTATATCAAGGAAGCTATCGATGATGCGCATAATAATAATGCTTTGTATAATAATAAGAATTTCCCAAATGAAGATTTCTCGGATGCGACAGTACCGAAAGGATATTTATTCGTAATGGGAGATAACCGTTCGGACAGTAAGGACAGCCGAATGATCGGATACGTACCATTAACGGATGTTGTCGGACGGGCAGATCTAATTTTCTGGCCCTTGGATGATATAAAAATAATCAACTATAATAGATAGTCAACTGGGAATACTGATTAATAAGGCTTCCTTGATGGTTCTGAGTTTGTTTTTGAGTGGAGAGGAAAAGAGAGATTTTTATAGCTGCGGGTTGTGCTTGGGCCATTTCCGCCAACAGTTTGCCCGGTCGGGGCTGACGCTATCGCGGCAGACCCTGGCGAATTGGATGATGTATGGGGCGGATCAGTGGTTGACACCGTTGTTTGAGCGAATGAAAGAACACTTGCTGCAACAGGATATTCTGCACGCGGACGAAACGACGCTGCAGGTGCTGCGTGAGCCTGGGAAGTCCGCGGAGTCACCGTCTTATCTGTGGCTGTACCGGACCGGACGCATGGGTCCGCCCATCGTGTGTTATGAATACCGCCCGACGCGTGGTGGGGAGCATCCCCGAAACTTTTTGGCTGGATTCAGTGGATATCTGCACGTGGACGGGTATGCGGGTTACCACAAGGTGGCCAAAGTGACCTTGGTCGGGTGCTGGGCTCATGCGCGACGCAAGTTTGACGAAGCCTTAAAGGCCTTGCCTTCCGCGGAAGCCCGGATTGGAACGGCCGCGCAGCAGGGGCTCACGTTTTGCAATCAGTTGTTCGCGATTGAACGAGAACTGAAGGAAGGGACGCCGGAAGAACGAGGAACCGTCCGAATGGAGCGCAGCCGCCCGGTTCTGGATGCTTTTTCGGCATGGTTACGTCAGCAAAAATCTCGGGTCCTGCCGAAAAGCGCACTGGGCCAAGCGATTACCTACTGCCTGAATCAGTGGGAGAAGTTGACTGCTTTTCTGAAAGATGGGCGACTGGAGATCGACAATAACCGCAGCGAACGGGCGATTAAACCGTTTGTGATTGGACGCAAAAACTGGCTTTTTGCAAACACTCCACGCGGAGCTAAGGCCAGTGCCGTGATCTACAGCGTGATGGAAACGGCAAAAGAGAATGGACTGAATCCGTTCCAGTACTTGAAGTTTCTGTTTGAACAGCTTCCACAGCTCCCTGATCTAAAAGATACGGAAGCGCTGGACCCATTTTTGCCTTGGTCATCCGCTTTGTCAGCGATCTGTCGGGTATTAAAAGCCTAATCTCAACCTAAAATTCCAGCCCTCATCTTGGTGTCAAGGTGTGGGCTGTTTGACGCTTAGCTTCAAGTCACTGATAGACAAGGGTATAAACCTAAGATCATGTGAATTAATCACATTATTATCTCCTTTAGCGATTACTGATGAGCAATAATAGGCACTAGGATCATACTCGTGACAAACAGAAAACAACTTTCATTAATTCCCATTTTATGGTAAACCATTTGATTAGTTATTACAATAGTATTGAAGTGACAGCTCAGATGAACCCTTTTCTCTAAATGGAGCGGATTACTCACTCTTGCTCATTTACTGATATGTTTTGACAGAATGTTTTTTCTATGTTAAATTAAAAATATTATTTTCTGATTTAGCTAAATAGCTAAATAGCTAAATAGATAAATTAAAAGCTCCCAAATACCAAAATGTATGTAGAAATGAGGTTAAATATGGCTATTAACAAAGTGTTCAAAGCCCTTGCTGATCCTACGAGAAGGGAGATATTAGAACTTTTAAAAGAAAAAGATTTAACGGCTGGGGAAATAGCTGAACATTTTGATATCAGTAAACCCAGCATCTCACGCCATTTGAATATTTTGAAGGAAGCTGAATTGGTGTGGGATGAGCGAAAAGCGAATTATATTGTTTATTCGTTAAATACCACTGTTTTTCAAGGCGTACTAAAGTGGCTCATTGATTTCCGAAATGAAAAGGAGATGTGATTATTTTGACTAAAACCGTAAGTAAACTTCGTTTGTGGACGGGATGGTTTATCCCACTTGCTTTGATTATGATAGCTATTGGAGTTAGTGTGTGGACGTACCCTGCATTACCGAATCGCCTAGCAACTTATAGTGATGTAGATTGGGCTACTCGAAAAGAATTTATTGTCACTTTAATTCCTGTTATTATGTTGTTTATTTTCACTTTGTTCCGACTAGCTCCTTTTATTGGACGTAAATATATGGATATTCAACGATTAAAAAGTATGCTCAATGCCCTGCTTGTTTTTATGATGCTGTTGCTGTTGGTTCTTCACACGGTTATCTTATTGCAACCTTTGAATTATCAGGTCCCTTTTAGAGTGCCGACTATCGTTTCTATTGTGATCGCCATCTATTTCATTATGATAGGGAACTATTTACCACATATCCAACGCAGTAAACTTCCTAAAGAACCTGCTCATTCTAAGGGAAATCTACAAGAAGTATTTATTTCCGTGATAAAAATGAAATTGTTAGGTTTGAATTTCTTAGCAGACCTGTATCTGCTTGGTTTAGGATCTAATAATGATAATCCACGCTTGCAAAAGCAATTACGTTCCTTTGCGTCACGTATTCTGATCTTTGGTGGGATGATCATTGGCCTAACGGCCTTCCTCCCAGGTAACTACCCCATCGTTGGTATGATTGTCGTCGTCGTAGCTGTTGCAATAACGTCGATTATAGTAGTCGCTCGTTTAAAGAAGACATACAAAGCTATTAATTAGAGAGCATCATGATAAATACTAGAGTACTCATTTTTTTTCATAGATCGCCCATCCTTGCAAATAAATTTTTTGTATAAATGTAACAGGATGCAAACTGAAAACCTTTCGTAACGAATAGAGCTAGTCCTCCTTTCGTTATGATTACATATGTAATTAGTGGATTAAAGGGTAGAATACCTTATTTTTTTGTTTTCAAAATCCGCCCATAAGTTTCAATAGCAAGGGCGCGTGAGCTCTTCAGATCTACAATGGCCTCTGGCCGGGCGAGATGGATTTCTTTGTTGGACAGATGGGCAAGCTCTGGCATCCAGTACCGAATATATGTTCCCTCTGGATCATTCGTCTGGGATTGGGTGACCGGATTCCTTGGAGGAATTACTGGTTATTTTCCAGGAGTGGTCTACAAAGCATGAAAAATAATGTGGATTGGATTTAATTCAAAGTAAAAATATGTTTCTTTGAACGAACCTTGATTGGCACAATGCCTTTCAAGGTTTTCTTTTGAGGGGCTAGCCCGTGACGAATGAATTCATCATTCAACCAATAACACTCTTAACCCATTTAATACCGCTATAAGAATTTCTACATTTTCTTAGTACGCATATAAATGCTTTAATATATAACCTAAGATAACGCTATTCGATACATCGAACAGGTCAATTATGGTCAGATATCACCAAGAATGACATTTTTTGTGAAGGGTAACAGGACGGTACAATTGTCGACGGCTTCGAGCCTGCACACCGACACGATGGATTATACCTATGATCAGGCCAACCCGTTGAAATCGGTCACTCGCAACGGTGTCGTCACTGCCTACAAATACGACGGCGATGGCTTGATGCGGGAGAAGAACAACGGTAGCACCACCCGCTTCTACTACGACGGGGAGAATATTATCGCCGAAGGTAGCGTGTCCGGCAGCACCGTCAGCTTCAAAGCCCGTTATGTGCTCGGCTATCAGCTGATCAGCATGAAGAACCAATGGGGTACGGTAGGGTATTACCTGGAGAACGGTCACGGTGACGTAGTGAACCTGTACAAACAGGATCAGACGCTCTTGAACACCTACGACTATGACCTTTGGGGAAATCCAAAGGTCACCGAAGAGGCAGACCAGTACAACAATCCCTTCCGCTACGCCGGTGAATACGGGGATACCAATACGGGCTTGCAGAACCTGCGAGCGCGATGGTACGATCCAAGCATCGGGCGATTCATCACTGAAAATACGTGGGAAGGACGGATTAACCATCCGGACAGCCAGAACCCGTATATCTATGTGGTGAATAACCCATTGATTTACGTGGATCCAAGCGGACATATTTTTGATGTAATCTTTGACATAGCTTCTCTTGCTTATGACACGTATCAGTTTGTACAAGACCCGAGTTGGGAAAATGCAGGTTATATGGGTCTGGATGTTGCCGCAGCAGCGATTCCTTTCGTTCCTAGTGCGAGCGCTCCGCTTCGATCGTTAAATAAAGTGGATGATGTATCCGACGCGGTGTCTTCGGTGAAGAAGGCCGTCAGCAGCATATGCAATTGCTTCGTTGAAGGAACAGAAGTGCTTACGGACCAAGGTGAAAAACCGATCAAGGAGATTGAGATCGGAGACAGGGTCCTCTCCAAAGATGATGAAACCGGAGAAGTGGCCTATAAAGAAGTCGTGGGACTGTTCCAGAAACAGGCGGACCAGATCTATACGATCCACATCGGGGAAGAGATTATCGAGGTAACGGGAGAGCATCCGTTCTGGCTGGACGGTCAGGGATGGACACTGGTAAAAGAGCTGAAGGTTGGAGATTTGCTAGTTTCCAGTGAAGGTTCCAAACTGGCCATCACCGAGATCGAGAAAGCGCCGCGGCAAACCACAGTCTACAATTTTGAAGTCAAAGATTTCAACTCCTATTTTGTATCTGACCTTGGGGTTTGGGTGCATAATTGTGCGGTTGGGGGGACGGGTAATGCTGGACCAACCGAACCTTACAACAGGAAAAAACATTACGGTTATACACCAAAAACCTCGGACAGAAAAGCGATAGGGGGAGAATCAGTTGACCATGATCCTCCATTAGTAAAGCGTTATTATGAAGGAGATCCGAAAACAGGAGAAAAGCCAGGTTATTTGCAAACTCCGGCTGAACGTAAAGCAAGTGCAAATGACCGCACAAGAATGCAGCCTGCAACAAAAGCTGAGCAAAATAGTCAAGGTGGGCAAATGTCACAATATTCAAAGGGGCAGAAGAAAAACCATGGACTTTAATATTAATAATAAAATAATCCAAGATCATTATTTAAAAATATGGGGTAACTCTTGCAGTAGCCATGAATTATTGAAAGGTCCAATTCATGAATTACCACCAGGGTTCAAGGTGTTAAAGTTTCCACCAACATCTTCAAGAAACATGTGGGCATACGCAACCAGTAGTCTTTCTCAGTCGCAAGAGGATAACCCTATAGAAATTCACGTTTTCGCTCCCCAAGAACAGGATTCTCTTATTGAACTTCTTACAGTTATTGCTCATTACCATAACACAGGAGCAAAACTTAAATTAGGGGACACTGTAAATTTTGGAGTGCCATGGTTGCCACAATCAAAATGCGAATACGGTATAATATCACTACCATATTTAGATGGTCCTTCATTGGAATGGCTACAAAATGACACTTTTCAAACAAGATTCTTATGGTTAATACCAATTACTAGGCAAGAAGTGGATTATAAGAAGAAATTTGGACTGGATTCTTTAGAGGAAAAATTTGATGATCTATCATTTAACTATTTAGACCCCTATAGGGATAGTGTCGTATAATTTAAAGAACGCTTAACCTCGATTGGCTTCATGCCATTCGAGGTATCTTTTTTTGATGGGGGCTACATAGTGCCGAATAAACCCTTTATTTTAAAATAACACAAACAACTCATGTAATTAGAGCGGACCTCCAACGGCCAAACGGTAGCCTTTGGCTACGATGAGTTGGACCGGATCATCGCCAGCAGCGAAGCTAATGAACAGTATAGCTATGATGTCAAGGGTAACCGGACGGTGCAATTGTCGACGGCTTCGAGCCTGCACACCGACACGATGGATTATACCTATGATCAGGCCAACCCGTTGAAATCGGGCACTCGCAACGGAGTCGTCACCACCTATAAATACGACGGTGATGGCTTGATGCGGGAGAAGAACAACGGTAGCACCACCCGCTTCTACTACGACGGGGAGAATATTATCGCCGAAGGTAGCGTGTCCGGCAGCACCGTCAGCTTCAAAGCCCGTTATGTGCTCGGCTATCAGCTGATCAGCATGAAGAACCAATGAGGTACGGTAGGGTATTATCTGGAGAATGGTCACGGTGACGTAGTGAACCTGTTCAAACAGGATCAG
Source organism: Paenibacillus sp. 19GGS1-52 (assembly GCF_022369515.1). NCBI lineage: Bacteria > Bacillati > Bacillota > Bacilli > Caryophanales > Paenibacillaceae > Paenibacillus > Paenibacillus sp. 19GGS1-52. The sequence continues at coordinate 2,702,773 of NZ_CP059724.1, forward strand.
ACGCTTTTGAACACCTACGACTATGACCTTTGGGGAAATCCAAAGGTCACCGAAGAGGCAGACCAGTACAGTAATACGTTCCGCTACGCCGGTGAATACGGGGATACCAATACGGGCTCGCAGAACCTACGAGCCAGATGGTACGATCCAAGCATCGGGCGCTTCATCACCGAAGATACGTGGGAAGGACGGATTAACCATCCGAATAGCCAGAACCCGTATATCTATGTGGTGAACAACCCACTGATTTAAGTGGATCCAAGCGGACATATTTTTGAAGTAATCTTTGACATAGCTTCTCTTGCTTATGACACGTATCAGTTTGTACAAGACCCGAGTTGGGAAAATGCGGGATATATAGGTCTGGATGTTGTAGCATCGGCGAGTCCTTTCGTTCCTAGTGGGAGCGCTCAGCTTCGTACGTTAAATAAAGTTGATGATGTATCGGATGCAGTGTCTTCCGTGGCTAAGGGTATGGCTGGAGCCTTAGAAAAGCGAGCAAATGAAATTCATGGTTCTCTTCCAGTGTTTACGCAATCTAAAACAACAACTGCTGTTGGTAGTTTGAAAAATTCTGATGGAAGTATTGAATATTTAGTTGGTTCTAGTGAAAAAAGATTGCGTCCTGCACAGCGCAATTTACTTAATCCTAATGAGGTGGAAGCAACTGGGATTGGACATGCTGAAGAAACAATAATTAATCAAGCAAAAGCTAACGGGCAAACTGTAGAAGAGATAGCTGCAAGTCGTCCTATATGTAAAGCATGCAAAAAATTGTTAAATGATAATGATATAAAGGCAGGAAGTCCCTTTAAAAAATAAAATGAAAAGGAGAAAAAGATAAATATGTTATTCGAGCCAACAATATTATTCAACAATCTAGAAAGATTGACAAACAAACAGAAAATAGCTTTCGGTGCTTCCTTATGTGAAAGATTACTGCCAAACTACATGAAATTTACTGAAATCGAGAAGTGGGGTGACTTTAGTTTTATGAGAAGGACTTTAGATGAGATATGGAAGCATATCTTAGAAAATGAAATCTCCGAATCGAGAATAGAAGAATTAATGGTAGGATGTTATCGATTGACGCCTGGTGCAGATGATTTCATATCAATCTATACATCATTTGCTATTGATGCAGGTGGAGCAATTCATGAAACATTGAAATGTTGCTTAGATGGTAAGGCTGAACATATTGTCGATGTAGCAAGTTTTGCTCGAGATTCACTGGATAAGTATATCCAAGAGAAAAACGATTTGCAGTATTCAGATCCAAGTTTTGAAGAAAGAATACTGAATGATCCTCTAATGCAAAGAGAACTTCAAAGGCAGAAAAAAGAACTGAATTTACTCAGGAATGAGATCATATTAAATGTACAATTTATTAGTAATGAATTGTTGTTCAATAAAGGAAAAAGTATTCTGGATAATTAAAAAACTGTATTGATATTAGTTTGGTTATACCTCATCAAATAGATAGATCAAGAAAGCTAAGGGGCTAGCGCGTGCCGATACTCTATCGGCCTCGCTGTTTGAGTTTAGAAGGAAATCGTTGGTAGTTTTAAACTCAAACTACAGTAGGCTATTATTTAGAGAATGGTCACGGTGACGTAGTGAACCTGTACAAACAGGATCAGACGCTTTTGAACACCTACGACTATGACCTTTGGGGAAATCCAAAGGTCACCGAAGAGGCAGACCAGTATAGTAATCCCTTCCGCTATGCCGGTGAATACGGGGATACAAACACGGGCTTGCAGAACCTACGAGCGCGGTGGTACGATCCAAGCATCGGGCGATTCATCACCGAAGATACGTGGGAAGGACGGATTAACCATCCAGACAGCCAGAACCCGTATATCTATGTGGTGAACAATCCATTGATTTACGTGGATCCAAGCGGACATATTTTTGATGTAATCTTTGACATAGCTTCCCTTGCTTATGACACTTATGAGTTTGTACAAGACCCGAGTTGGGCTGGATGCAATTTCTTCGGTGGCTAAAGCTACTGAAGAGGTCGCATCGAACTCTCTTCGAAGATCTGCTGACCAACAAGCTTTAGATGATGTAGCTAAAGATTCTGTAAAATCTGCAAAACAAGGGAATCCTATTTCTGAAGCAGAAGCAAAAACTCTTGATGATTGGGCTACAGAGTATAGTGTCCCTCAACACCATCAAGCTTATACAGGAAGTGGACAGCATTTTCCTGGTGGGAATTTCCAAGATCATACCTATATTTATAATAAACATGTAATATACAAACCATAAGGAGGGAAATATTTGAGCGAAATCGAGTTATATTCAAATGGAATACTTTTAAGAACTGCTGACAAAATATATGGAAACTATCTAGGTGTAGAAGGTGATTGCTGGACCATTGATGAGGATACGGAAGGAATAGAACAACAAGAGGGAGACTACCTTAATAATTATTGTTCTGAAAATATTACTCTTTCTTGGACTGATGATAATGTTGTAGATGTTAGTTGTAATGTTGATTTTACCAATAGATATATTAATGCATATATAAAAGCAAATATTCAATTTGAAGTTTTATTTTGTAAAACGAACAGACAATTACCAAGTTATAATCTCGATATAGAAGAGCAGGGAAATTTTAAATATATTGGTTTTGATTATGCTTTTTCAGGTGGGAGTTTCTACTCTTCTATCTTTAGTGATTTATATTCGAACAGGTTACCTGGATTATTTGATATTAAATTAAATGAATATGGATTGATTAATTCTGAAAAAGATTTAATTGATTTTGTTAGAAGGCGAGAAAAGCTAAGTATGAAAGACAAGGAAGGCATGTTTGAAAAAGGGTTATTTACAATTTATAAACTTTGGAGGTATGTTGGTGAGTTTCCCATTAATTTGGGATAACTTAAACTGCAAACCTTGATGATATTACAGCGGCCATATTAGATGCTGCTGAAACCTGGCATGATTAAGAGAAAGACAAATTATATTCAGTCGTTTTAAGTTTTGAAATTTTGATTTAATGGGGGTGAGTACTATGGCTATGTTGATGGGTATTGTTAAAGCTTTATTATTCCCCGCATTACTTTTTCTCGGGTATCCATTTATTAAAAGGAAAACGGAAATCAAAGAATCTGATGTTGCTATTGAAGAGATAAAGTTACCGAAGTATTTTTTTCTCACCAAACGGGCTTATATAGTCCTTTCAATTGGCATCATTGCTTCATTAGCTTTAGGTTGGTTAAGTTATATAAGTGAATCATTTGTTCTAGCAATTCTAGCTTGTTCTTCATTCCTTTTGATGATCCTATTATTATACTTTGTGTATCATTCTTATTTTTGCATAACGGATAATTATGTTATTTATAGAGAATTTAAAATAATAAGAATACTCTATAAGGATATCAAACGAGTTGAGCGGGAAAATCACAAAATATGTATTATACTTAAAGATAATAGAAAGATTGAATTGAGTATATTTTTCGATGAATCAAATTTAATGATGGACTTATTGAAAAGAAAAGTTCAAAACAACTGATGTTTTTATAACCCATCCGGGGTTTGAAAGAAAGCAGCACCGATGTTCCAAAATCCCCAATAGAATGGATTTCAAACCCACTTGTCATTAAATAACCCTACTTTCACTAAAAGAATCTAAGACAGTGATAAGAGAGATGAGACTATGATAAAAAATAATGAGCAAATAAATATGCTTGGTAGTGAAATAATTGAAGCGCTCAAAGAGATTGAGATAATTATGACTTCTCTACACAAGATGGGTTCTTATTATGCTTTAAAATACCATGAAGGAGAGTTGAATAAAGATGATATGGAATATGAAAAAGAAACTACCCGATTCATTGATGAATGGAAAGTAACGCATAGGCTTGCAAAAGTTAGAAGCATTTTATCGGCCAACTTTGATAACACATTAGGTGACGATGATATGGATGATATTGAAAGAGCTATAGAGCGGTTGGGATTTTGGGATATACCAGGTGATGACCCAATTGAAATTGAAGAATAAAAGCAAAGTTTAAATAAAAAAATAACATCACTTTGATTAGCTTAGGCCTTTCAAGGTTTCTTTTTTTGTGGGACTACCCAGTGCCGAATGATTTCACCACTCTTAACCCATGTAATTCAGCTACAATGCTTCTTGATTATGTTGTACGCATGATTAAGCTGTTTTTTTATCTTCGTTTTCTTGCGAATTTCTTGTCCCAGCTATCTACTTGGAGAATCCATAATAAAATATCATGCAGCGTTTATGCTATCTTGGCCTGAACTCAAACTGTACAACTCGTAGAAAACATAATTGTGCGATTGAGGAAATCTAAAAATAGATCCTACTGGTTGGGGTAACAAATCATGGAAGGTAGGTATGCCTGGTGATCAAAATTAAAAGTTATGTCAATGATCCTATTGATATTGATTTGCCAACTTTAGAGTATTCCAATCTAGACAGGCTTAATTTACACAGAGCATTATTAAATGGGGTTAATTTACGTAGTGCAAGTTTGATAGGGGTAGATTTGCGTTCGGCAGAGCTAGAAAACACAAATTTAAGTTATGCCAACTTAACTGAAGCAAACCTGATTGCAGCTTGGTTACAAAATGCACTACTGATGAATGCTACACTTGTAAAATCGAAACTTAATGGTGCAGATTTAAGGGATGCTAATCTTCAAAATGCTGATTTAACAGATGCAGATGTTTGGAATACAAATTTTAAGGGTGCAAAGCTCTTTGGAACCAATATGACTTGCGAAAGATTAGATGAGGCTTTATTAGAAGGCGCACTATTTAATAAGTATACGATCTGGCCTACTCCGTTTAATCCTTTACTGCATGGAGCAATAGAAATTTAGTATCAAGGTTTCTTTTTCTATAGGAAGCTGCTGCGGTTTGGGGGGCAGAACATATCATTGATAGAGTCATGGGAGAAGACAAGTGGCATAAACGCTAAGTAGTAAATAAATCTTGATTGGCTTCATGCCTTTCAAGGTTTCTTTTTTTGTGGGGCTACCAACGGTCAAACCGAAACCTTTGGCTACGACGAGTTGGACCGGATCATCGCTAGCAGCGAAGTCAATAGACCCGTACAGTAATCTCTTCCGCTACTCCGGTGAATACTGGGATACAAATACGGGTTTGCAGAACCTGCGAGCGCGGTGGTACGATCCAAGCATCGGGCGTTTCTTCACGGAAGATACGTGGGAAGGACGGATTAACCATCTGGATAGCCAGAACCCGTATATCTATATGGTGAATAACCCACCGATTTACGTGGATCCAAGTGGACATGTTTTTGATGTAATCTTTGACATGGCATCCCTTGCGTATGATGCTTATGAGTTTATACAAGACTCGAGTTGGGTAAATGCGGGTTATATAGGTCTGGATGTGGTCTCTTCTGTAGATAAGGTTACGACTGGAGCTTTAGAAAAATAAGCCTAATGAAGTAGAAGCAACAGGGATTGGACAAGCTGAAGAAACAATTAATCAAGCAAAAGCTAACGGGCAAACAACATTATTCAACAATCTAGAAAGGTTGACAAACAAAAAGAAATAGCTTTCGGTGCTTCCTTATGTGAAAGATTACTGCCAAACTACATGAAATTTACTGAAATCGAGAAGTGGGGAGACTTTGGTTTCATGAGAAGGACTTTAGATGAGATATGGAAGTATATTTTAGAAAATGAAATCTCCGAATCGAGAATAGAAGAATTAATGGTAGGATGTTATCGATTGACGCCTCAGGAATGAGATCCTAGTAAATGAACAATTTATTAATAACTCAACTTTCGCAGCTCAAATCTCTAAACAAACCCTTGATATAGCTGGGTAAACTAGAGATCCATTCCTCTAGTTGACAAAAAACGGACGTTTTGTTCTTCTTAGTATTGGCTTGGGACATTTCAAGAAATAAATTCATGAGTTGCTGGAGGGCGGTCTGATAATCCAGATCGCGGACTTCATCCGCGAAGAGAAAAAAGAGACCTCCAAGTGTTCGGTCATCACTCGATTGACGCCGTTCGTACTCCATCGCTAAATAACGGCTGAATACAATCGTTGTATGGCTAATCAGTTGATCAAAGGAACGACCTTGAAACTCAGTCCCCAGTTTCAAATAACTTTTGGTGACTTTGAAAAAGGTCTCTATACTCCAGCGCATGCCGTAGATTCGTACGATTTCAGCTGCATCTAGCGTCACGTCTGTACTTAAAATCGCAAGCCATTCTCGTTTTTTATTTCGGTTGCGCACAAAAACAAGTTTCACGGGTAGACCGCAGGTCGTCTGTACGATGACAGAGCCTTTAATGTCTTTGGCATTCGATTTGGGAAGGCTTTGAAAGACTTCACGCAGCGTCATTCGTGTTCCTTGAACCAGATAGTGTTGTTTCATTTCCTTGACCATGCCAATCACACCAAGGCCTTTGCCGGTGAGCTGACGAAGGAGTGGAACTTGGGTAAACCAGCTATCCATAAGCACATAGTCGGCAGTGAATCCCGCTTTCAAAGCCCGTTCCAGCAAGGCGACAACGGCATCCGGCTTCCGAGAAAAAGCCTCCATTCGACGTTTGTACCCGGCGCTGCGTTTCGAGAGATTCGAAGCCATTTCGCAAATACGATTGGCCAGCTTGGCCGAAGAAAGCATGACAAAGTCAAGCGGAGCGAAGCTAAACCCGTCCGACCAGCCTAACGTTAACAGGGTGTAGCCTTTAATGAATTTGCCCGTGGAATGGTCAAATACTCGTGCCAGTAACTCTGCTTTTTTACTACGGTTTCGGCTCAACACGGAATCGTCAACGATGAATACTCGTACACGCGAAGATGAAATAAGCGATTCGAAATAGAGCACAATGCGAAGACTTAAGGTCTGCAAGAAGCGCCGCCAAGCAAAAGAAGCTTGATTTAAAAACCGATAGATAACATCTTTGCCTGGAAGATCTGCTCCACGGTCACTCTCTAGGAGTCGAAACCAGTTCTTACCTTCGAAGACTAAAGAGAAAACGATTTGAAAAACCGCGAGACTCGAAAGACCAAAGGATTTGGAAATACCTGCGTGTCGTAAGGTTTTCCCGATATGGAGAGTGACAAAAAGTTTGGAAAAGCGAGACTGTTCAGACAGGGAATGTTGTTGTAACATAGGGTTACGCACCTTTCTTGTTGGCATGGTTGATTCGACACTTCCATGATACCAAACAAGTAAGGTGTTTTTTGTCAATAGCAATAAAAGTATTGAATTCTTCTTACGCCCTCATGGGTTTAAGACAATATTCCAGGTGCGAAAGTTGAGTTAATAATAAAGTTTGAGTTTAGAAGGAAATGTTGTAAATCCTTACATACCTAAAAGACAAGAAGCTGTAGATTGGGAAGGGAAAACGCTCAACGTCTATGGAAAGAATAAGGAGAGATTAACTTGGACTTAAAAGAATTCGATTTAGATTTACCGTACCTTGCAGACGATGAACAGATAAAGTCGATAATGAGCGGACAAAAATGTCAATATCATGATGCAACCCAAATAGATTACAACTTAAATTGGAAAGGGAAGAGGCGTTCATTTAGACTGGAAACCCGTTGTGTTACTGCTATGTATGAAAGGCTCTTTGGTAAATGAAAACAGAGGATTGTTGGAAGATTCTTGTGGAATGTGTTGAAGACATTACTGAGGAGCGGATTTTGAATCTTTCTGGCGTCGTTACGGTACAAGTGAAATTTAGTTTTGATGAATTTTGTTTTTTAAGTGAAAATGAGAAAAAAAGAACTACACTAAATCTTCTTATGAAAGGAATCGAGAAAATATCGAGCCATAAAAATTGGGCTGTTGAACCATTTAGAGAGGTATCCTCTCAAATCAAACAAATGGGGTATTCAAATGAATGGGTATGGAAGAAAGCTATTAAAAGCCCAGATAAGAATTATTATGCCGAAATATTGTGCCAACATAATATTAACAGCATGGATATCTCAATATTAATTTGGCAGATAAATGGTGTGATGATACAAAGGGAAAAAGTTATATCAGAACTTCCTGATGAGTTCGCATATGCCAAGCATCTGGGTGAATTAAAGTGGATATCTGATGTTGAAGTTGCCTTAATAAATAAAAAAGGTGACCAAGTCGGATCCTTGGGGACACTTCCTTTAGAATAATTAATAAGGAGAAATAGACATGTTGATTGAAAAACCGCCCCATCTAAATGATATTTTGGAAAATGAAATGAGCTCGGTGGTATTCATAAGAGACTATATTCAATTAATTTTTGAAGAAGATTATAAAGAGACAATGATATTCACAGCGTTTACACTTCCAATAATAAGGATAGGATTATCATCCTACACTAGATCTGATATAAGTTATTGCAATATTCTTTGTTCCCTTATTAACCAGACTGTTACAGAAATAGATATTAAGGAGGGTGTTGCTATTACCTTATTTTTCGAAAACAATATTGTATTGGAGGTTTCATTAAAGGGAGAATATAACGAAGGGCCGGAGGCGGCTATGTTTAGAAGTGAAAATGGACTAACTGTGTGGTGATTTCCATTTTGTATTTGATACATCTCAGAAAACCTTTAAAAAAATACAAAAGCGGTTTAGATAAAGGGGTTAATTATTTTGAGTATTTTTGATGATGAACTAGTAAAGGATCTAGTATTAAATGAACAAAATATGTGTGTTGAAGTAATAAAGAATCCAGAAAAATATCTGAATATAATTGAACAAAAATTTGAATTTAATGGTTCAAAAATTGATTGGTTGCAAACTAATAAGCATCATAGTAAAGAGTCAAATATCGAATCTTTACTTACTGATGCTAGTCTATTCATTACTGAACTAACAGAAAAATACTTGAATGATAATGTTCAAGTAATGTATTTAGGCGATAGTCTTACAGAGTTTGGGTATCAGTTCGAAATAAAGGATTTAGAACAGATATTAGTCTATTTTTTAGACATTCCACAGCACCATTATTTCATACCTTTAGAAGGTGATTGGTGTCTTTGTATATCGCATGAAAATTATTTAGATTTCGGATTTAGTTTCAACAGGGATTAGGCAATCTTTTCTAACTGTCTGATGCAGCTGCATCTACATAGCCGATAGACTGCAAGATGAACAGAGTTAAATCTGCTAGAAACGATTCTGTATCATCTTCGTTATTATCGAAAAGTGGCTTGAAGTAGAAGGTTTTGTTATGAAAAACGATACAGCCGAGGACGCTCATAAATGTTTGATCCAGCGATCGAAAATGAAACACACCTTGCTCCCGACCAAGCTTCAGCCAATCGCGGAGCAAAACCCAAGCTGGCAGGGTGAATTCGCGCACCTTATCCATCCGGGGGGATTGCATCACGATTTCCTGCTGCAGCAGACTGACCATGTCCGGCTCCTGCAGCCCGTAAGCGGTGATTTCCCGAATGAGCAACTTGAGACCCGAGACGGGATCCAACTGCTGCGGATCAGTTACTTTCAAAATTTCATGAGGGAAAAATTCCGTGAACAAGGCTTCGAATACCTTGTCTTTACCACCAAAATGATAGGAGACGAGCGATATATTAGCGTCTGCCTCATCGCAAATCTGTCTAACAGTTGTGGCGTTAAAGCCTTGTCGTGCAAATAACTTTTTTGCAGCCAGTAAAATTCGCAGCTTGACATCATTATCTGAGCCCATGCTTTTTCTGTTCCCCTTTGAGCCTTATTATGTTGAATAGTGTTCATTCTTGTATGTTTCTATTATAAACGGGAAAAGAAGCACTTATCTAGAGAAGCCTAGATAAGGATCAAATTGTGTAAACCGCTGTCACTTACAATTCGGAAATGGGAGCCGAACGCTGTTGGTGTTCAGCTACTAGCTTGCCGACAGCCGCGGGTTCCCTCCGTAAGGCAGCCACAATAATTATCACGAGTGCCATAACTACCGTGATAGTAAGTAGCGCTACTGCGTCCCCTCCGATACCAGGACCGCCAAACAGCAAGTTCATTAGCCCTTCTACGGCGTAAGTAGCCGGGAACACGTTGCCGACATGGATGTAGAATCCGGACAATAGTTCACGCGGCATCATTGCACCGGAAGAGACAAGCTGCACCGATAACATCAGAATGTTTATCAACATTCCAGCCATGCCGAACAGAACAAGGAATGTCTGCGTAACAATCATAAATGTGAGCACAAACAGAGCCTGAAACCCCCATAAGGCGAAGAATCCCTGTTCGGCCTGACCGCCCAGCAGTAGGACGAGGGAGGTTCCCACGAGCGAAACAATGATTGCAGACGTAGTTGTAATGGCAAATCGCGCGCCGAGCCGCTGCCAACGTCCAGTTCGGGCGGAGATCGCTGTTGCCGATACCTCTAGATTCTGAGCCATAATCATCGCCCCAACAAAGGAAGCAAGCACCATCATCATGGGGACCATTTGGTTGTTCGTACCATTTACTATATTGACTGATTGAATATCGGATACGACACGCTCTGACAGCAGAGAGGCAAGGGGTGTAGCTTCCTCGACGGTCATTCCTTTCGACAACACTGCTTGGGCACCTACTGCGATTGCTTGCTTGTTGGCTGTTGCAGTAATCTGAGTAGCGACGGAGGACATCATACTTTTGATCATCGATGGATTGGATTCGTTCAGGATATACTGAATCGATGCTTGACCGTCTCGCCCGGCCGCACTTGCTGTGAAGTTGGCAGGGATATGCACGATCATTTGTATCTGACGTTTATCCAGCTGTTGACGTGCTACTTCCATGTCCACTAGGGTTGTCACCTGAACAGGTAGTGATGCTGACAGCTGCTTCGCAATAACGACTCCGCTCTGTACATCCTCGTTCACGACCGCTATGCTCAGTTTATCCATTCGTTCCGATACGCCTTCATACCCTGTCATCCAGACTATGGAAAAGATTAGCTGGAAGAGCAATGCTGTGGCAATGCCGATGATCGTCGTTTTTACTTTCATAAATTCCTGTATTGTTCTCATTAAATCGTCCACTCCTTATAAACATTATTGTATAATTCCTTTTTCAAACAAATGATTAAAACATTTGTTTAAATCATTTGTTTGAATTATAAAGAATAAACTTTAGATTGTCAATTGAGATTTAGAATATGGAATACATGAATCCTCGTTGTCTTATTCATTAAGGTAGGGGGATTTGCGCAAACTTTAAGAGGCTTGAAGTATGATTCTATATCTTAAGTCGAGGGAAGGGACTGCGTTAATACGAAAAAAGACACAAATTTGTGAAATTAATCACGTGCTAAATCTTAAATTTTGATATATAATTACTATATAATAGAAAATAGGGGGAAATGATATGAAGAAGATATTTACAAGTTTGCTAGTGGCAGGAGTTTCGATCGCGGTGTTATCTGGTTGTGGTTCGAATAATGAGAATACAGCCAATGAAGCTGCTACTAATGCTCCAGCCGCTACAACTGCTCCAGCCGCCACAACTGCACCGGTAACTGATGCTGTATCTACAGCATCAATCGTAGATCAAGCAGATGCATTTACTAAGGCTGTAAGCGCAGATGGAAACTGGATTGTTGCTATCCTTAAAGACTTAACAGTCGATCAAGATGTTGTTGTAGCCGGTGAATTCCATGATAAAGGCGCCGCTGATGGAGCTATCTACCGCAAGCTTGCTCTTTATGCACAGGATGCAGATCACAAAATCACAGCATCTTATATCCTAACAGCTCCTAAGGTCACCGTGCAAAGTGAGAACTTCAAAGTCCAAGGCGGAACGATCAAAGGTGATGTTTATGTTGAAGCTAAAGGATTTACTCTTGATAAAACAGCTACAATAGATGGTAACCTGTACTTTAAGACTGAAGATTTGAAAACAAGCGCCGTACTTGATGGTAAAGTAACTGGAGCAACAGAAATCAAATAATTTTGCAACTGCACTGATAACTTTAAATAGGGAAGCCTGTAGACAAAGCCCATTATAGCGGCTACGTTTACAGGCTTTTTTTGGCATTTACTTCTCGGAGTTATTTGTACTTCCTCTGGAATTCATATAAAATACACACGACGTACACAGGAGTTCTCTATAGTGGGGCTTGTAGATAAAAAAATAAGATTGTGAGTGGAAGTGGAGTGCACACCAATGAAACGAAGGATCTTGTTAGTTGAAGATGATATGCTCATGCGTGAATTTATAACGGATTATTTCAAAAAGGAACAATGGGAAGTATATGAAGCAGAGAACGGTAGACTTGGGCTTGAGATTTTCGAACAGACCTCTGTTGACCTGGTTGTGCTGGATATTATGATGCCGGAAATGGATGGATGGTCGGTATGCAGATGTATTCGCGCGAAGTCGGACGTCCCGATTATTATCATTACGGCTAGGTCGGAAGACGATGATCAAATGCTGGGATTCGAGCTGGGTGCGGATGAATACGTAACGAAACCTTTAAGTCCAAGGGTGTTAGTAGCTCGTGCTACTGCATTAATGAAAAGAACTGAAGGAACGATAGGGCGTGAAGGAGATACATTGCTCTATGGTGATTTATTAGTGAATAGAACTGCACATACGGTGTCAGTGGCGGGCATGAGGATTAATCTGTCGCCGAAGGAGTATGATTTGCTCCTTTTTCTCATTAAGCACTATGGAAAAGTTGTATCCCGAGAGTATATATTGGACGCCGTTTGGGGCTACGATTATTTAGGGGATTTGCGCACAGTGGACACCCATATCAAAAAATTAAGAGCCAAGCTAGGAGACGAGGGTCAGTATATCTGTACCGTCATCCGTTCAGGCTATAAATTCGAGCTGGAATCATGAGAAGACAGAGTGTTGTTCTAAAGCTGTTCATTGTAACCACGGTTCTGATCTTACTCGTTTTTTCGTTGGTTATGCTTGCAGAAGGATTGTTTTTTGAGCGGTTTTACCGTTCGTCTAAGATTAACACCTTGGAACGGAATATGAATCAATTCACAGAACAATTCAAACATACAGAATCAAGTGAACAATCGCGACTGCTTGGCGCATTTATGAATCATAATGACACAAGTACCACCATCTTGAATAACCGGTTTGAACGAACACCCATAAATCCTTATTTTGTGAAATTACAATCACAGGGTAAGACAATTATGATTCGTATCCCAATGGAAGGGACGCCAATGAATTACATCCCGGAAGGGATTGAGATCGGCAGTTTGCTGGTGGTCGATGGTATTTTCATGGATGAGTTGGATACGATCATGCAGCCGGTGGTCATACAGCAGACTAAGGTAAGTCTTGAACAGGGCTTGGTACGGGTAAAAGGGAAGGTAACGGACTTCATGCTGCCAGAGCAGCGCTCGTATAACCCTCTTTTTCAGGACTCCTTAATAAATGATGCGCTTCAGGACTGGAATCTCAAAGCAGAATCATATCAATCTCGCCTGCAAAACGGTGCACTTGTACAGATGGATTGGCAGGATAAATGGAGCGGTGTCAATTATGCAGTTCTGATTCGTTCGCTCGCAGAGGACAGCAATGAGGGAGGTTATTTATTCGTCATGACCTCTCTGCAGCCTGTCGGGGAAGCGGTTGGGGTCCTTAAGCAATATTTTGTTTATTTGGCGCCAATCATTGTTGTACTGGTGGTCATTTTGTCGTTGATTTATTCCAGAATTGTCTCCCGTCCGTTAGTGATGTTAAATCGTTCAGCGGCGCGTCTTGCCAAGTTAGACTTCACTGAGCAGCCTGAAATTTATTCGAAGGATGAATTCGGAGAGATGTCCCGCAGCCTGATTACGTTGTCTCAGAACTTGAACACAACCTTAACGGAGCTAACAAGTGCGAATGTGAAACTGCAAGAGGATGTTGCGGAAAAACAGCGCTCAGAGCAGCTTCGTAAAGAGCTGATTGCGAACATCTCCCATGAATTGAAGACTCCTTTAGGGATAGTAAAAGGTTTTGCGGAAGGTCTGCAGGACGGGGTGGCCAGTGAAAAGAAAGATCGTTACCTGGCCCTTATTGTAAATGAAACGGATCGGATGAATGCTTTAATTATGGATCTGTTGGAGCTATCCAAATTCGAAGCTAAGGCCATCCGGCTACAGCCTAGAAGCCTATCCTTAACAACTCTTATTCAAAAGGTGGCGGATTCATTTGCTCAACAGTTGGAGAGTAAGCACCTCCAATTCCGGATTAACACAGTTGAAGTGGAAAAACTGTTTGTTAAGGCTGACCCCAGACGAATGGAGCAGGTTGTTCTGAATTTATTAAGTAATGCCATACGGCATGCCGTGGAGAATAGTGTCATTACCATTGACATCAAACGCATCTCTCCCGAAGAAATTACCACAGTTATTGATAATATCGGTTCACCCATTGCGGAGGAAGATTTGAGCAGGATATGGGATCAATTTTACCGGGTTGAGCGATCACGGGATCGTAAATCCGGTGGGACAGGTCTGGGACTTGCGATCGTCAAACATATCTTGGAGCTTCATGAGAGCAAGTTTGGTGTGGTAAATACGAATCAAGGCGTCGCCTTTTCTTTTACACTATATGAAGACAGAGGAGAAACCCATGAATAAACGAAAATCTATCTATCTTATTTCAGCGCTAACTGTGCTGCTTCTAACGAGCGCGTGTGGTAATCAGACTAACTCCGGATCAAGGAACAATGTAAATATGGTACCGACTGCAACCGAACCGGCGAAGACTGATGCTAATGATTCAGCAGCAAACTCTGACAAGGAAATCTTGATCATTATTGACCAGACCCTCAAACCCATTGAGGGAAATAGCTTCGATTTTGTCGTGAATCAACGGCCAGAAGGCTTCGCTTTAGCTGAAATGCAATGGGTATCCAAAGATAATACGATTGTCAACTCGGTTCAAGAGGCCATTGAGCATGGAGGAAACGGGGAAGATGGTTTTTATATTAGTGGAGATGGACAATTCATGGGCTTCTTCTACCCAGATACTATGAAAGGCGAGAAAGGGCAGGTTGTGTTTCTATTCAAAGATGCTGTGGGCAAAGAGCTAACTTGGAAAAAGGAAATAACTTTGAAATAATTTTGGAATTTCGGAGGGGAAACTAATGAATATACGCGTATTGCAAGAAACAGATGCTCCACGCTATCAAGAATTACGATTGAATTCATTAATAATCAACCCGGAAGCTTTTGGGTCTACATATGAGAGAGAAGTGGGATTTTCGTTAGAAACTGTAGTGGAGCGAATAAAACCGTCTAAGGACAAATTTGTACTAGGGGCGTTTGATAGTAATGGTTCGTTAGTGGGAATTGTGACGTTCATGCGTGAGAATAGCCAGGAAACAGTTCATAAAGGGAATGTTTATGGTATGTATGTAGCGCCTGAAGTGCGCGGGCAAGGGCTAGGGAAATCACTTATGCTTGAACTATTAACAAAAGCGAGGGATTGCGAGGGGTTGGAACAAATAAATTTGACGGTGGTATCCAACAACGATTCCGCAAAGAAGCTGTATAAGTCCGTAGGGTTCGAAGTTTATAGCATGGAAGGTAACGTTTTGAATTTAAGATGTAATATCAATTGAGCTGTGACATGTATTCATATGCAGTTATTCCGAACACACTCTTAAAATGCCTGTTTAAATGAGTAAGATCCACAAATCCGTATTCAGCTACTGCTGTATAGATATCCTTGTTCTTCTCAATGGACTGCTTGGCATGTTCTACCTTGCTATTCAAGAAAAACTGATAAGGCGAGATTCCGGTATGAGCCTTAAACTCGCGATTGAACTGATATTTGGACAGATTAAATTCTTTACAGAGGTCGTCAAGCTTCAGCACATTGTCTATGTTGCAGAACATCATTTCCTTCGCTCTTTTGACAAATGTACTATTATTTCTGTGAGCAGTATTTATTTCTGTATTGGAAACAAGGTCGACTAGGTTTAACAGCAGCTCGCTGCACAGAGATTCATCTTTACCGTGCTGAATAGCCTGGCTAAGGGACAATATACATTGCGCCAATTGGGCATCGTAGACGATGGGGGAGGAGAAGTGCACCAATTCTTTCTTGCCCATTATCTCTAAAAATAGAGCCGGCTTGATATAAAGCATGACATAATCAATGCCAGCCCTATCAAATGAGCTACCGTCGTGATACTGCTCGGGATTAAACAGCATAACACCATTTTTATGGGAGGATTGAAAGCTGCCATCCAGATTATATTGCTGGATACCACGCAGGGTAACACCAAGCGCATATTCCTCATGACAATGCTTTTTATAAGTAAAATCAGTCATGCTTGCCGATAATGCGAGGATATCTGCTGATTTCTTGTAGTTGAATTTCTCCACGCTACCCACCTCCAAATCTCTATAGGATTCCCGATACCATAATTGCCGAGTAAACTAGAAAAAGTGCCGTCAGGGTATTGATCACTTTTTGATAATTTTGTAAAAAACTTCGGAAGACTGCACCAAATACAACCCAGGTCGTAAAGGCTAGAAATCCAATGACGGTTATGATCATAACAAACACGAACGATGCAAGTGAAGAAGTATAGTAGGGCATAACATAGCTAGGTATAACCGTTAGTGTGAACAATAGAACTTTAGGATTTACAAATTGCATCAGCAAGCCAGAGACGAAATTGGCGGTTTGTTTAGGTTTGGCTTCCGCGGAACTCATTCTATAGATTTGATAGGCAAGGTAGAGCATATATAAGCTGCCTATGATCTGCATGATGTTCAGAATATTCGGTATGACCCCGGCAAGAATATGATTTAGCATAGCAGAAGCGGCAAGTAATAAGCCAAAGGCAATCGTGGCCCCGCCTACATACTCCATTGCCTTTTTTGTGCCAAAATGATGCACGGAAGATAAAATAACAATATTGGTAGGTCCGGGCGTAAATGTAACCACAATGTAATAGATGAAAAAGGACGTTATATTCATGATGACCTCCAGTAAAAGTAGTCACATGAATATACACCTAATATTTTGAATGCTTATAGTATATTATTGCGCCAGGCATAAGTGGAAGTCCCGTCTTTATTGTGCATGAACTATCGGACCTGTATCCAATATTGTTGTTATTCTGGTTCTGAGGAGTCGGAATATATTCGCCGCAGGTCGCCTGATGCTAGCTGCATTCGAGCTTCAACGAAGTAACTTAAGGATCATCGACATCGCCTTTTCACAAAGCACTCACCGAGCGGCTCGCGACTCTGGAAGCGCAGAAAGATCTCGCCTTCTCAACTGACTTCCCGGCGAACGCCTAACGAGGAGAGAACTGCCTCTTCTTTCAGGACGCAGTTCACGCGGGGGAACTTATACCTTACTAACTAACTGAAACAGGGTATCTCTTTTGCTATATCAGCTCGTTTTTACTCGTACGCTTATTCCAAATGAAACTTGTTGATAAATTGAACAATCTGTTCTTTATGTTCGTTATCATGGATAACAAATTCCTCAATTAAGAAGGCTAGAGAATAGTTCAATTGTGCATTATATAGATCATCCGGCATTTCTATAAGCTGAGTCACAAGCTGTTCTCTGGTGCGAATGACTTCATCAATCAATGCTGATTGTGTAATTCCTGATTTGGCATAAGCAGCATAAGATGAGAAACCATTTCGCTAATCGACCATTTCCCTTCAGACATTGGTTTAGTCCATACCTCGGCATCCAATTGGTTTAACGTACCAACCCACGGAATAAAGGCTTGAAAATTCAAAATGTTATTATTTTTAGGCATACACTATCGCTCCATTTCCAATAAATCCTCTTCATTTGTACTTGCTAATTCATTATACGACTCGTAATTAGACGGCATCGTGTCATATTTAAAAGTTTTTATAATATGACCCATCGTAGTCATATTATTAATTGTATAGTAAGAAAGCAATTACAGATTCCTTTAAGGAGGTCAAGCCAGCCAATTGGCCATTTCTCCATATAGCATCGCCAGAGCGATTGCCTACGCCATTAATGAACCCGATGATACAGGAATCAATGAAATTATTATTAGACCAACCCTACAACCCTCCTGATAGATATCTCTTTCTGGCGTTGGGTTTGTAATGTCAGCCTTTGGCGTATAATGTTAAATTGAGGTGGTATGTATGCCGATCAGCCGACATTTCGAAATTATTTATCTACTCCTGCAAAAGAAGACTTTAACAGCAGCCGAATTTGCTGAACATTTCGAAGTTTCCACAAGAACAATCTATAGAGACATTGATACCTTAAGTGCGGCCGGCATTCCAATATACAGCAGCAGAGGAAAAGGTGGCGGAATATCATTATTGGATAGGTATGTTTTTAATACCTCTTTGTTATCGGAGTCAGAGCAAAATGATATCTTGATGGCTCTTCAGAGCTTAAGTGCTATTAAACTTCCTGACACACATGACGTGCTGGACAAGCTAAGCAGATTATTTAAGAAAGATATGAATAACTGGATTGAAGTGGATTTTTCGAAGTGGGGAAGTGGAGACCAGCAGCGAGAACTGTTCCCGCTCTTGCGACAAGCGATAATCGCCCATCAACTGATTGAATTTCGCTACTATAATTCAGCAGGCGAACAGAGCCAGCGAAGCGTTGAGCCTCTCAGACTGCTGTTTAAAGATAAATCCTGGTATTTGGAGGGACATTGCCGCAGCAGCGACAGTTCCCGGGTGTTTAAGATCAGCCGTATGAAGGAGATTATTGTTACTGAACTCGTTTGTGATCCAAGACCGGTGGTGACATTTGCAGATGCCGAGGAGAACGTGATGCGCAACGCTATTGAAGTGACATTACGAATTGCTGCACAAGGAGCTTATCGGATCTTCGATGAATTTGCGGAGCATACGATTACACGTAATGAAGATGGCAGTTACAGTATTACGGAATATTTCTCTGAAGGCAACTGGCTGGATAGTTATCTGCTTTCGTTCGGAGTTCTTCTTGAAGAGATTAGGCCCGAACATTTACGGACCCGAATATTGGCTCAATTAGACACGATAAGAACTAAATTAAGTGGGAATTAAAAAGGAGAGATAACATGAGCACAACGAACATTGATTTAACTGCAGCCACTGAGCGAGCTATGCATGTGCGCAGACTTTATCATCAACTTGAACAACAGAGCCTTGGGCGTGAATGGACAATCGAAGAGGATATGCTTGGTTTCTTCACCGATGTTGGTCTCGTTGGCCGCCAGGTTATGGCTGCAGAAGGCACATGGGGCAAAGGCGGAGATACGCAAGTCGAACTCAAACACAAGCTCGCGGAGTCTCTATGGTGGATTCTAGTCCTGTCCGACCGCCTGGGTGTAGATATCTCGGAAGCCTACACCTCGTTTATCGACAAGCTCGACACAGACCTCGCGTAAAGTGTTTAATTATCGCTACATCCAAAAGGTAACTCCAGATCATGTGGAGTTACCTTTTCTCATTCCAGTAACTATACCCTTAGTTAGGTAATCTCTAACTGAGGGTGAATATCATTACGTTCAAACAATTTCCATAATTGTTCCGCCATATACTGCGGGGAATGAGGCATTTTATGCAAAATCCACCACTCCAATGTGCCCACGAAAGCCGAGGCTATAAATTGTGTGATTAATTCCTGATCCATGCCCTGATTGATGCCTTGCATACTAACCTTCACTTGGATGCTATCAACAATGTTCTGCTGCATCCGTTCCCGAAAGGAGAAGGTTCTCTGATTTGAAAGCATGGAAGAAAAGAAGAGGTAGTTCTCCTCAAAATAAGTAAAGGCGGGCTTCAGCGCACTGATCAGATCTAGATGTTCATGAGTTGAGCCGCTTACTAGGCATGATATAAACATTTTGTTCAAATGATCATCTATGCATTTATTAAGCAGGTCATATTTATCGGTGTAATGAAGATAGACGGTTCCCCGGTTCACATTAGCCCGTTCAGAAATATCATTAATGGTGATTTGGTCGAGTTCTTTTTCGGAAAAAAGCTCCAGAAAGGCCTTATTAATTGCTTCCTTTGTTCTTAGGATTCGTCTATCGATCTTCGTTACGGTTTCCATTCTTACATGGCCTCCTTCAGTTAATGAACAATACTATTGCAGATGTTGTATATGAAACAAAAGGGCATGTATTAACGATTGAATTAACTTCTCTTCTCTATATAATAATAATCAACAACAGTTAAATAATCAACCTATGTAAGATATTGAACAATTGTTGCATAGTAATCAACCATTACAAATTCCTTAAAGGGGCGAATCACATTGGAAAACTTAAAATCGAAGGTAGTTGTTATTACGGGAGCCTCCAGCGGAATAGGAGAAGCTACAGCTAAGCTTTTGGCCCAAAACGGTGCAAAGGTAGTACTAGCCGCAAGAAGAGAGGACCGCCTGCAATCTCTCGTGAACGACATTATACAAGCAGGCGGCGAAGCCGTATATTTACCTACTAATGTAACTTCAGCAGAAGATATGCAGAAGCTGGCCCAGTTTGCCCTACAGCAATATGGACGTATCGATGTGCTGATCAACAATGCCGGAATTATGCCGGTTTCTATGCTGAGTGAACTAAAAGTCCAAGAGTGGGACCAAATGATCGATGTGAACATCAAAGGCGTTTTGTACGGAATTGCAGCTGTGCTGCCAACCATGAGAGAACAGCAATCAGGACATATTATCAACCTATCCTCGGTTGCGGGTTATAGTGTCACCCCACTTTCATCGGTATACAGCGCTACAAAATTTGCCGTTAGAGCGATTTCTGAAGGGTTGCGCCAGGAAGAATCTCCGGCCTCACATATTAGATCCACCATTATTTCTCCAGGAATGACGCAGTCTGAGTTAACCCATACGATAAGCAATCCTGATATCCAAGCGATGGTACAACAAATGACCGGTATTTCCATTTCTCCATACAGCATCGCCAGAGCGATTGCCTACGCCATTAATGAGCCCGAGGATACCGGAGTCAATGAGATTGTGATTAGACCGACACTACAACCCTAATCGTATGATCCAGATAGACGTCCTCTACATGTTCAACATGGGGAGGGCGTTTTTTTGTTTTTTCTCAAACTTCACCGTTGATTTGGCTTTAAAATATTATCCTAAGGCGTATACTGTTGTTACATTATAGTGGATTTACATTCGCTTGCGGAGGGAAATATGAATATCAATAATC
Organism: Paenibacillus sp. 19GGS1-52; assembly: GCF_022369515.1. NCBI lineage: Bacteria > Bacillati > Bacillota > Bacilli > Caryophanales > Paenibacillaceae > Paenibacillus > Paenibacillus sp. 19GGS1-52. Next base: position 2,723,889 of record NZ_CP059724.1, read on the forward strand.
TCTTTTTTTACATTCATTATTGCAATTTCAGGAAATTTAATGACACTAGAATATATACAAACAAAAAAATCGTCAGATCCCTGCAACATCATGAACTTATATTTGTGACGGGGGGGAAGGGCAGCATCATCATTGAAAAAAAGAAAGTTCAGTTTAAAGAAGGCATGCTTTTTTACATTTGTCCTGATGTACTTCACTCTATAGAGATAGATTCTGAAGATCCTTTATGTTTCCTCGCCGTACATTTCAGTTATACCCATGTGGACTTTAATGATGGCAAATGGGCGGTAAGAGAGAAGTCAGAAATGCTGAAACTGCATGCTATACAAGAGTTAAAGGATTATTACCAAGTAGATGAACTATTTAATAAATTGGTAGACAGCTGGAATGCGAAATTACCGGGATATGAGTTTATGGCTAAGACTTTGCTACAGCAGCTATTCATCGCAATTTACCAAAATATCAAGAAGCAAAATCAAAATTACTCTACTTCTTTAAAAATAGAAAAAGTCATTCAGTATATGCAGCAAAATATCAATCATAGAGTCACCTTGGCTGAATTATCAGATTTGGTGCAATTGTCCTCTACATACCTGTCGCGAGCGTTCAAAGAGATTACGGGGTATTCGATCATTGAATTCTTTAATAAAATGAAAATGGATAAAGCCAAAGAAATGATTCTCGAAGGCGACAAAAAGATAAAAGAGGTCGCACAGACACTTGGATTTACGGATGAGTTCTATTTCAGCAGGATATTTAAAAGAATTCAAGGGCTCAGCCCCTCAGAATTCTACAGCAAGAATGTCCATGTAGTCTAATATAATGCATGGTCTAAGGCCAATTCGGCTGTTAATATGAGGATGTTATTGTTAACAGAAGGAAGGCTTGTCAGTCATGCCAATTTGGAAAAGGAATCTGCTCGTTTGCTGGTTTGGAATGTTTGTAACCGGTGTGGGAATGAGTCAGATAGCTCCGGTATTGCCGCTTTATATCAAGCAGTTGGGTGTGAATAATCCAGCTTCCATTGCTGAACTATCTGGAATTGCTTTTGGGATTACCTTTATCATTTCTGCCGTTTTCTCGCCTATTTGGGGTCTGGCTGCGGATAAGTTCGGACGTAAACCCATGCTTTTGCGGGCAAGCCTTGGTATGGCGTTAGTCATAGGCTGTATGGGTTTTGCACAGAATGTATATGTGTTGATAGCACTCCGATTACTGCAGGGCGTAATCACAGGTTATGGCACAGCTTGTACGACATTAATTGCTACTCAGACGGATAAGGAGCATGCCGGCTATGCTTTAGGTACCCTTTCAACGGCCAGTATTGCCGGTTCTTTGCTTGGGCCAACAATTGGTGGTTTTATTGCAGAGAACCTGGGCTTGCAGAATACCTTTTTTGTCACAGGTGCAATGATGCTGATTGCTTTTATTTCGACCGCTTTATTTGTAAAGGAATCCTTTGCCCGCGAGCATAAAAAGACTCTTCGAATGAAGGAAGTATGGAGTGTTGTACCGGAAAAAAGTTTGACGATTACCCTGTTTGTGACCTTTTTTATACTAACGGTAGCCTTATATTCTGTAGAACCCATCATCACCGTATATGTTTCTCAGTTGTCCAAGAATGCCACTCATATTGCGCTGCTCGCGGGAATAACCTTCTCTGCTTCAGGATTAGCCAATATCGTTGCCGCGCCAAGACTAGGGAAGCTTTCTGACAAAATTGGGGCACATAAGGTTATATTAATCTCACTTATTGCGGCAGGCCTTATCTTCATACCACAGGCCTTTGTCACGAATCCTTGGCAGTTAATGGGGCTGCGCTTTCTATTAGGATTGGCAGCAGGTGGGTTGATTCCCTCGGTGAATATCCTGGTCAAGAAAATTACACCCGCTGCGATTACAGGCCGAGTGTTTGGTTTTACCATGTCCGCAGGGTATTTAGGCATATTTGGAGGTTCAGTGATGGGCGGGCAAGTGGCCGCTTGGTTTGGCCTCCGCTATGTATTTTTTATTACAGGTGCCTTGTTATTGATTAATGCAGGCTGGGTGTATCTTAAGTTGTACAAAAAAATGGGCTTAATGAATGGGAGAGAAGAATATGAATGATGTAACAGCAACAGAAGTGGAATACATTGCAGCAGATAAAACAGCACTGGTAGTCATAGACTTGCAAAATGGTATTGTAAACGGTCGTCAGTCGGCCCCTTATACGGCTGCTCAGGTTGTTCAGAATGCCAGTCATTTAGTGCAGGCCTTCACGGAAAAGGGAGCTTTTGTAGTTCTGGTAAGAGTCTCAACTATAGATGGAAAAGATATGGTGAGACCCCTTACAGATACAAAAATGAATCCGATGCAATTCTCGGCAGGCTGGGATACCATTATTCCTGAATTAGCAGACTTCAACAATACGCATACCATTACCAAACGCCAATGGGGAGCCTTCTTCGGTACTGACCTAGATTTGCAACTGCGCCGCCGTGGAATCGATACCATTGTGCTCTGCGGTATTTCTACCAGCATCGGCGTGGATACTACGGCAAGAGAAGCCTATCAGCATGGGTATAATCAAATTTTTGCAGAAGATGCCTTGACCGCTTCAACCCAAGAAGAGCATGATTATGTCTGTAAAACTATCTTTCCAAGAATCGGCAAAATTCGTACGAGTGATGAAGTGATTATGGCGTTGAGATAAAATGGATCTTAAATCTTAGGTGTTGTCCGTAACTGCGGCGAATGTTTGGACTTCCGGCCGCTGTTGTCTCCCGATTTCTTCAATTGTACCGCTGTTCGCGGTTGAAATCCGGAGACAAAGGCGGTCGCTATCGCTCCTACAGTTCCAAAATTCCCCTCCGTTACTTTCACCTTTTTATTGTTTTCTCTCTAGTCCACTTAGATAGGGCTAGAGTACAGAATTTCAAACATAACTACTGTCAATGGTAGTTTGCTCCTGGCCAGCGTCTGAGACGCTGGCTATTCACATTGAATCAATATTGACAATCAAGGAACTACGCTATACAATCAATTCGATACTTATCGAAATGTAATATTATTATTAAATTTAAAACAAACAATCAGGAGGTTCATTGTAAATGAGAGTATTAGTTTATGGCGCCGGGGTTTTAGGAAGTTATCTTGCCCATGTGTTGGTGCGAGGTGGCAATGACGTAACTATGCTGGCGAGAGGACGTAGGGTGGATGAACTGTTGAATGACGGACTTGTCATTCGTCATTATTTTCAGCTTCGTACTACGGTTGATAAGGTGAATGTGATTACTGAGCTGCAGCCGGAGGACGTCTTTGACCTTATCTTTGTAGTGATGAAATATCCGGATTTCCAGGCCGTACTACCTGCTCTTGCTGCGAATCACAGCAGACATGTGGTAATCACGGGGAATAATGCAAGTCCTGGTGAGATGTTGAGTTATTTGCAGGATAACAGTCCTGTGGAGAAAAAGGTAGCGTTCGCTTTTCAGCTTAACGGTGGCTGGAGGGAGAGTGGCCGGATGATCAGTGTGCGTGGTCCAAAGGTGCAAATGGCCATCGGTGGTCTGGGCGAAGAGTTATCCTGGCAATCGGTGATCAATCAAGCTTTTGTTAAGACTAATTATAAACTGACCTATTATAAGGATATGGATGAGTGGCTGAAAAGTCATATGATCATGGTGTTGCCGTTAAACTTCCTCGCTCCAGCCAGTAACGGTAATTTGCGCCAAGCCGCAAGAGATAAGTTGCTCCTGAATCAGACGATTGACGCTTTAGATGAGGGGCATCAGGTATTGGAAACACTTGGGGTTACCATTACACCAGCAAGTCAAGCACAATTGGTGCGGGATAAGCGGAAGCTGCTCTATATAGGGCTACGAATTATACTGGCGACCCCGTTCGGTAGAACTCTCTTGAGTGATAAGGCGGTGTCTGCAGATGAGATGTCAGCGCTACAGCATGCTTTTAATGAGTTGAAGCTACGTGCGAACATACCGACACCTAACTGGGATAAGCTTCAGGAATATACTCCGACTTTACAGAATTGATTGTATAACTTATATAAATTGACAGGTACTCCAGGCTAAGCTAGAATTATTTGATAATTATCGAATAATGACATTGTTTGATTGGAGTTGCTCAACATTGGATACCAAAAAAATGGCTAAAATCTTTAAAGCCCTTTCGAATGAGAACCGATTGGAATTATATTTAAAAATCGCAGAGTCACATGAAGCCAGCTTTGAAGCTGGTGGTGGACTTTGTGTTGCAGATATCGTCTCATGCTTGAATATTGGCGCTCCGACCGTTTCACATCATATCAAAGAATTGGTGAATGCAGAACTCGTGACCACTGAGAAAAAGGGGAAGTTCCTGATCTGCAGCGTGAATAAAGAAATCGTTACGGAGATTATTGAGATGCTGGCTTTGCGGTAGTAAGAATGGGGTGATGTTATGTCAGTAAAACAAAATCGGATTTTAATTTTTGGTGCAGGAGTTATAGGGAGCGCATACGCAATCAAATTCATTGAAGCAGGGATTGACGTTACTCTGTTTGCACGTTCGAATAGATTTAACACATTGAAAGAAAATGGCCTGCAATATAATGAAAAAGGTGCGGTTAAGTCTATAAAAGTAAATGTCATTGATACGCTTGAAAATGATGATGTATATGATTTTATTTTCGTTACCGTTCGTTACGATCGATCACAATCTGCGTTGTTAGCCCTAAAAGACAATCAAAGCCAAAATATTGTTACGATGATTAGTAATTCAATTGGATTTTCTTCGTGGCAAGATATTGTTGGAGATAGACTTTTACCAGCTTTTCCCGGTGTTGGCGGACAGATTAAAGATGGGATTTTGTATGCTCGATTTCCACCAAAGTTTCTAATGGCTGCTGTGTTTGGAGAAATTAGTGGTTTGGTGACAGAACGAGCAGATAACCTTGCAAAATTATTTAAAACAGCAAAACTTCCCTACGCAATTAATAAGGATATGAAATCGTATCTAATAACACATTCAGTATCGGACATTGCAATGCTTAGCTTTTTAATGGACGAAAAAACAGCTAGTATCAGAAAAACGGCACACCAAATAACATCCACTTTAAAAGCAGATTTAAGGGCAATCCAAAAAGCTGGCGTTGTTATTAATCCATTTGCATATAAAATTATGCTTAGGTGTCCAAACTTGATCTTGGATTTGTTCTTTATGCTATGGTTACGGACTAAAATGGTGAAGGATATGAGGTTGCCGGATTATGCGACTAGTGCTAACAACGAAGTTGTGCAGCTGAATAACGATTTATTGAAGTTTTTAAGTCAAAATAATATCACGCCATAAGAACGGAAACAATCTTGTCTATGTTTTTCCAGTTTCAAATGTAGATTAAATCGTCAAGTAGAGAATACTCATAAAAAAAGCACTCGTGATTATCGAGGCCACTGAAATAGTCCATTAGTATCTAGAAGAGACATCTCCCTCATTTTGCTGAGGAAAATGTCTCTTTTTTTTCGGTACAATTATAGCATCCAAATAAAGGCTGGTGGTTCCGATGCTTCCCAAAGATAATTTGCGGTGGAGAATGGACGAGTTGGTGGACGTTGTCCCAGCTCGAACTATATGATGAACAAGTTTATGTTCCTAGAATCAGAACGAATGAAGCCAAATTTCTTGAAAGTAATCATATGGATGTAAAAAGTGGCCTGTGAAAATGAAAACTAAGCTTTGAAGGATTGGGATGATATGGTACAGAATATTATTAAACTGGGAGTGAAATCCGGAACATACAAGGGAATGAAGTACTGCAGCGAAATCAATCAAGGTCAGGAGAAAGTTCATGTGGAAGAATCTAAAGTTAGTATGGAACTATAGCAAACATTTTCAGAAGAAAATTATTCAATCTTTTCTTCTCTTAATCGTGATTACGTTGGTTGGATTAGTTCCTGCTTTTTTGATTCAGAAAGTGTTTGATGAGGGGTTGATGAAAGGGGATTATGGAGTTGTCCTTTTTTACAGCATCGCTTTGGCTAGTATTTATCTAATTAGAAGTATCCTAAGTTACGCATCGACCTATTTATTTACTCATATGAATCAAAATATTATTTATAAAATAAGAGAAGAAATCTCAATAAAGCTTCTTAAATATCCGCTGGATTTTTACAATTATAAAGAAAGCGGATATATTACTTCCAGGTTAAATGAAGTCAACAATTTGAGTGGGTTATTTTCAGCCAATACATTTAAAATGGTACTTGGTTTTTTTGAATTTGTGGGTGTACTTGTTATATTGATGATCCAAAATGTTCCGTTAACCTTGATCATGTGTCTTTTGATTCCTTGTTACTATTTGGTTTCTATCCGGTTAATGGGGTCCGTTTCCAAATATTCAAAAGATATTGCAGAGCAAAGTGCCCAACTGAACAGTAAAATCCAACAGTCCGTTAGCGGAATTGAGGAAGTGAAAAATTTATCGCTGGAAGATGTTGAATCCAAGAAAATTAATGAAATGACCCAAAAATTGATGAAGGCTAGTGTGAAACAAACGTTAAGCTACTCTTTGGGGATGGAAATGATTATTTTTCTGGGTTCGGTATCCACAGTAATTTTGATGGTAGCTGGAGGTAAATTTATCATCACTCAACATTTGTCGATAGGCGTGTATATGCTATTTCTGAGTTATGTGCCAAAGCTTTACACTCCTATCCAAAGTATTTCAACCGCTACATTAACTCTCCAACCAGCTTTTATTAGTTTGCAAAGATTAAAAATGTTTTTGGAGGAAGCTTTGGAAGATGCCGATGATAGCAATAAAATTGAATTGACTGAAATAAACACCATCAATGTGGATCATGTGGGTTTTCAGTATAGAAATGCTCCGCTCCTTTTTCAAAATCTCAGTCTGGAACTTGAGTTGTATGATAAATTAATGATATTTGGCGAGAATGGTTCCGGTAAAACCACTTTCTTCAGACTATTAATGGGATTATATGAGTGCACAGAAGGTAACATAACGCTGAATGGAATGGAAATTTCGTCTATATCTAAAAAATCTCTGCGAAAAAATATAGGGATTGTCTCGCAAAAAATTTTTCTGTTTAATGATACGATTGAGCACAATGTTAAATATGGGGTAGACGAAGTAAATGAAGCAAGGTATGAGGAAGTTATTAGGCTGACCGAGTTAAATAAAGTGATTGCTAAACTCGGGAATCAAAATATTGGAGAGAACGGGAATCTGCTTTCTGGCGGGGAAATTCAGCGTGTTGCCATTGCAAGAGCATTGCTCAGGGAGTCCTGTGTTTTTTTGTTTGATGAAATAGCCGCTCATTTGGACGATGAAACCAAAAGGCTGATGAATAAGTTATTAGAAACTGCGTTAAACGACAGAATTTGTATTTTTATAGACCATAGTCATTCTTTTGATATTTTATGCAACAAATCTTTATGGCTAAATGCAAGCAAATCATATCAATGAGAAGGCAGCATTTCATGTGAAGCGCGATCGCTATAATCCCTTCTGCAAATTCAAGGCTTTTTTTCTGAGTGAAATGGAAGGTATTCTGGAGCAGGATTCCGTCTTCATTCGCTTAAGTGCTATAAAGAATACGATACTGGAGAAAAATATTGATGAAGCAACGGCGATTAAAGCCGGCACTACCTTGTATGCTTCCTTAGAACCCATTGTACGATTTCTGACTGAAAGAGTAAGCTTTTTAAATGCAGAGTCCTTCTTTAATTTAATGGTGGCACAGAACGCTATTATTGTAGGGTATGTTAATATAGCCAGCATGCCAGATGTGATGGTCAAAGCTATTGCTGAGCAAAAGCTTAAAGACTTTAAGATTGATTTCAAAGAAAATGCCTTGACCGCAATGGAATATTTCCTTGATGGATTATATGAAAGCCAGAAGAGGAATTGAAAGAAGCTTCAGTTTGTAAGGCTTTGCTTAATGAACTCCTTAAATTCCTTTACCTGTGTAAAGAGCCAATCGGGCTGGAGGGCCAACAGCTCCTCTGGATCGGTTGTCTCTGCCCAAGCGGCAGCTACAACGGGTACTCCAACTTCTCGGGATTCAATAATATCACTTGGAGAATCCCCTACATAGATACACTCCTCAGGAGCAACGCCCCATTGCTTTAATACATTTGTTATGGCCTCTACTTTTCTGGACCCTTGGGGAGAACCGGTTTCAATAAGACCAAAATAGGAACCAATCCCAAACGTAGCTAGTGTAATCGTTGTGCCTCGTTCTCCCTTGCCAGTAACCAGGGCCAGCTGAACATTAAGGCTTTTGGCATAATCCAAGACCTCCACAATTCCCTCAAAAGGTGCAGCACACATCGTATGCAGATTGTGATAATGCACTAGGAAATTCTCGATCCCTTCATCATAGTGGTCGGGAATCAAAGCCTGTAGTATTCCTTCTTCGGAAGGTCCAAAGGTAGCTCTAATTTCTTGATCTGTATACGTTCTGCCCGCCAAGGGTTCAATGGATTTTTTTAAAGCAGCAATAGATAACGGCAACGTATTTCCAATCGTACCATCCAGATCAAACAGGATACATTTCAACTTGTACATTCTCCTTTTGTAAATTCATTCACATCTGTTAACAATAAATCTAATTTATTCTTCAAAATTTGATTGAGCTCATTATCATGTGTATTTATTTCAAGCGTGTAACCGAGTAGCGTAGCTGTTAAGTGACAGGATTCGGTAAGCAACTCATCGGCGTTAAAGTGTGCTGGGCCAACGGGAAGGGAAAGTTCCCCCAAATCCATCCTCAAAGGAGTGGACCAACAGAGCATGTGTGTTTCATTCATAAACTGCAAAAGTCGCTCATCTGGATTATTTATCATGGATTTTAAGGTGCTTGTATATTCAACCATCAAGCGTAATACACCATAAGCCTCATCGCCAAAACCGGAAATGGACAGAAGCTGCAGTGCAAGCATGGACTTATGAAATCTGGTTATAAAGGATGCCGATACATGGGATAGCAGGCTTTGCGGAAAAGGTTGTTCCAGCAGATACCCATCCAATAATCCAACCCAATCCTCATAGATTCTCAACAATTCCTTATGCTTATTTATCATTTCGATACGGACTTCTTCGTTGTACATACTCCTCTCACCTCGATACTAATGTAAATTATGAAACGCCTTCCATGTCAACTTTTTTATTTGCTTTTGAAAAAAATATAGGATTATACTGGTGTGACGATTCTTTGGAAGGAAAGGTACCTTATGGCGAATATTAAAGATATTGCTAAACTTGCGGGTGTATCGGTTACTACGGTGTCACGAGTCATTAACGGTCATCCTTATGTAAGTACTCTAAAAAAAGAAGCTGTCCAACGTGCTATGGAGATGGAGAACTATGAGCGTAACATCAACGCGGTTCATTTAAGCAAAGGGAAAACGAATCTTATCGGTGTCGTAGTCCCTTCCATAAGACGTCCTTATTTCGGAATGGTAGTAGAAGGAATAGCGGATGAGGCCATCAAAGATAATTATACATTAGTGCTCATTCAGACCAATTATGAGGTGGAACGGGAGATGGATGCGCTAATGATGTTGAAGCTGAAACAAATTGACGCACTCATTATTTGTTCGAAAACAAGCGGTTGGGATGTTGTGGAGGCATAACTTACTGCAAGGAAAATAACATACGCGTACCGGAGGATCTAGCCATCGTAGGATTTGATAACCAGCCTATCGCAAAAGTGTTGCATATTACCACCTTTGAAATTCCAATTGTTGAGATGGGAAGAAAGTTATTTCTCAAGGCGATTGACGGAAGTCACTCCCATGAAGAAATCCCGATACATTTAATCGAACGTTTAACTGTCTAGACTAAATCTCAAGGATTCGGATAGGTTTCTTTCAGAAACTGTATAGATTGCTTTATTAACGCAGCTAAGACATCGACATTAATATCAGCTACTTTATTGATGTAGACACATGCTTTTGCAGCTGTATGTTTTCCCAGATCTTGCAATAATGCCGTTCGTTCTGGATTTCCAGTGGCAAAATACAAGCTTATCTTAGCTTTGCGAGGTGAAAACCCAACTAGAGCTGCATCGCCTTCATGACCAGAAGCATATTTGTAGTGATAGTTTCCAAATCCAATAATACTGGGTCCCCACATTTTCGCCGAGAAACCCGTCGTTTCCGTGAATATATCTAACAATCGATAAGCGTCTTCACGTTTTTTAGGATTTTCAACATTTCCAATAAACTCAATCACACTGTTGTCGGTTTGTTTTGTTTTCTGTTCATACATCGGAAGAAACACCCCTTTCCATATCATCAATAGTATAGAGTCAATTATAGAATTAATCTAATTAGCTTTTCAACTGCATTAAGGGTATAATAGATAAACAAAGTCCTTAATAGGAGTGAACTATGAAATATTCAAAAGCAACAAATTACGCACTGCATCTCATGCTCTATCTGGTAGCTGCTGCGCCTGACAAGCCTGTAGGTGTGCAGTCACTTGCGGAACACCAGGGCGTTTCCCCCACTTATCTGTCCAAGATTCTGACCAAGTTGGTGAAGGCAGGACTAATTGAATCAGCGTCTGGCGCGAATGGCGGTTATCGGCTCAAGCGGAACAAAGAAGAGATTTCCTTTCTGGATATTATCCACGCCATTGAAGGAACGACATCGCTGTTTGACTGCTCTCTTGATCATCCCAGAGAGTGTCCGATCCAGCAGGAAATGGTTCGCGCCGAGCAGCAGATGGAGCAGTACCTGAGAAATAAAAAAATATCCGAGCTTGCCGGAAAAATAACAGCGGTTTAATGGCTCTATCTAAAATCAGAGGTTGACTAAACGTGTGGACGTAAGCGGAGGGTCGGAGGGATTCTGGAGAAACGAAGTGGTCGCCTTTAAAGCCCGATTTCACCCTATAGTCATTGTTCGATCAGGAAATCGGGCTTTAACAGCGATCGTAAGAACCCTCCGAACCGTAGCGGCTCTACTCACAACAGGTCAACTGCTGATTTTGGCTTTGAGCTGGTTTAATGAAGCCATTGTTATTTTTCTGACTTAATTATAGATATCATAAGACTATTAAGTCTATAAAGGCTTTGGAAATATAGAATGCAGAAAGGGATGGACAGGAATGATAAACGAATTATTTAGTACTGCGGTTTGGGAGAAGGCTTGGAAGGAAGATCCTAACGCAATGGGCAATAAGATGAAGAAAATGGGGATGGACACCACCCATTTTGATCATAAGGCGGTGGCTTTTAACAAAGAGGTATTCAGTGAAGGTGGAAGACAGCGGAGCGAGCGGATCATCGGCTGGCTGGAAGGTCAGGGAGTAGATTTCAAAGGTATCTCCGTTCTTGATGTGGGCGCAGCCTCAGGCGGATTCACTGTACCTTTTGCCGAAAGAGGTGCTAGGGTTACGGCTGTAGAGCCTAACATTCCTCTTGGGGATCTGCTCTTGGAAAATACAAAACAGTTCGATCAGGGGCAGGTAGAACTGGTGCGTGAACCTTTTGAGCATATAGATATTGTGTCCAGGGGCTGGAACAATGCCTTCGATCTCGTATTTGTATCCATGTGCCCGGTGGTTGTCGATTGGGCAAGTGTGGAGAGGGTACTCAGTTGTGCGCGCCAATTTTGCTATATCAGTGGTATTGCCGGAAGAATGGAGCATGGTCTGGTAAATGAACTTCTACCTTTGCTGACCGGCCGGGAACTGCACGCGGCGAGCTCGGATATGGCCTATTTGAACCATTTGCTCTATCTGAAAGGTTATTCATTTGAGTCGCTGATCACCCAGGAAATGAAGAGCGCCGAGTTTACAATCGAAGTGGCCATCGAAGAGGCGATGCAAGGGTTGAAGCCTCATGACGTAACCTTAAATGAGGCATCTCGGAAAATTGTGTTGGATTATATGCACCGCACTTATCCTGACAATAAGGTGGTCATCCGCCAAGGCGGACGTTTCGGGAAGGTGCTGGTCCGGCTGCAGGAGCAGCACATGTACAGCAGGGAAGCAGTTGTTAAAGGTACAATGTGAAGGGGCGGCCGAGAGGCCGCTCCTTTTTGCCTACATATCGGTTAATAGTTTCGTGAAAAGAAGGGAGAAAGTGAATGGATATAGAAGATAACGGAATAGAATACGCCACAAGGAGGTAACCACTTGTTTCATCCTTTGAGTCTCTTGATCCCGCTTATGATATTGTTGCCTAACCTTATTTTCTTTAGATTAGGACCACAGAATATGCCCAGTGAAAACAATAAAACCTCGATCTTTACTGTAGCAGAAGGTATTGGGAGATTTGGAGTGATCCTAGTGCCTTTATTTTTTTCAATACATATCCAAACTACATTTGAAATAATCTCACTGATTGTGATGTTACTTTCGCTTGCCGCCTACTATTTTGGGTGGTTCAGATATTTTCGGAATAATAGGGAGTATAAGCTGCTATTTTCTCCATTATTGGGTGTTCCGGTGCCTTTAGCGATTAGTCCGTCCCTATATTTTCTGTTCGCTGCAGTGGTTCTGCACTCATTCTATTTCTTTATCTTTAGCGTAATTTTTGCAGTTGGACATATTCCAAACAGTCTTAATGACTATAATCGGAGTGAAAAGTAATGTTATTTGACTTGGGTTTACGAATTACCTATATAGATCATTAAGTGACGCTTCTATTCTTAAAGAATTCGACTGCTGCAGAATTTTTTTGCAAAGCTTTTATATCTTGAAGTGGAGGTAGTCCAAATAAACGCCGGTATTCTCGGTTAAATTGTGAGGGACTTTCATAACCAACTTCCAAAGCGGCAGATGTAACATCTTTAGAACCGCTTAGCATGAGTCGTCTTGCTGCTTGAAGGCGGAGTTGTTTCTGATATTGTAAGGGACCCATTGTCGTTATAGCCTTGAACTTATGATGTAGTGCCGAGACGCTCATATTGTTCGATTTTGCCAGCTCCTGGGCGGTGAATGAACTAGTGTAATTTTCTTTGATCCAGGCAATGGCTTTGCCCACTCCCTTGGCTTGTTGGTCAAAGAATACTTGTTGGAAAAATAAGTGTCCGTAATCTCCTGTCAGTAGTTTGAAGATCATTTCCCTTTTGATGAGTGCGGACAGAAAGCGTACTTCCTGGGGGTGGTCGATGAGGTTTAGTAACCTAATAAACAACTCTAAAAAGTTGGCATCGGATTTTCCAAGGAAAGCTCCGGTATTCAACTTTTTATTCTTAGGATTAATGTTGATTTCAGCCTCCATCATTACAGAAGCAATTTCTTTTGTCGTAAAATCAATCCGCAGACCGATATAAGGAAACTCTTTGGTTGCACCGTCGATTTGCGCAGATGCAGGCAGATCAATCAAAGAGGCTAGAAAATCGCCTGCATGAGCATAAATAATGTCTTTACCAAAATGGATTTTCTTGGTTCCTTGCAGAATAAGGCAAAAGGAGGGAGTCAACACACTGGGAATGGGCGGAGTTTGACTGCTCCTTCTGGAAATAGAAAGAAACGGGATGATAGTTTGGAATCTTCCATCGGCAATGGTAATTTTCTCAGTCAACGCAATGATTTGATCCACATCTTTTTCTAACATTCAATGTTCACCTGTCTCTGTTTTATTAATTCCATCAATATTCAAATTATACCTTTATGGTGGCAGGACGCAATATAGTGGAACGATGTGAATTATAATGTACAGCAGCTTTAGGCAACGTACAGCCCTCAACCTGATGAAAGGTGAGGGCTGTTTACTTTTTTTTCTATTCTAGCTTAGAATGTAAGAAGAGCAGTTGTATTTTAAGACAGATGGAGGAGTTAGACTTGCAATTAACTGTTGGTGAGATCCGTGACATTAATCGTTATCCGGTGAAATCATTCGCGGGCGAGCAATTGGAAACTTGTGTTATTGAACCGTACGGAATGCTTGGTGATCGCTTTTGCACTTTTTACGATGAGACCAAAAAGGACTGGTGGCGTTATATTACAGCAAGGAATATTCCGAACATGCTTACTTATCAAGCGCAATTCATCAATGGAGAAATCCTCATAACGGCAGCGGATGGACGAACTTTTGGCTGGGATGCTGATTTATTGGGAGAGATCCAGAGCCAAACTCCAACTCAGATCTCCATGTCTGGTATCAAAGATCCCCACCCAGAGCATCCGCAGCTGTTATCGGTTGAAGGGGCTAGTATTCTGCTTATTTCGGATGCCAGTTTAGCAAAGCTTGAAGCCCTGTGGGGAAAGAATCTAGATCAACGCCGGTTTCGTGGGAATTTCGTTGTGGCCTTAAACGATGCTTCGTTAGTCGAAGGTGATTGGATTGGACGGCAGCTTCACATAGGCGATGTGCAACTGCAAGTGGATAGTTATTGCGAGAGATGCGTTGTCATAACGATGGACCCCGACAGTCTGGAGAAGGAGCCTTCACTGTTAAAAATAGTGAACAAAGAGTTTGGGCTGCACTTCGGCGTTTACGCTTCCGTGGTCAAAACCGGACAAATCACAATCGGTGACAAAGTCGAATTAGTTGAATAGCTGATTGAAAGTAGTGGCGCTTGTCCGCAAGAGCTAACAGAAGCAAGAAGAACCAAAGTACTAGTATAGGATACATCTACAGGCTGATCCATAAGGGTCAGCTTTTTGATTTAATAGAAGCGTGAGGGAATGATAACGACCGGTGAACAGGCGCGATGAAGGAAGGGCGTGTTTATATTCAGTTTAAATATGTCTGTTATCATGCTTATATATTCAGTTGTCTAGGAGGAATAGCGAATGAATCAAGATTTAAGAACAAAAAAAGCGCCTAACTATGGTGAGCTGGCCATCGAGGCACAGGGGCTCGTCAAAATCTATGGAAGCAACCGTGCAGTTGATGGCGTAGATCTCAAAGTGGGTACCGGCATGATCTACGGTGTGCTGGGACCGAATGGAGCAGGGAAGACTACCGCAATCCGCATGCTGGCGACCTTATTGCGACCGGATGCAGGTTCGGCACGTATCTTCGGACACGATGTGGTGAAGGAACCGCATATCGTGCGTCAATTGATCGGAGTAACCGGCCAGTACGCGTCCGTCGATGAGGCACTCAGTGCAACCGAGAATTTGATCATTTTCTCTCGATTGCTTGGACTGGGACGTGCGGAAGCTCGGAAAAAGGCAGCGGATCTGCTGGAGGAATTTGGTCTGACCGAAGCTGCAAAACGTCCACTCAAGAATTTCTCTGGCGGTATGCGTCGCCGGCTGGATTTGGCGGCAAGTCTTATTGCACAGCCGCCGCTTATTTTTCTGGATGAACCAACAACTGGACTAGATCCACGCACGCGTAATCAAATGTGGGATACGATCCGGCGGTTAGTGAAAACAGGTTCAACTGTGTTGCTAACTACGCAGTACCTTGAAGAGGCTGATCAATTGGCAGACCGGATTGCGGTTATTGATCAGGGGCGGGTAGTCGCCGAAGGCACTGTGGATGATCTGAAAGCATCTGTAGGTACCTCATCGTTGCATTTAAGAGTTCAGAATCTTAAGGACATCGAGCAGGCCCGTCAGACCGTTGAACAAGTGCTTAAGGTACAGTCCAATGTATCAGCTGGAGCTGGAAAGATTACTGCACCGATGGGGAACATTGACCGTGTTACCGACCTGCTGATCGCTCTTCGCGAAGCGTCAATCCCATTGGCTGAGATGAGTGTGCAGAAACCAACGCTTGACGAAGTGTTTTTGACTCTTACGGGTCATGGTGTTCAAGAAGATACACTGCTTTCGTCCAGTGAATCGAACCATGTAGAGGGGGTAAGAGTATGAGTACTTTAATAAAGCCAGGTGTTGACCGTCAATTGAAAAATCATACGAGTTTCGGCCAATCGGTTCGCAACTCATTGACGATGGCCTATCGGGGTCTGCTGAAAATTCGCCGTACACCGGAGCAATTGTTTGACGTTACGCTCCAACCGATTATTTTTACACTGATGTTCACCTACATCTTTGGCGGGGCCATCTCTGGAGACGTGGTGAGTTATTTGCCTGTCATCATTCCCGGCATCCTTGTTCAGACCGTGATTACAACCTCAATCGTCACTGGGGTCCAGTTGCGTGAGGATATGGAAAAGGGCGTGTTTGATCGCTTCAAGTCACTGCCGATCTCACGAATTGCTCCGCTCGCAGGGGCTCTGCTTGCAGATACCATCCGGTATACAATTGCTACTGTGCTTACCTTTATCATGGGATATATCATGGGTTTTCGTCCTGAGGGGGGCATTGGATATGTCGCAATCGCTGCGCTTCTCGTAATCGTGTGTTCTTGGGCAATCAGTTGGATCTTTGCCTTCTTCGGTGTGATTGCACGGACGGCTTCAAGTGTACAAGGGATATCGATGATTGTGCTGTTCCCGCTCACTTTTCTCTCTAATGCTTTCGTGCCGGTCGATACTATGCCCAATTGGCTCCAGTGGTTCGTGAACGCCAACCCGATTTCGCATCTTGTCACTGCCGTCCGACTTCTTGTCAACTCTGGGACCGTAGGCAGCGATCTTGTCTATTCCCTCGTTGGCGCTGCAGTCATTGTGGCGATCTTCGCACCAATCACGGTACGTGCTTATATGCGCCGCACATAAATAAGTTTTTCTTAATCATAATCTTGGTTAAAGACGTTAACGGATGTCAAACATCCAGGTGACGTCTTTTTTTTGGAAATCAAGAGGTTTTTGCATGTATAATTTTCCAAATTATAGTATAATGAGGCTATATTACATAGCTTGGAGGGTCATCAATTGATTAACATGGACAAGATCTATCTCATTACCGATATTCCCGGGTATTCACCACAAATTAGTCGTTTGCTATCTATGATGAATTACGCAAGACATACAACGATCGAATCTACAAATGATTTATCTATTGAGCAATTGGATTATTTGCTTGATCCACTCAGCAATTCAATTGGAGCATTATTATTACACTTTGCAGCTGTAGAATACGCGTATCAAGTTGCAACATTCGCGGGAAGAGACCTATCTGAAGAAGAGTTATTGGTCTGGGGGCCTGCGTTAAACTTGGGGGAAGAGGGGCGAGTGAACATTAGAGGTAATGATTTGAATTATTACATAGATCAATTAAATACTGTAAGACTTAGAACTTTTGAATTATTTCAATCCGTAAATGACGATTGGTTAACTAAAGAAGAACCGTTCTGGTATGACAAGCCCGCTAATTATTATTTTATGTGGTATCACGTATTTGAAGATGAAATAAACCACAGAGGTCAGATCAGAATGATCAGAAAGAGATTGACGGCACAGACACCTCCAACATCACTAATTTAATAAAGATGCTGGAAGCGTCTTTTCGTTTGCCTTAGAACTGGAGCACAACCATTTGATGACAAATCCATGACGGAACCGTATAGCTTACGGTTCCGTTTTCCTGCTGGAAGGAAAGGGGAGTCCGCTGCGGAGCCAGATAAACCTTACGCACCGGATCGGTTGCGGAGAGAGTAACCGTGATGTCTATAAGCGCAGGTAAATCTTCAATGACCTCGACATTTTGCCCTCTGCGAACCGGAGAGGCATATAGCAAATGGTTAATCCAGCGGCTATCCGCGCTCTGCGCCTGCAGCGTGGTAATGCCCTGTGCTGGCAGGTTGGTGAGCAACGATTTCTGTCCTAACAGACGATCCAGCGCGCAAACAACAATTCCCTTAAATTTTCCACTGTAGATTTACGGACGATTATGCCCCTGCTCATTGAAATGCTTGAGCTGCACCAGGTACTTACGCGTTATCGGTCCTTTGAACTGCAAATGTTGTTCGGCAAGCTGCTTTTGCAATTGCAGCAGGGTATTAAGAGAAGCAGTCCGCAAGCTCGTTCTTATTATCTTGGCGAGCAGGTCGCAACCTATTTGGCAGGGCGATTGGAGTTGCCGTTTGATTCCGGGCAAGTGGAGCACGATTTGCATTATCATTTTGATTATTTGGCGCGGTGTTTGAAGCAATATTCAGGGATGAGTCCACTACAATACAGGCATCATTTGCAGATTGAGCGAGCCAAACGGCTATTAGCGCATTCGGAGCTTCCGCTCATCCAAATTGGGGTAGAATGCGGATTTTCGGACAATAACTATTTCATACGTATGTTTAAACGCCAAACCTTACTTACGCCCGGCGAATACCGTAAACAGCATCAGCTGTTTCGGCTGGATTAGGAAGTTTCCGCTGGAACCACCATCCGCTTTATTTGCGATGTTATCTCCATGGTGTTACAGCATGGGGGCTTGCTTTACCGACTTATTTTCTCCTCTGCCTGATTTTGCTTCAATAACAGGACAGAAACCTGGGTTCGCCCCACATAATTTTTGGGTGAATTTCGGTTCAAGTTGGGAGAGCTCGGCGAAATAGCTTCCAATAATGTGATTGAGGCCTAAGGCTCCGTTCTGGAAAGACAGCGATGAAAGGGTCTGGACATGACTGTAATAGTACTTTTTGTCCCGCTTGGGCAGCTTGTAGATGGATGGTGGAGCATGTGTTATGACATCAAAGAGATTCGCAATACGGTAGCTGTTCGGGACATACATTGTAAAAGCCTTCGCAAAAGCCGGATCACCTACACGGGGAGATCCAAATGTATATAAGTTGGGTGAGCTGTAGGTAGTATTGGCTGCAATATCCATCGCACATAATGTCGCGAGTGCTGCACCAAGACTGTGACCTGTAATGTATAATGTCTTATCAGGTGATAGGCTGGCAAGTGTGGAGATGATCTCGTTGCGGGCTGAAGAATAGATATCCGTGAAACCACGATGTGTAAGACAGTCTTCCTTAATATATTTGAACCTCTTTTGCGAGGCGATCGTATCGGAGATCCAATTGGTTGTTGAGCTGGTTCCTCGAAAAGCAATAATAATCTCTTGCGGAGATTCAATAATAAACCCGAAACGTTCCCATGTAATGGATTTCGCTTGAATTGTATGACTGACCGAATAATTCAATGGAACGACAAACGAACCGTCCGTATTAGCAAATTGGGCATAGGTCTGTCCACAGATTGCAGCCAAAAAGATAGCCCGCTCCTCAAAAACTTCAATGTTCCCCATCAGAATCCCGCCCTTCTTTTCTACCTTATGTATGATAAGAACGCGGGATTGGTGCTTTACTTCTCACTCTGATCCTCTTTTTGGGGATCATTTTAATTTTGCGTTCCGAGATATATGAGCCGATTAGTGTCAGGAAGGCTCCCGTCAATGTGGCCCAAGTTATTTTTTCATGCAAAATAAGGAAAGAGGCGGCCAGTGTAATTACAGGCACAAGATAAATGTACACGCTTGTTTTTACTGCTCCCAAGATTCCTACTGCCCGGTTCCAGGTCACAAAACATAATGCGGATGCTCCCAAGCCTAAGTAGAGAAGGTTTGTTGCATTTGCGACTTCGCCCAAACGTTTGAAATTTAGATGGAACTCAAATAGAAATAAAGTAGGCAGCATACCCAATAGCCCATAAAAAAACACTCTGCGGGTAGCTCCAATAATAGGGTAATTTAGCCCGCTTATTTTGCGCATTAACACAGAATAAATCGCCCAAACCACAGGAGCCAGGAAAGCAAGCAGGTCTCCGATTGGGTTCAATTGTAAGAGGAAACTCCCGTTCAACCCGATAAGAATAATTCCTGTGAGTGCAATCAAAAATCCAGTAATAAATTGAGTATTTAATTTCTCTTCTTCTAAGAAAAAGTGTGCAAGTAACGCCGTGAAAAATGGAGCGATCGACACAATCACACCTACATGGGAAGCAAGTGTATATACAAGGGCAATATTCTCGATTAGAAAATATAAAGTGACTCCACAAAGCCCTGCCGAGATAAACAGCAATTCTTCTGAAAACGATTGAGTCCGGATGCGACGCGAAGAGATTAGAAATAATACGAAGTATCCCATAAGAAAGCGGAAAAATAGAATTTCAACGGGACTAAAGTCAATTAACAATATTTTTGTAGAGATAAAGGTCGTTCCCCAGATCAAAATCGTAATGAATGTGAGCAGATGCCCGGTTGTGACCTGACGTTTATCCATTATGGTGTGATATCCACTGTACGTTTCGAGGCCACTTCATGAGTAAATATGCGCATGTATTGTTTAGGGGTTACGCCGATCAGTTTTTTGAAGAAATTTGTAAAATGGCTCTGATCACTAAAACCGGTCTGAATGGCCACCTCCATCGGAAACACTCCTTGTTCTAAAAGCCTTTTAGCATGATTAATCCGAATCGTTTCCAGGTAACAATACGGCGAAATCCCTTTTTGTCTGGTAAATAAACGCAGCAAGTGATATTTGCTTATACCTGCTAATTCACTAAGTTGATTGAGAGTAATGCTGTCCGTATAATGAGATTCTATGTATTCGCAAATGATTTTAATTTCAGTAGTAAGCTCCTGAGAAGGACTAGGTGTAGCTGTATCTGAATAGTCTCTGAGCAGTTGCTCCAGCAGAAACAGAAACAACTCTTCTTTTTGGAAATCGGATTGACTCTCTAAAATCTTAAGATGCAGCTCATGCAGTGACAAGGCCAGTTCACTCTGATAAAGAACGTAATTTCCAACACATACTCTCGCATGACCTGCGGTTGGATGTTGATAGCGCGATAGTCAAGGGTACTCCCGTCGATCTGTTCACAGGCATGGGGATCTTGTGGGTTAAAAATAATTACATCTCCGCTGTTAAGGATATACTCTTCATTGTTGCAAACTAGATATCGCTTGCCTTGTTCAATAAACCCAATTACATAATAGTCATGAAAATGGTTGGGAAACCTCTGCATGATCCCTTCAAACTGATACCCCTCAAGCTTTAATTCCTGATCAAAGACTACGGTTCTAACTTCGCGAGTCACCGTCTCACCTTCTTATTCTGTAATGTATGTTCATTATAGTATGGAAGTTAGAAACATTCTTGAACGATGTTGCTGCAAGGGTATAATAGTGATAAAAAATAATAGAGAAGTCGGAGTGATTATTATGGATATTAAGCTAGATGATTTAACTGGATCTGAAGTGGTTGCATTAATCGGGGAACATCTTCAGGGTATGGCCCTTCATTCTCCGCCAGAAAGTATACATGCCCTAAATCTGGATGAATTAAAAAAGCCGGAAATAACATTCTGGAGTGCCTGGGAAAAAGAAGAGTTATTGGGTTGTGGGGCACTTAAAGAGCTTGATCGTCAACATGGAGAGATAAAATCAATGCGAACTTCTTCAGCACATCTAAGAAAAGGGACGGCAAAGCGAATCCTTGAACACATCATTGCAGAAGCCAAGCAACGTGGTTATCAACGGCTAAGTTTGGAAACGGGTTCGATGGAGGCTTTCGAGCCAGCCAAAAGACTATATGCAAGTTTTGGGTTTCAGTATGGCAAGCCGTTTTCAGATTACACTGAGGACCCTCATAGTGTATTTATGACAAAGGAATTATAAGTGTTAAATAAGTACAAATCCTTCTTCATTGAATCCATTTTCTCTTCTTAATGTTAACGCTATATTGAGAAACAGGAAGTGAGTATTTATTAGGCTTCAAATAAAGAGAATCTCACGAAGAAGGATCTTCAGGAACTGTTCCTTTCGGTAGAATGGGAGTCTGGTAAGTATCCGAACGAACTGTTACAAGCAATCAGAGGTACACATTCCATTGTTACTGCATGGGAATAAGGGATAGGTAAGGAACTGATGATTATGATGCTTAATAGATATAAGGATTGTAAAACAAAAGTATTGATTTCTTATCCTAACGTCTTTATTTCAGAGTAACTTTGAATAGAGGTGTCCAAAACATGATCAATCAGTATGAGTTGACCATAAGCAATCTTACTCAAGCGGATACATTATCGGTAAACCAGCTGTTCGAAGCCTCGATTACAGATGCCTTTGAACAAGAAAGCTTGGGTCATTTTCAAAATGATATTCAACTAGAAATTGAAAATAAAAAGCGGCTAGTGGAGAGAGCGCTTGACCCGACTATAACAGATATCCATTTCCTTCTTGCCAAAATAAATGAGGTCGTTGTCGGCACAATTTCCTACAAGCCCTGTGGCGAAGATATCCGAATATGCACAGAAAATGGGCTGGATGATGTAGGCGAATTGGGCAGTTTATACGTGTTGCCTAGCTATCAGAACCGACGTATCGGTTCGGCCTTAATTAAAGGCATGGTAACTTTTCTAAAAAAACAGGGTATTGATGAATTTTGCTTGGACAGTGGCTACAAACGTGCTCAGGAGAGATGGGTGCGGAAGTTTGGAGAGCCTTATAAGACGGTTAAGGACTATTGGGGACCTGGTTCAATTCATATGGTCTGGCTGTGTAAAGTAAACAAATAGAAGGGGATTGTTTGAATCAAGCGGATTCGCAAATCTTTGACAAGCTAGCGAGAAATTCTTTTCATGGGACGGGACTTCTTCAATATTTAAAAGATAAACAGGAAGAGCATATAGTCATCATGGGTTGTAAAACACAATACTGTATCGATACTGCAGTCAGAAGTGCTGAGGAAGACTTATTTCGTCCAACACATGATTCTTATAGATAATCGCCACAAGCCCGTAAGAGTTGGAAAACCCGTCAATATCCTTGCTTTAGCATGGTATTGACGGGTTTTTGTATCTAACTTATTCCTTGACTGCTCTATCCGGTAATTGTGTCACATAACTATCGGACAGTTGAAGGAGCTTCAGCGCACGATTGAATTCATCTTCTGTGGATTGAAGCGGTTTGTTGCCGTCACCGGACAAAGTATAATGCTGCCCGTCCTCAAATCCGCTGCCGGATAAGAACAGTTCTTCGTTATTAACGAATGATCCGGTTGGCAAATAGTACCGTTGAGGCAGCAAATTGTAGGCAGTCTGATTCAATAAATCTTGTCCAAAATGAATATGGTTATTCAATGAAACTCCTAATAGATTTGTTACAGTTGGTAGAATATCTACCTGTCCACCTAATTGATTGTTTACACTTGGAGTCACAACCCCCTCAGAGGCTATGACCAATGGAATATTGATCAGATCGCGTTCGGTATATTCATGGTTCAGAATTTCCTCCATCAAGGTTTTATCCTCATCTTTCAGCGAGAAAATAGGCAGTCCGCGATGATCACCGTACAGTATGACTAAGCTATCATCCCATACACCGTTCTCCTTGAGTTCTGCAATAAACTGCCCAAGCGCGTAATCCGCGTAATTCTGGGCACGAATGTAATCACCAACAAAAGTGCCCTCGAATCGTTCTGGGAGAGCCATTTGGTATTTATCTTCCGGGATCGAGAAAGGATTATGCGATGACATCGAGATAACCTGTGAATAGAAAGGCTGACTGCTCTCATTCATGCGGGCCAATTCAGTGGCTGTCTTCGAATACAGAACTTCATCGGACGCTCCATAAAATAGGGTGTCGTCTTCACCGAAAAAAGGTTTGTCATAGTACCGGTTAAATCCTAGTGCACTGTACAGCTCGCCACGGTTCCAGAAGTCAACAGCATTCGTATGAAAAGTGGCGGTGTCGTAACCTTGGCTCTGCAGCAGTTTAGGTAAGCTTGGAAGCTCTTTGGGAGCGTATATCTCTGTTGCCGGCCCATCTGGCGGAACATAAAAGGAGGTGTTTACGATAAATTCGGCATCAGAGGTGTTGCCTTGCCCGACCTGTTGGAAGAATCGGGGGAAATAGAGACTGCTATCCGCGAGCTTATTCATATTCGGTGTAATTTCATGTCCATCAAGCGATAAATGGATTAAGAAGTTCTGAAAGGACTCCATTTGAATGATGATCAGGTTCTTTCCTTTGGCGGCACCATATAATACCGGGTTAGACTGAGATTGGATTCCTTTTGTTTGATCAATAACAGATTGTGTAATCTGAGAGAAGTCGATTTGCTCTTCCTCTTGACCCGCGAGCAGCGCGTAAGCTTCGTAATTTAGAATGCCCATCTGCTCAGCTTGGACGTTCTCATTCATACTGGCCTGGTTCGGGAAGATATTCATCATACATAATGCCAAGGATATACAGAAAAGGGCAGCGACCACCTTCCGGTTGCTAGGGCCAGACATGGATTTCTTCCAGGCTAGCGCTTTCTTCCGGCTGAGCATAACAAAGCTAATGATAATAATATCCAGAAAAATAAGCATATATTGAGGGTGGACGACTGCGAAAATACTCTTCTTGACGGCTCCTACTTGCTTTGCCTGACCGATCACTTGAGAAGTAGCAATAATGCCAAAGTGATTGTGGTAGATTATCAAGGAGAAGAATAAAATGGTAATTAGTAGATTTACAAGCATATAGATGGCAATCTTCCGTTTCGTGGCAAACCATTCAATCAGGCAGAAGATTAATAGTACAAAGGGAATTTCTTTGAACAATGTACCCCAGGTTGGCCCATCTTCGAACAAGTAGTACCAGGCAAAATAACTTTTTGCAAGCATAATAATAGAGAAAAACAGTATGGATCTTTTGCTGAGTGTTCGTGTTTTATGCAACCGCATTGCTTATGCGCATCCTTTTCTTTTTAATTAGTTTATTCTATTACATTGTAGGTTTCATAATCAACTATAAAAGATTAGCTAAACATACTACAAGAATGCTCATTTGTACTATCCTCAAGTATTTCAATTAATCTTGCGTCACTTATGCGCTCTAGCGAGTAATACTAATAATGACCCATACCGCTTACCTGAGAAAAAGCCGTGTTTCTTGTCATAATATTCCAAATAATAGTATAATAAGAGCTCAACGGCTATTATTGAATCTTTATTACGAATACATACTCATATTTGAACAATAAGGAGAAGAGTTCATGACACCAAATACCATCGCGGAACAAATCCGCATTATCGAATACGATCCTTCCTACGCTCGAGCAGTCGCTGATATGTGGAATCTCAGCAATGAAAGCTGGGGAGGCGGCACTAACCAGAGAACAGAGGACACGGTGCGTCGGGAGATGGATATTTCATCCAATCTTTATGTGTTTCTCGCCGTGGATGGCAAGGAGGTAGTCGGCTTCTGCAGTTTTGCACACTATCGTCAAGATGAAGGTGCCTTGTATATACCGCTACTAAATGTGCGACCCGACTATCACGGTTATAAGGTCGGTCGCAATCTGATTTTGCACGCCGTCCGCAAAACAGTCGAAGCGGGTTGGCCGCGACTGGATCTATTTACCTGGGCTGGTAACACCAAAGCTGTACCAATGTATAAGAAATGCGGTTTCTTTTGGGAAAAAAATGAAGATTATGTCCATCTGATGAATTTCATTCCAACTGTCCTGAAAATGGAAGCGCTTGCTCCTTATTTCGAGGAGCTGGATTGGTACGCAGACAGCACTCGCGAACTCCCTATCCAGCCAGATGGCCGCCGAGAGCGTGGCTTTGATTTCTTAGATTACACTTGGCAAAAGGGAGAACTTTCTTTGCGGGCAGAATTCGAGAAGACCGGTCGCGGATTGACCGCCCTTGACACTCCTGACTATGAAATTTCTACGGAGATCGACGACCATGATCTTGTGTTTGGCTCCGCCTACAAGATTCGCTATCACATCAAGAATCGCTCTACGACCGAACTGGCAATTGAGATCAAGGGCCAGAACGACAAAAACATTCGTTTTTCCCTGTTCGTTGCCCAAACGCTCGCCCCGGGAGAAACGGTCATCGTAGAGGGTGATTTCGAGCTTGATCCTGTTCGGGAGGAGCAGAATGAGAAGAAGACCCATCCGGTGGTTAGGAGCAATTGGATTATCGGTGGCAAGCGGGCTGAGTTCCGCCTTGGCATCGCTCCGAAATTTCCAGCCAAGCTGAAGCTAACATTACCAACAAGGGAGCTGTATCCGGGCCTTCCGGCCGAAATGTACTTGAACGTGGAGAATAATTTTGCCTCGGAAGCAGAGTTCACTTTTGACTTGCCGGAGGACGAATTCCTGAAATGGAGTGATCGTGCGGTACGCTTCACGGTTCCGGCTAAGAGTAAAACTTCTGTCCCGGTACCCTTCACTCTGCAGTCTTACGGACTTTATTCACGAGATATTGAGGTAACGGCCATTCCGGTTGGAAAGAAGGCGGTCTCCTTCACAAGTAAACTATCCGTCCTAATGAAGGGAACGCATGGCCGATTTGGTGGACAGGTGGGGGAGCAGTGGGTTGCCGTAAACGGTGCATTCTCCCTCCATCTGAACAAGATCGACAATGGAATATGGATTGAATATCCCGGCTCCAGCCACAACTTCTGGTGGGCTTTTCCGAGGTTAGGCAAGCCGTTCGCAGAAGAATTCTCCAAGAAGCAGGCCAAAGAAGTGAAGATCTATGCGGAAGGGGAGAGCCAGGTTCTCGAAGCCCTCTACGAGTCAGATGACTTCCCAGGCTTGGAGATAAAGACGGTAGCCAAGCTGTTCGCAAACGGAATCGCTGAGTTTCATCATGAGATCTGCAATACCAACAGCAAAACACTGGATGAAGACGTATATGTATTGACGAATTTCGGCTTTTTTGGCAAGCGGCTCGTCCTGCCATACCAAGGCCATTACGTGGATATGGGCGATGCGCACTCTAGTGATCCGAGTTATTGGGATAGTGCCCAGATCACGGAGAATTGGCTGTTCTGCAAGGAAGAGAACGTCACCTGCGGAATATGCTGGGATCCTGCTCTGAAGCTGCTCCGCCCGGAATATACACTTGGGCTGGAGCACAATCTTGGCCGGATTTCCGGCGGAGATGTCGTGCGGACAAAGGTGACTGTGTTTGCTCTAAATACCTTCGGCAAGTGGTCCGAATTCCGCTCCTTTGCTCGGAAGCAACTGAATTCGGTCGTTCCGGTGCTGGACGATCATCTTGAATTAATGCTAGGCGGCGGAAATCCGTTTGCGGCGGGGGCGCTTCATGCAGAACTAATCGAACGAAAGATGATTCCGCTTGCTGGAAGCCTTGAACTGTATGTGCAAAACGATGGTAGTACGGAGTGGAGAGCGGCTGGTATCGAGTTGCAAAGGGAGCAGGATTTGCATTCTGCGGGTTTTGAGCTTTCTGCTGAGGAAATGGAATCGTCGGGACACGGTGAGTCCGGCCGAAAGGTCCGGCTCGTCTATCAGGGAGAGGATCGCGTTCAGGAACGGTCGGGCCTCTGGTTCCCTCAGAGTGATACAACTTTCGTTTGTGAGATGGAAGAAGGCCCAGCAGGTTCCCTGTACACGATGAGCAACGGAGTTCTCTCCATAGCGGCTACCCCTGAATTCGGGAGTGTCGTGCATTCACTGAAGTACCAAGGGGAAGAATGGCTGGACAGTTCTTATCCGGAAGCAGGCCCGCGTTCCTGGTGGAATCCCTGGCATGGTGGACTCGGTGTGGGAATTCAAGGCCTAGGTGGATTCAGCCGGCAGCAGGAGACGAGAACCGCGGCTTGGGTGAAGCGAATGGATGAACACGGCAATGTCTGGAAGGGACTGCGAATAACCACTTCTATCGAGAAGCAAGAAGCAAATCGGGGAATTACAATTAATCAGCATTACCTTATGCTGCCCGGCGTCCCTATGCTCTGTGTACAACATTCGGTGACCAATGGTAGTGGATTAGTTCTGCCACAGTATTCGCTATCAGAGGATAGTTACTTCAAGCCTTCGCCTGTCTTCTCCGAAGGATGGATGGAGTTCCCCGAGGAAGGCAAGTTCCTGCTTGGAAAGATAGAAGCTCAGCTTGATTCCAAGGGGATCATACGAATCGGTGCGGCAACACGTAAGGATATGTTGCATATTGTGAATAGTTATCCCAATCAGAAGGCTTCGGCGTATGTGAACAACAAGGTGTTCTCTCATAGTGTGAATCACCAGCTTCCACTTCTCAATGGAGAGGCCGCATGGACTCAGCCGACCTTCCTGATCTTGGGACAGATCGCTCTGAATCCAGAGGATGTACGTAGCCTTCTGAAGCTGAACTTTGCCAATCCTACTGATAATGAGGAGACCTTACATGCCGATCATTGACATTCACATTCATCTGTCCAATATTGACAGCTTTCATCAAACAGCGGTGGAGCTGTCCAAAGTTGATTACACTGCAGCTGGCCTCAAGGCGGAGTTTGACAAGAACAACGTCGTTCTCGGCATTGGCATGGGTGTTACGGAGCAGACGGAGGGAGCCTTTCCGGACTCTACTTCACCCAATCCGATGGGTCTTGACTTGGAAGACACTGTTCCGCCGTTCTTAATGGAATGCATTGGCATCAATCCGAACAGGCTCACAGGGGAGCACGCCCAAGAGGAGCTGGAGCGAATCGAAGCGCGGTTGCAAGCTCCCGAGGTAGCGGGAATTAAGCTTTATGCTGGGTATTATCATCATTACGTCTATGACTCAATCTATGGACCGATCTATGAGCTGGCTGCCAAGTACGGTATGCCCGTGGTCATTCATACTGGCGATACGTACTCGATGAATGGATTGCTCAAATATTCGCATCCTCTCACCGTGGATGAATTAGCCTATCAGCAGCGTGGTGTGAACTTTATGATCTGTCATCTGGGTGATCCTTGGGTAATGGACGCTGCCGAAGTGGTGGCCAAGAATCCGAATGTCTATGCCGATTTGTCCGGCCTCGTCGTCGGCGATCGGCCGCATTTTGAACGGTTCATGAATGAACCCTTATTCATGGACCATTTTCGCCGGGCGCTGGTGTACTCCGATCATTACGAGAAAATGTTGTTCGGAACCGATTGGCCGCTTGCACCCATTGACCTGTATGCGGAATTCGTTCGCCGGCTCATACCTGAGCAGCATCACGAGAAGGTATTCTACGAGAATGCCTTTGGGCTGTTTCCACGCATCCAGCAGCGGATTGCGGCGGTCTGATTGTAGAAGTTTTCGTCAATTGCCTTGGTCGAAAGGGTGATTTTAGAAGCTGCTGTTCATACTTGCTTGTCGCCATGCGGTTTGTCCCATCAGTTCCCGCATGGTAGACAGGTACTCGTGTTCCGATTGATGCTCAAGAAAATAGATTCGAAAAGCTACCGTAGTATCATGATTGGTTTAGTTCATTCGACCCGATCGTTTGTGTCAGCCGCGTCTGGTAAAGCGCTGTCCTCCAAATAAGCTGCCTCCGGTAGAGTACCGTAAACAGCTTATAGCCAAGGGTCTTTTTTTCAGTGTCTATAAAATGGAGGCATGGCCAACATCAAGATTAGGGTTAATTGACGCTTACGTATAAGAAATCTCCGGTAAAGTATTTTTTAAATAATTATCGTAGTCATAGGCTGTATTCTGTACGATATAAACATGAAATGCTTTTATTTGTTCACTAGCTTCTATTATTAAAAGTATACCAATCTGTACTATTAATTAATCTTCGTCACATAAAAAAATATAAAGGAAACCAATTTTCAAAGATACATAAATCATCACTCCGTTAACTATTACTTGTAAAAAGCCTGCCATAAAGTAAAAAGGACGACATGTTCGTCGTCAAATTTCCGCTGTTGCATTCCTATTATGGGAGTTTCATATGTTAAAAAAAAAGAAAACTCGTCTTTATTACAACAGCTTTTCTACTTTGTTCAATGTCGTTGGCTACTTCTGGATTTGCGAGCGTTGAGGGTGCAAATTCAACCTTCAACGCAGATGAAGTGAAAATCTTTTACCAGAAGTATGCTACACAGTCTGAGGGTTCTCCTATAGAGACCTCGCCACAATTAAAACTATTCACTTCAACTCCTACACCGAAAATTGAAAGATCATCTGTTGCACCTATATTTGATGAGAGTGGCAAGATTGTTAGCACAGTAAATATTGGAAAAAATGTTGTCGGTACTAAGTCAATAAACTTAGATTCCGCTAGTGCCGCCGCCACAGGGAAAATCTGTTCAGTGTTGGTGGCCGTTGATGAAGAATATCGTGCAAAACACAGTGATTGGCAAACACTAACAACAAACATAGTTGAGGCCGCTGATGATGCATTCAACTCTAATTTCGGGGTTGATTTATCAGTTACTGCTTATCGATACTGGTTCTCATCTGGAAGCAATTCAGCTGAAATACTTGATAACTTAAAAGGTAGTGGAACGGATGGTTATGATTTTGTTACTGGCTTTACTGCTGAACCTGATTTTTTTACTAATGGGGTACAAATTGGCGGGAAGGCATATACTTATTCCTCTGCACCTTTATATGCGGCATATAGTGCGGTCTGGGATCAAGCATCGTATGGTTCAAATTGGCATGCATTACAACACGAACTTTCACATAACTATTCTTTAGAACATGACTTACCAGAAGGGCCCACCCCGGTTTGTATTATGAATTATGGTACAATGTATCAGACAACCGCATGGCACACTGACCATCGTACGCAGTTAGCTGCACATGTAAGCTGGTACGGAAATAATATTAATTAATATTAATACGGATGCGCCATAAAACATGGTTTTGTGGCGCATTTGATAAAGAGAGGACCACCAATTAATGAAAAAATTCCTTGTAATATTTCTTTTTGTTCTATTTTTGAGCGGATGTGTTACAAGAGAATCCAGTAATAGTGAAACTGAAAAAATCGTTGATGATCCAGTGACTTGGTTGAATATTGAAGGAAAGAAGTACTATTACTTCTCTTCTCAGCCTGTTGCACTTGAAGAGAATACTCTTGTTGATACGGGAATAATTACGGACTCAGATGATGGTATATCTGACGTGGGGCTGAAAATTTATAAGAGTGATGATTTTACAGATAGCTTCTTTATCAAGAATCCAGGTGATGGAGTATGGCTTGAATATCGATATCGCAAATAAATCAAATTAAAGGTACAATTCATGATGCTTGAACAACAAACAACAAAATTATTTTTAACATCGGGAACATTGCTACTAATTTGACGCTTACACTGACCATAGAAGTAAACCTCAGGTTCCGCAGTATGTACGGAAAGGACGGTCTGAAGGCATAGCAGGCGTGGAATATTCGGCTTGCTCCGCAGTGTGGGCATAGGGGTCTGATAGAGCCAGCATAAGCTCAGTCATTTTCGTATAATCACCGAGTGTCACTGCAGCTTCCAACGCTTCTTCCACTTTGTGATTGCGGGGAATGATTGCCGGATTACTCTTTCGCATCAGTTGCTGGGAGGCGGCGTCAGATTCCTGCTGTCTGCTTTTTCTGGTGTTCCACCGTTCTACCCATTCCGTAAAAACTGTGGTGCCAGATAAGACGGTGTCTTCCTGCTTGTCATAGGTCAAGGCTAGGAAGGTATTGGTGTAGTCCGCACCATGCTTTTGCATCATCACCAGCAAATCCTCGAAAAGTGCCTCATCCTGAAGCTCTTCATTAAAAAGACCAAGCTTTGCTCTCATTCCTGAAAAAAAGTGCTGTTCGAAGTATACAGGGAATTGGGCTATGGCTTCCTCCGCCAGCTCAATAGATTGATTCTCATCCTCATGCAGCAGAGGAAGGAGCGCTTCGGCCAATCTGGACAGATCCCATGCGGCAATATTAGGTTGGTTCCCATAAGCATAACGCCCTCCGCTGTCAATGGAGCTGAATACAGTGCCAGGATCATAGGTATCCATGAAGGCGCAAGGACCATAATCAATGGTTTCGCCGCTAAGAGTGATGTTATCCGTGTTCATGACCCCATGGACAAAACCCACAAGCTGCCATTTGGCAATTAATGAGGCTTGCGCCTTGAGAACAGCCTGAAGCAGGGCAAGATAGCGTTGTTCTTCCGCTTCAGCTTCAGGGTAATGTCTGTGCAGCGTATAATCGGCCAACGTGCGGAGATCTTCGGTAGTCCCCCACTTTGCAACGTATTGGAAGGTGCCCACTCGCAGATGACTGGCCGCTACCCGGGTCAAAATGGCGCCCGGAAGATCGGATTCACGCGTGACAACTTGTCCGGTATCCACCACCGCCAGACTTCGAGTGGTAGGAATGCCAAGCCCATACATTGCTTCGCTGATGATATATTCACGCAGCATCGGTCCAAGCGCAGCTCGGCCGTCACCTCCGCGAGAATAAGGAGTTCTACCGGAGCCTTTGAGCTGAATATCCAATCGCTCTCCTGAAGGCGTGATCTGTTCCCCAAGGAGAAGTGCCCGCCCATCGCCCAGCATATTGAAGGAACCGAATTGATGTCCTGCATAGGCCTGGGCAAGTGGAGAGGCACCTTCGGGGATGCTATTTCCGGCGAGTACCTCCAGTCCGTCACTGCTGTACAGATATTCTAAATTCAAGCCCAAGGATGACGCCAGCGGCCCGTTAACAATCGCCAGTCTTGGCGCTCTTACAGGCACAGGGTTCATTCGGGTAAAAAGCATTTCCGGGAGAGCGGCATAACTGTTATCGAAGTTCCATCCTGTTTCATGTCCTGCTTGTTTCTCTGCCATTATAACTTCTACTCCCTCGGGTGTTGGTTTTAGGATTTTCCTAAGCAACGATCTATTTAGTATGAATTTTATCACATATCTAATTCTCATCAAAACAAGGGGTATGACAGCTATTATCGATGGACAATACAATAAGATATATATTCCAACATATGGTATAATTGAGATGTTTTTATGATGGAGAAGCAGCTCGAAAGGATAAACAGATGGGGTATTGGAAAAGTCATCCATGCAGAGGGCTACTCCTTTTATGACCCATCCGATCATATAACCAAAGTAATGTTATTGGCGAATGATAAGAAGTTGGCTCTTATTGAGATGCGAAAACAGCCCGTTTGGGGATGGGAAACATTTTATACGGAATTCCATGATTTTGTCGCCCGATATGTTGATGCAATTGATTCAAATATCAATAATACTGTAGTGCCACCGCTTATTAAGGGAACCGAGCAAATGTATCTGAACGTGGATTACTTTTCGGTCAACGGCCGAACGCTCCTTTTTGCTCACGCTATATCGGGAAAACCCAATCATAGCTTCGGTTCTGAGGAAGTAACAGAATATATTGATTCACGCTTGAACGAGTTGGGGAGAGAAGACTGATTAACATCATTTATGCTGTTCGTAATAAAAAGCAAGGGAGAATTGAAGAACTTGGACATCATGAAAAAAATGACTTGTTTCATTCTTTTAATCTTATCTCTTTCGTTAGGAATACCTACATTCAGTCAAGCCGAATCATTAAAAAGTAACGCCAATGTACATTTGAAAATCAATCAGTATTTTGTGCTTTACTCCACGCCAAAAGCTCCTTATTTAAGCAATGGAAGGTTGTATATTCCTTTACGTTCTGTGAGCGAATTGCTTGGTGGAAAGGCAACTTATGAAGCGACAACTAAATTGGCTAAAATCGAGTTGAACAACCATAAACTTGAAATCAATACAGCAACTAATCAAACTTTTTATGATGGTGTAATGGTGCAAACAGAAGTGGAAACACAATTGTATCAACAAAGTTTATTCGTTCCAATGCGCACTTTGGTTGAAAGTTTAATGGTGAATGGAACCTGGAATCAACAGCAACAAATGTTCACTTTAACAAATGAGAACCTAAACAAGACGCCGATTTTCATTAATATTGAAGAGTTCGATGCTACAGATGTGTATAATCAGGATGTTTTTTTACCCATCTCTTATACCTATGATATTAAGAAGGAAAAAAATCGGTATACACTGAATCTCAGTGTGAAAGCTCAAAATATATCGGGAAAAGATATCCCAACGGGAGAAGAATATCTGCATCCTCTCTATTTGTTTTCAAATGGTGGTTTTTCCTACGATAGAAAAAAAGGAACCAGACCTGCAGTGAAAAAAAACGCGATCATCACACGTTCATGGAAGAGAACAGAGTTAGAGAGTTTTCAATATATACTTTTTGAAGGCATCACAGGGACTGACCGGACGATAGACTTGCCTTAACAGGGAGAACAAAATCACTGGAGTTTTTAGTGGATTTGCAATATATCAATCAATACTTGCCTAAACATGGTTGCATTTTGGATAATAGTGCTGGACCAGGGAAGTATAGCAGATGACTTTTCTATGTGGAATGAAAGAAGTGATTGCGATATTCATTCAGGGACCAATGATTTGTACTTTTATTGATGACGAACAATGCATTCACGCTTCTTTTTTTCTAAAAAGCCTCTATGTTTTCACTGGGGATGTTGTTAGATCAGGAGAAACTTAAAGCCTGGATCGAACGTTCAAAACACCTTATACAGAATCCCGAAGAGTATGATTATGACTATTGGGGTCTTGGGTCTAAGTACGTATATTAAACCCCTTTTATTTTGCAAGCACCACTAGTATTCAAGAAATGATAATGGACTTAAAAGGAGAATTATCATAATGGCATTATTCAAAAATAATTCCAAAAAATGGTCCATACTCGGAGTTGCTGTTATTTTATTGATAAGTGGCACAATTGTAGAAAAAGATGAGACAATTAAATCAGAGGTGAATATAGAAGATCTTACTACGGTTTGGGCAAATGCACTTAAATCAAGAGATGGAACCCCACGATATGAAATGATGTCTAAAAAAGCGAAAGAAAAATTCAAACAAGAACAGATTATTAGAAGTGGAGAAAACTGGAATTATAATATTGGTGATTCTAGTCCTTGGGTTGTTGATTTTGAGATTAAGATTGACGGCATGAATGCTATGATCGATTATGTAACCGAAACAAGTGAACCGTCCTCTTATAAAATGCAGGAATCCCTTTCATTTGCTAAGGAAAATGGGAATATTGTAGTAGATGATTATCAAACAAGCCTTGTTTTTTTTGATAAGAGTGCCTTGCCCGACATCAGCACAGCGCAGTAAGCAACAGTTCCATCGCGAGCAAAGTGGGCTTTTTATGATAAAAGCATTACCCTCTCGTTACATTTCTTTTTAATCGAAATTTACATGATGGAGCCGTAGTAAGAGAGTGTAATGGTGCGGTCATACAAGGTAAAGATGAACTAGACTTTCACGTGAATTATCAAGGGATTATAGTGAAACTATAAGAAACGAGGGAGTTTTGTGCGATTATTTCGAAGGTTCTACTTTGCAATTCCAAAAAAGGAGAAACCCGAAGATGTTGCTAACAGAATTCAAAGAGTTATAAACTCCGTTGGTGGAAGTTATTCAGTACAATTCTATATGAATGATCATGATTCATTGCTTAGGTCCGTTTCAGCAGTAAAGAGAGTGATTAAGAAATTTCCTGAGATGGCTGAATTTTTCTATACAATGAACAAAAATAGTGTTGATGAAGTCAATGTACTGTCGAATTATAATGAAGACTGGGGATTCGAGGCATATCAGAACCCGAATAATCAGACTAGCGACGTAGATATAAAGATTCTAGTAGATATCATCACGGGAATCCCAAGAACATTTCCCTTTGCAATGGCAGCTATGATATTTAAAGATTTGTGCATTCCTGGCACTATTCAGAACGATGTTATACCCAATTTCAAAGGTCAAAAACCCTTACTTCACAATACTTATTATCCGTTCCTCTCCAATTCAATACAATATATCAATTCTTGGGGCTACAGTTCCCGAATTCAGTACATACATGTAATAATGGAAGTTCCTGTCCCCGATAGTTATAGTCTTATCCTTCCTGCGATCACTCCAACAGCCCATGAATTTCTGGATGTTCTCGGTAAATTCAAAAGTGAGGATGTTGTGGCGACACCTTCGCCAGAAGAAGAAATGAATTTGTTACTTAGAGAAGAAGAGGCAAAAAAATTGATTGATAATTGGAGAGATTCCGAATATTATCAAAAAATCATTTCCCTAACAACTTGCCGCATCCCCAGGATCAAAGCTTTGATTGGAATATTGGGTCGCGTAAAAACGGTTTGATAAAGTTTTTTAAGCCTAGGTACTACAAGTATCACGCCAATCGTTCAAGAGGGCCAGGTGAATATATTCTTGACAAGAAAACGGATAACAATAATCAAATTCTTCTAACTTTTGAATCAGGTAACTTGACAGCACTCTCAGGTCGTATGACATTTAAAACGCCATTTTCCGAGCATGCGGTTGAAATACCGATATCATCAACATTTGGTATAGTGGGGCTTTACCCCATTAAATACGAAAGATATGGTTTACAGTCCTAATTTTCTTGAATTATAGGTACTTAGCCCGTTTGTCCATGTTTATTGTCACGAGAAAATTATTGGGGAATCCATAACTAAATAATTAAGAATTGTACACTTGTTGTACACAGCTTAGTTATATACTCGGAGTATAAATTGAATTTGGAGGAAACAACTATGATAAACACTAGCATGAAAAAAGCCGCAATGATTCTGAGTTTCTCCATTGTTTTAACAGCATTTTCCGGCCAAGCTTGGGCTGAGCAAGGTACTAATACTTCAACGCCTGCTTCCGTAACGAGTTCAGATAGCCAAAATCCTTATGAGATTGCGGGCATAAACGATCCAGCAGAATTCACCACTTATTTTGCCAAATTACAGAAAGCTGTTAAGGATAACAAACCAGCAGTAGTGGCAGAGCTGATCTCCTATCCAATGAATTTAAACAAAGACAACAAAACTTATGTGATTTATAGCAAGGATGAATTTATTAAGAAATACGATCGCATCTTCACTTCTCTTGTACGTGACAATCTACTAGCCCAAAAAGTCGATAAACTGTTTGTGAACTATCAAGGGATTATGGTTGGAAATGGCGATTTGTGGATGGGTCAACGAAACAATAAAATTGGAGTTATAGCGGTTAATATCTTTAATAACCCATATGAAGTCGCAGGCATCAAGAATCCGATCGTATTTGAGCATAACTTCAGTTTGCTCCAGAAATACGTTATAGAAGCGAAAAAATCCGGAGTCGCCAATTTGATGGTGTACCCATTGAAAGTGAATACTAAGGGAAAAACCATGGAAATCAAAACCCAAAAAGAATTTATTGCAAAATACGACAAAATCATGACTGCTAAAGTTAAGCATGCGTTATTAGCACAAAAAGTCGATAAAGTATTTGTTAATTGGAAAGGTGTTATGATTGGTAACGGAGCGCTATGGATGGGCCAGTTTGGAGAACAAGTTGGTGTATTCGCTATAAATCAGTAAGTGATGTTATGAATAAACAATTTGCAATATGTTTGAAAAAGCCGCCTAATAGGCGGCTTTTTGTCGTTTTCCTTGAATCTAGTGACTTTAGTCGACGTGATAGCATTTCCATGGATCTGAAAAAACAGACATCAGAATTTTATTACCCCAATATGAATTACTTCACAAACTGGTTTAATAGCTTTTGAACAACTTCACGATTTACAGGCTTACTGATATACTCATCCATCCCTTCAGTGAGGCATTTTTCCCGATCACCCTTCAAAGCATTGGCCGTGACCGCGATGATGGGAGGACTACTCTCCATGAGCTCCTCTTTAATCATCTTCATCGCATCGAAGCCGTTCATAATCGGCATGTGCAGATCCATAAAAATGAGATCAAACAGTTCTTTGCGCGTTGCGTGCACTGCGTCTATGCCGTTTGAGACGGTGGTAACCTTATGACCCATTTTTTCAAGTGTTTTGGTCAGTACCAGTTGATTGATATGGTTGTCTTCAGCAAGCAAAATGTTCGCCTCTCGTGCTGTTTGAGGTTTGTGTATGTGAATTTTTTGGTTGGGTCCTAAGACTGTTTTCTTGAGCCTGATAGTGAACGTAAACGACGAGCCGCTCTTCCCGTCGCTTTCCGCGTAAATCTCACCGCCCATCATGTCGATAATTCTACGACTGATGGCTAGCCCAAGGCCAGTGCCTTCATGCCTGCGTGTCATAAAACTGTCAATCTGCGCAAAAGGTTCAAAAATCTCGTTGAGCTGCGTGGAATCAATCCCTATGCCTGTATCGGATACCGTAAATACCAATAGGGAGGGATCTTCTTTTTCAAGCATTATCTTTACGGATATGCTTCCCTTGGATGTGAATTTCACGGCATTGTTGAGCAGGTTTAGCAGTACTTGTTTTAAGCGTTCGGCGTCGCCATAAATATAGTCAGGAACACCGTGATTTATAGTGCTTGAGAGCTCCAGGTGTTTTTGCTCGGCTTTAATAGAAATGACTGCGAAGCTTTCCTTAATGCATTTATGCAATTCGAATGTATCCTCTTGCAAATCTGTTCGTCCTGCCTCAATCTTAGAAAGATCAAGGATGTCATTGATAATATTGAGCAGAGTATCCCCGCTTTTGCGGATGATCTCCACATAGCCTCGTTGTTCTTCATTGAGCTCCGTGGTGTCAAGCAAAATATCCGTCATGCCGACCACCCCGTTCATGGGGGTGCGGATTTCATGGCTCATCATGGCCAGAAACTCACTTTTAGCTTTGTTTGTAGACTCGGCGGTCTCCTTCGCTAGCAACAACTGTTTCTGCTCGGAAATGTCTTTGCATATAAGATAGAATCCGATATTTTGATTGTTCACAAAAATAGGTGCAATACTGGTAAGCACTTCGATTTCTTTGCCATCTTGGGCCACAAGAGTGTTTATGTGCTGCTCAACCGTATTATCGTACAACGCCCTATCTAGAATGTTCTGGACATTCTTCTGTCCAATTAGACTTGCAAGCTCCATACCGATCAGTTCGGACTCGATGGAGTAGCCTGTTATCTTTTCCGACATACTGTTGGCGTTAATGATTCGACCGTCAAGGCCAAAGGAAATGACGCTGTCATGGTTGTATTTCTTGAGAGACGTATACCGTTCAACAGATTCCTGAAGTCGTTGCTCGGATTCCTTTTGCTTTGTGATTTCAATAATTTGGAAGATGTAATACGTCGGTAGGTTCGCCTCATTAATGAAAAGCTTTAGAGAGAGCAATCCCCACATATCGTCACTCATCCTTGTGAGAAAACGCTTCTCAACCTGTACTTCCATTTTCTCACTCATGAGTGCCTTTAGATCGTTAATATTTCTGATATTATCATTTTCGTGGGAGAGATCTTCAAACTTCATGCCGTCAAACTCTGCTTTGGAATAGCCAAAGATCCGTTCCATAGCGAAGTTTACTGTTAAAATTATACCTTCTGGTGTAACAAGTGCGATCCCAGAGGAAGCATGATCAAACACTTGTTGATGGAATTGATCCTGATTTAGGTTAACTCGATGCATAGCGACCTCCATAGGGTAAGATAATGTTTTCACGAAAAATAGACCTTTTATTTGAAGGTCATATCAATATCTAAAAATTAAATTAATATAGCTCTAAAGTTATTCACCCACTTATTGCTTATCGAAACATATCCTAATTGAAATGAATTTTTCGTTTAATAGGAATCAATAAATACACTAATTTTAGGGGTGCCTGTATTAATAATATCTATGATATAGTACTCTTTGATTGTTTGGTGGGGGGGATGCCTTTGCCGGCTAATTTGTTGGGAATGTAGGAGGTACATATGAAGGTTGAGAATCAAGTTATTTCTGTCGAGCAGCCCCGGAAGAACATAGTTAATATCATTATAGACGGGATTTCAGGCATCTTTCTTCCACTGGTGAATATTTTGAGCGCGGCGGGAATTATGAAGGGTTTGCTGGCTGCTGCAGTGGCATTAGATCTGTTAAACAATAGGGAAGGTACCTATCAGGTACTAAATGCGATGGCTGACAGCCTGTTTTATTATCTTCCCGTACTTCTGGCATTTACATCGGCTAAAAAATTCGGGGCAAACCCATTTACCGCCGTAGTCATTGCCGGAGTGCTGCTGCACCCGAGTCTTAGCACTCTCTTTGGAGACGATCAAGCGATTAACTTTTTTGGCCTGAGCATTACGCCGGTTACTTATCCGGCCAGTGCGATTCCCATTATTATGGCGACGGGCTTGCTGCTATATATCGAAAGATTCTGCTTTAAAGTTTTACCTGAAGTCATCCGAGGCTTCTTTACTCCTTTATTTTCTATAATTATGGTCTCTTCCGTTACGCTGTTGGTCTTTGGTCCAATGGGCATGATCGCGGGGGATGCGCTCGCAAAAGGTTATGGCTTTGTGTATAATCTCAGCCCGGTCGGTGCGGGAATGGCTCTGGGGGGAGCGATCCAGGTGATGGTCATATTTGGACTGCACTGGAGTTTGGTGCCTCTTGCCATAAACAATATTGCACTTAACGGTTCGGATACGATTTTAGCTTTGATGGGTCCGGCTGCGTTCGCCCAGGCAGGAGCGGCGTTAGCGGTTTTCTTTAAAGCCAAGGATAAAAAGTTTAAAACTCTGGCATTATCCGCATCGATTTCAGCATTATTCGGTGTAACCGAACCCGCGATGTTTGGTGTGAATCTTCCCCTGCGCAAGCCGATGGTTGTCGTTTGCTGTGCCGGAGCTGTTGGCGGTGGAATGGCCGGATTTTTTCACTCGGCTGCAATTTCTTTCGCCTTTCCCGGATTGGCAACCTTGCCGGCTTATTTGGGGGACGGATTCAGCGGCTTCCTTATCGCCTGCTCGACGGGCTTGGTCATATCCTTTGTTGCAACCCTGTCCCTAAAGCTGGCGTTGGCTCCTGCCGAACCGTCGGTAAACGAGTAGAAGCAGGCAGGCGTCGATTAGACCCTATTTGAATAAATTTGTACACTTTGCCGGTTGGCATATGAAATGATTATGCTGATCTATTATTTACTGGTTTCCTTGTTTAATAGCAAGACAGTATAAAGCAAGAACAAAAGCCTATACTCCTAGGTTTTTGTTCTTTTTTTGTGGTTCAACCTCAAAATCAGTGCTTGAGATGAGGAACTGCTTGTGCGACCCATTTATCGAAACCTTAGCAATTGTAAAATTGGTCTAGCGAGATTCATCCCGACTACATCACCTAAGGAATAACGTGAACAAAAAATGGTTATGTAGAAAGCAAGAAACAGGGCAATATTGGAGTGCTTTATGATTCTCAAGTCAAAACTCCCCATTTGGATAGATTAGTCCAAGAAGCAGAGGCGAAGTACCATAATGAGATGAAATAATAATAGGCATATTGCTTACAAAACAACGGGCTCCCGGTGGAAGAACGGAGAATACTTCGATTATGAAATAAAAACAAGCCGGCGCATAATTGGTTATGTGCATCGGCTTGTTTTTATTGAGTTTCGGGCCATCGCTTTCCCTTTGTCATGCACAATCAAAGCATCCATGGAGCGATTGCCAAAATTCATTTTGCGAAGCGCACCGCCGTCAATGACAATGTCGCCTCTCACATTTTATTATGTTTATCTTTTTACTTTCTTCGTCCATATGGTAGAGGTACTAAATGGATGCAATCCAATACTGTAATAGAACTGTTGTGAAGAGCCTACTAAAGCAGTCTTTGCCCCAAGCTCTCCAGTACGTCTGATTCCCTCTAAAACTGCCGCCTTCCCTAATCCCATCTTTCGATAATCAGGATCTGTTGCTACTGGTTCTATCACTGCAAAACCAGCTTCTAGGTCATACCACATTCCACAGTAGGAAACAAAATTCCCATCAGGTGAAACAACAGCCACCTTTAGACTTAAGTCTACATTAGGACGCAGCATTTCTTCATTTGATGCTTGCTCGTCTTCTTTTGAAAATGTGAACTCTCCTTCACCATTCAATTCATGGTTAAATCCTTTCCACAATACACGTCTATATTGGTAAAGGTCATAAGTATCCTTCATGGTAGTAATATAAAATCCTTCTGGCAAATTATATTCAGTTGATGTTCTGTCCATATAAAAAATTGCATCATTTTCTTTCTGATCTGTTGCAGTAAACCCTGAATGTGCAGCAATGTCTTGAAACTTTAAATCCGAGTCTGAAATTACTATGCAAAACTTTTCATCTTTATTCAGATTATCCTTTGCATATAGCAACATCTCTTTTTTTAAGAAAGCGTATTCTGGAAAAGCTAAACAATAGGAGTCTCCGAGCTGGCAGTCAAAAGTAGCTACCCCCACAATTTGTTCAGCATCCTCCCATATACCAATTCTCCCCACAGTAGACTTGTCTAAGTGTCCGTGCGTTGTCATCCAATCCCATCTTGCATATGTGAATTCAGAATATCCCAGCTTTACAAGGAATGACCTGACTTTATGATAGTCTTCTGTAATACCCGCTTGATTTGTATAGTTTCTAAACTGTATTGTCATAATTTACTTCCCCTTTTTTATTCTATTATATGTTCAGATAAATACGGTTTATATCCCTACTTTGAATATAATTATTCTATACCGATTGTTCCTGAAGAGGAACGAATCAAGGTGCTGGGAACGCATTAGAAGTTGAAGACATTGTGCCAAAACGCGGCTGTAGAATGCAGTTCAGAGTAGGTCAAAGCAAGAAACGGTTTTTTATCTGGGGAAATTTAGTTCATTTGGAAGGGGAGTAGAGAACTTTGTCGAATAAAAAAGAGATTGGGGTACTGGAGTTTTTGGAATAATTTCTGATGATCTTAGCGAGAAATTGATGACCATGAATTTCCGGTCCCTTACTAAATCTTCCCTGGTTCTCTTGGTCGGAAGAGGCTTTTGAAATCGCAAAGCGCGACAACCAATCGATCTTCCTTTCTATTGGGTATAGCTAGTTAGCTACTGGATACATGTTGAATGGAGAAGCTACAAAAATATATGAAATAACAACACGTTCAACAAACGTGAAACAATAGCCGAATAGTTCCTTTTTAAGGTGGGTGTAAAATTGCAGTATTTTTTAGGTATTGTTCCTCCAAATGAGTACAAGGAACAAATAATCAGATTTCAAAATCGTTGGTCTAGTAATCGCATTTTGGATGTGGTAGAACCTCATGTTACCGTTAAAGCCCAAGGAGGACTTAACCAGGACATGGTTTGGATGGATAAAATCAAAGAGGTATGTTCTTCATTTTCGCCTTTCCAGCTATCGCTTTCTGAAACGGCGTCGTTCGGCAACTCTGTTGTATACATAAGCGTTCAATCGAATATGATTTTTGAGCTACATAGGCGTCTGGTTGAGGCAGTGATGCCATCACAGGAACTTATTGAACGATATTTTGAATTGGACAATTACGCACCTCATTTGACACTGGGACAAACCTATTGGGGTATGAATGAAACAGAACTGGAAGCTATGAAATTTGATTCAAGCAAGGCGTTATCCCCATTTCCAACTTTTACTGTGACGCGCGTTCGGGTATATAAAGAAGTTGAACCTGACAAGTACGTACCTTATGAAGATATTCGATTGGACGAGTACGAGAGTTGATTGGTAATGT
Source organism: Paenibacillus sp. 19GGS1-52 (assembly GCF_022369515.1). NCBI lineage: Bacteria > Bacillati > Bacillota > Bacilli > Caryophanales > Paenibacillaceae > Paenibacillus > Paenibacillus sp. 19GGS1-52. Next base: position 2,767,020 of record NZ_CP059724.1, read on the forward strand.
AGTGAAATATGTAAATAATATCTTTGAATAGGGGATTTTACATGGAAGAAGAGAATGAATTGTACGTTTATCATATTGTTACTAGAAAAATAATGTATCCTAGACAGGTGATTTATTTTGATAAAGACAAGAAAAACCAATTATATAACTTCTTTTTTGAAAAGGAACAATTCAATTCTAAAGGTGAAGACTTTATTCAAATTTTAAACGGTCATTATACAAATGAAGGCTTGAAGATGGATAAAGAAAATGCCGAAGTAGCCATTAAGTATGTAGGACAAACAATCAGAGCCATAAGAGAAGTGATAGTTGAAATGGTAAGACTACAGGAATATCCTGAGTATCCATCGAGATTGTCTTGCTTATATGCTGCAAAGAGCTACAAAGACGCTTTGAAGTGGAAGGAATTATTTGATTCTTATAATCGGAAAGTTTTGCAAATTGTTAAACTAAGGGTTAATGGAAATATCTTTGAAGGTGATGGAGACTTATTACCGAAGGAAGATGCGGTTCCCTTCTCCCAAAAAATTGAACAAGCCAGGGAATACTGGAAAGGTAACGTGAACAACGAGCTTCCTGAGCTTTTAATTAACGGGGAAATTGAAGTGGTCGAGATTATTGAGGATTTTTCTGCTTAAATTAGGTTTTAAAAGAATGATTGATTTAACGGAGACTGAGAACTCAATAATATACACCGCGATGGCTACTGTAGGACTTTATTTCTCGAAACCCTTGATTACTAAAAGAAGCTATCCGTTAAAACCCTCATATTTTATTTGATGCTTGAACAATTCAGTTCTTTCTTGGGAATTTATTGTATTTATTGGAATGACTGATTCAAAGAAATCCATTACAATTAAGAATTACCTAATTATTTACTCAACTTTCGCACCTGGAATATTGTCTTAAACCCATGAGGGCGTAAGAAGAATTCAATACTTTTATTGCTATTGACAAAAAACACCTTACTTGTTTGGTATCATGGAAGTGTCGAATCAACCATGCCAACAAGAAAGGTGCGTAACCCTATGTTACAACAACATTCCCTGTCTGAACAGTCTCGCTTTTCCAAACTTTTTGTCACTCTCCATATCGGGAAAACCTTACGACACGCAGGTATTTCCAAATCCTTTGGTCTTTCGAGTCTCGCGGTTTTTCAAATCGTTTTCTCTTTAGTCTTCGAAGGTAAGAACTGGTTTCGACTCCTAGAGAGTGACCGTGGAGCAGATCTTCCAGGCAAAGATGTTATCTATCGGTTTTTAAATCAAGCTTCTTTTGCTTGGCGGCGCTTCTTGCAGACCTTAAGTCTTCGCATTGTGCTCTATTTCGAATCGCTTATTTCATCTTCGCGTGTACGAGTATTCATCGTTGACGATTCCGTGTTGAGCCGAAACCGTAGTAAAAAAGCAGAGTTACTGGCACGAGTATTTGACCATTCCACGGGCAAATTCATTAAAGGCTACACCCTGTTAACGTTAGGCTGGTCGGACGGGTTTAGCTTCGCTCCGCTTGACTTTGTCATGCTTTCTTCGGCCAAGCTGGCCAATCGTATTTGCGAAATGGCTTCGAATCTCTCGAAACGCAGCGCCGGGTACAAACGTCGAATGGAGGCTTTTTCTCGGAAGCCGGATGCCGTTGTCGCCTTGCTGGAACGGGCTTTGAAAGCGGGATTCACTGCCGACTATGTGCTTATGGATAGCTGGTTTACCCAAGTTCCACTCCTTCGTCAGCTCACCGGCAAAGGCCTTGGTGTGATTGGCATGGTCAAGGAAATGAAACAACACTATCTGGTTCAAGGAACACGAATGACGCTGCGTGAAGTCTTTCAAAGCCTTCCCAAATCGAATGCCAAAGACATTAAAGGCTCTGTCATCGTACAGACGACCTGCGGTCTACCCGTGAAACTTGTTTTTGTGCGCAACCGAAATAAAAAACGAGAATGGCTCGCGATTTTAAGTACAGATGTGACGCTAGATGCAGCTGAAATCGTACGAATCTACGGCATGCGCTGGAGTATAGAGACCTTTTTCAAAGTCACCAAAAGTTATTTGAAACTGGGAACCGAGTTTCAAGGTCGTTCCTTCGATCAACTGATTAGCCATACAACGATTGTATTCAGCCGTTATTTAGCGATGGAGTACGAACGGCGTCAATCGAGTGATGACCGAACACTTGGAGGTCTCTTTTTTCTCTTCGCGGATGAAGTCCGCGATCTGGATTATCAGACCGCCCTCCAGCAACTCATGAATTTATTTCTTGAAATGTCCCAAGCCAATACTAAGAAGAACAAAACGTCCGTTTTTTGTCAACTAGAGGAATGGATCTCTAGTTTACCCAGCTATATCAAGGGTTTGTTTAGAGATTTGAGCTGCGAAAGTTGAGTTATTTATAAGTTCCTTCGAGAAAAATAGTAGAGGACATTATAAGTTAAAAAGGCACTAACCCCCGTTAGTGTCTTTTCACTCTCGAGCGGGTAATACTAACAATGACCCATTCCGCACAAGGAGGTTACATAAATGGAATTCAAAGAAGGCCAACAGCCTAATCGATTAATAAATGAAAAGTCCCCATATCTATTACAACACGCACACAACCCCATGGATTGGTATTCTTGGGGAGACGAGGCTTTTGCAAAAGTCAAGTCCGAAAACAAGCCGATCTTCCTAAGTATCGGCTATTCGACCTGCCATTGATGGCATGTCGGTGAATTCCACTAATTTAACCTCAACGTTTTCGTCCCACCCCTGAGTCAGTTCCTGTTTTATTCTCCTTAGCTCTGTTCCTACTAATTCCTTGCTGTACTTGAATTCATACATTTTGAAAATCAATTTACCTGATCAAATCAAATGTCATAAGTCTCTTATACGAGTTATGCAATGTTTCATACATGTTTTACTAAAAATTGAAATACGAATTCAGCAAGTCAACTCGATAGACTGAGAAAATTTTTAGTGATGCATATCATTTTAAAATGTATGAATTCGCATGCCTTAGAAGGCTGTTTAGGAGGTCAGATATTGTTAGCTAATTAAAGGTGGGGGGTGGTTTACATCAAAATGAAGTTGTTTGAATAACGAAAGGGGGATAGCACTTCCACAGCTCGACTATGAGTGAAACTGGAGCGATACGACATAATGTAAATTCCAACATAGGGTACAATAATGAAGGTGAGATTTAAGTTAAATCCGCAACTGATAATAAAACGATGAGAGATATGTTCCTTATTGGAGTAAAGGGGGCTTTAATATGCTTCGAAACATGATAGATGCCATAGATAATGGAGTATTTGAAAATGATGTTTATTTAAGCTTAGTAAGCTTTGTAGTTAATGGAAATAGTATAATACTCACTCTTGAACTTACATATCAGGATGATGAGAACGTACTTCAAAAATGGGAAGTTCAGTGCAATGATTTTGGTGAACACAAACTTGAACTATTTTACTTTTCTGATTTTAAGGTTTTAGAGGAACATGTATATTTGTGGGACTACAATAATGATTATTTTGAACTTTATTTCAATGGACACGTAAAAGACAGCAAGAAGATAATTGGAGAACTTTACATTGCCCATAGAGATATTACAAATAACCTAATTCCTTTTGGAACATATATAAATGGGAAAATAGAATGGTTACTAGGATTTGATATAGGTTTGTTCGCTAAAGCCCCAATGAATCTTATTAGGGAATATTTTAACGTGCTAGAGGATAACGGTTTGAATGGCACGTTGCTTCCAACCAAAAGTGATAAGCAATGGAACGGTAAGCAAACAGATTACAAGGTCTTAATTTTTGGTGATTCGTATGTGATTGCCAAAGAATTTATTGCAATTCAACTTGATAATAGTTAAAAGTACGAAATTTATTTAGATAGGGGTTCATCATGAACAATGAAGAGTTTGTTCAAGTTGTCAAACTATAGGTTAGGGATTCTGCTATATAAACCATGATTAAACCAGCAGGGAGAAGACCAAGACAAAAGCATGTAGAACTATCTAACTGGTTCAATCAGCTTTCAGAGGAAAATCAATTGATGGTTCGAAGGGTATTAACAGAAGCTGTAGATAGTGCTTTATTTGGTTTGTTTGCTGTAATTGATGGAGTTCGAACAATAGAGGATTCATCTGATAAAAGAGAAGTTGAATTGTATTATGTCAGAGGACAAGTAAAGAAATTGATAAATAAACCTGATGATGAAGACCTTCATGATTGTTTTAATTTCTTAACTCAATCGGAATGAAAGAGCAATTAAACTGATAGGAGCGTCGGAAATGAGTAATAGAAAATGGATTTTCTCTGAGATACGATGGCGTTCACATTGAAACGAATCTTAGATAATAAGTCAACAATTAAGTATACTTCACATGATGCAGAAGATGGCATGTGGCAATTCCTTGATGGAATTGAAATAGAGATTGATGATTCTGTTATCGTTAGTCTACAAGAAATTCTTGAATACGACCCATCCCTAGCAAAGATCAGTTGACCTAGGACATTGTACCATTTGTGGGAAGTATCATGACGAATTACCTTTAAGTTACGGCGGTGATGCACCTTATTAATGGTATCAGATACCTCCTGATGAGCGAGAGGGTAGATGTGAGATAAATTCGGATTTGTGCGTGATTGACGAAGAGGGTTTTTTTATAAGACGGATTGTCAAGCTAAGTGTGACACCTCGTCCATGAAGCTCAGCTGGGAGAACGCTTGCATCGCATGCATGAGGTCGTCGGTTCGATCCCGATTTAAAATTGTTTGAGTGTACGATGTATAAGAAACTTGAAATCTGTGCAAGATATATTTGACGGTGTGAAGAGAGGTGTGGTTCCGTTGGACCATTTGGTGCTAGGGCTACAAGAGGAATTTAACTAATCACTAAGTCAACTGAAAGCGAGGGGTTGTGTCGCAGAGCATCTCTGAACACACACGCCTAGTAGCATTCCTTTAAAACGGAAAGTGAACAAGCGGTGCCCAAGTATTTCTAATGATGTGAAGTGTGACTTTTAAAGATACTCGAACGATCAAACACCGTCGAAGGGGAGCCTGTAAAAGGGCTCCTTTTTCTATTGCTTAAACGCAACAGTCCATTCCGAAAATGTTATGGTTATAATGGACTAGATGCTACGAAGGGACAGTTCCAAAAGTAGCGAGCGCTTTAATTTCTGTAACGGAACCTGATCGAGGTAGAGCAGAACTATCTCTTAATGCTGGAATTACAGCTAACGAATTAACCTCACAGAAAGATTATTTATTTGCATTAACACCATTTCATTCTGATGAGCAGAAAACGATGAAATAATAAGAGAAATATGTGTTAGCGCTTCTTTGAGATTTGAGAGAGGTGATAAGAAGTTTTTGAATGCTGACATATTACCTCATATATTAAGTCTATTCAAAGAGCCAGGGTTGTCATAGGTCCTGGTTAAGTTTCGGTAGCTGAATCAAGCAATACTTTAACAAAAAGACACTAACGAGGGTTAGTGTCTTTTTGTTCACCAATGGGTAGTAATAAAAATGGCAACATACGTGCTCAAGGAGGTTACATAAATGGAGATAATAGAAGGCCAACAGCCTAATCGATTGATAAACGAAAAGTCCCCATATTTATTGCAACACGCACATAACCCCGTGGACTGGTATCCATGGGGAGAAGAGGCATTTGCCAAAGCGCAAAATAAGCCGATCTTCCTGTCAGTCGGTTATTCAACCTGTCACTGGTGTCACGTCGGTGAATTCCACTAGTTTAATCTCAACGGTTTAGTCTCCCCCCCTAGTCGCTTCCTGATTTATTCTCCTTATCTCTGTTTCCACTAATCCCTTGCTGTACATGAATTCATACAGTCTTAATCATGATATGCATCACTATAAATTATCTCTCAGTCTATCGAGTTTACTTGCTGAATTCGTATTTCATTTTGTTGGTATTTTCGTAAATGTTATAAGCACTTCTACAGCCCGAATAAGGATGAATTGTATTGCGACACAATTAAATATAATTCCAACATATGGTACAATTGAATCCTTAAACAAACTGGTAAGAAGGCGATATTAGTGAAAGACATGCAATATTCAATTTGGATTGAAGCCGAGCAATGGGCTGAAGGAGAATGGAACATATATGATGATAACACTGATGCAATAGTTACATTTGTAGACGGTTCAAGGTGGGTTGCTTCATTTTTCACATACAAGAACATACAGTCCCTCGCTGAAAAGAATCAACAAACTGGAGAGTGCTTACAAGGGAAGTATTTCTGGGGTAGTGACATGGTTCTGGTGGATGAATGTAGTCGCAAACGTATTGAAGAAGTGGTTGAGCATTTGATATTCAAAGGTGACTTTGAAGTTATTTTTGATAAATGTGTCGAGGATAATATGGACGTATGAATGCAAGATTCTATCGCTAAGGGGATTGTTTATCATGTCTATGCAGAATGTATTGAAGCAAGTCGTAAAATAAACCATTGCTCCCTTGTTTAAGGTAGAGAGGTTTAAGAAGCAGGGCAAAACTTTGCCCATGTTTGTTCTAACTTCTCTGCGACAGTGAACATTCAGTCATCAAAGTGGAATACAGAAGATGAAGTTGAGTTTTTTTTCAATACAGGCATTTATATAGAGGAATTATTTGGAACAGTTCATCTATACCCGAAACCATCTTTTCCAATGGAAATAAATTCAGTTTTACGGATTCGTGGCACTGAACTAACGAAAAATGATAGTTGGTACAGATTGACTATCAATACTAAAGTTGAACAACTTAAACGAATGATAGTGAAAGACATTACAGAGTATATACTCCCTCACCTCGGCAGTTTGAAAGTATTAACGATGTAATCAAAGTAATGGAGTTACGAGAGAAAGATGGGATTTACGAGAATCCCCATTACTTAACGGTACTCTATTGCTCAATAGGTGACATGGAAAAAGCACAGGCTCGCATGACAAGAGTGTTTAACGAACTGAAGCTAAACCCTCAAAAAGAGTTTGCTACAGGATTGGCTTACCGATTAGGTCTGCAAGTGCAATTACGGTGAACCTTATAAGTAAACATAAAGTCGTCGTTTGGGATGTTCGTTATGCGATTTACAGATTCTCTTCTCTTCTCTAGACAAGAGGTGATTGCCGTGGACAACCGAAGGTTAATAAAAGCTCGTATTATTTATATTTTTGAATACTTTAAGAAATACGAAAACGAGACAGGAATTGGGTTATGGATTTGTTCTAAGCGAAGACGAATATTCAGACGTAACAATCGAGTATTGGGGAAAATGAAATCAGAAAGGACGTAAAACAAGTTCTTTGTTTTATTAAAATAAAAATTCATAAACCTATCATAAGAAGGTGAAGAATAATTTCACTCCAGCCTCCTGTATTCGAGATTAAGTACGAGTTGTTTGAAGATGATATAGAGGAACTAAAAACGATTGAAAGAGGAATATTTGATAAAGAATGGCATCAGATCTATGGACCCTTTACTTTGGTTGTGGGTGGCCATGAGTTCATAGCATACCCAACTCAGAATATACCTTTATCAGCTAAAAGGTTATATTCAGAATTGATACTTACACATTTTGATCTGCTTATTGATGTTTATAATTCTTTGAAATCTTATGATTATATAGCGTTAAAATATGTTGAAAATTCTTGGACTTGGTTAGAAATACAGGTTGAGAATGATATCCTAGTATTAAGTGAATTGAATTATGAGACTACTATTTTAAAAGATTTATTCATTATTGATAAGTCTGTACTGAAAATTGCATCATTCGGTTCATTTTCCAATATTAGAATAAGCAAAATTGATTTTCTTAGTGAGATAAGAATTAAAACAATTCAATTTTTTGAGGAGATTCAAGGAATAAACAGTAATATCTTAGATTCTGTTTGTTTTTCTAAAGTATTGAACTTTTATAATATATATAAGTAGGATGGAATAGGTATGCAAAGCTTATGAGGCACTAACCCTGTTGGTGTCTTTTTGCCATTCAATGGGTAATACTAACAATGACCCATTCCGCACAAGGAGGTTACATAAATGGAACTCAAAGAAGGCCAACAGCCTAATCGATTGATAAACGAAAAGTCCCCATATTTATTGCAACACGCACTTAACCCCGTGGACTGGTATTCATGGGGAGAAGAGGCATTTGCCAAAGCGCAAGCGGAAAATAAGCCGATCTTCCTGTCAGTCGGCTATTCAACTTGTCATTGGTGCCACGTAATGGAACGCGAGTCTTTCGAGGACGAGGAAGTCGCCAATTTACTGAACGAGAACTATATTTCCATAAAAGTAGACCGCGAGGAGCGGCCGGATATTGACGCGCTGTATATGTCAGTGTGCCAGGCGCTCACAGGGTCGGGCGGGTGGCCGCTGACGGTACTGCTGACACCGGAGAAGAAGCCTTTTTATGCGGGGACTTATTTTCCGAAACGGCGGATGTTCGGGCGGTTGGGAATCATGGATGTTCTAGAGCAAATCCGCGACAAGTGGGCACAGGACGGAGCTTCTTTTACCCGGCTTGGAGATGATCTGCTGGCTGAGCTGCAATCGTCAGAGCAGAAGGATCGCCAGAGTGGAGGCGCTGAAGTAGGTGAAGAGCTGCTGCATGAGGCTTTCCAGCTGTACGAGCGTCAGTTCGATGAGCAGTACGGCGGGTTTGGCAATGCACCGAAGTTTCCTTCGGCGCATAATCTTTCTTTTTTGCTGGCGTATAGTCAGGCCTATGATAAACCGGAAGCGTTACAAATGGTGGAAACTACACTGGAATCGATGTTCCGTGGTGGATTATATGACCATGTTGGCTTTGGATTCTCTCGTTATTCGACGGACCGGGAGTGGCTCGTCCCTCATTTTGAGAAAATGCTCTTTGATAATGCGTTGCTGGCTTTCGTCTATTTGGAGGCTTTTCAGATTACTAGAAAGCCGTTGTATGCAGAGATTGCTGAGAGTGTGTTCACGTATGTGCTACGGGATATGACTTCACCGGAGGGTGCGTTCTATTGTGCGGAGGACGCTGACTCGGAGGGTGAAGAAGGTAAGTTCTATGTGTTCTCCCGGGATGAGATTGAGGAGGCGCTTGGCTTGGAGGATATGCATTCCTACTGCCATGTATACGGGATAACACCGGAGGGGAACTTCGAAGGTTTCAATATTCCGAATCTGCTCCAGGACATGCCGGATGAGATGGCCGAGAAGTTGGGCATGAATCCGCTGGGTCTGCGAACCCGGATGGAGGAATGGCGGGAGAAGCTGTTTGCTTATCGGGAGCAGCGGATTCACCCCTCTAAGGATGACAAGGTGCTGACGGCCTGGAACGGGCTGATGATCGCGGCGTTGGCCAAAGGCGCGAAGGCGCTGCAAAAGCCGGAGTATGCCAAGGCTGCCGCTGCCGCAGCAGATTTCATATGGGAGAAAATGCGGCGTGAGGATGGCCGACTGCTGGCTCGCTATCGGGACGGGGATGCGGCTATAATGGGTTATGTGGACGATTATGCCTTTATGCTCTGGGGTTTGACGGAGCTGTATGAGGCTACCGGCAAGGCCGTTTATCTGGAACGGGCGTTAATCCTGAAGGATGGACTGCTGGAGTTGTTCAGGGACGAAGAGCACGGCGGCTTCTTTTTTTGTGGTCGGGATGGAGAGCAACTGCCGATTCGTTCCAAAGAGCTGTACGATGGAGCGATGCCGTCCGGTAATTCGGTGGCCGCCAAGGTTCTATGGAAGTTAGCAGCCGTTACACAGGATGTGGAGTTAAAAGGAATTGCTGAACGCACCGCTGGAGTCTTGGGAGCAGCCGCTTCTGCTTACCCAACAGGTTATGCGATTTATCTGCAGGCGCTGCTAGCTATGGTTGGTGGCGGCAAGGAGTGGGTCTTGTCTGGGAAGCACGATGATCCGGCGCTGCATGGTATGCTGGCCCAATTCCAACAAGCCTATATGCCTGATGCTGCCTTGCTCGTCAAGTGGGAGGGAACTGGAGCGGAAGACATTGTGAAGCTCCTGCCCCATCTTGCCGATAAGCCGTCTATTCACGGGGCGGCCACTGCGTATGTGTGTCGTGATTTTGCCTGTCGGGAACCAATCACTAACGTAGAGGCAGTTAGGGAGCTTCTGGCTGCTAAGGGTAAGGCATAAGCGGGAATGAATAGCAGGGGGAGCGGCTGCTGCGGTCCGTTATTCCCTCTTTTCATGAAAGTAGAGCACCAATCATACTCTCTTACGAAGGGCGGGAATCCATTGAATACAAGATCATTAGGCAAGGGTAATTTAGAGGTTTCGGCTTTGGGACTCGGTTGTATGGGAATGTCCGATTTCTACAGTGGACGGGATGAAGACGAGTCTATTCGCACGATTCACCGGGCGCTGGAGCTTGGAGTTAGTTTACTGGATACGGCGGATATGTATGGCGTCGGCAAGAATGAAGAGCTGATCGGCAAAGCGATCAAAGGACGGCGGGACGAAGTAGTATTGGCTACTAAGTTTGGCAATATGCGCAGTGAAGACGGGAAGTTTCTAGGTGTCAACGGCCGCCCGGAATATGTCAGAGCTGCTTGCGAGGCCAGCCTGCGCCGTCTGGGTGTTGATTATATTGACCTGTATTACCAACATAGGGTTGATCCTAATACGCCAATTGAAGAAACAGTTGGTGCGATGGCAGAGCTGGTACGTGAAGGAAAGGTCCGCTTCCTAGGTTTATCCGAAGCTGGACCTGCTACGATCCGGCGTGCACATGCAGTGCACCCGATCGCGGCACTGCAGACGGAATATTCGCTGTGGAGTCGGGATGTGGAAGACGAGATTTTGCCGGTCTGCCGTGAATTAGGCATCGGTTTTGTTCCTTACAGTCCACTGGGACGGGGATTTCTGACCGGTCAGATTCTTAAGTTTGAGGACTTGGCAGAAGATGATTACCGCCGCTTCTCGCCCCGTTTTCAGGGAGAGAATTTCAAGAAGAATCTCGATCTTGTAGAGCGAATCAAAGAGATTGCTCTCGAGAAGGGCAGCAAGCCGTCGCAATTAGCGTTAGCATGGCTGCTGGCTCAAGGCGAAGATATTGTACCAATTCCAGGTACCAAGCGGACGGTTTATCTGGAGGAGAATATCGGGGCATTGGCGATTGATTTGACGAAGGAAGATTTGGCGCGGATTGACGAAGCAGCTCCCATGGGTGTGGCCTTCGGCACCCGCTATCCGGAAGCGAACATGAAGAGCGTAAGCCTGTGATGCAGGCCTAGATAAAATTAACGCATGCTGAAACAACCTGCTGCCAATCGGCGCAGGTTGTTTTATTTGCAATCCCCATTGTTCACTTGTTATTTTTAGGAATGACGCGCGTTGGTCTCACTACCCAGTTATCACGCTTCATCGGTTTTACGGTATCCGTGCGGGGATTCGGAATTTCAATAGTAGCCTCAGTTGTATTCGGTTCCGCAGCAGTTGTTGCTTCTGTGCCTGCAACGTCCTTTTTCACCAGACCACGTCCGTTATGTTTACCTTTGTTCCATACTTTGTCCTTGCTCATTCTTTACACTCCATTTCTATACGCATATTTATAAACCATATCACACTAAGGATCACGAACACAATTCCAGATGCACAAATAATGCCATTTTACAAGTTATAAAGGATACTGGAGTTTCCAAAGGGTGATCGCTATAATAGTACTGATATTGAAAGGAGAGTCCCTATTATGGCTATTAAGATTATTACTGACAGCGGTTCTGATCTACCCCGTGAATACATGGAAAAATATAATATTTCGGTGATCCATCTGCCAGTTCATTTTCAACATGAGCTGATGCCGGAAGATACAGATGCAGAGACTTTTTATGCTAAAATGCGCGAATCCAAAGAATTGCCTACTACAGCCAGTCCAAGTCCAATGGTATTTCTGGAGAAGTTCATAGAAGTGGAAGCAGGCACTGACATTTTGGTTATCTGCATGTCCGCGAATATCAGCAGTACTTATCAGGCTGCGATGATTGCTATGGAAATGTATAAAGACGAAGGACATACCAATGCGATTGAAGTTATAGATTCCAAGAATTTCTCCGGAGGCCTTTCGCTGATTGTTGCCATGGCGGGCAAGTGGTCCCTGACCTGCTCAAGTCTGCTGGAATTGAAAGAAAAGGTAGTTCAGCAAAGCCAAGATGTACAAGCTTATTTTACGTTGGACACACTAGAGAACGTGATTAAGGGCGGGCGGCTAAGCCGATTGTCGGGTGCGGTTGCTTCGGTCCTCAATATTAAGCTGCTGCTTAAGATCAGCGATGAGGGAACAGTAGAGGTAGTGGAGAAGACACGTGGACTTCCAAAGGCTCTAGCCCGTCTGTTGGCCCGTCTCGAAGAGAAGCAATATGATTATGAAAAGGCCGTTGTCGCTATCGTACATAGCAATTGCGAGAAGCTGGCTCTGGAGATCAAGGAACGGATTCTTGAGAAATACCCCTTCAAGGAGGTTGTCTTCTCCAATATGGGTCCGATTATGGGCACCTATGCCGGTGAAGGCGGAATTGGGGTAGCTTTTTAGCAGTTATTTGTGGAGCATTCGTACATGGGACCAGTTCCTATGTGCGATTTTTTTTGGGAAGGTAGCATTATTTAGTTAATCTTTAGATTCTGTTTAGGTTGGGCTCAGGATGTTAGGATATAGTAAGAAAATGGGGGGATGACCATGTACACCGTTTTGATCGCTGACGATGAGTCGGAGATTGTCGAACTGCTGCAGTTATATCTGGAGAAAGAATATACCATTCTGGAAGCGACCAGTGGAACACAGGCTCTGAAGCTGATCCAAAATAATAAAATAGATCTGGCTATTCTCGATATTATGATGCCCGGAATGGATGGGCTGCAATTATTGAAAAGGATCCGCGAGCAATATCAGTTTCCGGTGCTGTTTCTATCTGCGAAGAGCCAGCACCATGACAAGATTCTGGGGCTTGAGCTTGGAGCGGACGATTATATTTCCAAACCATTTAATCCACTAGAGATTGTGGCTCGTGTAGGGGCGATGTTGCGGCGGGTTTACCATTTCGATGCCCCGGTGGTTGAAGAGAAGCAGAGTGAGCAGCTTGTACTCGGCCATTTAATGCTGGATCGGAGCCAATGTCTGCTGTACCGTTCAGGTCAACCAGTGGCCCTTACTTCCACTGAATTCAAAATTCTGGAGTTATTGATGGAACAGCCAGGTCGTGTCTTCACCCGCAAACGAATTTATGAGGCAGTCTGGGAGGATTTTTACGTGTATGAAGACAATAGTATTATGGTGCATATCAGCAATATTCGGGAGAAGATCGAACGTGATTCCAAGAAGCCGGAGTATTTGAGAACTATTCGAGGATTGGGGTACAAAATTGAAGCGCCTGTGGAGAACTAGGGAAAAGCGGCCGCTGCAAACGTCGTTTACTTTGGATTTTATGCTCTTTATGATTATTCTGCTGGTGCTTGCGCTTGGGGTATACTTATTTGTCAGTCTGGATGTGACCCATACGTTCGCCAAGTACCGAATAGCGGATCCGGAGCTGAAGGTTGAAGCAAACGCTTATATGGATGATCCCGAAAACGGTATTGAAAGCAAACGGCTCCTGCAAAGTGGCGGCTGGCTGGAGGTACTGGACAACGAGCGAAAGGTCATCAAGGTTGTGGGGGAGAAGTTGGATTTAGTGAGCCAGTATAGTAATAATGACTTATTCGTTGGGCTGGAGAACCGATCTGAACAGACCTACTTCTATTCGCTGGCCCATTTTCCGGACAATGCTTCTGGCTGGCTGCTGCTAAAAATACCCCGGGAAAAAATTGACGTCTCCATTAATAGCGACCCGTTAATTTCTTATCTGAAACATCCTGTTTCCTTCTATGTCCTGCTTGCCATCTGGCTGATGCTGTTGCTTATTTTTGTATACAGCTATTGGATGGCCCGGCGAATCAGGAAACCGTTGCGCATTATTACGCAAGGTCTCAATCAGATGACTAGAGGGAAATACAATACTCGTATTACCCTATATGCAGAGGAGGAATTCGTTCAAATTGGCGATACCTTCAACTACATGGCTGACGTGATTGAGAGAACTGCGGAGGAGAAGCGCCAAGCAGAGGAAAGTAAGCAGCGTCTTATGGTAGATCTTTCGCATGATCTGAAGACTCCGATTACGAGTATTCAAGGATATGCGCAAGCGCTGATGGAGGGCCGTGGCGAGGATGAAGAACGCCAGAAACGTTATTTAACCTACATCTATAACAAATCCGCTCAGGTCACCAAACTTATCCAAAATATCCTAGACCTGCTGAAGATAGATTCGCCTGACTTTATGCTGCATATGAAACGCCAAGACCTGAGTGAATTCATGCGGGAAATTATCGCAGATACTTATGGGGAGATTGAACAAAAAGATTTTGTGCTGCAATTCCTTGCTCCTGATCAGGGTGTATATGCAAACTACGACTCAGAGCTGCTCTCCAGTGTGGTAAATAATCTGATCTCCAATGCACTAACCTATAATCCGCCGGGAACGCAGCTGCGCGTAGAGGTCTTAGCGTCAGAGGATGATGTTGTCATTGAAATCGCCGATACGGGGATCGGAATTCCCGAGGAGTTATGGTCAACGATATTTGACCCATTCGTCCGTGGGGATAAAGCGCGGTCTGCGTCTGGTGGGACAGGGCTAGGCTTATCGATCGCTATGAAGAACATGGACAAAATGGGCGGTACGCTGCAACTTAACAAGCGGGATAACGAAGCAACGGTGTTTACGATTCGAATTCCAAAATAGCAGGATTGGCCTGGTCCTAGGTGCTTGTGAATTTAGTGCTTGTTGTATTAATGTATATGTAGATCCAATAGCTTAAAGGGGGATTCATATGGAACGGGAAATTCAAAAAGGTCTGGTTGATATTTCCGATGGTGTTGTTTCGTCTATTGTAGGGCGTGTGGTACTGGAAACGCCAGGAATCGCAGGGATGTCCGGAAGCAACATTACTAAAGGGTGGGCTCAGCGCCTGAGCGGTAGGAATGTATCTAAAGGTTTATCTGTCGAGGTCAAAGAGGTGGACGTTGCCATTGATCTGCGGGTTGTTGTTAACTATGGCTGTGTCATTCAAGAGGTGTGCTACAGTCTGCAGCAAAATGTACGCAATGCTGTTGAGACTATGATGGGACTGTCTCTGGTTGCTGTGAACGTTAAGGTGGAGAAAGTGGCTATTCCATAAGCATTGCCTTCAAGTTGGCACCGTGGCCTAGGCTTCTGCATAGAATGGAGTAAATCCATTTACGGAGGTCAGAACAACAATGTCGACATATTACACTGGGCAGCCAGAGACTGTGATTTATCAAGCCGATCCTGCTGTGATCCAGCACCTGCACGGTGTCCGTGAATCCCTGCATCATTCCTGCAAGCCATACCTTAACCATAAAGTGAAGGTACAAACGGTGGAAGGGCAAGTCCATGAAGGCGTAATCGCCGGGGTGGATAACAAGCATCTGTACTTAAGCGTGACGGTCACCCCAGAAATGGCTCGTGGATATTATAACCCTTATTATAAGCCGTATCCTACTCCCTATCCAGGTGGTCCATACCCGGGTTCTCCGTATAATAACAACGTTATTTTGCCGCTTGTGCTATTCGAATTGTTGGCAATCTCTCTAATCTAAAACGAAAAGAGGATGTCCTGCTGTAGTCGGGATGTCCTCTTTTCTTGCACGAGTATGATCACTAGGAGGCGGCATATGATTACATATCCTTTTTTAGACAAAGGAGCTACGATCGGAGTGACAGCCCCCTCATCCGGGGTTGGCGTAGAATATCAGGAATTGCTTAAGCTTTCCACTGGAAGGTTGAAGAAAGAGGGTTACCAGTTCATTGTAGGAGAAACTGCAGGGACTCAAGTGAAGGCAAAGTCTGCTCCCGCCACAATACGCGCTGAAGAGTTCAATGCGATGATGTCTGATGAACATATTGATATCATCATTCCGCCTTGGGGCGGGGAATTGCTGATCGAGATCCTGGAATATATTGATTTTGACCAGATTACAAATAAGTGGATATTAGGCTATTCAGACATCAGCTTATTGTTAATGGCGATTACGTTAAGAACCGGTATAGCAACTGCTCACGGAACGAATCTTCTAGATTTGCGGGGAAAATATTTCGATGAGACAACAGCACAGTGGCAAGCAGTGTTATCTACTCGAAGTGGTGATTCCATCCTTCAGCACTCTTCTCAGAAATATCAACAGGAATGGCAAGATGCGAAACCTTCACCCTATGTCTTTCATCTAACGGAGCCCACAGTATGGAAAACAGTGTCCACTGAGACTGTACAGATACAAGGTCGCTTACTGGGTGGATGCATAGACGTAATCAGACATCTAATCGGTACACCTTTTGGGAATCTGCAGCATTTTCAACAACAAATTATCCATAATGAACCTATAGTGTGGTATTTGGAGAATTGTGAGCTGAACACAACCGATGTACGCCGATCCTTAGTTCAAATGAAGCTGGCAGGCTGGTTCGAGCATTGTTCGGGGGTGATGTTTGGCAGAAGTGCGGCCAATAAGCCTGTTGATGGCTACACCGCTGAGGATATTTATCAGGAGCTGTCCGAGGAGCTTCAAGTACCGATAATCTATGATATCGATTGTGGCCATGTTCCTCCGCAGATCACGTTTATCAATGGGGCTTATGCGGAGATCGTAGTGAAAGCTGGCAAAGGAACGGTACAACAATATTTTCGTCCATAGCCTTCATATCCATAAATACAACAAAAGGGGCAGCCACAGGAGCTGTCCCTTTTATCTATATTCGATTGAACGATTACGTACTTAACTATTGAGTTGCTCATATCCGTCTGTGACAAGCTTAAGCGCTCCGGTAGCCGGGTCGATAATCATGCCATGCACAGGAATATTAGGAGGGAGTAGGGGGTGGCGCTTAATTAACTCTACAGAGCGCAGGACCGCTTCCTCTACATTGTTAAAGCCGCGCAGCCATTTGGTAAGCTTGATTCCCGAGTTCTCCAGTGTTGACAATACCTCATCAGAAACACCACGATCTTTAATGGATTGGATCATTCTTTCTGAATTAAGAGAAGCCATGCCACAATCATAGTGTCCCACGACAATGACTTCATCGGCGTCCAGTTCATATAGCGCAACCATAACGCTGCGCATAACGCTGCCAAAGGGCTGGGAAATAACGGCTCCCGCATTTTTGATAATTTTTACATCACCGTTCTTGAAATTCATAGCCTTAGGCAGAAGCTCTACCAGTCGCGTATCCATGCAGGTAATAATCAGCATTTTTTTGTCTGGATAACGGCTAGTCAGATAGGCTTCATATTCCTTGTTCTCTACAAAGTGTTCATTGAAGTTCATAATATTGGAAATTTGACTCATGACCGTGTGTCCTCCTCAGATTACCGAGCTATAGTTACGTGCGTAAGTCTCTTACTAGAATGTTACTGCCATAAATTTGCGAATTGCTGTCCAGCTTAAAGGAAGAGAATTGTTCTTCTGTATCAAGCCGCATCTTTTCTTCATAAAAGATTTCCTGTTGGCGGCTAATGATAAAGGGTAGAGCACCCGCCTCAATGACAGAATCTCCTTTCTCCGCCTCGTGGACGATCGTCAGTACGTTGATCCCGTCGCAGCCGCAACCTTCAGTATCATAGAAAAGCTTGAAAATTCCCGGCTGAACGCCAAGCCTCTCCTGCAATTTCCTCTCTGCAAGAGGTGTTACTTGAATCCTCATAGCCGGTCACACTCCTTAATAGTTTTGCGAAGCAAGGTCTGCTTCATACGCAATCGGAAGAAGTATTTTAAATTAGAGATGTAAGCTCCTGAAGTTGATTATACTTATTTAAAAAAGTATCATCAAGAGGAGTCGGTAAAACAGAGAAAGCAGGTGCTCTAAATATGGAACAACATGCACAGGAAGAGTGGGAGAAATTCAGTGAGTTTTTAGCTAAGATTAGTGGGTATTCGGAAGCGATCGGGTTACTGCATTGGGATTTGCGCACAGGTGCGCCGCGTAAGGGGGCTGAGATTCGTTCTGAAACCATCGGGATGCTGAGTGGAGAAATGTTCAGGCTGGAGACCTCGCCACTGATGGGACAATTCACCGAGTTCTTCAGCCGTCCTGAGGTAATGAATCAATTGACTACAGTGCAGAATAAAATTGTTGCGGATTGCCGCAAAGAGTATGACCGCAGCAAGAGCATCCCTTCCAAAAGGTATGAGGAGTACTCAGTCCTGGCTGCCCATTCCCAAACGATGTGGGAGGAAGCCAAGGAGAATAACGATTTTGCCTCATTTGAGCCTTATTTAAGCAAAATAGTGGCCTTCAAACAGGAGTTTATCGACTACTGGGGCGTGAAAGGTACGCGCTACGATACACTGCTCGATATGTATGAGCCTGATCTGACCGTGGAGAAGGTAGATGATTTATTCAACCGGCTGCGCAGTCGTCTTGTTCCGCTGGTAGAAGCGATCTCAGCTTCGCCGCACAAGCCGGATACGAATTTTCTGCATACCATCTTTGAAAAAGAACAGCAGCAGAAGTTCGGACTCTTCGTTCTGGAGCAGATGGGTTATGATTTTGCAGCGGGACGTTTGGATGAGAGTGTGCACCCTTTTGCCACTGGACTAAATCCGGGAGATGTCCGCATCACGACCAACTACCTGCTCGATAATGTTACGAGTGCTGTATTCAGCTCTTTGCACGAAGGTGGGCATGCACTCTATGAGCAAAACATCAACAAAGAGCTTGTAGGCACACCGCTTGCTCAAGGGGCATCCATGGGTATTCATGAGTCCCAGTCGAGATTATGGGAGAATATGATTGGCCGCAGCCGGACCTTCTGGCACCGTTACTATGGTGATCTGCAACAGCATTTCCCACAGCAGCTTGCGGGTGTAGAGGTAGAGGATTTCTACCGGGCTATTAACAGCGTAGCCAATTCCTTTATTCGGATTGAAGCGGATGAGCTGACTTACAATCTGCATATCATTGTGCGTTATGAGATTGAGAAGCTGATCTTTAATGAGGGGCTTGCCGTTAAGGATCTGCCTGAGGTATGGAACGCCAAATACCAGGAATATCTGGGAATAACACCGCCAACAGATGAACTTGGAGTTCTGCAGGATGTGCATTGGTCTGGTGGAGATTTTGGCTATTTCGCCTCTTATTCCCTGGGCAATATGTATGCCGCACAAATCCTTATCACACTTCGCAAAGAGCTGCCAGAGTTTGATGAACTGATCGCAGCCGGCAATCTGCTTCCTATTAAGGAGTGGCTGACTGCTAAAATTTACGTCTATGGGAAGAGCCTGACACCTGCGCAAATCATCGAACAAGTGACAGGTGAGCCGCTGAATCCTGATTATTTGGCCGACTATTTGGAGGCGAAGTATACAGAGCTATATAAACTGTAAGCTGGAGCCAAGCATCGCCGATAAGATTGGATTGACTCTAGGGTAAAGGATACAATAGAAGAAAACCGCAAATGAAAGGATTTTAGTATGGCAAACACACATACGTACAGCCGCAAGGAAGAGGTCGCAAATGCGATTACACACGGCATTGGTGTCGTATTAAGCATAGCTGCGCTCGTCTTGCTTATTGTTTTATCCAGTGAAAAGGGGACGGCTTGGCATGTTGTCAGTTTCTCTATCTATGGTGCAACGATGCTGCTGTTATATCTGAATTCAACTCTAGTGCATAGTCTCAGGGATGGAAAAGCGAAGGATTTGTTCGAATTCTTCGATCATTCCTCCATATATTTGTTTATTGCCGGCTCTTACACGCCCTATCTGTTGATAGCGATCCGTGGAACACTCGGCTGGAGCCTGTTTGGCATCATCTGGGGAATGGCTGTATTAGGAGTCTTGTTCAAAGCTTTTTTCGTTAAAAAATTCCTGTTCATGTCCACTGTTTTCTACATTATCATGGGCTGGCTGATGATGATCGCCTGGAGTCCACTCTCTCATGTTGTAGCCGCAGGAGGTATGCACCTGCTGTTGATTGGCGGATTACTGTACACGCTAGGGACCATCTTTTATGTATGGAGAGCCTTCCCGTATCATCATGCGATCTGGCATGTATTCGTGCTTGCAGGGAGTGTTGTCCACTTTTTGTCCCTCTTGTACCTGATGCCACTGAGTTAAAAAACAGTGTATTTAGTACTGGAAAGTTGATTGTTATCTAATATAAAGAGATGACAAGTGAAAAGACTTGACATGTCTCTTTGTTTTCGGTATCATAAGGGACGTTGTGAAGCTGTAAAGTGTTTTTCCTTGACGAAGGGAGTGCCCTTAATGAGTCAGGAGAATAGGCTCGAGAAAACTAACCGAATCAACTTACTTTTTGCTTTCTATGAACGGCTGCTTACAGAGAAGCAGCAAACATTTCTGAAATATTATTTTCATGATGATTTCTCGCTTGGAGAGATTGCTGCTGAATTTGAGATTAGTCGCCAAGCTGTGTATGAGCATATTAAGCGGGCGGAGCAAGTTCTGGAGAATTATGAAGATAAGCTTGGTTTGTTAGTCAAGTATGAAACTCGTAATAAACATTTAGATGAACTGCGCAGACTGCCGGATGATGGGATGCTGCCTGAGCAATATAAACTGCGGTTTGCGGATATCGTGGATCGTTTGCAGAGGTTGGAGTAGCATGAAGGGAGAAAGCTGCATATGGCGTTTGAAAGCTTAAGCGGAAGATTGCAGAATGTGTTTAGCAAACTGCGTGGCAAAGGCAAAGTGTCCGAAGAAGACGTAAACGAAGCCATGCGCGAAGTACGGCTGGCTCTACTGGAAGCGGACGTTAACTTTAAGGTAGTCAAGGACTTCGTGTCCAAGGTGAAAGAGAAGTCCATAGGCAAGGAAGTTATGAATAGCTTCACTCCCGGCATGGTTATTATCGATATCGTTAACAAGGAACTAACGGAGCTGATGGGCGGAAGTCAAGCCAAGCTGGCAAAGTCGAACAAACCACCAACTGTTATTATGATGGCGGGCCTGCAAGGTGCAGGTAAGACAACGACTTCGGCGAAGCTAGCCAAATTACTGCAGAAGGGCAATCATCGCCCACTGCTCGTAGCGGCTGATATTTACCGTCCTGCTGCCATCAAACAGCTGCAAGTGCTGGGTGAGCAGATCAAGGCACCGGTATTCTCGCTTGGGGATCAGACCAGCCCGGTAGAAATTGCCAGACAAGCTGTTCAACATGCGAAGGATAACGGACTGGATTATGTCATTATCGATACTGCAGGTCGTCTGCATATTGATGAAGAATTAATGGAAGAACTGAAGCAAATTCACAGTGTCGTTAGCCCTGATGAAGTGCTGCTTGTAGTAGACGCCATGACCGGTCAAGATGCCGTAAACGTAGCCGATAGCTTCAATAAGCAGCTTGCGCTTACTGGCGTAGTGCTGACGAAGCTCGATGGCGACAGCCGTGGTGGTGCTGCATTGTCCGTCAAAGCCGTTACTGGCTGCCCGATCAAATTCGCTGCGTTAGGTGAGAAGATCGATGCACTGGAGCCGTTCCATCCGGAACGGATGGCTTCACGGATCTTGGGAATGGGCGACATGCTCTCGCTGATTGAGAAAGCCCAGTCGAACATTGATACCGAAAAGGCTAAGGAAATGGAACGTAAGATGCGTAACGCAGAATTTACGTTTGATGATTTCCTGGAGCAGATGGATCAGGTGAAGAAGCTCGGCCCTATCGACCAAATTCTCGAAATGCTGCCTGGTATGAACAAAGCCAAAGGCATGAAGGATTTGAAGGTTGATGATAAGCAAATGGGTCGCGTCGAAGCCATTGTTCATTCAATGACTAAGAATGAGAAGCAGCAGCCTGAGATCATTAACCATAACCGCCGCAAGCGTATCGCTACGGGTAGCGGTACTTCTGTAGCCGAGGTCAATCGCCTCATCAAACAATTCGACGAGATGCGTAAGATGATGAAGCAATTCTCCGGTATGATGGGCGGCGGAGGCAAAGGTGCCAAGAACGCCATGAAGCAACTTAAAGGCATGGGTGGCAAGGGCGGCGGAATGAAATTCCCTTTCCGTTGATCTTAATCTTTTTCTTTGTTCTTTGTTCTTTTTCTTTGTTCTATACGAACTTCGATTATCCATTGTACAACATAGGATAATCCCTGTTTCTTTCTAGATAACGCAAACGTCAAGCGTGTCCCGTCAGGGACGAAAGCGATCATTCCCCAAACGTCTCCAAGCAACACCCTGCTAAACACTTACGCTAGTTGCACTTAGCCGGTGTCCAGAGGGTGCAACCCTTGGGGCCCTCCCTTGGAAGGGAGGGTTTGGGTGGGATCGAAATTAATTTAAGGAGGTGAATTTCGTGGCAGTACGTATTCGTTTGAAAAGAATGGGTGCTCATAAAGCGCCTTTCTATCGTGTAGTGGTTTCCGATTCCCGGTCCCCTCGTGATGGTCGTTTTATCGAGGAAATCGGTTACTATAATCCGATTGAAAAACCGGCAGTAGTTAAGATCGATGAAGAAAAAGCTCTTAAATGGCTTCAAACAGGTGCACAAGCATCTGATACAGTTCGCAGTCTGCTTTCCAAAGCAGGCGTGATGAAGAAGTTCCATGAGCTTAAGCTACAGAAATAATGACTGATTGTGAGGGTCCTCTATGGAAGAATTAGTTGGAGTTATTGCTAAGGCTTTAGTGGATCATCCAGAAGATGTGGTGGTAAGAACCGTGGAGAAGGATCACTTGATTGTCTATGAACTGTCCGTTCATCCTGATGACGTGGGCAAGGTTATAGGTAAGCAAGGTCGAATCGCCAAAGCGCTACGTACAGTAGTCACATCTGCAGCAGTCAAGAGCGATAAACGCGTAACAGTAGATATTTTATCTTAAATACTGCGTACAATGAGGGGCTAGGGATAGTATATCCCGGCTCCTTTTTGTGCAAATATATAGAATCAAATGTATGAACTAATATGATGTTGAAACAGGCTATTTAGAAGGAGAGGGTTTTATGACGGAAGAATTAACTGTAGGCAAGCTTGTAAATACACACGGTATTCGCGGGGAGATAAAAATATTCTCGCATACTGATTTCCCGGAAGTTCGTTTTGCGCCAGAAAAAAAGCTGATCGTATATCCTCCGAATGGTGGCGCACGATTCGAAGTCATCGTGGAATCGGCACGTGAGCACAAGGGAATGTTTATCGTTAAGCTAAAAGGCTATACCGATATTAACCAAGTGGAGAAATATAAGGGCAGCGTCCTCAAGGTTCCGAGCAAGGACTTGGTTGAATTGCCGGAGAACGAATACTATTTTCACCACATCGTGGGTTGTGAAGTATTTACTGATGAACCTGGAAGCGAGTCCTTGGGTACAATTATCGAAATATTGCAGCCCGGTGCGAATGATGTTTGGGTTGTGAAGCCAGTCAAGGGGCAGGATATTCTGATTCCCGTTATCCCGGATGTAGTATTGGATGTAGATATTGAGGCCAAACGGATCACGGTGCACCTGATGGAAGGGCTGCTGCCATGATTAGGATTGATGTGCTAACACTATTCCCTGAAATGTGTGAGAGTGTGTTTGGCACAAGTATTCTGGGGAAAGCCCGTGAGAAGGGAATCGTTGCATTGAATGCAGTGAACTTTCGTGATTTCTCGGGCAATAAGCATAATAGTGTGGATGATACGCCATATGGCGGAGGTGGGGGAATGGTGCTTAAGCCGGATCCGATCTTCGCTGCGGTGGAACATGTTCTGGAGATGTCTTCCTCACCGGTGAAACCTCGTATTATACTGATGTGTCCGCAAGGGAGAACTTATAATCAGAAAATAGCCGAGGAACTCGCACAGGAAGAGCATTTGATTTTTATATGCGGTCATTATGAGGGGTATGATGAACGTATCCGTGAGCATCTCGTAACAGATGAGCTTTCGATGGGGGATTACGTGCTGACTGGCGGAGAGTTGCCGGCATTAACCGTGATTGATTCGATAGTCCGGCTGCAGCCAGGGGCATTGGGAAATGAAACCTCAGCAGTAACTGATTCATTCAGCACAGGTTTGTTGGAGTATCCGCATTATACGCGCCCGGCAGAGTTCCGTGGCTGGAAGGTACCGGATATCTTACTGAGCGGTCATCATGCCAACATTGAGGTATGGCGGCGGGAACAAGCCCTTCAGCGTACGCTGGAGCGCAGACCCGATCTACTGGAGACCGCAGAGCTGACCAAGAAGGATTTGAAGGCCCTGGAGATTTTAAAGAAAAATAGCCCAGCTTAATATTAACTTATAGTACATGGCTTGTTACACGTCTTTTTAACGTCTTTACGTTGAAGGGACGTTTTTATTTATTATTTTCAAAAATGTGCGTCACTATTCCTTTTCCGGGGTAATTATAGGGAGTGCTGTAATTATTGAAAGGAATGACTAATATGAATACAAAAACAAGAGAAGAATATAAGCAGACAGTGGAAGCTGTCAACCAAGAGACGGAGCAGCTCCGTACAGTGAATGATATTATCGATTTCTATAAGAATCGTAAATCGTAATCCCCATTCGCCTATTAAGATCAGGTCTTTGCTGTTTAGAGATTTGTGATAATATAGCAAGAAATAAATAAGCCTTACTGCCGTGAACATTGTGTTCATTGCAGTAAGGCTTATTTATGATCTCCAAAGTCCGACGGAAATATTTCCTGAAAAAGAACATGAAAAAGACCGTCCGAAGACGGTCTTCTTTACCCGAGGCGCTAGTTTAAAGCTTTGATCCGTATCCCGCGCCACCAACGATAGAAACATTAGCCGTTGGTCCGGGTAAGGGATACGTTCAGCATGTCATGCTTGATGTGAACGCACCTCCTTTCCTTGTGCCAAGAGTATAGCATAATCTTTATAGAATATCCATTAAATTTTAGAGGAAATTTATAGAGAATAGTTTAGAAGAATCGGCTCTTATATTTAGACGTATTAGAGTATTACATTGACCCCTTCTGCCAGAATTCCTAGTATCCCAGCTGAAGGAGTCATTGTTGTTGAACATAAATTCATTTACGATTTATCACTGTGTCTAAGCTTGAGGAACCCTGTAACGAGAGAGTATAATCCAACAACCACGAGAAGTAATACAGCCCAGAGATAATTGCGCACTGTGTAAGTAAGCGATATCAAAATGAAAAATATAGCGATGCGCAGCACACCTTCGTTGATAAACAGGCTACCATTTCTAGTCATGATCTTTAGCCTCCTCAAATTAGCTGGTTACAATTATTATGATATCACTGAGTTTGCTAACAGGATAGTGAGTCCTGAAAAAAGATTCGTCAGTGGGGATCATTTAGCCGTTACCGGCCTTTCCAACTCCTCATAAAATACAGCAATACGAATGAGGAGGTATATCCAAAGTGGATGCTTATTATAACTGTTTGCGCTGCATGAATAAAAAGGTGCGGATTCTGACCGTACATGGTCAGCAATACGAAGGAGTTATTACAAATGTGGACGCTAATAATGTGTACTTAAGAACAGAAGGGAATGGGCCAATCAAGACTTCTGCCTTCTACCCTTACGGTTATGGCAGTCAAATTCTAACCTTAAGCTTGTTCACCTTATTGGCAATAGCTCTTATTTAGAAAGCTCTTCTAGCAAAAACAGACCATCCCGTTATCTAGGATGGTCTGTTTTTGCTGTTTCCTTATTCTTTTCCCATTGTTTATTGTTGTACAGTGATAGCACCGATTTGGGAGCTTAAGGATAACAGGGGGCCACCGCCCCCCAGTTCACTCTTGCCACATGCGGCTCCGGTGATTTGTCCAAGCTCGCTTTCGGTATCCAGGTTGCATTTAAGATCATGGGCCAGAACAGCGGTGAGGCTGCCTATATCACTTTTTGCTGAAAGACTGCTTCCGTTCTTCATGTCTGAGATCTCTAGATGAATACTGCCTGTGTTGGTCTCTACGCTGGATTTGCCAGTGACTATAGCTCCTTCAATGCTAATCGCACCAACATTGCTAATGATGCGGTAAGTACCTTGTAGATTATGGAGATTAATTTCTCCGACACGGTTATTAATTTGATACCGATTAAGGTTAGCTGGAATTTCTATGACATAGTTAATGCTAAAGTCGGAATAGCCGTATTTGTCTTGTGCCCAAGTCCAGAGATCCTTTTTCGAGTTTTCCTTAGGTCTAGCAGATACCTCTAACGTATTCCCGTTAGTCTGAATGGAAACTTCGGCGTGATCCAGAATCTCTTGACGGTCCGTAGAATGAGCTGAAACATTATGCGCCATAATGGTGGCACTCACGTTTATGTTGTTTCCAGCAATGGAGCTTACCGTGATTGTACCAACTGCGTTATCAATGCTGAGTACGGAGGCGGAATTGGTGGCTTGGGAAGCGGAGAGTTCTTTGCTTATACTGTCTGCTGCGACCGCATCTGCAACCTTGGCAGCCGTACTCTGAATGGTTTGCTCTACATTTGCGGTTGTTTGTCCAATTTCCTGCTTAATGATCTCTCCAATATTCTGTTCAGCATCATGGTTAGCCTCAACTTTGCCTTGTAATGGCGTGCAGCCAGCCTGAAGGGTGATGGATAGAACTGCAACGGCAGCAAGGATGATCAGCTTATGATTTTTTAACATTTGAGATGTCCCCCTAGATTTATATGTACTTCTCTGATTATATATTATGGGAAAATATTGAAAAACAGGCTGCAGTCCGGTTGTTGTACTGGACTTTAGACTAGGTGGAGTCTATGACTACAATTCAATTTTCAACTATGCTAAAATAACTTCTATATAGATGCGAGAACAAGGGAGTGGGTAAAGCCAAATGAGCTATACAGCAGTTATTATTGTGTTGTTGGTATTGGTGGTTGTTTATTTTATATCCCGTGGCCGGTTAACAAAGAATTCAAAAGATCATCGGAACAATAATGCCAATAGTAAGGGCAACGTTATTTCCATGGACAAGCATCGTAAAACCAAGACAATTTCAGGGGATCAACCCTGCTCATCATGCAAGAAAAAGAATGGTAAATTGATCTTCTATGCACAGGAGAATGGAACGATAGTTGGTTTGTGCAAGGACTGTAAGTCCAAAGCAATTAAGCAGGATATGCTGCCTCTCTAAAATAGTGGAAATAAGTTGTATTAGCCCTTACATTGTGGTATTATTATTTCTGTTGTGTGGAATACGGTGGTCCTCTGCTAATAATGATGGAGATATCATTTCTTCGGAAGAAGCAAGAACGCCTGTACGGAAGGAGGAAGACCTTAATGAATATCCTAGAATTAGTAACTCAAGAACAACTTCGCAAAGATATCCCGAGTTTTCGCCCGGGTGACACTTTGAAAGTGCACGTAAAAGTTATCGAGGGAACTCGTGAGCGTATCCAGTTGTTCGAAGGCGTTGTAATCAAACGTCGCGGCGGTGGTATCGGTGAAACTTTTACAGTTCGTAAAATTTCTTACGGTGTTGGTGTGGAAAGAACATTTCCGGTCAACTCGCCTAAACTCGAGAAAATCGAAGTAGCTCGTCGTGGTAAAGTTCGTCGTGCGAAACTTTATTATCTTCGTGACCTGCGCGGTAAAGCTGCGAGAATTAAAGAAATCCGTCGCTAGTATAGCGAACAAGGAAAGGGGCTTGAGTTCAAGCCCCTTTCGTTTTCTGATAAGCAAGAATTATCTTCCGCTAACTGCTTTTTGCACCATGAGTTCTGAATTCAATGCATGACATATATAGAGCGCTGGGGATCGGCTTCTCCGAAAAGGCCTCCTGAAGGAATATCTATGGAGGGGTTTTTGGTAGAGGTTTTTTTTGAAATTTATTGAAGTATAAGTTTAATTAAATACTCCATCCTTATATTTTACGAGAAACGGATGTCGCCCTTGTAAAAGTCGGCTCAGCCGTTTCTTCTTGTGTTGTATTGCTGGTGTGGCATAAAGAGAGGACGGTGAACTATGCAGCAGGATTTGCTGGAGGGACAGGGTGAGACTGGGGAGTCTAACCCGCAGAAACCTCGTAAACAGAAGAATGAAGTATTGGAATGGATTAAGGCGATTGCCATTGCTTTAGTTCTGGTGATTCTGATCCGTTGGCTGTTGTTCAAGCCGTTTATTGTCGATGGACCTTCCATGCAGCCTAATTTCCATACTGGAGAACGGGTTATTGTAAATGAAGTATTGTACGATATAAGGTCTCCGAAACGAGGCGAGGTTATCGTATTCCATGTGCCTTCAGAAGGCCGAGACTTCATTAAACGCGTTATAGGTGTGGCTGGAGACAAGATCAAGGTAGAGGGGGATGTCGTTACAGTTAACGGCGAGCCTGTGAACGAAACGTACATTCAAGGAGCTATTGATGCAGCGCATAATAATAACGCCTTGTACAATAATAAGAACTTCCCTAACGAAGATTTCACGGATGGTACAGTGCCAGAAGGGCATATATTCGTAATGGGCGACAACCGCTCGGATAGTACGGACAGCCGAATGATCGGTTATGTACCGCTGGGTGATATTGTCGGCCGGGCTGATTTGATATTCTGGCCGGTAAAAGACATCGAAATGATTAACCATTAAAGCAACAGAAGTCAAAGGAGGTGACGGCAATGGCCATTCAATGGTTTCCTGGTCATATGACGAAGGCTAGACGGCAAATCGAGGCTAAGTTGAAGCTGATTGATGTTGTAATAGAACTGCTCGATTCCCGTCTTCCTCTTTCCAGCCGCAATCCGATGATTGACGATATTTTGCGGGACAAGCCAAGGCTGATTATTTTGAATAAAGCGGATTTAGCCGATCCGGAAGCCACGCGGAAATGGCTGGCTTACTTTAAAGCTGAAGGGCACACTGCATTTCCGGTAGATGCATCTACCGGAACGGGGATCAAAGAAATTCCAGAGCAGGTCAAGATACTGCTGAAGGAAAAGATCGACCGGCAAATTGCTAGAGGAATGAATCCACGGGCAATGCGTGCTCTGATCGTTGGCATCCCGAATGTTGGGAAGTCAACATTGATTAACAAGATGGCTGGAAAACATATCGCTGCTGTCGGAGACCGTCCAGGTGTAACTAAAGGTCAACAGTGGATTAAGACGGGCGGGAATTTGGAGCTTCTGGATACCCCTGGTATTTTGTGGCCGAAGTTCGAAGACCAAGAAGTGGGTTACCGTCTGGCGGTAACTGGCGCAATCAAGGAAGAGATCCTCAACATTGAGGAGATCGCATTCTATGCCGTGAAGTATTTAGTGACTGACTATGGCTCTAGATTTCAAGAACGTTTTGGAATTGACAAGCTTCCTGAGGATCTGGATAATCCGGATGAGATTGTCGCCGTTCTGGAAGCAGTAGGCCGCAAGCGCGGTTGTCTGATCAGCGGTGGACGGGTAGATTTGGAGAAAGCCTCCCGTACTTTACTGCATGAGCTACGTGCTGGTAAGCTTGGGCGTTTCACGTTAGAAACTCCTTAATAAGGATTATATTTAACGTTTAAAAAACGGGGTATGGAAGAGCCATCCGAATTTGGGGTGGCTCTTTTTGTGTTTTCTGGGCTATACAAAGGTTATGAGCAAAGGACCACTATAATAAACAGCAAATCTATGAATAAAGTGGGATGCCCTGACTTGCATTACTATGTTAAGCTGAGTTGTAGAGACTAGGGATAAATTGTAGATGGTGGTGGAAGTAAGATGAGCACTATAGATATGTTATTTTACGAAAAAGAGATTTGGGAGCAATCCTATCGGAGCATCGCTGGAGTAGATGAAGTAGGTAGAGGTTGTCTATTCGGGGATGTGGTTGCAGCAGCGGTAATTTTGCCGGTGGGATTAATGATCGATGGTGTGGATGATTCCAAGAAGCTGACAGCCAAGAAGCGGGAATCCTTATTCGAGATCATCATGGAACAAGCATTGGCGGTTGGAGTGGGATATGTCGATTCAAGTGTGATTGATGAGATTAATATAAAGCAAGCCTCACGACTGGCCATGAAAAAAGCGGTTGAGGGTCTTAGCCATACACCTGATTACATGCTTATTGATGCGGAGAAGGTAGACTTGCCGCTACCGCAGCGCGCGATCATTAAAGGAGATGCAAACAGTCAATCTATTGCTGCAGCATCGATTGTGGCCAAGGTAACGCGGGACAGACTCTGTGCAGGCCTTTGGGAGGAATTATATCCGAATTATGGTATTGCGATACATAAAGGTTATGCAACCAAGCAACATCGGCAACAGATTACAGTACTAGGTCCATCGGATATGCATCGGCGCAGCTTTCTTGGAAACATACTGTCAGAGCAACAGACGCTGTTCTAGATTATGGCTACACAACTTATAAAAGCCGTAGAAATACCGATATAGATTAGAAGTAAGAACATTGGGAGGGAGGAGAAACGCTATGAATATCGGATCACTGATTCGCGGCTTGCTGGGAGACAATAAGCTAGGTGAGCCTAAGTCCTTGGAGTTGAAAGAAGGACAAATCGTGCGCGGTGTCGTTCTGAGTGTATCGGATTCGGGCAAGGAAGCACTTGTGCAGATTCAAGGAACGCCTGTTCGTGCGGAATTGGAAACACCTCTACAACCGGGACAAACGTTAAACTTACAGGTTGGCCTGCCCGGGGAAGGCGGATTACCGGTATTAAAGCCGGTCTCCCTCGGCGAAGCTGCACTAGTCTCTCCACAAAGTATGGGGGAGGCTTTGGAGTCACTTGGTTTGAGTGATTCCAAAGCAGGACGTGAGATTATACAGGCCATGCAGTCTGGGGGTTTGGTATTAACCAAAGAAACTGCGGCGAAGCTGGATGCTGTGATGAATGCCAAGCCTGCTGGCGTATCTGCAACAGAATGGCTGGAAGCCGCTGTGATTTCTGTGAAGAGAGGGTTGCCGGTTACAGTTGAGAGTGTAAAAGGTTTGCAGCAGGCTGTGTTTGGGCCGCAACTGCATCAGCTTTTGGCTACGCTGGAGGAGAGTTTAAGCCTCTGGGCAAGTCAGGAAGCTGGGAAGAGTGAATTGCCCGCTGGAACAGGAGAACAGAAGCTAACTGCTCCTCAAGCTTCAGGAACAGCAAGTGCTGTGATTGTTGGTGCCGCAGATACGGGGAATGAGCAGGCTGTCAATTCTCAGACTGGTAAAGCTGGTGTGCAGACTACGGGAGCCGTATCCGAGGAGCAACCTGTGCCAGCTGGTGCTATTCAAACAACAGAGTCTCGGAATAAGACGAATCCTGCAGGGAATGTAGCTGCTCCAAGCTTGGCTAAATCGGAGACTAGTGGCTCAGGAGCTATTGCACTTGTTAATGTTCCAGAAGCATCCGAAGACAGTTCTGGAACTGCTGCGAGTCGGGCAGCGGTGGATACTGGAAAAACTGAAGTAGGAGCCAGTGCTAAAGGTAATACAGCTGCGGAGCCCGCTAAAGGTTCAACTCTTGCGAGCGGTAACAGTGCTCCTAGCGGTGTAGTTGCAAATGAAGTTGGTGCAGAGACGGAACAGAGTAGTGTTTCTGTGCGTTCCGGAGCAGCGCCAGAACGTACAGAAACCGCTAGAGCTGCGGCTACAGGCGCTGCTCTAGCGGGAGATGCTGCTGGGAAGACAACAGCAGCACCAAGCGGTACGGCCCTGCTCGCGAAGCTGCAGGGCGTGCTCACCGAGCTGCGCGTCACAGTGCCGCAGCTCGCCGTTGCTCTGGCCCCGCCCGCAAGCCCGGCGGAGCCAGAGCAAGCCCCTGCGGCAACCGTGCCGCCGCAGGTTGCCGCAACCGCTCCGCCCACAAGCGTGGCGGAGCCAAAGCAAGCTCCTGCGGCAACCGTGCCGCCGCAGGGTGCCGTAACCGCTCCGCCCGCAAGCGCGGCGGAGCCAAGGCAAGCCCCTGCGGCAAGCGTGCCGCCGCAGGTTGCCGCAACAGCCCCGCCTGCAACTGCGGCGGGGCAGCCCGCCACCCCCGACATAGAGTCGTGGGTGGGGCGGGTGCTTAAGCTGCTCGGTGCGGAGCACGAGCAGCAGGCCGTGCGGGGCGGCGCGGCTGGCGTAGCCGCCGAGGCACGTCCGGCGGCAGCTGTGCTGGCGGCTGCCGGGCGTGAGGCGCAGCTGGTACCTGCTGCGCTGGGGCAAACGATCAGCGGCGGAGATCACACCGCTGATACGCTCAAGGGCCTGCTGCTGCAGGTGCTTGGCAGCAGCGATGTTCCACCTGCGGTTAAAGAAGCCGCAGGCCAGTTGGTGCAGCAGCTGACTGGGCAACAGCTGCTGCTGAATACAGACCGTACAGCACCGTTCGCGCAGGTTACCCTATTCCTGCCGCTTCAGGGTTCGGATGGAGAGGAGACCGCCTCCGTGCATATACAATCACGGCGGGGCCGCAAGGGAGAACTGGATGCTGCGAACTGCCGTCTCTGGTTTGATCTGAACATGAAGCAGTTAGGGCAGACATTGGTCGATGTACAAGTGGTTGACCGTATGGTTAGCCTCAAGCTGCACAATAATGATCCATGGGTGCTTGAACTGCTGGAGCAGAGTCGTGACGATATCAAGACGTCCGTAGAGTCGATTGGCTACCAGTTGTCTGGTCTGAGAACCGAACCCCTACCGGAGAAGAATGTAATGAATGATCTTGCCGGCAACAACGCTGGGAAACTGGCTGACTATGTCCCGGATTCTTACAAAGGAGTGGATTTCCGCATATGAATGAACCGGATAATGAAGCTCCGCAGAGACTTAAAAAAGCGGTCGCACTCAAATATAGCCCTGGCCAAAGCGAAGCTCCGGTCATCGTTGCCAAAGGTCAGGGCGCTGTAGCAGATATTATTCTCCAAAAAGCTAAAGAGAATGGCGTTGCCGTGCAAGAGGATGCTGCGCTGGTCGAAGTGCTTTCCAAGCTGGATCTGGACCAACAGATTCCACCTGAGCTCTATCAGCTTGTAGCTGAAATCTTGAGTTTTGTGTATCAGAGCGATCAATCCGCCGGAGCACGGAGACAGAAATGAAAGAGCAGTACCCCAAGGAACGATACAACCGTAAACAAAAGGGTGCAACTGCTGAGGAAGCTGCCGTGCAATATCTGGTTTCGCGGGGTTATTCCATTCTGGAACGCAATTGGCGTTGTCGTAGCGGAGAGCTTGATATTATTGCAGAGAACAAGGGTATCCTCTTCTTCGTCGAAGTTCGCAGCCGCAGCGGAACTTTGCTGCAGGGAACGCCGGAAGAGTCAGTAAATGCTCGCAAAATACATCAAGTCCGCAGTACAGCACAGGTATATTTGCATATGAAAGGCTATGAAGAGAGTATGATTTCATTTGATGTCATAACCGTTATATTAAATGAGGATTTAAGCATAGCTTCTCTTGGTCATATCCGCGAAGCCTTCTGATCGTATAATCGTGTAGTGTATTCATTTTATATGAAGTCCTTACATAGCCGTGGTACATTGGGTCACTTTGCAAAAGAAATGGGTAAACATTATTGTAACTTTTAATGTCATCATGAGGAGGATTATCCGAGTGAAGAATCAACCATTTGAAATAGGTGTGAGTTTTACTTGTCCGAATTGCCAACAAAAAATCGAAGTGGAATTTAACGGAGAGCCTTTATCTGTTGTCTGCTGCGCTCAATGCGATAAATCTTTTACCGTTATGCGGCCTGCCATAGCGGAGGAAATATTAATCGATTGGGAGAATGAAGCCTTATTCCAAAAAATTCGTGCTGAAAAAACACAAACCAACAATAGCAGTCTTTTAGCGCTTATTATTAGAGTCATTGAACTGCTCACCTGGCGCGATAAAGGCGATGGACAGGTAGAAGCAATTCGAGAAATGCGCGGCTGGCTTATCGAGAATGAGGACAAAGCGCCGCCAATAGCTGAATTGATTCAAATGGATGTCAATCACCGTACGAATAGACGTAATATGGAATAATGATGTCTATTCCGACAGAGGATGAACGAAAGAAGGGTAATTATGGCTAATGTATTTTTTACCTCAGACCATCACTTTGGACATAAACATATCATTGATTTCGAATCTCGTCCTTTCAGCGATGTAGAGCAGATGAACGAGGTTATGATCGATAGCTGGAATTCTATCGTGGGAAAAGATGATAAAGTCTTTCACTTGGGGGATTTTTCATTCCTAAATAAGGAAGCGACCCGCAATATTGTGGCTAGACTAAAGGGTTACAAAATATTGATACTTGGGAATCACGATCGCGGCCGTACCCGGAGCTGGTGGCTGGACGTGGGATTTGATGAGGTTAGCGAGTATGCAGTGATTTATAAGGATTTCTTTTTCCTCTCCCATGAGCCAATGTACATGAATAAGCACATGCCTTACGTGAATGTGCACGGTCATATTCATAACCAGAAGTACGAAGGTAATCATCATTTTAATATTTGTGTGGAACATTGGGAGTATAAACCCCTATCCTTTGAGCAGATTAGGGAAGCTGTTGTGGCTAGTGAAGAAGGTTAACATTACAGTTCAATAGAACCAATTATGCACACTTATGCAATAAGATATAATCAGAAAATAAGGAAGCACCTTTTTTCTTGAATTTATGACGCCTGTTATAGGCGTACTTCAGGAATCGAGGTGTTTTTGTTATGTATGGTAAAATGCACAGCGCATGTTTGTACGGAATTGAAGGGGTAATGATCGGTGTCGAGATTGATCTGGCCAACGGATTGCCGCAGACGAATATTATAGGAAACAAAGACCATACTTATTTTCTGAATCCAAACTACCTATTCAGCGTATTACAATGTATGGTAAAATTATCCTAACATTGAAAACTAAATAAAAGGAGATTACATAGATGGGAATATTTTCGTCAAGTCCAGAAAAGAAAGCTAAGAAACAAGAAGACAAAGATTTTCGCAAAGCTCTTGAAGCAGTAGGAAGAACTAATTATGTTATGGTTCATCATATTGGAGGCTTTCCCGGTATAGATGCAAACTCAATACTTGGAGTTAGTCAGGGTGTTGAAAAGAACACTCTTAGACTCAATGGGATACCTGTCACCGTTACAGGCTTGCAATGGGGTGAATCAGGCGAACGTTCACTAGGTAAAGCTGCTGTTGGGGCAATTGGCTTAGGATTGCTTACAGGCGGTATTGGAGCTATAGCAGGTGCTGCTATCGGTGGTAAGAAGCAAGATAATAGTACAGTTACAATGACTTGCACGGATAGTGAAGGCATAATGGAATACACAGTGTACATTCGTGCTGATGCTGAGAAATATCAGAAATTAGCTTCTTTATTGTAAGAAGGAAGTTAAAGCGCTAGCATTAACAATATAGAATTATACGAGAAGTTTGAAGATGATAAAGGTGGGAAAAGAACAGCATGAGAATCGGTGGTGGCCCCGTTGTTGCTAAACCCGGAGAACTAATTTTTCTGGGATTATTTATTATTATGCCAATTGGTATGGCGTTGGATTACGGGATTGGGGGTGCGGTATTATATTTAGTGATTCTCATAACATCCGGTATTGGTTATCATTTATGGCAAGAGCGTAAGTGGGACAAGGATTTATCTCTGTTCTATAAACAAATAGAAAGGAGTGGATACAAAAGATTTTATTATATTAGGAATTTAAAGGATACCCCTTCAAGTGATAATTATTACAATATTTCAGATATCCAAGTTAATAAACGAAACGAAGTAATAATTTCACATTTTAGAAACCTTGATCATCCCAACAAAGTGTTTACATTTAGCCACTCAAACACCAAAGGTTTTCGAAGTGGAACTCATTTAAAACTAGACCGTTTATTTGACACTATAGTCCTTCGTACTCATAAGGCGGATATTTATGGACTTATTGCAGGGCACTATGATGGTTATTTTGTGTTTGAACGTAGATAACCTCTTATACTTATTTCATAATTCATATTAGAATGGAGCAAAATTTACATATATGAACTTAATCATCAATTACACTATTAATCGCTTAACAGCACCAGGGCAATTCCAATATAAGAATAAATCTACAACTCTTAACCTCACTTGTAGTTTAGACGATATTGACGATCTGCTCAAAGAGGCCGTTAAAGCGATTATATTAATCGAAGATGTGAAGCCTGATCAGATTAAAATTTCTGGACTAATGAAGGTTAAGTAAACTGCAATAATGAAGAGAATGACTTTTTGTATAGAAATGAGGAGATATTCTGGATAGTAAAACTGTAACAAGTGCTGCTAAGTTTTTTTCTTTGATTGCAGAACAAAATATTAGTGAAATCGAAAAAATTCATAGCAAAATTCGGAATAGCCGATTTATTGGAACTAATATCTTTTTCTTTGCAAGCATTTTAATAATAATTGCTTATATATACTTCAGCACTATGCAACTGAAAAGTCCCTTGTTTATAGCATTGCCATTAATCATCGTAACTCCTATATTTATTCCAATTAGTATGTATAAGTTATTGAATGATTTCTTGATAGGTATACTTGCTATAATTTACGGTATTTGTTTCGAAATTTTAGTGGGTGGAGTTATATTTATAACGCTTAAGAGTCATAAGTTAAACTTAGATTCTAATATAATACCTTTAGTTTTACAAAGTCTCTTTTTTTTATTTCTTTTGTATGCGTTATTTCAATCAAGTAGAAGAATATCTGAATTATGGATACTTTCATTTTTCAATAAAAACTATGTATTAACCGCTAGCCTCATGAATGGTCATGAGGCTGTGGGTAGACTAGTAACAATAACTAAAAAAGGGGACTACATTGTCAAAATAAGTGATAATGAAGTTTTGATAAAAAATAATTCAATTAGTATGTTGAGAATTGATGAGTTTTAAAAGAAAATAACTCATAGTATAAACTTACCACTAATATCTCTCTCAACTCCTTGTTATGATATTTGTATCATCACGACAGGAGATCATCATGAAAAATAGCAAAGAAATAGAACTAGTAAAGGATTATATGAATGAGGATGAGAAGAGAGTTCAGATCTACAACATTCCAAACCTTGGAACGCTTATAATCAATGGTGAACCAGCAATTGATAACTGCAAAAAATTTGTAAAAATATTGATGGATGCAAAGAATAAGGATCAAAACAAAACTGTTGAATAAAGTAAAGCCCTTGAGGATTATCTCAGGGGCTTTTTTGTCTGTTACTCTTATGTATTATTTCAATAGTTGGATTAATTTGGCCTGTGTTTCTTTAGGAATACTGTCACAGTTTTCATATAAGTTGATTAGATAGGTTATAACATCGCTCTCGTTAGATAATCCCAGCTCTGTTTTAATTTCCTGTAATCTTTCCTTTGTTGATTCATATACTTGTACCGTTTTTCTAACTTGCTCTTTCACTTTTTTATCATCTCTCCTTAACTTGATATAATAAATTATATCATATAATGTACCCAAAATCAAAGTATTTGAGTAGAATTATTTTATATATAGTACTCAAAAACGCTTTACATGTACTCAATACCGTGATATATTGGGTACATGAAAGACATACCACATTAAAAGGGGGTGAGAAAATGGTAACTAATATGTTAGGCGATTCATTAATCTTCAACCGTCTAATGTGGGTCATGTCAGATGAGGATTTCGAAGAGGTTCACAACTTATCAACCACTCATTTTAAATTAGTTAATGAACATTTCGATGCTGCACCGGAACGTCAAGCTGAGATCGTGGAAGAGGTTGAGTTATTGAGAAGTCGTAAAGCTGCTTTATTCGCTAAGTATCAAAACTAATCTATTGGAGGAATAACAAATGACAACCGCAACAATCAACGCACCAGAGAACAAGCCTGAAGCAGTATTTTATTTCGCAGAAATAGCAACAGAAAAGGTTAGTGTA
The DNA here is from genome assembly GCF_022369515.1 of Paenibacillus sp. 19GGS1-52. NCBI lineage: Bacteria > Bacillati > Bacillota > Bacilli > Caryophanales > Paenibacillaceae > Paenibacillus > Paenibacillus sp. 19GGS1-52. The sequence goes on from NZ_CP059724.1 coordinate 2,804,848, forward strand.
ACTGGTAACATCGTCTACAAAACATATCTTTTTGATTCATTAAAGGAAGCACAAAAAAGCGGTGTAGAATATCACATCGCAACATGGGAAGACATCAATGGGCTTGCTGATTTGGGTGTTTTTATTCATGACAAAATTGTGGTCACGCCTCAGGGGAAATTTCAACTCATATCTATCACACAGTTTGATGATGTTGAGGATGCGGAAGTTGAGGTTGATTGTATCTATAATTACGTGGGTGCTCCGCTTAGATTGAATGAAGCCATTACTTGCCACTTACGTTGGAACAAAGGTAGCGAATTGCAATTCATTACTGACTGTGATGGTACTTATACCGCCTACGTCAAGAACGCAGACGGTCATGTCATTGCTTTAGATTACAGTATCTAATCAAACACTTAGCGAGAGGTATGTGCATCATTGGGTGGTGTTGCTGGTAACAACATCATCCACACATTTGTAATAAACTTTAAAGGAATTATATCATAGTTTGGGCTTATTTGTAAACTAATCACATCGGAAAACGCAACATTAAATGGAGGAATATATATGGAACTTACAATAACTAAAAATGAGGAAATGGCACGGTTTGTAAAGATACTATCTATCCCTTTTGATATGGGGATTACTATCGGTAAGATTTACCCAATCATGCACAGTGAGCCAATTTACGTTTATGGTAGTGAGACTTATGTGATTGATGATCTAGGACGCGATAATAGAGGGCCATTCCTGGTTATGGGCTGCAAGAGAGAGTATTACTTATAATGGTAATGGTGAAGGCCATCTATGTCATACCAGTAGTCGTACTCTCCAATTAAACGTATAGTGTCAATAACAAGAGACAAAGGTGGAACGCGCAATCGCTGGGATGCTTAATTTAGACTTTAACTATAATGAAATCAAAGATCGACTAATGACTAATCGTTCAAGATTTCATTCAAAGAATCAAATTATCACAAAACCCTAAAGATACTCAAATTAATATTTTGTTACAATATGGAATTTATGTAACGACAATTACCCACATTATCTATATAATGTTATAAATACAAAATATTATTTTGGGGGAGATTGTGTTGAAATTATTGAAGGTTCTAGCTTGGATTTTTGCGCCTTACATAATGATTTTTATTTTTTGGAGGAAGATGGGCAAGATCGCTAGAATTAGTGGTGCAGTTTGGGCGTTTTTCGCGCTATTGATTGCCATTTCTGCCTCAAACACAGAGGAGGTTAAGCCAGATTTAGCAAAAACAGATACTGTCAAACAAACTACAGCAAAAGAAAGTGTCCCAGAAGTTGACAGTAAAACAGTTACCGTCATTGATGAAGAGGCTGTGAAAAAAGAAGCTGAAAAGAAAAAACTAGAAGAAGAAAATAAGGCAAAGGCAGATAAAGCGAAAGCAGCAACAGCAAAGGCGGAGGCTGAAAAAGCAAACATTAAAAGTAAAGCTAATCAAACAAAAGTTTTGGAATTTGAAAAGTCTATTTATGCCTTAGAGGAAACTATGACTCCTGTCATGGAGGCATATAAAGAATCAATGGATGGATTGGGTAAGGGAACAGTAGATATATATACCGCATATGAAGCAACGGAAAATGCAAGAAAGGCCGCAAAATATCTACAAAATAAGTTTTATGGATTGTCTATCCCAGAAGGACTTCCTAAAGAAGTTGAAAAATTGTTGAGTGGTACTACTTCAGATATGGGCACTGCTTATTATAGTAAGGTTAAAGCTTTCGACGCAGTTCTCAAATTTCTTGATGAACAAAAACCTAGTTATATGTCTAAGTTCAAAGAAGAAATAGATATGTCTGACTCGTTTGTTATGAGTGGAGTTTCAAAAATAATTGAGGCAAAAACGGCTGTTGGTTTAGATATAGTTGAAAGTAAATAATTAATTGTAAATAAATTACCTACACCAAAGAACACACATCCCAGATTAACCAGATGTGTGTTCTTTGTATTTTAGCAGAAAGGAGGTATCAAAAGTATTACGATGACAACAAAACAACATTATCTAGTTGAAGCTTATCTGTATAAGTTTAGATTATTAGAGACATTGCCCATCACATCATTTAAGGTGGCTCTGACGGTGTTTAAGCACTGGAAGGAAGACGAAGATATGAATGATGTAAAATTGATGAAGGTGGTTGATCGCATTTATCGGTAGAGAATACAGAGTACAAAGGAGAGGTTATCGGAAATATTTTGGGTAGCCTTTACGAATGGACTAGCAGTTAATTAGAATTTAAATAGGGCGGAGAAGAGTATATTATCAGATAACGCAAAAATAAACGCTTGATATTAAACTATCAACGTTATATAATCGAATTGGGTCACTCTATACTTTCATAGCGAATGGCCTACTCTATTTACTATTCAATTTTAAGGAGATGATGTTATTGATTGTAATTATTAACTAGATACTATTGGGTGCTTCCCTTAAGTATCTATCTCTGCTACAGGCATAATAATATCATGTCGGAAGGGATTATGCAAGCTCTAACTGCTATCTTATTATACTTGTGTAGCAGTTAGCAGGGTTAAAAGGTTGAAAATCCAAAAAACAGGAGGAATTATTAATGAACTTTAACACGAGACATCTCACAGGACAGCAACAAGCAATCATTAGACAAAGAAATGAAGCTGATAAACAAACAAAGATTGAATATGAAAACAAGGTTGTTGCTGATTGGATTATGGTCGAAAATGATGGCACTATATATGAAACGAAAAATAAAAAGCCAGATGAAAAAACTATAAGAGTTAGTGACTTGCAGAAAAATACAACGGATCTGGTTGAACAGTTTGGAGATTTGAATAAAACAGCTTGGAAGTATTTGTTTACTGATACCCTAGTTGTTCAGCAAGGGGTATATAAATGGAACGAGAAAGCATCCAGCTTTAAAAAGGTAGCTGACGGTTATAAGTCCTTAAGCAAGCCTTCTGCAAACATAGAATAGAGCATCATAAAACACATAACCGCAGGGGCATTCGTGTCCCTGCACCATTAAAACTAGGTTTAACCGAGTTACATATAAAGGAGAGGTTCTTTGAAAATAGAAAATTTACATGTTGGTTCAACAGGGAAGAACTATGTACATATGTGTGAAATCTTAGATGAAGGGGTTGTGAATGGGAAATCTAGACAATTACAACTGAAAAGGTGGGCTTGTTACTTTGAACATGAGAAGCAAGGGAATAAGTGGATTATTACAAAAATATATGATTATCCTAGAGAATTAGCAAAAGGAGGAAATTTCACTCCTTACATAGGCGAAATAAATAAATTAATTGTTCAGTTATTGCTATGCTCAGATGATAAGAGAGTGATATTGCCCAAAAACAGGCTGTTGAAGTTGCTGAATATGATAAATGGAAATTATAAGGAATGCGAAGAAAGCGTAGGAAGTTTAAGTGAATACCTAAACGTGCCAAGAATGGATATATATGATTTTTATAACTCTGCTAATAACGTTCTCGCAGGAAACATTGAATCATCACTAAGGGATCTGAAGAATAAAAAGGCAGTATTCCATCAAACGGTGATGATGGTTGTAATAGGCAGAGCTGCACACGAAGCGACTAACGAAGAAATGGATATCATTTACCCAATTCAGGCCAGAGTATTAAAGGAAATGAAATTCGATAGCATGGTCGATGTGTACAAGTCTGGAAGAATAAAAACCTATACAGACAGGACAAATAGACTGTTGAAAAGTGAAGCAGGGATATCATACGTATATGAAGCTTACAATATTTACTTAAACAGAGAAGTGTTACAAGAGGAATTACATAGAATATGTGAAGACAAAGTAAAGGAAATCGAGGAAGGGTTGAATCAGTCAGTCAAGGATAGATTGATTGACCTATCCGAAAAAAGGAGGGAAAGGGAAATATCAACCATTGATAAGTGGTTTGGTGTTCCGAATTATAAAAAAGGATACAGAGTGAATGAGAATTACATAGGAAATCAAATCAAATTGGCAGACGTTTTGATAGACAGCAATTATAGATTAATAGTTGACGATATCAAGAAAATCAATGATAAGAATGGCAGATAAGGAGTAAATAAAAAAGTGTCACCCAAATCTCCTAATTACTATATTACTATTATAGGTTTTTGGGTGACGAAAATTATAATCATCCAATTAATACAGGTGCAAGTATACCCATATTCCGATGGGAGGGGTGAATTGCCGTAGGCAAGAGGGGTGGTGCATCGCAGCGAAGCTTTCGCACTTTGAAAGGTGAGGTGTAGCACCCCTGCACTTGAACTTGAGTATGAGTAACATCTAAGGGCAAAAGATTAAGTGCACCCTCATAAAGCAAAGAGCGCTTTATTCGTGTAGTCGGTTCCCGCCTTCATTAAGGTTCGAATTCTTACTTCAAGGACAAGGGATAAGATCAAGGTCAAAAGCGCCTGAACATGAATAATAGGTGGATACTATATTGTTGATTGATTCCATCCTCGTATCGTTTTTAAGCTTCATATCAATTGTCATTACATATGATCCACGGTGTCACAGTAGTACATAGGGTTAGTGTTAGTCGGTGTATCGGTGTCTGAATTCATTATAAATTATAAACAAAATGGAGGAATTAAATTAATGTCAAATATGTCTAACCAGTTTGAATTATATTCGCTGTCTGCTCCTGCTTTCTTTACTGATGAGGAGAGTAATAAAAAGTACATAGTCAATAAACTGACTGAGGATTTGAAAGGAGCAGAGAAACAATTAACGAACTCTGAAGATGATGATAAATATGTTGAAATATTTGCTGACATGTGTGATATCAATTTCCAAATCGTAGAAGCTAAGGAAGAGTTGAAATTTACTATAGCTAATCATCCAGGAATTAGACATCTCAGAGAAGATGCGTTGACTCTAGCCATCAAGGATACTGATGAGAGAAAACTTAATAAACAAAATATTATTTCTATGTTTCCATCAATTTTGAGTCGGACGCTAGGATTAGAAATGGAAAGGTTAACACTGGACATCATGATATTTGAAAGCAGCTATACTGATGTTCTGGAATCATTAATTAAATTAGGTTTTATGTATGGTGATGAACTTTATATTCCATATACAGCATCAGCAGGCCAAATAAGATCGGAGAAAGTTGTATTTATTAAAAAGTCGGTATTAGATGAACATGCTGATAGCATTATGTGTGGTCTGTCTGTTGAAAGAATAAATAAATCTGAATACAATGGTGCGAATATTAACAAGTACCTTGCATACTTGGCACTTGGACAATCGGCGTGTTCAGAATGGGAAATAGATTTAAATAGATGTATCGTTGTAGATGACTTTGAGACGTTGGTGAATGGTGTTGTGGATTTCATTAACCGTAATACGTATGAGATTACTCCGAAGAGAAATATGGATATTCCCATTCCTCACACTGACGGATGTGGGTTGATACTTCCTGTTTTAAGCGACAAGAATTTTCAATTTCGGATGCCATGGTTTAAGGGATTACTGGCGGTTATGCCATTCGATCTTTTTGTTGATAGCTATGAAGGTGCGACAACGAAGGTTATAGATATCTGGAATAGACCATGGGATATTGTTGAAGATAATATCCAAATCATATTTACGAAAAGCCAATTTAAGATGTGGAAGTATTATTCTTCTTGGCAGGAATATAAAGACTTATACAAATTACATAAATGTCAGTCTGGTATCTGTAGTGAAGATGAAGAAAGAGATAATGCTCAATTTGGCTATCAGATGCTTCAGACACTCGTGGATTGTTCAAAAGAGGAACTGGAATATATTGCATCCAAAACAATTCATGATATCAATATGGCGGGATCAGATAAGGAAACAATGTTGAAAATACTAGGTGTTGGCGAAGGGGAACAGACGTACATACAACAAGCGTTAGCACTATTACCTGAATTAGCAGCGGATAAACACAGTGTAGATAACATTAAGGACACCAGACGCTCCATGATAAACAGAGCTAGATTTGGAAAATTAGAAATAGATGCAAAATACACTTTTTTAATCCCAGATTTATACGCATTTTGTGAAAGGTTATTTGCTGGGATAGAAATACCGAAGGGATTATTAGCAGATGGAGAGGTGTATTGTAGTTTATATCCAGAAAGTGAACGGTTACTGGTTTTAAGATATCCTCACTTATACCGGGAACATAGCATAAATAATAATATGGTTGATGAAGTAAGAAGTAAGTGGTTCTTAACCAATGGAATGTACACGAGTAGTTTCTCAATAATTAGTAAACTATTACAATTTGATGTGGACGGAGATGACGCTTTAGTTGTTGCTGATAAAAAAATCATCGAAATTGCAGACAGAAATATGAAGAATGATAATATTGTCCCTTTATATTATGAGATGGCAACTGCTGAAGCAAGAATTATCAATAATAACAGCATATTTGAAGGGTTATCTGAAGCGTTCAAAGGAAGTGGGAAAATAGGTATATATTCAAATGCTATCAGCAAGTTGTGGAACAGTGAGAATCCAAATTTAAAAGTTATCAAATGGCTCGTAATGGAAAATAATTTCTCTATTGATCAGGCTAAGACGCTATATATGCCTAAGAGACCCGATGACGTTAATGAAGAGATAATGGAAGCGTTGGGTGTGAAACAGAAAAACGGTAAAATAGTGAATTATAAGCTCCCTCGTTTTTTCAAATTTGCAAAAGATAAATCTGATGATGAAGTTGAGCTTAAGAATAATAGTGTAGTCAATAGGCTAATGGATATTATCCCAAGCAACAATATTCGATTTAAGGACGTTGTTGGTAAACTTGATTATAAGATGTTAATGAATACTACAAGACAAAAAAAGAATGACAATTTGGAAAATGAAATTATAAAACAATATGATATATGTTTGAAAAACAAAGGCAATCAAACAAAGTATGCTGGAGTCAATCTTAAATTGATAAATCGAGAAATCAGACAACAATTATTGACAGTGTGCAAGGACAAATCTTATTTGGTTAATGTATTGGTTACTCATCTTTATACAACAAAAAACAAGAGTAAAATTATACTGTGGGATTGCTTCGGGAAAGAGATAGTTGAGAACATAAAAAGGAATAATGGAGTTGGCGTTTGTGCTGAGTGTAAGGAAGATTATGAGATCACAAAGCAAAGACAGTGCAGATGTAACAGTTGTCAAAAAGAGTATGAGAGAAGAATAGATGCTAAAAGAAAGAAAGAGAAAAGGGGGAATGATTTGTCCGGTCGAGTTGCAAATGCAGCAAGTTAAAAAGTGTGAAAAACCTATATGGAATAAGGTTTTTTTGATAGACTTGAAAAACCCTATTAAGGAGAACAAAGAGAGTTTGGATCAAAATGCGAGTTTTGCTCTCCCTAATATTTTTTCAGTTGACATTCATTATAAATTATTATATATTTAATAGTTAATTATTTACGTCCCTACATGCTAGTTGAAGCAGATTCTTGCTGCTAGTAGAAATCATTTTACCCTGAGACGATAAAAATAAGGGTGAGATACTTTCAAGTCTTCGAATGCTGAAGGTAGCTTGAATTTCCTCCGGGTCTGTATGAGCATCGGCTAATCCATTTTGGGTTGGCCTGTTCGTACGCCATTTTTAAGAAAACGACATTTCTTATAATTGACAATAAATAACTATAAAATGTAAAATATGTACTAAATATTCATTATTATAATATATCGACAATACGAATAATCAATAACTACTCTCTTCTCTTCTATGGTACAATTCTCCTATTATATGTAAAGGGGGTTTTTGTATGAACAAAAATATAGTATATGCAACTTTATTTGTAATAGTTTTCGTTCTATTAAAATTTATTTTAGGCGAAGAAAGTAATATCCCAATGTTTGCTGTTCTAGTAGCTATTATTTTTTATGGCAAAGCCTTTATTGACGGTAACAGAGAAGCCAAGGAATTTAAAAGAAAACAGAAAATTGAGTATGAAATGCAAGTCATGACAAAAGAACTGAGTAAATTAGAGACTCTGCGATCTAACAACATTATATCTGAGGAAGAATTTGATATTAAGAGAGAGCAATTAAAACATAAGTACAAAGTGAGCACTGAAAATTACATAGGCTCATAAATTCATAATCACCGAAACGGTCAACATCTAACTATATAGGTGTTGGACTTTTTGTTGATTAACACTCTCCACTCTGTTATTTACAGAACCTACAATCTTCATCTTTATATTTTGGATAATTACATTTAACACAAAATTCATGCTCTCTGTTTTTTGTATCGGGTATCTTCTTGTATTCAGCAATTACAACACTTATCTCTTTTACTATGGACAGCATATCAATCCAAAATTGTGGAGGTGTTCCTTTTAATTTATCATCATAGATTTTCCAAGCAACCTCTTCAGGATTCGTATCCCTATCGAGCAAAGGAAATATATCCTTGTAATCATTGATGCAATTCTTGGATTCGGTCTCGCTGTAATTGTAATGTTTAACAAGACAATCAAAGACCTTTTTTTGAAAGATAGATAGTCGATTATTTAACACTAGATCACCCTTTAAGATGTAATAAGAATACTTTACCATAGAATATTAATTGCGGTAGGCGCAAAAGACAATTTTCATAGGAATATGTTCCCATTTGTCGTATTATGGATAAATAGGGAGAGTGATTGAAATTGGAGCCTAATTATTTAAAATTAAAAGAAATAATTGATAATGACATCAATAAAAAAGTACCGTCAGTATCAAATGAATCGATCATCCAAAATATGTATCCTGTTTCTAAGAAACTATTTTCATTTTTTGAGCAGCAAAATTCTTACGATACTGCCGCTACAATGTTAGAATTAAAACAGTGGCAGCAATTTAAAGGTGACGATAGTAAGCCTTGGAGATATGAAATTAGAGATATCGTTTTAGTAAATCTTGGTGGAACAAATTATGGGTACGAAGCATCTTTTTCTCATCCCTGTATTATCTACAAGGAAATGTTTAATGAGGCCATGGTAATTCCGTGCTCTACTGGTCGCTATAAAGTTAAAAGTGATTACATCATAAAAGGTGAAAGCACAGATGGATTTATTTATAAAACAGGAATCCAATTAGATAAGATCAGAGTTATATCGAAGAAAAGAATTCAAGGAAAAAGATTAGGTAAAGTTGGAAATATCAAATTTAATGAAATAACAAATACAATTATTGACCTTTATTTTAATCCAGTAAAAAAAAGAATTGAAAAATTAGAGGAAAATATATCGGACATTACTCTCAATAATTTAGAGTTAGCTAGTAGAATATTCGAGCTAGAAGACGAATTACAAAGTCTCAAGAAAGAATTGACAGAAGATAAATTACGTGATACTATTTAGTTACAGAAATATTGATGCGCCTCGTAGCGCCTAGCCATTATGGATTTTTGAGGAAAGGGACTCCGCTTCTTGTGGAGTCTTTTTCATTTTATAATATCCAAGTCACCTCACATCGAAGTGGCTTTTTTGTTGATGTGCTACACAATAGGCTTTTAACCGGCTGACAAAAGCTTTGCCCAGTAAACAATTGAATAAGTATTCCCTGGACTCCTATTATATAGGGGTCTTATTTGCGTTATCTAATCTGAGGAGGAATTATTAATGAACGAAGAATTTAAAGTTGCCATGCAAGGGAAGTTTGATAAATTAATGGAACGTATGCTGAAGGAAGTAGACGGTAGAGATGGATTATTTGATCATTTATTAAATGGTGAATTACTTGTCACTGGATTAACAACATATGACAGGAGTAAATTCGAGTTAGAGGTCAGTGTTGATTCATACACCGCTCTGTTTGGATATAAAGAACAGGTAATTTATCGTGGGAATGATATCAACGTGGCTGATTATGTTCAAGATGGATTACTTGAAGCCTTGAATAACTCAGCATTATTTTGTGATGAAGAGGGAATTTATAGTATGTAATTCTGTGGTGAATCCCAACATCCAAATATCGTAAATCACGACTTTATAAAATACATAATGTTGGAGATATATACATATGAAAAGTGATAAGCAGCTATTGAAAGAGCATGCTAATGAAGACTGGTATACCGTTCTAGAGCAAATGGAACAGGATCAAAGCAGGATAAGCAGAAGAGGATCAACAAGCAGATAAAGAAGGACATGATTAAGGCTGCTAAAGTTAAGGCCGTATAGGTGTCAAAAGGTATAAAAAGGTATCTCAAATTGGGATGGTCTGTTAATCAGGCCGTCCTTTTTGTGTTACCCATATAAATTAGGAGGAATTAAATTGAAACGGAATATTGAAAAAGTGATGCCAAATGGGATTGAAATGTTTTGGAGTGTGCCGAGTTTTGTTGATGGCGAAGGTAATGAACGAGTGTTTAGTTATTATTTCGTACATAGTGTTACAGGTGATATCTGGAGTTGTCGTTCTAATCGATATCTTGTGCCAAGTGTTGCGACTGGTGGTTACATGTACGTTGGTTTGTTAGATGATTCAGGAAAACAGTTGACAACAGGACAGCATAGATTTGTACTTGCAAGTTCACTTGGTGCATGGGAATTTGAAGAAACAGGCCATAAGGACAGGGTTCGCTATAACAATAAGCCTAACAATTTATTCCCAACTACTAGAAAAGAGCAGTTTGATAATGAATTACGTGAAGCAGCGAGAGATAGTAAAATTGGGAAAAGATCAAATAGCGCTGAGTTTAGTGATGATGAGGTCAGAGGCATTAGAAATGAATACAAATCGTGGGTTGGTAAGAGTCGGTTATATATTCGTGAAGTAGCAGCCAGAACAGGTGTAACGGAACAAACCATCTATTGTATCGTTGATGGTAGGACTTATAAAGATATTATATAGGGTGAGTGCCTATACATAATTAATATAACACAAATAAAAATGAATGTACATAGGAGGGAAATGTTAATGAAAGAACCTATATATAAGGCTATTGATAAAGTGGAATACGTTTACATTCGGGTAATCGGTGGATTCTGTTTGTTCTCTATCTATGAAGCAATTCTTAATCTGGTGCGTGGTTGATATGAATAATGAATTTGTTATTGAAATCGGTACTGAATTGTATGAGGTGAATGAATATAGTGTTGCTGAGTATATGGTTGATAAGATGGGTGGCAGTGTAGTGAGCAAGTGGGGTAGTGAGTTTAAGAGGTATGTAGTGGATGAACATGGAATCGTGAGGTTTGTTGATTAGAGAGTTGGATACATATGGCACTAAAGAAGCAATGCAGTAAGTCAGGATGCAATGAGTTATGTGATATGGGTCAGAAGTATTGTGAGAAGCATGTAGATGCTAAGACAGTTAGGCGTGAAGGTAATCGTTACTATGATATGAACATTAGGGATAGAGAAGCTGTGGAGTTCTATCGTAGTAAAGAATGGCTGAAGGTTAGAAAGGTAGCATTAGTACGTGACAATTATTTGTGTGTCAAGTGTCTAGAGGATATGAAGTTCAGCAGATATGATGTAGTGGATCATATGTTGCCACGTGAATGGTTCCCTGAATTGGCCCTAAGAGTAGATAACCTACAATGTTTGTGCCACATGCACCACAATGGAAAGACTGCTGAAGATGAGAAGAAGTATGGTAAGAGGAACAATAATAATATGAAAAAATATTAAATTTAAAATAAAAAATAAATTATTTTTAAAATTCTAGGCACAGGGGGTAGGCAAAAGATTTTTTGCAAACTGATATGACCGCATCGTCCCTATTTTAGCGCGGAAATTCTATCTATGAAATCTAAAAGGGTATCGGATATACTTAGACTCATTCTAAATACTTGATGAAGGGTGGTGAAAATCATGACAAGACCAAAAGAATCAATTGAGGTTCTATTAGCAAAGGGTGTATCGAATATTAACAAAGAAGATATTGCACGTAGACGTGAAGAAGAAGCAGCACTTAAACCAAACAATAACAAGACTGATGTTCCTGATTGGTTAACAGATAAGATTGCACGTAAAGAGTATAGACGTATTGCCAAGGAGTTAACAGAACTCAATTTATTATCTAATCTTGATGTGACTACACTAGCCCAATATTGTGCTGCATATGTAAACTATCTAAATGTTTCTAAAGAAATGGAAGGTCAACCTTTTGTTGTTCCGATGGTTAATAAAACTGGTGCGACTAATATGGTTAAGAATCCTCTGATATCAATCCAACAACAATATGCTATTGAGATGCAAAAGTATTCTATTCAGATGGGATTGACTATTCAATCACGTTTAAAGATGACTCCACCTAAACCAGAAGAGAAGCCAAAGGGAAAGTTCGATGAATTTGTATGATAATACATGATTATACAACTCAATATGCATTAGATGTGTTGGATGGAACGATTATTGCAGGGAATTTAGTTAAATTAGCATGCCAAAGACATCTAAATGATCTACAAAAAGAGGGAACCGAAGGGTTCTCTTTTGTGTTTTCTAGGGAGAAAGCAGATAGAGCATTCCGTTTCTTTGAAAATTTAAAGTTTACAGATGGTGATATGAGAGGTAAACCAGTTAAATTGGTTGACTTTCAATACTTCATCATCGGGAATTTGTTTGGTTGGGTGGATGCTAAGACAGGTTATAGAAGATTCTCTAAGTCATATGTTCAACTTTCACGCAAGCAAGCCAAGAGTTTACTTAATTCTGGTATCGCAATTTATACTGCTGGCTTTTGTGGATACCAAAATGCGCAAGTATATACTGTTGCCACGAAGAAAGCACAAGCACGAATTGTATGGGAACAAGCTAAAAAGTTTATTGAACAAGATAAAGAATTAGCAGCGCTACATAAGACTTATGATCGTGAAAGTTTAATCAAACATAAAATCAACGGTGGTAAGATCGTTGCTTTAGGTAGAGATACAAATAGTATTGATGGATTTGAACCGTACACGGGAATCGTCGATGAACTGCACAGCCATAAGAATAATCAAATGATTAAACTGTTGCAGGATGGAACGATTAACTTGCAGGAGAGTTTGATTTCCATTATTACTACGGCTGGATTTGACTTATCACCAACGAATCCATGTGTAATTGAGTACGAATATTGTATCAACATACTCAATGGTTTAGGTGATAACGATAGATATTTTAATTATATTGCTCAGATGGATAAAGAAGATGATATTTGGGACAGTAAAAACTGGGCCAAATGCGCTCCTTTGTCTAGACATATTCCTCACTCTATTAAATCAATGGAAATGTTAGCGATTGAAGCCAAGGATAAAGGTGGAGAAGAACTAACAAACTTCATGACAAAGACGCTGAACATATGGACTCATTCAGAAGTGAATGCGTATATCAATCTTGATAAATGGAAAGCATGTGCCTCTGACATGACACTAGATAACTTCATAGGTTATGAGGCGGTTATAGGCTTGGATTTATCGAGTGGCGGAGATTTAACGAGTCTAGCTATTGAGATTCCTATTGTTATTGATGGAGTACAAAAGTTTTTCATTCACTCTCATTCATTTATTCCAAAGGAGAGATTGCAAGAACATATTAAATCTGACTTGGCTCCCTATGGTACGTGGTTAAAGGATGGATTATTAACAACAACTCCTGGATATAAGTCTGATTACAAATTCATACTTAAGTATCTTAGAGAACTAAAAGAAACTTATAACATAAAATTTAAAATGATATGTTATGACCCTCATAATGCCGATGCGTTCTTGAGTGATCTTGAAGATTTTGGTGTTCCAGTAGTTGAGATATTAGCGTCTGCTAGAAATCTCAATCAACCAACTGTTGATTTTAAATTAGAGGTAGATTCAGGAAATATCATTTACAACAAGGATAGCAAACTTCTATCTTGGTCTGTTGCAAATGCGAAGCTGGATCATAACTCAATGGGTGAATGCAAAATTGATAAGAATCTTAGAGTTAAAAGAATTGACCCTGTTGATGCTGTCATTGATGCACACAAAATGGCTATGCTTCAAAAGAAAGAGTTTGTAATGACAGATGAATACATAGACGATCTCTACAAAGATTACATGTAAGGGAGGTGAACAAATGGGACTATTTACAAGTAAGAAAAAGACAGCATTAAATTCACTTAGAGCGCAAGGCTTAACGTTGGCTGATGCTCAATCATTTCTAGCGGCCTTAAATCTGGATAGTGATATATCAGAGAATAAATTATACTCAGCAACCTACTACGCTTGTATGGATATCAGGTGTAAAGCTTTGGCTAAACTTCCTATTAAGATTATTAAGACTGGTGAATCAGGAACAGAAAAGCAAGATAGCCATTATCTATATTCATTGTTGAAGAGAAGACCTAATCCATATATTTCAACGACTGACTTTCTATTCGCATGTGAGTTTCAAAAGTTGGAACATGGTAATGCGTTTATATATGCTCCAACAATGAGGGGCAAGGTCACAGGATTATATATTCTGGACAGTACTAGAATGCAGATTGTAATTGATAACACAGGTTTATTCTCTACTGACGGAACTGTTAAAGAGAATATGATCTGGTATTCCTACACTGACATCAATGGTAAACAGTATATGTTTAATTATAAAGAGATTGTTCACCTTAAGAATTTCTCGAAGGATGGAATAGTTGGTACACCAATTAAAAAATATTTGGCTGAAACAATTCAGAATGAACAATACGCAAGTAAGTTCACCAACAATTATTGGAAGAATGGTGTTCAAGGTCGCGCAGTATTACAGTACACAGGTGATATTGGAGCAACAGAACGTGAAAAGATGCGGGGAATATTTGAGAGTATGGTTAGTGGTGTTAAAAACTCAGGTCGAATCATACCTGTTGCAATGGGTTATGAGTTGAAAGAGTTTAATCCTAAACTAGTTGATTCTCAATTCTTTGAACTCTCAGGAATGACAATCAAGCATATAGCGAACGCTTTTGGTGTGAAGCTATATCAATTGAACAGTCTTGAACAGTCTACATACTCAAATATAGAATCGCAGAATAGAGCGTTCCTATCAGATACTTTGGAGATTGTACTAGTTTCGTATGAACAAGAGTTTGAATATAAACTTCTGACAACTAAAGAGTTGAGTGGCGGTTATAGTATTCGCTTTAATCTTGATGGTATGTTGCGTTCTGACTTAGCAACTAGAATGACTACTTATCAAGCTGCTATTCAGAATGGTGTTTATACTCCAGCAGATGCACGAAGACTGGAAGACATGCCGTTCATTGAAGGTAGTGACGTACTAGTATTCAATGGTGCTTTGATCCCTGTTGCAAACGCAGGAAAACAAGTTGCTGTTCCAGCGGCTAAGTAAGGGAGGTGATAAATTGAAACATAAGTATATGCAAATTAAAAACGTTACTAATGATAGCGCCGATATCTACTTTTATGGGGATATCGTAAATAGCGCTTGGGATAAATGGACTGAAGCGGATACAGCACCAGAAGACGTATTAGCTATTCTAGAGCAAGCTAAAGATAAGCCTAGTCTAAACATATATGTAAACAGTGGTGGTGGTTCTGTCTTTGGTGGTATAGCAATTTATAATATTCTCAAACGTTTTCAGGGATTTAAAACTGTATATGTTGATGCTTTGGCCGGGTCTATCGCATCCGTGATTGCAATGGTTGGAGACAGAATCATTATCCCATCGAATTCATATTTGATGATTCATAAACCTTGGAATATGGCTGTTGGCAATAGTATTGATTTCCGGAAAATGGCTGATGATTTGGATAGAATTGAAGCTGGAATTATGAATGTCTATGCTGAGAAACTTAAAGAAGGCGTTGATATTGCGACAATCCAACAAATGGTAGACGCTGAAACATGGTTGAACGGGAATGAAGCTGCTAAGTATTTCAATATTGAAGTTTCAGAAGCAAATGATATCGCTGCATGTATCAGTGATAACTTCAAAAATTACATAAACGTACCAGAAACATTGGTTGTTGCAGAGGTTGAACCAGAAGAAGTACATAGTTTAGAAGTAGTACAGGTTGATGAGGATGAAATCATAAGAATGCAGATGCAATTACAGTTACTATAAGCGGCTCCTATAACAAATGTTATGGGGCTTTTTTGTTGTGAAAAAAACCAAAATTAGAATGGAGATTAAATTATATGAAACATATTGACGAATTGAAAAACTCTTTGGAAGCTGCAAAGACTGAAGCCCAGACTCTATTGAATGCTAAAAATACTGTAGCTGCTCAAGCAAAGATGGATGAAATTAATGACCTAAAAGCAAGCATTAAAATTCAGGAACAACTCGATATCGAAGCACTAGAAGACGCACAAAACAAAATTGAAACTGAAAAGGTGGACAATAAGATGGATGAAAAGAACACTAAACAAACAGCAAATTCTGTACGAGCATTGATTAAAAAGGGTATGGGCAAACGTTTGACTGAAGCCGAAAATGCTTTGCTGATTCCTGCTTCTGGTAATGGTACTAGCGGTGAAGGCTACCTATTGCCACAAGATATTAATACAATTATCGTTGAAAAGATTCGTCAATATAAATCTTTCCGTGATGTGTTGGGTTATATTCCAACTACTGCCCTGAGTGGTTCTTTCCCTGTAGAATCTTTTGAAACTCTTTCTGAATTAGTAGATTTTACAGATGGTGTTGATGGCACCGAGGCATCTGACGTAACATTTACAACTGTCTCATTCAAACTGAAAGAAAAAGGCGCTCTTATTACGTTGTCAAATACTTTGCTTGCTATGACTGATAATGCTTTGATTCAGTACATTGCTGGTGTATTCGCTAAGAAAGCAGTTGTTACTGAAAATAAAATGGCTATTGCTGCACTGAAACTAGGAAAGACTTCTAAAGCAATCGCTGACTGGAAAGCTCTGAAGAAATCTATTAACGTTGATCTCGACGAAGGTGTGAAGTATGGCGCTTGTGTCTGCACAAATCAGGATGGATTCGACATGTTGGATTCTGCCCTTGATGAATATGGTCGCCCTGTACTGCAACCGAACCCTGCCCTACCTACTAGTCGTCTATTTATGGGATATCCAGTACATGTATTCTCTGGCTCTTTGCTTCCTACCCTTGGAACTACTACAAAGAAAGCACCAATTTTCTACGGTAATGTAATGGAGGGCGCTAAGTTTGTTGATGCTGGAGCCTATGAATTTGCAACATCTTCTGAAGCTGGCTTCAAATCCAACACCACTATTGCACGTATAATTACTCATCTTGACGCAGTTCAAACAGACGCTTCAGACAAAATGTATATTTTCGGTGAAATCACACTTGCATAAGTGACTGTGATGGAGTCACAAAGGAGTGGCTAAATTGCTAATTGATGATTTAAAAGAATATTTAAGATTGGATGCTGATGACACTGAGGAAGATTCTTTCCTTGGTGTCTTAATTGCTGCTGCTAAGATGTATATCAAAACAGCAACGGGCAAGGAATTTAATGAAGAAAGTCCTAGACACAGGCTTGCTGTTTACCTTTACTGTACTCATATGTATGAAAATAGGAATCCAGTGGTTACAACTTCAACTAAAACATTAGAACTTAGCCTAAGTAGTTTGCTTATGCAAATTGAATGGGGTGAGGATTAATATGGATGTTGGAAAACTGGATACTAAATTAACCGTATGGCATAACGTCAAGGTTCAGAATGAAATACATGAAACTAGTAATCAACCTGAAGTGTTTAAAGAAAAACTATGGGCTAGTGTCATTCCTCAAACGGGAAGTCTAGGTAAAACTGTTGCTGATACGATTCTAGTTAATGTTACTCACAAGGTAATCATTCGCTATCGTTCAGGCAAGAACATTACTAATGACATGTGGTTTATGTTTGGATCTCATAGGCTTGAAATTAGATTTATTTTAAATCCATACTTTGCAGATGAGACTTTGGAAATATTCTGTGAAGAGGTGATAGGATAAATGGCACAACAAGGAATTGATTTTAGTGAGATGGATGAATTCACGAAACGATTAATGGATATTGCCGTGAAAAAGATGCCCAAAGAATCCAAGAAGTTTTTGAGAACTGAGGGCAACAAGCTGAAGAAGATTATTAAGAAAAATGCTAAATCAAGCGGTGTCAAGAAACAGAGTGGTAACTATATCAAGAGTATTAAGAGAGGGAAGATATACAAATACGAAGGGAAACTTAGTATTCGTGCATATTCCACCGATCCCAAAGCCCATCTAATTGAACTAGGCCACAAAATAGTAACAAAGAAGCCGGGAAAACAAGACGTTGGATTTGTGCCGGGACACCATGTATTTAAGAAGTCAGAAGCGGAATTTAAATCTGAGTATT
Organism: Paenibacillus sp. 19GGS1-52; assembly: GCF_022369515.1. Taxonomy (NCBI): domain Bacteria; kingdom Bacillati; phylum Bacillota; class Bacilli; order Caryophanales; family Paenibacillaceae; genus Paenibacillus; species Paenibacillus sp. 19GGS1-52. Next base: position 2,823,127 of record NZ_CP059724.1, read on the forward strand.
TAGCAGATTGTAAAGAGTTTTTTGATGGATTGCTAGAAGATGGTTTGAGTTGAGAGGTGTATGAATGATTACCTTAATTAATGTTGCTGAAGCTATTAATCAAAAGTTGATTGATATATTGCCTGATATACCTATTCAGAGTTCAGATATTCGCGAAGGATTTGGAAGACCATGTCTTTATGTTGATTTCGACAGCGTTGTCCCTGCTAAGTATGGGCCGAAGGGATTAGACCGCACAATAAGCGTGATAATCTACTTTTTTCCTACCAGTCAAACAAACTATAAATTGGAACTATTGACTGTTCAAGATATGTTGGAAACAGCATTTGTTGACAATTTCAAAATAGTAGACGGATTCGTAGTTTATCCCTCTAATCTATCTTCGGATAAAGTGGATGGTATTCTACAGGTATCTTTCGATATTCAATTAATCGAAATTGCAGATGAAGAAAATGGTAATACAAGTGACTTCATGATGGATGAATTAGATGTAAATGTTTAAAAATGAGAGGATGATTTAAATGGCTATTGGAGTACCCAATATTGAGATTAATTTTAAGGCATTAGGGGTTTCTGCTGTGACTAGAAGTGCAAAAGGAATCGTAGCTTTAATTGTTAAGGACACAACGAATGTCACGTTTAACCTGAAAGAGTATAAATTTGCTACTGATATTGAACCAGCGTTGTTTACGGCAGCTAATGTTGCTTATATTCGTCAGGTATTTTTAGGAACGCCTAATAAAGTATATGTCGTTCGCGTTGGTACATCCGGTACTACAGGTGTAGCCGATGCAGTTTTAGCATTGGGAAGCAGAAAATATAATTGGATCGGGTTTGCTGAAGCCAGTACGACTGAAACGACTGACCTAGTTACCTATGTTAAGGCACAAGAAGCATTGAAGAAGACAATTAAAGCGGTAGTTTTCAACGCTACAATTAGCGATTCTATGCATATTGTGAATTTCTGCAATACTAGTGTGACATATAAAACTGGTGCAACTGTAACTGGTGAAAAATATATTGCACGTTTGCTAGGTGTCCTAGCTGGTCTGTCGCTTCTTCAGTCGAGCACATACCTAGTTTTAGATGATCTTGCAGGAGTTGTTCAACCAGCAGACCTTACTGTTGCAGTAAATGCAGGCAAGCTTGTGCTCTTTAACGATGACGTGTCAGTCAGAATTTGCCGAGGAGTCAATAGCTTAATTACTTACACATCTGGCGTAACCGAATCAATGAGCAAAATTCTTGTCGTTGAATCTATGGACTTGATCAGGGACGATATTTATACCACGTTTAAGAATACATACACGGGAAAATTTAAGAACATCTATGACAATCAGGTCTTGTTGATTAGTTCGATCAACAGTTATTTTAGTACTCTTGCTGATGAGGGTGTACTAGATAATGAATTCACCAATGTTTCGTTCGTTGATATTGAAGCCCAGCGCTCCGCACACTTGGCAATAGGTAAAACTATGGCGGCTGATTGGGACGATGTAACGGTACGTAAAAATACTTTCCGTAGCAATGTTTATCTTGCTGGTAACATCAAGATTGCTGATGCAATGGAAGACTTTGTATTCAATATCACAATGGAGTAATAGAAGGGAGAGAATAAAACATGGCTAACAAAGGTAATGAAGTCGCAACAGGTACAAATACCGTAGTATGGGTAAACGGTGAAGATGTTAAATCTAATAAGTTTGAATATAAAGTTGCATATGAAACTGCTGATGTTAAATTTGGTGGAGATTTGCAAACTTATAAACGTGTTGTAGGCGTTAGTTGTGAGGGATCATTCACAATCAATCGCACACAAAGTAGAATGGCGCTATTGATTGGTGATGTTGCAAAAACTGGTTTGCTTCCAGATATTACAATCACATCCAAAATTATTAACGACAGTACAGGCAAGGCAGAACGTGCAACATTCAGAAACGTTGTAATTGCAGAATATGGCGCAACATCTGAGAATCAAGCTGTAATGGAAGATACTATTCCATTTACATCATCCCCACCAGAATTTATTGAATACATGTAATTATATTGGGGAGTCAATGGCTCCCCTCTAACTATAAAAATAATGGAGATGGATTATATAATGACTAAAGCTAATCAACACGATACAAAATTGACTTTGGAACTATTGATTGCAAAGAAAGCACAAAGACTCAACAGAAAAATGAGAACAAAAGATGTGTATGTTGATAGTTTGGATTGTATGGTTACACTCAACGAACCATCGAAGGAACTTGTTTATAAATTTAGTGACAGAATACAAGAATCTGATGGTAGCACAGCGGAAAAATTTATGGCATTCAGTTATATAATTAGCCAATGTGTAGATTTGTTTAAAGATAAATCTTTCTACGAAGAATATGGAACACCTGAACTTGCTGTGCACGAATTGCTAACATTTAATGATATTAACATCCTGCAAACAGAACTGAACGGTCTAACTTATGTCAACGGTGTTAATGAAGAAATAAAAAACTAATAGAGTCAGATCGTGACTTCAATATGTACTCCTATTATGTTGATAGAGGTTATGATCTGGCTAAGTTAATTAATATGTCATTGATTGAAAAGACTTTCTATTATGAATCCATGATATATAACAAAGATGAAAGAGTCGAAGAACATAACGCTAAATGGGGAGGGGAAAAGAAATAATCCTTTCTCCATTTTTTTAGTTTTACAAGGAGGTGAGTATATATGGCAGGAGCAATACAATCAATTCTAAACTTCCGTGAGAATATGACTGAAGGTTTACAACGGATTGCTGGACAAAGTGATGATACATCACGTCAAGTAAGATTGCTTAATAATGGCGTTGAAGATTTTAGAGCAAGAGCATCATCTGGATTTATGAGCGTTGCAAAGAAAGCGGCAGGATTAACCATTGCATTCGCTGGCATTGGTGCAGCTGGTTTAACTATTGGTGCTTCAGTCGATAGCGTTAAGGAATATTCAACATCGTTATCACAATTATCAGCAGCAACAGGATACACAGGAGCAGAGTTTGACAAAATGAAGGCATCAATGGTTAGTGTCTATGGTAATAATTTCGGCGCGTCTTGGGAAGATGTCGGTGAGTCATTAGCTACAGTTGCACAAATTACAGGTCAGACAGGTAAAGCATTGGAAGACAGCACAGAAAATGCATTAGTATACAGAGATGTATTCAAAGCTGAGATTCCAGACTCTATTGCTACAACTGATAGCATGATGAAACAGTTCGGGATTACATCTGATCAAGCTTTCAATTTGCTTGCACAAGGTTCACAATCTGGATTGGATAAGACCGGTGAATTGCTTGATGGTGTCTCAGAATTTGGTGTTCAATTTAAACAACTAGGATTCTCAGCAGATGAAATGTTTGACACATTCGGTTCAGGATTAGATTCAGGAGCATTTTCTCTGGCGACAATTGGAGATTCTGTAAAAGAGTTTGGTATACGTGCAAAAGATGGTAGTGATAGCACGGCGCAAGCTTTTAAAGGATTGAATCTTGATGCAAAAGGTTTATCTGCAACATTTGCAAAAGGTGGCCCTAATGCAAAGAAGGCATTTGATCAAGTTGTTAAAGCATTGGATAAGGTTAAAGACCCACTTAAGAAAAATGCTATCGGTACAGCGTTATTTGGATCAACGTGGGAAGATTTAGGAGCGAAGTCAATATCTGCACTTGCCAATGTTGAGAAGGGATTCAATAGCACTACTGACACAATGGGCAAATTGAATGATGTGAAGTATACGGACTTAGATTCTGCCATTACTGGTATCTCCAGAACACTTGAAACTAGTATTGTGACACCGCTTGCTGATAAGGTACTTCCCAAACTATCAGAACTTAGCAAATGGGTAACAAGTAAAACACCAGCAATCAAGAAAGGTATTGATTCTGCCTTTAAAACAGGTAAAGAATTGATGAATGATTTCGGTGACGCTATGGGATGGGTCAAGAAAAATTCTGATTGGTTAGTTCCAGCACTCGGGGCTGTAACGGCAGCAGTAATAGCCCAACAAGCAGTTAATGGCGTTAAGGGATTAATCACAGCTTATAAAGCCTGGAGAACAACAACAGCAGGGTTAACACTGGTTCAAGCTGGTTTAAACGTAGTTTTAGCAGCCAATCCTCTCGGGATAATTGCCGTTGTAATTGGATTAGTTATAGGTGCTGGTATCCTTCTGTGGAAAAACTGGGATACGGTAAAAGTTAAAGCATCTGAATTATGGTCTTGGCTTGGTGGAGTATGGACAAGTCTTAAAGCAGGAACAGTTAATGCTTTCAACAGCGTAAAAGAAGCCGCTTCAAATCTGTGGGGAAGCATATCTGGTGCATGGACTAACATAAAAACGGGTACGGTTGACACCTTTAACGGTATAAAAGATAGCGTTGCTGGTACATTCAATTCAATGGTAGGTGCTGTAAAGACGCCTATTAACTCTATCATCGGCATGATAAACGGACTTATCGGAAAGATTAATGGGATTTCCATAGAATTTCCAGATTGGATGCCGGGAGATCTTTCGGGTAAAACTTTTGGACTAAGCATTCCTACAATTCCTACATTTGCTAAAGGTACTAATAATGCGCCGGGAGGCATGTCATTAGTTGGCGAAGAAGGGCCAGAACTTGTTAACTTGAAAAAGGGTTCATCTGTAGCTACAGCAGATAAGACAAGTAAAATCCTTGCTGCTAATTCCAGTGGAACAAAAATTGAAGTTAATATTCACGGCAATGTATACGGTGAAGCTGATTTTATGGATAAGGTTATGGCTAAACTAGTCAGTGTTCTTGACAGTAATATACCAAACGTTGCTACTACATAAGAGGGGATGAAAAGTAAAATGAATATAGTATTTACAGCAAATAATAACGCCGAAATACTAACTTTGCCAATTGTTCCCCCTGAGTTTTCTATCCCTGAGATAGTCAACAATAATGAGGAATTTTCTATTATTGGTGGAGTAAATGGTATTGGAGCATTGAATCTAATTGGATTAAAGTCGCTTAGAACACTGTCTATTGCTTCTCTATTTCCTAATAAATACTACTCTTTTGTTAAAGTGCAAAAGAGTGGATATGATTGTGTTTCATTTTTCAAAAAGTGGAATGATAAGCGTGTTCCCATTCGTATTATCGTCACTCACGGTGATAAAAAAATACTAAATATGGCATGTACTATTGAAACATTTACTTATGATTTAGATTCAGCAGGAGACTTTCCTTATACTCTTGAATTGAAAGAATTCGTTTTTCCGGTGGTGAAATAATGGGACATGAACTTGTATTAATTAAGAGTGGTAAGAAGTATAACATTACAGAATTAGTTGGTAATCTCTCATGGGGCAGTAATATTGACGCTGTCTCTGAAGAGTTAACTTTTGATTATGCTTACAATGATTATGAGAATATAAAGAAATATGACATTATCGAGTTAGGTGATACGGTTATTCTATTTAATGAAGGTAAAGCCCTACATAGGTATAAAATAATGGATGAATCTGTTAATGGTAGAGTGAGCAAGTCATACACTTGTTATGATTATGCTTTTTACTTAAATAGTAATAAAACAATCATTCAATTTAAGGGAATTCCTGCTTCAGATGCAATAAGTAAGTTGTGTGATAAATTCAATATCAAACATAATATATCTCCTATGTCAACTAGTATTAAGCAGATTTATAAAGAAGAAGTCATCAATACTATCAATGACATTATGGATCAGGTTAAAAAGGAAACGGGAAGCAAGTATAGGATGGAAATGGTTGATGATACGCTAACAATCAAGAAACAAACAGATTTACTTATTAAACCAATGGTTAGAAATAGTAGTATTACACCGTTATTTCCTGTAACATCTGCAATTTCTAATCCTAGTAAATCAACTAGTGTTGTAGAAATGAAGAACAAGGTTATTGTTGCAACTAGTGATGATAAGTCAACAAAGATTTTTGCGGAATCCTCAGATACAGCCAATATTAAGAAATACGGTTTGTTAACTGAAATTATAACTGTTGATGCTAAAGAAGCAGCGCAAGCACGAAATATCGCTAAAAATACACTTGCTGATTTGAATAAAGCGGTAGAAGACGTATCTTTAGACTTGTTAGGTCATGACGATATTAAGGCTGGTAGGTTAATGGATTTTAATGAACCGATCACAGGTGTTATTGGTAGATATTTAATCAAGAGTGCCGCTCATAGTGAAGCAAATGGCTTGCATAAAGTAAGCGTCCAGTTGGAGAAGGTGAGTTAATGAATGACAATGAAGTGAGATTTACTAAGTATTTTAAAGACAGGGATAACAAAACACCTGAAGAAATTGCTGTTGCAAAGGTGATAACAATTATGCCTAACATTAAGCTTTCATTAGGTTTAGATATTATCCTTGATGCTGATGATTTAGTAATTGCTTCACGTATATATGATCTAATTTTGCATATTGGAGACGATGTTATTGTAACTCCTAGTGCGAGTGGGCAATTATACTATCTTATTGATAAAGTAGGTGCGCCGCATGTTTCCTGATGATGAATTAACATTGGAAGAAATAGAAGCTTTGTCCGCTGTATCTACAGTCATGGGCAAGGTTTTTTTATTTGATTTCGATACAAAAGAATATGTATTGATCAATGGTAGACCTGTTGAAGCCACATATGAGCAAGCCATTAAACAATGGGTAACATTTTTATTGACCGCTGACTCTGATTCCATTGTGATTTATCAAGGAACTGATTTCGGAATGAGTATTAAGCAGTTTATTGGCAATAGAGATATGGATCGAATTTCTGCTGAATTTGAAATAGAAAGACAGTTAAAGGAAAAGATTATCCTTCATCCTGAGATTATTGATATCGAAGAAGTAGTGATCACAAGAGATGGAAGCAGAGTGGTAATATCCTTAAACATAATCACAAGTAGAGGAATTATTGACGGTTCAGAAAGTGAGGTGGTATTTAGTGGATGAGTTAGTTAAAGCAATCAAGCAACAACTATTAAACCAAATCAGCAATGATTATGATAAATCAGATGGCTATTTATTGGCAGATATTATGTCGAGTGTCGCATATGTATTCAATAATTTATCTATTAGATTAGATGATATTGAAAAACTATTAGACGTTGATAATCTTACGGGCGACTTGCTGACGAAGTTTGTTGAACAACGTAGAGGGATTGTAAGAAATGATGCCACTCTTTCAATTGGTCAAGTTACTGCAACGGGAAGCGGAACAGTTAATATTGGTGATTTATTCGAGACAGCAAACGGAATACAATTCGCAGCGTCAGAAACAAAGGTTATTTCTGGAACAGGTACAGTTAATATTGTCGCTATTATTGCTGGTAACAATGGTAATGTTCCGGCTAACCAAATAGTACAGATACCAGTTACACTAACGGGTATCACATCGGTTACAAATCCAGCATCAACATACAATGGATTTGATATTGAAATTGATAGTGCATTGAGAAATCGTTACTATTTGGCAGTTAGATCACCAGCGACTTCAGGAAATGTTGCTCATTATATGGCTTGGGCAATGGAGACCGATGGTGTTGGAGATGCAAAAGTATTTCCATCTGATGGCGATATCGTAGGCGGTATTAGTGAGGTTGATGTAGTTATTATCAATGCCAATAAACAGCCAGCTAGTGCAGCATTGGTTACAGAAGTTCAAACATATATTGATCCGTCCAGTACAGGTTTGGGTTATGGTCAGGCTCCAATAGGTGCAAAGTGCTATGTGAGTTCTGCAACGGGGTTAACTCTCAATATTAGTTTATCGCTTACATATTCTAGTGGGTATACGTTAACACAGGTTAAGCAGAACATTAGCAATTCTGTTACGGCATATTTGCAGAGTATTGCATTCAAGCAACTTTATGTATCTGCTGCCAAGGTGGGAGATGCTATCCTTAATTCTGCTGGGGTTTTAGATTATACTACTCTTCTTCTCAATGGTTCGGCGGGAAATGTAACAACTACAGCTAGACAAATTGCTGTTATGGGAGTGGTGACAGTTGTATAAAGATACCTTAACGAATAATCTACATAAAATAGTTAGACAAGATCCATTAATCAATGAGATTAACGGGTCTATTGGTATTACATTGGACAACTTTGATGAACAAATGACTGACTTTAGTAATCAGATTGATATTAGTACGGCTACTTGGTCATTGCCTGTCTATGAAAAGGAATTAGGCATAGTAACAGATATTACTAAGACTGATGCAATTAGAAGAGAACAGATAATGTCAAGGTTAAAAGGAATGACTAAGATTGGAGCAGCAGAGTTAAAAGTAATAGCTGACTCTTATGCTCATGGCGATGTGGAAATTACATTAGATCATGGAATCGTAGTTGAATTCACTTCTGTATTTGGTGTTCCTTCCAATATTGAAGACTTAAAAGCGGTTCTTCGGAGTTATGCACCAGCACACATAAAAATGAGTTATAAATTCAGATATGCTTTTTACAGCGAGTTTATACCATATACATATAGTCAACTCTCTACACACACATATGGAGAGTTACTTTTAGGAGGGTTCTTATAAGATGGCAACAACAAATTATGGTTTACCGATTATCACAAGCACAATGACAGGTGATGTTCCAAGAGATATGAATGCTTTAGCCAATGCAACAGATACTGCTTTATTGAGCGTAAAGAATACAGCAATGGCAGCATTTACAGGTGATATTACAAAGGCAGCAGGAAGTACATCAACAGCTATCACAGCAGGAGTCATTGTAAATGCAGATGTTAATGCGGCTGCAAATATCGACGCTTCCAAAATTGGTACAGGAGTTGTAAGTAATGCTGAATTCAATTATTTGGATGGGGTTACATCTGCAATTCAGACACAAATAACATCAAAACAGTCAATATCTGAGAAAGGTGCTGTTAATGGCTATGCTCCATTGGATGCAAATGGTTTCTTGCCAGCGACATATTCAGGAGCGATAACGGGAGATATTACATCTGCTGCTGGTAGTAGTGTATCCGCCATTACCGCTGGAGTGATCGTTAATGCTGACGTTAATGCAGCGGCTAATATTGATGCAACTAAGATAGGTACAGGTATAGTATCAACAACTGAATTTAACTATCTTGACGGAGTTACTTCTTCTATTCAAACACAAATTGCTGCAAAGCTACCAACGGCATCCTATACGGCTGCTGATGTACTAGCAAAATTATTAACGGTAGACGGTGCGGGTAGCCTAGTAGACGCTGACACACTGGACACCTACCATGCCGCAGACTTTCCAAAACAGACAACGGCAGCGCTGACCTACTATGTGCGGACGGACGGAAACGATGCCAATACGGGGCTGGCTAATACAGCGGGCGGGGCGTTAAAAACCATACAGGCGGCGATATGGAAGTTACCGCGCATTGTAAACAGCCTGGTAATAATTAATGTTGCAGCGGGTACGTATGCCGAAGATGTTATTATTGCAGGGTTTTCAGGGTCTGGTGTTATCCAAATTGTAGGTGACACAGTATTAAGTTCTACACGGTCTATTCAGTCACTAAATCTTTCTAGTAATGCACTACGTACTGAGGTTTATGGAGTAGCTACAACAAAAACGACAACCGCAGGCTTTACTGTGAGCGGCTGTATTAATGCTTACTTAGCCCGTTGCGTTTGTATAACGGCCTCGTCATTCCAAGGGTTTTATATTGAAGAGGGCAATTGCCATATGGCAGAATGTCAAGCAAGCAACAGACTTGCGGGGGTTTATGCGCATGTAAACGGTAAAGTGCTGGTACAGAATATGACGGGTAGCGGCAACAATGTAGGATATAGCGCCTCTTATGGCGGTCAAATTTCGGTTGGTGCTTCTACAATAACAGCAACGTCATTATACACAACGTTTTACGGTGGTGTTATTTTCGGTAATGATGTTGGCGGCGCTGTTAACCCATGGGGAGATAGTACTAGGGGAACTAGATCAGGGGTATTCTATTATACAAACGCCACACAGCCACTTACTGCAAACGTGAGCGCTAAAGTACTATTTCAAAACTCTTTATTCCCTGACGCACTTTCTGAATTTAGTTCAAGTCGTTTTACTGCAAAAGGTGGTATAGGGTTATACAGTATCAGCGGTATTATGGGGTGGCAATCTGGTATTTCTTCTACAACAACATCCATAGAAATATTTTTATTTAAAAACGGAGCGTTACACCTTAATTTAGGCCGAGTTTCAGGTTTTACGCTAAATAATCCGCAAGTACCTTATTGCGCCACTGTTGAACTATACCCTGGCGAATACATTGAAATGTACGCTTTGACAAGTACCGCGAGTGTACTGAATTCAAATATAACAACATTCTCAGTGGTTAGAATCGCATAAGAAGGGATGAAAAATATGAATATAGCACAAGTGATCATGCACCTATACCCGACAGCTAACCAAATGATTGATTTTATGGTACAAGATAATTCAGACGGCAACGGCCCATTCATAGCCTTTTGGAATCTACCAGAGCCACAACCGACAGAAACCGAATTACAGGCAGCGTGGGAGGCTTATCTAGAAGAACAAGCAAACAAGCCGCCAGTACTAACTGAGATCGAGCAGTTACAATCAGAAGTATCTTCACTATGGTATGAAATTATGACGATAGGAGGTGCATGAAATGGTATGGTTTAATCGTATAAAGAAGTTTTACGATGCTGGTTTCTGGACGAAAGATATGGTAGCCGACGGAGTTGTGGCTAAGAAAATAACAGCTGAACAGTATGAAGAGATTACAGGAGATATTTATATTACCTAATTACAACAAGAGAGGATGAATTATAATGAGAATTTTCGCAGCCAAATTATTAGGAAGTAATGTATCTGATTTCGGGTCTGTTACACCAAGCAACACAGTCAATTTGACTACTCAGGCTATTAGTATTGCCGTAGCAGGTACAGCAGGAACAGTATCTGTAGTGAAACCAGATGGTACATCCGTTATTATTCCTTCTGCATTATTGCCTGTTGGACAATTTGTACCATTTCCAGCAACTAGAATTAATGCAACCGGAACAACAGCAACCGAAATATGGGTAATGTACCAATGATTATCGGGGCTGGCGTAGGTGTAGGATTTGGTTATGGAGTAAGAGCAAAAACATTCAAAACATATGTCAAAGACAGTTTTGATAGAGCTGACGCGACAACATTAGGTACATCCGAAACTGGACAGATATGGGCTAGTGCGATGAAAATAGCCAATGGCAAGGCGTATGCTGATGCTTGGGTAACAGCAAAAATTAACGCTGGCTATGCTGATTATGAGATTAGTTGTGATGTTACCAGAGGGATAAGTACAGCCTGTTCATTAGGGTTTCGTTTAAGTGCAACTAATGATGCTGACCGCATGGAATTGATATTGAGCGGCAGTACTGTACAAATCAATAAAAAGGTAAACTTTGTATCAACTAATCTAGGCAGCTATACACGTGCTTATGTATCCGGTGAGATTATTCAGCTTAAGGCTATTTGTGTTGGTTCAAGCATTAAATGTTATGTCAATGATCAATTGATCTTTAACATTACAGATGCTGAATTAATTACACGTACATATGTGGGTATTTTCCCCAACAATAGCACACTCATTAAATACGACAACTTCTTAGTAAAGGAGGTTTAGTCACTATGACTAATTTACTAGTAACTAAAATAGGTACTGGAGTAGAAGGGGATTTATATCGCCCTGATACAACAGAGGAGCGCTGGCAGATTGTTGAAACTAGAGATACAGAGTATGTGATTGAATTAATTGAGACTAGATAATACGTCTCTTTTTTTATGAATTAGGGGTGATGAAATGGAACATATAGGTATAATTCTAAAATTAATAATTGGACTTATCTCAGGAATAGTATCATGGCTAATAGGTGGATTGGGACTGGTTTTCACCGTTTTGCTTGCATTGCAAATGATAGATTTCATAACAGGACTTATGGTTGGGATATATGAGAAGAATATAAACTCGCGAATTGGAACTAAAGGACTTATTAGAAAAACATATGTAATTTTATTGATTGGTGCTGTATATATGGTCGAGTCCGCTATGTTGGGTAGTCATGGAATAATCACAGATGGAATATCTGCTTCTTTTTGTTTGGTTGAGTTCGTGAGTATTGTTGAAAATGGTGGCAAAATGGGTGTTCCACTTCCTGATAAAGTTAAGAATTTGATTCTGGTGTTGAAGAATAAGGATAAATCAGAGGTTGAATAAAAATACGAATAAAGGGAGTAGTCATCAATATGAGTAGAAAAATATCACAGGCAGGAATCAGCCTAATCAAATCATTTGAGGGTTGCAGACTTGCAGCATACAAACCTGTTCAGACTGAAACCTATTATACAATTGGATGGGGTCACTATGGATCAGATGTTAAAAAGGGTTCGACTATAACACAGTCACAAGCAGATGATATGTTAGTGTCTGACCTTGCTAAATATGAATCATATGTTAATGACACATCGTATGTACCCGTTACAGCACAGCTTAATCAGTACCAATTTGATGCACTTGTAAGCTTCTGTTATAACTGTGGTAATGGCAACCTTCGAGCGTTATGTAAAGGCCGTTCAATTAAACAAATTTCAGAAAGTATTTTCAATTACAATAAGTCAAGCGGTACTGTTTTAGCTGGTTTAGTGAGACGTAGAAATGCAGAATTAGAATTGTTTAATAAGGTTGAACAGGTTGTAATCAAACCAGAGACAACGGGGAATGATGATGTGCAACTAATTAAGCAAATTTTAACTAAAGATAACAGCGTACATAATGGATTCTTGAAAGATAATGTGAATTATGTTCCTGCTGAAGTTATTGAAGCGCTTGGTCATAAAGTGTCATGGGACAATGTCAACAAGAAACTGTATATCTCATGATTTATAAGGTGTGATGCTAATATGGCATTGCACCTTTTTTTTCGTTTTGACAGCGATGGTCTATTGATAAATGATATAATAGGAAACATAAACCATCAAGGAGGAAAATATGATAACTGTTGCTGCTTATGGTAGGGTAAGTACTAAACATGATGATCAATTAAATTCACTACAGGCACAAATTAATTACTATTCAAACTACACAAATGACAAGGAAAACATGCAATTACATAAGGTTTATCATGACACATTATCTGCAACAAGATGGGAAAAGAGAAAAGGTTTTAGAGAGTTATTACATGATGCTGGATTAGATATTGCTACAAGTGATAAGGGTACTATTATGATTGAATTAAGTGATAGAAAGCCTTTATTTAATCGCATTCTTGTTAAAGATATTTCTCGCTTCACACGTAATGTAAATGACAACAGAATATTTACCTTACTTAGGGATAAAGGCGTATATATCGACTTCACAAATATGAACCTATCTACTGAGAATATGTCTGAGGAAACTATGCTACAAATTATGATGGTGTTCTCTCAACGTGAATCACAAGATAGATCAGAGAAGGTATTGTTTGGACTTAAAGAAAGTGCTAAAAATGGACGCATCAGAATGAAAGATAATTTCTATGGTTATAGGCTTAATAAAGAACTTGATACGTTAATAACTTTACCAGATGGTACACAAGTATTATCTAACAGTTTAGAAATTGTTCCTGAAGAAGCAGAAATAGTTAGAATGATATATGGACTATATATAGAGGGAAATGGGCTTAGAAAGATATTGCAGTATCTAGAGGCTAATGGAATTCTACGTGATGGAAAACCGTTTTCGCAGACAACAATTAACAGGATGTTAAATAATCCAGCATATAAAGGTGTTCTTGTTCGCAATAAGATGGAGTCTCCATTAGTTTTTAGTAATAAAAAATCTGCAACGCTTAAAGATGAGAAGGAATGGGAAATATTTGAGAATAGAATCCCTGCTATTGTTGATGCTGATACATTCGCAAACGCGCAAAAAGCGAGAGGGGGAAGGATTAATCAGGATAGAAAAGGTATTAAAACACAACACGGAAAATATTCTGGTAAGATTAAATGTGAAAAATGTGGTAAAGGTTATGTTCAAAACCGTGATAGGCATGGGAATTTATTCATGAATTGTGCTACAAGGAAAACAAAAGGAGTTGCTGTCTGTTCAGCGAAAAATGTTAGAAACGATTTGATTGATGTTGCAGTAAATGAATTTATAGGAACAGGACTAGAAGAAACAATCATGAATTTTAAAAAAAGTTATACTGTTGAATTAAACAATTTAAAAAAGGAATTGTATGGAAAGATTGATAACCAGCAGATCAGGGAATCAGAAGCATTACAACTAAAGATTAAAGATGTTATGGAGCGAAAAGAAAGATTAGGTATGTTGTTTGTAATGGGTAATTTCAATGAAGAAACATTACAAAAGATGGCTGCTGAAATAGATATGGAATACGAATCATTATCACAAAAATATCAACGTACCATATTATCAAATGAAGAATTACAGGAGGAAATAAAAGATATAGACGATACTATTAAGAGTCTAAAAGATTTCAAATTTAATAAGGAAGTCACCGGAGATACAATAATGAATCTAATTAGCAGTATTGGTGTTATGAATTACAGCGGTATTGATAATGTGACTTCTAATGAAAGTAATAATAATGAAGGATTTATATTCACATTTGAATTTAAAATGTTTGAACGATTAAATCAAATCGTAGAAAAGTATAAGTTAATGGGTAAGGTGCATACCGAAAACACCATCAGTGTGATACTGTGAAATAAGTATGGTCTATGTTACTACTAATAAATATTATAGGACTGCCAGACTCCGCCATTCGTGAAGCAGTAGAAAGGGTGCGAGCTGCCGTTAAAAATTGCGGCTACCGTTACCCTCAGCAACGCATTACGATTAATCTGGCTCCTGCCGATCTGCGGAAAGAAGGCTCGGCGTTCGATTTGGCCATCGCACTGGGTATTCTGACGACTAGCGGCCAATTGATCATGCCTGCTGCCCAAGAGATGCTGTTGATCGGTGAGCTTGCCCTCGATGGCAGTCTGCGACCCGTAAGCGGAGTTCTACCCATGGTGGAAGCTGCCCGTAGAGCGGGTATACAGGCTGTACTGCTCCCCAAAGAAAATGCTGCAGAAGCTGCACTAATCAGTGGACTAACTGTGTATGTCATGGATCATTTAAGGGGTCTGGAAAATTCGGGTGAGACAACCTCAGCAGTTGAACCGGAGGTTATTCCTGCCGAGTTTGTTTCGGTGGAAGCCGTATCATTTTCACCTCTACCTTTTCCTGTGTCAACGAGCACGGGTTCAGTTTCCAGAGAACGGCCTCCAATATTGGCAATTTCCCTGGAGCATCTCCGGTATGTAGTTCCTGTACATAACTCTTCTCCAACAGACCATTCTTTGCGCATGAGAAATGAAATGTTGGATGATTATAGTGATGTATTGGGTCAGCAGCATGTCAAGAGAGCGTTAACTATTGCCGCGGCAGGGATGCATAACATCCTCCTGATGGGTCCTCCAGGGACAGGGAAAACGATGCTGATCAAACGTCTGCCAGGCATCCTTCCACAGTTATCTGACAGCGAGGCACTAGAGGTGACCAAGATTTTCAGTGCTGCCGGAAAGCTTAAGGATGCTCATAGTGGTTTACTGCGCAGCAGGCCCTTTCGCTCACCGCACCATACGATTTCAAGCGCAGGACTTATTGGCGGCGGAGGAATCCCCAAACCGGGAGAGGTCAGTTTGGCTCATCGCGGGATTCTCTTCTTGGATGAGCTCCCTGAATTCTCCCGCAACGTGCTTGAAGTGCTGCGCCAACCGCTGGAGGATGGGGTTGTGACGATAAGCCGTGCACGGGCTTCTTTCACATTCCCCGCTCAATTTATGTTAGCCGCATCTATGAATCCGTGCAGCTGTGGTTTCCTCGGAAGTGGGAACCCACTACAAGGTTGTTCGTGCAGTCCTGCCCGTATTGCTCAATACCGGGCAAAAATTTCTGGGCCGCTTCTGGACCGGATCGATTTGCAGGTTGATGTCCCCCGTCCCAAGGATTGGGGTAAGCAAGGTACAGTTATATCCTCGGCAGATATGCGTGCCGAAGTTGTAGCAGCCCAAGCAATACAAGCTGAGCGCTATCAACACTTGTCCATCTCCTGGAATAGCGAGCTTTCCGGGGCTGCCCTTCGTCGTTATGCTAATCTGGGAAAAGAGGGCACTCAGCTGTTGCATAGTATTTTGGAGACACTGGGTCTAAGTATGCGAGCACATGATCGAATTATTAAGCTCTCCCGAACGATAGCTGATTTGGCTGGCGCGGCTGATATCAGCTCCGCACACCTGGCAGAAGCGGTGCAATATCGTAATTTGGATCGTCAGGTGACATCAGAAGAATAAATAGCTGAGCAATATTTCTTAACTCTTGCAGTAGTTCGATTTGATCGTAATAAGACCAAGCCATACTGAATTATACCGGTTGGCTTGGTGACAACGATGATTAGTGGGGCTCCTCGTTATAGTGCTCTTCAACAAATCGAACGAAATAAGTTAATTCCCCTTTGGCTTGAACTGATAGGTGTTATTAAGCTTTTCGGGTCAACGTTTAGAATATATACAGTCAACTGAAAACTCGTTCAGCGCATGTGGTGGGCGTTCGGTAGTATTGGAGAAATACTTTGGCCATGAAGCCTATTTTGCCTCTAGAAACTTGGGACAGTAGATCTCTTATCCATCTGAAGTATTGAAAGTCAACCACCTAACTGGTTTACCTCTCATATCACCATTTGTAAACTTTAAATTTTTAAAGAAAATGAATACTCAATCTGCTTTCTCCCTAGAAAACACAAAAGAGAACCCTTCGGTTCCCTCTTTTTGTAGAACATTTAGATGTTGATCCAATCTTTCCTTTGGCTTCTCTTCTGGCTTAGGTGGAGCCATCTTCAAATATGATTGAATAGTTACTCCCATCTGAATAGCATACTTTTACATCTTAATAGCATATTGCTGTTAGATTGATATTAGAGGATTCTTGAATCTGAGTGTGTTCTTTTCAACTCCCTGACTAACTCCAAGTGTTTCATTTTCTTGGTTTCAGATATGATATAACACAACATAAAAGACTACCTCTTAAGAAGTAGTCTTTTATTGTTCAGTTCAGTTGTATATTTAACAATGAAAACAAAGCCCAAACCAATATAGCTAAAAATAGAGAAATTAAGAATCTACTCATTTTTCCCCTTTTGTCAAGGAGCAAATACATCATTATAAAAGATATTATAGGACTAAGTACTAAAGATGTGATTATAACAATTTGTTCCATAGGTATCTCCCTTTTTATTGTGAAAATTTCAAGTGAAAGCTAAGTTTGGTTGGGCAGTATGGCAGTATGATTATAGTATACATTATTTGGTATTGTTCATAAATCCGTGCCTTGCGTTTTGTTCCCCAAATGTGCTCACAGGTAAGTCATCAAAACACACTTGAGACAGTTTTTTTGTGTTGGAAGCGAAGCCATATTTATATTCCATCTGAACACACGAAAACAAGCCACTCAGACATAATCCGAAGGCTTGTTTTTGTATGTGCTTACCCCGTAAAGGGGAATTATTTAATTATCTTTAACACAATATAAATTACAATACATTTAGCTCAACAGCAATATTACCGCGGGTTGCACGGGAGTAGGGACATGCTTGATGAGCACCTTCTACAAGTTTAACGGCAGTTTCGTGGTCTACGCCTTTAACGAGTACATCAAGTTTAACTGCGATACCGAAGCCGCCATCTTCGACCTTGCCGAAGCTTACAGTAGCTGTTACTTCGCTGCCTTCGATCTTAATTTTGCCTAGACGTGCAACCATGTTCAGAGCACTATCAAAGCAAGCAGAGTATCCAGCTGCGAACAATTGTTCAGGGTTCGTACCTTCGCCGCCAGCACCACCCATTTCGCGTGGAGTACTGATTGTAAGGTTTAGTTTAGGGCTTTCTGATTCTATAAATCCGTTTCTTCCACCTACTGCTTTAACTGTAGTTTCATACATTTTTTGTTGGATGGTCATCATAATATATCGCTCCCGTTTCTGATAATGTATTGTACACAATATAATATAACACAATTAAAATAATAATCAAATTATTTTTTGCTATTAACATGAAGTTGAGAGTGATTTATGCTAAAATAAAATCATAAAGGCAGGTGAAGAAGACATGACAAAGATGACAACAACTCCAGAGTTGCTGCTAGAGAACCAGCTCTGTTTTACCATTTATGCTTGCTCACGAGAAATTACGAAGTTATATCAGCCTTATCTGGACAGTATCGGGGTAACTTATTCTCAGTATCTGGTAATGCTTGTATTATGGGAGCGGCGCCAATGTACAGTAAAGGAAATAGGTGAGGCACTTTTTCTGGATTCAGGAACATTGACTCCGTTGCTTAAACGTCTACAAGCCGCAGGATTTATTTTGCGCGAACGTTCGTTGCAGGATGAGCGTAAAGTTCTGATCTCTCTAACAGAGCAGGGATGGGCTCTACAAAATGAAGCTGCTTGTATTCCTAGCAAAATGATGGAAGGAACGGCGATGACTGGCGATGAATTCGTTGATCTGCTGGCCCAGTTTAAGAACCTGCTGGGACGCGTTCACGATACGAATCTCCTGTCGAAAAAGTAAAGTTTCAGCACATGTCAATGTAATTGATCGCATTCCGGCATGGAATCAAGCGAAAACGTGTGTACAAATATTGAAAGTAATTAAGGAAAGCGTTTCAAAAACATGTTACACTATTCTGGGTTTCCTTTTTAGACATAACAGTAAATATAAGCTCAGTCTTGTATTTTTCTGATATGCCTCTTGCAGGAAATGTGTGCCGTTATTCGTCAAGGGACAGCACCGTTTCTGCTTGATCCGGGACCGGGATAGTGTATTTTTTGTTTCCGGCCAAAGACCAAGACCTAAGCGGCAATCAAAACGGAACGCTGAAAAACTGCGGGCTGCCTGCAATAATTCACCGTCAAGGGTTTATGCAAAGATGCTTATGCTATCAAACTTTTAGGAGGCTTCCGGTATGAATATCCACGAGTATCAGGGAAAAGAAGTACTTAAGAAGTACGGTGTATCCGTGCCGAATGGCAAAGTAGCGTATACAGTGGAGGAAGCGGTGGAAGCCGCACAGTCGCTGAGCACACCGGTAGTTGTTGTGAAGGCGCAGATTCATGCTGGAGGACGCGGTAAAGCTGGAGGCGTTAAGGTCGCCAAGAGTATTGACGAAGTGCGGACTTACGCCGCAGAGATTCTTGGCAAGACATTGATTACACATCAGACTGGACCGGAAGGTAAGCTTGTAAAACGGCTGCTCATTGAAGAGGGTTGTCAGATTGTTAAGGAATATTACATCGGAATCGTTGTGGATCGGGGTTCAGGGCGGATCGTTATGATGGCCTCTGAAGAGGGCGGTACAGAGATTGA
Source organism: Paenibacillus sp. 19GGS1-52 (assembly GCF_022369515.1). NCBI lineage: Bacteria > Bacillati > Bacillota > Bacilli > Caryophanales > Paenibacillaceae > Paenibacillus > Paenibacillus sp. 19GGS1-52. The sequence continues at coordinate 2,842,575 of NZ_CP059724.1, forward strand.
AGAGGTAGCAGCAACGCATCCGGAGAAGATTTTTAAAGAGATTATTGATCCGGCAGTGGGACTTCAGACCTTTCAAGCTCGCAAGCTGGCGTACAGCATTGCCATTCCAAACGAACTCGTAGGGAAAACGGTCAAGTTTATGCAAGCGCTCTATTCCGCCTTTGTGGATAAGGATTGTTCCATTGCGGAGATAAATCCACTGGTTGTTACAGCTGATGGAAATGTAATGGCTCTCGATGCTAAACTGAATTTTGACCCTAATGCTTTGTTCCGTCATAAAGATATTCTGGAGCTTCGTGATCTTGATGAAGAGGACGAGAAAGAGATTGAAGCCTCAAAGTATGATCTCAGCTATATCGCGCTTGATGGCAATATTGGCTGTATGGTGAATGGTGCGGGTCTGGCCATGGCGACGATGGATATTATTAAATATTATGGCGGCGAGCCCGCCAACTTCCTGGACGTAGGGGGCGGTGCGACTACCGAGAAGGTTACAGAGGCGTTTAAGATTATTTTATCAGATGCCAAAGTAAATGGAATATTCGTCAACATCTTCGGCGGTATTATGCGCTGCGATGTGATTGCTAATGGTGTTGTGGAAGCAGCTAAACAGCTGGGCTTGACGAAACCTCTGGTCGTGCGTCTTGAAGGGACTAATGTCGGACTCGGCAAGCAGATTTTGGCCGGTTCGGGACTTAATATTACCACTGCAGATTCAATGGCGGATGGTGCGCGTAAGATTGTAGCACTTGTACAGTAACAGCAGATTTAGTAGGACCAGTTCTCGTATATGACAAATTCAGTAGGGATGTGACTAAGGCATGAGCATTCTTGTAGATAAAAATACGAAAGTCATCACGCAGGGTATTACAGGTTCAACGGGCTTATTTCATACCAAGGGAGCACTGGATTACGGCACGCAAATGGTTGGTGGGGTAACGCCTGGCAAAGGTGGGACCTTTGTTAACATCACTTTGGAAAATGGCAGCGAGGTTAGCTTGCCAGTATTTAATACAGTAGCTGAAGCCAAAGCGGCAACCGGTGCAACCGCCAGTGTAATCTATGTACCGCCAGCTTTCGCAGCAGACTCCATTATGGAGGCAGTGGATGCGGAGATCGAATTGGTTATTTGTATTACAGAAGGTATTCCAGTGCTGGACATGGTGAAGGTATCGCGTTATATGGAAGGTCGCCCTTCGATATTGATCGGTCCGAACTGTCCAGGTGTGATTACTCCAGGTGAATGCAAAATAGGTATTATGCCAGGTTATATTCATATGCCGGGTTATGTCGGAGTGGTCTCACGCAGTGGCACTTTAACGTATGAGGCGGTGCATCAGCTTACCACACGTGGAATCGGGCAGTCCTCTGCTGTGGGTATTGGTGGCGATCCGGTTAAAGGCTCCGAGTTTATAGATATCCTGAAGCTGTTTAATGAAGATCCAGGTACAAAGGCCGTTATCATGATTGGTGAGATCGGTGGAACAGCAGAGGAAGAGGCTGCCGAGTGGATCAGCAAATATATGACTAAGCCTGTAGTTGGTTTTATTGGTGGGGCCACGGCGCCTCCAGGTAAAAGAATGGGGCACGCAGGTGCGATTATTTCCGGAGGTAAAGGTACTGCTAGTGAGAAAATCGCTGTGCTGGAAGCCTGCGGAATTAAGGTAGCTCCTACCCCTGCCGAGATGGGCTCCACGCTTGTGAGTGTCCTGGAAGAACGCGGTATTCTGAATGCTTTTACCACACACTAATCCTGTAGTGAAGTAAGGCTAGGAAAGACTCTACAATACATGGTGTTTTCGTGTATAATCACTTTTAAAGGTAAGCAACCTTTTGTTCCTGCCAAGGGAATGAAAGGTTGCTTTTTTGCGTTTACAAGTAAATTCTGAAGGAGAGAGTTCATTATGGAGGAACGTAAATTAATATTTGGATTAAATGAAGTGGAAGGCATCGGCTGGAAGAGCATCGACAAGATACGCAAAGCGGGTTTTTTGACGGAAAAAGCATTTTCTTATACTCCTGAGGACTGGGAGAGCATTGGACTTACTAATAAAATGTCGAATCGACTTGCCTCAATATATGATGCTGAGTGGATAAACAAGCGGTACTCTTTAATGAAAGAAAGCGGTGCAGCAATGGTTACTCCGTTCGATGGAAATTACCCTGAATTATTAAAAGAGACGGCGCAGCCTCCCTGGGTACTCTATTACCGTGGGCGTTTGGAACTGATCTCCCGGCCCGCTATTGCCATGGTAGGTACCCGTGTACCCACTGCGTATGGACGCAAGGTGGGCGAAATACTGGCTGAGGAGCTTAGTGCTGCGGGCCTAACAGTCGTTAGCGGGCTGGCGCGGGGGATTGATAGTGTCTGTCATGAAGCGGCACTGAGAGGACGTGGAGGCACTATCGCGGTGATGGCTACTGGAATGGATAGGGTCTATCCACCTGAGAATCGGGAACTGGAGCGTCTGATTGGCCGAGAGGGACTGGTGCTTACGGAGTATCCACTTGGTACCCAAAGCCACCCTGGGCTTTTTCCACAACGCAATCGTATTATTGCAGGTCTTACTCTGGGGACTGTGGTCGTCGAGGCTGACATTCGGAGTGGTTCTCTTATCACGGCAGATGCTGCAATGGAAGCTAATAGAGATGTGTTTGCCGTTCCTGGTCCGATAACTTCTCCCAAAAGTAGGGGAGCGTTAGATTTGATCAAACAAGGAGCAAAGCTGATTACCTGTGCTAAGGATATTGTCGAGGAGTACGCATCTTATTTGGACAAAATTCCCGCTGAAATCAGGGAATCTGAGTCATTTGTCCCTGAAGCTGGAAACTTGGGCTTTGAAAAAAATTTGACAAGTGAGGAACTGCGACTATACCATATACTCCATCAAGGGCCATTTACGCTGGATGATCTTTTGATGAGGACCGAATGGGATTTTGGACATTTGCATTCAGTTCTGTTATCTTTAATCATAAAAAAAGCGGTAACACAATTACCAGGAGCAATTTATAAGGTAATTTAATATAGTAGTGCGAGTGTTAACGAGGAGGACGAATCTATGGCGGATGTATTAGTGATTGTCGAATCGCCGGCAAAAGCGAAGACCATCGGCAAATATTTAGGCAGTAAATATATTGTAAAGGCATCAATGGGTCATATTAGGGATTTGCCAAAAAGCCAGATCGGCGTCGAAGTTGAGAATAACTTCAACCCCAAATATATCACGATTCGTGGTAAAGGCTCCATTTTGAAGGAATTAAAGGATGCTAGAAAAAAAGTGAAAAAAGTGTACCTCGCAGCTGACCCTGACCGTGAAGGTGAAGCTATCGCTTGGCACTTGGCCCATGCGCTGGATTTGGATGTTACAGAGGATTGTCGAGTTGTTTTTAATGAGATTACCAAGCAAGCTGTGAAGGATGCTTTTAAGACTCCACGCAAGATTAATATGGATCTTGTGAACGCCCAGCAGGCCCGGCGGATACTAGATCGTCTCGTGGGTTACAAGATTAGTCCTCTATTATGGAAGAAAGTCAAAAAAGGCTTATCCGCTGGACGGGTACAATCCGTAGCTGTGAAGATTATCATGGACCGAGAAAATGAGATTTCGATGTTTGTTCCGACGGAATATTGGAGCATTACAGCCAAGCTTGGCATTCGTGATTCTCTTCTTGAGGCTAAATTCCACAAGCTTAATGGCCAGAAGAAGGAGCTTAATCAGGAAAGTGATGTGCAGGAGGTTCTTGAGGCCATCAAAGATGCTGCCTTCAAGGTGAGTGAAGTTAAGGAAAAGGAAAGACAGCGTCACCCATCAGCTCCGTTTACTACGAGCTCACTGCAGCAGGAAGCTGCCCGTAAGCTGGGATTCCGTGCAGCAAAGACAATGTCTGTTGCGCAACAGCTGTATGAGGGTGTGGAATTAGGCAAAGAAGGTACGGTTGGTTTGATTACCTATATGCGTACAGACTCCACACGGCTATCCGTAATTGCGCAGGATGAGGCCAAAGAGCTGATTGCTGCCAAATATGGTGAGAAGTTCATTCCAGAAACACCGCGGCAGTATTCCAAGAAGGCCGCCGGAGCACAGGAAGCACATGAAGCGGTTCGGCCGACTTCAGCTATGCGTGAACCAGATATGGTGAAGGAGTTCTTGAGTCGGGATCAATTCCGTTTATACAAGCTGGTTTGGGAGCGATTCGTATCCAGTCAGATGGCTTCTGCCTTGCTGGATACGCTTTCGGTTGATATCACTGCTGGCACAGCCATCTTCAGAGCTGTAGGTTCCAAAGTTTCATTCCCTGGTTTTATGAAGGTCTATGTGGAAGGAAACGATGATGGAACTACGGATGAAGACAAATATTTGCCGCCGCTTAAAGCAGGAGATGACTTAATCAAGCAAGATATCGAACCTAAGCAGCATTTTACACAGCCGCCGCCTCGCTACACAGAGGCCCGTTTGGTAAAGACGCTGGAAGAACTGGGTATAGGACGTCCAAGTACCTATGCCCCAACCTTGGAAACCATTCAGAAGCGTGGTTACGTAGCAATCGAAGAGAAAAAGTTCATGCCGACAGAGCTGGGAGAACTTATTATAGAACAAATGGAGCAGTTCTTTCCTGAAATCCTTAACGTGGAATTCACGGCTCACATGGAAGGGGATCTTGACCATGTGGAGGAAGGTGCGGAAGATTGGGTGAAGGTTCTTGCCGAATTTTACGAGACTTTCGAGAAGCGTCTTATCTTTGCAGAAGAGGAAATGAAGGAAATAGAGATCGAAGATGAGGTCTCTGATGAGTTTTGTGAGAAATGCGGTAAGCCGATGGTGTATAAGCTGGGGCGATTCGGTAAATTTCTGGCTTGCTCTGGATTTCCAGATTGCCGCAATACCAAGCCTATCGTGAAGGATATCGGCGTCAGCTGTCCGAAATGCAATGAAGGACGGGTAGTGGAACGCCGCAGCAAGAAAGGGCGCGTCTTCTATGGCTGTGATCAATACCCTGGCTGCGATTTCGTTTCATGGGACAGACCGTCCATTAAGCCTTGTCCTGTCTGTGGCTCTTGGATGGTAGAGAAGCGTAATAAGCAGGGAACCAAGCTGCAATGCACTTCTTGCGACCATACAGAGGCAGTCCTTGACAATGAGGAAGAACTAGCAGAATAAAGTCTTAACAGGAGGAAGTTTAAATTGACCGAGATAGCAAAAGTTACAGTAATTGGTGCAGGCTTAGCCGGAAGCGAAGCAGCCTGGCAAATTGCCTCACAAGGCGTGCCGGTGAGATTGTATGAGATGCGGCCTGTTGTGAAGACGCCAGCGCATCATACGGATCAATTCGCGGAGCTCGTGTGCAGCAACTCGCTGCGCGCTAACGGACTTGCTAATGCAGTGGGTGTATTGAAGGAAGAAATGCGGCGGCTGAATTCACTTGTGCTAGGCGCAGCTGACCGAAATGCAGTACCAGCTGGCGGAGCACTTGCTGTGGACCGGGATGGATTCTCTGGCGAGATTACGGCAACTCTGCACAATCATCCCCTTGTAGAAGTCATAAATGAAGAACTTACGCATATACCGGAGGAAGGGATTGTAGTTATTGCTACGGGGCCCTTAACTTCACCGGCATTATCAAATGATATAAAGGCTTTACTGGGTGAAGAGTATTTCTACTTCTATGATGCTGCTGCACCTATTGTTGAGAAGGATACCATCGATATGAGCAAGGTATATCTTGCCTCCCGATATGATAAGGGAGAAGCCGCCTATCTGAATTGTCCAATGACGGAAGCTGAATTTGATGTGTTTTATGATGCGTTAATTTCGGCAGAGACTGCTGAGCTCAAGGATTTTGAGAAGGAGATTTACTTTGAAGGCTGTATGCCGATTGAAATTATGATGCGGCGCGGCAAACAAACAGCACTATTTGGCCCGATGAAGCCAGTGGGGTTGGTAAACCCGCATACGGGTAAGCTACCTTATGCTGTTGTACAGCTTCGTCAGGATAATGCAGCCGGAACGCTTTATAATCTTGTCGGCTTTCAGACTCATTTGAAATGGGGCGAGCAAAAGCGCGTGTTCTCCCTGATTCCTGGTCTTGAGCAAGCAGAGTATGTACGTTACGGGGTTATGCACAGAAACACCTTTATTAATTCACCTAAGCTGCTGCATCCTACCTATCAAATGAAGGGTCAGGAAAGACTGTTCTTTGCCGGCCAAATGACTGGTGTAGAAGGTTATGTAGAGTCGGCAGCTTCTGGTCTTATAGCCGGGCTTAACGCTGCTAGAGCTGCATTGGGTCAGGAAGGTCTGGTCTTTCCGGAGGATACTGTTCTGGGTAGTATGCCTGCATATATCACTTCGGCCGATCCAGAGCATTTTCAACCGATGAATGCCAATTTCGGTTTGCTGCCAAAGCCTGAGAAGAGAATGCGGAGTAAACAAGAAAAAAATGAACTTCTAGCCTACCGAGCACTGGATAGTCTTGCTGGGTTTGCAGCCAAGACAGGTCTTACCCACACAGCGCCGGACGATGAAGAGCAGAGCCCATCTTAAAGGAGGTTATTTACAATTATGGTTCCTAGTTTTCATGCCACTACAATATGTGCTGTAAGACACAACGGCCAGGCTGCTATTGCTGGTGATGGTCAGGTTACATTCGGAGAGAGCGTTATTATGAAAACGACGGCTAAGAAAGTCCGTCGTCTGTATAGAGGACAAGTAATCGCCGGTTTTGCGGGTTCGGTAGCGGATGCAATAACCTTGTTTGAGAAGTTCGAAGGTAAGCTTGAGGAACATCACGGCAACTTGCAGCGGGCTGCTGTAGAGCTTGCCAAAGACTGGCGCCAGGACCGTATCCTGCGCAAGCTGGAAGCATTGATGATCGTAATGGATAAGGATGGCATGCTGCTTATTTCGGGTAACGGTGAAATCATCGAACCGGATGATGATGTGCTAGCCATAGGTTCTGGAGGCAACTTTGCCTTAGCATCCGGCCGTGCTCTTAAACGACATGCTCCTGCATTAAGTGCAGCGGAAATCGCCAGAGAAGCACTCCAGATTGCTTCCGAAATATGTGTGTACACCAATTCCAATATTATTGTTGAACAATTATAGGCCCCGGTGCCATAAGAGAGATGGAGGAAGTCACGATGGTGAATCAATCACTTACACCCCGCCAAATCGTAGCCGAATTGGATAAATATATTGTAGGTCAGAAGCAGGCCAAGAAATCGGTGGCCGTTGCACTGCGCAACCGCTATCGGCGCAGTCTGTTGGCCGAGGAACTCCGTGATGAAGTCGTACCGAAGAACATTTTGATGATTGGTCCAACGGGTGTAGGGAAGACCGAGATTGCCCGCCGTCTGGCGAAGCTCGTAAATGCACCTTTTATTAAAGTGGAAGCAACCAAATTCACTGAAGTCGGTTATGTAGGCCGCGACGTGGAATCCATGGTTCGCGATCTGGTGGAGACATCCATACGCATGGTGAAGCTAGAACGGACAGAGAAGGTTAAAGACCGTGCAGAAGAATTAGCTAACGAGCGAATTGTCTCTATACTGGTTCCTTCATCCTCCAAAGGCAAGACTCAACGCAATCCATTTGAAATGATCTTTGGAGGAAACGGTTCAAGTCAAGAGGATTCCAAAGAAGATGCTGAACAAGACGGAAGTCTAAGTGAGCGCCGTCGTGGGATTAAGTTTAAGCTGTTGGCTGGCCAATTGGAAGAGACCATCATTGAAATCGATGTTGAAGACACTACTCCAAGCATGTTGGATATGTTCGCTGGCCAAGGGAATGACCAGATGGGCATGAACATGCAGGAAATGTTCGGCAGCCTATTGCCTAAGCGCACCAAGAAGCGTAAGCTTCCAATCCGAGAGGCTCGCAAAGTACTGACTCAGGATGAAGCAGGCAAACTCATCGATATGGATGATTTGATTCAGGAGTCAGTGACGCGGGCTGAGCAGTCCGGTATTATTTTTATTGATGAAATTGATAAGGTGGCTAGTCAAGGCAAAGGCTCAGGTCCAGATGTATCTCGTGAGGGCGTACAGCGTGATATCCTCCCGATCGTCGAAGGGTCTACAGTAATGACGAAATATGGCCCTGTGAAGACGGACTACGTGCTCTTTATGGCTGCCGGTGCATTTCATATCGCCAAGCCCTCTGACCTTATCCCTGAGCTTCAGGGCCGCTTTCCGATCCGTGTGGAACTAAGCAGTCTGACCCTGGAGGACTTTGTATCTATTTTGACCGAACCAGAGAATGCACTGACGAAGCAATATGTGAATTTGCTCAAAACAGAAAATATTGAAATACAGTTTCAGCCGGAAGCTATTTATGAGATTGCCAGAATAGCAGCTTCAGTTAATCAAAATATGGAGAATATTGGCGCACGACGTTTGCATACCATTTTGGAGAAGCTTTTAGAGGATTTGTCCTTTGAGGCTCCAGAGTTAACTTTGGACACTATGGTTATCACACCGGAATATGTGCGTGAGAAACTGGCGAGCATTGCACAGGATCGGGACTTAAGCCAATATATCCTGTAATGTGCCGACAACCTTCGGCATATTACGAATTTAGGTAGTTTGAATTAGAAATTTAAAATTGCGTGTCCGAAAAAAGGAATTAAAAGTAAGTATATGAAATAAAAAAGAATATTTTGGAACTAAAAAGGTTGAATATGGAAAATAAATGATCTAAGCCCTGTCTTTTCTGAAAAGATAGGGCTTATTTCTTATTGTAATAATATACAAATTCTAAGAGAATCAATGTATGTGAGAAAGATATAATATTGTTTGACGACACCATTCGACTTAATTCGAGAAATATGGGATTTTTTTTGCTTTTTTTGTCGAATCTAGCAGGAATTTAGAAGGAAGTTGTAGAATTCTTTTCATTATGATAGGTTTGAAAGGGGGATATCCATGGGATTGCTGAATAGTGTCAGTTTTCAAAGATTACAGGGAGGCATAGACGCTGCCAGCAAACGGCAAAGTGTTCTCGCTAATAATGTAGCTAATGTCGATACACCAAATTTTAAACGCTCTGATGTTTCATTTGAAAGTTTTCTCCAACAACAAGATAGTGGACTAAAGTCCCAACTCAGTGCCAAGGTAACGGATTCCCGCCATTTTCAGTTCGGATCTAATACTGTTGTACCCGCTACAGTCGTCACTACAGATGAAACAACCTCAATGAATAACAACGACAATAATGTAGATATTGACCGGGAAATGGCGCTAAGCGCTGAGAACCAGCTCAGGTACAGTTCTTATATTCAACAAATGAACAATCAGTTTACGATGATGCGTACCGTAGTTGAAGGGAGATAATAAAAATGAACTTTGGTAGCAGTTTTGGGATCAGCGCTTCTGCACTAACTACTCAGCGGTTGCGAATGGATGTTATTTCCTCAAACATTGCCAATGCCGAAACAACGAGAGCATCTGTTGTCAATGGCAAAGCAGTTCCATACAAGCGTAAGCTTGTAGTACTGGAAGCCGCCCAGAGTGATAAGTTTTCGAATATTTTACACTCCAAAATGAATGGGAGCGCAGAAGGTGTTAAGGTTCAATCTATAATTGAAGACACCTCTCCACTGAAGCCAGTGTATAACCCAAGTCATCCTGATGCAGATGCGAACGGATATGTGTATATGCCAAACGTCGATATCACAAAAGAGATGGTAGACATGCTGTCTGTATCTCGTTCATATGAAGCCAATGTCACAATGCTTAATGCGACAAAAGGTATGGTGAGTAAGGCACTCGAAATAGGGCGGTAAAGTAAATAACATCTAGGGAGGGAATAGGTTATGCAAAGTTTGTCTATTGGAACTCAAGCTGTACAGCAGCTTGCTATGAAACCGACAACAACTAAGTCCTCAGCAGATAGCGCTGATTCAACGGACAGCTTCGGTTCTTATTTGGAAGACGCACTGAATCAAGTATCTGCTCAGGAGCAAACTTCTAAGGATATGAGTAACAAGTTTGTTTTGGGAGAAGTAAATATAGATGAAGCAATGATTTCATCGCAACAGGCTCTGCTAAGTTTGCAACTGACTACTCAAGTCCGGAACAAAGTGATTGAAGCCTATCAGGAAATTATGAGAACTCAGATTTAGATAATCCTAGTTTGATTTCGGATGGGGTGACACTGTGAATGAAAGATTGGCCCAATATCGGGAGAAATTGCTCCTGTATTGGAACAAATTTAGTGGTAAACAAAAAATATTATTTTTTTCAACATTGTTTATCATCATAATAATAATCGTAGTTTTGACAATGCAACTATCGAAGACGGAATACGAAGTGGCTTTTAAGGATTTGGATAGCACGGATTCAGCTGGCGTAATGACTTATCTGGACTCAGCTGGGATTTCTTACCGTTTAAGTCCTGATGGAAAAAGTATCTCTGTACCTAGTACTGAAGCAGCACGAATTAAGGTAGACATAGGGTCTCAGGGGATTGTGCAAGGTGGTTCTATTGGTTACAAAGTATTTGACACAAATTCATCAATGATAGGCACAACTGACAGTGAATTTAATGTGAAGTACAATAACGCACTAAACGGTGAAGTGGAACAATTAATGAGGCGTATGCAGGGAATCAAGGACGTCAAAGTCCTTATTAATCTGCCCAAAGAGACCGTGTTTGCCTCACAGTCTGATCAGGAGCAGGCATCTGCTTCCGTGGTGCTTACCTTTACCCCGGGATTTAGACCGAGTCAAGATAATATCGACGGATACTTCAATCTTGTAAAGACAGCGGTACCCAATTTGCCGATTGCAAACATAACGATCGCTAATAATGAAGTTGAATTAATGCCTACAGCCAAAGGTGGACAGGCAGGGGTCTCCAGTCAAGTAGAAGAGAATTTTGCACTGCAAAAGAAATTTGAGGATGACGTCAAAAAAGATGTCAAACAATTTTTGAGCACTCTTACTGGTCCCGACAAAGTGGATGTCTTGGTATTCTCCAAGCTGAACTTCGATAAAGAAAGTCGTAAAGAGGATCTTGTTACTCCTGTTGATGTACCAAATATGAAGGGGATCGAGATCAGTTCGCAAATTATCAGCAATACTTATTCGGGTCAGGGAAACACCACTGGAGGCGTAGCAGGTACGGGTTCACAAGATGTTGCGGGGTACCCTTCAGGAACGAATACAGGCACGTCAACCTCGGATGAATCTTCGGAAACGAGGAATTATGAGGTCAATAGAATCACAAGAGATATAATAGCCAGCCCTTATTCTGTAAAAGATTTAACCATAAATGTTGCTGTTGAACCACCAACTGGTCAAACTACTTTGGATCAGCCTACATCGGCTGCCATCCAAAATATTCTGGTCAATATCGTCCGTGCTTCACTTGCGGATTCTGGTGTTATTTATACAGACGCTGATTTAGCAAAAAAAGTTTCGGTTTATTCACAGCAATTTGGTAGTAATACTGTAACTGCTACTTCGGCTGGACTAGCAACATGGATGATATGGGCGATCGGCGCAGCTGCACTGCTCGTCGGTGTCGGTGGTGGATATCTGTTCTACCGTAGTCGTAAAAAGACTGCTGAAGAGGAAGAAGAAGACATTCCATTACAAGTTCCAACTGAATTTCCATCTATTAATATGGAGAGTGTGACGAATGACAGTCAAGTTCGTAAGCAGCTTGAGAATCTGGCAAAGAAGAAGCCGGATGAATTCGTAAATCTGCTACGTACATGGCTTGCTGACGAACAGAGGTGAACCAATGGCAAAAGCTAACCAGCAGGTACTTAGCGGCCGTCAAAAGGCGGCAATCCTGCTTATCACACTAGGACCCGAGGTATCGGCGCAAATATTCAAGCATTTGAAAGATGAGGAGATTGAACAACTGACACTCGAAATTGCCAATGTCCGCAAAGTGGAGAGCGGTGAAAAAGAAACGATCATGTCAGAGTTCCATCAGATATGCCTCGCTCAGGAGTATATATCGCAAGGTGGTATTAACTACGCCAAAGAGATTCTGGAGAAAGCGTTGGGTCCGCAAAAAGCAATGGAGGTTATTAATCGCCTGACTGCAACCTTGCAAGTAAGACCCTTTGATTTTGCGCGTAAGGCAGATCCTAATCAGATTCTGAACTTTATCCAGAATGAGAATGTACAGACGATTGCACTTGTTCTATCCTATCTTCAATTTGAACAGGCTGCGGCAATCCTTTCTTCGCTACCACAGGAGAAGCAGGCTGAGGTAGCCAGAAGAATTGCCGTTATGGATAGTACCTCTCCAGAAGTTATCACTCAGATTGAGCGAGTGCTGGAACAGAAACTTTCAGCAACTGTAACTCAGGATTATACAAATGCGGGTGGTATCGAGTCAATTGTACAGATCCTGAATGGGGTGGATCGCGGTACAGAACGGACCATTCTGGACTCCCTGGAGATCCAGGATCCAGAACTTGCCGAAGAGATCAAGAAACGGATGTTTGTGTTCGAGGATATTGTTAACGTAGACAACCGTTCGATCCAAAGAATTATTCGAGATATCGAGAACGCAGATTTGCAATTGGCACTCAAAGTTGCCAGCGAGGAAGTACGGGATGTTATTTTCCGCAATATGTCCAAACGTATGGCTGATACATTCCGGGAAGAGATGGAGTATATGGGTCCGGTGCGGCTGCGTGATGTTGAGGAAGCCCAGACCCGCATTGTTGGCACGATCCGTAGACTGGAAGAGTCCGGTGAAATAATTATTGCCCGCGGTGGAGGAGATGACATAATTGTCTAAGCTGATCAAACACTCCCAATACGTTCCGGTAGATGTTCTGAAGAGACTGGAGCAGGCAAGGCATCATGCTGGTCTTGTTGAAGAGCCTATTACGGAAGAGTATACCGGAGAAGTACACTATCAGGACCCAGCCCGTGAAGCGGCGGAATTAGCCCGTAAGCAAATGCTGAAGGATGCCCAGGAATTTGCCGAAGGGCAAGTCCGGAACGCATCCCAAGAAGCAGAGAATATTGTGGAATCGGCGCGGTCGGAAGCTGAAGAGTGGTGGCGTCAACGCCGGGAGCAGGATGAGCATCTTATCGAAGCTGTCAAATCCGAGGGGTATCAGCTAGGTTATCAGGAAGGCGTATCGCAGGCTGAGCAAGAAATGAAAGAGAAAATTGCCGGAATGATGGAAGAAGCGCGAACAGTACTATATGAAGCCTATAAGGCTAGAGATGTCATTATTCAGGAAGCAGAGCCTTTTCTGGTAGAGCTAAGCTGCGATATTGCTGAGAAAATAGTAGACAGGCAGTTAACTGTTGAACCACAGTTTACGATGGAGTTGATCCGAAAGAATCTGGCTCGTAAACGCGAGCAAGGAATGATTTCCTTGTGCGTAGCACCAGCACAGTTTGCATTTGTGAACGCAGCAAGGGAGGAATTAACACTCGCTGTTGATTCCCAGGCTGAATTGCAAATTTTGCCTGACGCTACTGTGAAAGACCGAGGTTGTGTGATCCGCTCTTCCTTTGGAAGCATTGATGCCCGTATTGATACTCAGCTTGCAGAAATTAAGAAAGAGCTGGTAAGGATCGCGCTCGATACTGAAGAGCACGGAAATGGGGAAGACGATGCTTGACAGCAAGCGTTACAAAGAGCAGCTGCGTAATTTCGACCCTGTAAGGATCAATGGTAAAGTCACACAAGTTATCGGGCTTATGGTTGAATCAGAAGGGCCAGATGCCAGCATAGGCGATGTGTGCTATATCTATCCAGCAAAAGGCAATAAGCCGCTGCAGGCTGAAGTCGTTGGTTTTCGTGACAACAAGGTTTTACTAATGCCGCTTGGAGAGCTGCAAGCTATTGGTCCCGGTTGTGATGTTGTCGGTACGGGAAAGCCATTAAGTGTTCAGGTCGGTTCAGAACTGCTGGGTAAGATACTTGATGGTCTTGGACAGCCGCTTGACGGCTCGCTCATCCCAGCTCGGATGCCGCATAGCTCTACCTTTAACATCCCGTCCAATCCGCTCAATCGTCCAAGAGTACTGGAACCAATCAGTATTGGTGTTAGAGCGATTGATGGATTATTGACAATTGGTAAAGGACAACGGGTGGGTATCTTCGCAGGCTCTGGTGTTGGAAAGAGCACATTGATGGGTATGATTGCCCGGAATACTTCAGCTGACGTAAATGTTATCGCTTTGATTGGGGAGCGAGGCAGGGAAGTACTGGATTTCATTGAACGTGACCTGGGTCCAGAAGGGTTACAACGTTCGGTGGTTATCGTCGCTACATCGGACCAGCCAGCGTTAATTCGGATTAAGGGAGCACTTATTGCTACAACGATTGCTGAATACTTTCGGGATCGTGGACTTAATGTCATGCTGATGATGGACTCTGTTACGCGGTACGCTATGGCTCAACGTGAAGTTGGCCTTGCGGTAGGCGAACCTCCGGCAATGAGAGGATATACTCCTTCTGTATTTGCTAGCTTGCCGAAGCTGCTGGAAAGAGCAGGAACTGGGCCTACGGGTTCAATAACCGCATTTTATACTGTGCTGGTTGACGGTGATGATATGAATGAGCCCATTGCGGACGCTGTTCGGGGAATACTAGATGGACATATTGTGCTGAACCGGAGCATTGCCAATAAAGGACATTTTCCTGCAATAGACGTACTTTCGAGTATTAGTCGTGTAATGAAGGATATCGCACCTGAAGAACAGATCGCAGCAGCAGAAAATGTAAAACGACTAATGGCAGTTTATAAGGATTCAGAGGATTTAATTAATATCGGAGCCTATCAGAGAGGTTCTAATGCTCAGATAGATGAGTCAATGCATTACATTGATAGCATTTGGGAATTCACCAAACAGAAGGTAGATGAAAAAGTAACGCTTGCCGAAGTTCAACAATCTTTAATTTCTCAATTCTCAAGGAGCTGATCCGGTATTGTGAGATTTCATTATACTTTTCAAAAAGTAGTGGATTTGAAGGGCAATGAGAAGACACAGGCAGAGTGGATTCTTTCAAGCGCGTTAGTTGAACTACAGGCACAAGAAAAAAGTCTTGATGAGTTAACGGATCAACGCAATGCTATCATAACCTCTTTGCAAAGTGCTGCTGAACAAAAGACGCCAATGGCAAAGATTATGGAAATGCAGGAATATGTTAATTATCTCGATACATGCATTGCCCGTAAAAATAAGGACATTAGCCATGCGCATCAGGAAGTCCAGAACAAGCAAGAAACGCTCAGTACGAAGGTGCTGGATGAAAAAGTATGGTTGAAGGCGAAAGATAAGGCTCAAACCTTATTTCAGCAAAGTATGAATTTACGGGAGCAAAACGAAATGGATGAGATGGCTACCGTCCGGTTCGCGATGAAATCCCTCTAACTGGGAGGTTTCCTCAAGTGGCTAAGAAAGATATAGAGCTTGAAAATGAAGGATCAGCAGGAAAGCTTGAACGTTTTTTATTTTTAATGATACCGATTATATTCACGCTTGTACTGCTTGGTGTACTATTAACGCTTTTTAACATGGATATTCGCAATAATGTGCTCCAGATTGCAAATAAGATCCCTATTGTTCAAAATTGGTTCCCTGATCCAGTAGCGGATCCGCAGCAGCAAACTGTGGATCAGGCAGCAAGCTCGGACACAACGGTCAAGCAGTTAAAGGCGGAACTTGCTAAGCAGGAAGCGAATCTGAAAAAGGCTAAGGAAGAGAAAACGGCTCAAGATACGCAGTTGAAATCTTTGCAAGCCCAGGTTGAAAAAATGAAAACAGAGGCAGCGGCAGCGGCAGTAGCCGTAACGACACAGGCTGTAGATGATCCTTATCAGAAGAAGGTAAGTGATCTTGCCCTGCTTTACGCAGGAATGAAGCCGGCGAATGCAGCACTGATTATGGCAAATTTAACAACAGAAGAAATGGTGCAAGTCTTCAGTGCAATGAGTACTTCAAGTAAGACAGCAATTCTGGAAAAGATGGATCCCAAAAAAGCTGCAGAAGTTTCAATAAAGCTAAAAGAAACGACAACTTCTACCGATATGGCAATTGCAGCCCTTCAATCACGCTTGAAAAAGGATGCTTCCACAACGGCAACAACTGGAACCAGTGCTAATCTGGATAAAGCAAAGCTTGTACAGACCTTCACCACGATGACGGCAGCCAATGCGGCTGTACTTCTCGGATCAATGTACGCAATAAGCCCGGATAAAGTAATTACAATACTGAATTCTGTAAGCGACAGCGTACGGTCCTCTATATTAGGGGAAATGACCAAAAATGACAGTGCACAGACAGCCAAGGTCGTTAATCGGCTAATGGGTGGTAAATAACATTTGAAGGGAGGTGAAAATATATGAGTTTAGTTGTTCAATCAAATTCTAGTGGTAATGCCTTGACGGCAAATGGGACAACCTCAGCTTCTGCTTCTAACGGAGCCGCAGTAGTACTACCATTTGCACAGACGCTTGTCCAAACTATGGGCGAAAATACAGCGCAGAAACAGGCAGCACCGTTACTTGGAAACTTAGCTTCTCTGCTTCAAGGCTTACTAAATGCAGTACAGCCTACTGGTAAGGAGAGTGAGGAGTCGGTTCCTAAGAGTACTGATCTCGCAGCTGGTCTGAAAGAAGATATCGATAAGTTGGATGATAGTATCAGTGCTGACCCAACCTTGCTTGTTGCCTTGCAAAGCTGGCTTCTTCAGGTATCTGCCTTATTATCAGGAAGTAGCACTTCCAAAACAGTTACGACAACCGGAGCAGAAGCTGGTAGTGAGGTCGCAACTAAAGGCGGTATTGAGACAGCTGGCAGTTTGTCGCCATTAGCACAGAATCCCGCTACTATCCGGTTTGCCGTTCAGGATGATCTCAACAGTCTGGTTAATTTGGTTCAACAAGCTGTTGTCAGTGGGAATACTGAATCTGCAGCTAAAGGAATTAATTTATTGAATAATTTCACGGCACTGTTAGAGCAGGTATCTACTGCAGACAACACAAATAAAGTAACAGCTTCCAATGTAGTTGTGAATTCTGGCGGAATCTTAGAACAGCCTGCTGTAACCAAGAACAAAGTAAATAACAAAACAACATCATCTGATGTAGTCGTGAATTCAGGCGTAGTGTTCGATCAGCCAACTGGAACTGAGGCCAAGGTAGATTCTAAAGACAAGATAGCAAAAGCTATCCCCACTTGGATTAACCGTTTGGAAGATATCTTAGCGCCCAAGAAAGAGACAAGCGCAACTGCTACAGTTGCAACCTCAACTACTGTAGAAGCAGATTCCGAGATTTCAAACATACCTGTGCTTAAGGTAATTGTTGCTGAGGAAGTCAAGAAGACTAATGCAGCTAAGGATTACTTACCCGAGGTAAAGATAGTTTCCAAAGATCCAGAAGTCGTTACTGTGGGTCAATTATCCTTGCGTGGTGGAATTACAGCTCCACTGAAATCGGAGGTGCCTCCGGTACCGATTCAGAGGTTTGTGCAGGAAATGACCGGACTTATTACTGGTAAATTAGGTATTGTTAATAAGGGTGGAATTGCTGAAGCTACGATCTCACTATTCCCGGAGAATCTTGGACAAGTGGATGTTAAGATTACTATGCAGAACGGTAATCTGGTTGCTCAGTTCTTAACGCAAAATTCAACAACAAAAGATATGTTGGATCAGCAAATGACGCAGCTGCGGACAGCATTGCAGTCCCAGGGGTTGCAGGTTGAGAAATTGGAAGTGACACAGAATAATACACCTTTGCAGTCTCAATTTGGTCAAGAAGGACGTCAGCCTGGTTCTGGAGGACAGCAGACAGACAGTCGTGCCAAAAAAAGCCGCGGAGATTCCAAAGATGCAATCCATGCCGCTGAGTTGAATAGTGAATGGAAAGAATGGACCGCAAACGCAGTGCAGTCAGAACGGAATCAAGGTGAAACTTTTTCTGCTAAAGCTTAAATCCTGAATTCACGAAAGTGAGGTGAATCAACATGACAACTAACCCTGTATCTACCAGTGACCAATGGAACTATTCGGCTGCTAATGCGGCTGCAGCAAGCAAAACTACCGGCAACTCTACTTTAGGCAAGGATCAATTCTTGAAAATTCTTATTACTCAGCTGCAGAATCAGGACCCTATGCAGCCGATGGAGGACAAAGAGTTTATCGCTCAAATGGCTCAGTTTTCATCCGTAGAGCAATTAATGAATATTTCAACCCAGTTAACTGCATTAAATCAATCACTTGGCTCAGTATCGGGACTTATTGGTAAGTCTGTCACCTGGAATGATGCAGATACAAAATTGCCGAAGACGGGTAATGTTGAATCTATCGTTGTAAGTAGCGGTGTTCAATATGCAGTTGTGGGTAGTGAGAGAATTGCTTTAACCGATATTACACAAATTCAGAATGCTGCAGCGGAAGTAAATACTATTACAGACAGTAATACTAGTACTTCAGGAGACAGTGGGGAGAGCGGGGCGTGACTATGAGCGACCGGCTAACTATAGGTCAAATGTATCCTGTAAATGTTCATTCATCAGTTCTACAGCGACCATCAGCAACTAAGAACTCCGTGACTCCGGAAGCTTCATTTGAAACTGTCTTGCAGCAAAAAATGCTGAAATTCAGCAATCATGCCGCTAAACGTCTGGAGCAAAGAGGGATAGAGCTCGGGAGTCGTGAGTTGGAACAGATCTCGTCCGCAGTGGACAAAGCTGCAGCCAAGGGCAGTAAAGAATCTTTGATATTGATGAAAGACATGGCTCTAATCGTTAGTGTTCAGAACAGAACGGTAGTTACAGCTATGGATGGAAGTTCGATGAAAGACAATGTTTTTACACAGATTGATAGTGCTGTAATCATATCCTAAACCGGCCGGTCCTAACGGAGAGCCGGGGTGACCGCCGACCGACTGACGCGGTCCCAGCTCTGAATCACTATAGTATTCCAAATAATTCACTTTAGGAGTCATAAGACTTCATAATCTGGGAGGACAACAAACATGTTAAGATCTATGTATTCAGGAGTTTCAGGAATGCGCGGTTTCCAAACGAAGCTGGATGTTATCGGTAACAATATTGCTAACGTTAATACCATTGGCTTCAAATCGGGACGTGTAATGTTTAAAGATATTATGAGTCAGACGGTTTCTGGGGTTACAGCTCCAACAGATGGCGCCCAGGGCGGTGTGAACGCCAAGCAGATTGGATTGGGTGTAAGTATAGGATCAATTGATACTTTGCATCTAGCTGGCAGTGCAATGACGACCAATAATCCAACTGATCTGCGGATTGATGGTGATGGTTTTTTCATGGTTAAGCTTTCAGACGACCAAGCAACTCCGTTTCTCACCCGTGCAGGCGACTTTCATATGGATGCAAGCCGCAACCTTTTGACAGCTGATGGAATGCACGTGCAGGACTCTGACGGTGCATCCATTCAATTGGGTACAGATGTTACAGCGTTCACCATTTCCAATGATGGAACACTTGTCCAAACCATGGCCGATGGAACTACACAACAAGGTGTTAAAATTGGAGTGGCTAAGGTCAGTAACCCCGAGGGTCTGGAGAAAATTGGCGGCAATCTCTATCGTATGACTTTGAATGCCAATGTTGATGGTGAACTGGTTCCCACGACTGCAAACAATACAGAAACAGGTACAGGAGCAATTGTTGCTGGTCAGTTGGAAATGTCCAATGTGGATCTCACGAATGAATTTACAGAAATGATTGTATCTCAGCGGGGTTTCCAAGCGAATTCACGTATCATTACTACTTCAGATGAAGTTCTGCAAGAAATTGTTAACCTGAAACATTAATTACAAGATACTTAACGAGGTGCTTACTAATAGCATTTCGTTTTGGCAAAAGTTCTATTGTAAAGTCACGGGGGAGGGTCTCCTTCCCCTATTTTTGTTAGGAGGCCTGTTATGATTTCAGTAACAAGATTAAATGGTACACCAATGTGGCTAAATGCTCTGTTGGTAGAAATGGTTGAAGAAAGCCCCGATACATATATTACACTCGTCACGGGGAAAAGATTGATCGTTCTTGAAAAAGCCGATGAAGTCATTACGAAGATCCGGGATTATAACAGGGACATAGGCACATATGCTGCCACCATCAAAGTCCAATCAATGGAGGAGCTTTCATGAAGAAGATGCTGCCGTGGCTCATCACAATTTTATTGGCGATTACACTTATCGCAGTAGCCGCATTTTTATTAATGGATAAAATCTTTCCGAGTAATGCAAATCCTGTAACTGCAGCAGTTGAGAAGGTGGAAGCCAAGAAATTAAGCGCTGACGAAATCGTTAAATTAACGTCAGAAATCATTGACATCAAAACTAATCTTGCTGACCCCGATTATATCGTTATGATAAACTTCGCATTTCAATTGGATACTGCAACCGCCAAAACGGAATTCGATAAAATTAAAGATATTAAGATTAAGCCGCTTATTATTAAGACGCTTGCCGATACTAAACCGGCCGAGCTCAATGGGGCAAATGGCAAAGATCAACTTAGTAGCAAGCTTATTAATCTAATTAATAAGACTTTGACTGAAGGCAAGCTGACTCAAATAGAAGTGACTAGCTTCATATTGACTACTTTGTAGCTGCAGTCGTGATTATTCTCTGATGGGGGGGTGAATGAATTGGTTGATGTACTTTCACAAAACGAAATTGATGCTCTGCTTGCTGCACTATCATCCGGTGAAATGGATGCTGATGAGCTTAAAAAAGAAGAAACACAGAAAAAGATCCGTTCTTATGACTTCAAACGGGCTGTACGTTTTTCTAAAGATCATATCCGCAGTCTTACGCGGATTCATGACAATTTTGCCCGCTACCTTACAACCTACTTTTCAGCTCAATTGCGGACTTTTGTGCAGATCAGTGTCGTTCAGGTAGAGCAGCTCCCTTATGATGAGTTTATTCGCTCCATTCCGAAAATGACGATTTTGAATATTTTTGAAGCCGAACCTCTAGAAGGTCGAATGGTAATGGAGGTTCATCCTAATATCGCTTTCGCCATGCTGGATAGGCTATTAGGAGGTTTTGGAACGGCCCCCTCAAAAATCACTAATTTAACCGAGATTGAAACAACAATTATGGAACGTATTTTTAGCAGGTGCTTTGAGAGCCTGCAGGAAGCCTGGAAGACGGTTCTGGATATTCAGCCACGAATGGAGGCACTGGAAACCAATCCACAGTTTATGCAGATTGTATCGCCGAATGAGACCATTGCGTTGATCTCCTTAAGTACCAAAATTGGAGATACAACGGGGATGATCAATCTTTGTATCCCCCATGTTGTGCTAGAACCGATTATGTCAAGGCTGTCCGTTCACCAATGGTTTGTTACTGAGAAAAAAGTGCGGGATGAAGATGAACTAGCGGCTATTAAAGCTAGGGTACATAGAGCCCAGCTTCCAATTGTGGCTGAGCTAGGCGAATCGAATATTTCAATTGCTGAATTTCTTGGACTCGCTGTTGGTGATGTGATTTCACTGAACAAGACCGTGGATTCCGGACTTTCGATTAAAGTAGGAAACAAGCTGAAATTCATTGGGAGTCCAGGAATGATTAAAGATCGGGTGGCTGTGCAAATAGACGAGATTGTTAGTGAAGGAGTTGAAGAATTTGACGAGTAAAGATTATTTATCCCAAGAAGAAATCGACGCCCTTCTACGACAATCCGCAGAGGGCACATTGGCTCCCGTGGAGAAGTCGGTGAACGACTTTTTAACACCATTCGAACAGGACGCCTTGGGGGAAATAGGTAATATAACATTTGGCAGCGCAGCAACTGCCCTCTCCACCTTGCTGGGTAAAAAGGTTGATATCACTACACCACAGGTATCTATTATCACACGTAGCGAGTTCGAAGAAGCGTTCCCTAAACCACATGTTGCAGTACACGTTCAGTATGTTGATGGTTTTCAAGGCATTAACTCACTCGTTATCAAAATTAGGGATGCTCAAGTCATCGCTGATTTAATGCTTGGTGGTGAGGGAGATCCCAAGGACGAAGAGCTCAATGAAATTCATATCAGCGCCGTTCAGGAAGCCATGAATCAGATGATGGGTTCATCCGCAACCTCAATGTCGACTATTTTCAACAGGTTCGTTAATATCTCCCCTCCGGGAATCGACATACTCAATATGTCGAGTGGAGAAGGGGTAGGCAGCCTACCTGATGCAGAGACGCTGATTCGTATTTCATTCCGTCTCAAAATAGGTGATTTAATTGATTCGACAATTATGCAGCTTTTGCCGGTGAAGTTTGCGAAAGACATGGTAACAATGTTGCTTGGTGATGTTAGTGCAGAGACACAAGAGGCAGCCGCCGCGTCTATGGAAGCAACTTCTAAGTCAGCACACTCAGCACCACCCGAAACAGCTCCACCAGCACCTCCGGTGCAGCAGGCACCCTCTCAACCGATGGGAGGTGTACCTCCGCAGTATCCGCCGCAGGGAATGCCACCTTACCCGGGAATGCCAGAAGGAGGCTATTATTATCCTCCAGCAGGAATGCCTGCATATGGAATGCCCGGGATGCCGCCATATGGAATGCCACCGCAAGGTATGCCATATGGACAGGCTCCACCGCCTAATTCAATACCGAATCGCAACGTAAATGTACAGCCAGTGCAATTTGCTAACCTTACTGGTGGGGCTTTTGGTAATATTGATGAAAATAATTTAAATTTATTGATGGACATACCACTGAGAGTAACCGTAGAATTAGGTAGGACCCAGAAGCAGATCAAAGATATTTTAGAAATGTCCCAAGGTTCGATTATTGAGCTGGATAAACTGGCTGGTGAGCCAGTGGACATTTTGGTTAACAACAAGCTTATTGCCAAAGGGGAAGTCGTAGTTATCGACGAAAACTTCGGAGTTCGCGTTACGGATATCGTCAGCCAGTGGGACCGAATTCAAAAATTACAATAAGCATATTTAGGGAGGATTTTGTAAAAATGGCTAATCGAATTCTAATCGTGGACGATGCAGCATTTATGAGAATGATGATCCGGGACATTTTGTCGAAAAATGGATTTGAAGTAGTGGGGGAAGCTCAGGATGGTTCTCAAGCTATTGAGAAATTTAAAGAACTGCGTCCAGACTTAATCACGATGGATATTACAATGCCTGAGATGGACGGAATCGCCGCCCTTAAAGAAATTAAAAAAGTGGACGCTAACGCTAAAGTAATCATGTGTTCAGCCATGGGCCAGCAGGCTATGGTTATCGATGCTATTCAGGCGGGCGCTAAGGACTTTATTGTAAAGCCTTTCCAAGCTGACCGTGTAATTGAAGCTATCAACAAAACGCTGGGCGTGTAGTAAAAAGACATGTCATTGTCAACCAATTCAGTACCGCTCGGCGGCGATAACGCCCTGCTGAGTTTGTTTAAAGTTATTTTTGTCCTTGCGGTAATTGTTGTACTTATTGTGTTGCTGATCCGGTTTCTAGGACGCCGAAATCAAACTTTTATGAGTAGCCGTTCCATTCGCACCCTTGGTGCGGTTGGACTTGGCCCTAACAAGTCGATGCAGGTTATTGAAATTGGCAGCAGCCTATATTTAATTGGGGTGGGTGAGAATATATCCATTCTGGATAAGGTTATCGATCCAACTGAGGTAGCATTGATCATATCGGCATTCGAGAATCCATCCTCAGGCCAGAATAATATTCTCGCACCCCTTATTGCCAAGATCAAGGGTAAGTTGCGCGGGGAAATTCCATCTCAAGAAATCGAACTTAGTGAAACATCATCCTTTTATGAAACATTGCAATCCAAGCTTCGTACTGCGCCTGAACGCAAAGAGAAACTGGAAGAACTGCTTCGGGATGATGCCTCTAAGGTTGAGTCGAGGGATTTATGAAAAAAAAGCTAATCCTTGTTTTTCTGCTACTCGGTATCTTAAGCGTACTTATGATTCGCCCGATACATGCTGATCCTATACCTAACATCAATATTCAAGTCGGCAATAATAATGATGGTTCAAGTGGTGGTGCCAGTGGTGGTACCAGTTCTATATCTATTCTGCTTCTCACTACGGTACTTAGTGTAGCGCCTGCTTTCTTGATGCTGATGACCAGCTTTACACGGATTGTGATTGTACTGGGTTTTGTTAGAACATCGCTAGGAACACAGCAGATGCCTCCGAATCAGGTTTTGGTAGGTCTTGCTCTTTTTCTCACATTGTTCATTATGTCTCCAACTTTGGCTACTGTGAATGAAACGGCTCTGCAGCCATATATAAAGGGTACAATAACGCAGACTGAAGCGCTTAATAAGGCCGCTGATCCGATGAAGGAGTTCATGTTTAAGCAGACTAGCACCAAAGATTTGTTGCTATTTATGAACTATACCAGCAAAAACAGCACCACGACAAAGCCCGCAAACTATAGTGAAATTCCACTAACGGTGATGGTACCGGCTTTTGCAATCGGTGAAATGAAAAAAGCTTTTACAATGGGGTTCTTGA
Organism: Paenibacillus sp. 19GGS1-52; assembly: GCF_022369515.1. Taxonomy (NCBI): domain Bacteria; kingdom Bacillati; phylum Bacillota; class Bacilli; order Caryophanales; family Paenibacillaceae; genus Paenibacillus; species Paenibacillus sp. 19GGS1-52. The sequence continues at coordinate 2,867,048 of NZ_CP059724.1, forward strand.
TTTTCATACCATTTCTCATTATTGATATTGTAGTTGCAAGTACTTTGATGGCTATGGGTATGATGATGTTGCCTCCGGTTATGATCTCATTACCGTTTAAAATTATGCTCTTTGTACTGGTAGACGGCTGGTACCTAGTCATAAAATCACTTCTATTAAGTTTTAACCCCTGACGCAAAAGAGGAGGCATGAGGGATGAGTACGGAGTTTATTATTGGTCTAGCTGGTCAAGCCGTATATTTGGCACTTGAAGCCAGCGCTCCCATGCTGATTCTTGGTCTGGTGGTAGGACTGATAATCAGTATTTTTCAGGCAACTACACAGATTCAGGAGCAGACGTTAGCTTTTGTTCCTAAAATCGTTGCTGTAATGCTGGCATTATTGGTTTTTGGACCGTGGATCATCACGAAGCTGATGGATTTTACCAGTCAGATTTTGGGCAATCTCAATATGTACATTGGATAATATCAGTATGGAGTCCATACAGCAAAGTTTACCCGTCTTTATGTTGATTTTTTGTCGAATTTCAGCTTTTTTTGTTGTAATTCCCGTTTTTTCTTCTCGAAGTATTCCAACAACATTTAAGATTGGCCTTTCATTTTTTATATCATTAGTGATATTTAGTGCAATTGGCACGGGAGTCACGGTTCCTCAGGATCTTAGTTATGTTTTGCTGATCGCTAGAGAGGTATTAATAGGGTTACTACTCGGTTTTGTAGGATATCTCATGTTTACAACGATTCAGACGGCTGGCTCTCTTATTGATATCCAGATTGGCTTTGGGATGGCAAATGTTATTGATCCAATGACAGGTGCCTCTGCACCAATTATCGGTAACTTCAAGTATATGATCGCAATGCTGATGTTTCTAAGTATGAATGGGCATCATTATTTGCTAGATGCAATCGTATACAGTTATAAATGGATTCCGCTTAATAATGATTTGTTTCTCAAAATGATAGATGGAAGTTTGTCCGAGTTTCTGGTCCGAACTTTTGCACAGTCGTTTGTACTGGCGTTTCAAATGGCGGCTCCTTTAGTAACTGCGCTTTTTCTGACCGATGTGGGTCTTGCCTTTCTTGCTAAAACTGCTCCACAGTACAATGTATTCGTTATCGGGATTCCACTCAAAATTATTGTGGGTCTTGCGCTGCTACTTGTATTGATGCCAACTCTAGCCGTGCTATTCCAGAACCTCTTCGATATTATGTTCCAGTCCATGCATAATTTACTAACCATCATGGGGAATAAACCATAGGTGACTGTAAGGGGAGAGTGTTATGCCAATAACGAAGCGTTATAGACTGGATCTTCAACACTTCGCGGGCGAAAAGACGGAGAGAGGTACTGCGAAGAAAAGACAGGATGCACGTAAAAAGGGCCAAGTGGCCAAAAGTGCTGAGTTAGCCGGTGCTTCAGTGTTACTGATGGCAATTGTATGCTTAATGATGTTTGGTGGCTTTATGAAAGAACGTTTTATGTCGCTGTTCACTGATGTTTTTCTGAACCGGCTACAGATGGAGCTGACTCCAGAGAATGTGACTGAACTTTTTAACCAGTATGGTATTCAAATATTAATTCTGCTTGCTCCGCTGCTAGGGCTTACATTTATTATCGCTATTGTGGCGAATATTGCTCAGGTGGGCTTTATGGCAACTGGTGAAGGGCTTACCCCAAAGTTCGGCAAGCTTAATCCGATCAAGGGCTTCAAAAATATATTTTCCACTCGCTCCTTCGTTGAGTTTCTAAAGTCAATATTTAAGCTTGTATTGATTGCTTATCTGGTTTATAGCACACTTTGGGGCCAGAGGAGTAGCTTTGCCTCTCTCTCTCATATTGGTACGGAAGAGATTTTCCATTTTGCTGCTAAGATGACTATGAATCTGGGAATGAAAATCGCTGTTGTACTGATGATCATGGCCTTTATGGATTTTATGTATCAGAAGTATGAGCATGAAAAAAGTCTGAAGATGTCCAAGCAGGACATCAAGGATGAATATAAGAAAATGGAGGGTGATCCTCTAATTAAAGGTAAGATCAGGGAACGTCAACGTAGTATGGCCATGAAGCGGATGATGCAAGAGGTTCCAAAAGCGGATGTAATTATTACGAACCCAACACATTTTGCAGTAGCGCTAAAATATGATGGTTCCAAGATGGAAGCACCACAGATTATTGCCAAAGGTCAGGATTTTGTAGCACTCCGCATTCGGGAGCTAGCCAAAGAGCATGGCGTTGTAACTATGGAAAACAAACCGCTGGCACGGGCATTGTTCCAACGAGCAGAAATAGGGGATGTAGTTCCCGCCGATCTGTTCCAAGCTGTAGCCGAAGTGTTGGCATATGTATATAAGCTAAAAGGTAAGAAAAGATAAGGCGGGGGAGGTCAAGGACATTGAAAGCTAAAGAACTAACAGTCTTACTAGGCATTATTGGTATCGTGCTTATGATGATTCTGCCAATCCCGTCCTGGCTTTTGGACGTTCTGCTGGTCATTAATATTTCGATAGCGTTGACTATCATTTTGGTAGCCATGAATACCAAGGATCCTCTTCAGTTTTCAATCTTTCCTTCCCTTTTACTGATTACGACATTGTTTAGACTTTCGTTGAACATTTCAACAACTAAGCTCATCCTGACTTATGGAGAAGCGGGTTCGGTTGTCGCAACATTCGGAAGCTGGATAGCTGGTGGACAAATTGCTATTGGGTTTGTCGTCTTCCTGATTCTCGTTGTAGTACAGTTTATTGTTATTACTAAAGGTTCGGAACGTGTTGCTGAGGTAGGAGCAAGGTTTACGTTGGATGCTATGCCTGGTAAGCAGATGAGTATTGATGCCGACCTTAACGCGGGTATGATTAATGAACAGCAGGCGCGGGAGCGTAGACAAAGCGTCGAGCGTGAAGCAGATTTCTTCGGTGCAATGGACGGTGCGAGTAAGTTTGTTAAAGGGGATGCTATTGCTAGTATTATTATTCTCGTTATCAACTTGATCGGCGGATTCATAATCGGTATGGTAGTTCACGGTATGCCTTTTGGAGAAGCATTATCTACATATTCTTTATTAACCATTGGAGATGGCTTGGTCAGTCAGATTCCGGCTCTACTTATTTCGACCGCAGCCGGCCTGATTGTTACGCGGGCTTCTTCGGATGGAAATTTGGCGGAAGATTTAACTAGGCAATTATTCTCATATCCAAAGTTATTATATATTGTTGCTATTACCATTGCTTTTTTAGGTCTTTTTACTCCTATTCATATCATTACAACTCTTCCACTGGCAGCTTTATTAGCCTTTGCAGCCTATACAATGGGACAAAATTTAAATCGTAAGCAAATTGCCGAAGAACAGCTCGTTGAGGAAAAACAGATCGAAGATGTGCGAAGTCCAGAGAGTGTGATCAACCTGCTTTCTGTTGATCCTATTGAATTTGAATTTGGTTATGGACTCATTCCTTTAGCAGATACGGGACAAGGCGGTGATTTGCTGGACAGAATCATCATGATTCGACGGCAATGTGCACTTGAAATGGGACTTGTAGTGCCCGTTATTCGTATTCGCGACAATATTCAACTAAAACCGAATGAATATGTCATCAAAATTAAAGGAAATAACGTTGGTGGTGGTGAATTATTACTGAATCACTATCTAGCCATGAGTCCTGGGTATGACGATGACTCTATCAATGGTATAGAAACAGTCGAGCCGTCCTTTGGACTTCCGGCCCTTTGGATTGACGAATCAGTTAAAGAGCGGGCTGAGTTATCCGGATATACCGTGGTAGATCCGCCTTCAGTTGTTGCTACGCATTTAACGGAGCTCATCAAGCGACACGGGCACGAGTTGCTTGGCCGTCAGGAGACCAAAATGCTGGTCGACAATCTGCGGGATAACTATCCTGTATTGGTAGACGAGTTGATTCCCTCTGTACTGGCTATTGGTGATGTGCAAAAAGTGCTGGCAAAGCTGCTTCGTGAGAAAATTTCCATTCGGGATTTAGTCACCATTTTCGAAACGCTGGCCGATTATGGAACATACACCAAAGATCCTGATATTCTAACAGAGTATGTTCGCCAATCTTTGTCCAGACAGATTACTCAACAGTTCTCGCAGGCTGGGGAAACGTTGCGAGTAATTACTGTAGGACCGACTCTAGAGAAAAAAATTACCGAAAGCGTGCAGCAATCAGAGCAGGGAAGTTATCTAGCACTTGATCCAGTCTCAACCCAAACTGTATATCAACGGCTTACAGAGCAGATTAACCGTCTCCTTCAGTCGGGACATCAGCCTATTGTTCTGACTTCGCCGACAATCCGTATGTATTTACGGCAAGTAATTGAACGGACCATGCAGGATATTCCAGTGCTGTCCTATAGTGAGCTTGAGCCAAATATTGAAATTCAAAGCGTTGGAGTGGTGAATTTATGAGAGTGAAGCGTTACGTGGTCGACACGATGCCGGACGCCATGTATTCCATCCGCAACGAGCTTGGAAGCGATGCCGTCATTCTTAGTACGAAAGAAATCAAAATTGGTGGATTCATGGGTCTGTTTACAAAGAAGAAAATAGAGGTTGTAGCTGCTGTTGAAAAAGAGCAGAAGGCAATTGTTCCTGAAAAGCGTCCAACTCCTTCACAGAGCATACCGCGCAGCGCTGTGCCGCAGGCTTACCAAAAAGCCTCAGCCAATGCACTTGCGTTCGCAGATAAGCCTGCGGAGAATCGTTCAAAGCCTGCGGAGAATCGTTCATTTGCTGAGATCGCTGCAGCGTTATCTGAAGCCGTAGGGCTTCAAGGCTCAGTTGCTGTCTTATCAGAGCCTACTATAGAACAACCCTATACTCTGGCTCCTGATTTGGAACACTCGGCACCAAGTAAGGAATCATCTGCATTTACACAAACGCTGCATGAGTCGCTTGGATTTGAGCAGACAACTCCTGCCGCTGCAGGGCAAGACAATGACGTTCTCCGTGAGATTAGGGATATGAAGCAGTGGATGGAGCGCATTGCCCGACACTCATCAGTGACAAGGGATTTGCCTTCGAGGCTGGAGCAGTTGCGCGATCGCTTAGTTGAACAGGAAACGGACACTGTGCTTGTTGAGGAGTGGGTCGAAACCGTTGTTGAACGCTGGAATGAGGATGGGCGTACCTGGATTCCAGAACAATTTGATGAATGTCTGAGAGAGCAAATGGATAAATTCTTGTCGAATAGGATCGGCTATGGTATTGCCTCGGATACACGGATCGTCTATATTGCTGGTCCTACTGGTGTTGGCAAGACAACGACGATTGCAAAACTAGCGGCTGAACAGTTATTCAGGCAAGGACGCAAAGTAGGTCTTATCACTTCAGATACCTATCGTATATCAGCAGTGGAGCAGTTACGGACATACGCAGCTATTTTGAATATACCCTTGGAGGTTGTTCAATCACCTGGAGATTTGCAGAGAGCGTTGTTTCGTCTCGAAAGCTGTGATCTTGTGTTGATGGATACTGCAGGACGCAACTATCGTAATGAGATGCTGGTTGCAGAATTACAGAGCCTACTTGCAAAGGAACTCAAAAGTGAAACGTTCCTGGTGTTAAGCTTAACCTCGAAGAGCAGAGACATGAAAATGATCGCTGAACATTTCGGCAGGTATCAGCTTGATAAAGTCATATTTACTAAGCTTGATGAAACGGGTAGTTATGGTCCGCTTTTCAATGTTCTGAATGATTACCCGTTAGCGTTGTCTTATGTAACGAACGGACAGAATGTTCCTGATGACTTGCTGATGGTTTCCAAGGAGCAGCTGTGCGATTTGCTGCTGGGAACAGGGGGGCCATAATGGATCAAGCACAATCCTTAAGACAGCTTGTATCAAGTCAGGACCCCAAACGTATTGCTGGTGGCGAGTCCACTGCCCGCATCATTACTGTCTGTAGTGGTAAAGGTGGTGTTGGTAAGTCTAATTTCACTCTTAACTTTGCTTTGGCGCTGAAAGCGATGGGTAGAAGGGTATTATTATTTGATGCAGATATTGGAATGGCTAACATTGATGTGTTGATGGGAGTAACAGCCAAGTATAACTTATATCATTTGCTGAAAAGAGAAGCTGATATTGGACAGATCATTCAGTTGGGTCCTAACGCACTCCCTTTTATTGCTGGGGGTTCAGGTATGGATGAGTTATTCTCACTTTCAGAATCTGATCTTAATTATTTCACTGCACAAATCGCTCAAATCGCGGACACTATGGATTTCATTTTGTTCGATACAGGAGCTGGATTATCCAAAGAAACAATGAAATTCATCACTTCGGCCGACGATTGTCTTGTGGTGACAACGCCTGAACCAACGGCTATCACAGATGCCTACGCTCTGATGAAGGTCGTGAACAATTCTAATCCTGGACTTTCCTTTAGGCTGATTGTTAATCAAGCAGTTGATGAGAGGGAGGCAGTAGTAACCAGTGACAAAATTCGGATGGCTGCCAGTCGATTTTTACAATTAGATGTTCCTTTTCTAGGTTATATAAGCAGTGATGTGCATGTTGTGCAGTCGGTCAAACGGCAAGTTCCATTCTCGATTGCCTTTCCGAATAGTGCGGCAGCAAAAGATATACAGAGACTCGCACTTAGTTACCTAGCAAGTGGTAATATAGAAGTATCAAAGGTACAAGGTATCAAGGGTTTTATTAGCAAATGGTTAAAGCGAAGCAAATAATTGTTCTGAATTTAAGGACAGAGGTGGAAATGATATGAAGCCATATAAAGTTTTGGTTGTTGATGATTCTGCCTTCATGCGCAAGATTATATCTGATTTAATAGAAAATGATGCTGACTTTCAGGTAACGGCAACAGCTGCAAATGGCCGTGAGGCTATTGAAAAGGTGAATGAACTTCGTCCGGATCTTGTTACTATGGATGTGGAAATGCCGGAAATGAACGGCCTGGAAGCGCTGAAAATAATAATGGCCTCTCATCCGCTGCCAGTAATCATGGTTTCAGGCATTAATGAAGAGGGCATGAAGGAAACCATTCTTGCACTTGAATGGGGAGCATTTGATTTTATTCGCAAACCTTCCATTTCGAATTCCCAAGATATTATGGCTGTGGGAGAATCCTTAAAGGAACAAATGAGAGAAGCTATGTTGGCCCGTCAACAGCGTGAGGCACGGGCTGCAGCTAACAAAGCTCCGGAGACCAAGCCTTCGGACATTCCAATACCGTCAATACCAGTTATAAAACCATCATTGAAAGAACTAAAGAGTAGCCTGGATGTTCCAAAGAAAGCTGCTGACAAACCGCAAATAGATTCTAAACCTTCTCCAGAAATAGAAGCGGCAAAACGGTTGAAGGAAAAGCTACCAGTAGACAACAATGTTTCCAAAAAAGTAGCCAAGCCTTTAGCTTCTCCACCAAAGCCCGCTTCCGAGAAGTTTCTAAATCGCTCTAAAGCGGAAAATCATCCAATGTCACCTATCTCACGATTGGTGCCAGAACCATCTGTTGAGGCGTTTACTGAACCTCCAGCGGCCATTGCAGACCGAAAGTCTGGTGTCAAAGGTCTTCGTAAGTTAGTTGCTGTAGGCTGCTCAACAGGGGGACCACGCGCTCTAAAGGCATTGTTGGAGAATATTCCTGCCGATTTCCCTGCGCCAATTGTCATTGTGCAGCATATGCCGCCCAATTTCACCAAATCGTTAGCGCAGCGTCTGAATACCTTCAGCCCACTTGAAGTGACGGAAGCAGAGCAGGGGATGACATTACGTCAGGGAGTTGCCTATATTGCCCCTGGTGGTTACCACATGAAGGTTATTTCAATTCCTGGCGGGCAATATGCAGTTACACTTACAAAGGAAGAAATGCGGAATGGCCATCGGCCTTCGGTGGACGTGCTATTCGAATCGGTGCTTTCCCTAACCTCTTTGGAACGTCATGCAGTGTTGATGACCGGTATGGGTAGTGATGGCGCAAAAATGATGAAGTCTCTTTATGATTCTGGTGTTACATCGACCTTTGCCGAAAGTGAAGAAACCTGTGTTGTCTACGGGATGCCGCGATCGGCGGTTGAATTACAATGTGTTAAATACGTCCTGCCGTTGCAAGAAATTGCTCCAAGGCTGGTGCAAGCCGTTAAATAACGGAAAAGCGAACTCGAAGGGGAGGTGCTCACAATGGACATGAACCAATACTTATCCATGTTTATTGATGAGTCAAATGATCATCTGCAGTCTTTAAACGAGAGTATGATGGGACTAGAAGCAAATCCTGATGATCTTAGTATTGTACAGGTGATATTCCGCTCTGCACATACGTTAAAGGGCATGGCTGCCACAATGGGCTTTGAGGATTTGGCTTCACTCACACATCAAATGGAAAATGTGCTTGACCTGGTTCGCAATAGTAAACTCCGGATGCAGGATTTCATTTTTGACACATTATTCAAAAGTATTGATGCTTTAGAATCTATGGTAGAGGATATTATGGGAGGCGGAGATGGCAAAGCTGATGTATCAGCAATTGTAACTTCCCTTCAAGCTATTGTTCGGGGTGAGGTTCCTAATGCGGGAGGAGCTGTAGCTGAAGTCTCGAAGCCTGCTGTTAAAGCGTCTGATGCTCCGGTTTTCCTGGATGAGTTCCAATTTTCAGTTCTGGAACAGTCAATGCAGGAAGGCCATAATGTATTATATGTGGAGGTAACGATTCGCAAGGATTGTCAACTTAAAGCGGTACGCGCATATATGGTATTTGATCTTTTGGAACGCTCAGGTGAAGTTATTAAATCCTTCCCTTCGGTACAGGACATAGAGCAAGAGAAATTCGATCAAAGTTTCTCACTCTATTACATAACTCAAAAGGGTGCAAGCGAAATACAGGCAATGATTCTGAACTTGTCGGAGATCGAGAAAGTAACGTCTGTAGCACTTGATCAGGAATCCTTACGACAGTTAGGGCAAGATTCTGTTGCTGCAACTGCGGAAGTACCTACTTCTGCTCCGGTGATCTCATCCGTCTCAGTTCCTTCTGCAGCTTCGTCGAATACGTCGGCAGCCAGAGAAGAAGGAGGGAAAGCAGCACCAGCCAAAACTGGTGGAGCACCTTCTCGGACGATTCGTGTGGATATCGAACGTCTTGATGTGCTGATGAATCTATTTAGTGAACTTTTAATCGACCGTGTCCGGTTGGAACAGCTTGCTTCAGAAGTACAGAATGGTGATCTGACCGAAACCGTTGAGCACATGAGCCGGGTCAGTGGGGATTTGCAAAATATTGTAATGAAGCTACGGATGGTTCCCGTGGATACGGTATTCAATCGTTTTCCACGTATGGTACGCGATCTCGCGAAGTCGCTGGATAAGAAAATTGACCTAGTAGTCACTGGTGCCGAAACAGAACTTGATCGTACCGTTATTGATGAGATCGGTGATCCGCTAGTGCATCTACTGCGTAATGCCGTTGATCATGGTATTGAATCCGTGTCTGACCGGATTGCTGCCGGTAAACCGGAGATGGGTACGATCAATCTGCGGGCTTTTCATAGCGGTAACCATGTCTTTATTGAAATAGAGGAAGATGGGGCTGGAATAGATTCGCAAAAAGTACTGAAGTCAGCTGTGAAAAAGGGCGTCATTACACAAGAGCAAGCAGCGACGATGAATGATGAAGAAGCTCACCAGATGCTTTTTGCAGCAGGTTTTAGTACCGCAGAAGTGATTTCGGATGTCTCTGGACGCGGGGTAGGGCTGGATGTAGTGAAGTCGAAGATTTCTTCGCTTGGGGGAAATGTAACGATATATTCCACCCTGGGTAAAGGCACAAACTTCTCTGTTCAGTTACCACTTACTCTATCAATTATTGCTGCCATGCTCATTCGGCTTGGTTCGGAGAAATATGCAATTCCTTTGTCTTCTATTGTAGAGACAGGAATTGTGAAGAAATCTCAAATCCGCACCATACATGGAAATAAAATGCTTGAATTCCGCAATAAGAATATTCCACTTCTTTCACTAAGCCGTATTTTCTCAGTACCTGATTATGATGAGAGTGATGAAGAGGAAACTGAAATTGTTGTGGTACGCAAGGGAGAACGCTTAGTTGCCATGGCCGTCCAAGATTTTATTGGGCAGAACGAAATTGTTATTAAGAATCTCGGAAAATATTTGCCGGATATTCAAGGAATATCAGGCGCTACAATTCTTGGTGACGGCCAAGTTGCACTCATTATCGATCCAAACGCTTTTATTAAATAACTAGGATAGAACAGGGAGGTTCATTCCATGGCTGAAGATATTAAAGTGATAGTATTCAAATTGGGCTCAGAGGAATATGGTATTGAAGTAGAAAAGGTACAAACCATTGAACGTATGATGCCAATTACCCGCGTACCCAAAACATATTCTTTTATCAAGGGTGTCATTAATTTGCGCGGTGTGGTTATTCCTGTTATTGATTTGCGGGGGCGTTTTGGTATTGAAGAGGGTGAACATACGGATCAGACCCGTGTAATTATTGTATCCGTAAATGATATGGAAGTTGGCTTCATCGTTGACTCTGCAAATGATGTTATAGATTTAAACAGAGACTCCATTGACACACCTCCGGACGTTGTGGGTGGTATCAAAGCTAAATATCTGGACGGGGTAGCCAAAATTGGAGAAGATCGTCTGCTCATTATGCTTAACTTGGCCGAGGTGCTTAACAAGGGTGAAATCGTTCATTTAGAAAGTCTAGAGGGCTAACCCGTGGAATTATTCAAGCACTTCAAGGATTTTAAAATGGATGTGCTCAAGGAAATCGGAAATATCGGAGCGGGTAATGCAGCCACTGCATTATCCCAACTCTTGAACAAACCGATTGATATGGCGGTTCCAAAAGTTCAATTGCTGAGTTTTGAAGAGATTACTGATAAAGTTGGCGGAGCAGAAGAACTTGTATATGCTATTTTTCTGCGTGTTGAAGGTGAAGCACCGGGCAATCTTTTCTTTATTCTTACACCTGATGCAGCAAGAAGCTTACTAAGCCGTGTTGCAGGTCTCGAAATGTCGGACAACGAAGAACTTACCGAAATGGAGCTTTCTGCGTTAAGTGAAATTGGTAATATTCTAGCAGGTTCCTATCTCACTTCTCTTGCAGACTTTACCTCGCTATCTATGTATCCGACTGTGCCAGCACTGGCGATGGACATGGCAGGGGCCATTCTGAGTTATGGTTTGCTGCAATTCGGTCAAATGGGAGATAATGCCTTATTGATTGACACAACCTTTTTAGAGGGAAAAAATGAAATTGAAGGGCAATTTTTCCTGATTCCCGATCCAGAATCTTTCCCGAAAATCTTCAAATCTCTTGGAGTCCCGTTTGAAGATGATTGAAGAACAGAGCATTATTAAAGTAGGAATGGCTGATCTTAACGTTGGGAGCCAAGAGAGTTTAATCCGCACCACAGGCCTTGGTTCCTGCGTAGGATTGACGTTGTTCGATCCCGGGAAAAAACTTGCGGGGATGGCGCATGTTATGCTGCCATCGTCCGATATTGCCCGTGAAGGACAACTTAACATAGCAAAGTTTGCAGATACGGCAGTGCCGGAGCTCTTATCCCGTCTGTTGGAACTTGGAGCGGTCCGGAGTCGGATCGTGGCTAAGATGGCAGGAGGCTCACAAATGTTTGCCTTTGCCGGGGGGAGTGATACCATGAGGATCGGGCCTCGAAATGTGGAATCTTGTAAACTTGCACTCGAGTTATTAAGAATTCCGCTAATCGCGGAAGACACAGGCGGCAATTATGGCCGTACGATTGAAATCGCCTGCAACACCGGAGTTTTGTATATCCGTAGTGTGCAAAAGGGCGCTAAGGAATTATAATTATGATTGGAAACATTGTGATAAACCTTATCTTTGGATTGTTAGGTTTCATTTTTACTTTTTTTATTAATTATGGGAACAATTTGCTACTAACTAGTTTTATTCGGGGTATTTTAGGATTTATCATTTGGTTTGTGCTTGCGTTCCTCCTGAGATGGGTATTAGGTTCTATTGTTCAACAAAACTTGCCTCCCATAGACTCCGATTCTAATAATGAGGTCGGTGATGAGGAGCTTGGTTCCCAATTGGATATTAGTACCCCTAATGAGGATGAGGAGTTAATAAACCTTCTTAAACCGCAGCCGGGTCAAGGAAGCGGAAAGAGTGATGGCTTCACACCACTGCAGCCGCCGAAACTGGTGTCGCTGAAAGATCCTGAAGAATTGGCCAAGGCCGTTCGTCACCTGAAAGAAGAATAAGCGAGTGCTGCGGTGGAACCGGTTATCCTATAGCAAGGAACGCTTCACCGCGAAAAGGCGCGTTGACTAAACTTTGGGAAGGGTGAAAGCCATTGAACGAGCGTAAAGTTTCTCAATTGGAAACTGACGGGTTATGGGAACAGTGGAAAGAACACGGTGATCCTGAAGCCAAAAAAAAATTGATTGAGAGTTACCTTCATATTGTAGATTATGTATCCAGTCGTTTGGCTGTCGGTCTGCCCAAAAATGTATCCAAAGATGATTTGTCAAGCAATGGTATTATGGGACTGATTGATGCTATCGAGAAATTCGATTACAAAAGAGGCCTCCAGTTTCAGACATATGCCTCTTGGCGGGTTCGTGGAGCAATTTTGGATTCATTGCGCCAAAGTGACTGGGTTCCCAGATCGGTACGCGAAAAGGCAAGGAAAATTGAGGATGCTTATCAGCAATTGGAACAGAAATATTTAAGGTCAGTCAGTGACGAGGAAATGAGCCAGTATCTGGATATTAGCGAACTAGAATTTCAAAATATGCTGCAGGATGTGGCGGTTATGACACTCTGCTCACTGGAAGACCCCATTCGTGAAGAAGAATCGGAAACCCGGATGTCCATACTGGTGGACGATAAAGCTAAGAATCCGGACCGAAAGGTAAATGAGTTCTATTTACGTGAAATGCTCACCAAAGGAATTGAGAAATTAACGGTGAAAGAACGGACCGTTGTGTCCCTTTTATATTATGAGGATTTATCTTTAAGCGAGATCGCTGAGGTTATGTCTCTATCCCCCTCACGTATTTCGCAGCTTCATTCCAAGGCTATTTTGCGGCTGAGAGGAACGCTTGAAAAAAACCGCGATCTTCTCATGCAAAACGATTAACCGGCGGCGGTAACAAGGGGGAGCATAGAATGATCGGTCAGTACGCTTTGAATCAATACTTAAGCATTACATTTTCGGAGGATAAAGAGATTGCTTATCTTCAATTCTCCAAAAAAGATGAGAACTTTTCCTGCTCAGTTGAAGATCTTGAAGGCTTCCTGCTCAGTCACAATATTAAATTTGGTATTCAGAACGATATAGTTAAACGCCTAAGTGAACATCCAGAAGAATATTTTTTTAATAGGGTACCTATTGCAATTGGTGAACCCGCAGTAAAGGGTGAAGATGGACGGGTTATGCTTACTGTTGATCTGGAAGTGGACCGTAAACCTCTGGAGAAGGCTGATGGCAAGGTGGATTACAAGGATTTAATTCGGCTTCATAACGTCCGTAAAGGTCAATTGATAGCTAAAATTATTCCTCCACGACCTGGGAAGGCTGGTAAGACAGTAACTGGAGAAGAGCTCACTTTCAAGGCAGGAAAAGAAGCCTACTTCAAAATCGGTAAAAACGTGCTGATCGACAAAGACGAAATCGCAATGTATGCAGCAATTGATGGTCTTGTAACACTTACTGATAAAGGAAAGATTAATGTATTCCCTGTGTATGAGGTTAACGGCGATGTTGATTACAACACAGGCAATATTGATTTTGTAGGTACAGTTGTTATCCGAGGGAACGTGCTTTCGGGATTCAGCGTGAAGTCTGTTGGTGATATCCGCGTAATTGGTGGTGTAGAAGGTGCTGAGTTAATATCTGGCGGTTCCATCGAGATTACTGGAGGCATTATCGGTTACAACAAAGGTCATGTAAGCGCTGGAAAAAATGTGAAGGTCTCGTTCATTCAAGATGGAAATGTGACTGCTGGTGAAGATGTTATTGTCTCACAAAGCATAATGCATTCTAATATACGGGCAGGAAGAGATGTCATTTGCAGTGGGGCTAAGGGATTAATTGTTGGTGGTATTGTTCAGGCTGGAGAAAAAGTTGTCGCACGAACAATCGGGAACTCAATGTCAACGGCAACTGCGATCGAGGTTGGTGTTGTTCCTGAATTAAGAAACGAGATAAATGAGTTGCGACAAGAGCTACGGCAGCTGCTGGATAATGAAGATAAAACTACTAAAGCATTATATCTATTGAGTCAATTAGCAAATAACGGGCAACTCTCATCTGACAAAGTAGCACTACGCATTAAACTTAACGCTACCAAACAATCACACCAGCGTGAGGAGAAAAGAATTAAAGAACGTGTGCTGGAGATTGAAAAAATGCTTGAAGACACTACCAGAGCCAGAGTGGAAGTCATAAAGACAATATATGGTGGTTCCAAAATCGTAATTGGCAGATATACTAGATTCGTCAAGGATGCTACGGAACGTGTTGTGTTCACCTATAACGAAGGTGATATTTCTTTATCGCCTTATATTTAAGTTAAGTGGGTTGGTATCCTGGTAGTCGGTAGTTGGTTATTACTTGTGAGAAGAGGGTTGATATGAGCCTGAGACCTGTGGAATTGCAAGTTGCTATGCCTCGAACAACCGATGCCGGAAAAATCCAGAATGAGCTGCAGCATCGTCCAGCTGTAGACCAGCAGCATTTGGCCGGGCAAAATGTGAAGCACAGCCTGGAATTGAGTCAGCGCAACTCCGAAGTAGATGATGCTTCTGAAACTGCGCTGCGGGATGATGGTCAACGGGGAAAACATTCAGGGAATAACTCTTCTTCAGAAAAACGTCATAAATCAGACGTTGAGCATAATGCGGAACATCCCTATAAGGGACACCGTATCGATCTGAGTCTTTAAGCTTCAGTTTATATTCCGTATATAAAAGGAGATAAGGTACTTGCAACCATGGGTGTATATTGTGCTGGTGGGCGCCGTTGCTATCGTTTACGCCCTGATACTGCCGGCGCGTGCACGGCAAGGAAAAACAGAGAAACAAAGTCTGAAGGAAATTGAAACTGCTCTTGAACTGTATATGGCGGACATTGAGCGTGAGAACAATGAATTGGTACAATTGATCACCAGTCTCAAACAGCAGTCTCAAAGCAATCAAACTGCCATGCAGGAACAACTAAATGAACTTCGGGGTCAATTCACTGAACTGCAGAAGAGTTCACATCAGCTTGAGGCAAGAATGGCTGCGGAAGAGAAAGGTCTGCTTCAGCTAGCGGTTTCGTATGGAACAAGTTCTTCAACTGCTGCGGCAACAGCAGAAGGCTCTGCTCCACGAAATGATTCATATCTTGAACAAGCTAAAGAAAAACCAAAGCCCGTCAGTTCTATTAAACTGCGCTATCCACGCTTGTTTGAATTACATGATCAGGGGAAGTCCATTGATTCCATTGCCAAGACGGCAGGACTTCAACGGGGAGAAGTACAATTAATCCTGCAGCTTGCCAAACAGGAGGAATCACTATGATTAAGAATCGCTCCTTCATGCTTGGAATGGGTTCAGGACTTATTGCAGGTGCAATGCTGCTTCAGTTAGTGATATCTAGTGGTGCGGCCCCACTTACGAAGGATCAGGTTGTAAAAGGTGCAGCAAAGCTTAATCTAAAAGTAACTGATGAAACGGCTAAACTGCTCACCGCTGAAGAGTGGAAAGCTAATTCAGAGGCGGCAATAGTAACGCCGGCTCCTTCAGAGGCTGCTGTCGCTGTTTCTCCGTCTCCAGCAACCTCTCCAGTCACTGCTGGAGAACCAAGTGCGGCCACGGCTCCTAAAGAGCCTGTGACACCATCCCAGCCTGCTAAAGTAGAAGTCCAGCAGCCTAAGGTAACGGCACCCTCTTCGATAACTACGGTTACTCCTGCTCCACCGAAAATAACAGCAAACGGAACCATTTCCGTAAAAATTCCCAATGGGACCACATTAACTGAGACTGCAAATCTATTGGCCAAAGCTGGAGTTATTCAGGATAAAAGTATCTTTCTTCAGGCTGCCAATGAGCGTAAAGTTAATAAAATTATACAGTACGGAACCTACAGCTTTGCTGATGATGAGAGCATAAGCGCTATTATAGACAAACTTGTAACCGTGAAGTAATTATAAGGTATTATGATTTTCGTTGCATACGTGAATATATTATGGTATAGTAATTGACGGTGTTATAACACACGCCGGTTGATTTCGACAAGAGGTGCTTTCTTCTGAAGAAAGTCTTGCTGAAAGATGACACGCGGCGGAGGAGACACACAATAAACCAAAACTAGGAGGTGTGTGAAGATGGCAGTAATCTCCATGAAGCAGCTTCTCGAAGCTGGGGTACACTTCGGTCATCAGACTCGACGTTGGAATCCGAAAATGGATCGTTATATCTTCACTGAAAGAAACGGAATTTACATTATTGACCTGCAAAAAACGGTCAAGAAGGTAGAAGAAGCTTACAACTTTGTGAAAAGTGTTGCTGGTGACGGCGGTACAATCCTATTCGTAGGAACAAAGAAACAAGCACAGGATTCCGTAAAAGAAGAAGCTGAACGTTCAGGTATGTTCTTCATTAACCAACGTTGGCTTGGTGGTACCCTGACTAACTTCCAGACTATTCAGAAGCGTATTGATCGCCTGAAGAAATTGGAAGCTTGGGAAGAAGACGGTACCTTCGCAGTTCTACCTAAGAAAGAGGTTATCATTCTCCGCAAAGAGAAAGATCGTCTTGAAAAATTCTTGGGCGGTATCAAGAACATGAAAGGATTGCCAAGCGCGCTGTTCATTATTGACCCGCGTAAAGAGCGTATCGCTGTTGCGGAAGCTCGCAAACTGGGAATTCCTATCGTTGCTATTGTTGATACTAACTGTGATCCTGACGAAATCGACTATGTTATTCCGGGCAACGACGACGCAATTCGCGCCGTGAAATTGTTGACTGGTAAGATGGCTGATGCTGTTGTAGAAGCCCACCAAGGCGAAGAAACAACTACAGCGTAAGTAGCAACACAACTTAAACAAGAACATAAATGAAAAGGGTGGTTGGCAGGTGGATAACCTCTCACTGCCCTTTTTTTAAAATAATAGAAAGAATATGCTTCAGCTATTCTTTCTATTATTTTCGAGTAACGCACCATCAATAAGGAAATCAAACGACAAATAATCTGGAGGTAATAAACAATGGCAGTAGACGCAAAGGCAGTAAAAGAACTTCGTGAAAGAACAGGCGCGGGTATGCTTGATTGTAAACATGCACTGGAAGAAGCAAATAATGATATTACTAAAGCTGCTGAATTGCTTCGTGAAAAAGGATTGTCCGCAGCTGCAAGTAAAGCAGGACGTATTGCAACTGAAGGTGTTGTTCAATCTTACATCCACGCTGGTGGTAAAATTGGCGTACTCGTAGAAATTAACTGCGAAACTGACTTCGTAGGTAAAACAGATCAATTTAAAGACTTTGCCCGCGATATCGCGATGCAAATCGCAGCTGCAAATCCTCGCTATGTGCGTCGTGAAGAAGTGCCGCAATCAGAAGTGGATAAAGAGAAAGAAATTTTGACTGCTCAAGCCCTGAACGAAGGCAAGCCTGAGAAAATCGTGGCGAAAATGGTAGAAGGACGCATCAGCAAATTCTATGAAGAATATTGTTTGCTTGAGCAAACTTTCGTAAAAGACCCAGACAAAACGATCTCCCAATTGTTGAATGAAAAAGTCAGCACTATTGGTGAGAACATCTCCATCCGTCGTTTCGTTCGTTACGAGCTGGGTGAAGGTCTGGAAAAGAAAGTTGACAACTTTGTCGAAGAAGTAATGGCACAAGTTAATAAATAAGTAAATGGATGTTCAGAGTTTTGAAGAACAGAATATAGGCAAGCATCAGAAGAGCGGAACACGTACAAGTAGTGTTCCGTCTTTTGTAAGAAAGTGAGGGTATACATTTGGAACAGCCGGTTTTTAAAAGAGTAGTGCTTAAAGTTAGCGGAGAATCATTGGCAGGACCGAACGGATACGGCATTGATGCAGAGATGATTCTTTCGATCGCAGAACAGGTCAAAGAAGTGGTGGAGCTTGGAGTACAAATCGCAATAGTCTGCGGCGGTGGTAATATCTGGCGCGGAATAGCAGGTAGTGCAAGCGGTATTGATCGTGCTACTGCTGACTACATGGGCATGTTGGCTACAGTCATGAATTCACTTGCTCTGCAGGACGCATTAGAACAAATTGATGTACCAACGAGAGTGCAAACTTCTATCTCCATGCAGCAAATCGCTGAGCCTTACATTCGCCGCCGTGCTATTCGGCATCTGGAAAAAGGCCGTGTGGTTATTTTTGCAGCAGGTACGGGTAATCCGTTCTTCTCCACCGATACAACAGCAGCATTAAGAGCAGCTGAGATCGAAGCTGAAGTCATCCTGATGGCAAAGAACAAAGTAGACGGTGTATATTCTGCCGATCCTTTCAAAGACAGCACTGCGGTGAAATATGATCAGCTGACCTATATGGATATTCTGAACAAAAATCTTGGCGTTATGGATTCTACTGCTTCTTCTCTGTGCATGGACAACAATATACCACTCATTGTGTTTGCCATTACGCAACAAGGTAATATCAAACGTGTTGTTCTCGGTGAGAAGATCGGGACTATTGTTAAAGGGAGTGTAGATTAATGCCACAAGCAATCAAACAAAGTGCTGAAGAACGTATGGAAAAAGCGATTTTGTCGCTGAGACGTGACTTAGCTTCATTGCGTGCAGGTCGTGCATCAACATCGCTACTGGATCGTATCCAGGTTGAATATTATGGTTCCCTTACTCCTATTAATCAGTTGGCCAATATTAGCACGCCGGATTCTCGGACCCTGCTAATCCAACCATGGGATAAAACATCGATGTCAGACATCGAACGGGCGATTATGAAGTCGGACATTGGAATAACTCCTGCAAACGACGGCACAATCATTCGTCTTTCTATTCCTGCACTGACAGAAGATCGCCGGACTGAGTTAGTGAAGTTCACGAAGAAGTTTGGCGAAGAGGCTAAGATAGCTATTCGCAACATTCGCCGTGATGCCAATGATGATATCAAGAAGATGGAAAAAAACGGGATATCTGAAGATGAATCCCACGGTCATCAGGAAGACATCCAAAAAACAACGGATAAGTTCATAGCCGAAGTTGACAAAGTGCTCTTGTCCAAAGAGAAAGAGATTATGGAAGTATAATGATACTCAAGAGACAAAAAGCCCCTCCGTTTATGGTGGGGTTTGTCTCTTTCTGATAAGAGCTTGGAGGAAAAGGAAATGATTAAACGGGTTCAAGCATGGCTGGGCCGTGAAGACAAGCATCAGCCAGTCGAGATTTCACCGGATAACATTCCCCGACATGTGGCTGTAATTATGGACGGCAATGGGCGTTGGGCCAAGCGACGCGGTTTGCCACGGATTGTCGGTCATCGAAACGGGATGAAGGCTGTTAAACGCGCCACCATTGCCGCAGATGAGCTGGGTGTTCAATTTTTGACCATGTATGCTTTCTCAACGGAAAATTGGAAGCGTCCCAAGGAAGAAGTAGATTTCTTGATGCGTTTGCCGGAGGAGTTCTTGGCGATTGAGCTGGATGAGTTGATCGAGAAGAACGTTCAGGTACGCGTGATGGGCGATATGAACGAAGTACCTTCTTATACCCGTAAAGCTATGGAAGTGGCTGTGGCGCGAACGGAAGGGAATACAGGCCTTATACTGAATTTTGCCTTGAATTATGGGGGACGCAAGGAAATTACGGATTGTATGCAAGCCTTGGGGCGGGACATACAAGCGGGCTTGTTGTCACCTGAAGAAATTACATCAGCACTGATTGACAGTCGTTTGTTGTCCAGCGGCATACCTGATCCTGATCTGCTAATTCGCACTAGTGGTGAAATGCGGCTCAGCAATTTCATGTTATGGCAGCTTGCTTACAGTGAACTATGGTTTACGGATGTGTACTGGCCGGAGTTCGACAAAGAGCATTTGCTTCAGGCAGTGGCTGAATATCAGCGGCGCACACGGCGCTATGGTGGACTGAAGTAGCCTGATGGGAGATGAGAACCTTTGAAGCAGCGCTTAATTACCGGAATTATTGCCGGTGCATTATTTTTAGGTTTATGCCTTTTGGGAGGCTGGTCGTATCAGCTTTTGCTAACTGCCATGGCTCTTATCGGGTATTATGAGTTTGTGAAAATGACAGGCACGCCTGCGTTTAGAGGCAGTGCTTTACTTGGTTATGCTGCGGTTCTTATTTTTATGATTCCATGGGGTTTGCTTGGAGTTTCGGCACCTTTATCGTGGGAACAAGGGATTTGGCTGCTGTTGCTGCTATTTCTTCTGGTTACTGTATTCACTAAGAATAAATTAGATATTCGCATCACGGCATTGCTGTTTACGGGTATCGTATATCTAGGGATGGGTTTCTCCTACATGGCTGTGGCTCGTGCATCTAATGACGGACATGGTTTATTCTGGACATTCCTGCTCCTCTTTTGTATATGGGGAAGTGATGCTGGGGCCTATTTTGTGGGCAGGAGCTTTGGAAAGAATAAGTTATGGCCAGCAATTAGCCCCAACAAAACAATAGAGGGTGCAGTTGGTGGAGTTCTGATCTCTATGATCATTTCCTTAGCTTTTGCGATATTTGTTCCTGATCTGCTGACGATTGGACGAGCGCTGCTTATTGGTCTTTCCTGCGCAGTTCTGGGTCAACTTGGAGATCTTGTACAGTCTGCCTATAAGAGGGTATACGGTATTAAGGATTCGGGCTCACTTTTGCCCGGCCATGGTGGTATTCTAGACCGCTGTGACAGCTGGATTATCGTATTTCCGTTCGTACATATTGTAATGCTCATGCCTTACTATTAACGGAGGAGTACAACTGTGAAAAAAATAAGTATTCTTGGTTCTACAGGTTCAATCGGCACTCAGACACTTGATGTTGTGGCCATGCACCCGGAATCTTTTGAAATAGAAGGTTTGGCGGCGGGTAGCAACATAACATTGCTGATGGAACAGGTTCGCCGGTTCAAGCCACGGCGTGTCTCTGTTGCCACAAAGGAGTTGGCAGCGGAAATAAGTTCTAGCCTGCCTTCCGGAATAGAAGTATTTAGCGGCAATGAAGGCCTGGTTGAGATCGCTGCAGGTGGAGACGCTGAAATGGTCGTCACAGCTGTAATGGGCAGTGTAGGACTGCAGTCAACCCTCGCAGCTATCGAAGCCGGTAGGCATATTGGTCTTGCGAATAAAGAGACGCTTGTAACCGCCGGACATTTGGTGACAGAGCTCGCAATTCGTAAAGGTGTTAAGCTGCTGCCCGTGGACAGTGAACATTCCGCTATTTTTCAATGTATGAATGGTGAGAACCGTGAAGATGTTGCTTCAATTACAATAACTGCATCTGGTGGGTCTTTTCGGGATTACAATAGGGATCAACTAAAAAATGTAACGGTGGAAGATGCACTTCGTCATCCAAACTGGAGCATGGGAGCCAAAATAACGATCGATTCCGCCACGATGGTGAATAAAGGCCTTGAGGTGATCGAAGCCCATTGGTTGTTCGGGCTTTCTTATGAGCAGATTAACGTGCTGCTGCATCCAGAGAGCATTATCCATTCTTATGTAGAATTCCGCGACTGCAGCATCATTGCCCAGCTTGGTAACCCTGATATGCGTGTGCCCATCCAATATGCACTGACCTATCCCGAGCGCTGGAAATCTCCGGCACAGCGTCTTTCACTTGCTGAGGTGGGGCGGCTCACTTTTCGAGAGATGGATTATGAACGTTACCCAGCCCTTAGACTGGCTATAGACTGTGGCAAGGCTGGTGGAACAGCAACAACCGCCTTTAATGCTGCTAATGAAATTGCGGTTGCTCGTTTTCTACGAGGTGAAATTCCATTTTTGCGTATTGAGGAGATTATTTCGGAGGTATTGCAGAGACATCTGAATTCGGGATATCCGGATTTGGAGCTAATTGAGTTCACTGACCGGACTGTCCGCGAGCTGGCTTCTAGCCTTTAAAAGGTTTAAGGTTTGTTTTACAACTGGAAATACTTGTGTTGCCCTAAAAATAGGTATGGACTGTTGATTCTCTTGTGCCCGATCAGAGAATAATGATAAATTAAGAGGACATACTTCGGTCTTACACCTAAAGGGGGTTGTTATGCTTGGAAATGGTTCAAGTTGTTTTTTTAACGGTGCTCATGTTTTTTGTCCTTGTGACCGTTCATGAATGGGGACATTACTATTTCGCTAAACGCGCCGGTATTCTCGTCCGGGAATTCGCTATCGGTTTCGGCCCGAAACTGTTTTCTTATAAACGCAATGAAACCCAGTTTACCCTTCGCTTACTACCCTTTGGAGGGTATGCGCGTATGGCTGGTGAAGATCCTGAGATTATCGAGATCGGTTCAGGTCAGACCATCGCTGTGAGACTTGGACAGGATAACAAGGTTAAGAATATCTATCTCGATGCCCTCGACACTCGCAGAAATGTCATCCGTGGCGAAGCACAATATACTGATCTTGAGGTTGAACTAGTAATTCGACTGGATGTAGATGGAGAAGTAACTACCTATGACGTACACCCACAAGCGATGATGATCAGAGGGACACAGCAGACTCAAATTGCTCCTAAAGACCGTCAATTCGGCAGTAAAACGGTTGGACAGCGTGCATTAGCGATTGTTGCAGGTCCTGTGATGAACTTCCTGTTAGCATTTGTTCTATTTGCTATCCATTTACAAATGGTTGGAATTCCAGTCGAGAATCCTACCTTCGTTAAGATAGGGGATGTTAGCCAGGGAATGCCGGCGCAAGAGGCCGGTCTGCAAAAAGGTGACATTGTTGAGTCTATCAACGGGGAAAAGATCGGCGCCGATTACCAAAAGATGATAACTCTAACTTCGGAGTCTAAAGGCAAGGAAATGAAATGGACTTTGCTGCGCGGTGAAGAGACGATTAACGTGACTATGGTGCCACGCGGTATGGAGGGTGAAGAAGGTGGCAAGGTTGGGATCACACCTGAACTTCCTAGTCGTAAGGCTGGCATAGGTGAGACAGTAAAGGGTTCCGGTGTTGCTATGGTCGACACGACCAAGGCGATATTTCTGGGATTTAAACAGCTAATAAATAAATTCAATATGGATGATATTGGAGGTCCGGTTCGTACATTTGAGTTGACGGGCCAGATTGCCCAGCAGGGCATTGAATATCTGACTTATTGGGCAGCAATACTGAGTTTGTACCTGGGTATTTTCAATCTGCTGCCCATTCCCGCACTTGACGGAAGCCGTTTGGCGTTCCTGGGCGTAGAGGCACTGCGTGGTAAACCAGTCGATCCAGGACATGAAGGTATGGTCCATTTTGTCGGATTCGCGATGCTGTTCTTGCTAATGATTGCCGTTACTTATAATGATATATTGCGCTTGATCACTGGATAATTTTCTTTGGGAGGAACTTCATTACATGTCAAAAGATAAGCAGTTCGTTACAGAAATCACACCACAGGCGCAGGATTTCTCACGCTGGTACATTGATGTTATTAAAAAAGCTGACCTGATGGATTACTCTCCAGTACGGGGTTGTATTGTATTTAAGCCGGATGGCTATGAAATTTGGGAGCATATTCAAGAGGAAATGAACCGCCGCTTTAAGGCAACGGGCCACCGTAATGCTTACTTCCCGCTGTTTATTCCAGAAAGCTTTTTTCAAAAGGAAAAGGAACATATTGAGGGTTTCAATCCGGAACTGCCTTGGGTCACTGAAGCAGGTGGAGATAAGCTGGAAGAGCGTCTGGCGATTCGCCCGACTTCGGAAACTATGTTTGGCCATATGTACTCCAAGTGGATTCAATCGTATCGTGACCTACCGGTTCTAATCAACCAATGGGCAAACGTTGTTCGCTGGGAGAAACGGACCCTGCCGTTTATTCGCACAAGTGAATTTCTCTGGCAGGAAGGGCATACCGCGCATGAGGAAGAAACCGAAGCTCGTGAAGAAACGATGCGCATGCTGGAAATCTATCGTGATTTCGTTGAGGGCTACTTGGCCATCCCGGTTATCACTGGGCAGAAGACGCCTTCGGAGAGATTTGCCGGAGCAGTGGATACTTACTCCATTGAGGCCATGATGAAGGATGGACGTGCAGTCCAAGCGGGAACCTCACATTATTTGGGTACCAAATTTGCCGTTGCTTTTGATATCCAATATTTAAGCCGTGAGAACGTGCTTGAGTATGTACACACTACTTCATGGGGAACTAGTACGCGCCTGATCGGTTCGTTAATCATGGTGCATGGTGATGACCGTGGTCTCGTCTTGCCACCAAAGGTTGCCCCAACTCAGGTCATTATGATTCCGATTGGACCACCTAAGACTCGTGAAGCTGTGATTGGACGGACGGACGAGCTGTTCCAGGAACTGAAAAGTGCCGGAATTCGCGTGCGTGTAGACGATCGTGCTGACGTAACGCCTGGCTGGAAATTCAACGAATACGAAATGCGTGGTGTACCTGTCCGTCTGGAGCTTGGACCACGTGATATGGAGAATGGCGTTTGCGTGCTAGTCTCACGTGTTACAGGCGAGAAGAAGGTCGTTCAGCAGGAGAATCTCGTGGAAGAGGTCAACGCCATGCTGGAGCAAGTTCATAAAGACATGTTCGAGCGTGCTTTGAAGTTCCGTGAGGATAACTTCTATTCTGTAGATACACTAGAAGAAATGAAGGCTTCCATGGAAGAGAAACGTGGCTTTGCCCTTGCAGGCTGGTGCGGCTCCGAGGAATGTGAGACCAAGGTTAAAGAAGAAACTGGGGCAGGCAGCCGCAATATTCCTTTTAACCCGGCAGAAGTCAAAGAAATCTGTATTTGCTGTGGAGAGCCAGCTAAGCATACGGTTGTTTTTGCTAAGGCTTACTAAGTTCAATCAAATTATATGATATTTCAAATGTAGCTTCTGGCGAGAGGAGTCGGCGGGCCGAAAGAACCCAATGCTTTTTATCCTGGAAGCTTTTTATCATAATGTCAGAGAGTTAAAGCTTCAGTCAGGTAAGGGGGATAGCATGGAACAGAACATGGAGAGAAGAAAACGGTTCGAGTTGCTGATGAAGCAGGGAGAAATACCACCCGCGCTGATTGACCCCTACTTTTTGGACGGGTATATAGAACGTGTGGAGATCAGCCGTGGCAACCGGGATTGGCATATTGTAATCAATAAAGAAACTCTGGTTCCAGCACAGACCTATCGAACATTTTGCCTCAGAATGCGTGATAAGCTGCAGCATATTGCCAAAGTAAGCTTTTTGTTTTTATATGATGAAAAAGTTAGCAGGGCAGACCTTGTTGGAGAGTACTGGGGGCTGTTTCTGGAATGGGTACACCGCGAGATTCCTTCCGTTAACGGCTGGATGACTCGTTCAACTCAAGAGCTTAAGGGCGATATATTATATCTGACGATGAGTGATTCTACTTCGCTAGAACTGGCCCGCAAAAAAGGGATTGACGCGGCGATTATCAAATTTTACGAGAAGTACTTTGGTCTTGTTCTTAAGATTAAAGTGCAAATGGCGGAAAATGTGAGTAACGTCAACGTCTATGAAGAATTGCAGCAAAAGGTCCAGCAGGAAGAGCGGGAGCTAGTGGAGCTAATGATGTCCGCCACCGAGCCAGAGATTTCAGCAGAAGAAGGCGACTCCGGAGAGGTAGTCCGGCTACAGGTTGGTTACGAGATCAAGGAGCAGGCTGTTCCTATGGTGGATATACAGGATGAAGAGAAGAAGATTACCATTCAAGGTACGATCTTTGGGCTGGACCGCAAGGAGTTGCGTAACGGCAGTACGCTGTTCACCTTTAGTCTGACCGATTTCAGCGATTCACTGCAGATGAAGATGTTTGCCAAGAACAAAGAGGATTTAAAGGTAATGAGCCAGCTTGCAAACGGTAAATGGGTGAGAGCACGTGGCAAGGTGGAATTCGATCGTTTTATGCAGATTCCTGAGCTGGTTATGATTCCCTCGGATCTGTCGGAAGTACAGGCTCCTCCTGCACGTAAAGATAATGCTCCGCAGAAGCGGGTGGAGTTCCATCTTCACACGAAGATGAGCGCGATGGATGCGGTGGCTTCCATTGATGCATATGTCAAAACAGCTTCCAAATGGGGCCATCCGGCAATTGCCGTCACCGATCATGGTGTGGTTCAAGCTTTTCCGGACGCAGCGCATTCTGCACATAAGAACAAGATTAAGATGATTTATGGGGTCGAAGCAAATGTAGTGAATGACGCTGTAAATATAGTCGAGAACGCTCAGGAGCTGGAACTCAAGACGGCAACCTATGTCGTATTTGATATTGAGACCACAGGTTTATCGATTACTCGCAATAATATTACCGAGCTGGCAGCAATTAAAATGTGCGAGGGTAAGGAACTTGACCGTTATTCTACTTTTGTTAATCCGCATGAGAAGATTCCTTATCATATCCAGCAGTTGACGAGCATAACGGATGAAATGGTCAAGGATGCCCCTGATCTGGAACCCGTGCTGCATCAGTTTGTGGATTTTGTAGGGGACAGCATACTTGTTGCGCATAATGCCAGATTTGATATGGGATTTATTCAAGCATCCCTTGTGAAGTTGGGGCTGCCAAAGCTGACTAATCCCACGCTGGATACGCTTGAACTGGCACGTCTGCTGTATCCGACTATGAAAAATCACAGGCTGAACACTTTGGCCGACAAATATAAAGTTTTGTTGGAGAGCCATCACCGTGCGATAGATGATACCGTTGCTTTGGGTGGGATTCTAAACGGTTTGCTGGTCGATGCGCAGAAGCTGAAAGGCATGACACGACTTGATCGGCTGAATGATTATGTGGGTAATGATCTCTCAACCGTGCGTCCGTTCCATTGCTGCATTTATGCGCTCAACCCTATTGGCAAGAAGAATCTGTATAAGCTAATTTCGATGTCGCATACGGAATACTTTAAGCGTGTACCTTGTATTCCAAAGTCGAAACTGGAAGAGCTGCGAGATGGTCTGCTGATTATTTCCGGTTGCGAACGCGGGGAGTTCTTTGAGGCAGTGCTGAACAAAACCACGGAGGAAGCGACGGAGGTTGCCCAATTCTATGATGTTCTGGAGATTCAGCCGCTGACCATGTACATGCATTTGGTGGACAAAGGTTTTGTGGCCAGTCCTGAGGAGTTGCGGGGTGCGGTGCGCAAGGTCTGCGAAATTGGAGATCAATTGAACAAGCCGGTTATTGCTACAGGTAACGTCCATTATCTTGAACCACGTGATAAGCTGTTCCGTGATATCACCATTAATGGAATTACGGGCTTTAGCCCACTGAAGGATTTGCGCAAACCAGATGCCCATTTTCGGACAACCGATGAAATGCTGACGGAATTTGAATTTCTGGGTTCTGAAAAAGCATTGGAGGTCGTTGTCACCAATACAGTGGCGTTGGCTGAACGTTTCGAAGATTACGAGTTGTTTCCGGATAAGTTATTCACACCTGTTATTGAGGGTGCCGATGAGGAAATCCGCGAGACCTGCTACAATACGGCAAAGTCCATTTACGGCGAGGAGCTGCCAGAGGTAGTGATAGCCCGTCTGGAAAAAGAGCTGGCGCCGATTATCAAATTTGGTTTCTCTGCCAACTATCTGATTTCTGAACGTCTCGTTAAAAAATCGAACCAAGATGGTTATCTTGTCGGGTCTCGGGGATCTGTAGGTTCTTCTGTAGTAGCGACCTTTCTCGGGATATCCGAGGTTAATCCGCTTCCGGCCCATTATATCTGCGGTAATTCAGAATGCCGACATTCAGAATGGTTCCTTGACGGCAGTGTGCCGAGCGGGTTCGACTTGCCGGACAAGGCCTGTCCGGATTGCGGGGGCAGGCTGAGGGGAGAAGGCCAGGATATTCCATTTGAGACCTTCCTTGGATTTAAGGGCGATAAGGTTCCCGATATCGACCTTAACTTCTCGGGTGCTTATCAGCCGAATGCCCATAATTTCACCAAGACGATGTTCGGACCGGATAACGTATTCCGTGCGGGCACAATCGGTACGGTAGCTGAGAAGACCGCCTTTGGCTTTACCAAGAAATACGAGGAACATCATCAGAAACGCTGGCGCGGCGCTGAGGTCGGCCGTCTAGCGGCTGGCTGCACGGGTGTGAAGCGAAGCACGGGTCAACATCCCGGTGGAATAGTCGTTTTGCCGGACTATATGGAAATAGAAGATATTACACCTGTGCAATTTCCAGCCGATGATGTGAACTCTGAGTGGAAGACGACTCATTTTGATTATCATGCGTTTGATGCCAACTTGCTTAAGCTTGATATTCTAGGTCATGACGATCCGACGATGATGCGGATGCTGCAGGATTTAACAGGTGTTGATCCTACGTCGATCCCAATGAATGATCCCAAAGTAATGAGTATGTTCAATTCTACAGATTCACTTGGGGTAAGACCCGATCAGATACGCACGCCGGTTGCAACCTATGGTGTTCCAGAGATGGGCACACGTTTTGTCCGCCAGATGCTTATAGAGTCCCAACCCTCAAGCTTTGCCGATTTACTGCAAATTTCTGGGTTGTCACATGGTACGGGTGTATGGTTGGGTAATGCTCAGGACCTTATCAAGAACAACACCTGTAACATCAAGACCGTTATTGGTTGTCGGGATGATATCATGCTTTTCCTAATTTATAAAGCGGGTATGGATGCAGGACTTGCCTTCAAAATTACCGAAAGTGTGCGTAAAGGTAAAGGCCTATCGTCCGAATGGATCGATGAAATGAAGAAATGCAAAGTTCCGCAGTGGTATATCGATTCTTGCTTGAAGATCCAGTACATGTTTCCAAAGGCGCACGCTGCGGCTTATGTTATATCTGCAGTGCGCACCGCCTACTTCAAGCTGTATCACCCTATCGAATATTATGCGACTTATTTCTCGGTAAGAGCAGCGGATTTTGATATTGAGTTATGCTGCAAGGGCTATGATGCCATAACCCGTCAGATTGTCGAAATCGAGCAAAAAGGATTTCAGGCCTTGCCGAAGGAAAAAGCTATGCTACCTATTCTTGAGATGGCACTAGAGATGACCGCGCGTGGTTTTGTTTTCAAAAATATTGATCTTTACCGGTCCGATGCTATCAACTTTATAGTTGACGGCAACAGTCTTATCCCTCCCTTCTCTGCATTGCAGGGTATTGGTGATAATGCAGCCTATAACGTTGCTGCCGCTAAAGATGCTGGCGAATTTCTCTCTATCGAAGATTTTCAGCAGAAATCAAAAGCGAGCAAGACGGTTATTGAGCTCCTAACCGGGATGGGCTGCTTCCGCGGATTACCGGAAAGCAACCAGCTTTCCTTATTTTAAGGCCTCATAATATCTAGAAAATGAATGTTCGACAGAGGCAGTCAAGGGCTAGCACTTGTCAGTGCTACCGCTGTATGGTATAATTTCTTTGGTAATAATGAGATAAGTCCGTTGTGTAAAGAGTGGGGAAACCCACTCTTTATCTTTGGTATATAGCAAAAGACAAGTTCGTGGAGGTTATTTTCTTTTGAGCACACCCAAATCAAATATTAAACAAACGGTAGAGCAGATGCTCGGGCCCTATCTCGACGACAATGGTTTCGAACTGGTGGACGTTGAATACGTGAAGGAAGGCTCCAATTGGTTTCTGCGCATATTCGTTGATAAAGAAGGCGGCATAGATATTGATGACTGCGGAAGTATCAGCGAATATTTCAGTCAAAAATTGGATGAGAATGATCCTATCCCTGAGGCTTATTTCCTTGAGGTTTCTTCGCCGGGAGCTGAACGTCCGCTCAAAAAAGCTGCGGATGTTGCTAAAGCGGTAGGCAAGGACGTGTATGTGACTGTTTATGAGCCGATTCAAGGACTCAAAGAATTCGAAGGTCGGTTGCTCTCGTTCGAGAACGAGGAACTGCTCATCTCCGCGGGCAAAAAAGAACAAACAATACCGTATGCCAAAGTTGCCAGCGCGAGATTGGCCATTATTTTTTAACGTCTTGAAAGGGGGACCGGAATTTCATGAGTATGGAGTTTATTGATGCTATGAATGAACTGGAAAGGGAGAGAGGCATAAGCAAGGATGTGCTGTTTGAAGCCATCGAAGCTGCACTGATCTCCAGTTATAAACGTAATTTTAATGCAGCGCAAAACGTGCGAGTCGACATGAATCGCGCAACAGGTGTGATCAGGGTTTATGCTCGCAAGCTGATTGTAGAGGAAGTCCTGGATATCCGGACTGAAATCTCTCTGCCGTCTGCTCGGGAGATTAACCCGCACTTCCAGCTTGAAGATATTGCTGAGCTTGAAGTGACACCGCGTGATTTCGGACGTATTGCCGCCCAGACCGCTAAGCAGGTTGTGACTCAGCGTATTCGCGAAGCAGAGCGTGGACTCATCTATAACGCTTTTATTGACAAGGAAGATGATATTGTTACCGGCCTTGTACAGCGTCAGGATATGCGCAACATCTACATCGATCTTGGCAAAATCGAGGCGGTGCTTCCGCTTGGCGAATTGATGCCTGGTGAGAAGTTCAAGCAAAGCGAGCGCATCAAAGCCTATATCACTAAGGTTGAGAACACAACCAAAGGACCGCAGATTATGCTGTCCCGAAGTCATCCTGGTCTGCTGAAGCGTTTGTTCGAGCTTGAGGTACCAGAAATTTTTGATGGCGTGGTTGAGATTCGTTCCGTTGCACGTGAAGCTGGCTTCCGTTCCAAAATTGCTGTGTATTCCCGTAATCCGGAAGTCGATCCTGTCGGTTCCTGCGTAGGTCCTAGAGGCACACGCGTTCAGACGATCGTTACAGAACTTCGCGGTGAGAAGATCGATATCGTCCGTTATTCGGATCTGGTTCAGGAATATGTAGCGAACGCGCTTAGTCCATCCAAAGTGCTTGAAGTACAGATCTTTGAACCTGAGAAAATGGCACGGGTCATCGTTCCTGATTATCAATTGTCACTGGCTATCGGTATTAAAGGGCAGAACGCACGTCTCGCTGCCAAACTCACCGGTTGGAAAATTGATATCAAGAGCGAAAGCCAAGCGGAGCAGGAATACGGCAGAGCGAGAACTTCAGTTGATGAAATGCATCAGGATTCCGTCTCCATTGATTAATTAACCTGTTGGCGGGAGGCTTATGTTATGAAACAAAGGAAGGTACCGCTGCGTAAATGTGTTGCTAGCCAGGAGATGAAGCCCAAGAAAGAGCTGATTCGTGTGGTTAGGACGCCGGAGGGCGAGGTGCTTATCGATCTGACAGGTAAGAAATCAGGTCGAGGTGCTTATATATGCGGTAAACTGGAATGTTTTAAATTGGCACAAAAGAATAAAGCACTTGATCGTGCATTAAAATGTCAAGTGAGTCCTGAAATCTATGCCCAGCTTGCCCGGGATTTTGTATCCGTGGAGGAGCAGTTTTTAGCAGCAAAGGATAGTGAGGACAATGAGTAAGGCACTTTCTTATTTAGGGCTTGCAATGAGAGCAGGCAAGATTGTCACCGGCGATGAGGCAGTACTTAAGGCAGTGCGGTCTTCAGAGGCGAAGCTGGTCGTTCTGGCGGGTGACGCTTCAGATAATACTCAGAAAAAGTTCCGTGATAAATGCGGAACCTACGATATTCCACTAGTAATCGCATTTCATCGAGACAGTCTCGGTGCAAGTATTGGTAAAGTTCAGCGCGTTGTGCTGGCCGTTACGGATAAAGGATTCGCGGAAATGATCTCCAAGCAACTTGGAGATACTGTCGGAGGTGGAGTTATTGACTAAAGAAGACAATAAAGATAAACTGCGTGTTTACGAATACGCTAAATCATTGAACATGAGTAGTAAAGAAATTATTACCATTCTGAAGCGTTTGGATGTCCCTGTGAACAATCATATGAGTGTCATGGAGAATGGTTCCGTGAACAAAGTAGAACAGTTCTTTAAGGACATTAAGTCAAACGCTGCAGCCAAGCGGGAACCCGGCACCAGCAGCCGCCCAGTGACAAACACTGGTGCGGTAACCGCCGAACCCCAGAGTGCTCAGAACGCCAACCAAAATCAACCGGAAAAGCAGGTAGGTATGAACAGTAACCAAAACAACAACCAATCGACGACGTCCCCAAGGCCCCAAAGCGGACAAGATTCCCGCACAGCACAAACAGGATCGACACAGAATGCACGTCCGCAAGGCAGTACAACAGGTAGCCGCCCACAAGGCAGCAGCACAACCGGAAGTCGCCCACAAGGCAGCAGCACAACTGGAAGCCGCCCACAAGGCAGCAGCACAACTGGAAGCCGCCCACAAGGCAGCAGCACAACTGGAAGCCGCCCACAAGGCAGCAGCACAACCGGAAGTCGCCCACAAGGCAGCAGCACAACTGGAAGCCGCCCACAAGGCAGCTCGCCAGCTGGCAACCGTCCGCCCGGCCAAGGTACAACTCCTCGCACAGGCGATCGTCCGCAAGGTCAAGGCGGAGCGCCTCGTTCAGCAGGTCCACAAGGTCAAGGCGGCACAGGCGGAGATTTCTCCCGTGGCGGTGACAAAGGTGGTCCTAAGAAGAGTGGTGCTACTGGTGGCAGTAGACCAACTACGGGTACAGGCCAAAGACGTTTTGATGATGGTAAGGGCGGCAACTTCCGCGGACGTGGAGGCAAAAACGGCCGTGGTAAGAATCAACAAATGGAACGTCGCGAGAAAATTGATAATACACCGAAGAAGATTATTGTTCGCGGCAGCATGACTGTTGGCGAAACAGCGAAACTGCTGCATAAGGATGCTTCGGAAGTTATCAAAAAGCTGATTTCAATGGGTGTTATGGCTACCATAAACCAAGAGCTTGATCTCGACACTATTTTACTTCTTGCCGGTGAATTTGGTGTAGAAGTAGATGTGAAGATTCCTGTCGATGAGGACAGCTTTGAAACCGTTGAAGAGAACGATACTGAAGAAGAATTGCAGAGCCGTCCTCCAGTTGTAACAATCATGGGTCACGTCGATCATGGTAAAACAACATTGTTGGATGCTATCCGTTCTACGAATGTGACCAGCGGCGAAGCCGGTGGGATTACTCAGCACATCGGTGCATATCAAGTCGAAATCAACCACAAAAAAATTACGTTCCTGGATACCCCAGGTCACGAAGCATTTACCGCAATGCGTGCCCGTGGAGCACAGGTTACAGATATGACCATAATTGTAGTAGCAGCAGATGACGGTGTTATGCCTCAGACGGTAGAAGCCATTAACCATGCTAAGGCAGCAGGACTACCAATCATAGTAGCTGTTAACAAAATTGATAAAGTGGGCGCTGATCCTGACAAGGTGAAGCAAGAGCTTACTGGATATGGCCTAGTTCCTGAAGAGTGGGGCGGCGATACAATCTTTGTGAACTTGTCTGCTAAACAGCGCACGAATCTGGAAGAGCTGCTGGAAATGATCTTGCTTGTAGCTGAAGTGAATGAATACAAAGCGAACCCGGACAAACGGGCACGTGGTACAGTGATTGAAGCGGAACTTGATAAGAACCGTGGACCCGTTGCACGTATTCTCGTACAGCATGGTACTCTGAGAGTGGGAGACGCTTTTGTAGCAGGTAACTGCTTCGGACGTGTTCGTGCCATGGTGAATGACAAAGGCCGCAAGATCAAAGAAGCGGGACCTTCCACACCAGTGGAAATTACCGGTTTGACTGAAGTACCGCAGGCTGGTGATCCGTTTATGGCCTTTGAAGATGAGCGTAAAGCTCGTGCAATTGCCGACAGACGGGCGATTACTCAGCGTCAATCCGAGCTGAATGTTAATACCCGTGTCACTTTGGATGATCTGTTCAAGCACATTAAAGACGGTGAAATTAAAGACCTGAACGTTATCATTAAAGGTGATGTACAGGGTTCGGTTGAAGCGCTTAAAGGTTCTTTGGCTAAAATTGAAGTCGAAGGCGTACGCGTGAAGATTCTTCATAGCGGAGCTGGAGCGATTACGGAATCGGATATTACCCTGGCTGCAGCATCCAATGCCATCGTTATCGGTTTTAATGTTCGTCCAGACGCTCAGACTAAGGCAGCGGCTGACCAAGAGAAGGTAGATGTTCGTTTACATCGCATCATCTACAACGTCATTGAAGAAATTGAGCAGGCCATGAAGGGCATGCTGGATCCTATCTTCAAAGAGAGCATTATCGGCCACGCTGAAGTACGCAACGTCTTTACAATTAGTAAAGTGGGCACAATTGCAGGTTGTATGGTTACTTCCGGCAAAATTGCCCGCAATGCTGAAATGCGCTTGATTCGTAGCGGTATCGTTGTTTTTGAAGGTAAGATCGATACCTTGAAACGCTTTAAAGACGATGCTAAAGAAGTGGCGCAGGGGTATGAATGCGGGATTACATTGGAACGCTATAATGACCTCAAAGAGGGCGACATTATCGAAGCGTTCATAATGGAAACTGTAGAGCGCTAAGAAGAGGTGGATATAGATGTCTAAAATCAGAGCTGGACGTGTGGGCGAACAGATTAAAAAAGAATTAAGCCTACTGATCCAAAAAGAAATGAAAGACCCCCGAATCGGTTTTGTTACAGTAACCGGCGTTGAAGTCACTAATGATCTGACGCAGGCCAAAGTATACCTAAGTGTATTAGGGGATGAAGATCAGAAGACAGCTTCGCTTAAGGCGATTGAGAAGGCACATGGCTTCCTTCGCTCAGAGCTTGGTAAAGCTATCCGCCTTCGGCATACACCGGAGCTGATCTTTAAGACTGATGAATCCGTAGCTTATGGCAGCCATATTGAGAAGCTGCTTGGAGACATCGGAAAGACAGAATAGATTTAGGCAACCTTGTTAATAAGGAGACGGCGAATGCAGAGCTATGAACAAAGTCTCCAGCAGACCCGTGAATTTCTGCTGGAACACGACGATTATCTTGTAGTGTCGCATGTTCAGCCGGACGGAGACGCAGTCAGCTCCACCCTCGCGGTGGGCTGGCTTCTCTCATGTCTGGGCAAGAAATATTCGATGCTGAACGAAGGCCCGATTCCCAAACGGATGGAATACTTGTGGCATGCAGACGAAATTATCAATCTGAGTGCTAGTGAGCAAGCGCGTAAATACAGTAATGTTATTTGTGTCGATTGCGCCGATTTCCAGCGTGTAGGTCAGACGCAACGTTATTTTGCAGATGATGCGCTCATCGTAAACATAGATCATCACCCTACCAATAATGGATATGGCCTCGTTAATCTCATCAAGCCGGATGCAGCTGCCACAGCGGAAATTTTATTCGACCTGCTGAAAGTGTTTGGGATCGAGTGGGATATTCATATTGCCACAGCTATTTATACGGGACTGTTGACAGATACCGGAGGCTTCCGTTATGCCAATACCTCTCCCAAGGTAATGGCTGCTGTATCAGAACTGTTAGTACTTGGTGTTAAAGGTCCTGAACTGGCGGAAACACTGCTTGAAGAAATGACACTTGCGCAAGTTAAGGTTCTGAACCGGGCGTTGAACACATTACAATTGTCGCCTGAGGGTGATATTGCTTGGGTTCACGTTACACCTCAAGATATGCTTGACTGTGATGCAGCTAATGAAGATTTGGAAGGAATAGTGAACTATCCTCGCAATATTCGCGGCGTTGAGGTTGGCATTCTATTCAAGGTCATTCATGAGCAAGCAGTAAAGGTCAGTTTGCGCTCCGCTGGAAAGGTTGATGTAGCGGCCCTGGCTCAAACCTTCGGTGGTGGGGGTCACACTCGTGCTGCGGGTGCGCGCATAGAAGCTACGCTGGAACAGGTTATTCCCTTGGTGCTTGAGGAGGTAAAACGTCATTTATGAGTGAACTTACCGGTGTATTAGCTGTCTACAAGCCAGCAGGATTCACATCACATGATGTTGTAGCAAAAGCACGCCGTATTCTTGGAATGAAACGGATTGGTCACACGGGGACACTTGATCCCCAGGTGACTGGTGTGTTGCCTCTTTGTCTCGGACGAGCTACTCGGGTAGTGGAGTATATTCAGGAGTTGCCCAAGGAATATGTGGCAACGCTCAGATTAGGATTAGCCAGCGATACGGAGGACATGACCGGAACAATCACGGAAACGGCAGATGAGGTTCATGTTACTGAACAAGAAGTATTGGCTGTGCTTGGTTCTTTCCAAGGAATAATTTCTCAGATTCCTCCCATGTATTCGGCGGTGAAAATTGACGGCAAGCGCTTGTACGAATTAGCCAGAGAAGGCAAAACCGTAGAACGCAAAAGTCGTGAAGTAGAGATCTATGAGATTGAAATGCTAGGAATGAGTTGGAGTGGCAATTATCCTGATATCACTTTTCGTGCACTTTGCTCTAAAGGCACCTATATTCGTACACTTTGCGTTGATATCGGCCGGGCTTTAGGGTTGCCAGGTGTAATGGTGAAGCTGGAAAGAACGATGTCTGCAGGAATTAGGGCCAGCCACTGTCTCACTCTGGAAGAGATTGCTTCCCATAAAGAAGCTGGAACCTTGGAAGCACATCTTATAGCAGCTGACGAGGCGATCTCACATTTGCCACGCCATATTGTTGTGAATGAGAAGAGAAAGTCGGCCTTGCAGGGACAACGCCTTTCGTCTCGGTTTGTGATACCTGAGGTAGAGAGTTCAGGTCATTTCCGGCTGTACGACCTTCAGAGTGAATTTCTGGGTATTTATGAACTCGAAGATTCGGGAGCCATTGCTCCGGTTAAGGTATTTGCACAAATTTAACATCAACTTTCCAAGTGAATTGTAGGTGATTACCAGCGTGAGAACTGTAACGTTAACCTATCCAATGTCGTCGGAGACTGCTGCGCATTGGGCACAGCCTCAAGTGGCTGCCCTAGGGCAGTTTGATGGCCTGCATCGCGGACATGCCAGCGTCATTAGTTCCGCTGTAGCTATGGCCCGCAAAGAAGGCGTGCCGGCTGCAGTCATAACTTTCCACCCTCATCCGAAGGATGTTATGGGCAAGGGAGATTATGAGGGATATTTGACACCACAAAGGGATAAGCAGCAGTTGCTTGCCGGAATGGGCGTAGATATTCTGTATATTGTTGAATTCAATGAACTATTATCCCAGGTGAGTCCGAAGAACTTCGTCAATATCATGCTGCTGCCGCTGCAAATTGTAACAGCAGTGATCGGATTTGATTTCCGCTTTGGCTACAAAGGCGAAGGCGATGCGGACATGCTTCGTAAGCTGGGAGAAGGCGTAATGGCTGTGGAAACTGTGCCCCCGTTCCTGCTTGAGGGACAGAAGGTAAGTAGCTCCGGTATTCGGAAATCCCTCCAGAACGGCGAGCTTGCGCTGGCCAACTCATGGTTCGGACGATGCTATCATCTGCGTGGGGTGGTAGGGCATGGAGAAAAGCGGGGGCGTACAATTGGATTTCCAACCGCAAATATTCAACTGGATGATCCATTTGTCGTTCCTGCAAAGGGTGTTTATGCGGTCAGAGTCTTTTATAATGATGAAATTCTGCCTGGTGTCATGAATGTAGGTGTGAAACCTACCTTTCACGATGGCGTAATTGCTCCGACCTTTGAGGTGCATCTGTTCGATTTTGCTGGGGACTTATATTATCAGGAACTCAAGGTAGAATTGGTTTCATACATTCGTCCTGAGCGTAAATTTGATTCTATAGAAACTTTGATCGCGCAGATCACAGCAGATGCCGAAACCTCCAAAAAAGTTTTGGGAACTAATTCATAAACTGCCCGGACAAGTCGTTTACTTTTATCTATGAAGGTGCTATACTGATTAACGTTGCTGGACTGACGGCATCATAACCTTAGCTTGGTTGTTCGTTCTCACCGACGGTAACGAGGCTACAGGCGATTATATTGAAGGAGGTGAACAGGATGGCTTTGACTCAAGAACGTAAACACCAATTGATTGACGAGCACAAAACTCACGAATCCGATACTGGATCCCCTGAGGTGCAAGTTGCTATCCTTACGGAGAACATTGTTAATTTGACTGACCACTTGCGTACACACAAGAAGGATCATCATTCTCGTCGTGGATTGTTGAAGATGGTTGGACAACGTCGTAAACTTTTGGCATATCTGAAGAATAAAGATATCAGACGTTATAGCGCCCTGATCGAAAGACTGGGATTGCGTCGTTAATATCCAATAAGATTAACCTTAAAGCAGCCTGGTTGTATACCGTATGTCCTTCTCGGAGCGACAGCGGGACAGCCGGGTTGCTTTTTGAAAATTTAGGGTAAACTTTACAAGCAAGATGATATTATTCGCAAAAACGGCTGCTTTACCTCTATTGTGAGGCCAAGCCGTTTTTGCTTGTATTGCATACAGTACCGGCTACTTCGACAGTTATTCGGTTTCAATTAGATTATTTCATTAACCTGCTATATTGAACAGCGGGTCTACTACCATTCAAGGAGGGGTTTTATGGAACAACGTGTAGAAATGCAACTGGGCGGAAGACGCCTTGTGCTGGAAACCGGCCGCTTGGCCAAACAAGCCAACGCAGCTGTAATGGTGCGTTATGGGGATACTGCAGTATTGTGTACGGTTACAGCTTCAAAGGAACCAAAGGATTTGGATTTTTTCCCGCTTACAGTGAACTATGAAGAAAAATTATATGCGGTAGGGAAAATTCCAGGTGGATTTATTAAACGTGAAGGCAGACCTAGTGAAAAGGCTATTCTGTCTTGCCGTCTGACTGACCGTCCAATTCGTCCTTTGTTCCCAGAAGGCTTCCGTAATGACGTGCAGGTATTGAATATGGTCATGAGTGTGGACCAGGACTGCTCACCGGAAATTGCTGCTATGATTGGTACTTCTGCGGCACTGAGTATTTCTGATGTTCCTTTTAGTGGTCCAATCGGAGGCGTGGCTGTAGGCCGGGTCAACGGAGAGTTTGTAATTAATCCTGATATTGCTCAACAAGCTGCAAGTGATCTATATCTGGTTGTTGCAGGTACCTATAACGCTATCATGATGGTAGAAGCGGAAGCTAATGAATTAACGGAAGATGTTATGCTCGAAGCGATCATGTTCGGACATGAAGAAATCCGTAAGATTGTAACAACCATTGAAGAACTGGTGAAGCTAGCTGGTAAAGAAAAGATGGCTGTGAAGCTGCATGCAGTGGATGCTGTTGTGAATACTGAAGTTCGTGTTTTTGCAGAAAGCCGCTTGGTGGATGCAGTGAAAATTGCTGAGAAGCATGCTCGTCAGGAAGCTATAGATGTTGTGAACGATGAAGCGGTAGCGTATTTCGCGGAGAAATACATAGAAGCGCCGGAACTTCTAAAAGATGTCAAAGAAGCATTGCATGACATCGTTAAAGAAGAAGTAAGACGTCTCATTACCCATGATAAAGTTCGTCCAGATGGTCGTAAGCTTGACGAAATTCGTCCAATTGAATGTGACACAGGTCTGCTGCCACGTACACATGGCTCCGGTCTGTTTACTCGCGGTCAGACTCAAGTACTCAGCGTATGTACGCTTGGTGCATTGGGTGATGTGCAAATTCTGGATGGTATCGATCTGGCCGAAACGAAACGGTTTATGCATCATTACAACTTCCCTCCGTTCAGCGTAGGTGAAGCCCGTCCACTAAGAGCACCAGGTCGTCGTGAAATTGGTCACGGAGCATTGGGCGAACGTGCGTTGTCCAAGGTTATTCCTAGTGAAACCGAATTCCCTTACACTATTCGTCTGGTATCTGAAGCTATTGAATCTAATGGTTCTACTTCCCAAGCAAGTATCTGTGCCAGCATATTGGCAATGATGGATGCAGGTGTACCAATCAAAGCACCGGTTGCCGGAGTAGCTATGGGTCTCATTAAGGATGGAGATCACGTTTCGATCCTGACTGATATTCAAGGCATGGAAGATCACCTTGGCGATATGGACTTTAAGGTAGCAGGAACAGCAGAAGGAATTACGGCTATTCAGATGGACATTAAGATTGATGGCATCGACCGTAAAATTCTGCAGGACGCATTGCAGCAGGCTAAAGAGGGACGTTTGTTCATCTTAGACAAAATGCTTGAAGTGATTGCAGAACCAAGACCTAACCTGTCCAAATACGCTCCAAAGATTATTATCATCAACATTAACCCGGACAAAATCCGTGATGTTATTGGTGCTGGCGGTAAGATTATTAACAAGATCATCGAAGAAACCGGCGTGAAAATTGACATCGAACAGGATGGCCGTGTATTCATCGGTTCTTCTAATGAAGAAATGATCCAAAAGGCTCGTTCTATTATCGAAGGCATTGTGCGTGAAGTGCAAGTCGGCGAGATCTATGTGGGTACAGTAAGACGTATCGAGAAATTCGGGGCGTTTGTCGAACTGATTCCAGGCAAAGATGGTTTGGTGCACATTTCCCAACTGTCTACTGAACGCGTAGCTAACGTAGAAGATGTTGTAGCCATCGGTGATAAGATCACTGTAAAGGTCACCGAAATTGATCAGCAGGGTCGCGTCAACTTGTCGCGCAAAGCTGTACTGACCTCGGAAAGCGGAGCTAAGGCATAAGATTGTTTTAGTCCAAACTGAATGTTTAAAAAGAGACAGAGACGAATGCGTTCTGGCTCTTTTTTTTAAAATATAAGACACCCATGCCGCTGCGCGGCATCACTGAGGAATGAAAATATTGTCTATACTGGTTACTGGGCTGGCGAAGGTAGGTCGGAAATTCTTGGTGTCACGAACCCGCATATAAGACGGACCCCAACGACCCGGTGCATCACAGATTGTTGCTCCCTACGGGGAAGCACGCAGGGCAGAATAACCTTAGCATTGGTCTTTGCACCAGCCTTAATTACCGCCAGCAGGCAGGAGACGCAAACCGTGGAAATACTCATTGAACGTTGCTGTGGATTGGATGTGCACAAGAAGAGTATCACAGCATGTATCATCACCTCGAAAGGAAAGGAGATTCGGAGTTTTGAAACATTGACTCGTCGGCTGATTGATCTGGTAGATTGGATCAAAAGCGAACGGTGCACCCATGTCGCGATGGAGAGTACCGGAGATTACTGGAAACCCATTTATAATCTGCTAGAAATGGAAGACCTTGAGCCACTGGTCGTAAACGCCCAGCATATCAAAGCCGTGCCAGGACGCAAAACGGACGTGAAAGATGCAGAATGGATAGCGAAATTACTCCGGCATGGGTTGGTGCAAGGCAGCTACATTCCGAATCGGGATCAACGAGAACTTCGGGAAATTATCCGTTATCGCCGAAGTATCATTGAAGAACGCACGCGTGAAGTGAACCGGCTGCAAAAGGTACTAGAAGGCGGCAATATCAAACTTTCGTCGGTAGCGTCTAATGTGCTAGGCGTGTCTGGACGAAACATGCTGGAAGCGATGATTCAAGGAGAAAGTGATCCGTCCATCCTGGCTGACTTTGCGCAAAAGAAGTTAAAGGCCAAGAAAGAGCAATTGAAACTTGCACTGGAGGGAAGCCTAGGTCCCCATCAATTATTAATGCTGGAAAAACAGTTGTCGCATATCGACCAATTGAATGAGTTAATCACGGAACTGGATGAAGAGATCGAGCGCCGAATGAGCCCTTTTGCTGAGGATCTGAAGTTGTTGGATACCATCCCCGGTGTCGGTAAGCGAACCGCTGAGCAAATTCTGGCGGAAATTGGGACAGACATGACACGGTTTCCAAGTGCAGGACATTTATGTTCCTGGGCAGGGATGACTCCAGGTCACGATGAAAGTGCGGGGAAGAAGAGATCCGCCAAAACCCGAAAAGGGAACAAAAAACTACGAAGTGCACTCGTAGAATCAGCGCGAGCCGCAGGACGAAAAAAGAACACCTACCTGTCGGCGCAATATCACCGAATTGCAGGCAGGCGAGGGAAAAACAGAGCGGCCGTGGCCGTTGGACACAGCATTTTAGCGATTGTATACATCTTGTTAACGCGAAGACAAGAATATAAGGAACTAGGATTTGACTACTTCGACCAACGAAACCACGATATGGTAATGAACCGTTCTATTAAACGTTTGGAATCCTTGGGATACCAAGTGAATCTGAGTGAGCAAACGGCCTGACGGCCGAAATTAAAAAAACAAAACATGGGGTTTGTTTTCGTATGCGTAATTTTAGTGTTCTAGAGCAATTTTATTTTCAGGGCAGAAATTATATGTTCCACCCAATAACTTATCCTTACATTTCTCGAAGAAACGGATGCCATCCATAGAAGGACGGCGAATCCGTTTCTTCTTGATTAAGATTAGGTATCCGTTCTTGTGCATATTTTCTTCTGAAGGCTCATAGGCTGGGACTAGCGTCATAGTGGTTGTACACTAATTGATCAGTCTCTGCCGGGGAGGAAGTTTGTCATGAAGACGGAAAAAGCAGCGCTAGTGCTAGCCTGTATTGCCATAGTAATAGGAATTGGGAGCAGTCGTGGGCCCGTTAAGGATATGCTGGCTCAAATGAGGCTGCAGAGTGGAGTGCCTGTCTGGAGCAATGCTCCTAAGCAGCAGGATGATGCTCTGCGCAGGCAGATTGAGAGCGCAGCAGCCAAGCTTGCCGCAACTCCCGTAGATGCCACCGTTGACCGGGTTTGGAAGGCGATTCCAGGGTACAACGGGTTGGAGGTTGATGTCGAGACTACGTATCGGGATGCTCTTTTGCAGGGGAGGACTACCCCGGTCAAATATGTATATCGGCAGATCGCACCGAAGGTATCCCTTGATGATCTGGGAGCGCAGCCTATTTACCGGGGGAATCCGGCTAAACCGATGGTTTCGCTTATGATCAATGTGGCATGGGGGAACCAATATATTAAACCGATGCTGGATATTCTCGATGAGGAACAGGTGAAGGTTACCTTTTTTCTGGATGGCAGTTGGTTAAGCCATAATGTGGAGCTAGCCGCAGAAATGCTGAAGCGCGGACATGAAATGGAGAACCACGCCTATACACACCCGAATATGAGCACTTTAAGCCAGGACAGGGCCACTGCTGAAATTGAGAAAACGCAAAAGCTACTGAAGCAATCCCTTGGCGTGACCAATAAATGGTTTGCACCGCCTTCTGGTGATTTTGATCAGGAAACTGTGGAGATTGCCAGCAGGTTGGGCTTGAAAACGGTGCTGTGGACACTGGATACCGTCGATTGGCGCAATCCGACACCTGAATCGATCATTGCCAAGATTACAGCCAAGGTAGAGCCGGGTACGCTGATTCTAATGCATCCGACAGCCTCCTCTTCTAAAGCGCTGAGAGGCATGATCAGAGGAATTAAAGGAAAAGGACTAAAGCTAGGCACTGTCAGTCAAACCCTGTCAGCGGAGCGTCTGACGCCCTCTACAGTTGAGTGAACGGGCAGGTTCTGGTAGGATGGATAAATGCGTCATAATAATGAATAGAAACATGGCTATGCCAGGAGGATTTTGAATTGGAAAAAATATTGTT
Source organism: Paenibacillus sp. 19GGS1-52 (assembly GCF_022369515.1). Classification (NCBI taxonomy): domain Bacteria; kingdom Bacillati; phylum Bacillota; class Bacilli; order Caryophanales; family Paenibacillaceae; genus Paenibacillus; species Paenibacillus sp. 19GGS1-52. The sequence goes on from NZ_CP059724.1 coordinate 2,910,631, forward strand.
ATCCAACGGTTTGCGAGTAGTTCTGGAGAAAATTCCTACTGGACGATCCGTCTCCTTCGGAATCTGGGTGAAGACGGGCTCCCGGAATGAGCTTCCCGAAAATAATGGGGTTTCCCATTTTGTTGAACATATGCTTTTTAAAGGTACGGATCGTTATAGTGCTAAGGATATTGCGGAGCAATTTGATGCTATAGGCGGTAATGTTAATGCCTTTACCTCTAAAGAATATACATGTTATTATGCCAAAGTGCTGGATGAGCATCTTCCGATTGCTGTAGATGTGCTGGCTGACATGTTCTTCCGTTCACGAATGGATGCTGAAGAGCTGGCGAAGGAAAAGAACGTTATTCTTGAGGAAATTTCCATGTGCGAAGATACGCCGGATGATCTGGTGCACGAATTGATGTGTGCAGCCGCTTATGGCGACCATCCACTTGCCTATACAATACTGGGTCTGAAGGAACGGTTGCAGGAAATGACGCCTGACCATCTCCGAAGCTATATGAAGGATCAATATACGATCGAAAATACGGTGATCAGCGTAGCTGGTAATATTAATGATGGGCTTATCGAGCTGCTGGAGCAGCATTTTGGTTCGTTCACTAATCATGGCACCGCTGCACCGCTGTCTCCACCCATTTTTCATGGCGAGCTGGTATATCATCGTAAAAAAACAGAGCAAAATCACATCTGCCTCTCCCTTCCAGGTGTAGAGTCTGGCGATCCACTGCAATATGCAATGGTGTTGCTGAATAATGCTATCGGAGGCGGGATGAGCTCGCGGATGTTCCAGGAGATTCGTGAAAAGCGCGGTTTGGCCTATTCAGTCTATTCTTATCACAGCTCCCAAGCGGATAGTGGATTGTTTACTGTGTATGCTGGGACTGCACCTAAGCAGACAAAGGCTGTCATGGAGTTAATTAAAGAAATGATGTACGATCTGGCTACCAAAGGTCTTAGTGAGGATGAGCTGAGAAAAGGCAAGGAACAGCTTAAAGGCAGCCTCATTCTTAGTCTGGAAAGCACAAGCAGCCGGATGAACCGTATTGGTAAAAATGAACTTATGCTCGGAAGACACGATACACTGGATGATATGATATCCAAAATTCAAGAGGTTACCATGGAGGATGTGGATAGTGTGCTGAACCTAATGTTCGCTGAGCCACTTGCACTAGCCATGGTGGGCGCAACAGACAAAGCCATTGCAAATGTTAGGAGAGATGATCTTGTCTTACTACGTACAAATCAATAAGCTTCCAGGAAATGAAGATGTATTCATCCCCCGCAAGATGTCAGAGCAAGCCTCGGGTTATGATTTGTACGCCGCGGTTGAGAGTGAAGTTGTGTTAGTTCCGGGAGCGCGGGCATTGATTCCAACAGGAATTTCGCTGGCCATGCCGGATGGACTAGAGGCACAGATTCGCCCACGCAGTGGACTGGCGTTGAAGCATGGCATTACCTGCCTGAATACACCAGGAACCATTGATGCGGATTATCGTGGAGAAATCAAGGTGCTGCTGATCAATCTGGGGCAGGAGCCGTTTGCCATTGCTCGCAATGAGCGGATTGCCCAAATGGTATTTCAGGCAGTGCCGTCAGTAACTTTGGTTGAAGTGGAACAGCTGACTGAAACTGAACGGGGCGACGGAGGCTTCGGACATACCGGAAAATAATAATATTATTATAAAAAGCTTGCGAAATCATGCCTTAGGGCGCGATTCGCAAGCTTTTTTTTGGAATTAAGAGGTAGTGTGTGAAATCCTCTGACGGCTTTTCACCCATCCTGTTAGCCCAGCATAAGATGCTCTATAGTCGAAAAGTGTAAATTTGAAAGGAGCGTCATCCCTATGCTTACTGGCATCAGGATCGTGTTCCTGGGCGGGGACGCGAGACAGATTGAAGTGATTCGCAAATGTGTGGAAATGGATGCTACGGTAAGCGCTGCCGGGTTCGATAAGTGGGAGGCCCCAAGCCCAGGGGTGAGCCTTGAACAAATGTCGGTGGAGCTGTTAAGTAATGCTGATGTACTTGTGCTGCCTACGGTAGGCTGTGATGATGTGGGAAATATTAATGCACTACTGTCTTCTCATCCCCTTCAATTACTCGAAGCGCATATTGCTGCATTGCCGTCACATTGTAAGGTTTATACCGGTATGGCCAAAAGCTACCTGCGTAACCTGTGCGCTAGGCAATCGTTAAAGCTGGTAGAACTGCTAAATCGTGATGATGTAGCCATTTACAACTCCATCCCTACTGCGGAGGGAGCGCTGGTTATGGCGATCCAGAATACCGATTTTACTATTCATGGTTCTACATCCATGGTGCTTGGGATGGGCAGGACTGGATTCACAATGGCAAGAAGTCTTCAGGGATTGGGTTCGAGTGTAAAGGTAGGTGTAAGAAGACAGGAGCATTATGCTCGTGCAGAGGAAATGGGCTGGAAGCCTTTTATGACTGAAGAGCTGCTGCTGCATGTGCCGGATGTTGATCTCATATTTAATACCATTCCGAGCATGATTATTAACGCGCAGATCCTTTCGCGTCTCTCACGGCATTGTGTAATTATCGATTTGGCTTCCGCTCCGGGCGGATGCGATTTCCGATATGCGGAGAAGCGTGGAATTAAGGCGATACTGGCTCCGGGACTGCCTGGAATCGTTGCCCCTAAGAGCGCTGGGATTATTATGGCAAATGCGCTGATACAGTCGATTTCCGACGACACTCTAAACAGGGGGGATGAATAAATGGATTGGCACGGAATTACAGTAGGTTATGCGATAACTGGATCTCACTGCACATTTGCTGAAGTAATGCCGCAAATCCAGCGGTTTATGGATGGGGGAGCGAACGTGGTGCCAATTGTTTCCGCATCGGTGCTGGGAACGGATACTCGCTTTGGCACATCGGAAAATTGGTTAAAACAGTTGAAAGATATAACAGGGAATGATATCATTTCTACAATTGTTGAAGCGGAACCGCTAGGTCCTTCCAAGCTGCTGGATGTGCTGACCATAGCACCTTGCACTGGGAATACAACGAGCAAATTGGCAAATGCCATGACAGATAGTCCGGTGCTAATGGCGGCTAAATCGCAAATGCGCAACGGACGTCCCCTTGTACTAGCCATATCCACCAATGACGGATTGGGACTGAATGCTGCGAATATTGCAAAGCTTCTGGTAACCAAGAATATTTATTTTGTTCCGTTCGGCCAGGATAACCCGCAAGGTAAGCCGAACTCACTCGTGGCGCGAATGGATCTTATCCCAGAGGCCTGTTATGCTGCTCTGCAGGGTAATCAGCTGCAGCCGATGATTATCGAACGGTTTCATTCAGCATAGTCCTACTAGATGAACTAACTGATCCAGCTGTATACTAAAAGGGGAGATGAGCCAAATGAGCATCCATGTTACGGCATGGAACGCCGTGCAAATAGCTGGAATCGTCGCTTCCCAACAAACATAGTCTTTTTAGCTGCCGCCCCCACTCTGGAGGCGGTAGAACCATTTGTTAACATAATCTAAGGCGAAACTTGCGTATGGAAACCTCGTTCCATTTTGTGGGGATCTCCCTGCGTTTCTGTTAGTTTGTTTGCTTTGAAAGTAATGGAGGAATTATACATGGGTATTTTGGTGCAAAAATTTGGTGGGACATCGCTCTCAACAGCTGGAGCTAGGGAACACGTCATTCGTCATGTCAAAAGAGAACTGGCAAGCGGCTATAGCCTGGTTATTGTAGTATCAGCAATGGGCCGCCGTGGCGAGCCCTATGCGACAGATACACTACTGGATTGGGCCGTTCAGAACGGCGACGCGCTTCCAGATCGGGAAAAGGATCTGTTAATGTGTTGTGGTGAGATTATCTCCGCTACTACATTGTGTGGGCTGCTAGTAAATGAGGGCATTCTCTCTACAGTATTAACAGGGGCCCAAGCAGGATTTGTGACTGATAACAGCTACGGGAATGCCAGAATACTGGATGTGCGTCCAGAACGTATTCTACGTGAGTTGCGCGAGCATAAAGTAGTGATCGTAACCGGATTTCAGGGTCAGACAGAAGCTGGTGATTTCACAACTTTGGGCAGGGGGGGAAGCGATACCTCGGCGACTGCACTCGGTGCTGCACTGCGTGCAGATATGGTTGATATCTATACAGATGTTAACGGAATACTCACAGCGGACCCGCGTATCGTTGAAGATGCCAGGCCACTGACAGTAGTCAGCTACACTGAAATTTGCAATATGGCCTATCAAGGGGCAAAGGTAATTCATCCCCGTGCAGTAGAAATTGCCATGCAGGCGCAGATACCGGTACGCGTACGGTCTACATTTTCCGAGACAGAAGGTACACTGGTTACAAATCCGGAAGGATTTAGGGATATTCAGAACGGTATTGTGGACCGTTTCGTGACAGGCATCGCCTATGTTAGCAACATCACCCAAATTTCTGTAGAATGTCCTGAAGGGAATGGAACTGGCGTTCAACTGCAGATTTTCAAAAGTATGGCTGACAATGGGATAAGTGTTGATTTTATCAATGTGACGCCAACAGAAGCCTTATATACCGTCCTCGATGATAAATCAGAACGCGCTATTACAGCTCTGCAGGAGCTGGGTTTACGTCCTAAAAGCCTGTCCGGCTGTGCCAAGGTATCTGTCATTGGTGGCGGAATAAACGGGGTGCCTGGTATCATGGCCCGGATCGTAGAGGCGCTTAGTTCCCAGAATATTCAGATACTGCAATCAGCTGATTCGAATACAACGATTTGGGTGCTGGTGAAGAAGGAAGATATGGTGCAATCGCTGCGCGCATTGCATGCCAAGTTTGAATTACACCGCTGACAAGGAGGAATTCAAAGTGGATTTCGGAAGATTAATAACCGCGATGGTAACCCCTTTTGACAGAGATGGTGAGATCAACTGGGAAGCAACTTCACAGCTTGTCGATTATTTAATAGAAGAGCAGAAATCAGAAGCATTAGTTGTCTGCGGAACGACTGGTGAATCTCCAACCTTAATCGATGATGAGAAACTGCAATTGTTCTCTTTTGTAATGGAAAAGGCCGCTGGCCGCTGTAAAATCATTGCAGGAACGGGCAGTAACAGCACCAGACATTCGATACAGCTGACCCAAAAAGCAGAGAGTATTGGCGTAGATGGTGTGCTTCTGGTAGTTCCCTATTATAATAAGCCAAACCAGGAAGGTCTTTATCAGCACTTTGCAGCCATTGCTGCGGGAACCTCCCTTCCAGCTATTTTGTACAATGTTCCCAGTCGTACCGGTGTAAGTATGAGTGTTGCTACAACACTTCGACTGGCGGAAATTCCGAATATCGTGGCTACAAAGGAATGTGTGTCTGTTGATCAGATCACGCTGATTGCTGCGGCATGTCCAGTTGATTTCCATGTCTATTCCGGTGATGATTCCGCTGGCCTTGCGGCACTGGCAGTGGGTGGACACGGTATTATTAGTGTAGCCAGCCATATAGTCGGAGCACAGATGTCAGAGATGATCGATGCTTTCACTAGCGGTAATGTAAAGCTTGCTGGAGAGTTTCATCGGAGGTTATTTCCTGTATTTAAAGGATTGTTCGAATGTCCGCAGCCGTTGCCGAATCCATCCGCCGTCAAATATGCGCTGGGACTTCGGGGCTTGAATGTTGGATCAGTCAGGTTGCCGCTAATTGCGCCGACTGAGGCTGAAGCTGCATTTATTGAGGCGCTGCTTAATTAAGCAGCTGTATGACAACTTGCACAGATTTATCAAGATTAACCGGCATCTCTCTGGAGAGCCGGTTTTTAGTTTGAATTTTTATAATATTTTTCTGAAATTATGGAGATATTTTAACCAAAGAATAAGGATACGAAGTCGATGACTTGTCTTTTGCCAAAAAAATCATGTATAATGATTCTTAAGTGACTGAGTGCGGCTAAATTAAATATGCGATAATCTTCCGTCAATGTTTTACATTGTGAGACAGGATAGGTCCTTGGATGAGTCTGTTCTTTGGTGCTAGAACTTCGCGCAAGGGGCGCGGCGGTGAAATTTTGACGGCGTTTGTCCGCTTCAAACGAACTTACTGCCCGGAGTCGGGAGCTTTCGCATTGAATAATTTTACAGACTTTCGGAATTTCCTTGTTGATTTGTGGAAGCTATCAGCTGTTTGAAGATTGTGTTCAGCACCGCTGAAATATTTGAAGTTCATGTTTACAAATAAAAAGTATGACGTCCAACATCATAGGAGGGTTAGATTCATTTGTCCAAAAAAAACAACAACGATAAATTGATGATTTTCGCTTTGGGCGGAGTCGGAGAAATCGGGAAAAACATGTATGTCATTCAATATGGAGCTGACATTGTAGTCATTGATTCAGGTCTAAAGTTCCCAGAAGAAGACATGCTCGGTATTGATATCGTTATCCCTGACATCTCGTATTTGACGGAGAACCGCGACAAGGTAAGAGGCATCGTGCTCACGCACGGACACGAGGATCACATCGGTGGTCTCCCTTATGTCTTGAAGAATCTGAATGTTCCGATTTACGGAACAAGACTTACTTTAGGCCTTGTGGAGAACAAACTGAAGGAAGCGAACCTGCTTGGCGATACCAAACGAATTCTGATTGATGAAGATTCAGAAATTCAATTGGGCAATCTCACAGCAACCTTCTTTAGAACCAATCACAGTATTCCCGATTCAGTCGGCGTATGCATCGAAACACCAGAAGGCAATGTTGTTCATACAGGTGATTTCAAGTTCGACCATACCCCTGTTAACGGTCAATTTGCAAATCTGCACCGGATGGCTGAAATCGGAACTAAGGGTGTTCTTGCCCTCTTGTCCGATAGCACCAATGCTGAGAAACCAGGCTTTACACCTTCGGAAAGAAATGTCGGCATTGTTTTGGAAGATATTTTCCGCAAGGCTGAGCAACGTGTGGTTGTAGCCACATTTGCTTCCAATGTGCACCGTATTCAGCAAGTGGTTAATGCTGCTGAATCGACAGGCCGCAAGATTACGGTAATCGGCCGCAGTATGGTTAACGTTGTAGCCATTGCTTCTGAGCTTGGGTATCTCAACGTGCCGGATGGTATGCTGATTGAACCTGAGGAAATGAATAGAATGGCGGGTAACCGTGTGGTTGTTCTTTGCACAGGCAGTCAAGGCGAGCCAATGTCTGCATTGACACGTATGGCACGCTCCAGCCACCGCAAGGTAGATATCATGCCGGGCGATACTGTTATTATTGCAGCAACGCCAGTACCGGGTAATGAGAAGTATGTAGGCCGTACGATTGATGAATTATTCCGTCTTGGCGCTAATGTTATTTACAGCGGTTCCAATTCCGGCGTTCACGTTTCCGGTCACGGTAGTCAGGAAGAGCTGAAGCTTATGCTCAATCTGATGAAGCCTAAATTCTTTATTCCAATTCATGGTGAATTCAGAATGCAGCGCAGACATGCAATACTTGCAGAAGCTGTTGGCGTAGAGCCACAGAACATTTTCATCACAGAAATCGGTGAGATTGTTGAAATTCAGAACGGTGCTGCTCGCAGAGCCGGTAAGGTAACTGCAGGCAACGTACTGATTGATGGCTTAGGTGTAGGAGATGTTGGTAATATTGTCTTGCGCGACCGCAAGCTATTGTCTCAGGATGGTATTCTTGTTGTTGTTGTGACACTGAGCAAGCAGAATGGAGCAATTGTCTCCGGACCGGATATCATCTCACGCGGTTTTGTGTACGTACGGGAGTCTGAAGGACTGCTGGATGAAGCGAATCGTATTGTATCCAGTACACTGCAACGCCTCATGAGTGAAAAAGTAAACGAGTGGGCTTCGCTCAAAACAAGTGTCAAAGATTCACTTGGCCGTTTCCTCTATGAGCAGACTCGCCGTAGACCGATGATTTTGCCAATTATTATGGAAGTGTAAGGAGAACTCTCCTTAAATATATTTTGTAGGGCCAAGGCCCCTTTTCCCCGGAAATATTGGACGGTTTCCAGGGGGAGAGGGGTTTTTGTGTTGAGTTTTTGCATAATGCAGCACCCTGAAATGTCATACTAATGAAAGTTAATATGGCTGCAGAAGTAGAGAGCTGCAAGCGTAAAGGGAGAGCTGCGAACTATGGAGTACACAGAAGGATCTAACCCAGGCAAGAATGAGGAAGTTATTCCCGGTGAGGTGAGACCTGATATCAATGAGATGATGTCTCCCAGCACAATCGGGGCGCTGAAGGAGTTGGGTCAGACAGCGGTCCCAAACGGAGAGCCGGATATCTTTTGTATGACGATTATCGGCCAGATTGAAGGTCATTTCGTGCTGCCTCCCCATAATAAAACAACCAAATATGAGCATATTATTCCACAGTTGGTAGCGGCTGAGCAGAGCAAAAGCATTAAGGGTCTGCTTATTATTTTAAATACGGTAGGCGGAGATGTGGAAGCAGGACTGGCGATTGCCGAAATGATCTCCTCACTGTCAAAGCCTACGGTAACTGTAGTCATTGGAGGCGGTCATAGTATTGGAGTGCCGATCGCGGTATCTTCAAGCTATTCCATCATTGCAGAAAGTGCGACGATGACCATTCATCCGATCCGCATGAATGGTTTGGTTATCGGAGTGCCGCAGAGCTTTGAATATATGGAGAAGATGCAGGAGCGAGTGGTTAAGTTTGTTACCTCACATTCGCGAATTACCGAGAAGAAATTCAAGCATCTGATGTTCACGACCGGAGAACTCAACCGTGATATCGGGACGGCTGTTGGCGGTATTGATGCCGTTAAATATGGCCTAATGGATGAGGTTGGCGGAATTGGAGCAGCGCTCGCGCGACTTAACCGCATGATTGCCGGAAACAACACTTTAGAGTCTTCAGAGGCGATAACAGGAGGGCTTACCCAATGATTCTCTATACAGTCATGCCCATGGAACAGGTATGGGAGGGAGCACTGCATACGTTCCCACCAGTACGCGAGGTAAGCATTAAGGGAGTGTTGATGCAGGTTGAACCGCTGGAAGAAGGAAGAGCCCGTATTGTACGTCTTCTAGATTGTCCGTTGGACCGTTATTTGGATCCAAAGCTCTCTCCCGGAGCGATTATTTCGTTAACCTAAAGATGCAATTTTTGACAAAAGAGAACATAGGTACGCCACGCCATTATATGGTATAATATTGTACCGGGGGTGGCTGGCGTGGCTAAGCGAAAGAAGAAAAAGAAAAAAGCGCTGCTGGGCAGTGTTTTAAAATATGAAATATATGGAATTATGTTGATCACAATCTCTGTCATTGCGTTGTCTGGTGAAGCAGCTGTTGGACGCTCATTGTCAAGCATGGCGGGTTATTTGTTGGGCAGATTTTATTTTGTGCTGCCGTTGGCCGGTATTTTTTATGGACTAATGGTCATGATACACCGGAGGTGGCCATCCTCATGGAACAGCCGTCATACAGGTGTGCTGCTGTTGGTGCTGTCCATGTGCCTGATGAGTACGATCTCTGCGATGGAACAGAAACTGGGTCCTTTATCCATGTTACATCCGGGCAATGTGATGGCACAAGTACATAATGATCTTGCGGGATCACTTTCACCTAGTTCTAACGACAATAGCAGTGTTTATATGTTGGGTAAGGATATCAGCGGAGGATATATTGGCGGGCTGGAATATGCTGCTCTATTATGGCTGTTTGGAAGCCTTGGAGCCAAGCTGCTCATGATCGTCATGCTGGCAATAAGTTTTATGCTGGTAACCAATCTGTCCTATGTGGAGCTGTTTGGGTTGTTGCGGGTCCGTGCTGTGAAGTTTGTAGAAGGCATCCGTCATAAGGCGGCAAACCGTCCTCAGGCGGTACCGGTGACAACACGGGTAACGAAATCCAATAAGGTTTCTGCAGCTCAGCAGGTTATGCAAAACGATGACGATGATGAGGACGACGAACAATCTTTGCCTAACCGCAAACAGCCATTCTTGTTCAAAAAGCTTGCGGGGTGGATTTCCGGTACTCCACGAACGGAGGGGCTTGCTGACGATGATCAGGAGGAAGAGCTTCAGGAACCCGTCCTGAGAAGCGGTCAGAGGGGGCCAATTATATCGGGTATGGCCTCAGGCAGCGGACCTTTTTCTCATGGCCAATTGGAGAGTGATATTGCTGAAGAAGAGAATGAGCCGGTTACCCCGATCATTCGCGATTTCTTTGAGCATATCCGTTCCGAAGGGCTGAATGCAGAAGACCGCGAGGAGTGGAGTGAGTTCTCGCCTGCTGCCCGTAGTGGCGGTCCTAAGGCTGCAATTATTAGCGGAAGGGATACAGCGAGCCCACATACGGCGGATACGATGGATCCATCACAAGAGGGAGATGTGGCTATAGAGCTGGAAGGGCTATTAGTAACTACTGCTGATGGGGATATTATTCCTGTGCCGCCACTTCCACCTCCGCCCAAACCCTATAAACTTCCTTCTTTTCGTCTTTTGGCCAAGCCTGTGGGAGTCAAGGCTGGAGACCAGAATGATTATATGCAGACAGCCCGTAAGCTCGAAGCAACGCTCGAGAGCTTTGGAGTAAGGGCAAAGGTACTTGAGGTAGTAAGAGGACCTGCGGTTACCCGCTACGAGATTCAACCGGATATTGGTGTGAAGGTCAGCCGTATTGTGAATCTTACCGATGATATTGCACTTGCCCTTGCAGCCAAGGATATCCGGATGGAAGCGCCTATCCCGGGCAAGTCAGCGATAGGGATTGAGGTGCCGAATGCTGAGGTGTCCATTGTTACTATGCGTGAAGTCATGGAGACGCAGATCTTTCAGGAGGCTGAATCGAAATTAACGATTGCTTTTGGGCGGGATATTTCTGGACAGACTATTATCGGCAATCTGGCCAAGATGCCCCATTTGCTGGTTGCTGGAGCGACTGGATCAGGGAAGTCCGTCTGCATCAACGGTATTATTACTAGCATCTTGTATAAAGCGAAGCCTAATGAAGTCAAATTCCTGATGGTTGATCCCAAGATGGTTGAACTCAATATCTATAACGGAATTCCGCATCTTTTAGCACCGGTAGTCACCGATCCGAAGCGGGCCAGTCTTGCCCTGAAGAAGATTGTTGTGGAAATGGAGAAGAGATATGATCTCTTCTCCAAATCGGGAACGCGAAATTTGGAAGGCTACAATAAACTGATGAAGGATAACCCAGCCGCCGTGCTGCCTTATATCGTTGTTGTTGTGGATGAACTTGCCGACCTAATGATGGTTGCAGCCAATGATGTGGAGGATGCGATTTGCCGGCTTGCCCAGATGGCACGGGCAGCAGGTATTCATCTAATCATTGCTACTCAACGTCCTTCGGTCGATGTTATTACTGGTCTTATTAAGGCGAATATACCGTCCCGAATTGCGTTTGGTGTATCCTCTAATGTTGATTCACGCACGATTCTGGACATGCCTGGTGCAGAGAAGCTGCTTGGTCGTGGGGATATGCTTTTCCTGCCAATGGGAGCCTCCAAACCGGTTCGGGTTCAAGGTGCTTTTATGAGCGATCAGGAGGTTGAGGACATCGTTCAATATGTCAGTAGCCAAGGTGAAGCCAACTATGATGAATCCATTGTTCCGGAAATCGATGATACCACGGCAGAAGATCAGGAGCCACAGGATGAATTGTATGAACAGGCGGTGCAAATTGTACTAGAAGCGAAGCAGGCATCCGTATCATTGCTTCAGCGGCGCATGCGCGTCGGATACACCCGTGCTGCACGCCTAGTTGACTCTATGGAGGCGCGAGGGGTCATCGGGCCTTACGAAGGCAGCAAGCCACGTGAGGTGCTGATCTCCCTTGAACAGTATCATCATAATAAGATCAGCTCGTAGTTCAACAACAACATCAACAGCCAGTCTCCATTCACTCGGAGGCTGGCTGTTTTTTTTGATGGAACACTGCCTTCTTGAACTGCCATGCATAGGAAAAGCTGACTGTCGTCATAATAACTTTAGCCATCCATGCAGAACTTACAAGAGAAAGGTAGAGCGAACCTTATGAAGAAACAAAAGATGTGGATACTTGCCGCATTAACCCTTGCCTTGGCCGCCGCTCCATTTGCAGGAAGACTCGTTATGGAACCTCGTGTTGTTCACACGAATCAAAGCACGGTTGAACCGCAAGCCCCGGAGACTATTGTCATCGAGGATGAGGCTATGCCCGCCTTCAGCACAACTCCGGTCAAATATGGAGCATCCGGCCAGGATGTCTATGAACTGCAGGGGCGTCTGAAATATCTCGGTTATTACGCGGGGAATATAGACAGCCAATTCGGAGCCAAAACCAAAAATTCTGTAACCTGGTTTCAGTGGAAATTTGGTTTGACAGCAGATGGCGTAGTAGGTGCCAAAACAAAGCTGAAGCTGTATAACGCAAGCAAAAGTTGGAAGCCGACAGAACCATCTGCTTCAAACAAGACAGCTAACAATAGTAGCGCTAACACAAATACCCCGGAGAAATCGAATACAGCTGAACTAGCATCAGGAAATACAATGGGCTTAACCGAGAATGATCTCAAAATTATGTCTAACGCCGTTTATGGAGAATCCAGAGGGGAGCCCTTTGAAGGTCAGGTCGCTGTAGCTGCAGTAATCCTGAATCGTGTGAAATCCCCGAGCTTTCCCAATACGCCATCCGGTGTTATTTTCCAACCCGGTGCCTTTACTGCCGTAGCCGATGGTCAGATTTATCTGGAGCCGAATGAGCAGGCCCGCAAAGCTGTGCAGCAGGCACTGAATGGCTGGGACCCATCGGGTGGATGTATTTATTATTTCAATCCTAAGACGGCTACCTCCAAATGGATTTGGAGCCGCCCGCAGGTGAAGACGATTGGGGCGCATATTTTCTGTATGTAGCAGTATGGAGCAACCGGGTATGTACTTCCGGTTGCTTCCTTACTTTGGAATGGTTTAGAATGGATAATACTTCATAAACTATTTGTAAAGCATCTATCCACGCCGTAAAGGAGTTTTGGACTTGACTAATAATGGGTTTCATCATGGCAACGCCGCAGGCATGCGTATTCACGTATTGCCGACAAAGGCTTTTAAGACTTTCGCCATCTCACTTTATGCCGGTGTTCCGCTTGACGAGGACACAGTTACTCCTACAGCGTTGGTTCCTTTTGTACTTCGCCGAGGCACAGCATCCTATCCGGAGACAACACAATTCCGTGAACGTCTAGAAGAGCTGTACGGAGCAGGCTTCGGTTTTGATATTTACAAAAGAGGAGATTACCAGATCGTTCAATTCCGGATGGATACGATTAATGATTCCTTTGTACAAAGCAAGGAGAGCCTGCTTGCCGAATCGTTCGCTTTTCTAGGTGATGTATTAACACAACCCTTGCTGGAGGATGGAAGCTTCCGCCCGTCTTACGTGGCAACTGAACGTGAAACGGTACGTAAAAAACTCGAAGCTATCGTAAACGATAAGGCCCGTTATGCAGCTGAACGCTGTATTGAGGAAATGTGCCGCTTGGAACCTTACCGTCTGCATCCGCTTGGTCAAAGAGCTGATCTTGAGGGTATTACTCCGGAGAATCTATACCAGTCCTACAAATCCTGGCTCGATGGAGCCATTCTTGATCTCTATGTAGTCGGTGATACTACACCGGAGGAAGTGGAGAAGCTAGTCAAACGTCACTTCGGTGGTGATAAGGCAGATACAGGGATATACTCTTCCAAATTTACGCCTGTTGCGGTAAATGAGGTCCGGACGATCGAAGAGAAACTGGATGTCAATCAGGGCAAGCTGAACATGGGACTGCGAACCTCTATTACCTACAAGGATGATACATATGCGACTGCGCTTATGTACAACGGAATATTCGGTGGATACCCACACTCAAAGCTGTTTGTCAATGTGCGTGAGAAGGAAAGCCTAGCTTATTATGCCTCTTCCCGCTATGACGGCCATAAGGGAATTGGAACGATCCAATCGGGTATCGAAGCTAAGAATTACGGCAAAGCAGTCGATATCATACGCAAGCAGCTCGATGAGATGAAGGCTGGAAATATCAGTGATTTAGAGCTGAGCCAGACTAAAGCGATGATCCGCAATCTGCTCTCCGAAATTCAGGATTCCGCTTTTGAAATGATTTCCTTCGATTTTAATCGCCAGATATCCGGAAAAGATCGGTCAACACTGGAGCTGATTGAGCAGGTGGAAGCAATAGGAGCTGAAGAAGTGAAGGCTGCTGCTGATACTTTTCAGCTGGATACGATTTATTTCTTGACAGGGCAGAAGGAGGAATAGCGATGGAAAAGATTCATTACGAGAGACTTCAAGAAACGCTCTATCACGAGGTTATGGATAATGGTCTTCAGGTATATGTACTTCCAAAGCCGGACTTCCTGAAAACCTATGCTACTTTTGCAACTAAATTTGGTTCGGTGGACAATCACTTTCGTGTTGCTAATGGAGAAGAGACTCAGGTCCCTGACGGGATAGCCCATTTTCTGGAGCACAAAATGTTTGAAGAACCTGAAGGTGATATTTTCGCAACCTTTGCTTCAAATGGAGCATCTGCGAATGCTTTTACAAGCTTTGATCAAACCGTGTATTTGTTCTCGGCCACAGAGAATATTGAGACTAACCTCAGCACGCTTGTAGACTTTGTTCAGAACCCTTATTTCACGGATGAGAATGTGGAGAAGGAAAAAGGGATTATTGGGCAGGAAATCAATATGTATGCAGACAATCCAGACTGGCGTGTATACTTCGGACTGATTGAAGCGATGTATGCCAAGCATCCGGTTCATATTGATATTGCCGGTACTATAGAGTCAATAGATACGATTACAAAGGAGACACTGTATACTTGTTACCACTCCTTTTATCATCCCAGCAATATGCTGTTATTTGTCGTTGGCGGTGTGGAGCCAGAGAAGGTGTTCTCGCTCATCCGTGCTAATCAGGGCAAGAAGTCATACGAGAAGCAGGGCGAAATCAACCGTATTTTTGAAGCGGAGCCTGAGGAAGTCGCCAAGAAGCATCTGGAGAGCAAACTTGCGGTTTCCATGCCCAAGATTATGTTTGGTTTTAAGGAAAAAGAAGAAGGACTTACGGGTGAAGCAGCGGTGCGTCGTGATCTTACGACCAAGCTGATGCTGGATTTGCTGCTTGGAAGCAGCACGGTGTTGTATCAGAAGCTATATGATGCGGATCTGATCTCCGACAGCTTTGGTCATGAGTTTAACAGCTCTCCACAATATGCTTTTTCAGCGATTGGCGGGGATACCAAGGACCCTGATTTACTACTTCAGCGGATTAAGGAAGAAGTGAATCTACTGCTGGAGTCAGGCTTCGCGGAGAAGGATTTTGAGCGGGCCCGCAAAAAGAAAATCGGTGGCTATTTGCGCATGTTGAATTCACCGGAAAGCATTGCCCACGAATTCACACGTTACCAGTTCCGTGGTGGTGATCTGTTCGAAGTGTTGCCTATTTATGAATCCATAACACTAGATGAAGTTAACAAGCGCCTGCATGATCATGTGGATTGGGAGCAGCTCGCAGTTTCGTTGGTGGTGAGTCCTTAGGTGGCTATTATGGGAGAGAACAGTAAGCCTATAGGGGAAATGACAGTGCTAGTTACTGGAGGCAGCGGAGGAATTGGCGGAGCTATAGCCGAGCGCTTTGCTTCTGTAGGAATGAACATTGTCATTCACTACATGAATTCGCACGAAGCTGCAAATGATGTAGCCAGACGGTGTATGGCCCTTGGCGCAAAAGTGATGACGGTGACTGCGGATATGAAAGACCGCAGTCAGCTTTTGCGTATGGCCGAAAGACTCGAGAGCAGCGGAATGCAGCCTGATATTCTTGTGAATAATGCTGGCAAATCGCATTATGGGATGCTTGCCGATGTGACTGAAGAAGAATGGGATGATATTATGGCTGTCAACCTGAAAGGGACCTTTCTGTGCAGCCAGATTTTCATGCCCTATATGGTTTCCCAGCGCTATGGACGAATTGTGAACGTCTCGTCGGTGTGGGGAATTTCGGGAGCCTCTTGCGAAGTAGCCTATTCTGCCAGTAAGGGTGGTGTCAACGCTTTTACCAAAGCGTTAGCTAAAGAGCTGGCACCTTCCGGTGTGACCGTAAATGCTGTGGCACCCGGAGCAGTTAACACCGCCATGCTGGATAATCTTCAGGAGGATGAAATGCGTATGTTAGAGGAGGAGATTCCGGCTGGACGCCTGGCCTCTCCCCATGAAATATCTTCACTTGTTTATTTTCTGGCACTGCCCGAATCGGGCTACATCACGGGTCAGATCATTAGTCCTAACGGTGGCTGGATAACCTGATGCTTTAAGCTGGAGAAATACACCAGCATAAGATCATCCGACCTGAGACATATTATAACTGTTGATTTTAAATCTCACGTAAGGCGGCCAGTACTCGAAGTCGGTAATGGACCGTAAACATGAAGGAGGATTTAAGATGTCAACAGAAAATACTGTAATCAAGAATTTCGATACCTGGAAAAAATTTCTAGGTGAACGGGTCGTACAGGCGGAGAAAATCGGGATGAGCGAAGAGACGATCACTAAGCTTGCCTTTGAAATCGGGGAATTCCTCGATAATAAGGTCGATCCAGCGAACTCTTCGAACCGCGCGATCAAAGAACTGTGGGATGTTGGCGATGACGGAGATAAGAAGACCATTGCCAAACTCATGGTCAAGCTGGCGAAGAATAACGCATAAGCTTGCGGAACAAGCTCCCCTTGAGGGAGCTTTTCTGCAATTTTACAGACTGACCTTGCCTTTCAAATTTTTTTTATATATCATTAACATGACCCTTGTTTCAGATCGCTTTGTTGAATCAGAGCTTTTTTTACGTCTGGCAAAGTATAGGGAAAAGGAATCTATGAGGTGTACAGGTGGAGTATAAACAATGGTATATGGAATATAAGATACATAAGAACAGACCCGGTCTGCTCGGTGATATCGCTTCGATGTTGGGAATGCTGGAGGTTAACATTCTGACGATTAACGGAGTTGAAGGGAAAACTCGCGGAATGCTGCTGGAAACGAATGATGATGAGAAAATTATGCTGATGGGCGAAATGCTCAAGAAGGTAGATAATATTACGGTTACAGCTCTGCGTACTCCAAGACTTGTGGACAAGCTGGCTGTCCGGCATGGACGATATATAGACAGGGATTCTGACGATCGTAAGACCTTCCGCTTCACACGTGATGAGCTGGGTCTGTTGGTGGATTTCCTCGGTGAGCTTTTTAAAAGAGAGGGCAATCAGGTTATTGGTCTTCGCGGAATGCCGCGTGTTGGTAAAACGGAATCCATTATTGCGGGAAGTGTCTGTTCGATGAAGCGTTGGACGTTTGTATCCTCAACCCTTTTACGGCAGACTGTCCGCAGTCAGCTTGCTGAAGATGAGCTAAACCCAAACAATGTATTCATTATTGATGGTATAGTTAGTACAATACGTTCCAATGAGAAGCATTACAACTTGCTGCAGAAGGTTATGAGTATGCCTAGCACAAAGGTTATTGAGCATCCAGATATTTTTGTGCGTGAGTCTGATTACACGTTCGATGATTTTGATATCATTATTGAACTGCGCAATAATCCCACAGAAGAGATATTGTATGAATCATTTACAGCAAGCTATAGCGATGATCTATAGAACAAGCTACACATCGAAGATTATGCTTACAAAACTTAGTGAATTACGAAGTTGTACATCGAAGATTATGCTTACAAAACTTTAGGAGGTGATGGTATGTCGGAACTGGGCCGGCATTTGAAGGAAGCTCGTCTGCAAAAAGGGATGAGCCTTGATGATGTCCAGGAAGTAACAAAAATTCGCAAAAAATATTTGGAAGCCATCGAGGCGGAGGATTACAAGGTGCTCCCCGGTAGTTTTTATGTACGGGCGTTTATCAAAACCTACGCTGAGGCAGTTGGCGTCAATCCCGATGAACTGTTAGAGGAACATGGCAACGTACCTGTACCTCAGGTGGAATCGACTATGGAAACGGTGATTCAAAAGCGCAGTCGCAGACCGGAAACGGAACGGAATGCGAAGTGGCTGCCTACACTATTAATGTGGACTTTCCCTATATTAATTATTGTAGTGATTTATATGTATGCCTCACAGCTTAACAAATCAGATACCAAGCAAATCGATCCGGTCAAGCTGACTGACGCAGAGCAAGACCCACAGACTGCTCAAACCGCCCCACCAGCGGCTGGTGGGGGCGTAGTGGTGCCATCAGCCTCATCAGGAGCAGATGTAGGCGGAGCAACTGCGCAAACGACTACAGAGCCAACAGCAACGCCAACTCCTTCTCCGTCTCCTTCCACGCAAGCAGTTACAGTAACGGAGGATGGCAAATCGGGAAAAACAACGATATTCAAGGTCTCAGCTCCCCCAGGCAGCGCAGTACAGGTAGAGATTGCTGCCACTGGAGTGAGCTGGCTTGAAGTCTATAATGGCGAGAACTCCAAGGGTGAGAAGCTGTCTTTTGGCAATACTGCTGCAGGAGATACAATGAGCTTTACTCTTGGAAGTGCAGGGATGTATATTAAATCAGGTTATTCACCTGCTACCACGGTCACGGTTAATGGCCAGGTCATTACCGATGGGAAAACCTCTTCACGTTTTCTTGTTAAGCTTGATGAGGGAACGCCCAGTAGTACACCTGATACTGGACAGAATAGCGAAACGAGTCAATAGAGGATAGATATGTATAGACTTTGGTTTTCTGGAGAACCTAAGAATGAATTACAGTTCTTACGCCAAAGTGAGGTGTATTCTCTCATGACCGTCAGTTGGATCGTAGCAGGACTAGGTGTTATCGTCAGTCTCTTCGGGTATTATTTGACACCGGGCGCCTGGGGCTATGGAATTCTTGGTTTTGGACTGGCACATATCTACCTTGGAATTCTGGATATGTTCCGGAATCCTGCCCGCAGTAGATAACTGTCAGAGTAGTGGCCGTCTCCTAGGGAAGAGGGAATCTCTTGGAGGCGTGTTTTATGTAATTAAGCCTGTATATCTGCCTTAGTAGATGAGCAGGAGCTAGCTTCAGCATAAAAGCTCCACTTTGGTGGGGCTGTTTTCTATGCTAGGTTGCTTTTTTTCTTTTCATAATTAGACTTGGGAGACCCTTTCTCATATAATAGTAGCAGAATAAACGCAAGCAAAGGACGTGGAGTAATGAGTTCGGAATGTTCATTTGACATCTTATCCAAGATGGATATGCAGGAACTGACCAATGCAATCCATCAGACCGAAAAGGAAATCGATAACCGTTTTGACTTTAAGAACAGCAAGAGCAGCCTCAAACTCGAGAAGGATGCGCTAATTATCGCTTCTGAAGATGAATTTAAACTAAATGCCGTCATTGATATTTTACAGACCAAGATGGTTAAGAGAGGTATCACGCTCAAGAATCTGGATTTTGGCACCATTGAACCAGCGTCTTTAGGAAGTGTACGCCAGCGCTTGGGCCTCAAGCAAGGAATTGATCAAGAGAATGCCAAGAAGATCAACATTCTGATTCGCGACTCCAAGCTGAAGGTAAAGAGTCAAATTCAGGGTGATCAAATCCGCGTCACTGGAAAAAGCCGTGATGATATGCAAGAGATCATGCAACTTCTGCGAAAAGCTGATTTGCCGTTGGATTTGCAGTTTAACAATTTCAAGTAAGTTCTCGTACCCCGCAGTGCTTGCCAGCACCTATTTTGCGGGGTGCTTTCTGTTTTTTTGACACTCATTTGTGGCTATAATATACTTGCTTAAGAAATGTGGATTAACGTTTTTGTATGAATGATCAGGGGAGGAACTTCAGTGAATTTGCCCAACCGCATCACGCTTGCTCGCATTTGTCTTATTCCAATTATGATGTTTTTTTTGCTGGTGAATTTTAGCTTTTATCCAGAGCCAATACATTGGGGCTCATTCCAGCTTTCCATTAACCATCTGATAGCGGCTGTAATATTCTTGCTTGCTGCCAGCACGGATGGGATAGATGGTTACATCGCTAGGAAATATAATATGGTCACCAATCTGGGCAAACTGCTCGATCCCCTTGCGGACAAGCTGCTGGTATCAGCAGTATTGATTTCTTTAGTGGAGCTGGGTAGATGTGATTCATGGATTGTGATTGTTATTATCAGTCGGGAGTTTGCAGTAACCGGACTTCGCCAGGTAGCGCTGCTTGAAGGAAAGGTAGTAGCCGCCAGTAAATGGGGGAAAGTAAAGACAGTTGTCCAAATTATTGCGATTTCTTTGCTGCTGCTTAATAACTTTCCATTTCAGTTCATTAGCATTCCTGTAGATGAGATTGCTATTTGGGCCGCAGCAATCATCACTATTTATTCTGGTATTGATTATTTCGTGAAGAACAAGGATTTGCTTCAGCTTCACAATGCATAGGCTGAAGAAGAGTGTGAAGCAATAGGTATAGTGCCTATTGTTTTTTTTAAAGATAAGAATTTATATATTTGACGCGATAATTTATCCTTATCTTTCTCGAAGAAACGGGTGCCGTCCATATAATGGACGGCAAAGCCGTTTCTTCTTGCGAAATATCAGTTATGCAAACTCTACAACTAGGAGGCGAAAGCCAGCTATGAAGGCAGAAATTATTGCAGTCGGTACGGAACTTTTACTTGGCCAGATCGTGAATAGCAATGCCCAGTTTTTATCGGTAGAGCTTGCTGCATTAGGAATTGATGTGTATTTTCAAACCGTGGTTGGTGACAATAGCAGCCGGCTGCAGGAGGCCATCAAGATCGCACAAAGCCGTGCGGATGTTATTCTATTCACTGGCGGAATTGGTCCAACTGAGGACGATCTCACTAAAGATGCCTTGGCTGCTGCGTTGAGTCGAACGGTTCATATTGATCAGCTGGCGATGGATCATGTGCAGCGTTTTTTTGATGAGCGGAAGATTGTAATGACAGAAAATAACCGTAAGCAAGCCATAATTATTGAAGGCACTACACCGCTTCCTAACGAGATCGGTCTTGCTGTTGGTATTGCTTTGGCTCACGACAATAAATATTATATCGTACTTCCTGGTCCGCCCCGGGAGATGAAGCCGATGTTCACAGATCAGGCCAAGCCGTGGCTGCAACAACATGCTTTAACTGATGAAATGCCGATTTACTCCAAAATGCTTAAATTCGCTGGAATTGGAGAATCGCTGCTGGAGGATAAGCTGATTGATCTCATTCACAGCCAGACTGATCCTACAATTGCACCATACGCCAAAGAAGGCGAGGTCACAGTCCGTATTTCGACAAAGGCTCCTTCCGAGCGAGAAGCAATGCAGAAGCTAGAGGTTATGGAACAGAAAATCAAGGAGATCCTTCCGGAGCATATGTATGCGAATATAGATGTACCTTTAGAACAGCTGATTGTGGACTGGATGGCTGATGCAGGACTGACCCTAAGCGCAGCGGAGAGCTGCACAGGGGGACTGCTGATGGAAAGCATCACTAATATACCCGGTAGCGCTACAATGTTTGCAGGAGGCATCGTCTGCTATTCTAATGATATGAAGAAAAAGCTGCTGAATGTGCCAAGTGCTTTACTCGAGGGGAAAGACGCTCCCGGAGCTGTCAGCCGTGAAGTAGCTGAGGTGCTGGCAGATCAGGTGAGAATGATCGCGGATACTGACTTTGGATTATCCGTTACAGGTGTAGCAGGACCAGGGTATTCTGAACGCAAACCCGTGGGTTTGGTATTTGTCGGCTTAGCTGAACGAGGCCGTAAGACAGAGGTGTACGAGCTTAATCTTAAAGGTACTCGCGAGAATATACGGCTGCGCACTGTTAAGGCTTTGCTCTACCGTCTCTGGCGCAGGCTGGAGGAACGTAAAGTTGAAACTCCGCTCGAGGGAACAGTCTTGCAATGACATTCAGTTTAGGTATATAATTGACCCATACGGAAGAACCGTGGCACTGAGCTTTCTTTGCCGCGGTTTTTTGTTTTTTATGGTTCTTTGTTATTATGGGTTAGCTTCCTGTGATCAACTTACAATAAAAGGGATAATTAACCTAAGAATCAAAAAAAACGAATGTATGTTCGAAAAAAAGCTTGGCAAGACTTCCAAAACACGCTATTATATTACTATAAACAGTGAAGGAAGTGGTCTGATTGTCAGATCGTAGTGCAGCGTTGGAGATAGCTCTTCGTCAAATAGAAAAACAATTTGGTAAAGGTTCGATCATGAAACTGGGAGAGTCCACTCATATGCAAGTGGAAGTTGTACCTAGTGGATCTTTGGCACTTGATATTGCGTTAGGTATTGGCGGACTTCCCAAAGGACGGATTATTGAAGTGTATGGACCAGAATCTTCTGGTAAGACAACCGTTGCTCTTCATGCTATTGCAGAAGTACAACGGTATGGAGGACAAGCTGCATTTATCGATGCTGAGCATGCTCTCGACCCTAAATATGCTAAGGCCTTGGGTGTAAACATTGATGAGCTTCTCCTGTCTCAGCCAGATACGGGTGAGCAGGCGCTTGAAATTGCTGAAGCACTCGTTCGCAGTGGAGCTGTAGACATTATTGTCATCGACTCCGTAGCGGCATTGGTGCCAAAGGCTGAAATTGAAGGCGATATGGGTGATTCTCATATGGGTTTACAAGCTCGTTTAATGTCTCAGGCTTTGCGTAAGCTGAATGGTGTAATCAGTAAATCGAATACGATTGCAATTTTCATTAATCAGCTCCGTGAGAAAATCGGAGTTATGTTCGGTAATCCGGAGACCACTCCAGGTGGTCGGGCCTTGAAATTCTACTCTTCGGTGCGGTTAGATGTACGTCGTGTAGAGAGTATTAAGATGGGTAACGATGTCGTAGGTAACCGTACTAAGATCAAAGTCGTGAAGAACAAGGTAGCGCCTCCGTTTAAGCAGGCGGATGTAGATATCATGTACGGTGAAGGGATTTCCAAAGAAGGAAGTCTGGTGGATATTGGTATTGATTTGGATATCGTTAACAAGAGTGGCGCGTGGTATTCCTACGAGGGCGAACGTTTAGGCCAAGGACGGGAAAATGCCAAGCAGTTTCTGAAAGAACATCAGGAAATGGCGCTTGAAATTGAGAATAAGATTCGTGAAGCAAGCAATTTATCAACTATTGTTGCTGCGCCGAAGGCAGCAGAGATTGAAGCAGAACAAAAAGAAGAAGAAAATCTACTGCTTGAAATTGAATAATATCACTCGTTGAACATGGGGTTAAATTACATTTATGGCGCGAGCGCCCTGCGAAAGACTGTAGCAGGGTGCTTTTTCCTAATAAATAAGTGTATGAAGAATAAGGATATACAGCTATGAGGTGACAAACAGCCATGGTAATTCAATTGAACCCTGAACCGGAAGAGCAGGATGAACAGGTACTGGCCCATTTTCCTGAAAATGAGCCTCTGGAAATTACGCGAGTAGAACTGCAGAAGAAGTCGAAATATCGTTATATCATTCATTTCGGGGCTTATAACATGACTGTTCATGAAGATGTCATGATTAAATATCGAATGATTACTGGGAATACTTTTATTAAAGCTGACCTAGAGGAAATTATTGTGGCGGACGAGCGCCAACGAGCCTATGTAGAGGGACTGCGTTATCTGGAACGGAAGGCGCGTACAGCTCTGGAGATGACCCGCCGTTTACGGGAGAAGGAAATAGGGGAGACTATTATCGCGGAAGTGCTGCAGCGTTTGCAGCAGGAACGGCTGATAGACGATTCTTTATATGCCAAACAATGGGCAGAGCAGCGCATTATGAACCAGCGCAAGGGCAAGATGCGGATTCGCCAGGAGCTGCGTGAGAAGGGTATCGACAAATCTTTGATCTCTGAGGTGTTGGAGAATATTAGCCCGGAGCAGGAACTGGAGATCGCACTTGAGACAGGCCGGAAGAAGTGGAATCTGATTCGCGGTGATGTCGCAGGCAAGCGAAATAAGACTGGAGCCTTCTTAATGCGGCGTGGATTTACAGGTGAAATGGTACGCCAAGTTCTGAATACTTTGCTTCAGGAAGAGGATTTTGAGGGTGAAGAAGAGGAAATATACTACACTGACTGATTCTCTTGACTTTAATGAGTATATCGTCTCTCTTGACAATGTCTTTTTATAAATAATAAAATATAACATGAATCGGCATAAAGTAAGAATCCTTTTTCCTTCCCAAAAAGGTAACCCTTACTCGCGATTCGCGTACAACTCATATGAAATGTAAACGCCGGATAAGGCGGGCAGTGTGCATGTAATCATGTGCAGTAATGGCAATCGGTGAATTTACCGGTTTTTTGTATGGTGATGGAACGGATAGTTTAACAACTGCACAATTCCCAAGGTAACTCTTGGAGGAATCAACGAGGAGGTGAACAGATGCCAATTATCATCTGGATCATTATCGTTCTCGTTGTAGCTGCCTTATTCTTTGGGTTCGGTTATTTTATTCGTAAATCCATTGCAGAAGCTAAAATTTCAAGCGCAGAGAAAGAAGCCCTCGTCATCGTGGAGAACGCGAAGAAAGAGGCGGAAGCGCTGAAGAAGGAAACGGTATTGGAAGCTAAGGACGAAATCCATAGAATCCGTACCGAAGCTGAGAAAGAAACTCGTGAACGTCGGAATGAAATCCAACGACAAGAGAGACGTTTGCTGCAAAAGGAAGAATCGCTGGATAAAAAAATGGAATCGCTTGAACGAAAAGAAGAACAAGTAGCGAACAAAGAGAAACGAATTGATGAAACCCAACAGCAAATTGATGTCATTTACAAAAATCAAGTCACGGAATTGGAGCGTATCTCCAATTTGAGCATCGAAGACGCAAGAAGTATCATTCTTAGCAATGTAGAGCAAGAAGTTCGCCATGAGACCGCACAGATGATTAAGGAAATTGAGCAGCAAGCTAAAGAAGAAGCGGATAAGAAAGCCCGTGAAATCATTACACTCGCTATTCAACGTTGCGCAGCTGATCATGTAGCGGAAACAACGGTTTCGGTGGTTACGTTGCCGAATGAAGAAATGAAAGGCCGGATTATTGGTCGTGAAGGTCGGAACATTCGCGCACTGGAAACTCTTACCGGTATTGACCTCATTATTGATGATACGCCGGAAGCTGTTATTTTGTCAGGATTTGATCCAATCCGCCGCGAAGTGGCTCGTACAGCACTTGAGAAGCTTGTGGCTGACGGACGTATCCATCCAGCTAGAATTGAAGAAATGGTTGAGAAATCCCGTAAAGAAGTGGATGAACGGATTCGGGAATACGGTGAGCAGGCTACCTTTGAGGTAGGTGTTCATGGATTGCATCCGGATCTGATCAAAATTCTGGGCCGTCTGAAATTCCGTACAAGCTACGGTCAAAATGTATTGAAGCACTCTATGGAGGTTGCTTATTTGACTGGACTGATGGCCGGTGAGCTAGGGGAAGACATCGTGCTTGCAAAACGTGCCGGACTGCTCCATGATATCGGCAAAGCGCTTGATCATGAAGTAGAAGGTTCGCACGTCGAGATCGGTGCTGAACTTGCGAAGAAATACAAAGAGCATCCAGTTGTGCTTAACAGTATCGCATCTCATCATGGAGACTGCGAGGCTACCTCGGTTATTGCAATGCTGGTTGGTGCCGCTGATGCTTTATCAGCCGCAAGACCAGGCGCACGCCGTGAAACACTGGAAACGTATATCAAGCGTCTGGAAAAGCTGGAGGAAATCTCCGAGTCCTTCGAAGGCGTCGAGAAATCCTACGCCATTCAAGCGGGCCGCGAGGTTCGCGTAATGGTGCAGCCTGAGAAGATAGACGATGCTGAAGCATTCCGTCTGGCTCGCGATATTACGAAGATGATTGAGAGTGAACTGGATTATCCAGGACATATCAAGGTTACCGTTATCCGCGAGACACGGGCTGTAGAATACGCTAAATAAGCAAACAAGCAGAAACGGTAGCTGCGCCTGTAATCAGGACAGCATCCGTTTCTACGGGAAATATAAGGATAAAGCTTAAGCAAAACTTATACTTTCTTATATTTTAAGAAAATTGGCCCCTAAGCGGGGGCCTTTTTTTCTTTAAAAATGGATGACTCAGAATGAAAATATACACAGTGGTTCAGTTTAGGAGGAGAAGATCATAAAAGTTTTATTTATTGGAGATATCGTAGGAAACACTGGAAGAAAAGCACTGCGCGAGATGCTGCCTTCCCTGAAAACTAAATACCAGCCGCATATTATTATTGTCAATGGGGAGAACTCTGCTGCCGGCAGAGGTATTACTTCTTCCATTGCTAATGAGTTTTTTAATTGGGGAGTTCACGGCATCACTTTGGGCAATCACACTTGGGATAACAAAGACATCTTTGAATTCATCGATGATGAGCCACGAATTATCCGTCCCGCCAATTTCCCGCCAGGAACACCAGGCCGAGGTTATACTGTCGTTAAAGCCAATGGCAAGGAATTGGCGATTGTCAATCTGCAAGGCCGTACTTTTTTACCGCCTATCGATTGTCCTTTCCGTGTTGGAGAAGAAATTGTTGAAGAGCTGCGTAAGGAGCATAAGTGTATTCTTGTTGATTTCCATGCGGAGGCCACGTCGGAGAAAATAGCTATGGGTTACTTTATGGATGGACAGGTGTCGATAGTGGTAGGGACTCATACTCATGTTCAGAGCAATGATGATGTGATTTTACCGGGCGGAACAGCCTTTTTGACCGATGCCGGCATGGTTGGTTCTAGAGAAGGGATTCTCGGGATGGAAAAAGACGCAGTCTTGTATAAGTTCACTACTCAGCTTCCGGCACGATTTGTTGTAGACGAAGGCAAGTGGCAGCTCAACGGTTTATTTGTAGAGTTGGATGAGGACACTGGTGCGGCAAAACGTCTAGAGAAGATACGCCTGCGTGAAGATGAGTGGGTCATGAGCTAGTCTGATTTTGGTGAGTCTAGTAAATAAGTCGGGAAAAATGATGGATTTAAGCGAAGTGTGATATTTTTTATAGCAGAAAAGAGTATCTTTTGTACCATTTTCTCCGAAGAGGTCCGCAAAAAGAAGGAATTATTTCTTCTCTCGCGAATAACATCTACTGTAGTGGAAGAACACCAACATTTTTCCCAGGGGAGGTACTTACTATGGATGTATTAAAAGTATCAGCTAAATCCAATCCAAATTCCGTCGCCGGTGCATTAGCAGGTGTTCTTCGTGAACGTGGAACGGCCGAGCTACAGGCTATTGGAGCAGGTGCACTGAATCAAGCAGTTAAAGCTGTCGCTATCGCCCGGGGATTCGTCGCACCAAGCGGCGTCGACTTGATTTGTATTCCAGCCTTTACCGATATTAAGATTGATGGAGAAGATCGGACGGCGATTAAGCTGATTGTCGAGCCCAGATAATAGATTAGCAGTTTGGATAGAAGCCTGTTTGCTTTTGTAGACAGGTTTTTTTCTTTTGTATTTATAGCAGTAGGTTTCGGTACATAAACGGAGCAAGGGAAAGTGAGGGAGTCTCTTGAACAGAGCCGATAAGCTGAAGGTAGCAGATTTTCACTGTGATGTACTTAGCAAGATGCAGGCCTTTCCGGATATTAATTTCGAGAACGATCTTCGTCTTGATGTTACTGCGGAACGCCTACAGGCGGGTGGGGTAGGAATGCAATGCTTCGCAATCTATCTGTCTGCCGCCAGAGGAAGACCTAGCTTCGAGAGTGTTCTGGGACAAATTAGTTTCTTCAGGGAAAAGATAACAGGCTCAGGAGGCTTGCAGTGGCTGCGCTGGAGGGAAGATATAGAGAATCAGATGATTATCCCCCCAAGCTGGGGAATGCTCTCTCTGGAAGGCGTAGACGGTCTGGAGGGCAATCTATTCTATGCTGAGCTTTGCTTCGAGCTTGGGGTGCGTTTCTTCGGAGTAACCTGGAATTATGCTAACTGGGCTGCAGATGGGGTCTTGGAGAAGAGGAATGGTGGATTCACGGAGAAAGGGCGGGAACTGGTAGAGTGGTGCAATCGCAGTGGAATGCTACTGGATGTTTCGCATCTGTCACCGGCAGGCTTCTGGGAGCTTAAAGAGCTTAGTACGCGGCCTTTTATTGCCTCCCATTCCAATGCTGCTGCAATCTGCAAGCACCCGCGTAATTTGAACGATGAGCAGATAAAAGCGGTGATTGCTATGGACGGTCGCATGGGCTTGACCTTTTTTCCGAGCTTTGTACGTGACGAAGGTACGGCAAAAGCTGAGGATTTACTGAAGCACATTGATCATGTCTGCAGTCTTGGTGGTGATAAGCAGCTGATGTTTGGATCCGATTTTGACGGGATCGATTCCTGGCTGGAGAACCTGGAGCATCCGGGGAAATATCCGGAGTTTGCAGATCTATTGCTTGCGCACTATTCGGAAGATTCTGTGAAAGGTTGGTTATCTGGCAATGCTATGTCCTATTTGAAGCTACATATGCCGTCTAAAGCCGCTCAACCGTGACAATCCTGTTCCGAAATCATAAAATGTCGAAAAAAAGAACATTAAAGTGAGGAGCTTCCTTTTTATTTTTGCTGAATAAGATGTATAATATTCAATGGCTTGTACAGATACTAGAGAAAATACAAGGAGTGACTTTACAATGAGCAAGACTGTACCCGTAGGTGTGTCGGCCCGACATATTCACCTAACGCAGGAGCATGTGGAAGCGTTGTTTGGCCCAGGCTATCAATTAACTGAGTTCAAACCGCTCTCCCAACCCGGACAATTTGCAGCAAATGAACAAGTAGCAGTAATCGGAAGCAAGAGTAAATTCGACAAAGTAAGAATTCTCGGACCTGTGCGTCCGGCATCCCAACTGGAAATCTCGCGCACTGACTCTTTCAGCCTCGGCGTGAAAGCACCTGTACGCGAATCCGGCAACATCGAAGGTACACCAGGCATTACTCTTAAAGGTCCTGCCGGCGAAGTCGTACTGGAAACAGGCGTTATTATTGCAGCCCGTCATATTCACTTTCATACTTCCGAAGCTGAAGCTTGGGGCATTGCTGACAAGCAATTGCTGAAAGTTCGTCTTGGTGGAGATCGTGGACTCGTACTAGAGAACGTGCTGGCGCGTGTATCTGACAACTTTGCACTTGACATGCATATCGACACCGACGAAGCTAACGCTGCAGGTGCCAACAATGGCGATACTGCTGAAATTGTAGACTAGTCTTTTTTATTCATAACGAATGAGAGCGGGGGAGAGGTCCTTCGCTCTTTTTATTGTTTTAAACTAAGTGCGTATGTTAGCAGGAAAAGGGTTATTATTTAAGTATGAGGGATTAACGTTGTTATGCTCCTTTGAAGTAATAAAGTGCAAAATTGGGAGTGATGATATGTATGGAGATGGAACTGGAGCGGAAATTTAAAATAACACTAGATGAGATATTGTCGATAACGGACAACATCGAATTAATTGATGTGTTGCGTAGAAAAGATAAGAGTTCTGAGTTAGCTCAAAAAGTAGCAAACGTAGGGTATTGGGAGTATGACGAATTGCTTGACAAGGTCACATGGTCGAAACAAATGTTTATTATTTTTGCGATCGATGATCAATTAGCGTTGAATTCAGAATCCATTTCGAATTGTATCCATCCGGATGACCGGGATCGAGTTCATGATTGGTTTGTCTTAGCGGCCAAGGATAAAGCTGCCTATACCATTGAATATCGCATCATCCGACCAAGTGGGGAAGAACGGCATGTTATCGAGATTACCGAATTTTACCCTAAGGGAGTCATAGGAACCATTCAAGATATTTCGGAAAATAGAAAATTGAAGCTCCAATTAATAGAAGAAGGCCAATATTACAAAGCACTGTTTGAAAATAATGTGGACGCCGTCTATTCTATGGATCTGGATGGTAACTTCCTATCCTGTAATTCAGCATTAGAGGATATGTTTGGATATTCCAAGAAAGAAATTTTTGATAAAAATTTAAAGCATTTTGTGGAACCAACCTCTTTGGGAATCATTCAAAGCTACTTTAAGGAAGCCATTAAATCACTCTTACCGCAAAATTATGAGGTAGTAGGTATTCATAAGAATGGGGAAGTAATTGATTTTATACTTACGAATATTCCTATCATTATCAATGATGAACTGGTCGGGATTTATGGAATAGCTAAAAATATATCCGAGAAAAAAGTGATGGAGAGAGATCTTAAGGAAGCAGAAGCTAAATATAGAGGGATTGTGGAGCAATCGATCGTAGGCGTATTTATTGCCCAGAAGGGGTCGTTTGTGTATACAAATCCGCAATTCAACACTATGTTAGGTTATAACTCTTTAATAGGGATGAATGTATTAGTGACGGTACACATGGAAGATAGAGAACTCTTTTCAAGCAAAATCCTGAATTTAAGCGAAGGGCAATTTAACCAGAACATTAGCCATAGAGCTGTGAAAAAGGATGGGACCATTTTAATATGTGAGGTTCATTTCACGAAGATACTTCATAATGGTGAATTGGCAACGGTTGCTACCGTCTTGGATATTACAGAACGGCGAAATACAGAGGAGCACAATCAGTACTTGGCTTACTATGATTACTTGACCGATCTACCTAATCGCAGGCTGTTTGAAGATGAGTTAGTGAAGGAACTGCGAGTGGCTCAGGACGACAACAAGAAATTGGCAATTATATTAATTGATCTGGATCGGTTTAAATCAGTGAATGATGCGCTAGGCCACTCCATCGGAGATACCTTGTTACAGCAATTTGCCAAAAAACTACAGAGCTGCTTAGGTGAGGAGCAAATTGTGTATCGCCTTAGTGGCGATGAATTTGGTATTGTTGTATCCGATGTGGATAATCATCGTGACCCCATGTCCCTTGCGGATAAAATCATACAAATAAACGGCGAGGTCTATTTAATTGAAGGTTATGAATTAACAATTACGGTCAGTATTGGCATAAGCATGTTCCCTGAAGATGGTGTTAATATGGACATTTTACTCAAAAGTGCAGACACTGCACTCTTCTTT
This sequence comes from Paenibacillus sp. 19GGS1-52, assembly GCF_022369515.1. Classification (NCBI taxonomy): domain Bacteria; kingdom Bacillati; phylum Bacillota; class Bacilli; order Caryophanales; family Paenibacillaceae; genus Paenibacillus; species Paenibacillus sp. 19GGS1-52. The sequence goes on from NZ_CP059724.1 coordinate 2,941,648, forward strand.
GCTAAATCCAAAGGCAGGGACCAGGCCCAATATTATTACTCAGCCTTAAATATTCAGTCCTTTAAGATCTTTACGATGAGAAATGGTCTTCGCAAAGCTCTAGAGAATAAGGAATTTTTCCTGCAATATATGCCGCGTGTAGATACCCAAACTAAGAAAATCCTGGGGGTGGAAGCATTAATCAGATGGAATCATCCAGATTGGGGCCTAGTTCCACCGGCAGAATTCATCCCGCTTGCTGAAGAAACAGGACTTATTGTCCCGATCGGTGAATGGGTGTTACGTGAAGCTTGTGAACAGAATAGACGCTGGCAGGATATGGGTCTTCCACCCATTGTAGTCTCGGTTAATTTCTCTGTACAACAATTATTCAAACATAATATATTGCAGATCATAGATGGAATTATTCATGAGTCAGGAATTGCTCCAGATTGCTTGGAGATTGAAATTACGGAAAGTTCTTTTATTAGTAACGAAAAAGAAGTGACTCAATTGCTGCTGGAGTTAAAGAAGCGGAGAATTAAAGTTTCGTTGGATGATTTTGGTACAGGCTATTCATCCTTATATATGCTTAAACGCTTGGCACTGAATACGATTAAAATAGATAAATCATTTGTGGAGGAAATTCTAACTAATGATGTGAATAGAAGCATTATTGAATGTATTTTGAATTTAGCCAAAGCGCTAAATATGAGTGTAGTGGCTGAAGGTGTGGAAACAGTTGAACAATATGATTTCTTGAAGGCGCAACATTGTGATGAAATTCAAGGTTATTATTTTAGCCGTCCTATTGGAGCTGCAGAGCTTGCAAAACTATTAAAAAATAAGTATATGTTTAGTCCAACCGTGCCAATTAAACAACAGGAATTAATATTAAACCGCAGAAAAAACTTTAGAGTTGAGTTGGATGATCCATTAGTAGCCGGAATGACGATTGTCATGTTTAAGGGAAGGAAGGTTGATCTGGGCACTACGGATGTATACGTTACGAGCATTGGTCCAGATGGTCTGAAGTTTCTTACGGGCTTTAAATTACCGATGAATGATGAGATTACGTTGATATTTGAAACGGAAATATTAAATCAGACTTATGAGCTAGAAGGAAATATTACATGGAGTAATGAAATTGAAGGTGGCGAAGTTTACGAATATGGTGTGCAATTTCAGATTGAGGAAAACGAGCAATTGGCTTTGGTTCAAGATCTAAACCTGCTAGCCATCAAAATCCTTGAAGGAGTTCCAGCACATACTCAAATCTTTGTCGGAAATCCAATAAATAGAATTAAGGAAAAGGCTAAGAAAATAAGGTTATAAGAAGGAGAATTACAAGTTAAAAAATCAAAAAAAGCGTTGCCGAGAGCTACTTCTTTCTCTCAGCAACGCTTTTTTTTGTTCTAGACCGGGCTGAGCTTATAACGTAAAGCTGCCGACCAGTTGATCCAAGTTCTCTGATAATTGGGTCAGATTTTGCGAGGAGGCTAGTAGCTCTTCCATAGCAGCCAACGATCTCACAGTTGCTTTTGCGACATGCTCTGCTTTTTCACTAGAGGTCTCCACATTGGTAACCAGTGATTGAGTGGTAGCGGCAATCTCTTCGGAGCTCGCAGAGATTTCTTCGACAATAGCGGATACACTCATAATCTGATTGTTCACGATATCTACATCTACCGCGATCTGATCAAAGGATTCTCCAGCGTTACGAACAGCAAGTAAGCCTTCTTCGGTTTTTTCAAAGCTTTGACTGATTTGTAGGGCAACCGTCTCGGTTTCATTTTGAATCGAAGAGATCATTTGAGATACAGTTTCAGATGCTACACGTGATTTCTCTGCCAGCTTTTTGACTTCATTTGCTACGACGGCAAAACCTCTGCCTTCCTCACCTGCTCTAGCTGCTTCAATGGCTGCATTCAAGGCTAACAAATTGGTTTGTGATGAAATCTGGGCAATCAAATCAATGATTTGATCAATTTCCTTTGTTTTTTCTCCCAAGAGCATAATTTTCGTCACGGATTCCTTAGACTGACTAACCACGTTCTCAATGATAAGTTGTGTTTCAGTAATAATCTGTTTTCCTCGTTCTGCTTGTTGCATCGAGTTCAATGAGGCATTGGAGACTTCCTCTGTGCTCGTTGCAATATATCCAATACCCGTTGCTACTTCATCTATAGCAATAGAACTTTCACTGATGGAAGTAGATTGGTCTTTCGCATTTTGAGAAATTTCTTCAATGGATACCGAAATGGCTCGCTCTGTTTTACCTGTCATTGTAGAAATTAATAGAATTTGATTGGCATTATCTGCTAATTGACCTGAGGAAACTGATATTTGTGTCAGAACATTTTTTAAATTATTGACCATATGATAAAAGGATCGCGATAAAATACCGATTTCATCCTGGCGATTGTTGTTAAGAACTTCTAAATCCATTGATAGATCACCAACAGCGATTTGTTCTGAAAAGCGTACAAGCGCAATCAAGGATCTCGTTAAAAAGTGGCGGACCAAATACCAAATGCTAAGCATGACTAGGATTAGAAGAATTATAGTTGTTACTATAATTTTAAGGATAGATTGGTTTGATGATTCTAACTCATCTGAAATGGAAAACTTGATTCCTGCAACGAATTTGACTTGATCCTTATTATGTAAAGGAGTTGTGACGTCTACGGTATCCTTATTAATAATTGAAACGGTTCTGTTCTCTTTAGCAGCTGTGATATCTTCGGGATCAGCCTTTTTACCGACCATAGCAGGATCTATGGATGCAATCGCTGTAGGATCATTATCCAGTTTGTAGATATTAAATTCGATGACCTCTGGATTCGCAGCTTTTAGCTTGTCTAGGGATGTTTGCAGGCTCTGAGCGTTGTCATTCCCGGTAAGTGTTGAATCAAAGGTTTGGACAATGACTATGGCCTTCTCTTCACCAGCAGCTAAGGCTGCCTTTTTACTTTCTGAATAAAAAATAGAACAGGATATAATCGAAACAAGCAACACGGAAAATCCAACCAAAACAATAATTTTATTAGCCAATTTCATGGTAGTCCACCTCGTAGTTAAAGTATGAGGTGCAAGTATAACACAGCAAAACTGACTAACAGCACGTTCGCTATATTGACACAAACGATGGAAGTTGAGTGTAACAGATGGTTAATTTTAGTTGGAAAGTTGAAATGAATTGTATATCCATGAAAAAATAAGATGTATTACTCTACCTTTTTATAATATAGTGTGCTATAATTATATGTTGCGACGCGCTTTGTGGAGACGCTGATAGCCAAAGATAGATAAGTTACTTGATTTACAAAAATATATGTACATGAAATTAGGGAGAAAAAATGACATTTAACGAATTGAATATTATGCCTGCCATTCTAAAAGCATTAAGCAAAGAAAACTATACAGAGCCAACACCTATACAGGAACAGGCGATTCCAGCAGTGTTAGCCGGCAGAGATTTACTGGGCTGTGCACAGACAGGAACCGGGAAGACCGCCGCTTTTGCTGTACCTATTATCCAATTGCTAACTGAACAGAAGACTGCTCCTAACTCAGGACGCAAGATTCGTTCATTAATATTAACACCGACTAGAGAACTGGCACTGCAGATTTCGGACAACATCAAAGCCTATAGCCAATACACTGATATTCGTTGTACAGCAATCGTAGGTGGTGTTTCGCAAAAAGCTCAGGAACGGGCGCTAGCTCAAGGTGCGGATATTCTTATTGCAACACCAGGTCGACTCATCGATTTAATGAACCAGAAGCGGGTTGATTTGCAGTTTGTGAAGATATTGGTGCTGGATGAGGCTGACAGAATGTTAGACATGGGCTTTATCCATGATGTGAAGAAGATTATTGCCAAAATGCCTGTCAAAAAACAAACCCTGTTCTTCTCGGCGACAATGCCTCCTGAAATAGATAAAATGGTCAAATCCCTACTGGTTAATCCAGTGAAGGTAGAAATTACTCCAGTGTCTTCTACTGTAGATAGAATTGAACAATCTATTTATTTATTAGAAATGGGAAATAAGCAAAACCAATTAAATCGGCTGCTGGAAGATAAAGCCATTGTTTCGGCACTGGTGTTTACTCGTACTAAGCGTGGAGCGGACCGTGTTACTCGTGATCTGGCGAAAATTAACGTTTCTGCTCAGGCCATTCATGGCAACAAATCACAAAATGATCGGCAGAATGCGCTTAAGAATTTCAAGAGTGGGGCAACACGTGTGTTGGTTGCGACGGATATCGCAGCAAGAGGGATTGATATTGATGAGCTTTCGCATGTAATCAACTTTAACCTCCCCAACATCCCAGAAACTTATGTTCACCGCATTGGCCGTACAGGCAGAGCCGGACTGAGCGGAACTGCGATCTCTTTTTGCGAAGTTGATGAGCTTCCGTTTCTGAAGGATATTGAGAAATTGATCGGAAAGACGATCCCGGAAGTAAAAGATCATGCTTATCCGATGCCCAAATCGGCGCGTACGTTCAAGACTTCGTCGAAGCCAGCAGCAGCCAAGCCAGCCAAACCGAAAGCAAACCCGCCGCTTAAGCCTAAATCCGAGTGGTTTAAAAAGGGAAGTAATACAAGTGGCAGACCCAGCAGCAAACCTAGCAGTAAAACAAGCAGTAAGACCAGCAGATAAAGGTCGTATATTGTCTTGAATAAGCCCGAAGAACCGTCAGTGAAACTCTGCTGATGGTTCTTTTTTGTGTGCGCAAATGGACCTGTTTGCTGGAGTGGTGTCGTATATATTGGGGCACTGGTGGACAAATTGGGTAATAGAACATAAAGACGGAAATGGGCGAAGTCATATGAAGATTGCAAAAAAGAAAATAAATGTAGGTGTTGGGTTCGTAACAGGGCGCAAAAATTTCAAAAATGTGGTGAAGGCTTATTTTGATGACTGGACGGAATCCAGACGGGTTGACAATAAAAAAAATGCTCTCCACCTGTTCGTTGCCTATGATTTGAAGTATAAAGGTACAAAAGTGAGCGATTATAAAGTCACGGATGAAGAAATATTGGATATGGTCGATTCAGCTTATTATTTGGGGAATTCCTCCATCGCCACTGAAGCGCAATATTTAGTGGAAAAAAAAGTGATTACCTTAAAAGAAGCTAAGTTGATCTTTGGCGAAGGGTATGCCATGAAACGAAATGCTGTATTATATTTTGCCATTAAGAATAAAATGGACTATCTTATTTTTCTGGATGATGATGAATACCCTATTGCGAATATTAAGATCAAGGATAGCCTGCTTTGGAAGGGTCAAGAGGTTATCTCTACGCACATCAATAATATTAAGCATGCAGATATGACCCATGGACATCATTGTGGATACATCTCACCAATCCCTTATTTGGACTTCAACGACAAGCTATCTGAAGATGAATTCCGCCTATTCATAGAGTCGATCAGCAATGATATTATTAACTGGGCTTCAGTAAAAAGCATTATGGATGATGGTGGAGTTACCTATGCGGATCTTGATACGATGAATAGTGAAATTACGGAAGTCGTAGAAGAGGTCAATGGTATGAAGTTTATATCGGGAGCTAATCTGGGTTTTAACCTGAAGACGATTGATAAAATATTCCCTTTCTACAACCCGCCAGGAGCCAGAGGTGAAGATACGTTCTTAAGCACCTGTATTGCTGAAGCGAATATTCGTAAGGTCCCATGTTATACCTTCCATGATGGCTTCTCGAATTATGAGCATTTGCTGCTGGGTGTGCTGCCCAATCAATTGAAGGCGATGAAAGCTGATTCCAACATGAATACGAAAAGATTCTTAAAAGCTACGATCGGTTGGATTCGATACAAACCACTGTTACTGTATATTACGCAAAGAGATAATTATGAAGCGGAAATTATGAAAATGAGAGAGAACCTTACGCTTGTTCTTCCGAAAATCTGTGCTTACTTTGGAAATAATGAATTTAAAAATATATTAAATGAGCTCGATTTCTATCATGCACATGTGGAAGAGCATTATCAGGATTTCGAAAATACGAAGGCGGCTTGGGCCAAGGTAGTGAAGCATTTAAATAATTAGGTGCAGCAAATAAGGGTTATTCTCTTAACAGTCGAACAGGCTGGTTAAGGGGATAGCCTTTTTTATCGTTGACTGAAAGGGATTTAGAGTGATATATTGTTAATAATTCAATAAGGTAAATGTATTTTCAGTATACGGAAAATATATGATGATGCCTAATGATAACTAGGGCAACTAAACTCAGGAGGTTTGAATTATGAAAGGAAATATCCCTGTCATTCCAACACCGTTCGTAGATGGGAAAATTGAATATGCTGATTTTGACAAATTAATCGATTATACAGCAGCTTATTTAGAGGGTTATGTGATTGGAGGCAGCACCGGTGAAGCACCGGCACTGACGGCTGAAGAAAGAATCGGCATCGCAAAGTACTTCGCGAAGCGTGTCCCCGACAAACATGTAGTAATCGGTCTGGGACATACGAATTTATTAGAAGCAATCCGGATCGGTCAAGAAGCAGCCGATGCGGGTGTGCGCACTGCGCTAGTCCCGAGTCCATACTATTTTCCTAACTCGCTGGAGATGGTCAAAAGTTATATAGGTGAACTGGCATTAAAGACCGGTCTGGAACTCGTATTCTACGATAATCCGGTGACAACCAAAACTTTCTATACCGCTGAACAGCTTATAGAATTGGCTAAGGCCGTCCCAGCAATTAAGGCGATCAAAATGACAGATCATAATATGGATAAGATTCGCTCCTTGAAACAGAACCCATCTCTGGCCGTATTTGGAGGCGATGATATTATCTGCTTCCGTGCTTTCGAGGCGGGTATAGACGGCAATATGATTATTGCGCCAATCATCTATCCAGAGGCCTTCAAAGCCTGTTGGGATCTATTCACAAACGGACAACGTGGAGAGAGCTTCGAGATTTTCTCGCAGACGATATTGCCGTTTATTCATATGTTCGGGCCTGGTGACGAGATTCCTACGACCAAAGCGCTGCTTAGCCATCTTGGGATCTTCAAGAGCGCTGAGACACGCCTTCCCCTGCTGCCGTCGAATGAGCGTCGGGTAAGAGAGACATTGCTTGGATACCGCAGCGGCTTAGGGGAATTGATCTAATCAGGGTATGCAGAAGTACTTAGAAGAGGTTGCCTTTTGAAGGAGGAAGAAGCGAGATGCGTAAGTGGCTTGATCTGACTGGCAAGCTGGAGAACGGAATGTGGAATTACGGAGAGCCCTTTCCGGATATTGCTATCGAGCAGGTGGCAAGCGTGAAGACTCATGGATATGTTGGCCATGCCTTTCGACTCCATTCCCTTGCAGGTACCTATCTGGAAACAGCGAACCATCTGTTTGCGGATAGGGAGAAGCTGAGTGATGTTGGTCTGGAACGTATGGTGCTGCGAGCATGGGTGGCACAGCTACCCGATAAGGCATCCCTCGAGCCGATTCGTGCGGATGAACTAGAGGCGGCGGTGGGAGCTTTGTTGGAACCCGGGGATGCCCTATTGATTGCTACGGGTTGGGACGCACACTGGAATCTGCCAGACTATATTGAATCCTGCCCATTCTTCGAGGCTGGGGCAATGGACTGGATTGTCGAAAATGATGTCAGTCTCCTGGGGGTGGATATACCCTCCATCGAAGATCCACGTAAGACTAGCGGCGAAATGCCACTCCTTACGCATTATTATGCCAAGGATCGGCTGCTGGCCGCTCCGCTCGTGCGCTTGCGGGAGGCGGGAAGCGGACCATGGACGCTTGCGATACTGCCGCTGAATATCCCGGATGTGTGCGCTGCACCCTGCCGGGCCATTCTTTATGAAACATCCAAATAACGGTTGCCGAGGAGGTTAGTATCCATGAATCCATTGCGTAAAGGTGTCGCGTATCATGGAAATCGCATATTGAAGCATGTGCATGCAGATATGATTGATATCGTAGAGCATCACTTCAATCTGGTGGTGCATATGTTCTCTCATAATGACTGGGATCGACATCGGAACGTGATGAAAGAGATTGTCGCGATCACCGAGAGCTATGGACTTGAGGTATGGGTGGATAATTGGGGGATTGGGGGGCCGCCAGGTGATAAGTCGCACTTTCTGGCTTATTATCCGGACTGTCATCAAATCTATTCTGACGGAACACGGGACCCAGTGCATGTATGTCTGAATCGTGCGGAATTTCGTCAGTTCACTAAAGAGTGGATCGATACGGTAAGGGAGATTGGCGGGAACAAGATATTCTGGGACGAACCTCGTCTGATTATGAAAAAAGGTACTAGTGAGCCGGTCTGGACCTGCTACTGCAACGTATGCCGCAAGTTGTTCGAGGAACGTTATGGCAAGCCGATGCCGACAGTGCTTACCCCAGAGACGGAAGCTTTTCGGGTCTGGACATTGGTGAACTATTTCAGCGAAGTGACGACGTACAGCAGTCTGAAGGGCATGGAAAATATCGTCTGTGTAATGCTGGGGCAGTCGTATGGCCTACACTTGGGGACACTGGGTGAAATCGCCAGCCTGGAGCATCTGCAGAATATCGGTTCTGACCCTTACTGGGGTTGGGATGGAGTCAACGATCCGTATTCATTCGTATATGATGCGACCATTAAGAACCTGGAAATTTGCCGCCAACACGACAAGGATCATAATATTTGGATACAAGGGTATGGGACGAAGCCAGGAACGGAAGAAGAAATCGTTCTGGCAACAGATGCTGCCTATGATGCGGGTGCCAGAACAATTCTGGTCTGGGGCTACCGAGGATCAGAGTCTAATGATTACCGCGCGGTGCATCCCGAGATGACTTGGAAGACCATTGGAGACGCCATGTACCGAATTACCGAGAAGGAACGGGATGCCATGCGCGTACAAAAGCGGGAGGCTATGAATATCCGCACTTAGAGAGACTTGGGAGGTAGCGAACATGACCAATGCAACGATTGTGGAAAATGGACATGAGGGAACGCTGGATTGGCAATTGACGAACTATTTGTTCGAGTATCCAGAAACCTCGCAGGGCGATGGACTGCTGCGGGGTCTTCGTTCGCCTAGTATTGAAGGTTTCGCTTCTGCTACTAGCGTCTATCCGGGGGAACAGCTGGATTTTAAGGTGAGCTTGAATCCGGCAGGCCCTTTTATGATCGATATCTACCGTTTAGGTTATTACGGAGGGACAGGAGGTCGGCATTTTCTCCAGGTTGGACCTCTGGACGGAGAGATACAACCCGTTCCGCTGGAGACGATTGAACGATTGCGAAGCTGCAATTGGGATACTGCAATGCAGCTTACCATCCCGGAAGACTGGCCAAGCGGGGTCTATCTGGCCAAGCTGTCGAGACAGTCTTCGCAGCCTGCCCAAAGCTATATCATCTTTGTCGTGAAACGGCGTGGCCCCGCTGATATTATGGTCCAGGTTAGCGATTTGACATGGCAAGCCTACAATAAGTGGCCTGGAGTCAACTCATTGTATGATGACGGGTCACCCTATCCTTGGTATCAAGGGCCGAATGTGCGGGTTAGCTTTGATCGTCCTTATACGAAATATTGCCAGATTGTAGATTCACCGTTATCGTGTGGTTCGGGAGAATTTCTGCTGTGGGAGTTCCCTCTTGCTTATTGGCTGGAGAGTGAGGGATATGATGTCGCTTACTGCTCCAATCTGGATCTTCATAGCGGTCTGATTGTGGCAGAGCAATGTCGGGTGTTCATATCAGTGGGGCATGATGAATACTGGACACGCCAGATGTACGATAATGCGCTTACCGCAAGAGATGCGGGGGTCAGCTTACTCTTCCTGTCGGGGAACACCTTGTATCATGAAATTATTCCCTATGATGGTGAAGATGGGGGGCGTTCCTTTCAATCTTTTGCCAGATCCAAGCGATTTACTGATGAACAGGCATTGATGGGCTCCTCCACATTTGGCCCTGGATATGGAGATTGGACAATCACCAAGCCGGACCATTGGCTGTTCGCAGGTACAGGGATGAAGAAAGGGGATTGTATTCCAGGATTGGTGGGTTGGGAGTATCACGGAGCGCCATTTAAAGAGATTGACGGGTTAGAAATCGTGGCCGAGAGTGAACTGATTCGAACGCCGCAGCCAGACGATATGGATCTTCCGAAGCCGGAGCATGGACGACATGCCGCCGTCCTATATCCCGGGCCTCATGACAACTGGGTGTTTAATGCGGGGACGATCTGGTGGTCAGAGGGGCTCAGCGCTCCACCTGGACTTGTTCCTGCAATAGGGACCTTTGGTCGGCCACAGGGAGTGGACCCTCGGGTGCAGATCATCACCCGCAATCTGTTATCACATTGTTTAGGCTAAATATAGCCCATCTTTTTCGAAACGTTCAATGCTTTATCACGGAGCCGACTTCCATAATCTGCAAAAGAATTGTCAGGCAACTCGTTGCGAAGTGCAGTCACGCCAAGCGCGCCAACGGCTTTGCCTTTGTGATCGAAGATCGGTGCAGCGATGCAGCGGATACCTTTTTCTCCTTCTTCATCCTCTATCGCATAACCGTTTTCTCTGACACTTTCCAGAAATACTTTTAAAGTCGCGAGCGATGTCATGGTATGTTCGGTAATCTTGGGCATGCCATGCTTCTGGATCGCTTGCTCCAGCTGCTCATCGCTCATATAGGCGGCCAATACCTTGCCAACACTGGAATTATGCAGCATTTGGGTCTGACCAATCTCTGTGGAGAAGCGGACAAAGCCTGGGCCGTTCACCTTGTCTACATAGAGAGCCTTGTCATTCTCAAGAATGGCTAGGTGTACGGTGAACAGCATATTCTCAGCGATCCATTCCATCTCTGGTCGTGCCGCTTGCCGGATATCAAGCTTGGAGAGCCGTTCCATACCGATGTTATACAGCTTCAGTGTGAGTTGATATTTGCCCTCGTCGGTCTTGATGACATAATTGAGATTGACTAGCTCGCTTAGGATGCTGAAGATTGAGGACTTCGGGATTGCGCTTATTTCATAAATATCAGTGATCCCAAGCGCGTCCTTGGAAGCTGCCAGCATTTCGATGATGGCCATTCCTTTCTCCAACGCTGGAACGCTATATTGTTTTTTCATAGTCACACACCTTTTCGATATACTGAAAATAATTGAATAGTTTTATTAAAGCATATTTTGATACACGTGGCAATGATTGCGAATAACGAGTAGTTGACGCTATTTTAGCAGGAATGATATATTATTTGTGTTTATAACTCAGAACAATAATTCTATATATTGAAAATATAAGAGTCTGGGAGTGGTGGACATGCGGTTTCACTTTATCGGCGACCTGGAAGGGTTGACTGAAGGGCTGGCGGAAATCGCGGCGGAGGCTGGCTTCGAGCTATCCCCGGATGGGCATGTTGTGGAGGTTGTACGCCACGAAGACAAGCGGATTGTGGTGCAAGCTGAGGGAGATCTCCTGCGCATTGAATGCAGTCAAAGAATTCATTTTTTTCGGGCAGTGGGTCTGCTAGTGGAAGCTTTGCAGAACGGAAATCTGTTTAGGATTGAGGAACAGCCCCAATTCGATATGAATGGGCCCATGTTTGATGTTTCACAGGGGGGAGCGGTGATCCGACCGGACTCTGTGAAGGTGTTTTTGCGGAAGATGGCGCTGATGGGCTTGGACATGATTATGTTGTATGCAGAGGACAGCTATGAGGTTAAAGAGCAGCCTTATTTCGGCTATATGAGAGGACGCTATTCGCAGGAAGAGATCCGGGAGCTGGATGATTACGCAGATCTGTTCGGTATTGAGATGATCCCCTGTATCCAGACATTAAGCCATCTGGCTGATGTATTGAAGTGGGACACATTCGCCGACATCCGCGACGATCATGAGACCATGCTGGTGGGTCACGAGCGGACTTATGAAATCGTGGAACAGATGTTGATCGCAGCTTCGGCGCCGGTGCGCACCAAGCGTATCCATATCGGGATGGACGAAGCCTGGAAGCTGGGCCTTGGCGAATATTTGGTCAAGAACGGACTGCGTACGAAGTTTGATATTATGAATGATCATCTGGATCGGGTTATGGAGATCGTAGAGAAACTTGGATTGGTGCCGATGATGTGGAGCGATATGTACTTCCGAGCAGGCTCGGCTAAGGGCGAGTATTATGATCGTGATAGCATCATTTCCGATGAAGTCATCGCAGGCATGTCGAAGAATGTCCAGTTTGTCTATTGGGATTATTACAACTATGACGAAGATTTCTATTCAGAGTGGATTCGGCGGCATAAAGAATTTGGTTCAACACCGGTCTTCGCTGGGGGGATTTGGAACTGGAAGGGTTTTGTACTGAATTACGGAATCACTTTCGCCACGACGAACGCCGCCCTGAACGTATGTAAGCGCGAAGGGGTACGGGAGATTATCGCCACATTGTGGGGAGACGACGGTACAGAATGCGATTGGTTCTCTGCACTGCTGGGGCTCCAGCTGTTCGCAGAGCATGGCTATGCGGAGCAATTAGATGAAGAGAAGCTGCGCAGTCGTTTCTACTATTGTACTGGTGGACGGATGGATGATTTCATGGCAATCAAGGATGTGGATGAGCCTCCGGGTATTCAACCGGGCAATCTGGAGACCTATAACCCTTCCCGTTATATGTTGTGGCAAAATGTAATGATGGGCTTATTTGACGAAAATTTGCGTGGTTTAGATATGGCGGGTCACTATAGCAAGCTTCAAGAGCAGATGGCTCTCTACGCGACTCGAAATGGCGAATACGGTTTTGTATTCGAGGTACTTGAACGCTTGTGTGGTGTGTTAGCATTAAAAGCGGAGGTAGGACTGCAAATTACAGCTGCCTATCTGAACGGAAATAGGCAGGAGCTGGCGCTGATTGCAGGGGTGATTTTGCCGCAAATCAAAGCTGGTGTTGAGGGGCTGCGGCTGTTTCATAGGGAGCGTTGGCATTTGGTGAATAAGCCATTCGGATGGGATATTATGGATTTAAGATATGGTGGGTTGTTAATGAGCCTGGATACCGCAATGGACCGGATATCCAGTTATACAGACGGAGTCATTGATCGCCTGGAGGAGCTTGAAGAGAAGCGGCTTTTGTTCCAGGGACAACAGGGGTTGGTAGACTGTTATTGGTACAAGAATATGCCGACACCAAGTCGGATTGCACCTTAACTTAATCTAGGGACCAAGGTGAAAGTGAGGGATGAATATGGAAGATTGCAAAAGGGATATTCCTTCATTGATTCGGGAATGGACACGGCTGAACCGTGGAATGATGGAGAGCATCCTGTCTGAGCTCATTCGTCATGATACCGTCAATCGGGTCGTCTCGGGAACGGAGCTGGAATGCCAGCAGACACTTCGGGGGATTATGGAGGAGCTAGGCCTAGAGGCTGAGCTGTACAATCCAGAAGAAGTTTCAGGATTTCATGAACACCCGGCGTATTATCCAGGCAAAGATTATAGCAATCGTCCGAATCTAAGTGCGGTGTGGAAGGGCTTGGGAGGAGGGAAATCACTGCTCTTCTCTAGTCATATCGATACTGCGGCGGTTGCTCCCGGCTGGACCGCGGATCCCTTCATACCGAGAGTAGAGAATAACAGGCTATATGGTCTGGGATCCTTCGACATGAAGGGTGGATTGACAGCATCGCTGATGGCTGTCCGTTGTTTGATGGAATTGGGTATTCGACTGCAAGGCGATGTGCGCATCGAATCCGTTGTTGATGAGGAATTTGGCGGGGCCAATGGTACGGTAGCAGGCCGTGCCCGAGGGGTAACCGCGGATGCGGTGATCATTCCTGAGCCGACGAATCTTGCACTCTATCCTGCCGCGCGCGGGGGGGCGCTATGGCGCGTCACTTTCCGGGGAACGACTGGCTTATCATTTAGTGGGGAGATCATTCGAAATCCGGCGAATGATGCCGCCCGTTTCATTATGTTTCTGGAAGCTTTTGAACTTGAGCGAGGTGGACTCGGAGGTCCGGCACCATGGTACGAGGAACAGAAGGAGTTATTGCCAGTTATCGTCACTCGGCTGGAGGCGGGCGACTTGAATTCCCCGCTATGTGACGTTGGTCCTGTTGAATGCCATGTCGATATCTGGGTGGAATGTTATCCTGGAGTGAGTGAGGAACAATTACGGGACGAGATTCTACAGGGCTATGAACGCTATTGTGGCATAGCTTACGGGAATGGACTTCAACAACCGGAGTTCCGGCGAATGATCCGCTTTCTTCCCGGCTGCTCGGTAGACCCGAATTTCCCACTGCTTCCGCTGCTAGCTGAAGAAATCGCTGCCGCAACTGGTCAGCCAGCACTAGTGACTGGAGCACCGTTTGCTTGCGATGCCTTCGTATTTAATGAATATGGAACAGCTCCAGCGCTGATTCTTGGACCCTCGGGGGCCAATGCGCATGCTCCGGACGAGTACGTAGATCTCGATAGCCTGACCTTACTTGTGGAAATCTACGCGAGGACCCTCCTAGGTTGGTGCGGGCAGAGTGAAGATCAGCGCTGATAGTAGTGTGATTATGGTGGCGGAGGATTAGACGGCGTACAATGATGTGAGAGAGGTTATGATCTGGGAACATAGGGTTTCAACCTCTTTCTTACCAAATAAGAAGAATTACCGGAATTCTTGTAGTTCATACAAATGAAAAGTTGAGGAGGCGAGATATGGCGAAGTCCCGTGGCAGGGGGCCAACGTTGGCCAAAGACGTAAATCGTATGCTGATATACAGGCAGCTGAAGCAATTAAGATCGACAACACGAATAGAGCTGTCCAATCTGCTTCAGCTCAATAAAAATACGATTAACAGTATAGTTGACGAACTGATGGCTGCTGGATACGTCAACGAGAAGGGTCTTAGCACTACCATTGGGTTAGGTCGCAAGCCCGTGATGATTGCCTTCCACGCAGCCAATAAATACGCCGTTGGAGCTACACTCAGCTCGGCAGCTATTTATTGGGCGGTGACTGATCTGTATGCGAAGCCAGTGGAGACCTTTACAACCTTGCTGCAAGATTCCTCTCCTGAATCGATGGTGGAGGCACTATGTGAAGGAGTGCAACAATTGCTGGAGCGTTATCCTAGCTCAGCGTGGATTGGCTTCGATATTGGGATACCTGGGCAGTTGAACTCGGAGCGGGGGGTCGTTCTGCAATCCAGCCATCTGCAATGGAATCAGGTGCCGTTTGCGGAGCTTTTAGGTTCACGTCTGAGCGTGCCGTTTCGTCTGGATCATAGCGTCAAACTTGCGGCACTCGGAGAACTTTGGCATGGATTCGGCAGAGAGGCTGATAATTTTGCTTACTGTTCTTTTGGGGATGGGGTTGGCTGTGGAATCGTGATGGGCGGATCGCTGATCCGTGGAGAAGGCAATTTGGCCGGGGAATTGGGTCATATTGTGATAGACCCACAGGGGCCTTTATGCCGTTGCGGCAATCGAGGTTGCCTGGAAGCCATTGCCGGAATCCCAGCAATCATGGAACGACTGTACCCGATAGGCGAAAGAGAGAAGAATTTAGATAGCATGAATTGGCTGTTTGAACAGCTGAAAAAAGGAAACCCTGCCGTCGAACAGGATATAAGACGGACAGGGGGCGTGATAGGCCGTGCCCTCAGTCATATAGTCAACCTGATCAATCCCAGACTGATCATTTGTGATGGTCCACTCATGCTGATTGCTGATTATTTGTTTCCGATTATTGAAGAAGAATTGGCGGCCTGCTCGACCCCGCCGGCCTACCGTCATGTTCAGCTAGTCCGCTCAACACTTTTTCCCTACACGGGGTGTATTGGAGCTGCCGCAAGCGCTATTCAGGATTGGGAGTCGAGTGTCGATCCATTGGAGCTGGTCAGCTGCTGACCGTCCTTATAAACCTCTCGAATGACGAACTGCTCTTGAAGCCAGTCAAAGACAACCAGATCGCCCGGCGCACCCACTTGGAGTCCGCGGGCTTCCGGCAGCTTCATGAACGAGGCTGGCCGTGTCGAAGCCATGTCCCAGGCTTCAGCTAGTTCACAGAGATTACTGCTTACTAAATGCGCCACTCCGAAAGGCAGCATTTGCGCTGATCCGGCCAACAGGTTGGGATTATCTGCCATGTGAAGCCGCCCTTCCGCCGTGAGTACAACATTCCCGCCGATAAAGCTGCTGTACGTTCCTGGTGCCAGACCACTCAAAGAGACGGCATCGCTAACTAACATCAACTGGTGCGGCTTCACCTTGTGAAACACCTTCAACACCTGCTCAGGCAGGTGGAAGCCGTCTGCAATGACACACGGCCACAGATCATCTTGGGCCAGCTGCTCCCAAATGTAGTTGGGGTGGCGCGGCAGTAATAGATGGGCCCCATTTCCAAGATGTGTACACATTCTGGCTCCCGCAGCTACGGCTCTATTGATTTGGTCTGGAGTCGCGGCGGTATGACCAATGGAGACCACGATATTGTTTTGAACACATTCAGCGATAAAGGCAGGCGCGTTCTCCCACTCCGGAGATAGAGTCACTATCTGGATCATTCCTCGTGCTGCTGTTTGCCAGCGCTGGAATTGCTCCCAGTCTGGAGCTTTGACGAATTGTTTATCATGTGCGCCTCTCACCCCATTCTCTGGTGAAATGTATGGGCCTTCCAGGTGAATGCCACGCAGAATTCGGTGGAGCCAAGGGTGCTCAGCGCAGGCTTGGGATATCGCTCCAAGTAATTTCTCCAAGGTGTGGTCGCTGTTCGTAATGATGGTTGGATAAAAGGAAGTGACCCCAAGCGCCGCAATTTTCAGGGCAACATTGCAGATTTCTTCACTGGATAGGGTCAGTGTATTGAAATCAAAGCCGGCATATCCGTTCACTTGTAAATCTACAAGGCCAGGTCCAATCCAGGGTAAGATCTCATCTGTCTCAGGCAGAGCCTCTATCTGTTCAATAAGGCTATTATTCAGTGTAATTCGTTGGGGCTGCCCAGTCTGGATATGGCGGCCGTTCAGTACGAACTTAGCATGCGTATTCATGATTGATATCGTTCCCCCTGATAGTCTTATTGAATTAGTATAATATTTATATTATCTAGTATGAGGGAGGAAATGACAACCTTACATTTAAGCATTTCAGGAGTAATATCTGATTAGGCTGGATATACCTGCGAGGAGGAGAAAATAATGGAGGTAGGTTTTGGGACGGCAGATATAACGCCAGAAAAGGGTGAACCGACTTCACTGTTTATCGAGCATCCGCTGGAAGAAGCCGTGACACCGCTCTTACTGAAGGTGTGCTATCTGCGTGACGAAGAACAGGCAACAGTTATCGTTACGTTGGATACGACTTCGCTATATACGCAAGTGATTGAGGATCTGTGCAGGACAATCGCCGGAGCCACGGGTATTCCGCATTCCTGCATCATCGTTCAATCGACACACACACATTCGTCTCCCTTCCTGCATCCAGCAGCCCAAGAAGTACTCGGGAGAAGAGGTGTACGCTTTCTGAGCTCGACTTATTATGCGCGAGTGCTGCAAGGGGCAGAGGAAGCGGCAAGGGAAGCGCTGCGCACCCTGTCTATTGTTGATGTATTTTATTCCTCAGGTATGGCGAAGCAGGTGGCAAGCAATCGTAGGGTGCGGCTGGCAGATGGCAGCATTGAGGTGCGCTGGAGTCGAGGGGTATCCGACGAGCTGCGTAGTTCACCTGAAGGGATAATAGACCCTGTTGTTTCTTGTATTTGGTTCAAAAATTCTCTAGGGCAGATAATGGGCAGCCTGATTCATTACGCATGCCATGCCACAACTTATAATAACTATTTGAAGGCGCATTGGGACTTTCCTGGCTATGCTGCGAGTGAGGTGGAGCACCAACTCGGTGGGACTTGTATGTTCCTGCAAGGCTGTGCAGGGAATATCAGTCCGGGGAAATATACAGTAGGTGAGCCGCAGGAGGATTGCCTGAGAATGGCTCATGAGATTGCGATAGCGGCGCTTGACAGCTACCCGACAGCCCAGAGGCTGGGGGTCCAGAGCTTGTCGCTGGTAAGCGGAGAAGTGAGTACCACTTTGCGGATTTTGCCCAATATCGATGAATTAAATAGATTGCTGGATCAAGAAGTAGCCAAATATCAGGAGGCACTGTCCGCGGGTAAGTCGTTTGATAATAATGATTTTATGAGCATAGCTGCGCGCCTTGTGCTGTTAGAACGCTATCCGGATAAGAATATGCCTTCCAAAGTATTTGTCCTAGGGGTGGGTGAGCTTCCCCTTGTTTTTCTGCCGGGCGAGATATTCATTGAGACTTCGCTGCAACTGCAGTTTGAATTTCCTGATACAAGACCGATAGTCATGGCTTACACGGATGCATCGTTGGAGTATGTGCCAATTGCTAGTGCCTTTGCGGAACAAGGTGGATATGAGACGAGTGAGGATTGGTGTTTCTCCGTTCCGGGCAATGCGGAAGTTCTAACGGCATATGCAGCAGAGTTGATCCGCAAGGGCATGTCTTAAGAAATGGATTAGAAATGTGCTTAGGGAGCAGTGAGACTGATACAGAAACTGTCACTGTTCCCGATAGCACGTCAAAGCTTGGAGGAAGGGGAATGTCTGACCATTTTAGAGAACGCTTACACGAACCGTACATGTTAAGTTACATAACAGATCAATCAAAAAAACTATCCACAACACGGTTACAGAGATGAAATGTTAGTAAATATTACATACATGTATTGACGAAGAAATAAGATAGTGGTATGGTACTTGTAACTAAAAGAGCTTTTAAATTTGATTGCTGGTTATAGCCATGTTGAACGTGTGAACAGGGGCTAGCCGTACAAACTGGAGAGGTGAGAAAGTGAATATTGTCGATAGCGCTCCTATACTCAAAGCTGCTCAACCGAAACCCCTAGGCTTTTTTAGAAAAAGAATTTGGCGTGACCGGCATTACTATCTGCTGATTTTTCCGGGATTACTATTTTTCCTCATCTTCCGCTACATACCGATGCTGGGATTGATCATTGCGTTTAAAGATTACAATCCTTTTCAAGGCATTATGAAGAGTGAGTGGGTTGGATTCCAGCATTTCCAGACTATTTTCTCTGATCCCGAAGTTGCTCATGTACTCATGAATACCTTGGTGCTGTCGTTCCTGCAAATTCTATTCGCTTTCCCGGCGCCGTTAATTATTGCGCTATTGCTGAACGAGGTGCGGAATCAGGTCTTCAAACGCTCGATCCAGTCCGTTGTTTATGTGCCGCATTTCTTGTCATGGGTTGTGGTCATCAGCATGGTGATTCTTATGCTTAAGAATGAAGGGATGATCAATCATTATCTGCAGCAATGGTTCGGTATCGAACCTATTCCGTTTCTAACCAACACTAGTTATTTCTATCCGTTGGTTATCGGTGAGGTCATCTGGAAGGAAGTGGGCTGGGGAACGATCTTGTTTCTCGCAGCATTGTCCGGTGTGAATCTGGAATTGTATGAGGCGGCTATCGTAGATGGAGCAAACCGCTGGAAGCAGTTATGGCATGTCACGATGCCGGCCATTCGAGGCACAGTGATCATAATGCTGATTCTACGGATTGGCAGTGTGCTGGACAGCGGGTTTGAACAAATCTTCCTGATGCTGAATCCATTTAACATGGAAGTAGGGAGTGTGCTCGACACCTTTGTTTATTTTAAAGGCATCAAGCAGTCCGATTTCAGCTTTGCTACAGCCGTAGGCTTATTCAAGGGATTGGTTGGCTTAGTACTAGTGATGGGTGCTAACCGTACCGCCAAAAAATTCGGAGAAGACGGGCTATATTAACTCTGAGGGGGGACTTGTATGCATTACAGAACCAAATCGGGACGAATCTTCGACCTTGGGATTACGATATTCTTTATTTTATTGAGTGCTGCCATGATGTTTCCCATCTATTACATTATCGTTATTTCCTTCTCCTCTTCGCAGGACTTGACCATGAACAGGTTTCTGCTCTGGCCGAAGCACTGGGATTTCAGCGCTTACCGTTATATTCTGAATTCCGAATCCTTCCGCAGGGCGATGCTGTTTACGATTTACATTACAGGGCTTGGCACAGTATGCAACTTGCTCTTCACTTCAACAATGGCGTATGGCTTGACCAAGCAGATCTATGGTCAGAAGGTGTTGCTATTCATGGTCACTTTCACCCTGCTGTTCGGCGCAGGCATGATTCCATCTTATCTAGTTGTGAAGGCAATGGGTCTGCGAGATTCGATCTGGGCTTTAATTCTGCCGAATGTCATCAATAGCTTTAATTTGATTGTCATGCGGCAGTTTTTCAAAAATATTCCGAATGAGATTCAGGAAGCTGGTGTAGTGGATGGGGCCAATCCTATGCAGATATTCATCCGCATCATCCTTCCTCTCTCGAAACCAGCGCTGGCTGCTTTTGGCCTATTCTATGCGGTGGATTATTGGAACAGCTATTTTAATGCCATCCTCTACATCAATGACCCTCACAAATGGCCAATTCAGGTCATACTCCGCCAAATTGTAATCATCAACGAGCCAACCGCTACGCTAGGGCGATCAGTGATGATGCAAAATCCGCCACAACCAGAGTCTATTCAGATGGCTGCGATTCTGCTAGCGACGCTTCCAGTTCTGCTAGTGTATCCATTTCTGCAAAAGCATTTTGCCAAGGGGGTGATGATTGGCTCCATTAAGGGTTAAGTTGGAACACGGATAATCATGAAGTGGGTGTCAGTCAGGTTAGGCAGTAACCGGAAATTAAATCATATAAAAGAGGTGTAGGAGAGAATGAAAAAACTATTCAGCGTACTGTTAACCGTCGCTATGACCACAACGATTCTAGCTGCATGTTCAAGCAACAATAACAATTCAGCAAATTCAGCGTCATCATCCCCAGCGGCAGAGGGAACTGCGGCTCCTGCCAGCACTTCAGACCCGGCTGCGAAGAAGATTGAGATCACCACTATGGATTACAGTTTCTCCGATCCTGCGCCTCTAGATGGCAAAGCGCTGCAAATGATTAACGAAAAATTCAATGTGGATTATAAGCCACAGCTGGTACCTTATGCTGATTATGCTGCCAAAATGTCGGCAACCGTCGCAGGGGGAGATACTCCGGATATTATGATGATTGAAGATCCGGCACAAGGGTTCAAAACCTGGGCGCAGCAAGGTGCTTTTCTGGATGTGACGCAATATATCGACAAGTATCCAACTTTTAAAAATGTCCCTGCCGATGTCTGGGACGCTATGAAGGTAGATGGCAAGATTGTGGGAATCCCGCGCTATTATCCTTCCACTTATAACTCACATATCATTCTCCGTCAGGATTGGTTGGACAATCTCGGTCTGAAAATGCCAACCACTCTGGACGAATTGAAGCAAGTTGCTATCGCCTTCACCAAGAATGACCCTGACAAGAATGGCAAGGATGATACTTATGGCTTGGTAATGTCAAGTGGTTTCTGGCCGAACTATACTCCATCTGCCTATTGGGATGCCAGCTCGTGGTACCACAAGGACGATCAAGGGAATCTGATTCCAGGCATTGTTGCTCCAGCACGGAAGGAAATGATCGGCTGGCTGCGAGACCTGTACAAAGAAGGCGCTATAACGAAGGACTTTCCAGTTATTACTAACGTTGTTGATTCCGCTAAGGATTTCTGGAGCGGAAAAGCTGGTATTTACACGGGTACAGCGCGAGGTATGGGTGATGATGGTATGAAGATTCTAGCTGCTGCGGTGCCAACTGCCAAATTAGCTCCACTTCCACCGTTTCTGGCTCCAGATGGATCACAAGGTCTAACGGCACTAGGTGGGTATTATGGACTTGCTACGCTGAATGCCAAATTGGTAGATGACCCGGACAAAGTAGATCGCATTATGCAGATGCTGGATTATGGCCGCAAATTCACTCCGCTGGAAGAACGTAACAGCTCTTCTCCCGATTTTGACTGGATGTATGGTGGAGAAGGCACGGGCTATACGTTAGAGAATGGTGTAGTTGCCATTACTCCATCTACAGATGGTTTAATGCCTTGGTGGTATATGCCGGATCGTGCAATGTGGCCTGCCAAGGATAGTGATAACCAATATTCCAAAACGTATACCACCCCTCAAATGCAAGATCTGATCTCACAGATCGAAACGCTGGATGCGAAATACGAGCACTATGTAAATCCATTTAACCGAATTTTCTCCCAGACCTACACCAAAAAAGGTTTTGATATTGAACAAAAAATGTATGCCCAGGAAGCCAAAATCGTGGTTGGTGAAACCCCGCTGGAAGATTGGGATAAGATCAAAGACGCTTACTTGAGCAGCGGTGGCAATGACATTATTAAAGAAGTGAACGAGCAGCTTAAAGGCACAGAAACTACGGTATGGAAGAAGCAATAATTACGAAATAACCTGGTTTGAAATAAAGATGCGTTTAGCCCGTCAGGCTAGCACATGTTCACCTAGATGGGTTGAACGCATCTTATTCCTGATCTCTACTATGTTCAATTAATAATTAGCGCGGCAATCCGTATAAAGGGAGTGTAGACAGATGGAAAAGTTAGTAGTCGACGGAGGTAGACCCGCACGTTCTGAGCCGATGCCACCGGCATATCCCGGAGGAATGATGTTGGGGCAGGAGGAAGCAGAGGCCAGTGGGGCAGTAGTACTGGATCAATCCCCCTTCCGCTATTACGGACCGAATATGCGTTATGCAGTTCAGCAACTGGAAGACATGATCTCCGCGTATGCCGAAATCCCTTACGTATTAGGGGTCACATCCGGGACGGCAGCCCTTGTAGTAGCACTGAAAGCTCTGGGTGTTGGCTACGGAGATAAAGTGATAGTACCAGCCAATACGTTTCTGGCAACACCGGGAGCTGTGGTATGCAGCCAGGCTGTCCCAGTCTTTGCAGATGTGGACGATAGCTTGAATATCAGCCCTGAAAGCATTGATAAGTTATGTGAGGACGATGAAGTTAAAGCTATTATAACGGTTCCGATCTTAGGAAACCTATGTGATATGGACGCGATTCAGTCCATTGCCAAGAAGTGGGGAATTCCTGTAATCGAAGATATCGCTCAATCCTGCGGAGCTACGTATAAGGGGAGTTTCGCTGGAACTATCGGCGATATAGGCACCTTGAGTTTCCAGATGAACAAAGTACTGACTGCAGGCGAAGGTGGAGCCGTCATCACACGCGATGCCAACTTGTTCGAACGGGCGGTTCGCTATCATGATCAGGGCAGTTTTCGGGAGAAATCACGGTATGGTATTGTCTCGGATGATGAGGAGAACGCATTTGTTGGACAAAATTATCGCATGAGCGAGGTAACGGGCGGTGTGCTGGTAGAGCAATGGAAGCGTCTGAACGGAATTCTTGGAGTGATGCGTGCTCGCTACATCGCGATTCAACAGACGCTGGCAGCGGAACTGCCGGGTATTAAGTTTCGTGTGGAACCAGATTCGACGGGTTATACAGGGTCTCATCTGGGAATGATTCTGCCCAATGCTGCAATTGCTAATCAATTCATGGAGTACTTGTATGCAGAGAATATCCAAGTGTATCCTCTGTATGGTGGCAAACCGGTATTTATGCTTCCTCAGTTGCTGCATCAGCGAACAGCCGATGTGAAGGGATCGCCATTTGCCTATCCGTTCCGCAAACCAGTCATCTACACGCCGGATTCATGTCCGAATGCAGTAAGCCTTATGCCGAGGACTATGTACTTACCGATCAGTCCCCTGTTAACCGAACAGGATGCTGTAGAAATCGCGGCCGGGATCATTAAGGTCTACCGCAGTCTGAACATTTCAGAACAAAAAGGATGAAGAATATGTTGAAATTCGGCATTATTGGCTGCGATACATCCCATGTGGAGGCTTTTGCCGAGCTGCTCGGCGATCCGCTGAATCCTTACCATACACCGGGTGCGAAGATTACGGTAGCCTTTCCGGGCGGCTCTCCAGATTTTGATCTCAGTATTTCCAGAGTAGAGGGCTATACCAACCTGTTGAGAGAACAGTACGGAGTACAGATCGTCTCCTCTCCAGAAGAAGTGGCAGAACTAGCAGATGTAATTCTGATCGAGTCCGTGGACGGCCGGGTACATCTGGAGCAGTTCCGGAGGATTGCCCCGTTCGGCAAGCCGATATTTGTAGATAAACCGTTCACTGTGAATTCGTTGGAGGCACGGGAGATTAGTGCCCTAGCGCGAGAGCATAAGGTGTTATTCATGAGCTGCTCTCCCTTGCGTTATGCGGAAGGTTTCGAGCAGGCACTTGCGCACATCAAGAGTGTCGATTCGGGGAAGGTCATCGGAGCGGATTGCTACGGGCCGATGGAGCTTGAGGCGACCCAACCTGGCCTGTTCTGGTACGGAATTCATGCCGCTGAGATGCTTTATGCGGCGATGGGTACGGGCTGTAAAGAGGTGAGCGCCTACACGAATGAAGATCATGAGTTCGTTCAAGGGGTGTGGGCAGATGGACGAATCGGTACGATTCGGGGAAATCGCAAGGGGAATAACAAGTTTGGAGCTGTGATCCATGGGGAGAAACAGACCGTTTTTGCCGATGTCTATGCATACGAAAAGCCCTACTATGCAGGGCTGATGGAAGGGATTATGGAGATGGTTCGGTCCGGTGTAGCACCGATCGCTCCAGAGGAAACGGAAGAAATCATCCGTTTCCTGGAGGCGGCGAATGAAAGCAGAGAAAGTGGCCTGCCTGTTGCAATCAGCGGATGAGACCATCCTGATTTATTGAGGCTTGTAAGCTAGTGTCTGTAGCCGATCTAGAGTAAGAGCAGGCGATTCAAGTCCGCTCCAGAACAAACCCATTTCTTCTTCCAATAGTTCCAGAACAAGCGGATCTGGCATCAGTTGCGACAGAAATCGACAGCTTGCTGATGTATCGCTCTGCAGGTTGATCGATTTCAGTATAGAAGAGTCCCATAGCATCTCATTTACGGATTCCAGAACGGAGAGGAAGTTGGCAGATCTTCCATTCATCTCTTGAATCTCCGGTGACTGCGCAGCCTGGATGAACCGTGCCGCCAGTTCCGGATTCTGCGTATCCGCCGGGATCATGAACATATTGGCAATTTGCAGTGTTTCCTTCCGTTCACCAAAAGGCAGGGAGGCCACTTTATAAGGCACTGTGTAGGATTCATTCTGCCAGCCAGCCAGCTCAATGGCGCTGGTCATAACCATGGCGGCTTTGTGATGAAGAAAGGCGTCGGCAATCAAGCTGGATCTTTGATTGAGAACAGCCGTCCGGTGACGGTACAACATATCGTGAATGAAGGTTAGTGTCTCTCGTAAAGGTTCTTGTTGAAAGGGTTGAGAGAAGCTCACTCCGTTCTGCAGTGCCAGAACGATCCAGCGTGTTGAATTCGATGACATGGAGAATCCGTACTGATCGACGATGCCGTCACCATCCGTATCGAGGGTCAACAGCTTCGCTGCTTCCAGGAAATCGTCCCGTGTCCAGTTGGGTTCGGGGTGCTTAACTCCATATTTGTCGAATAGCTCTGGGTTATAAACCAGATAAATCGGTGAGAAGGTAACCGGTGCACCGATCAAAGCTCCGTTGCGGGTACAAGCTTCAATCAGTGATGGGTATAGATCGGGTAGGGCTGGAGCCATTACTTCTTGAAGATCCAAGAAGGCTTCCTCCAGATTGATTTCATTAAAATGAGTATCGGTCATATAGAGCAGGTCGGTTTCCATACCTTGCTCTTTGCTGGAACGGACGGATTCCCAGAAATCGTTGGAGGGCATTCCGATGAACTTCACTTCCACATTAGGATTGTCTTGGTGGAACACCTCGATGATAGATTGGATGCAGGAATCCGCAAAATATGAGGGCATAGCGCCCCAAATGCGCAGGATCTTGCGCTGGCTCTCTTCAACAACCAAGTCAGGTGAAACGAAGGTGCCCTGACCGACCTTTTTGACAATCAGCCCTTCCTGCAGCAGTTCGTTCAGCGATTTACGCACGGATGTGCGGCTCATTTCATAATGCTTGCATAATTCATTCTCGGATAGCAAATATTGCCCCGGTTTGATATAGCCGGACAGGATCTGCTCACGCAGGATGCCAGCGAGTCTTGTATATCGAAATTGATTTTCTCGTTTCATAATGTCTCATCCATTCTGCTTCTATTCCGCAAGCTATTTACTATTGTTTTATTGTAATAGAAAGGTCATTAAGATACAAGTATGATACCGATAATGGTAGGATTAATCTAATGTCATAGATAAAGGATGAATCACATGATAATGGCAAAAGTTGGCATATTAATGGATCAACAGGAGGCGGAACGCTACTGGAAATACAGCGTCAACGTTTTCGGAGGTTACGCTGCAGAAATATTAAGCTACGCAGGAATTCCTTTTGATGTGCTGACGGATGTCCATCATTCGGAATATCACCAGTACGACATCGTGATTGCTGCACATGTGGCCAACGATGACGCTCGTCTTCCTGAATTGTGGGATTTCATGGCAAAAGGAGGCGTACTGATCTCATATGGTGGATTGCAGGGCTGGGCTCCGCGGCTGGGTTGTACCCTAACCGGGCACTTTGGAGCCGGGTATGCCGAAACGGGAGATTCTAATGGCGAGGAGGCTAGTCCCTTGCGTTTTCTCCGTGCGATCCCCTGGTTAAGTGCCGCGAATAAAGGGCTGCCGGTGCGTGAAGTGGGTTCGATTCACATTGACGAGCCCACGGGAACGGTCATTGGACCGTTGAAGCAAATCTTTACGATTGGTCAAGGACAGTTCATCCGCTGGTCGGTAGATGTACTGCGAACAGTCGTGGAGATGCAGCAGGGCTCGGCTCCGATTCTGGCGGATGGAATTCCCGCTCCGGACGGATCAGCTCCTGTGAATGACGGAATTCTGAAGGCTGACGACCGAGTTGAGCTGGACTGGCAATGGGATCGACGGACGACAGAAACGGGTGCTCCTTATTTTGCAATTCCATATGCTGATTATTGGCGGAATCAGATCAAGCAGGAATTGCTGGAACTGGCGCTGACTCAGGGAAAAACCTTGCCGTTCGTGGGTTATTGGCCGGATGGAATAAACGGAGTGGTTACGATTTCTCTGGATAGCGACCTTAATGAGGATGTTCATGCGGAAGCAACGCTTGCGCTTCATGCGGAATGTGGAATTTCCTCGACTTGGTGCATGCTGGAGCCGGGATATAGCAAAGAGATTTACGACCGGATCAAGGAAGCGGGCCATGAGCTGGCTTTGCATTATAATGCCCTGGCTGAAGCGGATGGAGAGTGGAGCGAGACTGCTTTTGACAGACAGTTTGACTGGTTAACCGCTGCGGCAGATCTGGACCAAGTGACTACCAATAAGAATCATTACACTCGTTTCGAAGGATGGGGAGAACTGTTTGAGTGGTGTGAAAAACGGGGTATTCGATGTGATCAAACTCGGGGTCCGTCCAAACGCGGAAATGTAGGTTTCTTATTCGGCTCCAGTCATCCCTATGTACCGATGGCACAGCATGATCAACAGAATCGCCTATACAACTTGATGGAGATCGGCTTTCTCACTCAGGATATGGATTTATTGAATTCATGGTCTGACAGCAGCATCATTACTCCACTGCTGGAGCAGATACGCAGTGTTGAAGGCGTCGCTCATTTCCTATTCCATCCGGTGCATATTCATGGCCACGAAGCGGTCAGAAATGCGTTCCGTAAGCTGGTGAAGGAAGCGGATAGGCAGGGTTTTGTATTCTGGACCACTGAAGAAATCCAACGGTGGGACCATGCCCGTAGACAAATCCGCATTACGGGTATGTCAGAGATTCTCCCTTATCAGCTAACCGTGCAGGGCTCCGCACCACAAGCTGTCGTCTGGATTCCGCTACCCCCAGGAACGCCAACAGATCCAGAGGACCGAATAGAACCTTTAAGTGGATTGCGTTGCCGGAAGCTGCAGGTGGGGGAGCTAGTCGCTAATGTCTAAAGATATGCCGGATGCGCTTAATTTCGCTATCGTAGGTGCTGGTGCTATTGCCCGTCAACATGTAAAAGCTATATTGAATCATCCAGCGGCTAAACTGGTTGCTGTTAGCAGTCGTGATCTCACTCCTATCGACGTTCTGCTTGGAGACAGCTCCTATGTGGGTAAATATCTCGATTATCGGGAGATGCTGCTTCGTTCGGATATCGATGTTGTCTGTATCTGTACCCCAAGCGGAACACATAGTGAGATTGCCATCGCCTGTGCAGAAGCAGGCAAACATGTGTTGTGCGAGAAGCCGCTGGATATTCGGGAGGACCGAATGTCCGCCATGATCAAGGCTTGCCGAAGTCATGGGGTGAAGCTGGGCTGTGTTTTTCAGAGGAGATTGATGCCTGCGGCACAGCACACCCAAGAGGCGCTGCAAGCTGGCAAGCTGGGACGTCTCCTGATCGGCAATGCTTTTCTAAAATATTATCGTAGTCCTGAATATTACGACAGTGGAAGCTGGCGCGGCACCTGGGAGCTGGATGGGGGTGGAGCACTGATGAATCAAGGGATTCACGGAGTGGATTTACTGCAGTATTTGCTGGGCGATGTGGAGTCGGTATTTGCTTATTCCGATACCCTGATTCATCGCATCAGCGTAGAGGACACCTCTGTGGTGGCACTGAAATTTCGCAGTGGCGCATTCGGTGTGATTCAGGCCACTACATCGGTCTACCCTGGACAGGAAACCCGCTTCGAGCTGCATGGAGATAAAGGGACAGTGGAATTTGGTGACGAGGGTTTCCGGCAATGGGTATTTCGCGATTATCCGGAATCGGTTCCTTTCATTGCAGATACCTTAGGTTTGTCGGTCAGCAGTGATCCGCAGCAGCTTTCTTTTGCTGGGCACTATTATTATATAGATGACATGATTCAAGCCATTCACGAAGGACGAGAGCCTGCCGTAAACGGAGAAGAAGCAAGGAAGTCAGTAGATCTGATTCTGGCTTGCTATGAATCTGCGCGAACTGGGAAAGAGGTAAAGCTTCCAGTGTAGCTAAAAAAGAAAGGGGGTTATGGCATGATTTGGGATCGTTTAGGTGTGTTGACGGACGAGGTTTCCCCGAATTTGGATACTGCTCTTGATTGGGTGGTACAGCAAGGGCTGAAGCACGTGGAGATTCGTACCCTTGATGGAATCAATGTCATGGATCTTGAGGATGCGGCGATTGTCCTTATCCGTTCAGCAATTGAAGAGCGAGGGCTGTTTGTGTCTGCTCTGGCTTCTCCGGTATTTAAATGTACTCTGGATTCGGATCATCCGGTCACTATAGGGGACACATTCGGACAGCAGGAAGAGTCGGTGGAGGCGCATTTCGGCAAATTGGGAAGAGCGATAGAAATTGCTAAAGGCTTAGGTACGCCCTATATTCGGATTTTCTCTTTCTGGCGTGAACGAATTCCATTGCTCATTGAAGAGGAAATTGTTGGACATCTGAAGAGGGCGGCAGCTATTGCGGAACAAGAGGGCATTATTCTGCTGCTCGAGAATGAGCCTGCCTGCAATGGAGGATTCGCAGCGGAGATCGAACGAATGATTACTCAAACCTCATCGCCAGCGTTGAAAGCACTCTGGGACCCGGGGAATGAAGCTTATGGCGGCAAATCTGCCTATCCAGAAGGCTATTCTCACATTAGTTCTGTATTGGGTCATGTACATCTAAAGGATGCGATAATCGGAGAGGACGGCCTTCCTCATTGTGTACCCATCGGCAGCGGAACCGTTCACTTCGCGGACCAGATTGCCGCGCTGGAGCGGGAGGGTTATCAAGGTTTGTATACGCTCGAAACTCATTATATTCCTCCCGGAGGAACAGCAGCCGACGGTACGCTTCAATCTTTGGAAGGCCTCCGCCAGGTATTGGAAAGCTTTCAGGTAATGAATAGTGTCAGGGATACATTTGCGGAACAACAGCTTACTGTACACCGCTATTCCAATCGTCTAGAAATGGGCCGTGCAGTTGCGGCTGACGTAGCCGATACTATCCGCAGACAATTGCAGCACAAAGAAAGGCTGACCATCGTCTTTGCCTCCGCTCCTTCACAGAACGAGTTTCTGGAGGCGCTGGTTGAGAGAGCGGATATAGAGTGGGAGCGTCTGGTTTGCTTTCATCTGGATGAATATGTCGGGTTGCCAGCCGATGCTCCGCAAAGCTTCTCGCGCTATCTTCAAGATAAGCTGTTTACAAGAAGACCGCCGCAGCAGTTTCACCGAATTAATGGACTAAACGAACCGGAAACGGAATGTAGCAGATATGGGAAATTACTAGAGACTTATGGCGTTGACATTGCTTGTATCGGAATTGGAGAGAATGGACATCTTGCTTTCAATGATCCTCATGTGGCAGATTTTCATGATCTGTATCCTGTGAAGCTGGTGAGTCTGGATGAAACGAGCCGGAAACAGCAAGTAAATGATGGCTGTTTCACGCAATTGAATCAGGTTCCTGTTCAGGCAATCACCTTGACGATTCCGGTGATTCTGTCGGCGGCGGCTATTTTCTGCACGGTGCCTGGTGCCCGCAAGAGCAGTGCAGTTGGGAAGACGCTTCTAGGACCGGTCACAACGCTCTGTCCATCCTCCATTCTGCGTACGGCTCGCTCTTGCCAA
Source organism: Paenibacillus sp. 19GGS1-52 (assembly GCF_022369515.1). Lineage (NCBI taxonomy): Bacteria > Bacillati > Bacillota > Bacilli > Caryophanales > Paenibacillaceae > Paenibacillus > Paenibacillus sp. 19GGS1-52. The sequence goes on from NZ_CP059724.1 coordinate 2,972,289, forward strand.
ATGTATCTGGATATGGAGAGTGCGTCAGAGCTGGTAACGCCAGGCCAGAGGTTCGGGAGATTGCAGTTCTTAAGCTAAGGTGGACGGATAGTGAAGGAGGAGTAGGAATAGATGAGACAGGCAGTTAGTACCGGAATGGCTTCGGCTGGCAACGGTCCATATTCGCAAGCGATTTTGGCTGGTAATTATCTGTATGTGTCCGGTCAAGGGCCGTTGGACTCTACGGGCGACATCGTACCGGGCAGTATCGAAGAACAAACAAAGCTGACGCTTCAGAATATTCGTGAAATTGTTGAGGCAGGCGGATTCACTATGGATCAGGTGGTTAAAGTCGGTGTTTACCTATCTGATCTGCAGCATTTTCAGAGATTCAATGAGGTGTATGTCGCTTTTTTTCAAGCGCCAATGCCGGCCCGCACCTGTATTGAAGCTGGACTAAACGGAATACTCGTCGAGATCGATGTCATTGCTTATCGCCAGCAGGTAGAGACGAAGGCAAGTCTATGAGGAGATTTGTGGGTCAGGTAGCTGTCGTGACGGGAGCGGGACAGGGCATTGGAGCAGCGATTGCGGAGAGGTTAGCCGCTGAAGGCGCTCACGTCGTGATGTTGGATATACAAGAACATGTCTTAGCGCAATCTGTTGAACGAATGAAAAGCATGAATTATTCTGTTTCCTCGTTTACGCTTGATGTCTCAAATGCTGAAGAAGTTGAAGATACGATTCGCCGGACGGTAGAAACCGTGGGGAATATTGATATTCTGGTCAACAATGCGGGCATTGCCTGGGAGGAAGAGTTCATTCATATCAGTGATGAGCATTGGCGGCGAATTATCGATGTCAACTTAAATGGGATGTTCTATGTAGCCCAAAGAGTTGCTCGTCACATGAAGCTGAATGGGCAAGGGGTAATTTGTAATATGGCCTCTACGAATGGTTTAGTTGGAGAAGCTAAATATGCCCACTACAATGCCTCCAAGGGAGGTGTGGTTCTGCTGACCAAGACGATGGCGATTGAACTGGGACCGTACGGAATTCGCGTGAATGCGGTTTGCCCAGGTTATATACAAACACCATTATCCGAGTCGATTGACAGTCCGGAAACGGTAGGTCGTTATATTGAGCAATATATTCCGCTGGGACGAGCGGGAAAGCCTGCTGACATCGCCGGAGTATTTGCATTTTTAGCTTCAGACGATGCCGCCTTCATTAATGGGGAATGTATAGTTGTTGATGGTGGGCAACTTGCATTTTAATCTATAATAAGGGAGAATTTATGGATAAAAAGGATTTGGATACGCCTGTGGTGATGATCGATGCTACCAAGCTTGCAGGGAATATTTCGCGGATGCAAGAAAAGGTGGATAGGGCGGGGATCGCCCTTCGTCCACATGCCAAAACGCACAAAACCCCTGAGATCGCCGCCATGCAACTGGCTTCTGGTGCTGTTGGAATAACTGTGGCGAAGTTAGGGGAAGCCGAAGCGATGGCTGCTGCCGGAATCAGGGATATTCTGATTGCTTATCCGCTGGTTGGCGCCCAGAAGCTGGAACGGTTAGTTCGCCTGGTAAAGGATAAGAAGAACGTGATTAGAGTTGCTGTTGATAGTGTGGAAGTTGCAGCGGGCATCTCTGCCGCTGCATTGCAGGCTGGAGAAGTTATTGAAGTGTGGCTCGAAATCGACCCAGGCTACGGACGCGTAGGCCTGCAGCTCGGCGAAGCTCTAATTGCAGCTGCGGGCAGCATGCTCAACTTGCCAGGTATTCGACTGACCGGGGTTATGACGTTTGCCGGACAGTCCTATGATGCCATTACTGATGAGGAACTGCTGCAAACCGTGAGAAAAGAATGCGCGATTGCTGTCGAAGCTGCAGCCGCTCTGCGAGTTCTAGGCTGTCCTATTGAGCATATCAGCGTGGGTTCCACACCGGCCAGTCGATTCGTGTCCGCTATGGAGGGCGTCACGGAAATCCGACCGGGAACCTATGTGTTTGGCGATTTAACTCAAGTGAAGGCGAAGGCTCTTCAGCTAGAAGAATGCGCACTATCAGTGCTTGTAACGGTTATTAGCCGACCCACGCCGGAGCGGGCTGTTGTCGATGCGGGAACTAAAGTATTTACCGTGGATGGTGAGGATTCACCATTAGGTACCGGCCGGGGGTATGTGGTGGGCCATCCTGAGGTGAAGGTGGAGTGGTTTAACGAAGAACATGGGGTGCTTTATCTTCCACCTGATGAAAGAAAGATCAGTGTGGGTGATAAACTGGAGATCGTTCCGGTTCATTGCTGCGCGGTTGTCAATAATTTTGATGAAATCTCGATGATAAGAGAGAATGAATTCGAACACAATCTCACCGTAGCCGCGAGAGGGAAGGTTCGCTGAAAAGAGGTAAGGAATATGAATATTCGTGTGGAAAAGTTGGGCAGTATAGTGGCGGAACTGGGCGAAGGTCCATGTTGGATTGCGAAAAGTGGGCGATTGTTTTGGCTGGATATTAAAGGTCCGTCCATCCATGAATGGGATTCCGTGACCGGACAGATGGTTAGCTACAAAGCTCCCGACTTGATCAGTGCTATCGTTCCGTGTGCAGCTGGAGGCTGGCTGGCAACGGCATACCATAGTCTTTTTTATTGGGAGCCGGACGGAAGCGGTCTATTTCAAGAGGTGGCAAGGCTTGCGCATTTGCAGCCGGAGGTGCGGTTTAATGATGCCAAAGCGGGTCCGGACGGGCGCTTATGGGCAGGGACTATGTCCATGGATGGCACAAGTGGACTTGGTGCTTTATACGCTTTTGAATCCGATTATTCGTGGCATGAAGCAATAGCTGGTGTCAGCGTTTCCAATGGGTTGGATTGGAATCCAGAAGGTACGATCATGTATTATGTTGATTCTCCCACACGGATCATACAGGCGTTCGATTATCAGGATCACGGTCCGCTTGGACGCGGCCGTACCGCTGTCGCTTTTGGAGAAGAGGATTTAGGGATACCCGATGGTTTGACCGTCGACACTCTCGGCAATATTTGGGTTGCTCATTGGGGTGGGAGCTGCGTTTCCCATTGGAATCCGGCTACAGGTGAATGTTTGGACAAGATCATCGTCCCTGCTCCTCAGCCGACAAGCTGTGTTTTTGGAGGGCATAACCGGGACGAATTGTTCATTACAAGCGCGAAGGAAGGCATGGATTCACAGGCGAAGGCTGATCACCCGGATGCGGGGGCGTTGTTTAGAGCGGTTGCGAACGTACAAGGAAAACCAGGGTTCAGCTTTGGAAGAAAATAAGCTTTAGTCAACAAGAACATTCAGCCTTCCCCCTAACCTCCATGATATGGAGGTTATTTGTTATGTTTGGAGTAGAATATCTTCCATAAAATTGAGCTTTGGAAAGCCTATATTAACAAAATTATGATAATTTTCATGTATTGAGGGAGGAAACTAAAAATTTAAGTTGTTCATGTAATATATACTAACACAAACCTATTGACACGAAAAAGAGATATACGTATGATACAACTATCATTTCAACCTATCGAATTTTTGTTCAGAATACAATGTTCATTTCACTGCAACCGAAAGGAGGAAGAAGTATACAAGCTTGCAACGGACATTTAGAAAGCTCTGATCATGGATAGCTGGTTGATGGAGATAGAAGAGTACCGTGCACTTATCGCAAATTCGGGAGGGAACAATAAATGGGAATAGTCATGGCAAAAAAGTCGCGAGTCAGTGGGTTGGCCTTGTGGATTTCGATCATCATGGTCTGTAGTTTTGTGACCAATGCATTGTATTTACCCACGTCTATCCAAGCGGAGACAGCGGATACCCTGTATGATTTTACACAGGTGAATGTTGCAGGGAGTGGGATATCCGTTATTGATGCGGAGACCGAGTTGGGGCCGTATGGTTGGGAACTGCAGTCATACGGACTGAAGGCGGATACCTACACGCAGGGAGAATATATAACCTTTGAGTTAAGTGTTCCGGAGTCTGCTAGTTATGCCATCTATCTCCAAGGTGCCAATGCATCAGGCGGGGGTATTGGGGCACTATCCATCGATGGGGTCGCTTTGGAGGATTATAATTTCTACGCCGCTGCTTACACAGCGGCCGCACCGGAGCAGAAGCTGGGTATGCTGCCGCTTACGGCTGGCACTCATAAACTGAAACTAATGACCAATGGACAGCCAAGCGGATCGTGGGGAATGAACATGTATCCCGGTAAACTGAGGCTGGCTAAGGAAGCCACACCAGTGGCGCCGGCTGCCGTTTCGTACGATTTTAAGAAAGTGAATGAAGAGAATAGCGGAATTTCGGTCATTGAAGCGGAAACAGATATAGGTAGCTCTGGCTGGGAGTTACAACCGTACGGGCTGAAGACGGACACTTATACACAAGGTGAATATATTTCCTTTCAGATCGAAGTTCCGGTAACAGCGACCTATGCAGTTTATTTCCAAGGAGCCAATGCCTCGGGCGGGGGTCTCGGAGCCTTGTCGATCGACGGGACTGCGCTTGGAGATTATAACTTTTATGCAGAGACCTATACACCTGCTGCGCCCGAGCAGAAACAGGGTGTGCTTCTGCTGAGCGCTGGAAGTCATAAGCTGAAGGTGATGACCGATGGTCAACCAAGCGGCTCATGGGGCATGAATATGTATCTCGGCAAGCTGAGATTGGCAGAGGAAGCCATTCCTGTGGTGCCGGATAATGTATTATACGATTTCACGAAGGTGAACAAGACTGGCAGTGGCATCGCGGTCATTGAAGCAGAGACGGAAATTGGCAACTCCGGCTGGGAGTTGCAGTCATATGGTCTGAAGACAGACTCGTATTCAGAGGGCGAACATATTACCTTTCAGCTGGATGTTCCGGCGAATGGCATCTATGCCATCTATATTCAAGGTGCGAATGCAGCGGGCGGCGGGATAGGTGCTTGGTCGATAGACGGACAAGTCCTCGGAAGCTACAATTTCTACGCAGCTGATTATACGGCCACCGGCCTTAATCAATATATGCGTACGCTAGAGCTGACGGCAGGCAGCCATAAGCTGTTGTTGACGGCGAGTGGCATGCCAAGTGGATCATGGGGAATGAATCTTTATCCCAGCAAGCTGAATATGGTTTCTGTAGCGAAGCTGCCGGATCTGCTGGAAGTGGAAGCGTCAGTCCGTAAAAATCTGCTGCTCATCGGACAGTCAGTTCAAGTATCCGTTAAGGGCACCTTCAATGATGGCTACAAAGGCGCGATCCTAGAGGGAACGACTAGCTTCACAAGCAGTAATTCTCAAGTGGCCAGTGTTGATGATACAGGAAGGATCACGGCCATCGGAGCCGGAACGGCTGATATTACGGCAACCGTTAATATTCGCGGGACGCTGCAGCAAGCTGTGGTAGCGATAACGGTTAGCGACAAACAGCTCGGCAGCGTCGGAATTCAAGCGGATTCATTGGAAGTGGTGGAGGGGCAAACTCTTGCTCTGAGCGTCACCGGTAAATTGACAGATGGGACCGATATCCTGCTTGATGAGGATGCGACAATCCATTTTACAAGCTTAAATAACGAAGTAGCCGAAGTAGACGAGAGTGGATTGGTTATGGGAGTCGCAAAAGGGAAGGCCACAATTCAGGTAGAGGTAACTCTTGGCTCAACTACGGTAAGTGGACAATTGGACTTGACCGTACTGGGCCTGGAGCTTGCTCAAGTGCTGCTGACTTTGCCGAGGGATGAGCTATATGTCGGGCAGACAGCCAAGTCAAAGTTGGTAGGTGTGCTCAACAATGGTGAAATCGCCAATTTGTCGGCCGCTGGCACAGAGATCACTTATGAAAGTGATGAACCAGCTGTAGCTACAATTAGTTTGAACGGGACAGTAAATGCCCTGACTCCAGGAACGGTTGTACTTCGTGCTACTGTTCATCAAGGTACAACAGTGATCAGCGGCGAGACAAGTCTGGACGTTATCAGCACGACCGATATTAAGAATGCCAAGCAACGGCAAACGATTTATACGGTAGACAAAATCCAAAATGCCAGAGATAATATCGTCCAGTTCGACTGGGCTAGAAAGCTGAAGGATGAAGCGGTAACAGCTGCGGATGCCTATGTGGCAAAAGGGAATGATTACTGGTGGAGTCTCGTGACTCCGCAAACCTTACCCCGCGGATACGCTGTAAACGAAGATCTCGGCAGTCCGGTAACGGGACGGGAGATCGACAATTTCGGCACCTATCCCTATACCTATGATCCGCTAAATAATCCATGGAAAATCACCGATCCGAGCAGTGGCTATCAGTTTCCTACAAATGATTTCGCCTCCTATTATGCAAGTGGACTGGATGCGCAGGGGTTGTTTGATCCGGTGAAGGCTAAAGCGACAGGCAGCCAATATTTGGTCAATACCTTGTATCCGGAAAAGGGCGAGCATTGGGGCGTCGATGACGGAACGGGCTGGGTGGACGATAATGGGCACAAGTATACGTTCATTGCATACTACAATCATTGGGCGCTATGGGAAACAACGCATGGCCTAATACCTCGGGCATTGAATGCCTTGCGGGATGCCTATAACTATACAGGGGATGTGAAGTATGCCCGCACAGGTTCCATTCTGCTAGATCGCATAGCTGACGTTTATCCTGATATGGACGTTTCAGCTTATAGCTGGGACGATGGCTTCCGCAATTCGCACGGCGGGACCGGGCAAGGCAAGGTTCTCGGTTCGATCTGGGAATCGCTATTGGTGCCTGAGTTTATTAAGGCTTATGATGCTTTTTTTCCAGCGATGGATGATGAGGAGATCACCGGATTTCTGCAGTCCAAGGTAGACGAATTCCAATTAAACACAGTAAAGTCAAGCGGAGCAGCTGTCCGCAAAAATATTGAGGATGGCCTTCTGAAGCAGGTATATCCAGCTATGAAAACGATGCAGATCAATGGCAACACCGGGATGCACCAGAGTGCGCTCGCCCTAGCTGCAATCGTCTATGACACCTTCCCAGAAACGAAGGATTGGCTGGATTTTGATTTCCAGGCAGGAGCCGAACTGAGCTCACCTTGGCGTCTGACAGGAGGGAACTTAGGGCCGCTCTTGGTCAATAATCTGGACCGGGATGGTATGGGTAATGAGGCGGCACCAGAGTATAACCGGTTATGGTTTGACCAATTGAAACAAGTAGCCGACGTCTTGAAAGGTTACGATAAATATCCGGATGCCGACATGTATCTAAATCCCAAATTCAAAAAGATGTTCACAGCATTCTATCCATTAATCCTGTCTGACAAGTATACGGCAGCGATTGGGGACTCGGGGGGGACAGCCAAAGCGGACATCATCGTGAAGGCGGATGACTTCATCGCCGGGTTCGAGGTGTACCGCGACCCACTGTTGGCCCAATTGGCGTATTTCTACAACGGCAACAAAACGGAGGGGATTCGTGGTGATATTTTTGCTGCAGATCCCGAACAAATTGCTGATGAGATTCACAGTGTCATTGAAGAATACGGTACTTTAGTGATGAAGAGCGATAATATGACGGGTTACGGCTTCACGGCGCTGCGTGACGGCACTAATTATAATACGAAAGCCGGTATAACCTATGATTTCTCCAAAATGGATGTCATATCTTCCACTGTTCCCTACAATTTGTATACCAGCAGCGGTACGATTCAGCTAGAAGCGGAAAAAGCAGGAGAGAGCATAGCTTTTAATTTCCCTGTGTCTGCGGAAGGTACTTATGATTTGGACTTGGTACCGTTCAAAGCGACCAGTTACGGACAATATGATATTTATCTGGATGGGGCGAAGGCGGGCTCGCTTAGCTTCTATGGAACTAGTGGTGCGGGAAGTGCTGCCGAGACGATCGTGTCGGATGTGCATCTGAGCGCTGGGAATCATGAGATCTCTTTCGTCGGCACAGGCAAAGAGGAACTGGCTAATAACTATAAGATGGGCGTCATTACTTTGTCACTGCTGGATGAGGCGGCACAGGCCGTTCGAGATCAGGCGGGGAGTAAAGGAAATGAACAACGAGATTTATGGATGTATTACGGCCGCTCCTCAGGTCATGGCCACCGCGATACGCTGAACCTTGGCCTTCACGCTTTCGGACTTGATCTGGCTCCCGATCTGGGATATCCCGAACGGACTGGCGAATGGCCGAGCCGAATGGAATGGACCAGCAATACGATCAGCCATAACACGGTGGTTGTAGATAAGGGCAAGCAGGAAGAACAATGGGGCGGACTGCCGCAGCATTTTGCAGCAGAAGATGCAGTGAAGCTGATAGATGTGGAAGCGCCAGATGCCTATCCACAGACCAGTCAATACCGGAGAACTTCTGTCATGATCAAAGTGGATGCAGCAAACTCTTACTATTTAGATCTGTTTCGGGTAACCGGGGGCAGCGATCATGCATTCAGCTTCCATGGAGGTGAAGGGACGGTTACGACGGAAGGCTTGAATTTGGTGCCACAGGCCACCGGAACCTATGCCGGACCACAGGTGGATTATGGGGTGCGGACGGATAGTGTAGCTGGCTGGGGCTATATGGGAAGCGGATTTCATTATCTGAAAAATGTGGAGAAGGATACGAACCCGGCCGGACCGTTCAGTGTGGATTGGAGCTTGAAGAGCGACGGTACACTCCCGGTAGGCGAGCAGGCGCATCTGAAGCTGACCATGCTGAATAAAGTGGACGATGTAGCGCTGGCGGATGGGATACCCCCTGTCAATGGCAGCAATCCAGACAAGTTGAAGTATATGGTCGCCCATAGTAGTGGGGACAATTTGAGCAGTGTATTCACCTCTGTGCTTCAGCCTTATGTTAACGAACCCTATATTGTCTCTACCTCCGAAGTCAGCGTTGTCAACGAAGCAGGTCAAGCAGTTGGCAAGGATAAGGCAGTTGCAGTGAAGGTAACTCTGGCAAATGGCAGAACCGATTACATTATTCAATCCTTGGATGCAGAGCAACTGCTGACGATTGATGGGAAGATCAAGTTCCAAGGTTTCCTGGGTGTGTATTCCGAGTCGGAAGGTCAACCTGTATACGGTTATGTCAACGATGGAACATTGATTGGTCTGGCTGGACAGCCACTTGTGCAGGAGAATATGGGTCGCGTAACTGGAACGGTGGAGGATTTCACCAAGACATTGTCCATGGACAATACGATGACTATCAACGCTGACCTGCAAGGTCGGAGCGCATCCAATTTGGTCGGTGAGAGCATCTATGTGGATAATGACGGCGAACGAAATGCTGTATACACGATTCAAGGCATCCAGCAAACAGCCGACCACGAATACAAACTGGATCTCGGTGACCAGACACTGATTCGCAGCTATACAAATAGCAACGATCCGAATGCTGGATATATTTATGATGTATTAAAAGGCAATACCTTCCGGATACCTCTCTCCAATGAGAGCCGCAAACCAGATGAGAGTACGCCAACTGTACCATCTGCCCCAACCGGAGTAACGGCAGTGGCTGGCAACGGCATGGCGACGGTAAGCTTTACAGCTCCAGTAAGTGATGGAGGTAGTGCAATAACCGGATATAGTGTCACTTCCAGTCCAGGAGGAATTACGGCAACTGGAACAACGAGTCCGATTACAATTAATGGACTCAGTAATGGAACGGCGTATAGTTTTACTGTTATTGCAACCAATAGTGTTGGGAATTCGCTGGCCTCGGCAGCTTCGGCAAGTGTCACGCCTACAGCCCCAGCCAACGTACCGGATGTAATTAATAACACTGTAAATTCTTCAGGTACAGGTTTGACATCACCGGTCGTTAGCGACTATGCAAGAATCACAGTGAATGAGATCAAACCTAATGCCGAGGGCAAAGTGACGATTGCACTGAAGCAGGAGCAAAAGGGTATTTTGCTGGATCAAAATATTCTGCTATTACTAAAGGATACGGGGTTGATTCTCACCTCGGAGGATATCTCACTGACAGTTCCGGAAACAGCTATCCAAAAGGCATTAAATGATCAAGCAGTTGGTGCAGCAGGCAGTCTCTTGTCTATCTCTATTGAGGATCTAACGAAAGCAGAGAGCGACAAGCTGCTGGCGAACGTTCAGCCTAAGGGGAATGTGGAATGGAAGCTCGCTGGTCCAGTACTGACCCTAGACATTTCATGGATGGTTGACGGGAAGAAGACTTCAGACTTTATTTTACCTGTTGCTGCGCAGGCTGCTTTCCGCCAGAGCAAGGATATGAATATGGATCTGCTAGGGGTCTACCGCATCGCTGATACGGGTGAGTTAACTTATTTAACCGGGAAGACTGAAGAAAATGTGGTGGAGGTTCCGCTGCAGCAATCAGGCACTTATGCTGTGCTGGAATATGACCGGAGCTTTACGGATGTGCCTTCCACGCATTGGGCTTTGGCTGCAATTAAGCAGCTGGCGGCCAAACATATTGTGGAAGGGGTCACGGATACTAATTTTGCGCCGAACCAGAAAGTTTCTCGTGCCGAATTTACTGCTTTGTTGGTCAGAACACTTCAGTTACAAGAGAAATCTGATGAAGTATTCACGGATATCGGACAGAATGCCTGGTATGCGACGGATGTAGCGCTGGCTATCAAAGCCGGTCTTGTACAGGGGACTGGGGAAGCTGAGTTCTCCCCGAACCGGGCTATCACGAGAGAAGAAATGGTTGTAATGCTAATGCGGGCTTATGTAACATTGAAAGGTCAAGCTAATTTACCTGCTTCACCGGCCGTGTTCTCGGACCGGAGTAATGTGAATGGCTGGGCGCAGGAAGCATTGGATCAAGCCGCTCAACTTGGACTAGTCAAGGGCGATGGAGCTGGACTATTTCGCCCTGATGCGGCAACAGGACGAGCTGAGGCTGCCCAGATGTTGGTTCGTCTGCTTCAATCGCAATCCTAATCTTAATCTTAATTTAGGGACAGTCTTATCTATTTCAAATTAATAACAAGGAGCTGTCCCAAAAGGAGATATTTTTCACGCATGAGACAGCCTTTTACACATCGAAGCTGTAAAAGCAAAAAAACGAGCCAGTCTCCAGGTTATTGGAGACTGGCTCGTTTTCGTTTTTGATCCGTAGTGGCCTGCTTTAGCAGGTTATGGGCAAGCGAAAGCCACCCGACTTCGAGCGTCACTTTTGACAACCCTCGAAGCAGGAAACGCCGGAATCCCCGGTTATTCTTCAGTTGGCCAAACACACTTTCCGGTTCAATCATCCTTCGAACCGCAAGCACATATCCTTCCTCGCTCCGCAGTAGCTCCCTTGCCCGATTTCGGTAACGCAGGGTCTCCATACTGACGGTGACTTTCCGGTTCCCCGCCGCCTTCGTACAGCTGGATTTCAGAGGACAGTCTTCACAACCGGCACTTCGGTAATGGCGTTTACGAATTTCGTATCCACTTTCCGTTCTTTCTTTGCTCTCGTAGCGAAAATGAAGCGTTCGTCCAGCCTTACAGGTCCACGTATCTTGCTCCTCGTCGTAGCTCCAGTTTTCGATTTTTCCCACCTGGTTTCCCCAGGCCTTACTTTTCTCTTTGTGGAAGCTGTTATATTTGACAACGGCTTGGACGTTTTCTTTTTCTAAATAGGCGTAATTTTCTTCGCTTCTATACCCTGCATCGGCGATGACCGTTTCAGGCAGTCTTCCCAGTATCCGTTTCACCTTCTCAAAATGAGGTTCCAGACACCGTGTATCTGTAGGTCTTTGATGAACACTGTAGGCTAAAATAAACTGATTTTCCGTCCCAATCTGTACATTGTATCCCGGTTTAAGCGGCCATTTCGCATGTGATCTTCCTTCATTCGCATAAAGGTGGCGTCCGAATCCGTCTTGCTAAAGCTGTTTCGGTTGCCGAGAGTTTTCTGATATTGTTCGTATTTTTGCAGGCGAGGAAGCAGATCCTTGCGGAGCTGACGTTCCGCTTTCTTCAGTGGTTTATCTTTCGGTTTCTCCTGGAGCTGAGCTTCCCGCTGTTCGTCAGCCTCAATGGTAGCAAAAAGGGTATGCACCTTCTCTTGCAATTTGGCTTTGTGCTTAACAAAGGCTTTCCCCCAAACAAAGGTGTACCGATTGGCATTCGCTTCAATCTTGGTCCCGTCTACAAAATAATGATTTAGGGAGACGTACTTTTCCTCGGCCAAGAACTGCAACACGGCAGTAAAGACGGTTTCGAGAATCTCTTTCATGCGCTGGGAACGGAACCGGTTGAGGGTTCGGAAATCTGGATGCTGCCGACCCGCCAGCCACATGAAGGGGATGTTCTCCCGCACAGCCTTGGCGATTTGACGGGAGGAATAGATACGCTGGGTGTAGGCGTAAATAATAACTTTGGTTAGCATTTTAGGGTGGTAGCTGTCGCGGCCACCGCCCGGATACGCTGCGGCAAAGATAGCGTCGTCTAGGCGGTTGACGGCGGTATTGACGACACGAACAAGGTGATGGCTCGGGATATCTTCTTCTAAATCCATTGGTAGGCAAAGTGGGTCCATGGTCTATTGAATGTACAAAGAAATCGCTCCTTTGAAATGGTTGCTGGTACTTCCATTTTACCAAAGGGCGATTTCTTTTTGTGATTTCAATGAAGATTTCGAGTATGGTTTTTCCGCTGAAACCAGCGGAGAGGACGGACTGATTGCGGAAAAGCGGTAGCGGTCGCCCGAAAGCTTTCCGAAGGAAAGCTCGCTTCGAAAGCATATGCTGTGTCCGGATTTTCACCGCTAAGGGGAATTCAAAAAATCTGGACACAACAGCGATTGGAGCAACGGTCCGTTCGCGAAAGCGTCCTCACAAGCACAACCGTTTATCCGACTCCAAAAACAGGGGATGTCCCAAGCAGTCATTTCATGGCTTATGGGACACCCCCATATGGTCCTGACAGACCTGTGAAACCCACAAGGTTATCTGGAAAGATGTACGCTAAGCTCCTGCTGCAGACCTTGGCTGATCGATGTCATCGGTAACCGCAAGGTATCAGAAGCAATTTCACCATATTTGCTAAGAATCCATTTAATAGGGGCGGGATTGGATTCCTTGAATAATAAGCGCATTAGAGGAAGCAACTTAGTAAAGGTTTCCTTGGCTAGGTCGAGCTGACCGGAAGCGAAGTATTCGTAAACTTTGATGAACTCTGCCGTGTGTACATTAGCTGAAGCAAGCATTCCTCCAGCTGCTCCGCAGCCTAGCATATCATAAAAGTGCAGATCATCTCCGCACAGTACCGGCTTTGAACCCAGGCGTGACAGCTCGGACACTAGCGTTGGACTACCGGAGCAGTCTTTCAAGCCGACAACGTTATTCATATCCAGAATGGTGCGGGCGGTATCGACAGACATGCCGACACCGGCGCGGCCTGGAATATCATAGGCGATGACGGGCACGCCTACCTCGGCTGCTTTACGGAAGTGGGCGATAATTCCTTCTTGGGAAGGACGGCTATAGTAAGGAACAACAACAAGCACAGCATCGGCCCCGAGGTTCCCGGCAAGCTCCGTCCGTGCAATCGTTGAAGCGGTATCGTTAGTTCCGGTACCGACGATCAAGGGGATAGTCGATGATTGTAATAATTCACGCGATGTATTTATCAGAAGCTGCAGTTCATTAATGGTTACAGTTGGCGATTCTCCAGTGGTTCCGTTTACGACCAGACCTTGTATGTTGTTACCAATGATGTTGTTCACATAATGCTGGTACGAATCCAGATCAACTTCACCGGCAGCACTGAACGGGGTTACAACGGGGACATAGATTCCATAAATCTGTTGCTCTGTAAGCATTTATTATCGGCCTCCATTATATTTTTTGCTATAATCCTACTTTACCATGGAATATTGCATCGGCGTTATCTATAATAAGTAATAAGTATCATCATTATTATTGATGTTAGGGTGGGATTATGGATTTAACATACTTAAGAACATTCCGTGAGGTCGCTAAACGTCAAAGCTTTACCCGTGCAGCAGAAGAGCTTGGTTATGCACAATCCAGTGTCACTATGCAGATACAGAAGATAGAGAAGGAATACGGAGTTCCGTTAATTGAAAGACATGGACGCCAGTTGCGCCTTACCCCTCCCGGGGAGGAGCTGCTGAAGCTATTCGTGGAAATACTGGATTTATATGATCGTTCGAAAGAAACTATTGCCCAGCAAATCGGGGGTACCTTGACCATTGGAACGATAGATTCATTAGCCGCTTTTTATTTGCCACCTTTTCTGCAGCAGCTGCGGACGCGCTTTCCCGGACTGAACATTCATCTGCAGACGGAACAGGAAGCCAATCTGGTATCCAAAATAAAAGACGGAGAAGTCGATATCGGCTTAATGCTCGATCGCAATACGGCGGATTCTATGCTGCACCGGACGATTATCAGAGAGGAGCCGTTGGTGCTGATTGCGCCCGTAGGTCATAAGCTAGCTCAGCTCAAGACTGTTCAACTGAGTGATCTCAATAACTGTGAGCTCATTGTCTCTGAGGAGAGCTGTATTTATCGAAGCTTATTTGAGAATCTGCTAAAAGAGCATGGGATCATCTTTCGGATCGGCTTTGAGCTTTCGAATCTGGAGGCCATTAAGCGCTGCGTGATGAATGAGCTTGGAATTGCTCTGCTGCCACGAATTGTGGCGCAGGAAGAGATCGAACGAGGTTATCTGGCAGAACTGCCGTTTTATCATCCAGAAATACACTTTGATCTGCAGCTTCTGCTCCATCCGAAGAAGTGGAGATCGCAGCCGCTGCAATATTTCATCGAGATGGTCATGGCTGAGGCCATGGCAGGTGCAGTGGCAGGTACGGTGGAGTAATAATTAAAGGCAAAGACAATTAAGGGGCCCGCGTTGGGGGCTTCTTTTTTATATACTGATAAGAATCTAGGAGGAGTAAATACGCTGCGGGAAGGGCGGAGGATGGAAATCGCCAGCTGTGTCTGTGTCCAGACTGGTTATCTCTTTCGGCTAAGCTTGCTTTGGGGCTGTAAAAAAGAGGGGCCTTTCTGCACTTATCATTAAATATAAAAGGCAATCGTAACTTTGTCCGGTTACGGTTTAGCCGCAAGAACTTTATATTTATAATCAGCTCTACTATGTAAGCGCTTCACAATTCTGTGGTAAACAGGAGGTCAAAGAATGATAAAAGGTAAAATGGCAAGGAAAATACTTGCTCAGCTGCTGTCAGTACTTTTGCTGGCAACGTCTGTATTAGGGCTGTCTCCCGGCTCCTATGCGACAATCGCTCAGGCGGATGCAGCAGGCGGGAATCTGGATTTTGAGAGTGGTAGCTTATCGGGCTGGAGCAGCACCGGTACGGCCGCTAGTCTCACTACGGATAAGCATGGGGGAGCAGCCGCAGCAGTGCTTTCTGCTAATTCTTCGCTGTCACAGACGATAGGGAATATCCCTCAGGGCAGCTATACGTTATCCGTATGGATTAAAGGAACGACAAGCGGGAATACAGCTGCATTGACGGCTACGGAGACTGGAGGACCGGATTCCCGAGCGTTAATTGATACGCATATCAACGCTTCGGAATGGAGGCAGATAGCCATCCGCAACGTGCTTGTATATAACGGGCAGGTAAAGATTACTATTACCTCCGGAGCGGGAGCGGCTACCAATCTGCTGGTCGATGATGTGCAGCTTGCACTAGACAGCAGTGATAGCAATCCAATAAGCAACTGGAATTTTGAAGCAGGAAGCCTGCAAGGCTGGAATGTGGATCAAGGAGCTGTTGCTATAACCAGTGCCTCCGATACAGGTGCAACGGCAGCTGTGCTAAGCGCAGATTCGCAGATGAGTCAGAGCATTCCTGTTAAACCAAATACTTCCTATATTGCGACAGTACGTGCAAAGGTAGACAAACAGGATGTTTGGGAAACTATATATCAGAAAAATTATCGTGGTAATACAGGCCAGTTAGTCAATGTGACCTCTTATGGAGACCGGATCAACCTAGGTGTCAAGGGTCTGCAGGGTCAGGTATTGCGTCAAGCTCCAGCAGGTCTGGAGGGGTATTCACTCCTTACAGTTGCATTTAAGACAGGACCGAGTGATACACAAATCACAGTCTATGCCAATACGATTAAGGATGCCAGTTATATCAAGAGCGTGACAGCAAATAATTCACAAGGCAGCAATGCTGATCATGACCAGTGGGCTGGAAATGGCAATGACAAGGCCTATGTAGACAACTTTGATGTGTTTGAGATTGATAATTCGGTCATCAAGGGTGCGGATGTATCCTTTCTGCCGTTAATTGAAGATAAAGGCGGAAAGTATTTTGCGAATGGGGTGCAGCAGGATTGTCTGACAATTCTCTCTAACCATGGGGTAAACGCCATATTGAATATGATTTTTGTACATGCGGGCAACCCGATCTATGATCAAAGCTCACCGAAGCAGCTGCAGTATACGGGTTTCAATGATGAGGCTGGAAATCCGTATCCATATACTATGGTGGCCGGTTATTTTGACAAGGTACATTCCTATGATTTGGCGAAACGGGCTACTGAGTTGAATATGGGCTATATGCCAAGCTTTCATTATAGTGATGGATGGATGAGTGCCAGCAAAGCTTATACACCTGTAGACTGGATGGTAAAAGATGCCTCCGGCAAGCTGGTGGATCAGACCTTGGATCAGCTAACAACGACGGTCTATAACTACGTGTATGATTTCATGAAGGGTTTGGTAGATCAAGGGACAAAGCTGGTTGGTGTTAAGCATGGTAACGAGGAGGATGGGGGTATCGTTTGGCCAGTAGGCAAAGGCTACAGCTCAGCTGGCTTTAAGGCGCTGATCAATGCTTCCTATGATGCGGCGAAGGCTGCGGTACCGGGAATTCCGGCTTACATTCATTCGAATGGTGGATATAATCCGACCAACTCCAACACAATCTTCAATACCTTAAAGAATAATGGTACGGAATTCGATGGTCAGGCCTATTCGCTGTACGGCGGACATGTCTCCAGCGATATCATCAACATGATCAATAATAATCTGGTAAATTTCCCAGATAAGGATTATCTGAATGTGGAAACGGGTTTTGCTTTTACCAAATATTCTCCGGACTTTGCGGATGAGAGCGGTTCGATGGGGCAGACCCAGTATTATCAGCAAAATGCAAATGGGCAGTATAACTGGCTGCTCGATTATATGCAGGCACATCGTGACGCAGCCAATCCGCATGACATGACGCGGGGCTTCTTTTACTGGGAGACCGACTGGATTGTTGTAGAAGGAGCTGGCGCCAGCACCGGTGATGGGAATACGGTAGATCGGCGGACGATGTTCAACAACGGGGATGTCTCCATTAAGGAGATGGGCAGCACCGCTAATGGCAAGATGGGCGACATGATGGACAGTATGTACGCTTATCTGTGGCGCGGATATGCCAAGAATAAACCGGAAACCATGCTGACTCCTCTGGAGGGGGCAGGTGTTTACAAAGTTGAACAGACTCATCCAACCGGGGTCACGCTCGACAAGTTAGCGTTAACAATGGTGCAGGGCGAGGTTCAGCGTCTGCTACCTACAGTTGCTCCGGCTACTGGAATTCTGAATAATACAGTGGACTGGGTCTCGGATCATCCGGAAATAGCCACTGTTAATGAGTTCGGATTTGTCAAAGCCGTATCCGCAGGAACGGCAACGATTACCGTGAAGACAGCAGACGGCGGGTTCACTGCGCTATCTACGGTTACTGTTGCCCCAGCTACTGTAGCAGGAGAAGGCAATCTGGTCCTTACCGTGAATGGTAACCCGGCAGGCAGTACACTGAATGCCAAAGTGTGGGATAAACTGATCTTGAAGGCAGCACTTCCTGTAGGGACGACAGATAAGGGAGTAACCTTCCAGTCAAGCGATCCTGACGTGGCTTCCTTCCTAGGGGAAACCTGGCAGAGCGCAAGCCTTGGCACATTGCATCAGCAGAGTGGTGTGACTGCGAATGTGCAGCTGAATGTTAAGCATGACGGAGAAGCAACAATCACCGCCACTTCAGCGGATGGAACGGCATTGACTACTTTTCAGCTAAGTGTCAGTAAAATACCGGTCAGTAGCGTTACACTAGATAAGAGTGCAGTGACGGTAAGCCTTGGCCGCACACAGCAGTTGAAAGCAACAGTTCTGCCAGCAGATGCCAGCTTTAATGAACTGCTCTGGACCTCTTCGCAGCCTGAAGTGGCGAGTGTGGATGGAAACGGACTTGTAACAACTTTAACTACAGGGGTTACAACAATCCGGGCTGCATCTAAGGATGATTCTACCAAGTATGCAGAAAATTTAGTCACAGTTGTTCCGGTACAGGTTACAGGGATGACGTTGAATAAAGCAAAATTAAATCTGATGCTCGGCACCTCGAAGAAGCTGATCCCTATCATCACTCCAGAAGATGCTTATAACAAAAAGGTGATCTGGAGCTCTTCGGATGAAGGAGTCGCACAGGTGGATACGAGCGGCTTGATTACAGGAGCAGGATTGGGAACATCAACTATTACAGCCCTAACAGAGGATGGTGGGTTTAGTCAGTCAGCTACAGTAACGGTTCAGGATACACCGGTTCCAGTAGTGGGTGTGAGTCTTGGAGATAACTCTTATTATTTTGCCTCCGATTACTTCTCCGTGACGAATCAGTCCACTGGCGCACCAGTGCATGATTTCATTGCACAGATTGCACCGGAGGACGCCACTAATACGGATATCGTCTGGAAGTCAGACAATCCCAATGTGGCTCGCGTAGATAGCTTTGGGAAAGTTACTGCAGTTAAAGGCGGAACAGCTACGATTTCTGCGGTGACCGCTGACGGAGGATATATTGCTTCTGCTCCGGTGTATGTACCGGCAATCAGTGAAAGCTTCGATAACCGGACGGCAGCTGACAACTGGTCTACCAGTGTCGGGACGGCAGGCGGCTCGGGTACTCTGGGCGGTGCAGTTACAGCCAATAATGGCAATAACGTGTTCCAGATCAGTGGTGGAGGCTCGGGTGTTAGAAGTACACAGAAGACCTTCTCGCCTGTCGTTTCCAGCCAGCTGGTACAGCTTGACTTCGACTGGAACGTAGGAGCTGCCACTAATACTAACGGTGGAATGCTTAGTGTTGAGGATAGCGCTGGTAAGCGATATCTTACTCTTCAGACCAAAGCAGCTACTGAACTCATCTACGCAGTTGGTGGCACAGCCACTAATGCTGCAGTAGCTGGGAGCAACGTAGGCACCGGATTCAATGTAAATAGTGCACTGTATCATGTGGAGATTCAGCTTGATTTTGCCACTAGAACGATTGACTTAACTGTAACGAACAAGGGCAATCCAACCCTTACAGCAACACACAGCAATATCCCGTTTGATCCAGCTACAATCTATACTAATACGGTGGGCAAAATTCAATTCGCACTGCAGCGGAGCAGTGGAAGCTCCTCATGGACTTCTTTCTTGGACAATTTCAATGTATATGCCATGGCTCCGGTTCCAGTATCTGTGAGCCTGAACAAAACCTCATTTGGGCTGCTGCCTATTGAAGGGACACCAGGCTATACCTTCCAGTTAGTTGCTACAGTAAATCCTGTATCTACTGCTTTTGATGGCAGTGTTAACTGGGTATCAAGCGATTCGTCCGTGGCAAAGGTGAGTCCTACAGGTCTAGTGACGGCGGTTACTGAAGGAAATGTAACTATCACTGCCACCTCTATCGCTAATCCAAGTTTGAGTGCTAGCGCGTCTGTGGATGTACATTCCATTGTCCCGTTAGAAGCGCTAGGGATCAAAGATGAGAACGGAGCGGATATTGAAGGCACGACGCTCACTTTGGAATCCGGAACTACCAAAGTGCTAAAGGCAGCCCAGAACCCGGGTCATGCCGATTACATCTCACAAATCTGGTCCTCTAGTGACTCGGAAGTTATTGAGATTGATGCACAGACTGGCGAACTTCATGCTGTAGGTCCAGGCAGCGCCAAAGTGACGCTTACCGTCGATAACTATGCTGCTTACGGCGGTTATCTCAAGACGCAAAGTCTGGATATAACCGTGACAGGTGAAGCTATACTAAAAACGACATTGCTGAAAGCTGCAGTTGCAGAGGCGGTGTCAGCGAAGACTTATCCGAATGACTATTATTCACCAGAGAGTTTGACGGCCTATACCCTGGCATTACAGCAGGCCCAAGAGGATCTGCTGAAAGCCAAAAATGAGCATTGGGACAACTCACAGCAGAGCACTATTGATGAAGATGCAGCGGTTTTGAAGGCTGCGACAGTCGGTCTTATGAAGAGCAGCAACATATTGGTGTCAGGCGTTGAGCTCTCAGGCACTACTATGACAATAACGGCTGGCCAATCTAAAAGGGTAACAGCAATATTGACTCCTGCCTATGCAACGAACAAGGAACTCGTCTGGAGTTCGAACCATCCAGAGATTGCGACTGTAGATGCTGAGGGTATGATTGCCGCAATTGCCGCAGGTACTGCTACAATTACAGCGGAGGCAGTCAATGGCGGAGCAAAGGCTACCAGTGTCATTACCGTTTCTCCGGACCTTTCCACAGGCTATCTTGCCAATGGAGGTGCAGTCACCGCTAGCAAAGTAGCGGGGTCTAACGTTGCCGCTAATCCGTTGCTCAATGCAGTGACGATGAATACTGGCGGCGGCGCATGGTCTACAGGAGCGAATCTGCAGACGAGTGCCAATCCGGAATACTGGCAGGTAGATCTTGGAGGCAAAGCGAGAATCGATACGATTTCCATGCTTTTTTGGCAGACCATGAAATACAGTATCCAGGTTTCGGATAACGGAACGGACTGGACGATGGCGCTGGACAGTCGTGAGACATTCGGCGGCTCGAAGACATTGTTCACGGAACCTATGCCAGAGAATACCTCTGGACGTTATATTCGGGTAACCATCTATGGAGTCTCAAGTACTACGGACTGGGTGGGGATTGTGCTGTTTCAGGCGAAGGGTGCATTTGTACCCCTAGCTCCAGGACAATTAACAGTGAATCAGTCAGGGCGTCTGGACTGGGAGGCTGTGAACGGGGCTCAATATAATGTGTATAGAGCAGATCAGGCGAATGGCCCTTATGCCCAAATTAACAACAGTCCACTGCTGACCAATAGTTATAGTGATCTCAATCTACAGCCTGGGAGCACCTACTATTATCAGGTGAGTGCAGTAAACACAGCTGGGGAATCCCTTAAGTCGCCGTTTGTGAAATTACAGGTTCTTTATCCGGCACCTGCTCAGTTGACTGCTGTAGGCACTAGTGCTTCATCTATTCAATTGAATTGGGAAGCAGTAGTAGATTCAGATCAAGCAACAGTCACATATAATGTGTACCGCGCGGTTACTGAGGCGGGAGTTTATACTCAAATCAATCTGGAACCGCTGCTGTTAAATAGCTATGCCGATCAGGATCTACTCGCCGGAACAATCTATTATTACAAAATAGCAGCAGTCCACGGCCAAAGTATATCAGTGCTTTCTCCAACTGTAACAGCAATAACAATTCCAGCGACACCGGGAGGTTTGAGGTCGCTGGGAGCAGGAGGAAACCATATTACACTGGCTTGGAATGCAGTCGAAGGAGCAACAGGGTATAATCTGTACCGCTCTGCCACTGGAGCGGGCGGATTCATCAAGATTAACACGGTGACTATCCATGGAACTAGCTTTACGGATTCGACCCTAAATGCGGATACGGTATATTACTATTCGCTGACCGCAGTTAATGGTTCAGGAGAATCAGGTTACAGTGAACCTGTTCGTTCTCAGACCACAACCGTGCCGCAAGTAATTCTCCCCCCAGAAACACCAACGGGAGTAACAGCAATAGCGGATGGAGCTACTTCGGTCAAGATCACCTGGAATACGGTCGCTGCTGAAGGGACCGTAACCTACAGTGTGTATCGCGCTACACAGGAAGAGGGCCCTTACATTCAGGTAAATGCTGACACGGTAATTCTAACTTCTTATATCGATACAGATCTTACCTCAGCTACAGCCTACTATTACAAGGTAGCAGCTGCTAACGAAACAGGAGTCTCGGAAAGATCAGCCGCGGTATCCGCGAAGACGGCTGTTGTCGTCATACCGGACCCGACTGCAACACCAACATCGTCGCCTACAGCGTCACCCGTGCCAACAGCAATACCAACAGTTTCACAGAACACACCCACACCAGTAGTCCAAACAGGTTACAACGTTAATGCGGACGGCTCAGTAACGATTGCGGCGCCACCAACTGTAGTGGACAGAGCTGCCGGAAAAGCGAAGGTATCACTCACCAATGAGCTCCTGAATACAGCCATTTCTATGGCAGGTGAGAAAGAAAGCCATAACATTGTGGTGGATATACCAGGTATTGAGGGCGTGAAAAGTATCAGTATTGAGCTTTCCGCAAGTGCTCTATCGTATTCTTCGGCAACCTCGCAGTTTGAAATTCGGACCAGTCTGGGTACGATGCACTTGACGGATAACATGCTGAATTCCTTAAATGCTGATCCTGCTGCTGTAGTCACACTCAACATCAGCGCAACTGACACAGCAGGAATCCAGCCGGAGGTGCTGGCAATGATCGGCAGCAGACCGGTTATTGAACTGTCGTTGACGATTAACGGAGCAGTCATTGCTTGGAAGAATTCTGCGGCTCCAGTGACTGTCTCTGTGCCTTACACTCCGTCGGCGGCAGAACAGAACAGGCTTGCCCACTTAACGGTATGGTATCTGGATGATGCCGGCAATACTGTACCCGTACCAAGCGGTTCGTATGACGCAGCCACAGGCAATATGACGTTTACGACGACGCATTTCAGCAAATACGCAGTTGTTCTGGTCAACAAATCATTCAGTGACTTGGGAACTGTGGAATGGGGTCGCGAGGCCATAGAGGTCATGGCTTCCAAAGGGGTTATCAACGGTGTGTCTGTTGATAGATTTGCGCCACAATCCACAATTACCCGCGCAGATTATATTACATTATTAGTGAGAACACTGGGACTTCAAGCAGCAATAGAGAGCAGTTTCAGCGATGTGTCTACCAGTGATTACTACTATGAAGCAGTGAGTATTGCCAAGGCACTTGGAATTACGACAGGTCGTGATGGTCGCAGCTTTGATCCGGCGGCAACCATCACCCGCGAAGAAATGATGACTTTGACTGTCCGGGCGATGAAGCTGACTGGAAAGCTTGGAGATGTTCAGGCAGATTTGAGCGGATTCACAGATGGGAAGCAGATCGCTTCATTTGCGCAGCAGGGAATTGCTGAACTGATCGCAGCTGGTCTTGTAGAGGGAAGTGGTGGGTTTATCCATCCACAGGCTACGACCACCCGTGCTGAAGCAGCTGTACTTATGTATCGGATTTATAATCATTAAGGAACTACGAATCAAGAACGAATATGAGCCAGTCTCCGGGTTATTGGAGACTGGCTCATTTTTAACATTTACAGATTCAAAAGCTAGAAGCTGTAGGGAGAACCACAGGTTTTCGAAGAAGAACGTAATTCTAAGTGGGATGTATATCTGATGAAAGCGTTTTATTATATAGATACTGGACTTCACAGAGAAGACAAAGGGGTGGAGATTGGCATGACACACACTAAAGATAACGATGAGCTGAATATTGATCTAAGGGGGATTTCGAAAGCAATTAGACCCGCTACTTTAAGTTTAGGCGGGCATAATTTGCAAGGAGATAAGATTTCTTTTACCAACTATTATATGGAATGGAACGGAGCACCCTTCTTTGGGATTTGTGGTGAAATGCATTTCTCACGCATCGCTCATGATAGATGGGAAGAAGGACTGCTTAAGATGAAGGCGGCAGGCATAAATATCGTCGCCACTTATATATTCTGGAACCATCATGAGGAAGTGCAAGGCGAGTTCCACTGGGACGGGAACCTGAATCTGCGCAAATTTATTGAATTATGCGGGAAGCACGGCTTGCAGCTAATTCTCCGGGTAGGTCCATTCTGCCATGGGGAATGCCGTAATGGTGGACTTCCGGATTGGCTGTATGGCCGTCCATTTGAGGTTCGCTCGAATGATGAAGCTTATCTGAAAGCAGTGAATATCCTCTACCATGAGATTGGGACAGAGGCGGAGGGGCTGATGTTCAAGGACGGCGGGCCGGTTATTGGCGTTCAATTAGAGAATGAATATCAACATGCGGGAGCTCCTTGGGAGATGACGAATGGACAGACGAATGAATTCGTACCCTCCGGCAGGGATGGTGAAGCCCATATGAGTCGTTTAAAAGAAATGGCTGTGGCAGCTGGCCTTATAGCGCCGATATATACCTCAACGGGTTGGGGCGGAGCCGCAGTATTGTTGGATGAGGTTCTACCGTTATATGGAGGGTACGCGTATACACCCTGGAATGTGACGGAGGAACAGCCGGAGCAGTCGCCTACCACTGAATTTTTATTTCAGGATTATCACAATAACAATGTGGTGGTGCCTGGCTTTGAGCCTCCTTACCAGCCGGAGGATTATCCATATGCTTGTTGCGAGATGGGCGGTGGTATGCAGGCTTGGTATCTGGCCCGCTTTCAGGTAGAGCCGGAGACTGTTGAAGCTATGAGTATCCAAAAAATTGCCGGAGGTTGTAATTTCATTGGTTACTATGTATTCCATGGAGGCTCACAGCCAGTTGGCAGGCATTCTTACATGAATGAGAAGACAAATCCACGGATTTCTTATGACTATCAGGCCCCGATCGGAGAATTTGGCCAGGTACGGGAGTCCTATCTGCGGTTGAAGCTCTTATTCTCATTCGTTCATAGTTATGGGGAAGAATTATGCACAATGGCGACAGCACTTCCAGACAATGCGGGTCAGTTGAAGCCGACGGATGTGGATGAGGTGCGTTTTGCTGTAAGGGTTAAGGAAGGCTCTGGTTATGTGTTCCTCACTAATGTACAAGACCATGTGAAGACGAGGACCCATACCGGAATCTCCCTTCGGCTTGAGCTGGAGGATGAAATTCTGACTGTCCCAGAATCACATGGATTCACGCTGGAAAGTGACGTGTCAGCTATTCTCCCCTTTAATTTCCAGATGGGTGAATTCTTACTTAAATATGCTACAGCACAACCTATCACATGTATAATGGGGAGAAACTGTGAGGAGTATTTCTTTTTTGCTCCGCAAGGCATGTCTTCAGAATTTTGTTTTGTAAGCGCTGGACTGCATAATGTAACCTCTGAGAGTGCTCTTGTCCATCATGAAAGTGATCGGGTATATGTCACTTTTGGGGGGCGGACAGAAGGGATATTTAAGCTCCTTTCCATCACAGGACAAACCGTCATTGTGCATTTGCTCTCACACAAGCAAGCCTTGAATCTCTGGGATGTTGAGTTATGGGGAGAGCGGCGTCTGGTTCTATCTGAACTGCCACTCACGGTGAAAGGTGAGGAGCTGAGCTTCTACAGCCGCAGCAGTGGCAGCACCACATTTGCTGTATTTCCGGCTATCCAACATTCGCTGGTTTCGGATTTCATGGACATTCAGCAGATACAGGGTTCTGACCTGCACGGATTCGAGCATTACAGGCTGGACCTTCCTACCCAATCCTTCACGGTAGATACCTGCCATATTGACGATCGCAAGGCAGTTGTAAACATTCCGCCACAGGTGTGGGCAGCAACTAATCTGCATGAACTTTTTCTGGCTGTGGATTATGAGGGAGATGTCGGGAATGCGTCTATTAATGGAAGGCTGGTAGGCGACCATTTCTGGAATGGTGACAGGTGGGAGCTTGGATTAACGCAACATGCCAGGGAGCTGCAGGAACATTCGTTGGATCTATATATATCACCTGCGCGCAGAGGCGAACAGACTCGAAGTGATTCCGCTATGGCGGTACAATACTCTTTTTCCGGCCTGGAGGTTGTCAATATCGCGGAAATTTCTCTGATTCCTGAGTGGGTGGTTCGTGTGAAACCAGAATTTACCTCGTGAAACTATATTTTACCAATTACAGTCCGCTTCGGCGGCCTGTTTTTGACTTTTTAGATCATGCTGAAGAAATTTACCAGCACGGGTATAGCTATTTATAAGGGGGATGCAGCATGAGATTGTTAATCGTAGATGATGAAGAGAGAACCCGGGAGATGCTGCGCAAACATATGGATTGGGGAGAATTGGGGATATTTGAGGTGGAAACTGCGCGAAATGGTCTGGTAGCTCTGGAAATCTCACAGCGCTGGCAGCCTGATATTATCCTCTGTGACGTCCGTATGCCCAAAATGGATGGGATCGAGTTCGCCGAGCAGCTGCGGAAAAGAGATATTGGCTGCAAGCTGATTTTCTTAAGTGGTTTCTCTGACAAAGAGTATTTAATGTCGGCGATCCGGCTGCACGCTATGGATTATATAGAGAAGCCGATTAACCTTGATAAAGTCCGCAAAGCGGTCAAAGCAGCCGTGGAGGCTCGGGAAGCTGATCAGAAGAAACAGTCCGAGGGTCGCTATTTGCAAGATGCCTATG
This sequence comes from Paenibacillus sp. 19GGS1-52, assembly GCF_022369515.1. Lineage (NCBI taxonomy): Bacteria > Bacillati > Bacillota > Bacilli > Caryophanales > Paenibacillaceae > Paenibacillus > Paenibacillus sp. 19GGS1-52. The sequence continues at coordinate 2,998,773 of NZ_CP059724.1, forward strand.
ATGAAGGATTGCCTTATCTCAGGCAGGAGATGGTTCGCAAGCTAATTGCGACACCTAGTTCCGACAATGTAAACAAAGCGCTGGAGAGCCGTGAGACTTTTTTATTGCCGCTTGTGGGACCTTATACAGTCATTGCTTCATCCCTTTATTGGAATCCACCACAGTACCCTGAAGATCCAAAGCTAGTGCAGGAGCAGGTGCTGCGTAAGCTGAATTTGAGTGAAAAGCTTTCCTCTTTACAAGCGATATGCGGGTTCGACGTCCAGCACTATTTGATCATTATCATGCCTGGCCTCTATGGTAGCAGCTATCGGGAGCAACGCAGCGTACTGGAGGACTTATTTGAGGAAATCAACGGTATCATTGGCAGCAACATACGTTTTCGGATGGGGGTTGGAGAACCAGCTTCAGGGTTGACACAGATTCCAACATCCTACAAAACGGCTTACGATGCCTGCAGTCTTCATTATTATAATGTGGGCAGCAAGTTGATATTTGCCGATGTACTGGGGGGGAATACAGCGCTCGATACAGATTGGAACGTAGTTCGGAATTTACGCGATTTATTGAAAAAAGGTGACATAGAGGGTGCGGGTAATTTGATCGTAAAGTGGACGGAGCGAGCCCGTCATGCGCGTGACCTGAATATCGCCCGGCTCAATGATTCCTACTTTCAGTTTCTGCTTGTCCTCCTGGATGTAGCTGTGCAACTAGGATTCACGGATACGGATGAGGATACAGAGCGGCGGTACATCTGGAAAGAAATTGACCGGATTCCTGATCTGGCCAGCATGGAGCTATACATTCTTTCGTTTCTGGAACTGTTCTCTGTGACCGCGGGTCCTGAGGGTACAGTAGGGAAAATGCGGGATATTCTGCATTATATTCATAAGCATTATCATGAAAAAGGCTTTACCATTCTGGACATCGCAGACCATGTGGGACTTAGCGAAACCTATCTTTGCTCCTACTTTAAGAAGCAAAGGGGTGCGACTGTAAAAGAATATATTACCTCGCTCCGGGCGGATAAAGCGAAGGAGTTGCTGCTTGACAAAGAGATGAAGCTGTACGAAGTGGCTTTGCGGCTTGGTTTTGCAGATGCCAACTATTTCACAACCTTTTTCAAAAAATATACTGGCTTCACGCCTTCTGAATATCGGGAGAGGGTATCCAAATGAAATTTAGACCCCGTAAGCCATTCGTCGATTTGAGCATCCGTTATAAGCTGTTTGCGTCCTATATGTTAGTCATCTTCATCCCCTTTGTGCTGCTATTGTATATTCATCTTCATGTGACCGCTGCTGAGAATGAGAAGCAGGCGCTTTACTCCGCTCGTAAGATGCTGGAAGAGACAAAGTCATATCTACAGTACCGTGCGGAGACAGTACGGGAAGTTCTGAATTTCCTCTCTTTTAATGAAACCGTACAGACCTTGGTTGCTGAGGACCCGCAAAGGTATGAAGATGTCAATCTCTGGGGAACGGATGCCAACAAACTTGCTAGTGTACTGAACCAATTTCGCTATAACTCGGATATTGAGACGATACAGTTGTACATGAAGAAAGGGCTGGCCTCAGCCACGGAGAACCCAGACTATCTGAATATGGGGAAAGTGGAGAATAGTGAATGGTTTAAGCAGTTCGTAGCCTCACATTCAGCCTTCGCGTGGCTTCCTTCTTCCGCTTTTGATAACGAATCAGATAGTGATATGGTGTCAGTTCTGCGCGTAATTCCAAATGCACATAACATTCAGCAGACCGATGGGATTGTTCGCGCACAGGTGTCGCAGGACACGCTGCGTTCCGTATTAAATCATGCTGTTGCTACACCCTCGACTTCTGTAGCACTGTTTAATGACCGCGGCGATATTCTCAGTACCTCAGGTGGATTTCCTTATTCGACCCAAGAATTTGAGGACATTATGTCTCTATTGCCGGAAGGGAAGAACTCGGAGAGCTACTGGGTAGATCAGCTGGAATTTAAAGGCGAGCGGTTCTTATTCGGCTTGCAATCGATTTCCGACACGGATATGAAGCTGGCGATGATCGTCCCGTATACCGATATTCTGAAGTCCAGCAACAAGATGCGGAACCGCTTGATCCTCATTTTTTTCCTCATTGTCCCGGTCACGTTCATTCTCTCCTTCATTGTGGCTGGATCAGCAACCAAACGGCTCCGGCGGCTCAGTCTACATGTGCGCAAGGTGAAGAATGGCAACTTCCGGATTGCGCCGCTCCCGGCTAACCAGGATGAGATTGGGGAACTCACTCATAACTTTAATGTGATGGTGGAGAATGTGTCGCAACTGATGGATGAGACCTATACGCTGGGGCGAGATATTAAGAATAAGGAGCTTAAGGTACTGCAGGCCCAGATTAACCCTCACTTTCTATATAACACCCTTGATCTGATTAATATTATGGCGATTGAGTCCGGCAATAGTAACATTTCCAAGGTCGTGGACCGGTTAGCGATGTTTTATCGGTTGAGCTTGTCCAACGGTGAGGAGACAGTCACGCTGGAGAGCGAGTTAAAGCATATTGAATCTTATGTTTCTATCCAGAATATGCGGTTTGGCAACTCAGTCACTTTATCCATTGAGATTCCGGCAGAGTTCATCCAGTGCATGGTTCCGAAGATTATGCTCCAGCCGCTAATTGAGAATGCGATTCTGCACGGGATTATGGAGAAGGATTCGGAGATCGGGGAGATCCATGTGACCGCGCGTACGGAGATGAATGATCTGCTGATTATCATCAGCGATGACGGTATTGGCATGAATGCGGAGCAAGTAGCAACCCTTTTTACGGAGTCAATCCGCAAAGGAACAGGTGGATTCGGTATCCGCAACATCCAGGAAAGAATTGAGCTAACCTATGGGGCTTTATACGGCCTTTCCTATGTCAGCATACAAGGTGAAGGGACATCTGTGCGTATTCGACTTCCCTTTTCCACTAAAAAGTAAGCGTTAACATAACATTTCAAAGAAGATCGAAACTTTGCCTCGTATGTGTAATATCCTGAATATTTTACAATAAAGGAGGAGAAGAGAAAGCATACGTGGAGGGGATACATATGGGTGCTAAAGTGGAGCAAGTTGTCTTGAAAAACAAGAAAACGGCAAAAGGCCTGTCACCGTTCAAGGAATTAAGGAAGAACTGGGTGCTGTATGCCATGTTTTTACCGATTGCCATCTATTTCATTATTTTTGCCTACATTCCAATGTCGGGAGTGGTCATGGCCTTTAAAGAATTTAATTATCGGGATGGCATTTTCTTAAGTCCGTGGAATGGCTGGGAGAATTTCCAATACTTCTTCCAATCGGGAAAAGCTTGGCTCGTTACCAGAAACACAATGATGTACAATGTCGTATTCCTGGCAACCTATACCTTCTTTTCAATTCTGGCTGCGGTGCTGATTTCGGAAACGTATCACAAATTTTTTAAAAAGGCAGCCCAGACCTTTATGTTTCTGCCTTACTTTATTTCATGGGTAACGGTATCCGCTTTCGTCTATAACTTTCTGAATTATGAGTTCGGGATTGTCAATGTGTTCCTCCGGAACATTGGTCTGGAAGCCATTGATATTTATTCGACGACAGGCTATTGGTACCTGTTGCTTCCATTGCTCTACGTGTGGAAATGGGTTGGCTTCGGCAGCGTCCTGTATCTGGCGGCAATTGTCGGCATCGACCAGGAAATATACGAGGCGGCTACGATTGACGGTGCGACACGTTTTCAAAAAATCATGAGGATTACCCTACCTTTGCTCAAGCCAACCGTAATTGTGCTGATATTGCTTGGTTTGGGACGGATCATGCGCGGTGAGTTCGATATGTTCTACCAGTTGATCGGGAATAACGGTACGCTGATGAATGCCACAGATATTATCGATACCCTGGTCTTCCGCTCGCTGGTGGGCACACAGGATTTCGGAATGGCTTCTTCTGTAGGGCTGTATCAATCCGTATTAACACTGATCATTATCCTGTTCGCCAACTCTATGGTCCGTCGCTATGACAAAGATAACGCGCTGTTCTAAATTAACTAAATCGCTGGTGGGGTGAAATGATCGTGGAAAAAAACAAATTGAATTCAGCACCTGTCTTTCAGGTATTCTCTTATGTCATGGTTTCGATTATTGCACTTTTGTGCTTGATGCCATTTATCGTTCTGATCTCAGGTTCGATCTCTGATGAAGGTCAGGTTCTGGCAAAAGGGTATTCCTTTCTGCCCCGAGGGTTTTCGTTAGATGCTTATGCTTTTATATTCCGGAATTTCAGTGATGTATTATCCGGCTACCGCGTGTCGCTGATCGTAGCCATCGTAGGTACCGTACTGTCGCTCTTGATCTCGACGATGGCGGCATATGTCATGTACCGCAAAGAAGTGAAATACCGGAACCAACTGGCCTTCTTCTTGTTCTTTACTACGTTGTTCAACGGTGGACTGGCCCCTTACTATATCTGGATTACCAGCTATCTGCACTTGAAGAACTCGCTAGCCGTACTCATTCTCGTCCCAATGTTCAACGTAATGTACGTTCTGATTCTGCGCAGCTTTATTCAAGGCTCTGTTCCGGAACCGTTAGTTGAGTCAGCAAAAATAGACGGAGCCGGCGATTTTCGGATCTTTTGGCAAATGGTACTTCCGCTCTGCAAGCCCGCTTTGGCCTCTATCGGCTTGTTCACAATTCTAGCTTACTGGAATGACTGGTGGACGCCAATGATGTTTACGGATAAGGAGCAATATGTTCCGCTGCAATATTTGTTGTATAAAATGCTTTCGGCGATGAACATGTCTGCTGCAATGGCCCAGCATATGTCGACCCTGGATACACCTAAGGAAACTTTCAAGCTCGCTATGACGGTAATTGCCACCGGACCTATAGTAATCTTGTTCCCATTCCTCCAACAGTATTTCGTTAAGGGCATTACGATCGGTGCTGTGAAAGGCTGAGCACAGGCGGGCAAGGCCAGATTTACCATACTTATTGGTATGAATCCTGCAACTTATAGGGTTTATATATAATTACACACTACTTAGGGGGGTAATAAGGGTGAAGAAAGCAAAGAAAAACGTTGCGTCTATTCTGACAATGATCCTGTCGTTGACGCTAGTCCTATCCGCTTGTTCTAGTAGCAATAACGGCGGTAATAAAGAGAATAGCAGCAATGCTGGGAAAGAGACCAGCGCTGCGTCCGCAGAGCCGTCGGCAGCTGCGGATCAGAAAGAAGTTGTACTGAAGGGCTATCTGCTCGGTGATGCACCTAAGGGAATGCCTGAAGTGCTGACTCAATTGAACGAGAAATTGAAGAAGGATATCAATGCTACGATTGAACTGAATTATATCGGGTGGGGCGATGTGCAGTCTAAATATCCGCTTATCCTGGCTTCAGGCGAAGATGTTGATTTCGTATTCTCTGCAGACTGGAATTACTATGTTCAACAGGCAACCAAAGGTGCCTTCTATGAATTGAAGATGGAAGATATCCAGAAATATATGCCACTCAAAACTGCAAAGCTTGACCCTGCCGCATGGGATGCAACAAAAATTAACGGACAGATGTTTATGATTCCGTCCAGCACTCCGGACCGTAAAGTCAGTGTAGCTGTTCTACGTAAGGATATCATGGCCGAAGCGGGTCTGACTGAAGTTAAGAGATTCTCGGAGATCGGACCTTATCTGGCTGCCGCGAAAAAAAATCATCCCGACATGATCGGACTTAATCTGGATTCTCAGTTCGACCTTCCGACTCCATATCAATATTTGCTTCGTGATAAGATTGGTTATCAAGGTGCTCCAATCGATTCTGGAAATCCGATGGCTCAAGGTGTAGCTTACGATTTCGAAGATCCTACTGGCAAGCTTTACAGTATGGTGGAGGAGCCTTATCTTAGTGCCCAGAAGTATGCTGCTGGCATTATGAAAGACTGGTATGACAAAGGATATATCAACAAAAATCCTTACTCCAACAAGATCCGCTCCAAGGATAACTTTGTGGAAGGCAAGTCTGCAGTAGCGCTTGGCAATACCAATGACGTCGCTTCAGTAATGGAAGCTGCTGCTGCAAAGGGAATCGAAACGTATGTGGTTTCTGCCTTAACCGCTGATGGCAAAGCACCGCAAAGCACATGGACGAATAACGGGATTTCTATCGCTGCCAATTCCAAAAATCCTGAGCGTGTCATGCAAGCGATAGACCTGATCATGGAAGATCCATCTTATGTATACCTCACCTACTTCGGTGTGGAAGGAACAAACTATGCTATCACTGCTGATGACAAAATCGGATTGCCAGAAGGCATAACCTCCGAAACGAATACGTATCCTCCGGATGCGGCAGGCTTCTGGTTTGTAAACAAGGATTTGTTCAAACCGATGAGTAACTGGCCGCAATCGTATATTGATCATCAGGAAAAGGTAAAAGATTATTTGACGGATTTCACTTACAACGGGTTTACGTTCAATTCTGACAAAGTGAAGACTCAGATCTCCAACCTTGCGAATGCTTCTACGCAATACGCCAATCCTATCTATATCGGTGTTATAAAAGATGTAGATAAGGCATTCGACGAGCTGGCAAAAAACTTGAATAGCGCCGGTCTGGATAAAGTGAAAGCAGAAGTTCAAGCTCAAGCAGACGTATATCTGGCTAGCAAAAAGTAATAAATCGAAGATAGGCATAACCGCCTCGCGCAGTTTAAACTGTGCGGAGGCGGTTTTTGTTGAAATATAAGTTAAACATCGAGCAGGGAGGGCGATGCTGTGATGATATCGGATCAAGCTTTTATAGCAACAAATAAACTGTCACTCTGGCATTTATCCTGGCCGATTGCCGTCGAAATGCTGCTGCAATTTCTAATGGGAACGGTAGATTCGATGATGGTCAGCCGGCTCGGAGATTACGAAGTATCCGCAGTGGGCCTCTCAAACGGGATTATTACATCCGTGATGACTGTGTTTTTTCTTGTGAATGCCGGAACGGGAATTGTTGTCTCGCGGAAGTGGGGTGCAGGGAAGCAGCAAGAAGCGCGAAAGGCAACCTATATGGCTCTAAAAATTAACTTAGTTGCTGGTATAGGGATAAGCACTTTGTTATGTTTGAGTGCCGAGCCATTGCTGAAGCTGATGAAGAGTCCGCCGGAAGTGCTGCCTTACGCTACAACCTATTTGAGTATTGTTGGCGCAGGTATGCTCATAACCGTACTGAATTTAACGATATCGAGTGTGATCCGCAGTACTGGAAACACTAGAGGGACAATGTACGTGGCTATCGGCATGAACTTGATGCATTTGCTGCTCAATTATGGCTTGATATTTGGCAAGCTTGGTTTCCCGCAACTGGGATTGCAGGGGGCGGCAATATCAACAGTGGGCAGTAAATGTATTGCACTGCTATTCTGTGTGTACATCCTATATCTTACTTTTAAACCCCACCTGCATTGGCGTGAATGGCTAGGCTTTGATAAGCCGCTCTTGAAGGAAATTATGTCGATTGGTATGCCCTCCATCTTTATTTCGATGTCATGGGGTGCCTCGCAAATAGTGGTTATTTCCATTGTTTCTTCAATGGGGGCTTTACCGCTTGCTGCCTATACTTATCTCAACCTGATCCAGCAACTGCCGTTTACTATAGGTCAAGCGTTCGGCAGTGCTGTACAGATTCAGGTCGGGCAATTATATGGAGCAGGCAGATATCAAGCGGTATTCCGCAGTCCTTATGCCGGTTCCCGTGTCGGGGTTCTTGGCTCCTTCGGTGCCTCACTACTGATCTGGATCACGGCGAAGCCATTGCTCGGGCTCTTTACCTCCGATTTGGATGTGGTGCACAAGGCGTTGCCGATCTTTATGCTTTGCCTGCTGTGGCAGCCGCTGCGAATCTGGACCTTTACTTTGACCGGAGCGCTTACGGCGGTTGGCGAAGCCAAATTCGTGGCTGTTATTAGTGTGTTGGGCATGTGGATGACACAGACTGGCGGTGCCTTTCTGTTCGGGATCTCCTGCGGTTGGGGTATTCTCGGGGTATATACTGCATTCTTTGTGGATGAGGTGTTCCGTGCCGTCTGTGCTACCCTCCGCTGGCGGCAGCGGCGAATGCTGCCGCCAGCGGGAGGTGGATTGTTGCACAAGGATGAAATAATAACTAGTCTATAAAGCCGAATTTAATCCATTCGTTACTTTTACTTATGAGTGCTGGAGCATTTTAAATAGCTAGATATAGAGCGGATTTGTAATGCGGAACTGCTTGGATCTGCTGGAACGTGGCTATTTCCACCCCCTCGAAGACTTCTACATAAGCCTGGTTCACAAAGCTGTGCAGCGTCCCTTTGCGCAGGGGTGTAATCAGCAAATGAACTTCACCTGACTCTAACTCGTCCTTGACCTGCTTCAGCCCGATATTCCACGTGTGACCATATTGAATATGATCCGTCAGCAACCGATTGGCTAGATAAGCGGCGGCCACATCGCCCTCATAATCGATATGCAGGTAGATGTCGTCCACCTGTTGAGGCCAAGCTGAACTAATCTTTAGTAGCCGAGAACGCTCTGAAGGTTCGAACTGCTCCAATTCAGGCGTGTACGCCTCCAATCCGACATAATAGGTGCGAAACAGTCCTTCTTCATTAGACTTCAAGGTGCCGAGGCTTAGTGCAGGTTCTGCTGGTGGAGCCGGAAAGAGAGAAACAGCAAATTGGGCGCTTCCCGGCGAATGTAGTAGCAGTTGTCCATCCTTGGCGTAGAGGTGAAAGCCCTCGATTTCACTGTCGCCAATAACTAGGCGATCTTCACCCCACAGGGAGAGGCGGTAGGTGCGCATGGCTTCCTTGCGACTGAGAATGATAATGGTAACGCTTGCTCCATCTTCGGCTGTAATGCAGATGCTATGGCTTTTGCCTACTACTGGGGTTATTAGCCACACATCGCTGATCAGCCGAGCTGAGCCTAAGCCTGCATCAATGGATTGAATGCCGTTGGCCTGAAGGACTAGCTCTGGAGCTATTCCTTCATGAGCGTAGAAGACAATGGTTGTGTTCCCTGCAGATTCCAGCTTGGTCAGTAACTGAGCAGTAGCGCTAATGAGCTTGAGTCCCGCAAGCGGCAGGTTGAAGGGAAATACAACCCCTTGTCCATTCCGCAAAGTCATGGAGCCCACCTGCGGAAAGACTGCCGGCCCCTGTTTAGTATCTAACTCTAGTCGGAGTTCCTGGTTCTGCATTTCCAGATGATCCTGAAAGTTATTCAGGAATAGAAATCCGGAACCGCCCTGCTGGCGCAGACACCAGCGCAAACTGTCCACATCCGTACTTTCCACTTCGCTCTGTCCTTCTGGCAACACGGTGCCCATCGGGGCAAGAACATCCCCAAAGGATTCCAGGAACATCGAGATTGAACGGATACGATCGTAAGATGGGCCTACCCTGCCGAATTCACCCAATGGAGATTGGTAATCATAAGTGATTTTGGGGAGTGATGTTTCGTTGTAGTAGCTATGCTTGCCGGTAGGGTTGGAGCCGCCATGATACATATAATAGCCGAGCAGATTGCTGCCGCTAGCCAGCTTAACTAATGTCATTGCTTCTATGCTCGCTGCCGGCACATAGGGTCGGGCATTGTAGCTGACCTGCATGCCTCCAGCCATTTCGCAATAAGCTACCGGATAATCAAGCGAGTCATAGTTGACCGGTTCCGCTGGAGTACGGTGAAGATCACGATATAGGAATTCCTGACTGGGCGGTTGATTCGGAATCCATGGCGTATAGGCATAGCCGGCCAGCATTGGGAGTGTACCCTTGTGGGGTACAGCAGCACCACCCCAGGCCGTAACTGTGAAGAGAAGCGGATCGATCCCTACTTCTTCAGCCAACCTGCGCAGCTCAGCCAGATGCTCATTCCCGCCTGTGCCAATAGGCAGGTATACCCCGCTTTTATAACCCCAGGAGTCATAAGGAGCGCCACAATGCATGAATTCATTCTCCAGTTGGACCGCGATGACCGGACCTCCCTCCTGAAACAGAGAGCCTTTCATTTGTTTGGCAATTTCGCGGTATAGCTGCTTGGCCAGCTTGAGATAACCTGGATCATTGGAACGAATGTCAATCGGATATTTGAAGACCCAATCTGGAATGCCTCCGTTGCGCACTTCTCCATGACAGAAGGGACCCATTCGTAAGATCAGTGGCATTTCAAGCTTGGCACAGAGATCGATGAAATGGCGCAGATTCAAATCGCCGCCCCAGTTGAAGTGACCTTCCTCTTCCTCATGGAAATTCCAAAATATGTAGGTAGCCACGATGTGCACCCCACCGGCCTTCATCTTCAGCAATTCCTCCTCCCAATGCAAATAAGAGAAGCGGGAAAAGTGAAATTCCCCAACGATAGGAATAAAGGGGTGACCATTCTGAGTCATGTAATAATTTGTGAATCCAAAGCTGCGACCCTGCCGATTGCTGCCGCCATTTTCGCTCAACTTGCCATTAGTTATGGTTTTGTCCGGGGCATCGAGGGTATAACGAACCGTCTTGCTAACAGTATTCATCTGAAATAAAACCTCCTTGTACTAGTAATATATTTACGATATATTCTCTTACACAGATTAAAGTTGTAATCGTAATATATCCTTTATTGTAAACATATGAGCCAATAGTAAGGAAGTGTGGATGTGGCTAACAAACCGATGGATTATGCTATTGATGAGCTGCGGCCTTACGGTATTCTTGTGTCTGGACATTATGTGGAGAGCTGCCCTTATGTCATTCATCGGCCCTCAGGAAGTATAGATTGGCTACTGATGTATACTCACTCTGGTGAGGGAGAAATTTGGGTTAATGGGGAAAGAATTCTATGTCGGGAGGGGGATGTCACCATTCTACTGCCAGGCATACCCCATCATTATGGAGCGAACGGTGAGAATTGGTCATTTACTTGGGTACACTATATTCCTGATCCTGACTGGGTCCACCGTCTGCGGTTTCCGGAACGAATGGTTCGATTCATTCATATTTCCCTTCTGGAAGCAGAGCTGCAGAGAGCGTTCTTCGAGGCGCTAGAACGCATGCGGAAATATGGGGAACAAGGAATTTCAGAGTTGCCACGGCGTCTCGCGATGCTTGCTCTGGAGGAGGCGTTGCTGCTGCTGCAGATGTCTATTCCCCCTGCTAAGCAGGATCAAATAGACCCCCGTATTGCAGAGGTGTTAGCTCAGTTGCAGGAATCTTACACGGAGAAGCTGACTCTGCCTGAACTGGCTCGTCAAAGCTGTCTCTCTATTTCGCGGCTGTCCCATTTATTCAAGGAGCAGACCGGAGACAGCATCGGCAATACGATAAACAAGCTGAGGCTGGAAAAGGCCGCTGAGCTACTGATTTACACGAAACGGCAGATAGCGGAAATATCCGAAGATGTCGGCTACGAAAGCAGTGACCATTTTACCCGAATGTTTCAATCGCACTTTGACATTACCCCGGCCCGTTATAGAAAACAGAAGCTCACTCAGCCTCTTTAGCCTTTGGGAATGCTGCGATACTGCGTGGGTGAATACCCGATCATTTTTTTGAAGAGCCGTGAGAAATAATAAGGGTCGGCGATGCCGATAGCACTGCTGATTTCCTTGATACTCAGATCTGTCAGATCAAGATATTGTCCGGCACGCTGCATTTTCATCCGCAAAAAGTATTCAATGGGCGGGACTCCAGTCTCTTGATTGAAAAGATGTATCAAGTGCTGCTTCGATAATCCGGCATGATTGGCCAGATCTGGCAATTTGATGGAATCTGTCAAATGCTCATTCATAAACTGAATGGCTTGTTCTAGGTACCTTTCCCGCTTCATATCCTGTGAGGTCTGACTGGCGCCAATGCCAATGCTGGACAATAAATGGCGCATCGTCTGCGAAATATGGACATGTGTTGTTAGATTATAGGTCCTGTCGATCAACAAATCGTAGACAGGATCGAACCATTCTATAAAGCGGCCAGCGCTGCTGATGGGCAGGGTAAGTGGACCTTGATCGAGTCCGTACATGTTGATCAGGGCCAGCGTATGTCCACCTTTCAGATGAAACCAATAAATGCTCCAGGGGTCAATAGTAGAGGCACCGTAACGATGGGGTACCCCGGCAGGAATGACTAATAGCTGGTGTTCTGTGACTGGGATAGGCTCTTCACTGCCGAACTGAACCCAACCTTCACCTACAGAGCAGTAAATAAAGATATGGGAATCACAACCCTCTGGACGTTCGCGAAAATGATATTGAGCATGGGGGAAATACCCAATGTCGCTGACAAAGAGAGAGGCGGTCAGCTCACATTCACCCAGCTCCTTTATCTGATATTCAGGCAAGACAAATAACCGCTCCTGTGTGAATCCCTCCGGTTTGCGAGGGTTCTCTTTTTCCATCTCCATGTTCTGTTCCTCCTTCAGTTGTAAGCATCAATATAAGAATATAATCCATCAATTCCCGCATTTCGTCAATTGGATTCCACTTTGCCGAGCGTTATAGTAAAGCTATAAAGGCAAGGAGGAAAGCCCAATGAGTGAATTAATTGAATTGAACAACGCTAAGGTGCGCGTCTGGGAGGAACAGGTCTCCATTCCCACCTACAGCGTAGGAAAGCCAGACCGCAATCCGATGTTTTTGGAGAAACGGGTGTATCAGGGCAGCTCTGGCCGCGTCTATCCGCATCCGGTTATTGAGAGTATCTCCAATGAGAAGATCGCGCAGAATTATAAGCTGGTCATCCTTGAGAATGAATATGTCCGCATCGAGATTATGCCGGAGATTGGTGGCCGTATTTACCGAGCGTTGGACAAGACTAACAACTATGATTTCGTCTACTATAATCGGGTAATCAAGCCTGCACTGGTAGGTCTGGCTGGACCGTGGATTTCAGGTGGCATTGAATTCAACTGGCCGCAGCATCACCGTCCGAACACCTTCGGACCCGTGGAGTACCGCTATGATGAGAATGCGGATGGAAGTGCTACGGTATGGGTCAGCGAGATTGACCGGATGTATGGTACAAAGGTTACGGCAGGTTTTAGTCTCTATCCAGGTAAAGCCTATCTGGAGATTAAAGCCCAGCTATACAATCGCACGCCTGAGCCACAAACCTTTCTCTGGTGGGCTAACCCAGCGGTGGCAGTTAATGATCATACCCAGTCGGTATTTCCGCCAGATGTTACTGCTGTGTTCGACCACGGCAAACGCGATGTGTCGCGATTCCCGATTGCAACAGGCACCTATTACAAGATGGATTACTCTGAAGGTGTAGATATCTCCCGTTACAAGAACATTCCTGTACCTACTTCCTACATGGCTTATAAATCGGAATACAACTTTGTCGGAGGTTATGACCATGGCGTAAATGCAGGTCTGCTGCATGTCGCCAATCACCATATTTCACCAGGCAAAAAGCAATGGACCTGGGGCAACGGAGAATTCGGCCAAGCCTGGGACCGCCAGCTTACGGACGAGGACGGACCGTACATTGAGCTGATGACCGGCGTATATACAGATAACCAACCAGATTTCTCCTGGTTGCAGCCTTATGAAGAAAAGACCTTTACCCAATATTTTATGCCCTATAAAAATATTGGCGTCGTCAAGAATGCTTCCATTGAAGTTGCTGTCAATCTGGAGGTTGACGAGAATACGCGTGAAGCGCGTGTACTAGTCTACACAACCTCTTTAATGGAGGGTGCGGTTGTAGAACTGCGTGGAAGTCAACAAGTATACCTGTTGGAAACGGTCACCCTTTCGCCAACACTAACGTTTCGTTCAGTCCTTACACTGAACGAAATTGACCAGCCGCATGATCTGTCATTGTCCGTACGTGCTACCGATGGTCGCCTGCTGATCACTTATCAGTCGAAGCGTCCGGAGATCGAGCAGGTGCCGGAGGCGGCCAAGCCGCTTGCCGAACCGGAAGAGCTGCAGACCACAGAAGAGCTGTATCTAGCGGGTTTGCATCTGGAGCAATACCGGCATGCGACATTTGAACCTGAAGCTTATTATCTGGAAGGCCTAAAGCGAAGTCCTGGCGATATCCGCATTAATGTAGCCTATGGAACCTTGCTGCTGCGCCGGGGTCTCTTCACCGAGAGCGACAAGCATTTCCGTCGAGCGATCAAGACGATGACCTGGCGTAATACAAACCCGTATGACAGCGAAGCTTATTATCAGCTGGGCGTTTCGCTAAAGCTGCAAGGGCGTTTGGATGAAGCTTTTGCCGCATTCTACAAAGCGGTTTGGTCGGTTGCGTGGCAAGATGCCGGATACTTCTCACTGGCTCAGATCGCTAGCGAAAGAGGTTCGTATGATGAAGCGCTGGAGCTCGCAGAGCGCTCCCTGATCCGCAATGCCCGGAACTATAAGGCCCGTAATTTGAAGACCGCGATGTTGCGCAAGCTAGGTCTCGCTGCACAGGCGAAGGATTTCGCTACAGAGACACTTGGACTGGATGTCGCTGACTTTGGTGCCTATAACGAGCAGGCACTGGCGCTAGTGGAGTTAGGCGATACTGCTGCGGCTGAAGCTGTATGGAGTGAGCTGTCACGGCTGATGCGTGGAGACGCGCACAACTATCTGAATCTGCTGGCTGACTATGCCGGTTGTGGCTTGGTCGAAGAGGCGATTGCCGTGGCTGTGCACCTCGTACAGCAGGGCGTCGCAGTTTACCCGATGCTGCATTATGCACTTGGCGAATTGTATGATCGTGCCGGAGAGCATGACAAGGCTGCTGAACAACGTGCGGCAGGACAGCAAGCTGATCCGACCTATTGTTTCCCAAGCAGCCTGTTCGAACTGCAAGTGCTGGAGCAAGCGGTGGAGGCACAGCCAGAGGATGCAATGGCGCTGTATTATTTGGGCAACCTCTGCTATGACAAGAAACGCTCGGAGGATGCTATTTCGTACTGGGAGGCGTCCCGTGCAGTCCGCGACGATTTTGCCACAGTCCATCGCAATCTGGCCTTGGCATATTTCAACAAACGTAACAATGCTGAAGCGGCGTTGGTTTCACTGGAAAGAGCTTTCGATTGCGATCAGGAAGATGCGCGCGTACTATTCGAACTGGATCAGCTGTATAAGAAGCTGGCTTATTCTGCAGGACGGAGACTGGCGAAGCTGGAGCAATTCCACACTCTGGTCGAAGAGCGGGATGATCTCTACGTTGAATATGTGACGCTGCTGAATAGTCTGGGGCGTTATGAGACTGCGGTCGAAGCGCTGGAGAGCCGCAACTTCCATCCTTGGGAAGGTGGGGAAGGCAAGGTTACCGGCCAATATAAGCTTGCTCATGTCGAGCTAGGGAAGCAGTCACTTAAGGAGGACCGCTACGCTGAAGCGGTGACGTTGCTGCAGCAGGCGCTAGTGTATCCGCATAACTTGGGCGAAGGCAATCTGGCCGGTGCCCAGGAGAACAATATTAATTACTATCTGGGCTGCGCTTATGAAGCGCTGGAGAAACACGATGAAGCGCAGGAAAGCTTTGCGCTGGCCTCGCAAGGTCTGGAGGAACCAGCTAGTGCGATGTTCTATAACGATCAGCCGCCGGATATGATTTTTTACCAGGGGATGGCTTGGTTGAAGCTCAACAATGATAAAGAAGCGAAGCGTCGTTTCAATAAATTGATCGACTTCGCTGAGAAGAATTTGTTCGCCACGGTCAAGATTGACTATTTCGCGGTCTCACTGCCTGACTTCCTCGTCTTCGAGGATGACTTGAATCGTCGTAATGAAGTTCACTGCCGCTACATGCGGGGATTAGGTCTGCTGGGACTTGGCCATCTGGAGGCGTCTGTTCAGGAGCTGGAGCATGCGTTGGTCTTGGAGCCGAATCATCAGGGAGCGGCCATTCATCGAAAGGGTGTTTTATAAGTATGAGCAGCCGGCAAACACTTGCATTGGACCAAGGCTGGGGATTTCAGGCCGATTTGGGAATAGCGGGCTTGCGGGAAGAATGGGCCAGTAAAGAACTGCCGAATCCGCGTTCGGTTAAGGTTCCGCATACGTGGAACGTGGAAGAGGGTCTGGAAGAATTCCGGGGCATGGGGTGGTACGAATACCGTTTGCAGGTACCAGAGGCTTGGGAGCAGCGGCGTGTCTGCATACGGTTTGAAGCGGTGTACAGAGATGCGACCTTGTGGCTGAATGGGGAGAAGGTAGGAGGGCATTATCATTCCGGTTATACCTCCTTTGTCCTTGATCTGACGAAGCTTATAAGGCATGGACAAGAGAATGTGCTGACCCTCTTAGTAGACAATTCCAACAGCGAAGTGGCACTTCCCCGCGGGAACAGCTTTGATTGGGCGGATGATGGCGGCATTATTCGGGGAGTATCGCTTATTGTGAGTGGTGCTGCCGTCATTCAGCAGCTCAAGGTAAATGCAATTCCACGGTTCGGGACTAATCCCGCAGAGCCAGTGTCCGGGATCGTTAACGCCGAACTGAGTCTTTGCAATGGTTCTAGCGGTTCTGAAGTAGCAGATCCATTGACTGCACAGGTTGCGATTACTCGGCAAGGAAAGACGCTATGGAGCGTTGTACTTCCGGTCGTACGAGAAGCTTTAAGTATACAGACCGGAGAAATTACGCTAGATACTGTTGATCTGTGGCATTTTGACCATCCGCATCTGTATGAGCTTAAGGTTACACTGTGGAATAACGGAGTGGCTGAAGATGAGCAGACCGTCAGCTTTGGTTTTCGGGAGATTAAGCCGGTAGGGCATGAGCTGTGGCTCAACCGTGAACGAGTCAGGCTGATCGGAGTGGAGTGGATGCCTGGCTCTAACCCAGAGAGTGGAATGGCTGAATCAGAAGAGCAGCTTATCAGACAGCTTGTACGGTTAAAAGAAGCCAACTGTGTATTTACCCGCTTTCATTGGCAGCAGGATAGGAAGCTGCTGGACTGGTGTGACCGCAACGGTATTCTTGTACAGGAGGAAATACCGCATTGGCAACAGCCGGAGCAACCGGATGAGGCCTTACTAGCCATCGCACTTATGCAGGCGGAGGAAATGATTGGAGATCATTATAACCATCCCTGCATCTTCGCCTGGGGCATGGGGAATGAGCTTGATGGACATTCTCCACAGACAGCGGATTATATGATGAAATTTAAGGAAGCGATACTTAAGTTTGATCCGCACCGGATGATCAACTATGTCAGCAATACGCTGCAGCTTGATCCCGAAAAGGATGCCACAGGTAAAGGTGATCTGCTGATATGGAACGATTATATAGGGACTTGGCATGGTGACATGAACGAGCATGAAGTGATCCAGAGTATTCTTAAAGCCTACCCCGACAAACCGCTGGTTGTGGCCGAATATGGATTATGCGAGCCTGTGTTCGAAGGAGGAGATCCCCGGCGAATTCAGATTCTGCGCGACAAAACGGAGCTTTATCGCCAGTATGAACCATTTGCTGCGCTGATCTACTTCAGTCTGAACGATTACCGCACACAGATGGGGGAAGATAGAACGGGCAGGCTGCGCCAGCGCGTGCATGGGACGCTGGATGTATATGGCGCCGAGAAACCATCCTATGCAGCGCTACGGAAAGTATCCTCTCCGGTGTTATTAACATCGGCAGAGCGAACCACTGACGGAAATCTCAAGCTGGTGCTTGCCTGCCGCGCCGATATACCCGGCTATACGATTTCCGGGTATAAGCTGAAAGCAGAGTTAGAGGGAATAAATGAACCGTTGACGGCGGAGATTCCGCGGCTTGTCCCGGGTCAGACAGCAGAACTGCTGCTTGGACTGCCGTCAACAGTCTCCGCTTCACCTCAGCGGCTTACCGTGACGGTCATTAGACCAACTGGGTACAGTGTGTGCACAGAAGAGTTTAAGCTTTAGAATAGCAGGTGATCATAGCATACCAAAGCTTAGCCCAGCTCCCAGCATCATCGATGTGGACGGAGCTGGGTTATTGCTATGCTAATATGCAATACCGCAAATTTAACAAACGACAGGAGTTTTCCGTAATATATTGACAGCAAATTTGAGTTTATGTTATATAAAAGGTAGAATTAGCACTCAGGCTAATGGAGTGCTAATGTGTCTGTGTTGGACAAGATGTTCATTTTGAAGGGAGATCTATTTATTCATGGCTAAAAAAGAATTTAAAGCAGAATCGAAAAGAATGCTGGAAATGATGATTAACTCCATTTATACGCAAAAGGAAATTTTCCTGCGGGAGCTGATCTCAAATGCCAGTGATGCGATTGACAAAATCTATTACAAAGCACTGTCTGATGAAGGATTGGTGTTCAATAAAGAGGATTATTACGTTAAAGTAACTGTGGATAAAGCCAGCAGAACCTTGACGATCTCTGATACGGGTATTGGTATGACCGAAGAAGAGATGGAGAGTAATCTCGGAATTATCGCGAGAAGCGGCTCACTAGCCTTCAAGAATGAGAACGAGGCTAAAGACGGCCACGATATCATCGGACAGTTCGGGGTAGGTTTCTATTCCGCTTTTATGGTGGCAGATGATGTTGTTGTCATCAGTAAAGCCCTGGGCAGTGACAAGGCGTTCAAATGGGAATCCTTAGGCGCAGACGGCTACACCATTGAGCCCTACGAGAAGGAAACGGTCGGCACCGAGGTTATTTTGACTATTAAAGAGAACACCGAAGATGAACAATACGATGATTATCTGGAAGAGTACCGCTTGAAATCCATTATCAAAAAATATTCCGATTTCATCCGTTTCCCGATCAAGATGGACGTTACCGGTAGCCAACCTAAAGAAGGCAGCGAGACGGAATTCGAGGAAGTTGTCGAAGAACAAACCGTGAACAGCATGGTGCCAATCTGGCGCAAAAATAAGAACGAGCTCACCACTGAAGATTATGATAACTTCTATGCTGAGAAACGTTATGGCTATGACAAACCGTTGAAGCATATTCATATCAGTGCCGATGGCGCGGTAGAGTATAATGCGATTCTCTTTATTCCGGAAAGCACGCCGTATGATTACTATACGAAGGAATATGAGAAGGGCTTAGAGCTGTATTCCAATGGCGTTCTGATCATGAGCAAGAGTGCGGACCTGTTGCCTGACTATTTTAGCTTTGTCAAAGGGATGGTAGATTCTTCCGATCTTTCCCTGAACATCTCCCGCGAAATGCTGCAGCATGACCGCCAGCTGACACTGATCGCCAAGAACATCAAGAACAAGATTAAGAGCCAACTGCAAAGTCTGCTGAAGGATGAAAGAGATAAATATGAGTTGTTCTACAAAGCTTTTGGCAGACAGCTGAAATTTGGCGTATACAACGATTATGGCATCAATAAAGAAACGCTGCAGGACCTGCTAATGTTCTACTCCTCCACTGAGAAGAAGCTTGTTACCTTGGATGAGTACATTGCCAGAATGCCTGAAGAGCAGAAATTCATCTATTATGCCTCCGGTGAATCGGTTGAACGCATCGAGAAGCTGCCGCAAACCGAAATCGTGGCGGATAAGGGCTATGAGATGCTGTACCTGACGGATGATATTGATGAGTTCGCGATCAAAGTCATTGCGACGTATAAAGAGAAGGAATTCAAATCGGTATCCAGCGGCGACCTCGGCATTGAAGCGGATGAGAGTGAGAAGCCTACAGAAGCGGAAGAAAGCGAGAATAAAGAGCTTTTTGAAGCGATGAAGGGCATTCTGTCCGGTAAAGTGAAGAACGTTAAAGCCTCCAAGCGACTGAAGACACATCCAGTGTGTCTGTCCACTGAAGGTGAGCTGACCATCGAGATGGAGAAAATATTAAAATCCATGTCTACCGGCCAAGATGTGCAAGCAGACAAGGTGTTGGAAATCAACATCAACCATGAAGTATTCCACTCCTTGAAGGCTGCTGCAGAAACAGATCAAGAGAAATTGAGCCTCTATACACATTTGCTGTATAACCAGGCACTATTGATCGAAGGTCTGCAGGTCAGTGACCCTGTACAATTCACTAATGATATTTGCAAAATCATGGTCTAAACCGGCGCATTAGCCGACTTACATCCATGAGCAACATAAATACCCCGCGACTGGTGCAAATGACCAGGGCGGGGTATTTTTTTCGGGAATTTATATTTCGTAATTATGCTCTGAGTCCGCTTACCGTTAGATCTGAAAGCTCTCGATAAACTTGGTAGCGAGCGTTGACAAATATTTGTGCTTGATCCAGACTGCGGCCACACGGGTATGCAGCGCTTCGCACCTGATTTCTTTATAGACCAGATTGCCATGGTTAGCCAGCTCGAAGGCAGATTTGGGAATAATTCCGATGCCAAGTCCAGCATTTGCCCAGAGCAGCGTAGTGCGCGCATCATCATTCATACAGAAGACAAGTGGTTCGAAGCCATGCTCCAGACAGGTCTCACGAATGAGCTGCTCGAACCGGCGGTAGATAATAAGCGGCTTATCTTGCAGCTCCCCGAGGTCAATGCTAGTATCGCTCGGATTCCAGTCATAATCTGGGGTCATTACGGCAATCATAGGTTCGGAATTGATGTAACGACATTCCAGATTGCTAGTATTAAAAGGGGTGCGGACAATGCCGATTTCGACAATGCCTTTGTTCAGCAGGTCGATGATCATAAAGGTATTCCCCTCATGGATTTCAAAAGTAACGCCTAAATAGTTCTTATGGAACTCGCCCAGCCGATCTTGCAGCAATGTAGCTCCAGAAGAGGACACGGTGCCAATCGAAAGACTCCCCTTCAGCCCTTTCACAAAATCATTAATTTCTCTAGTGGTCGAATCGGTCAATTCAAGGATTTGCTGTGCTCGATTGCGCAAAATAATGCCGGCATCTGTCAATTGCACGCTGCGAGCCCCCCGTTCAACCAGCTTTACCCCAAGCTCTTCCTCCAGCAGCTTAAGCTGCTGACTGAGCGGGGGTTGGGCCATTTGCAGCTTCCGCGCAGCTGAAGTAATTTGTCCTTCCTCAGCGATGGCCAGAAAATATCTGAGTTGTCTGATATCCATACAAAAACCTCCGAATTTGGTATATGCTATTCATATCGGAATGAGACGAATCCAATATTATTAATATGAAAGAAGATATGACATAATCATAACGGGTCTTGTACATAAATCAAATTGTTACATAAACTTTAGGTTGGGTGTGGATAACTTTGCTGAAAATTGCCGTATTCTTAAAGCCTTACAGAAAAGAAGCTATTATTGGTCCAATATTCAAGCTGTTCGAAGCTATTCTGGAATTGCTGCTGCCGACGATCGTGGCCCTGATTATTAACAATGGCATTGGCAAACATGATTCGGCGTATGTGTATCGCATGGGAGGTCTCATGGTGCTGATGTCCATATTGGGCTTTGGCTGTTCCATGGTCTGCCAGTTCTTCGCGGCTCGGGCTTCGCAGGGCTTTGGTACAACGCTGCGGAATAAAATGTTCCAGCACATCTCCTCTTTTTCGTACGCTGAACTGGATATCTTTGGAACGCCAACGTTGATTAACCGAATAACGAACGATGTTAACCAGCTGCAGTTGGCCGTGGCGATGTTGATTCGGCTAGTAATCCGCGCTCCTTTTATCTTTATCGGGGCCATTATCATGTCGATGATACTGGATTTTCGGCTGTCCCTGGTTTTGTTGGCCGCAACCCCGGTGTTTGCACTTATTTTATACTTTATTATCACTCGTACCTCACCAATGTACCGCAAGTATCAACAGAAGCTGGATCAGCTTGCGGTCGTGCTGAGCGAGAATCTATCCGGGATTAGGGTTATTCGTGCCTTCGCGAAGAGCCGTGAGGAGAGAGCACGCTTTAATGAGGCTTCCGAAGATTTGACCGCAACGGCTATTCGGGTCAGCCGCATTTCTGCATGGCTAGGTCCGTTGACTACATTAGTCGTGAATGCCGCCATCATCGCTATTCTATGGGTTGGTGGGATTCACATTGATGGAGGACGGCTTTCACAGGGTGAGATTATTGCTTTTATCAATTACATCACCCAAATTCTGCTGGCGTTGATCGTGGTTTCAAATCTGGTCATTATTTTTACCAAAGCCGCTTCCTCAGCGAACCGTGTGAATGAGGTACTGGCTGTTGCAGCCTCCGTTTCCGATAAGGGAAATGCGGTCTTGGGTATGCTGGATAAGGCGGTTCCAGTCATTTCATTTGACCATGTATCCTTTGGTTATAACACTACTGGTGAACTGGCGCTGAATGATATCTCCGTTGTGATTAACCGTGGGGAGACGGTCGGACTAATCGGCAGTACGGGTTCAGGCAAGTCTACTTTTGTAAACCTAATTCCCCGCTTCTATGATGCTGTGAAAGGTGACATTTACGTCGAGGGTGTTAACGTGAAAGATTATCCGCTGCAGCAATTGCGCGGGGAAATCGGGATTGTTCCGCAAAAAGCAGTGCTGTTTACCGGTTCAATAGCCGACAATATCCGCTGGGGCAAGGAGGATGCTACGGATGACGAGCTCAAGCTGGCCTTGTCTGTAGCACAGGCGGAGGAATTTGTTCAAAAGCTTCCTGAAGGTTTGGCGACAGAAGTCTCCCGTGGAGGAACAAATTTATCTGGTGGACAGAAACAGCGTTTGACGATTGCCCGTGCAGTGGTTGGTCAGCCGCAGGTTCTGATCCTAGACGACTCCTCAAGCGCATTAGACTTTGCAACCGATGCGGCGCTTCGGCGGGCACTGCAGCAGAGCAGCAAGGAAATGACGGTGCTTCTAGTATCCCAACGGGTCAGCACGGTGCGGCAAGCGGATAAAATATTGGTGTTTGAGGAAGGACGGATTGCTGGCGTTGGGACCCATGAGGAACTGATGATCAGCTGTGTGGAGTACAAGGAAATCTGTCTGTCGCAGCTATCCAGTGAGGAGTCGGGACAATGAATAATAAAGATACCTGGAAAAGAGTCTTAGGTTATACCGGGCAATATAAAAATATAGCTGTAGGGGCAGTGATCTGCGCTCTACTTAGTGTGATTGCCAGCTTGATTGGCCCGTTGCTCATCGGCCGAGCAGTAGACCATATGATAGGACCAGGTCAGGTAGACTTCACAGCTGTGCTCAAGCTGCTTGTTATATTGGCTGTTGTTTATGTAGTAGGCAGCTTGTTCAGCTGGCTGCTTACGTATTATACAAATCGGATTGCTTACCGGACAGTGTATGAACTTCGGCGCCAGCTTTTTGACAAATTGAATGTCTTACCATTGAAGTTCCACGATAATCACCCGCAAGGGGACAGCATCAGCCGCTTTGTGAATGATATGGATGCAGTCTCAGACGGGCTGCTGCAAGGCTTCTCCACGCTGCTAACGGGTGTAGTGACTATCGCAGGTGCGATCGGACTTATGCTCTACATCAGCCCGCTGATGACGGTGGTTGTGCTGTTATCGGCTCCGGCCACTTTTTTTGTGGCCCGCTTTATTACTATGCGCTCGCAAGCGCTGTTCCGCGAACAAGCCAAGATTCTGGGCGGACTAAACGGATACGTGGAAGAGATGATCGGTGGACAAAAGGTAGTGCAGGCTTATCACTACGAAGATCGTGCCTATACACGTTTCGTGGAACGGAATGAGACCTTATACCAAACGGGTGTGAAATCGCAGTTCTACGGCTCCTTGTCGAATCCGACGACTCGTCTGGTCAACAATATTACCTTCTCCGTCATTGCTATGATTGGCAGTGTATTGGTTATTATGAACCATTTGACGGTAGGGGATCTGTCCAGCTTTCTGATCTATTCGAATCTGTTCGCCAAGCCTTTTAATGAAATTACCGGAGTGATTACGCAGTTGCAATCCGCAACGGCTTCAGCGCAGCGTATTTTCAGTATCCTTGATCTGCCCCCAGAACGCCCTGAACCTAAATCGGCGTTGCAGCTGGAATCGAGCCAAGGCACAATCCGGTTTGACAAGGTGAAGTTTGCTTACAATCCGGAGCGCCCGCTGATTACTGGATTCAGCTTGGAAGTGAAGTCAGGGACGCGCGTGGCGATTGTCGGACAGACTGGCGCTGGCAAGACAACACTGGTCAATCTGCTGATGCGTTTTTATGAAGTGGATAGTGGTTCGATCTCCATAGATGGAATAGATATCACCACCCTAACCCGTGACAGTCTGCGGCGTAATTTCGGAATGGTGCTGCAGGATACGTGGCTTTTTGGAGGCAGCATTAGAGAGAATATAGCTTACGGCAAGCCTGAAGCGACAGAGCAGGAAGTCATTGCCGCCGCCAAAGCAGCCAATGCGCACAGCTTTATCAAACGCCTGCCGGACGGCTATGCGACGAAGATTACCGGCTCGGGCGATAATCTGTCGCAGGGACAGAAACAGTTGCTAACGATAGCACGTGTCATGCTCGCCGATCCACCGATGCTGATCCTGGATGAAGCCACTAGTAGCATCGATACACTAACAGAATTACGCATTCAGAAGGCTTTTCTGACCATGATCGCTGGGCGCACCAGCTTTGTGATCGCCCACCGGCTCTCGACGATCCGCGAATCGGATCTGATTCTCTTTATGAAGGACGGGGATATCGTGGAGAGTGGTACTCATGATGGGCTGCTGGAGAGCGGCGGGTATTATGCTCGGTTGTATAACAGCCAATTTGCAGCTGTATAGCTGCATTTGGTGGGGGCATTTAAGGCTCAAAGCCAAAATCAGCGGTTGACCTGTTGTGAGTAGAACCGCTACGGTTCGGAGCGTTCTTGCGATCGCTGTTAAAGCCCGATTTCCTCTGATTTTTAAATAGAGCCTCATTTAATGCTTACTTTTTTACTGTCTACTCATAAAGTATGGAAATAATAATAGGCCAGCGATGATAAGCATGGCAATCATACCTGAAATTCTCCGGGCTATGAAATAAGTATTGCTGGGCTCTTTAGTTGCTTTCCAGCTTTCAAACGTTTTCCACATCAGCCTTGGAGCTATAGCATTTAATAATCCGCTAACAAATATAAGACCAAAAATAAGCATCGGGATTAGTAGTATTCCTTTGGGCATAGGTATTCTTTCCTTTCAGATCTTATTTATTTTTGTGTTTTCTCTTAGCAGCCTAGCACGAATTGAAAGTGCTGCTAAGAATAACGGAAACATTCGCTAATTATCGAGTTCTGTATACTAAACAATAGAAACGATTTGTCCAGTGGAAGATTAAGGAAGTCTAAGTACTGATTGAAAGCAGGGTTAGACTTAGCTGCACTCTGTACATTTATTCTAGGGAAATGAACTGCTAAAGTGACTTTAGTTGTACTTCGTGCAGTTAAATCTCGACAAATTCCCTCTGTACGGTAGCATCAAAAATATAGTTGCAGTAAATGCAGTAAATGCAGTAAATACAGTTAAAGCGTCAGTTGCCGGTAAAAGAGATGTTTTAAGTGTACAGACTACAACTATTCACTTGTAGCATTGGTGTGTAACCAAGTAGAACTGTGCTTCACAGATACTTAAGCGACAGCCTTCTAAAGAAATATACTACCTCTGCAGTAACCTCTGATTGGCTGAAGAAAACGTAGTATTAGATTAACGATGTAGCGTAAGATAACGGGCAGCGATTTAATCCAATAATAGCAAATTATAATAATGATATGGTAAAATTTTCACTATGAGAAGATCGGAATGGAAAAAGAGATTGATTATGTGAATCTGTACCAAATTCACCATTGGGATTACAATACTCCTATCGAAGAGACGATGGAAGCATTACATGATAATTAGGCTAACACCTGAAGAAATTGCGTCGGTGGAAGAACCGTATGTTCCCCATCCGGTAGTGGGTCCTAATAGGATCTAATGACAAACACATTTGAAATTTCAACTAAGAGGTGCATTAATGAAGTTTAATGAATTTTTTGTCGGACAAGTATTTAAAACCAAGTCTATAACAATCACTAAAGAGAGTATTAGGAGATTTGCTGCAGAGTTTGACCCGCAATATATGCATCTGGATGAAGATAAGGCAAAGCAAGGAAGATTTAATGGAATCATCGCTTCTGGAATACAGACCATAGCAGTTTCATTTAAACTTTGGGTCGAGACAGGTGTTTATGGTGATGATGTTATTGCCGGAACGGCTATGAATAATCTGAAATTTATTAATCCGGTGTATCCAGAGGATGAATTGTATACAATTGTTGAGGTTATTGAAGTAAGAGAGAAGAAGAATGAAACGGGACTCGTTACGGTGCGGCTGTCCACTTTCAACAATAAAGATGAGAAAGTTTTTGAAGGCGATTTATCCGTTTTGGTTAAGCAGTAAAACAAGGAGTAGATACCTTCCGAGGGTTCTGCTCCTTTTTCACTCATTAAGAAGGTTTCAGGCTGATTCTAGTGATGAGGTTGGTATGGAATGGGACTTGTTTGGGTTATTATATTCTTTATGAAAGAAGATGACCGGACTTCTAAGATTCATCAATTTCGCTCAACTTATTTCTCATAACACCGGGAGTACATCCGTAGGTTTTACGGAAGACCCTGATAAAATAGTTCGTCTCCATGCCCAGCTGCAGCGCAATTTCCTGCACTGGGGTTTCGGCATTCTCTCTCATTAGCTGCAGTGCCCGCTGGAGGCGCAGATTCTGCAAGTACTTATGCGGAGTTACCTCATACTCTTGCAGGAACAGTCGCTGAAAATGCTGTACCGAATAGCCAACGGCACCAGCGAGATTGGAGATCAGCAGCGGTTCCGTAAAATGCTCGTTAATCAGACTGACAGCTTTTTGCAGGGCTTCGTTGCGGACCGTTTCGAACTCGATCCGGCTAACGCCTCCTGTTGAAGTTGCGGTACGGCGGAGCATTAACAGCAGTCGATACATAGTTACAGATAGCTCCTGCATCACCTGCTCGTCTTGGCGGTTCGTGGTTTGCAGACTTACGGTATGCCAAATTCCACCAATCTCCCTCCAACACTCTTCAAATCGGTCCGGCCGGAAGGGGGCGGACGGCAGCAGGCGGATGCCTTCCAGAATTTCGCGAGACTGTGTTCCATGAAAGCCAATAAAACCGACATGCCAGGGTTCATGGGAGAGTGGATAATATTCATGTCCCCGATCCGGTGGAAATACAAAAGCCATTCCCGGTTCTAATATGGTTTCTATGCCACTCTCCAGGTCACGGAACAATCCGCTTCCGCTGCGGATCAGAAAGATCTGGTGAACGGGGAAACCTGTCGGGCGTACATGATGGTATTGGATATGACGGCCCACGGAATAAGGATATAACGGATAGTCATCCGGATTGCGCGGCATTTCAATCAGTGAGAAGGGAAGCATATATTCACCTCATATTCATTTTGTACTAGTATATCGCTACTATATTCCTACTGCCTGAATTGAATATTCTTATATTATTAATAGTATAAAGAATGATTCAGGAGTTGGATAGTGGGCACTGATCGAATTTCATCAGAGAATAGTCCCATCGGCTCTTGGACATGAATCTGAGAGGATGATTTATAGCAATGATTACTAAATTCCCTTCAATTAGCAGCAAAGCACCTGTAATGCTACACGGTGCCGATTATAATCCTGAACAATGGCTGAAGTACCCGGAAATTTTGCGTGAGGACCTGCGGCTGATGAAGCTGGCTGGCTGCAACGTAATGTCTGTAGGGATCTTTTCCTGGGTTTCACTGGAGAAGGAGGAGGGTGTCTTTACCTTCGATTGGCTCGATACTTTACTGGATACTTTTTCGGAAAATGGAATTTACGCGTTTCTGGCTACTCCTAGCGGAGCACGCCCGGCCTGGATGTCGGAGAAATACCCCGAGGTGCTTAGAGTAGAACGGAATCGGGTTCGCAATCTGCATGGAGTACGCCATAACCACTGCTTTACTTCCCCTGTCTACCGGGACAAAACAGCTCTGCTGAATTCGAAGCTGGCCGAGCGTTATGCGCATCATCCGGCTGTCATTGGCTGGCACATCTCCAATGAGTTCGGCGGAGAATGTCATTGTGATCTGTGTCAAACCGCGTTTAGAGACTGGCTTAAGGTTAAATATGATAATAATCTCGAGGAGTTGAACCATGCCTGGTGGGCAACCTTCTGGAGTCATACGTATACTTCGTGGGAGCAGATTGAGTCTCCAGCCCCGCATGGAGAGACGCAGGTGCACGGACTGAATCTCGATTGGCGGCGGTTTGTCAGCGAGCAGACGATCAATTTTTGCCAGCATGAGATCACTTCGGTACGCAGCTATAACCCAGAACTGCCTGTGACGACCAATATGCATATGATTGATGGGATTGATTACCGCGAGCTGGCCAAGATTCTGGATGTTGTCTCCTGGGACGCTTATCCGGATTGGGGTTATACCGCGGATGATGACGATGCCCGGCTGGCAGCCTGGACTGCGATGCACCATGATCTGTTCCGTTCATTCAAAAAGAAACCATTCCTGCTCATGGAGAGTACTCCTTCACTCACGAACTGGCAATCGGTCAGCAAGCTGAAGCGGCCTGGTATGCATAAGTTATCCTCGCTGCAAGCAGTTGCGCATGGCTCAGATTCCGTACAATACTTTCAATGGCGCAAAAGCCGTGGCTCCAGCGAGAAGTTCCATGGGGCTGTTGTGGACCACAGTGGTCACGCTGAGACCCGCGTCTTCCGCGATGTAGCTGAAGTGGGCAGGACTCTAGCAGGTCTGACAGATGTAGTAGGTACTTCTACACCTGTGCAGACGGCCATCATCTTTGACTGGGACAACCGCTGGGCGATTAAGGATGCTCAAGGGATCAATAATTCTGCACTACGCTATGAGGAGACGGTGCTCCAGCATTACCGCGGGCTTTGGGAACTAGGAATTCCTGTTGATATCATCGGTTCAGGAGATGACCTGTCGGCCTATAAGTTGGTCATTGCTCCAATGCTGTATCTGATCAGTGAAGAGAATGGCAAAAGAATTGAGAAATATGTGGAGCAGGGAGGTACTTTCCTCGCTACTTACTGGTCCGGTGTTGTCGGTGAGACCGATTTATGTCACTTGGGCGGGTTCCCGGGGCCACTGCGCAGAACACTTGGTATTTGGGCTGAAGAGACTGAAGGTCTGCATAGCCGCGATCTGAATGGGATTGTAATGCAGGCAGGGAATGCCCTAAGCTTAAGTGGAGATTATGATGCGCATGAGATTGCCGAGCTGATTCATCTTGAAGGAGCAGAGATGCTGGGAGCTTACCGCAATGATTTCTATGCCGGACAACCAGCGCTTACTCTGAATAAGCTGGGTCTAGGATTGGCATACCATCTGGCTACGCGCGTAAAGGACTATGCATTCTATGTGGAGCTATATGCCGCAATTACGAGCAAGGCTGGCATCACCCGTACAATAAATAGTGAATTACCAACGGGAGTAACAGCGCAGCTGCGGACAGACGGAGAGAACGATTATATTTTCGTGCAGAACTTCAGCGGCATTCAACAATCTGTGGAGCTGGACGGTAGAGCGTATACCGATCTGGAATCCGGTGCAGTCGCAGCAGGCGTATTGGATCTACCGGTGAACGGCCTGGTTATGCTGAAGCGTAAGGCATAAAGCAAGGTGATTTGAGTGGATTACACTTCTATTCACGGAGAAGTGAGACCCTACTTTTGGAATTTAGGGGAGTTTGTCTGACTGTCGAAAAAGTAAGGTTTCCCCGCAGGTACCAACTCTCGCTGCCTACGGATTCTGTTCTGAAATGAATTCTATAAAGCCTATTTCTTCGAGGAATATAAGGATGATTTATCGTGTGAAACAGATAAATTCTTAGCTTTTCAAAAAAGATCCCACACAATTTACAGTTATGTGCGGGATCTTTTTATTTGCTGATTTTGTTTTTAGCTTGCACGGTCCATACTCAAAAAAATAATTGGAAGATATAATTTTATTTGGTATATTTGGATTACTGTGTTTGTTCTGAAGATAGCGGAGGGGATTAGCGATGAGACTAGCGGAAGCGCTTGTAAGGCGAGCGGACTGCCAACGGAAGGTGGCACAGATCAAGCAGCGTCTTGGGAGAGTTATAAAGGTGCAAGAAGGAGAGACACCTTCGGAATCGCCTACTGAGCTGCTGGATGAATTAAGTCAGACGCTAGGTGATTTAGCCGTCTGGGTGAAGAAGATAAATAAGACGAATGCTTTTAGCCCGTTCGATACGAGTATCAGCTTGGCAGAAGCGCTGGCGGAACGTGATCGCATCATGCAGCATCGCAATATCCTGAATGAATTGCTTAACGAGGCTTCCATCAAACAGGAACGATACAGCCGGCAAGAAGTGAAATTTCACACGACTGTTGAAATCGTAGCTCTTCAAAAAGAGGTCGACGAGTTATCGAGGAAATACCGCGAGTTGGACTTCAAGATCCAGGAGAAAAACTGGAGCACGGACGTACTGGATAACTAAACAAGTTGGTAACCGGAATCATACAGGCGAGCACAACCCGCCAACGGGTAGTTGGACCTCTGATGTAGATGCAGGGCCATATCTACAAAACATAACTAATTAGCCCAATAATGTAACAAGAGTGCGCGATAGCATGTAACTAGGCTGTATTTTGTTTAATGTGACTACCACGTGCTGATGTATGGTTAGGTGAGGGCGGGTTCGGGGACTTGTTCAATTGGTAGTCGATGAGACAGTTGGCATATTGCTGGCCTGTCTCTTTTTTGTATGGATGACGAAGGAGTCTGCCCTCTAGTGAGGGTGGGTCTTCCAATCCGTAGTGGCCTTCAAAATAAACAGAAGCCTTAGTGAAGTTATGACATGTTTTGCTAGAAGCTGGGTTAAGGCCTTGGTTTTTTGTGTTCCTAAATTATCAGATAAGAGTAGATATTTTAATCTTTAAATAATTGTAATACACTATGATTTGGTTATAATTGAAACAGAATAGGTGTGTTACTAGTTTGTGCCTTGGTTTGATGTAATGCCTAAGCAGGAGCGCCTACATCCTGTCTGCAAATTTCAGAGTATAAGGATGGTAAATATGAGCAATAGAGAAACTACAACAGACGTTATCTTAATTGGTGCCGGAATCATGAGTGCGACCTTAGCGACATTTCTGAAAGAATTAGAGCCGGAATGGGAAATGACAGTGTTTGAGAAGCTTGAACATGCTGGAGAAGAAAGCTCGAACGAATGGAATAATGCAGGAACTGGGCATGCGGCATTGTGCGAGCTTAACTACACTGTCGAAAAACCTGACGGATCTATAGATATTAGCAAAGCAATCCAGATTAATGAACAATTTCAGCTTTCCATGCAGTTTTGGTCTTATCTTGTTAACAGTGAGCTAATACGTAATCCGCGGGATTTTATCATGCCATTGCCTCATATGAGT
This sequence comes from Paenibacillus sp. 19GGS1-52, assembly GCF_022369515.1. Lineage (NCBI taxonomy): Bacteria > Bacillati > Bacillota > Bacilli > Caryophanales > Paenibacillaceae > Paenibacillus > Paenibacillus sp. 19GGS1-52. The sequence continues at coordinate 3,030,071 of NZ_CP059724.1, forward strand.
ATGGTGCAAGGAGAACACAATATAGCTTTTTTAAAGAAACGTTTTGAAGCGATGTCAGATAATCCACTGTTTCAAGGGATGGAATTTTCGGATGACCCTGCAAAGCTGATGGAATGGATTCCGCTTATTATGCAAGATCGACCCTCTCATGAACCTATAGCGGCAACCAAAATCGACACAGGAACGGATGTCAATTTTGGTGCTTTAACGCGCATGTTGTTCGAACACTTAAAGAGTAAGAATGTCGATATCAAATACAAACATTGCGTGGATACTATAAAACGTACTAGCGATGGTTCGTGGGAATTGAAAATACGAAATGACAGCGGTAACATCGAACGCCATACTGCAAAATTCGTCTTTATTGGAGGCGGGGGAGGGAGTCTGCATTTACTGCAAAAATCCGGTATTCCTGAAGGGAAACATATTGGCGGATTCCCGGTAAGCGGAATGTTTATGGTGTGTAATAATCCGGAGGTTGTCGCGCAGCATCATGCAAAAGTATATGGCAAAGCTAAAGTTGGAGCTCCACCAATGTCTGTTCCGCATCTTGACACAAGATTTATCGACAATAAAAAATCGTTGCTTTTTGGACCTTATGCGGGCTTCTCACCAAAGTTTTTAAAGACTGGGTCTATGTTTGATTTGATAACTTCCGTAAAATCAGATAATCTCGTAACGATGTTGGCGGCAGGTGCGAAGAGCATGTCATTAACAAAATATCTGATTGAGCAAGTGATGTTATCGAAAGAAAAGCGCATGGAAGAGTTACGAGAGTTTATCCCGAACGCCAAAATAGAGGATTGGGATTTAGTAGTAGCGGGCCAACGTGTGCAAGTGATCAAAGATACGGAAGCTGGCGGCAAAGGTACACTGCAATTTGGTACGGAAGTTATTACTGCCGATGATGGCTCTATAGCAGCATTGCTAGGAGCTTCTCCAGGGGCTTCTACTGCTGTTCACGTTATGCTTGAGGTCATTAACAAATGCTTCCCGCAACATATCAAAGAGTGGGAACCGAATATTAAAGAAATGATACCTTCTTATAGAGTGTCACTAATGGACAATCCAGAGCTTCTACATGAAATTCATACTTTAACAGCGAAGGCGCTTGGTCTATAAAGTCTCAACCCTCTGACCGTATTAAACTCCCGCCAGGATTTTGGGCAGGATTACGTCAATTAGGGATTGCTGTGCACGACGTTGCTCACAAAGCACGCCTGCCGCGCACTATTATTACTGAACCAACCGTCACTACCGCCCAGTATTTCGCGATCTGGCAGGCTTATTCCGATCTTATGGGTGACACTGCTCAAGGAATCATCAAACTTGCAACTGTCTTTGAAACAGCGAAGTACCCACCGCCCGTCTTAGCAACTTACCACGCTCGTGACTACCGCGACGCGCTAAACCGGATGGCTCGGTACAAACAAATGTGTCCTCCCGAAAGCTTGCGGATCACCGAGGAGGGCGAGTACTGTACAATCGATCTGGAATGGCTGAATACCGAGCAATCCGGTCCGCCGGTGCTGGTTGGTATCACGCTGGCATTTCTGCTGGAGCTTGGGCGCCGGGGAACAGGTCAACCATTGACGGCGCGGTCCGTCGAATTCTCGCAGTCAATGGGCGATGTACAGGTCCTTGAAGCTTACTTCGGCTGCAACATCCGTATGGGCGCACAATGCAACCGGTTGACGCTACATCGAAGAGATCTGGATCGCCCCTTTGTCTCGTATAACGAAGAGTTGCTGGAGATCCTGACTCCCGTTCTGGATCGATCGCTGGGTGAACAGCAGCGCAGCCGTTCATTTCCAGAGTTGGTTAAATGGATCATGAAACGTAGCCTCACTGGAGGGCACCCCGACATTCACGCTGTCGCGAAGGAGCTCAGTGTGAGCGATCGTACCTTACAGCGCCGGCTCACTAACGAGAATACGAGCTTCAAGCATTTGTTGACACAAGCTAGACATGAGCAGGCACGAGAGTACTTGGCAGACCCCACGCTCGATATTAAAGAAGTGGCTTTCTTGATTGGATATGAAGACCAGAACTCATTCTACCGCGCATTCCGCCTTTGGGAAGGGGATACTCCAACACATTGGCGTACTGAACATTTAGGTGCATTCCCAACCTAACCAACCCCACAGGGTGCTAGTATGGACTGAATATTATCATTTGGCGTGTTGAGCAAGTATTCTGGCGTAATCTGCTAGTTACTGAACATTCCAGACAAGGTAATATAATCACTATCCGGAGCACCACACTGTTTGTAAAAGGGGAAATGGATTATGGATATGGGATTAAACAATAAAACAGCTCTAATTACAGGATCAACGAAAGGTATAGGTAAAGCAATTGCCATTGAACTTGCCAAAGAAGGAGTTAATGTACTAATTAATGGACGGAATGATGAAGAGGTAGAACGAACTGTAAATCAACTGAAGTCAGAATACCCAGCTACCTCTCCTCAAAATGCTACAGCCGATATTGTGGATACTCAGCAAAGAGAAGCTTTATTTGAAAAGTACCCCACTATTGATATTTTAGTTAATAACATGGGTATTTATGAAATCATGAAATATGAGGACGTTGACGATGAAATATGGGAAAAATATTTCCGTACTAATGTTCTTGCTGCCAACGGATTAACTAAGTTCTATTTACCTAAGATGTTGAAAAATGATTATGGCCGCATAATCTTTATTGCGAGTGAAGAAGCTATGCAACCTTCAGGACAAATGCCTCAATATGCAATGACCAAATCAATGCTATTATCATTGTCGAAAATTTTATCTAAATTAACAATAGGAACAGAAGTTACAGTAAATACAATTATGCCAGGACCCACACTCTCTGAAAATGTGTATCAAATCATTGATGGTCTGTACCCTAATGAAGATTTGACTTTTTCCGAAAAAGAGAAACGATTCATGACCACAAACCTACCTCAATCTGAAATTCAGCGATTTATTAAGCCGATTGAAATAGGTAGACTGACTACATTTGTATGTAGTCCTTATGCCTCTGCATTTAAAGGTTCTCCTATTCGTATGGATGGTGGAATGGTACCGACTATTTTTTAAAAGATAAGAATTTATATGTTTCACACGATAACTTATCCTTATATTTCTCGAAGAAACGGGTACCGTCCATAAGAGGACGGCGAAGCCGTTTTTTCTTGGTTGGCGTGCCCAGAGGCACGCATTATCTAGTTGGTGAAAGTCCAACCCAAGGAGGGGCCAAGCCACCTTGGTAGCTAGGATGCTTGCACATGGCGAAATCTGTGTGTAAAAGCGCATCGACAAAAGTACCTGTCTGAGACAGGGCGAGCGACAATCCAGGCCGCAACATGAAGTGAATCCTGCCGCGTCGTCAAAAAGGCCCTGCAAGGGGGAAAAGAGGGAGCCGAGTCTCGCGAACATAGACGAAGGCCAAGGAAACTGTGCAGAACTTGGGACAACAGTGAAGAACCCTCCGGCGTAGAGGGAACGGCATGGGTTGAAAGATAATGCAGTGAACTGGGGAGACCCTCCCCCACACGGAATTTTTTTTCGGAATCCGTAAAGAGACGCTCTATAAGCCCAAAAGACGAAGTGAACCGTCTGTGGGAAGGGAGTCCGAGGGGCTCATAGTACCGAAGAACCTAAGGACAACATAACCTTAGGGAGGGAAGGAGCCCTGCTTTGTTTATGCTTTTGGAGGAGGTACGAGTGAGTGAATGCCAACCGGCTAACGACACCCAAGGAAAAAGTTCAACAACTCCAAGAAAAGCTAGGTCATGCGGCCAAGGCGAACAAAAAGCGTAAATTCCATGCATTGTATGACAAGATCTATCGGTGGGATGTACTGTGCGAAGCGTGGAAACGAGTGAAAGCCAACAAGGGAGCTGCGGGAGTAGATGCCGTGACGCTAGCAGACATTGAGGAACAAGGAGAAATATGGTTTCTCAAGACATGTGAGCGAGAACTTAAAGAAGGTAACTACCATCCGCAACCCGTAAGGCGACACTATATCCCGAAGAAAGACGGAAAGCAAAGGCCATTAGGCATACCCACCGTACGGGATCGAGTCATACAGATGGCAACCAAACTAGTGATTGAACCCATCTTTGAAGCAGACTTTGGGGAAGTATCCTTCGGTTTTCGTCCGAAACGAAGTGCTAAAGGGGCGTTGGAACGTATTCGTAAAGCCTGCAACCGCAAAGGAAATTGGGTAGTCGACGTCGATATCCAAGGTTACTTCGACAACATTAATCAAGAGAAGCTTATGAAATTGGTGCAGATGCGTATCAATGACAGGAGGATACTGAAATTAATGAGGAAGTGGCTACAAGCGGGAGTTATGGAAGAAGGAACGGTAAGACGCTCGGATTTAGGGACTCCGCAAGGAGGCGTGATTTCACCGCTCCTTGCGAATATCTATCTAAATTACTTCGACCAACTGTGGGAGAAACACGGAAAAGGAGTAGGGGAGCTCACAAGGTATGCAGACGACTTTGTAGTGGTATGCAAAACCAAGAAGGACGCGGAACATGCGTATGAGCTCATACGCAAAATTATGGAGCGTTTGGAGTTAACCCTACACCCGACCAAAACCCGCATTGTTGGATTATGGACGGGAGACGAAGGATTCGACTTCTTAGGGATGCATCACCGAAAAACCAAAGCAGAAACCTCCCAAGGTAAGGTGTACTACACCACCCAACAGTGGCTAACGAAAAAGGCAGAGGAACGCATTCGAGAGGTGGTCAAAGAAAGATTAGCACCCCCGAGCATGCGCTCGAAATCGTTTGCGGAACAGGTAAAATGGCTCAATCCAAAGATCCAAGGATGGAGAAATTATTACTACACGAACTACAGCCAAAAAAAGATTAGCCAAGTTGGACTGGTATATTTTGCAGCGATTAACCCGGTGGTATGCCAAGAAAAGACAACGCAGAAGATGGATGGGTTCACTCTCAGAGGTTAGATATATTGCCGTCCAGTATGGACTAAAAACGCTATTGTAAACTGCATGCCCATGAATGACGAACATCGGAAAGCCGTATGAGGGAAAACCTCACGTACGGTTTGATGAGGAGGGGCTGAATTTGTTCAGCCCTTTACTCTAGCTACAATGCAAAAAAAAGAGGTATCCCAGCATCCATGTTCATGGAAACTGAGATACCTCTTTAAATTAACAATAATTATCTAGCCAACCATCCGCCATCAACATTAAGGATGTGACCGTTCAGGTAATCGGAAGCTGCGGAAGCCAAGAAGACAGCAGGGCCTTTAACATCTTCTGGAGTCCCCCAACGTGCAGCTGGAATGCGGTCCAGAATTGAATCAGAACGGCTTTGATCCGCTCGGATTGGAGCCGTGTTTTCTGTAGCCATGTAACCAGGTGCAATCGCATTGATATTCAGTCCGGAACCAGCCCATTCATTAGCAAAGGCTTTAGTCAGACCAGCTACGCCATGTTTACTGGCAGTGTAGCCTGGTACGTTGATGCCACCTTGGTAGGAAAGCATGGAGCAGATGTTGATGATTTTGCCGGATTTTCTTTCCAAGAAGTGGCGGCCAGCGATTTGGGACAGTAAGAATACTGTATTCAGGTTCAGGTTGATCACGTCGAACCAGTCTTTTTCACTATGGTCTTTAGCAGGCGCACGACGGATCATACCTGCGCAGTTAACGAGAATGTCAACGTGTCCAGTCAGTTCAAGTGCTTGGTCAAACATAGCTTGAAGAGTAGTATGGTCACTAAGATCGGATTCGATGCTAAGCGCCTTAACGCCATAGGCTTCAGCAGCTTTTACTGTTTCTTCACTTGTATTAAGGGAAGCAGAGATTACATCTGCGCCTGCTTCTGCGAAGGCAAGTGCGATGCCTTGTCCAAGACCTTGAGCAGCACCGGTGACGATTGCTGTTTTTCCTGCCAAGCTGAATAATGATGACATATTAAATTACCCCTTTAATGGTTGGATTGGTGTACTTGTTACCCGCATTCGATGGTTATGCCTCTGCTGCGGAATTGGGCCGCTGTATCAGGAGAGAGCCCCTTATCTGTCAAGATGACGTCTACCTGCTGAAGGGAAGCGAATGTACGAAGGGCCGTTTGTCCGAATTTATGATGATCCACAACGGCATATACCATCCGTGCGGTAGATACGAGCGCTTGCTTATATTCAATGAAATCTCCGGTATAGATGGAGAGCCCTTGCTCGATATTAACTGCTGTTGCGGAGAGAAAAGCTTTTTGAATGTTCAGGTTCTTCACATATGAGACCGCTTCGGGTCCGGCCAGCATATTGCGGACACGGTACCCGCCAGGTACAACGAGGCGGATGTTATCTTTGGAAACCAGTTCGCTGATGATGTACACATCATTGGTGATTACCGTTAGAGGCATGTTCTCCAGCCTCCGGGCAATTTCCAGCGTCGTGCTTCCGCCGTCCAGGGCCACGATATCATCCTTCACAATATGGGCTAGTGCGCGCAGGGCAATCTCCGTTTTTTCCTCAGAATATTTATCCAGCGGATCTTTAGAGGGCAGAATACCAAATTGATCGCTTTGCGCCAGCACAGCACCGCCGTGTACACGCATAATCAATCCTTGCTCCTCCAGCTTGCTTAAATCCTCACGAATTGTTTTTCCTGTGACCTGGAGCTTGTCGCTTAGCTCATTTACCGTTACATCTTTCTGGTTCAGCAGAACTTCCATAATCATCTCGTGCCGTCGTATCGGGTTCATCCGCCTGCCTCATCTTTCCGTAAGTGATTTATCTCTATTGTAATTCTTTCATGGATACGGGGTCCATATCATCATATCTTTTGTTGTCGCCAGCCATGCTCCAGATAAAAGTATAGTTGTGAGTACCAACACCGCTATGAATCGACCAGCTTGGTGAAATAACAGCCTGTTCATTATGCATAACGATATGGCGGGTTTCTGTAGGCTGGCCCATCAAATGAAACACGATAGAATCGTCAGGAAGGTCGAAGTAGAAATACGCTTCCATCCGGCGTGGATGAGTATGGGATGGCATAGTGTTCCACATGCTGCCTGGTTTAAGTTGAGTCATGCCCATAACAAGCTGTGCACTTTGCACGCCGTTGGCATGGATGAAGCGGTGTATCGTACGTTCATTAGAGTTCTCAATACCGCCCATTGCACCGGATTCGGACTCGCTCAACGTAGCTTTTGCAGTAGGGTAGGAGTGGTGAGCTGGTGCGGAATTTAAGTAGAACTTTGCAGGTTTAGCTGCATCTGCACTCTTAAATACTACATCCTTAGAACCTTGACCTACATACAGACATTCCTTCGTATCTACTTCAAATTCTGTTCCATCAACCACAACGGTTCCCTTGCCGCCAACATTGATAATCCCGAGTTCCCGGCGTTCTAGAAAATAAGTAACCCCAAGCTCTTTAAGATCCGTTGTCAGAACAACATCTTTCGTTACGGGATTTGCGCCGCCAACAATCATGCGATCCTCATGTGTCAGCACAAGCTTCAGTTCATCTGGAGCAAAAATAACAGGGATATGAAATTCCTCGCGTAAGCGTGCGGTATCAAACTGCTTAACCTCATTAGGATGGGAAGCGAAACGTCTTTCCATTGACTATTCAATCTCCTTCGAAAACATATTTTCGTTCGTATAGGTACAATTTACTCCATTTACGTTCATATGGCAAGTGATAATCTTTTTTATCAGGTTTATTTTAGTTTGTTATTTGGTTTAGTGATTGCCATATGAACTGAAAGCGTGCACAATAGACCTAAAAAGAAAAAGACCTATGAATAATGGAGGGATAATCTTCGATGGCGGATTTGAACAGTAAACAAAGCCCTTATAAGGAACGGCAAATCAAGATTATATACGCAATAGCGCTGGAAGCCATGCACAGACCTTTGCTTGTGAGCGGCTTGTGGTTTCACGACGATGTGCGCAACAACTTCTATTATGCTTCCTATTTATTTGCTGCAACGGTAGAAGCTTCGCTAGACCTGCCTTTTGATCAGGAAGAAGCGAAGCAGAAAGCTCAGGATGTGCTGCTTGAGACCTTATTACTGCAAAATAGAGTGCCAGGAACCGTACTTCACGGTCATTGGCCGTTAAGCCTAAACCCTGTTCCCCGAGAAGCGGTACCACATGAGCTACCTGTAGAAATTATGGGCAGTCTGATGGTTTTCTTCTATAAGAAATATGGAGCGCTGCTTAGCGGTCAATTGCGTGTAGCCTTCAATACGGCTCTCGGACATATTTATCGCAGCGATTTCTTCCGCAAGCCTGTAGTGACTTTCGGGCATCATGAGGCCAAATATACGGCAGCGAAGCTCATATTCGGTAAGATGTTCGAGGATGATGAGCTGGTGGAGGACGGGCGCCAGAGCTTGAAGGATACATTGCTCTACATCCAATCCACTGGGATGCCGGAATACGGAAGCTTACCTTGGTTCTGGCATTGGATTCAGGCTTTTACTTGTGCTCTGGAGCTTGATGACGGTACAGATGAAGATTTGCAAACAGCCCTTCGGGAAATGCTGAATCACCTCTGGAGTGTAAGGGCTGATTTCTATCTGCAAGGCGCATGGGTTGGGGCCCATTCACGGGGCTGGCCGCATGATGTGCCAGGTGACGTCAACGCACTTCACGATTATGTGCAGTTCGGAAATTTCCCACTGCCTGAAGAAATGCCGCGCACGGAATATGCCGGGTTCTTGTTCTATGAAGCACCGGAGCAGGTGCGTGCTGCTGCACTGGATCGTCAGACGCCAGTGGAAGTAACGAAGGTTACGCAAAAGGTAGTTCCAAGTGATCCCAATCCGCAGCCCTTGTTGCATTCCTATGCTTATATTACAGAGCACTTCGCAGCAGGTGGCATGTGGGAGCGGGTCGAAGAATTCGATAATGAGCAGCAGCGTTGGGCGTTCTCCTTACCGCTGAGTGGACGGGGAGGAGCTAACCAGCTATATTTCTTCCACCCCGGTCAAGGCTACCATGAAGGAGACCCCCGCCATCAGAGCCGTTATTCGGAGGTTTTATACCACCAGAGCGTGATTATGGCACTTTACCCCATCCCGGATGGAGAGCAGAATTCGATTATAGGAGTTCTTCCACAGGGGAAATGGTTGGAGCGGCCCAAGGCCCTATTCGGGCAGGTGGGCGAGGTCTATTTTGCCATTTACTTGTCGCATCCGTATCAATTGCTAGAACGCCCTGGATACATTGAAGTCTCAGCCGGAGGCATGCCTGGTGGAGTAGTAATAGAGGCATTAAGTGTGAAGAAAGCCCTTGAGCTTGGAATCGGTAAGCTGGAGCTATACGCAGCGGCCATGGACTTGAAAGCTCCGCATTTTAGCACAGGTGGATTATTACAGGCGGAGTATACCAGCTTGAACGGGGAAGAATTGAAGCTGGAAATTATAGAGCATAAGCCGCCGCAAGCCTCGATTAACGGATATCTGATCTCATTGGAACATTATTCGGTATAAATCAGCAACTATCGAGGTCAGCCGGAGTTATCGGTTGGCCTTTTTTTTATTTTTTTCACAGGTGAACAATTGGGCTCTTCGTGAAGTCTTTTCTTATATAGACTTGAGAGGGGACTTCACAATGAAGCGAATGATTGAATCCGTAATGCAAAGAGCAACTATCATTATAGTTTGTGTTGTACTCATATTAGCTTGGGGAGCGATATCCGCTGTTCAAATGCAAAGAGATTATCTCCCCGGTATTAATAACACCACTTTAATGGTGTCGCTGCGAGCGTCGTCTTACCAAGCGAACCAGATTAGAAGCGATATCACAACGCCCATAGAGGAAGTAATCCGCAAGACACCAGGCTTAACCAATCTGGAGACGACCTCGTATGACGGCGGGTTTCTAATGAATCTTTATTACCCCATGGATTATAATATGGAACAAGCAGAGAACTCGATCAAACAAGCACTAAATGAAGCGAGCTTACCAGATGGTGTTAATAAGCCAATCGTAACCAGACTGACCTCAAGCACATTTCCGATACTAACTTACAGCCTGATGGCTAGTGGCAAGCAAGTAGATGATCTGACTCTGCAATCTTCACTGCAAACCGATATGGTCAAACAAATAAAATCCGTTCCCGGTGTGGCAGATGTCCAGACTATTGGCGGAGCCAACAAGGGTTATGTAGTGGTCCTTCGTATGAAAGATATGGTAGCTAACAGCATCACGTTAGATGATTTCAACAAATCCATTGTGGCAGATTTACCTAGCCTACAGGGGAATATTGCGAATGTAAAAGCCTCATTTCCTATCCGCGTGGAAGGTTGGGACCTCACTGAGCAACAGTTGAACAATCTCGTGATGAAGAACAAAGATGGTGACAGCGTACCATTATCGGCCATTGCCTCTGTTTCAGGATCACTTACGGATGTCAAAACCGTCTCTCGAACCAATGGTCAAGCGAGCGTGATCATCAATGTCATCAAGACGCCTACCGCGACGATCACGGATGTTGCTCAGCATGTAAAAGAACGGGTATCTGGTATTGCCGCTGTGAAGAGTGGTGATGTAACGATGAGCTTGCAGACAGACCGTGCACATGATCTGAACAGCTCTTTGAAAGGACTGATTCGTGAAGGTTTATTAGGTTGTTTGTTCTCCATGCTCTGCGTGCTCTTCTTTTTCCGAAATGTGCGGTCAACATTACTTATCGCAATTTCGCTTCCCATATCGCTGCTCGCTACGACAGCTATTCTTAAATGGATGGGCATTACGCTTAATATATTGACCGTTTCCGGGCTGATTGTGGCTATGGGGCGTATCGTTGATGATGCGATTGTTATCTTGGATAATATGCACCGACGGGTTCAGGAAAATAAGGATAAGCCTATCTTGCCGGTGTTGTCTTCTGCGGTTGTAGAGATGCTACCTGCTATATTCGCTTCTACTGCGACTACTATTGCTGTATATGTTCCAATAGCTCTGGTAGGCGGGATTATTGGAGCTTCGTATGCCGGATTTGCCTGGTCGATTGTCATTGCGCTTGTGATCTCATTCCTCGTCGCTATGCTTGTGATTCCGGCCTTTGCTATTATCGGCTGGAGAGAGCCTAAGGCTAAAGCGGTAACACTTGAGCCTCTGATGAAACCTTTTCTTTTGTTGGCACTAAAGCATAAAAAAATGGTGATCAGCACCTCACTCATTCTATTTATAGTGGCAGCACTGTTCGCCTCACAGCTTCCGTTCAGTCTGCTTCCTAGCACAGCCACGGGTCAGGTAGCCATCAAGGTAGAGCTTCCAAAAGGGACACCGCTGTCGGAAGTGGATAAAGAAGTGAAGAAAGTAGAAGAGGTTCTGCATAACAATGCACAAATTGCAGCTTATTCAGCCACCTTCGGGTCTTCGTTTACGCCACAGGCCGATGATGTATTTGATCAAGGCGGTGGGTACATTCAGCAGCCTAATATAGCTAATCTTTCGATTCAATTAGTAAATAAAAAGCAGGTCAATACATTCATCCCAGCCTTACAAAAAGATCTGGCTAATCTTTCGGATCGTGCGGCCATTACAGTTACCAATCAAAACATAGCTGGTGATGATTCAACGATTAAGATTATGCTGATGGGAGCCGATGAAAAAACACTGGAGCAGGCAGCTCAGTTAGTGCGGACGAAACTAGCTGATGTACAAGGTCTAAGCGTATCCGGTAAAACAGACCTGACCAACGGTAATCCGAAGTATAGCATTACTTTAGATAAGGAAAAGGTTACACAGGCAGGTATTAAAGAGGACGATATCAACAAGATATTGAAGCGTTACCTGAGCAAGGGCAAAGATTTTGACATCTCAACATCTGTAGGAAATGGATCGATTCCGGTCGACGTCTACATTGATCCTGTTAAGACTGGGGTAGTACAGGATAAGGAACTGCCTGTATACACACCAGAGCAAGTATTGGCCTCACTAGCGGCAGAAACCGTTAAAGGCAGCAATGGCCAGTCGTATCGTCTGGATCAAGTGGCTATGATTCATAAAAGTGATGTGGTTTCGTCCATTCAGGAGCGTGACGGCCAACCCTTCTCTGTCGTAAGTGCACAAATTATCTCCAGTGACTTAAGTAAGGTATCCAGTGCTGTGGATCAGACGTTGAAGGAAGTCCAGCTTCCAAACGGAGTAACGTATTCCCTGGGAGGCATCACACAACAAGTCACACAGATGATTATCGAAATAACGATAGCTGTTCTTGTATCAATCCTGCTTGTTCTAATGATCACAAGCTTCGTATTTAAGGGTTGGAAGGCCCCGCTTGCCGTTTTGGTTAGCATCCCTTTGGCCTTATCCGGTGTGGTGCTTGCCTTGTATGCCATTCATGGGCAATGGAATCTCGCTGCATTTATTGGAGTCTTAATGCTAACAGGTATCGTGGTGACCAATGGGATTGTGCTCATCGATAAGATCGAGCGAAATCGCAAGGAAGGCTTAGGTCTAAGAGAAGCCGTAGTGCAGGGCAGTCTTTCCCGGGTTCGGCCGATATTTATGACAGCAGGGACGACGGTGCTCACCTTGATTCCGCTAGCTTTGTCTCATAGCGCTGACACCGTCATTTCACAAGTGCTAGGTATTGTAGTTATTGGCGGCATGGTCACTTCAACACTCAATAGCTTTCTTGTTATTCCCATTATTTATGAATGGATGCAAGGCACAGCAGTACGCAAAGCTGACATATCCATGCGAGGATAAACAGTGTAATATAGCAATGAGTAAGAATGATTATGAATGTTTAAGTTCAGACTAAAGGTAGAGGGGGCATTTCATTGAGTATTTTGACAACATGGCTGGAACACTATGGTTATGGAATGTTATTTATAGCCTTATTCCTTGAAATGCTTGCTTTACCTCTTCCTGGTGAAATGATGATGAGCTATACCGGCTTATTCGTATTTGAAGGAAAGCTGAATTGGCTGCTTAGTATTGTATCAGCGAGTGCCGGAGTCACAGCCGGCATTACCCTTTCCTACTGGATCGGTTATCGACTCGGGCGACCGTTCGTCGCTAAATACGGGCATCGTATTCATCTAGGTGAACAACAGCTGGCAAAGATGAGCCTGTGGTTTGAGAAATATGGAGACAAGCTTTTGTTCGTCGCCTATTTCATTCCAGGGGTTCGGCATATTACGGGCTACTTCTGTGGAGTCACCCGCATGTCTTTTCGGCGATATGCGCTTTACTCCTATTCAGGTGCAATTGTGTGGGTGAGTTTGTTCATTTCTCTGGGAAGGATACTAGGACCGAAGTGGGAGGCCTATCACCAAACGGTGAACCGCTATATGATCATATTCGGAATTTCCTCTATTATATTGACTCTATTAGTGTATTTCTACCAAAAGTACAAGCGGCGTGTACTGGGCGCGGTTATGAGCCTTCTTACACAAGGGGTACAACATTTTCACTCGCTTGGAAAAGTCAGAATCTTGTTATTATCTTCGTTTATAACATTTGTTCTATTCGTTTCCTTGATGCTGGGTCTGATTCAGGATTTCTTAGCACAGGAGTTTAGTCAATTCGATGAGGTTGCTTCTTTTGTAGTTCATTCGTTATTTGGTCCAGAGTGGATAGGTTGGATGAGCGGTTTTGCAAAGTTAGGGTCTATATCTCTTTATGGGCCACTTCTCATTATAACTGCCGTATGGATCATTCTCAGATCCCGCGAACGACTGCTGGAGCTTGGCTTCCTGTTCTGGGTTGTCATTGGTGTGGAATTTTTGGATGAAGGTCTGAGGATGCTTTTTCATCGTTCGGGACAGGTTGTTCCCGGATTACAGTTATTTAACACTTTTCCAAGCGATGAAACGTTAACTTCGATTACCGTATGTGGCTTTTCCGCCTTTTTGCTGCTGCGTCATTACAGCATGAGACTCTTTCATATATCGGTCATTTTAGCTGTAATTCTAATATGTCTTCTTGTTGGGATAAGTCGGATTTATTTTAATGTGCAATTTCCAAGCGATGTCGTTGCGGGTTATGTATTCGGTGGGGTTTGGGTTAGTCTGAACGTTATACTACTGGAGCTTCTGAGGAAACTTCAAACTAGCGAGGGCGCCAAACTGATTAACTAAGCTATACAGAATGTTGAGAAAGCTTCCGTTTCGGTAGGAGTTGAACACGGTGGGAGACGAGGAACTTTATCATATAATTCAGCAAGCCAAACAGGGCAATCGTGAAGCCTTTAGTGAACTTGTCAAACGTTATAAAGGGCCTGTGTACCGTTACGCATTGGGCATGTTGAGTGAGCGGATGGATGCAGAGGATATCTCGCAAGAGGCATTTGTCAAAGCCTTTCATTCCATTTCCAATCTGGAGAATGAGTATGCTTTTTCAGCATGGTTGTTGCGAATTGTAGCCAATCTTTGCAAAGATCGATTAAAAAAACGTGCCAAAGAACAAAGCTTCAATACAGAGCCCAATGATATGATCGAAGATCAAAGATTGTCAGACCCCTTGGAGACAGTATCTGTTCAAGCTTGTATGAGCAGACTTTCCATCGATCATCGGGAGGTTATTGTACTTCACGATGTACAAGGGTATCGTTATGAGGAAATAGCAGAGATGGTTGAAGTACCCCTAGGGACTGTGAAATCACGGTTATTTGCTGCACGAATGGCATTGCGTAAGGAATTAGGAAAGGAGGACCAAGGATGACCTACCATCTTGAGGATCAATTGTCAGCGTATATTGATGATGAGCTGGAGGATCATGAAAGACAACAAGTTGAAGCCCATCTGGAGAGCTGTGAATCATGTCAGGTCCTTCTGGAAGATCTATTGTCCATCCAAAATGTCGTGATGTCTTCATATGAACAAGTTCAAGCACCTGACAATCTCGAAGCTCTAGTTCTCCAATCGATGGGTATGGAACAATCTCCTGTGGTAGCTGAAAAAGGTTGGTTCCTTATTCCAGTTCTTGCATTGTTGTCTCTTGGGATACTTTGGTTTGTAACTAGCACAGTACTGGTAAACCTGCTTCATGGATTCCTGAAATTAACTATAGCTTTGGTCTATTTAGCATCACATTACATTACTGGCTTACCGATGTTATCTGGGCTGACGGTTGTATTTTCATTAGTTATCCTGATTCTAGCTGCATACTCACTTAAGAGGCTGCTCCAAACCACGACTCCATGAAAGGGATGATTACGTTGAAACGGTATACTTTAAGTTGTTTGACACTGCTTATGCTGCTCATGCTATTCATTCCGAATGTAGCCTCAGCGAGGAGTATATTTGAACATCAGAATACGACCGTTCCAGCAGGGCAGACAGTAGATGATGTATATGTCGTTGGAGGAGATGCTGAGGTTCTTGGTCAAGTGGATGGTGTGCTGGTAATCGCAAATGGCAATCTCCATCTGGGCAGCAAGGCGAATATAAAAGGTGTTATCGTGGTGATCGGAGGGCATGTCAGCCAAGATCCAGGTGCTGTACTCGGGGACGACATCTATAATATTTCTCTGGACACGGCGACTCAGAACAGTCTATTGATCGGAAGTGGGCTAGTAATGGGCTTGTGGGTGCTGCAACTGGCGCTCAGCTTACTGATGATACTTATACCGGTACTCATTAGAATCATTGGCAAACATAAAATGGCGGACTTCACGGATCACTACAAGCAAGCTTCAATCGGACGCTTACTGTATATTGGTTTCTTAAGTGCGTTGATTATTGCGGCTTTAAGCGCGTTGTTGCTCGTCACGGTGATTGGTATTCCAGTTTTAGTGCTTATTCTGCTAGTTATAATAGTTGCGCTTGCCCTAGGAATCACTTTGATTAGCTACCGTATTGGCGAAATGTTTCATGGACCCGCACAACTGTCAGACTGGATGAAGGTGTTGGTTGGAGCAGCCATTCTAACGGCTTTTGTGAATATCCCTATTATTGGCTGGATTTTCTTTATCCTTATTCTGTTGTTATCCTTGGGAATAGGTACGCAATGGATTTCCAGAATCCGCAAGAGAAAGAGGAATTCGAAAACGCTAAAATAAGCCCTTTTAACCGTGTTCTCAGAATGTCCTGCTACACTTGAGGCAAGCGGCAGGGAGAAACCCCAATCGCAATAAATTCCGAGAGGGGAAATGAAGCTTGAATCTAGAAAATGCAACTCTCCATAATGTCAAGACAGCTCCATTCAGTGCCCGGCAATTACTGAGCAAGGTTCCAGAAGTCACGATTTTTTTCTGGATGATCAAGATTTTGGCGACCACGGTAGGGGAGACGGCCGCAGATTTTCTAAATGTTAACTTGAACTGGGGATTGACCAATACAAGTATTGTTATGACTGTTCTATTGCTAATTACATTATTATTACAATTCAGATCCAAACAGTACGTACCGGGAATCTATTGGCTTACGGTTGTTCTTATAAGTGTTGTTGGCACGCTGGTCACTGACAATCTCACGGATAACCTGGGAGTCCCGTTAGTAACAACGACCCTTATTTTTGCTATTGCGCTGCTGGTGACCTTTGTAATTTGGTTCATCAGTGAGAAGACATTATCCATTCATTCCATTTATACTTCCAAACGGGAAGCTTTTTATTGGTTGACTATTTTATTCAGCTTTGCTCTCGGTACTGCAGCCGGAGATCTGGTAGCTGAGGGGCTTAATCTAGGTTACTGGGTGTCGGCGCTCATATTTGCCGCATTGATCGGGGCGGTCACCTTAGCTCATTATCGCTTTAAATTAAATGCCGTGTTAGCCTTCTGGATTGCATACATCCTGACTCGGCCTTTAGGTGCTTCATTGGGGGATTATCTCTCACAGCCGCGGGGGGATGGCGGACTGGGTCTGGGAACTACTGGAACCAGCATAATATTTCTTGTGACTATCCTTATCCTGGTTGTCTATTTGTCCAAGACCAATAGAGACAAGCTCCCATCAGTGAATAGCTGATAAGGATGGGGCTGTCAATAAAGTAGATTTTCTATGACAGGAGACACTTCTCTTCATTCTTAAAACCATAAAAAGCAGCAAAGCAGCGATTCACCTGTTATTGGGGAATCGCTGCTTTTCGTTTTTGGTCATTGGTTGCTTCCATTGTATCCAAAAAAGAGCTGTCCCAAGCGGCCATTTCATGGCTTATGGGACGACCCCTTATATTTAGTGGAGCAAAAGATAAATAGCGCTTAATCCATAAGGATTGAAACAATATCAATATAGGTATGAACAGATAGGTCAAGGAATTCATCATCCAGTTGAATCAAGGGTCTAAAGAAATCCAGGAGATTTGTCATGACAATGATTCCTGTCTGTCCGTTGTTTAGCGCCACCTTTTTCCCGATTAAATGAGGCAGTAGATTCTTGATAAAGGTATGAGTGATGGCAGCGTCCAATTCACCAAAGCTCATCCGATGAAGTTCTCTGAGTACATACAGGAGATTCTTTTTCTCCTGATAAATGCGGTTTGAAGTCATGGCATCGAAGATATCAGCTACGGCTACTATTTTAGAATAGAAGTGGATATCATCGCAGATTTTTTGCAAAGGATAGCCGGAACCATTAAGTCGTTCGTGATGTTCTAGGGCAACAATGGCAAAAATGTTATTGTCCCCAAGTGATTCTTGCAGGATCTCATATCCGTATGTAGTGTGTTTTTTCATTTCAGTGAATTCATCATTTGATAGTCTATCCGGTTTTAGGAGAATAGCATTATCGACTTTACCTTTTCCGATATCATGAAGATATCCGGTTTCTCCAATCAGGATTGCTTCTTCCTTATCTAAGCCCAGCCAAGTGGCAATAAAGTAGGAGAAAATTCCGACCTGAACACAATGTTCATAGGTATATTCATCTTTTCTGTTCAAGTGCAGTAAGAAAGAGAGAAGATCCTGTTCATCCTGAAATTGCAATAATAACTCTGAATACCTTTCCTTTACAAAATCTTTAGAGATGATGCCCTCCGTCCGAACGGACTGAAATAAATCCCTAACGCCCTGAATAGCATTTTTATAGATCTGCAAATGCTTAGGGTATAAGGTTCGCATGCGATATTTGGAACCAGAGATTTTTTCTTTTTTTATTTCGATATAGTCAATATTGTGCTTCAACAATTTCCCTCTATCTTCTTCACTAATAATCTTATCAGTAGGTAAAAGATGCAACCCAGATAAATTATAGACATCACCACCCAATACATCTCCGATTTTAAGTTCAGCCAAAGAGATTCGCATAGTTCCACTCCCAAAAGGATAGTAAATTCTAGGAAATAGTCATTATGACCTAGTTCGATTATCCCTATGATATCATATTGTTTGTAGTATTAAAGATCTATTTTGAAGAACATTTGATGGAGCTTGAGGGGGTAGTGAAGCGCTTACCATTTGCCCCGTATTACTGCTTATAGAGCGTAAGCAGAACAGTTGACGGATGCCAGAAAAGGTGCAGGCATGTTATAATCATTGGGAGCATTCTACTACCGTAACTTGTAATGACTTATTGGAGGAATCGTGTGGCAAAACCAAAAGTATCCAAGCGTCCTACCAGAGATGAATTTGTGCTGGAGGAAATAGGCAATCAATTGACCGAAGCAAAACAAGAGGATTCTGAGATTGTATTGACTGTATGGGGAAAAGAAGAGCTGGTACGCGGACACATTGTGTTAATGGACTCGCGCACAGGCAAAGTACACATCAGCCATTCCGAGGAGATCACAAAGGTTCCTTTTATGGATATTATGCAAGTCAATTATCCTAGAGATTAGACGGTACGGTAAGCGGGGTCCTACAAGCCAAAATTGCCTAAGGGCCCTTTTGCTATGTACATTAGGTAACAAAACCAAGTATAAATACGCCAGTACATTTAATAATGTGCCGATCCTGATTCACTTGCCTGGACAGCATCACGGGAGAATTAGTGCTCAGACCGGAGGTCAAATCAATATTCTCCCGACATATAATCATGGAAATGACTCTGCAGGCTGAAGGGTTTACAACTTGAGATATTAATTGGGAAGGGTCAACGCCGACCAACTTCTACCGGAAAATCATGGCAACGACGTCTAAACCTCAATGATGATGGGAAGAATCATCGGCCGCCGCTTCGTTCTCTCGTACAGGAATTTCCCCAAGGTATCCTTGATCGTTTGTTTCATGATATTCCATTGACCAAGATCAGCTTTACTCATTTTTTGCAGGGTTGCGGCGACAAGCTGATTGATTTCTTCCATCAGCTTGTCTGAATTCCGGACATAAACGAAACCTCTGGAGATCGTATCCGGATCGTTTAGAATTCGACCATCACTTTGGCTTATTGTGATCACAGTGATCAGGATCCCGTCTGCTGACAATTGACGCCGATCGCGCAGCACGACATTGCCAATATCGCCGATCCCGAGACCATCCACAAGAATCTGACCGGCGGTTACCCGCCCCGACTGGCGGACAACGCCTGCGCTAGACTCGACAATCTCCCCGTTCTTCAAGATGAAGATATGATCAGGATTGACCCCAACGTCTTCCGCCAGCAAGCTGTGGTGATGAAGCATGCGGTATTCTCCATGGATCGGAATGAAATATTCAGGTTTCATCAAGGTCAGCATTAGCTTTAATTCCTCTTGGCTGCCGTGCCCCGAGACATGCAGTTCACTGCGGGAACCATAAATGACGCGTGCACCAAGGATGTACAAATTGTCTACAATCCGGGATACATTGCGTTCATTGCCCGGAATCGGATTAGCTGCGATTAAGACGGTGTCCCCCGCCCCAATCTCCATTAGTCTATGGCTTGAGTTAGCCAAGCGGGATAAGGCTGCCATAGGTTCGCCTTGACTTCCTGTGCAGAGCACTGCCAACTTTTCTGGAGCCAGCTTGGCCGCATCTGCTGGCTCTACCAGCATGCCTTCGGGTATGTCCAGATATCCTAACTCTGCAGCAATTCTTACCACGTTAACCATACTTCTGCCGAGCAAGGTAAGCTTACGTCCGGTTTGGCTGGCAGAATCAACAATTTGCTGAACTCGATTCACATTTGAGGCAAAGGTAGAGACAAATATTCTGCGCTCGGCTTTATGGAAAGCATCATCCATATGAGCGCCAACGAGTTTCTCGGAAGGTGTGAAGCCAGGGCGTTCGGCATTTGTGCTCTCAGAGAGCAGAAACTTTACGCCTTTTTGGCCGATGTTAGCCATTTTATGTATATCTGGATATTGTTTGTTGACCGGGGACATATCAAATTTGAAATCTCCCGTATGGACAACGGTGCCTTCAGGTGTATCGAATACGATTCCGAGGCAATCCGGTATACTGTGATTTGTACTGAAGAAAGTTATGGAAATAGCCCCTAGCTTTAAACTCGATTCCGCATTAATGCAATGCAAGCTAGTCTGGCGTAGAATCCCGTGTTCCTTCAGCTTGTTCTCGATGAGTCCTAACGTCAAACGGGAGGCATAGATTGGGATGTTCAACTGTTTCAGCAGGTAAGGAATGCCTCCAATGTGGTCCTCGTGGCCGTGCGTGACAACTAAAGCTCTTACCTTGTCAATATTGTTTAGTAAATAAGTGACATCAGGAATAATCAGGTCGATACCTAATAGACTCTCATCCGGAAATTTAGAGCCGCAATCAATGACTATAATATCATCGGCATATTGCAGGATATACATATTCTTACCAATTTCATTAACGCCGCCCAATGCTGCAATCCATAGCCGCTCTCCAGACATCTGCATAGAAGAACCTCCTTGTTAAATTCCCCTATATTATGCATGAATTATCAGCGAATTATCCAATCAAATAATGTTGGACTTTATTTAGGGCGTGTCTGAAAACTATATAAGTTGAACTTAAGATTTCCTGAATCGGCTTTAATCGTAACTGCGGTGAATGTTTGGACTTCCGGCCGCTGTTGTCTCCCGATTTCTTGATTTATTCCGCTTTAGCGGATGAAATCCGGAGACAAAGGCGATCGCTATCGCTCCTACAGTTCCAAAATTCCCCTCCGTTACTTTTGCCTTTTGCTTAATTTTCTAGTTTAACTTATATAGATATTGCTTCAAAAGCGAAACCGTAGCATAATTTTACAAGAAAGAAATCACGAGGGGATTGTAAAAAGATGCTATGACGCCACGAAATCAAGGACGAAGAATGGGACCGAATACAAGATCTTTTACCGCCCGAAAATACAGGAGAAGGCAGACCCTCGAAGTCCAATCAATTCATGCTAAATGGAATGCTTTGGAAAGTAAAAACAGGCGCTCCTTGGCGTGATTTGCCTGAACGTTTCGGTCCTTGGAAAACGGTGTATTCCCGATTTCGTTTGTGGAGCAAAGACGACCTATTTCAAAAGGTGTTTGAGTCGTTGACCCGCGATGCGGACTTGCAGGATGTCTCTCTGGACAGCACCTCCTGTAAAGTTCATCAGCACGCAGCGGGGGCTAAAAAGGGGCCGAAAACGCCGAAACCAACCAGCAAATTGGACTTTCCCGAGGGGGACGCAATACCAAAATCCACGCTGTAGTGGACGCGCTGGGGAATCCGGTTCGTCTGTTTCTAACGTCTGGAAACATCCATGACTGTAAGGTAGCCATTGAAGTCCTCTCTGAGTTAACGTTGTCCGGAAGTGTTGTTTTAGCCGATAAAGCCTACGGAACCCAAAACATTCGAACATATATTGAATCCCAAAACGCAACGTTCTGCATCCCGCCCAAGTCCAATGCGACAGCTCCTTGGGCATGTGATTTTTACCATTATAAAGAACGCCATGTGGTGGAATGTTTTTTCAACAAACTCAAACAATTTCGTGGGATCGCAACTCGCTATGACAAGCTTTCCCGAAATTTTTTGAGCTTTGCCTTTCTGGCTTCTGCGATGATTTTGTTGTATTAGCCCCATTAAGATTAGTTTTCAGACACGCCCTAGTAATATTACCCTAGTGAGCTGTACAAGAATGAACTCCTCGGCTAGTGCACAATCTACTTTCTTGCTATAGTTGTACTATATGAATAGTTTAAAGAGGTGGATGATCATGCAAGTTACCAAAACGAATGCCATGCGAATATTAGATGCCAAGAAGATAGAGTATGAAGTCCTGATCTATGACAATGAAGACGGGAATATCCATGGAACTGCTGTTGCCGAGAAGGTTGGCCGACCGCCGGAGGTTGTATTTAAGACATTAGTTTCCCATAGCGGTCCCAATCTATATGTGTTTGTAATTCCTGTGGCGGAAGAGCTGGATCTCAAAAAGGCCGCCAAGGCAGCCGGGGAGAAGAAAATAGAGATGCTGCCCGTAAAAGAATTGCAGAAATGGACAGGTTATATCCGTGGCGGTTGTTCGCCAGTCGGCATGAAGAAGCTGTATCCCACTTACATAGACAACAGCGCAGCGGTATTGGACAAAATGGCAGTCAGCGCCGGAAAGATTGGGATGCAAATGGAACTTGCGCCCTCGCAGCTTGTCGGAATTGTGGCGGCGGAATTCTGCGAGTTGGTTCGTTCCCTTTGAATAAATCGCAAAAGTAGGGACTCCGCACACCCGCAAATTTGTCGAGTGGTTAGACCTTATTCCAGTTTATCTTCGCCCTCATCTATTTAATAGGTGGGGGCTATTTGACGTTTACACTTTATCATAACTTTATGAAACTCAAAGCGAATCTTTATTATTTCGGCATAGGGATTCTATTCTGAGTTGCTACAATCAACTCAAAGAGGAGGAAGAATTATGACAAACATCGTTCTTGAGACTAAAGAGTTAACTAAGGTTATGCATGGAAAACCTATCGTATCCAAAGTAAATATTCAAGTGAATACGGGTGATATATTTGGTTTTCTCGGACCGAACGGGGCTGGCAAAACAACGACCATTCGCATGATTACTCATTTGGTTTTTCCAACATCAGGCGAAATATTCATCAATGGTCTTTCTTTAAGAGAGCACTTTAAAGAGGCTATTTCACAAGTGGGTTGTATCGTTGAAAATCCGACATTTTATCCCCATCTCTCTGCGTATCAGAATTTAAAATTAAGTGCAGCACTTTTGGGGAATATCCACAATCAGCGAATCGAAGAAGTGCTTGCCCTGGTTGGACTAACCAGCCATTTGAAACAAAAGGTCGGAACCTTCTCGCTGGGCATGAAGCAAAGACTCGGTATAGCCAATGCTATCCTGGGGTACCCCAAGCTAGTCATCCTGGACGAACCAACAAATGGTGTTGATCCCATAGGGTTGAGAGAAATGAAGATATTAATCAAGGAACTTGCAAACAAAGAGAACATTACCTTTTTCATCTCCAGCCATATGCTTAGAGAAATGGAGGATCTATGCAACAAAGTTGCGATCATTCAAAAGGGAGAAATCGTAGCACAGGGGCAAGTAATAAGCTTACTGGCTGCTAATTCTGTTGAAACTTTAGAAGATTTATTCTTACAGATTACACAGGGGGATATCAACCATGAGAAATATCGTAACACTCTTGAAATTTGAAACCAAAAGGTTGCTGACCTCCAAGATCTCCTTACTCTACGCTGCAATCTACGGCCTATGTTTTCTGATCTCCGCCTATTTTTATTCCGTGTACGGTTCTGAAGGATCGGTTCTCGTTACCGCCAACGGTCAATCGTTTGCAATACAGCATTTACAGGCCAGCTTTTTGTTTACGGGTGTATTTGTAGCCATCTATGCTTCCAGTTTGATTCTGCAGGAGAGAACTAAAGGTACGATTAAAAACATACTGACCAGACCCGTTACACGAGGTGAATTTTGGGTTTCTCGCGCATTATCCCTAACCGTATTTGTCATCTTCATTAGCTTTATGATGGTTGTTATAGGCTACATAGTTGGGATCGCCTGCTTTGGCTGGGGGGATTATATGGAGTTCGCTAATTTACGTTATCCGCCTGTAGAGGGTGTATTTCAAACCCTAAACGCTGCTCTTGCCTTTAGTTACGCATATCTAGGTTATGGAATGATGGCTTTAGTCATGTCCATCTTTATGGATCAGATGATCACTAGTGTCACCGTGATGACCCTTCTGCTTATGGTGGGACAATACGCCGAGGTCTTGCCTAACTTGAAGGTTGGCGTGATCATGCATCAAATGCTGTTTTACCATATTGACTTATTCAAAGCCTCCCAAACCGTTATAGCCTGGAATGGATTCGTGATCGGATTATATATTGTGGTGTTCTTCAGCCTGGGGTGGGTCACTTTTCGACAACAGAATTTGAAAGTATAGGTGATCTCAAGTGAGAATAGCATTATTAAATGAAATCAGAAAAGTCATCTGGAGAAAAAAGTTACTTGGAGTACTATTCATCCTATTGGTGGCTGAGCTGATATACTATTACCGCCTAAGTTTAGGTGGCAATCCAGAGCAGTCCATTTCCGGGATACAACAGTCTTTTGATTTTTTCGAAACTTTCCGTTCTTTCTTTTGGATTCTGGCAGTCTATTTCATCTGCGATATCATCAATGAAGACTACCACTACCAAACGATGAAAACAGCTCTGACAAGGAAAATCACGAGGATGGAGTATCTCATTTCCAAATTTCTAGTGTCTATAGCTACTGTGGAAGTTTTATTTCTATTTCTAATCTTGTCCGCCGGAGCCTTAGAAGGGTTATTCCATGGATGGGGCTTGTTATTTGTGGTGGGTCTCCTTATCTCGTCGTTATTAACGATTGCTTCATTTACGGCCGTTTGTTTATGTATCATAGTGGCTTCACAAAAATCCTCTGTCTCGTTGGGGTTAGGTATGGCGCTTATTTTTCTCATGCTGCTCTTGGAAGCAGATCCCAGGCTGTCACCTTTTCTGCTTACCAAACAGATTATAGAGTTGCCCCTAAAGATGATGCAGGGTTTGACTCTTAGCCTGTTGCCTGGTATCACTCTGTTTCTTATACTGATTATTGTTGGTGTATCATGTAGTGTAAGCATGTTCAATAAACAAGACATGTATATCTGATCAGGAGGTATAGTCATTCCAGTGAAATATAAAGTTATGATCGTTGAGGATGAAGTGGAGTTGGCAGAGATTGAACGAGATTTTCTGCTGGCTGAACAATATGATGTGATGTTATGTCACGATGGGAACATGGCCTTTGGGCTCTTTCAACAATACCAGCCGGATATCCTGCTTCTAGACATTATGCTCCCCGGAACAGATGGAATCGAGATCTTACGAAGAGTCAGAACCGAATCGTCAGCGATTGTGATCATTACCAGTGCGAAGGAGTCTGAATTCGATCGGATCTT
The DNA here is from genome assembly GCF_022369515.1 of Paenibacillus sp. 19GGS1-52. NCBI lineage: Bacteria > Bacillati > Bacillota > Bacilli > Caryophanales > Paenibacillaceae > Paenibacillus > Paenibacillus sp. 19GGS1-52. The sequence goes on from NZ_CP059724.1 coordinate 3,055,284, forward strand.
AGGTCTGGGATTGGGTGCGGATGATTATATGACCAAGCCCTTTTCGATCAAAGAAATGGTGGCTCGTGTAAAAGCACAGCTACGTCGTTCCTTTTATTTTAATGAAAAGTTATCAACTACTGCGCATGTAATTGGCTTTCAAAATATTAAAATTGACTTGAAATCCAGGCAGATTATGAATGGTGAAGCGGAAATCTTTTTAACTGTAAAAGAATATGATATTCTCGTTTTTTTACTACAGCATCCTAACCAAGTGTTTACACGAGAGCAAATGTTCGAACATATCTGGGGAACATGGGAGGTAGGTGATCTAAATACGATTACAGTACATGTGCAGAAAATCCGTGAAAAGCTAAAAGATACAGAAAGTATTGTGACTGTGAGGGGAGTTGGCTATCGATTTAATGGTGCGATGTTATGAAGAAAAGTATAGTCAGTCATCTCCGCGGTTTAATTATAGTCACGATGGTGATACCCACATTATCTTTAATGTTTCTTATTAGTGAATATCCAACAAACTTGTTCCCTATTTTCTTTATAGGATTTCTATATGTGATATTAGTCTTGTTAACAAGCTTCTATATTAAGCGCAAGATCATTGTTCCCATCACCGTTTTAGGTGAAAATGCCAAAAATATCATGAAAGGGAATATGACTGAAGAAATAGATTACCATAGTGATGATGAAATCGGGCAGTTTGCCCTGATTTTCAAACAAATGAAAGACCAACTCCTCGTTAATGAGCAAGCAAAGCAAAGGTTCGAGGAGGAACGCATGCAGTTTATCATCAATATTACCCATGATCTAAAAACGCCTTTATCCTCGATACGTGCTTATGTAGAAGGACTTCAGGAAGGCCTAGCAACAACGGAAAAGGAGCAGACCAAATACCTGGAGATTATAGACCGAAAGGCCATCGAAATCGAAGCACTAATGGATCAACTAAAGCTCATTGATCTTGGCGAACCCCTGCTTTGGACAGGAAAACCAACAAAGATACCCTTTCGTACATGGATAGAGGATAACCTCGTGCAAGAACTGGAGAAACCATTGTACCAGCATTCAAATTTCCATACGTCTATCGAAGTTGATCCACATTCTATGATTTCTGCCCATTCGCAAGATTTAAAACGGCTTGTGAATAATCTATTGGACAACGCGCTTAGGTATCAGAAGGACGTATTAGAATTAAAGGTATTTGAAACACCTGACAAGATCTGTTTAGACTTAGCTAACGATGGCTATACCCTCTCAACTAGTGAGGTTAAACAGGTATTTGACCGTTTCTATACCAAAGAAAATGAGCATGGGAATCCAAAAGGGCATTTAGGGATCGGCTTGCATATTGCTGATAATATTGCAAAATCAATGAGCGCCACTCTATCTGCTGAAATAAAAGATGAGTTATTTCATGTGATGTTGAGTATCCCTAAAATTAGATAGAGGGTCAGCCAGAGAATAGGGGAATGAGCAATCTTAGAACCGTGCCGCAAGTATGCCCAAGTATTCCTTCAATGCCAACCCCGTTGTGGAGACTGCTCCTGGTGAAGGGACAAACTTGCTGAAATACAGCGTCATAGGTCTGCTAGCTATATAATCGGTGGGATACGCTAACGGGTTCAGCCCGACATGCTCAAATTGCAGCATCGCCCGCCACATGTGAAAGCCGGAGGTTACCAAAACTGGACGGCTGAGCCCGTTCGCCTGCATAACTGCCGCTGTATTGACAGCATTTTGATCGGTGTTCAAGGATTGATTGTCGGTCAATATATCTTGCTTAGGGATGCCGAGCCCGATCAATTGCCGTTTGGCAATATCAGCTTCATTGCCGCTGTCGGCGTACACCTGACCCCCGGAAAAGAGGATCGGCAGCCCGGTCTGCCGATAAAGACGCACAGCAGTTAGCAGCCGATTGGCTGCCGAACCCAGCAGATTGCCTTCCCCGTCAAGATCAGGTGTGCCAGAGGTGGCACCTCCACCGAGCACGACAATAACATCGCCCTGCACAGCCGCAATATCTGGCTGTGCATATTTTTGTTCGAGGCTGCTAATCAGCGTATCGCTTACTAGAGTAGTCATCGACAGATACAGCGTTAGTGTAACACCGAGCAGTGCGAGCGCCGGACGGCGGTTCTTTTTCCAAATCCACAGCACAAGTCCTAACAGCAGAACGATGAAGATGCCAGGAGGAAGCACGAAGCTATAGGCAATTTTGATGAAATAGATCAAAGGGATCGACCGCCTTTATAAGAGTGATTATGGAGAGTATTGTATCATGCTTCATCTATATAATTGCTTTAAATAAGCGGACGGGGCTTCGCCTAACACCTTTTTGAATACACGGCTGAAATAATAAGGATTCGGATAGCCTAAAGACTCGCTGATTTCGGAGATATTCAATGAAGTGCTGCGCATCAGCCCGATGGCTTTGTTCATTCTGAGCTTGGTGTGGGTCTCAATAATGGTCTGGCCCGTTCTTTGCTTAAACATTGCCGACAGGTAGCTGTAGTTCATCTTCATATATAAGCTGAGCTTGTCTCCCACGAATTCTTCCCCACAATGCTCCGTCAGATAAGCCATGATTTTTCGGGCCGTATGCTCACTTTTTCCGTGAATACTCTCTTGCTCGCCTAAGTTCCATGCTTCTTGCAGATCCATCAAAAGCTCATAAACCCTGAGACAACTCTGCGTCATCCAATGCTCCTTCAAGTAGTAGTAATGCTCCATCAGCAGCTTTAAACGGTTCTCCAGTGTCAGTTGAACAGGTGAATAACCGTACTTGGGCAACGGAAACCGGTACTCATAATAATTGGGATAATAGAACCCTAATTCAGGCAGGGGAGGATAGTCCTTGTAAGCTACGGATTCCTCAAATACAGTATGGAAATGAATCCAGTACCAGGCAGTTCCAGCCGGAGTCTGGGGTAGCCCCCAATGATGTCGTCCTTTTCGCAAAAAAAGAAATTGTCCCTGCTGAACAACATACTCCTGTCCCTCTTCAATAACCTGCATTGTGCCTGCGGTAACGTAAATAAATACGTCATAATCAAGCGTACGGTCAGGATGGGTGTAGAGGCCAGTGGTCTGATTCCAGCCGATATCACGCACGAGCGGGAAACGGTCCGCACTCAGATAAATAATAGACTCATCCACAATTACACGCCCCTTCGATCTTCGTCACAGCTGAATTTAATAAACACAAAAAAGGATATGTAATCTGATATTACGTCCATTTACCCTCTAAATCAAGGAGATATAATTAAATCTATATCCAAAATATAGAGAGGGTGCTGTAAATGAGCAACGTGATGTCAACTTTTCCTGCTGGAGCAGTCCGGCTTTCGCCTGGGCCCATCCAAGCACGATTTGAACTGAATAAACACTATGTAATGAGTCTGAGCAATGCCAATCTGCTGCGTAATTTTTATCTGGAGGCGGGATTGTGGAGCTATAGCGGGAATAGTGGGACGACAGCAGCCTCGACCACAAGTATGGATAGCCCGGATCAGTGGCATTGGGGCTGGGAATCGCCAACCTGTGAGTTAAGAGGCCATATTATGGGGCATTGGCTATCTGCTGCCGCACGTATTTACGCTCAGACTGAAGATATGCTGGTGAAGGCCAAAGCCGATCATATCGTTAGTGAACTTGCCAAGTGCCAGGAAGCTAACGGGGGAGAATGGCTGGCTGCTTTTCCAGAGATTTATATGCACCGGATCGCGAATGGCAAATATGTCTGGGCGCCGCATTATACGATTCATAAGCTGCTGATGGGCTTGTATGAGATGTACACCATTGCCGGTAGCGGTCAGGCGCTGGAGATGATGAAGGGAATGGCAATCTGGTTTTATCGCTGGACGACCAAATTCAGCCGTGAGCAGATGGCTGATCTGCTGGACCTGGAAACGGGCGGCATGCTGGAGACCTGGGCCGATCTATATGGAATTACCGGAGACGAACAGCATTTGGAGCTGATCCGCCGTTATGACCGCCGCCGCTTCTTCGACGCGCTGCTGGCGGGTGAGGATGTGCTTACCAACAAGCATGCCAATACGCAAATTCCGGAGATTTTGGGCGCTGCGAAGGCTTTTGAAGTGACAGGAGATGTGCGCTACCAGGAAATTGTCGAGGCATTCTGGAAGTGTGCCGTCACGGACCGTGGTTATGTCTGCACGGGGGCGGGAGATGATGCGGAGCTGTGGATGCCTGCGGGAGAGATGTGCTCACGCATGGGCGTGGGACAGGAGCATTGTGTGAATTACAACATGATGAGGCTGGCACATATCCTTTTGCGCTGGAGTGGCGATGCGGCCTACGGAGATTATTGGGAGCGGCGCTTCTATAATGGTGTGCTGGCGCACCAGCATGGGGAGAATGGTAGAATCTCTTATTTTCTTGGGATGGGTGCGAGCAGCCGGAAGAACTGGGGCTCGGAGACTGGGCATTTCTGGTGCTGCCACGGAACGCTGATGCAAGCTAATGCGGCTTACGAACCGATGATTTTTATGGAAGAGGAAGTGGGGCTGGCGGTTTGCCAGTGGATTCCTGCCACCGTTCATTTTAAGCGGGGAGAGGCCAATATAAGCCTGCAGCTGGAGCAGGACGGCCAGTATGGGCTATATCCACTTAGCGGTTGGTCTGTTGCGGGCATGTCGGCGATCACGAAGGTGAATATACCGCCAATTCCGCAGCACCGTCCAGATGCATTCATATATAAGCTGACTTTAACGACTGATCAGGAGATAGAATTCACACTGAAGCTCAGACTTCCATGGTGGGTAAGGGAAGGGGCGAGCATAACAGTAAATGGTGTACAAGAGACTGGAACATTTGCTCCGTCTTCCTTTTATGAGATCCAGCGGGTATGGAGCAGTGGAGATAGGGTCTGTGTGGCGCTGCCCAAAATGCTGGTTACCGAATCATTGCCAGATCGTCCGGATGTTGTAGCTTTTATGGACGGGCCCATCGTACTGGTTGGTCTCGTTGATGAGGAAAGAACATTATTCGGCATTCAACAGGAGCCAAGCAGTATGCTTACAACTGATCGAGAACGGAACCATAGCTGGTGGAATCAAGGCTATTATCGGACCATTGGCCAGGAACGTGGCATCCGCTTTATTCCGCTGCTTGAGGTGAAGGATGAAGCCTATACGGTGTATTTTCCGGTGAGTACTAAGCGGTAGAGTACAACTTCTATAGAAACTGCGGTTCGCTCTAAAGAAACTTCATTCCGACTCAGATGCATCTTGGATATCTTGTCTGTTATCATAAGACTAGAGCTAAGTAGGAGGACTGCAGTATGCACACGATTCGGGTAATCTTGGCTGATGATGAGCCGGTTATTATACGGGGATTAAAGAAGCTGCTTGCTTGGGAGCAACTAGGGTTGACGATAGTAGGAGAAGCCAGCGATGGTTATGAATTGAAGCAGCAGATCGAATTATGTAACCCTGATCTGATCATTAGTGATATAAGCATGCCAGGATACACGGGAATTGATATTATTCGGGAAATTCATGATTCCGGGCGGCCGATAAAAGTGATCTTTATTAGTGCTTACCAGGAATTCTCATACGCACGGCAGGCCATTCAGTACGGCGCGATGGATTACCTGGTTAAGCCGGTTAATAAGAACCAGCTGGAGCAGGTCGTAAGCCGTGCTGTTTCGCAAATTCGACAGGAATCTGAGGGAGAACGTAATAAAAAGATGCTTAAATCCTATGAACAAAAAAACCTTAGATTAACCATTGAAGAGTTGTTAGACCGGCTTACGGATGGGAACAAAGGGACGGCGGAAACGCTGCTGGAATTGGGAATCACTGCTATAAGCCGCTATGTGAGCATCTGTGTGCTGGAGACGGATGAATACGCGGGACAGCCTTCGCGCTGGGAAGAGCGAGAACGCAAACTGGTTGAATTCGCACTGTCCAACATTATTAAAGAAACCGTAGATCAGGTTGACAATAGCTATATGTTCCGCAAAGGTGAGCGCTTTTGTATTTTGCTGCAGCATGAGCATTCAGGAGATCCGGAGCGTTTGGCTGATGATCTGCACGGCAAAATAAACAGCTTTCTGAAATTGCCGGTTTCCATTGGGGTCGGCAATACTGTAGAGGGCATGGATATTGCTGATGAGTCTTATCGTAGTGCCGTGAGAGCGCTAAACCGCAAGTATTTTGTAGGCTTGAATCATGTGATTCCTAGCCGATTGGAGCAGCCCGCTGGTGAAATCCAGACATTAACCTCGCTAAATGAGCTTCAGTCTGCGTTGAGAACGGCATTGAAGTGTCAGGATAAAGAGCAGATTGTTGAATGTACGAACCATTTGCTGCAGACGATCCGAGTGTTAGCCGTCGACAATAAGAATCAAGCCGTATCCAGTGTATATAATACGATTGTGCAGCTAGAGCAAGAACTGGCTAATTTTGGCGTAGAGGCCAATCCTGCGGGTCAGGACAGCAGTCCAATGCTGGAGAAATTGACTAATCTCTCCACGTATACAGAGGTCGAGCAAGAATTTTCCGTAATCTTGGGCAAGATGTCCGAGCAAATTGGCGGCCGCATGGTGAACAAGGAAATGGTCCAGCTGTCCCAGGTCAAAATATTTATGGAGGAGCATTACGCTGAGAACATCACACTAGAATCTATAGCAGGTATGATGTTCATGAATCCCTACTATTTCAGCAGTTTTTTTAAGAAGCACACCGGACAGAACTTTAAGAATTATGTGACTGAGGTTCGTATGAACCGTGCGCTCCAGTTGCTGCTGCAGAGCGATATGATGGTCTATGAAATAGCTGAAAGTGTAGGGTATAACAATGCCCGGCATTTCAGTGATATGTTCAAGAAGAAATATGGAAAACTGCCGCAGGAATATAAACAATCCTTCAAAAACCAATAGCAGCACTAAGAAGGAAAGGGGTGCCTTTTTACATGTTCATCTGGGGCCGCAGACAAAAAAGCATATTTGTTAAATTCTCGGCCTCCTTTATACTGGTGGGTCTGATTCCGCTGTTTGCGCTCAGTTTTTTTTCGGTTCAGACCTTTTCCGGTTATGTTGAACGTTATACCACCAGCAATCTGCAGCAAATGGTGCTGTATATGGGCTATAATCTGAACTCTGCCTTCAATCAATACAACGAGGTCTCCAAGCTGATGTACACGGGTCGTTATGAGGGATTTATTGAGAGCTACACGCAGAATCAATCCTATAATGTGAATGAACTGGAGCAGATCAATTCCATTCCGATCGAATCCTTTCTGAAGACAGTACTCTATAGTGACCCTTATATTACAAGTGTTTATTTTCAAAGAGCATTGGACGATAAGCTCTATTATCAGGATAAGGAGAATCGGGGAATCACTTATGACTCTCTACCCTATAAAAAATGGCTGGCGGTGATGGCCCCGAATCCTTCCCAAGTAGGCATATTTCCGACCCATCCCGAGAATTATTACGCCGGTTCGAAACGCAGTGTCTTTACGGTTGGACGAAGTCTGATCGATATTTCTGGCAAGGTTACCAAAGAACCGAAGATTGTTGGAACCTTATTTCTGGATGTGGATACCGCCATGTTCAACCAATTTTTCAGAGAGCTTAATCTGGGAGTGAAGGATGAGCTGTTCCTGCTGGATGGTGAGGGGAATGTCTATTTTACTAATGAGGGTTCAGTAAAGAGCACTGAAGGATATCGGACCAAAGAGGATAAGGAAATGATCGTCCTGAAGGAAGCTATTCCATTCTTAAAAGGGAACGTGATTGCCCGTATTCACCGGGATAATCTGTTCGAACAGCTGTTATCCGCCCGTTTGACTGTATTCATTGCGATCATCCTGTGTTCGATTGTCTTGATCGTGATGGGGACATGGTTCTCCCGGCGGCTGGCCGCACCGATCAGAAATCTAATTAAGCAAATGGCTGTCGTCGAATCCGGCAATCTTGATACCCAGATGGTTGTAGAGAGCAATGATGAGATGGGCAGACTCAGCCATGGCTTCAATCGAATGGTGGAGCGCTTGCAGGTATATATAGATGAAGCGTATGTGGCCCAGATCAAGCAGAAGCAAATAGAACTGAATGCCTTGAAAAGTCAGATTCGCCCGCATTATTTATATAATACGCTGGAAGTCATCCGTATGAATGCGGTTGATAAGGATATGGACGAAGTGGCGGATATGATTCTAGCACTCTCCAACCAACTGAAATATGTTATTGATTATGGGGAGGACCGGGTAAGTATACGGGGTGAGCTTGAGCATCTGCGCGATTATTTCTATATCATTTCCGTTAGGTTCGAGAACAAATATGAGCTCCGCTGTGACATCTCACCGGAAGTGGATGTGGAGTGGTACATTCTAAAACTGTCCTTGCAGCCAATTGTAGAGAATGCCATCCAGCATGGACTTCGCCAGCAGGGAAAAGGTACGGTGGGCCTGACGATAGAGAAACAGGATAACAAGCTGTTGGTTACTGTCTATGATGATGGAATCGGGATGAGTAAGGAGAAGGTGCAGCAGCTAACTGAAGCCTTGGAAGATTCTACTACACCAGGGAAAAATGTCGGACTCAAAAATGTGCATGAACGGATGCGTTCGCTCTATGGGGAAGAGTACGGTTTATCTATCAGCAGTCGCGAGCATATCGGGACTTCGATCCTACTCTCCTTTCCAATCGTGGAGAACCCCAACTTTATAAGTACCACTACGCGAACGGAGGACTGATTGAGGTCCTTCGTTCTTATTTGTTATGGGGTTGTTTCCTAATTACTTCTTAAATTCACCGCATATCCCGCTTAAAAAAGTTCATTCTAACAACGAATATAGAATGCTATTCTATTTACAGAAGGAAACGCTTTCTAAGCGATGATGCGCACATCGGTCTTTATGTTTCCGCGGTTCACTAAAAGGGGAGGCAACTATAAAATGTTAAAACAAACAATGACGAAATTGTCCGTATTGCTGCTTGCCACAACAACAGTACTGACTGCCTGCGGTGGAAACAATAACAACACGGCCGGCAATGCGACAAATGCACCAGCCTCTGATACACCTGCTACAGAGGTTGCCAAAAAAGATGTCAGCTTCACTATCGGATATGCATCCGGTGATCCGGCCACGAAAAAAGCTATCGCAGATACGGTTAAAAAATTCACAGAAGCAAATCCAAACGTGACAATTAAGGATTTAAGTGAAACTTCATCCGCAGCTTATCTGGACTGGCTGAAGACAAAAGATGCAGTTGGTGAATTCCCGGATCTGGTTGAAATGCGGGATACTCAAGTGTTTGCCGATGCCGGTAAAATCGTAGAACTGCCAGCAGATCTGCTTGATTTATTCGAAGCTCCACCGCAGGTAGATGGCAAGGTGTGGAATGCACCCATGCAGGTGAATGCACCTCAGGGCATTATTTACAGCAAAAAAGCATATGCGGATGCCGGCATCACCGAGCTTCCCAAAACCTATGATGAATTTATAGCTATTCAAGAGAAATTGAAAACATCAGGTATTACCCCGCTAGTTGTAGGCGGCAAGGATATCTTCCATATGGGCTTCTGGGTCAACAAATTCCTGATTGACGATGTATATTCCAAAGATCCCGATTGGAACTCCAAACGCACTGCCAAAACCGTAAGTTTCACAGATGCCAATGTAGTTCAGGCTATGACCGATTATAAAGATCTGTTCACTAAGTATGTCGATAAAGGTTGGTTAAGCACCGGTGACAACCAAACAGCCTCAATTCTAGTTTCGGGCAAAGCGGCACAATTGTATTCCGGTACCTGGATGTTCACGCAGATCGCCGAAGCTGACCCAAGCTTTGAATTTGGCTTCTATGCAATCCCTGACCGTGAAGGAAAAGTAAATGTAATTGGTCTCCCATCTCCAGCCGGTTGGTCTTTGTCGACCGAAGCAGCTAAGGATGCAGACAAAACTGAAGCGATCAAAGAATTTATCCGTTTCTTCTTTGCACCTGAACAATATTCTGTATATTTGGCTACAATCAACGCCATTCCATCTACTAAAGAGAACGTAACTTATAAAACAAGTGAGCAGATGCAAGTGGCCCTTGATCTTGTTGCTGATCCGAATGTAGTCAAATCATTGGCCATTAACAACTGGTGGGGTGACAATCTGATTCCGCCGCAGTTCCGCAATTGGTATTATAAACTGTTGCAGGAGCTAGTCCTTAAAGACGGAGACGTTACCGATTATATGAAAAAAGCAGATACAGAGTATGACACCCAAGTGAAAGCTAATCAAATGTAATCGTTGCGCTTAAGAAGAGAATCCTCTGCTCACAAGCGGAGGTTCTCTTTCTACCAAGCGTTTCCTTAGGAGGGAGAGCAACCATGGCAACATCCATAATAAATACGGACAAGTCAATAATCGCCACTCATAAAAAGAAAAAGAAAAAGTGGCAGTCCTACGCACTGCTGTTCATCTTGCCATCATTCATACTGTACACATTATTCGTTATTGTTCCTACAGTGGGGAGTATCTATTTAAGCTTTACCTCTTGGGATGGTATCAGTTCAGACGTTCGTTATATCGGCTTCGCCAACTTCGTGGAAATCTGGAACAGTCCACGGGTTCATAATGCACTTAAGAATACGATGGTCATGACCATTTCCCTAGTGTTGTTAGAGAATATCGCTGCAATTGCCTTGGCGATGATGGTTGATAAAGTGCGTTGGTTCCGCAATTTATTTAGAAGTGTATTTTATTTCCCCACACTGCTCAGCGGGATTGTCATGGGTTTTGTCTGGTCGATGATTCTCAATTATAACTTCGGTGTGTTCAATCAGATTTTGGATAAGATCGGAATGGGAAGCTATATTGTTGACTGGTTGGGCAACCCTAAATATGCCATGATTTCGATTATTTTGTCTACGGCTTGGAAAGGCGCGGGCTACTATATGATTATCTATCTTGCTGGATTGCAGGGAATCCCACAAGAGCTTAACGAAGCGGCCAGCATAGATGGCGCTAACGGAAGACAACAATTCCGCCATATCACCTTTCCGCTGCTCGCGGGATCAATGACAGTGTGCTTGGTGCTCTCCATGATCAGCGCATTGAAAATATTTGATCAGATTGCCGTGATGACCGATGGAGGTCCAGGGTTTGAGACCGAAACGTTAACTTATATTATTTACAAGGTAGGCTTTGGTGAATTAAGGCAGGGATTTGGTACTGCTCTAGCGATGGTCCTGTTCTTAATTATTCTGATCATTACCGTTATTCAAGTGAAATTTCTTCAGAAGAGGGAGGTGCAGCTCTAAGATGACCATGCAGACTCGCCGAAGAATAGCCGAAATCTCACTGTTCGTCATTACGCTTATAGTTGCAATCCTATTTTTCTTCCCTATCTTCTATAACCTGATGTCAGCGTTTAAGAACAATGCGGAAATTATGCGTGATGCGATTGCTTTTCCAAAGACACTTTATCTGGACAGCTTTAAATACCTGTTGACGGAGACAGAATTCCCACGGGCGATCTTGAACAGTCTAATCCTGACCGGAGTATCAATTGTTGCTCAAGTATTGATTATTCCAATGGCAGGTTACGCCATCGAGCGCAGAAATGTTAGGTGGACACGGTTTATATTCGTCTACTTTCTGGCCGGGATGATGATTCCTTTCCAAGCTTATATGATTCCCTTGTTTAAAGAGCTGAGAATGCTGGGGCTGTATGGTAATCTTGCAGGGCCCATCTTCATTTATGTCGCTGGTGCGGTAGGCTTTGGCTGTCTGCTATACACGAGCTTTGTTAAAGGCATCCCGCGTGAAATTGAGGAAGCGGCTGAGATTGACGGCTGCTCCCGCTACGGGATTTTTTGGAGAATTGTATTCCCGCTGTTAGGGCCGGTTACGGCAAGTATGGTCGTGTTGAACGGTCTGGGAATCTGGAATGACTTCCTGATGCCAATGCTGGTGCTGCCCTCCGGTGAGGCGAAGACGATGGTCGTAGAAATTTACCGTTATATCGGTGAGTTCTCCTCGCGTTGGGACATGATTTTTGCCGGAACCGCAATGTCTGTAATACCAGTGCTGATAGTGTTTATTTCACTGCAGAAGTATTTCGTTAAAGGGATTGCGTCTGGGGCGACTAAAGGCTAATGCTAATCAACGGAAGTAAGTAACGATTTAATCCAATTGGGATGTCTCTGTTAGCCAGATTCTTGGTCAGAGGCATCCCTTCTTGAATTAATGACAGTTGAAGAGGAGGAATCACTAATGAAACAACAGATCGAGGATTCAAAGAATGTAATTCATATTCTTCGATACAGGAGCCCGTACTTTTAAGATAAGGGGAATTCCTCCCCTTAATTCCTTTTGAATCACCGAATTGAGCCCGAAGGGTTAATATTAAAGGGATGAATTCCTCCTAATTGCTGAAATATCCATAATATTGCACAATTAAAGGGAAGATTTCCCTCTAATTCGTTGAGCTGACCCTGTTAACGGGCAGGAAAGCTCATTAATTTCGCGAATTCTTCAGATATATGATGTAGCAGAAATTATCCAGATCGAAATTGAAAGGATGCATTTTGTTATGAATAGTTCAGAAGCATTTTCAAAGACTATAGAGCAATACTTAAATTACACTCAGATGCCTTGGGGGCAATTGTTTTACCAAACAGCTTGGCATCAAATGGATCCATATTTTACGCTACAAGAACAAACTGTACTGGATATTGGTTGTGGGTTTGGAATTACTAGCCTTGAATATGCTAAGAGAGGGAATAAAGTTACTGGAATTGATCCGACAAAGGATATGATCGAGAGGGCGCAATGTAAAGGAACAGAAGTTACTTATTTATGTGGTTCCTTTGAGAGCATGGCTGCTGATATGGGGAGTTATAATTGGATTTTTTGTCATAATATACTTGAGTATGTAGAAGATCCAAAACTATTTATTAAACATATTAGTGGTTGTCAGGACATGAATGGTTATCTATCACTGATTGCTCATAATCCAACAGCCAAAATAATGAAGAAGGCCATTATAAATAAAGACCCTGTGGCTGCTCTTTCAAGTATAGGAAACAGCAAAGAATATAGTAGAATAATTCAGACAGAACTAACAATTTATACGTTTGATGAGATATCAAAGTGGCTGGTGGATTCAGGGTATGATATTGTAGGACACTTTGGAATACATAATATTTACGGATATATCTCAGATAATGAGATAAAGCAAAATGAAGATTGGCATAAGAAGATTGTTAATTTAGAATTTGAGCTTGGGAATCAAAGCCCGTATAGAGAAATTGCTAGATTTACACACATCATTGCTAGGAAGAAAACTTGAACGCAACTTATCAATTTTGGAGAAGAGGCTGAAGCTTTTGAATAGACTTTCAGAACTACAGGGTAATTGGTGAAGCACTCGGACATTGCGATCAATACATTAGCGATTGTTATTTCGAATATAATGAGGAGCCAATAAAAAAGATATACAAATTGGTTCATAGAGAGCAGCCCTCAGAATGGGACTGCTCTTTGTACGTTTAGGAACATTGAAATAGTGCTATTTCTAACCCATCCAGAGTAGCTTCGCTTCAAACTTGATCACCAATCATAAATTCGTAACTTTTTAAAATTTAGATCGTCTAATCAATTGTAGCATTTTACCAATTTTATGAAGGAGGAGTAAAAAATGAAAAAATACTTGAAGATTAGCCTACTTGTCATCTTCTTATTGACAACTATGTCAGGAACAGCGATGGCAAACCATTCAGACATCATTTCTATTAATGTTAACAAGGACATCATTGAGACGGACGCTGCATCATATATTGATCATGGAACTACCATAGTTCCTTTAAATGTGATTCAGAAAATTCCGGGTATTAGCGTTAAGTGGAACAACTCGAACAAAACTGTCACTATTATTCAGGATAATAAGATTATTAAACTTGTCGCAGGTCAGAACTCAGCAACTATTGGTTCAAATAAGGTGAAACTACCTGTGGCTTCCCTTATTAAAAATGGACGTGTAATGGTGCCTCTGCGCTTTATCGCTGAAGCAACAGATGCCTATATTGGTTGGAATCCTTATACTCGTAATGTTCATATTGTAAAAGCAACTCAAGAAATGATAGAAAAGACAAAATCATCTGATTTAGCCGAAGCTCGAAATGCGACTTTACAACTTCCAACTGTACGCTTACTTAAGCCAATAACCAAAGCAGGGGGAACGGATACTCAATACTACTATTTTCCTGAAGGTAAGGCTGATCAAGTATTTAGGAGTATAGGGAATGGAGTAGAGTATCTTGAAGCAATAAACGGGAGATTAGAGCAAAAGTGGGTAGGACGTATTGGGGAGAAAGGAACTATAAAAGGCCCCTTTTTTCTCTCGAGCATTGAAGAAGAGGTAGGAAAACAGCCCATAATCGATTTTGATCGCATAACCTTCTTCAAACTAATTTTACCTATTGGAGAGGCGGATTATGGTTTTATCAATAAAGATGGTAAAGCTACAACAATAGGGCATCAGGATATGCCTGGATTATATGATTTTTTTAATATTTCAGAAGAAAAATAAGTTGTTGAACTCGTTGTATAAATTGCTGTACGGACTCTACCTCTACTGGAAGATATTCTCTTTGCGACCACAAATCTCTTTAATGTGTCTAAGACTCGGCTGTCAGTCGCCGATAACCCATAGGCGGCAGGCCAGTCCAGCGCTTGAACTGCTTGCTGAAGTGGGAAACATCTCGATATCCGAGCTGGTGGGCGATGGAATCTACAGACAGGCTGTTGTCCATTAGCAGCAGCTTGGCCTGCCGGATAATCAGGCCCGACAAATATTGGCGTGGTGACATGCCATAGATTTGGTGGAAGGTACGATTACAATGAGTAGGACTGTAGCCTAGGCTTGCGGCAATGTCTTCAATGCCCCCGTTCCGCTCTCCTGTAGCTGCCGCAGAGAAGACAGAGGCTTGAAGCAATCCTTCAATGGCATTGGCCAGGGCAACTGTATTTTCCGAAACCCCGGACTGGGTACTTCCTGCTGCATTAGGCATTTCCGCAAGCACCCAGCCGCTTAGTGCGGTGAGAAGCTGCAACGAAGCATGCAGTGTAACCAAGCGGTTCCGGTGCGAATCCTCTGATTCGGATAGGATGGTCGAGCTGATGATCCCATCCAGCGCCGAGCGGATCTCCCGAAGTTCAGGTGTATCCCCACTGAGGCTGACCGAATCAGCTGTTAATAAGGAACGGCGTAAGGTCAGATCATCGATATCAAAATGCAGGCAATAGTAGGTCATTTCACAGCCGGGGTCAGTACCAAGGCTCGAATGCTTGACGCCAGGGCGGATAAACAGAATATCGCCGCTATGCTGGACAAAAGATTGGCCCCCGACTAGCATATGCTGCTGTCCTTGCAGAGCTATATTGATTTCAAACATAGGATGGGTATGTTCAGGGTAATGCCATAACTCATTCACCTTGCGCCAGTGTGCGGCGAAGATGTGAAAGGCTACCTGGATGTCAGCTGACATCCGTCCGTCAATGGAATTTTGTATACCAGGTTCAATGGGGTTCACTAGTAATCCTCTTTTACAATGGAATGATACCTTCATTATAACATAGCACTTTGCTAAGGTTTGATTTGCCCAAATAATAGAATGCTTTAACCCTGTTATGCCTGATGCAATGCGGATACCATTGAAGTAGAGCCCGGATCTTCGCGGGAACCATGCTGGAGGGAGTGCATTTACGTTATGTCACATAATCAATTTTTTAATGCCCATCATTCACCGATCGGTGCATTTGCAAGCTTTACTTTAGGGTTCAAGGGGGCCAGCGGGGGCTTTGACCTGGAACTTGGCAAACCGCCTAAACAGAATATATTTATTGGCTTGGAACGCAAGGATGGCAAAGGTTTTGATACGCTCCCATTCCATGCGGAGGCTGGGGAGGATGAGAGTAAACGCTACGACATCGAGAACCCTGATCCTAATCCCAACAAGCCGCATATCCTCTTTCCTTTTTCGGAACAAGAAATCAAGAGAGACTTTCGCTTATCTACAGACAGCTGGAGTGCAGGGGATCTAACCTTCCGCATTCTGTCGCCGGTACGTCCAATACCTAATCCCGAAACTGCCTCCGCTGAAGAACTTAAAGATATTCTTTTGCCTGCGGTGCTGGTTGAGATTGAAGTGGACAACACCGCATCGACATCCGAACGGCGCGCTTTCTTTGGTTTTCAGGGAAATGATGCTTATAGTGCGATGAGAAGGCTGGACGGATCACCTACACTTACAGGTATTGGTCAAGGGAGATTTCTGGCGATCGCAGCTACGCAGGGAACAGTCAAGTCTGCCCTGCATTTCACGATGGAGGACATTCTGACGGCAGAGCTGCAGGAGAATTGGTCCTTTGGGTTAGGTCAGGTTGGGGCGTTGATTATGGACGTGCCAGCGGGTGTGCGGGAAACCTATCGCTTCGCCGTGAGCTTCCACCGTTCAGGGTTTGTTACCTCCGGAATGGACGCCGCCTACTACTATACCCGCTATTTTAGCAATGTAGAGTCTGTGGCAGAGTATGCCCTATCTAGATTTGATGTCTTGAAAAAAGAAGCGGAGCAAGCCAACCAAATGTTTGCGGATGCCAATCTTTCGGAGGATCAGACCTTTATGCTCGCCCATGCGATTCGCAGCTATTACGGTTCAACTCAGCTTTTGGATTATAATGATAAGCCATTCTGGATCGTCAACGAAGGTGAGTACCGGATGATGAATACCTTCGATCTTACCGTCGATCAACTATTCTACGAGCTGCGCTTGAATCCTTGGACCGTGCGCAATGAGCTGGACATGTTCGTGGACCGATTCAGTTATGAAGACACCGTACGCTTCCCAGGTGATGTTACGGAATATCCAGGCGGTATCAGCTTTACCCACGATATGGGCGTTGCCAATGCCGTTTCCCGTCCTGGTTATTCTGCATATGAGCTGTATGGGATCGATGACTGTTTCTCCCATATGACACATGAACAGCTGGTCAACTGGGTATTGACTGCGGCAACCTATGTTGAGCATACCGGCGATTCTGCATGGATGGAGCGCAATCTTAAGGTTATGGAGAGCTGTCTGGACAGCATGTTGAACCGGGATCACCCAGACCCTGCACTAAGAAACGGTGTAATGGCACTCGACAGCTCCCGCACGATGGGTGGAGCCGAGATTACGACCTATGACAGTCTGGATGTGTCGCTTGGTCAAGCGCGGAACAACATTTATTTAGCAGGGAAATGCTGGGCAGCGTATCTGGCCATGGAGAAAATATTCAACGAATATGACCGCGCAGAATTGTCTGCTATTGCAGGGACGCAGGCAGAGAAGTGTGCAGCAACCATTGTGGCAAGTGTCACTGAGGATGGCTATATTCCAGCTGTGATTGGCGAAGGCAATGATTCTCGTATCATTCCAGCGATCGAAGGTCTGGTATTCCCGTACTTTACCGGCTGCCAAGAAGCACTCGATCGCAATGGCCGCTTCGCCGCCTACATCGGGGCACTCGACAAACATCTGCATGCTGTACTTCAGCCAGGCATCTGCCTGTTTGAAGATGGCGGCTGGAAAATCTCCTCCACCAGCAACAACAGCTGGTTGAGCAAAGTGTATCTCTGCCAGTTCATCGCCAGAAGTATTCTGGGTCTGAAATGGGAAGAAAGTGGACGCAAAGCGGATGCGGCACATGTAGCCTGGCTGACCCATCCAGAGCTGTCCATCTGGAGCTGGAGCGACCAAATCATCTCCGGCGAAATCGCCGGCAGCAAGTATTATCCGCGGGGTGTGACGGCGATATTGTGGTTGGATGAGAAGTAGAATGAGAAGCTGAATAGGGATGATGGAACGGGCCTCCGGTGGGGGCCCGTTTGGTTTGTGTGTGGAGGAGGGGGTGGAAGGTTATTATTTAGTTTAGCTGGGAGAACACTTACATGGCATACAAGGGTCAGCGGTTCGATCCCGCTAGCTCCAGCAGTACCTTAAATTATAACGGTAGAGAAGCCGTTTTTTTGTTCTGATTTTTGTTTCTACGCTCCACACATGTGGAGTGACTAATATTGATGGTACGAAAAGAAATGTGACAGTACTGGTCGAGGAAATTGAAAGATAGGCAGACGATTCGCAAAGCTAATAATTTCGTGCGATACTTTAGTAGATAAAAAGATATTAATAAAATATAGAGGTTCAACAAAAAATGAGGTTCATGTTATGCCAAAAAACGAAAATATGCTGGCAGTTCTATGGATGCTGAATTCGGGCGTAAAAATGACTGCAAAACAAATATCCGAAAAGTTAGAAATAAATATAAGGACAGTTTATCGGTATATTGATGCACTATGTGCCAGTGGAGTGCCTATAATATCCGACGCAGGTCATAATGGCGGGTATAGCTTGCTGAATAATTTTATCAGAGCACCTCTGCTATTTGATATGGAAGAAAAAAAGGCACTTCTTTATGCTTCGGTTTTTGCAAAAGAAACCGGATACCCTTTGAGTGAGGCATTAGGCAATGCGACATCAAAGTTGAAAATGTATTCGAATCAGGAGCAGGAAAATATACTTGGTCGCTATTTAGCCGGATTTGAAGTTATAAATCGGAGGGTAGACCCTTCTATTCAGCCGATATTGTTGGAATTGGAGCAGGCTGTAGTAAACGAAATCTCTGTAGAAATTGATTATCTTACAAGCCATGAAGAACAACCTAAGAATAGGGTAATAGACCCCTATGGAACGGTATATTGGAACAACAAATGGTATACTGTTGCATTTTGCCACCTTAGGAATGAGATCCGCAGCTTTCGGGCAGAGCGGATTGTACAAATCAAGCGTACTCAGAACCAATTTAAGCGTCCCGAAGCCTTTTCGGCCCGTGAATTTTTTATGCGAAATTTGTTACCTGATTTAGTGGGCAAGGACGGGTTAATTTCTTTAATTATCGGAGGCAGGTCAGAGGCATTGGATGACTTATGCCTGCATTGGTTTTTGGGGCATCATCTGAAAGAACGGACATCAAATCAAGCAATCTTTTTAATTGAGGAAGAATCAATTCATAGATATGTACCTCATCTTCTCCTATCCTATGGTAAATCCATTCAAGTAATCGAACCACAGAGTTTGAAGGAAAAACTTGTTGCAGTTGCGTCGGAGTTAATGGAATATTATCAACTTTAATTGCTTCACTGACAGCAGATGTCAGTGAAGTTGTTTTATAATGATGATAATCATTGATTACCTATGAATGTTTGGTACTACTTGATGAATTGTAAAATAAGGAGAACTTGCAAATGAATAATACGGTATATCTTTATGTGTTTGATACAATGGCAGACTGGGAAATAGGTTACATAACTGCCGAACTGAACTCGGGAAGATATTATAAAAAGGGGCTGGTCCCATCAAAAATAGTTACCGTAGGAATTGAAAAGACTCCTGTAACTACAATGGGCGGACTTACAATACTGCCTGACATCAAACTGGATGAGTGCAGCATTGAAAGCACAGATACATTGATTTTACCCGGTGGAGAGACATGGACAGAAACCATTCACCAACCCATCTTAACAATCGTAGAGAGGTGCTTAAAGGAAGGTACATTGGTTGCAGCGATTTGTGGTGCTACAATGGCACTTGCCCAGACAGGATTGCTGAATTCACGTCAGCATACAAGCAATGATCTGGAGTACCTAAAAATGATCTGTCCCACTTATAAGGGCGAAGAGTATTATAAAATGGAGTCTGTTGTAACTGATGGGAATTTGATCACTGCATCTGGAATAGCCCCGTTGGAATTTTCTGTGCACGTCTTG
The DNA here is from genome assembly GCF_022369515.1 of Paenibacillus sp. 19GGS1-52. NCBI lineage: Bacteria > Bacillati > Bacillota > Bacilli > Caryophanales > Paenibacillaceae > Paenibacillus > Paenibacillus sp. 19GGS1-52. The sequence continues at coordinate 3,075,115 of NZ_CP059724.1, forward strand.
AAAGCTTTGGATGTGTTTTCTTCAAAAACATTAGATGCTTGGTATAGTCTTAATAAGACTCATGAATCCAAATATTTCTATGGGTTGATGAATTCAATCCAATGATGGTGAAATAAAAACCCAGATCCATGCGATTCCGCAGAGCCAACAGATCTTCAGGATTACCTCCTGCATTCTCAGGCTTTTCCTCGGCTCTTTTTATCCAGCTTTTAATCTTATCTCAAGTATTTCCTATTTTTTTAATCGATCAGTTACTCTAATTATTTCTTTCGAAATCCAGTATTTCACTTATTTTTTCTCGTGCTCTGAGGCAGAATGTTAGCTATTTAATGTGGGGAATAAAAAAGGCGAGAGAATGGCTGATCTGTCTTGCTGGGCGTGAGCTTTAGGAGATTGGAGCGAGAGGGAGCGGGATCTGCGGGGACGCGAGTGGCTTGCGTCTCCTTTTTTAATAGTGATTAGGGTAACCCAAACAAAGTTTTAGATTACGCATCGTTGTTCAGGATAGATCAGGTGAGGATTACAGATCATTATCATTTCATCATAGAAATTAATCCATACTATATACAATGGTCTTGTTTTTGTGACTAGGTCATTATTTAATGACTACTTTTATAAATACGTCTATTAATATAATATTGAGATCGAACTTGATATTGAAAGTTTGGAAGATAAGTGCATGGCTTTGTACCAACATACGATACAGGAGGGAAATAGACAATGACAGTAACCAATGATTTTAATGAGGTTCTATTGAACCGTCGCTCAGTAAAACAATATGATACTTCAGTAAAAATAAGTAAAGAAGAAATGACTGAAATTTTGGCGAAGACGATGCGTGCACCCTCAACATCCAATACACAAACTTACCGTTTTGTTGTAATTGATACACCTGAGGGTAAAGAAAAGCTGGCGAAGTTGGCGCCGCATAACCTATCCCAAGTGACAACTTCATCAGCTGTTATTGCGATATTCGGCGATTTAAAAGCAAGTGAAAAATTCGAGAAAATGTTCTCGAAAACCGTCGAGCTAGGTTTTATGCCTGAGGAAATCAAAAATCAACTGCAACCCATGCTTATGCAGCGTGTTGCAAATATGCCAGAACGTGAATTGCGAGATTGGGTGCTTACCGATGCTGGGCTTGTCGCCATGCAGTTTATGCTCGTTGCGCGTTCACATGGTTACGAAACGAACCCAATGGGTGGCTATGACAAGGAAAATATTGCAGAAACATTTGGTTTAGAAAAAGAGCGGTATGTCCCGGTTATGATTATTTCAGTTGGTAAAGCTGCAGCTGAGGGTCGCGGATCGTATCGATTCCCAGTCGATGAAGTGACATTCTGGAGATAACGAAGAGAGCCAAAAAGATGGTTCCTGTATGGCACAGGAGTCATCTTTTTTAACTGCATAACTAACTTCCCAAATATTCCTTACCCCATTGATCCATACTCTGTATTATAGGGTTAAAACTTTGTGCTAAAGTTGTTAACGAGTACTCCACTTTCGGCGGGACTTCTTTATATACCTCTCTGTGAATCATATGATCTGCTTCCAGCTCTCTCAGTTGTTGTGTCAATATTCCTTTTGAAATACCGGGGATAGAACGTTGAAGTTCATTAAACCTTCTTGTTTGAGTGCTTAATTCATACAAAATAATAATTTTCCATTTCCCTCCAATGATATTTTGAAGTCGATATACTGGACAAATTAATTCATCTGACAAACGATGTGTCATAATAATACCTCACTTTTCCAATAGTCCTGTTTTTATAACTACGTCACAAAATTATGACTACTTCTAAATATACGTCTACTACTATAATATTGTGATTGTACTTGATAATCAATTGAAAGCTAAAACATCAGCGTGGAGGTTTGAAGATAATGATTCCATCACTCTTTATTACTCATGGTACTCCAATGCTCGCCGTAGAAGATACAACGTATTCACGTTATTTAGAAGAACTCGGACAAACATTCCCCCGTCCCCAAGCAATTATTTTGTTTTCCGCACATTGGGAAAGTGATGTGCAGATGATTAGCGAAATTGATGAGTATACCATGATGTATGACTTTGGGGGATTTCCGAATGAGCTCTACCAAGTGATTTATCCGGCAAAAGGAAACAAAGAGGTATCCCTTCAGGTACAGGAACTATTGAACGCAGCTGGCATAACGAATCGTAGTGAACGTGAACGAGGTTTGGATCATGGATCGTGGACGATTCTCAAGAGGATGTATCCTGATGCAGACATTCCTTTGATCGCGATGTCGGTAAATCCTAGTCTGACTCCTGCGGAGCAATATGCGATTGGAAAGGCGCTTGCCCCATTAAGGGAACAAGACGTGCTGATCATCGGCAGCGGAGTAACCGTACACAATTTCGGTCTATTAAGAGCTAAGGATAAATCGGCAGTCAAATCGTTGGTTTTAGGTTTCGAGAAATGGTTGGAAAATCACATGAAACAATGGGATCTGGATTCACTCTTTCGTTACGAAGAACTTGCGCCTAATGCAAAGATCGCCGTTCCTCCACAAGCAAAAGAACATTTCATTCCTGTTTTTTATACGATGGGGGCAGCTAATCAAAACCAATTTACAAAGACGTTATTTCAAGGTTTAGTGATGGACGTGATCATGAACAGCGTCTATCAATATGGTGAGTGATCACTATAGCAACTTAAACGATGTGAAACTATTGTTTCTATCAAAAATATATATAGGGATATCTTGAATAAGCTCCCTCGGTACAATGCAATTTACTCACGAATACTCGCTTATTCGCAGGATCTCACCTTAGGATAAATTGCTATCTGGACAGAAAAGGCATTGTACCGTCAAATTCGGCAACCAAAGCGCATGCGGGAACAGAAGGGGTGTAGTTTCGCTCTTTTTTTAGCTGCTCTGCTGCACGCTGCTCCACTTACCTCCGGAGGCTTTCACTCCCATTTCTCAACGGGTCGATATCCTCTCATTCCTTCGTTACGCCTAACCGGTCGGTGCGGGCCGTTCTTCCTAACGCTACGGGTCCGGGCCCTTTTACTCAATGCAATCCGGTACTCCGTGCAATCTTGAGATCCTGCGAATAAGCAAGTTTTCGTGCCAATTGAGAAGCGGTTAAGCAGCTTGTTTCACAGGAAGATTACCATCTGGTTCGTAAGCTTCGCCGCTTTGTGCCATGGCAACGAGTAGGCGAGCAAGCTTGCCGCAAAGCTTCCTCACGGAGCGCATGGGCTTCATACTTTTCGTCTTTACATTCACTTCGTGATGTCGTTTAAACAGCATCTAAAAGAGTCTTCGAAGCACTTGCTTTAATTGAACATCGAAACTAAACACGTCGATTACTGGCGTGTTTTTTTGCATTTAGTTTCGGCTTTGCTTAAGCTCTTCTTTTACATGCTGGATCAAAAGCTTCTTGGATGTGGATATATTCCTCGTTGTAAAGAGTACAATAAGGATAAGTTACTAAAGGAGTGAAGTGGAAATGCCATTTATCAGGGTTAGTTACTTAGAAAACCAATACGATGTCCAGCAGTTAACCATTGGTTCTCATGATAGCATGAGTGCTATAGTGGAGCATTTTAACGTAACAGAAGATGGTTTTTTTAAAAGTATTCCACGCACATAAGGCTCCTTACGGTATCTGCACTAGTCGCCGGTGGGCTTACAGAGCAATTGCCCTTTCATATCCGTCTGGCCTGAAGAATGGTCTATCCGAAGAAGAGTTGATCGAAGCGATAACTCATCACGCCTTTTACGCGGGCTGGCCACGCGCGGCATCTGCGATACAGGTTGACAAGGAGATTTTCCTGGAAAACTAAAAACCGTCACTTTACTAAACCCTAACTAGATTTAACATTAAGTTTACCTTACACCCTCTAACAAAATGCTATAATGTCGGCAAGTATGTTATGCGGGGGCTGAGTGTATGAAGGTGAGCAAGGAAGAAAGATCATGGATTCTATATGATTGCGGGAATTCAGCGTATTCCATGGCTGTTTCCACCGCGTTATTGCCGATTGTATTCGGTATGTTTGAGAATGTAAATAGCAGTATGGATCTGGGGTATTTTAATTCGTTAGCCAGTATTCTTGTTGCAATCATTAGTCCGATTTTGGGTACCTTGGCAGATTATAAGGATAAGAAAAAACGCTTCTTCATATTTTTTACATTGATCGGTTTAATATCCACGCTTTCTCTCGCATTTGTATCACCCGCAAGCGGACAGTGGCAGTTACTGATTGTATTCTATGTCTTATCAGCAATAGGTTTTGCCGGTTCTAATATTTTCTATGATTCGTTTTTGGTGGATATTACAAGCGATGATAGGATGGACAAGGTTTCTTCAAGAGGTTTTGCTTTTGGTTATATCTCCAGTGTTATTCCTTTTGGCCTTAGTCTTGCGTTGATCTTTGTTCTAGGGATGGATGAGGGCATTGGTTATCAGATTGGGTTTATCATTACTGCTCTGTGGTGGGGGCTACTGACCATTCCAATGATCAGGGATGTAAAACAGCGGTATTATATTGAGCCTGAGCCTAGACCGGTGATCAACAGCTTCAAAAGGTTAGGACAAACCTTTAAGCATATTAGAAATTATAAAACGGTATTTATATTCTTGATCGCCTACTTTTGCTATATAGATGGTGTAGATACGATTATTAAGATGGTCGTCCCATACGCCACGTCAGTTTTAGGTGCTGATGCGCTTGATACGTTCACCTTGCTGGGCATTTTATTAGTTATTCAGATTATTGCCTTTCCGTGTGCACTCATTTACGGGAATTTGGCGAAAAAGTATTCGACACGAAGCATGATCATCGTCGGTATTCTCACCTACATCATTTCTTGTATCGCTGCTTTCTATATATCGTCTGTCTGGCATATCTTCATTCTAGGTGCTTTGATTGGTTCCGCACAGGGAGGAATTCAGGCATTAAGCAGGTCTTATTATGGCAGGATTATTCCCAAGGAAAGATCCAATGAATTTTTTGGCTTTTATAATATTTTTGGCAAGTTCGCTGCCATTGTCGGACCTTTTGTGATGTCTTTAACGACTACGATGACAGGCAATGCCAAATACAGTATTTTATCGATTATTCCCTTATTTATTATTGGGTTAATTGTATTTTTAGCTTTACCTAAGGAAAAGGTTAGTCTTGCTGAGGGGCACTTTTGAAGTTCACTTCTGCTAATAGTGAAATATATGGAGGCTCAGGCGACATTATCGCTTGGGCTTGTTTTTCGTAATCGAATCAAATTTTGTGGGAGGAAATAAGGCTTTATCCAAAAATCAGAGGTTGACTAAACGTGCAGATGGAGCGGAGGTTCGAAGTTTATCATTTTTTCATCATAATGGTGTGATAATCTTAGTAAAAAGTTTGAAGGAGGTGCTGCATTGAATATTATCTTAAAAAAGAGAATGTCTATTATTCTAGTAATATTAATGGTGCTAGGTGGATTGAATTTGCTGGATATTGGTGGAGGTAAAGCGTATGCAGCAGATTTCGAGGGAACAGGAAGTGAGGATAATCCATATCTAATTGCCACGGCTGATCAACTGAATAAGGTCAGAGATCATTTGGGGGAAGATGGTGCCTTTTTCAAGCTAACAGAGGATATTAGTCTGATTGATTACCAAGATGATAAGGGTTGGAGTCCGATAGGGAATGCAGCTGCACCATTTGTTGGAAATATGAATGGCGATGGTTTTACTATAACAGGGTTGTTAATTGATAGAGATAGCGACAATGGTGTAGGTCTATTTGGTGATAATATGGGTACTATTCAGAACATTAAACTGGAAGCTGGAATTATTAAGGGCAAGTCAAATGTAGGCGGTTTAGTTGGCTTTAATGATAGTAATGGAGTAATAAGGTACAGCTACGCTTCGGCAGATGTGAATGGAGTTGTCGGAGTAGGTGGGCTGGTAGGTTTAAACAATGGATATATCAGCAACAGCTACACTACGGGATCTGTTACTGGATACAGTGGCGTTGGCGGTTTAGCCGGTATTACGGACGGATGGATTAGTGACAATTACTCTACATCAGCTGTTAGCGGAAGTTCGTATGTTGGTGGCTTGGTTGGTAATATGATTGATGGATATATCGCCAATAACTACGCTGCTGGAGTTGTGACTGGAGTTAGCAATACAGGTGGCTTTATGGGTAATGACAGTAACAGAACTACCATCAACAACTACTATGACACTCAAACAACAGGAAAAGCAGGCTTAGGAGCCAGTGGGAAAACTACAGTTGAAATGAAAACGATAAGCACTTACGAGGGTTGGGACTTTCGCTTCACTTGGTATATAGATGTAGGCCAATATCCTAAATTATTTTCTGGAATTACGGGAGATCCTACAGCAAACCTACCAGGTGGAACTGTAGCAGTGGGAACAAGCGTGGTTTTGAGCAGTGCAACAGAAGGAGCTTCCATCTATTACACAAGAGATGGCAGCGATCCGACAATGGTTAGCACTTTGTATACAGGAGCAATTGTAGTAAACAACACGCAAGCTATCAAGGCGATAGCCGTGAAAATGGGATACGCGGATAGTGAGATGATCACTGCAAGTTACACAGTAGAGCAAGTAGCGGCACCAACAGCAAGTGTATCAAGTGGAGTTGTATCGACAGGAACAAGTGTGACATTGAGCAGTGCGACAGAGGGAGCTTCCATCTATTACACAAGAGATGGCAGCGATCCAACAACAGCGAGCACTTTGTATTCAGGAGCAATTGTAGTTAACAACACGCAAACTATCAAGGCGATAGCCGTGAAAATGGGATACGCGGATAGTGAGATGATCACTGAAAGTTATACAGTAGAGCAAGTAGCAGCACCGACAGCAAGCGTATCAAGTGGAGCTGTAGCAGCGGGAACAAGTGTGGTATTGAGCAGCACGACAACAGGAGCGGCAATTTATTACACTTCAGACAACACTGATCCAAGCACAGCCAGCAAGCTGTATAATGAAGCAATTGTGATCAACAGGGAACAAACGATCAAAGCGATAGCGATTCATGCCGGAATGATAAATAGTGAGATTATGAGCATCAGTTATACGATTTTACCAAGTGGGACCCATGAAACTTCCCCAGCTACTGCAACACCACCAACAGTTCCCACCGCAACACCTATACCAACTGTATCACCAACGCCTGTACCAACAGCAAAATCATTTTACAATGAAAAAGTGAATATGGATGCAATCAAGGCTTTAGTAGAAAAAGCAAACTCTGAACCAGCAGTAACATTCAAGGATGTGCCCAAAGATTCTCGAATGGCTAAAACAATCGAGTTAGCCACTAAGCTTGGCATTATCAGGGGTTATGAGGATGGTTCATTCCGCGCAAATATGACCATAACTAGAGCGGAATTTGCCACAATGCTGGTAAAAGCGCTTGGCTTAACGTCTGAAGGGGATTCAAGCTTTAAGGACACCCAAGATCATTGGGCAACAGAAGCAATTACTACATTAAAAGCAAGTGGTATTATCAAAGGTTACTTGGACGGTACGTTCAAACCGAATCAGAGTATCTCCAGAGCGGAAATAGTGGCGATGCTGTCAAAAGTAATAAATACGACTTTAGTGAAAAGTGATAGGTTCAAGGATGTTTCAGGTAGCTGGGCAGAGTATGAGATTAATACGTTATCCGAGATGGGAATTGTAAAAGGTGGAGCGGATGGTTCGTTCAAACCAAATGCTAGTGCTACGAGATACGAGTCAATACTCATGATCTTACGTATGCTAAATGTCAGTCTTAACCACTCCTTAGATGTAGAGTAGTCGCTTTGCATTCCATGCTTGTTGAATTTTCCATATAAAAGATAACAACAGCACAACAGGCCCTGGCAATATGCCGGGCCTGTTGCTCTGTCCACCAGCTTCAATCTCTGGAAGCTTCATACAGCTTTTCTTCTAAATATTTTGGTGCTGCATAGGCAGTTGTCATATGGTCGCCTTCGCCGGTGATGAGACGGAACTGGCCAAGGTGACTGGCTTGTGCCGGGTTCCAGCCATAGCTGCCTTGTGGCAAGGCGGTATCGGAGGTCAGAACCAAATAGCTTTTGGGCAGCTCAAGCGTATAGAATGTTTTCAAATCCAGCTTTTCGAATAAAGGTCCGGCAGGCTCTGGTCTGGCGGATTGATAGATCTCTTTAGCCAAGCTGAGGCTTGCGGTATTTACGAAGCTGTCGCGGAACATGGAGAAGGGCAGAGGGAGCGTATTATTGCCGGACGCCTCTCGCAATTGTCCAAACCCAGCTTCGAGTCCGGGAGCTTGATCGACGACGCTTTGTCCGTCAAGCGGCACAAAAGCATCGAAGAATACCAGCCGGTGAATACGTTCCGGAATTTGCTCCGCCACCTTTTGAATGATCGTTCCTCCGAAGCTATGACCCACGAGGACGATATTGGTAAGCTTCTTGGACTTGATATAGTCTACAACAGAAGTGACAATCTGCTCATGGGTCACATTGGGATCATACAGAGTGCCATGACCGGCATATTCAGGAGCGTAGACGGTATGTCCTGTTTTTCGCAATTCGGCTGCAGTTTTATCCCAGAAGAAGGCATCTGCCCAGGCACCGTATATCAGGACGAAGGTTAAAGGCTGTTGGGTTTGGGCTTTGGCAACCGCTGCAGCAATGCTCTCACTGAGAGCATAAGCCCGACCATTCTTGATGGTAGTTGGTTTAAGGACATCTTGGCCGTCGATTTGAATATAATGGGTGCTGGCGTTGTAGAAGACACGGTTCGGACTGATATCATATTGTGTGCTTAAGGTCTGAATTACGGGTAGTGAGCTGCCAGCGGCATTTGCCGTGGCGCCGCCACCCAATTGCACACCTGCGAGAAGTACTATCCCTGTAAGAAGTGTTGCAGCGAGTTTCTTTTTCATCATATTCATTATTATTACCTCCTTTAGTTTGGGTGTTTCAGTGGGTTTATCAGTTGATTCTGCAGGTATTCCGACCAAGCAACTTGTTGATTCCACAACGCTGTGTTAAGCCGGTAACCAGGAAAGGGATGGCCGTCAAGCCGAACAGCTTCCAGTAGCCTGGGAGAAAATAGAATAGCGACAAGAGCACCACCCCGGCAATAATTCTTATAGCACGATCTGCTCCACCAACATTTTTCATTTTCTGTTCCTCCGTTTCATTGTGATTGTATCTACAGGACCGATCTTACCAATTGCAGCGAGGAACAACCGTAACTTCGTCACACAGAAATAAATGATGACAGGAATTCAAAATAAAACCGCCTGGCGGAAAGCCAGACGGTTTTATTTGCTAGGTTTGTTATCAGAGTCAGAGCTCCTGATGCTGCTCTATTCCTTCACGGCTGATCAGTGCAATCTGTCCACGGGAAAGTTTGATCAGCCCTTCTTTTTCCAACTGTTTGAGCGACCTGCTGATCACTTCCCGCGCCGTTCCCAGCTCCACGGACAATGTGTCATGGGTAATATTCAGCAGGTCTCCGCTGTCTTGGCTATGCTGAATCAAATATTCGGCGATCCGTCCACGGATGGATTTGAAATGGATGCTGTCCAGCAGGTTGGACATAAGGATGATTCTGTTCGCAAAAGATTTAAATATAAACTGGCGGAAGCCCTGATAACGGTCTGTCCACTCCCGGAAAATGCTTACCGGAATCAGCAGGGCCAGCCCATCTTCTTCCACGCAGGCAGATGCTTCATATTCACTTTCTCCTAATATGCTTGTGGTCATTAGCGGACAGCACTCGCCGCCATGGATGCGGTACAGGGTGATTTCTCTGCCGCCGGCACTGATTTTGTACATACGTATGGTTCCCTCTAGCACCAATACTGCATATTCGAGAAACTGGCCTTCTTCAATGACTAGATTAGCTTCGACCTTCATGACCTCTATCCCGTCTCGGCTCCAATCCTCTGTACGGATTTCGGACAAACAAGGAAAAAGAGCAACGATTCGGGGGAGGTGTTCAAATACGGTTGGACTCAATATCTCTCAGCTCCTTGTACCAAAGGATAGTTCGGCAGTTGCATTTTATCATGTACAGGGGATGAACACTGTGACAATGTTACAAATCAAACATTCCATTGAATTCCCCCGCATTCCTGCTTATAATATAAACGATAAAATACAGAAAAAAAGGTGCCCACTAATGAGTATATTAAATGTTGAAGCATTAAGTCATGGCTTTGGGGATCGGGCGATCTTCAAGGATGTTTCGTTCCGCCTGCTCAAAGGCGAGCATATCGGGTTGATCGGCGCGAATGGCGAAGGTAAATCCACGTTTATGAACATTGTAATAGGCAAGCTGCAGCCCGACGAAGGGAAAGTTGAATGGTCCAAGCGGGTACGGGTCGGCTACCTTGACCAGCATGCGGTATTGACCCAGGGGTTAACGATTCAGGATGTATTGCGGGGTGCATTCCAATACTTGTTTGATCTTGAGCAAGAAATGAATGATATGTACGGCCGGATGGGTGACGTTTCCCCGGAAGAGCTGGAGAAGATGCTTGAAGAAGTGGGTACGATCCAGGATACCCTGACGAGTCAGGATTTCTACATGATCGATGCGAAGGTGCAGGAGACGGCACGTGGCTTGGGAATTACAGACATAGGACTGGACCGCGATGTATCCGAGCTTAGCGGAGGACAGCGCACGAAGATATTGCTGGCCAAGCTGCTGCTGGAGAAACCGGATATTCTGCTCCTCGATGAACCTACGAACTATCTGGATGAGTTGCATATTGAATGGCTGAAGCGTTATCTTCAGGAGTATGAGAATGCATTTATTCTTATCTCACATGACATTCCTTTTTTGAACAACGTAATCAACCTGATTTACCATATGGAGAACCTGAAGCTATCCCGTTATGTCGGCGATTATAATCAATTCCAGCAGATTTATGAAATGCGCAAGCAGCAGCATGAATCGGCTTTTAACCGGCAGCAGCAGGAAATTTCCGAGTTGAAGGACTTTGTTGCCCGCAATAAGGCCAGTGTGGCTACCCGCAATATGGCGATGTCTAGGCAGAAGAAGCTCGACAAGATGGACATCCTCGAAATGTCGAAAGACAAGCCCAAGCCACAGTTTCATTTCAAAGATGGCAAAACGGCAGGCAAAGTTATTTTTGAAGCCAAAGGATTGGTTATCGGGTATGAGGAACCTTTATCTCGGCCCCTGGATTTGCTGATGGAACGCGGTCAAAGGGTAGCGCTTGTCGGTGCGAACGGAATCGGGAAGACGACTCTTCTGCGCAGTATCCTGGGCGAAATCCCGGCATTGTCCGGTTCGGTTGAGCTTGGATACAATCAGGAGATCGGCTATTTCGAACAAGAATCAAAGGAAGGCAAGAACAATACCTGTTTAGAGGAAATATGGGATACGTTCCCCTCCATGTCTCAATTCGAAGTACGTGCGGCATTAGCCAAATGTGGACTCACCACTAAGCACATCGAGAGCAAACTCTCGGTTCTCAGCGGTGGAGAGAAAGCCAAGGTACGTCTATGCAAGCTCATTAATCGCGAAACGAATATACTCGTGCTGGATGAGCCTACGAACCATTTGGATGTGGATGCGAAGGAAGAGCTCAAACGAGCTTTGAAAGCGTACAAAGGAAGCATGCTGTTAATTTCCCACGAACCTGAGTTTTATCGTGATATTGCCACAGATATTTGGAATTGCGAATCCTGGACGACAAAAATATTTTAATTCTCCAAAGTGGTGACTAGGGAATTAATATCTTGGTTTAAACATTAAGAACGGCAGAAATGTCGTTTTTTTTGCTATAAAGAAACAGGATTTCGACTTTTACTGTGAAATTTCGGCATGAGATAGATTCAAAATTCATTGGATAGCATAGTTTGTCATTTTCCTTTCATTCAGTTGTGGTATGTTAAATTTAGTAATATTTTGAACGGCATTCTATACGAAAAAAGGAGGATCAAGATTAGATGAACTATAAAATGATGTTAAACATCATGTTGATCCTCATTTTGCTTTCGGGGTGTTCAGGATCGCTTGAAGTCAGCCAGGAACGCGCGAAAGTGGCTAAACAAAATGGGGAGATAGTTATTGGTGTGGCATGGCCTTTTGCTTCCAAGGATGATTTGTTCGAGGAAGGAATCGATTTGGCTGTGAAAGAAATTAATGCAGCAGGAGGGATTCTCGGCAGTCCGCTCCGCTTGGTCAAAGAAGATGATCAATCCTCTATAACGCATGGTTTATCTGTAGCGCAATCTTTTGCGAATAATCTCGATATGGTGGCTGTGATAGGACATCGCAATTCAGCGATCTCAATTCCAGCAGCGGCTATTTATGAAAATGCGGGTCTATTAATGCTAACTCCGGCTTCCACTGCCTCGGATCTAACCCATTTAGGATATAAGCAAGTGTTTCGCAGTATACCCAATGATGAACAAGTGGGGCAGCAGATGTCCCAATATGCACTCAATCGTGGATATCGTAATATCGCTATATTTTATAAGGATGATGCAAACGGCCAAGGGCTTGCTAATGCTTTTGAAGATCGTGCTACCGACAGTGGGATTAACATTATTGATCGTATTTCATCCTATACTGATCTCAACGATTTACAACGAATCGCCGATATGTGGACAACTTTGGGTGTGGACGCGGTCTTCCTTGCAGACATTATGCCGGAAGGGGCTGAATTCATTACTAAACTTCGACAAGTTGGCATAGATGTGCCGATTATTGGAGGAGACGGTTTAGATTCAGAGCTTCTGGGATCTGTTGGCGGGAAAGCGGTGGAAGGGACCGTGGTGGCTTCTGAATTTAATCCAAACGATAAGAGTGAACAGACGGCCGAGTTCGTGAAAGGTTTTACGGAACAATATAAAGTCGCTCCCACCACATGGGCGGCTCAAGGATATGATGCTGTATATCTGTTAACCGAGGCGATAAAAACTGCTGGATCAAGAGTTCCTGCAGATATAGCCATCGCGCTACAAAAAATGAAAGCATGGGCCGGTGTCACAGGAAACTATTCATTTGATAGTAACGGCGATGTGTTGGATAAACCTATTGTCAAAAAGATCTACCGGGATGGCCATTTTGATTACTTGGATGAGGGAGGGAATTAAGGATGGAGAATCAGGTGTTTCGTAAAGTCTCGATGGATAGGTTATCCTCACCTGAACAGCTAGACTCATTAATGAAAGTGACCTCCCCCAGAGGATGGCTTGCCTTATTAGCGATCGGACTTTTAATCATTTCTGCGATGATATGGGGCTTTTATGGCAGTTTGGCTACAAAGATAAATGGCCAGGGCGTACTAATCAAGCCAGGTGGGATTCATCAGATCTATATCTCTTCCAGTGGTCAGATTACAGACATCCGCGCTGGCACAGGTGATTTGATACATAAGGGTGAAGTTATCGCTAGAATTTCTCAACCCCAAATGATTGAGCAAATGAAACAAACACAGTCGCCAACGCAATTATCTCAATTAAAAAAGGATTATGAAATAGCCTCCAAAGTGGTAAGTCCCTACACGGGTAGAATTCTAGAGGTTAAAGTGAACAAAGGCGATCTTGTCACTACGGGAATGCCAGTAGTGACAATAGAATTGGTAGGGGACGATATTAACGAACTTGTCACCGTAATGTATATTCCTGAGGGTGAAGGGGAGGGGATTATTCCGGGTATGGATGTACAGATCTCTCCAGCTTCTGTGAATAAGGAAGAGTATGGTTTTATGCTAGGGCGAGTTGTTTCTGTTTCGGAATTTCCTGTCTCCAAACAAGGGATGATGATAACTTTGGGGGATGAAGAATTAGTGAATCAACTCTCCGAAGGCGGTGCCTCTTTAGAGGTGCGCATTGATTTAACACCGAATGTGAATACGCCGAGCGGTTATGCGTGGTCATCCAAACATGGACCTCCTGTTCTAATCAACAGCGGTACATTAGCGCTTGGATCGATCATTTTGAAGAAGGAACGTCCGATTACTTCTGTTATCCCTCAGATCAAATAAATTGGAGTTGAGTTTCCAAATGAATCAAACTAAGCAAACGAAACCTTCAAATCCTGAGGAGAAGCAGAATTCGTATACAAGGGTGAAGACACCGACTGTCCTGCAGATGGAAGCGGTGGAATGCGGAGCAGCTGCATTAGCGATCATCTTGGGTTACTTTAAAAGCTATATTCCGCTCGAAGAACTTCGCGTAGAATGCGGTGTATCCAGAGATGGAAGTAAAGCGTTGAATATTTTGAAGGCCGCGCGAAAATATGGATTAACAGCTAAGGGATTTAAGAAGGGGCCGGAAGCGCTAAGGAAAGTAAAAGGGCCAATGATCATTCATTGGAACTTTAACCATTTTGTTGTGCTGGAAGGTTTTAAGAAAGACCGCGTCTATTTAAATGATCCGGCCTCCGGTCCGCGCGTGATTACATATGAAGAATTTGATCAATCGTATACTGGTGTGGTACTTACCTTTGAACCCACACCTGAATACAAAACTCAAGGTGAAAAACGCAGTATCATCACCGCATTGAAAAAAAGATTAATAGGATCAGAAGTTGCTTTGCTATTTGTTGTGTTGACCGGTTTAGCGTTGGTTGTTCCGGGACTGGTCATCCCAACTTTCACAAAAATATTTGTGGATGATGTTCTGCTAGGGGATATGACACATTGGCTGTTGCCCTTAATTATCGGTATGGGTTTGACCGCTTTGTTAAGAGGAGTACTAACCTGGTTGCAGCAGTACTATTTACTGCGCTTAGAAACCAAAATGGCCTTGAACACATCAAGCAAGTTTTTCTGGCACGTCCTGAGGCTACCGATTGAGTTTTTTTCTCAGCGATCTGGCGGGGAGATTAGCTCCAGGGTGATGATTAATGATAGAATCGCACAGTTATTATCTGGAGAATTAGCAACTTCTGTATTAAATTCAGTCATGATTCTCTTTTATTTAATTTTGATGTTTCAATACAGTGTGCTGCTAACGTGTGTTGGCATAGGTATTGCCGCGCTAAACGTACTTTTTTTAAGGCTAGTTGCCCGTAAAAGAGTAGATCAAAATCAAAAGTTAATTCAAGAAAGAGGGAAAATCCAAGGGATATCAATGGGCGGATTACAGGTGATTGAAACCTTGAAGGCCAGTGGCTCTGAATCAGACTTTTTCTCCAAGTGGGCAGGGCATCAAAGTAAATTATTAAATTCAGAGCAAGAATTGGGCGTGTCTACTCAAGTACTTTCATCTGTTCCAACCTTCTTATCGGCTCTTACGACAACCGTGATATTAGCTGTTGGCGGATTACAGGTATTAGACGGTGCATTAACGATTGGGATGCTGGTCGCTTTTCAAAGTTTAATGGCAAGTTTTATAGGTCCTGTAAATAGTTTGGTTCAGTTAGGCAGTGCGATCCAAGAGGTGGAGGGAAATATGAATCGCTTGGATGACGTGTTGAACTATCCATTAGACCCCCAATTCTCGGTTGCAGAAGAACTTGATGGAATAGAGGCATATAAGGCAAAACTATCAGGATTTGTAGAGTTAAGGAATGTTACATTTGGCTACAACAAATTAGAAGGACCACTTATTGAAAATTTCAATCTTATAGTAAAGCCGGGATCACGTGTTGCTTTGGTGGGCGGTTCCGGAAGTGGGAAATCGACCATTTCCAAACTTATCGCTGGGATTTATCAGCCTTGGTCGGGTGAAATATTGTTCGATGGCAAACCGCGCCATGAAATTTCCCGTTCGTTAGTGTGTAACTCCATTTCTGTTGTTGATCAGGATATCAGTATGTTTGAAGGGACGATCAAGGAAAACTTAACGTTATGGGATAGTACCATTGAAGAAAAAAATGTGATTGTAGCTGCTAAAGATGCGTACATTCATGACGATATTACGAGCAGAAACGGCGGATATGATCATGTGATGGAGGAAAGTGGAGCAAACTTTAGCGGAGGGCAGCGACAGCGTTTGGAAATCGCCCGGGCTTTGGTTGGAAATCCCACAATACTCGTACTCGATGAGGCGACAAGCGCACTCGATCCCAAGACAGAGAAATGGGTCGATGACAGTTTTAGGCGAAGGGGCTGTACATGTATTATCGTCGCACATCGATTAAGCACCATTCGTGATGCGGATGAAATCATCGTTTTGGATAGAGGGAAAGTAGTAGAACGGGGAACCCACACGGAGATGATAACGTCTGACGGATATTATGCCCGGTTAATTGCACTGCATTAATACTAAGGAGGTGGGTGTATGGACCAACTGAAAAAACCGGTTTTGCAGGAAATCTTTGCGGAATTAGGCATTGTAATCGAGCTGGAAGGCAACAATCCTTTAATTGTGAATGATGACAACAGTATTTATTACGTAAACAAAGGTCATGTTGAATTATTCGCTGTTCCGTTACAGGAAGGCGAAATCATAGACAAACGGAGTTATTTATTTCGTGCAAATGAAGATCAGGTTCTGTTCGGCATCCATCCTACCGACGAAGCACAATCGATAGGTTTAATGATAACGGGTGAATTTGGTACACAATTGATCAAGGTTGCCAAATCTAATCTACTTGGGAAGATTTATGAATCGGGAAAGAGCGGGATCATCGAAGGTTCAATCCAAGAGTGGATTGGCTTATGGTCTAATACATTAAGAACCGGTCCTACTCCCACTCATTTTACAGGTCTCGAATTAGGAGACAACATCGATGTTCCAGCAGATATTATTTTGCAATCGGTTAATACAATTACGTGGTTAACAACGGAAGCCAAAGAGATGCAATGGATGGGCGAAACAGCAGTTGGAGTAGGGAGTGACTACTTCCCGTTAGCAACTGGTAGTTGGCTTACTACTCGGGAACAAGTTCGTTTATCTGCCTATTCGACTGCCGACTGGTTGAAGTTGGATAAGCAATGGAACGGGTTGTCCCACTTTCATAAGATCGTTTACGAATGTCTGCGGCAGAAACTTCGAAATACAGAAGTGGCGGACTGGGACCGTTTACAGAAAAAAAGAGAAAATGAAATTTTGTTTATGAGTCAAGCAGTTAATCAAATTACATCCGTGACACAGGGGTCGGCGCTCCGAAAAAGACCAACTACGGTTTCGACTGATCTGCTCTATTTAGCAAGTGTAATCGTTGGGGAAGCCATGGATTTGGAGATCAAACCGTTATCTGAAAAGATTATGACCAGATCAAGAAATCTGGTTGAGGACATCGCCAAAGCTTCTCGAATCCGTACGCGTCAAGTCGTATTAAAAGGCGAATGGTGGACCTCCGATAACGGACCGCTGCTTGCTTTTATGGAAGAAGACGGCAGGGCAGTTGCACTGTTACAAAAGAATCCAAAAACCTATGAGCTGCACGACCCACTCCATCAGACGCAAATCATTGTGACACAAGGAGTAGCACAAAGCTTGAAACCATTTGCCCATTCCTTTTACCGGCCGCTGCCAGCTCATGCTCTTTCCATTAAAGATATTATTAAATTTGGTACACACAAATCAATAAAGCGTGATCTTCTTGCTGTATTCATTATGGGCTTGGCTGGGGGTCTTCTCGGTATGGTGACACCGATTGCAACCGGCATTTTGTTTGACAGCATCATTCCGGAAGCAGAACGGAATCCACTCGTTCAAATGACCATGATCCTAATTGTGGTAGCGGTATCCATTTTGCTGTTCGAGATGACACGTTCTTTGGCCATGTTAAGAATTGAAGGCAGAATGGATAGTTCGATTCAAGCAGCTATATGGGATCGTTTATTGAATTTACCGGTTCCATTTTTTAGGGATTATTCCGCCGGGGATCTTGCCATGAGGGCAAACAGTATCAACATGATACGTCAGGCCATTTCTGGTGTGGCCATCACGACCATTTTTTCAGGTATATTCTCAATCTTTAATTTCTTTTTGTTGTTTTATTATGATGTGAGGCTAGCTTCAGTCGCCTTTGGATTAGTAGTAATTTCGATCTTGATCACATCGGGACTCAGCGTATTACAAGTTCGTTATCAACGTAGCTTAGTAGCGGTTCAAGGGAAAATATCTGGATTGGTGCTGCAAATTTTGAATGGTATTGCTAAATTCCGCGTGACAGGTGCAGAGAATCGCGCATTCTTCTTATGGGCTCATTTATTCAGCGAACAGAAAAGAATAGCGTTTAAGAGCCGAACGGTAGCGAATTCTTTAGCTGTATTCAACGCTATTTTTCCAATACTAACTTCGATGGTGTTGTTTTATATTATTATTTCATCGAGTTCAACTTCATTAAGTGCTGGAAAGTTTTTAGCCTTCTTTGCCGCTTTTTCCGCATTTTTAAGTGCCATGATTTCGATGTCTACAGCATTAATTTCCATTATTAATATTGTTCCCTTGTATGAAAGAGCGAAACCGATCTTACAGACGCTTCCTGAAGTTCACGAAGCGATGGCTGACCCAGGAGAACTATCCGGAGCAGTTGAGATTAGCCACTTGAACTTTAGATACAAAGCAGATCAACCCATGGTGTTGCGTGATGTTTCATTGCAGATTAAACCCGGTGAATTTGTTGCTTTAATTGGTTCATCCGGCTGCGGGAAATCGACATTGTTCCGATTGCTGCTAGGTTTTGAACAACCTAATTCGGGTTCGGTTTATTATGATGGTCAGGATTTAAAGATGGTCGATGTTCGCTCATTACGCAGCCAGCTTGGTGTTGTCCTGCAGAACGGAAAAATCATGTCTGGGGATATCTATACCAATATCATCGGATCCTCCAACTTAACGATAAACGATGCTTGGGAAGCCGCAAGGATGGCTGGACTTGACGAAGAGATACGACAGATGCCCATGGGTATGCACACAGTTATTTCTGAAGGGGGGTGTACAATATCCGGTGGACAGAGGCAAAGGATATTAATTGCCAGAGCCATGGTCAGGAAACCAAGAATCATTTATTTTGATGAAGCGACAAGCGCTCTGGATAATCGGACACAGGCAATTGTTAGTGAAAGCCTGGATAAGCTTCAAGCGACTAGAGTCGTTATTGCTCACAGGTTAAGTACGATCATGAACGCAGATCGTATCCTCGTATTTGATAAAGGGGAAATCATTCAGACGGGCACCTATCAGGAGCTGATCACCCAAGAAGGCTTGTTCGCTGACTTGGCAAAAAGGCAATTGGCATAGTGAATAACATATTATAGGAGGAAAAACCAATGTCAAATGAAGATGTAGTAGCTAATGCAATTGAAACGGTAACAAGCAAGGCCGTAACGGACAGCGAGTTTCGCGCGTTGTGTCTATCGAACCCGCGTGAAGCGGTGAAGCAAGCCACAGGGTTGGAATTACCAGAGAACTTCAAGCTGCAAGTGGTCGAAAATGCGGGAGCGCATTATACCTTGGTATTGCCGGATGCGGTATCGGGTGAGGAGTTAAACGAAAGTGAGTTGGAGCAAGTTGCTGGCGGCGCTATAATATCAACCATAAATGTGCTGACAGGGTTATGTACAACTGAAAAAATGTAACCAATTATTGGAGGCGAAATCAATGACAAATGAAGATGTAGTAGTTAAAGCAATTGAAACGGTAACAAGCAAGGCCGTAACGGACAGTGAGTTTCGCGCGTTGTGTCTATCGAACCCGCGTGAAGCGGTGAAGCAAGCCACAGGGTTGGAATTACCAATGAATTTCAAATTGCAAGTGGTCGAAAATGCGGGAGCGCATTATACCTTGGTATTACCTGATGCGATATCGGGTGAGGAGTTGAACGAAAGTGAACTGGAGCAAGTTGCAGGCGGCGCTGTAGTAGCAACCTATGATCCTAATGATCCTCTAGCAAAACCGGGGATGGGTGAAGGTTATAAACCATGTTTTTAAAGTAAAATGACAACTATGTAGGAGGAAAAACCAATGTCAAATGAAGATGTAGTAGCTAATGCAATTGAAGCAGTAACAAGCAAGGCCGTAACGGACAACGAGTTTCGCGCGTTGTGTCTATCGAACCCGCGTGAAGCAGTGAAGCAAGCCACAGGGTTGGAATTACCAGAGAATTTCAAACTGCAAGTGGTCGAAAATGCGGGAGCACATTATACCTTGGTATTGCCGGATGCGGTATCGGGTGAGGAGTTAAACGAAAGTGAGCTGGAGCAAGTTGCTGGCGGTGCTACGTCAACAACCTTCATGTTTTTGATTGCGCCTGAATGTTTTCATCCCACAAATGACGGTGACAAGCCGTTCTGACAGCGTGTTTCGCGTGTTGTGTCTATGGAACCCGCGTGAAGCGGTGAAGCAGCCATCGGTATGGAATTACCAGAGAATTTCAAACTGCAAGTAGTCGAAAATGCGGGAGCGCATTATACCTTGGTATTGCCGGATGCGGTATCGGGTGAGAGTTGAATGAAAGTGAGCTGGAGCAAGTTGCTGGCGGCGCTATGGTATTTTCCATGGATCCTACAACAGGAAAAACAGGAGCGGGTGAAAATTGTAGTTCATACGTATAAAGAAAGATAATAACCAAACTGAGATCTTAGTATCCCAGCCCGTGTCAATCGGGCTGGGATTAACTATCCGGAGGCTTATCTATGTTAAGTGTACAAGAGTTAACTCTTGACCAGATTCCTTTATTTAAGCAATTTGCCTATCCTAACTTCCGGTCCAAGCTTCATGAGTTAGTTGAAAGTCCTAACCATGTAGTACTTCGCGCGATGATATTCAGTCAGCCTGCGGGTCTTCTAATTGCTTATCGAAATGGCCCAGAATCTAATTGTGAGGTCGAATCGATATTTGTCGCAGCCCGGTTTCGGAACATAGGAGTAGCGACAGGCTTATTTCAGACATTAATCGGAAATTCGCAGGCATCTGCTCAAATCCAGATCCGTTACTTTGCCAATCAATCAGAAATAGCGTATTTGGAACAAGCGTTAAATAAGGTTGGATTCGATCCTCCCCACATGCATAGTATTTATTATAATTCCAATTTAGCAGCACTCGCCCGTGCTTCTTGGATAAGAAGATGTAAACATTCGCCGGAACTTCAGATCCTTTCGTGGAAACATATAACGGAACAACAAAAAAAAGACTTGAAGGAGAAGCGATACTTCGATTATCCGGAGGGATTATCGCCATTCATCCATGAGGAAGTCATTCAGGCCTCGGCGAGTTTAATCTTACAGCGCCAAGATGGTGCTATTATGGGATGGATTATTTACCATTCTTATGTAGAGAATGCAGTATTATGCCGCTCTTTATTTATTGCCGAATCCCTTCAGGACAAGGGAATAGGCATATCGATGATGGGTCTCTCTATTGTACGGATGTTGGATGTCAATCTTTCCAGAGCTGTATTTCAAGTTACTTCCACTAATAAGCGGATGCTGCGTATTGCCGAAAAAATGTTTATGCCTTATCAAACGGAGCAAACGGAATTCAGACAAGCACTTTTTATTCGACAGTAACCTTTATGATGAAGGAAAAGAAAAGAGTGTTGACATGAACCAGGAAGAGTTAGTTGCCATCGTAGAAAAAGCAAGCACTCTCCGCGAGCGGCTAAACGGCGGGTTTGTTTCTATTGAACTGGAAGGAAATGAACATCAATCCACTCTCATCGCTAAACGTTGGGAAGAATGGCTTCGTTATGTAGGTGCAAACGACGAGCAGGAGCTGCTGAAGACGGTAAATACCCATTTACCGCGGGATGAAGTACAAAGACTGCTCGGCGATGTTCGGCTCCGCGATCGTGAAATTTTGCCGGAGTGGGCACAGGTATTGAATGAAACTATTCACACTATCTTAGATAAGACTGACAGGCAATCTTCTTTCCAAGGGAGGATACTGAATTCTCACAAGCCTTATCCTTTTGAGGATTTGTTCATGCCTGTACTGGAGATGGCTTACGTTAAACTTGAACAAGATGTGCCGAACTTAAGCACTTTATATACAACCGGGGCTTGCGCTGATTTGCTGGAGCGTCTGCTGGCAGAACTATCAGAGCTATGCGGTCGAGCATTAATGGCTGATTTTGCTGTTTTCCGAACGATCAAATTCCCTAATCAGGGGTTTATGGCTGCCTTTATGAATGTATCTTCTACAGTCGCATATACCGCTTATATCGAATCGATGCGCCAGGGGCGAATCATTGATTTTTTTAAACAATATAGTTTCCTGGCCCGACTTACTGCTACTCGTCTTCAATACTGGTTGTCATCCGCGTCCGAGTTAAGTCGCAGGTTGGCAGAGGATAGCGAAGGTCTTTCTGCTAGATATGAGGTCTTCGGACCTGTTAAACGGTTGCAATGGGGGCTTTCCGACTCTCATCAACAAGGCCGAACAGTAGCCATACTGGAATATAAAGAACAGTACAAAGTAGTATATAAGCCAAAATCATTAGCGATAGATCAAGCGTTCAGTCATCTAATAGAGTGGCTGCATGAGCGCGTTGTTCCCGTGAAATTTCGGGCACCTAAAGTATGGGATCGTGGGAAGTATGGCTGGGCGGAATATATCGATAACACCTCTTGCAGCGAGGCTTCTGGAATCGAAGCGTATTATCGTCATTTTGGCGGATTGGTCTGCCTTGTGTATTTATTGGGGGGAAATGATTTTCACATAGAGAATATTGCTGCAGCCGGTGACATTCCTGTATTGATTGACTTGGAGACCCTCCTGCATCCTTTAGGGTCTAAACCCCCTAGATTGCTTGAAGAAGAGCGTGAGAAGGATGATGCTGAGTATCAGGAAGTAATGAAATCGGTATTCGCCACAAACTTGCTGCCCTATCATAAGCTTGGACATAGCGGTTTGCTTGGCTGGAGACAGCAGGAAGGAAGCATTTCTAAGCTGCAATGGGATCATATCAATCTCGATAATATGCAAGTCGTGCAAAAGATAGGGGACCCTGAGCGTATTCATACGAATTTGCCTTATTGGGATTCTCAGGTGCAACAGGTTCATGCTTTCATCCCTGAGCTGCTGGATGGTTTCCGGCAAACTGCGTTATTCATTCTACAGCACAAGGAACAATTGCTCAGGGATAAGGTATTAGAACCCTTTCATGATGTTATTGGACGTTTCTTGTTTCGCTCAACATTCAAATACCAGTTGCTCCTGAACAAAATACGCCATCCAGAAAACTTGCGGGATGGGCTGGCTGCTTCAGTCAAGCTGGAGTCGCTCAGCCGCATTTATATTTCGGATCATGTGCCGCAACTGCTACCCGTCATCCATACGGAAGTGGAGCAGTTACTCGGAGGCGATATTCCCTATTTCACGATACCTGCACATTCCAGACAATTAGGTGTCGGTGCGGAAGATAAGCAGTCCGATGATTCCAAGCTTCTCGTCACGCAATCGTCCTTGGAACGCCTGTTAACCCGACTTGAACTGTGGAATGAGTCCGATATTGAACATCAGTTGGGTATGATGGAAGAGGCTGTAAAGGGCGCAATAATGAAGCCAGAAGCGGTTCAATCGATCTCGATAATCGAACATTCTCCTCCGCTCGAACATTCTCCACCCTTGCAGACGACCGATACGCTTCGTAAACTCGTCTGGAAACTCGCAGATTATATGCGGAGAAGGTCTTTCTATCGCCCGGAGCATTCACCCATCTGGCTAGTTCCAGGTATCGAAATGAGTTCGCAAAGCTTCAGGTTTAACCCCATAGGATACGGTCTGTACGATGGCGTTATGGGGGTGTCTCTGTTTCTGATGGCTGCCGGAAAAGTACTGGGGGATGACGATTTCACGCAGTTGTCCCTGGAGCTGGCAGCTCCAGTTCGGCAGATGCTCGTTACGGAGGGGGTGAACTCCCGTTCACTTGGTATGGGTGCCGCTTCAGGGTGGGCCTCCGTCGTGTACGGATTGACGCAGCTTAGTAAACTTTCTGGAGAGATCGAAATGTTGAAACAGGCTGCGCAAGCTGCCCGTTTTATTGTACCTGAACAAATTGCCAAAGATGATCAACTCGATATGATGTATGGGTCGGCCGGTGTGATTGCCAGCCTGTTGACGCTTTACAACGATACTAAATACGAGTGGCTGTTGGAGCTTGCTAAATGTGCTGGAGAGCAGTTGCTTCTTCTTCGCAAGCGGACGCATACCGGACATTTGGCTTGGGTTAATCGCGACCAAAGGTTGGCCTTAACCGGATTTTCGCACGGCACAACTGGAATTGCATATGCCCTGTTAAGATTGTATGAGAGAACAGGGCTGGAACGTTATAAAGAAGCAGCCGAGGAAGGACTCCGTTACGAAACTGCGGTATTTCAAACCGAGTCTAACAATTGGCCGGATTATCGCGGAGTCCATAAGCTGGATGGGCCTTCCCGATTCATGAATAGTTGGTGTAACGGTGCTGCCGGGATTGGCTTAGCGCGAATGGGGATTTCAGGATTTGTAGAGTCCGCTTCCCTTAGACATGATGTGGAAGCAGCAGTTTTGGCTGTAACGCAGGATGGGGAATCGGCTTTAGATCATATTTGTTGCGGTAATTTCGGGCGAATTGAGTTGCTGATCACCGCTTCACAGAAACTGAATCGCCCGGAGCTGGCGGGGATCGCCTTCGACAAAGCCAATCTTTCCCTGTACGGACGAGCGGACTCATTAGGCATTGCTTTCTCTTCCAGCCCGAAATCGCCTAAGGTCGAGCAGGTTCACGATATCGGATTTCACCGGGGGATAGCAGGTATTGGCTACACAATGTTGCGGCTTTGTGCTGTGGTGGAACATAAAGAGCCCGTCCCGCAAATCCTGTTGTGGAATTAGAGATAGGGCTCAGGCCCGATAACCACTTATTCCATAAGAACATGCGATAGTAATGATTATTTACAACGGATTTAACAATTTGGTAAGGTATAAGTACAGTGATATTCGATAATAGGAGGAGGATAAGTGATGGGTAGAAGAAGCCCGAAAGTCGAAGTACACCTGGATTCTGGCGATATAAAGAGTCTGACAGAGCAAGAGATCAGAGCGATCCTTCGTGCTGCCGAAGAACTGATCATGACAGGTGGGAGAAACATGCTGGCCTTAATACTGAAAGGCTCCAAAGACAAGCGGATCTTAGAGCATGAGCTTCAACGATCTCCAGTCTATGGCTATTATCAGGACTTGAAGTTGGATGAGATTATGCACCGAATAGACTGGATGATCCGCCAAGGATATCTGAAAATTGAATATAGTGATAGATTGCCTATGATTGTATTTTCTGATATAGGGTGGGCGATTGAACGTGAGACTTATGCGGAGGAATTGCTTCTCAAGCTTGACTCAGTACTGGACGGGCATGACTATAGATACGTTGAAACGCTAAAGGACCGGAATCGTGGAATGATCCTTTTGCTGATTGAGAAGATCAAAGAAACAGGCAATGTTCGGTTTGTGCCGCTGCTTAGAGCCTGGCAAGCTATAGAATACAAGAAGGTGCAGGCAGAAATCCAGAATGCAGTGAACTATTTGCTACAAGAAGGTCAGATTAAATATGTGCAAGATAAGGAAACAGACTAAAGGTTAAGCAGAGGTTCAAGCATTATTACCTTGAAAAGCCCCGGCTTGGCTGTGCTCGGCAAGCTGCACCTCGAAGCCGTCTGGGTCCAATACATAAAAAAACCGCATTTGTGGGTTTGGCATGATTGGTCCACGCGCTAGCGGGATGCCTTGGCTAGTCAAATGCGCTATAGCCTCTTCCAGCGACTCTACTTCAAAACCAACGGAAACACCGCATTCTGGTTTCAAGGTCGGGTCATTTCCTTGGATTAACTCGATCTTGGGCTGACCCGCAGCACCTAACATGACAATCTGTTTTCCTCTGCTCTCAAATCTACGTTCAATCGGAAGCCCAAGAATACTGTGATAAAAATGAAGAGACTTCTCCAAATCGCGCACCCTGAGTGTAATCCAGTTCAGGCTCAATTTCATGATTTAATATCTCCTTCTGCGTGATTGAAATGGCAACTATTGCTATCATGTATAGTTTAGTTACAATAAACGTACAATGCAAGGTAGGGGAGTTGAGTTCACATGAGTATTGATTTAGTCTGCACGATAGGTCCGGCAAGTTCTACACCTGCTGTGCTCAAGGAATTACTGCGCAGCGGGATGACAATCGCAAGGCTCAATATGTCTCACGGAAGCCATGAGGAGCATAAACAGGTTATCGACATTTTGCAGGCAGCAGCGGCCGAATCGGGACAGTCCGTACAGATCTTGGGTGACTTGCAAGGCCCCAAAATTCGTCTGAAGAATGTGCAGGGAGATGCAGTTCGATTAGTAGAGGGCCAGACGTTTACTCTCGATCAGTCGGATGAGCCGGGTGACGAGGTACGAGCTGCGCTCGATAACCCGGGTGTGCTGGAAGATATTCAACTAGGAGCCGTAATCTTAATCAATGATGGGGAAGTCAAGCTTGAGGTGACGGATAAGCATCCGAATAGCCTCACTACAAGAGTTGTAGTAGGCGGAACTATTGGCAGCCATAAAGGCGTCAACCTTCCAGGAACGAGACTCCGCTTGCCTGCCATTACTGAAAAAGACAAACTGGATCTACAGTTTCTGCTGGAGCATCATGTGGATTGGATCGCATGCTCGTTTATCCGTGAGGCGTCTCATCTGGAGGGAATTCGCGAGTATGTATCTACTCTTAGGAAATACAGTCAACCTAAACTCATGTCAAAGATCGAAACTGTTCAAGCTGTGCGTAACTTTACATCCATTATGGAGGCGTCAGATGGGATCATGATTGCGAGAGGGGATCTTGGCGTAGAGCTGCCATTCGAGCGAATCCCTTTCATCCAGAAAGCGATTCTGCGCGAATGCAGCCGAACGAAGACCTATGTGATCACGGCCACCCAAATGCTTCAATCCATGGTCGAACACCCTGTGCCAACACGCGCGGAGGTAATGGATATCGCTCAGGCGGTACTCGACGGGACGGATGCCGTGATGCTGTCAGCAGAAAGCTCTGTTGGGAATTATCCGGTGCAAAGTACAAGAGTCATGGATACTATCGCACAATATGCCGAGAAGATGCGCGAGCACGGAGAGAGTGAGATATCGCTTGGGGAGCTATGTACGGAAGAACACTGACTGAATATATACACACAGAAATAGACCGCTTCCGTTGGATTAGGAGGCGGTCTTTTTTTTCGAAGCAATCAACTGTACAAGAACAGCTATCTAGTCTCCAAATAAGCTATTCCGAGCGCCCCGGTCACGGGGTTTCGGTAAGTCTCACAGGCTACATCAAATACTTCCCTGATCAATTCCTTCGTCAGAATATCCTCTGGCGTGCCACTGGCTGCGACTTGACCTTCCTTCATCACATACAGGTAGTCGCAATATTGTGCTGCCAGCGTAAGATCATGAAGTGCAGCAAGAATGCCGATGTCCAGCCTTTTTACGATATTCAAAATTTGCAGCTGATATTTAATGTCCAGATGGTTGGTCGGCTCATCCAGAATCATAAATTCCGGCTGCTGGGCCAGCACACGGGCCAGGATGACACGTTGTTTCTCACCACCGGACAAAGAATTATACCTGCGGCCCGCATAGGTTTCCAGATTCACCTTGTGCAGAGCGGCTGTGACGATGTTATAGTCCTCTTGATTGTCGGATTCCAGCATCCCTTTATGCGGAGTTCGGCCCATCGCGACCATTTCGCGCACTGTGAAGTCAAAGCTCAGTTCGTTGAACTGGCCGACTACGCCGAGCTTTTGCGCCACTTTTCGGGGGCTTGATTGGATAACGTCCAACTCAGATAAATAAACATCGCCTTGGCGCGGTTTGATGACTTTATAAATACTTTTAAGCAGTGTGGACTTTCCGCAGCCGTTTGGCCCGATCAGGCCTACGAATTGCTTGTTGTTAACCTTCAGGGACACATCCCTTACAATATTCGCCTCGGAAAAAGATACACATAAATGTTCAACGTTTAGATTCATTAGGATTGGCCTCCAAACGCATAGCCTTTTTTGATCAGCATGTACATGAACATCGGGGCGCCAATAAGAGCGGTAATGATTCCAATCGGAAGTTCCACATTCGGTACAATGGTTCGAGCGATCACATCTGTCCAGATTAAGAAGATGGCACCGAACAGAACGGATGCCGGCAGTAGTCTCCTGTGATCGGAGCCGAGAAGCCCTCTAACCAAATGGGGGATGATCAAGCCCACGAATCCAATCATGCCACAGCTCGCCACCATCACCCCTGTAATCAGCGCGGTAATAATCATGTAGGCTCTGCGGTAAGCTCCCAGATGAATTCCCAAGGTGACCGCGGTCTCATCCCCGAGCAGCATGGCGTTCAATACGCGGAATTGCAGCAGGAAAAAGAAAATAGCCAGCGCGACGGATATGGAGATCAGCGGCAGCTTGTCCCAGCTCGAAGCAGCCAGACTGCCCATCGTCCAGAAGGTTACGGTCTTGATGCCTTCCGCATTATTGGCAAAATAAACAATGAAATTGGCGAAGGCTGTACATAAAGCATTAATGACCATACCAGCCAGTACTAACTTAACCGAAGTCATTTTACTGCCCGCGCTTGCCAGTAGCAGTACAAGCAGTGAAGCGCCAACCGCACCAGCAAAAGCCCAGAAGGCCAGCCCCGTTTGACCCAATAGGCCCATGGAGCCAAAGCCGATTAAGATGGCAAATGTTGCGCCGAGAGAAGCGCCGGACGAGATGCCGAGTATGTAAGGATCTGCCAAAGGATTCTGGACGGCGGCTTGCATGATGGTTCCGCATAACGTCAGGCCGGCACCGATGAACATAGCCATTAGGACGCGGGGTAATCGGATCTTCCAGATGATGTCGACAAATGAACCGGAGGACAGGTCATGGATGTCTCCGATTTGGATACCTGTGATGTGGTAGAGCAGAATCCGATAGGATTGCGAGAAGGGGATTTCTACCTGTCCAAAAGAAACAGCAGCGCCAACCGATAATACAGCAATAATCAGCAGGACTGCAATTACGGCCATAAATCCGGAACGGGAATGAATCATGGATTGCTTAGGTTGTGGTTCTGATGGTATTAATAGATCAGTTTGCATGCTATTCAATACGCTCCTTAATGTGTTTAATTTTAACTATATTTTATAATGAGAATGATTGTCAATGATAAACATTCTCATTGACAGACTATCCAACCTTCTATATTCTTACGAGTGTAATCCAGTGAGCAAACTTACATAACGAAAAGGGGATTGGAATGATGAAGAATGTATTCAGAAAATATGTGCCGCTGACAGCGGTTTTGTTAATGGCAGTTATGATAGCAGCCTGTTCGTCGAACACGCAGAATCAGAATGAAGCTGCAAACTCGGCTGCCGCAACGGACAGTAACAGTAATAATACACAAGCAGAAGAAGTTGCACCAAGCAGCAAGACGATATATCCACTCACGGTTGAGAACTTTACGAACAACGGAGAAGGAATTGAATGGAAGGCCAAATCGCAAACGTTTGACAAGGCGCCTGAAAAAGTAGTGGCCAATACCCAGGGAGCTGCCGAGCTGCTGATCAAGCTGGGACTGACCGACAAAATGGTGGGGGTTGCCGCACTCTACGGTGTGGGAGATCCAGCAGTGCATGAGGAATTCAAGAAGATTCCGGTAATCTCCAAGGAGTATGCCAGTAAAGAGCTGGTTGTTGGTGCAAGTCCTGATCTGGTACTGGGACGCAGTGATCTGTTTGCGGATGCGGATTGGGGTGTCGGGACTGTAGAAGGGTTAAATGAACTGGGTATTAAGACATTCGTTCAGAATACCAGCGTTAAGGGATCCACACTCGAAAGCCTATATAAAGATATAGAACAGCTCGGACAAATCTTTGATGTGCAGGATAAGGCAACCGCCTATACCGAGGAATTGAAGAAACGTGCACAAACGCTTAAGGACGCCACGGCAGCCAGTGGAGAGAAGACCTTTGCGTATGTTTCGGATGGTGGAGAGGGGGCAATCGCGATTTACAGCGGGAATACTGACACTTTTGCGGGCGGAGTGCTTGGTCTGCTTGGGCTCAAAAATAGCTTCAGCACGGTTACAGGTGACATCAGCAAGGAGCAGCTCATCGCAACCAACCCAGATATTCTATTGCTCTCATCGTATACCGGAGGACCTGATTCGGCGGTAACACTGGGGGCTTTCTACGCAGATGCTTCACTTCAAAGTCTGAATGCGATCAAGAACAAAGCGATTCACGTGATTGATTTCAACCAGTTCTGGGGGTACAGCTACTCTATATTTGATGGAGCGGACAAGCTGGCATCCGAACTGCTTGCTAAATAATAAGTTGAGCAGATAAAAATGGTTATCAGAAACAGCAGATGGATGGTCACTTAGGTGATCATTTAATCTGCTTTTTTATTGATTAGGCAAGTTGGAATCCAAGGTCGTCGGGTTACTTTTTCATTGTATAGATCTCAGCACCACTCCCAAGCTTTTCTCAGCATGTCATACAAACCCCAGGCATTCTGTACCTTTTTGCCAACTTCATGGATTTCTCCGGATTACAGATCATATCTTCGGCATCATTACTTATAGAATCCTGATCGATCTGACAGCAGATTGCACATTATAATTGGCTTCAATCAAGGAAATCTTCACAATCGGTTTTTGATTTCCGACGATCCGCTGAATGAATCGGAACCGTGCTTTAGTGGTTTAGTTGCTCGAGTGTATGTAGTACTCTATAATGGAAGGGTTTACGGGTGTGGGAAATACAGTAAGATTAATCTATTGAACGAAAGCTGGTGATCGGGTATGGAGGATAAATATTGTGCATTCCTGCGTGGGATTAATGTAAACGGAATAAATATTAAAATGGATGCCTTGAAAGAGGCATTTATCAAGATGGGTTTTCGAGACGCTAAAACAATACTTGCCACAGGCAATGTGATTTTTACTATAGCTGAAGGGATTAATGGAGGGCAGGATTCTAAGTCTTATATTGAAGAGGAACTGAGTAAGTATTTTTCTTATGACGCCCATGTGATTATCCGCAGCAGTAGAGAAATTCAGGAGATCGTTGTTGCCGCACAAACCATGGATGTTGCCGAAGAATGCCACAATTACCTCTTGCTGTGTGATGATAGAGAAATGATTTTGGATTTAAAACAGCTTTTTGATTCCATGCCCCAAACGCCACTGGAGCAACTAATGGTACTAGAATGCGGAGTTTTTTGGACGGTTCTCAAAGGGTCCACGCTCAGTTCTGATTTTGGTTCGAAAGTATTGGGGAACAAAAAATATAAAAGCAGATTGACTTCAAGAAATATCAACACCATTCAGAAAATTCATAAACTCATGGTGGATTAGTACAGGAGAATTGCATTCGCAACCTGTGGTTGACAGTCTGTCAGCTCGACTTGGTAGTCATAAATAATACACTATTATAAGATGAATCTGAGGTGATGTTGATGGACTTTGCGGATAAATTGCAGAGCTACAGGAAACAAAGGGGCATGTCTCAAGAAAATTTGGCAGAGGTTATGGGCGTATCACGGCAAGCCGTATCAAAGTGGGAATCGGGACAATCCTATCCTGAAATGGAGAAGATGATTGGGTTAAGTGAGCTATTTCAAGTAAGCGTAGACCATCTAGTTAAGGACGTTCCCAACAATATCGGAATAGCTGAACCTACAGTAAGTCCTCACATTGTAGATCTGAACTCCCTGTTTCGTTATGAATACACAAGCAAAGGAACCTTGTTCGGTGTTCCGTTGATTCATGTTAATATCGGACGTGGCTTTTACGTAGCCAGAGGGATTCTGGCCATTGGCAATGTTGCCATTGGTGCCTTGTCAATCGGAGTCGTTGCCTTGGGCGGCCTATGTATTGGAGCGCTAGCCTTGGGCTTCATTAGCTTGGCCGGGCTGGCGCTGGGTTTGCTGTTGGCGGTTGGGGGCCTGGCGGCTGGTACTTTTGCCATTGGCGGGCTGGCCTTGGGAATTGTCACGGTTGGTGGTTTGTCAGTTGGCATGTACGCGTTGGGTGGATGCGCCATTGCTTCACGTATCGCCATTGGTGGGTATGCAAGTGGACACATCGCAATTGGTGAAACTGCAAAGGGAGCTTATACTCTCATAACTCAAACCGATAATTTCAGCAGCATTCAGGCTGAACAGGTCAGACAATTAATTAACCAAGAGTATCCACACTTGTGGAAGCCTTTTGTAGAACGGATAATCTCGATTTTCAATTAATAGTGAGTTGTTACTGTAAGATGGTGTGAGTGGGGGCTAATCGCCCCCGATTACTCCTACAGAAACTAAGTATCCAGCGCCTGAGCTTAAGCTTTGATATACTAAAACGTATTGCTTACATACGCTAAGCATGTTTATGATTCTTTTGCTACTGAACCACTTTTACGCATTGGCAATAATAGGGCGGGAATGAAGGTATCCTGGAGAATGCTATCTTACAGGCCGCTGGGGATGAACTTAATGAGGTTGGTCATGGTCATCTGACCATGGAGGGAATCGCCGTGCGGGCAAAGACAAATAAAACAGCGGTATATCGTCGTTGGCCAAATAAGTCTAAGATTGTTGTTGCGTCCATTGGGTGCTGAAACTATATACGGTCTCATGGTCGAATATCATGCGAATGATTTATTTTCTTTATTGCCGAAATTAATGCAATCGAGATCTGAAGACAAGTTGGCTACGGCAATGATAGCGATTTTGAAAAATGCAGAGAAGCGTGGAGAGGTAAGTCACTTCCCTCTGATTTACTGATGTATAAATTACTCACGACCCATGAGCCGATATCTGATCAGACTGTTATAGGGATTGTTGATGACATTTTTTTACCTCTTGTCCTTATGTAACTTATTATCTAAAATAGCTTATATCACCTTATGTGCTGGGTGGTATGATAGTAAACGGAGGGATTTATGATGAATAAAGAAATAGTAAATGACGAAGCGAATAGTAAACCAGTTGAAATGACTGAAGAGAAGTTGGCTGAACTAGTTAATAATGTTTACCATAACGGCCTCGCAGCTTTGAAATTGCACTTTCAATATGTTGATGGACAAGTATTGAACTTGGAGGCCTATGGTCCGGTTTTTATTTATCATGTTAAGTCTGATTCGAATGATGTTTATTCCTGCGGTTTTTTTCTGCGCGAGTTGCTCACAAGATTCCAGTCGGGTAATGATCCTACAGTTTGGATGGCTTCATTCTACGTTGATCTCATGAAGAACAAGGGAGGCAAGACCCTTCCCAAACCAGTTGCCAGTGAAGATGAAGCCAAAGCGAGGATTGACAATGTGTTAGTTCCGCAATGTATAGCTGCAATTCGTGAAGAATTTGCTCCAGAGCAAATACATGCGGACCTAGCTTTGAATCAAGAACATGGACCTGTCCTCGAAGCCGGATTTCCAGCGATAACGGAAGGGAATAACGTGTGTGCTGTCCCTTTACATCTATTGTTAACACATCTGCAGTTGAACCGCGATCCTGCGGAGCTTTTGATTCAAGGCTTGTACAATATCCGCAAAGAACATGGAATCGAATAAATACAAATTAGGAGGAACCGAAAAGTGGAACTTGGTGTAAGCACCTTTGTCGAGACCACACCTGATGTGGAAACGGGTGAGACGATGAGTCACGCTGCGCGATTACGTGAAGTGGTGGAAGAAATCGTGCTCGCTGATCAGGTAGGACTGGATGTATTCGGCGTGGGTGAACATCATCGGCATGATTTCGGTGCTTCCTCTCCTGCGGTTTTACTGGCTGCGGCTGCATCACAGACGACCAGAATACGGTTATCCAGTGCAGTAATGATCCTATCGTCAGCCGATCCAGTGCGTGTATTTCAGGATTTTGCTACGCTTGACGGAATTTCTAACGGACGTGCTGAGATCATGGTAGGTCGTGGTTCGTTTACAGAGTCGTTTCCGTTATTCGGCTATGATCTAAAAGACTATGAAGAGTTGTTCGAGGAGAAATTGGATTTGTTATTAAAAATCCAGGAGTCGGAGAAAGTAACTTGGAGTGGTAAACACAGACCTGCAATACATAATCTAGGCGTTTATCCACGCCCTGTGCAAACTCCTTTACCGGTATGGATTGCTAGCGCAGGGAGCCCGGAGTCTGCAGTCCGTGCGGGGGCTTTAGGATTGCCTTTCGCCCTTGCCATTATTGGAAATGTGAATCCATCGCATTATGAGTCGCAGGTGCGGCTCTACAAGGAATCAGCGGCTAAGGCGGGTTATGATGTTTCACGGCTGCCCATAGCGTCGCACTCCCATGGTTTCATAGCAGAGAATAAGCAGACGGCTGTAGAAAAGTTTTTTCCTTCAACACATGCTCGAACGAATGTGCGGGCACTGGAGAAAGGTCTTCCGCCCTATCATCGCTCGGATTATGATGCGGCTTGCAGCTTTGATGGAGCTTTGTATGTAGGAGATCCAGAGACGGTGGCAAACAAAATCATTCATTTGCGCAAGCATGTAGGAATTACGAGATTCTTATTGCATGTGCCACATGGTACGATGCCTCATGCGGATGTTATGCAGGCGATTAGACTACTCGGAACAGAAGTGGCACCTCGGGTGCGAGAAGAAGTAGCGCGTTGGGAAAATAATAATCGATAATCAGAAAACGACCCCGAGCTTTCGACAGCTCGGGGTCGTTCTATAATTTCCTTTATTTAATGGAGGCATCGTAGATGTCTTGAGTAGATTTTGCGAGCATTGCATTAAATTCATCATCTGTTAGTTGGTCGGTCAATCCTTGCGATAAGGCGCGTGAGAAACTGGCGATTAAGCCATGATTATGGGCCAGCTTTTCATTGGCTTCTGCTTGAGTATAGCCTCCTGATAAAGCTACGACTCGTACCACATGCGGTTCCCCAATTAAATCGCTGTAGAAATTGTCTTCTGTCGGTATGGACAGTTTGAGCATTACTATTACGTCTTTGCCAAGGGAAGATAACTGAGTAGTAAGCTCGTCTCTTAATAGCTTTTCCGATTGTTCTTTGTCTGCACTGAGGATATCCACTTCTGGTTCGATAATCGGTACCAGACCATACCCAGCGATTTGTTTAGCGATGGCAAACTGCTGCTCGACGATTTTTTTGATCCCATTAGGATTGGCTTCTTTAATGAGCGAACGCATCTTGGTACCGAAGATGTTTCTCTTAACCGCCTGCTTCAAAAGGTCGTCCAAACCGGGAATGGGTTTCATCAGTTGAACCCCATCTTCAAGCTCAGCCAGCCCTTGATCGATTTTTAGAAAAGGCACAATGCCTTTCTCTTCCCACAAATAATCGGCGGTTAATCGACCGTCAATGTAACGATCCATCGTGTTCTCAAATAAGATGGAACCCAGAATATGCTTGGAATTGAATGCCGGACTCTTGATAATGCGGGTTCTCATCCCGTGCACCAATCCATACATTTCTTCCTCATTGGAATAACGATCTTCCTTAATGCCATACTGCAGCAAAGCTTTTGGAGTGCTTCCACCGCTTTGATCCAAAGCAGCGATAAAGCCCTTACCTGTGCGAATTCGTTCCAATTGTTCCATATTCATGAATGTTGTTCCTTTCTCTATTGTGAACTGGAGTATAATCTGAATCCTTTTATTATAGCACCTTTGCAAGCAAGCATACATTCCGCTCCATAACGTGCTTATATAATCTCGGAAAATGAATGACAATAGGCGATGTTGTAATTCATATACTCCACTAGCAGCAAACAGACGTCTCCATATGCTGCAGACGTCTGTTTTAGTCTTTGAATATACGAATTGAACTTGGATATCAGAATTTAGTATCGGTAAATCATATCCCACATGGCGTGAGGGTGTGCACGATTATGAGGATTGATTCTGCAATGCATCAGCTACTCTGTTGCATTCTCCATTAGTTCGGGAGTAACTTGAACACCAAGGGCGCCAGATATTCCAGTCAGCTGATCGTGTAACAGATAGTATGGTAGTCAGTCTATATTAAGCACCACTATGAGCTTTACTTCTAATCCTCGGGAGAAGAAATGCAGGTATTAATCCAACTATAGTAAATCCTAAAGACCACAAGAAAGTATGATCAAATGCATGGGCTCGTGCAACGAGGTCTGTTGCTGAGTGACTACTCAGTTGATTTTGTAAAATAACGGCAAGTACAGAAGCGCCAAAGGCACCACCGATTTGCTGGATCAGTCGTGTGGCACTGCTGGCGTCTGGGATTTGTTCTCGACTAAGGCCCACGTACGCTGAGGCCATAATAGGAAGGAACACGGCTCCAAGCCCGGCACCGCGCACTATCAGCGCTAACGCCAAGAGGGTTTGACTTGTATGAGCGCCAGCCAGGGCAAAAGGCAATGTGCCAAGCGCAGTTAGCAGAGTTCCTGCCAAGACGACGGGTCGCGAACCGATTTGATCCGTAAGTTTACCTGCCAGGGAGCGGGTGAGCAGCATACCTATTCCTTGGGGAACTAATAATAACCCCGAAGCAAGCACACTTTCTCCGCGCACCTGTTGATAATACATCGGCAGCAGCAGCATGGCTCCATACGTGGAAAGACCAGATAAAAATAGCAGGATGGATGAGGCTGTAAAGGGACGAGACTTAAATAATCTTAGGTCGAGAAGAGGAGATTCGGCCTTCTGCAGTACATAAATTGCAAAGGCAGCCAATAGAATTAAGCCGATAATGATAGGGATAAGTACAGATGCATGCCCGAACCCATGGTGAATGCCTACTTGCGACAGCCCGTAAATCAGCAACACGAGTGCTGGCGAAATTAAGGTGAGTCCGATTACGTCGAGATGTTGAGTATGTTTGGTAGTAACTTTATCAGACAAACCCCAGCGTGCCAGTATGATTGCTGTGATGCAGATCGGGATGTTGACATAGAAAACCCAACGCCAGTTCAAGTTCTCGATAACTAACCCGCCTACCACTGGTCCGAGTATGGGTCCGAGAAGTGCTGGCAAGCCAGCAACCGCCATTAACTTCCCTAGTTTCTGATTGCCGGAGGCTTGAACGACCAATGTCTGCATAATGGGGAGCATCAGACCCCCGCCGATGCCTTGAATCGCCCGGAAAACAATTAGACTGCCTACGTTCCATGATAGACTGCATAGGATAGATCCTCCCAAAAACACAGCCAGGGCAAAGATCCACATCCGTTTACCGCCAAATCGATTCACTGACCATCCAGTAATTGGAACAACGATACCAAGTGCAAGCAAGTAGCTTGTCATTACCCAGTGAATGGACGAAACCGAGGCGTGTAAGGACTGACCGAGCGTATCAATGGATACGTTCATAATGGTCGTATCGAACAAGGGAGCCAAGGTGCCAACCAGGAGTACCCAGACCAATTTCATCAAAGCTGGATCGATGGGTTCACTCAATACGGATTGTGACGCTTCTTTACTATTTTTCATGTAAATGTTCCTTTCTTTAAGTCATATAAGATACGCAAAGTTTCTTATTTTCATTTATGATATAATATCTTTATAAGATACGCAACGTTTTTTAAAATATAAGACACCCATGCCGCTGCGCGGCATCACTGAGGAATGAAAATATTGTCTATACTGGTTACTGGGCTGGCGAAGGTAGGTCGGAAATTCTTGGTGTCACGAACCCGCATATAAGACGGACCCCAACGACCCGGTGCATCACAGATTGTTGCTCCCTACGGGGAAGCACGCAGGGCAGAATAACCTTAGCATTGGTCTTTGCACCAGCCTTAATTACCGCCAGCAGGCAGGAGACGCAAACCGTGGAAATACTCATTGAACGTTGCTGTGGATTGGATGTGCACAAGAAGAGTATCACAGCATGTATCATCACCTCGAAAGGAAAGGAGATTCGGAGTTTTGAAACATTGACTCGTCGGCTGATTGATCTGGTAGATTGGATCAAAAGCGAACGGTGCACCCATGTCGCGATGGAGAGTACCGGAGATTACTGGAAACCCATTTATAATCTGCTAGAAATGGAAGACCTTGAGCCACTGGTCGTAAACGCCCAGCATATCAAAGCCGTGCCAGGACGCAAAACGGACGTGAAAGATGCAGAATGGATAGCGAAATTACTCCGGCATGGGTTGGTGCAAGGCAGCTACATTCCGAATCGGGATCAACGAGAACTTCGGGAAATTATCCGTTATCGCCGAAGTATCATTGAAGAACGCACGCGTGAAGTGAACCGGCTGCAAAAGGTACTAGAAGGCGGCAATATCAAACTTTCGTCGGTAGCGTCTAATGTGCTAGGCGTGTCTGGACGAAACATGCTGGAAGCGATGATTCAAGGAGAAAGTGATCCGTCCATCCTGGCTGACTTTGCGCAAAAGAAGTTAAAGGCCAAGAAAGAGCAATTGAAACTTGCACTGGAGGGAAGCCTAGGTCCCCATCAATTATTAATGCTGGAAAAACAGTTGTCGCATATCGACCAATTGAATGAGTTAATCACGGAACTGGATGAAGAGATCGAGCGCCGAATGAGCCCTTTTGCTGAGGATCTGAAGTTGTTGGATACCATCCCCGGTGTCGGTAAGCGAACCGCTGAGCAAATTCTGGCGGAAATTGGGACAGACATGACACGGTTTCCAAGTGCAGGACATTTATGTTCCTGGGCAGGGATGACTCCAGGTCACGATGAAAGTGCGGGGAAGAAGAGATCCGCCAAAACCCGAAAAGGGAACAAAAAACTACGAAGTGCACTCGTAGAATCAGCGCGAGCCGCAGGACGAAAAAAGAACACCTACCTGTCGGCGCAATATCACCGAATCGCAGGCAGGCGAGGGAAAAACAGAGCGGCCGTGGCCGTTGGACACAGCATTTTAGCGATTGTATACATCTTGTTAACGCGAAGACAAGAATATAAGGAACTAGGATTTGACTACTTCGACCAACGAAACCACGATATGGTAATGAACCGTTCTATTAAACGTTTGGAATCCTTGGGATACCAAGTGAATCTGAGTGAGCAAACGGCCTGACGGCCGAAATTAAAAAAACAAAACATGGGGTTTGTTTTCGTATGCGTAATTTTAGTGTTCTAGAGCAATTTTATTTTCAGGGCAGAATTTATATGTTTCACACGATAACTTATCTTTATATTTCTCGAAGAAGCGGGTACCGTCCATAAAAGGACGGCGAAGCCGTTTCTTCTTATTTGGAGGGGTTTTATGAGTGATATCAATCAATTTGATAATAAACCGGAGACGCGGCGTAGGGGTAAACAACTGGAGTCAGCTATCTTTCAGGCCACCTGGGATGAGTTATCTGCTGTTGGGTATTCGCGGTTGACCATGGAGGGAGTCGCTGATCGGGCTGAAACGAGTAAGACCGTTATCTACCGTCGTTGGCCCAATCGGGCTGAACTAGTCTTAGCTACAATCCGCCAACGAGTACCCACGCCTTCTGATGAGATACCGGACACCGGGAAACTTCGAGATGATCTTCTAATATTGCTACGTCGTATGAATCGTTCCTTAAAAGAGGTTGGATTTGAGACTATACATGGATTAATGGTAGATCTAGGAGATATACCGTTCTCCAGACTGTTCTTTCCCAACGGACGGAGCAGTAATACGATGAATACTATTCTTAAACGTGCTGCGGAACGCGGAGAAGTCCAACTTGCCAAGATAACACCTCGAATAGCGACGCTTCCCGTAGATCTGACACGACATGAGTTGCTGTTATCTCAGGAACCGGTGTCAGAAAACACACTTATCGAAATTGTTGATGAAATATTCTTGCCGCTCATTTCTATGTAACATTGTACAATTACAGGACAAGCCATTGGAACCAGCAGCGGCGGCTGGGGAAACAATGAGCTGCAGTACTACCAACCGTACGCAGAACCTGCAGGTTACGGGTGGAAATCTAGTGATTACCGCGCAAAAAGAACCCTATGGCGGTATGAATTATACCTCCGCAAGGATCAAGACACAGGGATTAAAGAGCTTTACGTATAATGCTGGTTGACTATGTACGGGTGTATCAGGCATTCTCGGCAACCAGTATCGTCAGCGAGCGGGGCGAAAAATGCAGCAGTGGGATGACAATGGAACTGATGCCCAAAGGTGGAGCATCGTGGACGGGGTGGGGGTTACTACAAACTTATTTCTAAAGTCAGCGGATTGGCTATCGACGTATCCGGATCTTCTACAGCCGATGGCGCTGCGATCCAACAGTGGACCGACAACGGAACGGATGCACAGAAGTGGTTATTTACCAAAGTTAACTAATGGTTTAAAGATTCAGCCGTCTGGATTAGGGATTATTCCAATCCAGACGGCTTTTTTTCTATGATTCAAGTACAGTCTGCTTCAGCTGTAAAAACATGTGTTCTGCCATTTTTATATAATCATCGTTCAGTACATTGACTTGTGTTTGCAGAACAGCCCACATGGCATTCCAAAATGTTACTACAAAAGACATCTGTTCTAAGCTTTTCAGCGTATCAAGTTCACATTGACCAAAGTAATGCCGCAGGAAGTCCTCCTTCATTGCGGGAGAATAGGATACACATGCACAAGATAAATCAAAAAAGATATCACCCATACCTGCATATTCCCAATCTATCAGCCTTACTGTTCCATCATCCAAAAAATTATTAGGAAACGGATCATTATGACACAGCCCTATATACAATTGCTTATGCTGCTCTCTTTCCTCTTTTATGGTATATAACTTAGCGATCAATGTATCCAAGTAATCTGGAAGCTCCAAATGATTTTGGATTGCAAATTGAATTCTATCCTCGATATCCTTATAGGGTGAGAATTCATAGGGAATAGCAGTTAAACTATGCACCTTCCTCAAGGTGTCGGCAATACGCTTCATATTCTCAGTGGTTCCAACATCCTCATTTGTCCATTTTCTGCCGTCTATAAATTTCGTAATCATATTTCCAGTTCCAGTTGAAAAATAAACGATTTCCGCACCTATACCTATTTCTGATACAACCTCCATGGAAGCAAGTTCAGCATATCTATTAATACCAAGGTTGCTAGCGTTTGTGCCGCTTATTCGAATGGCATATTTGATATCGCCTTTAGATACAACATAATTCTGATTGGTCAAACCGTCGCTTTGATATTCTATAGAAATATCTGCGATTTCCCACTTTAAATGGTCCTTAATGAGCTTGTGTATTAATTCATTCATATCTATAATCCTCCTGTTATGTAATTACAAACTCAGGATAACAGAAGGAGTGTATATTAAAAATGCAGATTACAATCATTAATTTGTATTTTATTAACTTTTAGCATTTCATTGATTCGTGTTTATTCCAATTAAATTTGAGCGGCTCCGCCATCCACGAACAATTCTGTTCCAGTAATATAGCTGCTCTCATCAGAAGCAAGGAACATGACCGCATTTGCGATTTCTTCAGATGTGCCTATTCTGCCTAAGGGAGTTGTAGCCTTCATATTTTCCAGGACGTTGTCGAGTTCTGTTCCAAATAAGTCATCATAAGCCGGTGTCAGAATGTTTCCAGGGCTCACAACATTCACACGAATTTGAGAACCTTTCAAATCTAGCGCCCAACTGCGAATTAACTGTCTGATAGCTGCTTTTGTCGCACTGTAGACACTGAACGCGGGCATGCCCATTGAACCAGCCGTGGACCCCGTTATGATAATTGAACCTATATTGCTCGGGAATAAGGGTAATGCTTTTTGAACCGTGAAGATCGTTCCTTTTACGTTTACGTCGAAGGTTTGGTAATATTGCTCTTCCGTAATCTCACCCAGTGGGAGTAATGACCCCAGTCCAGCATTAGCAAACAAAATGTCCAGATGGCCTTTCTCTTGCTTCACGGCTTCGTAGAGTTTATCCAAATCTGCCAAATTGGACACGTCGCCTTGAATACCTGTTACATTCTCACCCATTAACTTCACTGCTGCATCAAGCTCGCTTTGTCTGCGTCCAGTAATAAAGACATGTGCACCTTCTTTTACAAATTGCTGTGCTGCTGCAAGACCGATCCCACTAGTGCCTCCAGTTACAACTGCTACTTTACCCGTAAACTTTCCCATGTGATGAATCTCCTTTTAAAGAAATATTTTGATTCCCTTTTATAAGTGTTATTATGTATCATAAGTAGTATTAATGTAAGTACCCACTTATTTGTTACATAGTAACCAAAAAGTGATAATTGTATAGGAGAGGGGTTCTACAACATGAAAGTTTATTATTGTAACCTAGAAGTAACGATGGAGGTCATCGGGGGGAAGTGGAAAGGGCTAGTTCTATACTATTTGATCAAAGGTCCGAAACGAACGAGCGAATTAAAGCGACTGGTGCATAGTATCACACAAAAAATGCTTATCCAAACCCTCAGGGAATTAGAAGCTAGTGGACTTATTAGCCGAAAAATGTTCAATCAAGTACCTCCGAAGGTCGAATATTCGACTACAGAGTTAGGGCAATCGCTAGAACCCATTCTAAGATCACTTTGTGAATGGGGTGACGATTATGCGGAGCAAACTTTCGCTGAAGGCGAAGTGCAAATTCTGAAATCTGATCAATAGTATAAGATGTGATGGAATGATAGGGAAGTTGATTGGTATAGGGAATACAGCTGAAGTTTTTGCTGTAGGCGACGGCAAAGTGGTTAAGCTTTTTAATTTTGGTTATCCATTGGATAATGTGTGTAAAGAGTTTGATAATTCCAAATTACTGCATGGATTAAATATTCCAACCGTCAAAAGCTATGAAATGGTTACATACGAAGGGAGAAATGGCATCCTATATGATAGGATCGACGGGATGTCTATGCTGGATATACTTCTGAACACCGAGGATTTTGAGAAATACGCAAATACTTTAGCTAGATTGCATAAACAGATGCTGGCGTGCAAATTGCGCGGCGCCGTTAGTTTAAAGTCTATTTTAAAGAGAAATATTGAATATACGGATCATTTAAGTATGCCCAACAAATCTAAGCTTATTAATATGCTTGATACATTGCCGGATGGCGACTGTTTTTGCCATGGTGATTTTCACTTCGGCAATGTTATTATCGAGCAAGAACAGAATTATATCATTGACTACATGAATGTCTGTCACGGGCATGAATATGGAGATATTGCCCGAACCGTATACTTAATCGAAATGACGCCTGTGCCAGCCCAAACTCACAATGCCGAACGTATTCTTGTTATGAAAAAACAGGCAACTGAAATTTATCTACAGGAAATAGGCGTTAATAGAGAATGTTTGTCCGAGTGGTTATTAGTAATTGCTGCTGCCAGACTTTCAGAATTAAGCTATGAGCAAGCAGATGAGAAAAATTCGGTGCTGGAGTATCTAACGAAACAAGGATTATAGTCAAGGGGTTTTCAATAAAGAAATACAATAGCATCAACCAAGATGAAACGGATGCCGTCCTTTATATGGACGGCATCCGTTTCTTCGAGAAATATAAGGATATATTATTGCGTGAAGCCTATAAATTCTTATATTTTAAGATGAAACGGCTTCTCCGTCCTTTTAGGGATGGAATACATTTCTTCGAGAAATATAAGGATAAGTTATTGCGTGAAGCATATAAATTCTTATATTTGAGAAAAAAACCGTTTTACACGGCAGACCTCTGTCGCGTAAAACGGTTTATTTTGTAATGAACTCATTCGTTTCCTGCTATTACATAAACATTTTACTGGCTTCCAAGTGCTCTGCGCTTTTGGCATCCCCTACGGTTTTGGGTTTCTTAAGTAGAACACCTAAGACCACACCTACAATGGCGATGTATACCAGTACTTTAAAAGTACCTGAGAAAGAATTCGTCCATGTTTCAATAGTGGGTATGCCATCGGCAGGCATGAATCCTTTCATATTACTGGTCAGGATCGTCATCAGGCCAGCAATAGCGAAGGAACTCATTACTTGTTGAGCGGCATTGGTGAGTGAAGTGACCCGACCTACCAGGTTTTGCGGTGAAGCTTGAATCAGATGCGTATTCAGAGGCATTAGAGAAATTCCCATTCCAGCACCCAGCAAGGAAAGGGGGAGGATCAGAGAGGATATTCCATCCGCTGCGGAGACTTGAGTCAGCATAAAGGTTGCGGCTGTGACAAAGGCCATACCAGCCATGACTAAAGGACGGGCGCCGATTCTATCGAATAAAGCACCGCTGATGGGCATGAATATACCTGCAGCTATCGCTTGAGGCAACATGATTAACCCGGTATCAAAGGCACTGTAGTTCTGAGCTTGTTGAAGGAATAGAGGGACAATGAACATGGAGCCAAACAGGGCAATCTGAGAAATCCATTGAATTACAATTCCTTTGCTGAAATCCATGGATTTAAATACACGCAGTTCCAGGATCGGTTGCTTATGGCGAAGCTCAACAATGATAAATAACACTAAGGCTACGAAGCCAATGCCTAAACCTGTAAGTGTTTTGGTAGAGGTCCAGCCATTAATACCTTCGCTAACCCCATAGGATAGACCAGCAAAAGCGATCGGAGCTAAGATCATCCCCCAGATATCAAGGGCAGTAACTGGCTGACGCTTAATGTTGGGGAGAAAACGAATACCAATGATAACGGCAAGGATACCAATCGGGATGTTAATGATGAAAATCCACTGCCATGCCGCATAATCCACTAACCATCCAGCTAATAGCGGACCAAGAGCAGGGGCGAGTAGGACAGGAATACCCATAATACCCATTACGGCACCGACTTTATGGGGTGGAGCAAGCTGATAAACAAAAGCGAAAGCAATGGGCATTACCATTCCGCCGCCAACACCTTGAATAATACGGTAAATAATTAGTTGTGTGGGGTCTGTTGCAATGGAGCAGAGCAAGGAACCAAGAGTAAAGAATCCGACAGAGAAAAGGAAAATTTGCTTGGCGCCAAATCGGTCGGATAACCATCCGGCAAGTGGAATCACTGCTGCGTTGGCAAGAACGTAACCGGTGACCGTCCACTGCAA
Organism: Paenibacillus sp. 19GGS1-52; assembly: GCF_022369515.1. Classification (NCBI taxonomy): domain Bacteria; kingdom Bacillati; phylum Bacillota; class Bacilli; order Caryophanales; family Paenibacillaceae; genus Paenibacillus; species Paenibacillus sp. 19GGS1-52. Next base: position 3,120,009 of record NZ_CP059724.1, read on the forward strand.
AGTGGTTAAGGAAGAATTAAATGCGCCTGAAAGCTTAGGAAGTGCAACATTTACAGCCGATCCATCCAGAACAACCATGAACAATCCCAGAATAATGGTGATTAGGGGGACTAATATGGCTGTAATCGATTCTGGCCTTTCTTTAGATAAATCTTTTACTGTTCCAGCTGACATACTCAACCCCCTAGTTTTTTTTGAAATAAATTGTAAATAGCTTGTCACTTATAGTCCTTATCGTTCACTTGACCCTGTCAGTCTTCAAGGGTACAATACGGCTATATCAAGCAACATTTACATTTAGTTCGATAAGTGGACATTTGTCCGTTTCGTGATTCTGATAATACCGGACAAATGTCCACTTGTCAATTGTATAGGCAGCAACTTTTGGAAAAGAGGTATGGTTCCATGAAAATTCGGAAGGAACGTAAAGATGCGATTGAGCATCGTCGTCTTATTTTACTAAATGCACAGACCCTTTTTATCGAACATGGTGTAGAGGGTGTAACGATGAATCAGATTGCTAAAACGGCTGGTATTGGACAAGGGACGCTCTATCGACGTTATGCACATAAGGGTGAGATTTGTCAGGATTTGATGAAAGACAGCAGTGAGGAGATCTGTGACACGATTCAAAGCTATTTGGACCTGAATAAGGATATCCCGCTAAAAGATCGTATTACCAAAGCGCTCGAAATCTCTTTTGATTTCATTGAAAGCTATTCCCCTTTGCTGGTTTCTATCCAAGCTCCAACCTGTGAAGGGCGGCAATCGCTCTATTATCAATCCCCTTTATATAGTTTCATGCATAATGTCTTTTGTAATTTGCTCCAAGAAGCTGAACCTGCGACCAAAGAATTATCTAAGGATACGAATTTTATAGCAGATATGATACTCGCTTCTATGAATCCTGAGCTATTCCTATTTATGAGAAGTGAGCGCGGGTTAACAAAAGAAGAGATCAAGGATAAGCTGGTAAGCGTATACATTGATCCGTTGTTGGTGTAACAAAAAAAAAGACCCGTAAGATAGACGCTTCTTTCTGAAGCGTCTATCTTACGGGTCTTTTTTTTTCAAAGATACTTATCCTTATGTTTTTCCTTATAATGTTTACGATACAGAGCAGGCGTTATCTCTGCGAATTTCTTAAAGGTCTTAATAAAATAACCAGGTTCATTGAAGCCCAGTTCATCACTGATTTGGGAAACGGGCATATCGGTTACTTCTAACAGTTGCTTCGCCCAGGTAATTTTGAGCTGTGCGACATAACTCGTGAAGTTCTCGCCTGTTTCTTTGGCAAACAGTCTGCTAAAGTAGCTGGGACTTATATGACAAAGCTCAGCCATATGCGTTAAAGAGATATTTTCACTTTTGTTATGGTAAATATAGTCACCAGCCGGTTTCAAAACGGAGTTTGTCCAAACATTGGGTTCATTTGAGTTTTTTAGATAGGCATCTGCAATCGCGTTGGTCATTTCTTTTTTTATGGACTCCATATTTTTGATCGTGTAGCCGGGCAGAATGGTGGAAATATGTAAGCTCTCCTCATTTCCAGCAGCTTTTTCGAACATTTCAACCAGCAGATTTTTGTTGAGTGCTTCCTCAATAATATAATTGCAGAGTAGAAACAGCATATTGGAGATCTTGATGACTTCTTCATAAGTCATGGTAGGGATATTATCATAATATTCCTTCAAGTTATTCGCTTTCATATGATGTGATGTTTTGTTCATCGAGGTTACAATCTGCTCCAGGTCCTTGCCGTTCTCAGGGTCTGAAAGCTTCACCTGTCCGGCCATAACTGCACCGATATACTTATCATCGATGGTGATCGGAATTGCAATATCCACGATATTAAAATGGCACAGATAAACGTAAGGCGCATTTAAGCGAACCGCTTCTAGACCCCCGCGGGAATCACACTTTTGACAATAAGGCAGCAACTCAGGGTCTTTGCGTACATTTTGACAGAAAGCCTGGCAGCTGCTGTGACTTGTAACAGGGTTGCCTTTATAATCAACCGTTAGAATAGCCAGTTTGGTAACAGTAGCCAAAGAATCTTGAAGGCGCTTCCATTTATTCAAGTCCAATATTTTATGAATCCGTAATGATTCCTGTATCACAAAGTTACACCTCCGCAGCAAGATTGAAGTATGAATCATAATAAGTTGAGCTAAAATGATGAGAATGGTGAATTTTTGAGAACCGAGTGCAAAAAATTACGATTGCAAATTATAATTATTAGTAATTAGATTCCACTCCAATGCTTTAATTCCTGCTATATACTTTAATAAATGAATAATTAAATTATTTACAAACGGAGGAAATGACGATATGAGAAAAGCATTTATAAGTCCAACGAAATATGTTCAAGGAGAAGATGAGTTATTGAACCTTGGATATTTCGTGCAATTATTTGGCGCTTCGGCTCTATTAATTGCCCACCCGGACGATGTGTTGCGTGTAAAGGATAAGCTCGATGCAACAGCTGAGAAGTATGCAGTGACCTTTGTTGAAAGCGGTTTTAAAGGGGAATGCTCTCGTCAGGAAGTAGCCAGATTGCAGGAAATTGCCAAAGACAAAGGTTGTAGTTGTATTATCGGCCTGGGTGGAGGCAAAGCAATTGATGCGGCCAAATGTGTAGCTGAAGGAGAGTCCCTAATCATTTGTCCAACGATTGCCGCCACCGATGCGCCCACAAGCCATTCAGCCGTTCTGTATACGCCAGAGGGTGCTTTTGATGATTATGCGTATTTCAAGCAAAGTCCTAGTGTTGTTCTAGTGGATACGACGGTTATTGCCAATGCACCTACACGCTTCCTCGTTTCAGGTATGGGCGACGCCTTATCTACCTATTTCGAAGCAAGAGCGACAGCCAAATCCTTCTCCAGAGTGAATGCCAGTCTTCCCATGGGTTCAAGAGAAGGGTTCACTGCCCCGGCTGTGGGAACTCATGCGGCTCTCGCGCTGGCGACTTTATGTTATGAAATGCTGCTGAAGGATGGCGCCAAAGCCAAGACAGCCTGTGATTGCAACATGGTTACACAAGCATTAGAGAATATAATCGAGACGAATATTTTATTATCCGGGCTGGGCTTTGAGAGCGCTGGCTTGGGTGGGGCACATGCGATTCACGATGGCCTAACGATCCTCGAAGGGACACATTCCTTTTATCATGGTGAAAAAGTTGCCTTTGGAACCATCGCTCAATTGGTGCTGGAGAATGCTCCAACGGAGGAGCTGCATCAGGTACTGGATTTTTGTCTGGAGATAGGATTGCCGGTGTGTCTGGCGGATATTGGCGTTGACTCTATTACTACAGAGGAACTGCTTCAAGTAGCCGAAAAATCATGTATTCCGGAAGAATCGATTCATGCTATGCCTTTCCCTGTCACGGTAAAGGAAGTTGCAGCGGCGATTGCTACGGCAGACCGAATTGGCCAAGACTATAAAGCGCGCCGGGAGGCCAAGTAAATGAAGAAGATTATCAATAAAGCGGAAGATATCGTTATTGAAATGTGTAACGGTATGGTTATGGCTCATCCGGAGCTGGAATTTGTGAAGAAGTATAAGATTATCAAGAAAAAAGATATCAACCAGAACAAGGTCAGCCTGATCAGTGGTGGAGGCAGCGGCCATGAGCCTGCACATGCAGGATATGTTGGCAAGGGGATGCTGGATGCAGCTGTGTGTGGAGATATCTTCGCTTCTCCGTCGCAAATTCAGGTGTATCAGGCCCTTAAAGCAACTGCTGGCAACAAAGGTGCTCTGATGATTATTAAGAACTACACCGGGGACATGATGAACTTTAGGAATGCAGCATTTATGGCCGAGGAAGATGGGCTGCAAGTCGATTATGTGGTAGTGAATGATGACATTTCAGTGCAGGACAGTTTATATACAGTAGGACGGCGGGGAGTAGCGGGAACTGTATTGGTCCACAAAATTGCCGGTGCTGCGGCAGAAGAAGGACGTAGCTTACAACAGGTGAAAGCCGCTGCAGAGAAAGCCGCTGCAAATGTGCGCAGTATCGGTTTTGCTTTAACCTCAAGTACGGTTCCTGCGAAGGGTACACCAACGTTTGAGATAGCTGAAGATGAGATGGAATATGGTGTGGGTATTCATGGGGAGCCAGGGATTCGGCGGGAAAAAATGGCCACAGCCAATGTGTTGGCCAAGCGTATGCTGGAAGCATTGTTGAAAGACTTAAAGATCGACAGTCATACATCTACCGAGATTGCCTTATTAATTAACGGTTTTGGAGGAACGCCTTTACAAGAGCTGTATCTGCTAAATAATGCAGTTGCGCGAGAGTTGGCAAATCACAGCAACATTAAGGGTTGTGCTACTTTCGTCGGGAACTATATGACAAGTATTGATATGGCCGGGGCGTCCGTAACCCTTATGAAATTGGATGAAGAACTGAAAGCGCTGTTGTTCAAAGAAAGTGATACACCTGGCTTCAAAGTTTCAGGACCTATAGAAAGCGCCCGGTATGTTGAAATCGTTGACGAGAATACACAAGAAGCCACTATCTCCTATGAGACCGAAACACCTGCAGAATATGCCACCATGAATGGCAAGACATTCACGCTAGATAACATCGTTTATCTGGTCGATAAGATGAGCGAAATTATTATCAAGAATGAAGTTCCTTTCTGCGAACTGGATTCCCATGCGGGTGATGGTGATTTTGGGATGAGCATTGCCAAAGGCTTCCGGCAGTTGAAACGAGAGTGGAAGCACATTCTGGCGGATAACAAGACGGACATTGGAACTTTTTTGAATGCTTGTTCACTGGTGATTATGGAATATTGCGGAGGGGCGTCTGGTCCAATCTGGGGTTCGGCGTTTCGGTCTGCGAGCAAGGCTGTTGCTGGAAAAACAGAATTAACTATAGCTGATTTTGCAGACATGATGCAGGCAGGTGTAACAGGCATACAAACTACGGGTGAGCGTTCTTTTGGACGGGGGGCTGTGGTCGGAGATAAAACGCTGATTGACGCACTGGTGCCTTGTGCAGATTCCTGGTCGGAGAGTGCTAAAGCTGGAGATGATTTCAAAGACGCTTTTGCGAAAGGTGCCGATGCAGCTGTTGAGGGCGCTAAGAAAACAGAAGATTTCGCAGCACGAATGGGACGCGCAGGCACCGTTGGGGACAGAAGTATTGGTTATCCGGATGCCGGAGCATATGCGCTGGGTGTTATTTTCAAAGAGCTATCGGATCAAATGAAATAAGCATAGATCGTTATCAAAAGGTTACAGCGTTACGCTACTTAGCGCTGATTTACCTTCGAGAAGATATGATAACGCTTTCATGTAGAGTGTGCTAATCGACATAACCATGACAAAGGAGCAATCTATAATGAGGAAAATAGGTTCGTTTTTAAGAAAACCACAGGGCTTGCTGGCCCTATCTTTAGTGTTGATCATCATTGGCAGCCTTTTTGCTAGTATGTTTAACACCTCATTTTACTCGGTGAAGGTTAAGGAAATTACATTTAAAGCGGACCACGGGACACTCTCCGGGTTGCTCTATATGCCTAAAGGAGCAGGTGCAGATGATCCCCGACCGGTGATTATCACGACACATGGATATCTGAATACCAAAGAAATGCAGGATGCTCCTGCGATAGAGATGTCCAGAAGAGGTTATATCGTCTTGGCATTGGATATGTATGATCACGGGGATTCCCGCTGGGACAACGACATACCCGTGAAAGATCTATTTGGTACCTTTTGGATCTATTCTCAATTTGACGCATCAAAGTACATTTTCCAACAGGATTACACCAAAAAAGATGATAGCGGTAATGCATATGTCGCTGTCAGCGGCCATTCCATGGGCGGCTTCTCCTCATTGCTGGCTATGTATATGGACGAACTAAACTCATTGCAGACTGGCCAGCGCATGATTTATACAGGAATTACAGCAGGCGCCGATTTCTCTTACTCTTCAGCAGTTGCTCCTCAGGACCAGCTTCAAGCGGCATTTGGCAGCCGTACAGTTGGGATGATTGCCGGTAAATATGATGAGTTCTTCTTCAATAAGTCTGACGGGGAGAAAAGTACTGCAGAGAAGAAAGTGCAAGGTACAGTTACGAGTAAGGATTTCGCGTCAACCCTCTCAGGCAAGATGTTCCTCGGTCTTTCTGCGGATAAACAGGCAACTGAGAGCAAGTTCTACACTGTGCAATCCGGCGAGTTAAGTCTCGACGATGCGGTGGTGCGTCAATCACAGACGGGTGAGCGAATCCTGTTTACACCTAACCAAACTCACCCATGGAACCACTTTTCCAAAACTACCACAGCCCATTTTATTGATTTCTACGCCCAAGCTTTTAAAGGTGTGACTTCTCCAAATCAGACAAATGTTGATCTGGGTTCAGGCCATCAAATCTGGTGGTTAAAAGAAGCTGGCAACTTTATGGCCTTAATCGGTTTCTTTCTAATCATAGTTCCACTTATCAGCTTGCTGCTGAAAGTTCCATTCTTGAAGCGCTCAGTCACCTCATCCATTGCAACCGTTAGTGCGCCATCAACTGGCAAGGGTAGAATCGTATACTGGGCAGCTATCGTATTCAGTACCTTAATCCCGGCTATTTTGTTCCCAACACTGATGGATAAACAAGTGAACGGAATGAATGTCCTCAGCATTATTGCCGTTATTTTGCTAGTTGTTTGTGTAGTGGCAGCAGCAGTTGGTTTTATTCTGGCGAATACCCAAAAGACAAACCCTGAACTCCGTTCCAAAATGAAAAATATGGGTTATGGAAGTGCGGTGCTGGCAGTAGTTGCACTACTGATGTGGCTGATCTTTAACAATGCCAACCATATTCTCTCCACAAGTTCTTTCTTTAACGAACCGACAACGAACCAGGTAGCTTATTGGGCGATTGTTTCCGGACTAATTATTACATTCCTAACATTTGCTTTCTACTTCTTCTCGAAAAAGCAGGCAGGTACGAAATTCAGTGACTATGGAATCAATCTTAATATAGTTACAATTATCTCCAGCTTATGTACAGCACTTGCTGCCGTGTTTTTGGGCTATCTGCTGCTGTTCACGGTACAGGCGGTATTTGGCACTGACTTCCGAATCTGGACCTTCGCCGTACGAACCTTTCAGATAGAGCATCTGATTACCGCGCTGCGGTATATGCCATTTTTCCTAATCTACTACTTTGTCAGCGTTGTGGCACTGAATGCGAATACACGAGGTCGAAAAGGAGAATATCTCCTGTCCATTATTCTGAATGTGGGCGGGCTTATCCTTTGGATGGCAGCTCAATACGGTAAGGATTTTATTACGGGTGTTGCGCTTTACCCAGGGCAAGCCTTAAATGGTATATTGCTATTCGCCTTGGTACCATGCCTCGTATTGGCGGCAATATATGCCCGTAAGATTTTTGATAAAACCAACAATGTGTGGCTGGCCTCTTTCTTGAACACTCTATTGTTCACAATCATTACCGCAGCTAATACTGCAATGTTCTGGAATCTTATTTAATCTTGTGAAGTCACTAGTGAGCAACACAGATTGTCAGTGAGATAGTGAAGCACCCGCAGAGATGATCTGCGGGTTTTTGCTGTGATAGTACAGGAAACCGATAGGCGGAACAATGGAAGTGCGATTATTCGCCTCATAGCCGAGGGGAAAACCAAGTAGGGGATCTCTGCGGAAATTATATACTGTGAGTTCGGTCTTTTTGGAACAATTTATTTTATCTAGCCGTGATTAGCGGGCATGTAAGGACAGGACATGGAATAACCTATTGTATATGGTCTACTGAATGGCTCTTATCATTCCAGCTACTTTAGAGAGACGGGGTTGATCATGGGTCTTTACCTGTTGTTCGTTATTGGCTGCCTTTCGGGTATCGTACTGTTTCGCAGAAAGCTCATTCCCCAGAGTGTGGAAGTGAATCCGGGCAATGAGAGGCTGTCTGTCATTATTCCGGCAAGAAATGAAGCGAAGAATCTGTCCAATATACTGGACTCTCTCCGGGCTCAAACGGTTAAGCCTTATGAAATCATTGTCGTTGACGATTGTTCAGAGGATCGAACGAAAGAAATTGCCGCAAGCTATGGGGTTACAGTGATTGAGAACCCAGCTCTACCTGAGGGCTGGACGGGGAAAACTTGGGCGGTGTGGAACGGATTCTTGAATTCCGCGGGCGACACGATCGTTTTTCTAGATGCGGATATTCGCCTGTCTCCGCAGGCGCTGGAATCTCTACTGAAAGCAAGAGCCAAGGTTAGCGGCGTGATTTCAGTCGTTCCGTTTCACCATACGGAGAAATTTTACGAGCGATTGGCGTTAATTCCTAATATCTTGGGTGTGTTTGCCTTCACCTCGTTGTTTGAACATAACAATCCACGTAAAGGCCTGTACGGGTCCTGTATCGTCACTTCCAGAGTTGATTATGAAACAATCCATGGACATAGCAGCATACGCTCCGAACTACTGGATGACCTGAATTTGGGTGCTCGCTATCGGGAGGCGGGCATCCCTGTCACCAATTTTATCGGACGCGGACTGGTCTCTTTCCGCATGTATCCGCAAGGTTTGAAGAGTGAATTACAGGGCTTTGGCAAGGGAGCGGTACTAAGCACAGCTAAATTAAGTATCTGGACGATTATGCTGATAGCACTATGGTTTCTGGGGTTAATTGCTTCGTTGAGTGCGGTTTTTCTCTGGAATACGCCATGGGCCTATCCGTTGATCTTTGGATACATGCTTTATGTGCTTCACATCTATTATTTGGTCAGAGATGTGGGTTATTTTGGGAAAGTCATGCCGTTCCTCCACATTTTATCTACGCTCTTTTTTCTGGTCGTTCTGCTTTATTCAGCGTACCAGGTCCTCTTTCTGGGGCATGTGTCGTGGAAAGGCAGGGCGATTGAAGTAGGGGGCCAAAGAGACAAATGATTATAGTGCTGACTCTTGTGGAGTTTCTGTGTGGTTCTCTTATGTTCTCGTATTGGCTGGGCCGGATTGCCCGTAAAGATCTAAAGTCGGTAGGGGATGGCAACCCCGGCGCGTTCAATTTATGGAATGCTGCAGGATATAAACTGGGCCTAGCCGGAGTCCTGCTTGATTTCATGAAGGGTTATCTGCCCCTGGTCCTGTTCATCGAGAACGGGGTAGTGCAAGGATATGAGATAGTCCTTATTGCAGCAGCACCTATTGTAGGGCATGCTTTCTCGCCGTTTATGAAATTTAAAGGGGGAAAAGCAATTGCCGTCACCTTTGGTGTCTGGAGTGCCCTGACCCGATTTGAGGTATCCCTTGCTTATGCGATCATCTTGGCTATATTGCTTGCCATATCTACTATAATCAAGAAAGGCAAGCCAGTTTCGACGGAAGCCAATGCTTTTCAGGCTGTATTCGGGATGCTGCTTGTGTCAGTATATTTGTACCTCAGGAACTTCTCCATGCCGTATTTCTGCTTGTGGTTCCTAAATTTACTATTATTGAGCTATACAAATAAAAGTAAAATTGCGATTTATTTAAAAAGAAAAAACTATCATGGATCTTAACACTGTTTCTCAGCTTTTAAGCTGGATAGGTTGTTTTTTTTAGAGACTTTACGGTCAGGAGCTGCCCCTGAGACAGGCTAATGAGATGAGTATGAAATTGTGCTCCCATAGAACTTTTCACAGTCCAGTAAAGAAAACCTTCCTACCAGTAGGGAGGTTTTTCGATATGTGAATATACGATTGTTACGCGCGCATTATACTTTTGTCTTTCCACTTGAACTTCAATCTGACGACTCTCCGGTTTTGTGATTACCAGCCAGGTTCATTCTCCGTTCATATGTTTGTGATATGCTCTCAATTAAATGGCGAGAGTTAGTTATCAATAACACATTGAATGTTGGAGGGTTATCATGTCATCATCTATGAGAAGAATATTTTGCACAAAGATTTTACTGGCGTTACTGGTTGCTACAGTTGGGGCGAGTTTGTTAGGGGCTCAAACGCCCGCATCGGCAGCACTTCCCCCATCTACATTACTATCCACTAAACCGGAGGGACCAGCGGCGGGATTGGACGACCTCGCACAGCTATCAGCATTCATTGATGGAATCATGGAAGGGCATATGGACAATTTCAAAATTCCAGGTGCGGTCATCTCAATTGTCAAGGATGGGAAAATACTGCTCTCTAAAGGTTATGGACACTCCAACGTCGAAGAAGCCACACTAGTCGACCCCGAGACCAGCCTATTTCGGATCGCTTCGGTAACGAAGCTGTTTACTTGGACGGCAGTGATGCAATTGGTCGAGCAGGGTAAAATCGATCTGGATACAGACGTCAACACCTATTTGAAAACGGTGATCATACCAAAAACCTATCCGCAGCCGATTACTATGCGTCATCTCATGACCCATACCGCTGGCTTCGAAGAGGGGGGCGTCGGTTATCAAATTACCACGGATCCTAAGAAGCTGCCGGTTTCGATTTCTGAAACTCTTGCCAAACATATGCCAGCTCGGGTCATGCCTCCAGGCGAGATGATGTCCTATTCGAACTATGGCGCTTCGTTGGCGGGATTAATCGTCGAGGAAGTTAGCGGAATTGCGTATAATGACTATATCCAGAAAAACATCTTCGATCCGCTCGATATGAAATATGCTACGGTTCAGGAGCCTGTTCCGGCGTCTTTAGAGCCCTATGCAGTGCTCGGATATGCTAGAGAGAACGGCCAATTCGCAACCAGGCCGCCTACGTTCGAAGGCGGATTTCGCCCCGCGGGATCAGGATCCGTCTCAGCGGATGATATGGCTCATTTCATGATCGCCCATCTTCAGGACGGACGTTATGGAAACCAACAAATTCTCGAACCCAAAACGGCCCAATTAATGCATTCACCGGCTTTTGTATTTAACAAGCATTTACCGGCAATGGACCTTGGCTTTTCCGAGCTGAACATGAACGGCCTCCGCGTTATTTCTCATGGGGGCTCCGACGAGCTATTCAATACGGAAGTTTATCTTGTACCCGATAAGCAAATCGGCATTTTCGTTTCATATAGCGGCGGAGACGGTGGAGCAGCAGCGACAGGGTTGGCGAAAGCCTTTTTCGATCGTTACTTTCCTCAGCAGGAAGTCAATCAGTCTCCTGCCTACGCCGTTCTTGAGAATTCCTTGCAAAAATACGCAGGTTCCTATCAATTCACACGCCGTAACCACAGTGATGTAGATAAGTTTTTCAATTTCCTGGTCAAGCTTAACATTACGGTTTCCGATAACCGACTATCTATTGGAAGCGGAGCGGATCAGCAAGTTTATGCTCCAATAGGACTAGATTTATTCCAAGAAGTCGGAGGCACCAATAAGATGGGATTCCGCACTGATGCATCGGGAAAGGTTACTTATCTGTTCCTTGACGTGCTTAATCCCATGCCGCTTGAGCCCACGCCTCTGATCGACCAACCCAAATTCTGGCTTCCTTTGCTGGGAATATCGGCAGTTCTGTTTATTACTGTATTGACGGGGTTTGCTTATCGCAGACGCGAAATTAATGAGATGCCCAAAGTGCAGAGGTGGGCAGTTCGGGTATCGGTGGCTACCGCTGCTTGGGCGCTAATGACGTCGGTCGCGACATTCGTTGTCGTATTGAACATGGGACTGATTGATCGGCTTAGCCGCATTACACAATCGTTAAATCTCTACTTGTTCATGCCCATCATACTTGTGGGATTGACCGTGGCGATACTGGCTTTAAGCGTTATGGCATGGGAAAAAAAGTATTGGACCGTGCTGAAGCGTGTGCATTACACGCTAGTGGCGCTATCGGCAGTTGTGATGAGTTTGTTTTTTTATCATTGGAATCTATTGGGATGGCATTTTGGTTGAAGCAATAATCCGCCCATTCGGGAGGAACACGATAGAGATTGGAGGAGTGTATTCTCATGGCCAAAATCCTTATTGCGGATGACGATGCGCTCATTCGCGAGCTGATCACCTTGTTTTTGCGGAAAGAAGGATTCGAGATATTGGAGGCAAAAGACGGTGCGGAAGCGCTAGCGATTGTGGAAAATTCTCAAGTGGATTTGGTTATCCTCGACATTATGATGCCCCATTTAGACGGCTGGGAGTTGTGCAGGGAGATCAGGCGCGTAGATTCGAATATCCCTCTCTTGATGGTCACAGCCAAGGGAGAATCGGGGCATAAGGTTAAGGGATTTGAGCTTGGAACAGACGATTATTTAACGAAGCCATTCGATCCGCTCGAGCTTGTGATGAGAGTGAAAGCGTTGCTGAAACGTTATATGATTATCTCTTCACAAACCATACAGTTAGGCGGCATCGTACTGAATCGCCGCGGCTTTCAAGTTACACGTGGAGATGAAACGCTTAATCTACCGTTAAAGGAGTTCGAGCTACTGTTCAAGCTGGCTAGCCAGCCCGGGCAAATCTACACCCGAGAACAGTTGATCTCGCATATTTGGGGGAAAAGCTACGAAGGTGATGACCGAACCGTCGATGTTCATATTAAGCGGTTAAGAGAAAGGTTTGCCGGCGATTCGCAACATTTTCAAATTGAAACGGCCCGTAGTCTCGGGTATAGGTTAGTGATTACATGATCAAAACCTTATACGTTCGTACCATCTGTACGTTTCTGGTAGTCATTATCTTCAGCTTACTGTCCTCTTTCTTTATTGGGCACTTTCTATTCAAGAAAGAAATAAACCATATAGGACAGAACGACATGATTGCAGTAGGAGAGGATATTATACGTCTCTATGAACAAACAGGACCCGATGATGTGGATACGTTCTTAAAACGCATGGTGAAGGTATCCTCCTATCCAATTCATATTTATGACACTTCCGGCAACGTAATGATCTATGGTTTAAAAAATATGAATATCGTCAAAATAGCGCCGGAAGCGGTTCGGCAGGTGCTGGCGGGACAAAATTATACTTCTCCTACTAAGGTGGAACAAACTTTCATTGGTCTTCCCTTTTCATTCGACGGGGAGCCGCATGCCATGTTTATGCAGTTTTCCCCGCAGAACGAAAATGTCCTTAATCGGATGATGCTGCTCATATTGCTGCTCGGCCTGCTGATTGGAAGCCTATGCATTCTCATTGCGGCCCGGTATTTGGTGAGACCCATCCAAGCCTTGACGCAAGCGACCAAACGACTTGCAAAGGGCGATTTCGATATGGAGATAAAAACGAAACGCGTGGACGAAATGGGAGCCCTGACCCGTAGCTTTAATGAGATGGCGAGCGAGCTTAAGCAGTTGGAGCAGATGAGGCAGGATTTCGTTTCGAACATCTCTCACGAAATTCAAACTCCGCTAACATCTATTTCCGGTTTTGCTCTGGCCATGAAAAACAGCAACTTGGTAGCGGAGAGCGAACGGAATTATTATCTGGATATCGTTATCGCGGAGAGCGGACGACTATCTAGGCTTAGCGACAATTTGCTGAAGCTCGCTTCTCTAGATTCGGAGCATCATCCATTCGAGGCGATTACGTATAATCTGGACGAGCAAATCAGGCGAATAGTTGTTACTTGCGAGCCCCAATGGTCGGCCAAGGGCATTCGCATCGATTTAGAATGGGCTGATGCAGTCAAAATAACGGCAGATCGGGACCAGCTTAACCAAGTATGGATGAATTTACTCGGTAACGGCATCAAGTTTACCCCCGTGGGCGGGCATATCGAAATACGTATTACCCACTTGGTGAATGAAATTTTCGTCGCGATAACCGATTCAGGGATTGGAATAGCGCCGGAGCAGCTCGATCATGTTTTCGAACGGTTTTACAAAACAGACCTGTCGCGGAACCGCAACATTGGCGGTAATGGCCTAGGACTTGCCATTGCCAAGAAAATCGTGAGTCTTCATCATGGAAACATCGAAATAAAAAGTCAGGTTGGCCAAGGTACGACAGTGGTTGTTCATTTACCTATTCGATAATGGGAATTAAATATCACGTTGTGTCGGCAGTAGCAGTAGTTGGCCATCTACCCTTACACTCTCGACAATAAGATGTCAGTTGTATATATGCTATTATCCACTGTTTCTTTTGAGTGCTCAGATAGATTCATAATTTATCGGAGCTACACATTTAGGAAATACAGAACACTTGGCGGAATGAGATTGAAACCTGAAGAGAATAACTGTAAAAAGCCGCTAAACGCTTTTTTTGGTGTTTGGCGGTTTTTCTCGATGAAATATAATCTGTAATAGGTGTCTACCTCTTTTCACTGATATTTTCGGACTATTTTAAAACAATTCGTGCATTGCTCTCCTATAAACTTCAATTCTAAATTGCTACTATTACTAATGTAGCAAGACATTAAAGATTCAAAACAGGAGGGTTAATAATGTTAAAATGGAAGCGTTCTCTAACGGTCTTGGTAGCAACCGCTTTAATGGGATCGCTGGCTGCATGTGGTGGTGGCGGAGACACAAAGAATACTTCGGAGCCCACAAGCACTACGGCTGCAACAACAGTAGCCAGTAATGAGCCAGTAAAGCTGCGCATCATGTGGTGGGGTGCTCAAGAACGTCATGAGGCCACTCTGGCTGCGTTAGATTTGTACACGAAGAATAACCCGAATGTTACATTCGAGCCGGAGTATTCGGGGATGGATGGATATTTAGACAAATTATCTACACAGGCTGCAGCAAATAATGCGCCGGATATTATTCAATTAGATCCAGGCTGGACTCCGGATTGGGCAGCTCGCAATCAATTGGCGGAGCTGACGCCAGAGGTAGATGTTAGTAAAATTGATCCTAAACTGTTAGCCGGTGGACAATCTGCTGGCAAGCAATACGCTGTACCGTTGGGTTCGGTTGCTTTCGGCATGATTTATGACAAGGCGGCAATGGATAAGCTTGGTATTGCTAATCCTGCAAATGGCTGGTCATGGGATGATTTCTTCGCTTTAGCCAAGGAATCCAAGGCCAAGCTGCCAAGCGGACAATACTTTACCAAGGATTACGCTGGCGATTATTTTGCCTATTCAGCATTCCAATACAGCAAAGGCAAGGGAACCGTTATAACTGAAGACGGCAAGTTCAACATTGATCAGGCGACCTTTCTGGAGTGGACCACAAATTTCGAAGAGTTGCGTAATGCCGAGATTGTTCCTCCTGCGGATGTGAATTCATCGGATAAAGAGTTTGATCCGCAAATGGATTTGATGGCTGCAGGTAAAATTCTGCTGCGCTTGAGCTTCTCGAATAACTATGGTTCATGGGACAGCTTGAAACCAGGGGCATATGCCTTGGTGACCATGCCTCGTGCAACAGAATCAGGTGGCTGGCTGAAGCCATCTATGTATCTGGCAGTGTCCGCAGGCTCCAAAAAAATAGATGAAGCCAGAAAGTTCATCAACTGGTTCGTAAACGACCCGGAAGCCGGGAAAATATTGAAAACTTTGCGCGGATTGCCAGTTAATAAGGACAATGCGACCGCTCTGGAGTCCAGTATGAGTGATACTGATAAGGTAGGAATGGCGCTTCTTCGAGCCACGGAGAAAGACGGACAGACCTGGACAGCTGGAGCGGGAGGCTGGACGAACTATATTGATAAGGATTGGCCGTATGTTCGCGATCAGCTCAGCTTCAAGAAAATTACGCCGCAGCAAGCATTTGATCAGTTGAAAGAGGCATCGACAGCTTACGAAAAATAAATCAATGCGAAGATGCCCGGAACAAAGCTGTTCCGGGTCTTGCATTGTCTATTGGAGGGCTTTCTCATGAATAAACCTACTTTATTTCAACCTGGGGATGGTTATCAGGCTTGGCTGCAGTATCGCCAAATGTCGCCGGGGGAACGGTATAACGAATATGCATCATATAGCCATATTATCGTAACGGAACATGATGATATTATGCGTTCCGCCGTGTTCGAACTTTCACAAGGCATCAAGGGTATCTTGGGACATCCGCTTAATATTGCCGATGATCCCGAAATGACATCCTGTATCGTACTTGGAACCTTTGGTAGTAATTCTCTTCTCGATAAAGTTTTTCACAGCAGCGTGAGTGCTGCGGTTGGGACAGAAGGATATGTTATGAAGTCGGATAGCGTAACCTCCCGTATTGTTATAGGTGCCGTTTCTTCTGCTGGAGTGTTATATGGTGTCTTTCATCTGCTGCGGCTTTTAAGTACAGGCAGTCCAGTGGATGCTTTAGACATTGTAGAGAATCCCGTCAATAAGCTGCGTATGGTTAATCAATGGGATAATATAGATGGCAGTGTGGAACGGGGATATGCCGGGAAGTCAATTTTTTATCACAAGAACCAGATAACGACGAATCTGGAGCGTGTTCGGGATTACGCTCGGCTGCTGTCTTCCTCGGGATTGAATGCGATTTCAATTAATAACGTTAATGTGCATGAATTTGAGACTAAGCTTATGACTCAGGAATATCTGGCTGATGTAGCGAAGCTGGCGGATATCTTCAGGGCTTACGGCATTAAGCTATTCCTGAGCGTCAATTACGCCAGCCCAATTGAAATAGGGGGACTCACAACTGCAGATCCTCTGGATGTTGCAGTCCGCGCATGGTGGAGGGTTAAAGCGGAGGAGGTGTACGCCGCCATTCCGGATTTCGGAGGGTTCCTGGTGAAGGCGGATTCGGAGAATCGGCCAGGTCCGTTCACTTACGGGCGCGATCATGCCGATGGTGCCAATATGCTGGCTGAAGCACTGGAGCCTTACGGCGGCGTGGTAATCTGGCGTTGCTTTGTCTATAACTGTAAGCAGGATTGGCGCGATAGAACTACTGATCGAGCCCGGGCGGCCTATGATCATTTCCGACCTCTTGACGGAAGATTTATGAATAATGTCATCCTGCAGGTGAAGAACGGACCGATAGACTTTCAGGTACGGGAGCCCGTATCTCCGCTGCTGGGCGCGATGGAACATACGAACCAGATGATCGAGTTCCAGCTTACTCAGGAGTACACAGGTCAGCAGCGTCATGTGTGTTATCTGGTGCCGCAGTGGAAGGAGATTCTAAACTTCGAAACCTATATCAAAGGCGGAGGCTCCACGGTTAAACGGATTGTAGATGGATCTCTGCACGGCAATGCTTACAGCGGTTTCGCCGCTGTTTCCAATATAGGAACCGACGCGAACTGGACGGGGCATTTGTTAGCGCAAGCGAACCTGTACGGCTATGGGCGGCTATCCTGGAATCCGGAACTGTCTTCCGAAGACATCGCCGAGGAGTGGATACGTCTGACCTTCGGAAGCAATGAACAGCTGGTCCATACCATCACGAATATCCTGATGGACTCCTGGAGAATTTACGAGTCGTATACGGCCCCGCTTGGCGTAGGCTTTATGGTTAATCCGGATCATCATTATGGTCCAAATGTGGATGGGTACGAATATTCGATGTGGGGTACCTACCATTTTGCAGATTGCCATGGCATCGGTGTAGATCGAACACAATTATCGGGTACTGGATATACCGGCCAATATGCTGGCGCTAATGTTGACACTTACGAGTCGCTGGAGAGCTGCCCGGACGAGCTGCTGCTATTTTTCCATCATGTGCCTTATACCCATGTGCTTCACTCCGGCAAAACGGTTATTCAGCATATATATGACACTCATTTTGCAGGCGCGGAGCAGGCCAGTCAGTTGAAATCTGCTTGGAGGCTTCTGGAAGTACTCATGGATGATCAGCTGCATCAACAGGTAGCAGTCCGTCTAGAAGAGCAAGCCGAGCATGCAATGGAATGGCGGGACAGGATCAATACGTACTTTTACCGGAAGAGCGGCATTGCTGATCAAGAGGGAAGAGGGATTTATTAAGCATCTAATATCTAAGAGGAAGCGGTGAAATTGCCGTTTCTTTTTTTTGTCCAGTAAAATCAGTGTCTTTAAAAAATATTTCTTAATCTGAACTTTTCGATCTTTAGGCAAGTCTTTTTATTAGTAAGCTTAATTAAGAAAGGAGCAACTCACTTGCGGAAATTTTTAATAAATTTGCTGATATTTGGATTTGGTATCCTGTTATATGTTTTGATGTTTTATAGTCATGAATTGATATTTGTAAAAATATTCGTTTCTGAAATTGGTTCTTTTGCCTTGTGTTATAGTGGTTTTTCCATAATTCTATCTATAAAAAATAAAAACGAATAGTAACGGTTCAACTACGTCACATGAGCAGCATAAAGAACCTAACTTATTGAAGAAACTCCTTAACCTTTTTTACGAAATAATATCATGGGTATACTTAGACTGAGAATGTAGACTTAATAAACCATAAGGAGAGTTCCGATGAAAAGTTTCCGAGAAGTTCTTCGACGAGTACAGATCGTTAAGCTATTCACAGCTCTTTACCGCTTTAAGCTATTGCAAATAATGATCCCTGCCGCAGTGATTGTATTTATTTACTTGGAAGGGCAGAATGAGTTCCGAAGAATTAATTGGGTGAGGACTCTTCACATTCTTCATCATATAAAGCCAACGACTGTGTTCTTACTGTTAGGATTTGCGCTTATGTCAGTAGCTGCGATTAGTGTATACGATTTTGTTCTCCGACGTCATTTCCGAATTCCCACCAGTCTTTGGGATACCTTCCGTTATTCATGGATCGCAAACACCTCCAATAGTGTCATTGGTTTCTCCGGCATTGCAGGAGCCGCTTTACGGACCTTTCTGTACCGAAAACGGCAGATCCCGATGCAGACGATTACAGCTTCGATCGCTTTCCTCTCCACGATTACGATAACCGGCCTTTCGTTGCTCTCTTGGGCTGGTATTTTCGGTATTTTGCCTATACAGATTCTCATAAGGGTGCATCCCTGGACACTTTATGCGGTGTGGATTACGGCTTTATATTTGCCTGGTTACGTTATACTACAACGTACGTCGTTTTACACAAAGTGGTTGAATAGGAATCTGCCCCGGATGAATGCAGCTACAATTGCCGCCTCTATTGGCGCTTCCCTTTTGGAATGGGTCTTAGCAGGAATCTCCTTCTGGCTGATTGGCTCCTGTCTTCTTCCCGGGCTCTCACTTACAGAGGCGCTTGGAATCTACACGATTTCCGCTATTACAGGTTTACTTAGTATGGCTCCGGGTGGCATTGGCGGCTTTGATCTAACAGCGCTACTTGGACTTCAACTGCTTGGTTATCCACCTGATAAGACGGCGGCCGTCCTCGTCCTCTTCCGAATATTGTATTACTTTTTTCCTTGGATGATCGGTCTTGTTCTAGCCGCATACGATTTTGCTAGGGATCGTGATAATGAGAAAGAACGGAATTATGAGGGCTTCGAGAGCGTATTGAACAGCTGGCAAAAAGTATGGCACTATCCTAATCAGTTTGGGCTGCTAGGAGAACTCGGGGCTTGGTCACTTGGCAAACTTGTATTTGTTAGTGGATTCATATTATTGCTCTCTGCTGCAACGCCCGGCCTTTTGTATAGGCTCGAATTTACAGGGGAACTGTTATCTGCACCACTTATGCGGTTGTCTCATCAATTAAGTGTCATCATTGGCCTTTTGCTGATTGTGCTTTCCTGGGGAATTTCGCATCGGGTAAAACGCGCTTACCAATTGACACTATCTCTTCTATGTGCCGGAGCCCTATTTACATTCGCTAAGGCATTTGATTTTGAGGAAGCCATTTTCTTACTCATCGTGGCTCTGCTACTTTGGATATCACGAAACCGTTTTTTCAGGGTTGGTGCACCTTTTAGCAAAGGAAAAGCTGTTCTCTGGGGGCTTGTAACGTTTGTGGCCGCTTATGTTTATGACTTGCTTGCTTCGGGTCTACGCCCTGCTTACTTAAAGCATTGGCCTTCTTATGCTAAGGTTTCGTGGCTCATTAACCCAGCACAACATGCAGCGGCAGCAATCGCCGGTCTTCTAGTTGCTTGGTTATTGATATCACTTATTCTAATTCTCAGGCCCGAACATTTGTCTAACAAGGGGGCTTCTGAAGCAGAACTGCATAAATTACGTTTGTTCCTTGAGCACGAACGGGGCAACTTACTGACCCATATGTTATTTGCTGGTGACAAAAGTTTTTTCTGGGCTTGCAACGATCAGGTTGTGATTCCTTATGCCGTGATCAGAAATAAACTCGTCGTTCTTGGCGATCCCATTGGACATGAGGATCTAATCAGTGAAGCCATTCAGGAATGTCAGCGTTTTGCAGATCTATATGATTTGTCGGTAGTGTTTTATCAGGTTTCTCCACATTATTTTCCGATTTATCTTGAAAATGGATACCGATTTTTTAAATTGGGTGAGGATGCTTTAGTTCCTTTGAAGCCTTTTACACTAATCGGGAAACAAAACGCAAGCTTACGGAGTGTGAATAACAGGTTCGATCGCGAAGGATTCCGTTTTGAAGTGGCACAACCTCCCCATGAGTCTCATTTAATTGAAAGACTTCGTGAAATTTCTCGAAACTGGTTGAAGGGAAAAAAAGAAAAGGGCTTTTCATTGGGCTGGTTCGAGGAGTCCTACTTGCAACTATCCACAATCACTTTACTAATCAGTCCAGAGGGAGAGATCATTGCGTTTGCCTCATTGGCTCCCAGCTATGATCATGGTGAAACTCTATCAGTCGATCTCATGCGCCATGACTTCAATACCCCAAACGGAACGATGGATCATTTATTTGTTTGTCTATTAAAATGGGCCAAGGAGCAGGATTATTTATATTTCAGCTTAGGAATGGCTCCATTATCGAGCGTAGGACAAGCTCAAGCAGCCATTCGAGAAGAAAAGCTTGCTCATTTTGTTTTTAAGCATGGAGGGTATTGGTATGGGTTTGAGGGTCTTAGAAAATACAAGGAAAAGTTCTCACCAGCTTGGGAGCCACGTTATCTTGCCTATCCTACTTCGGTCTCGCTCCCGATTCTTTTATTAGAGCTGGTAAGACTGATTGCGCGCCGACCCAAGAAAGGTATTGATTAAAGTGTGGGATAACAGTAAGAGAATACATAATTTCCACACATTCTTACGTTAGGATGGAGGTACATTCTGAAGGTGGGAGAAGCCAGTGAAGAGAAAAGAAACTTTTTGGAAGAGAATAATAAGGAATAAAATGGAATGGGTGTTATGGATGGATTTAATCCCGGGTCTGTCAATAATTTTGTGTAAACTCTTTTAAGCACAGATTCCCCCGAGGGGGAGTGGCGATTCATCGCAAGTGTTGACCGACCCGATCCGGGAAAAATACCGAAAGCTGAAGGAGCATTTGTCCCCAATTTTGAACGCGCCCCGTCCATTTTCGAGTCACGTCGACGGTGGCGAGATAGAGCATTTTTAGCAGCGCCTCATCCGTGGGGAAGATGCTTTTTCCTTTCGTCACTTTACGTAGCTGGCGGTGGTAACTCTCAATCATGTTTGTCGTGTAGATAAGCTTGCGGATCTCAGGAGGGTACTTGAAAAAGGTTGCTAATTCCTCCCAATTATTCCGCCAGAAACGGAGGATGAGCGGATATCTGGCTCCCCACACCTCTTCAAAACGGTCGAGTTCAAGCAAGGCTCTTCTTCGGTAGCTGCCTTGTAAATGGGCTTTAAATCGGCAGTAACCTTCTTCAGATCCTTGTACGAAACGTATCGCGTGGAACTACGGATTTGGTGAATAATACACTTTTGGATTTCCGTTTGAGGGTAGCAGGCCGCAATCGCTTGAGAGAACCCCGACAGGTTGTCCACACAGATGATGAGGATGTCTTGAACCCCGCGGTTCTTCAGTTCATTCAGTACGCTAAGCCAGAACTTAGAGGACTCGTTCTCTCCAATCCATATGCCCAGTACATCCTTGTTTCCATCCAGATCGATGCCAATGACCATGTAGGCTTCTTTGTTGATAATAGCCCCGTCCTGCTTGACTTTGAGGTGGATGGCATCCAGATAGACTACCGCGTAAACACCTTGTAAGGGGCGATTCTGCCACTCTTTAATGAGGGGAACAATCTTGTTGGTCACATTGGAAATGAGTGTGGGCGAGACCTCAATCCCGTACATATGCTGTAGATGATCTTGGATATCTCTCGTGCTGACGCCTTTGGCGTACAGCGCCACAATCTGCTCCTCAATGCCCGTTACATTCGATTGATGCTTCTTGACCACCAAAGGCTCAAACTCGCCTAAATGGTCTCGAGGGATAACGATTTCCTGCTCACCGTACTCACTGACTACGGTTTGCGGCTTTTTCCATTGCGACTGTTTGGAGTGAGTTTCGCCTTCACTTCATGCTTTCCATAACCCAAATGGGTATCCATTTCGGCTTCTAGCATCTCCTGAATCGTCTCAGCAAATAAATCCTTTAAGGCATTCTGCGCATCTTTTGCGCTGACCAAGTTGTTTTCCTTAATAAACTCCCGCAGTTGCTGTTTTGTCCAAAGTCCCATGTATTCTCCCCAACCTTTCTCTTACTTCCATTTTAATGGGTTTGAGAGTTTACACAATATATTTTACAGACTCTTAATCCCTGCTCCTTTACATCGCTGTTATTATGGTCATTTACTTTATATTTGGAGTTGCTAGAGAGAACATTTGTTTTATTCTTTTATAATCTCGGATTTATTGTTCCAGTTCTGTTGTTCGCGTCGATATTGGCGAATAAGAAGCTTCTGCAAGCACTTAGTAAGGACTTTCTGATTTCTCGAAAAGTATTAAAAAGTATCATAGCAATCGTGACAATATTAATGGGACTGTTATCAATTTATTTAGCTTAAAAATTAGGCGAATCCGGAAACCGGGATATAGTTGGGATTTTGAATAATCAAATTCATAGCCAAAGAGGGGTCAGTAGTATGAGAGTTATATTGTTCGAAATCGGAGGCTTTTCTCTGAGGTCGTATGGAGTTATCGTCGCATTAGCGATTGTAATTGCTTTTGGAGTAGCTTATTATCTGGCACGAGGAACTCAATATCAGAAACATCTCCCCAATCTTGTTGTTTATTTACTATTCGGTGCGATTGTTGGGGCAAGAATCTGGCATGTGTTCTTTTTCCAATGGTGGTATTTTTCAGATCATTTAACAGAGATATTCGCCGTTTGGAAAGGTGGAATCGCCATTCAGGGTGCATTGGTGGGCGGATTCTTCACTGCAGTCATTTATGCAAGGAAACACAAACTCTCCTTTTGGGAACTTGCGGATATCTTGGCACCAGCCATTATACTTGGGCAGGCTATCGGACGAATTGCTTGTTTACTAAACGGCGATGCTTTTGGGTCTCCAACGGGGTTGGGGTTCGGTATCGTCTATCCGGAAGGAACCATCGCATTTGATAGATATGGTGCATCTCCGTTGTGGCCTGCAGAAATTTGGGAAGGGCAGTTGGATCTTGTTGTTTTTGGTATTCTTATGGCCATGAAAAATGTCAAACTCCCATTAGGAATGATGTTCTTAAGCTATAATATATTGTACTCATTAGTCCGGTTTATGCTTGAATTTCTTCGTGGAGACTCGCCTCGTTATGCTTTGCAATGGACTGCGGGACAATGGACGAGTATAACCGTTTTACTGATTTCTGTAATACTCATGCTTTACTTTTTCAAGCGCAACCCTGTAATAAAACCAGTTCAAGATTCGGCTTAAGCAAGAAACACGGGAGGGGTGGACATACATGAACAAGACGGATTGGCTGGTAGCCTTATTTATCATAGCTATGGGAATGATGTGTTTGATCATTTCAGTAACGTCATTTCGTAATATGTCCCTTCTGCAAGTTGGAAGTTGGACGGGGGGAGTCTGTTTTTTGGCGATCCTAGTAGGCGGAATTATTAGTCTTGTATATTATTTTATTACAAAAAAGCATAAGGATTGATTTCTCCCTCGCTTAACACCTTCCCCGCCCCGCTTTCCAGTTTAGAGAGAGCTTCTTTTTTCGTTATATTTTGAAAGAATTCGAGCATTGCCCTCCTTTAGTCCATAGGTAGCCGCCTATATACTTAAGCTATTAAATTGACTACAAGAGGTGACCACACTTGAATCGTTCCACAGCCGTTATTACAAACCCCGCTGAGAACACACGGAAAAAGAGCTCTTTTCTTAACAGATGGAACGCTCCCATCGCGGGCTACTTGTTCATTTCACCTTGGCTGCTCGGCTTTCTCGGGCTAACTGCCTACCCCCTATTTTTATCGTTATACTATTCGTTTACTGACTACACGCTGATGGAACCTATCCACTGGATTGGAACGCGCAACTATGAGCGCATATTCACGGCCGATCCGAAATTTCTGCAATCTGTAAAGGTTACCTTCATGTACGTGCTTGCTTCGGTACCGTTGAAGCTCATTGCGGCCCTGTTTGTGGCCGTAGTACTCAACAAAGCCATACGCGGAATATCCCTTTACCGCACGGCGATTTATTTTCCTTCACTGATTGGGGGCAGTATTGCGGTGTCCTTGCTCTGGCGGAATATTTTTGGAGTGGATGGAATCTTCAACAAAATCATTGCTGTCTTTGGGGTAGAGGGCAAAGGCTGGATTACGAGTCCGGATACGGCTCTGGCCACACTCGTTCTGTTGACCGTTTGGCAGTTTGGCTCTACGATGGTAATCTTTCTAGCTGGATTGAAGCAAATTCCAAGCGATCTATATGAAGCTTCATCTGTGGATGGTGCCAATCGGTTTACCCAATTTTTCAAGATTACGTTACCCATGCTGTCGCCGATCCTGTATTTTAATCTCATCATGGCGGTTATCGGGGCGTTCCAAATGTTCACCTCTGCTTTTGTAATTACGAATGGTGGGCCAATGAACTCTACTTATGTCTACGCTCTCTATCTGTACGAACGAGCCTTTAGCCGCTATC
Organism: Paenibacillus sp. 19GGS1-52; assembly: GCF_022369515.1. Classification (NCBI taxonomy): domain Bacteria; kingdom Bacillati; phylum Bacillota; class Bacilli; order Caryophanales; family Paenibacillaceae; genus Paenibacillus; species Paenibacillus sp. 19GGS1-52. The sequence goes on from NZ_CP059724.1 coordinate 3,144,799, forward strand.
AACTGGGTTATTCCTCAGCGCTGGCCTGGATTATGCTCGTCATGATCGTTGCGGCCGCAGCCATTATCGCTGGCACCTCGAAATATTGGGTGTTTTACGAAACGGAAACTGGAGGGAAGAAACGCAAATGACGAAAAAATGGAAGTTGGCTACCCGACATCTCTTCATGATCATCTTTAGCCTGTTGATGGTTTACCCGGTCCTTTGGTGGATTGGTGCATCCTTGAAGCCGAATAATGAGCTGAGCTCGCCCAATATTTTTCCATCTGTTCCGCAGTGGAGCAATTTCGTAAATGGGTGGAATTCCGTTCCTGGACATTCTTTCACAGACTTTTATTTTAACACCTTTGAACTGGAAATTGCCGTCCTTATGGCCACATTGATCTCGTGCACACTTGTTGCGTTCGGCTTCGCGAGACTGGACTTTCCACTCAAAAAGTTTTGGTTCTCCCTCCTCATGCTGACGCTGATGATGCCTGGACAGGTGCTGATCATTCCTCAATATGCATTGTTCTACCAACTAGGCTGGGTAAATACGTATCTCCCCTTTATTGTGCCTCATCTGTTGGCTAGTGGGGCAGGCGGAACGTTCTTCGTCTTCTTGTTGATTCAATTTATCCGCGGTATCCCACGAGAGCTTGATGAATCTGCCAAAATAGACGGCTGCAACTGGTTTGGTATCTTTTGGCGAGTAATTATGCCCCTTACCAAGCCCGCAATCGTTACGGTCATGATCTTCTGCTTCCTGTGGAATTGGGATGATTTCCTGGGCCATCTGCTGTATATTAACTCGGTGGACAAATACACAGTTGGATTGGCGCTTCGCATGATCAACGATTCTCAATCTGCTCAGCAGTGGGGGCAGTTGCTGGCCATGTCGCTGGTATCGATTGTGCCGGCCACGCTTGTCTTTATGTTCCTGCAGAAGTATTTCGTTGAAGGGATTGCTACAACAGGAATAAAAGGATAAGATAAACAACAATTATCAATCCTATGGCGGTAAAGCGACGAACCTTTTTTCGCTGCTTTATCGTTTATTTCGAAATATAAGAATGTATATGTACACATGATAACTTATCCTTATATTTCTCGAAGAAGCGGGTGCCGTCCATAAAAGGACGGCGAAGCCGTTTCTTCTTGTCTCAACAGGAACAAAGGAAGTGTGAAGCACTATGACCAATCCTTTCAAAAAATTCAGGATCGACCGCCTATTTTTCCACGGTTTTGCCGTGCTGATCATTGTAGTAATCGCTTCCATCGCTTGGACAAGCTACAGCAGCTCGTCAAAGGCACTCGTGCAGACAACCTCTCATTACCAGCAGCAACTGCTGGATGAGCTGAATAATGAAATTACGACCCGGCTGGTTATGATTGAGCAGATCTCATTGTCTACCTCTCGTGACAACGAGCTGATTACCTTTCTAATGAACAAGCAGGACGAATTCGATCGTTATCGGCGGCGAGTGAGTGTTGAACGTGCGTTGGCTAATTTGACCTATTCGATTCCGGTGATTCAAGGGATTGATCTATACATGAAGGCACCGCTCCAGGGGGATGCCAAAAGTTATATCCAATTTCGGGATATTGCCGATCTGGATAAACAGGAAGGATTCCAGAATCTGGCGAAGAGTGATTTTGCCTGGACCGGCGAGCATAACATACCCAGCTTTCAAGGTGATGTTCCGGTGCTTAGCTTTGCCAGAACAATTATGTATGAGGATACCAATTTGGGAGTGCTTGTGATTCACGTCAAAGCCAAGGAAATTCGCATGCTGCTGACAGGTAATTCCTCAGGATCGAATCGGATGATGATGAACACTCAAGGGCAGCAGATTCTGAAGATTGGTCAGGCAGTGGATCAGGCAGAATGGTCCAAATGGGTTGATATCAAGAACCAACAATCAGGCTACGTTCATATTAAGGGAAACAAGGCAGCCGATGATTCTCTGCTGGTGTATTCGAAGCTGGCTGATTCCAATTGGACGCTGGTTGAGATTACGTCGTGGAACCAGATTACCGCTAAAAGCTTCAGGCTGGCTGAAGTGATTGGCCTCATTGGGATTGCCGCCGTTCTGCTGGTGCTGCTCCTCACCCACTTTTTAAGCAGGCAATTCACGAAGCCCATCAAACAACTGGTTACAGCAATGAGGATTTATTCCGTAGGCGGGAACAATGTGGAGCTGCCGGTGGATTATGAGAATGAGTTCGGGTATTTATTTGCCGGATACCGCAAACAGAACGAGCGGATCGAAGAACTGTATCTATCCCTGCAACGCCGGTATGAGCAGCAGCGAAAAGCCGAGATTGAAGCACTGCAGGCTAACATTAATCCCCATTTCCTCTACAACATGCTCGATCAATTGAACTGGATGGCGATCGAAGCCGGACAGGATGAGCTTAGCCGGATTCTGGAATTAATGGGACGCATGTTCCGCATTGGCTTGTCCAATGGGGACAGCTTTATCACAATCGCTGAAGAACTTATTCATATGGAGTGTTATCTGGAAATTCAACAGCTGCGCTGGGGCAATGGACTTCAATATACGATAGAGGTGCCGCAAGACATAGAGCCCTTATATATTCCAAAGCTTACTCTGCAACCCTTTGTTGAGAATTCGGTCGTTCATGGCTTCAATAAGCGGAATCGCGGTCATATTCACATCTCGATAAGCAGAAGCACTAATTCTCTACAGATCATTATTGATGATGATGGGGTCGGGCTGAAGCAGGTGGTAGACAAGGAACTCAAGCGTCATACGGGAGGTTACGGCATTCGTAATGTAAGAGAGCGAATTGCTGGTTATTTCGGAGAATGTTATGGGGTTTCTCTTATGGAACGAGAGGTTGGGGGACAAGGGTTGAGATTAATCTGCCACTATTGATTGAACCTCCCAATAAAGAGCAAATAGAGAAAAGTATCGAATAGATCATTCTATAGTTGGTTGCTGCCGACTGATGTGGAGTTCGAAGGAGGCAAAATGTGTGTGGAAAATCGCCATTATTGATGATGAACGCCAAGTGCTGCAAGGAATGAAGCGTGCGATTCCTTGGGATGAACTGGATGCGGAATGGGTTGGGGAAGCTCTAAATGGCGTGGACGGATTGGATATCATTCGAGCTACTGAGCCGGATATAGTCATTACCGATATTTATATGCCGGCGATGAATGGTCTGGATATGATGGAGCAACTAAGGAAAGAAGGATTTAACGGAAAAATCATTATTTTGAGCGGATATTCTGATTTTGAACATGCCAGACAGGCGTTAAGGTACAACGTAAGTGATTACGTGTCCAAGCCCATTAGTGTCCCGACTTTAAAATCTATTCTGGGCAAAGTTATTGAAGAGCTTGTGCAGGAAGAGGAGAAAAGAATCAAGCAAGGTGAGCTTGAAGATAAAATGATGCTGTATGAGCCTTTCGTGGAGAAGGAATGGGTGAGATCTGCTGCAGTTGGTACGCTAGACCGTACTTATCGCAGTGGTGCCCACTTGCCGCCGCCTTATCGCTATTGGATGGACTGCAGCCATATAACCATTGGGATTGATCTGGTTCGTGATCATCGTGCCAACGAACTATCTGTATCGGACTGGAATCTATTTCGGTTTGCGATTAGCAACATAGCCTGCGAGGTCGCCCGCAAAGTGTTTCCGACAATTGAATATACGGAGCTTCACAGTACAAGAACACTGCTAATTGTTCATCCGCAAGCGGAGAGCCCGGAACAAGTACAGCAGAAACTGGAGGAGCTCGGGATCAAGCTGATTGATAGCATTAAGAGTTACCTTAAGTTGGTTATATGCGTGGGTATTGGAGGTATCAAGGAGTTGTGGACGAAGATTCCAGACTCGACGGAGGAAGCCTTCCGTGCTATTGATTTGCGGGAGCGGAGGATGGTACCCACTTACGATATCTATGTTTACCAGGGGCAAATAAGCAGCGAACAGGATTCGGTTGCCCTGTTTCCAGTTAAGTTTTCGTTCAAACTGGCCAGTGCGATGAAGGCATCGCAGGAAACTGAGGCGCAGCAGCTGGTTGCTGACTATATCAGAGAATTAAAGAAGCAGAAAGGGATTACACCCGACTACGTGCAGATGCTGGGAAGTGAGCTATGGGGGATAATTACGTATTCCCTGTATGAGGCGGGGCTGGTGCTGGATGATCTTTTTACAAATGATCAGATTGCCAAGGAATTGGTCGGCCTGACCGGGCCGGACGCCTTAGCTAACTGGCTGATTGACAAGATAACCAGCATTTGCAGCAGTCGGCAGTGGAAGGGAAGCAGCAAGCACAGACAGGTTGTCGATTTCATGACTCATTACATTCACGAGCATTATGCAGAAGAGGTCACACTTGCTGATCTTTCAGAAATGGTCTACATTTCACGCAACCACCTGTCCATTATTTTTAAAAATATTACAGGCGAAACGTTCAACACCTATTTAACACGTGTGCGGATTGAAAAAGCACGGGAACTGCTGCTAGAGCGCAATATGCTGGTCTATGAGGTAGCTGAACGGGTGGGTTATAAGAACATACCCTATTTCAGCACACTGTTCAAAAAAATTACCGGAATGAATCCGACAGAGCTAATTAAATAAAACAGAAAATCATTTCAGGAGTGAAACCTAAAGCAACACTGGATTCTGGCTTAGCAGGCAAAATTGTTCATACTCAGGTAGACTCCTTTTGGTGGAGGGGCCACAGCTATTATGACGTATGGTGGAGAGGGACCTGGGAAAAAGAAGGGGGCGGCTGTACCCTTAATCATGGGGTTCATCATATGGATCTGCTGCAATGGATGCTAGGCATGCCGCACACCGTTCAGGCAGTCATGAGTAATACTTCGCATGATAATGCCGAGGTGGATGACCTTTCTATTGCTATTCTTTCCTACCCCAATGGCAGTCTGGCACAGATCACAAGCTCGCTTGTTCATCATGGTCAAGAGCAGCAGATGATCTTTCAAGGGGAGCGGGAGCGAATCTCGGCACCCTGGAATGTGTATGCGTCTACCTCGCAAGCAGATGGGTTTCCGGAGCGGAATGTGGTGCTTGAGGAAGAGTTGGAGCAGTATTACAATAGCCTTGAACCGTTACTTTATAAGGGGCACACCGGACAAATTGATGATGTCATGAAAGCGATCGAGAATAACTCGCTGCAGGTGCTTATTGATGGTTATGAAGGACGGAAGATGATAGAGCTAATAACAGCCATCTATGAAGCAGTCATTACGGCGCGGCCTGTAAGTCTCCCGTTAACCAAAGAAAGTAAATTGTATACGAAGGAAGGCTTTCTGGCGAACGCACCACACTTTCATTCACTTGGGGGCAAATAATATGGTGAAATTCAGTATTATTGGTGGATCGGGCTTTCGGGCGCAATATTTCCTCCGAATCGTCCAAGCCTTGCCCGAACGTTTCCAAATCTGCGGTATGGTCGTGCGGAATGAGGTCAAAGGCAGAGACATGGCAATGAAATGGGGCATTCCCACCTACCGTTCTCTGGAAGATCTGCTGAAGTATGAAAGCCCTGACTTCGTTGTCGTTTCGGTAAGCGGGGCTGGAGGTCTCGAATATTTATTGAAGCTGGCTGAGGCCGGGATTCCAGCCTTGTCGGAAACGCCGCCTGCACCGGATCTGCCGGGCCTTGAACTTCTTTATGACAAACTAATTGTTACTGGTGCACATATTCAAGTAGCAGAACAATACCACCTTCATCCCATACAAGAGGCGCGTTTGGCACTTATTCGTTCGGGGAAGTTAGGGAGAATTACAGAAACCACTGTCTCTATCTCGCATCTATATCATGGTGTAAGCTTAATTCGCAAAATGCTTGGTGTTACCTTTGAGGAAGTGCGAATAAGAGCGATGCGCTTTGAATCCGAGTGGATTAATGGACCTACACGCAGTGGTCCGCCGACGGAAGATAAGCTGATTCCCTCTCAAAGGGATTTAGCCTGGTTGGATTTTGGTGATTCGCTAGGGATTTATGACTTCACCAAGGATCAGCATCGTTCCTGGATTCGCTCGAATCATCTATCCGTCAAAGGGGAGCGAGGTGAAATCTTCGATAATCGCGTCCTGATTCAGCAGGACAACCTGATTCCACTTCAATTAGAGCTGAAGCGAGTCAATAAAGGAGAGTTGGAGAACGCGGAAGGTTATTTTCTGCAAGGCATCCTGTGCGGAGAACAATGGCTCTACGACAATCCATTTGCTCCCGCCAGACTGTACGATGATGAAATCGCCATTGCCAGCTGCCTGCAAAAGATGGCCGATTACGTCTCGGGTGGACCGGGATTCTATAGCCTGGCAGAGGCTGCTCAGGATTATTATCTGGGGATGATGATCGAGAAAGCCATTCAAAGCGGAGAAACTATTATCGCGCCGCAGCAACGATGGGCGCGGTAGGAGTATTTTACAGTATATGCGGTGAGCGAGCCCCCTGAATGGGGGCTTTATCTAATTTTATTACCACTTACCACATGCCAATGTAAATGTTTTGTATCCTGATACGCTCCTAAATTTGTGATGATCTTCGATGCTCCTGTTTTATTAACCATTTCCTCTGCTATTTTTTTAATAACTTCCATCATTTCTAATAGCAATTGTCCTGTGTTTTCTGCTTCATCAGAGATTAGCGATGAAATATGTATTTTCGGAATTACAACGATATGATGATCATAAAAAGGTTGTGTATGATGATAGGCAAGTACGGAGTCAGTTTCAAATACTGTGTTTACTGGAGTCTTACCGTTTAGCACTTCATCGCAATAAAAATCTTGATTCATAATTATCCTCATATCAGTAGGGATAGATGAGCGGTATCGTTTAAAACGCTTAAGACATTTTGCTTATAACTATTCTGATTTAGTATTGAAATACTGCCTACAGACGCTGAGAAATATGCCTTACTGAGCATTTGTGGTTGAAAATTCATCCACCATGCGATGATATAAGCCAATGTCCCGCCATGAGTTACGATTATTAGATCTTTCTCTTCTGTATTACATATCCTTTCCATGCAGCAACATATACGACTATAGAATTCTCTCCATGTCTCACCCTCTTGAAATTCTTGATAATCCATGTCAAAATCGCTGCCTATTCGCGGGTTCCTGTTGTCTCTTATCCAATCCTTTGTTTTTCCAGCAGCGATTCCGGTATTGATTTCTCGAAGGTTGCTATCTTCAATTACCTGTAAATTCAGGTGTGACCCTACTATTTCTGCTGTTTGTTTTGCGCGAAGCAAATCTGAAGAATACAAAGTGTATGCATCATGATCCAGAGTGTTAATCAAACTTAAACCAACCAGATCTGCTTGTTTTCTTCCCAGGTCAGTTAATGGTGTATCTGTCCATCCTCCCGACATATTATTTATATGATGCTCTGATTGACAATGTTGAATAAGAATAATTTTTCTCACCTCAACCATCCTTTCAAATAAAAATCTTTGTGCCCACATAAAAATACCCTCGCCAATAATGGTTGGGTATCGGTACTTCTGAACTTTCAATAAGGAAAGTATATTTTATATGGGGTAATCTGTAAATTAATTCTATGTCAGGGGTGAAATTTTTTTCTGATATCTAAATTCTGCGAAATTAAAGTAAGGGCAGTCCGTATCCAAATCATTAAGGTTACGGACTGCCTTTTTGTTTAGCTGTGCTTAATATTTATGCGCTGGCTGTTCTCCTTAGAAAATCCGTTGCTTCCAGCCGTTTAATTTGGCGACAGCTTCAACGTAATAGTAATCTCCATAAATGACTGACACATCAATGAAAGAGGTGCCGCTGCCTGTTGCATGCAGCAGTATAGCTTCATGCTCCGGCTGATCCCAGGTAGCATAATTCTCGGTCAGTGAACGCAGGATGCGCTCGGCTGCGCTTGCATACAGATTTTGTTCACCCAGAGGGACGATATCGGCAAGCTCAAGCAGTCCTGATGCGGCAATCGCGGCCGCCGAGCTGTCTCTGAACATCCGCTCATCATTATCCAGTCGGAAATCCCAATAAGGAACCTGATCCTCAGGCAGGGCAGAAATAAAATAATGGGCAATTCGCTTCGCCGTATTCAGGAAACGTACATCCCCTGTATGACGGTAGGTGTTGATGAAGCCGTATAAACCCCAAGCCGTTCCACGGCTCCATGACGATTCAGGAGAGTAGCCCTGGCCACCAAAGTTCTCAATGTAAGCTCCTGTTTCAGCATCGAAGGAGAGGATATGCTTGGTCGAGCCATCTTCGCGGATGCCATATTGCATGGTCGTTTCGGCATGACTAATTGCAATATGCTTATATCGTGGATCTCCTGTTACTTTGCTGGCCCAGAACAGCAGAGAGATATTCAGCATACAGTCGATGATGACCCAGCCGTATTTATCCTCATTCCAGGCCCGAATGAACTTCCCAACAGGATTATATCGGGCGGCAAGGAAGTTGGCAGCTTCAATTCCTCTGCGCAGGGCATCCTCGTCACCAGTGATGCTGTGCTTGATAACGGCGGTTGGGAGAAACTGAAAGCCTACATCGTGATGTAGCTCAACTGTGTGCTTAACAAACCATTCCTCTAAAGTTCCATCCCAGTGCCAAGCCGCCTTTTTGTAGGAATCCTTTCCGGTCATGTCATGCATAATCCAGAGGATACCCGGCCAAAAACCGGTTGTCCACCAGTCGGAGCCGATATCGTCAAATTTGCCGTCCTCACCAGCGAAATGGGGACATTTATCACCGATCTGCTCTATCATGCGTTCAACTTTTGTATCGAGCTTGTTCATAATTTCCTGCCAATAAGGTAAATTCATTTTTACTGCCTCCAGTGTTTTAGAATGTGTCATGAGTATAGCCCGCAAATGGCTGGGGAAGTTGTGATTTTATATTAGAAAATATTCAAATATTGTCATGATGCTGATAATCACAATATAGGAACATTTCCGCATAACACATTGAAACTTTATTCCATAGGGAAGCGATATAATGAGGACGAAAATACAGGAACCTTTACCAAGCCATTGATCAGAAAGAAACATACTGTGCATTTATGCAGCCCGGGAGAGAATAGCCTTATGAGTTATTTACAAGTATATGATGCCCTCAAAGATATACCAGGGCGGGAGGATTTCAAGGTCAGGGTACGTCTGATCGGAAGGGAATGGCAGCCACTGTTTATCTATGAAGTAAAGGTAGACATGCATGAGGTCCGTCCAGCATCTATGGCTTCTTTTGATCTGGAGGGTGCTGCAGATGTGGAAGTCACTTGCCTCTACTCAGAAGTAACAAGCGTAAATATCGCTCCAGCCTCACAGAGCATTGCCTACATACAGAGTGGGCAAACCATTAGCTTTCGTGTAAGCGGTCCGCAAAAGCTCTCGATTGAAATCAATGGAGATCTCTGCAGAAATCTCCATCTCTTCGCCAATCCACGGGAGGTGGAACCTCCGTTGCCGGGTGAGTCTAATGTAGTTCTAGTGAAACCGGGCATTCACCGCACAGCAGATTTATTGCGGCTGTTGAATACTCCTGCTGTTAGCACAGGCTTTAAACCAGAGGTGCTGTATTTCACTTCTGGCGCACACTATATAGAAGAAACAGTGCTGCCAATTCCATCGGGAACTACGGTTTATCTTGCGGGAGGTTCGACGCTGGTCGGCTCTTTGGTCTGCGAAGGAGTCCAAGATGTCTGCATCCGCGGGCGCGGAGTGATTTATTTGGCTGCCTTTCACCGTTATTCAGCCTTTCGTGGCGTACGAATTATTTTCTCGCACAATGTTAGTGTAGAGGGGATTATGGTTATCGATCCGCCGCATTACAGCATTTTTATCGGGCAGTCGGAAGAGGTTGAGATTAACAATTTCAAATCGTTCAGCACACGGGGTTGGTCGGACGGCATTGATATCATGTCAAGTTCAGAGATTATAATCCGAGATGTCTTTATGCGCAATTCAGATGATTGCATCGCTATTTACGGCTCAAGGTGGGACTTCTATGGGGATAGCCGCAATATTAGTGTGCGCGATTCCATTCTCTGGGCAGATGTGGCTCATCCGTTGATGATCGGCACACATGGCGACCATCAGCGCAGTGGGGATATCATTGAAAATATCATATTTGAGAACATTGATATTCTGGAGCATCACGAGCCACAGGAGAATTATTGGGGAGCACTGGCAATCAACGCTGGTGACCGTAATACAGTGCGCAATGTGCTCTATAAGAATATCCGTGTGGAGCGAATCACGATGGGGCAGTTGTTCGATCTTCGCGTCATCCAGAACAAGGATTATAATCCGGAACCGGGTACAAGGATCGAGAATATTACCTTTCGTGATGTCCAGTTCAACGGGAACAACGTCAAGCCCTCAAGAATTTATGGATTTGACGAAGAAAGAGTCGTTAAGGGTATAACCTTTATCAATCTGTTGCTCAACGGGGAGCTGCTGGCAGCGCCACGGTCTGAGTGGGTAAATATCAACTCTTACACAGAGGATATAAAGTTTGTTGTTGAATAATCGCTCGCTAATTACTTTTTCTATATTTAAGCGGAGTCGTCCCGAGCACTCTTTTGAATAATTGATTGAAGTAGGAAGCGTTTGGAAAACCAACAGCAATACCAATCCGCTCCACAGGCAGATCTGTCGTTCCCAATAGGCGGCAGGCTTGTTTGATTCGTCGTGCAGTCAGATAATCAACAAGCCGACCGCCTGTTTCCTGATGGAAAATCCGCGAGACATAGGACTTGGACAAATGAGTCTCCTCAGCCAGTTGCTCCAGATTAACCTCCTCGTGGTAATGCTCCTCGATCCAGCTCATGATTTTCTCGGAATAACGAAGGCTCCGCAGTTCACCTGAATGGAGTAAGGCTTGGTCTCCGGTGCCTATGCTGCTTAACAGCTGCAGAAGAAACACAGTGATGTTCTCCGAGTCTGCTTCTGTATTGCGGCTGCACTGCTCATAATTCTCGTATATCCACTCCACAATATCCCTGCGGTCCTGAAGATCGAATGCACCAAGTGTTTCTTTACCCTGCCATAATGCTGTGAATAGAGTTTTGCGCTTGGCAAAGCCTTGCAGGAGGTTCTCAGCTACATGGGGATCGATATAAAAGATAGAACGTTCAAAGGGGCAAGCGGGAGAGACATCCGAATAAATCCGGTGCAACTGATAAGGCTGGAAAAAAAACAGCATACCCGCGCGGATATCATACATTTGTTGATTAACGACCACATTTCCCTGTCCAGCATGCACATACATAATTTCACAGCACTGATGCCAGTGATAATAGCCCTTGTAATAGTCGTCCGTAAATATTCTATAATTCCATATTAAGCTCTGCGAGTCTTCGAATAAGACAGGTTCAAATAGCTGCTTCATAGCTCCTCCATCATGACAAGATATCAACATTTTATTATATCCTAGCATAACTTTGATCTCGATGTAAGCGATACAATGAAATCAAAAATAATCTATGGTTTATCTAATCGTCCAGGAGGGATTTATCATGACTCAAATGATTGTTAATCCGGTGTTGGCCGGCTGTCACCCCGATCCGTCTTTTATACGCGTAGGTGATGATTATTATATTGCTACATCTACCTTTGAATGGTTTCCAGGTGTAGAAATTCATCATTCCCGAGATTTGGTTCATTGGCATTCCCTTTCACGCGTGCTCACCGAGTCTGCGCAGGTGGATCTGCGAGGCAACGGCAGCTCAGGTTCGATTTGGGCGCCAGCGCTATCCTTTGATCATGGCGTTTATTATTTACTGTTTACTGACGTGAAATCTCGGAAAAGTGTGTACAAGGATTTACGTAACTATTTGATTACGGCGACTGACATTATGGGGCCTTGGAGTGCACCTGTAAGGCTGAATGGCAGCGGATTTGATCCATTTCTCTTCCATGATAACGACGGTACAAAATGGCTGCTGAACATGCGCTGGGATTTCCGCAAGAATCATAGCAACTTCTCAGGTATTATTATGCAGGAATACGATCTGGAGGCAGGTGAACTGACCGGACCTATTCATGAGATTTACAAAGGAACGCCAATAGGCGTAACGGAAGGCCCGCAAATGTACAAGCGCAACGGCTATTACTATTTGCTGGCAGCTGAAGGTGGTACCGGAGTGAATCACATGGTTACATTGGCGAGAAGCCGCAACCTGACCGGACCTTATGAAACGGACCCTAATTATCCTATTATGACAACGGCCCATGATCTGACCTTCCCCTTTCAGCAGGCAGGTCACGGTTCACTCGTGGAGACGCAGTCCGGTGAATGGTACATGGCTCATTTATGCACACGTCCGATTCCAGGGACTGCAACAATGAATCCGCTAGGGCGAGAGACCGCGATTCAACGCTGCGAATGGACGGAAGACGGCTGGCTGCGTCTGGCACATGGCGGAAAACTGCCTGCGCTAAAGACGCAGGCACCGGATCTGCCGGAGTATCCTTTTCCTGCGCTGCCCGATCGAGATGATTTTGATGCTGCGGAGCTGGGTTTTCCGTATCAGAGCTTGCGGGTTCCCTTTGCCGAATCGTGGGTAAGCCTGAGCGAGCGCCCGGGATTTTTGCGTCTTAGAGGAAGAGACTCACTGGCATCGTTGTTTGATCAGAGTCTGGTAGGCAGGCCGATTCAGCATTTTGAATGCTCCATATCCACCTGTCTGGAATTCATACCGGATAATTTCCTGCAAATGGCGGGGTTGGTGCTCTATTACGATGATAGCGACTATTATTATTTGCGTGTGACGGCTGATGAAATCAGAGGGATAAGTCTGGGGGTCGTACTGTGCAAGGGCGGCAAATATGATGAGATTTCCTCGATGCAAATTTCAGTCATAGATTGGGATCGATACTATTTACGAGCGGAGATTTCCGGTCGTGAGCTTATATTCTACGCTTCCCCGGACGGAGAACAGTGGACGGCTGTCTGCACACCGCTTGACTTCGGCACTCTTTCGGATGAATACGGCGGGAAGTTGGGTTTTACCGGCTCGTATGCCGGTATTTGTGCCCAAGATATGGATCAACAGGCGAAGCCGGCTTATTTTGATTATTTCGAATATAAGGCGCTTAATTCTTGAAAGAGAATTACTGGAGATGAAGCGTATAATGCTGTAATTAAGGCTATGGAGTAGCAATAAAGCCTGTTTTCACACCCATTTGGAAACCTGCGTTTTCATAGAATCTCAAGGTTCCTTCTTCTTTTGAACTTGTCAGCAGCATTACTTTGTAGCAATTATGTTCCCAAGCAATATCTAGAGATTTTCTTAGCAGTTTGGTTCCATACCCTTTTCTTTGGAAATCAGGATGAGTTACGACATTTTCTATTATTCCGAACGGACGGGCGTTTCTGGTTAGATTTGGAATGAGGGTTAACACACAAGTGGCCACCAATCGACCCTCTACATCGACTACTAAGTAGTGCATGTTCTTGTTATTGTATATTTGCTCCCACAGTGAATTTATCTCCAATAGATTAAGTTCAGGATCTTCTTCATGTAAGTATTTATATAAATCCAGTAGTTTATGTACTTCATCTTGTTTGATAGCTCTAATTACAGCTTTATTATTCAACGTTAGTTCACCCCTTATTTTTCTTGTATTATATACTCACTTGGTAGCATATGGAAATGTTGATTTAGCCGAACAATAAAGCTCCACAAGCGCGGTACAAAAGCTTGTGGGGCTTTATTGTGCCATGCAGTTTGTAGGCCAGATATTGATGTGGGTGAAATAGTTGTTCGTCCCACTGCGCAGGGGTAGTAACAACCCTTTTATGAACTTAGTCTAATGAAGACAGTAAACTATTAAACCAGCGACAGACAAGGACTCTACTTTTGCGTCCTAGTCTGTCGCTGGTTTATTTGAGATAGAGAACTCGGAAAACATTGTGAAAATAAGAACTTTCGTAAATGTCGAAATGAGGTTGACGAATGAAAGTTACAGACGTATGATGAGTGTTATAAAGTTTGCGAGTAATAAATTGTAAGCTAATAAATATTTCTTAACAACGGGAGGAATGAAAGTGGAATCATCAACTTTTGTGCTGTTTGGCGCTACCGGAGATTTGGCGAAACGAAAAATATATCCGGCTTTGTATAATCTGTACGTTGATCAAAAAATTTCCACTCCCTTCTCGGTAATCGGTCTCGGCAGACGTGAGATTTCAAAAGATGCTTTTCAGGCTCAAGTGCTGAATTCTTTGCAGACCTTTTCTAGACGGCCAACAGATGATTCCGCAGAATTGCAGGAATTTCTACAGGCCTTTGAATATAGCGTGCTTGATGTAGGGCGACCAGAGGATTATAAGAAGTTGTTACAGCATGTTCGTCAGCGGGAACAACAGCTTCATTTACAGGAGAATAGAATGTTCTACTTATCCGTTGGTCCTGAATATTTTGAAGAAATTGCCTCCAATATCAATTCAAGCGGACTCGGTTCGACCAAGGGCTGGAAACGCCTGATTATCGAGAAGCCCTTTGGAACAGATTTGAAATCGGCAAGGGTGTTGAATGAGAGCCTGAGCGCTACTTTTAAGGAAGAAGAGATCTTCCGGATTGATCATTTCCTGGGGAAACCGATGGTGCAGAATCTTGAAGTACTGAAGTATTCGAACCCCGTGCTCCGAGCTTTGTGGAAAAACCGCTATATTGCCAACGTCCAGATTACAGCCAGTGAGACGGTTGGAGTTGAAGAACGGGCCGGTTATTATGATAAGGCAGGCGCGCTGCGCGACATGTTCCAGAATCATATGCTACAGCTGTTAATGATGATTGCCATGCAGCTTCCCAAGGGAAGTACACCAGAGGAGATCCGCAGCAAAAAGAGACATGTGATGGAGTCTGTGCGGCCTTTGCTGAAAGAAGATTTGGCACAGCATGTAGTTCGTGGACAATATACCGCTGGTGAAATTCAAGGCAAACCGGTTGTTGGTTATACGGAAGAACCCAATATTGCGCCTACCTCGCAGATTGAGACTTTTATTGCGGCCCGATTATGGATTGAAGATCCGTTGTGGAGCGAAGTACCTTTTTACATTCGTACCGGCAAACGCATGAAAGAGAAATCTACACGGATTGTCATTGAATTCAAAGAGCCTTTTAATGACTACCATAATTTAAATAGAAGCACGCAGGACCCCAATCTACTGATCATTGATATTGGACCTGACGAAGCGCTTACCTTGCAGCTCAATACCAAAGATCCTCTGCGGCATGGTGAACTGGAGCCTGTTCCGATTAAATATCAATCGGGCAACGCGGATATGCCTGAGGCTTACGAGAACCTGATTTATGATGCGCTGCGTGGGGACGCGACCTTTTTCGCACATTGGCGAGAAGTGGAATTGTCCTGGCAGTGGGTTCAGCCGATTATTGATGCCATTGAAGCAGGGGATTTACCGCTACACCCTTATTCTTCCGGCACTTATGGTCCGGATGCAGCGATGGAGCTGCTGGGGAGTGATCGCTGGTGGCAGGACGCCGTTTCCGATGCGGTGGAGGATAATATAATCCCATTACCAGCAAAAGAACAACAATCTATACGGCCAGGGGCTTAAGCCCTTGGCTTTTTTTTATATAAATTATCCACCTGCACTTCTAGCTGTACGAATGTAATATTCCGTTCACCCTTAGTTCAAAATAGTAGGGTAGAATGGAGTGATAACATGGGCGAACAATAGAAGCATGAGGTGAAATTGGAATGACGGCAATTATGGTGGTGGATGATGAGGCGCATATCCGCGAGCTGGTAAAGCTTTTTCTGGAAGATGAAGGTATGGAGATTATAGAGCAAAGCAATGGTGCAGCAGCCTGGGAATATTATGAGAACAATGCAGTGGATTTGATCATTATCGATATTATGATGCCCGGAATGGATGGCTGGGAGCTGTGCAGGAGACTGAGGGAGGCAGGGGATAAGCCCATTCTGATGATTACGGCAAAAGGTGAGCCGGCGGATAAGATTAAAGGCTTTCGCCTAGGCACGGATGATTATCTCGTAAAGCCCTTTGATCCGATGGAAATGGTCATGCGGGTGAAAGCTCTGCTCAAACGTTACGGCATATCGACCTCGCATACGATCAGACTAGGTGGAGTTATTTTGGATAAGAAAAGCTATCAGGTACATTTTGCAGACTCCAGCGAATCCGTGGTCATCCCACTAAAGGAGTTCGAGCTGCTCTGCCAGCTGGCTAGCAATCCGGGCCAGATTTTTACCCGGGACATGCTGATTCGCCAAATCTGGGGCTACGAATATGATGGCGATGAGCGGACTGTAGATACACATATCAAACGGCTGCGGGAACGGTTCCAGAAATATACTGCGGATTTCAGAATTGTTACACTGAGAGGAATGGGCTACCGGCTAGAGGTGCTTCATGATTAAATCACTGTACGTCCGGGTTGTAGTCATCTTTTTGGGCGCCGTTATTCTCAGTATTTTTGCAGCCTCACTGTTAATTAACCGATTATATGTGGGACAGATGCAATCAGCGGTACAGGATAATATGATCTTAAGCGGCAAAGTGATTATTCAGGCCTATGAGCAAGCAGATGACTATAATCTGGATTCTCTGATGAAGGGGATATCATCTTTGCCGTTATACTCAGTTCGTGTGTATGATAGCGAAGGAATACAGTTATATACCAGCGGGGAAGCATCGGATAAGCAAAATGTACGGGACGTAGTCCATCTTCAAAGTGTGCTGCAGGGTGGCGTGTATCGTAGTAACCTGCATGAAGGCAATGGAGGGCTGACAGTCGGATTGCCTTTTTCCGTGAATGGCTCTTCCAGAGCCTTGTTTATCACACCTGAATTAGGAGAACTGTTTAGCATGATTGCTGGTTTCCTGAAGACTCAACTATTGCTCATTCTGGGCTTTGGCAGTGTGCTCATTCTCATCGCAGCTACTTATATAGTACGTCCTTTACAGCTACTGACCCGAGCGACCCGAAGAATGGCAAAAGGGGACTTTACAGTCAGCCTGCACACGAAGCGGAGGGATGAAATTGGCGAATTGACGCGCAGCTTTAATGTCATGGCACAGGAGCTTGGAACGCTTGAGGCTATCCGCAAACAGTTTGTCTCAGATGTGTCCCATGAAATCCAGTCCCCATTAACTTCTATTAAAGGCTTTACGCAAGCGCTGAAGCACAAGCAATTAGATGAGCCCAGTCGAATGCGACTGCTGAATATTATTGAAGAGGAAAGTGATCGTCTATCCCGACTCAGTGGGGATCTGCTGCAATTATCTACGCTAGAATATGAGCATTTTGAGCTAGAGTCGGATCGCTACTCTCTAGATGAACAGCTTCGCAAAATCGTAATCGCCTTTGAACCGCAATGGTCAGTCAAGCTTATTAATGTTGAGCTCGAACTACAGCCTCTAAGCATCGTAGCCGACGAGGATAAGCTTAGCCAGATCTGGACTAACCTGATTAGTAACAGCATCAAATTCACGGGTTCAGGTGGACGGATCACAATCACAGCTGCCGAAAAAGGGGATCAGCTCGTAGTTCAGATGGCCGATAATGGTGTTGGAGTTCCAGAGGAGGAGCTCAGCCATATTTTTAAACCTTTTTATAAAATCGATAAATCACGAGACCGGCTAGTAGGTGGCAGCGGAATCGGATTGTCAATCGTCAAAAGAATTGTCGATCTGCATCACGGTCAGATTGAAGTAAGCTCCAAGCCGGGCGAGGGAACAACCTTTACCGTATGGCTCCCCCTAATCTACACCAAGCTCGAATTGTAATCCTCAGTACACACTGAGGACAAATTCGGGCTTTATACTGTGGTCAGATAGAGGAGGGAGAAAGAGCATGAGCTTTCTAAGTAAATTAAGTTTGAAAAATTCGGTAGCAGTTATAATTTTATTTGCCCTTATTCTGGGTTATGGTGCGTTCTCCGCCACACAGATTAAGCAGCAAACCTTCCCGGACATTGAATTTCCGGCAGTATTTATTCAGGTTGTCGACCCTGGAGCTTCCACAGAGGAAATAGAAACAGGTGTTACAAAGCCCATTGAAGACAGTTTAAAAGCAATGACCGGTTATGATTCTTTTACTAGCACAACGTCCGAGAATGCCGCAAGTATCTCCATTCAATATCCGTTTGGCTCTGATATGGATAAGCTATCCGCAGATATCGAAGCCTTGTTGGCCAAACTGAATTTGCCAGAGAACGCGAACGTAACACTTCGCCGTCTGTCAGCTGGAGCGTCGCCCATTTATCAGGCGGCTTTATTCTCTGGTAATAACGATTCGCAGGCTCTTAGCAAGAAGCTAGTGGAGGAAATCGTTCCTTCCCTGCAGAAGCTGAACGGAGTCAGCTCGGTTGCGCTGAAGGGCATTTCCAGCGATAAACTACAAATTGTTGTGGATAAGGAAAAGGCCGCCAGTTTAGGCATAACTCTAAGTACGATTCAAAGTGCTTTGCAGGGCTTGAACTATGCGCTTCCGTTAGGATCTGTCAGTGAGAATCAAATCACCATTCCTATTCGACTCTCTGGCTCTGTTTCTACCCTGCAGCAGATCCAGGATTTACCACTAAGCTCTACAGCAGCTGGCGGTGGGATGAAATCCCCTGCGGGAGCAGGTACTTCAGCCTCAGTACCACAAATTTCGGCAGCTGCAGCTATTAAACTCTCCGATCTAGCGACGATAACGACGGTCTCTACAGCTGATGAGATCACCCGCTTTAATGGTGAACCAAGCTATGTGCTGGAAGTCATCAAGAATCAGGATGCCAACACCGCTGATGTTGCCGATGCAGTGCAGAGCCAACTAGATTCCTATAAAGATGACAATTTGGAAGTGCATGTCATTATGAATCAGGGGGAGGAGATTAAAGCATCCGTATCCTCGCTCATTCGGGAAGGGCTATATGGAGCCTTATTCTGCATCATTATCATCTTCCTCTTCTTGCGCAATGTGCGTGCGACATTCATTTCAATTCTATCCTTACCGATTTCCATCTTTGCTACTATGGCTGTGATGAATCAGTTGGGCTATACCCTGAATATTATGACGCTAGGCGGGATCGCAGTCTCGATTGGACGTATAGTCGATGACAGTATCGTCGTTATCGAGAATATATATAGATGGCGCCAGGAAAAAGGCAATACCCTTAAGGGCAAGGAATTAGCCTATCGGGCTACGAAAGAAGTTATCAGTCCGGTTTTTTCCTCAACCCTCGCCACGGTTGTTGTATTTGCTCCGCTGGCTTTTGTCAGCGGCATTATCGGGGAGTTCTTCCGCCCCTTCTCTTTAGCTGTTGTTATTTCCATTGTGACCAGTCTGCTAGTAGCAGTAATGCTTATACCGGTACTTGGGGCCGCGTTCTTCAATAACGTTAAGCCGCACAAGAAGGAAAGTAAACTCACGGGATATTACGCCCGGATTATTTATGCAGCCTTGAAGCGCAAATGGCTCGTTATAAGCCTAGCTCTTGTGCTGCTTGTCGGCTCACTCAGTACCATACCGCTAATTGGTGTGGCATTCCTCCCTGCTGACTCTTTGCCAACAGCTTCGATTAACTTGACACTGCCAGCAGGCAGCGGGCTGGAGCAGAGCAACAAGGTCAGCCAGGAAGTGGAGAAATATATAAGCAAGCTTGAGGGTGTGAACAATTACCAGGTCTCCATTGGTGGTTCTGCCGATAATCCCTTTAGATCCTCCGGTGGTGGAAACCAGGCAGCGGTTACAGTACAATTTGCCGATGGAACAGACATGGACGGAATCATTGATAAAGCGAAAGCAACGCTCCCAGCCCTTGTAGAGGCGAGTGTCTCTGGGACAACAGTAGCTGTCAAAGAAGGGGAACAGCAGGGCTTGCCATCAGGCAATAATATTGATGTTAGTCTGTATTCGGATAATATAGATGATCTCTCGAAGGCTGCTAAACAGGTTGAAGCCTTAATGAAACAAAGTGTTGATCTAAAAGATGTTACCAATAACATGAATGAAGTAACGCCGAAATGGGAATTGACGCTGAATCAGAAGGGGATCGACGAGAAGATTAGCCCATTCGCCCTTATGCAGGCCGTTACCGAACAGCTAAAACCGGTTAACGCTGGTACTTTCAAGCTGGACAATCAGACAAGAGCGATTGTGTTATCTTATCAGCAAAAGATTACTTCTCTGGATGAATTGAAAGGGATACAGCTGCCAACAGCTGGCGGAATGAGAACGCTAAGTGATGTGGCAGATGTGACGGTTGAGGATGCGCTAGTAACCGTTAATCATAGCGAAGGCAAGACGTATGCCCAGGTTAGCGGTACCGTCAAGGGTGAAGATACTGCTGCTGTGACGAAAGCCGTCAAAGCAGACATAGGAAGTCTTACTTTGCCTAAGGATGTAGAGATTAATTATGGTGGTGGTTTAGCCATGATAACAGAGGGCTTTACGAATCTGGGAATTGCTATGGCCGTGGCTGTGGGTCTCGTATTTCTGGTTATGAGCTTCACCTTCGGTGGTGTGGTTACACCGCTGATTATCTTGTCCTCACTGGTGTTCATCCCAGTTGGTTCACTGGGAGCATTATTGATAACAGGTCAAGCTTTGTCCATGAGCTCAATGATCGGGATGCTGATGCTGGTAGGTATCGTCGTAACCAATGCTGTGGTGCTGCTGGACCGTGTTGAGAAGAACCGCAAATCAGGACAACCCATTACTGAAGCCATTGTGGAAGCCAGCACCACTCGTCTCAGACCTATCCTGATGACTGCACTTGCGACAATGCTGGCTTTGTTGCCGCTGGCCTTGTCCGGCTCCTCAACAAGCTTGATTTCTGGTGGTTTGGCAGTCACAGTCATCGGTGGTTTATTCTCTTCAACACTGCTGACTCTCATTGTTGTACCTGTACTATACGAACTGGTTTGGAAGAAGCGTAAAGTGAAGGTTACGGAGAATTTTTAAAGAGAAAACAATCCAGTTTTATCTACAGTGTGAATGTAAACGGGAACGGCTTATACTCTGTCAACATAGTTTAGATTAGAGTATAAGCCACGCTAACTGAAGGGGGAATCTTATGCGTAACGGAATTCGCGACAGACTTCTGTTCCTGTATAAATTTCTGCGTTCACCCCGGCAATTCGGCAGTATGACTCCAAGTTCGCGCTGGTTAGCTCGAGCGATAATCACTCCGTTACCATGGAATGAGCTGTTTAATATTGCCGAGCTGGGAGCAGGTACGGGAGCCATTACCAAATATTTGAGTGCTGAGACTACGGAGCGCACGAACGTCCTACTTTTTGAGAAGGACCCTGATCTTCGCCGTCAATTACACCTTCGCTATCCTGGATATAGGCTATTTAACGATTGCTTACGGCTGCGGCTTGCGTTGCATAACAGCAACCTTGAGAAACTGGACTGTATTGTTAGCAGTCTATCTTACCGCAATTTCTCAATGTTGGGCCGCGTCCAGTTTATGGAGCAGATTACGGCCTCTTTGAAGGAGGAAGGCTGGTTTATAGCCTTTGAATATTTCTTTCCTAGGATGAAGAGAGAGTTGCAGCAGCATTTCGATATCTTGAGCATCCAGTACGTGCCACTGAATTTCCCGCCTGCCATCGTTTATATTTGCCGGAAGAAGACTTCAGCTTATGCCAAGCAGCAGCTTAAGGTAATCTTTATATAATCTTCATTCTGGCTTAAGCTAGGAGGATTATAGTAAACACATACCCCCCTTATAATATAGTTTGACCCTGCCGGATGTCGGCAGGGTTATTTTTTTATAGTTATCTGGCTCAAAATCTAAATTAGCCATTGAACGCTTGTTACTTGACCCAGATAATCCCAGTGGCATAATCTATAATGAGCAACTGAAAAAAATAAATGATAGAGTTGGGGACGCCTTGAAGAGACAACTAATTGAATACATGAACAATTTCTTTTTGGAGCGGAAGGATGTACATCTTAGATTTGAATTAGGTGAACCTTATGAGAATGGAACACATGCAAGAATAAATCAGGTTATATATCGGGTGAACACCTTATTCGAGGAGGTATTTGAACAAGAGTCTGCTATATATATTTATATAAAGGATTGGGAGACTAAGGAAGACATTATGTTTGGCAATACAACTCCTAATTATGTTTACGATTTACTTAAGGGGCACAAATTCGAAGATGACACTCTGTTCGAGTTAGAGGAAGACGAAGATGATGAAGGAATTAAGATTCAGATTCAACATGAATATAAAGTGAGAATACTGAATGGATTAATTTCTTCTTTTCCATACAAGGAAATATTAAAAGGAATATGTCATTATGAACAGGGAAAAGAACCGTCAATCGGTCAATCCATTTATTTTGTGAATATTGAAAAGGATCTGGTGTTTAATATGTATGATGACAGAGGATGTATAGTCTGTTCCAAGGATAAAGAAATACTTAAACCAATTTATATAAAGCACAACACTTGGCTCGTAGATTATTGGAGAGAGTACTTTAACAGTATTTTTGGCGAATGAAGACTAATAAGTTACGAATGGAGGTTGAAATAAAATGCTAACATTCAAGGATTTAATAATCAACACATCCTTTGATAAGGTATGGAAAAAGATGGTTATTCATCATCCCGATATGACAATACCTGATGAGGAATACGAGATGTTTTACGAACGCCTAAAATTACTGGCACCACTAAAAAATGAGAAAAATATGTACATTTCCATCTGTGCCTTTAAAGATGATGCTGATGGAGAACCTGAGTGGATTCACATTTTCGACGAAGATAATGAATTACTTTATTTTGATGTAAGCGGTTGTGAAGACGAAGGGAATATTTACTCTTTAGTTTCTAGTAAATTTTCTTCATGGCTAGGATTTTTCGTGGATAATGATACCCTTCAAAGTATGTCTAATGAAAGTTTTATCGCCCATTGTCTTTGGGAAATGAACTTATTATTCGGTTTTGATGATGAAAGGGATTTTGATCAAGTATGATTCACTGAGTGGATAAGTTTCATTCTCTGCGGTGAATATCGTGCTAGTTCTAATCATGATTTGACCGGAGATTAATCTTTAAATAGGCCGCTTCCTAATTAAATAGGAGACGGCCTATTTCTATTCCTTTAATACATTACCTCAATATTGTCCTCTTTCAGTCGTTTTATCCAGGCGTCAGAAGGTTTGCGGTCAGTGATCAGCACGTCAATTCTGTTCAACTCAACCAGCTTCGTAAAAGCGGTTTTGTCGAACTTGGTATGATCGGCGAGCAGTACAACCTTGCTGGCTTGGCGCAGCATATATTTTTTGAGCTCACATTCGGGCTCGTTGGAATCGGTGATACCACGCTCCATATCAATCCCTTTGCAGCTAATGACAGCTGTATCTACATTATAGCGCTCGATGGTTTCATGGGCGATCGGACCGACCAGCGACAGAGAGCGGTAACGCAGCGATCCGCCGGACGAAATGATATTTAGACCGGAATTCGCGAATTCATGCAAAATATTGATCGAGTTCGTAATGATCGTCAGGTTGTTTTTGTTGCCCAGTAACTTCAGAAATTCAAAAGCAGTGGAGCTAGGATCGACCATCAGGGTGTCTCCGTCATTAATTAAATCGAGCGCTTTGAGCGCAATATTGCGTTTGATATCTGTATTCAGAGCGTTGCGTGTCACAAAAGGCAAATCCTCATTCGTGTGACGATTCAGCATCGCCCCTCCATAGGTGCGGCTCAGAATACCATCCTTCTCCAATTTCTCCAGATCCCGGCGGATGGTTTCTTCTGTCACCTCAAACATACGGCTTAAATCGGAGACGAGCACCCGTTTATCCTGATGAACCAGATCTATGATCTTCTTGCGTCTTTCGGCTGCCAGCATAGTAATCACCTTTCCGAGTCATATTTCTTAATCATAGCCCTGTATATCTGTGTTTTGCAACAAATCAAACAGAATCAACATCTATTTTATTATAATCTTCACAAAACAGACAGTAAACAAATGAATACAACATTATTAATATTTTATTTGTTGACAACAAAGATTTAGGAAGCTACGATGGAAGTGTACATAAGGTCCTTTGAAAATGCATGCTTTTTTAAGGGATACCAGAGCCGGCCAGCTGTGAAAGATTCAGAGGCCAGCCTGAAATGCTGCAGCCGGAAGGTTACACCCTAGCTTGCAGAGCAGGACAGGAGCATGGAAATTAATAGGTTTCTCAGCAAAATTATCAGGAGGCTGGTCAAGCAATGAGTACTCATGTGTATTATGTGCCATCGATCAACATTATGGGCAAAGGCTGTTTGCAGGAAATTGGTCCTTTCATTCAAGAACTACAATTGAAGAAGGCGCTCGTTGTAACCGACAAATTTCTAGTGAGTAGCGGGATCGCCGGTAAGTTGCTGGCCGTTCTGGATGCAGCGCATGTTGAATACGTCGTTTATGATGAAGTGAAACCTAACCCAACCTGTAAAAATGTTCATGACGGCGTGGATTTTCTCAAAGCGCATAACTGTGATTATCTAATCTCCATTGGTGGCGGCTCACCGCAGGATACGGCTAAGGCCATCGGTATTATCGCCACGAACGGCGGTCATATTGCTGAATACGAAGGCGTACACAAATCCAAACATAAATCGCTGCCCATCGTGGCCGTAAATACAACAGCTGGAACTTCCAGTGAAGTGACGATTAACTATGTAATTACAGATGAAGAACGCAAAGTGAAGATGGTTATGGTTGATAAGAATAGCATTGCTACCATTTCAGTTAATGATCCTGAGTTAATGGTAGATAAACCAGCCGCGCTTACGGCAGCAACCGGTATGGACGCCCTGACACATGCAATTGAAGCATTGGTAACTCCGGGTGCTTATCCGGTAACCGATGCTACGGCACTGGCGGCAGTCGAACTGATTTTTGGCAATCTGGCCCGCACCGTAAAGAATGGCCATGACATTGAAGCCCGCGAGCAAATGGTCTATGCGATCTTCTTGGGTGGCCTGGCGTTTAACAATGCTGGACTTGGTTATGTACATGCCATGGCGCATCAGCTTGGTGGTGTGTATGACTTGCCACATGGGGTCTGTAACGCCATGCTGCTGCCGATTGTGGAAGAAGAGAACGCCAAATACGTACCCGAGAAATTCAGATCCATTGCCAAGGTGATTGGCTTCGATGTATTAGGCAAAAGCGACAAGGAATGCGCGGATTTTGTCATCGAATCGATCAAGGCGTTGTCCAAGGAAGTTGGTATTCCGTCCAAATTATCGGAGCTGGGTGTGAACGAGGTTGATCTGGACCTGCTTGCTGAGAATGCAATGAAAGATGCCTGCGCTCCTGGAAATCCGTTTATCCCTACTAAAGATGAAGCTATTGCCATGTTCAAAAAAATCCTTTAGCAATAAATTTGGCTCTATCTAAAAATCAGAGGTTGACTAAACGTGCGGATTGAGCGGAGGGTCGGAGGGATTCTGGAGAAACGAAGGGGTCGCCTTTAAAGCCCGATTTCACCCTATATTCATTGTTCAATCAGGAAATCGGGCTTTAACAGCGATCGTAAGAACCCTCCGAACCGTAGCGGCTATACTCACAACAGGTCAACCGCTGATTTTGGTTTTGAGCCATAAATTTCATTCCATTGAATAAGGAGATTCCCTATGAACAATCATATCGCCGTCGATATCGGCGCCTCCAGCGGGCGGCTTGTGCTCGGAACACTCGATGATGGGACGCTCTCCCTGGAGGAGATTCACAGGTTCAGTAATGCTTTCTCAGAGCGGGCTGGTTCCTGCTTCTGGGACATTGATTATTTATTCGAACAGATTATAGTCGGCCTGCAGAAAGCGAAAGCCAAAGGCATCCATAAATGTACCTTGGGAATTGATACCTGGGCTGTAGATTATGTGCTTCTGGATGCGGAAGGCAACCGCATCCAGGAGGTCTACGCTTACCGCGACCGCCGTACGGAGCAAATGATGGAAGAGGTAGCCAAGCATATTTCCCCCGCTATCGTGTATGAGAAGACAGGGATACAGCAGCTTACCTTCAATACGTTATACCAGCTGTACGCTCATAACCCGGAGGAGTTGGCGCAGGCAGACCAAATTCTGCTTGTACCTGATTACCTCTACTATAGGCTGTGCGGCCGCAAGATCAATGAGATAACTAATGCGTCTACGTCACAGCTGCTAAACTTGGCCACTCGTGATTTTGATGAGGATTTGCTGAAGCTGCTGCATCTCAGACGAGAGCAGTTCGCTGCATTGACTGAACCGGGTGAGGTGCTTGGTTTTATAAGCCAGCCACTTGTCCAACAATATGATCTCCCAGAAGAATGTCTGCTGATCTGTGCAGCTACGCATGACACAGCATCAGCTGTACTTGGCATTCCCCTTGCAAGCGATAAATCATCGGCCTATATCAGTAGCGGGACGTGGTCATTACTTGGTGTGGAGCTGAGTCAGCCGATTAACAATAAACAAGCCATGGAAGCCAACTATACCAATGAGTGGGGGGCCTTCGGTACCTACCGCTTTCTCAAGAACATTATGGGGTTATGGCTCATTCAGGAGGTACGCCGACTGGACGGTGATCGTTACAGCTTCGCGAAGTTAGCTGAGCTTGCCGGAGAAGCGGACGCGTTCCGCAGCCTTATTCCATGCAATGACCCGCGCTTTTTGAATCCGGACAACATGATTGAGGAGATTCGTAAATCTTGCGTGGAAAGCGGACAGCCCGTGCCTGAGTCGATAGGGCAGCTGGCGCGCTGTATTTTTGACAGTTTGGCCTTATCCTATTTTACTTATCTGTTGGAACTGGAAGTACTAACTGGAACAGCAATTGAAGTACTGCAAATCGGCGGGGGTGGTGCCAACAACGAACTGCTCTGCCAGCTGACTGCCGATATTATTGGCAGAGAGGTACTGGCTGGACCCGTGGAATCGACTGCGCTTGGCAACCTGGCAGTACAGATTATCAGAGCCGGTAATATTTCGAATATTACGGAAGCCAGAACGATTATCAGGAACTCTTTTGAGATTAAATCCTACGTACCACGGCCAATTCCACAACTAGCAGAGATTCTCAGCCTCTGGGAGGCGCTTCATCCAGGTCCAGTAAGCGAAACTATATAAGCACAAACTTTTAGGAGGTAGCAGCATGGATCAGAGCATAATCAACAGCTATAACGAAGCCAAAAAACTGTACGAAGCACACGGAATCAACGTTGATGAAGTATTGGAAAAGCTAGCACAGATCAAAATTTCCCTGCATTGCTGGCAGGGTGACGATGTAAATGGCTTTCTTTTCAAGGATAAAGCACTGAGTGGTGGAATTGCTGTAACCGGCAGCTATCCAGGTCGTGCAGGTACACCGGATGAGCTGCGGCAAGATTTAGAGAAGGCATTATCGCTGATCCCTGGTAAACACAAAGTGAATTTACATGCAATCTATGCAGACACAGATGAAGTGGTAGACTTGGACGAATTAGAACCACGTCATTTTGCTTCATGGGTTGAATGGGCTAAAGAACAGGGACTGGGGCTTGATTTCAACCCAACCTGCTTCTCTCATCCGAAAGCGGCGGACGGCTTCACTTTAAGCCATGCCGATGAGGAAATCCGCAATTTCTGGATTACCCACTGCAAAGCTTCCCGCAAAATCGCCGAACATTTCGGCCGGGAACTGGGACAGCCGTGTGTAACTAATTTCTGGATTCCGGATGGGTACAAGGATACTCCAGTTGATCGCCTATCTCCAAGAGTTCGTCTGAAGGAATCGCTGGATGAGATTTTTAGCGAGCGAATTGATCCGCAATACAACATTGATGCTGTAGAGAGTAAGCTGTTTGGCCTAGGTTCAGAGAGTTATGTAGTCGGATCGCATGAATTCTATATGGGTTATGGAATGACACGTGGCGTAGCGATCTGCCTGGATGCCGGACATTTCCATCCCACAGAAGTCATCTCCAATAAACTGTCCTCCATTCTCATGTTCAGCGAGCAACTGTTGCTGCATGTTAGCAGACCTGTGCGTTGGGATAGCGATCATGTAGTTACAATGGATGATGAATTGCTGGAAATTGCGCGTGAACTCGTACGTGGTGATTTGCTCTCCCGCACCAATATCGGTCTCGATTTCTTCGATGGCAGCATCAATCATATCGCGGCTTGGGTCATTGGCACACGCAATACGATTAAGGCGCTGCTGCGCGCAATGCTGGAGCCGATTGCCGTGCTTAAGCAGATCGAGTTAGAAGGAGATTATACCTCTCGTCTGGCGTTAGTCGAAGAATTCAAATCCTATCCATTTGGTGCGATCTGGGATTATTACTGCGCAAAGCAAAATACACCGGTACGCGAGCAATGGCTGGCTGATGTGAAGAGCTATGAGCAGGAAGTGCTGTCAGCAAGATAAGAAGATCTATAGAGGGCTACACAAGGATATGGAGTTGCACCTATAAAAGGAGAGATACGAAATGAGTACATCCGTGATTGAATCCAAAGGTTATATTGCCAGCATTGAAGCACCGTTTATTCAGGAAATGGCCGAAATTACCCGCCACATGTGGGAACTGGGCTGGGATGAGCTGAACGGCGGTAACGTCAGCTACCTGCTGGATGAAGAAGAGGTTGCCAAGTATATCAACATTCTGGAGCCACTGCGTGTCATTAACCTGACATTTCCGGTAGCGGAATTGGCCGGCAAATATTTCATCGTAACGGGTTCCGGCAAATATTTTAGAAATGTGATCAAAGACCCAGAAGCTAATATGGGTGTACTTCGAGTCAGCAAAAACGGCGAGAGTGTAGAAGTGCTGTGGGGTCTGCGTAACGGAGCTGTGCCAACAAGTGAACTGGCTTCCCATTTCATGAGCCACATCGAACGTTTAAAGGTTGATCCAACACACCGTATCGTGCTGCATACACATGCAACCAATGTTATCGCTATGACCTTCACTCATGATCTGGATGAACTGAAGTTCACCAAGACACTCTGGGAAATGTGCACCGAATGCCTAGTTGTATTCCCAGATGGCGTTAGTGTCATTCCTTGGATCGTTCCGGGCAGCAGCGAAATTGGCCGCGAAACCGCTAAGAAAATGAAAGATCACCGTGTAGTGATCTGGCCGCAGCATGGTATCTTCGGCACAGGATCAACTATGGATTCAACTTTCGGTTTGGTTGAAACGGTAGAGAAAGCAGCGATTGTCTATAACCTGATCGGTGGCAGAGAGATCAAACAAAAAATCACTGACCAACAGCTGGTAGATTTGGCGAAAGCTTTTAATGTTACGCCTAAGGCTGGGATTCTGAACGTCTAATTTATATATTTAGCTTGAATTCATCCCTATTCTTCTCGGTGCAAGCCGGGCATCGGCAGACTTAACTGCTATGTCCGGCTTTTTTGTTATTTCTCAATTTGCAAATGATCCTAAACAGAGCGATAATAAGACTTACTTAAAGTAATCAAATTATGACACGGAGGCCAATTTATGAATACAGAAATATTATTTACACCTTTTCAGGCAGGCAATCTTAGCCTTTCTAACCGGATTGTGATGGCACCAATGACACGGGGATTTTCCCCTAACGGAGTTCCCGGCAGTGATGTTGCTGCTTATTACCGCCGCCGGGCGGAAGGTGGGGTTGGGCTGATCGTTACAGAGGGAACAGCGATTAATCATCCATCGGCTGTCACAAGTCCGAACATTCCTACTTTCCATGGGGAAGAAGCCTTGAAGGGCTGGGCACAGGTGGTTAAAGAAGTCCACGCAGCAGGCGGCAAGATTATTCCGCAGCTATGGCATGTTGGAATGGCTCGTTCCATAGGCGCATTGCCGAATGCAGAGGCTCTGCCCATCGGACCTTCCGGTTTGAATCTGGCTGGGGAACAGGTTACTGAACCTATGACTGAGGATGAAATTCAGGGGATCATCACTGCTTTCGCACAAGCGGCTGCAGATGCCAAGCGAATCGGCTTTGACGGTATCGAACTGCATGGTGCGCATGGTTATTTAATCGATCAATTCTTTTGGGAAAAAACAAACCAACGCACAGACCGTTACGGTGGCGATATGGAAGCGCGTACTACGTTTGCTGTGGAGATCGTTGACGCCTGCCGCCGTGCAGTCGGACCGGACTTCCCGATCGTGCTGCGCTTCTCACAGTGGAAAGCGGGCGATTACTCCGCCAAGCTGGCGCGGAATCCAGAAGAGCTAACCCGTTTCCTGGCACCGCTCAGCAATGCTGGCGTAGATATTTTCCATTGCTCCACACGCCGCTTCTGGCTGCCCGAATTCGAAGGCTCCGAGCTGAATCTGGCCGGCTGGACGAAGAAAATAACAGGCAAACCAAGCATCACCGTTGGCTCCGTCGGCATGAACAGCGAGTTTGTATCCGCAGTTCCCGATAAAAATGAAGAGGATAATCTTGATCGTCTGGTGGAGATGCTGGAGAAAGAGGAATTTGATCTTGTCGCAGTAGGCAGAGCACTGATCATCGATCCCGAATGGCCTGCAAAGGTTCAGAGCGGCAGAACAGAAGAGATTCTTCCGTTTACTCCCGAGTCGACCCAAACGTTGTACTGAGCGTAATCAACGAATATCTTAAGGGAAAGAGCTGTCCCCAGGCGAATCTGCTTGGTGGATAGCTCTTTTTTTATGAGGTTTACGAGCCATTTGTCCCATTTAACTTGGAAGTTGCAGTATAAAAGGATCAAGAGGGGTGTTAGGGTCAGAAACTGTAATGAAAGTGTAACGCGCATTTGCTAGTATTAAAAATAAACTCAATAGTATCTTCTCTTCTACCGTTTTTTTATGAATTAAATATCAATCTTTCTGATTCCACTCTCCATTTTTGCGCTTCGGCATTTTGATGATTACGTTCATATAAGTGAGAAATCTGCATATAAGTGCTATATTCCTCGGGGTTAAAAATTAATACAAATTTCAAATAGGAAATAGCGTCTAAAAGCTTTCCCTGAGCAATAAGGAGTTCAGACATGTTGTTAGCTAATTCAATCAGTTGAATCTCTATTTTTATACGAATATGCAAATTCCAGTCTTCATTTAAATTCCTGAAAATATTTTGGTCTAAATTGAAAAACAATTCGCTAATTATTTCTTCTTTGATTTTATTGTTCTTTTCTTCAATTGCTTTTTTGATTTTTTGCAAAAGGATTAATAAATCACATTGAACCTCATCAGATAAAGAGATTTGTTTTTTTTCAACAAATAATATCTTGGTTTCTTTATTATTTAACAATTGTGTTAAATGAGAAAGACATACTCTTAATTGATTTCTAGCTTTGGTGTTATCTATGTCTCCCCATAATTCTTCACAAATTTGATCACGTGTAACGTTGGGATGGAACAACAAATAAGTTAATAGTTCCTTGGCATTTCTATTTAGCCCCCTAGAAGATTTGGACAGTACACCCCTTATTCAAATACAATAGTAGACGGAGGGGAACGTTATGAAGCGTGTACAATATGATCTGAATTTCAAGCGGGAAATCGTTCGAAAAGGGAAAGAGATTGGGAACTTTACAGCGGTTGCTAGACAGCATGAACTAGATCCCAAGATGGTATTACGATGGGCAAGAGATCTGAATCGTAAAGATGTAGATCAGTTAGACGGTACGAGCAAAAGACAAGCCCAGTTTATCCCCACGGCTGAAGATTTTAAACAGCTTGAGCATGAGAATGAAAAACTGAAGAAGCTACTCGCGGAACAAGCCCTCGAAAGGGAAATTCTCAAAGACCTACTAAAAAAAACGAACCCAAACTTACGGATAAAATAGAAATTGCTCGTAAATATATCGATAAAGGACATTCAATTAGCCTGGTGCTCCGTGTACTCGAAGTCGAACGCTCAACGTACTATGCCCATGTCAAAGAAACGGCACAGAATCCGATTCAAAGGGTAGGGCGTCCTGCACCCGGATACTCGTATACCACCACTGGAACTCGCGTGAGCGACGAAGAAATCTGTGAATGGCTTATGGAGTTCTTGGCGGGTGAGGGAGCCTCGTTTGGGTACCGCAAGCTGACCGTTCTTCTAAAAAGACGCCACCAACTTGTGATTAACAAGAAGAAAATCTACAGGCTGTGTACGCAGTTGAATGTCTTGCGTCCGCAGCGTGAGTTGAAACTGAAACATCCCCGAAGACTCGCAAACAACCGTGTGATTACGGGCTCTAATCAGTTGTGGGAGACGGATATAAAGTATGGCTGGATGGCGGGTGAGCGTCGGTTTTTCTTCATAATGTGCATCTTAGACGTATTCGATCGTGCCATTATTTCGTATCACCTCGGCTTAACTTGTGAAGCGAGGCATCTGGTTCAGATTACACAGGAAGCCCTGATGAAGCGTCAGCTATTTGATAAGCCCAAGGAAGAGAAGCCGTTCATCCGCTCTGATAATGGTCCACAGTTCATCAGTCACCGGTTTGAAGAAGCTTGTGAAACGTTTGGAATCACTCATGAACGAATTCCTCCACGAACGCCAAATAAGAATGCGCACATCGAATCTTTCCATTCTATTTTGGAGGCGGAATGTTATCAAAGGCATGAATTCGAGTCGTATCCTGAGACCTACGAGATCGTTACGCAGTTTATTCAGGACTATAATCAGCAACGGATTCATGGGAGTATTTACGACCTATCTCCCTACGAATATATCGATGCCCTACAGAAAAACTTGGTAAAACCTAAAGAAATCAAGGTCTAAAATGCAGAAATCGAAGGAAAGAAGAGCAAATTCGAGTTATTTTATGAAAGCATCTGGTTAAGGGGTGCAGTGTCCAGCATAAGGGTGTTCAACCGATTTCTTCTTCCCCAACCACTAATAATTTGAACATTGTCAACAAAAACTTGGAACTGATTTATTAAATTTACCTCCAGCCGAGTGGGTGAGTTCTTTATCTTTGGCTCGTTTAACATATCCAAGAAATTAGAATGCAAGTCTTTTAAAAGTGGGTCAACAGGTATTCTTTGCTCCATTTTATTGTTAAAAAAATGATTGATTTGTTTAAAGGATTCCAAAGGCTGGTCATAAAAAACCATGTTGGATGAATTATAAATAGTCATGTATCGACAATTTGGGTTTGATGAGGCTGTTAAGGAAGATAAGAATGTAGGGAACATATTGTCTTGTTCACCTGTTAATAAAAGAGTAGGGATGACATTTTCTTTGAAGATTCCTACAATTTTATCATGCACAGAAATGTAGAAATCTAATATTTCGAAGTAAACATCAATAGTTACTTTTGAAAAAGCCTCATACAACTTAATCATTTCAGAAGAGTTGCTTGGATATAGTGTGACATTGGGAATAACATGAGCAGCAATAGCTTCTATTGAATTATGTATATTCAAATCTTTTCGATATGAGGTGTACTTATGGGCAGTATCCGAAGAATTGAATAATGGAAGAGATACAAACACACTTGATTGTACTCGACTGGGATATCTGTCGGTATAGAAAAGAGCGAGTACTGAGCCAGCTCCATGAGCTACAAAATGAAATTTATCTATCTGCAAATGAGTTAAAAGGCATATTAAATCATCCACGAATGTCTTGTCATTTAACGTCTCAACACCTCTATCAGTTAAACCATGTCCTCTAAAATCATACCTCAGAACGTTATAATCAGTTGTCATATAAGGAACAATTAAATCCCAACCTCTTAAATCGAAACCAACCCCATGGATTAGAACAAGAGATTCAGTTGAATCTATGAGATTACTTGCAGGTTCATATTCATAATAGATTCGAATATTATCTTTTAGAATATACGGCATTTTTTTTACCCCTTTGTAGAGTTAGTGTTACTTTGTACCTAATATCATTATATATAATTTTTGGGATTATGTAATGGAAGTGTAGCGAGCCTTTGCTAAAGTAATTAAAGAATCAATTTAATTCTAATTAATGAATGGTGAAAGGAGAGCTGGATTAATATGCAAGAAAGTATTCAGCCCCAATTTACATGGAGCCATGAGCGTATTTGTGCGGGGGGAGTAAAGGACGTAGCTCTTCTTGTTGAGTGGAAAGGGATTAAGACTGCAGAACAATGCCGAAAAAATAGTCATAAAGTAGCAGCGTCTGAAATTGAGCTGAGAATCTGGTTTGAACCTCATGTGAAGTTATGTAAATGCCATGGTTGTAGCATCGAAACGAGAGAAGGGCAGTCAGTGTCTTTCAAGCTTGGCAAGATACTTTCCGGACAGCGTAAATACATTGGATTGGAATTTACAATGGCTGCTATGCCTGCAGGTAAACATGAAGCTATCTGGCTGCAATGGCAATATAAACAACCATTCGGAGAACGTATTCGAGAGCTTTCGGTAATAAAGCTGGGTCTGGAGCACACACATCATACTAGTGTTCTGAGAGATTCAAGCTCCTTTATTGTAGAAAAGCATATGGAACTGTTAAAAACGGAAGAAGCGCTTGAAGATGCGGCTGAGCTGCGAAAGAACGGACAAATCTTGCCTGCCTATGAGAAGCTCCGCCGCCATGCTGATAAACTGCTATTGCTGGCGACCCGTTCGGGGGATTATTTGTTATTTAAAGAAGCGGAGAAGCTCTACGAGCAGAATAAACAAGAGCTCCAGCAAAGCGATAATATAGCAGGTATCCTATGTGATACGAGGAAGGAAGCAGTTTCACTTCCTTACATACTAAATAGTACTATTCAAATTTCTGAAAATTGTTTGTATAACCATTAACTATTAGAATAATATTAAGGACAAGCAGTGACTGACTGGGGAAAGAAGTAGCCAGTCACCAATAAGTAGAGAAATGGCTGTTCTCATTTGTAGGGAAATCTACTTATGGGACAGCCTCTTCGTCGGGAAAAATGAAATACATATGAAAATAGGCTTATTTTATTTGTGGATAGATCGGTTTAGGTTAGTTATGTTATAATTTTAAATTAGCAGAATAAAAATAATTGTTTATCAATAGAGGACGTGAGCAGCATGACAAAGGGGAACAATAACTCACCGGACTTAAAATCCGGCAAGGGTGCCAAAGATTACGCACAATATTTCGATTTCAGTGATGCCAAGCTGATCAGTGAAACTGAAGGTAAGACCACTTACCGGATTAAAGGCAGAAACGTACAGATTAACAGCCAGCCTGACTATAAGGAAGGCAAACGACGGGGCAAGGAAGATATTGAAGTGCATTATGACTTTGAGATTCCGGCTGATATGGTTGATATTGGGGAGAATAAATTCTACCATATCACCACCTATGGCTGCCAAATGAATGAGCATGACACGGAAACAATGAAGGGCCTGCTGGAGCAGATGGGCTATAGCAGCACCCCTGACCGCAATCTGGCGGATATTATTTTGCTTAATACCTGCGCGATTCGTGAGAACGCTGAGGATAAGGTGTTCGGCGAGCTCGGTCACCTTAAAGTACTGAAGATCGAGAAACCAGGGTTATTGCTCGGCATCTGTGGCTGCATGTCGCAGGAAGAAGGCGTTGTGAACCGGATTATGCAAAAGCACAGCTTCGTGGATATGATCTTCGGTACGCATAACATTCACCGCCTGCCGCAGTTGATCAAGGAAGCTTTGTTCAGCAAAGAGCTGGTCGTGGAGGTATGGTCCAAGGAAGGCGACATTATTGAGAACTTGCCGAAGAAGCGTGAGGGCATGCGTGCTTGGGTAAACATTATGTACGGCTGCGACAAGTTCTGTACCTACTGTATTGTACCGTTCACACGTGGCAAGGAGCGCAGCCGTCGTCCGGAGGATGTCATTGCCGAGGTGCGGGAGCTTGCCCGTCAAGGCTTTAAGGAAGTGACTTTGCTGGGGCAAAATGTGAACGCCTATGGCAAGGATTTTACTGATATCGATTATACATTCGGTGATCTGATGGATGACATGCGGCTAATTGATATTCCGCGCATCCGCTTCATGACCTCACATCCCCGTGACTTTGATGATAAATTGGTTCAAGTGCTTGGCAAAGGTGGCAATCTGGTGGAGCATATCCATCTGCCCGTTCAATCCGGGAGCACAGCTATATTGAAGAAAATGAGCCGCAAATATACCCGTGAAGCTTATCAGGAGCTTGTTCGCAAGATCAAGGCTAATGTACCTGGCGCTGTGTTGTCTACCGATATCATTGTCGGCTTCCCCGGTGAAACGGAAGAACAGTTCGAGGAGACGCTATCGCTCGTTCGCGAGGTAGGGTATGATATGGCTTACACGTTCATTTATTCTCCACGCGAGGGCACCCCTGCAGCGGCCATGGAGGATAATGTGCCGATGGAGGTTAAGAGCGAACGTCTGCAAAGGCTGAATAGTCTGATTAAAGAGAATAGTCGGATCATTAATGACGGGATGCTGGGCGAGGTCGTTGAGGTTCTGGTAGAGGGTGAGAGTAAGAACAACTCTGACATGCTTTCCGGTCGTTCCCGCACGAACAAGCTCGTGCATTTTGAAGGTACGAAGGAGCTTATCGGCACCTTTGTGCAGGTGAGAATTACAGATACCAAGACTTGGTACATTAAAGGCGATCGTGTAGTCGAAGCTGCAGTGATCCATTAATCATATACGAAAAGGGGCGTGTGAGCAGTGAGCCAGAAGGAACAGCATCTGAATGAATATGGAATGCAGTCCCACAATACCCGTGATCTAATCGTCCGCGAGGATATTATGGGCAAGGCGAAAGAGCTAGCTTCCTTGATCTCAACCAGTGAGGAAGTGCGGCATTTTCAGCAGGCTGAGTTAAAAGTCAATAACCATGAACGGGTACAGGGACTGATCGCGACAATTAAGAAGAAACAGAAGGAGATTGTGGCCTTCGAAA
Organism: Paenibacillus sp. 19GGS1-52; assembly: GCF_022369515.1. Taxonomy (NCBI): domain Bacteria; kingdom Bacillati; phylum Bacillota; class Bacilli; order Caryophanales; family Paenibacillaceae; genus Paenibacillus; species Paenibacillus sp. 19GGS1-52. The sequence goes on from NZ_CP059724.1 coordinate 3,181,592, forward strand.
GCTTCAAGAATAAAGCCATGGTAGCCAAGATCGAAGGCGAGATCGAGGTGCTGCAGGATGAGATCGACGGGATTCCCGTGGTGAACGAATTTCAGCAAAGCCAGACCGATATCAATTATCTGCTGCAGCTCGTTATTTCTGTAATCAGAGATACGGTTTCGGAAAAAATAAATGTGGAAGCCGGCACTGAAGCACCTCCGTCCACATGCGGCGATTAACTTAGAATAGATCAGGGGCGGATATAAATCCGCTCCTTTATTTTTAAATTTGACCGAATGATGTAAAATTGTTACATAGGGTAGTTGATTTTATCAGTTCAAGTTTGGTACATTTAAAGATACGAATAGTAAACTAAAGCTGCGGCAAAGGATGGATCTATAGTGAGCGAAGACGGGGAACAAACCTATAACGCCAAAAAGTACCGCACGCCGGATGGTGTTCCGGCTGATATTGTTATGTTTACATTAACTAAACGCGAGCGGAAGACGGTTACCAAGACACTGCCTCTGCGTGAATTAAAAGTAATGCTGATCAGACGGAAGAAATGGCCTTATGCCGGGATGTGGGCTTTACCGGGTGGGTTTTGTCAGGAGGATGAATCCATATACGATGCAGCAACCCGTGAGCTAAAAGAAGAAACGGGTGTGAACGGCGGGCATTTGGAATATCTTGGAGTCTATAGCACACCGGGCCGCGATCCCCGCGGTTGGATCATCAGCCACGCCTTCTTCGCGTTGGTTGAAGAGTGGATGCTAGAGCAAAGACAGGCGTCCGATGATGCAGGCGAAGTCGGTTTATTCACTCTGCAGGAAGCGCTTGAGGAGCTGGAATTAGCATTCGATCATCATAATATCATTACAGACGCCTACTTGCGTATTCAACAGCAAATGCTGCAGACAACGATTGCGAGACAGTTTCTACCTCAGCATTTTACGCTTAGCGAGCTATATCAGGTTATCCAGACGGTAGTGCCTGAATTCAAGGAACCTAACTTTATTCGCAAAATCACTTCAACCCGCAGCCGCCAGGGTATATTAGTAGAAGTGAATGATGAAGCGGGCAATTCGCTCAGCTCCAACCAGTACTCACAGCGTCCGGCTCAGCTGTACATGTTCACAGACCACGAGCCTTTGTTATCTATCTATACTTAGTTTTTAGGGGGTTCAACACATGAAAGCATTGATCGTGATTGATTTTACGAATGATTTTGTGGATGGAAGTCTGCCGGTCGGACAGCCGGGCATTGAAATTGAACCTAGGATAGCTCAATTGACAGCAGAATTTGTACAGCAAGGTGATTATGTCGTTATGGCTGTAGATCTCCATGAAGAGAATGACGCCTACCATCCGGAGAGCAAGCTGTTTCCACCTCATAATCTACGGGGCAGCAGAGGCCGTGAGCTGTACGGAAGCTTGAATAAGGTTTTTGAGGATAACCGCGAATCCATCTATTGGATGGACAAGACCCGGTATAGTGCATTTAGCGGCACTGATTTGGAATTAAAGCTGCGGGAGCGGGGCATCACTGAACTGCATCTTTGCGGTGTCTGTACAGATATCTGTGTGCTGCACACAGCAGTTGACGCTTATAACCAAGGTTTTGCTATCACCATTCACAAGGATGCTGTAGCCAGCTTTAACGCCGAAGGTCATACATGGGCACTTGGACACTTCCAGAACAGTCTGGGAGCAAGGATTGTGTAGGCGCAACACAGCAACTAGGAGATGAGGACTTGAGAAGAGAACTTGCTCTACATACTGATAAATATCAGATCAACATGATGTATGCCCATTGGGTGAACGGAACCCACAAACGCAAGGCTGTGTTCGAGGCTTACTTCCGCAAGCTGCCGTTTGGCAACGGTTTTGCCGTGTTCGCGGGTTTGGAGCGCATCATCGGCTATATTGGGTCCTTACGCTTTAGTGAGGATGATATCCGCTACTTATCGGAGCAGGAGGAGAACTACGCACCTGCTTTTCTGGAGGAGCTGCTGCAGTTCCATTTCCAAGGGACCATCCATTCTATGAAAGAAGGGGCTCTGGTCTTCCCTGATGAACCGTTGATTCGTGTTGAAGGCACGATTATGGAAGCACAGCTGGTGGAGACGGCAATTCTGAACTTTATGAATTACCAGACGCTGATTGCTACCAAAGCTTCCCGGATCAAGCAGGTGGCTCCAAATGATATTCTGCTTGAATTTGGTACCCGGCGTGCACAGGAAGCGGATGCGGCGGTGTGGGGTGCCCGTGCGACCTATATCGGCGGCTTCGACGCAACCTCGAATATGCTTGCCGGCAAATTGTTCGGCATCCCTACCAAAGGTACGCATGCGCATTCCTGGGTTCAGAGCTTCGATAGCGAACTTGAGGCGTTTGACGCCTATGCCAAGGTAATGCCGGATTTGGTTACGCTGCTGGTAGATACCTTTGATACATTGCGCAGCGGCGTTCCGAATGCGATTATTACCGCAAAGAAGCTGGAAGCGCAGGGCAAACGGATGAATGCCATTCGTCTGGACAGCGGTGACTTGGCCTATTTATCGCGGCAGGCGCGGAAGATGCTAGATGAGGCTGGGCTACAGTATGTCAAGATAGTGGCTTCCAATGATCTGGATGAGAATACAATTATGGATCTGAAGCTGCAAGGAGCAGCTATAGATACATGGGGCGTTGGAACTCAGCTCATAACTGCTTCCGATCAACCGTCACTAGGAGGAGTCTATAAGCTAGTGGAAATTGAATCAGCTAGCGGTGAAATGGTGCCAACGATCAAGATTTCCTCCAACCCGGAGAAGGTATCTACTCCAGGCAAAAAAGATGTCTTTCGCATTATTGGCACCAACGGCAAAGCGCTGGCTGATTATATCAGCTTCCCTGAAGAGGCTGCACCGCGAAGCGGAGCAAAGCTGAAGCTGTTTAATCCGCTGCATCCTTATATGCAAAAGCGTGTCGACCGCTATGAGGCGCTCGCGATGCTGGAACCGATTTACGTCAATGGATTTCAGGTGTATTCGTTGCCAGATCTCAGTGAAATTCGTCGCTATCACAAGGAACAGCTGGACTTGTTCTGGCCAGAGTATCTGCGTAAGCTGAATCCCGAGGTTTACCGGGTGAACCTTAGCCAGCAGGTATGGACTCGCAAGCAACAGTTGCTGGCTCAGCATATGGAACCTGACATAGAATAGATAATGGACATGAAATAAATATAGAAACCAAGAGGCGCTCCTGTGTTATTCAGGAGCGTCTCTTTAGTGTGATTTTTATCATGTTTACTGTGACAAAATTAACATCTTAATTTTTAAATAATTGTTAAATTAAGTTTGCAGATAACTCTATGATAACCTATGAAAACATCGGTTTTCGTATAGTTTTCACACAATTTTCACATTGTGTTGTTTTTGTGGCAGATTATCTTCTATTAAAGTAACGCAGCTCTGTCGCATATAAAGAAATCGATTGAAATCTATAAAAAATTGTGATTCCCAAAGGGTAGAGAATGCAAGATTTGTCACTTCCTTACCTGCAAATTCAAGTTACAATCGTTGAAAAAGTCAAAGTATGTTATTTAAAATGACATTTTGAAAGGGGCTATGTCGGTGGTACAGTTGCCAAAAGTAAACGAGCTCGGATTTTTCGAGATTCGTCTGGAATCAATAGGGGGCCTGGGAGCAAACCTGGCTGGAAAAATGCTTGCTGAAGCGGGCGTTGTCGGTGCCGGAATGAATGGGGTAAGCTTCTCATCTTATGGTTCGGAGAAGAAAGGTTCTGCTGTTAAGGCGCATATTCGCTTCTGTGATATGAACACACATATCCGCGACACCACTCCAGTAGAACGTCCTCATGTAGTTGGAATATTTCATGAATCGTTGGCGAAGACCGTAAACGTGACTAGCGGTATCTATGCAGACAGCACCGTGCTGATCAATTCAAACAAATCGCCTGAGGAACTGAAAGTGTTATTGAATATGAAGGCAGGTACAATAGCTGTTATTGATGCTACAAGCATTGCACTGAAGGAGAAGAATCGTGTAAACATGGCCATGTTGGGCGCGTTGTTCCGGATGTGTGATTTTCTTGATCCGGATATTATGAAGGAAGTTATCGAGAAGTCGCTTGGCAAGAAATATCCGCAAGCTGTGCAGTCAGCCATTACTACTTTTGATCGTGGATTTAATGAAGTGAAGTTTCTGCATTTCGAGCTTCCAGCAGGTGAAAGCATGCCGCAGTATGTCCGTTCCGATATTTCGGCACTTGGATATGATACACAGCCGATTGGTGGCGTCATTATCAATCCGGGGAACAGTTTCTTAAAGAACCTAAGCATTTCCCGTTCCGGAATGCTGCCAACCTACGAGCAAGAGTCTTGTATTAACTGCGCGCAATGCGACACGGTTTGTCCAGATATGTGTTTTGTGTGGGAAGAACGGATTGATAAGAAAGGCCGGTCGCAAATGTACCTCCAGGGCATCGATTACCAATATTGTAAAGGCTGCCTAAAATGCGTGGAAGCTTGCCCAACTTCGGCCCTGGCAAGTCAGCGTGAACATGAAGGCTACGCTGACAGTCATACCGTGCATCATTTGTTTGATCTTATTACACAGTCTTAATATTGGGAAGAAAGGTGGAACAACACATGGCTATCGATTATGAAAAAGAAGTCGGCTCTGCCAAGGTAGAGCAGAAATCTCTATATGAATCCGGGAATGAAATGGCAGCCTATGCTGCTCATCAGATCAATTATCATGTAATGGGATACTTTCCAATTTCACCATCGACGGAAGTCGCCCAGTTTCTGGATACAATGAAAGCTAACGGACAGCATGATATTATGCTGGTCCCTTCGGATGGGGAGCACAGTTCTGCCGGTATTTGTTATGGTGCCTCTACAGCAGGTGGACGAGTATTCAATGCGACAAGTGCACAAGGTTACATGTTCATGCTGGAGCAATTGCCCGTACAGTCTGGATCACGTATGCCAATGGTTATGAATTTGATCTGCCGCGCGATTTCTGGACCGCTTAACATCCACGGTGACCATTCCGATTTATATTTCGCGCTAAATACAGGCTGGCCAATTCTGATGTGTCGCGATCCACAGTCTGTCTATGATATGAACCTGATGGCGCTTAAGCTAGCTGAGCATGCCAAGGTCCGACTGCCAGTGATGATTGCTTCCGACGGCTACTTTACATCCCACCAAAAACGACGGGTGCAGGCATTTGTCCATCGTGCAGATGTACAAAAATTTGTGGGAGAACAACCACCAACGGGCTTTACAGATACATTGGATCGTAATAATCCGGTTTCTGTTGGTGCTTATATGAATGAACCTGACTCGATCAACAATAGCTATCAACAATCAGTAGCCATGTATAATGCTGGCGATGTTTTCGAAGAAATATCCAAAGAATTCGGTGAATTAACCGGACGTCACTATCCGATCGTTGAGGAATATCGGATGGAGGATGCTGATGTAGCCGTATTCCTGATGAACTCCGCTTCGGAGATTATCAAGGATGTTGTAGATCAGCTTCGCCTGCAAGGTGTCAAAGCTGGTTCAATCTCCCCGAACATGATCCGTCCTTTCCCGCAGAAGCAGATTGCTGAAGCCCTGAAGAATGTGAAAGCCATCACAGTAGGAGATCGTGCGGATTCTATTGGCGGACATGGCGGCAACATGGTGAATGAGATTAAAGCTGCATTGTTTACGTATAACAATACTACTACCCAAGTCATAAGCCGGATTTACGGGTTGGGTGGCAAGGATTTCTACGCTGAGGACGGGCATAACTTCTTCCAATTGGCGATGGATGCTGTTACCGCAGGTAAGGTTGAAGTTCCTTTTGACTATTATGGTCATAATGCCGGTGCTCCAGAAAAAGCACCACAGCGTCTTTTGAAGCCGATGAACTTTGAGTCACTCAAAACAGGTCTGATTACTGTGAAGCAGGATGAAGTTACAGGCAAGCTGAGTGTGAAGATTCCACCACTGCGCAGTTTAACGAAGAAACCTAAGCGTGTGTCACCAGGTCATGGTGCATGTCCGGGCTGCGGGATTTTCTCAGGCTTGGAAACATTCTTCAAAGGGATAGAAGGAGATATCGTAGCCCTCTATCACACAGGCTGTGCAATGGTAACGACTACGGGCTATCCGTATTCTTCGCACAAATCAACATTTATCCATAACCTGTTCCAGAATGGTGCAGCTACGCTGTCTGGTGTAGTCGAGATGTTCTGGGAACGCAAACGCCGTGGTGAGCTTGATGAACTTGGTATTCAAGAGGACTTTACATTCGTTATGGTTACTGGTGATGGTGGGATGGACATCGGTATGGGACCGGCTATAGGTGCTGCACTGCGTGGACACAAGATGATTATCATTGAGTATGATAATGAGGGTTATATGAATACGGGTGCTCAGCAGACCTATTCTACGCCGCTTGGGCACCGTACAACTACCTCGAGTATTGGTAAGTTCCAGCAAGGTAAATCGACCCAACATAAGGATACAGCACAGATTATGGCTGCAACCAACATTCCTTACGTGTTCACTGGCTCTGAGGCTTTTCCACAGGATCTCGTGAAAAAAGCAGCTAAAGCACAGTGGTATGCGCAGAATGAAGGTCTGGTGTATGGTAAAATCTTAACGGCTTGTCCATTAAACTGGATGTCTGAGGATAAAGAGGGTTCTAACATTGTATCTCTAGCCGTAGAATCCTGCTTCTTCCCTCTGTATGAAGTAGAACAGGGAATTACGAATATCACTTACAATCCAGAAGAGAAGGATAAACGTGTTGAGCTTTCTGCTTGGCTGAAGACGATGGGCAAGACCCGCCATCTGCTTAAACCAGAGAATGAACCGGCCCTGCATATCTTCGAAGATGAAGTTCAACGTCGCTGGAACCGTCTGAAAGTAAAACATGAGCATCCGGATTTGTAAGTTCAAGGAAGCGTGTCATCATTTCATAATCTATGATTGAGTAGATAAACAGCCAGTCTCCAAGTTATTGGAGGCTGGCTGTTTGCGTTTTCGGTCCACAGCAGCTTGGAAATAGCTCTGAAGGTTATTTCTGCTTGGGTTTACGAACTAACATGACTACAAAGAGCAATAAAGGCAGAACAAACTGGAAAATGGGCCACCAGTATTTGACCGCAACACCTCGGCCGATCTCAATATGCTGAGTGAAATTGGGCGATAGAAAGGAAAGCCCAAAAATGATAGCTCCCAGAGGAAGTATCCATTTTTTAGAACGAACTCCGGTTATTCTTTCCAGGCCTATCACTGCACCATTGAAAAAAGCGGTCATCTTGATTCCTAAGCCGAGAAAGAGAATCATGATAAACAGGGCATCCATCCGTTCAAACACCTCCGCTAATTGAATCAATTGTACCGTTCCCAGAAGAGGCAGAGTGCTGTTAGCCGCAATTTTGGGTCCCAGAACAAGTATATTAAGCTGATTAAATAGAGTCAGAAAAAGTGCAACAACTATATAGGAAATGATAACCGCTCTAGAGAGATTCCGCCCTTTCGTTGCCAGCGGGTAAAAGACAAGAAATAATACCGTCTGTCCGAACGGAAAAGAGACGATGTCGGGAATTGCTGTTTGTAGAACCGGCTTTAGCCCATTCTCCAGAATCGGGAACATGAAATCATAATGAATGAGGCCAGTGGCAGGTATTAATATACCAATTATCATATAGGTGAATAATATAAAGGGAAAAAGCACTACACAGATTAGGAAGAATATTTCAGGCCCGTAGCGGATATTATTGCAGATAACCATGATTGTTATCAAAATAATAATCCACATTGGTGTTTGGTTCAATAAAGTCATTACGGTCAGTTCGCCTAAATCGCGTAAATTCCGGGAAGTCTCATAGGTGAAATAACCAACAAACAGAAGGTTTATGAACGTACCCAGATATTTGCCCATATAACGGCGGAATAAGAGGAATAAATCCAGGCTAGGGTTCTGTTGGTGGATAGCCAGATGAAGTAAAAGAAGGAACAGGCCTAATAATGCCCCAATTAACATGGCTAACCATGCATCTTGTTTAGCTTCCCCACCTAGAAGAAATAATGTGGTGCTGCCTACCTCAAATAATACAAGACAAATGATCAGTTCGGAGACACGGGTTGTACTTTGATTCATCGGGTACATGTCACCTCCTTTCGTTGATTTGCTGTTCAAGCTTCAAGTTTTATTGATCAGTATTGGACTTCAGTAGATTGCTAAAAGACTTCTGAAAAAGTCCAGGTCGTTTAATGGAGGCTTGTACATCAATGTTAATATCCATTCTGGATAATTCTTCGGGCCAGTTTTTCTTAGTTTCTTTCCAATATCTCGGATACTTTCGATGGATTTTATCGGCGATACCCACAAGATCGATGTGCAGCTTCTGAACGGTTTTCCAGCCTTCCTTAATTTGCAGCTCAATGACCTTTTCTACTTGATGTTGCATTTTTTTTATACTTTCCGTCTTCGCGGGATCTTCTTCCGAATTGGATATGACCAACTCTCCGGCCACTTTCACCTTGACATCTAAGGAGAAATGCAGAGGGCCCTTTACAGGGGTAACCTTAACTTTAGCCTTAATAATCCGGAAAGAAGATAAAGCCTTTTCTGCGCTCTTAGCATTCTCATCTTCAAATGAAAGGGTACTGCTCTTCATATGGTTGGTTAGCCACGAAATGCCCAGACTCTCCGCTTGATTTAAAGTTCCGACCTTCCTGGCTCTATCGAATATAGATAATCCGGTTAACCTTAGATTTGCCTTGGAAGATGTTTTTTTGGAAATATCAGCGGATTCCAATGTTGCATCATCAGATCCTGCTATAGATACCTCAGGAACTCCTGAAGAACCACTGTCAGAGCTGATTTTCAGTGCTAATTCATATATGGAGATTGAAGGGTAAAATGAGCCTGTTTGGTCATCCTTTTGTAGGATTTTTGAGAGTGCTTGACCAGGGAGCTTTTCCGGAGGGAGGAGTTGTATTAGGATTTCCCGAGCTTTCCGGTCAGCTACTAATACTTTCACGGTTTCCCTGGCATCAGGATTACGGAAATAGTTATCAATAACTTCCTCAATGCCTTCTTCTGCAGCCTGTTTACCAATGATAATTACATTATTATGGGCAAAATACAGCTTGCGAGGATTTTCTAGGTTACTGATATCAATAGCTTCTCGAATGGTCTTTCCTTGGGTTGAGAAGGTATGCACGGCGGCTTGAGAAGAACCTCCTCCGGCAGATCCGCCTAAGCTGGAGGACATCGCCGAAGGGAGAATAACTTGGTAGGTTACTGTCCAATCCCCTTTATGACCATCTATTCCGGTTGCAATTGTGATTCCTAAATCATTCAACTCGGTACGGCTTCCGCATGCCGTGAGCGATAACTCTATAATAAGTACAGCAGAAATAACCCACAGTCGGCGCATAGTTTCTCTCCTTATTTCTGATTATCTGGCTCATCTCTACGCCCTTTTTTAGCTGAACTGACGGGATATTGATGAGGTGCTTGTCTAGTCTTATTGGGTCCCGATATCCCATTGGGTCTGGTCTTCATGGCCCACCACGGTACTCTAATGAAAAAGTCCTTCATATTTGATTTAGTAAAGGGGGCGAAGGGCATCAGGTATCTAACGCCGAAAGATTGGAGCGCGACGAGATGAAATAAAATGGGGATAAGCCCGGCCAGTATCCCAAAAAATCCGAGCATTCCGGCCATAAGCATGAGAAAAAAACGGATAAGCCGGACAGTTGACGCCATATTAAAGGAAGGGATTACAAAGTTTGATATCGCTGTAAAGGACACTACGATAACCATTGCTGCAGAGACCAGACCCGCTTGCACCGCTGCTTGACCAATGACAAGTGCTCCTACGATGGATATGGCCGGACCAATGACCCGGGGCATCCGAACGCCGGCTTCACGAATAACTTCAAAGATCAATTCCATGATCAACGCCTCCAATAAAGCTGGGAATGGCGTTCCCTCCCGTTGTGCAGCTAGTGTAATTAGAAGGGTAGTTGGCAGCATTTCTTGATGAAAGGTCGTGATAGCAATATACAAGGACGGAAGCAGTAGGGCGATTAGGAAAGAGAACAAACGGATAATCCGTAGAAAGGTTGAAATGTCGTATCGTTGATAATAATCTTCACTCGAATGAAAAAATTTAATAAAGGTAACGGGTGCGAGCAGAACAAAAGGCGTTCCATCAATGAAGATAGCTATTTGTCCATCCAATAAGCTTCCTGCTACGGTATCAGGGCGTTCTGTATTTAAGAGTGTAGGGAATGGGGAAAGCGGCGCATCTTGAATGAACTCTTCTATATATCCACTTTCAAGTATGCTGTCCGTATCTATGGATTGTAATCGTTTTTTCGCTTCTTCTATCACTTCCGGCCGGGCAAGTCCTTCAATATAGGCCAATACGACTCTGGTTTGTGTGTATCTACCGATATTGTGACTATCGAACTTAAGATCGGGTGTCCGCAGCTTTCGTCTGAGCAATGTTATGTTGGTAGAAAGTTCTTCTGTAAACCCTTCTTTCGGGCCACGAACTACAGTTTGTGTGGTGGGCTCCTCAACAGCTCTCCTGATACCACCTTGAATGGAAGCAGCCAAAGCAACTTGAACACCATCCACCAGAATTATGACATTTCCAGCAAGGATAGCCGCGATCATTTGATCTTCTGTGTTGACGATGTTTAAATTTCCCGTAGGGATTTTTTGCTTTATGGCATCAATTGCAGTGTGTACATCAGATGTTAAAGAGGTCTTAGAGGCCTGTTCTGCAATTAAGGCTTCCATTAAGTCCGATAGTAAGTTTTGTTCGATCAGCCCTTCGATATAACAAATGGCAAGAAGGCCAGCATTAGATGAACTGTCGCCAAATTTACGTATGATAAAGTCAGGGCTATGACCAAGCTTAGCTTGAAGTAAAGTCAGACTATGAGACAATGAAGAATTTATCGCTTCAGGGGTCTGTGTTATTGGATTTGCTTTCTTTTGCGGACGACGTTTGGCGGGTTTTAGTATAGTTTTCATCCAATGCATTGGCACATGCCTCCCTTGTTCAACTATAACTTTTACTTTTCAACTAGGAAATATTCATAGGAGGATAATAGTCAGCCCAGTGCTGCTTAATTTATCATTTTTTCAAAGAAAGTATAGAAGTCATGTTCTCAGCCATCCTATAGATAGCAAGATTGTAGCTAGAAGAGAGGGAGGAAGTGAGGTTGACATGATGCAACGTTTAGCAAGTTTATTAGCTGCTGTAATGGTGCTAGGTATGGTCTTGGCAGGCTGCAGTCAAGAGCAGGTACAGAAAGAAGCAGGAAGATATAAGCTACAGTCTTATCAGGATGGGGTAATGCTCGCACAGTCACAGGGGAAAGGTCTGAATGGACGCTTTATTAACGAAATGCGGCATTCTTTTGCCAGAGAAAAGATTAAGCTGACTCACGATATGTTCGCTGAAGATAGCAGAGGTAATATTAGCTATCAGTTCCTGATAAATAGCAAGCCTTCACAGACGATTACGCTGCATGTATTCTCAAGTCCACAAATGTTGCTGAAGAAGATGCCAGGCTGGTATGGAAATGAACAAATCGCTGAAACTAGAACGACAAAAACAGAAATTTACACAAAGGATAATACTTCGCTCGTGTATACCTCAATGGGAAAAGAGAAGGGGAAATATTCGCAAAAGGTAAAGGCTTTGTTCACAAATCTATTTGAACGTATGGATGCACATTTTTGATCACACAATATTCACCAATTTAGGGATTGATCTTTGTGCATTCCTTCGGTATATTAAAACAAAGTAAATCAATGTGTATTTGTTTAATTAGCCAAGCGGTTAACCGCAGGCCGGTCAGCATCTTAGCAGATGTCGTTCCGGCCTTTTCTTTTGATACAAATGTGAATAATATCACACATGTTAAAGGCTGACTGGACAATGGTCCGGAGGTCAAACCAAACACCAGGAAGAGGTGGAGCGGTTTGGCCTCTTTGTGCATTCAGGAGTGGTGAGACGACATTACTTTAGGAGGGGTTGGAATGTCTTGGAAAGTAGCAATAGGCAGTTCGGATGGTCACATCGTTAATCAGCATTTTGGACGCTGTGATCGATTTCTGATCTATGAAGTAGACGAGGATGGGAACTACAGTCGAATTGAGAACCGGATTTATGAGCATCTGTTTACACTGCAGGGGCATGCAGAGAATAAGCTGCGGGCTGTGGCGGAGTTGCTGGATGATTGCTCTTTTGTGCTAGTAAGTCACATAGGTCCAGGAGCAAGGGCGGTATTGCACGGCAAGGGGATTCAGGCCCTGGCTGTAAATGCACCTATTGAGCAGGCACTTGATCGGTTAACCCTTTTTCTCCGTTCGGGTCGGGAATCCATTCTAAATTAAATATGTTATTACCAGCAAAGGAGAGTTGCACATGGCTAAAAAGGTTAAACAAATTGCGATCTACGGCAAGGGTGGTATTGGAAAATCGACTACGACATCCAATATCAGCGCGGCCTTATCGGTCGCAGGTTATAAGGTAATGCAATTCGGCTGCGATCCGAAGAGTGATTCTACCAATACCCTGAGAGGCGGAGAATACATACCAACCGTGCTCGATACGCTGCGGGACAGCCATACGGTGAAGGCGCAAGATGTGATTTTCCAAGGTTTCAACGGTATTTATTGTGTTGAAGCGGGTGGACCCGCTCCAGGTGTGGGTTGTGCTGGCCGTGGGATCATAACGTCGGTCTCACTGCTGAAGCAACAGAAGGTGTTCGAGGAGTTGGACCTGGATTTTGTGATTTACGATGTGTTAGGTGATGTGGTCTGCGGAGGTTTCGCCGTACCGATTCGCGAGGGCATTGCCGAGCATGTCTATACGGTCACATCAGCGGATTTCATGGCGATCTATGCGGCGAATAATCTTTTTAAAGGGATTCACAAGTATTCGCAAGAAGGCGGCGCACTGCTGGGCGGAGTCATTGCCAATTCGATCAATGCGCCGTATGCCAAGGATATTGTGGATGATTTCGTTAGACGAACGGATACCCAAGTGGTCGAATATATACCTCGTTCCGTTACTGTCACTCGAAGTGAACTTCAGGGGAAGACAACCATTGAAGCAGCACCGGATTCAGAGCAAGCGAAGGTCTATCGCAGCCTGGCACAAAAGATTGCTGAGCACACCGTATCCAAGGTGCCTGCACCGCTGGATACACATGAACTGCGCCAGTGGGCGGCTGAATGGGGCCGGCATCTGGTAGCACAGGAAGCGGCAGCCCAGAAAGCTGAACTTGAGACTCCAGCAGCTGCAGTAAACTTATAAGGACTCAGTCATGGAAGGGGGGAGCACACTGCAAGAGATTCAACGTCATCCATGCTACGACGAGCTGGCGCATGAGTATTTTGCTAGAATGCATGTGGCCGTTGCTCCGAAATGCAATATTAACTGCAACTACTGCAACATTAAATACGATTGTGTCAGCGAGAGCCGCCCAGGTGTAGTAAGTCAGGTGCTGACACCACAGGAGGCTTATCAGAACGTACGGAAGACTGCTGCTATTCTGCCTCGCTTAACTGTGGTAGGTATTGCCGGGCCAGGAGATCCCCTGGCTAATCCAGTACAGACCTTTGAGACGTTTCGGCTGCTAAACCAAGGAATGCCGGATCTGCAGCTGTGCCTTAGCACGAATGGATTGAAGCTCCCTGATTATGTACAGGAGATTATAGACTGCGGCATTAATCATGTCACGGTAACGATGAACGCGGTCGATCCCGTAATCGGGGGGAAGATTTATCACTCCATTTATTATCGAGGCAAGGCCTATCGGGGTGAGGAAGCGGCCGCAATTCTCATCTCTAAACAGCTGGAAGGGATCAAGCTGTTAGCGGAGCGTGGCATTAAGATTAAAGTTAACTCGGTACTTATTCCGGGTGTGAATGCTGGACATTTGGTTGAGGTAACGCGTGCCGTTCAAGCTGCAGGGGCATTCTCGCATAATATTATGCCTTTAATCATTTCACCAGGGAGTCGCTTTGAACGAGACGGACACCAAGCACCTGCGCCGGAGTTAACGCTTAAGATTCAAGAACAATCGGCTGCTATTATGCCAGTGATGCGGCATTGCCGACAGTGCCGCGCTGATGCGGTGGGTCTTCTGGGCGAGGACCGTGGTGGATGTGAGGGGCAGGTAGGATTGCCAGTATACTCCCAAGAGGAGCGGGAGGTGGAGTTATTACGGTTAGATGCAGAGCTGCAGGCGCGCAGGTCGCATCGACAGTCTGGCGGCACCTCAGGTTTCGGCGGTAACGGAGTAAGGATTGCCGTTGCGACAAGAGGAGGCGGCAAGGTGAATCTTCATTTTGGCCATGCCAAGGAGTTTCTGGTCTATGAGGCCGATGGAGTAAGCTCACGCCTGCTTGGGGTCCGCAAGATTCAGGCTTACTGCAACGGGACGGCAGAATGCGATGAAGATGATGGTAAAGGGAAATCTTTCATTCTAGCGGAAACCGTGGACTTGTTGCGGGATTGCCGGATACTGCTCTGTTCGGGCATTGGAACCTTTCCGCAGGAGGCACTGCGCAAGGCAGATATTATGACGATTGTAACCAAGGATGATATTGATACAGCACTGGGGCAATACGGGCGGTTCTTCACGTACTTCACCGATGAAACCTCCAATATAAACAAGCGGAAAGAGGGATAACAATGGCTGGGAAAAAGCTGGGCTTTGACACCTTGAAAGTACGGGCGGGCTACGATTCAAGTGAACATAATTATGCGGTAGCGGTCCCCATTTATCAGACAGCATCCTATGATCTGGGCAGTGTAGAGCGGGGGGAGAAGCTGTTTGGCATGGAGGAAGCCGGTTATTTGTACACGCGAATCGGCAATCCGACGGTAAGCGTACTAGAGCAGCGGCTAGCTGCGCTAGACCACGGTTCAGGAGCCGTAGCTGTAGCTTCCGGAATGGCGGCGGTTACCTATGCGCTGCTGAACTTGGCGGAAGGCGGGGGGCGGATTGTTACAACACCGCAGCTGTACGGCGGTACCTTTGATGCGATCAAACATCTGTTTCCGAAGTTTGGGATTCACGTAGATTTTGTTGAAGATTCAGACGATCCAGAATCCTTTCGCCAGGCTATTGGGCCTGACACCAAGGCAGTGCTGATCGAGAGCATCAGTAACCCCAATGCTACAGTGCTGGATATCGAGGCCATCGCAGCTGTTGCTCATGATAACGGCCTTCCGTTAGTGGTGGACAACACCTTTGGCACACCCTACTTATTCGATTCCTTTGCGCATGGAGCCGACATTATCATCTATTCGGCAACGAAAGCGATTGGTGGGCATGGGACCACAATAGGCGGTGTCATCGTAGAGAATGGTGAATTTGATTGGAGTAACGGAAAATTCCCACATTTTGAGCAACCACAATATCTGCTTAGAGAACAATCAACAGGCCGTGAACGCAGCATATTGGAGGTGTTTCCGGAGGCTCCTTTCACAACCAGAGCTCGGTTAAGCTATCTTGCTTACTTTGGTGCATCACTCAGTCCGTTTGATGCTTTCCTGCTGTTACAGGGAATAGAGACGCTGTCGGAACGCATCACCAAGCAGATATCGAATGCCCTGCGAATTGTGGACTACCTGCAGAATAACGACAAAGTAAGCTGGGTAAGCCATCCCGCTGCCGAAGGCAATCCTTACAAGGCTCTAGCGGAGAAGTATTTTCCCAAAGGTGCAAGCTCTATATTCTCCTTTGGATTCAAGGGGAACGAAGAGCAACTAAAAGCTTTTTTAAATGCGGTAGAGCTGTTTAGTTATCATGCCAATGTGGGGGATGCCCGCTCATTGATTATCAATTCTCCTAAGACCACACATGGTGAGTTGAATGCTGAGGAGCAGGCCTTGGCTGGAATTTCGCCGGAAACTATTCGGCTCTCCATCGGACTGGAGGATGCTGAAGACTTGATCGACGATTTGGAACAGGCTTTTGCCAAGGCTTTTGTAGGAACCCTAGTGTGAATACGTACATTCCCCTTATATGAGAAAGGAAGTTATGGAATGAAGAAGAATAGGAAGAACAAGTGGAAGAATAAAAGGAAGCTGCCGGCTATTCTGCTGGTCACCTCAGCACTGCTTGTAGTTACAGCGTGCGCGAATTCAAACGAACAAAAAACGTCTGCTAACAACCATAATCACTCATCCAATAAAACAACCGCTGCTGCAGATGCTCCGGTAAGCAATGCTTCTGCTACTAACAGCAGCAAGGCAGCACCTGCATCGTATAAATATGGAAAGCTCAAAATTCAGGCGCTTAGCGGGGCTGTATGTGGTGCACCGAGCTATGTCGCTTATGAGAAAGGCTTTTTCGCTGAAGAGGGGCTGGATGTCGAACTGGTCAGCGGCTCGATGGACGCAATGAAGGCTGGACTTACAACAGGTGAATTCACGGTTACTAACGGAGATTTCGTATGGTTCACCTCGATCCAGCAAGGTTTGGATCTGAAGGTGATTGGCGGGCTGCATCATGGTTGCATCAAATTGGTTGTTCCCCCTGGCTCCAGTATCAAGACGGCTGCTGACCTGAAGGGGAAGAAGATCGGTGTCGATGAAATCGGGGGTGTGCCGATGGCAGTTGCCAGCGTAGTGCTTACCAACGCCGGACTTGATCCGCAAAAAGATGTACAGTGGTTGGCGTATCCGCTGGACCAGCTACAAGAAGGAGTAAAGAAGGGTGAAATCGATGTCTATGCGGCTTGGGACCCGTTTGGCAAACTGGCTGAAGTGAATGACGGCTATACCGTGCTGTCGGATATTTCTACAGATCATAACTTTGCCGGCAAAAGCTGCTGCTTCCTGTACGCTTCTGGGAAACAAATTAAAGAGAACCCAGAACGAGTTGCAGCTATAGCCCGCGCTTATCAAAAGGCAACAGCCTGGATTGCCGAGCATCCCGAAGAAACGGCCAAGCTAGAAATCGAGAAGAAATATGTATCGACCGATGATCTTACACTCGTGACGGATTTGATCAAGAGCTATCATTTTAATTATACCACCGAAGCTGCTCAGGACGATATTCGTTATTTTGTGAAACAGTTCAGCCAGACCGGATTTTTGAAAAAGGATACGGACCCTGAAGAATTCTTAAAGAAAGCCTATTACGATGTGTTCGCCACCTCTAAATAGTGGTTCGGCGGTTGAGGAGGTAACCATTTATGAGCATTGTCGATCGTAATCTGGCACTTAGCCGCTCCCGCAGCAGCCTCCACCTCTCTAAGGGTTTACGGGCTGGCCTACCCATTCTATCGTTTGGGATTGCCTTACTGGTTAATGTCCTGCTGCCCTCACGGCAGGAGGTAGAGCTTTTACCTTATCGGATTTTGCTGCTGGCATTCCTTGTTTTTTTTGCGATACGGATTCCGCTTGGCAGATTGAACGCTAAAGGCTATCAAAAAGCGCTGCATGATTCCCCCTTTTATCTAGTGCTGGGATTTGTGCTGGCGATATGGGATGTGCTGACTACTAAGCTCGACTTGCTTCCTTTGCCGTTCGTGCCGGGTTTGGCGCAGATTGTATCAGTCATGGTAGATGATGCCGATACCTTGTTGCTTAGTACTGCCTATTCCTTGCGGTTGCTTGTGATCGGCTTTCTCATCGGCAGCTTTATCGGTATTGTGCTGGGGGTACTGATCGGCTGGTACCGCAAATGGAGCTATTGGATGTTTCCAGTGCTAAAGGTAATGGGAGTCATTCCGGCCACGGCACTCATTCCGATTGTGATGATCCTGGTTCCGTCGAGTTTCTATGCGGCCGTGTTGCTTATTGTAATTGCCGTTTGTTTTCCGGTGGCCTTTATGACTAGCGTTGGAATTGCTAATGTGCAGAATACGTATTTTGAAGCGGCGCGGACGCTTGGAGCAGATGAAAGGTTTCTGATCTTTCGGGTGGCGATTCCGGGGGCGATGCCTTCGATTTTTACGGGAATTTATACGGCTACTGGCATTTCCTTCGCTACTTTGGTCGTTTCCGAGATGATCGGAGCTAGAGCGGGACTCGGCTGGTATATCAACTGGGCAAAGGGCTGGTCTGATTATGCCAAAGTGTATGCTTCCATCATTATTATGGCGGTTACCTTCTCCATTGTAATGGCGATCGTATTCAGAGTAAGAGACCGCGTGCTGAGATGGCAAAAGGGGCTGGTGAAATGAGTCAATATGCACTAGGGAATGTCAAAGGAGCAGTCAGCATTCGGAAAGTCAGCCGAATTTATGACGATGAGTCAGGGAGCAAGGTTGAAGCGCTAAAGGATGTGAATCTGGAGATTGATCCGGGTACGTTCGTCTCCTTCATCGGACCCAGCGGCTGCGGCAAAACAACCTTGATGCGTCTAATAGCCGGGCTGGATGATTGTGCAAGCGGTGAGATGTTGCTGGACGGTGAGATCATTCAGGGGACACATTATGAACGGGGATATGTATTTCAGCAAGCCAATCTATTCCCTTGGATGACGATTCGCCGGAATATTGCCGCAGGGCTTAAGGCGAGAAAAATCTACCAAAACAACCGCAACAAGCCGGATGAATATCTCGACATGGTAGGGCTTCAGGGTTTTGGTGATGCTTATCCACATCAAGTGTCGGGCGGTATGGCGCAGCGAGCTTCACTGGCTCGGGCGTTGATTAACGAGCCTAAGGTACTGATGCTGGATGAACCGCTCGGTGCGCTGGATGCTTTTACCCGCATGAACCTGCAGGATGAACTGCTCAGATTGTGGAAGCTGCGCGGTACCACTATGATTCTCGTCACCCATGATGTGGACGAAGCGGTATATCTCAGTGACAGGATTGTAATTATGACCTCAAGACCGGGGCAAATTCAGGAGATTGTCGAGGTGGGGATGGAGCATCCACGGGATCGAAACAGCCCCGAGTTTATCCGCTTACGGTCCAAAATCCTGGAGACCCTGCATTTCGCAGGAAACAGGAAGAATCTGGAGTATTATTTGTAGGCCTATAGGCCAGGAAAGGGAGAGAACGATGAGCAAAGTAAATTTGAACGCCTCCGAGGTACAGGTTCGTGAACAGCGACTGGGTTCAATTACCGGCTTTGCAGGAACCGCTGCTGGACTGGTTAGTTGCTCTAATGCCGGCGGCTTGCAGGACGCTTCCCGTTCCTTCAGCCAGTGCATGGGCTGCAGCTCTGGAAATGCCTTTTGCCAGCTATCGATGATTACGGATGCGGCGATGGTCAATCATGCGCCGGTAGGCTGCGCTGGTGACTTCTTCGGTTTCAACTTCGTTTACCGTGTCGGCCAGATGGAGCGTAAGCTTCCAGCTGCCATCGGCCGATATTTCAATACGAATATTGAAGAAATGGATACTATTTTTGGTGCGGTGCGCAAGCTTGAAGATACCATTAAGTTAGCCTTTGAACGGGCAAAGCCAAATGCTATTTTTGTTACTACATCATGTGCTTCTGGCATTATTGGCGATGACGTAGAGAGTGTAACTAACCGCATGACCAAGGAGTTGGGTATTCCGGTGGTGTCCTGCTTCTGTGAAGGCTTTAAATCGAAGATCTGGACTTCCGGCTTCGATTCGGCTTATCACTCCATTGTCCGCAAAATTGTCAAACCGCCAGAGAAGAAAACCAACAAGGTGAATATTATCAACTTTTGGGGGAGCGATGTATTTTCCGGCTTATTAAATAAACTAGGGTATGAAGCAGATTATATTGTGCCATTCTCTACGGTAGCACAGCTTGAGAAAATATCCGAGGCGGCCGCAACGATTCAAATCTGCCCCACGCTTGGAACTTATCTCGGCGCTGCCCTAGAGCAGGTCTATGGAGTTCCGGAGATCAAGGCGCCGTTGGCTTACGGACTGGCGGGTACGGATGCCTGGATGCGTGAATTGGGTCGGGTATTGAACCGTGAGCAGGAAGTGGAGGAGATTATTCGTGAAGAGAAAGCTGCAGTGCTGCCGAAACTGGAAGAGTATAGAGCCAAACTAGCGGGCACGACTTGTTATCTTACGGCCGGCTCGGCGCATGGGCATGCGTTGATTGCGCTGCTACGCGAGTTGGGCATTGATGTGCAAGGTGCAGCCATTTTTCATCATGATCCGGTGTACGACAACGGCGATCCGGCAGCGGATATGCTGGATCACACGGTCAAAACCTACGGGGATATCCAGAATTACAATGTCTGCAATAAGCAGGCTTATGAGCTGGTGAATATTCTGAACCGGGTGCGCCCCGATCTGATGATTGCCCGTCACGGCGGTATGACGCTGTGGGGAGCTAAGCTGGGAATCCCAACTCTGCTGATTGGGGATGAACATTTCAGTTGGGGGTATCAAGGGCTGCTCAATTATGCCGAGCGTATTCTGGAGACGCTGGATAATAAGGAATTTGTGACGAATCTGGCCAAACACAGCAGCATGCCCTACACCAAGTGGTGGATGGAACAGAATCCGTATACTTTTCTGGGAGGAAACAGTCATGTCAAAGCTTATTGAACAGCCGCGTTACTCCTGTGCTCTGGGTGTTCAGCAATCGGTGATCGCCATTAATCGTGCAGTTCCAATCGTTCATGCAGGCCCAGGCTGCAGCACCAAAATACACAGCTTGCTAGGGCAAGGCGAAGGTTACGCAGGCGGGAGCACGATTCCCTGCACAAATTCAAGTGAATCTGAAATCGTGTTTGGCGGAGAACGCAAGCTTCGTGGGGTAATTGAAGGTGCACTTAAGGTCATAGACGCCGATTTATATGTGGTGCTGACTGGATGTACCTCTGACATTGTCGGTGATGATGTGGGCCAGGTGACCCGAGATTTTCAGGATTTAGGTAAACCGATCGTATATGCTGAAACCGGCGGCTTCAAGAGCAATAATTATGTCAGCCATGACCTGATTATCAAAGCGGTTATAGAACAATTCGTTGACAAGTATGCTCCTTCGAAGGACGAGAAGATTCCCGGACTTGTGAATCTGTTCGCCACCATTCCTTATCAGGACCCATATTGGATTGGCAATCTGCAGGAGCTGAAACGACTCTTGGAAGGCATCGGCCTTAAGGCCAACGTGTTATTCGGTCCGGAATCCGGTGGAGCACCGGAATGGCTTACGATTCCGCAAGCGGAATTTAATATAGTCGTCTCAGCCTGGCCCGGACTGAAGAGCGCAGAGCTGCTGCAGCGCAAGTATGATACGCCCTTTTATCATTTTCCTTATCTGCCAGTTGGGGGAATCGAGAGTAGTCGCTTTTTGCGGGGGGTGACAGATTTCAGCAGCGTTAACAGGGAACAGGCAGAAGCTTTTATTCTTAGTGAAGAGAAAAAATTCTACTCCCATATTGAACGCACCGCGGATTTCATGCTGGAGTTCCGTTATGGATTGCCGCGTGTATTCTATACCATCCTTGATGCGACTTATGCGGTTGGCTTTGCCAAATATTTATTGAACGAACTGGGAATTCTTCCAGCTGAGCAATATATCGTGGATAATACGCCTGAAGAGTATCGTGAAAGCATTCGCGAGCAGTTCCGCACGATATCCGAACGACGTTCGGCGAGTGTGGAATTTACCGAAGACGGTGGAGGGATTCAGGAGGACATTCGCAAGAACCAGTTGAAGCAACGTTCGCTAATCCTGGGCAGTGGGTGGGAGCGGGATCTCGCTAACGAGATCGGCGCCGACTTGCTTCCAGTCAGTGTACCCGTGACGTACCGACTGATTCTGAACTGCGGATATGCGGGTTATAATGGCGGACTCCGGCTGGTGGAGGATATTTATGATCGGGTGCTGGGAACCTACCGCTAGGATTAGATTTATAGCATGGTGAGCAATCTGCCTCTTAGTCTATATCTACGTATATACAAGGGCTCTCCCAAATGAAGATATTTTCCACTTATGGGACAGTCCTTTGACACTCCAAAGCTGCAATAGTTAAAAAACGAGTCTGTCTCCGGATTAAGGGAGACTGGCTCGTTTTCGTTTTAGATCCGTAGTGGCCTGCTTTAGCAGGAAAGCGCATATCCTTCCTCACTCTTCATTCGCCATAGGGGGTGTCCCAAACAGCCATTTCATGGATTATAGATCAGCCCCTAGTTAACGTCTGAGAATACTTCGCATTACCTCACACACACTCAGAATAATGTCCAGTTTCCTTTCACTCGTGCATGTTGTTCCGCGCGAGTCAGTATATAACGTGTAGCGACTATAAGTGCTGTGTTACCTACGATAAGAACGGATAGTGACCACCACCAAGGACTGCCAATCTGGTTATTTAATGCTCCGCGCACGAGAATCAGACTATAGGTTAACGGGAAGAGCAGCGAGAGTCCGGTTGCCCACGCCGGGAATACAGCAGGGGGAATACGCACTCCTCCGAACAGCTCCATCGGAGCTTGGAAAATGTAATACAGCAGTCCAGAATCTCTGGAGAACAGTGATATTGCGCAAAGTGCCGCTCCCCAGATTATTGCCGACACCATAATAAGCAGTAATGCCGGGAGTAAAGCTAGCCAATTAATGGTCGAAATATCTGCTACGAAGATGAATGTCAGGCCCGAAAAGACGGCAAACATCCAAATTCCGTGGAAAAGGGAATATAGAGAGCGGCCGTACAGAAACGCCATTTTGGAAGCGGGACTAAGAAAGACCATTTCCAGCGTGCCACCCTTACGCTCGAGTTCAAAGAGCCAGGCCGCCTGAACGACAGTCCAGAATAACTGGAATACCAGATAACCGCTTAGCAAAAATAACGGCACTCGTCCATCCGGTATCACGCGTGAGAGGACAGAACCTTCACCAATTCTGTAGGGCAGCATCGTATAGTAGGAAGTTAGAAAAGTTAATGCAGGCCACAAGAGTAGGGAGAAAAATACAGCCCGTCCCTTCGTGCGATTCTGGTGCTGCTTGCTCACCTCCGCGCGGATTGTCAGCCAGAAACCTCCGGATGTCATGACTTCTTCCCCTCCGAGAGCAGGATAATAGCATCCTCCAGATTAGGCTTTTCGGAAGCGAAGCCGGTTATATGTAGACCATGCTGGGTCGTCCACGGCAGGAGTTCTGTAATTAAGCGATCCGCAGAAGGGGTCTGCACCGAGATACGATAAGACGCATCGCTTCTTAGTGTGCTGATTCCTGCAGGGTCAGTACTGACCAGTGCCGCAGGATACTCTCTTGCAGCAAGCTGCTCAACCAGCAGCGGGCGCAGCTGTTCGCTCCAGCCTGTGACATCCAGATGGGCGGTTTGTGTGCCCGCGACCTGCTGGACAATACGCTCAGGCGTATCACACAGCAGTAGTTCACCTTGATTCAGCACATAGACCCGGTCACAGAGCTCTTCAACCTCCTGCAGATAATGGCTGGTCAGCAAGATTCCCTTGCCTTTCTCCAGCGCAAGCTTCCGCACGGTACTGCGCAGTTGTCTGGCAATAGGCGCATCCAACCCGAGCGTAGGCTCATCCAGGAATAAGTACTGCGGGTCGTTGATTAAGCCGCGGGCAATCTGCAGGCGCTGCTTCATGCCTTTTGAATATTGCTCAACTGGCTGGTCTGCGGCTTCAGTTAATCCAACCTCGCGCAGCAGCGCTTCCGCTTCCCGCTCAATCTGGGAGCGCTTAAGACCATATAGCTTGCCGAAGTATTGGAGGTTCTCACGGCCGGTAAGCCGCCAGTATAGCATCCGTTCACCTCCAGCGATCATATTCACCTTTTGTTGGATAGCCTGTCGGTTTCTAGCCATAGAAAGTCCGTCTACCTCAATACTGCCGGAGGTAGGTTCGAGCAAGGTGGATAGCATGCGGATCGTAGTGGTTTTGCCTGCCCCGTTGAGCCCGAGAAGTCCTACAATCTCCCCGGAGGCGATGGTCAGACTCAGGGATTTCACCGCACTTACCGATCTTTTCTCAGAGCGGAACCAGCCCTGCCTATGTTTGGTTTCATAAATTTTACTGACTTCATTTAGCTTAATCATCTTCAGATTATCCCTCCAGTATCTAGAACCGTTCAAACAACTTCCGTTCCACCAGTCGATTGCTCCATAGACCTACCGCAATATATACCGTACTTAATAGTACGATTGGCAAGATATCCTGCAATCCAATCGTTTCTCCTGTAAGTAGAGCGCCCCGCAGCAACTGAAGCGAGTGGGTTAACGGGAAGATCTCGCCCGCGTGCTGCAGTACTTCAGGCAAATATTGCCTTGGGAATTGAAAACCGCATAGCAGAGCAGTGAATGCAAATAAGGTATTCTGCACAATGTAAGTATCCCGTGTGAAGAGCATGATGCTGCCCAGCACCAACGCCATCGCATAGCAGGCTAGTAAATAGGCCAGACCTCCGATAAAGATGGACCACAAATGGGGGAAGGGCAGCCTCAGACCTGCCAGAATCCCGAAACTGAGCACCACCAGTAACTCCAAGCCACTACGGTATAGCTGTTGCACGGCATTGCCCAGAAAGTAACCGTTTCGGTTGGAAGGTGAGAGCAGCAACGCTTCCAATGTGCCTTCCCGCCATTCGGTGATCAAGGCTCTGGATATATTCATCATCATGCTGATGGAGAACATATTCAGCAGCCCTCCGATAATGACGTAGGTTAAATAATCATTGCTGCCTGTGTAAACCGCAAATTGTGAATCTACGTCACCTTGAATGAGGTAGACATAAGAGAAATATGAGATGAGAACAAGATAGGTCCCATCAATGATATGACCTAAGGTAAAGGTCCAGGGATAGGCTCGGCGATTAGCCCGCTGGTTCCTGACCAAGGTCGCGATAGCGGTATGCCACACAAGCGACAGCTCCTTTTTAGTCAATACATTAAAGCTTCATTGTTCAAGAAATTGCCTCTGCAGAACGATGAGCGCATCAAAGGCATCTTTGCAGCCACTGTAGAATAAGTAGTTTCCTTTACGTTGAGACTTGGCGAACCCGGCCTCACTGAGTTGCTTTAGCTGTTTGGACACTGCTGCTTCTGAGATGCCTAAGATGGGAGCCAGCTGCTTGGTGCAATAAGGTCCCTTCCATAACAGCTTCAAGATACGCAGACGAGTATCATCACCCAATGCCTTGAGCTGGCGCAGCAGATCAGCAGGTGGGCCCTCACTGTAGGAAAGTCCGGGAATATCTACCGCAAGCGGAAGGTATAATGTATCCTCGTTCGACCCGATCAGTAGATGCGGAAAAATGAATGTCGAAGGAAACACATAAACATGCTGCAGTTGCTCGTAAGGATAGTAATAAGTGACTGCTTTTTGCGCAGATACCGTCCCGTTCTCTGCAAGCAGACGGGGATGCAGGCTGTTTATTGCTTTTTCCGGAGCTCGGAAGGCTGTTTCCTGAAATTCTGCGGCCGCAATGTTCATCCAGGGCTCAATAAAGTCCCATTCCTGGCGGAAATAATCTCGTTCATAGGTCTCCAGCGTAGCAATGAGCAGCTTGCGGACAGCACTTAGGTTCGTAAGCAGATACTGCAGATCAGTGTCCAGTTCCTCTTTTGGCAGCAACCCTTCTTTTCCGTGCATTTTGTAAATAATGGTGCTTAGAGATACCTTGTTGTTGAGCAACAGGAGGATGAACTCTGCATCCGGCAGTTGATTTAGTTCGATGATTCCATCCATGCAGGACACAGGTATCCCGGCATGATCGGGAAGATCAATGAGAGCTGTCCAGCTGTCCGACAATTTCCCCAGGGTGTGTATAGCCTCTTGCAGCGAAAGCGGCATTTGTGCTTTAAGCCCCAGCGCCCATTGCAAGCGTTTCGGGTGATGCTCCGGCTGATCCAAGACATGCAGGCTGCATAACAATTCATGAAAAGGGCTAACAATCGTCTTAATCTTGCGAGTTAATGTTGGGAGTGAGCTCATCTCGTTCCTTTCCGATTAACCATTTGGTTAATCAAAAACCACTTTCGCGTAAAGTGTTCAAAATTATATGTGGAATCACAGTTATTGTCAATTGAAATTAAAAAAGGCAAGAGACCCCGTGTGCATTTAACGCACAACAGTGGTTCTCTTGCCTTAAGTGTATGCAACTGCTCTTGTGAACTAAGAGCGCTTGTAAATCTCCCTCATTACATGGCGCAGCTCAGGGATGATCAGACGTTCCATGGCCAGCTTAACCGCACCTTCGGAGCCTGGCATGGAGAAGATGGCCGTGCTCCCAATCGTGCCGGCAATGGCCCGGCTCAGGATTGCGGCGGAGCCAATGTCCTCCGTAAAGCTGAGATACCGGAAGATTTCCCCAAACCCTGGCAGTGATTTATCCAACAGGGAAGCAACGGCCTCATAGGTTGTATCCCGGGGAGAAATGCCAGTTCCGCCAGTTAACAACACAGCCTCTATTCCAGAATGAACAGAGTTTTTATAGACTAGCTCACGAATTTCCTCATAATCATCTTTAACGATAGTGCGGCCTGCAACGGTATAACCGGCTTGTTCTAACAGAGATTGAATTAACGCTCCGCCCGTATCGGTTTCAAGGGTTCGGGTGTCTGAGACAGTAATAATATAGCAGGCGACTGATTGTGGCGCCTCCCGGCGATGTTCATCCACAGATGACATGTTTACCAACTCCTTGATAAGAGTAATCGCTATTTGTATCAATGATAGGTGATGGCTGAGCCAAAGACAAGTCAGTCCGGAGCTAGCAGTCATGAACGTTATGAGGTAATAGTGTGCTTGCACGAGGCAACTACATGTAGTACACTCGCTACCATAACCGTATTTTAGGGGAGAGATGAAACATGGAACAGGTTGTACCTGTGTATATATTGTCAGGATTTCTGGGGAGCGGCAAAACAACGTTGCTGCAGCGGCTTCTGGATCATTGGAAGGAGCAGGGGCTGCGTCCGGCCGTGGTGATGAATGAGCTGGGCGAGGTGAACCTCGATGGTTTGTTATTGGAGCAATCTGTACCGATGGCGGAATTGCTGGGCGGCTGTATCTGCTGCTCCATTCGTGGTGATCTCAGTACAGAGCTGGCTACCTTGGTCAAAAAAGAATCGCCGGACGTCGTAGTGATCGAAGCGACCGGTGCGGCGAATCCGCTGGAAATTGTCGACGGTGTGACCGAGACCTCGTTGTACCAGCGAGTAGAGTTAAAGAGTCTGATTACGGTTGTTGACGCTGCGCATCTGTTAGGGTTATACCGCACACAGCAGGGCGCATCCTACAGACTGATGCAGGAACAAATCCGCTGCGCCTCCGTACTGATACTGAATAAGACCGACCGGATATCGTCAGCAGAGGCGGAAGAAATAACCACAGTGCTGCGAAAATGGAATGCATATGCAATAATCTTGCCTGCAGTGTGCTGTGAGGTGGATACAGAAGAGCTGTTGAGCGTTGCTGGAGGAGTTCTCACTGATGACCTGATCGATGTTGAAGATGCTGAACAAGCTGAAGTTGAACAGGAAACAGGTTCTATGCATGCCTCACACGATCATGTAATGGCGTATACCCATTATTTTAAGCGTCCGGTCAACAGTGAGGAATTTGAGCAATTCGTCAAGGATCTGCCGCGGGATGTCTATCGGGCTAAAGGAATCGTCACCTTTAATGACACGTCGAGCCGGTTTCTTTTTCAATATGCCTATCGGGAATCAGATTTTATGAAAATCACCCCACAGGGCGAGGTGCCTGACGTTGCCGTATTCATCGGCGAGCATTTCTCGTCAAGTGAGCTTCGCAGCAAGTTGTTGCTGTTGGAGAAGCGCACGTTAGTAGTCCGGCCTGGCACGGTAAAAAGAAGTTTATAGAATCGTTTTTCAGCGATAGAAGGTGGTTCGCTCCTTTTTGTGCAGGTTAATACATAGGCATACCTATAAAAAATTGCAGGAGGTTGTCTCAATGACCCCAATTCTATATCAGGAATGTATTAATGCTTGTCTTGAAAGTATGAATGCCTGTAACCATAGCTATGTTGCAAGTCTGAAGGAATACGATCTTGCTGTGCTTCGCCACAGCATCCGGCTGGACCGGGAATGCGCTGATATTTGTTCCTTTGCCATTCAGGCGATGACCCGCCAAAGTCCGTTTGTGGGTAGTATTCTTCGACTCTGTGCTGAGATATGTGATGCCTGTGCCACGGAGAACAGTAACCACATACATATCCATTGCCAGACGTGTATTGAAGCCTGCCGAAGCTGTGCCGAGGCCTGCCGCTCCATTAGTGAAGTTGTTGAAGTGTACGCATAAGGCTATGAAGAGCCTCTATTCTTCAAAAAGCAACCAGACTTTGTACAGTTTTTTTCTGCTGTGAGAGTCTGGTTGTTTTTAAAACATAAGAATTTATATGTTTCACGTCATAATTTATCCTTATATTTTTCGGAGAAACGGATGCCGTCCATATAAAGGAAGGCGAAGCCGTTTCATCTTGTTAAGTCTATGTTAATTTGTTTTCTTTAAGAGGGAAAAGACAAAGATCTGGCGAATAAAAGAAGGAGGTGAAGGGAGCACAGCTAATGAGTGTGAGGGTTCCTTTAATAGAGCTGAAGCAGGTTAGTAAACTTTATGGAGGTCGACGTGTACTGGATGAAGTGTCGCTGAGTATAGAGCAGGGGACCGCAACTGCACTTATTGGCCGGAATGGTTCTGGCAAAAGTACACTACTCTCAATTATCGCTGGATTGATCCATATCTCATCAGGTCGCTTAACCCGACAACCTGACATTGTAATCGGTTATGCACCAGAGTCCTTTCCGGGACTAAAGGTTACACCAGAGCAATATCTACGCAGTATGGGCAGGATCAGTGGACTGATCGCGGGGGAATTAGAGCATCGCATACAGGAGCTACTTGAAGTTTTTTATCTGGAGCAATTTCGCACTGAGGTTATGATGAATTTCTCCAAAGGGATGCTGCAAAAAATAAACCTGATTCAAGCCTTGCTTGTACCACCAACGCTTCTTTTGCTAGACGAGCCCTTATCAGGTCTGGATATTCCAGCTATGGATCAATTCATTGCTCTGCTGCGTGAGCTAAAGAAAAAGGGGACGGCTATTGTATACTCTGTTCATGAACCGCAGATGATTGAGGCTTTGGCAGACCAAGTCCTCGTGCTTCAAGCGGGAAAGATGATAAGGAATATAAAAGGTACAGAGAACCTGTGGGTTAAACCTACTACATACATATGCTGTACAGGCTTATCTTCCGCGGAACAGATGGAAATGACGGGTAGATCCGGCTTCATTTCTTTAAATATAATTACAGATGCTCGCAGGGGTGAAGGGATTGGTTTGACTGTCCAACCGGATGCCACAGATGATTTTCTACGGCGAGTGCTAGGTGTTGGCGGTTCTATTATTTCGGTGGAACCCCTAGGGGAGTCGGGAATATGATGGCTCTTATCGCTTATTTACTGCGTAGTTATACACGCTCACAGCGGTATTTTGCTCCTTTTGCGGGCCTGGTGATAGCAGTATTAGTCCTGTATTCGTATAAGCCTAACCCGGTTATGAACAGTTATGCAGCAACCGCGGTGTTGTTATTTATCGGCTGTGCTTGGATGGGGCTTAGTTTTCTGAACCATGAGCATTCCGTGCAGGCACAGATCACCATTGTTCATCTGCGCAGTGCCCGAAAATATACCGCTGGCAGATTAATAACACTTGCCCTTCTGACATTACTGCTTGATCTACTGATCGTAATCTATCCGTTAGTTAGCGATCGTTTTGACGAACCGGCAGGTGGATATCGGATTCTAGTAGCTTTAGTAGGTCATGGATTATTGGGTATGCTCGGGATAGCGATCGCCCTTTACCTGCAAGCCTCATGGGTTAAAAAAAGCAGCCATGCACTTGGTATCCTGCTGGCAATCATCGCTATATCTATTGGGGCGACTAAGATAAGTAGTCTTTTACCCGCGCAGTGGCAACTGCTTACTCTGCTTTTGCCACCGGTATCGCCGATGATGGATACTCTGATGAACGCCGACACCCTGCCGATATCGGATGTGCTGCTGTCTTTTGTTCATGTTTTTCTATATACAGCCGTGCTTGTCGCTCTATATCTCTATCTCTCGGGTCGCAAGGATAACAACAAGAACTAACACTAACGAATACAAAGAACCGTAACAAAAATAAACAAGAGACTAAAGTGGGAGGAAAGATGAAGGATACACAAATACCGGGGAGTGAGCAGTCCAAAGAGTTATTCGCTTATTTCGGATTGGCAGTCTACTATTGTCAGGCGTTGGAACAGCAGTTAACGAACCTGCTGCTGCTTACCAAGATGTCTCAAGGGAAGACACCTACGGAAGCGGAACTCGCTGATCTATATCAGCGAAAGCTCAGCAATTCACTCGGCCAGCTCATCAAAGAAATCCAGCATCATTTTCCTTTCTCAGAACAAGAGACTGCCCAGCTTCAGCAGGTCTGGAAGCAGCGAAATCACATTGTGCATGATTATTTTAAAGAACGGATTCAGGAGACATTTACGCCAGCAGGCCGGGCACAAATGATTCGCGAGCTGAAACGCTTCAAGAATAAAGCCAGCAGGCTGGAGATCAAATTACAGGGATATTGCACGGAAATGTACTCTAAATTAGGACTAGAAGAGGAGCATTTAATATGAATACGATATACAAGCAAACTCCTTTATATCGGTTTTTGATGTTCTGTAATGAAACCAATTTGGAAAGAAAAATTCTGGATTGTGGAGCGGGAGGAGAGACCCCACCGTTAGGCTTGTTTGCAGAGCATGGCTATACGACTTATGGTATTGACTGTGATCTACTGCAAATTGAGATCGCCAATACATATGCCCGGGAAAAGGGATACAATCTTAACATTAATCTGGGAGACATGCGGAAGCTGGATTTTGCAGATCACTCACTCAGTTTCGTCTATTCCTACAATTCTATATTTCATATGAGAAAAATAGAGGTTAGTCAGTCCATACAAGAATTGAAGCGTGTATTAAAACCAGGCGGACTGTTATTCGCCAACTTTCTGACAGTCAACGATTTTCGCTGTGGTACTGGTGGCGATCTGGGAGAGCATCAATATGAACAATTCGATGATGATCTGCCCGTAATTCATTCCTACTACAGTGCTGATGAGCCGGATGCTCTGTTCAGTGATATGGAGGTGCTCTATAAGGAAGATCGGGTGCTGGAGCGGATCTTTGAAGGAGAACGGATACGGCAAGGTTTTGTGGATTATATAGTGAAGAAATAAGAAAATAAACGTCAAACCCCTAACCTTTGGGAGATTTGACGTTTATTTACGTTCGAGATCCCTACCAAGCACCTTCTTCTAATTTCTCAAGTCCGCAAGCAGCAGCGACGACGGGGAGGAACTGAATCGACGTAGCCCTTGCGCAGCGTGCTAACGAATTTAGGGCATTCTTGAGCGCCGGAATCATGTCCGCTGTTAAGGATTCTCCCGGTTCCCACCACCAATTTACAATGTTCAATATCCCACTTTTCTTATCCATTACAGGTTCGAATCGGCCGACGAAACGATCCTCGTACAGTAGAGGAAGTACATAATAGCCATATTCTCGTTCAGCCGCAGGCTTGTAGACTTCCCAGCGGTAGTGAAAGTCGAACAATTGACGGATGAGTTCACGGTCCCATATTAGATTGTCCAGCGGTGCCAAAGCTGCTGCAAAAGGGATATGGGTAGGGTGGATACCAGTATTTTCTGCTTCCTCCTGCAGAATAAGCTCCAAGGTGGGAACATCCATGGTGCGCATGTATAACGGCAGCTTTACGTCTGCGACTCTCACTTCTCTGATACTGTCCTGCAGCAATAGTCGCTCGACCGCAGCGGTTCGTTCTTTGCTCTTAAGACCGAAAATACCCAGCCAGCCGTCACCGGATTTATTCCATTGCAGCCCAATACTGCCGATCCGACGCAGCACATACCAGTCATGATACTGCTCCGGTGTAACATTAGGCTCGTCAGCTTGAAGCAGATGTTCAGGCAGCAGCTTAGCAGCAAAGTCGTAATAGCGGCGCGTATGCACCCGATGGTGTACGACCAGCTCGCCCCAGTAGAACATACTCTCCAGTGCGGCCCGCGACAATCTGGCTGGAGCCCAGGCCCAGTCAATCTTCTCCGTCCGTTCGAAATCCAGTGAGCAGAGAGGGCCACCTTGTAGCAATGCTTGGCGGACCTCTGTGACAGTGGATATTAAGGCATCATTTCCATCATGGCGTGTGGAGGCAGGTACCCTGAGCCTGCGAAAATAGGGCCAGTCCTCCGTGCAATAAATGGACATATTCTTATCCCAGCCGTCCACCAGCAGCCTGTCCTTGTATAGTAGCTCTTGTACAAGCTCTGGCGTAAATCCGGGAACACGTGCCTGCAGTACAAGCTCGTGATTATGCCCGGCGATGCTAAGTGGATCATATTGAATACAGCCCACATGGCGCACATAATCATAAATGCTTTGTTTGCCTTCTGGCAATGCTCCGGAAGCTAATTTCTGATGACGCAGCAAAAAAAGTCGGGCCTGCCTCTTGGTTAATGTATAGGAAATCATCGACTATCACTCCGCTCTTATGTATATATTCCCATTATACGGAACAAACGTTCTGTGTTCAAGCAGCAAGAATTCTATTCATTACAAAAAGCCCTTGGACTGCAACGAAGCAGTACCAAGGGCTTATTAATATTAGGGTGGTTTGATTATAACAGTGAGTTTGCTGCCGTCGCCGGTGTTATGGGTACAGCAGGGATGCTTGCTCCTCCTGCGGCTCCAGCTCCAACCTGCAACTGGTACATATTGAAGTATCTTCCGCCAATCGCCATCAGTTCCTCATGGCTGCCGCGTTCTACGATCTCGCCGCGATGCAGCACCAGGATCTGGTCAGCACTGCGGATTGTGGACAGGCGATGCGCGATGATAAAGGTAGTGCGTCCTTTTTTAAGCACCTCCAGCGCATCTTGTATGACACTCTCTGTTTCCGTATCAATATTGGAGGTTGCTTCATCCAGAATGAGGATAGCTGGATCGAAGGACAAGGCTCTGGCAAAAGAAATCAGTTGGCGCTGACCGGCGGAAAGAGTACTACCTTTCTCAACAACCGGCTCATCAAAACCTTGGGGAAGATGGGATAGCAGCTTATCGGCACCGACCTCGCGCAAGGCCCGTTCAACCCGCTCCCGTGATATTCGTTTGTCCCCTAGACTGACATTGGAGGCGATGGTACCCGTGAAGAGATAAGGGTCCTGTAATACGATACCCATGTGGCTGCGCAGCCACTGCTTAGGTATAGCGGTAACCTCTTGCCCGTCAATCGTGATCGAGCCGCGCTGCGGATCATAGAAACGGAACAGCAGGTTAATGATTGAGCTTTTGCCGGAGCCGGTATGACCCACGAGCGCAACTGTTTCGCCTGGACGTGCCTCAAAGGAGATATCGCGCAATACGAAGTCTTTTTTATAAGCAAA
Source organism: Paenibacillus sp. 19GGS1-52 (assembly GCF_022369515.1). Classification (NCBI taxonomy): domain Bacteria; kingdom Bacillati; phylum Bacillota; class Bacilli; order Caryophanales; family Paenibacillaceae; genus Paenibacillus; species Paenibacillus sp. 19GGS1-52. Next base: position 3,215,031 of record NZ_CP059724.1, read on the forward strand.
CGAGACATCCTTGAAGACCACATTCCCTTTGTAGCGCGGCATGGAACCATCGGTGACCAGTTCTCCGGGTTCGTCCATCAACGTAAATACACGTCCTGCTGAGACCATGGAGGAATCGAGGTTGGCTAGCTGATTGACCATACCGGTAATAGGCTGGAACATCCGGCCCAAGACATCGACAAAGGCATACAGGACACCAAGTGACACAAAAGTCGTGCCGTCGAGACTGCCAAATCCGAAATACCACAATACCAAGACAAAAGAGAGACTGCGCAACGAATTAACCAGATTGTGGGACGTAAAGGCATTTAGATTGAGCATTTTATTCTGATATTTCAAGTAATCATCGTTCAGTCCCTCGAATTCTTCTCTACGCTGCTTCTGGCGGCGGAAAATACGGATGATTGACATTCCCTGAATCGATTCATTAATAATGGCATTGATCTCACTGAGACGTGAGCGGATAATCGTGTTGTATTTGGTGGCGATTTTGCGGTATAGAATGATCCAGAGCACAAGAATGGGAATGAGGAACAGGCTGAGTAGACCCAAACGGACGTCAAGCAGGAACATGGCTACATAGACCCCAATAATATTGATAATACCTGTGCTGAAATTGGATAGAACGGCAATGAACAGATCTTTGATCGCTTCAGTATCATTGGTTACCCGGGAGACGACCTTGCCCGCAGGCAAATTGTCAAAAAAGTAAACGGGCAGCCGCTGGATATGCGCATACACATCGGTCCGCAACTTGCGGATGACCTGATTGGCTGAGGATTGAAGCCAGTAGGTTTTACCGAACTCTGCGAAGATCGAGATGACGAGAAACAGAGCGTACAATCCTACCAGCTCATAAATACCGGGCAGCTCAGGTTTGTAAAAGGAAAATAATTCATTTGCGGAAAGCTTGACTGCAGGGTAGCTTAGCTCTTTGTCACCACGCTGAATATATAGCACTCCATCACGGTACGTTCTTTGTCCTTCAGGCTGAGCTACTGCTTCGTTAATGAAATAAAAGCTTCTTCCCTCTTGAAGCAGGCGAATTTCCTGACCCTTGGCTTCTCCCGGCTCAAACCGGTCGCCACGTTTATAATAGGTATTGTTATATTCCGCAGCCTCTTTGGAGGAGTCAACGGTCTGGAAATAAGGCTTCTCGATCGCCAGCATATGATTGTCGATCATGCTCTTGGCGATAAAAGGGCCAGCAAGCTCTGCCGCAACTCCGATGGACAGGAGCAGAAGGGCGGCGATAAAGGTCTTTTTGGCAGTTAATGCGTATTGCAGCAGGCGTTTGCCTGTACTTTGTGTCAACGGTGACACCCCCTAAAAGTTTTACGAAGCCTAAGGCTTCACTGAATGTTCTTCGCAGTAAAACTACTTCGAAAGCATAGGCCAAGTTTTACGAAGCCTTACGCTTCACTGAAGTATACTCCGCAGTAAAACTGCCTCGAAAGCATACGCTAAGATTTGCTTATTATTCATTCGTTAAGTTATTCTCAAGCTGCTGCCGATCGTACTGTTCACGATACCAGCCATTCATACCAAGCAGCTCTTGATGTGTGCCCCGTTCAATAATATGTCCGTTGTCGAGAACAACGATAATGTCGGCATGCTCAATGGCGGAGAGACGATGCGTTGAGATCAAAGTTGTCTTACCCGAACGCTCTTGCCGGATGTTCTCGATGATTCGGGCTTCCGTACGTGCATCTACGGCTGATAAGGCATCGTCCAGAATCAGAATATCCGGATTGGCGATAAAAGCTCTGGAGAGGGAGACACGTTGCTTCTGTCCGCCGGAGAGGGAGACTCCCCGTTCCCCGACCAAGGTATCCAGACCCTCGGACAAGGTCCCGAGGTCATTCTGGAAGGCAGCAGCGGTTATGGCTTTCATAATCGTTTCATCATCAGCCTTATCAAGACCGAACTGAATGTTCTGGCGCACGCTTTTGGAGAACAGGATCTGCTCCTGCGGAACATAACCCATCCAGCTATGCAGGCGGTCGAGAGCAATATTGTCAATCGGTACACCCGAGATTAGAAGTTCACCGCTCCCGCTCGGATATTCATGCAGTAATTGCTTCAGCAGTGTTGATTTACCGCTGCCGGTGCGGCCGACTACACCTAGTGTTTGCCCTTGCGACAATGAGAGGCTTACTCCATTAAGGTTATCAATGGTTGAGGTGGGATAACGGAAGGTCACATTTTTTAGTTCGATACTGCTTGGACTAGCAACTTCTACTGGCTGCGCTATATCCTGTACATCTGGTACTGAATTCAGCGTTTCATCAATGCGTTCGAGTGAAGCGCCACCCCGTTGCATGATATTAATCAGCTCACCTATGGCGAACATCGGCCACACAATCATTCCAAGGTACATATTGAAGGAGACAAGATCTCCAAGGGTGATTTGATTGCGGAAGACAAGGTATATGCCATATGTGAGCCCAATAATGTAGCTCAGTCCGACACAGAAGCGGATCGTTGGTTCAAAAAAAGCATCAACACGGGCCACTGCCATATTCTTGCGGTATACATCTTCCGTAATGTCCGCGAAACGTTGCTCATCCAGCCGTTCCTGCACATACGCACGGATAACCCGCACTCCGGATACGGATTCAAGCACCTGGTCATTCATATCGCCAAAAGCGTCTTGTGCCAGACTGTAACGGTCATGAATGGCCCGGCCATAGAAAATCATTGCTACCGCTATTAGCGGTAGTGGCAATACAGCAGCCAATGTAAGCTTCCAACTGACCAGAGAGCCCATCGCCAGCAGCACGACTGACAGAAAGATCGTAGAGTCACACAGCGTCAGCATCCCGAAGCCTACCGTTGCCGAGACCGCACGGATGTCATTGGTCGCCCGCGCCATCAAGTCTCCGGTACGATTGCGTTCAAAGAAGGATGGGGTCATGGTCATAAGACGGTTCATATAGCGGGAACGCAGCAAGCGCTCTACGAGGTTGGAACCCCCAAACAGCTTATGCATCCATATGTAAGTGATCCAATAGATGATGAGCAGCATGGCGATTATTGCCGAAATATACTTGATCAAAGAAGTAGCTGTAATTGAGCCACTTACAATCTCGTCAATGGCATTACCGAGGAGACGTGGGGGAAGAAGTTCAAGTACTCCGGCAATGATAAGCAGAATAAGGCCGATAAAATAACGTTTTTTCTCCCGGCGAAAGAACCACCCGAGATTTTTGAGAACAGAGAACAAGGTAAATCCCATCCTTTCGAGTTAAATGGTTGTCGGCTGTTTGCAGGGAATTCAGAATAGTGGTCCGCTCAAAAGCATACAAAAAGGCATATCATCCGAAAACGGACGATATGCCTGTAATTTACAGCTTATCATGCGCACGGTGCTAAGACAGCACCAGGCATGGAGAGATTGTCATGTACTGAAATCAAGCGCTACGCGTATATCGCTAGATATTCAGGATGGTTCCACCACTTGGGCTGCTTCGGTATTTGGTTGTGTGTAGTTGCCGACAATAGTATAAGATTGCACTGGTACAATATTAAACACCGCTCTCACCCTTTCTTTCATTTGGTAATAACTTGAAGACGCTTCGTTATGAACCGAGTTTATCACTCACTTCGAGACCTTGTCAAATGTATTTTTGAACAAATTGTTAATCCCTTATGGTGTATAGTCATTTGGAATATTAGCATTTTTTAAGTATGATAAGAATCACAAAGGAGCTGAGAGAGATGAGTATGGAAATAAGTCAAGCCGCGGCTGCCTGGTTCAGAAGAGAGCTTGGCCTAGCAAATGGAGACTATATTCGTTTATTTCCCCGTTATAGTTCGGGTGGTGGACTTCACCCCGGATTCTCACTGGGTATAGCTACTGAAGCGCCGGGACGTCCGGCGAACAGAGTGGAACAAGAAGGAATAGTGTTCTATATGGAAGAGCAGGACTTATGGTATATGGATGGATATAGCCTATCTATCGTGTACTCCGAGGTTGAGGATGATATTGAGTATAAGTACAAAGCATTGACAGCAACCGAAACTTTACGGGAGTAAATATACAGATTGATATTTCAGAAATGGGTGGTTTCTGCATAATACAAAAAGCCCTTGCCAAAAGGCATGGGCTAATATGCATATTTGTATTAAGGAGAGCTGCGAAAAGATTCTTCCTCCATCGCGAAATCGAAATCATCAATATCGTATACCTGAACAGGAATCCCGCCTTCAATAATACGTTGGATCAGCTCAAATTGATCGGTCAGGATGGGTACCTTCTCACGCTGGGATGACAACAGAAGTTCGGTTTCGATTGGATCGAATACTTCCCCATAGGTTTCAGTATCCAAGCTGTTAATAATCGTGATCTGCGCCTGTCCACCGAGCAGAATGGCGGAGCTTTTGGCCCAGGGGATGGAGAGGCAGCGATTGATTTTCTTGGAATTCAGCGGCTCTTCGAAATAATCGATTAGCTCACGAATCTTAAGTTTGACATGCTTGTCATCGTCCGGGCGGTTCATTAACGGTTCATCGCTATCCCGTAATTCGTACAATTCTATTATAGTTGTATAAGGCACTATATATTCCACAGGGCTACTCGGAACGAGCAGTTGACCGTAGATCGCCATCATGACGGCTTCCGTCACAAATTGTCTAGACATCGTTATCCTCCTGAAGTTCGGGTACTGCAATCGTACTTATGGACTTAAAAATATAAAAACATTGTAGAGCGCAAAAGTCAACAATACCTTGTAATCTCGATGAAGTGAAGGGACAGAACAATTCAGTGAAGCAATGGAAATCCTATTACCCTTTTGTTCGGCCCTATATGAAATTGATAATAATTACGCTCATTATTGGCATGATCAAATTCAGCATTCCCCTGACCCTGCCAATGATCCTGAAATATATTGTGGATGATCTGCTGCTGAATCCGAATATGACGGTTCAGGAGCGGGTGTCACAGCTAATGCTTATTTTGGGTGGAGCTTTTATTTTGTTTGTAATTGTTAGGGGGCCGGTGGAATACTTCCGTCAATATTTTGCCCAGCTGATTACCAGCAAAGTACTTTTCGACATGCGAAACAAGCTATACAGCCATTTGCAGCGTTTATCGCTGCGGTATTACCAGAATACCAAGGTGGGAGAAGCCATCTCCCGATTCATCAATGATGTGGAGCAGACCAAGAATCTGGTGGAAGTGGGGATGATGAACATATGGCTGGATATGTTCACGCTTGTGTTCGCATTGGCGTTTATGTTTTACCTCAATCCGACGCTTGCCCTTGTATCCATCGCCATTTTACCGTTTTACGCCATTGCTGTAAATACGCTATACAAGCGGCTTAAGATACTGACCAAGGACCGCTCACAAGCACTTGCTGGGATTCAAGGATACCTGCATGAACGGATTCAGGGCATTGCGATCATCCGCAGCTTCACGATGGAACAAGTAGATCATAAGCAATTCGAATCTATCAATAAGCATTTTCTGGAAAAAGCAATGGCCCAAACCCGCTGGAATGCGATCACCTTCGCCATTATCAATACACTGACGGATATTGCACCGCTGCTCGTCATTGGTTATGGAGGATATCAGGTTATCCTAGGAAACTTGACCTTGGGCACCTTTGTTGCGTTCTTCGGTTACCTTGACCGCATGTATGCGCCGTTGCGGCGCTTGATCAACTCCTCGACGGTGTTGACCCAAGCCTCGGCTTCCCTGGAGCGGGTGCTGGAGCTGTTGAATGAGCCTTATGATATTGTTGATGAGCCAGGTGCTAAACCTCTGCTTGGAGCAACTGGTGCCATTGATTTTAAGCAGGTATGGTTTAAATATAACGATGAGAACGAATGGGTGCTGAAGGATATTTCTTTAAGCATCAAGCCGGGGCAGACGATTGCTTTTGTAGGAATGAGCGGGGGAGGCAAGTCGTCCTTGATTAGCCTGATTCCGCGTTTCTATGATATTAGCGAAGGCAGTCTCCAAATGGACGGGCAGGATATAAGGGGGCTGACACAAGAGAGTCTGCGCAGAACCGTCGGTATGGTGCTTCAGGATAATTTCCTGTTCAGTGGTTCAGTGCGTGACAATATCCTCTTCGGCAATCCTGAGGCGCCGGAGGAAGATATTATTGCTGCCGCTCAGGCGGCCAATGCCCATGATTTCATTCTGCAGCTGCCGCAGGGCTATGATACCGAGGTTGGCGAGCGCGGAGTAAAGCTGTCCGGTGGACAGAAGCAGCGTGTAGCCATCGCACGAGTATTTCTTAAAGACCCAAAGGTGCTCATTCTGGACGAGGCTACCTCGGCCCTGGATTTGGAATCGGAGTATCTGATCCAACAAGCGCTGCAGGCACTTTCTTCCGAGCGCACCACCTTGATCGTAGCCCATAGGCTGTCAACGATTACACACGCAGATCAGATTGTGGTGCTGGAGAACGGTGCAATCACCGAACGTGGGACACATGATCAACTGATGGCTGTGGAGGGAAGTTACGCCAGACTGTTTAATGTGCAGCGTCTGGATGGGTGATTACTGGCAGCAAGGTTAGAATGAGAAATTCATAATACATTTACGGGTCGCCTGATGAAGGCGGCCATTTTTTGCATTGAACTTGCTCAAATACTCAGCATGAATTACATTCTCCCAATCAACAGTGACAAAATGCCAGCCGCGATGAGCGGGCCCACCGGGACACCCTTGAAGAAGGCCACGCCGATCACTGTACCGATCAGGAGTCCGGCAACAACAGTAGGCTGACTGCCCATAAGTACCGCGCCTCGTCCACCAAGGTAGGCGACAAGAATACCGATGGCGATCGCTAACAGTGACTTCCAGTTCAGAAATGACTGGCCAACCATCTGCAGCGATATTTTACCGCTGGCCAGCGGTGTCATCACACCGATGGTCAACACGATAATCCCGACGGTCAGGCCATACTTCTCCAGCCACGGGAAGGCCTGCTGTAATCCAAGCACTCTCAGCAGCAGCAGGACGACCATGGCGATGGTCACAGGTGAATTGCTGCTGATGATACCTAGTGCTGCCAATCCAAGCAAAAGCAAAGAGGTCAAGTCCATATTAGTGATCCATCTCCTTATCCTTGCTGCACTGTTTCGAGAGGATATGGTCCACAATAAGCTTGCCATGTCCCCGACCGGTCTCAATAAAGACCTCATTAGCATTGCGGCCGGAAGCGATTACACCGGCTACATACAGTCCGGGCACATTGCTCTCCATGGTGGATGGATTAAATGCTGGTTTCTCCAGTTCGTCGTCCATGACAACGCCTGCTGAAGTAAGGAGGATGCGGCTAGGCCGGAAACCGGTTAAGGCCAGCACAAAATCATTATCCACAGCTTCAGTTTCTCCATTTGGCAACTGAATGATTACAGAGTGTGGTGTAATTTCCACTACACGTGATTGGATATGCAGTGTGATTTTTTCTTTTTTTACCAGGCTTTCAAAGATTGGCCGAACCCAGGGTTTAATATTCTCTGAGATGCTATCTCCGCGATACACCATGTCTACGGCAGCTCCTACACGGATCAGCTCGAGCGCCGCATCCACTGCCGAATTGCTGCCGCCAATAACGGTAACCCTCATACCCGTATAAGGATGGGCTTCTCCAAAATAATGAGTCACCTTAGGCAGCTCTTCGCCGGGGATTCCGATCATATTAGGCTGGTCAAAGTAACCTGTCGCGATCACAACGTGGGCAGCTTGCCGAGTCTTGTGCTCACCACGCGAATATGAAGTATGTACGGCGAACGTTCCATCATCAAGAGGCTCGACAGATAAAGCTTCTTCATAGGCGGCGATTTCCAGACCATGCTGCTGTGCAGCGCGACGATAATAGACTAGTGCTTCATGACGGAAGGGCTTATCATTTGGCGATGTAAAAGGAACACCCCCGATTTCCAGCAGCTCGGCTGTACTAAAAAATTGCATGTTGGTTGGATACAAATAAATGGAATGTACGATAAAATTTTTCTCAATGATCAAGCTAGTAAGCCCTTGACGCTGACATTCCATGGCTGTCGAGAGCCCACAGGGACCTGCCCCGATAATAATTACATCTTTCATTTTGCTGGCAACCTCCTGTTAGTTCCTGTTCGTTTCTTTAAATCCTACCCCAAACCCAAGTTTTTTTCCATAAAGGCCGGTTTTTATGGTGGAAGCGGTTGATAAAGCCGCATTTATTGTTGTATAATTAGATATATATCTAAATTGCTTCGCCGCTTTATCTTCAGTCTATGAATGTTAGAGGAGTGTCTACCCGTGCAACTTGATAAAATTGTGAAATATCATAAGGCTTTAGCTGATCCTACCCGTCTGCGCATGCTGCTGATTCTGTCCCAGGGAGAAATGCATGGACAGGCACTGGCCGAGAAATTGAATTTATCGCAGCCAACAGTAACTCATCATGCTTCCAAATTGCGTGAGGCTGCGCTAATTAAAGAACGTCGCGACAAGAACACTGTCTATTTCAAGCTGAATCCTGAATTTATTACGGCTACAGCAGATGCTTCATTGCAATTTATTTTTGCTAAGGGGGTAGAAGGTATGGAAGAACAATCATCGGACAACAGTCTCAAAGAAACGGTGCTGCGTAATTTTTTCTCCAAGGATGGTCGTCTGCGGCAAATTCCAGCACAGTATAAGAAAAAACTCATCGCCCTACAGTATATTGTGGAGAAACTGGAGCCCGGAGTCATCTACACGGAAAAAGAAATAAATGAGTTCATTAAGCCATTTCATGATGATTTTGCTACTATCCGCCGTGAGTTTATTATGCATCAGTTCATGTATCGGGAGAATGATAAATATGAACTAAACCCGCAGGAGATGTGGACTCACTGGGAATATGTCAAATAATGAACTTATAAATGGTAACTTTCTGTGAATATTGGGAAGAATACTGATTAAATATTCAGAAAACGAATAAACTGGAATTGTAAGCGTTATCTGACATATACTTCGAAAGGAGACTTTCAGTATGATATTCAAACGCGCTAAGAAAAATCCCATTTCAGATCAAGTAATGGTCACTTTGCCACAGGTCAAGCAGGCTGTAAAGCAATTCGAAGCTGATATGCCCACTCCGATTAATCGCACGGCTCTTATCATGGCAGATAAAAGTATTGATCTCGCTCGTCTAAAACGTTATTTGGGTGGAGTACCGCAGCAAAAGTTCTATATGTCGCGTGAAACATTCGAAATCTTTACCGAAGAAGACAAGCTAGTTCCTTATTACCTCGATTTGGTTCAGTCTGCGGTAGACAATTATATTAATGATACAGGAAAGCTACCGCTAATCGAGGACTCCTGGTTGCCTGAGGTCCATTACCGACTGCTCTCCACAGAAAGTTATCTTAAGGAAACACCACCTTTTCCATTATATATCACGGACGAGGAAATGATGCTGACACACAGGCCGGAGCATTTTGAGTAAGGAAGTGACCCATGGATTTATGCAAATGATTTATGAATTTGATCAGTAGGACTGTTTTGAACAGAGGAGAATCGGTTTCCTTTTTCAGAATGGTCTTTTCTTTGTTTGTAAAGGCATAGTACAATGAATTCCTGAAGAGAGCGGATTGAAATTAAGCACATAAGGGGAATCATTGCATGAAAGAAATACAAGCCTTGCTATTTGATCTAGACAATACATTAATGGACCGTGATCATACCTTTCGCAGTTTTAGCACGCAATTTGTCCGTGATTTTCTGGGATATTTAAATCCCAAGCAGGCGCAGGAGGTAATTGAGGATATCATTCTCCGGGACGCTGACGGTTACAGGGATAAAGACGGTTTTTTTGCGGAGCTCGCTCAGGAGCTGCCTTGGCAATCTCCAGTCTCCGCTTCAGCCATCCGTGTGTATTATGACGAAAGCTATATAAAGCATGGAGCATTGATGAAACATGCCCTTGATGTATTAAAATACTGTCGGGATCGTGGTTATATTCTCGGACTGGTTACTAACGGAAAGACGGATATCCAATATGGCAAAATAGACTCCATCAATCTGCGCGACTACTTTCAAACCATCGTTATCTCTGGAGAAGTAGGGATCAGTAAGCCGGACCCGGAAATTTACCTACTGGCGCTTGCACGGCTGGGTACAGATGCCGGACAAACCTTGTTTATCGGCGATCATCCTGTGAATGATATCTGGGGAGCGGGTAAAGCCGGGATGGAAAGTATTTGGCTGCGGAGGAACCATGGCTGGGACGATTCGCTGGATGTACATCCATGGAAGACCATTAACGAGCTGGATGAGCTCAAGGACATTTTGTAAATTATGACTATGAGTTAAATGATTAGGTTGACATTATGTGGGATCAACGTTTATGCTTACAACAGATTATTTCGGAAGGGGATGATATTTATGACAGTCTATACATTATCGGTTGCAACTGTTGTGGATACGTGTCTTCCGGGAACAGCTACTGCGCAGTAATGCTTAACGCAGTTTAGCGCGTAAGCTCTAATACAACTATTAGAGCCGTCGGGGACCGTATCGGTTCCGGCGGCTTTTTTTGCGTGTCTATCTAAGATTCGCTCTTCTTTCTTGCAAAGGGAGCAGTCTATAGCAGACCAGCCGCCGGAACCTAAACGTTCCGGCGGTTTTTTGCCTTTTGGCAAAGTTTATGTTCCCAAAGACTGGTTGATTTGAATGCAGGTAAGAGCTATAACCACATTATTTAGGAGGAATTGGATGAGTATTATGCAATATGGCTGGAATGAAGATTGGAATAGAAAATGGAATGAAAAGTGGTTTGACACCGGGAGACCAGAGCTTGTTCCCGGTAGGATCGTCGGTGACTTTGGCACTAAGTATCGGGTAATGGCGGAGTCGGGCGAGACCTGGGGCGAGCTTGCGGGCAAGTTGAGACATGGGCTAGTAGTATCCGGGGATTATCCGGCTATCGGTGACTGGGTGGGGCTTTCCATGCAGGATGGCGGTGAGCATGCAGTGATTCATGGTGTTCTACCGCGGCATAGTGTCATCTCACGTAAAGTAGCGGGAACGACTCAAGAGGAGCAAATCGTGGCCGCAAATGTGGATACCTTATTTCTGGTCAGCGCCTTGAATGATGATTTTAACGTACGGCGGATGGAGCGATATCTCATCATGGCATGGAATAGTGGAGCGAATCCGGTTATTCTGCTGACAAAAGCAGATCTCTGTACGGATGCGAAGAGCAAGATAGCCGATATGGAACGTGCTGCACCAGGCGTGGCTGTACATGCGGTTAGTGCCTTACAAGGTGAGGGGTTGGAGAGTCTTCTGCCTTACCTTGGCAGCGGTCAGACCGTTGCCCTGACGGGTTCCTCCGGCTGTGGTAAATCGACAATGGTTAATCGGTTATGCGGAAAGGAACTGCAAGTAACCCAGGATATAAGAGAGGGTGACAGTCGAGGCCGTCATACCACAACACATCGTGAGCTGTTTGTAATGCCGGATGGAGGCATTATCGTGGACACACCAGGCATGCGGGAGCTGCAGCTGTGGGAGGATGACGGGGGACTTGAACTGGCTTTTGCTGACATAAACAGCTTGGCGGCAGAATGCCGTTACAAGGATTGCAGTCATGAACGAGAAGAAGGCTGTGCTGTGCTGGAGGCGGTGCAGAGCGGTGTGCTTGAACAGAATCGGCTGCTGAATTATCGCAAAACACAGCGTGAGCTGTTGTTTCAGAATAGCAAAGAGAAGAAGACAAAGCGTAAAAACGCTCAGACTGCTTTAAAAGTCAGTCCATCACGGTCCAGAGGCTGGCGTCTGGGAGTGGATGATTTTTAAGAAGAGCTCAAGATATTCTATGTAAAAGTAAAGGGTGCCCCTTTAGCCATTGGCTTTAGGGGCACCCTTATGAAGCTATATATAAATAAAAGTCCGGTTGGTGCAGGAAAGCTGTCTGAAAAAGTTGCGTTGTATAACTATAACCAGACTTTTAATACTGGAGGCAGATTAGAATGATGCTGCCGTAGTCTTAGCCAATTGCAAGCCTTTTTCGATGATTTCTGTTGCTTGTTGTGGAAGCTGGTTATGTCCTTCGATAATTACTTGCTCGATATCCGTAACTCCCCAGAAGCCTAACATTCCCAAGACAAAGTTTACGGCCATTTCAGCGCCAGCAGCAGGTCCTTCGGAATAAATGCCACCTCTGGCATTCAATAGAACGACTTTTTTGCCGCCTAGCAGGCCATTAGGTCCTTCAGCAGTGTATTGGAATGTTTTGCCGGCTTGGCTCAGGTAGTCAATATAAGTATGCAATACAGCCGGAACCGTCATGTTCCAGAGTGGGAACGCGATGACTACTTTTTCAGCAGCAATAAACTGTTCCAGATATTTGTTGACCAGCGCAGCGCCTGCAGCTTCTTCAGGGGTTGCTTCATAACCTTGAGCTGCTTTGTACATTCCCGTAATCAACGTGTTGTCGTAATATGGAAGTTGTTCTGCAAACAGATCCAATTCAGTAATTTCATCTTGTGGATGACTTTGTTTGTAGCTCTCCAGAAATTCGTGGTACAACTTAACACTTACGGATTGTTCAACAGGGCGGTTATTAGCTTTGATAAAAAGGACATTTGTCATTATGATTTCTCCTTAAATATATAATAGGTATTTACTTTATTTAATATAGCACTTAATATTTTGTTTGTAAATCACTTTTTTCGAATGATTAAATTGGATAGAATAACTGCGTTTAGATCGTTGAATTCCCGTTTATATAGGAGATACAGGGACAGGGAATTATTTCCTGTTAGCCTGATTTTGAAGAATGGAAGTATGAAAGGAAGCGAAGGACATGTCCATTGACCGTTTCATAATAAAGAAACTGGACAGCTGTCATGAAGAACGCACACGTCTGAATCTAGTGAAGCTATTCAAGTTGCGTATTCAAAAAGCCGAAAAAGAAGAAAATGCGAACCATAAGATCGGCTGAAGAGCAGCCGCTATTTGAATAGAACCGGTATTAAAATACAGTTAGGCATATTCCTTTAAATCGAAGGGATATGCTTTTTTTCTGCGGCTGATTAAAAAAACTAACTTTTCAGAAAACGGGTAACAAGTGGTACTTGTGTGGGGAAAAGATCGGCCAGTCTTAAAGGAATATTTAAAAGCGCAGAAAATTACCAATGGATATGTGGGAAACGCCTCAGAAAGCAAAAGAGTGTTTAGAATCTAACAATAAGGAGCTTATCTTTACGGTGAGCTGGAAGCTGCTTGTTTTATGTCTTGGATGCAGAAGTCGTATACCCGTAAGGGCGTTTCCGTCGGAAAACAATCGCCTATCTTAAACAGGTAGATAATGTGTTTGGAAAATATGGCAAAAAAATATCCCTCCTTTAATAGAGGGATAGAGCTAATGAATCGTTTTCACTATAACTGTGCAATATAGCTTCAGAGCCTTTAATTTCGATACTAATCAGAGAATTGAGACATTTCTTGAGGGCAGTTTTGCCTTTTTGAATTTTGAGCTCCAGCGTACTGTTAAGTAATCTAAGTACTTTTTGAGTGGGCTGTTTATTTTCTGTTGTGAAATACACAGGTACAAGTTTGTTCTGAAATGTTATGACCATTCTCATTTTGAAATCACCTCGCTACAAGTATTTCATGTTTTGATCTTAACCTTTATTTCTTAATTTTACCTTAAAATTAGCTTATGATAACATAAAGATTGCGATATTTATCACGAAGGCGTCTTTATTTTGCAAGAATTATGAATTTTTATTGAATTAAAGGAAGGATACGATGGTGTGAATGATAAGGACAGCGTTTATTTAGCACATTTCCTGTTCCCTGATTGTGCTATGAATGAAAATGTAATGGAACAGCTGCGCACGGCGACAGCTGCGGAACGAATGTGCCGATTGCGATATAGTGAAGGCGAGCATGTACAAGACGTATGTCTGCAAGTACATAAGGATAGGATACTGTTGATTTCTAATCAAAAGGTTGGCGCCATAAGCTTTGAACAGATTGAACCTGCTGCAGTTGAGCAGACCTGTCTTCAGCTGTTCAATATAATTGAACCACTTGAGCTGGGTTACCCGCTTGTCCCAGCTCTGATGATGTCTAAACATAAGTATGAAGAGCTCAAAGAGAGCTCAGTTTCATCTTCTCTACATAGTTTATCTCAAAGCTTATTTGCTGAAACCGGAGAATATGAGCACTCCGCCCAACTAGCCAGGGTCATGAAATATTATTGCACGGAGGGAGAATTGCGGCTCTGTTCTCGGAGCGGTAGCGGTTGGAAAGTACACTACGCTGCCTTTATTGGCGATTTCTCCTGCGGTTGGCTGCTGCGCATGAACTACAGTGCTGCTGAGGACTGGATGATTGCTTTTCCGCTGAACAAATCTCAGCTATGCAATACCTTTACAGAATGGGTCCGGCAACCCACTTCTATTCTCTAGTTCAGAATGGCAGATGAATAGGGAGGTAAGGTTAGGGAATCTCCCTGTAAGACTGCTACATCAGAGATGTAGTTGATAACTTTGTGATAACTGTCTCCATTCACATTGGGATGAAGCAAGACCTGTTGCTTTTTGCCTGTAAGATTATGCATAACTAGTACTTGCTCCTGAGCGCTCACTCTTTCATAGGCCATAACACCTGTATTGCCCGAAGAATAATCACGAATCCCTCCGTCACGTAAGGCAGGCACGGCATTGCGAAGGGAGATGAGCTCACGGTATCGCTCCAGCAGCGAGTGGTTATCTTTATTTTGACTTTTCACATTATTTTCTGCGGTCCATGTGTTATTGCTGCTGTCTTCCCAAGTTGTTTGTCCTTTGCCGTCTTCCTCAGACACCCATCTCATGGGCTCGCGGATGCCTTCATCCGGCTTCACACCGAGCATCCCAATCTCCTCGCCATAGTAGATAAAAGGATTTCCGGGTAGGGTTAGCAGCATTGCTGCAGCCATTTTAGCATGATCCAAGTTGTCTTGCAGTTGGCTCATTACTCTATTCTGATCATGATTAGTCAGAAATATGGCATCGGTAAAAGCGTCCTTTGAGATTTGTGAGTAAAGCTTATAGGTACGTTCCAGCGTATAGGCTGCCCCACTGTCTTTCTCAGCTTCTGCGGAATGGAGCAAGGTCTCTGCTAAGCCAAAGTTAAAGCCGGAATCGAAGGCCTGATTGAGATAGGCACCAACAGATACGGCAGAATTCTCCCATACTTCGCCTACAATATAAGCCTGCGGATTGACAGCATTCATAGCTTTGCGGAATTCCTGCCACCAGGTTACATTTTTAGCAGTTGTAGCTGCACTTTTGTCTGTAGATAGATCCTCATAGATATGCTTGGCTGCATCCAGTCGAAAGCCATCCACGCCTTTTTTCAGCCAGAATTGTCCGATGTCCAACATTTCCCTGCGAACTGCGGGATTATCGAAATTCAAATCAGGCATCCCCTCCCAAAAGGTTCCCATATAATGACTCCCAAGCAGGCTGTGCCACGGATTTCCACTGCCCGCAGCGCTTGTTCCGCTTGCTGGTCGTTTCTGATCCTCTGCCCATATATACCAGTCCCGATATTTACCCTCTTTATTGCTGGCAGAATCAACAAACCACGGATGTTCCTTCGAGGTGTGATTCACCACCAAGTCCATAATCACCTTGATGCCTCTTTGATGTGCTGCTTGAATAAGCTCCTGCAGATCCTCTAGAGTTCCATAATCAGGATTAATACTCCGATAATCGGTTACATCGTAGCCATGATAACTCGGGGAAGGATTAATAGGCATGAGCCAAATACCGCCAATCCCTAAATCATCTGTGGTAGCGGGATCGCCATCATTCAAATAATCAAGTTTCTCCGTAACTCCCTTCAAATCACCAATTCCGTCACCATCAGAGTCAAAGAATGAACGCACAAATATTTCATAAAAGACAGTGGAAGGCTGCTCATCTACAGCCGTCACGGATGTGGCAGTCGTCTGTTTGGTAGCCGCTGGAGCCACCGTGTGATTCTGCTGTGCTGTCGCTTGAGGAGAGGCGGAAGACTGAGCAGATCCTTCTGGTGGATTACCGGAGCAACCGGCCAGCAATATAGCAGCTAAGGCTGTAGCAGCAACAGTCTGAAGGAAACATTTTGAATGTAGATAGGTAAACTGTGAATACATAGTAGCAAACCCCTTTCATGGCAATTCCGTTTTTATTGTGAGTAAGCGCTTTATCATTAATACTACCTGAATATGCCGAGTATATAAAAACGTTTGCACAACTCTAAAATTACGTAATATCCTGATAATTAGCCTTCTAAAATACATATACTCTTATTTACTCTGATATTCTACAAATTACTCTTCATTAACGGGTATATCTAAAATAAAGATTGATTTCAGCAAAGTGGATCAATGATTTTGGCTAAAAATCGCTCTTAAATTCAAAATAAATCTGTGCAAACGATATTTATTGTTCATCTTAACCTTTCACTAGGCTGCAGCATATGCTTTAGATAAGGGCAAACGACCCGGTAAGAAAGGAGAATGAAGAATGAAGAGAAGGTACAAGAGGTCCCTGTCACTCATGCTCATCACATTGTGTTTTTCAGTACTTGCCGGCTGCGGTGGAGCTTCAACGGGAGTAAAGGTGAAGATTGGGGAAGTCACCCGTTCTGTCTTTTATGCACCAGAATATGTGGCTTTGTCGCAGAACTTTTTTAAGGATGAGGGGTTGGAGGTAGAACTGCAGACGATTCCAGGAGGAGACAAGACCATGACTGCGCTTCTCTCGGGAGCTATTGATGTGGCGCTGGTAGGCTCAGAAACTTCCATTTATGTGTATCAGCAGGGTGCGGATGATCCTGTCATTAACTTTGCGCAGTTGACCCAACGGGATGGTACATTTCTGTTCGCCCGTAAGGATGCAGGGGACTTCAGCTGGGACAAAGTGAAGGGGTCAACATTTCTCGGGCAAAGAAAAGGTGGAATGCCACAGATGGCTGGGGCGTATAGCTTATTGCAAAAAGGGATTGATCCTGCCAAGGATATTACTCTAAT
Source organism: Paenibacillus sp. 19GGS1-52 (assembly GCF_022369515.1). Classification (NCBI taxonomy): domain Bacteria; kingdom Bacillati; phylum Bacillota; class Bacilli; order Caryophanales; family Paenibacillaceae; genus Paenibacillus; species Paenibacillus sp. 19GGS1-52. Next base: position 3,232,040 of record NZ_CP059724.1, read on the forward strand.
TCAGAATATCGACTTCGCTAACATTGCCGGAGCCTTTGCTTCGGGGACCGGGGATTACGTGCAGCTGTTTGAACCTCAGGCATCCATCTTCGAACGTGAAGGCCGGGGTAAAGTGGTAGCTTCGTTTGGGATAGTGAGTGGCTATTTACCATATACGGTATTTATGTCCAAGGAGAGCTATATCAGCAAAAATGGTGATACCGTCCAGAAGTTCACCAATGCGATCCAGCGTGCACAGCTATGGGTGAAGGATCACAGTCCTGAGGAGATTGCCGATGCTATTCTGCCTTATTTTGAGAATACAGACCGGGATATTATAATATCGTCGGTCAAGCGCTACAAGGAACAGGATACCTATGCGGTTAATCCGGTTGTGGATAATGAAGAATGGAACAATCTGTTGGATGTCATGGAGAATGCCGGAGAATTGAAAGCACGTGTTCCAGTAGAGAAAATTGTAAATAACAGCTTTGCCGAAAAAGCTGAAGCCAGCCTTAAGGCTGGCGTCTCAAAATAACAAGTTACACAACATTCGAGAAGGTTCAAGCACTACAACCTTGAAGGAGGGGCTGATATGCTTCCAGTAGTGCAGCTAAAGGGAGTTACGCATGCCTATCTTGGCGATCTTGAGGCTTCATTAGCCGTTGAGGACCTGAATCTTACTGTTGAGAAGGGAGAATTCGTCAGTCTGGTTGGTCCCAGTGGATGCGGCAAGACAACTATATTATCGATCATAGCCGGGCTGATGCAGCCTTCGCGCGGTGAAGTAGTTATCAATGGTCGGTCCATGAATGGACCCTCTCCTGAGGTAGGGTATATGCTGCAGCAGGACTATCTTTTTCCCTGGCGCAGCATTTTGGACAATGCGGTGCTTGGTCTGGAGTTAACGGGATGTTTAAACGAAGAGACAAAACAGAAGACTTTGGAGCTGCTCCAAGACATGGGACTAAAGGATAAGACCAAAGCTTATCCAGCGCAGCTGTCGGGAGGCATGCGCCAAAGAGTGGCGCTGGTGCGCACCTTGGCCACCAATCCCGGACTTCTGCTGTTGGATGAACCTTTCTCGGCGCTGGATTACCAGATCAAGCTGCAGCTTGAGGACCTGGTATCAGAGACATTGCGCCGCCGCGGGACAACTGCAGTTCTAGTTACACATGACCTGTCCGAGGCGATTGCGGTCAGCAGCCGGGTTATTCTGTTGCAACGGAATCCGGGCAAGATCCGCAAAGTCTTTCCAGTGCCGGAGGTTATCCGGGCCGCACCTCCTTTATATGCACGTGATCAGGCAGGCTTCGCGGAGCTTTTTCATGAAATATGGCAGGAAATGGAGTCTGCAGGGAGGGACAGCTAGTGAAACATAACGGGCAAACCAGTGAAGCAGCTTCCCGGGAACAATGGCTGCAGCATATGCATGGAGAATTCCAGAAGAAAAAGCAGCGGCGGCGCAATCAGGTTCTTGCTGTGCGCAGCAGTGTGCTGCTGCTGTTCTTCGTCCTTTGGGAAGCGGGGGCCAGACTGGGCTATATTGATGAGTTGTTGTTCAGCTATCCTACGAAAGTCTTTCGGCAGATCTGGGGGGATATGGTTAGCGGCAGTCTATGGCCGCATCTCGGGATAACAGTAGGCGAGACTGCAGTTGGCTTTGTGCTGGGTACACTGCTTGGGACTCTGCTGGCTGTAATCATCTGGTGGTCTCCTTTTTTATCAGCAGTCCTTGATCCGTACATGGTTGTCTTTAATAGCATGCCGAAAGTAGCGCTCGGACCGATATTTATCGTAATGTTTGGTGCCGGATTCACGGCTATCGTCGTCACTACATTATCTATTACAGTGATTATAACCACGCTGGTTGTGTATAACAGCTTCTGCAGCGTGGACCCCAATTTAATCAAGGTAGTCCGCTCCTTCGGAGCAACACGCGTACAGGTGTTTAATAAGGTTATTCTGCCAGCCTCCTTTCCAACAGTGGTCTCTACATTAAAAGTGAATGTAGGCATGTCCTGGGTCGGAGTTATCGTTGGCGAATTTTTGGTCGCGAAGTCTGGCCTTGGTTATCTGATCATCTATGGCTTTCAGGTATTCAATTTTACACTGGTCATGTCCAGTTTGCTTATCATCGCAGTAGTGGCAACAGCAATGTATCAGTTGGTCTTATATGTGGAAAAGATTCTATTGTTGAGACGGTGAAAATAATGTCTTATTGTGTCTCTGCGGAAAATCTTGTACCATGACTATATCTTTAGCTAAGCATCCGAAGCGAGTTTTGTATGAAGTATTTCGGAGAAGCATGTCTTACAAAACTTTCAAGGAGAGATATCTTCATGGGATTTCGAATTATCAAAACAGCGGCTGCTACCGTCCTGTCCGTATTGCTGGCAGCTGCTGTAGGAATACCAAATGCGCAGAGTGCGGGTCTGTTAGCAATTCTGGGGGTGGAAACCACACGTAAGAGGAGTCTCCGGACGATAACGGCACGTTTTACGGCCTCGCTCGTGGGACTCTTTTTTGGCTGTATTTTGTTCTGGGTCTTGGGTTTCCATTATTGGGTGCTTGGAATGTACGTACTGTTCGGCTTTCCACTTATCGTGAAATCAGGCTTCAAGGAAGGGATCGTCACTAGCTCCGTTATCGTCTTTCGTGTATTTGGACAAGCTGAGATTACGCTGCATGTCCTGCTGCAGCAGATAGAATTGTTAGTGATTGGTCTCGGCTCCGCCGGGCTGGTGAATCTGATCTATATGCCACAGACCGAAGGGGCGATGTATGTAATCCGCAAGGAAGTCGATGGCTTCTTTTCTGTTATTTTCACTCAAATGGCCCGGACACTGCGTGAACCTGGATATATCTGGGATGGAAAAGAGCTTATTGGGGCGAACACGGCGGTACAACGCGGTCTGAGCGCTGCGGCTAGGGAAATGGAAAATCATGTGATAAATCCGGATGCGGCGTGGAATGTCTACTTCTACATGCGGAAGGAACAACTAGAATCGATTCAAAATATGCTGCAGCTGTTATCGCAGGTCTATCGCCAATTGCCGCATGGGGATATGGTGGCTGAATTGTTCGATCAACTCAGTGGAGATGTGCTGGCAGAAGAATATACAGGTCGGACAGAGCGACTTCTTTATAGTCTGGAGGAGGAGTTTCAAAAAATGGGGCTGCCGGATACTCGTGAGGAATTTGAAGTGCGATCTGCTATTTTGCAGCTATGTCGGGAACTGGCACTATATTTGAAAATTGCCAAGCGGCATAAAATGCCGGTAGGATTAAAGCAAGAAAAACGATCGCTCACAGCAGGCGAATGATTGACCTGAGGATTGTGAATAACAAATCAAGTATTAACATTCTTTAGTAAAAGAACGATAGAATATGTATAAACTAAAAAAAGTTGTCGCTGACTATGACTTTTTATTCAGTTTACGTTCAGGAGACGAGAATACTGTGAATAATAAAATAAATAGTGAGGGTTCCAATACAGCAGGGGTTCGCCGCAAGCGAATTTTCCGCTCTGGCAGGTGAAGAGTATGGACAAAAGCAATGACAACTTTATTGGTAAACAGCTTATAACCAACCTCTTTAATGAAAAGGGTGTATTTGTTTTACCCGCAAATACTTTATTAAGTACAGACCATATACGACTCATCAAGCAGCATAAGATTATTCTGGAGGCTAGTGATGTCATTCAGCTTGATAAAACGGCATTTTTTCAGATTGCTGTAGATGATTGCACGGCTGCGATGGAAAATATTTTTGAACAGATTCGCTATAACAAAAGCAAACGTCTGCCGATGATAGAGCTCAGAAATGAGGTTATTCCCTTTATCCAACAGGTATCTGAGCGGAATGATTTCTACGGAATTTTGGCTGCTCTGCAGTCCAAGGATGATTATACATACAGGCATAACGTTGCAGTGGGTATATTGTCCACGCTGCTTGGCAAATGGCTCAAATTGAAGCCGGAAGATCTCGGCATGCTGACCATCGCGGCCACTCTTCATGATATTGGGAAAATGATGATTCCTGCAGAAATATTGACCAAAGAGGGTCCATTAACGGATGAAGAATACCAACTGATGAAGAAGCATACCACTTATGGTTACGAGATGATCAGAGACACGGTAGGCACCAATCATATGCAGGCGCTTGTAGCGCTGCAGCATCATGAACGAATGGATGGCAGTGGATATCCATTTGGTCTGCTCGGACATCGGATAACGGATTTTAGTAAAATTGTTGCGGTAGTCGATATTTTTCATGCGATGACCTCTGATCGTTTCTACCGAAAAGCATCACCGCTATATCAGGTTCTAATTCAGATGCAAAATGATGTATTTGGCAAGCTTGACCCTTATATTTCCAGAGTGTTTATAGATAAGTTGATGCAGTCGATGCTAGGGAACGAGGTCGAACTGACGGATGGTAGGATGGGGAAAATTATTCTAATTCTTTCTCATGATCCGTTGCGTCCACTTGTGAACATCGGGGAGGAGTTCGTTGATCTTAGCAGGGAAAGAACGCTAGGTATTGTGCGAGTGATCCCGCAATAGACAGCTCCTTATTCAGTCCTACAATATGGCATTTTTCTTCTATATGTACTATGAGTCTCGGGGATGAAGCCCTTTCGAGGGCTTACCCAAATTTATTTATAGACTAACAATCAACAAATGCCCAGATCCTGCATACACTTGATAGTGAATGATTGTATGGAGGAGGTTCAAAGATGTCATTAAGCCATAAACGTCAAACAAGGGAGATCATTACGAAGGCAATTTGCGGCAAAGGTCGTAAGTTCTCTACCGCAACCCATACCGTGACTCCGCCACATCATCCGACTAGTATTCTGGGGGCTTGGATTATCAACCACCAATACGAAGCGGTTGCCGCCGGGAACGGAATCGAAGTAATTGGTACTTATGATGTTAACATCTGGTACTCGTACGACAAAAACAAGCAGACCGAGGTAGCAAAAGAAACGGTCTCCTACGTGGAGCTTATTCCGCTGTCGTATCTGGATCCAAGACACCGTGCTTCCACTGTGGAGGTATCTGCGGATGCAACGCAGGAACCTAACTGTGTGGAAGCTGGCGTCTCTCCAGGCGGTGGTAGTGTAACGCTCCGTGTAGAGCGCGAATTCGAGGCGGAGATGGTGGCTGAGACCAAAGTCCGCGTGTATGTCAGCGATCAAAGTGATGATCTGGAAGACAAGGATTATGATTTTGATGGTGAAAGCTTTGATTATGATGATTTGGATCCTGACGCCCTGGATGATGAGTTGTAAGGAAGGTTTCGCCGCCGCTAACCGAATAGCAATGGGTTATGCTCCCATTATATGTAGGAAGGGCGGCGGCGAAGAGGGCTAATGCCCTCCTTTTTTTGAAAATTTTTTGCGTTCAGGAATGACTCCGCTAAGGTTATTATTCAGCTTGCTCTGCGAGGCGAAAACGGTGCCGTCCCTTGGACGGAAGGCCGTTTTTTGCTGTTGTTGTAAAGACGGTGGATAGGACAGACACTCAGGCTGTTTCATGGCATCAACAAGTAATGAAATAAGCTTCGTAGTCATTTTTCTTTTTAGAGGTAATGTTCTTGTTGTCTGTTGCGTACTGCCGTGTTCGGCGGTGCTTCAAGGGAGGGCGTATCCATGAATGAGGGAATGAAAGGTTATCTCGCATGGTCTTTAGAGCTGAGAGAACAAAGGCTGCTGCGCAGTGGTCTGGAAGTTGCCCTAACACCGGCCAGCAGGAAGAAGTTGCTGGGAATTTCCGATCTTTATAATCAACAGTGGGTGCTTAATGTGCATGAGAATATTGAGCTGGAGCATGCCAATCATACATATAAAGCTGGATCAATACAGCGTAGCCATAGACAGCAATATCGAATTTTAGTTTATAATCTTACTGTGCTGGAGATTGTGCCACTGGGCGCAGGCCCGGCTATGATTGCTACCTCCAGAAATTCAGTTAGCGCAAACTTGCAAAACGAAGAGAATAGCTCATTAACCTATGCACCTCCAATAGAGCAGCGTGGAGTAACAAAGCTGCTCAAGGAGCTGGCAGTCCGGGCATTGTACAGCTTAGGTCTGGACAGCGGGGAAGTACGGTTACTAGATATGGGCAGCCGCAGGTATGTAGTGGAGGCGATCACTCCACTGCTAGAGACGCCCAGAACGCCCTTGCCAGAGCCTTACCGCACTGCTTCGCAGATGCTGGCAAGGAAGCTGGCTCTGGAGCAGCCCGGTCGTCCTGGGCTGCTCATGGGCATGGACCCGGAGTTTCTGCTACTCCGGGAGAACTCGGACCGCGTCGTGCGTGCGTCGCGGTTCCTGCCTATGGCTGGCGTCGCGGGCTGCGACGCCGGGCCCCCGGGAACGCGCGGCGCGTTCCCGGTCGCCGAGCTGCGCCCGGAGCCGCGCGGGGAACCACGCGCGCTGCTGGCGCAGCTGATGTCCGCCGTCGCCGCGGCGGACCGGCTCATCACCGACCGCTCGCTCCGCTGGCGGGCGGGAGGCATGCCGCTGCGGGGCTGGGCCCTCGGCGGCCACCTGCACTTCAGCGGCGTGACGCTGAGCGCGCCGCTATTGCGCGCGCTCGACAACTATCTCGCGCTGCCGATGCTACTGCTGGAGGACGCCCGGGCCGGGGCGAGGCGTCCTCGTTACGGAGTGCTCGGCGACTTCAGGTATCAGCCGCATGGCGGCTTTGAGTACCGAACCTTGCCGAGCTTTCTGGTATCTCCGGTCGTCGCCAAGGGTGCAGTCTATCTGGCTCACCTTATAGTGAGCCATTATGAAGACCTGCCGCTGCGCCCGCTCGACCGGGAAGAGCTGCATGCCGCCTATTACAACGGCGACAAACCTCCACTGCGCGCAGCATTCACTCCTCTGCTGGCACAGCTGCGCGCTTTAAGCGGCTACGAGCAGGCCGCCCGTTACATCGAGCCGTTATTTCACTATATAGCCGCAGAACGGACGTGGGATGAATCCCGGGATATCCGGGAGCTGTGGATACATCGGGAAACACACAGGTATGGACCAACCTAGAAATACATCATGGACCAGGCTCCGATATCTTGGAAGCCAAGCCGTTTATAAATGGCTCCAGCTTTCGGGTTATCATAGAATAAACATAACGATCGTCCTTCAGCGAGAAGATCTGCACATAGCTGAACAACTACACGTGTAGCTAATCCTTGTTCTCGATAGGCCTGGTGGGTGGCTACGGCAATAACCATCGCCGACATGGAGTTTTCCGCCGCTGTGGACGCGGTAGCCACCACTTCGCCTTGGCATTCTATATAATAAGTGCGGCCGGTGCCGCTCATCAGCGTTTGATGCAAGCTTTTTCGCGAGCCTTCCGAGCTGCTCTCAAATTCTTGGATGCCATCCGTAAGTGCACATATCGCATTCACTTCTGATACCGTAGCTTTCTTGATGCTGCCTGAGGCCGATAATCCTTTATATATTTCCTCATTCATGTCCTTTAGCTCTGCAAAATATAAATGCTTTTCTTTCCGGAAGTTGATGACTTTGCCAAAAGCCTTCATTACGTCCGACGATCCAGAGATCATTTCGACGTCCTTATCCTTCCTCAGAAGTGCGGCGAAGCCCTCCACATCAAAAGGGCCCTTTGCAAAGGGTAAATAGCTTTTGTAGAAACGCAGCAGGACGGCTTTAATATGAAAATCCACAGGATCAAATTCCCCCCATAGTTCCATGAATTCTTGCTCAAATCCGAAATTCTCCACATCGCCAATCAAGAATAAATTTAATGCAGGTTCTTGAATTAACAATGCCATCAATGGTTTCCTGTCAATCTCTGTTAATTTGCGAATCATTTCACAATCTCCTTCAGTAATAATAATTCACTATATATAATTAAGACTGCTGCTTGTTATTATTTTACATTACATGACCGTAAAAAGCACAGATATTAGCATCCATCTTATCCGTCGAGAATTAATGTAGCTATAGATAGCATCTCCTAGGAGTTCTAATAAACAAGTCGTAACCTTCTCATATGCAGTGGACTATGGGCTCGGTTATCTTCACCGGATATCGTAGTGCGGCAACTTTCTGCTATAATAGAGGACAGTATTAAATAGGCGTGGAGGTTGACCATGGCAGAATATACACCGATGATTGAGCAATATTTACGGGTGAAAGAGGGGGCGAAGGACGCCTTTCTATTTTTTCGGCTGGGCGATTTCTATGAAATGTTCTTTGAGGACGCCTTGCTTGCTTCGAAGGAACTTGAGATTACCTTAACAGCCCGCGCGGGTGGAGGTGATGAGCGTATTCCGATGTGTGGCGTACCTTATCATGCCGCAGAGGGCTATATTCAGCGGCTAATTGAAAAAGGCTATAAGGTCGCCATATGTGAGCAGCTTGACGATCCGACGACCACCAAGGGTATGGTGCGGCGTGATATCGTGCGTGTCGTAACGCCGGGAACGGTCATGGATGGCAAGATAATCAGTGACAAGAGCAACAATTATCTGGTCTGTGTCACCGAGAACGATGGGATGATGGCCCTGGCGGCTTGTGACTTAACTACTGGTGAGCTGTATGTTACCTCTGTGCTCTCGGGAGCAGAATGGCTGCGGGATGAGATTGGCATTTATGAACCTGCTGAGATTATTGGCGATCCTGCTCTTTTGGAGCTTTTGCGTAGGGAAACATCGCTTCTGGAAAAACCTGTTGTGTATACTCCCTGGGAGAAACGCGATGAGGAAATGGCACGCCGTCAATTTGGCGAAGCAGCATGGGTACGGTTGGAGAAAGAACGGGGCCACAATCTAGCTTTGCTGATCTCCTATTTAAGCGAGACCCAGCGGCGTTCACTAGGACAACTAAGCCAGATTTCTCCTTATGAGCCTGGCAATTATATGATTCTCGATCCGTTCACACGACGGAATCTGGAACTTACAGAAACCGTGCGAGAACGGTCGAAGAAGGGTTCGCTGCTCTGGCTGCTGGACCATACCGAAACGTCGATGGGCGCGCGGCTGTTGCGGCGCAGAATTGATAAGCCGCTGCTGCAGCGGGCACCCATTGAACGGCGGCTGGAAGCTGTGGATTTTTTGTACAACCAGTTTATTGTCCGTGAGGATTTGCGTCTTGCATTGAAAGAAATTTATGATCTGGAGCGCTTGGTCGGTCGTATTGCCTTTGGCAGTGCGAACGGCCGGGATCTGAATGCACTGAAGCTGTCGCTGCTGCAAATCCCGACGTTGAAGGAAATGTGTCTGTCTTCTGGTTCAGCAACGCTGCGGGAGATTGGAGCCGCTATGGACGAATGCGCGGAGCTGCGAGAGGATATTGATCGCGCTATTGTTGAGGATGCGCCAGTATCTGTGCGTGACGGCGGAATGATTCGTTTGGGTTATCATGAGCGGCTGGATGAGTTCCGGGAAGCAAGTACGAACGGCAAACGCTGGATTGCCGAACTCGAAGCGAAGGAACGTCTGGCGACAGGCATCAAGTCACTGAAGATCGGCTACAACAAAATTTTTGGTTATTATATAGAAATTACCCGCGCGAACCTGGCTTCACTGCCGGAAGGTCGGTATGAACGCAAGCAGACGCTGGCAAATGCTGAACGTTATGTTACCCCGGAGCTGAAAGAGAAGGAAGCTCTTATTCTGGAAGCCCAGGACAAGATGACGGATCTGGAATATAGCCTGTTTACAGAACTTCGTGAACGGATCAGCGGCGAAATTCCGCGCCTGCAGAGTCTTGCGGAGAAGGTCGCAGAAATTGATGTGTACCAATGTCTTGCAGCGGTCAGTGCGGAGCATCGCTTCGTGAAGCCTACGCTAACAGACAGTTATGATATGCATATTGAAGGCGGACGACATCCTGTAGTTGAAGCTGTACTAAAGGATTCGGCGTTTATTGCTAATGGGAGCCATCTCAGCAAGGGTGAAGGGAATATTCTGCTGATTACCGGTCCTAATATGGCGGGCAAAAGCACCTATATGCGTCAGGTTGCCCTCATTTGCATCTTGGCGCAGATCGGCTGTTTTGTGCCTGCGGCAAGCGCCGAGGTGTCACTGATTGACCGTATCTTTACGCGTATCGGAGCAGCAGACGACTTGATTGGCGGCCAGAGCACGTTCATGGTAGAAATGGCCGACATTCAGGTGATGACCGAGAAAGCAACCGCCCGCAGTCTGATCATTATTGATGAGTTGGGACGCGGTACTTCGACTAGCGAGGGGATGGCAATTGCTCAAGCCGTGATTGAATATGTGCACGATACCATTGCCTGCAAAGCGCTTGTCTCGACTCATTTTCATGAGCTGGCCCATTTGGAGCAGAGTCTGCAAGGCTTGCGCAATTATTCCATGGCCGTTCAAGAGAGCGGCGACAAAGTAAACTTCCTGCGCAAGCTTGTGCCGGGAGCTGCAGACAGCAGCTATGGTATTTATTGCGCCCGATTAGCCGGTCTGCCCGAAGGGATTATCGACCGTGCTTACAGGTTGCTTCAGAACATTGAGCTAGCTGCTGCACCTGGTGCAGTGACTCTTAATTATGGAGTGGGTTATGAAGGACAAGCAGTTGCGAAAGAGAATAAATCTGCTTATGCTGAAGCAGCAGTAACACTGGCCCATTCGGAGCAAGTAGCGGAACGTGAAGTGGTGCAGTTGTCCATCTTCGGCGAGGAAGAGCCGCGCAAGAGCCGCAAAGGCGGTGCTGGTGTTATTGCTGCAGTCGAAGTAAAAGAAAATCCAGCGCTTAAAGAATTAATCGCAGCTGTTAAGGGTGTTGATCTGATGAACATGACCCCACTGCAGGCGATGGGCCTGTTGAACGATTTGAAGATAAAAGCCAACGATCTTTAAGAAGTAAATTGCCTAAGAGCGAGGTGAATGAAATTGGCCAAAATTCATATATTGGATGAGCATATTGCCAACCAGATTGCTGCCGGGGAAGTTGTAGAACGTCCTGCTTCGGTCGTGAAGGAGCTAGTGGAGAACGCCATTGATGCAGGCAGTACCCGAATTGAAGTGACTGTCGAGGAAGGTGGCCTGCAGAGCATCAGGGTCAAAGACAATGGCTCAGGAATAGAACCTGAGGATTGTGAGACTGCTTTTTACCGCCATGCTACAAGTAAAATAGCGAACGGGCGCGATCTGTTCCTCATTACGAGCCTCGGCTTCCGCGGTGAGGCACTGCCCAGTATCGCTGCAGTATCCAAGGTATCTTTGCTTACTGCAACCGCTGATGACGGCAAAGGCCGCCTCATTGATATAGAAGGTGGCAAGCTGATCCGAAATGAGGATTCACCATCCGGAGTAGGCAGTGATCTTGCCGTGCGGGAATTATTTTTTAATACCCCGGCAAGGCTGAAATATATGAAGAGTATACAAACAGAGCTGGGGCATATCTCGGATGCGATGTACCGGATGGCGTTGGCTCATCCAACGATCTCGTTCACGCTGCATCATAACGGCAACCAACTGCTGCATACGCTAGGCAATGGAGATCAGTTGCAAGTGATTGCTGCCGTATACGGCACTTCTGCGGCGAAGGCAATGCTGCCGATAGCAGCGGAGGATCTGGATTATAGGATCTCCGGCTTTATCAGCCGCCCGGAATGGACGCGCTCCAACCGGAATGGGATCACTACCATTGTGGGTGGTCGATATATCCGCAACAATGGTCTGAACGCAGCAATTCTACGAGCCTACCATACACTCCTGCCAATCAACCGCTACCCGCTGCTGGTGCTACAGCTTGATATGCATCCTTCTCTCGTGGATGTCAACGTACATCCGGCTAAACTGGAAGTTCGCTTCAGTAAGGAGATTGAGCTGTTTAAATTTGTGGAAGAAGAGATCCGTAAGGTATTGCTAGGCCAAAGTCTGATTCTTCGTCCGGGTAAGGAAATGATTGGACAGAAGGGGAGCAGTTCATTTATACAGGAGCAGTTTGCTTTTTCCAAGGGGAATATTCCTCAGATTTCAGCGGGTGATGCATCTACTCCAGATTTGCCGGTTACAGAAGATTTCCCGCACGGTGACCGTCCGGGATCAACATTGGGTCCGCTCAGTAACAATCAAGCTGTGTCTGATCGGAGCAGCGATGGGAATCCAGCAGGCAATCGCAACACTGGCGGAAATAGCCAAACAGCGGACCAGGCAGGACTTCATCAAGCAAGAGAATCAGCCGCATCTTATGGCAGCAGTAACAGGCAGTCTCAATCACGCGGCCCTCAGAGCACCGTGGGCAGTAGCTACCGTCCGATGGCAGCAACGTTACCGCGCGGGCAGATGCCTGCTGCAGAAGAGCTGTGGGCGCCCGCAGACGGCGAAGCCTCCAGTCTTCCGGAATTTCCAGAGCTGAATTATATCGGCCAGCATCATGGGACATATATTATTGCCCAGAATGATGGAGGATTGTATTTGATTGATCAACATGCGGCTCATGAACGGATTAATTACGAATACTATTATGAGAAGTTTGGCCGCCCGGAAGAGGCTTCGCAGGAGTTGCTCCTGCCGATAACCCTGGAGTTCACCCCTTCCGAAAGCCGGCAGCTTAGTGAACGGCTGCACTGGTTCGAGCAGGCAGGTGTGTATTTGGAGCATTTCGGAGGTCAGACATTTCTGGTCCGATCCTTGCCCTATTGGTTCCCGGAGGGGGACGAGAAGGCAGTGATCGAAGAGATGGCCGAGTGGGTGCTGAGTGAAAGGTTTATTGATCTGGCGAAGCTGCGCGAGAAATCCTCCATCCTCTGCTCCTGCAAAGCCTCAATTAAGGCTAATCAGAAGCTGACTGAGCAGGAGGTAGATTCACTACTGTCCCGTTTGGCAGCCTGTCGCCAGCCTTATACCTGTCCACATGGACGGCCGATCGTGGTCTCTTTTTCAACCTATGATTTAGAGAAGCTGTTCAAGCGGGTAATGTAATTGCAGTACTGCTACTTAAAGAAGTGAGCAAGACAGGAGGCATCATGATTATAACAACGGGTACTAACCCGATACCGGAAATTGTACAGCGGGCGCAGAGTCTTGCGGAACGAACGGGCTGTGTCTATGCTCCCCGTGGTACTCTTTCTTTACCAAAGCTTGTCGAACGTAGCAAGGACGAAGAGGTTTTGGTTGTACTGCAGGAAGCAGTCCGTCTCTTGCGGCCTGGAATGGCAACGATGGAGTTTCATCCCAGTATGGGGTTTGTCCGCGCCAAACGAATACTGAAGGGCGAGGTTGACCCCATGCTTACCGCTGCCGGGATGCTTCCCGGGGACAGCGTACTTGATTGTACTGCAGGCCTAGGTACGGATTCCCTATTATTCGCGGTTTATGGCAGCGAAAGCTCTGTAGTAACCGCACTTGAGAGTTCACTCCCTTTATACGGACTGTTGTTGGAGGGAATGAGCCATTATATCTCCGGACAAGAGAAAGTAAATGCAGCACTGCGTCGTATTCATGTGGTGCATAGTGATCATTTGGACTATTTGCGGGCACAGCCGGATGACAGCATTGATATCATTTACTTTGATCCTATGTTCCGCGTACCGCTGACCGACTCTGCTGCGATTTCTCCGCTGCGCCAGTTCGCGAACGGAGACGCATTGTCTATGGTGAGCGTTGCAGAAGCGGTAAGGGTAGCTCGCAAAACCGTTCTTTTGAAGGAAAAAGCTTTGAGTGGTGAATTTGCGCGGCTGGGCTTCACTGAGCTGCTCCGTAGCAATTCTAAAACATCGTACGGGGTGATACAAATTGACCAGTGAAACTAGACGCAAGGTGCTGGTGCTTCTGGGGCCAACTGCTGTCGGCAAAACAAGACTGAGTTTGGAGCTTGCTGAAGCTTATGGCGCAGAGATCATTTCCGGCGATTCCATGCAGGTCTATCGAGGGATGGATATTGGTACGGCGAAAATTTCACCGGCAGAAATGCAGGGGATTCCACACCATTTGATCGATATCCACGACCCTCAGGATGCTTACTCCGCAGCAGAATTTCAGGAGCAGGGTGGCAAGCTGATTGAGGAGATCAGTGACCAGGGCAAACTTCCCTTTATTGTGGGGGGAACTGGGCTGTATATTGAGTCCTTATGCTACGGATTTCGCTTCTCTGAAGCTGTGGCAGATGAAGCCTTTCGCAAGGAAATGGATGACTTTGCAGAAAGGGAGGGGGCGCTTGCACTGCATGCCCGGCTTGAGCTTGTAGACCCGGTCAGTGCAGCCAGATTACATCCGAATGACCGCCGTAGAATTATCCGTGCACTGGAGATTCATCTCCAGACGGATACCACACTTTCTGCTTCACATGCGGCCCAAACTAAGGAATCCCCCTATGATTTATGCCTCATAGGTTTGACAATGGACCGGAAAATACTATATAAACGTATTGAAGACCGAATTGACAGCATGCTGGCGGAAGGACTTGTCGCCGAGGTGAAAGGGCTGCTCGATCATGGCTACGGCAGAAGCCTTGTATCTATGCAGGGACTTGGCTACAAGGAGATTGCCTCCTATCTCGCAGGAGAAATGACGCTGGATGAGGCTGTGACACTGCTGAAACGCGATACTCGCCGATTCGCCAAAAGACAGTTGTCATGGTTTCGCCACATGAACGAAATTCAGTGGATTGACGTCGAAGGTGAACAAAACTTTTCTGAGAATTTTGCAAAAATCCGTGCTATAATAGCAGGAAAGTTTCTCTCAGGTCTTGAATATACATCTGAACAATCTAATTGAACCATTGGGGGTACGTCATATGAACAAGTCCATTAACATCCAAGATACGTTCTTGAACCAACTGCGTAAAGAGAATATCCCTGCTACAGTATATTTGACCAACGGTTTTCAGATCCGAGGGATTATTAAAGCTTTCGACAATTTTACCATTGTCATTGACAGTGACGGTCGGCAGCAAATGGTGTACAAGCATGCAATCTCGACCTTTACTCCGCAGCGTAGTGTTTCACTTATGCAGGATAGCGGAAGCGAAGAGTAATATTTTACAAGTTTGAAGTGAAACCTTTTTGTTTATAAATCGTTTGAATAGAGTAGATGAGAGAGCAACCTGAGAAGGTTGTTCTTTTCATTCGTGGATGACCATTTATAAATGGTTCCGAAAGGGAGTCAGGAGACAACATGTCCAGAGACGATATACCGAACCGCAATAGAGATAGAGGATCAAATCAAACGAAACCTAAGAAGAAAAAGAAGTTTTTGACTAAGAAACGTGTGCTGTGGAGTCTGTTCTTTGCAACGGCCTTAGCGATTTTTTGTGCGTTAGGCGGCTATTTGTTCATTATGCTCAATGGAGAGAAGTTGCTTCAGGAGAATAGGGATAAATTGACTGTCAATGAAACGACCAAGATCTATGACCGCAATGCGAATCTTATCGGTGAATTGTCACTGGAGAAGAGTGATCCTGTAGATTATGAGAACATTCCTAAGCTACTCGTTAATGCATTTGTCGCTACAGAAGACAAGCGTTTCTTTGAACACAAAGGGGTCGACTTTTGGTCGATCGGACGCGCAGCAGTCAAGGATGTTGCGGCACGAAGCATGGTTGAAGGTGGCAGTACCATTACGCAGCAGTTGGCCAAAAATATATTTCTGACGCGGGACAAAACTTTTTTCCGCAAAGCGACAGAGGTATCGATTGCTGTAGCACTGGAGAATAACAATACTAAAGAACAGATCATTACGATGTATCTGAACCGGATTAACTTTGGTGGTACCATCTATGGGATCAAAGCAGCTTCCATCCGTTATTTTGGTAAAAGTGATTTGAATGACCTCAAAATATGGCAAATTGCCACGCTGGCTGCGATGCCAAAAGGTCCCTCACGCTATAACCCGCTTCGCAATCCGGAACTTTCCAAGGAACGGCGTGCAGTGGTGCTTCAGCTCATGAATGAGCAGGGTTTCATTACTGAACAGGAGATGAATGAGGCTAAGGCCGTTGATTACAATTATAAACCGCCGGAAAGCAAGCAGCGTTATCAGGCTTTTATTGATTATGCAGTGGACGAGGCAGAAAACAAGTTCGGTCTGTCCGAGGATGATCTGAATATCGGTGGATACAAAATTTACACCACAATGGATAAGCATGCCCAGGAGACCGTTGAGGATGCTTTTGCGGATAGTAACAACTTTGAGAAGAGTGTCGACGATGAGTTGGTACAAGGCTCTATGACCATCATTAATCAGGAGAATGGCAGTATAGTGGCACTGCTCGGCGGACGAAACTATGAGAAAAAAGGCTACAGCCGCGTTAACAGCAGCCGTCGTTCGCCTGGATCAGCTTTCAAGCCACTTGTTGCTTATGCACCTGCGCTGGAGTCCGGCAAGTTTACACCAGACTCTAGTCTCAGCAATGAGAAACAATGCTTTGGTAAATACTGTCCAAATAACTTGCATGGATATTCTTCGACCATCAGTATGAGCGATGCCTTGCAGAAATCGGAGAACATCCCGGCTGTATGGCTGCTGAATGAGATCGGTGTGGATACCGGTTTTGAATTCGCCAAGAAGATGGGTATTGACCTTGAAGATGAGGATAAGAATCTCTCTCTGGCGCTCGGAGGTATGAGCAAAGGAACGAACACGCTGGAAATGGCTCAAGCATACAGTGCCTTTGCGAATGGCGGAGAGTTACGAGATGCTTATACTATTAAATCTATCACGGATAGCACGGGTGAGACGGTTTATAAAGCTAATACGACACCAGAACGTGTCATGAGCGAGAAAACGGCTTACCAAATGACGCAAATGATGCAGAAGGTCGTGGAAGACGGTACCGGTAAAAAAGCGAAAATCAACCGTCCTGTTGCCGGTAAGACCGGCACGACCCAAAGTGGATATACCGGTATCAGCTCGAACCGCGATGTTTGGTTCGTGGGATATACACCGGAATGGACAGCTGCTGTATGGATGGGCTATGACAAGCCCAGCAAGCAGCATCTGCTCAAGAACAGTAGCCCTCTTGCGGCAGCATTCTGGGGAAAGGTCATGGAGGAGGCACTGAGAGATGTTCCGGAGAAATCCTTCCCGCATCCGGATAATGTCGATGTCTCTGAACCTACCGCAACCCCTGAGACAGCTCAGGCGGTAAGCGGACTGACAGCAGAGTATGATCCAACTACAATGACAGTTAATCTTAACTGGCAGGCTGTCCCTACAGCAGGCGTGGAATACCGAATTTATCGCCGTGAGACATCTGAGGCAGACTTTAGTCCACTGTTAAATACGGTAGCTATAAATGCAGGGGATATAAGCGCCATGCCAGGATTGACGTATGAGTATTATGTAACGGCGTATTATCCTGAATTGGATATAGAAAGCGAACCTTCCAACACAGCTTCTTTATCTGTACAGGATGAACTGCCGACGCAGGTGCCAGAAGCCACAATTGATCCAAACCTTCCAACGGCTACACCTGAGAATAGTGGAAACAATGGTGGCCCAGGTAATGGGAATGGAGGCAACAATGGAAAAGACAACAATGGAAAAGGCAACAATGGAAATGGCGGTAATCACGGAGGCGGAAATGGTGGAGAAGGAACACCTCCAGCTGCTACGACCCCTCCTGTATCAGAGACGCCCGTTCCTACCCCTCCACCTGCGGCAACGTCAGGACCAGCAAATTCCGGAGCCGATAGTGGTGCCGTTGCCAGTCCTGATCCAACAGCAGGAGCTGTAGACAATGGGGTCACCACACAGTAATACTCAACAGCTGTTATAAAGATGAATTACACTGCCCTGGCAGACCTTATGCTCTGGTTACATTGGAGTATGGGGGCTGCCGGGGTTTATTTATGAGTGATAAGAAATAAAAGTTGCATAATACAGGGATATTTTGAGTGTATCCGCTAAATGTGGTAAGCTGAAGACACCATACTGGAGAGGGTTATATCTATGAAACGTAAATTCGGAGACCGGGCCAACTGGCGCCGGATTACGCGCCGCCATTTTGCCTGCCGTTATGTGGAGAGCCGGGAATTTAACGGTTACATTACGCTGTACACTATCTACGGACTGAAAGAACCACTGTGGAAGAGCTATGGCAGGCATACATACCGCATCGCGGACAAAGGGTATTCGTGGCTGCAATATTTCCCTAAAGACAGTCACTATATTGTGACGGCTATGTTCGATGAAAGACAGAATATTATTCAATGGTATATTGATACCTGCAAAGTTCAGGGTGTCACAGATCAGGGAGTTCCCTGGTTTGATGATTTATATCTGGATGTTGTAGTGCTGTGGAATGGAGAGGTTTTTTTGCTTGATGAGGATGAGCTCGAGGAAGCGTTGGAACGGGAAAATATTTCGGATGGCGATTACAATTTGGCCTGGAATACTGCTAACGCTATCCTGCACAGCATCGATGCTCACGCCTTTCCTTATTTCTCCCTCTCTTTGAAGCATCGTGCGGAATTGTTCCATCATGGAGAATTCAGGAGGAAATAAAATGGATTGGTATGTCTACGAAAGAGGCTCATCCCCGATTCGAAGGGTGACCCGAAAACGCGGGTTTTGGTCTAAACGCTTTTGGTTGATTATTTTAGCAGCTCTTGTGATTATGGGTTTGCTTTGGGGTGCTTTTGCCCTTTGGAATATTAACCGTGCAGCTACAACCAATCCAATGAATCAAGCGGATGCAGGCATTATTCTAGGGATGTCTATGTGGGGAGATGAACCCAGTCCCGGATTGCAGGAACGTCTGGATTACGGGCTTAAACTCTATCAGGCAGGTAAATTCTCGCATATTATTGTAACTGGCGGTTTGGATCAAGCAGATCTCCAGTATACCGAGGCTCAAGGTATGCGTAATTATTTGGTCAAGCAAGGAGTGCCGGACAGCGCCATCTATATGGAAAATAAGGCTACCAGTACTTACGAGAATCTTTTATTCAGCAAAGAGATTATGAATCGAGAAGGTTTATCTACTGCGATTATCATTACTCATACCTACCATGGGCGGCGGGCTCAGGAAATTGCGGACGAGCTTGGTTATAATAATCCGGAACTCGGATTAACCGATTCTCAGGTTCTGTCCATGGCCCGTCATAAGACACGTGAGGTGCTGGCTTACACTAAATGGAAGCTCCAACAGTTATTCTTGTGATTTGTCCCTGAAAAATCCCGAATCTGCTAATAAGACTTCATATGCTGGAATAGACTTGATTAGAGAAGTCAGCCCTGGATAATGAGGTGAACCCGATGAACGGACGCGTAGCGGCGGCAAGCGGGCGGGAGGAAGGCAGACCGTCACGACAAATTAATGTAGTATTGCGGAATCAGGAGCCTCCGGCTATTACCCATATAGTTGGAGATAGTCAGGTGGTACCTCCCAAGATACCAGGCCACAGCAGCTTGTTTCAAGAATTAAGCCAAGAACTCGACGCCTTGGTAGGTTTGGACAATATTAAAGAACTGGTATTTGAAATATATGCGCTGCTGCAGGTTGCGCAGATGCGCAGCGAAGCTGGGCTAGCGAGTGGTGGTCAAGCGTATCATATGGTCTTTAAAGGCAATCCGGGTACCGGAAAAACAACTGTAGCGCGAATTATCGCCAAGCTGTTTCAACGTATGGGTGTGTTAAGCAAAGGTCATCTCATTGAGGTAGAAAGAGCCGATCTAGTGGGTGAATATATTGGACACACCGCACAAAAGACACGGGATCTAGTTAAGAAAGCACTGGGAGGCATCCTTTTTATTGACGAAGCCTATAGTCTGGCACGCGGTGGTGATAAAGACTTTGGTAAAGAAGCGATTGATACGCTAGTAAAGTCTATGGAGGATCATCGGAGTCAATTTGTGCTGATTCTGGCTGGTTACTCTGGTGAAATTGATTATTTTCTGATGAGCAATCCGGGCCTGCCCTCACGCTTTCCGATCCAAGTTGAATTTCCTGACTATACACTTGACCAACTGCTGCAGATTGCTGAATTGATGGCCAAAGAGCGCGATTATATTTTGATGCCGCAGGCGATACTCAAGTTAAAGCAGCATTTGCTGCTGGAGAGAACCGAAGGCGTGCACGCTTTCAGCAATGCACGATATGTACGTAACGCGATTGAGAAGGCTGTTCGCGCTCAAGCTGTACGCCTGTTGAATCAGTATGAGAGCATCAGCCCTGGGAAGCAGGAGCTGATGAGCTTGCGGACAGAAGACTTTAAGCTGTAGATTATGAAACAAGGATAATATTAAGGTCATAAGGAGAACGACATACATGGCAATAACCACGCATGATACGGATACAGAAGTGCAAGACAAGGCTATTTTGGTCAGCCTTGTCACGGATAAGATCAAACGTATTGGAGTCGATCCTGAGCTTTCTCTACAGGAATTAGTTCAGTTGGCGGAGACCGCAGGAGTTGAAGTGCTGGATGTGTTACGCCAGAATAAAGCAACCCCTGATTCGAAATGGTTTATAGGCAAAGGTAAGGTTGAAGAGCTCAGGATGATCGCAGATGGACTTGGTGCTAATACTGCTATATTTGATCAGGAGCTTTCAGGCGCTCAAGTACGTAATTTGGAAGAAGCTCTGGATCTAAAGATCATAGACCGGACGCAGCTTATTCTAGATATATTCGCTGGACGCGCGAAAACACGCGAGGGAATTATCCAAGTAGAGCTGGCCCAGATGTCGTATCTGCTGCCTCGCTTGTCTGGGCAAGGTAAGAATTTATCCAGACTAGGTGGCGGTGTGGGCACAAGAGGTCCAGGGGAAACCAAGCTGGAGACAGACCGTCGCCATATCCGCGATCAGATTGTCGAGCTGAAACGTCAACTGGATGAAGTCGTGAAGACGCGCGAGTTGCACCGTGAACGCCGTCGTAAAAGCGGGGCGGTACAGGTTGCTCTGGTTGGCTACACAAATGCTGGTAAATCAACACTTCTGAAGCAGCTTACGAATGCGGATGTATATATTGAGAACCAACTCTTTGCTACACTGGACCCAACTTCACGTGTATTGCAGTTGTCTGGGGGTAAGGAAGTCGTATTAACTGATACCGTTGGATTTATTCAGAATTTGCCGCATGATCTGGTGGCCTCCTTCCGGGCGACGCTGGAGGAAGTGAATGAAGCGGATCTGGTGCTGCACGTAGTGGATGCTTCATCACCAATGCGCCAGGAGCAGATGGATGTAGTGCACTCCATTTTGCAGGATCTTGGTGCAGCGAGCAAACCGCAGATTGTGCTGTTTAACAAAATTGATTTGTGTCAACCAGAACAACTGGAAATGCTGCCGACAGGTGCGGGCTATCTGAAGATCAGTGCTTATAATCCTGATGATCTGACCCTGCTTACAGAGATCATCACGGATGAATTGGCTGGTGAAACGTTAGTCTTCCGTATTCCCGGAGATCGTGGAGACCTGTCCGCGTTATTGTACAGAGTAGGCGAGATCTTAGAGCAAAATTTTGATGAGAATGATGTTCTCTACAGCGTCCGCTTGAACAAAGACGATTATGAAAAATGGAGCTATAAGCTTGTCGATTTTGTGGAACAGAACTAACTAAGTCAGTAATTTAATTATTGAACCTCATTAATAGCATTAACACACAGGAAAGCGCCAGGAAACTGACGCTTTCCTGTCATTATGATGGCATGTGAATGTAAGGAGAGAATAGGGGAAATGGTAGTATTTGCAGAGGATATCTTACAGGCGGCAGCGTTAGCGGAAATCGAAATAGAGAGTGCAGTAAAGCTGCTGGACCACATAGTAGATAAGAATCAGTGGAAAGTAATAGAGGCATTTCAGCAGCATCAGGTGAGTGATTTCCACTTTGCTGGTTCCACAGGTTATGCATATAATGACCGGGGGCGGGAAGTGTTGGATCTCGTCTATGCGGACGTATTCGGTGCAGAGGCGGCATTGGTGCGGCCTCATTTTGCTTCCGGCACCCACACAATTTCAACAGCGCTCTTTGGGGTGCTTCGCCCTGGGGATGAGCTGCTCTACATCACCGGACGCCCCTACGATACGCTGCATAAGGTTGTAGGCAAGTCTGGTGATGGAACAGGCTCGCTCGCTGATTTTGGCATTACCTACCGCGAGGTGGCCCTTACAGCCGAAGGGAAAGTGGACTGGGCTGAAGTGGCTCTTTCCATACATGCACAGACAAAAGTAATCGGCATTCAGCGGTCCCGTGGTTATGACTGGAGATCTTCCTTTAGTATTGCTGAAATCGGTGAGATGACGTCTCAGGTAAAAGCTCTAAAACCCGATGTAATAGTGTTTGTGGACAATTGTTATGGGGAGTTTACCGAAGAGCTGGAGCCACCGCAGGTGGGCGCTGATCTTGTGGCCGGTTCATTAATCAAGAATCCAGGCGGCGGTATTGCTGAGACAGGTGGCTATATTTGTGGTCGCCGCGATCTTGTCGAACTCTCAGCCTACCGCTTGACAGCTCCGGGTATCGGGGCAGAAGTAGGAGCGATGCTGGGAACGACTCGTGGGATCTATCAAGGATTGTTCATGGCACCTCATACGGTTGGTCAGGCCGTTAAAGGAAGTATTTTTGCGGCGGCCGTATTTGAACGTTGTGGATTCACGACAAAACCCGCCTGGTACGAACCTCGTACGGATCTGATTCAGGCTGTAGCTTTTGACGGTCCTGAGCACCTGATAGCCTTTGTGCAGGGAATTCAGCGCGCGGCAGCTGTTGACAGTCATGTGGTTCCAGAGCCTTGGGATATGCCTGGATATGAACATCCTGTCATTATGGCGGCCGGTACCTTCATCCAGGGTGGGAGCTTGGAGTTATCTGCAGATGCTCCAATTCGCGCTCCATATATCGGGTATATGCAAGGTGGATTAACGTATTCACATGTCAAATACGGAGTTCTAATGGCACTACAAAGTATGCGAGATCGGAATTTATTGAGTTTGCAGAAATAATTATGAACAGCATAGTGGCTGGTCATCAGCAAAAAGCCACTTCGTTGTTTGAAGTGGCTGACTTTCAATATAAAGGATCTACTCTTAGGTAAATAGTGATTATTGACGTAAAGTCTTTAATGCACCACTCCAAGCAAGAACTTGATCCAGCATAGCATTCACATTAGCAACATGTAATTCAGCAGGTTTGAATACAGTTCCATTTTCAAAGTCTGTAAACAATGATAATAGTGGATGTACTCGAACGTCAGCTATTTGTAATTCTCCCAAGATACCGCGCAAATGTTCTGCTGCACGAACTCCTCCAGCTGAGCCGTAGCTGACAATACCTGCTGCTTTATTGTTCCATGCTTCACGCGCATAATCCAGTGCATTTTTCAGAGATGCTGAAATACTATGGTTGTATTCTTGAACAATGAATACGAATCCATCCAGGCTGGCGAGTTTTGTATTCCAAGCAGTTGCTTGCTCGGTAGCATCGACTTCTCCTAAAAGTGGAAGTTTGAAGTCTGCGATATCTACGATTTCATAATTTGCATCTTCACGCTGATCCGCAATACTTTTTACCCATTCGCCTACTTGTGGGCTTACGCGGCCTTGTCGTGTGCTTCCCAGTATAATTCCGATGTTTAGTTTACTCATTTCAGTCTCCTTCTTTGAAATTTTGATAGCCCAAAAAGGTAAGGACCTCAACTGTAAATTATAGCACTTAACCTTTTTAAAACATAACTATGTGCCAGTAGGGAATGATCATTGTATTACGAACGTTTATTCGTATATAATATGGAAAGGGACGTTCGAAAGGATGATTTATAATGACCGCACACGTAAACTTGAAATATTACGATCTTCCCAACTACGATGAGTTTGCAATGCAGGAACTTGGAGAGTCGCTAGAAGCAGCGGCAAGTAGCAAAAGGCCAATAACGTTGATGGTTTTTAAGATAGGAGAGGTAACTGGAGTTATTGAAAAGATGGATTCCACAACCCGAAAGATTCACCTGCAGACAGAAGAACAAGGATTGTTCAAGATCCCCTTCTTAGAAATATGGAGTGTAGAAGATCCAGCAGATTAATGCCTGGCCACTGAAAAACATGGCCTTCTCGGAAGATTGGAAACAACTATATCCAAAAGACGACATTCATTCGGATCTTGGCGAATGAATGTCGTCTTTTTAAGATGTATTGTTGCTGGACTGAGCCCTTTTTAGCTCATGAGCTTCAAAATCCGTTTCAGATTCACTGCAAATATCGCCATTGCTCCTTGAATTTCCATGCCAATCAGACCCGAGGTAGACGCAACATCATACCCATGTCTGTGCTTGAGTTCACTATTCTTAGCTTCAATCTTGTAACGCTCCTTGGCTTTGGCTTTAAAGGCTTCGCTTTCTTGAAACCTTGCCTGCTCTAGATGCTCGTGGCTCTTTATACTTACCGAATAGGTTTTGCTCTTTGACCCTTCTTTGTAGCAGCCTTCGCGCAGTGGGCATCGTTTGCATTTCTCTACGTCAAAATAATAGGTGTCAGTCTGGTTTTTCCCCCGTCCTTTCTTTCCCTGCCGCGCTCGACGAATGGCCAGATGGCCAGCCTTGCATACATACCTTCCCGCATCTTTATTAAATTCAAATTCGTCCCCTTTCTTTCGGTTTCCCTGCGTAATCAAAGGGTTTAATTTGGAGACGAGCTCGATTTCGTTTTGAGCACTGTAGGACAGATTGTCTTTTTCTGAATAGGCCGTATCTCCAATTACGATTTCAACCTGCATCCCTGCAGCCTTACTTTTTTCAATCAGCGTTTGGAGCTGTTTCCCGTCATTTTGTTCGCCCGTCGTAACCGTCGCTGCTGTAATTATTCGTTCTTCACTCATGGCGATATGGGTTTTGTATCCGAAAAAAGAAGAGTCTGCACTTTTGTGTCCCACTTTGGCGTCCGGATCGGTAGAGGTTTGCAGATGCTCCACATCATCGGCGACCGTTTCTTTCAGCAGATTTAAAGGCTCGCTTACCTTGGGAAGTCCCGTAAACCTTCCATCCTGCTCAATCACCGCAACCAACCGCTGGCAATATTCGATTTCATCCTCAAGGACATCCGTAGTCGGCTTGGACGGAAAAACATTTTTCATTGACTCCTCTATACTGTAGATCACTTTACGTACCTTTTTGGAGCGTTCTCGCAGCACTTCTTGCGGGGTCTTTTGGGTATAGCGCGCTTTGGTATGAGTCGCATCCACAATAATGGTTTTGCTGCGAATGACGCCTTTTTCAATGGCGATTTTCACCGTTTTGCCAATGAGCAGATCGAGTAACTTCATATCTTTCAGTCGCAGCTTGCGAAATTTGGTCAACAGACTGGGGTCAATGACCCCTTCCTCCGGAGCCATATGTAGGAAAAACTTGAACGACAGGTCGGTTTTAGAGCGTTCCACCAGATCGACGTCGGACAAGTCAAAGATAGATTTGAGCAGTAGATATTTAAACATTCGGACCGGGTCCACCGCGGTTCGACCGTTATCGTGGCAATAGGTTTCGTTCAGTTTCTCATAAACAAAGCTAAAGTCCACCAGCTCGTCCATTCGCCGTAGCAAGTTATCCTTAGGAATCAGTATATTGTAAAGTTCGATATACGGGCTCAAGATAAAATTCTGCTGCTCAGGGAGCATGGAGACCACCAGCCTTTGATTTGATACTTTAAGTATACCGAAAAAAATAGACATTCTCCTCAAAAAATGAGGAGAATGTCTATTTGAGATCCTGATGGACTTTTTCAGTGGCCTCGATTAATGCCTGGGTCTTTCTGTTTTATGTTACTCACACTTCACTCATAAAAGGTTTCAGAGATGGGTATTTTTGCTTGTGGATAGTTCAATGTGATATACTGCGGAAAAGTCTAATCCTATATAGCTCACATTCACTTCACCTAGATTCCTGTAGGTTTCAATAGATGTTGTGAGAATATCTTACACACCATTGACACGCAAGAACAGGAAATGTACAATGAGATGAGAAAAAGATCATTGGAAGGTTGGATGAGTCATGGGTGATGAAATCCGCAGAAATATGGCATTATTCCCTATAGGAATCGTAATGAAGCTAACCGATTTATCTGCGCGACAAATTCGTTATTATGAGCAGCACGGCTTGATCGTACCAGCGCGTACATCAGGCAACCAACGTTTATTCTCGTTTAATGATGTAGAACGACTGTTGGAGATTAAAGCATTGATAGAGAAGGGTGTCAATATCGCTGGCATCAAACAAGTGATGAACCCCGTTTCTAAGGAATCGGATGAAGCTACAGTGATAACCCCTGATACAGAGGTTAGACGTAGAGAATTGTCCGACTCCCAGCTCCATCGTCTGTTGAAGCAAGAACTGGTTTCCGGTAAAAGACCGGGACAAGTTTCTCTGATTCAAGGTGAGCTATCCCGGTTTTTTAATAAATAAGATAAAGAAGCTTGAAAGGGAGAGGGTAAAGTGAGCTTTTCTAAAGAGGATATAGTGCGCATTGCCAAGGAAGAGAATGTCCGTTTTATTCGTCTGCAATTTACCGACCTGCTCGGTACAATCAAGAATGTAGAAATTCCAGTAAGTCAGCTAGAAAAAGCACTTGATAACAAAATGATGTTCGATGGTTCTTCCATCGAAGGTTATGTGCGTATCGAGGAATCTGACATGTATCTTTATCCTGACCTTAGCACTTGGGTGATTTTCCCGTGGGTGACGGATAATCGTGTGGCACGTTTGATTTGTGATGTGTACATGCCTGATGGCACTCCTTTTGCTGGAGATCCACGGGGTATTCTCAAGCGCTGCTTGATTGAAGCTAAAGAAATGGGCTTCACTGCTATGAACGTAGGACCTGAGCCTGAATTCTTCTTGTTCAGAACGGATGAAAAGGGTAATCCTACTACAGAATTAAACGATCAAGGTGGATATTTTGATTTGGCGCCGATGGATCTTGGGGAGAACTGCCGCCGCGAAATCGTATTGACACTGGAAGAAATGGGCTTTGAAGTGGAAGCCTCACATCACGAGGTGGCTTATGGCCAGCATGAGATCGACTTCAAATATGCTGACGCAATCAAAGCTGCTGACCAAATTCAAACCTTTAAGCTTGTAGTGAAGACGGTTGCCCGTCAACACGGCTTGCATGCAACATTTATGCCTAAACCATTATTTGGAATGAACGGATCAGGCATGCACGCTCACCAATCCTTGTTTAAAGGCGAAGAGAATATGTTCTATGATGAAAGCGATTCTCTTGGTTTGAGTAAAACTGCACGCTATTACATGGCTGGTATATTAAAGCATGCGCGTGCTTTTGCTGCCATTACGAACCCGACAGTGAACTCTTACAAACGTCTTGTGCCTGGTTATGAAGCGCCTTGTTATGTAGCTTGGTCCGCGAGCAATCGCAGTCCAATGATTCGTATCCCAGCTTCAAGAGGGCTTAGCACACGCGTTGAGGTCCGCAATCCAGATCCAGCAGCTAACCCGTACCTCGCACTTGCTGTAATGTTGAAGGCAGGGCTCGATGGTATTAAGCGCAAGCTTGATCTTCCAGCTCCTATTGACCGTAACATTTACATTATGTCTGAGGAAGAACGTATTGAAGAAGGTATTCCAAGCTTGCCAGGAGATTTGAAAGAAGCGTTGAGCGAAATGATTCGCAGTCATGTGATTACAGAAGCTCTCGGCGAACATGCTCTTGCACATTTTTATGAACTGAAAGAGATTGAATGGGACATCTACCGCACCCAAGTCCACGAATGGGAAAGAGCGCAGTACATGACTCTTTACTAGAAGGCTAAACCCTAGACGCTGAATGTAGCGTCTAGGGTTTTTGTTTGTTGGGGCATATTTTTACGAGACAATTTCATTCCCTAATGCCCAAGTGTACCTCAGTAATTTTCATATTCTAATTTGTATTCAAATACAAAGGAGGGAATATGATGGGTGAATTTGCAGGAGGGTTTACTTCTACTAGTGCAATTCTGGTTCTGTTTATCTTGTTGGTAATTATATCTAAGGCTTTCTTGATCTAACCTAATTCATAGCCCTTTTCCTAATTCCAATAATCCATTTTGGATTGTCGGAATTTTTTTGTTGAAGATGGAAGGCTATTTTTTCAGCTTTGCCAAAGCTTTTTCCATTTGCTGTTCATTTGATTTTATACTGTCACTATCAACAGCATTTACACCCAGATACGTATATTTCGTGTTTTGATAAAAATCGAAGGCAAAATCACTTATCGCTTCACCATCACTATGTTGATTTCCAACAACAATAGCTTTAAATATATTGGTCAACATGTATTCAGCATCATCGATATTAGCCAGATAGTTCTCCGAAGTGTATTCCTCAACAATGGACGATTCGAAATCAAGCAATTCGTCTTTATTTGGTTTGTAATTTCTTGCTAACGCTTCAGCCGATGTGGCTTTTTCTGTAGGTGACGCATCTGATTGAGCAAGTCTTTTTAGCGTGGATTCCCAGCTCTCGTTGACCTGTTCGGTAGTTGCTGGGGTAACGCTTGGCCCATTTGTAGGCTGGTCTGTTGATTGTGTTGGCTGTGTTGGCTCCACTGTTGGCTCAATTATAGGTTCGGTAATGGCCTCTTCAGTTGGCTCAATAGTAGCAGTAGGAGTTACCTGTTCTATTGTTGTTTTTTTACCTCCGTTGGTTATGACAAAGAATCCTATAAGCACAACTACGATGCACCAGAACAACCACTTTCTATAAAATGGAATTTTCATGTTGTCCTCCTCATGTCTGACCTTCATTCTAAATCCAGTTTATCAATGATGTCGTGGGATAACTGTTCATCCAGAAAAGATTAAGGAAATATTCAGCGGAGCTTTATGTAGCTTTAAGGTTTAGAGGTTATAGTTAAGTTCTCCACTCCCCGGTGGATTCATTCTTTTCCTAGATCCTACCAAACATTTTGGTAGGATCTTCTCTTATTTCATTCGCTTAATGTTTCCTTCACGCATATCCACTACGGCGATGCTCAAGTAATATAATTGGAAAAGGGAAGAATACGGTAGCAACGGGTATGCGGCTTTAATCACAATAGATCAACCGCTGATTTTGGCTTTGAGCCAATAATAGAATATAGAATATTCTCTCTCTCATACAGGTTACTTAACCAATGACGAGGGCTTAGAATAAGCCCCCGAAAAATATAGATATATTAAAATACTTTTATAAAGTATTGTATTAAGTGAGGTGATTATTATATATGGAGAATATTGGCGGAAATGCTCTTGTCACAAGAGAGGTTAATATTAATTTGGTTAGAAGAGTCTTGAAGGAGAAGCAACAAGCCACCAAACGAGAAATTGCTGAGACAACAGGCTTGAGCGTGGTGACTGTCGCTACTGTGCTGCAGCATTTAGTGAAATACAATGAAGTGCTTGAGTCTGGGCTGATTTCATCTAGTGGAGGGAGACCTGCGCAACAATATACATACAATGAGGAGTTCGTTCTTGCTTTGATTGTATATCCCTATGAAACGGAAGGTTGTACCTTTATCCATGGCACCATTGTCAATCTTTCCGGAAAAAGCATGTACGAAACAAATGTTCAAGTAGAACTTGTGAATCTGCAAAGTTTTGAACAAATTATTGATCATTGTATTAGTCTCTATGCTTCTATTCAGGCGCTTGGCTTCGGTTTACCTGGCGCTGAATATGATGGGAAAATGATTGTGTCAGACTATGAATCCTTACTAGGTATTTCGGTTACAGGGCACTTTAGAACTCGCTATCAAAAACCAGTTGTTATGGAAAATGATGTGAATGCTGCAGTTATTGGGTTCTGCAGACGTACGCAGGTAGCTGTCGATGCTTCAATAGTCTACTTGTATTTCCCGGAAAAGTTCCCTCCTGGAGCTGGTATATATCTAAATGGAAAGCTGTACAGAGGGAGACGAAGCTTTGCCGGTGAAATTGCCAATATACCGCTGGGGATAGCATGGGGGGAGGCTGCCTTGCTGGACTCATCAGAACTGCTATCTGAAGCGATAGCTAAACTTACGGTAACAATCTGTAGTGTGCTGAATCCTGATGCTGTAGTGCTGTATGGGAGCTTTTTAACGATGGACCATATCCATGAACTTACCCAAAGATGCAGTACACAACTGCCTGCAAGCGCGATGCCAAAGCTGTTGCTTTCCGAGGATTTTGCAGCTGATTATAGAGAGGGAATGATAGTGCAAACCCTCAGTACGTTAGAACCAGAGATACATTTAATCAAATATGACAGTATAGGTGGGAATCGCTAATGGCCACATTATTTTTAATCATCATCTATTTAGCTTTCATTAGTTTGGGATTGCCTGATTCTATGCTAGGAGCAGCGTGGCCGGTCATGCAAATCGAGTATGGAACACCCATTGAAATGGCTGGTGTGCTCTCCATGGTCATTGTGGCCGGTACGATCATCTCCAGCTTAGCAAGTGAGGCTGTGCTAAATCGTTTGGGTACTGGAAAGGTCACTTTAATCAGTGTTGCAATCACCGCTGTTTCGCTATTAGGCTTCTCACTATCACCCTCTATTCTGTGGCTTGCTATTTGCGCGCTGCCGCTTGGACTAGGAGCGGGGTCAATTGATGCCGGGTTGAATAACTATGTGGCTACCCACTACAAAGCGCACCATATGAGCTGGCTGCACTGTTTCTGGGGGGTTGGAGCTATGATTGGACCTATTATAATGTCCCATAATATTGCAGGGGGGCATTCTTGGAGAGATGGTTATACTGCTGTTAGCCTGATTCAGTTTGGATTGGTTTTGGTGTTATTCCTCACACTTCCATTATGGAAACGGGTTGAGCGAACCAACCATGTTGTGGAAAAAGAGGAGCAAATCATATCCATCCATTCATTACTTCCGGAGACCCATGAGAAACCCTTGAAAATTAAAGGTGTTAAGTTTGCCTTATTTACTTTCTTATTTTATGTGGGTGTTGAAGCGACAATGGGATTGTGGGGGAGTAGTTTTCTTGTGAATGTGAAGGGATTGTCTGCCTCATCGGCAGCGCAATGGGTGTCCATGTATTATGCAGGTATAACAGCAGGGAGATTGCTCACCGGATTCGTAACTTTTAGATTCAGCAACCGGGATCTTATACGTGCTGGACAAATAATAGCATTGCTAGGGGCTATATTACTGGTCATACCGTTACCGGAGATGTTTTCGCTAATTGGTTTTATTCTGGTTGGCTTAGGCTCTGCCCCTATATTTCCTTGTATGCTGCATGAAACGCCAGTCCGCTTCGGGAAAAAGCACTCCCAAAAGATCATGGGCTATCAAATGGCTGTCGCCTATGTAGGAGGAGCAATCCTGCCGCCGCTGCTGGGATGGGTAGCTGCCCTTACCTCGTTTATGATCTTTCCGTTTGTCATTGTAGCCTATATTATCATCATGCTCATTAGTTCAGAGAGAATAAATAGCTTGATGAATAAACGTCAGACGATTTGATATTATTTATAAGACTGTACAACCTGTATGCAGGAAGTGATATACTCTTTTGTGAAGTTATAACTTTAGAATTACGTTCATATAGGAGTGATATCATGAGTAATACTTATAAAGTACTTTCTACAGATGCCGATCTTTTTACCGCTGCGCTCGCTCAGGTTCAGGTATATGTAGTCCAGAAGAAGACGGAGCAACCGGATTGTATTGTAGATTATTGTGGGCCGATTCGCGAATATACACCGGATTTTGTAAATATGGGTGATATTAAATATAGAAGAGCTGGATTTGAATTCCGAGTGCATATCCCTAAAAAAGCATTTTGAGCCCCCCTCGGAAAATACCGGTTTAGTTTGTTCCGAGGGATACACCCAAAATTAAGGTTACAAGAAATTAAAAGCTGTTATTTGATCTGCATAAACAATCAGTTGTTTATATTCAATCGCGAGCTCATAGTTGGCGAATGGTCTAACAATAACGTTATCCAGGACTATGAAGTTATAGTTGAAGTTCTTGTCCGGATGCTCAGATTCCAGATATGATATGTACTCGTCCACAATGACGTCATCCATCAATGATTTTAAATTAAATAGATCCTCCTTATTCGAACTGTTGGGAGATACATTTCCTTGAATACTGCCAAAGGCCGTAAGCAGGTTAACCTTTCGCTCGCTAACAAGCTCATTATTTAATAATAAATTGGAGAGCTTGCCCAGTGTATCAACCTTAAAATCCACGAGGGTTCTTATTTTTGAATTATTCAATCCTGACACTTCCCTTCAAGTATTAATACCAGTTACAATATTCGACATATAATTGCAGAAGTCCTCGCAGATCAGTAAAAATATTTAGAAGTTGCCAGAGGCTGACCTATAAGCCATGTACATGAATTTAGGACAACCTCTTTTGTAAAAGCAGAAGCTCAGAAAGGAAATACTTTAATCTCTTATGGTCACTCGGATTCCTATAGGAAGTATTGCTGCAAGAGCTGTAACATCCTCATTATACATACGTATGCAGCCATGAGAGACCTCTTTTCCGATGGAGGAAGGGTCATTGGTTCCGTGGATGCCGTAATGCGGTTTCGATAATCCCATCCAAAAGACTCCAAACGGGCCACCAGGATTAGGCTGCTTGTTGATTATTGTATATTCGCCCAAGGGAGATTGGGTTAGCATTTTGCCGATCCCAACAGGAAACCCTCTGACAACGGTGTTATCATCAAGCAGATATAACATACGTTGTGATAAATCAACGATAATTCGATAATTTGGCATCGTATTCATCACTCCTCTCAGGATAGAATATGTGTGGAGTGTCGGGGCTGTTAATACAATGAGGGCGATGCTTGAAAGATGGTTTCTGCGTGGTGAATTTATGATAAACTTTTTTCGAAATATAAGAATTTATATGTTTCACACGATAATTTATCCTTATATTTTCGAAGAAACGGGTGCCGTCCATATAAAGGACGGCACCCGTTTCATCTTGTTCCAATAAAGACAAAAGGCAGTTCCGCATAGAAGCGGAACTGCCTTTTGTCTTTATTGGAGGAGGGCATAACACTAGTGGATATCGCGGAACAATCCGATCACTCTGCCCAAGATGGTAACGCGGTTTAGACGTAAGGGTTCATAGGCAGGATTCTCTGGTTGCAGGCGTATATGATCACGTTCTTTATAAAAGGTCTTAACGGTTGCCTCGTCTTCTTCGGTCATAGCTACAACGATATCTCCGTTGTCGGCAGTTTGCTGTTGACGCACGATGACATAATCACCATTCAGAATACCAGCGTCTATCATACTGTCTCCAAGTACAGATAACATAAATACTTTGTTGTCACCAATGAAATGAGAAGGTAGCGGAAAGTAATCTTCAATATTCTCTGTGGCTGTAATTGGAATTCCGGCGGTGACTTTACCGAGAACAGGAACACGGGTAACGGTTTGGGCAAATTGATGAACATTATCGGAATCATCTTGACCAAGTACTTCAATCGCACGTGGTTTCGTTGGGTCACGACGGATTAGACCTTTCTTCTCGAGCCGGTCCAAGTGACCGTGTACTGTTGAACTGGAGGCAAGGCCGACGGCTTCACCAATTTCGCGGACAGAAGGTGGATAACCCTTGCTGCGGACTTCGTTACGTATAAATTCCAGGATCGCCAGCTGGCGACTCGAAATCTTGGACATCGGAATCAACCCCATATAGTAATGTTTGGGAAAATTATAACATAGAACTACCGTTCGCACAAACATAAGTTCTAATCTACCAATTTAAAATGAAGTAGAGAGGCTAAATATTGATATTTTATATTCTAGAGCTGGAAAATAGACCTCCCGAAATAAGAGAACAATTGTTCGAAAAAAGCTATTGATCAAAACACATGTTCGTGTTATATTATTTTTGAAAGTAAGAACAAGTGTTTGGAGGGCGATGTTTGATGATGAAGTATAGCACATACCGCAGTATCTATGATGAGGCTCAGAAGGTCGAAGCTGTTGGGCAGATTTCTGTATCTGATAAATTGAAATTAAGCAGAGAAATTACAGGTCGACTGGTAGATAGAGTATTGAAGATGTTCAAGCAAGATCAATTGGTAAAGTTATCCTTAATAATTCTACTTGTGGTATCTGGCTTTACAGTGGTTGGTAACGTATTTGCAGGATCAGTGTCTTTAATGAAGCAAGAGAAGCGGGTTGTTGTGGAACGTGGAGATACACTTTGGAGTATTGCACTTGAGAACAAACCGACAGATATGAAGACGGCTGTATATATAGAAGGAATTAAACGATCTAGTGGATTAGAGGACAGTAATATTAAGGCTGGAGATATCATTACATTGCCTATTTATTAATTTATTATGAACAGCATACATGTATAAGACAGAGCTTGCAGGGAGTAGACCTTGACAAGCTCTTTTTCTCATGGCAAAGTTAGAATGAATTTATTAGGGGAGGGGAAAGTTTTGGACTTCGATAAAATGGTCGCACGCATTAACGAATTAGCACGCAAGCAGAAGAGCACCGGCCTTAGTGAAGAGGAAACGGCAGAACGCGCCAAGCTCCGCGAATTGTATCTTGCTAATTTCCGCAGTAATTTCCGTACTCAGCTGAATACTATTGAAGTTGTAGATAATGATGAGCATGGACAAGGCAACAAGGGGCTAAAACATTAGCGCCTCGGTACCTTTTCATAGATATTACAGTATGACTAGGGGGAAATGACATGGCCCGTTCTTGGGAAAGAATGGTTCAACGCAACACGCAAAATATCAATAAGCAAAGAAAGAAACAGGGCAAGGAGACTCTTTATGCTTCGAAAACCCCTGCAAAGAATGTTGATGTTTTTAAAGGACGGAATATTGTGTTTCCAGTAGTTTTATTCGCGCTTGGTGTGATGTTTTGGTTAGTAGGAACGATAGATTCGCAAAGATCTGAGGGTCTTCTAGCCAACTGGCTGGGTGTTGTCCTTTACTTTGTTCTGGCGGCACTTATCTATTTCCGTCGGCCATACTTAAAGGTAGATCGCAACAAACTCTCCACGTCCAAATTCAATCGTGAACGCTTTCTGCCTGCTGCTGAAATTGAGAACATCACCCTTTCGCGTGGCGCGGTTACGATTAAGCATAAGGGCAAACGGACAAGATGGGTTTTCTCAAGATTAATTAATCGTTATAATACGGCCTCCATGGGTGAACGGCTGGAGCAATTTGCAAAGGCTAACAACATTGTAATCGAACACGAATAACATTAGAGTCCATCTTAGGGAGAAGGAGCGCTATAATGCCAATTGCTGCTGTACTATTTGACCTTGACGATACACTGCTATGGGATGACCGGAGTATTGAAGAAGCGTTTCGGTTTGCCTGTGAAGCGGCTGGAGACTCTATAAATCCTCAGGAACTTGAAGTCGCTGTCCGCAGGGAAGCAAGAGGTCTGTATGAATCTTATGAAACCTTTCCTTTCACTCAGATGATCGGGATTAATCCCTTCGAAGCTCTTTGGGCCAACTTTACTGCAGGGGAGCAACCGGAATTCCGTCAACTGGAGCAACTAGCTCCTACCTATCGGAAAGAATCTTGGAGACGTGGGCTTGCAGCTCTAGGTGTGAATGATGAAGCATTAGCTGAGACGCTAGCTGCCAAGTTTGCCGCAGAGCGCCGCAGTCGCCCGTATATCTATGAGGAAACGATCCAGGTACTTGATCAGTTGCGCGGAGAAGTGAAGCTGCTACTGCTTACAAATGGCTGCCCAGCTCTGCAGCAGGAGAAGCTGGATGGTGTACCGGAGTTGATTCCATACTTTGACCATATTGTTATATCGGGAAGTTTTGGCAAAGGCAAGCCAGATAAGGATATTTTCGTGCATGCGCTTGAATTGCTTGAGATAACACCGGATCAGGGAATTATGGTCGGTGATAAACTCACCACGGATATTCGCGGAGGGCTGGCAGCGGGTTTGACAACAGTTTGGATTAACCGGAACGCCAAAGTTCCAGATCCGGCGATCCAACCTAACTATGAAATTGGACATCTTACAGAGCTCCTTCCACTAGTACAATCTCTATAATGAACAGATTAGACACCAGTGTCCCTTGATGGGATGCTGGTTTTTTATTTGAAAGTATACAGGGAAAGCTCAATGGTTGTGTGAACTATGTCATTGATAACTGGAGGAGCCAAGATTCTGAGTTCCGAAAACTCGAGAATTATGTGTATAATAGAAAAAGAAAGCATTACGCCAGATGTCAGTATAGATCCGCCCTACACTTAAACCGGGAGGACAACAAATGATGACCCACAGGAAAATGGTCTTTCTATTTTCAGTTGTTACAATTTTTGGACTTGGGGGATGTTCCTTAGGCAATCAAGAACAGTCCCATATGAACAGCACAGATCTATCTATGGTTGCAATTAAGGTAGAGTTACGATGGAATCCTGATGAGGTTTCCGTCAATGAAAAGGTGACTTTTGAAGCTGTTGTGACACAAGATAATCAGCCGGTAGATGATGCAAAAGAGGTTAAGTTCGAAATCATAAATAAGGCTGATGCAACTTTGAAGCAGGAGCTGAACGGAAAGTCTGCAGGAAATGGGTTGTATAGCGCCGAGGGTATACTAAAGCAAGAAGGTCAGTATACGGTCACTTCCCATGTTACTGCACGAACACAGCATTCTATGCCAAGTAAAGAGCTTACCGTACAGCCATAAATGAAATGGGCGGGATTCTCCGCCACAGAATACGGATTATGCAGGGTGGAAAGGAAGGCTTTCCGAATTCCCTTAATTCTGCTAAACTTACTCTAATGTTTTACTGGGGGGATTTGAAGTTGGCTAAATTCACACTTGCTGAAAGCTTGCAGCAACGCATATTAATTCTTGATGGTGCCATGGGTACCATGATCCAACAGGTGCCACTTACCGGCGAAGACTTCGGCGGAGAAGACCTTGACGGTTGTAATGAAATGCTGGTGCTTACCCGGCCGGAGGTTATTCAGAAAATACATGAGCAGTACCTAGAAGCTGGCGCTGATCTCATCGAGACTAATACATTCGGTGCAACATCAGTAGTTCTTGCGGAATACGATATTTCGCAGCGGGCACGCGAGATCAATCTGGTGGCAGCGCAACTGGCTCGCAACGCTGCAGATAAATACGATACGCCTGAACGTCCACGTTATGTTATAGGGGCCATGGGCCCAACGACTAAGACGCTTTCCGTAACTGGTGGTGTAACCTTTCAGGAGCTTGTAGATAGCTATGAAGAGCAGGCAGTAGCGCTGATAGATGGTAAGGTTGACGCTTTACTGTTGGAGACTTCCCAAGATACTCTTAATGTGAAAGCGGGAAGTATTGGTATTCGCAATGCTTTTGAGAAAACAGGTATCACACTTCCGATTATGATCTCGGGCACAATAGAGCCTATGGGTACAACGCTGGCTGGGCAGAATATTGAATCCTTTTACATTTCACTGGAACACCTGAAGCCGATTTCGTTCGGACTGAATTGTGCAACTGGACCGGAGTTCATGCGTGATCATATTCGTTCGTTATCTGAAATTTCGTCAGCAGCAGTAAGCTGCTATCCCAATGCGGGACTGCCGGATGAGAATGGGAACTATCACGAATCACCTGAATCGCTAGCGCATAAGGTTGCAGCTTTTGCTGAGAAGGGCTGGCTTAATATTGCTGGAGGCTGCTGTGGAACAACACCGGAGCATATTCGCAAGATGGCAGAAGCATTATCACAATTTCCTCCACGTCCACTTACAGGAAGTCATCCACCTGCATTATCAGGTATTGAGCCTATCTATATTGAAAGTGATAATCGTCCATACATGGTCGGAGAACGCACGAATGTACTGGGCTCAAGAAAGTTCAAACGTTTGATTGTTGAAGGTAAGTACGAGGAAGCAGCAGAAATCGCTCGTGCTCAGGTCAAGAGTGGAGCGCAGGTTATTGATGTTTGCGTACAAGACCCTGACCGTGATGAGACTGAGGATATTAAGCTTTTCCTGGACTTGGTAGTGAAGAAGGTTAAGGTACCTTTAATGATTGATACCACTGATCCCAAGGTTATTGACTTGGCTTTGCAGTACTGCCAAGGTAAAGCAATAATTAACTCTATTAACCTTGAAGATGGTGAAGAAAAATTCGAGTTGGTAACTCCACTTATTCATAAATATGGCGCAGCTATTGTAGTAGGTACAATTGATGAGACAGGACAGGCTATTAAAGCGACCGACAAGCTGGCGGTCGCTATACGCTCCCACGATTTGCTGGTCAACAAGTATGGTCTGGCTGCAGAGGATATTATTTTTGATACACTTGTATTTCCTGTGGGCACTGGTGACGAGCAGTATATCGGTTCTGCTAAAGAAACCATTGACGGGATTCGCCTAATCAAAGAAGCACTACCAGCAGTGCACACGATTCTGGGAATCAGTAACGTCTCCTTCGGTCTGCCAGAAGCGGGACGTGAGGTGCTGAATTCTGTATTCCTTTATGAGTGTACCAAGGCGGGTCTTGATTATGCGATTGTGAATACGGAGAAGCTGGAACGCTACGCCTCCATACCTGAAGAGGAACGTTACCTAGCCGAGCAGTTGATTTATAATACGAATGATGAGACTCTTGCGACGTTTGTAGCTGCTTATCGCGGTAAAAAGGTGGATAAAAAAGAGAAAATATCCAGTCTTTCGCTGGAGGAACGTCTGGCTTCTTATGTGGTTGAAGGGACGAAGGAAGGGCTCATTCCGGATCTTAATGAAGCATTGCTCAAATCAGGTGCGTTGGAGATTATTAATGGCCCGTTAATGACGGGAATGTCCGAGGTTGGCCGGTTGTTTAACAATAACGAATTAATTGTTGCTGAAGTGCTGCAAAGCGCTGAGGTTATGAAGGCCTCTGTTGGACATCTGGAGCAATTCATGAAAAAAGATGAGACTTCAGTTAAAGGGAAGATCATGCTTGCCACTGTAAAAGGCGATGTACATGATATAGGCAAGAATCTGGTAGAGATCATTCTCTCCAATAATGGTTATCAGATTATCAATTTGGGTATAAAAGTACCACCACAGGCGATTATTGAAGCCTTTAAACGTGAGAAAGCAGATGCTATTGGTTTATCTGGCTTACTAGTGAAGTCGGCTCAGCAGATGGTGCTGACTGCTCAGGATTTGCGTTCAGCGGGTATCGATGTTCCGATCATGGTCGGCGGTGCAGCCTTAACGCGCAAGTTCACCAAAACACGTATTCGACCTGAATACGAAGGCTTGGTGTTGTATGCGAAGGATGCTATGGATGGTTTGGCTATTGCGAACCGTCTGATGAATCCTGAGGAACGGTTCAAAATAGAGGATGAGATTCGTACCGAGGAGGACGCTGCGGTTGCAGTTGCTCCGAAGCAGGAACTTCCAGTACTGACAAGAGCGGTTCGCTCGAAGATTTCTCCGGATGCTCCTGTATTTATCCCACCGGATTTGGATCGTCACGTGCTACGTAACTATCCTTTGGGGCATATTATCCCCTATGTGAACATGCAAATGTTGCTTGGACATCATCTGGGAGTAAGAGGTTCAGTTGAGACCCTGCTCAGTACGGGAGATAAGCGCACTTTAGAACTTAAGGAAACAGTGGATGACATTATCCAGCAAGCTATGGTTGAGGGTACAATTACACCACATGCGCTGTACCGTTTCTTTCCGGCACAGTCACGTGGCAATGACATCCTGATTTATGATCCAGAGGATGTCAGCAAGGTACTGCATACTTTCACATTCCCGCGACAAGGAGTAGAGCCTTTCTTATGTTTGGCTGATTTTCTGAAGTCAGTGGATAGTGGTATTATGGATTACGTTGGTTTCTTGGTAGTGACAGCGGGGCATGGTGTCCGTGAACGATCGACAGTTCTTAAGGACAAGGGGGATTACTTACGCTCCCATGCTCTCCAAGCAGTCGCGCTTGAAGTGGCCGAAGGGTTGGCCGAGCGTGTCCATCATATGATGCGGGATACATGGGGTTTCCCCGATTCAGCAGATATGACCATGAAGAAAAGACATGGTGCCAGATATCAAGGTATCCGCGTGTCGTTCGGTTATCCAGCTTGTCCGGATCTGGAAGATCAGGGTCCACTCTTTAAGCTGCTGTCACCAGAGGATATTGGTGTTGAGCTTACAGAAGGGTTTATGATGGAGCCTGAGGCTTCAGTATCAGCGATGGTATTCGCCCATCCCGAGGCTCAATATTTCAATGTTGAGAAGCTGTAATATTCTCTTATCTATAATCGCTGTCTGAAGGTGGAGTTAAATCCCTTCTACGGAACCTCCCGGTTACGGGAGGTTCTTTGGAAATAGAAGATCTTATTTGTTTCACACGATAATTTGTCCTTATATTTCTTGAAGAAACGGGTGCCGTCCGTAAAGGACGACGAAGCCGTTTCTTCTTGCTTCTAGTCTAGAAGCACAGCAATCCAAAAGAAGACAAGAAAGGAGGCGGGTTATGGAATTATACTTTTTGGGCACCAATGCTGGGGTACCCACTCTGCAGCGCAATGTGACGTCTGTGGCCTTGCGGCTGCTTGAAGAACGGCGCAGTTTCTGGATGTTCGACTGCGGGGAAGCTACACAACATCAGATTCTGCGTTCGCCGCTACGGCTGGGCAAGTTGGAAAAGCTGTTTGTCACCCATCTACATGGTGACCACTTGTTCGGACTGCCTGGATTATTATCCAGCCGTGGTTATCAAGGTGGTATTGCTCCGCTGACTGTTTATGGACCTCCGGGATTAAAGGATTATTTGGATATCTCCTTGTCGGTCAGCCAGTCCCGTATACCATACAAACTAGAGATTGTAGAGCATACTGGAGGTTTGGTGTTCGAAGATGACAGCTTTAAGGTGGAAGCCGGATTGCTGGAGCACCGAATTGACAGCTATGGCTATCGGATAACGGAAAAGGATAGTCCGGGCAGCCTCAATACCGAGCTATTGCAGAGTTATGGCTTGAAGCCAGGGCCTCTATACGGCAAACTGAAGAAGGGCGAGAATGTCACTACAGATGAAGGTATTATTATTTACGCTGCTGATGTAGTAAGCGAGCCCAAGCGGGGACGTATTGTTACTATACTTGGCGATACAAGACCGTGTAAGGGTACACTTCCGTTATCAATAAATGCAGATCTTATCGTTCACGAAGCAACCTTTGCTCATGATCTGGTAGATATGGCGTATCAATATCATCACAGCACTGCTCGTCAGGCTGCTGAACTTGCTAAAGAAGCGGGGGCTCATCAGCTGTTGCTGACCCATTTCAGTTCCCGTTATAGCAACCCGGAGGCACTCATTCCACTGCTTGAGGAAGCGCAAATAATCTTTCCTGAGACGCTGCTTGCTGAGGAATTTTGTGCCTTTCCCGTGTACCGGAGAGTGCTGAGAAATTAATTATTTTCCGGGAAAGCGCAGGAAATGACAGTTTAATCCTCAAAAAAACCGTTATTGACAGTAATTCGATGAAGTTCGTCGAAGTATGTTAAATTTAAAGAATTAGCTTATGGGATTACTCCAAACAAATGGATAAATTGCCGAATTGCAGTATATTTACGGGTACAACATCCTATGTAGCTTCAACAGAAGTAGAAACGAAAATATTGTTCACAGTATTATTGATTCATGACATTAAATAAATTAAGATGAAATTTTGAGGTGAATTGCTATAGACACAATCAAAGGATTATTGATTGATCTGGATGGAACATTATACCACGGGCATCAAATGATTCCAGGTGCTGATTTGCTGATCGCAGCTCTGCGTAAGGCGGGTATTCCTTTTTTGTTTGTCACAAACAACTCCTCACGGACAGCAGAGAGTGTAGCTGAGCATCTGCGTGATATGGGGATCGAAGCCAGAGGAGAAGAGGTTTGCACCTCATCGCTCGCTGCTGCACGTTATATTGCGGAGGAATCACCAGGGGCGGCGGTAGCGATACTTGGAGAAGCGGGGCTGCATGAAGCCTGTGCTGACGCAGGCCTTACCCTAGTAACACAGTCTCCACAGTATGTGGTACAGGGTATAGACCGCTCTTTTACATACGATGCACTGGCACAAGCTTCACGCTGGATTCTTGGCGGAGCGAAGTTTGTTCTCACGAATCCGGATCTGATGCTACCCTCCGATGATGGAATTATGCCGGGTGCGGGGACCATTGGCGCAGCGATTGAAGCAGCTAGTGGTGTGGCTCCCATCGTCATTGGTAAGCCTGAGTCTCATCTAATCACCTTTGCAGCATCTATACTCGGAATAGATTCCAGCCAGGCTGTTATGGTTGGCGATAACATGCGTACAGACATTGCGGCAGGAGCAGGTGCTGGCTGTCGGACCATACTGGTGCTTACTGGATTGACCACTATGTACAATCTTGATTACTATAAAAGTGTTACTGGAGTTACTCCTGATGAAATTTGTAATGATTTAACTGAACTAATGACGCTGCTCGGTGTATAATGGCAGAGGCTTAAATATGGATCAACTTAGAAGGGACGATTAAATATGCCGGAACTTCCGGAAATGGAGAATTACAGAAGGCTGCTGAGTCAGCATCTTATAAATGTACCTATTACGGGTGTAACCGTAAATAGAGAGAAATCAATTAATATGGAGACTGAGGCTTTTGCCAAAGCCTTGATCGGCGTACGTATTGTTTTTATTGAGCGGCGCGCCAAGCATATTTTGTTCCACTTACATGACGGTCGTAGATTGCTGTTGCATTTAATGCTGGGTGGAATACTGTTCTACGGAACCGAAGAGGAACGGCCAGGCCAAACGGCACAAGTCGAACTTGCTTTTGGAGAGCGAATTCTGTATTTTATGGGTCTTCGACTGGGATATCTGCATTTGTTATCCGTGAAGGAAGCTGAGGCTGCAATGGGCAAACTGGGACCTGAATTGCTGGATCACCGGATGAACCTGGAACGGTTTACTGGACTGCTTAAGGGGCGTCGTGGAGCGCTCAAAAGCCTGCTTGTTAACCAGCATGTGATCGCCGGGATCGGAAATTGTTACGCCGATGAAATTGCCTATGAAGCGCGTTTGCTGCCTTCGACGCTTGTGCAGAATTTGACGCCAGAATCCATAGCAAGACTATATGAGGGTATCCGTAAGGTATTGACTGAAGCGACTGAAATTGGCGGCTATATGGAAATGCCGTTTATGACTGGCGACACCGTTACGGGTTCATATAATGATCAGTGTAAAGTTTATGACCGTGAGGGAGAACCGTGTCTACGCGGTGGGGGAACCATTGTCAAAATTGAGCTGACCGGACGCAAGGTTTTTTATTGTCCTGACTGTCAGCATGATCAATAGTCCCAAAATTGGGGCTCATGTCAGTACTCGTGGCGGATACGGGAGAGCTGCCCGTTTTGCCTGGGAGAGCGGTGCGGCATGTTTCCAATATTTTCCGAAGAACCCGCGTAGCCTGAAGCTTAAACCTGTAGATGTACGGGGGACGCTAGACTGTGCCTCCTATTGTCGGGAGAAAGGTATAGTGTCTATCGCGCATACCCCTTATCCAACCAATATGGCGGCGGGAGTCGATGATGCCACCCCTAGGAAGGTTATAGTGGCATCGCTGCGTAACGATCTGGAAATAGCTGAGGCTTGCGGTTCGCTAGGCATTGTGGTTCACTTTGGACAATTTGCCGGTATGGAACCGTTACAAGGTTATCAAAATATTATACAATGTATGAATGAAACGCTGCAGACTTGGGAAGGACAGGCCAAGCTTCTGATCGAGAATCAGGCTGGCAATCATGGTAGTGCAGGTATGACGCTCGAGGAATTGGTCAAGGTACGTGAATTGAGTCTGTTTCCAGATAAGATTGGTTTTTGTTTGGATACCTGTCACGCATTCGCTGCAGGCATTTGGAATCCTGAACAGACAGAGGAGTTGCTGTTGCGGGGACAAGCACTGGACTACTG
Source organism: Paenibacillus sp. 19GGS1-52 (assembly GCF_022369515.1). NCBI lineage: Bacteria > Bacillati > Bacillota > Bacilli > Caryophanales > Paenibacillaceae > Paenibacillus > Paenibacillus sp. 19GGS1-52. The sequence goes on from NZ_CP059724.1 coordinate 3,275,865, forward strand.
GCCTCATCTCGTTGCTATTCATCTTAATGACTCCAAATTTCCGTATGCTTCACGCCGAGACAGGCATGCCAGAATAGGGCACGGTCACATCGGAGATAGAGTGTTGAGTGACCTGCTGACCTCGGAGCTGTTGTCAGGAGCGGCAGTTGTCATGGAAACGGAAAAGGGACCGGATGGCAGCCATCGGGAAGATATTGCAACCGTTCTTACTTGGTGGGAGACGATACGTTATGAAAGAAATGAATGAACAGGAACTGCTTGATGTGCTGCAGAGCACTGGTGAACCTCTAGTCGTGTTCTTTTATACACCGCTTTGTGGCACCTGTAAGGTTGCTCGTCGAATGCTGGAGGTGGCAGAACATATGCTGCCTTCTGAGCTTGTGATTGCAACCGGAGATGTGAATAGGATGCAGGGTATTGTGAACCAGTACCGTATTTCGAGTGTGCCCGCACTGTTAGTGGCTGCTGCGGATCGTATTGCTGAACCGGCCATTTATTATTCTATGGGCTCTGTAGAACGGATGCTGGATTACATAAGGAGTGTGACCTCATAATGATATCTTTACAACATCTTACCCTACGCAGGGAAGAAAGTTTAATTCTAGATGATGTCTCGCTCGAGATGAAGGATGGAGAAAACTGGGCTATACTGGGCCGTAATGGTTCTGGCAAAACAACGCTGTTAGAGATGATGACCGGTTACCTATTTCCGAGCAGCGGTTCTGTTGAAGTACTGGGGTATAAATATGGACAATGTGATTTGCGCGAGGTGCGCAAAGAGATTGGTTATATCGGTCCATCCCTGATGGAAAAAATGTCGCTGACAGATCCCGTGTGGGAGGTTGTGGCAACCGGCGCTTATGCTTATCTGCGCTTCTATCAGGACATTCCGGCTAAAGTAAAGAAACAGGCAATAAACCTTCTTGAAGATATGAATCTGGGTTCCATGGCGTTCCATCCCTTTGGAACACTGTCTCAGGGTGAACGCAAAAAAGCGATGCTGGCCCGTTGTCTGATCGCCAATCCTAAACTGCTGATTATGGATGAGCCTTGTGCGGGTCTGGATCTGTTCGAACGGGAAAAGATGCTGGCCGAAGTAGACAAGCTGAGACAGCGTAATGTTTCCGTCGTTTATGTAACTCATCACGTTGAGGAAATTGTGCCATTGTTCACGCATGTGGCACTAATCCGCGGCGGTAAGCTGGCCGGGGCAGGACCCAAAGCAGAGATATTGACCAAAGAAATGATCTTGGCTACCTATGATATTCCTGTTGATGTAGAATGGGATAGTGGTCGTCCCTGGATTAAAATAAGACCTGGAGGCAAATGACTTGAACGAAATTAGACAAGAAACCGCAGAGCAGACTCCTGCTCCGGAAGAAATAGTATATTCACGGTATATATGTACGGCTAATCACGGCTTTGCTCCGTATGCACAGGAGGAACTCTTCCGTCTGTTTGGGGCTGTGAAGAGCACGCAACTGCTGCCAGGTGAAGTGTTTATTGCAACGCTGCAGGTGGAGCCTGAAGAGGTTTCACGGGCGTTGCTACAGAATCTGCCGATCTTTCTGCGGCATATTCAGCCGATACAATTTCAGGATGAAGGGGACATGCCAGCGCTGCAGCGCTTGGCTGAGTATTTGAGTCAGCAAAGTGAGCTTGAAGGCAAGAAGGTCGCCCTGCATCTTCGTAAGAGCGGAGATTATTTTTGGCAGGAGAGTGCAGGCGAACTGCGCGAGTGGTTGCAAGAACAGCTGCTATCTTTAAATGCTGAATTTACAGTGCAGGACCCTGACTGGGTCATTTCTGTCTATGCAGACGGTGGGGCTTTGTATGCCGGCGTATCACTTCCTGAGGATAACTTATCCAGCTGGAACGGTGGGGCTATTCGCTTCCGTAAAGATGATGGACAAATCTCGCGTGCCAAGTTTAAGCTTATGGAGGCGGAAAAAGAATTTGATATTCCGTTTTCCAGTTTCCGAAATGCGGTCGATATTGGCGCGTCTCCAGGGGGTTGGACTTCCTTTCTGCTGGAGCGTGGAATGAAAGTAACAGCGGTAGACCCGGCACTGATGCACGAGTCACTTCGGAATGCTCCAGGACTTAAAGTACTTCGCAAAAATGCCGGAGAAGTCAAATTCAAGAATAATGAATTTGATCTGCTTGTCTGTGATATGAGCTGGAGTCCTAAGCTGATGGCGAAGTTGGTAACAGGCCTGTTATACAGCCTTGCTCCTGGTGGAACGGCAATCGTAACCGTTAAGCTGATGCACAAGAAGCCACTGGCCATGATTAAAGAAATTGTGACTATGTTCGAAGAAGAGCGGATGCAGATTCAGCGAGCTAAGCAATTAGTTCATAACCGTGATGAAATCACGCTTTATATGATTAAGTACTGAGTATCTAACTACAGAATACTTTAAGGGAAAGCATCCCGTTATTAACACTTGCCGGCTTTTTGCTGGTTGGAATGTTAATTGCGGGGGCTTTCCCTTTTTTTCGGCTGAAAAGGAGAGAACAATATGCAATTCATATCAAAGCTGGCTAAAGGACAGATTATCGGCGATCGCTATAGAATTACAGAATTGCTCGGAACTGGTGGGATGAGCTATGTATATTTGACTGAAGATTTGCGGCTGCCAGGTCAGCGCTGGGCAGTTAAAGAAAACATGATTTCGGGAGAATTGTATAGAGATGTGATCGCAGAGGCAGAGCTGCTCATCTCATTGAACCATCACCGCCTGCCGCGAATCATTGATTTCTATCGTCCGGATGAGGACGGTTATGCCTATCTTATAATGGATTACATTGAGGGTGTAACCTTAAGCCAATTTATGGCGGTTAATTCAGGACCTCTGCCAGCTGTACTAATTGTATCTTTAGCTAGGCAATTGCTAGAAGTGCTGCAATATCTGCATGGGCAGCGTCCGCCGATTGTCTACCGTGATTTGAAGCCTGCCAACGTTATGCTGACCCATGAGGATGAGCTGGTATTGATCGATTTTGGGATTGCCCGCAGTTATCGGAAGGGAGCAAATGAGGATACAGTCAAGCTTGGAACTGTGGGTTTCGCGGCTCCTGAGCAGTATGGCAGTGGACAAAGTCAGCCAGCTTCTGATTTATATGCGCTCGGAGCCTTACTGCTCTACATGGCTACCGGGGGCCAATGCAGCAGATGGGAATCGGGAATGGAAGGCAGGCTGCACGGGCATATTCCAGATAGACTGATACCTGTGCTAAGACGGCTGCTGCGTCATCATCCAGATGAGCGTTATCAGGATGCAGATACTGTTCAGCGTGTGCTTGCGCCTATTGCAGCTGAATTTGCTGCCAGAGGTAAAGACAAAGCTCAAGATAAAGTTAAGACGAAACACATAGCGAAGCCTAACATAAGTACTGGTGAAGCTGGAAGGTCCAATTTCTCAGATTCAGTTATAGTAGCAAAAGGGTGTAAACCAGCAGTTATTGCCCTGCTTGGAGTAGCTAATGGTCTTGGAACAACACATACTTCGTTTGCCATTGCCCGTTACCTTTCACAGTTGGGTTCTACAGTATGGGTGGATCTAAGCCCAGTTTCATCTGTCTATGACCGTATCTGCAGTATGCTTGAGATCCCTGAAGAGACAGGTTATAACGATGAAGGCGAGAGTGGTAGGGCCATAACATGGAATGGGGTTCATTATTGGAAACGTCCACCTCACGGAAATATTGCCGAGTTATTGCAGGGTGATTATCGATATATAGTACTGGATCTGGGTACAGGGGAGTATGAGGGAGCCATGGAGGCATTCACGAGCAGCGCTGTGCCGATATTGGTTGCCTCAGGCGCAGATTGGCGGCTGGAAGAGACACTGCTCTGGTTGCGTCGTAGCGGACTTTCTCCCCACCCCAATTGGCGGGTAGCGTTACCAATCTCTGGACGCGCTGCGGTAACCCTTTTGCAGGTCAATTTGGGTGTGGGCAAGGTCTATGCACTTCCACTACAACGAGATCCATTTCAGCCGAAGGGAAAGCTCGCAGAGGTTCTGCGCGAACTCCTGGCAGAGATCACGGGATTGCAGAGTGGAGGAAAAAGAAGACGTTTTTTTCAGAAAAAAACATAATAAGGCTTTCATTGCTTACAAAAGCCGACTATTCCGCTAAATACCTGTTCTGTGTTGAGCTCACTTGTGATAAAATAGATAATTGTATGTATAATATAATCTCGAAGATTTTAAATATAGATAGGAGCTTGCGGAGAATTTATGAGTTTACTTACAGTAGAAGACGTTTCCCATGATTTTGGGGGCCGTACGTTGTTCAAAGATGTAACTTTCCGTTTGCTGGCCGGCGAGCATGTAGGACTAGTAGGTGCGAATGGGGTCGGCAAATCAACACTGATGAATATTTTAACAGGAACTCTGTTGAAGGATAGCGGTAAAGTAGAATGGACACCAAGAGTGCGTTTTGGATATCTCGATCAGCATACGTTGCTTACACCTGGCAAAACCGTACGTGATGTGCTGAAGGATGCGTTCTTGCCACTGCTGGACTTAGAGCAGGAAATGCTTGAAATTACGGAAAAAATGGGCGATGCTACGCCTGATGAGTTGGATTTGCTGCTGGAGCAAATGGGTGATATTCAGGAACAGCTGGATATCGGCGATTTCTATATGATCGATGTAAAAGTAGAGGATATGGGCAACGGACTGGGCCTCTCAGCTATAGGTTTGGATCGCGATGTCTCTACACTCAGTGGTGGACAACGGACTAAGGTTCTTCTAGCGAAGCTGCTGCTGGAGAAACCGACGGTACTGCTGCTCGATGAGCCTACCAACTATTTGGATGTGGAGCATATCGATTGGCTGACCAACTACTTGAGACAGTACCCGTACGCGTTCATGCTGATCTCCCATGATACTGAATTCATGAATAAAGTTGTGGATATCATTTATCATTTGGAGTTTACGAAGCTGACACGCTACTCAGCCAACTATGAGAAATTCTTGGAAATGGCAGGAATGAACAAATCCGCGCACATTGATGCTTATGAGAAGCAGCAGGAATTTATTAAAAAGCAAGAGGATTTCATTCAGCGCAATAAAGCGCGTCTATCCACTTCAAGCCGGGCGAAGAGCCGTGAGAAGCAATTGGATCGGATGGAGCGGATCGATCGTCCTGAGGAAGCAGCGAAGCCGACATTCCAGTTTAAGGAAAGCCGGGCTAGTGCCAAAGTGGTCTTCGAAGGCGTGGATTTCGAGATTGGATATGACCGTCCTTTGCTGCCGAAATTGAATATGACGATTGAACGCGGTGAGAAGATTGCCATCGTGGGCTGTAATGGTGTCGGTAAATCGACACTGCTGAAATCTATTCTGGGTGTACTTCCAGTTTACAGCGGTAAGACTTATCTCGGTGATTTACTGAATGCCTCTTACTTCGAACAAGAGGTTAAGGCAGCCAATATTACACCTATTGATGATGTCTGGAATGAATTCTCCAGTCTAACGCAGAATGAAGTGCGATCTCATCTGGCGCGTTGCGGACTGAAGAACGATCATATTACCCGTCCACTGAGCATGCTAAGTGGGGGAGAACAAGCTAAGGTTCGTCTATGTAAGCTGTTGATGCGTGAGAGCAACTGGGTTCTGTTTGATGAGCCGACGAATCACCTTGATATTGTGGCCAAGGCAGAGTTGAAGCGTGCGTTGAAGGAATATAAGGGCACGATTCTTCTAGTTTCCCATGAACCAGAATTTTATGAAGATTGGGTCACCAAAATTTGGGATGTTGAGCAGTGGTCACAACAGTCTGTATAAGTTAATCAGAATCCGGAGAGGAGCAGTTGATACTGCTGCTCTCCGGCTTTTACATATAGGGGGCCTCCAGAATGATCCATAATGAAGAAAGTAAAAAGGTAGCGCCTGCATCCGCAGAAGGACGGGATGGCCGCTATTCGCGGCAGGTTCGTTTTACACCGTTTGGTGCAGAAGGTCAACTTGGACTTGCGAGTTCCAGTGTGCTTGTAGTAGGCGCCGGTGCGCTGGGCACAGGAATTGCTGAAACATTGGCCCGTTGTGGTGTTGGGCGAATTATTATTGCTGACCGCGACTATGTGGAGTGGAGCAACTTGCAGCGTCAGCAGCTGTATACGGAGGAAGATGCTAGACAGCGCATGCCGAAGGCTGCTGCAGCCAAGGCAAGACTTCAGCAGATAAACTCAGATATAACGATAGAGTCCCATGTTCTGGATGTGCGTGCAGAGGAGCTTGAAAGCTTGCTGCCGGGAGTGGATCTCATTATGGATGGAACGGATAATTTTGATACCCGATTGATTATCAATGACATGGCGCAGAAGTACAACATCCCCTGGATTTATGGAGCCTGTGTAGGCAGCTATGGCATCACTTATACTATTCTTCCAGGTGAGACTCCCTGTCTGAATTGTCTGCTTGGTACGGTTCCGCTGGGTGGAGATACCTGTGACACGGTAGGCATTCTCCCGCAGGCTGTACAACTGGTTACGGCAAACGGTACAGCGGAGGCGCTTAAGCTGTTAGGTGGACGCAGGGAACAGTTGAGAGGCAAGCTGCTTACGTTCGACGTATGGCGTAATGAACATCAAGAGATCGGAGTAAGCGCTGCGAAGAAGGAGCATTGTCCTTCTTGCGGTAGCCAGCCTATTTATCCGTACCTTACTGCGGCCAATACGGAGCGGAGCGATGTGCTTTGCGGGAGGGATACTGTACAGATCCGTCCTGCTCGGCGTCAGCAGATCAATCTGGAGGAGACAGCCAGCCGTTTATCCCGGATCGAAAATGGTAAGGTAGACAGTAATCCCTATCTGGTATCCTTTAGAGAAGGCGACTATCGGATGGTAATTTTCGCCGATGGTAGGGCATTAATTCATGGAACCAGTGATATTGCGGCTGCACGCAGCTTTTATCACCGTTATTTTGGATAATTGGAATTGAGGAGGAGAACAGTATGAACAACGGAGCGATCAGACATATGGCTCTATTTACATTGAAATATTCGGTAGGTGCACTAGAGACCGAAGCTTTCCTGAAGGATGGGGCAGACATATTGAGCGCTATACCGGTTGTGCAGAATTTTGAGGTGCTGCGTCAAGTAAGTGCGAAGTGTGAATATGATTTTGGGTTTTCGATGGAATTCGAGAATCAGGAAGCTTATGAGACTTATAATAACTATCCTAGTCATCAGACTTTTGTGAAGGAACGTTGGGATACTGAGGTTGTGAAATTCCAAGAGATCGACTTAACTAAGTAATCCTTTAGAATGTCTTGTCTGCATCCGGGGAATCCTAGTTCTATCTGCGACGGCTTTGTCCGCGCAAGGCTGATCTGGATGCGGGGGATATCCGTGAATGAACGAATTGTATGGTACGTGTCTGAGCACCGAGAGGAAGAGCGTGTTGCTCTTGAACGGGTGTTGGAGGAGCTTGGACTGGAGGCAACAATGAGCGAAGATCCTGAGGATCTTCGCTCATTGTTATCCAGAGTAGAGCCTGTTTTACTGCTAACAGAGCTGTATGATGCTGGTAGATGGGAAGGATGGGACATCATATCCGCGATAAGAGAGGAAGGGGTAGTTCTGCCAGTCATAGTTATCTCCGACGATCGTTCCGGTGAAGGGGCTGTGGCGGCTTTTGAAGCGGGAGCTAATGATTATTTGGCAAAACCTGTACATCTAGGTGAATTCAAATGCAGAATTCTTAATGTATTAGGGCTCACCCGTCGAAGACAAGGACTGAATAATCTACTCAAAATCGATGGATTGATACTCGATCCTAGCCGCCGGCTCGTAAGCCGGGAGGGGAAAGAGATGATTATGACTCCCAAAGAATTCGATCTGCTCTATTATCTCGCAGCAAATCTCGGTGATGTATGTCCACGGAACGAAATATTGAGGCATGTATGGGGATATCACTTCCAAGCCGATACTAATGTTGTGGATGTCTATATCAGGCACCTTCGTCTTAAGGTGGATAAAGGCTACCGTAATAAGCTGATTCATACTGTACGCGGGACAGGGTATGTAATGAGGGCGCCAGTGAGCAGCGCCACATGCTGAACCCAAATCTCTAATATAGACATAACACTATGATTAAGAGCTGTTACAGAACGCGGCGGGCCTTCAGGTAGGTTCTTTTCCAGTTGCCAGAGTTGAGATCAGAGATTGTTACACCTGGAGATCCGTATGTGTGCAGGATTTTTCCGTTGCCAGCATAAACAGCTACGTGTGTTACATTTCTGCCGTTTGCTCTACTGCCACTAGAGAAAAACACCAGATCACCGACGCGAAGATTAGCTTTCGAGACAGCCGTCCCAACCTTTGATTGAGCTACTGAAGAACGGGGCAAATTAACGCCATATTTACTAAAAATATATTTCATGAACGAAGAGCAGTCGAAAGATCGGGTTGTTGAAGTAGATGCCCCAAATTCATAACGAACGCCCATATATTTTTTGCCAAGGTTAACGATGGCTTGTCCTGTTGAAGAAGTAACAGATGCTGCTGCAACGGGTGCTGTGCCAGCTCCAGTTGCCATCAGAGTACTCATTCCAATCGTGGTGCACATTCCTACTATAATTGCTTGTTTAAACCATTGGTGCTTTATCATGTTGTAATACCTCCCAGGTTTGTAAGTATGATTCTGTCTATCTTGCTAGCTTGCCTGATTCGTAGTATAGCAGGTTCTCTATGCCCTAAATATTGGTTAGTAGGCTCCAAATGCAGACTGAGCCTAGGTTGTAAGCGTTATATTAAAATTTCATTAAAAGTTACAAAAAATTAATATTTATATGATCGCCAACAAAATAAAACCGATAAATCCTTCAACAGCAAAGGATTACCGGTTTTTAGAATTTGAAACAAAGGTTACAACGATGTATCTAATTGAATATGTACTTAGTCTTTACTCTGAATAATAAGCAGCAATCCACTCTCAATGGTAACTGTACCTATTGGAGCTGCTAGCTTATTGCTTACCCCGAGCGATTGTCCAAGTTTCAGGGTGGCGTCTGTTAGTGGATATTGAAATCCTTGAAGTGTAATCCCCGTCACTTCTGGAGTTAAAGGCAGTAGCGAAACATAAGTATATCCCCGCTCTTCAACAAGGGCCTGTGAGCCAGTGAGTGTTACAAAGTTATGGGAGTCCATTACAGAGCAGCTAACCTGCCGCTGAAGTGCGCGTGTCATCATTTGAATGCTGGCTAGCGTATGGTCAATTCTTGTTCCTGTTACACCCAACATTAATATGGATTCAGGTTGGGTATTTAACGCCAGATCAAGCGCCATCTCACTATCTGTTAAATCTTTGTTTACTGCGTCGCAAGTAATGGTCTCTCTGCTTCCAGATTGAATCTTTTCAAACGTACCCGGCGGGATGGAGTCAAAATCACCAACTGAAATATCAGGTGTATATCCGTGGGTAATCAGGAACAGGGCTCCCCGATCCGCACCGATAATAAAATCTTCTTCATCTAATAGGGTCAAATACTCCGGAGACAGTTCTCCGCCTGCAAAAATAACGACTCGTTTGGACGGCATAACAATCCTCTCCTTTACTTAGATCTATAGTTTGTCATCCTGTCCAAGTATAATGCAGATCGAAAAGTTGTACAATTGACTTAGACAGCGCTAAAATGATTAGTGTAAGAAAGTTTTTGTAGAATATTGTAATCTTAATAGGGAAAAACGGCTTGGAGGTGAAAGAGATCGTAAGAGTGCTTTTTGTATGTCTCGGTAATATTTGCCGCTCGCCTATGGCTGAAGCTGTTCTGCGTCACAAAATTAGTGAACGCGATCTATCGCAGGAAATTGTTGTAGACTCAGCTGGGACTGGAGACTGGCATATTGGCAAAGTCCCACATGAGGGGACTCGGCATATTCTTGATCAAAAAGGAATCGGATATAAAGATATGACGGCCCGTCTGGTAATCAGTGACGACTTTCAAAAGTTTGATTATATTGTCTGCATGGACAGATCAAATGCGGATAATGTACGCAAGATCCCCGGCGGAGAGCAGGCCAAGCTGTTGTTCTTCATGGATCTGCTGCCAGAGGAAGAACTGCGGGAAGTACCGGACCCTTATTTCACAGGAAATTTCGAGCAAGTATACGATTTGATTAATGCTGGCTGTGACGTATTTTTGGAGAAAATAATCAGAGAGAACTTGAAAGCGTGATCACTGGGAATAACGTACATACTGTTCTTAAGATGTTCACTTTTTCCTTCTATCAATGAGTCTTTAAGTGTTTAAGAAATAGAGTAGTGATTCCGGAAGCTCATTTTGCCAGAATCCCCAGAGATGGCGTCCGTCCTTTTCCCGGTAGGAAACAGTCGCTCCGCGTGACTCAAGCAAAGCTTTAGTTTCGCGGTTCATTTCAACAAAATTGTAGATACCGGTATCGGTCTTGTAATCCGTTTCCTGTAATCCAACTACCATGTTGATGTTAAGCCAAGAGAGATCCTCTTCCTGAGCTAGCATTTCACGGGATTCAGGATAAAACGCACCGGAAAGGCTTAGGATACGATTGAAAATGGACGGATAAGCCAAGGCGAGGTGAAGCGAAACACTGCCTCCGAGCGAATCTCCGGCAAGGATGCGTTCAGCAGGGGTGCGGCGCACTGGATAATTGTGTTCAATGTAGGGAATAATCTCTTCGCCGAAGCAAGAGAGGTACTGCTTGAACCTGCTGCCAAAAGGAGCATATTCTTGCGTTCTAACTGCAACATCCACTTCAACACCTACAATAATAAAGGGTTCTACGTTTTCTTCGAGAATCAGGCGTCCTGCGAGTGTAGCAATACGGCCGAAGTTGAAGAACTCCTCACCGTCCTGGCAATAGACAACAGGATAACTAAGAACTTCGTTATAGCCAGGTGGAAGGTAAATACGCAGTTTTCGGTCCTCCTGGAGGTATTCGCTCCAGATGGTTTGCTTAACAATTGTACGTTTCAGAAAAACAGGTTCGCTCATAGTTGTTTCCTCAGCTTTCTTGTCGATTTTTGCAATAGTTCTAGCATTACGTTAAATTTATTCCAGCGCCAAGTGTGTCATATGTCATTTACTCGTCAAGAAAAATGTATTCTGTTATACAACATTCGCTCGTCTGTTATACATACAAAATATATGGAAACATAAATTTTATACGTATTCCTTTGACGAAATGGACAAAACAGGTGTATAATAATATTATAACAGAGGCAGCTGATATTCAAATATTTTTATTGAGGTGAAGATAATGAGCAAAGTTCCTTATGAAGTGTATACAGAGGATGTGGAGGCTCTTTCGGTGCTTTCCCCGGAAGGTGAAATTATCAATAAAGATAAAATGCCTGCACTTACTGACGATCAATTGAAAGAAATTATGTTCAGAATGGTGTTTACCCGTACTTGGGATGATCGCGCAGTTAATCTTGGTCGTCAAGGCCGTCTGGGTTTCTATGCACCGGTATCCGGTCAGGAAGCGACGATGGTTGGTAGTGAATTCGCCTTGGAGAAAGAAGATTTCGTATGCCCGGGTTACCGCGACATTCCGCAGCTCGTCTGGCACGGACTTCCATTATACCAGGCTTTCTTGTATTCTCGTGGCCACCAGCACGGTGGAGAAATTCCTGAAGGTGTAAATGTGCTGATGCCTCAGATTATCATTGGTGCGCAGATTTTGCACGCTACAGGGATCGCAATGGGCTACAAGCTGAAGAAACAGAAGAGCGTTGCAATTGCCTATACAGGTGATGGCGGTTCTTCCGAAGGCGATTTCTATGAAGGTATGAACTTTGCAGGACGCTTTAAACTGCCAGTTATCTTCTTTGTACAAAATAATGGTTATGCAATTACGACTCCGTTCGCCAAACAAACGGCTTCCAAATCGATCGCTCACAAAGCTATTGCAGCAGGTATTCCCGGCGTCAAAGTTGATGGTATGGATATCTTTGCAGTTATCAGTGCAGTACAAGACGCTGCTGTACGTGCTCGTAATGGCGAAGGCGCAACACTGATTGAAGCTGTGACTTACCGTTTCCGTCCACATTCCCTTTCTGACGATGCCAGTAAATATCGTTCTAAAGAAGAAGAAGGACAATGGAATGAGAAAGACCCAATCGCCCGTCTTGCCAAGTATTTGGAGAAGAAAGGCCTCTGGACCGATGAAGATACAGCACGTGTGAGAGAAGAAGCGAAAGCAACTGTGAATGAGCAGATTAAAAAAGCAGAGCAAACACCGAAAATGACCATTTCCGGTCTGATTGATACAATGTATGAAACAACTCCACAGTATCTGGAAGAGCAAAAAGCCGATTTTGAATAAGGGGGATAACAGGCAATGGCACAAATGAATATGAAAGAAGCGATCCGCGACGCAATGCGCGTTGAACTGAATCGTGACCCTAACGTTCTTATCTTCGGAGAGGATGTAGGTAATGTAGGTGGCGTATTCCGTGTAACGGAAGGGCTGCAGAAGGAGTTTGGCGAAGATCGTGTATTCGATACTCCGCTGGCTGAATCCGCAATCGGCGGTTTAGCAGTGGGTCTAGGCATACAAGGTTTCCGTCCGATTGCTGAGATTCAGTTCGTTGGTTTCATCTTTGAAGCGCTTGATCAGATCGTCATTCAGGCTGCGCGCTTGCGCTGGCGTTCAGGCGGTAAATATAATGCACCAATCGTATTCCGCACACCTTTTGGCGGCGGGGTTAAGGCAGCTGAGCTGCACACTGATTCCCTGGAAGGTCTGATCGCTCAAAGTCCAGGTATCAAAGTAGTCATTCCATCCAATCCTTATGATGCAAAAGGTCTGTTGATCGCGGCTATCCGTGACAATGACCCTGTATTCTTCATGGAGCATTTGAACTTGTATCATGCATTCCGTGCTGAAGTGCCAGAAGGCGAATATACCATTGAGCTTGGAAAAGCGAACATTGTTCGTGAAGGCACGGACGTCACCATTGTTACCTACGGCCTGATGGTACATACATCCACTAAAGCGGCCGAGCAGCTTGAAAAAGAAGGCATCAGTGTTGAGATCATCGATCTGCGCACGGTTAGTCCTATCGATATCGATACGATCATGACTTCTGTGAAGAAAACCAATCGTGTCATTGTTGTACAGGAAGCACAGAAGAGTGCAGGCGTAGCTGCTGAAGTTATCGCACAAATCAATGAAAAAGGCATACTCCATTTGGAAGCTCCAGTCCTTCGTATTGCAGGTCCTGATACTGTGTATCCGTTCGCGCAAATTGAAGATACCTGGCTCCCTAACCCTGCACGTATTATTGCAGGCGTGAAGAAAGTTATGGAATTTTAAATAATCTATCAGCATGAAGTGAATGCTTACAAAATTTTGGGAGGTTTTCGAGTTGGCAAAATTTGAGTACCGGTTCCCTGAACTAGGTGAAGGCCTGCATGAAGGCGAAATCATCAAAATGCATATCAAGGCCGGAGATAAAGTAACTGACGATGATATTGTTATGGAAGTTCAGAATGATAAAGCAGTAGTAGAAGTACCTTCTCCGGTAAACGGCACGGTGCTAGAAGTATTGACTAAGGATGGACAGGTTTGCCGTGTTGGCGACGTTGTGGCGATTATTGATGCTGAGGGCGATGTTCCTGAACAGGAAGCTCCGGCTGGAGACCACGGTTCCCAAGAGGCGGATGCCGCAAAAGGAAGCGCAGATACAACTTCTTCCCCTGCAGCAACTAGTCCAGCAGACGCTAAAGAAGGCGGAGCGGCAGTTTCAGCCGTACCAGCTCCTGACCGTGATGTTCTGGCAACACCAAGTGTCCGTAAATTTGCCCGCGATCAAAGTGTAGACATTTCGAAAGTGAATGGCAGCGGAAAAAATGGCAAAATCACTCACGAAGATGTTGAAGCCTTCTTGAGCGGTGGTTCGGCACCTGCAGCAGCAGTTACAGCAACTGAAGAAGCAGCTCCAAAAACAGAAACAAAAGCAGCAGCACCTGCACCAGCCGCTGGCAATGTTAGTCTTGAAGAAGAACGTGTGCCGTTCAAGGGCATTCGCAAAGCGATCGCTAATGCTATGGTTAAATCGGCTTACACTGCTCCACATGTTACCATCATGGATGAAGTAGACGTAACTGAACTGGTTGCCTTCCGTACCCGTATGAAGCCAGTTGCTGAGAAAAAAGGCGTTAAGGTAACCTACCTTCCGTTTATTGTCAAAGCACTCGTAGCAGCTTCCCGTCAATTCCCTGCACTTAATGCAATGATTGATGAAGAATCCAATGAAATTGTTTATAAGAAATATTACAACATCGGTATCGCTACCGATACAGATAACGGCTTGATCGTTCCAGTTATCAAGGATGCTGATCGTAAGAGCATCTGGATGATCGCCAGCAGTATCAGCGACCTGGCTTTGCGTGGACGTGATGGTAAGCTTGCATCGCATGAAATGAAAGGCAGCACGATCTCGATCAGCAACATCGGCTCTGCCGGCGGCATGTTCTTTACTCCAATCATTAATTTCCCAGAAGTGGCTATCCTCGGAACTGGCCGCATCACAGAGAAACCAGTTGTAAAGAATGGCGAAATCGTAGCGGCTCCTGTAATGGCCTTGTCCCTGAGCTTTGATCACCGAATTATTGATGGCGCAACAGCACAGAACTTCATGAATTACATCAAAATGCTGCTTGCTAATCCTGATATGCTAGTTATGGAGGTGTAACATATGGTAGTTGGAGATGCTTCACTCGATATTGATACTTTGATTATTGGTGCAGGTCCTGGTGGGTATGTGGCAGCTATTCGTGCCGCACAGCTCGGCCAGAAAGTTATAATCGTGGATAAATCGGAAGTGGGCGGCGTGTGCTTGAACCGCGGCTGTATTCCTTCCAAAGCGCTGATCTCTGCAGCACATCAATACGAATCTGCGCAGCATGGTGCAGTTTTCGGTGTTACGGCTGAGAACGTTAAGGTGGATTTCGCCAAAACTCAAGAGTTCAAGAATGGCGTTGTCAAAAGAATGACCAGCGGTGTATCTAGTCTCTTAAAAGGCAACAAAATTGAAGTGTTTAACGGTGAGTGCATGTTCATCAGCGACACGGAAGCACGTGTATTCAATGAACATGAATCTCCACGTTACCGTTTCAAGAACTGTATCATTGCGACCGGATCACGTCCGATCGAACTTAAGCCTTTCCCATTCGGTGGCCGTATTCTTTCCTCGACCGAAGCACTTGAACTTCCAGAAATTCCGAAGAGCATGATCGTTATCGGCGGTGGATACATCGGTGCTGAACTTGGCCAAATGTACTCTAAATTCGGCACTAAAGTAACGATTATTGAAGGTCTGGATACTGTTCTGCCAGGCTTCGATAAGGATATGACTCGTCTTGTTGCCAAGAACATGGCCAAGACTGGCATCGAAATCGTTACGAATGCCAAAGCTGAAAGTGCTGTACAGAATGACAAGGAAGTAACCGTGAAATACTCCGTTGGCGGCGAAGCCAAAGAAGTTACTGCGGAATACCTGCTCGTTACAGTCGGCCGTCGTCCGAACACGGATGGCGAACTAGGTCTAGATCTAATCGGTCTGGAACTTGACGAACGCGGATTGATTAAGGTTGACCATCAGGGTCGTACTAGCATTCCACATATCTATGCTATCGGGGACATTGTTCCTGGTCTGGCACTGGCTCATAAAGCTTCTTACGAAGGTAAAATCGCTGCTGAAGCGATCTCCGGACACAAATCTGTGGTTGACTACAAAGTCATCCCGGCTGTCGTGTTCACTGATCCTGAATGCTCTAGCGTAGGCTTGACTGAGAAGGAAGCGAAGGACAAAGGCTTTAAAGTGAAGAGTGGCAAGTTCCCGTTCGCTGGTAACGGCCGCGCAGTTTCTTTAAACGCTCCTGACGGCTTTATCAGACTTGTAGCTAACGAAGAGAACAATCTGGTTCTCGGCGCACAAATCGTGGGTATTGAAGCTTCCAACCTGATTGCTGAACTGGGTCTGGCGATTGAAATGGGCGCAACGCTTGAAGATATTGCTTTGACTATCCATGCCCATCCAACCCTTGGCGAAATTGTCATGGAAGCGGCTGAACTGGTAGAAGGCCATCCAATTCACGTAATGAAATAAATGCTTTTATAAGCTGTAGGAGGTTGTCCCAATGCCAGTAATGGCTAGGGGCAGCCTTTTTTGGTGACTTACTGAGAGTTGATTCCTAATATTGTGGTTGATATACTGTAAAGCAAGTTGTGTTGTAGAGATATATGGAACTTACATTCATATACTGGGAGCGATATGTTAGAAATATTGAAACATTCTATATCAGATGATGAAAGAATAAATGAATATGAGAAAAAGGATGTACATGATGCGAGCTGATAAATTACGGTTAGGTGATGAAATACGAATTATTTCGCCATCTAGAAGCTTAGCTTTAATATCGACCGAGCAAAGAGAACAGGCTAAAAGGCAACTTGAGAGCATTGGTTTTAGAATCTCATTTTCAAAAAATTCATTGGAAACTGATGAGTTTGCCTCTTCAACGATCGAATCGCGAATTGAGGATCTGCACGATGCTTTTTTGGACCCAAACGTCAAGGGCATATTAACTACCCTCGGCGGCTTTAATTGTAATCAGTTATTGAGGTACATAGATTATTCAATCATAGAATCTAACCCCAAAAGACTATGCGGATATTCTGATATTACAGCATTAAGTAATGCCATTTTTGCTAAAACTGGTCTTATCACCTATTCTGGCCCACATTTTTCTACTTTCGCAATGCTCCATGGTAATGAGTATACTGTTGAATATTTCCAGAAAATAATGCTAAGCAATGAAGAGATTATCCTTAAGGCTTCAGATCAATGGAGTGATTATGATTGGCATTTAGACCAGGAGAACCGTATATTCTCGAAGAATGAGGGGCCATACATCATTAATGCTGGACACGCGCAGGGAATTCTGATTGGTGGCAATCTATGTACATTAAATCTGCTGCAAGGAACTGAGTTTATGCCTAGCTTATTGAATTCAATACTTTTTCTAGAGGATGATTACGAGTCACTTCCCGCCACTTTTGACAGAGACTTGCAATCGCTTATTCATCTGCCTGAATTTGGAAATGTTAAAGGAATTGTGATTGGCAGATTTCAAAAAGCATCGCAAATGACCGAGAATTTATTGAGAAAAATAATAAAATCAAAAAGAGAATTACTACGAATTCCTATCATTGCGGATGTGGATTTTGGGCATACCTCACCACAGATAACCTTTCCAATTGGAGGGCG
Source organism: Paenibacillus sp. 19GGS1-52 (assembly GCF_022369515.1). Classification (NCBI taxonomy): domain Bacteria; kingdom Bacillati; phylum Bacillota; class Bacilli; order Caryophanales; family Paenibacillaceae; genus Paenibacillus; species Paenibacillus sp. 19GGS1-52. The sequence continues at coordinate 3,293,134 of NZ_CP059724.1, forward strand.
AGTATCTATAAATGCGAATGAAAAAGGAATAGAATTACTAATAGCGGAATAAGGGCTTTGGCGGAGACTAAGCATCTTTTATAGATAATCTGCAATACATAGATTATATTTACAATATGGAATATCGGCGTACAGAACAGAAGATGGAATTAGGCCAAACCACATAACATCAATAATATATAAATTAATGAAATGGAGTGTGCTGTTATGGGATCATGGGGTTATGGGATTTTTGAGAACGATGATGTATTGGATTGGAAAGCGGAATTACTGGAGACGAAGGGTTTGGATTTTATCGAGGTTACGCTTGATAATGTGATTAAAGCAGATTATATAGAAGCGGATTTATCATCAAATGGTCTGGGTGCAATCGAGATTGTCGCAGCCTTACAGGGGAAACCAGGTGTGGAAATTAGGAATAAGAACATATATGTGGAAGGCCTGGATGGATGGATTAAATTGTATGCAGGACAAGGTGAGGGCCTAGTCGAAGCCGCCAAAATAGCGGTTAAAAGAATTAAAACAGACTCAGAATTAAAGGAATTATGGGAAGATTCGGATGAATTTGCTGAGTGGCTAAAAGTGGTTAGAGAACTGGAAAGCCGACTATTGGCCATTTAGAGGAGGTCGAGCAATGACTTTTATGCCTCGAGAAAAAGCTCTGAGCTATGCCAAATATCGCTTACCTTACTCGGCAAATGCCTGTAAATACATCATTGATGCAGCAGATGTCAGTCAAGGAGTCGTTGCTGATATTGGGGCAGGCACTGGACTTTTGACACAGCATTTTGTAGGAATGGTTAGAAAGATTATTGCAATAGAACCTGAACTAGAGATGCGTAATCTGGCCATTGAATTGCTGGGGAAAAATGTGGGGATTGAGTGCATAGCTGGAACAGCGGAGAATACCACCCTTAATGCTCATTCGATTGATTTGATAGTGGCAGCGAATGCATATCATAGATTTCAACCGGAAGAGACAATTCATGAGTTTAAAAGAATTTTAAAGCCGAAGGGTATGCTAGCTGTAATCTCCTATTATGATAGCTCTAACTTTTTGCGGGATAATATGCTTATAACTGGGCTTGATGAATACCACAAACGGTTAAGTGAAACAAGGCACAAACAACCGGTTCAATACTTTTTCGGAGATTCTAAACCTGAGAGGTTTCTCTTTGAGCAAGAAATAAAGGAGTCATGGGAAGAGTATTGGGGAGCGAACAGTTCTGGTATGGAATCACCTGAAGAGGATGAGGAATGGTTCGAAGCTTTCCGTGATAAGCATCAAGAACGATTTGCTCTACTGGAAAATAACGGTCTGATAACGGTAAAATACGCTACCGAAGTATGGTTGGGTCAACCTAAGTATAATTGATTACATTCTCCACCTTATGAATCAGCAGTATGCTGCACAAATGCATGCTGCTGATTTTTTGCGGTTATGCTGTGAAGGTAAGGTTACAGAGTGTGCTAGGTCATGGTAAACTAATAAAAGAAAAAAGGATAGAGGAGCGTTGCCGTTTGCGTAAATATTTGGAGTTACTTCAGGATATATTGGATCATGGCAGTGCAAAAAGTGACCGGACAGGAACTGGTACTTACTCTGTCTTTGGTCGCCAGCTTCGGTTTGACCTGGCTGAGGGTTTTCCACTAATGACTACTAAACGTATTCATCTGAAATCAGTTGTGCATGAGTTGCTGTGGTTTCTGAAGGGCGAGACGAATACCGCTTATTTGAAGGCGAATGGTGTCTCCATCTGGGATGAGTGGGCGGATGAGAATGGTGAACTTGGACCGGTATATGGTTCACAGTGGCGGGCTTGGGAGAGTGCCGACGGTCGCCATATCGATCAGATCACGAATGTGATCGAAGCCATCAAGAACAACCCGGATTCGCGACGTCACATCGTCAGTGCCTGGAATGTTGGCGAGATTGACCAGATGAAGCTACCACCTTGCCATTTTGTATTTCAGTTTTATGTTGCAGATGGCAAACTTTCCTGTATGCTGACGATGCGTTCCGTGGACTCCTTTCTGGGGTTGCCTTTTAACATTGCTAGTTATGCACTGCTGACCCATATGGTCGCACAGCAGACAGGACTTGAGGTTGGTGAATTTATCTGGTCGGGTGGAGATGTGCACATTTATACCAATCATCTCGAACAGGTGGCAACTCAATTAACGAGAGAGCCTTATGAACTACCAAAGCTGGTTATAAGCAGAAAGCCGGATACTATTTTTGACTACAACTTCGATGACTTTGCATTTACAGATTACGTCTATCACCCGGCGATCAAAGCGCCAGTAGCGATATAGGAAGACAGGATTATCTCTTGTGAAATGTGTATTGATAAATTTCGGAGAGAGTGGGCAATGAGATGAGTATAAGCTTGATCTGGGCGATGGGCTCAAATGGTGTGATTGGTAAAGACAATGATATGCCTTGGCATTTGCCACGAGATTTTGCCTTCTTTAAAGCGGAGACATTGGGTAAAAGAATGCTAATGGGTCGCAAAACATGGGACTCCCTCGGTGGAAAGCCCCTTAAAGGCAGGACGAGCCTGGTGATGACGCGGGATACAAGCTTTGTTCCTGAGGGTGCAGTAGTTGTACGCACACTGCAGGAGGCTCTCAGCGAGGGGCAGAAGGCCGATGAACTGATGGTTATCGGTGGCGCAGAGATTTACAGGATGCTACTGCCTTATGCTGATAAGTTAATTGTGACTCAGATCGAGCAGGATTTTGCTGGAGATACGGTATTTCCTAATATTGACTGGAGTCAGTGGCAGGAGATTTCCAATAAGATGGGGATTCGTGACGATAAAAACCCGTATGATTACCGTTTTCTCGTGTATAATCGTACGGAAAAGAGAACTTCTGACACAACATGTTAAATAGTACAAAAAATCAGTAGATTAATCCATTACTGTGCAAAAGTGATGAATGCTAATATAATTAAAATTAGAAATGATAATGTATTCAAAAGTATAGAATGTACAGGTACTTAATTGCGCTGTTCACGACATGATTCTGCCGCATTATGTTACAATGTACTATACATCACATGAAGAGAACGGATGGGGGATACGTAAATATGTCTACACCTACTGGATTTATGGAGTATAAACGACAGCTCCCAGGTGATCGGGATCCTGAGCAGCGCGTTAAGGATTGGGAAGAGTTCCACCATCACTTATCCGAAGAAGAGCTTCGAACACAGGGAGCACGTTGTATGGATTGCGGAACCCCTTATTGCCATACTGGTATCGATATGGAAGGGGGCACCTCTGGTTGCCCTGTGCACAATCTGATACCGGAATGGAATAACCTGGTTTATCGCGGGTTGTGGAAGGAAGCACTAGAGCGTCTGCATAAGACGAATAATTTCCCCGAATTCACAGGCAGCATCTGTCCGGCACCTTGTGAAGGCTCATGTACGGTGGGACTGATCGGTCAGCCAGTTACGATCAAGACGATTGAATTGGCTATCATAGATAAAGGGTTCGAAGAAGGTTGGGTCGTACCTGTACCGCCAGAGAAACGTACTGGCAAGACTATTGCGATTGTGGGTTCAGGTCCTGCGGGATTGGCAGCTGCGGCGCAATTGAATAAGGCTGGACACACTGTGACTGTATATGAACGCAGTGATCGTCCAGGCGGATTATTGACTTACGGCATTCCGACCATGAAGCTGGATAAGAGAATTGTTCAGCGGCGTGTGGATCTGCTGGCTGCGGAAGGTGTTAACTTCGTAGTGAACACGGAAATCGGCAAAGATATACCTGCTCAGCAACTGGTAGATCAATTTGATGCTGTCGTGCTGTGTGGTGGAGCAACGAAGGCGCGCCGCTTCAACGTAGAGGGCAGTGAGCTTAAAGGCGTAATGTATGCGATGGATTATTTGAACGGTACGATTAAGAGCTATCTCGCTTCCAATCTTCAGGATGGCAATTATGCCTCTGCTGAAGGCAAAGATGTTATTGTTCTCGGTGGCGGAGATACGGGTTCTGACTGTGTGGCTACGGCGCTTCGTCATGGTTGCAGCAGCATCACACAGTTTGGTACACATGATAAAGCACCCCTTGAGCGTGATCCTATTGCCAATCCGTGGCCGCAATTCCCTAATGTATACACACTTGATTATGCACAACAAGAAGCCAAAGCTCTTTTTGGCGACGACCCACGTGAATTCTCTATCATGACTACCAAATTTGTCGGTGATGATGAGGGCAATTTGAAGGAGCTGCACACCGTGCAAATCCGTCGTATAGTGGATGAGACAGGTCGCAAGATCTATCAGCCGATCCCTGGCACAGAAGCTGTGTACCCAGCCCAGTTGGCGTTGATCGCAATTGGTTTCGATGGACCGGAACAGGAAATTGTTCAGGAACTGAAACTGGATACAAATCGTCGTACGAACGTGAAGGCGCGTTATGGCAAATTCAACACTAACGTAGACAAGGTATTTGCAGCTGGTGATATGCGCCGTGGGCAAAGCTTAGTAGTCTGGGCAATCAATGAAGGACGCGAAGCTGCTCGTGAAGTGGACAAATTCCTGATGGGTTCGACTGTACTCATTTAGGTGTAGCTATAAGTATAACAAAAGAATCCGTTGTAACAGCTGCTGCTGGTGCGACGGATTCTTTTGTTTTTTTTAGATCTTGAACTTGGATAGTTTATCAAGCAGTTCTTGCACCATATGAGACAGTGATTCCGATGAGGAAGAAATCTCTTCCATGGTGGCCAACTGTTCTTCTGCGGCGGCGGCGACACTACTTGAGTTCTCCATTGCATCACTAGCAATAACGGTTAGCCGTTCAACGGATGTTGAGACCTGTTGAGAGCTAGATGACATCTGCTCTGAAGCCGAGGATACTTCTTGAATTTGATCATTTACACGTTCAATTTCAGCCATTATGGACTGAAACAGCTGTCCACTTTCTACTACGATATTCACACCCTTGTTCATTTCTTCCGTTCCGACGCTCATATTAAGGATGGCATTGCCTGTTCCATCCTTAATTTCACTAATGAGTTCGGCAATTTGAGTGGCTGCCTGTTTCGTCTGATCTGCCAACTTCCGTACCTCGTCTGCAACTACTCCGAAACCTCTGCCATGTTCTCCGACCCGCGCTGCCTCAATGGCTGCATTGAGTGCCAGCAGGTTTGTTTGTTGGCTGATGGTTGTAATTAAGCCAACGATTCCGCCGATTTCTTCCGACTTCGTTCCAAGCATACGAAGAGCTTGTTCAGAATGGTCGGCAGCTTGCTTCATCGAGCCCATTTGCGAAATAGCTTCCTTAATTTTTACACTTCCTGTTCTTGTCTGACCCGAAGCGACATTTGCTGAAGCTGATGCGGTCAGCGATGATTCAGCAATCCGCTTAATGCCCAATGTCATCTCCATGATTTCCTTAACCGTATCACCGGAATGACGATATTGCGTTTCTGCACCCTGTGCAACCTCTTGAATGGCTTCAGCGATCGACTCAGAGGCTTTGCCAGTCTGCTCAGAACTGGAGGTAAGCTGCTGTGAAGTTGCCCCAACGGTCAATGCCAATTCATTTATGGAATGGAACATGGATTTCAATTTAGTGGTCATTTCGTTGAAATGGCCTGCCAATTGGCTGAACTCATCTCTCCCTTTGACCTTCAAGGTCTGTGTTAAGTCACCATCTGCCATCAGCTTCATCTTCTCACCGAATTGTGTAAGTGGCCGTACTACCCACAGGCGAATTACAAGTGTAATTAACGCACTTAGCAGCAATAACGCTCCAAGGGTGATCAGCAATGAGATCAAGCGGCTATTATTATATGTTTGATTGATAAACTTTTCGGGGATGACAGTTTCGACGTACCAATGATCTCCGTTTGCATCTACATCGAATGGTTTGATGGAGCGCATTACATGTTCACCGCCTGGGTCCTGTGTGTAAGCGATGCTTCGGTTTCCTGTTTGAAGATCAGCCCAAAGTGCGGTTTTTTCAGGAGTGTCAGCATAAGGTTTGGCTAACAAATCTGGATTAGCAGCATTAGCAGCATAGCTTCCATCTTGAGCAATAAGTGTTACATAACCGGCTTCCATCTTGAAGGCTTCTGCCTGTGTCTGCAAATCAGCTAATGGGAGCGCGGTGGCTATAATCCCTAGGAAATTCCCGTCCTTGTCCAAGATTGGAAATGTGACTGATGAGATTAGATAGGGTGTATCTGCAGTTCCATAGTTGGTCGGTTTAAGTACATTGAACTTTTTGGTTTCTTTAGGTTTTAGATAGTAATCTGCTAAACCTGGCGTACTCAGATCACCAACTGCTTTGATAGAAAACTGATCTTTATCCAAGTTAACTAATGCAACGAATCTTCCTGTGGCATCAGTGTAGGCATTGCTTTTTGCCAAAGCCTTATCGTTTCCGTCAAATGCGTTAGGTTCCCAAGCCATAATTAGTCCAGAGAGGTTAGTGTTTACCTTTAATGTACTCTGTAGTAAACCAACGACTTCATCACGAGATAATGATTGTTTTGCTTGGACTTCCTGAAGTGTAGTTGAAAGTGTTTGCAAGGTACCTCTCAAATTGACTAGTTTGGTCTGGAGGCTTTCGGAATAATCATCACCAGCTGACCAGGATTCCAACTCACTGTTCTTGACACTAACTGACCGCAATTGCTTTAAATTAAACAAGATGATAGAAGTGAATGTAATAATTAGCAACAGAACGACCATGGATACCAGTTTAGCGGATAGGGAAAGACTAGTTCGTTTTTTCATTGAGATCTACCTCCGATAGGTTATGTAGTGTGTTCTCACCTTTAACAGAGAAGCAGCCAGCAAGTAGGCCAAGCAGGGTTGGCAGCATAAAGGAGATTATCATCATTGGTTTGTGTGGTAGTCGAAAGGATACGTTGTAGGCAGTAGGTTTTTTATGATAGTTCATTGAAAGGTTCCCCCTAGTTGGAAATTAATATCTTTTCTTTCTATTTCATCATAGTAAAGTAGAGATATGAAGAAATTATATACAGAAGGAGCGTTAAATCTGTAAAATGCATGCAAATACATTTAATATTAATCTGGAAATCGTTATGTTCAGATTCCGACTTGACGTAACTAGGTGAATCATATAGATTTAATACAATATTTATATTCTAAAAGCATTGACTAAGGATTTACCGTTCAGGAATCGTCAGGAACAGAGAGGGGACTCACCGGCTGAAAGGTCCCTCAGGAGCGAGTGAAAGGTACCCTGCCTTGGAAGCTGTAGCGAGAGAGAGTATAACCGCTACCGGTATCGGCCGTTATTCGATTGAGGACTGCTAATAAACAATATTGGTGGTTGAATTAGGGTGGTATCACGACACATTCGTCCCTGACGAATGTGTCTTTTTGTGTTTTTAGGAATATGGAAGGTTTCGTTGAAGGTCATGAACATACGGGAGGTCGCTAATGATGCGCCAAAGTAAACTGTTGTTAAACACACTGCGTGAAGCTCCAGCGGAGGCAGAGACGATAAACCACCAGTTGCTGCTGCGAGCAGGGTATATCCGTCAGTTGGCTGCAGGAATTTATACATACCTGCCGCTCGGACGGCGTGTTCTGCGGAAGATTGAAAGCCTTGTACGAGAGGAAATGGACAGGGTAGGGGCTCAGGAGATCCTCATGTCCTCTTTGCAGCCTGCTGAGCTGTGGAAAGAGTCAGAGAGATATGATGTATATGGCAAGGAGTTGATGAGCCTTCAGGACCGGCATGATCGGGAATTTATACTGGGGCCTACCCATGAAGAAGTAGTAACTTCTTTAGTGCGGAATGAGATAAGCTCGTATCGAAAGCTGCCGGTTACTCTGTACCAAATTCAAACCAAGTTCCGCGATGAGCGGCGTCCACGTTCAGGGCTGCTGCGGGGCAGAGAGTTTTTGATGAAGGACGCCTATTCGTTCGATACGTCATGGGAATATCTTGATGAATCTTATTGGACAATGTTCAATGCCTATCGGCGAATATTCAGCCGTTGTGGCTTGGAGTTTCGGTCCGTCCATGCGGACTCTGGTGCTATAGGGGGTGAAGGGGGAAGCCATGAGTTTATGGCTCTTGCTGATATAGGAGAGGATACGATTGTTGCCTGTACCTCATGTGACTATGCGGCTAATTTGGAGCAGGCGGAGGCATTGGCCGATAGCATACGGGAGCCTAATCTTGAACTGCTGCCAGTCACTAAATTTCATACTCCAGACTTGCGTACTATTGATCAACTGAAGCAGGAATTACAGATTCAACCGGAGCAAGTGATCAAAACGTTAATTTATCAGGGTGGCGGGAAAATCTTTGCTGTTCTGGTTAGAGGTGATCATGAGGTTAATGAGCTCAAGGTGGGGAAATATCTTGGGATTGCTGATATTAGCTTGGCCGATTATGAATCAGTGAAGCAGGTGTCAAGGGTAGAGAGTGGATTTGTTGGACCTGTGGGACTTGCGCTTACCCTATTGGTTGATGCTGCAGTTGCTGCTATGCCACACGGTATCGCTGGAGCAGGAGAGAAAGACTATCATATCCGCAATGTTGTACCTGGACGCGATTTTGAGCTTACGCATATAGGAGATTTTCGTAATGTAACTGAGGGTGAAGCCTGTCCACACTGTGGAGAAGGCCAGCTTAAATTCAATCTGGGTATTGAGATTGGGCATGTATTTAAACTAGGTACCAAATACAGTGAGAAGCTCGGAGCAACTTATCTGGATACTTCAGGCAAGAGCCAGCCGATGATCATGGGTTGTTATGGAATCGGCATCTCACGCCTACTGGCTGCGGTTGTCGAGCAGAACCATGATGATCTGGGGATCATTTGGCCGGCGGCACTAGCACCCTATCAGGTGCACATTTTGTTAATGTCCGCTAAGGACGCTGTTCAAGTGGAACTCGCGGAAGCTTTGTATAAGCAGCTTAATGAATTGGGGGTTGAGACTCTGCTTGATGACAGGGATGAACGTCCAGGCGTTAAATTTAAAGACTCCAGTTTGATCGGTATCCCATTAACGGTCATTGTAGGCAAGGACGCTGGTGAAGGCCGGGTTGAATATATAGAACGGAGGACAAACAAAAAGGGGAATTTCGAACTTGCAGAAGCTGTTTCGCAGATTGAGAAATATATTAATAACTAGTGGATCCATATAGCATAAAAAGAAGCTTTATCAACAGTTACTTTGCTGTTGATAAAGCTCTTTTTTATTGCTTGAATAGAAATCATTATTAAAAAGTGAAGTCTATTATTCCAGATTAAAGCGTTCAATCTTGTGCTGTAGGTCTCCTGCTAATTGAGATAGCTCTGTTGAAGATGTAGAGATCTCTTCCATAGAGGCTAATTGCTGTTCGGTCGCCGCAGTAACACTTTGGAAGGAATCGTATGTGGCTTGTGAGATACTTGATATTTCTATTACCGAAGCAGCGATTTCTTCAGCACCAGCTGACATTTGTTCTGTAACAGCAGAGATGTCATGGATCTGACCATTGATTTTGGTAGTTGAATGCTCAATTCTAATGAAAGCTTCTTTAGCTTCGTCAGTCACTTTGATACCTAGTGCCACATCTGCAGAAACCCCGTTATGGATAGCATCATAGCTCTGATTAATTAGCTCAGTCATCTCCTCAATCGTATCTTGGATGTTGCCGGCAGTCGTCTTTGATTGATCGGCGAGCTTCCGCACCTCACTTGCGACAACAGCGAATCCCCTGCCATGCTCTCCGGCACGAGCGGCTTCAATTCCTGCATTTAGGGATAATAGGTTGGTCTGCACTGCTATATTAGAGATAGACGTACTCATTTGAGATACTTTGGAATTCAATGCGTTTAATTGTCCAATCAGCTCCGAGGAGTGAAGAGTGGATTTTTGAATGGCTCCCATCTGCTGACTAACTAGCTCTACCTTCTGGCTACCGGATTGCACATCCTGTTCGGTCGAACCTGAGGATTCGACGATCAGAGCTGCAGCTTCCGCAATTTTTTGAATTCCAGTGGACATTTCCTCCATTGCCCGCGATGTTTCGACCATTGCCGCCGTTTGGGTTTCAGCTCCATTTGAAGAATCTTGAACGAGCTCGGTAACGTAAACAACTGCACTTGAATTTTCTTCGGTTATCGAAGATAACTCCTGGCTTGAGGAGGCGAGTAAACTGGAGGTGTTTGAGATGTCTACAACGATTTCTCGGAGCGAATTCACCATGAGATTATAGTTCTCAGCTAGCTGTCCGATTTCATCGGTGCGGTTAATTTGTATGTGTTCATTCAGGAAGCCCTCGCTGACGCGGCGAGCGGAACGATTTAAGCTAATAATGGGTTTGGTAATGCCACGGATGTAGAAGAACATCAGAATCAGGGCCAATGCAAGTGAAATACCTAGTACAATTAATCCATTAAACAAAATTGGAGCAGAGGCATCGGAGAATTCTTGTACAGAGAGGATTCCCACAATAGTAAATCCGGAAATAGCATCGGCGCTGTAATACCCACGCATACTTTTGCCTGTATCGGGATCAGTAAAGGAAACAGGACCGTTTGTGCCTGTGCCGAGTGCGGAAATCACATTTTCAGGCACATCAACACCAGCTTTTTTAGTAGGGTGAGAAACGTAATCGTGGTTTCGGTCTACAATAAATATATATCCGTCTTTACCTAATTTGATATTATTGATCATTACTGCCAGTTTACTGAGATTCAAACTGGTATTCATCGCACCTTTGTTATCTGCTAATCTTTTGGAGATATACAAGTTGTAATTTCCTGTAGTGGTTGCTATGAAGGGTTCGATTAGTGTGTCTTCTTTAGTACTGCTGATGGAGGAAATATACCAATCTCTTTTACGTGGATCATAGTCTTGTTTACCTGGATCGGGTGACTTCATCCAAGCTCCATTTTCATTTCCTAAGCTAATTACTTCAAGCTCTGGATGCTCTTTCATGAATAAGTCAATAAGTTGCCTAGTCGCAGGATTTTTGGCGTCTATGTCCCCTGATGTTATTTGCTGGGTAAGCTGTTGTACATTTCGAGCTGCCGAAGAAACTGTCTGATCAATGGTTATTCGCAATAACTCGACACTGGAACGAGTTGAATCCTGCATTTTCAGCTCTAGTTGCTTTTTGGAACTAGAATAGGAGAAGTAACTTACTAGGACGACTGGAATGATGAGCATGATCGAGAAGATGATCATCATTTGTTTCTGCAGTGATCGGGATGCTAGAGCTTGAGTTAAGCGTTTGAATTTGTTATTCATTGTTGGAATCCCCCTAGGATAGATGATAGATATACTTAATTTTAGTAATTCTCCCTGACTTCATTAATCGGATGGTATTCATTAACTTGTTAGTTTAATTTGCTTATTTCAAATGTTAAACTATAAAAATGAAAAAAATATATATAATAACCGCAATAAATATATAAGAGATATTCTTTGTCTTTTCAGGACAAACGTTTACTTAAGAAGTAACAAAATTAGAAATTGAGCTGGCCTCTATTGAGGATTACATTAGAAAAAGTAGAGGTTGATGGTATACTAGACTACTGGACGTATTTTGGACTTTAAGAACGAAAAGGTAAGGAGCGAATTTTTTTGAAGACACTCATTATTGCGGAAAAGCCGGATATGGGGCGGAATATCGCCGCCGCAATAGAACCGCAGGCCAAGAACTACCGTTCCTATCTCGAAGGGGAGCAATACATTATCACCTGGGCTATTGGACATCTGATCGGTTTGGCTGAGCCAGAAGCTTATGATGTTAAATACAAGAAGTGGAATATTAATGATCTGCCAATCATTCCCGAGACGTTCAAGCTGGTGCCTAATGCAAGGACAATAGACCAGCTTAAGGTCATCGGTGAGCTAGCCAAACGCAGTGATCTGCTGGTGAATTCTTGTGATGCGGGGAGAGAAGGGCAACATATCTTTTCACTCATTCAAAGGCATTTGCAGCTGGTCCAGCCCGTAAAGCGGCTGTGGATTTCCGATTTAACGCCGGAGACGATCCGCAAGGGGTTTCAGGAGCTGAAGGATGGAGCAGAGTACGAGAATCTCACGAAGGCTGCCAAAGCGCGTAGCGAAGCAGACTGGTTGATCGGAATGAATGGCTCACGTGCATTCACAACGAAGCATAATGTGCTGTTGTCGGTGGGTAGAGTGCAGACTCCGGTGCTTGCTCTGATCTATGACCGTCAGAAGATCATTGAGGCATTTTCATCACTGAAGTTTTTTGAAGTGGAGGGTCAGTTCACACAGAGTGATATTACCTATAAAGGTATGTGGCAGGGAGATCGGTTAACGGATGGAGCGAAAGCGGAGGCTGTGGCTGCCAAGGTTAAAGGCAAATCGGGTCGGATTGATTCCTATGAGGTCAAAGAGACTAAAGAATATCCGAACAAGCTCTATGATTTGACGCTGCTGCAGCGGGAGGCGAATGGCAAGTACGCTTTTTCCGCCAAAAAAACGCTTGATATCGCGCAGGCGCTCTATGAGAAGCATAAGGCCATCTCGTACCCGCGGACGAACTCCAACTATGTGACGGAAGCTAATATTCCGGAAATGCACAAAACACTTTCGGCGCTGCAGGGAACGGCCTATGACGAATGGGTGAAAGGCGCGAACCGGAATCTGGTCCATAAAGGCAATAAGTTCATCTGCAACCCTACGAAGGTTGAGGATCACCATGCTATCATGCCTACGAACCGTAAACCTTCAGGTTTAAGTGCAGATGAGCAAAAGTTGTACGATTTAATCGTGCGCCGCTTTCTGTCGCAGTTCTATCCAGCCGCAGAATATAAGGTGCATACCGTTATTACCAATGTAGAGGATGAGAAGTTCAAAACTACGGTGAAAGAATTGTTGAGCCTTGGCTGGAAAGTTATCTATGCCGACCAGAAGAAGGACAAAGTGAAGCCTGCTAAAGGGAAGTCGAAGGATGACGAAGAGGAAGAGGAAATAGAGGTCAACGAACCATTTTCCATCGCTCCGACTGCAGAAATCTTTTGTAGTGATGCTGTGGTCAAAGAGAAGGATACCCAACCTCCCAAACATTTTAACGAAGGCACCTTGCTAAAAGCGATGGAAAGTGCGGGCAAGCAGATTGAGGATGAAGAGCTACGGGATGCCATGAAGGATTCCGGTCTCGGCACACCAGCCACTCGTGCAGCTACGATTGAACGGCTCAAGAATGTCGGTTACATCGAAATGCAGGGCAAAAAGATCGCACTCACTCAAAAAGGCCGGATGGTTATTGAACTTATTCGTGGGGCTGGTATTGAGCTCCTGACCTCACCGGAAATGACCGGACAATGGGAACGCCGTTTGAATGAAATTTCTAGAGGAACTGCCTCAGATGGACAATTTATGGAGAATGTCAAAAGATTCGCCTCGATGATTGTAGACAAAGTCCGAGTGCAATCCCGCGCAGCCAAAACCTCCTTTGAGGGAGAAACACCCTCCACGAAACCCGTTGCTAAAGGTGGTAGCAGTACTGCCACACCGCGTAAAGCGGCCGATAAATCGGTAACGCCGCGAAAACGTAAAGTGGACGTGGAAGTTGGTACGACTGCGCCAGACCAAGGACCAACCATCATCGGCACTTGTCCACGCCCTGGCTGTGGCGGGATGATCTTTATGGGGCGCAAGGGTTACGGCTGCTCGCATTATAAAGAAGGTTGCAAGTTTGTAATTTGGAAAGAGAATCACGGGCGAATGCTTAGTGATACACAGGTTAAAGCGATAATTGAAAAAGGTCGTACGGGGAAACTTAAGCTCACTGGTGAAGATGGATCGCCATTTGAAGGCAAGCTTGTGCTGAATAATAGGGATACGGGTCAACTGATAGTTGAGTAATTATAAACAAGCGTAGTGACACAAAAAAGCAAGTCTCCAGTGTAGTGGAGACTTGCTTTTTACATGTGGGTTCATCACAAAAAAATTAATTTGCCGCCGCAGCCAGTTGGGCATCAATTGCCGCAGTCAGTCCCTCATAGGAGGAGTCCGGCAGTAGAACACCATTGACCATAAATTTAGGCGTGCCGTTGACGCCATAGGAACCAGCGATTTTGAAATCTTCTTTAACATCGTACATGTAAGTTTGGTTCTTGAGGTCTGTCTTGAATTGGTTATAATCAATGCCGTCAATATTATCTTTAACGAATTTTAGAATGAACTTCTGCGTTGCCCAAATTTTGCCCTCATCGCCCTGATTGGCGTACAGCTTGTGAACATACTCCCAGAACTTCTCATTGCTTTGTTTGTAAATGGCTTCACCCGCACTTGCGGCAAGATAGGAATCCCGATCAATAAAAGCGAAGTTCATGAAGAAGAACTCAACCTTACCGGTATCCACATAATCCTTAATGAAGGTATCCAGATATTGTGCGGTCCATTTTTTGCAGGCAGGACATTTGAAATCTGCGAATTCAATAATTTTCACCTTGGCCTCAGTGTTGCCCAGATGCGGTTGCTTCTCATATTTTAGCCCATCCACAACAATAGTGCCCTTTACATCCGTGTAGTTAGGTAAACTGTCCAGATCGGAAGAATCGCTGTCTTTGGTGGTAGTGAAGAAGACAAATGCTGCAATCAGGATAACTACAACGACTGCTGAAAGCATGAGTATTGAGTTCTTGTTGTTCGAAACTCCCTTGGAATTCCCATTCCAGTTCCCATTCTTATTTGCTTTCTTATTCATTTGCATTCCTCCTGCGCCATATGAAAACTACTCAAGTAGTATAAACATACTGGCGGCAGAAAGCCTATGTCATTTGTAACACTAAGTCTTGAAAACTTTATCCGTGATTTTTATTCTGCTGTTGAATGGCTGTACGTATAACAGGTGGAACTTCGTTGATGGAAGAAATGGTCAAAATAGCTTGCTGCATTTCGCGCTGTAGCTCAATCAGATTGTACAGCCATTCATTTTGCTGCTTTAAATATATGCTATTGATGCCAGCAGTCACCGCAGGCAGGATGTCCGTGCGTAAGGAGTTCCCGATCATCCAGGTCCGCTTACGGTCGAAACTGCGGGAGGATAGTATGCTTTCAAGCGATTCCACATTTTTATGCTTGCGGATATAGATACGGTCATCAAAATAAACGTCAAGCTTCATCTGCTCAATCTTGCGCTGCTGGATGGTATCGTCTCCACCGGTATATAAATACAAGTCATGACCGTCTTGTTTCAGAGTATCTAGTGTTTCGACCATGCCTGGATAGGCTTCAATTTCCTGATCGTAGACGCTAAGACCAAGCTTCATTAGTTGCTGTTCCTGAAAAGATTCTGTCGGACGTCCATATTTAGCGCAGAAATAACGGTAGGTGGCAATCAGGGATTTGGGGAAATTGTCGCTGGCCAGTCCACTTGCGCTGACCGTTTCAACATCAATTTCGGTCTGTTTGCTTCTGATCTCACTGGTGGTGGGTTCAAAATCCTGAAACCAGTCGGTCATCATTTCTAAATATTGCCCCAGAATGAGATCGAAATATTTGTTGCAATGGACTAAGGTGTCGTCCAGATCAAAGATTACTTGTTGTGTTAAATATTTCATGTGGCTCACTCCTCCAATCTATATCTCTAACGTTATTTAGTTATTATAAACGAATATAGGACTCTAAGAACATCTGGAGCTCTGAGGCTCCGTCTGGACGGATACTAAAGCGTTCGTTATATTCTCCCCGCACGTGGATGCGCAGTAGGCCGGCCACCCGCAGGATCATAAGGTGGTGCATCAGCATTTCCCTGGACTGGTTCAGATCGGACTGCATTTCCGATAGTGTTTTGGGTTCATGGGCGACATAACGCAGCAGCCGGAGTCGTGTCGGGTCTGATAGTGCTTTGGTCATACGCAGCAGCATAGTAGGGGGCTCATCCTCGTTATCCAAAGGTACATCTACAGGGTACTGAACCATCACTAATGTTTTGTAGAAGCAATAAGTATTGATCGGACGATTATGTACCGTGGGCAGCAGTACAATCGTCTGCAGATCCGGAATTTCTTCATAAATAACACCATTTGAGGCGTACTCGATTAGGGCCTCGGGGTCCATCTTGCTCTCAAGCATTTTTTTCTCAGAAGCATCAGCAATCAACAGCGGCAGAATCTTGTTCTCCACATGGCGGAAATATTGATCATGCCATAATCGCAGGAGTGGAATATAGCTGGATTTAATTCGGTTGCATTCTTCAAGTGTGAAGTTGGGAAGAAACGGCAAAGTCTGCTGATAGCAGTCTTCTAATGAGGCCGCATCTAATTCGTCTAGGAATTGCAGCACCTTTATAGCTGGACCCCGACTGTAAGTCCAAGCGTAAAGCACATCATAATCGTCAAAAGGCCACTCGGAAGCCTGCAGCAGTTCCGTTACTTTCTGAGGAGGAATTCGACTTTCCAGATCGCGTATCCAGTCTGGACCGAGATCCAGGTTCGACATCCATTTCTTGGTTACATATAACATGAAACTGTCCAGCAGTTCGTAGACCGGTGATACATCAATTTTTAATTCATAGTTCATGTAAGCTTGCACCCCCTGGGAAATCCGTCACTTCTATATATTATCTCTTGTTTTGAAGAAGGTTGTCCACTATAATGTTCCGTGTTTGCCAATTGCGTTACTTATTTATAACCATTGTAGATCATAGGGGGATTCATCCGTGTCAGATAGGCATTCAACATCAGTTCATCACAACAGCAAACGGAATTACATGATTCTTATTACCGTAATTATTGCTGCAGGACTCAGCCAAGGGCTGCTGCTTCCAGTGTTGTCCATTCTTTTGGAGCAAAAAGGGGTCACGTCATCCATCAACGGGCTGAATGCAGCAGCCTTATATATTGGCTCATTTGGCATGACTTTAGTAGCCGAGCGGACACTTGGTGCCATCGGCTTCAAAAAGCTAATTGCCGCCGGGCTTAGCTTGGTATTCGTTAGTTTGCTTCTGTTTCCACTGCTGCCGGGTGTTAAGGCATGGTTCTTGCTGCGCCTGCTTGTGGGGATTGGCGATGCTGCTATTAATTATGCGGCACAGCTATGGGTGCTGCTCATGACACCATCCGAGCACCGTGGGCGTAATATTTCACTGTACGGGATGTCCTATGGTTTGGGCTTTAGCCTAGGACCACTTGGAATCAGCCTGCTGCGCTTCGGCCAAGCGGCGCCGTTTCTTGTGATTGCTGTTCTATTTCTGCTGGTACTGCTGCTGGTCGCCGCGAAGCTGCCAGATTCCCATCCAGAGAAAGTGGCGGGTGGAGAGGGGCAAGCCCGCCGGTTTGGCCGCAGCTATAGTCTCGCATGGTATGCCTTAATTCCGGCACTTTTATACGGTTATATGGAAGCAAGTCTGAACAGTAATTTTCCGGTATATGGTCTGCGCATCGGCTATACTGCTGATCAGATTGCTGCGTTGCTGCCTTTTGCAGGCATTGGAGGGTTGTTGTTGCAGCTTCCGCTCGGGATATGGAGTGATCGGTATGGGCGCCAAAAGATTCTGATTCTCTCCGGGGTCGGTGGAGGGCTGGCATTTGCCCTGCTGCCACTTGCAGCAGACAGATTCCTGCCGACATTAGTGCTGCTTATGTTCGCTGGTGGATTGGTGGGGTCATTTTTCTCATTGGGTCTCAGTTTTGCTGCAGATATCTTACCGCGTAACTTGCTTCCTGCCGCCAATGTGGTATCCTCCTTCCATTATAGTTTAGGCAGCATCCTAGGTCCGGGTGTCGGCGGCTTATTGCTGGAATATGGCTGGGGGAGTGGTGTATTTGGCTTAATGGGCCTTTTATATATCATGTTCGGCCTATTGGGGTTATTATTCTCGCCACGGCAGCGAATTTGAGGTAAGATAAGAACGAATGCTCGCATGGAATTCGATCTCGCTTTCAGAGTACACTATAGAAGTAAAGATGAGGACAGGAGAGGCTGAAAAATGATTACAGTTGAACATTTAGCCAAGGCAGTCGGGGAAGACAAGAACCCGGTTCTGCAAGATATTGGCTTTCAATTAGAAACGGGTGAACTTGTAGCACTACTGGGAGGTAGCGGAAGCGGCAAAACCACGCTACTGCGCTGTCTCGCTCTGCGAGATAAATGGGATAGAGGGAATTTCAGAGTGGATGGAACCAATATTCTGGGGAACATCTTCGGAGGTAAACGCAAGATTCGTCGGGAGTGGGCTTATCTGGAGCAGAATGCTGAGCTGAACCCCAACCGTACGGCATTGAAGAACGTGTTAATCGGCCAATCTGCTCAGACCCCATGGTGGCGTATGGTCACGGGTATGGTGCGCTCAGACGATTATATGGGAGCGATGGATGAGCTCGATGCACTAGGCCTGCTCGATAAAGCGAAGATGAAGACGAGCCAGCTTAGTGGAGGAGAACGTCAGCGTGTTGCGATTGCACGAGCGCTGACTCATGGAGCCAAGGTTATTTTGGCAGATGAGCCGGTGACCGGACTTGATCCCAAATCGGCGGATAGCGTAATGGAAACCTTGCGTAAATTATGTAAAGAAACAGGTCTAACTATTGTGACGGTACTGCCTATAGAATTGGCCGAACGTTATGCAACGCGATTGTGGGTGCTGGAGGATGGCCGGATCAAACATGATGTTAAGGGACGGCGGCTGACCTCTCAGGAGCGTATTAATCTGTGAATTACGTATATGGAAAGAGTGATGAAATTGAATATACGAAGTCTGAGGCGCCTTGCAGTCATCTCCTTGACGTTATCCGTCCTGTCGGGTTGTACTTTCATCAGTGATCCTGTTTCCAAGATGAAATTGCCGCAGCTCTCAGCAGATAAAGCTACGCTTATGGCTGCTATTAATTCATTTAATCCACCAGGCTCTTCGTTGATCCGTCCTGCCAATGATGATGATAGTTCTATCTTCACTGAGGATCTGGATAAGGATGGAGTGATGGAGACCATAGTCTTTTATGAGACACCGGACGAAGCTGTGCAGATTCATGGAATGATTCTAGCGAAGCAAGGGGATGCCTGGGTAAAGAAGCTTGTCTTCGATGGTGACGGAACGGTTCTGGAATCGGTTGATTTGAAGGATGTCACGGGCGACGGCAAGCTGGATATTATTACAGGGTATTCCCGCGGTGAAGAAAAAGGACTGGTAGTCTACAGTTATTCCAGCGGATCACTGGAAGAAGTGCTGACACTGCCTTATACGAAATATATAATTGATGATTTAAACGAAGATGGCATTGAAGATATTACGGTTGTCTCCTTTAAGCGTAATGAATTCGCGACTATAACGACATACCAATATAGCGATGGTTTCAAAGTGCTGGATAAGCTGGACGATCTCGATCCTTATTTTAATAATTATTACAATATTGTCGCAGGAAAAGTTGCGGAGGACAAAGAAGGTATCGTACTGGATGCCGCAGTGGATTCCCATTCCGCGTATACTTATATGGTTGTTATGGAGAATAACAAGCTGCGTGTAGTGATTCCTGGTGATGCCCGTACCTTTAAGGATCAACGTATCGACAGTGAAGATATTGACGGCGATGGCATCATTGAGATTGGCCTGCTTGAGCCACCGAAGGGCTGGGAGTATTTTGACCCGGAGACGATCCCTTATTTCAACTCCTATTACAAGTGGGATGGAAAAGACGGCTTGGTCTTTACATCGCAGCAATATCGTGATCCTGCGGACCGCTTCATCATCAAATTTTCTCCGGAATGGCATGGGAATCTGACAGTGGATACCAAGTCTGTTCAGAATAAATCACTGAAGTTCATCATGTCGAACACTGGAGACACGGTTGCTGAGGTTTCATTCTTTTCACCGCTGGAGTGGGATCGGGTCAAGGGTGCAGGTTGGGAGCTGCTCGGTCGTGATGCTGATAAGATTATTGGCTACCGCGGGAAGCTGGAACAGAGTACAAATGGGGGGAGCAGCAACAAGATTGCTTCACCTATCGAGAGGAAGGGAATAGATGAGTAAAGTTTTGATCCTTGAGGATGAAGAGTCCATCCGCAGTTTTATTGTAATTAACCTGAAACGCAATGGCTTTGAAGTGTTGGAGGCGGCTGACGGCAATGAAGCATTGCATAAGCTGACCACGATTCCTGATATTGATATTGCTCTGCTGGATGTAATGGTTCCAGGTATTGACGGGTTTGAGGTATGTCGACGGATACGGGAAACCAATGAACGGTTGGGTATTATTTTTCTAACGGCCAAGGTACAGGAGCAGGATAAGGTCTATGCCTTATCGGTAGGTGCTGATGATCACATCAGCAAGCCTTTCAGCCCAACGGAGCTGATTGCCCGTATTCAGTCACTGCTGCGCCGGGTAAATGTGCATCGGGAACAGTCGGCCAAAGTTTCTTTTCATTCGGGACCGTTTACACTGGATCTTATTTCCAAACAATTTAAACGCAACGGTGACGCGATCGAACTTACGCCCACTGAATTCTCACTTATCCAATTTTTCCTAGAAAAAGAAAACACACCCCTTAGCCGCGATCTGCTGCTAGATCATGTGTGGGGCAAGGAGTATATGGGCGATCCTAAGATTGTGGATGTTAACATCCGCCGTCTGCGCCAGAAGATTGAGAATAATCCGTCAGAGCCCGAATTCTTACAAACGGTATGGGGGCACGGTTACAAATGGAAAGGGCAAGGACAATGATTAAAAAGGGGATGCGCAGACAGATCGTACTGCACTATATACTTGTAGTCTCTTTAGCGCTTCTCCTGGTGGAAGTTATCTTTTTGCTTGCGATTCGAACGAATTATTACGACAGTGTATATAACAAAATCACGACGCACTTCAGTGCGGCTGAATATTTCCAGAAATATCAAATTTCGGATGAGCATGCTCCATTTCAGTTACAGGACCTGCTGGACAGGTTTACGCTGAGCAATGCAGAGCTGGAAGTGCTGACGTTAAAAGGTGATATGGTCACCAGTTCTACCGGTTTTCAGCCAGACCGCACTATTACAACCAGCGATGTTCCCGAAGCAGCAGGTGGCAGCATCGGTCGTTGGGTAGGCAAACAGCCTGGCACCAATGAGAGTGTGATGGCGGTTTCCAAAATACTGCAAATCCACGGCCGTGATGCTTATATCCTTAGGTACCTCACTTCAGTTGAAGGTATTAACGAAGACCTGCTGAATCTTACTCTGTTGTCAATTGGTATCGGAGTCGCAGTACTGGCCATAGTTGTTCTGTTCAGCTTCGGGCTGGCTAACTCTATAGTAAAGCCGCTCAATAATATTACGGCGGTCTCGGCGCAGATGGCCAAGGGCAGATTTAATACCCGTATTAAAGGAAATTACAAATATGAGATTGCTGATTTGGCGGCTACGCTTAATTATATGGCCGAGGAAATTGTGCGCAGCAATCAGACCAAGGATGACTTTATTTCCTCAATCTCGCATGAGCTTCGTACACCGCTGACCAGTATCAAAGGCTGGAGCGAGACCTTAATCTCAGGTGGATATGATCCGGAAGAAACAAAGCTTGGTATGGGGATTATCTCCAGAGAAAGCGATCGGTTGATTGGTCTGGTAGAAGAGATACTGGATTTCTCCAAGCTGCAGCAGAATGAGATGAAGCTTTCAATCGGCATTGTGAATGTTAAGGTACTGCTGCAAGAGACGATCCTTAACATTTGGGCAAAAGCAGAGAAAAAGCGGATTGTATTACTGCTTGAATGCGACGAAGCGATCTATGTCAAAGGGGATGCCAATCGGCTGAAACAAGTATTTCTAAATCTAGTTGATAATGCGGTGAAGTTTTCCCACGAAGATTCCAGCATCGTACTCACCGCACAGCGCTTTTCAGCAAGTGAGATTGCCATTATTGTTCGTGATAGTGGAATTGGTATTAGTGACGACCATATTTCCAGAGTAAGAGACCGCTTTTTTCAGGTGGATGCTTTAAATGGGGGAACTGGACTTGGACTGGCGATCTCCCAGCAGTTGGTTGAGCTTCATCATGGCAAGATTGAAATGAATAGTGAGATTGGCAAAGGAACGCAGGTCACCGTCATCTTGCCTCTAACAGATGAACTCCCCGTTTCAGTTTCAATGATAACCACTTAGGAGGCGAAGAAATGAATGTGCAGGCTTCCGGATACACTCATTCTCCGCATAGCTCAATTAGCATTATTCGCGCAGATATCGATCGAGTGGGAGATGTCCTGAAGCTGCTGCGAGAAGCAGCGTTGTGGATGGAGAGCAAGGGAATTAAGCAATGGTCACCCACTCAATTTAATGAGCTGGATATTGCCGGATACTTTAAGGATAGACAGGTTTATATGGCTTTGGATGGTGAGAATGTAGCTGGAATGTTCACCTTGCAGTTCAGTGATCCACAGTACTGGGGCAGCAGAAATGATGAATCCTACGCTTATTTGCATCGGCTGGCTGTGGCGGGTTCCTATCGCGGTGTGGGGCTCGGGCAAAGAATGCTTATAAATGCTTCTGCATGGGCTAAGGAGTTAGGCTGCACAGCACTTAGATTGGATACTGTTGCGCACAATATAAAGTTGAACCGTTATTATCAGAGCTTGGGCTTTCACTACATGGGTACGAATGATATGGGCGGGGGTCGATTAGTTAACCTGTATGAGCATTTTGAGGACAACGCTGACCATAACGAGATTATTCTCCGAGAGGACTTTAAATATTGAAAAGCTGTAGTCTCTCGCTGGATTTCTGAAGCAGTGGGTAAGGTCCTTACTTGCTTATTCCCCTGAACGAATTATATGACCGGCGCTAACTTCCCAGGCAAAGCAACGTAGCAGGTCCGTAAGTAATATCAGCCTTGTGGCTATTGACAGCGTTTTGCAAGAATATTAGGTGGTTGTTTATCCTGAGCATTAGGTGCGGGGGATTGGACGGAGAATAGTGAATGAGCTGCTGAGGATTGCTAGCCTAAAACTACCAGTGTCAGGTTCCAGAAAAACTGTCTTAAATAATTTTTTGCATGATCCTATTGTAAACTCTGTGTATTCTTATTCCGATATCTCTAAAATCACATATATGGAATTTGAAAGTCCGTATATAGAATAAAAGTGTATACAGTGGGAAGGAATACTTTTACGCTGTATACACCTTGGGCATTGGGCAAAAATATTACAATGTTCCGAATGGGGATTTTTATGGTATATATATTCGGTTCATTGCCGTAATCAGTGCTTGACGAAGTGACCAAAGGATGAATATGGAAAAACATCTGCTACTCCTGTATTTTTGTAAGTCTCACCCAACAATAAAAAAGGAATAAACAGATGCAGATCCAGTATATCAATGAAATGCTCGACATACCAGAGCTACAACTTCGTCAAATTCGGTCCATGGTTACCGATGAAATTCACATCGAAGTCATTCCACGCAGCTATAAACAATATGCCCCCTGTGCAAGTCCGACCAGAACGTCATTCGCAAGGGAAGTAATGGTATGCGGACGGTAAGGCATTTGCCAATGTTTGCGAAAAAAACATTTCTACATGTGCCTTCCATCCGGTTGTCCTGTACCACTTGCGAAGCCGGATTTGGATGGTCCTATGAATTTGTAGGACCCAAGCAGCGCTACAGTTGGCATTTTCGTTCTCATACCGTCGAACAAGCGCTGGGATCAACGGCTGCACATAGCGCCCGCATGCAGCAACTACCTGCCAGCAGCGAACAGCGCATTCATAACGAGGCTGTTCCCATGGAGTGCGAACGCATCGAGAAGCAGGTGTGGACTGAAGCAAAAGAAATGTCCAATCTGATTTTAGGTGTCGATGATTTTGCCATTCGAAAAGGTCATACGTACACTACCGGTATCCATAATCTCAAAGGTGAGACGATGCTGGACCTGCCTTCGGGTCGAAAGCTGAACGACTTGCGGGCATATGCTAACACACATCCAGAATTTCTTCAGTTGAATCCCAAAGCGGTCATCATGGTTTTAGCCCAGGTGTATGATACTTGGATCAGCGAATGCTTTCCTCATGCAATTCGCATTGCAGATCGGTTTTATGTTCACGGTTATGTGATCAACAGCGTGCAGGAGGTCCGAAAAACCATTCAGCATACACTATCACCACGGGCTGGGCTTACCTAAAAGCCCATCATCGCTTGCTTAATCCACCCGCGGAATCGCTGGAAGTGGAGAGCCGGACGCGACTGGAGATGTTGTAGAGATGTTGTTAACCTTCTCCCCGCTGCTTCGCAGCGCCTGGGAATGGAAGGAAGCATTCACGACTTGGTATGACTGTTCGCCGAGCTTTAGCATTGCCAAACTGGGATTTGAGCGTTGATGTGAGCAAGGCAAGATGATGGATCATCATCCTGCTGTTCGTAGCAGCTTAAAGACGATGCGTAGTTGGAACATTGAAATCGTAAACTATCATCAATGCCAGTGGACAAACGCAACGGTAGAAGGTCGACACAATCGCATTAAAGCCTTCTAGCGTCGTCATTTCTTTACGCAAAATCGAATCCGCTATAATGCAGGTATTCTCATTGATTGTAACCTCAATCGAATGTTGGGCTGATAGTCAAGCACTGATTTTGAGTTTGAGCCTAGGAGTTATATACCGCATGATAAAATAATTTTTAATTAAAATTTAATGCACATTAAGGAGCACTAAAACTGGTCAGAATATTGTGAAACTTCCCACACTCCATTTTTCTTTTTCATCTTAAATACAGACACTCCTACGTATTCTTTGCCTGTAGGTCTGGGATAATCACTAATCGCCTCTGACTCACCGGGAATCTCATAGTACATGGCTTCAATTGAAAATGAACCATCCGTTTCATTTCCAAGCGGCTTTAGGCTTAAAATCACCCGATTCTGATCTAGAAAAGACAATCCCAATTCTTCTTTTATACGATTCTTCTGTATCCATTTTTTTATTTTGTCCATCATTTGCTTTTGTTCTTCTGTATTGTATTGACATGCAGGAATCACCTTACTGAGTTCGTTCAAAATACTTTCAGATTCGCGTACATATTGCGGAAACAGATTTTTTAATCCAGTTATAAGTTCCGCTTTACTCTCTGACTCTTTCTTAATAACAGTATTTTCATTTCTGAGTACTTCTGCTTCGGAGGTTAATTGTTTTATTTCTGTCGATTTGGAATTTAGATTGTACCCCATTGAACCCACTGCAACGACAGCAACGATGATGCCACTAATAATCCACGTGTATTTCTTCCACATCTCAGTTCAAAACTCCCCTGTAAGTGAGTTAATTACTTCACCGCTGAAGTAAAAAATAAGATACCCCAGTGGTGAAGCAATTAATTTATTTTACTGCCCAGTATTCCATTTATTACCTGTAATATGAACAAACTGCATGTTAGAAGGGGCAGATGTTCCGCCGTAGAGTGCTTTAAGGTTTTTATCCAGTTGGTTATTGGTATGTGCACTTATATAAAGATCACCATAATTAACCACTCCATTTGCATCATTGTCTACAATCTTGGTCACGAGCAATACATGACCTGGGACATAAACATAATCACCTACTTGGATATTTGTTGGTAAACTAGATGCAGTTCCCTGCAAACCATAACTGTTATTAGTATAATTGCTGGTAACCCAATTGTAAAAATATGATGTACCTGTCCAATACCAAGTTGTAGCTTCTCCTGTGAGATTTGCCCACCAATAGCTATTCATAGGGTAAGCTTTGGTAGAGCTAACTCTTCCCCCCAAGCCATACCAAACAGATTGTGATACAAAATTCTGGCAATCTGTATCGCCATAAGTTTTGAACTGCGAAGTATTATAGTAAGCTGTTGATGTCGTTCCCGAAGAATCAGTATGTGATCTTGCGTAGCTTACCGCATTGGCCCGTTTAGTGGAATCATAACTATCAAAGTAATCCCCTGGAATAGATAGGACGCCAATACTCTCGTTCAATTCATTTGTAGTTGTAGTCTTAGACTGATCCTGAGTAGTTGTCAGATCAGAAAAATCCGTTCCATAATCATACAATTTTTTAAATTCATCGCTATAGTTATCCTCCGTAATAAGCCACTCATCATTATTTTTTGCCAAGCTAATGCTATGTTGTACTCTAGTCACTGAACTCTCATCTAGAAAGTTATAATCGATACTCTCAACAAGTGTGACTTCTACCTGTGCTTCATCCGAGTTCACATTAACAGAATTAAATTCAAAAGCATTTGTGAAATTTTTCACTTCGGTACCCGCGTTGTTCTGTTCTTCAATTAAATAATTTGTCTTGTCTGTTTCATACGATAATAGTTGAGAACCTTCTTGTGAGTCTAAATTAATTAGTTGGTTTAATTCATCTAATTTCGAGGGATCTTTTATTTTTATAGACTCTGCTAATGAATTAAAATATTTTTGTATAACTCCTTGTATTTCAACTGTATCCTGAGATGTAGAAAAATCGGTGGGGCTGGCTAATGCTACACTGGAAGACATAAATAAGAATACTAGCATCGTGCTTACAATTTTCCTCATACATATTTCCTCCTAATTTTTAATAGTTAACTAGCAACTCAACAAATTGACGAATTAATACCTGCTGGCCAGCAGACAGAATACAAATATTCCAAATAATGTATTCTGTAGAATATTATAATATCCTATTATAAAACAATCAATATTTTTTTAGAAATGGGGATATTCTATTTTATATAAAACCAGATTGGAGATTTCTTTCAATTCGGTCCATACGGGCTTTTCGATACGTTCGTACTCCACCGGAATATACATGTGCTGTATGGTACTGTAGGTAGTTGCTTGCATGCGAGCACTATATGCAGCTGTTGATCCAGCGCTTGTTCGACGTTATGGGAACGAAAAAGCCAGCTGTAGCGCTGCTTGGGTCCGACAAATTCATAGAACCATCTAAATTCGGCTTCTCAAGTGGTGCAGGACTACCAGATGGAATGCACATGCAGAAATGTTTCTTCGCAAAAACGGGCAAATGCCTTACCGTCCGAATAAAGGACGCTCGTATTGAAAATTGAGGTTAAGAGCGAATAGGGAAAACAGGAAATATATAAGACGCATCTAAGAAAATAACATACCGCGAAATGGGGTAATTATGCTGTAACCTCATCTCAAGGTGGCGATAAAAATGAAGACTACAGAAAACGAACGTTTGAATGAAGCCATGAAACGCACAGCCGATAAACGTTTCTATGAAAGATACTTGGCGGTCCGTCTTCGCCTCGAAGGCCACTCGTTTGCTCAGATTAGCTAGTTGCTGGGACGTCTTCGCCAAACGATAAGTGTCTATTGGCAAAGCTATCAAGAAGAAGGCTTGGCGGGTTTGGAAATGGATCATTCTTCCAGACATCCGCCTAAACTCACGGAGGAGCAGCGTAGACAGCTGGCGGGTATGCTGGAACACCAGCAACCCGTGGATGTGGGGTTCGAGGCCGCTATACTTAGCCGCTTCCTCTAGTGGCCGAATAGATTAAGCGAGAATTTGGCCAGGTCATGAGCGTACGTGGGATTAGTGCCATGCTCAAACGGATGGAGTTCAGTTTCACAAAAGCAACCTATTCGCTGGCCAAAGCCGACGAGATCGATCATCTGCTGTTTGAAAACGAATCGATGATACGTTCCCTATCAGGCGCTGCAATATAATTGGTTTCCGCGGGGGCGACAGCGCTAAGTACCCACGTACGGAAAGCATGAAGGTGCCAAGTTAATTGGAGCCACTAACTACGAAACTGGGCAAGTGCATCACCGGGAAGAAGAAAAAGCAGACGTAGCGGCATGGATTCGATTTCTCCTCAATCTTCAAAATGCGTATCCAAGCGGGAGAATTGCGATGATTTTGGATAATAGCCGGATTCACCATGCCGCAGAACTGCAGCCTTTTTTGAAGAAGCATCCCCACTTACATTTGGTATTTCTACCGCCGTATAGCCCGAATCTCAATCCGGTAGAAGGGTTTATGGCTATGGTTAAAAGCAGACGTAGTGAACAACGTCTTTTTTTGAGAAATTTTACCGAATCAAGCTGCATGTCGGTCAATTTTATGAAGCGAGTCAACAAGCACCCAATAGACACGGTTGATCGTCTGTTAATTAGGATTAAATCTTAATTGCGGTATATATAGACATAAATTTTTTTAATACACATTAAATGTGCTTCTTTAAGTGGCTGCAGTTTCTGAGTTCTCAGCACAGAGAATTTAGAAAACTTCGGACTATTAATCATATAATGGTTGAAGAATATACCAATTAATGATATTATATGTTTTTTAAGTAATTTTATGGAATAATAAAACTATTAAAGGGAGAAAATGAAAAATGAAAAAAAATTGGATTTCTTTTCTACTTCTATTTGTTTTAATGGTTTCATTGGGAACTGAAGCCTTTGCAGCGAACGGGGAAACCGGAGCTCCTGTTACTGGAGACACCAAATTAACATCACCAATTTCTGGTCAACATCAATATGGAAAGTTAGAGGCTGAACTCCGCAGTGGAACTTATGATGTCGATGTAACTTTAATGGAACTCACACCGACAGGATGGGTAGGCATATATATATTGACAGCAACTAATGCTAATCGCGCTGTTAGTGTCAATTATTACTTAGAAGGAGGAAAGCAGTATAGGTTACAAGTGAAGTCTCAAAGTAGCGGATGGGGTCATCTTTATAATTATATTCCTTAAAGATTAAACTCTTAGAAAATTCACAAATTAAACAGCAGTAATTACGAATTAAAAAGAATATATATACATCCAACAGGTCGCTGAAAAGCGACCTGTTAGCTTTCAAACAACCCGAAAGGAGTCATCCACATGATTTTTGTTTAGCCCTATCATTGATCCCAAAAGCGAGGATCATAAAGTATTACTATAGATCTATAGCGTAACAGCAAACCTAGAAATTTTAAAGATGCGACAGTCTACAAAATACTCCATATTTGGTTCGGTGAATCGTGATGGGCATATCAAAAGTAGCTCTTACCGACAACCCTGTGCAATCGTGATCTAAACGGATCAAAACATGAATTGAACAGCGCAAGAGCACGATGCGCAAATTTTTTGGACATCTTAATCCTGCGATAATACTCGTTTTCCCTAAATAGGACGAAAATAATCACTTGTGAATTGGATTTTCCCAAGTTACGAAGGCGTTTTTTAAAGACATGTTTTCAAAAACGCCTTCGTAACTTGTTGAAAGCCTGCTTTACCTCAGAAGGAGTTCAAGATCGGAGTACTGGGGCTTGACTAACTTTGTCAGAACACAGTCAGTCACTAAAGCTTCTCACTTCGAATTTTGGATGAATCGTAAAAGGAGTGGCCTTTCACACAGCGATGGCGGACAATCCTATGAAGAGCGTTCCCTACGGACTGGAGATGACCTTGCGAAGTCTGTTAACTATGATCCTTGAACTTCAAAAGCAAATCAAAGGCTTAGAAAAAGATTCTGGAGTTGTCAAAAACCTAACGGAAGTTCAGCTTTTGGAATCCATTCTGGGGGTTTGAACAAAGTTGGGAACGGGAATTGTCTCTCAAATTGGAGATGCTTCACAGTTCCGTCGTTCCAAGCAACTGGTAGCGTATGCTGGATTAGATCCAAGTGTCTTCAGTTCTGGGAAGTTTCTCGCAAAGCAAAACAATATTACGAAATGAGGCTTCCAAACGATTACAAAGAGCCATGTAATTGGCTGTAATATGCGGTCTACGAGGGGAGTTGAACTCTGTGCTGAGGGGCGGTATTATGATAAGGAAAAGAGTGAAGGGAAGCCCCATAACGTAGCCGTGATTGCTTGCGCCAACAAGTTACTACTTCACGTCTACGCTAAAGAAGGGGCAGGCCTACACTCTTTAACTAAAAATATCCATAAAATGGAGGGTTATTTATCACATTTTAACAATATAACAAACTTCAATGGTATTCAAAAGCCGGACTTGACATGCTATTAGCTGGTTTTCATAAAAAGATTGTCAGGATGGAAGGCCTTCGGCCCGCAGTCGCCCAGTTTTCTCATATACATCCTGAAGCAGACGGGAAGGTTGGGTGCGGATGACTGGTTTAGCAGCTACGATCTCATGAGGTCCAACAACAACAATGTTGTCTGCACTGCCTTTAATAATGGCTCCATCCTTGATGACGGCACCTTCGCCGATGATGGCATTTTCGATCTGTACACCACGGCCTATCCGTACACCCGGCATAATCACGCTCTGTTTAATCTGGGACAGCTTGCCAATCTCCACACCTCCAAAGATGACCGAACGGAATAAGCTGCCTTCCATGATGCTAAATTCGTTCACAAGGCAATCTGTTACCGGAAGTTGAACACGTGTTTTATGAACGGCAAGCTTGGGACGGCGGGCCCGGCTATACATTGGCCAACGTACATTATCGATCTGAAAGCCGTTATCAGCTTGGAGCAGATCCATGTGGGCCTCCCAGAGGCTGCTCACAGTTCCTACATCTCTCCAGTAACCTTCGAAACGGTAGGCGAACAAGTCGTCATTACTGTTAAGCATAGTTGGGATGACGTCTTTACCAAAATCATGGCTGGAAGCTGGATTTACGGCATCGCGCAGCAAATACTCCTTCAGATAGTCCCAACGAAACAGATAGATGCCCATTGAAGCTAAATTGCTCTTTGGAACCTTTGGTTTCTCCGCAAATTCGGAGATTTTAAGTTCGTCATTCACGTTCATTACACCAAAGCGGCTGGCTTCCTCCCATGGAACCTCCATAACGGAGATCGTAGCTTTAGCGCCCTTGCTGTGATGATAATCAAGCATTTTGCGGTAATCCATATGGTAAATATGATCTGCCGACAGGATTAATACATGTTCTGGATTGTGGCTGTCGATAAATTCAATGTTTTTATAAATGGCATCGGCGGTTCCCAAATAGTTCTCTCTACCTTCAATACCTGAAGGAAGCAAAGTGACTCCATGGTCTACATTGGAATTGAGCCTCCATGGCTCACCTTCTCCAATATGTTGATGCAGCGACTCAGCTGCGTACTGTGTCAATACGCCGACAGTATCAATATTGGAATTCACACAATTGCTTAGAGGAAAATCAATGATTCTATACTGTCCACCGAAAGGGACTGCAGGCTTAGCCATATTGGCGGTTAAAGGTGCCAATCTGCGCCCCTCTCCACCTGCCAATAACATGGCGATACATTCTTTTTTACTCATTTGTTATCCCTCCCATTTTTTGTCAATGCTTGTAATATAAACTTTCGACAAGCGCTTGAAACGGCATAGGTGAAATATATTGCTGTGAATCAGAAAAAATTACAGGAACCATTTCTCCAACCATAAAACATAGCTTTTCACCAGCAAATCATTTTCAAATGGTTTAGATTCGGGTAATGTAATAGGTGCATCCTATATGAAAAGGTGGTGATGAATTGGCTGAGACACCAACAACAGAAACCCTCCCGTCATCTGATGATATTTTCTTGTTTCATGAAGGCACGAATTATCGCAGCTATTCAATGCTGGGCGCGCACACTGCCGCTGAAGAAGGCATTTCCGGCGTACGCTTTACCGTGTGGGCTCCTCATGCGACATATGTAGGACTAGCAGGTAACCATAATGGCTGGGACGGAACGCAGAATATGGACTCGTTATATAAGATACCCGATTCAGGATTTTGGAGTCGTTTTTTTCCGGGGATGGAGCCGGGAACTTTTTACAAATACAGGATTGTGGCCGCAGATGGGACAAGTTTTCTAAAAGCAGATCCTTTTGCCTTCAAGGCTGAGGTTCGTCCGGCTACTGCATCCGTTGTTGCAGAGCTTGCGGGCTACCAGTGGGGAGATGCTGCTTGGCGGCGCAAGAACAAGTCTCCATACAATCAACCAGTGAATATTTACGAAATGCATTTTGGAACCTGGCGCCAGAAGGAAGACGGTGAATTCTATACCTATCAGGAACTGGGTGGACTGTTGATCCCATATTTAGTAGAAATGGGCTATACCCACGTAGAATTCATGCCACTCGCAGAGCATCCGTATGACTTATCATGGGGCTATCAAGGGACGGGTTATTTTGCCGCAACAAGTCGTTACGGTGATCCGCATGAGCTCATGTATCTGATTGATCATCTTCATCAGGCAGGCATAGGTGTGATATTGGATTGGGTTCCGGCCCATTTTGCCAAGGACGCTCATGGTCTGCGGATGTTTGACGGTTCCGCTCTTTATGAATACGCCGATCCGATGTTAGCTGAGAAGCCAGGTTGGGGTACCCTTTCGTTTGATTTCAGCAAGCCTGAAATATCCTCATTTCTAATCTCCAACGCGCTGTTCTGGTTTGATCTGTACCATATTGACGGAATGCGTGTGGATGCTGTCACGAGTATGCTGCGCCTTGACTTTGAGAAGAAGAGCCATCAATATCGTCATAATGCCAATGGCGGTTTGGAGAATCTTGAAGCCATCAGCTTTATTCAGCGGCTGAACAAGGCTATATTTCAATACTATCCCAAAGCTTTGATGATGGCTGAGGAATCGAGTGCCTGGCCTGGGGTTACTGCCCCTGTTCATGAAGGCGGGTTAGGCTTTAACTACAAATGGAATATGGGCTGGATGAACGACACACTGGGTTACATAGAACATGAATTCAGCGAGCGGCCGCATCATCATAATCTGCTGACATTCCCGATTTGTTATGCATACGCGGAGAATTATACTTTGCCTTTATCGCATGATGAGGTCGTGCATGGCAAGAAGTCACTCTTAAACAAGATGCCAGGCTCCTATGAACAGAAGTTCGCTGGACTGCGGCAGCTGCTCGGTTATCAGATGTCGCATCCTGGCAAAAAGCTGCTGTTCATGGGTAGTGAATTCGGGCAATTTATTGAGTGGAAGGATCAGGAGCAGCTGGATTGGCTGTTGCTTGAGTATGAGAGCCATCAACGTATGCTGGCCTATAGTAAAGAACTCAATAAGCTGTACCTCTCTGAAAAAGCGTTATGGGAGCTGGATCATGATCTGGAGGGCTATCAGTGGATAGACGCGGATGACAGTGGACAAAGCATTGTCTCATACATTCGTAGAGGCAAGAAGCCCGTGGATACGCTGTTATTTATTATTAACTTCCAACCGGCACAGCGTCTCAACTACCGTATTGGTGTTCCTCGTCCGGGGGCTTACGAAGAGATCTTCAGCTCTGAGCGTACAGAGTTCGGCGGCTCAGGAGTGCATAATGCTCCAATGCAGAGCAGCAAGTTGGAGTGGCATAATCAATTGAACAGCATAGAGCTGACAATACCGCCGTTAAGCTTTCTGGTACTAAAGAAAGTTGGACGTAAAGGTAAATGATAACTAATTAGCGAATTAGTAGTGAAACTGTAAATTAAGGGGGAAATTAAATGAAGGTGTTATTTGCCGCAGCTGAAGCACATCCGTTTATCAAAACGGGTGGGCTGGCTGATGTGATTGGTGCTTTGCCGAAGGCGCTAAAAAGTGCCGGAGTAGATGTTCGGGTAATCATGCCTAAATACCGTGGCATTCCAGAAAAATTCACCGCACAAATGGAGCATATCACTGAAGTCTTTGTTCCCTTGGGCTGGCGCAATCAATACTGTGGTATCGAGCGTTTAGTGTATGAGGGTATTCCGGTATATTTTGTTGACAATGAGTATTATTTCGGACGAGATGGAATTTATGGGTATATGGACGATGGAGAACGCTTTGCGTTCTTCAACCGAGCGGTGCTTGAATGTCTGGAGGCTATTGATTTCCAGCCCGATGTGCTGCATTGTCATGACTGGCACGCTGCAGTAATCCCCATGCTCCTGGAAGGTCACTACCGCCACAATCCATTTTATAGCAATATACGCACTGTGTTCACCATACACAACCTGTTGTACCAAGGGGTGTTCCCTTATGAGGTGCTGGGTGAGCTGCTTGGCTTGAACAATAGTTACTTTGCCGGGGTGGAATATTATGGAGGTATAAACTTCATGAAGGGCGGTATCGTCTATAGCGATCATATCACCACGGTCAGTCCAACCTATGCGGAAGAAATTCGCACCCCCTATTATGGTTATGGACTGGAGGGATTACTGACCTCACGAGCGGATCATCTGACCGGTATTGTCAACGGAATTGATACGAAGAGCTATAATCCGGCAACAGACCCGCAAATCTTCTCCCGATATCGCTCCAATCTGGCGAAGAAGACCGAGAACAAATTGGGTCTGCAGCAGGAATTGGGTCTACCTGTAGCTCCATATATCCCAATGATTGCGATGGTTACTCGACTGGTTGATTCCAAAGGACTGGATTTGCTGACTCGGGTGCTTGACGAACTTCTGTACTACGATGATGTTCAGTTTGTGATGCTGGGTACGGGGGATGAGGTCTATGAACGCTGGTTCCGTGAGGCAGCGTCGCGTTATCCAACGAAACTGTCGTCACAAATCCTGTTTAACGATGCATTATCCCGCAAAATATATGCAGCCAGCGATCTATTCCTCATGCCTTCGAAATTTGAGCCTTGCGGCATCAGCCAGTTGCTCGCACTGCGTTACGGCAGTATTCCGGTGGTACGGGAGACTGGTGGACTTAATGATACTGTTCATGCGTACGACGAGGAGACGGGTGAGGGCAATGGCTTTACGTTCAAAGACTACAATGCCCACGATATGATGTTTACGCTTCGCCGGGCGCTATCTTTTTACAGCAAACCTGAGCATTGGAAAAAAGTTACCAAAACTGCCTTCTCCGGTGATTACAGCTGGAATGTATCCGCACAGCAGTACATTGATATTTACGAGGGCATATTGGAATAGCAACGGATTTCAACAAGAAGTGAATCCTCAAACCCCAAACAGCAAGCCTCCAAGAAACGGAGACTTGCTGTTTGGGGTTTGGTTTCGTTGTCTATGAGTAACTACTCAAGCGTGCGGCATAATATCCGGTATCCATAAGCATCAAGGGCGATATTCATCATACCGCCTTGCGGGACAACAGGGTCACCTGTCAGCGCATCCAGCCAATCATCGGTCTCCATTGGATGACTAAGTGTGCGGGGTTCGGAGCCATTGTTCATCCAGATCGTAAAATGAATGACTTCATCCGCACGTTCATATACGATGCAGGAGTCGCTCTTATGAGCCTGCAGGATGCGGAAGCGACCTTCACGCAGTGCTTTGTTCTTTTTACGCAGTGCAATCATCATGCGGTAGAAGTCGTACAGTTCGCGGTCCTGCTTCTTCTCATCCCATTCCATACATTTACGGCAATCGGGATCTTGGTTCCCGCTCAGACCAATTTCAT
This sequence comes from Paenibacillus sp. 19GGS1-52, assembly GCF_022369515.1. Lineage (NCBI taxonomy): Bacteria > Bacillati > Bacillota > Bacilli > Caryophanales > Paenibacillaceae > Paenibacillus > Paenibacillus sp. 19GGS1-52. The sequence continues at coordinate 3,328,358 of NZ_CP059724.1, forward strand.
CGCCATAAAAAATACAGGGTGTACCCATAAAGGTGAAGAGGAAGACAACGGCCAGCTTCAGACGGCGTTTATCTTCACCTACGCAGGTGAGCAGGCGGGGCGTATCATGGCTGCCCAACAAATTAAAGACAACCTCATTCGTCTGTTGCGGATACCGCATCAGCAGAGCACCAATCCGGTGACCGAACGTTACTCCGTCCATGCCGCCGTTGAAGAACTCCAGTACCGTTCCAGAGAATGGGTAATTCATTACAGAATCAAATTGGTCTCCAAGCAGCCAGGTTAAGGAATCACTCCAAACTTCACCGACAATATAGGCCTCCGGATTGGCATTCTTCACGACTTTGCGGAAATCGCGCCAGAAATGATGGTCAACTTCATTAGCCACATCCAGCCGCCAGCCGTCTACTTTAATTTCTTTAATCCAATATTCCGCGACCTCAAGCAAATACGATTTAACCTCGGGATTTGCGGTATTGAACTTGGGCATATTGCCAAAAAATCCGAACGTGTCATACGTAGGAATACCGTCGATAATCTCGGCCGGGAAAGAGTTCATGTGGAACCAATCCTTGTAAACGGAATACTCCCCCTTCTCCAAAACATCCTGAAACGGTGGGAATTTATCGCTGCAATGATTGAATACGGCGTCGAGCATGACGCGGATACCTTTTTTGTGGCACTCCGCTATAAGCTGCTTCAATAGCTGATTGCTCCCAAAGTGCGGGTCAATCTTTTTATAGTCTACGATGTCGTATTTGTGATTGGAGGGGGAGAGGAAGAGTGGGGTGAAGTAAATAGCGTTGATGCCAAGCTCCTGCAGATCGTCCAGGTGGTCCAGTACTCCTTGCAGATCTCCTCCAAAAAAGTTATCCAGCTTCGGTGTACCGCCCCACTCCTCCGTTCCTTCCGGGTCAATAGTGGGGTCGCCTTTGGCAAATCGCTCGGTCATTATCTGATAAAAGACGGCGTCTTTAGCCCAATCAGGCACCTTGAACAAATCAATATTGTGTATGTAGGGAAATTCGTAGTAATGATTTGGCGGCTGTGGACATTCCTGGCGGATGCCATTATCCAGTAAATAGATATTCTCGGAACCTGCGCTGATGCGAAAGGTGTAGCACAAACGTTTGTATTTCGGACGAACCGCAGCTTCCCAATAATCGAACATATCATCCGAAGCCGCTTTTTCCATCATAACTTCATAATAAGTAGGGACCCAATCATATTTATCTCCGGTAAGGGCCACAACACAGTCCACATCATTGCGTTTGGTGCGAACACGCAGGTGTATAGTTTCTGTATCGTAGGCATAAGCCCACTTGTCGCGGGGAACATGGTACAAAGCTTCCAAAAGCATGACAGCACCTCCATAATGAATGTACAGAAAAAATATTAGGAGCTTAAGATGACGTGCCCAGCAAGCAATCGCATTAGCAAGTAATACCCTTGAGCGCAGCAGTATGAACCAAAGGCAGTTGCTTCTAAGAGGAAGCAAGGCTATGAAATCAGTATATACTTCTTCATGCAGTGTGTGCAAAATAGCTGATTCGGTAGAAATAAATTATCATTTCCTAAAATTACTGTTCAAAAACTGACAGAGGTTGTCACAAAAATGCCTTTGCATATTCATGCGTTGTGATTTATAATAAATCGGTCAAAGCGACAACATAGAGAACTTTAGAGAATAGGGGAGATATAGAAATGAACAAATGGGGTAAACTATCATTAGGAATGTTATTGGCGGTAGGCCTGCTTTCCGGCTGTGGTTCGAATAAGAACGATAATGAGTCTGCTGCAACCGGCAATAATAGTACTGGAACGGTCAAGACGCTTACGATGGGTACAAGCGCAGATTTCCCACCCTATGAATTTCACAAAGTAATAGATGGAAAGGATACAATCGTTGGTTTTGATATTGATATTGCCAAGGATATTGCCAAGGACATGGGCGCTGAGCTGGTAATCAAGGATTTACCTTTCAAGTCTTTGCTGAATGAGCTGTCGAGTGGACGAGTAGATATTGTTATTTCTGGCCTTAGTCCAACCGAAGATCGTAGAAAAGCCGTTGAGCTTTCAGATATTTACTATAAAGCGGATCAAGCAGTTGTGGTACGGGAAGCGGATAAAGATAAATTTGCGACAATGGATTCCTTGAAGAACGCCAAAATCGGTATTCAGACAGGTTCAATCCAGGAAGATATCGCCAAAGGTATTGAAGGTGCCAAGCTGACATCCCTAGGCAAAATTTCCGAGATCATTCTACAGCTTCAGTCAAACCGTGTAGATGCTTCCATTATGGAAGGCCCTGTTGCTAAGGCTTTTGTGAAGAATGTTCCAGGGCTTGTTGTTACAGCCGCTGTACCAGTTGTTGAAGACAACGGTTATGTTATTGGGATCAAGAAAGGCAATACTGAATTGCTTGAAAAAGTGAACGGGACGTTGGCCCACCTGATTTCGGAAGGCAAGATTGAGCAGTATGTAACAGCAGCAAGTGAACTTTCTATAAGCAAATAATTTAAGTTCGCATGTAGCAGATTGCATATAAGGGTTGTACCATACAGAAAATAGCGGTGATCCGCTGTTTTCTATTTTTTTGGAGATAGGAGGTCACGCTGAAATCATGAATATATTTAATCTAGCTTATGAATACCGGAATTTTTACTTAACTGGTCTGCAGTACACGTTGCTATTAGCTGTTATTGGTGTGTTCTGTGGATTTGTATTGGGAATCGCTGTTGCGCTTCTGAGAATGTCACGTTTATGGCCGCTGCGGTTCATTGCCACCGCTTGGGTGGAGTTCTTGCGCGGTACACCAATGCTGGTGCAGCTGTTTCTGATTCACTATGGTCTGCCTGTCTTGCATATCGAATTCACTCCAATAGAATCAGGGGCCATTACTTTATCGATCAACAGCTCCGCTTATCTGGCTGAGACCTTTCGGGCGGGTATACAGGGGGTAGACCGTGGTCAAATGGAAGCCGCCCGTTCTTTAGGGATGAGACAAGGCATGACCATGCGTTATATCATCCTGCCGCAAGCGCTGAAGAATGTGCTGCCGGCGATTGGCAACGAGTTTATTACCATTATTAAAGAATCATCCATCGTCTCCATGATTGGGGTAGCCGATCTATTATTCCAATCGCAAACGGTCACAACCATTACTTATGAAGCATTAACACCCTTACTCATTATCGCCTTTATGTATTTTGTTATGACATTCACGTTGTCCAAGATATTAGGCAGACTGGAAAGGAGGTTGAACACGGATGATCGCTGTTAAGAACCTGCATAAGCATTTCGGAAAGCTGGAAATATTGAAGGGCATTGATCTGGAGGTTAAAAAGGGCGAGGTCGTCGTAGTTATCGGCCCCAGTGGCTCTGGTAAAAGCACCCTGCTGCGCTGCTTGAATCTGCTTGAGCAGCCAACGGGTGGTGAGATTGCCTTTGAAGGTCATTCCATTACGACCAAGAAGCATGATATCAATGTGACTCGCGAGAAAATGGGGATGGTCTTCCAGCAATTCAACCTGTTCCCACACAAAACAGTGCTGCAAAATATTATGCTTGCCCCGCTCAAAGTAAAAAAACAGCAGCACAGTGAAGCAGAAAAAATTGCTGTTGAACTGCTGCGTACCGTAGGCCTAGAGGATAAAAAGGATGTTTATCCAGCCCAACTCTCCGGTGGACAGAAGCAACGGATTGCTATCGCCCGTGCGCTGGCGATGCAGCCGCATGTGATGCTCTTTGATGAACCCACCTCGGCGCTAGACCCGGAAATGGTCGGCGAGGTGCTGGAAGTTATGAAGAAGCTGGCTGAGGCTGGAATGACTATGGTTATAGTCACACACGAGATGGGATTTGCACGTGAAGTGGGTGACCGCATCCTTTTCATGGACGACGGTGTTATCGTCGAGCAGGGAACACCGGCAGAAGTATTCGGCAGTCCTAAACATGTGCGCACGAAAGATTTTTTAAGCAAGGTTCTATAATAAGAATTGAAACGGCCTCGGAGTTGATTTCCGGCGGTCGTTTTTGGTTTATAGACTCAAACCATGTATAATTAGGGGTCAAACAACCTGTAAAGGAGTACATACGCATGAGAGATGATCTTTGCCGAATAGGCATTATCGATATTGGTTCCAACTCCATCCGCCTGGTGATCTATGATACGACCTCGGAAGGAGGTTACAAAATTATAAAGGAGTGTAAGTACTCCGCTCGCTTGAGTGAAAAGATTACGAAGGAGAGCAGGCTGGAGCAGCATGACATGGAGACGATTATTCCGGTCTTGCGCCAGTTTAAGGAGATCTGCGATGAATTTGAAGTCGATAAAATCCGTGCTGGAGCTACAGCGGCGATTCGCAATGCAGCTAACTCCGCCGAGATTATTGCTTTTTTATCAGAGGCAACCTCCATCCCCATCGAAGTAATCAGCGGACATCAGGAGGCGTATTTTGGTTTCCTTGGTGTTATCAATGCCTTTGATGTAGAAGATGGTTTCGTCATCGATATTGGCGGCGGCAGTACAGAGATTACGCTTTTTCGTGGTCGGCGTTATCAACATAGTATCTCTTTCCCGTTCGGAGCTGTGAACACTAACAGTATGTTCGGCCAAGGCGGCAATTGGACTGCTGAGCAAGTACATAAACTTCAGGCTTATGTTATCGGCAGGCTGGTAGAGCATGAATGGTTGAGCACGGGCTCGGGACTACCTTTATTCGGCCTAGGAGGGACACTTCGTTCATTGGGTAAGCTGGATCAAAAAACACGGGATTATTCATTGCAAAATTCGCATGGATATACCATGCCTACGGAGACCATTGAACATTTTATGGCGACCTTGCCCTTAACGCCCTATGAGAAGCGCAAGGAGCTGGACGGGCTGTCCAAGAGCCGTGCCGATATCATCGTGTCAGGCCTAATTATTTTTCACACGGTGTATCAGTATATTGGAGCCAGCTGTTCAGTGATCAGTGGGGAGGGTTTACGGGAGGGCATGCTGCATGATCTGCTAAATCCAGAGGAGCCGGTGAGGAACAGTGCGTTGGAATATAGCCTGAATACCATCATCCGCTTTGATATCCGCACCTCGAAAAGACATCTGGATCATATTTACAAGCTGGCTCATAGTCTGTTTGAAGCCTTTACGGTAGAGGGTGATAAGGTAGAACAGGACATGTTGATCTATGTGGCCACAATGCTTCACCGCACAGGGACCAATATCAATTATTATCAATCCAAGCGGCATACACGGTACTGGTTGATGAATTCACCGATTCGCGGGCTCACGCACCGCCAGCTTATCCTCTGTGCCTTGATAGCCTCCTATAGCACAAAAAGCCGGAAGCAGAAAATGTCCAATTTGCATAAGGACATCTTGCTAGCTTCCGACGATGAGTTGATTCATAAGCTGGGTGCTCTTGTCCAACTAAGTATTGCACTGGACAGCAGCGAGATTGGTATTGTCAGCGACTTGAAGGCTGATCTGCACGGCAACAATCTCAGTCTTGAGTTGCAGGGCGCTCCAGCACTTCTAATCGGTCTGGAAGACATTGAGAACGCTCTGAAGGCGTTCAGGAGTGCTTGGTCGGTAAAGGTAAAGCTCGGTTTTCCTTCCAACGGGTAACATCCATGGCAACGAACTGGCTCCGGAAAGGGGCCTTTTTGTCGTCTGCACGTACATAATATCCATTAGCCTGCAGGAAGCTGGATTTCACATTATCTTTTAGGGACAGATCAAGAATCTTGACAATCTGTTTCCGAATATTGGTGTCATGCACTGGGCACATCAGCTCGATCCGCCGGGTAAGGTTACGTGTCATCCAGTCAGCACTTGATAGATAAACCTCTGGTTTCCCGCCATTCTCGAAATAATAAATACGCGAGTGTTCCAGAAAACGGTCAACGATACTGCGAACAGTAATTCGCTCGCTTAAGCCTTCGATTCCCGGACGCAGACAGCAAACGCCACGTACAATCAAATCTATGGAAACACCAGCCTGAGCTGAACTGTACAAATCATCAATAACCTGTTGATTCGACAGTGAATTCATCTTGGCAATGATGCGTGCAGGACGACCTGCGGCAGCATGCTCAGCCTCTCGATGCATTAAGTTCTGCAATGACTGGCTCATGTTGGTTGGTGCAACGATGAAAGAATTCCAGTCATAATTAGCAGAATAACCGGTCATCTGATTGAACAATTCTGAAGCATCAAGTCCAATGTCTGCTTGGGCGGTGAACAAGCTAAGGTCCGTATAGGCCTTGGCCGTACTGTCATTATAGTTGCCTGTACCCACATGTACGTAACGGCGTAACTCATTGCCTTCTTGGCGGACAATCAGCGTAATTTTCGCATGAGTTTTGAGACCAACCAGACCATAAACAACGTGACAGCCCGATTGCTCAAGCTTTCGTGCCCAGGCAATGTTCCGTTCTTCATCAAATCTAGCCTTCAGCTCCACTACTACCGTTACCTGCTTACCTGATTCAGCAGCGTTTGCCAGAGCGGTGATTAGTGGAGATTTGCCGCTGACCCGATAAAGAGTCATTTTAATGGCCATTACCTGCTCATCCTCGGATGCTTGAGTGATGAAGTCCGTCATTGCATCAAATGATTCATAAGGGTGGTAGACCAACACATCACGTTCGCGCAATACCTCGAAGAAATCCTCGTTCTCATCGAATTCAGCCGGATAGAGAGGTTCGATGGGCGGGTAATGCAAATAGCTGAAGCCTTTCAAACTTCCGGCAAAATTACGCAGGAAGCTCAGATCCAGCGGACCTTCAATTTCAAAAACGAAGTCTTCGATTTCAAATTCAGCCTGCAGTTGTTCCAAGGCATAGGGATGAATTCCTTTTTGTACCTCCAGACGGGCAGGAACGCCCCGCCGCCGTTTGCGCAGTTCTTTTTCGATTTCCTCCAGTAGATCCTCTGCACCTTCCTCATCGATGGTCAGATCAGAGTTGCGGGTTAACCGGAATTCACTAACAGCCACAGGTTCGTACCCACTAAAGAGAGTCTGAATGTGATGTCTGATTACATCCTCGATGAAGACAAACTGCCGTTTCTTACTGTTAGCACGGTAGGGAAGAGGGATACATCTCGGCAAGTTGGACGGAATTTGCAAAATAGCAAAATAGGGCTCGTCCTCGTGACTATTCTTGCTCGTAAGCACAACTGCCAAATAAATGAACTGGCTGTGGACGAGCGGAAAGGGCCGACTTTGATCGACAGCCATCGGTGTAAGCACTGGGTAAATGATGTCCCGGTAATACTGTTCGATAGACTGCTCCTGGGCGTGGGTCATATCCGCATAATTAACAAATACAACGCCTTCTTTATGTAAACCCCGTGAGATGCCTTGGAACGTACGGTATTGGTCGGCAATAATTTTGCTGACTCGTTTGATCAAGCGTTTATGCAGCCCTGATGGCGTATAACCCGTGAAATCTTTTTTCATGTAGCCCGCTCGGATCTGATCCTGAATCCCGGCTACACGGACACTGATGAATTCATCCAGATTGCTGGATACGATCGCCAGAAACTTGGCCCGCTCCATCAGTGGATTGTCTGGGTCTTGTGCTTCCTGCAACACGCGGCGGTTAAATTCGATCCAGCTTAAATCCCTGTTGAGGTAAGCAGTAGCTGGACTACTCTGGTTGATTTTTGTCTCTTCTGTATTCATGGACCCTCCAAGTATGATTCATTATCTAATATTCTCTATCGTATTCTATTATTCTACCTTTTGACAAAGGGGGAATTGTTAACGCTGTGTAAAATCTTTAGGGACTTTACTTGAATATTAAAAATTTATTGAACATTAGTTAACATAATTAAAATTATGTAACCTTTTATACTTTAAAATCACTAGGAAAAAGCTATATATTTCAAAATGGTAACAATTTCATGTGCATAGGTTACAAAGTTGTGATATATTTATTTTTGTAAGATTTACACAGTTCTATACCAGATTGAAGCAGTACATAGATTCAAAGCGCATAGAAACTAGGAGGTAAGCATGAAAATTAAATTCAGAACGATTAAAGCCATAGCGGCTGTTATGGGAATCAGTGCATTATTGCACGCAGTTCCTGCACAAGCAGACAGCATTCATATTGTAAAAGAAGGAAATACCTATTACTCACTGTCTAAGCAATACGGTGTCGGAATGAATGAATTGATGAAGGCAAACCCTAAAGTTGCACCCTTAAATATGTACCCTGGTCTTAAAATAACAGTTCCTGGTCAACTGGCAGCTAAGGCAGTAGCCTCTGCGAAAGTACTAACTGACAGTTCCTCGGCAATTTCAGCTAGTTTCAATGTGGAGCCTGATTCCAAAAAGGTAGAAGCATGGGGCAAGGTATTCAGCTATGACAAAACCTTGCAGGTAAAAGCTACAGCTTATTCCTCCGCAAGCAGCGAGAATGGAATATGGGGTGCGGTCGATTACTTTGGTAATGCACTGAAGCTTGGGACTATCGCCGTTGATCCTAGTGTAATTCCAATGGGCACCAAGGTATTGGTAACGGGTTATTCACACCCGGGCCTGCCTAAACTCGCTTTCGTGGCAACAGCAACTGATCAAGGAAGCGCAATAAAGGGTAACCGTATTGATATCTTTATTCCTGGAAGCCAAAGCTTTGTGTCCGATTTTGGATTTCAGTATGTACAACTATATGTAATTCAATAAAGAGACCTGAAATTCCTGCAAATTGTCTATAAAGTTGCAAAAGAAACGGAGGATGCCCTTAGTGGTGCCTCCGTTTCTTTTATTTATTTTTGGATACCTGTAGCATTTGCGGTACCGTCACAAAAGTATACCCTCGTTTACGCATAATCGTGATCACTTCAGGGAGCGCCTGAATCGTCCCTCTAAGATTACTTCCTCGTCCACCACCACCATGCTGCAGTATGATAGATCCTTTTCCGGCATGCGACAGAATGTTATTTCTTACCTGCGCCTTGGAAAGCCCCCTCCAATCCAGAGAGTCTACGTTCCAATTGACAAGCTTATAACCACGTGCTTTCGCCCACCTCAGCTGCTGCTCACTGATATCTCCATAGGGTGGCCGAATCAGCCGAGGCTTATAACCCGCCAGAGCTTGCAGGACATTTTCTGTTCTAATAATTTCGGATCTAAAATCAATCAGCGTAAGCTTTACGAATTGTGGATGATTATAAGAGTGGTTGCCGACAACGTGGCCCTCGCGAATCATTCTTGCTACTAGTTCGGGGTGTTTCTTCGCCCGGCTGCCCACAACAAAAAAAGTCGCCTTTACATGGTACTTCTTCAGAACGTCGAGTACCTGTGGGGTAAACCTTGGGTCAGGCACATCATCAAAAGTAAGAGCGATAATTTTACTACGGGGGCCTTTGGTCATAATTGTCTCGGGATATTTGCGAAGAAGCTGGCTTAGAGAGAGCCCTTTAGAATTTTTGCGGGATTGGGTAGCCGATGCAGCAGAGGAAGTACCTGCCGAAACGGCCTGTTCTTCAGGTACAGTAGAAGATTGTGTAACTTTAGAGTCCAGAGTTACTTCAGATTCCTGCAAGTCGGCTGAAGCTAGCCCTGAAGCAGAGAACGGACAGAGTAGGGCAATAATTGCGCTCCATATGATGATTTGCTTCCAACCTCTATGCCGATTATCCATCTCCTGATGCCTCCTGTTACCCCTAAATGCTGTAATTTTCTACCTTTGTTATCTCCATTGGAGACGGGAATTATGCTTGGTATCAACCTTTTCGGTTAATATTTCTTGCTGTATACTAAATATTAAGGAACAGTTGCCAGTACCACAAACTTAGGGATGGGAAGGACGGAGACAGGGATGTCGGATTTGTTTACACCTTATGAATTAAGAGGACTAACGCTAAGAAATCGGATTGTTATGCCACCGATGTGTCAGTATGCAGTGGAGAAACAGGATGGCATGCCAAACGAGTGGCATTTTGTCCATTATGTCAGCCGTGCGGTTGGAGGGACTGGCTTTATTATTGTAGAAATGACCGGTATACATCCGGATGGACGAATTACCAGGCATGACACCGGTATCTGGAGTGATGACCATATTGAGGCTTATCGTAAGATTACGGATAGTGTTCACGCTTCTGGCGCCAAGATCGCAGTTCAGTTGGGACATGCTGGCCGCAAAGCAATAGATGCCGAACCGCCTGTCGCCCCTTCCGCAATTGCCTTCGATGCTAACTCCAAGACCCCTCAGGCTCTTTCCAAGGCAGGTATCGTCGAGTTGATCGAAGCTTATGCTGAAGGGGCGCGCAGAGCGGTACAGGCCGGATTTGATACTGTGGAAATCCATGGAGCCCATGGCTACTTAATTCACCAGTTCCATTCGCCGCTGACAAATATCAGAGAGGATGAGTATGGAGCTGATCTTGCCCTTTTTGGCGAACAGGTTGTCACAGCCGTTAGAAATGTCCTGCCTGCTGATATGCCTTTGCTAATGAGAATTTCCGCTAAGGAGTATGTGAACGGGGGATATGATGAAGCCTACGCTCTGGAGATCTGCCGACGCTATAAAGACGCAGGAGTGGACATGTTCCACGTTTCTTCAGGAGGAGAAGGTCCGATTGGCTCGAATGGCGGTCCTAATGCGGGGTCTGCCTACCAAGTGAATCTTGCAGAATTTATCCGTAGTGGTTTGCAGGTCCCTGTGATTGCGGTGGGTCGTCTGGATTCGTACCCGGTGGCCCAGTCTATTATCGCTGAAGAACAAGCAGAGCTTGTTGCCGTTGGTCGCGGGATGCTAAGTGATCCTTATTGGGCTTTACATGCGGAAGAAGCGCTAGGAAGCGTACAGAACGTCCCTAAGCCTTATGAACGTGGCATATGGAATAGAAGTAGACTCTAATTTGTGTGAAGTATGTCACAGAATTTTAGTTCCTTCTAAGGCATGGTTATTAAGATTAAATTTGAAGGAGCTTGATAACGTGGCGACGGTTATAAGTAACGAGCGGCTAACAGACGGAGTATATCACCTCAGAGTGGCGGGGAATTACGGCGGTGAAATGGGTCAATTCTACATGCTGCGGGCATGGGGAGCCTATCCACTTCTTTCCAGACCGCTTAGCATACATCAAGTGAACGATGATGGTGTTGAATTTTTGTATCACGTTGTAGGTGAAGGAACAAAGATATTGGCTGAATTAAATCCCGGAGATCCTATAGGACTGGAAGGACCGTTTGGCAGTGGATTCCCTAAGGTGGAAGGTAAAGTTGCTCTTGTGGGTGGGGGATCGGGATTGCCCCGCTTTATTATTGCGCCCAAGAACTGCCCGGCTGCGATGTGTTTCTGGGCTTTAGCCGCCAGGCTTTTCGGGAGGAAGCCTTCCGCCCTCTGGCAGCTGAACTTATGGTGAATGTCGGTGGATTAATTTTAGATAGTGTTGATTTCACACAATATGATCATGTATTTGTCTGCGGACCACATCCGATGTTAAAGGCGGCACAGCTAAAGGCAATTGCTGCTGAAAGCTCAGGCAGCCAGACGAATGTCTATCTGTCGCTAGAGAACCGGATGGCCTGCGGGATTGGTGCTTGTCTTGTCTGCAGCGTATCGTGTCGTGACGGCCAACGGAAGGCTTGTGCGGACGGTCCTGTCTTTCGGTCAGAGGAGGTATTATTCCATGACTAATATGAGCGCAAGCATTGGTAATGTGTATTTCAAAAATCCGATTGTGATGGCCTCCGGAACTTTCGGCTTTGGCCGGGAATATGGCAACCTCTATGATTTATCCTGTCTAGGCGGAATTTCCGGAAAAGGTCTTACACTTCACCCTAAAGCTGGAAATCCTGGAACCCGTGTATATGAAACAGCTTCAGGTATGTTGAACAGCGTTGGACTTGAGAATCCGGGGATCGCTGCATTTTTGGAAAAAGAATGCCCACACTGGGAGACACTCGACACAGCGCGCATCGTTAATCTGGGCGGAAATACCCTTCAGGATTATGTCACGGGAGCAGAGATGATTCAGCAAGATGCGGATGCTCGTGAACGCTCAGGCAACGTTGCAGTTGATATGATCGAGCTCAATATTTCCTGCCCTAATGTAAAGGAAGGCGGAATCGCATTTGGTGTTAAGACCGTTGCTGCACAAGAGGTAGTTCGTGCTGTGAGACGAGCTACGAAGCTGCCGCTTGCCGTGAAGCTTTCTCCAAACGCAGAGGATATTGCTGTGATGGCCCAGATGTGTCAGGAGGAGGGTGCTGACGCAGTTTCACTCATTAATACAATCTCCGGTATGAAGATTGATGTCCGCCGGCGCAGCAGCGTTTTTAATAATCTGTATGCTGGATTATCTGGACCGGCGATTAAACCAGTGGCCTTGCGTATGGTGCATCAGGTTGCACAGCGAGTTACCATTCCGATCATCGGAATGGGTGGAATTACCTCTGCTACAGATATTATTGAATTTATTATGGCCGGAGCGACGGTTATTCAAGTAGGAACCTATAATTTTATGAATCTGCGGGCAGGCAGCACGCTAGTTGAAGAGCTGGAGCAGTTTATGATTCAAGAAAGCATCAGCTCATTGGACGAAATTCGCGGAATCATCTAAAGAACTAATAAAATAGAAGGGGGAAAGCTGATACATGATTCTTCCTGATGATATTGAATTATCCGCAACGGCAGTGGGCCGGGATATCCTACTGCTTATTACCGGAGGTGTTCGCCATATCGGTGCGGCAAGCACCGCCTATCTGAATGGGGAGAACGTCGAAGTATTAACCTCAGCCGTACCACACCACAAGGAACATACGATCAGCGAATCCATCGCGCTTAAAGTTGCAGCAAAGCTGCGCAAAACTGTAACCGTTGTAATGGGTATTCACTATGATGATCTGACGAAGGATGGCATCCTGGAAGTTGTGGAGATTGTAAATGCTAAAGTTGATCAATATTTAGGGCAATAATTATGAAACGGTAATGAATTCCCTGCGTAAAAGATAACAAATGAGCTTTTAACTAAGCATTGACTTACAAAGCGAGGTCAGGAAAGCAACGCTCACTTAACTTAAATGTATGTTTACAAAATTTTAGGAGGAATGTCTAGATGTCTATATTTAAAAGATTGCGCGATTTAACAATGTCCAATGTGAATGCCATTATTGACAAAGCGGAAGACCCAATAAAAATGACCGATCAGTACATCCGCGATATGGCAGAGGATTTAGAAGATGCTGAGAAAGCAGTAGCTGCTCAAATCGCTATTGAGAAGAAATTCAAGCAGCTCTATGAAGAACAGGAGGCTCTTGTTACTAAGCGCAACCAGCAGGCACATGCTGCTGCTCAGGCTGGTAATGCCGACCTTGCCCGTCGCGCACTCGAAGAGAAGAAGTCTGCTGAAGTAAAGCTCGTTGAGTACAAGAGCAGCTTTGACCAGAACAAAGCGTCTGCAGATAATCTGCGTGGTAAACTGGATGAAATGCGTAAACAGCTTACTCAGATGAAGAACAAACGTGAGACCCTTGTGGCGCGCTTCAACGCAGCCAAGGCCCAAACTGAAATTAATAAAGCGATGAGCGGATTTAGCTCCGATTCTGCATCGGCAGGACTTAAACGTATGGAAGACAAAATGCTGCAGGCCGAAGCCCAGGCTGAAGCGAGCAACGAAATGAGCTCTAGCAATAAGTCGCTGGATGATGAATTTGAGAAGCTGAATAAGGATCAGGGAGTCGAAGACGAACTGGCCGCACTGATGAAGCAATACGACAAACAATAACATACGACCTTAGCCGGAGCACGGCTGATATTCTATAGGCGAAGGGGAGACAGTAGTAACGTTTCTCCTTCGCTTTATCTATGCTTTTCTTAGTATCTAAATTGAATACACGGGGGCAAAAAAATGGATCTCCATGTCCTGGTATCCATGGTCGTATGGACGGTAAGCAGCGCTGTGCTGCTGTTTGTACTGATGTACGTGGATTCACTGTTTACCCGATATAATGATTTAGAAGAGCTAAAGGCAGGCAATATGGCGGTTACTACTAGGTTTGTGCTGAAGCTCTTAGCGCAAGCCTATATATTATCCTCATCTATTTCTGCCGCAAGCAGTCTGGGAGAAGCGCTGCTTGTCTCCGTGGTTTCCTTTCTGCTTCTATTTGCTCTAGAAAAAACAGTTCACCTCTTGCTTGGAAAATGGGGAAAGATTGAGCTGGATCACGGGACTCAGCTTGGCAAAATAGGTTATGGATTATTATCTGGCTCATTGCATATCGTAGGAGCTTTATTAATTTCGGCTTTTTTGTAAGGCTGAGCTCAAAACTAAAGTTTAAGCTTACGAAGCGAGTTTGTTCGAAGTAATTCAAGGAAGCTTACGCTCACAAACTAAGGCGTATGCTTACGAAGTAGTTTTGTACGAAGTAATTCATAGAGGACTATGCTCACAAAACTTAAGTTTATGCTTACGAAGCGAGTTTGTTCGAAGCAATTCAAGGAAGCTTACGCTCACAAACTTTTAGGAGGAACGAAATTGAGTATATGGAAACGTATTGGAAATCTATTTTCCAAGCCTGCGGCTCCAGGTGTAACAAAGAGCATGCTAAATCTGGCTCCTGGAGACATTTGTGAGGTGTCGCTTGCTTCGTATGAGGTCACCGGACGGACCCATACGAATGGACGCAATGCGGTGGTTCTAACCCTGCGTGATGGAAGTCAGATCGCCTATTTGCATATTGAGGAGCGGGAGCGGCTGCGATATGCATTATATCGAGCGATCGACGGGCGGCTAGATGATCCGGCAGAGGTGCCGACTACGCTGCAATTGGATGATTATACTTATTTCCTTGAGGAAGAATACGAAGGTTATGCTGAGGTAGTCGGTCAAACTCCTTTCATGAATGGTGGGGAGCAGCATGTATGGCAGTATCAGTCAGATGATTCCCGCCTCCTCAGGGTAGAATGGCAGAATGGACGATTTATGCTGTATGAAGGTGAGACGGTCATTCCAGCGGATGTAAAAGTCATCCGTGCTTCTTGATATGACGTTTGAACCCCAAGTGAAGAGATGAGGTGCAATCTGAGCGATTGCGCCTCTTTTATGCGTTCCAAGGGGATGAGGTATATTTCTTGCGGTATTGTGGTGTTTTTACCATATGATGGATGAAATTTGCAACTTATCTTAAGCAGAATCGTAGAATGGAATAGTAAGAAAAAGGAGGAATAAGAAATGGATACCAAGAAGGAGCAAGCTATTAGTCCTAAAGAGTTTGTCAGGAATTTGATAAAAGGCGCGACAATGGGTTCCGTGTTCGATCCGGATATGACGGAAGAGAAAGTGAAAGCTACACCGGAATTCTCAACTCGACAAGTCATAAATCATGTTACCGGGAAAGAACAACTGTCAGAACAAGAAATGGAAGAACTCAAACGGGCTGCGAAATATAACCGCTCTATTTAATAATTAGGAACCTCGAGAAGGATACCTCCCTACCCCAAGGGATGCTATCCTTTTTTTATGTTTATAGTTAGAATAGTTCTGTTGAGACAACAAGAATAGATGAATGATGGAGGTGCTATATGAATGGAAATCAGGAACCAGCAGATCATAAATTTCAGCGAAGAGCACTTCAAGTTAAAGAGGCACAAGCCAGAATAACAGAGGTTGCCAAAGTACTTGAATATGAGGATGTGGCCCTTACTCAAAGCTGCGGGCGTTATTTGGCAGAGACGGTGTTCGCACCCCACCCTTTTCCAGCTTTTAACCGTTCAGGCATGGACGGTTTTGCCTTACAAGCGGCAGATATAAAGAACTGTGGGAACGGAATTCGCGTTTGGCTAGAAATCGTGGACAATATACCATGTGGTGCTGTATCTATAGTTGAGATCACATCGGGTACAGCTGCCAGAATTATGACGGGAGCACAGGTGCCTGAAGGTGCAGATACCGTTGTTATGCTGGAAGTTACGGAGACTCGTGTAACTAAGGGAATTACATATGTTGGATTTAGTAAAAAACAGGACGCCAAACGCAACATTACGCCCCGCGGTCAGGAGCTAAGCCAGGGTGATCTTGTACTCTCTGCTGGCAGCCTGATCTCAGCTGGTGAGATTGCTGTTCTGGCAGCCTTTGGCATGCATACCGTGAAGGTGCACAGACGGCCAAAGGTTGGTATTTTTGCAACCGGTACTGAACTGTTGGAGGTGCATGAACCGCTGCAGCCTGGCAAAATCCGCAATAGCAACTCCCCTATGCTGGAAGCCCTAGTGCGTGAGGCTGGAGGGGAGCCAATCATGCTTGGAGCGATTGTGGATGACTTGGAGCTGGCTCGAGGTAAACTGAAGCAGGCACTGGAGAGCTATGATTTTGTGATCACTACAGGCGGCGTTTCAGTTGGGGATTATGATATTATGGGTGATTTGGTGCGCGAGCAAAGTGGGGACATGCTATTTAACAAGGTGACAATGCGTCCGGGAAGTGTAACTACTGCTGCTGTGCGCGAAGGTAAGCTGTTGCTAGCATTATCTGGAAATCCTGGAGCCTGCTTTGTCGGCTTTCAATTGTTCGCCCGTCCAGTAATCTGCCTGATGCAAGGCGCATCACAGCCTTTTCTGCCGGAATGGACCGCAACGCTTGGAACGGATTATCTCAAAGTGAATAACTATACCCGGTTTGTGCGTGCACGGCTGGAGATCCGTGAGGGGAGTTTGTATGCCTTTCCGGCTACACTGGATGAATCTTCGGTGATGGTGACGATCAAAGATAGTGATTGTCTGATTATTGTACCACCTGAAGAGCGGGGATTATCTGCTGGTGCGAAGGTATTAGTACTTAAGCTGCCCGGAGAAATACGAGGCTGATTATTAGAAAATATTAATTGAAGGCAGAATGGAGGAGTCAAAGATGAACCGCAGCAAAAACAACCCAGTACGCAGCAGGAGCGGCCATCGTCGTAGATACCAGAGATCTCGGCACCAAGTAAGCCAACCCGCTGTTACAAGCCAACCTGCGGTTCTTCAGATTGTTGGTTACAAAAACAGAGGCAAAACTACGCTAATCTGTGCGCTTATTCCGCTGCTACAGGAGAAAGGCTACACAGTAGCCGTTATTAAACATGATGCTCACAGCTTTGAAATCGATCATGAGGGTACGGATACCTTTCGGCAGAGAGCGGCGGGAGCATCAGCGGTTGCTATTACAGGGGGAGAAAGGACTGTTCGGATCGAAGAGTATGGCAGCAGTTTAGCAGAACTGATAGCCTCTTTTGCCAGCTACGATTTCATATTAGTTGAGGGCTTCAAGAACGTAGCCTATCCCAAAATTGTACTGATTCAACAAGAAGACGATCTAGAGCTGCTGAAAGAGTTGAATAACGTGTGGGCAACGGCTGTCTGGGCACCAATGAATAATGCGATAACCTTTCTGCCCCCAACGGGCTTCATTCAATATGACATCAACGATGTTCCAACGATTGCGGGCGATATGTGCCAACAACGCTATTATTTTCAAAATTTCATCATATGAAAAATTCACATCAGTAAAGCCAATGAATTTGCTGCTTGCTACCTAGATTCTTTTCCATAGATCGGGTAATAAGGAAGGGCGGCCTTACCATCTTGGAATCAAGAAGGCAAGCACCGCCGAATGAATTAAAAGATCAAACGAATACTAAGGCTCCAAGCGTCGTTCAATGGCTTCAGACATCGTTTTATCCGTAAGATGTGCATATATCTCAGTAGTCTCGGTAGAAGCGTGTCCAAGCTGCTCTTTCGTTTTATAGATATCATTCTGCAGATAATAATCGGTTGCAAAAGAGTGGCGAAGCTTGTGCACCGTTAGATAGGGCTTGCCGAAACGCTTGGCGTATTTAATGATCATTTCCTGAATGGCCCGTTTGGTCATCCGTTTACCTTCCTGCTGTCCGTTAGGCAGAGCGATAAATAGTGCTTTTTCCCTTTTTGGCGTTTTATAACGTGGCTGACGCAGACTTAGATACAGCGCGATATCATCCTTGGCTTGCTCCCGGAAATAAACAGGGGTCTTGAACGTTTCATCATTGTTACCTTTTCGGGTGACGTACAAAAGCTTATTGTTGACATCCACATCATCTACGTTCAGATTGACAACCTCGGAGACACGGAGACCGGAATTCAGAATCAGGCTGGCAATGCAGGCATCACGTTCACGATTTAACTGGAAGGAATAATAGGCTTGTTTGTTAGCTTCAATATCACGCCCATAGCCTTCATAGATATAGCCTACAAATTCCAGTAGCTCCTCATCCTCCAGAATTTTTCCCTTTAGCTTAGCTGCAGTATCCTTCGGCTTATGTAGACGTTTGATTTCAACCTTGGCCATAATGTTGCGTTTGAGCAGCGGGTAGAAGTTCTCATCCTCGGCAATCTGGCTCAAATAGTGAAACAAGGAGCGCAGTGCAGACAGTTTGCGGGATACAGTCACCCGCGTGTTCGTTCCTACCGTACGAGTAGTCAGATACAGCCGGTACCCAACAATATTGTCCATATGCAGAGTTTCGAGATCCAAGAGGGTTAGCTCCGTATTATTGGTGGCTACTGTCAAGCCCTCACCCCGCAGCCAGCCGAAAAAAGACTCGTAGTCCCGAATATACTCCAGCAGTGTAGAGGGGGATAGATCAGGTCGTTTGTAGTCTATAAACTGCTGCACAAACCAAGGCATGTGTGGCATCTTTAATTCTAGATTTTTACGGTCGCTGATTTTTTGAATGCTCATGAGATTCACCTTTTTCATAGTTTGCCTGTTAGCTCTATCTTATCATGTTTTGTTTCAGGTCGATCCTTCCTCTATCTAATTTGGTTAATCTATTCTATAATAATATGGAAAAAATGAGAGAAAGGATGAATGTTATTGCGAAATTTCAAAATGGCATATGTAATCCTTTGTCATAAGAATCCTGAACAGATAAATATGTTAATCAACAGCTTAAATGATGAGTTTGTTGAATTTTTTCTGCATGTGGACAAAAAAAGCAATATCGAGCATGAAATTTTACATCAAAACAATATTCATTTTGTGGAGCAGCGTATTAATGTGCATTGGGGGCATTATAGCCAGATTGAATGTATTCTGAAATGTTTTGCATTGATCCAAGAACATGGAGTATTTAACTATATACACGTCATTAGTGGACAGGAT
Organism: Paenibacillus sp. 19GGS1-52; assembly: GCF_022369515.1. Taxonomy (NCBI): domain Bacteria; kingdom Bacillati; phylum Bacillota; class Bacilli; order Caryophanales; family Paenibacillaceae; genus Paenibacillus; species Paenibacillus sp. 19GGS1-52. The sequence continues at coordinate 3,347,496 of NZ_CP059724.1, forward strand.
TTACCTCTCGTATCCAATGGGATTATTGTAGATTTTTTCAAGGAAAACCAGGGAAAACAGTATGTTAAGCATGTGGAATTACCGAATGAATCGGAAATGTGGGGATGTTTTTACAGAGTATCCGTATATTATCCGAAATTCATATTATCACGGCAGAAGCAGGTTACCGCACTGAGAAATCGCTATATCAATTTGATCATGTCGGTACCCAAGCTGAAGAGAAACTTAAACCTCTTGCCGGACAAGCTGTATAAAGGTTCAAATTGGATGTCAATTACTGGAGAGTGTATGAATTATATTCTGGAATTCACTAAGAATAACCCTGGATATGTGGAATTCTATAGACATTCCTTTTGTGGAGATGAAATCTTTTTTCATTCCATTATTCTGAATAGCCACTTTAAAGAGCAGGTAGTGAATGAAGTGAAAAGATACACGGACTGGACATCAGGACCGGAATTTCCCAGAACCTTGACGGTGGAGGACACTGAACGGATTCAGAATAAAGGAACAGAATGCTTCTGGGGACGGAAGTTTGATCTTGATGTGGATAGAACAATTATTAGGAAAATCTTGCAAAAGGTTTGACGATTTCAGCATAGGTAGATGCGGAATGTTGTTTAGACTGATTATTATGATAAAATGTTCTTATTCACAACATTTATAGAGGTGAACCTAATGGAGCTTGGGATTGAACTGGTTCCCAAAGAGCGGAAGCAGATAATCAGCAGACTGATGCAGTTCTATTTGTATGATTTTAGTCGTTATCTGGATCTTCATGTAGATCAAGATGGGGCCTATCCAGCGTATCCCGGACTTGAAGCCTACTGGAGCAGTGGGATTAATAAATGTCCATACGTTTTTAGAGTTGAGGGTGAAATTGCCGGGTTCGCGCTCGTTGACCGCTTGCTGCGCAATCCGGAAGGACAATATTATATGACGGAATTTTTTGTGCTGCAGAAATACCGTAGAAGCGGTATAGGCACATGGGCTGCGCACAAGCTTTTTGATATGTATCCAGGAGACTGGAAAGTTTCGCAGATTCGTGCGAATACACCTGCTCGTACTTTTTGGCATCGTGTTATTGAAGACTATACGGGTGGGACCTTCGAAGAGCGCTTTAATCCAAAGTTGGGTAATCCGAGTCAGTACTTTAGTACTTTAAGCATCAATAAAGTCAAATAAGTTAAATGTTCATCGGGAGGTATTACATATGGAGAAACGAAAATATGGCAGCACGGATATGCAAGTTAGCATACTGGGTTTTGGTGGCTCCGAGATTGGCGATCAGGATGAACAAACTGTAAACCGGCTGCTGAGTGGAGCACTCGAGGCTGGACTTAACCTTATTGATACAGCGGAATGTTACGGCCATAGTGAAGAACTGATTAGGCAAAGTACTTGCCGGTCGTCGCGATGAATATCATTTGTTCACGAAATGTGGGCATGCTGCAGGTCTCGAATTTGCTGATTGGGACCCTTTACTGCTGGAGCAAAGTATTGACCGCAGTTTGAAGCGGTTGAACACGGAGTATGTGGACGTAATCCATCTTCATAGCTGCAGCGAGGAAATCCTGCGCCGAGGTGAAGTGATTCAGGTGCTCGAGCGCGCGAAACAGGCGGGGAAAACACGGTACATAGGGTACAGTGGCGATCGCAATGATGCCTTATATGCAGTACAGACGGGACTATTTGATAGTCTGGAAACTTCGGTGAATATAGCGGACCAGGAGGTTATCCAACGGACACTTGGTGAGGCGGCACGGCGCGGAATGGGTGTAACAGCCAAACGTCCTATCGCTAATGTTGCCTGGGCATTTGAGACCATGAAGAAAGAAGAGTACCCTTATATTTATTGGAAACGTCTACAGGAGCTGAACTACAGTTTCCTTGAGGATGTGCAAAAAGGGGTTGAGATTGCGCTGCGCTTTGCGCTCAGCACACCTGGTGTTCATACGGCGATTGTAGGCACCAGAAATCCCGACCGCTGGGTCCAAAATGCCGCTCTACTTATGAAGGGCAACTTACCTCAAGAACAATATGACCAGATTCGCTCCCGCTGGCAGGAAATCGCCGGCAGTGATTGGGTAGGCCAGACGTGAGTTGGCGGTAATGAGCAAGTGTACGAAGACGTATTGCGTAATAGCAATACGTCTTTTAGCTATTAACGTATTCTCAATTGATAATGAATTTTAAGTGTGCTATAATTTGCTCATATAAATAAGTGAGAGAGGAACCTTGAGAAACCATGGCGGAACTAAAACGATTCGGATACGGTCTGCAGGCATTAGTTGTGCTGGCTTCACGTTCTGGACAATATTCCAGTACAGAAATCGCTGAGCTTATTAACGGTGAGGCGACGGCTCTTCGCAAAATCCTTTCCAGACTTACGGATGCCGGATTTATTGAAGTGAGTCAGGGTAGAGGGGGCGGGTATACGTTAGCCAGAAGACCGGAGGATATTACTTTAGCGGAGGTCTACCGTTCACTACAGGATGATGGGGCACAGTGGGAGCGGATGCTCGATACAACTGGCAACAATTTTTTTGGTAAGAAGGTGCGTGAATCCTTTGTGCAGATCATTACGGATATTCATACACAGGTAGATCATGTATTGCTTTCATATACGATTGCGGATCTAATGGAGTGATTTTTTTGGCTAAAGTGTGCTAAAATTTGCACATTTTAATAAATATGATCTTACTAAGAGAAGAGGATGGTTAGAATGAAAATTAAATGGTTTGGGCAATCGGCATTTCTGCTTACTTCACAACAGGGTACAGTGATCTTAATTGATCCGTTTGGAAGACGTTTTCTAGGATATCGTATACCTGAGCTTCGGGCGGATATTGTTGCTGTGACGCATGATCACCGTGACCACAATCAAGTTCAGGTAGTTCAAGGCCAGGTCGAGCTGGTGAATCAGCCAGAACACTACTCTATTAAAGATATAGATATTCAAGGAACTCCAACCTTTCACGATAATGTAGGGGGAGCGAAGAGAGGCAACAATATTGTTTTTGTATTCACCGTGGATGGGCTGAGAATCTGCCATACCGGTGATTTGGGGCATATTCTGACCGACGAGCAGGTAGAGAGTATTGGTAAAGTGGATGTTCTTATGCTGCCTGTAGGAGGCAAGGGAAGTACCCTTGATGGAGTCGGAGCGACAGAGGTGATGCGGCAGCTGCAGCCGACGATTGCAATACCTATGCATTACAGTACAAAAGCCTTAGGCCTCTTGGGCAGGATACTTTTTGACCGTGAAGATAAGTTTCTAAAAGTCGCCGGTTATCCTGGTACAGAGGTTAAAGAATTAAATATCTCCCAAGATTCACTTGAGGACTACCGAGGAGTAGTTACCTTTCAGTATAAATAATTAGAGGTTAGAGAAGAGGAACAGCCATGGCGACTACATTAACTTCAACCCGAAATCCTGTTAAAATCGCCTTCACCTTGCTCTGCGCACTGGCTGGAGGTGCCTTATTCATGCTTCTGCACCTGCCTATTCCTTGGCTGCTCGGACCCATGATTGCCACATTAGTAGGCTCTAATATTGGCAAAAAGTATTATGTGTGGCCAAATTCGCTTAGAAATACAGGAATGATTATTGTAGGTTATACCATAGGCTTGTCACTTACAGCCTCAGCGCTGAGGGAGATGGCCAGGCAGTTACCTTCCATGCTGCTCATGAACGTTCTATTGCTGTTGTTCTGTGCAGGCATTGCGCTTGTAGTATCCAAAATATCAGGAATAAATTACAAAACAATTCTGCTAGGCAGTATTCCCGGTGGATTGACGCAGATGCTCATCTTAGCAGAAGAAACTGAGGATATTAATCTTACCGTTGTGACCGTTATTCAGGTTATTCGGCTGATGATGATCATCGTGTGTGTACCCTTATTAATATTCAGTCCGGTATTCGGCAACAGTAGTGGAATGACGGATGTTACGCCATTACTAACAGGAACAGCGGCCACTTGGACAGGCTTATTTCCGAATATGATTCTTTTTGCGATTGCTTGCACGATTTGCGGGATACTGGGCCAAAAAATAAAATTTCCCACAGCCTATTTACTGGGTCCGGCTATTATTACGGCCATTATACAAATAAGCGGTATACATGGCCCTGCACTTCCGTTCTCCATCATTAATGCCGCTCAGCTGATGATCGGAGTCTTCGTTGGGTTGTTGCTTGATCCTCGCAAACTGTCCAATAAGCTTCAGACCATATCTCTGGCCATTGGCAGCGGGATCGTACTCATTGCAGGTTCGTATGGGCTTAGCTTACTATTCTCCTACATTGTAGCTGTTTCAGGTTCAACGGCATTACTAAGTTTAGCACCTGGAGGAATGGACCAAATGAGTTTGATTGCCCATGAAGTTCATGCAGATTTGTCTACGGTAGCTGGTTATCAATTATTTCGTACGTTTTTCATTTTCTTTGCGGTCCCGCCGTTGTTTAAGATGATATTTGGCATCAAAAAAACACAGACATCTCCATCTAGATAACATAACTTATATTATGTTAACTAGCATCGATAAATGAAAATCCTCTAGAATTTCTAAATAATATTTTGGGCTTATCTAAAAATCAGAGGTTGAGTACACGTGCAGATTGAGCGGAGGGTCGGAGGGATTCGGAAGAATCGAAGGGGTCGCCTTTAAAGCCAATTTCACCCTTTCCTCGTTGTTCAATCAGAAAATCGGGCTTTAACAGCGATCGTAAGAACCCTCCGAGCCGTAGCGGCTCTACTGACAACAGGTCAACCGCTGATTTTGGCTTTGAGCCCATATTTCGATACTTATTGTGCGAATGAGGATTGACTTCCAACTCCATAAAATGTATATTTAACACTGTTCAATACTTGAACAGTGTTAAATTACGTTAAGGGGAGGTTTATCCATGACCAAAGAAGAAAGGCAAGAGCGAGAACGAGAGGAAATGCGGATATTGATTCTCGAAACGGCCGGCCAATTGATTGCTGAGGGAGGGATAGGGAAACTGTCCATCCGCAAAATTGCCGACAAAATAGAGTACTCCCCAGGGATCATCTATCATTATTTCCAGGGCAAAGAGGATATTATCGAGCAGGTGCTGCAAAAAGGCTACCTTGATATGGTATCCGGATTGAATTCAGGGCAAGCTCGTGAGCAAATAGATCAATCACCTGAGGCGCTATTGAAACAATCTTTACGACAATTCATCAGGATGTCATTATCTGAAGGATCACAATACCGGAATGTGATGCTTAATGACTCCCCTGCTGTTTTGAGTCACACGGCAGTGCTCTTCAAGGGCGCTGCGCAGGATCGACAAGCATTAGGGATGCTCTGCCAATGTCTTCGTCAATTTGAGCAGATGTCCACCCGTGATGACATTTATGTTGAACGGACGGCACAGGTGATCTGGAGTGCAGCGTTTGGACTGATTTTGCGGATAACTGTAGAGAAGGATTTGCCGGAGGAGCAGAGAGAGGCATTGATCACTCACTATCTGGAGGCTATGCTTGCTGTTGCTACGAAGTAAGGCAAGGCATTTCGACTAGGGGCGGAGGAGGTTGGTAATGAAACATATGAGATCGGTGGCTATTCTATCTGTACTAATTAGTGTCCTTGCGGCGGTTGCTGCAGGTTATGGTCTCTTTTCAGGCAGCGGTGGCAGCGGGGCGGAATATACCTTCACATCGACATGGGGCGATGCGGTGCAGATTTATGGAACCGGTGTGTATAGTCATGAATCGGTATCTATGGCTGCCCAGGCCAAAGGTCAGGATGCTGTCACCCTAATCATGGCCATTCCGTTACTACTTGTCTCACTCATAATGACAGCTAAAGGATTAGTAAAAGGGCGGCTGCTGTTGGCTGGAACGCTTGGCTATTTTTTATATACCTATGCTTCTTACAGCTTTCTGGCGATGTACAACTCCTTGTTTCTGGTTTACGTAATGCTGCTTTCGGCTAGCTTCTTCGCCTTTATCTTAACGCTGCTGTCCTTCGATAAAGATCGGCTGCATTCCTATTTCAAAAAATCTCTTCCAGCCAAGAGGTTAGGCTCCTTTCTGTTATTTATAGCTTTTATGATTCTGATGCTGTGGCTAGGGAAAATAATAAATCCGCTGTTAAGTGGTACTGTACCGCAGGGGTTAGAGCACTACAGCACACTAGTTATTCAGGCATTGGACCTAGCGATCGTGGTACCGGTCGCCACTGTTACCGGCATTCTGCTTATCCGTAGACAGTCGATTGGGTATCTGATGGCAGCTGTTGTCATCTTCAAAGCCGTTACATTGCTTACTGCGATTACAGCTATGCTTGTAGCAATGGTCTTTGCAGGTGAGGTAGTTTCAGCGGCTGAGCTGGTGATATTTCCGCTTTTTAATGTTGGAGTCATCGTCTGCATGATTATTTTATTACGAAATGTGATTGAACCAGCAAGACAATAAACTATAGGCCAACAGGCTGAAGAGGAGCTTGTGTGATGAAGACAATTATCGTGTATACCTCGAAATATGGATGTACAGAGAAGGCAGCTTACGAATTGAAATCCCGGCTGTCAGGAGAGACTGAGGTAGTTAATCTTATGCATGCCAAAGAGCCCTCGCTTGCTCCATATGACACCGTTATCTTGGGCGGGTCCATCTATTTTGGGAAAATTCAGAAGGAAATGTCTGACTTTGCGAATAAGTACCAGCAGGAGCTTTTGATGAAGAGAGTAGGTCTATTCATCTGTGCCGGAATGAAAGGAGAACAAGTGGCACAAGAATTGACTGCAGCCTATCCAGTAGATGTGTATAATGGGGCGCTCGCCAAGGAAACATTTGGAGATGAGGTTTATGTAGAAAAGCTAACCTTACTGGACAAATTCATCCTGCGAATGGTGAAAGGGAAGAAGCACGAAGCTTCGGGTTTGTCGACGAAAACCATAGACAGCTTCGCTGAAACTATGTCAATTAAGATAGGCTGAAGTAACTTGCCAAACAAATTAGGATCAACAACCGCTCTTTTATTAAAAAAACATTATATGAAAAATTCACAATAGAAAAACAAATCACCTCCTTATCCACTTCAGTCCAAATATCAACTATCAGCTCTCTATATCCTAAACCCAATTAATAAGGATGGAGTAACACATTCCCCCAGGCTAGTCTATTTTTAATTTCAATGGCTATTTCCAAAGCCTCTATGGCGTTATTGAGAGACAGTAAGGATTCGGAACCCTCGTGCAAGCACTGAAGGGCATATTCGATACTCTGTTCATACGGATTTGCCTTTTCTAAGATGAGTACTTCTCTTCCAGATGAAGTGTATTCGTATAATGTGGATTCAATAACGCCCTTTATATCGTCACTTTCACGAAATATAAGCTTAGCATGCTCGAAGAATGCCTCATACCCAACCGTAAAGGGATAAGTCTCTGGCATTTGGGAAGAAACAAGGATCTCTGCGGACACATCCGATTGTTCAAAAAATACTCGCACCAGCGCTTCACCATCTTTACCCGCGTTTGTTCCCCAAACCGTAAACTTGTCGGCTGCTCCCAGCAGCCAGGTTAGAAAATCCAAGTCGTGGATCATCAGATTTGTAGTGATGGAGTCGAGTCCCAGGTCTCCCCACATTGGGGAGGTCTCTCTTGTTAAGCTGAAGGATAAAAGCTTTCCATATTTCTGCTGGTGTACAGACTCGTAAAGGTACCTATAGGCCGGATCAAATTTGATAAATTGGTTAATAAATATTCTTCTTCCATATTGGGCCGCTGCTTGCTGCATCTCTAGGGCATCTGCCATTTCATAGCAAACTGGTGTCTCACAGAATACATGCTTCCCGTTCTTTAGTGCTTCTATGGCGTAGTGTTTATGGAGGGGAGTGGGCAAACAAATATCAATAACATCAATGTCGGCATCAAACAATATATCAGCGATATCTGTAGTAACCTCTACTTTCAACTCCTCCTGCAGTTTCTGCAGCTTAACTTCATTCCTTCCGAAGACGACAATTCTGCCGATGTGCTTCATTTTACTAAGTAACTCAACATGATAGGCTCCAAAGCCTGTTCCCAATACACCAATGTTCATAGGTATTCGCTCCTTCCATCTTATGGATATAATGATATACTTCTAATGTTGACAACGGATTGGCAACAATTATTTGAGGCTCAGAAAGATATATAGCTGGACTACTTTGGAGGGTTCCATGGTGAGATTACATCGCTTAATTGCTATTTTGTTATTAATAGAGTCCAGGGGGAGGATGAAGGCCCATGAGCTGGCTCATGCTCTGGAGACTTCTGTCCGTTCCATTTATAGAGATATTGATGTACTGGCGGAAGCCGGGATTCCAATGGTCACTACCCCTGGTCCTCAAGGTGGGATTTCATTAATGGAGGGTTATACGCTCAATCTCAAACAACTGCACGGGGAAGAGGTCATTAATCTGTATTTAACAGGGATGGGGATGTATGCAGGAGGGGGAAACGAGACTGCTATACAGCTTAAGAATACTCTCCTGAAGCTGGAAAAGACGTTGCCCGTCAACTATCAAGCCGATGTCGAGAAGGCTAAACGCCGCTTTTATTATGATGATGCCCCTTGGTGGACTGAACGTGTTGCTGTACCGTGTCTTGAAGCAGTGCGGGTGGCAGTCTGGAACTCCCGAAAGATCATGATTCAGTACAATAAGGCAAATGGCGAGTCCTCCACGCGTAGATTACAACCCTATGGGCTTGTAGTGAAGACCATGGATTGGTATCTGGTTGCCTTTTGCGAGGAGACAAATCAACTTCGGACCTTTAAATGCGAGCGAATCACTTCAGTAAAGCTTACGAATGAACACTATTTAATCCCTGAGGAGTTCACCTTAGAGGAGTATTGGAAGGATCAGGAAAGGTCTTTTAAGCAGGTACGCAGTGAGGAAGAAGTGTACCTGGTAGTTCTCAGAACAGATAGACTAAATGCGGATTTCTTGAAAAGGTTGGAGGTTACAGAGACTGTAACGGATGGAGAGCAGCTCATGTTGACTGCGAATATGTATAGCTACGATAGGGCCTGCTCCGATGCTATGTCTATCATTAGCCAAGCCGAAATTGTGGAGCCAGTGGAATTAAGGCAGTATATTGTGGGAAAATTAACGGTGCTGCAAAAAGTGTATCATTAGCTACATTGTTCTTCAGAAAAATTGTTCAGCAACTAATAGTTTACATAGTATATATTATGTTATCTAATAAACATCAAGATAATGTTATATTCTCAGAAACGTCCATATACAATAATTCCTATAGTCCACGATGCCGATAAATAGTGTTTGCCTTAAAGTATACTTTAAGGTGTATGCTCCTTTCAGAGCTTCTAATAAGGAAATGAGGAATTTCAAAATGACAACTTCAATAAGCAATGAAGAGACTATTCAAGCCCCAATCTCCTCGGGCTTTGGTCCTCAGACAACGGCACAGGAAGTAGTTGGTGATCTTGATCTGACAGGAAAGGTAGTCATTGTTACTGGCGGGTATTCTGGCATTGGACTGGAGACTTCGCGTGTACTGGCGGATGCTGGTGCCACAGTTATTGTACCGGCGAGAACACCAGAGAAGGCTCGGGTAGCAGTGGCAGGCATATCACGGCTGGAAATGGAGGCGCTGGATCTCATGAACCCAGCTTCGATTGATGGCTTCGCTCAACGCTTCCTAGATTCAGGTAGACCGTTGCATATGCTGATTAATAGTGCTGGGATTATGGCTGCTCCGCTCTCACGAGATGCACGAGGCTACGAATCCCAGTTTGCCACGAATCATATGGGGCACTTTCAATTAACGGCTCGGCTCTGGCCCGCTTTGAGACAAGCTGGAAATGCACGGGTCATCTCGGTTTCCTCGCGGGCACATCGCTTGGGTGGGGTGGACTTTATGGACCCGAACTTTGAGCATAGAGAATACGATAAATGGCAGGCTTATGCCCAGTCTAAATCGGCAAATGTATTATTCGCCGTTGCTCTGGATACAAAAGGTAAATCACACGGCGTTCGTGCTTTCTCTGTACACCCTGGATTGATCCCTTCTTCAGAGGTAGGCCGCTTCTTAACAGAAGAAGACGTAGCTCCTAAACCTGTCGTACAGAATGAACAGGTTAAGCCTGCTGTAGAGGGAAAGGGAGAGTATCTGAAGTCAACAACACAAGGGGCAGCTACTAATGTCTGGTGTGCAGTCAGCCCACAGCTTGAAGGTCTAGGTGGTGTCTACTGCGAGGATGCCGATATTGCTGAAGCTGTTCCAGCTGACAGTATGCAGGGCACTGGGGTACGGCCATGGGCGATAAACTCTGAATATGCAGAGCAGCTCTGGCAACTGAGCGAGAAACTAACAGATGTGAAGTTCGAATTGTAAGTGCAGCAAGGATAAGAATGAGTTATCGTGTGAATATTCTTGTCTTTCAAATAAAAATAGCGGCCCAATGGGTCGCTATTTTTCTATACGATAAGCTGATTTCATTTGGCCATTACAGCTTTATTGCCGACTCACTTATAGCTGAACTTTTTTCTCTGGCAGTAAGCCTTCTATGGGCAGTAATGAGAAAAGGCAGGCCTAACGCCGTAGTTAAAGCCAACGGAATAAAGACAGCTGGACCATTTCGAGCGCCGAATTGGTCTAGCAGCAGCCCCCCGAATATGGGAGCCATGACGTTCCCGAAATTATTGAATCCAATTGTACCAAAGTACGTGCCTTTCCATTCCGGCTTGGCAATCCGGTCGATCAGCATATCCATCATGGTAAAGAGCAATACCTCCCCAATGGTGAACAACACAACGCTGAACATCAGCAGCGCAACCCCTCCAGCTACACCGAATAGCAATAGACTCAGAGCAACACAGGCATTCCCTAGAATTAAAGGAATTAGCGGTGGGAATTTACTAGCGGTGCGGACAATTGGATACTGGACTACCAGTACGGTCACTGCATTTAACGACAGCATATAGGAGAATAACTGTCTGCCATCGGAAAAGTGTGTGTTCATCGCTAAATATTGCGCCAATGTTGAACTGAAATGGCCGTAACCTAGCACGCAAAAGGTTGTGCCCAGCAGCACTGGCAAGAATACACGGTCACGTCCGGTCGTCGCCATTGCTTCGCGTAAGCGTGGAGCTTGGACTACAGAACGGGCGGGCAGGTTGGAGTGGTGAACCGAGAACTGTAAGAACAACACCAGACCATAGGCAATATAGACGATTCCGGCAATCAGAAAGGGGAAGGTAGACTTGGCAGAGCCAAGCTGCAGGCCGATGATTGGACCAAAGACCACACCCAAATTAACAGCAGCATATCTCAGGTTAAAGACCAGCAGCTTATGATCAGGTGGAGTAATATCTGACAGAAGCGCACGTGAAGTGGGTTCGAAGACAGCCCGGCATAGCCCATTCAGTGTATTGACCAGAAAGAACACCCACAAATGCTGAGCCGCAGAGAAGCCGAAAAATACACCTGCCCAGCAGAATACAGAAATCAGCATAACGGTTTTACGACCAATAATATCGGAAATATAACCCCCGTAGAAGCTGACCATGACCCCAGCCAGTGAACTGACGGCAACTGTAAAACCGGTTTGTATATGTGTTGCGCCAAGTACTTGGGTCAAATAGATGGATAAGAAGGGAATGCTCATGGAGGTTACAAGCCGTCCGAACATCGTACCGAGAATGATGGTCCAGGCTAAAGGGTGAATATGGCGCAAATGTTGACTCATAATAAAGGGGATCTCCTACTCTAAAGACTATATTTTGGGGACTGCAATTGTTGTGCTGGTTTAGGTATAATTGTAATGGTAAAAGGGGGAAATAAAAGTGTAAGGTTTACACCTTGGCCTTCACCTTTAAAGGAGCAAATGAGAATGGACAATATTACCGCTCATTTTGTACGTATGGTAGCTGCTATTAATATGCCATCCAGACTACAAGAGCCTATTCCAACAACTATTGAAGGACTGGCTGCCATTCTTTGCTGTACCCCGCGGAACGTGAAGTTTATTCTGCGCAAGCTGGAGGAACAAGCATTTATTGAGTGGCAGCCCGGGCGTGGGAGGGGTCATACCTCTCAGCTAACTTTTTTGCGGAGTGTTGAAGAAGTCTTAGAGGACAGCTTTCAGGATTTAATCAGTAAAGGAAAAATCAAGGATGCAATCGAATTGATCGGAAATGTGGAAGTGAATGAAGCCCTGAAGGAACGTTTATTAACATTATTAAATAAGCAGATGGGCTTTCGTAGCGAAGCTGAGACTACTTCAGGACTGGATGTTTTGCGTATTACCCGCAATCGCCATATGGAGAAGCTGGACCCGGCGTTGGTATATACCGCTTTTGAATCGTATTTGCTTGGACACATCTGCAGTACATTAGTCTCATATGATGCAGCCAGCCGTACGTTTCTTCCAGGACTGGCCCATATGTGGGAAGCGAATACGGAGCATACTCGTTATACTTTTTATTTGCGCAAGGGCGTACGCTTTCATCATGGCAGGAGCATGACTTCCCGAGATGTTAAAGAGACTCTACAGCGGTTGACCAACCTAAAAAGTCCAGCCTTATACCATTATCGGGATATTGCAGCGGTTGAGCTTGAGGGTGATCACCGTATCCGCTTCGAGCTGCACCGTCCGAATCTTTTTTTTCTACATTTATTCAGTTGTATTCATATGTCGATTGTTCCCTTTGATGTAGATTTCGCTCATGGAGCCGTGGGGACAGGGCCATACCAGCTAACAGATCTTAATGAAGATGTGTTAGTCCTGACTGCTTTTGATTATTACTATGGAATCCGTCCGCTGCTGGACCGGGTTGAGATTTGGTATTTGCCGGAGCTCGGCACCAATGAACGCCAATATCAGCTACCTGACGTTAATCAGGAGAATCTTCCGCCTAATGAGTGTTACAACAATAGTATTGACTACCCGGCTTTGGGCTGCCGATATATCTTGTTCAATTTCCGCAAAAAAGGGGTCCATCATCATGTTGCCTTTAGGCAAGTCTTGCGCATCCTATACAATCAAGTGGCTCTGGTTAGAGAGCTGGGCGGTAACCGCATCACGCCAGCCGACAGCCTTTTGCCTTGGAACAGCAGTCAAAGAGAGTGGGCGGAGCCTTCTTTTGAGCAGATAAAGGATCTGTTGCGGGAATGCGGATACGAGGGCGAGAGCATAACCATTGCTTTTATGGCCAAAAAAGAAGAACAAGAGGAAGCGAAATGGCTGCAAACACGTGGAGCATTAGTTGGACTGCGAATAGAGCTGCACCCACTAACTGAATATAATCAGGAGATTATACAGAACAACGCTGATTTGCTAATTGCTGAAGAAGTGCTGGAGGATGATTGGCAATGGGGAATGATCAATTATTTTAGGAATGAATCCAATTCCTTATTCTTCTTGCTACTGGACAGTCAACGGGCATTACTGTACCGCGAATTAGAACATTTCTCACAATTACCTAGAGAGGAAAGGGGAGAACTACTCAATAAAGCAGAAGAGGTGCTGCGGGATAATTATTGGATGCTGCATGGCTGTCATATTAACAAAAGAGCGCAGCTTAATCAAAGCTTGTTTGGCCTGCATGCCGGATCATTTGGTTTCCTGGATATTTCCAAGCTATGGATCAAAACAGGACTGCAAAAAGATAACACACCAAATTGAGCCTAAATGAACTACTTAATGGGATATATATTCTAAAAGAACCCTTAAGCCACTTCGAAGTTGGCTTAAGGGTTCTTTTGCATAAATAGGGGCATTACAAGACAAGGGCCTTCTTCATAAACGTGCTATCGATTCTGTCTACTAATGGTCCGTTAAGTTCTGACAATCGTTTAACTTCAATCCAGACTGGGTCTTTCTGGAAGTCTTCAAAGTTACGGTTCCTCGTCTCCAGGTCCGGATGTTCGACGACATAATAAAGACGATTGTTGCTAGCCTCTACATCTTCCCAGAAATCCGTTATGTTCATCCCGTGATTCGCAAACAGCTGAACCGTATGATCTTTGAACCTTGCCAGGATGTCCTGCATCTTGCCCGGATGGATGTGATAGGTCCGAAGTTCGTAAATCATAGCGTTTTGCCCTTCCTTCTTCTCTCAAATGAATAGCTATGCTTATCATACTTAATAAACTATGAAATTGTAAGTGGAAAAGGGGTAAAACAGGCGTGAAAAAACAGCGTATAACTTAAATTATACGCTGTTTTAGATCTAAGGCGTTTTTATAAGCCCAATAGGGCAACTGGACACTAAGATTCGTCTCTTTTTATGCGGAAAATTACAAATAACGGACATCAATATCTCTAAAACGGCCAGACAACATTTTGGGCATGCGGAGTTGTAATGAACCTTGTTTATAAGTTGCTTTGCTCTGCTCAGGATTAACAGGAAATGGAAGCTGGATAATTTCACTCTGCTCTTTACTGAGACCGTTGATCTTTATCTGCGTCCGGTTAAGCTGTACCCAAATATTCTCGGGATGGACCCGGCTGGGAATGGTGATTTTGGAAATCAGAAAGTTGTGGGTATCGACATGTTCAAAGTGCAAGCCGCTCGATTTACCATCATTATTCAAGGAAGAAGATGTGGCCTCTTTGATTATTTTTTCCACATAGCTGTCGATTTGGTTCGGGTCCAACTTCCACTGCTCCTCTAGAGCTTTAAGAGATAATTGCTTTTTGAAAAAGGGGTCCTCACTCAGCCAATCCAAAGGGTTGGATTTATTTGAACTCATAGAGACTATAACCTCCTTTGTTTTTGTTCATTGTATGGGCCCGTGACTTTTTTAGTGACACATGGGCTAATATCTACATAGAATGGCGTATCCTTCTGAAAGGAGGTGGAATCGTGGTTTCCATCATCGGCAATATTAAAATCAACAGCGTGGGCCCCAGTTCCACAGTCTTAGTAGGAAATACCGCGTCCGTTATCTTAAGCAGCAACTCGAAAATCTATGCCGGTGCCAACTCCTTCTCCATAGGTGACTCCATAGGTACAAATATTACAAATAACGCGGCCAGCAGTACTAATACGATGGATTCAGATGTGGTGGATCAGGTATCGCCGCCTTAAGGGGTGTGGTGTAATGAATCTTTCGGTATATCAGTGCATATCGATCCATAGTCTTAGCATTGGAACACTGTCTTCTTCCTCCATCCTCCAGATTGGCACTTCCGGGAAAATCAATGCCTTATCGCATAACTATCAGAACACGGGGGGTGAAACATCTTCACCGCCTGACACTACGGGTGACTCACCTCGGGTTCTTTTGCCGGCACCGGCTGAAATGTATCCCCGTTGAATTAGGGTCTCTGGCTTCGCATACAATAAACCATAGGAGGGGGTTGTATGCACCCATATTACGTTCAACAGGTTTTTAATGAGCTAAGAACGCAAGCTCAGAAGCTGCAGCAGCTTGAGAAACAGCTTGAGGAGCTGCAAAAAGATGTGGAAACTCTAAAAAATAATAAATCTGCAGCTATCGGGCCTATCAATTATCACTTTGAGCAACTGAAGATTGAAAAGCTGGAAGGCACATTAAATATAGGAATTACTCCGAATGAGGGGAATCATCTGGACGAGGCCGTAGTAAACGGTCAAACGATTGGATCACAATCACAGGACACGGAGAAACAGGCTTTATCTGAAAAAATCCGTCCGGAGTTGGCAGCTTATTTGCAGAACGAGGTTCCTGAACAGTTCGTTCGTCGGGCAAAAGAACGGAAGGCAAATATAAACCCTCAGTATATTCAAATGGTGACTCAAGACCTAGAGCAGCAAATGGACGGCCGGATCGAGGAGTATCTGAGTCAGCTTCCTGTTGTACAGGAGAATCGCGACAACATTGAAGAGGTCTGTGCATCGATCGTTTCTCAAATTAAACGGGATATCGACACAGCCGTACAGCGGCATATGGATTTGGAAGATCAACGGAAGGCGGGATTAGTGTGAAAATGCTCGTTGTGAACAAGGAACTAAACGTGGGGGCAGTAAAAGTAGTTTCGATTTCTGGCTCATCGGTATTTCTAGTTGGAGATTCCCAGACGATTCATTGTTCCTCTATTGTTGATAGTACAACGGAACAAATATCGAACGATCCAACGCAAAATAACGTGAATGCGTCTGATTCCCTTGTTCCGAATAAAGAAAAAGACGCTTAACTCATGCGCACCTCCAGTATTCAAAATGTCTATATAAATGACCTGTCGAACAGCTCGCTATTTATTTGCGGGTCTGTGGGGAACATCAAGTCTAGTTATGCCGGGAGAAAAGAAACGGCCCAGTCTAGCCAACAACAAGCCGATAACGGCGCCAGGGTTGAAGCTGTTGAAACTCTGAATGCAAGGCCATTCCTGGTTGGACTAGAAAGTGAGTGTGAGCAGGGGGAGGAAGAAGAATTTGAGATCCTAAATTCTCCCTCGGAATCGATTGTGAAAATTGAGGGGATCAAAGTACTGTCCATTTCCAGCGGGACGACCTTTCAGATCGGCAACTGTGATTTCATAGACCTGAACAGCCGCATTCGCGAGATCAAGCAGGGGATGCTCCTAATTCATAGGGAGTATGCTGATTTTCGTTATTGTAATTCCTTGGGCAGGGTGACTGCATAAATATCATATTCCGTATGAATCAATACGGTATTATTTACAACGTTTACTTTACCGTACTGCCCTGCATCGGTCTTGAGTTTGCCGAGGATTGTACCGGTAGCCACATTTATGATATAAAAGTTGCCCTTATCATCGCCTGTATAAACACCATTCCTCATTAGCTGTAGATTGAGGGCTGAACCAGCAAGGCTATCGAATGTAACGATTTTGTTATTGTAAATATTGACTTCGGTAATTTGTGTTCCCTTTTGAAAAAAAATCATTCCGTGGGTAGGCCCGGCTACCCATTTTCCAAACTCCTCGTAACTTTTGGGTGGGGTCTCAGAGGCCTGCCCCAGCGTGAAACGGTTTAGAAAAGCTTCATCCTTATCCATGTTGCTGTCTACAGAATAAACATAAGAGCCCTGAAGTGAAGTGTGTTTGTTTCCCATTCTGCTAAGGTCAGTAACGGTTTTGTAGTTTTCTTCGCCTATCACCTTACCTGTTGTAACATCTACTTTTGTTAGTGTCACTAGATAGCCGGGAACAGGCGTTATTGGGAAGGAATATGGGGCATTCGCTTGTTGCCGCAGAATGAGCTGACCATCCCGATAAGCGACAAAGGAATAAATCCCTTCGCTTCTCCACAGAATTGTACCTCTGGTAGGGTCGAGACCGAAAAACTGGGTGCGGATATTATTGACCGTGCTTTTGACTACAAGTACCTTTTTATACTGGCCGATAATACTGCCAACGTACATAGGTATTTTTTTGTTTTCCCATAATTTATGGCCTGAAACTGGATGATAGGCGGCAATACCGCCGCTCTCGTTACGGAAGTATATTGTCCCGTTCAACAACTCGGCAAATGCTCCAATTTCAATCGGGGGTTTTGCCGCTTTAACCTTCCACAGCAGCTTCCCCGTTTTGGCTTCGACTTTTACCAAGTACCCTTCATTATTGATGAGAAATACCGAGTTCCGGGTTACAATTTCTGGTGTTCCCCCGTTTCTGTAAGTCCATTTCACTGTACCTGTGGCAATATCTACAGCATGAAGGTTACCGCCCTTAGAAAAAAACAATAATCCATTTGAAAGGGGAGGGTGGTCGTTATAAAGTCCAACTTCATCTGCTTTGGTTTGCCATTTCAGCTTCAGTGTTGTTATAGATTTGCCAGTGGTAGCGCTTTTTGGTGTAGAGGAAAGAGTAGCTGCTTCCGCTGGAGTGTTGGAAGATAAATACAGACCAGTTCCCGTTGTCAGAAGAGTGGTTACAAGCAAGCTTTTTAAAATTAACCGAGAATTTTTCAAAAAAATAACCCCCAAAGTTTTCCATATTATATAGACCCATAAAATAGGAATTAGTTTCATTTTATTCCTTGTGAATTATTAGTTAACATAATAAATACTATGTTAACTAATAATTCAATTGAGCCGAAATGGGGTAATACAAGATAATTAATCATTTCAACTGGAGGTTACTACCATGGGATTTAACTTAGGTGGATTTAATTTAAAGGGTTTAATAGATACAGTAAAAGAAGGAGGGATTGGTGAGCTGTTGCAAAACCTTCCTCTTGATCAGCTTCCCCTGGACCAACTGTTGGAGAAGATACCACTTGACCAGCTATTGTCCAGCTCATTTTTGCAGAAATTCACTTCATTTGAATCACTTCAGGATATGCTGCAGCAAGGCGGATTCTCTGCCGCTTCAGTCGAGGATGTGAAGTCGCTGCCGATGGACCAATTAAATGAGCATGTTAACCAGTCCACGTCATTTGGTTCGTTTAAAGACATGCTATCAAAAGCCGCCGAATACTATACTCAGCGTAAGTGAAACTGTGGCATGATTGATTATTAAGTTGATAAATGACATGAATGCAAAAAAAGGGTAAGCGTCAAATAGCCCACACCTATTCATCAGGATGTGGGCTATTTGACGCTTACTTGGCGGCTTCCGTCCCTTAGTAACTTTCACCACCTCCTGTGATGAGGGTTTTCATTTATACATATCTAATCGTAGTAGTCATTCCTCCTAATTTGTCAGTAAAGTTATTTGCCATGTGGTGAGGAATATGGCAATGAAAGACCCAGGTTCCAGGATTATGAGCTTTAAATTCGACATCATAGGTTTCTCCGGAACCAACCAGGATCGTATTTTTTAGATACCTACTATGTGGAGCTAGAGTATTTCCATCTGTTGCTGTGACTACAAATTGCTGCCCATGCATATGAATCGGGTGGGGGTTCATCATTAAATTTCCGAGTCGTATTCGCACGAGATCACCGTATCGAACTTCCAATGGTGTCGTATATGGGAAACATCGACCATTCATCGTAAAGAAATTAAACATATCTGAGTAAGGGTCCAAATCGTAGATTCCTTCTTTCACTTCACCTTTCATTAAATCCTTGACCTTAAATTCTTGGAGCATGATAAAGTAATCCCGCTGAATTTTGGTTCCATATTCATTCGGGGCAGCGATGATGAATGCCCCCCCTAATCCCATCATCTCTTGTTTTACCGAATGAAAATGAGTGTGGTACATATGTGTACCGGGAGGGTTTACGATTTTGAAATGGTAGTCAAAATAAGATCCCGGTTGAATTTTTGGAGACGGTTCGGCATCTGGCACTCCATCCATAACATTAGGTACATCTAAACCATGCCAATGTACGCTTGTGGGTTCCGAAAGTTTATTGTGTACTCGGATCTGTACATAATCGCCAGGAAAAACGATGATTGTGGGTCCCGGAGAACTGCCGTTATAACCAAAAGCGTTAATGAGCAAACCAGGTAACAACTCTTGTTTTACAGGTTCGGCAACAAGTTCAAAATATTTGACTCCATTCCTTTCGATAAAAGGCAAGTTTGGTAAATCTGGAGTGATAACCATATTACAATCCCCCCTCTCTTTAGATATGTATTCAAAGTAAACGTAAAATAGCCTCCACCTTTGACATCAAGTTGAGGGCTGTTTTGCTGTATCATTTAAGACTTAAACACCCGGCAAGCCGTAGGCAACGTTGATGACCATGGCAGCAGGCTGTCCAGCACTTCGAGATCGTTAAGATCAGATAGCTGCGGTAGCTGCTCGAATAGGTACTTTAAGTATTGGAACGGGTTTAGTCCGTTTTCCTTTGCGGTCTCAATCACGCTGTAGATGACTGCGCTGGCCTTGGCACCGCGAGGCGTATTGGCAAACAGCCAGTTTTTCCGCCCGATGACGAATGGCTTAATCGACCGTTCGCTTCGGTTATTATCAAGCTCCAGCCGACCATCCTTTAGAAACGCCGTCAGCTTCTCCCACTGGTTCATGCTGTAAGCAATCGCTTGGCCAAGCAGGCTCTTCGGCAGCGTACGGGACCGCTGCTGCTTCAGCCATGCCAAATAAGCATCCAAAATCGGGCGGCTTCGCTCCATTCGAATGTTGTAACGTTCTTCCGGCGCTGCATCCTTCAGTTCGCGCTCAATGGCAAATAACTCATTGCAGAACTGAAGCCCCTGCTTGGACGCCGTTTCCGCTTTGTCCGAAGAAGGCGGCAAAGCCTTCAATGCCTCGTCGAACTTGCGGCGCGCGTGCGCCCAGCATCCAACGAGCGTGACGCCCTTCACCTTGTGGTAGCCGGCATAGCCGTCCACATGAAGATAGCCGCTGAACCCGTTAAGATAATCCCGCGGATTCTCGCCGCCTCGCGTTGGACGGTAGTCGTACAGAACGATCGGCGGGCCCATTCGACCCGTACGATACAGCCATAGATAGGACTGGGATTCTGCGGATTTACCCGGTTCGCGCAGCACCTGCAGCGTTGTCTCGTCGGCATGCAGGACATCTTGCTTCAAAAGATGCGTCTTCATTTGCTGGGTCAGCAGCGTTAGCCAGTGCTCCGCACCATAGATCATCCAATTGGCAAGTGTCTGACGGGATAGAGTCAGTCCCATGCGTACGAATTGCTGCTCCTGCCGGTAGAGCGGCTGGCTGTCCACATACTTCTGGCTCATGACATGCGCCATGATGGACGGCGAAGCCAGGCTGCCCGGGTAGACAGGCTTGGGCATTGGAGCCGTGACGATCGGCGTACGAATATCCTCGCGCTCACAATGGCGGCATGCATACACTTTCCGTACATTGCGAATGACCTTCACTTGAGCTGGAATGATTGCAATTTCATTGCGCGTTTCAGTACTCATCTCATGCAGCTCACCACCGCAGCACGTGCGGATTTGCTCTAACGCAGGCAGCTCGTAGACGACTGTTTCAATGGGGAGCTGCTCAAGCTTGGTTTCGCGGCTTGCCGACTTTTTGCGGCTATACGTGATCGTCTCAACGTCCGGCTCCTGCAATTCAGGTGTCGCCAGGACTTCGGCTTCGTTGAACAGATCGAGCTCCATCTGATCTGGGTTCGTCCTTTCACTCGAAGCGCCAAAGCGCTTCTGCTGCGCGAGACGGAACTGCTCTTCGTACCATTTGAGCTTGGCCGTCAACTCGGCGTTTTGCTGCTCGAGCTTGGCAATGGCAGCTTCGTAATTTTCGGTTGTAGGGTTTGTCACTTCCGTTAAATTTTCCATGTTTACATGTATTCGAAAGCCGTCCGAGACAACCTGCTCACAGGTATGTCGATTCGGCGAACTTTGGTTTAAATGACGGTCTGAGCTGTAACATGCGGGTGAGCTTGCCGCTGAGTCAGCGAAAGTCCGTCGAGCAGCCAGCGCAGCTCTCGATGGGAAATGGTGAGCGGAGTGCTGCCGCCGGTCGGCCATTGGAACGTACCGCATTCAAGCCGACGATAGAATAACCAGAAGCCATTATGCTCCCAGTAGAGGATTTTGAGCTTGTTGCGCTCGCGATTGCAGAATACGAACAAGCACGGCGCGAACGGATTCAAGCCGAAGCCTTCTTGCACTAAGGCAGCTAATCCGTCAATGGATTTGCGCAGATCGGTCGCACCCGTGGCGAGATAGACATGCGAGATGTTTGGCAGCGTCAGCATGGGGATTCCAAGGCGTGAACGATTTTGCGAAGCAAATGAGGATCGAAGTCTTGATGGAGCTCGATACTAGCTTGCCCGATCCGGACGATGAGGGAAGAAGCGTTGATGATGGCAGCACTGGGCGGATCGGCGACGGTGATCGGCAGCCAGTTCGTTGAATGCGTAGATGACGAAGAGGAATCTTGTTTCAATTTGCGGAGCCAATATTTCAATGATTCTTTCGAGCGCTGATTGGCGGCGCACCACGCAGACATGGTGAGACCGCTGGCTTTGTAATCTGCCACACGGATTGTCCATTCATGGCGGCGTTTGTCTCTGTTGGTCATGCGGCAACCTCCTGTTAATGAGTTGCCTTCATTTTCTCATGGATGATTGGGCTGTTGAAGGTGTGCTGGGTTTGACGCTTACAAAAAAGGTAGCCAGATGGCTACCTTTTTTGCATGCTCGATTTGAGATCCATATGAGATTCGTTACTCAGATGCATCTTGTAACCATTCAGTAGCCAGCTTAATGGCACCTTTTTTGGCGTTGGTCTCAGCCAGCACATTCAGCATCACGAAATCATGAATGATCCCTTGGAAACGCACGGCTTTCACAGGTACTCCTGCTTCAAGCAATTTGGCGGCATAGGCTTCGCCTTCGTCACGCAATACGTCAGCTTCGGC
This sequence comes from Paenibacillus sp. 19GGS1-52, assembly GCF_022369515.1. NCBI lineage: Bacteria > Bacillati > Bacillota > Bacilli > Caryophanales > Paenibacillaceae > Paenibacillus > Paenibacillus sp. 19GGS1-52. Next base: position 3,369,744 of record NZ_CP059724.1, read on the forward strand.
AGTAATGACCAAAGCTTCAGGCAAATCTCGCAGTTGATCAAGGCTAGCACGTAGCGGAGAAGCTGTAATCTGTGCACGTTGTTGCGGATCGGTTGTGTATTGATCCCAGAACCATTTCATCCCTTCGCGCTGCAGGAAATATCCTTCAGCGAACTGATGATAGGATTCAGTATCAAATGAGGCATCGGTCACCGGATAGAACAACAGCTGTTTGGAGATTTTTGGGCCGCTGCGTTCTTTGGCCATTAGGGTAATTGCTGCGGCCATATTCCCACCGACACTGTCTCCGCCAACAGTTAGCTTGTTAGGATCAAGGCGATTCTCCGGTCCTTTTTCAGCAACCCACTCCAACACGGCATAGATTTCTTCGATAGCGGTCGGATATTTGGCTTCTGGTGATAGACTATAATTGGGAAACACGATTGCTGCTTCAGCACCCACAGCCAATTCGCGGATTAAGCGATCATGCGTATGGGCATTACCGAACACCCAGCCTGCACCATGGATATAGATGATAACTGGAAGGACTGATGATATAGAATTCTGAGGGCGAACAATCCGCACGGAAACCTCGCCGCTCGGACCACCAGGGATCATCAAATCTTCGATTTCAGCCTCTGGTTTATCAATTTCACCGGACTGGACGGTATCAACGACTTCACGACCTTTAGCAGGACCTAGGTCAGATAGAAACGGGGGTTTGGCATTATCATCAGCAAATTTCTGCGCTGCGTCTTCAAGCACAATCTTAGTATTTTTGGGCATATTTATCGTCTCCTTTGTAATATCATAGTCAAGTTCCCTCTCTTCAAGACATAACCAACTAGGAGCAACCTGAAACGAATGATACAAATTGTAACGAAGATCTAGCCTATGAAGTTATATACATGGAAGGTGATAATAGGTAAAATAATGGAAGTTGATAAACATTACCTACTAAGAACGCGGAGGGGTTAAATTTGAATTCTATTCAAGTATTAGATAAAGGATATGTACGGCTTGTAAATCATCTGGGATCTGATCTAACCATAGCTAATGCAGCAAGAGTGTCCTATGCGAAGGAATCCAATGAACTTACTGATCGTGATATAAAGTTAATCCAATTTCTTGCTCGTGAAGGGCATACTTCTCCGTTTCGGCATGTGTTGTTACAATATGAAATCTATGCTCCCCTAATGGTCGCACGACAATGGTGGAAGTATGTCATTGGATCTGCTCATTTTGAGGGAACTGGAGACAGTCTAGACGCATGGAATGAATCCAGCAGACGATATATAACAGAGGAACCCACTTTTTATATCCCTGGGGCTGAACAATGGAGGGGGAAACCTGCAAACAGTAAGCAAGGCAGTGGGGAGGTAGTCGAATGGGAACTAGGTCATAAGCATACCAAAGAATTGATGGACTACATAGAGCTTGGTGTAAAGAAATACGAAGCTGCATTAGAAGACGGGATTTGTGCCGAGCAAGCGAGACTATTCTTACCTTCATATGGTTTATATGTTAGATGGTACTGGACAGCATCCTTGCAGTCGGTAAGTCATTTTCTTAATCAGCGTTTAGCTCATGATGCCCAGCGAGAAATACAAGATTATGCAAAAGCTATATTAGAGCTGACTAAACCTATATTTCCTTACGGGATTGATGAATTGTTGAATTAATTGCAAACATTATGCAAAAACCGCAGAAGCGCTCTTTTACAGAGTCTCCTGCGGTTATTTGTATTTATTATGCTGTTCAATAAACAGTTACAGTACCTTTCGCTCAATCTCATTTATTCCAGTCGTCGGAACCTCTTGTCCAGAGCTCATTTGTTTGTTGTTGAAGAAGACAATCAAGATAAAGAATAAGGTGATGAGCAGCGGATAACCAATCGCCCAACCTGTGAAAGGAAATACGGCTGCTGTCGCCAGAAAAGAAATCCAGCTGATCGTTACGCCTAAGCGGCTACCTTTTAATAAGCGAATGCCGGCTGCGCAGCCACCCATATAAGTCAGAATAAAAGTGGCATTAGGGAACTGGATCAAAGTGGTGATGGAGAGAAATCCGCTCCCATAGAGGAACAATACACTCACAAAGCATATTAACAGGAAGCCAATCGCACCGGTGGGCGTATGGTAGCGTTTGGACAGCTTGCCCATCCACTTCGGTGCATATTCTTGACGGGCTAAGGCAAAAGCGACGCGTGAAGCGGCACCCGTATAGGCAATAATAGTGGCTGTACAGATGAAGAGCCCGGTAACTCCGGCAATGAATCCGCCCCAAGCCCCGAGTGGTTGGCTGATAATCCAGACGAGCGAAGTGCTAGATCCACCCTTCAGGTAGCTTTGTGTTCCTACTGTAGCCAGAGCAGATAAGAAATACAGAATGCCAACAATGATGGCTGCAATAGTGACGCCTGTAACTGCTGCGCGCTGCGGGTCCTTGAACTCTTCTGAGAGGTGGGAGACCGCTTCCCAGCCGATAAAGCACCAGAACAAAATCGCCGCCGCCCGTCCGACACTCATCCAGCCGTGAGGTGCAAATGGGGTGAAATGTTGAACCTCCATCCGGGGAAGCGCTGCGGCAAACGCGAAGACCAGCACGGCAACGATGGCGATAACAACGGCAATCTGTACTTTTCCCGCGACCTGCATCCCGATCCAGTTCGTAAGGAGTCCAATGGCCAGCATGGCAGCAGCTATGGCGATTCTTGCGCTATCTCCCCAGCCCATGGCGGCTGTCATATAACCCGCTCCGGTCAATGCAGCCACAGGTCCGCCGATAGGGACGGACATCAGGAAGAACCAGCCCACTAAGGCTCCAGCTCTTGGACCAAAAGCGAGGGTAACGAAATGGGAAACACCTCCGGCATTCGGAAACTTGGCGGATAGCAGCCCCATCGATAAGGCCATCGGCAGGATCAGCAGCGTCATGAATCCCCAAGCCAACAGCGAAGCAGGACCAGCCATTTCAGCAGCCAGACCGGGGACGATCAGCACTCCCGATCCGAGCACAGCACCGATGTAGAGGGCAATGGCCTGTGGCAGACCAATATTTCTCTGTAGACCATTTATTTCCTTCATATATCTGTAATCCAACTTTCCTTGTGTTTTAGTATAGATTAACAGATAATAGACCCATTGGAAAAACGGAATTATCGAATCGCATCCATTCAAAATTCCGATGGGTGCACATCGTCAGGAGGATCTTATGGAATCACGACATCTATTCACCTTTTTGGTGGTAGTTGAAGTAGGCAGCTTCACGCGTGCAGCACAGAAGCTGGACTATGCCCAGTCAAGTATAACCGCGCAGATTCAAGCTTTGGAGGCGGAGCTGGGTCAGCCTTTATTTGATCGGATCAGCAAAAAAATCACACTCACCGATGCCGGGCGGCGACTGCTGCCCTATGCCCAGGAAATCTCCAAGATGCATGCATTGGCACAGGATGCCTTACGCTTTGACAGTGAACTGTCCGGAACACTGCGAATTGGAGCACCTGAATCTCTGGCTGCTTTTCGCTTGCCGGGGATTATTAAAGAATTTCGTGGGCGTTATCCGCAGGTGCAGATCATCCTCAAGCCAGGCGCTTGCTGGGAACTGACTGATTTCATTCGTTCTGGTGAACTGGATCTGGTGTTATTGTTACAACCGGAAACAGAATACAAGGATATTCATATAGAGACACTCATTCATGAGGAGATGGCCCTGGTAGCACCGCTCCTGCATCCACTGCATAACCTTAAACAGGTAGAGCCGCATCATCTCAAAGGAGAAACTATCCTGCATACAGAGACAGGCTGTTCTTATCGCATTTTATTCGAACGTTATCTAAATCATCATGGCGTGTTTCCAGACCCTAAGCTGGAATTCTGGAGCATTGAGGCGATTAAGCAATGTGTAATGGCTGGGCTCGGCATCTCATTTCTGCCACTTGTAACGGTTAGAAATGAACTAGTTGAGGGCAAGTTGGTTAAATTGAACTGGAATGATGAATCGCAGCGGGTCGCTACACAAGTAGCTTATCATCATAAGAAATGGATGTCTCCGGCGCTTTCTGAATTTTTGCATACGGTACAAAAGCATGCAGCAGAGTGGAGAGAAGAACCGACGATCTGCTGAACATACGGATTGGGTTGAATTTCTAAAGCTAATCTATGATACAATAGGTTGTCGAAAACCAAGGGGAGGCCAAAGTCGTGAATGACTGGATAGAAGACTACGAGGAAGAGCGTGAAGCCTTTCTAATCTGGATGAAGGATGCCGGCTACACCCCTTATACGCAAAAATCCTATCTTGCTGATATCAGACAATTCCTGTCCAGCCTGGGTGGTAAAAAGCTGGAAGCAGTCAAAAAGCTGCATGTCGTATCATATCTGACCTCTGTCCGTGAAAGCGGGGTAAGCGATGCCACTCGGAACCGGAAGCATGCTTCGGTCAGCTGTTTTTTCAAGGCGTTGATTGAGCTTGAACTTTACTCCGTCAATCCGGCAGCCGGGATCAAGAAATCCAAAACAGATAAAAATCGTGAGCCAGTCTATTTAGATGAGAGTGACCTGCAGCGGTTTTTGTCGGCTGTGGAGGGTAAATATAAAGACCGCAATTTGGCAGTCTTTTTACTTATGTCCTACATGGGGCTGCGGGTTGGTGAAGTTCATACGCTGAATATGAATGACTATAATGTAGAAAGACGTTCGCTTCGCGTGTTTGGGAAGGGGCGTAAATGGCGGAATGTTCCGGTGCCGGAGGACGTTGCTCCTTTTCTGGATCAAGCGTTGGAAGCACGTCTAGACCCTTGGCGCAGTAAAGAAGAAGCGATGTTTATTTCACAAAAAGGGCGCCGACTCTCGATTCGCGGGATTCAGCAGATTGCTGCGCAAACCTTTGAGCGCTTCCAAGCACAAATTCCTGATGCTCATCGGCGACCCTACTCCAGCCATAAGCTGCGTCATTCATTTGCCACGATGCTGCTGCGCAAAGGGGCGGATCTGCGCACGGTACAGGAGCTGCTTGGACATTCTTCAATCCAGACTACCACCGTATACACACATATCACAAGTCGGGAGAAAGAAGAGGCTATGTCAAGGCTGCAAATTCGTATTCCGGAGGTGTGAGCAAACGCAATTTTCTCCTGTGGAGTTGCTGCAGCCAGCGTCGTTCCAAGGATATAGAAATCAAATCCATTGGCAGGGTAAGTTGATCCATGTTATATTTATGTTAAGGAATTCCGTCCTTTTCGTAATGGTGGTAACCCTCCATTCTACCTGAAGGACGGTTTTTTGGGTCTGCTGTTTACAAAAAAAAGCAGCCCTCCGTCATTTTTAATGACATTCAGGACTGCCCTTGATGGGTGTTACAATTCTAGTGTGGCAATCTGCTCCTTAAGCATCTCCGCGGATTGCTGGAACAGCGCTTGCTCATCCTTACTGAGTGGCAGATCCAGCACCTCGCGTACACCGGAGCGGTCTACAACGCAGGGTGCACCAAGAAAGACATCTGAAACTCCGTTATAGTTATTTAACAATGTGGAAACATTTAGAACAGCCCCTTCATTGTTCAATATTGCAACAACGATCCGATCCAAGGCCAGTGCAATTGCATAAGAGGTTGAACCTTTGGCATTGATAATTTCATAAGCGGCTTTCTTGGTATCTTCAAAAATATCATTGCGCTCTGCTTCATCAAAACCAAGGTCAATCCCGGCTACATTAGCTAAACTCCAGACTGGCAGTTCTGAATCGCCATGTTCTCCGATAATTTGTCCGTGAATGCTGCGCGGGTCAATTTCCTTATGAAGACCGATCAAGTAACGGAAGCGGGCACTATCCAGCACCGTACCGGAACCGATAACGCGTCTGCGGTCGAAGCCGCTTATTTTTAAGGTAGCATAGGACAAAATATCAACAGGGTTCGTTGCAATCAACAGAATGGCTTGCTGATTATATTTGGTTATTTTTTTGATGATATCTTCAAAAATCGAAATATTCTTCTTCAAAAGATCAATCCGGGTTTCACCCGGCTTCTGGGAAGCGCCAGCGGTTACAATTATAATATCTGCATCCCGGCAATCTTCATAGGTACCTGCCCATAGCTTTACTCCACCAACAAAAGGCATACCATGATTCATATCCAGTGCTTCACCCAATGCCTTCTGATGGTTGACATCTATTAAGACTAATTCAGGCATGCGTTTGCGCAATAACAGAGTATAAGCGGTAGTTGCTCCGACTGCACCAGTACCGATAACTACGACGCGATTAGGCTTGAATGAGGGGGCCATAAGTAATATCTCCTCTAAAATTCGAATTTTTGGTGACCAATCTTATCCAGCTTAGCTACCTTTAGTGTTTTCAAGCGAAGTCCTTTTAATTCATTACCCTGAAACACACTAAGCAAACTATATATTGCAGAAATGTGATTAAGATGTTTAGCATTTCCTGTAAATACGATAATTATGAATATAGTATATTCCGCTGGATTGCTTGCCACCACGTGTTCAAGAGGGAGCAAATATTGCTGCCAGCATTAACAATATCCCTCTAACAGATAGCAATACATAACTTTGACAGGAGAGAATGAAAGCATGGATTTATTTCGCAAAAAACCGCTCAGTGCCCCTATAAGCACTGAAGCAAACAACCTTAGTAAGACACTGGGTGCATTTGATCTCACGACACTGGGTGTTGGCGCCATTATCGGCACGGGGATCTTTGTAATGACAGGGGTCGCAGCTGCAGAGCATGCCGGACCTGGGCTAGTACTTTCCTTCGTTCTAGCCGGTTTTGCCTGCGTGCTCTCGGCGCTTTGTTATTCCGAGTTTGCCTCTACACTACCGGTATCCGGCAGTGCGTATGCCTATAGTTATGTGGCCTTCGGCGAACTCTTGGCTTGGATACTTGGCTGGGACCTTGTGCTGGAATATGGAGTTGCAGCGGCGGCCGTCAGCAGTGGATGGTCTGGATATTTTCAAGGCCTGCTGGACGGCTTTGGTCTTCATTTGCCCACAGCCCTATCCGGGGCGTATAATGCGGACAAAGGCACCATCATTAATTTGCCGGCAGTAATCATAATTTTACTTATTTCCTACTTACTTACCCGGGGAATCAAAGAAACGGCCCGGTTTAATACAATTATGGTCGTTATCAAGCTGTCTGTGGTCCTACTGTTTATCGTCACCGGTGTTTTCTATGTGAAGCCGGAGAATTGGACACCCTTTATGCCATTTGGTTTTCATGGTGTTGTTAACGGGGCAGCTACTGTGTTTTTTGCCTATATAGGCTTTGATGCCATTTCTACCGCTGCCGAAGAGGTGAAGCGGCCTCAGCGTGATCTGCCGATTGGAATCATCTCCTCTCTTGCGATTTGTACAGTGCTATACATTGCTGTATCGCTCGTATTGACTGGTATTGTTCCTTATCAATTATTAAATGTAACTGATCCCGTTTCATTTGCTCTTCGTTATGTAGATCAGAATATGATCGCCGGCCTTATATCAGTTGGTGCAATTGCCGGGATGACTACGGTTTTACTGGTTCTGCTATTCGGACAGTCCCGCCTGCTGTTTGCTATTTCACGGGATGGATTGTTGCCGCAAGCCTTATCTAAGATAAGCGCTAAGACCCATACCCCAGTTCGAAGTACATGGATGGTAGGGGGTATTATTGCGCTATTGACCGGATTTGTGCCGCTGGATCGGCTGGCGAATCTCACAAGTATTGGCACCTTATTTGCTTTTTTAGTAGTATCTTTGGGTATTATTGCCTTGCGCTATACGCATCCAAACTTAAAAAGAGGCTTTACTGTGCCTTGGGTTCCCTTTATCCCACTGCTTAGTGCGGCGGCTTGCGGGTATTTGATGTATAATCTGGGAAGTGAAACTTGGACGGGATTCTTTATCTGGTTGTTCATCGGAATGCTGATCTATGCATTTTATGGTTATCGCAGCAGTAAGCTGAATAAGAACAACTAAGAATCAACAATTCTAGATAAGAGAGGAGAGAGAACATTGTCAACCGCAACTATAGGCTGGAGGGCTCTGAGAATTCTTTTTATGGTACTCTTAACCACACTGATACTCTCGGCATGTTCCTCTCCTCCACCGGAGCCTTCTCAGCCACCACAGCCAACTGAAGCTCCGGAAGTGGGACAGACGATTACGGTGATTACTCCGGATGCCAAGAATGTGGACAGCGATAACGTCACGAAATACCAAATTCAGACCCGACTTACGGATTTCCAGCTTCTGAGCACTTCCGAAGGACTAGCTTGGGGAGTAACGAAAAATGAGCTTCGCATGTACATGACCCAGAATAACGGGAAGACCTGGACTAATATTTCTCCGGCTGCTAACGTGCAGTTTCTTTCAAATCCTGTATATGGAAAAGAAATCTTTTTCACAGATCCTAGCAATGGGTGGATTATACGCAGTTCCTTCGGGTTGACGGAGACGATTGTGCTTCGCACTAAAGATGGGGGACAAAGCTGGAAAATATCTTCATTAGCCGATGCGAATACGATCTCCTCCATTTATTTTCTTTCACCAACGCATGGATGGCTAATGACTTCTTGGGATTCTTCTTCTACTAAAGAGAGTAAAGCGCTCTATTCAACGGTTGACGGTGGAGCGACCTGGAAAGCGGTCATGCAGAACGAACAATATAATCCAAATCTCCAGAACAAAGCGATTCCCATGGCGGGAGTAACTACTGGAATGGTGTTTAAGGATAGAACCCATGGCTTTGTATCGCTGCAGACTGGTGCTCTGCCCAAAGTCTATCTGACGAAAGACGGTGGCGTGACCTGGCGTTTAGGCCCTGCTTTCTTAGTGAATGAACGATTCGAGAGCTGTGACAGAGTCATCACTGGCCAGCCTGAATTCTTCGATGGAGGCAAGGTCACAGGGTGGATGGCTGTGGGCTGTCAAAAGGATAAGGATAACAGTATTAGCTACCATGGTTATTTTACGGCGGATGGGGGGGAGAATTGGCAATTCCGATCCTTTAACCTCACTAGCCGGACAGGCATCAATCGCCATATTGCTCCAACGTTCCTGGATTCCGAGACCGGTTGGACCTTGAATGAGAGTACACTTTACTACACAACTACCCAGGGGCAAATGTGGAAGGCGCTTCCGGCCAGTAGTGTACTGCAGTCCAAGCTACTCGAATATCCGGAAATTGTGAAGCTGCAATTTTTCTCTGCTAAGGTAGGCTGGCTTCTGATTGAGAAAAAAGAGGATAAACGGTCCATATTGCTGCAAACCACGAATGGTGGGCTCAGCTGGAGGGTGATGTAATAAAAAACAAGCAGAAGCTGTACTTTGTGTCGTTTCTGCTTGTCCACAATATAAGTAAAAATCTTATTTAAAATTTTCTTTAAAAATGTGAAAAAAATCACATGACAAATGGATTTTAGTGTGATATATTTAACACATGGAACAAGTTCATTATTTCACAAACTAATATCCGAATGGGAGAGATTATGATGACAACTTTTGAAACGGATTATATGACTAAAAACTTGCTGCAATTGTGCTACAACTGTGCTGATGCTCATCTGTGTGAAACTGAAGAACAATGCAAAGCTTGTTGGGCTGAAAATGGCATGATGCCAGAGCAAGATGAAACCAAACAGTTACTAGACCTTGTTCATGCTTAATCTGACTACTAAAATGTATGATTAAAGACCACATGTTTTCTTGAACCTAAGAAATCGTAGTGGTCTTTTTGTGTTCTACAAATTCCATGAATATTCACTAGATTGTTTATTTTTGATGCTGTCTGAACGGGGAGAGGCATATACATGTACTGTAGTGTCCATATGTAAAAGATATGGGCTGAATAAGGGTGATAAGGAGGGAAGTCATGGGAATGGGCCCGGATTCTTCATGGATGTTTGATTTTTCCGGAACGGTGCTCCCGATCTTTCTTGCTGTGATGATTGGTATTATCGCTGTATCTTCAGGCAGAGGCTTGCTTCAGTGGAGCCGTAACAACAGCTCGCCCATGCTAACTATTCCTGCCTGCATCGTCAGTAAACGCAGTGAGGTACGGCAGCAGCAGCTTCAAGAAGAGGGGGGATCAAGCCGTACAAGCACAACTTATTATTTGACATTCGAAGTGGATAATGGAACTCGAGTCGAATTCAAAGTAGAGGGTAACGAGTATGGTATGAGTGCAGAAGGAGATCGAGGGGTACTGTCTTATCAAGGGACTCGGTATCATGGATTTCAAAGGCATCCCCACTATTCTTCAGCAGATCAGCTCTGAAGTCTGTATTTGTAATACCATATTTTGATTGTGCAATCCCCTTGATTCCAGTTAGTGGAACAAGGGGATATTTATTTTATTAGGAATTATCACTGAAAATGGGAGTGAGCTTATGATGTATTTATCGCTTGTATGCAGCTTCCAAGGGGGCCATCTCCGCGCTGACCCATGCAATGGCGATCACACTGGGGAAAGACGGAATAACCCTTAATAATATCAGTCCAGAATGGATTGAAACAGAGAACTATAATGACCTTCGGGAAATAGACCATACACAACATCCGTCAGGACGTGTCGGCAAAACGCAGGATATTGCCCTTGCATGTCTTTATCTGAGCGCTCCGGACAATCACTTTGTAATGGGCACAGAGATTGTGATTGATGGGGGATGACACGCAAAATGATTTACGAACCTTAAAGCACGAATGAAATTTAAGTGAGGACTGTCACCACTTAGGCGAATGCACATACAATACAGCGTGCAGTAAAGAGGAAATTTACTTGCCTATATAAGTTGAAGTAGAAAACTTAGCAAAAGGCAAAAGTAACGGAGGGGAATTTTGGAACTGTAGGAGCGATAGCGACCGCCCACAAGCTTTCCGTAGGAAAGCTCGCATCGTAAGCATAAGCTGTCTCCGGAAGTCCAAACATTCACCACAATTACGATTAAAGCCGATTCAGGAAAATCTTAAGTTCAACTTATGTAGGAACAATTACAAGGAGGAGACAGTGTGGCCGTCATCAAAGCGAACTCGGAAGAAGTGAAGGTGCTTGCGCGGCTGATGCGAGCAGAAGCCGAAGAGGATGGAGACTCTGGTATGCTGATGGTCGGCAATGTCGGCGTCAACCGTATTCTTGGTAATTGCCTGGATTTTAATAACATCCGGAACATGAACGATATGGTATTCCAAAGTCCAGGAGGTTTCGAAGCACCGCAGAAGGCATATTTCTATCAACGGGCACGGGAGTCTGATATTCGACTGGCTAAGCGTGTGATCGCGGGTGAGAGAACCTGGCCTGCATCCAATGCCCTTTGGTTCTTCCGACCCGTCGGAGACTGTCCAGCTACATGGTATGACCAGCAGAATACCGGTCGCTTCAAAGCTCATTGTTTCTTTACTCCGACTGTTGCGGATTGCCCAGCGGTATATTAGGCAACGTAACTATTCAGCCATGCAGAGACAGACACTTCTTCTGAAAAGGGTGTCTGTCATAAAAGTAATGTTTGTACTAGTAAAGTCTTTAGGAGCAACTGCTCCACAATACTTTTAGGAGGTTTTAGTAAATGATAGCTCAACCTTATCGACCAGTTACTTACACTATTGGTACAATGTCTTCAAATAACATGCCTGGAACGAGCGGAATGGGTGGAATGAATGGAATGTCGGGGATGGGTGGAACGAGTGGAATGCAAGGGATGCCAGGGATGCCAGGAATGGGTGGAATGTCGGGGATGGGTAGTGTACCCCCTCCAGTGAGCAGCGGAGCTCCGATGACCCCAACCGGAACGGTCGTTCCAACAACAGCTCCTGTCTTTGAGCAATCTTACATTGAGAACATTTTTCGCCTGAATCTTGGCAAAGTAGGCACATTCTATTTTACCTATGAGAATAACAAGGATTGGAATGCCAAAATCTATAAGGGAAAGCTGGAGGCTGCGGGTCGTGACCACATTATTATCAGTGACCCGGCAACCGGACAGCGCATTGTCTTACTTATGATTTATTTCGATTATGCTACCTTTGATGAACCTCTTACTTATCAGTATCCAGGTACAATCGGCAATCCTCCAACTCGGAATTTTCGTTAATATCTTAAGTCTCCCAAACCTGTGAGGTGCGGGGGACTTCTTTTTTGTAACTCATCTATAACAGACTCAACAGTAAAGAGGGGAAAGTCGAGGATATTAGAGCTATCAGCAGTATGTGTACCTAACCGTTATTTTTCAACAGGACAGGCATGCTTGCGATTTCAGTCAATATATTAATATAATAAAGTATATATTTGTATCCGTGATTCTAGTCAGGAGCTGAAGGCATTGGGAAATTGATACTGAAAGGAATAACTGATGAGTTGCAAGCTGTCATTCTAAGTAAACGAAGGAGGTGGGCCTATCCGCCCGATGTGGAAGACGGTGGATAGGAGTATACATTGAGCGACCCTTTACCCGGTATATTAAACGTAAGTCTGATTATTTTATTGGTGCTTTTGAATGGATTTTTTGTTTCGGTCGAGTATGCGATGGTGAAGGTACGTAGCGGTCGTATCAATTCCCTGATTGAGGAAGGCAGTAAAAGAGCATTAGCGGCAAGAAATATCGTACATCATCTGGATGCCTATCTATCAGCCTGTCAGCTGGGGATTACGTTAGCTTCGCTTGCACTAGGTTGGCTAGGAGAACCAGCCATTGCAACGATTGTAGGTCCTATTGTGGCCGGATTAGGTCTTGGCGAGAGCTCTGTTTATGTTATTTCCCTAATTATCGCTTTTATGTTCATTACAGTTCTGCATATTGTGCTCGGTGAACTTGCACCTAAGACCATTGCAGTGAACAAAGCAGAAGCAGTTCTTCTTCTAACAGCGGGTCCAATGAATGTGTTTTATAAGCTAATGTATCCGTTTATTTGGATCGTGAATAGTATGGCGCGCGGTTTGCTTCGTATCTTCCATCTTGCGCCAGCCTCAGAGCTGGGAATCGCACACACAGAGGAAGAAATTCGTATTCTAATGCAGGAAAGCAACAAGAGCGGACTGATTGATAATACCGAAATGGCTTTGGTTGATAACATTTTTGAATTTGTAGATACAATGGCCAGAGAGATTATGATTCCGCGTACTGAAATGATTTGTCTCAATAATCATCTTTCGGCGGAAGAGAATCTGGAAATTGCGTATGAAGGAATGCGGACACGTTACCCTGTTTGCGATGGCGACAAGGACCATATTTTGGGCTTTATTCATATCAAGGATTTAATTAGGGATAACGCCCCGATATATATCGAACTGCTGCGTCCTATCCTTACTGTTCCGGAATCGATTCAGATCAGTGCTCTGCTAAAAGTAATGCAGCGAGCAAAGACGCAGATTGCCATACTGATCGACGAATATGGTGGAACCTCCGGAATGGTGACACTGGAAGATATTATGGAGGAAATTGTTGGCGAAATTCAAGACGAATTCGATGAGGAACGCGCGGGTGTGGAGAAGTTGGCGGAGGATGAATTCTCCATCGACGGGTTGATGCTGATTGAGGAAATCAATGATCTTCTGGGTCTAAATATGGAGACCGATGATTATGATACTTTAGGCGGTTGGCTGTATTCGAAGCTAGAGGTTAATCCGCCACAAAAAGGCCAATCTGTAGAATTTGACAGCCATCTGTTCATCGTAGATGAAATGGACAGTAAACGGATTTCCCGGATTAAACTGCTGAAGATTCAGATGCTAACTGAAGAAGCTGGTGCATAAGACAGTAAGGTATGGTGCCTCGAATGGGCGCTATGCCTTTTTTTGTGCGCAGGTTGGAAAAAGGTTCCTGTTTGTGTTCACCTCATTTGAGCCAAAGATCCGATTCTTGTCGTTTCACCTTGGGTAATGGGTAGGTAAAGCTATTTGTCAGTATCTTTTTTATGAGGAGAAGGGAGAGGGAACACATGCCACCGCATCAAGGTCATTATAATGACTTGCTTGTTTTCCTTTCTATTATTATAGCGTTATTATCCTGTTTCACGGCTTTGGATCTGGCTGAACGCCTTGTCAGAGGGAGAAGAGGGCATCCATATATTTTACTAACGTCCAGCATTCTTGGAATCGGTCTGTGGAGTATGCATTTTATTGGTATGCTAGCTATGGAAATGAATTTGATTGTCAATTATCACCTTCCACTAATGATGTTCACATTATTGATTCCTATCACTGTATCCTACGTACTACTCACTTTAATAAATAATCCTCGTACTCGCAGCAAGCCTTATCTAGTTACTGGAGGTCTGCTGTTTACTTCAGGCATTCTATTTATGCATTACATTGGAATATTCGCAATGAAAATGTCTGCACGATACGAACAGAATGTATTTTATGCGCTCCTTTCCATACTTTTTGCGCTTGTGGTGCCCATTGTTATGGTGTTCTTTAAACAAAAGTGGCTTAAAAATGTCTATAATATGTTTTCCTTCCAAAAGATTCTGTTAGCTCTGTTGCTGACAGGATCATTAGCAGCAATGCATTATACTGCCATGGCAGGCGCTTCCTTCGTGGTGACAGATAATGTGAATTATAACGGAAGAGCACCGTTGTTGAATGATTCCTTGCTGGGCTTCCTGGTGGGTGGCGCCTTCTTGATCATTGTAGTAATAGTGTTGGTTCTCCTTTACAGAGAGCGTCAGCAGGTGCTGACCTCGGCCAGATTTAATGAACAACGTTATATGGCGCTATTCGAGTTCAGTCCGGATATGGTGATTTGTATTGATCCAGTTCATCAAAATATAGTGAGTGCAAATCCAACCGTACATGAAACAACGGGTTATAGTAGAGAGGATCTGCTGGAATCTAAGAATATCATAGATGGCAAACAAGATAGGTTGGCTGTTAAAGCTGCAATTGACTTGGCTTTTCAAGGACATTCCAGTAAATTGGAGCATTCCATAAGAACAAAAGCGGGCAGAAGATTGTATTGTAGCTCAACAGTATTTCCGCTAGTTGCCGACAATCAAAACCTTGTATATATAATCTCTAAAGATGTGACTGAACTCATGCAGTTCCAGCAGGAGCTGGTTATCGCCAAGGTAGCAGCAGAAAGCGCAGTCCGGATGAAAAGTGAGTTTCTGGCTACAATGAGTCACGAAATTCGTACGCCTCTTAATGGAATTCTTGGGATTAATCAGTTGCTTGCAGATGATTTAACAGCCCCTGAGCATCTGGAAATGTTAAAAGTACAGGCTGAAAGCAGTGTAGCTTTACTTAATGTCATCAATGATATTTTAGACTTATCCGGCTTGGAAGCAGATTCCTTGCGCCTGTACAGAGAGCCTTTTCAATTATCCCAATTGATGGAGCAATGTATCGAGATGTTCCAAGGGTTTGCGCGTGATAAAGATTTGAGTCTGTTACTATTTGTAGATCCTGTTATTTCTGACCTGCTGGTTGGTGATCGTGCTCGCATTCGTCAGATCCTGGTTCATTTAATCGGCAACGCTGTTAAGTTCACTTCCTCTGGAGCTGTAACGATCACTGTGAAATCCTGTAGTACTGACAGTAAGTCAGTTTGTCTGCAATTCCGAGTCAGTGATACAGGCATTGGTATTGATCCTGATAAGCTGCATCTGCTGTTTAAGCCGTTTACCCAACTGGATGCTTCACATAATCGCAAATATCCAGGAACCGGATTGGGCTTGGCCATATGCAAAAAGCTGGTTGAACTGATGGATGGGGTAATTTGGGTGGAACCTGCAGCAGGAGGTGGCACCGAGTTTACATTTAGAATTATGCTCGAATCCATAGATGAATATGTGGGCCCAATGTTGCGCAAGAAGACTGAACCGCCGGGAGAGCAGTTGAACTCTGAAGTATTGAGGTTTGCTAAGAAGAGTCCTTTAACTATATAATTCAAATTAAAACTACGCCCGTCCTGCATAGGACAGAAAGGAATTTTCCTTGAGCAAACCTAAAAAACACAGCCCCCCGATTCCTCAATTGAGTAAACAGGAGAAGAACCGGAAAGAACAGGAACAGCAGAAGCAAAAAACAAGGATCCTTATTGTTAGCGCAGTGGCTTTAGTGGTCGTTATATTTGTGGTCTTATTTATGATTGCTTCTAAGGATACTTCTTCAAAGGCGGCTACTGCAGAACCAGTCAGCTTCAATTACAGTGATCTCCCTAGACTCGGTGAAGAAGATGCTCCGGTGAAAATTGTAGAATTTGGAGACTTCAAATGTCCAGCATGTGCACAATTTTCTGGTGTAATTAAACCGCAAATTGTTCAAGAGTATGTAGACAAGGGTAAAGCTGCCTTATACTTTGTGAATATGGCCTTTATCGGGCCGGATTCGGAGACAGCATCGTTAGCTGCATTATCTGTATATCATCAAAGTAATGATGAATTCTGGAAGTACTATGACGCTATTTATGCAAACCAAGGCAAGGAAGATATAGAGTGGGCAACCGCTGATTTCCTTGTTAGCTTAGCAGAGAAGCAAAAGCTAACGATTGATTATGATCTTTTGCGTAAGGACATTGAAAATCGTACGTATGCGGATGAATTGAACAGAGATATTAAGGTGGCAAGTGACACTTCCGTCACCAATACGCCGACCCTCTTTATTAATGGAGTTAAATCAGAGACACCGTTTAATATTGAGGCTATTTCTGCAGACATTGATGCCGCAACTAAAGTGGTGGAAGTAAAGTGACGAGATTCTCTTCTTTTTGCCGTCGTAACTGTCTCTATCTGGCCTGGTTCGTTTCTTTAATTGCTGTTGCGGGCAGCCTCTACTTGAGTGAGGTCCTGAAATACGAGCCCTGCAAGCTCTGCTGGTTCCAGCGTATCTTTATGTATCCACAGCTAATACTGCTTGGAATTGCTACCTTTCGAGGAGATAAAAAGATTATTCCTTATGTGTTGCCTCTAAGTTTGATTGGTGGGAGTATCTCTATATATCATTATGCAGAGCAAAAGATTCCTGCACTCAGCAAAATAATACCTTGTACGATCGGAGTACCCTGCAATAAGGATTATTTGAATTTTTTCGGCTTCATTACAATCCCCTTGCTAGCTTTGATTGCCTTCGTGTTGATTGCTGTTTTACTGTGGACTGGACGTGAGAGTAATGAAGCGGAGACAGAAGAAGAGGTTGAAATCTCAACATACTAAGTATTGCTTGACGAACTGTCACATATATTAGAAAAAAAATCATAAACACGCGGGACATTGGGATAATAGAAGCTAATGAAAGAAAGTGCTGTGTCAGATCTCATATTTGCGCAATTTGGATGTTTTTTCATTATTTTTTCATTTCTTTCACGACTTTACTGTAAGGTCTTTGTAGACTATTATTAGACCTTGTGAGAAGTTGAATATGCGCTGAATTTTCCGAAGGAAAAACGGGGGAACCAAACTTGACCCTTAGGGTCAAAGGGGTGAATCGGAACAGGTCAACATGACTGAACTGTAGGGCTTTCCACAGCCCGAATCCGCCAGCTAACCTCGTAAGCAAAGGTGGGATAATGACCATGCATAAGCATGCGGATCATTTCCGTATGCTTATTTTTGTGCCTACATTTATGAAATCCACCAAGAAAACGGCGCACGGTAATACCGTTTCAACTCACAAAGAGAGGAACTGTTTCTACAATGGTAAGCAAGGTAAAACGACTATTGATCGGGCGTCCGATGAAGTCGAACGAACTCGATCATGAAAAGTTATCCAAGGTGAAAGCACTGGCTGTTCTGTCTTCAGATGCGCTATCGTCTGTGGCCTACGGAACGGAACAAATTTTGATTGTGCTGGTGGCAGCAGGATTCACAGCCATTTGGTACTCATTGCCAATTGCACTAGCCGTATTGGGTCTGCTGGCCATACTTATTTTTTCATACAAGCAGACAATCTTTGCTTATCCTCAAGGCGGTGGTGC
This sequence comes from Paenibacillus sp. 19GGS1-52, assembly GCF_022369515.1. Lineage (NCBI taxonomy): Bacteria > Bacillati > Bacillota > Bacilli > Caryophanales > Paenibacillaceae > Paenibacillus > Paenibacillus sp. 19GGS1-52. Next base: position 3,387,624 of record NZ_CP059724.1, read on the forward strand.
CTACATCGTAGCTAAAAGTAATCTGGGCATTTCGACAGGTCTCTTAGCGGGCGGTTCCCTGCTTGTAGATTACATCCTAACAGTCGCGGTAAGCGCCTCGGCCGGAACAGATGCGATTACATCGGCCTTTCCAAATCTTCATAATCATTCTGTTCTGATCGCAGTAACCGTTATTTTTCTACTAACTATAGTCAACTTACGCGGAGTGACAGAATCAGCTTCATTTATTGCCATTCCGGTTTATTTGTTTGTCGTCTCCATTTTTGTGCTAATTATTAGTGGATTTATTAAATATGCTACAGGCGGTGCTCATGCCAATATTCCAGAGATGGGTACTGTAGTGTCTAATGTCAGCCTGTTTCTATTGCTTAAAGCTTTTAGCTCCGGTTGTTCAGCACTGACTGGGGTAGAGGCTGTATCGAATGCCATCCCAAATTTCAAAGCCCCTGCGGATAAAAATGCAGCCAAGACGTTGATGATGATGGGAATTATCTTGGGTTCTATGTTTACAGGGATTACACTCTTGGCTTACTGGTATGGAATTATGCCGGACGAGAAAGCTACCGTTATTTCTCAAATTGCTGAATCAACCTTTGGACGTGGCGGATTATACTTTTTCATTCAAGGCATCACCGCGGTAATCTTGTTCTTGGCCGCAAATACAGCTTACTCTGCCTTTCCGTTACTTGCCTTTATGTTCGCAAAAGACAAATACCTGCCGCATGCTTTTATGGTTCGCGGTGACCGCCTAGGCTTTTCCAATGGTATAATTTTTCTCGGTGTGTTGTCAGCCGTGCTTGTAGCTGCATTTCACGGAGATACAGGGGGATTGATTCCTTTGTATGCTGTTGGGGTTTTTATTCCATTCACGTTATCACAACTGGGTATGATGGTGCACTGGTTTAAGTTGAAGCCACAGGGTTGGCATGGGAAGTTCGCCGTCAATACTGTAGGCATGTTGACCACCTTAACGATTACTCTAATTTTTATCATCACTAAATTCACGAGTATATGGATGATTTTTCTTTTCCTACCTGCAGTTATGTTCGTATTTTATCGGATTCATCAACATTATTTGAATACTGCTGACCAGCTTCGTATTTGCATGGATACAGAAAAACCTTGCATCAAGGGAAGCACAGTTGTTGTTCCAGTATCAGGTGTAACAAGAGCCGTGCTGCACTCACTCAGTTATGCCAAATCGCTAACAGATAATGTAGTTGCTGTTTATGTAGGTTTTGATGAAGAAGATATTCAAAAGATGGAGCTTAAGTGGAAGGAATGGGACCCAGGTGTACGTCTGATTGTTCTTCGTTCCCGTTACCGCAGCGTTATCCGTCCGCTGATAAAGTTTATTGATACAGTAGAATGGAAGACAGCTACAACAGATCATATTACGATCCTGATCCCGCAGTTTATTACAAAGCACTGGTGGCAAGCTATATTGCATAATCAGACGAGTATCTTCATCCGCACTTATCTTATGAATCAAAAAGATATTGTTGTGGCAACAGTTCCTTATCATCTAAACAAATAAGCTTGTTTACCCGAGCGGTTAGTTCCAGAAGTAATGGAACTAGCCGCTTTTTGCGTATGATTAGGGTCGTAAGAGCTGTTATTCTATTTTTCCAACTTACCCAATTTGCTTACGCTTACATTAGTTTATTTAGTTAACTTTCAGTTGAGAAAAGAAAGTAATTATTCACATATTTAAATATTTATGTTGACATAGAGAATGAGAATCAATATCATTTAAGGAAGTGAGGCGAAGGCAAATACACCTTTGACCAACAATGCAGATACATAATAGGAGGGTATTTTAATGTTTTCGTTTAAGAAAAAGAAATTGGGAAGCATGAAACTAGCAATTTGCGGACTAATGGTGATGGTATTGTTCTTATCCGCCTGCGGTAATAATAATGCTGGAAATTCAGCAAATAGTGGAGCAGAGGTTTCTGCAGCGCCTACAGCAGAGGCTACAACAGCCCCAGCAGAAACAAAAGCACCAGCTGTAGAGAAGACTGTAACGGACTCCATGGGACATAAGGTTATTATTCCAGCTAATCCACAACGGGTTCTGGGATCGTATCTGGAAGATTACTTGGTAACACTCGGTGTGACACCGGTAGCGCAATGGTCAGTTCCTAACGGTATCCAGGATTATTTAGCTGCTGATTTAAAGGATGTCCCAAAGATCAGCTACGATCTTCCTTTGGAAGCAGTAACGAGCTTTACCCCCGATTTAATTCTCATTCAATCGGAGTCTGAAGTTCAAAACGGACTGTACGATCAATTGAACAAAATTGCCCCTACGTATGTAGTGGGAGATGCACTTAGCAAGGACTGGCGTAAAGCGCTGCTCACAATCGGCGAGATTCTGAATAAGACTCCAGAGGCAGAGCAGGCCATTAAAGATTACGATCAGAAGGCAGCCGACGCAAAAGAAAAGCTTTCTGGAGCAATTGGTAAAGAATCCGCAGCAATTCTCTGGCTTGTGCAGAAAAACTTCTATATTGTAGATGAAACCCGCAGCAGTGGCGCGGTGTTGTATACAGATCTTGGGGTAACGCTTCCTAACCTTGTAACAGAAATTCCTGAAGGAACAAGAGCTACCTGGAATCCTATTTCTCTAGAAAAACTCGCTGAGTTGACAGCAGATCATATCTTCCTGGTGAATAGTGATAAGACAGAAGGAGCGGCTATTCTGGATAGTGCAATCTGGAAGGGCATTCCAGCCGTCAAAGCTGGCAATGTACATGAGCTTAGCTCAACAAGCAGTTGGCTTTACAGCGGTGCCACTGCAGGCTCCCAGACTATAGACGATGTATTGGCCAGTCTAGTGAAATAAGAAATACTCGTTCTTACAGCCGGATGTGACTAGTTCATGACGGGTACAAGATGTGTGCAGATTAGTGTATCTCCGGATACACTGACCTGCACCTTTTTTTGAAATATAAGAATTTATATGTTTCACGCCATTATTTATCCTTATATTTCTCGAAGAAACGGGCGCTGTCCATGTAAAGGACGGCGAAGCCGTTTCATCTTGAAAGATAAGAAATTCTGCGCCTCCATTGTACATAATAGATATTTTTGCGATAATGAGAATGATAGTTGTTATCAATTGGAAGTTTGTAACTCATTATAAGGAGACGACTCATGGTCCCATCCCCAGAATCAACACACAAAATTAAGAAAACTGTAGTAAACAAGCCTTTAAGATCACATCCAGTGGCGGCAATGAGCATCCTTGTACTCGGTCTTGTCGCCATCGTCTTTGGTCTCGCGCTCTCCGTCTCTGTTGGTGCAGCAGATATTAAGCTGGCAACCGTATGGGAAGCTGTATTTCGCTTTAATCCTCAGCTACAGCAGCATCAAGTGATTAGAGAATTGCGAATTCCACGCGCTTTAGCAGGGGCTCTAGTTGGCGCTTGCTTTGCTGTAGCAGGGGCTATTATGCAGGGGATGACCCGTAACCCACTTGCCGATTCTGGTCTGCTAGGTTTGAATGCTGGAGCAGGGGTAGCGTTGGCCGTCGCTTTTGCTTTTGCACCGTCGCTTTCTTTTATTTATCTCATGCTATACTGCTTTATCGGCGCTGCTACAGCGGCCCTGATCGTCTTCGGAATCGGATCACTATCCTATAATGGTCTCACACCTTTACGTCTGACACTTGCCGGCGCTGCAGTTAGTGCGTTGCTGCTTGCTATTAGTCAGGGTGTAGCGATTCTCTTCAATCTTTCACAGGACGTAGCTTTTTGGTTAGCCGGTGGAATGGGAGGGACAACCTGGATTCAGTTAAAGATAATGTTTCCATTTGTTGCGGTGGCTCTTATCGCTGCAATGATGTTATCACGTTCCATTACACTGCTTAGCTTAGGAAGGGATGTGGCAGCTGGGCTGGGGCAGCGAACACGGCTGGTACAAACCGCCGGAATGGTTATTGTCGTCATTCTTGCCGGAACTGCAGTATCTGTAGTGGGGCCGGTTGCTTTTATAGGACTCATTATTCCGCATGTGGTGCGTTACCTGGTCGGAGTTGACTATCGCTGGATCATTCCTTGCTCAGCAGTTCTCGGCAGCTTGTTAATTGTATTTGCAGATATTGCTGCCAGAATGATTAATGCACCGTATGAAACACCCTTAGGAGCTTTAATCGCGTTGATCGGCGTTCCCTTTTTTATTTATTTAGCGAGTAAACGCAAGGGAGAGCTATCATGAGCAAAATAGTACTCTCTCCATATGAAAGGCAGCGCCGAACTCGAGGAATTACCGTGTTGTCGTCGCTTGGAATCCTAATCATAGCCGTTTTTATCATCAGTATGAATACCGGGTTTATGCGATTGTCACCGCTGGATGTATTACATACTTTAACAGGCGAAGGAACTCATCAGCAGAAGCTTATTCTTTTTGATTTCCGGCTGCCGAGAATAGTGATTTCGTTACTGGTAGGGGCGGGCTTTGCAGTGTCCGGCTGTATCCTGCAAAGCCTGTCGCGCAATGCTCTCGCTGAGCCTGGAACATTGGGAATAAACGCCGGAGCAGGATTTGCTGTAATTATCTATATCTCATTCTTTCCAGCGTCAACAGCAGGTTCTGTATTCTTACTGCCATTATTGGCCTTAGCGGGTGCGGGCCTTACGGCAACTCTCATTTATTTCCTGTCCTACCGGAAGGAAGACGGACTGTCGCCCACAAGACTTATTCTTATCGGGATTGCGGTATCCGCCGGAATCTACGCTTTTCAGCTAATCTTGTCACTCCGACTTGATCCGCGAAATTACCAGTTTGTTGCTACTTGGATTGCCGGCAAGATTTGGGGCGGAGACTGGAGATTCGTACTTGCTCTGCTGCCGTGGTTGTTAATTCTGCTTCCATTCTCCTTCTACAAGGCCCGGGTGCTTAATGTGCTGAATCTGGGGGATCAGACCTCGGCAGGACTCGGAACACCAGTAGAGAAAGAACGGATACTGCTCTTAGCAGCGGCAGTCGCGCTTGCAGGCTCCTGCGTAGCCGTAAGCGGAGGAATTGGCTTCGTAGGCTTGATTGCACCGCATCTGGCACGCAGGCTGGTAGGTCCGCGGCATCAAGTATTGCTGCCGTCCTGTGCCTTGATCGGCGCTTTGCTGCTGCTTACGGCTGATACGATTGGACGTTGGGTCCTGCAGCCTGCAGAAATACCAACAGGCATTGTAGTAGCAATCATCGGAGCACCTTACTTTCTTTACCTATTGGCCAAATCCAAGGCCTAGCAGCAGCTATATCAGAGGAGTGCAAGCTCCATAAAACTTTTGAGGAGTGAAGTTATGTCGGAACGATTGAATACAGAAGAGTTGAGTATTGGTTACGCGGAAGCCATGATTGTCAAAGGCCTTAATCTCACCCTTCCTACAGGGAAAATAACGGCACTTGTTGGTGCTAACGGCTCTGGGAAATCGACCATTCTCAAAACGATGGCACGGATCATGAAGCCAAAGAGTGGTACTGTCATGCTGGATGGGAAATCGATCCATACACTATCTACAAAAGAGGTGGCTCGACAATTGGCGATTTTGCCGCAGAATCCCACGGCTCCTGATGGCCTGACTGTTTCTGAGCTGGTCAGCTACGGCCGCTACCCGCATCAAAAAGGCTTCGGTACGATGACTCCGGAGGATCGAAATATCATCGCTTCTGCAATCACCGTTACCGGCATGGATGAATTCCAAGATCGTCCGATTGACCGCCTCTCCGGAGGGCAGCGGCAGCGTGCTTGGATAGCTATGGCTCTGGCCCAGCAGACTGATATTTTGTTTCTGGACGAGCCGACTACATTTCTGGATATGGCTCATCAGCTGGAAGTGCTTCAACTGCTGCAAAAGCTGAATGAAGAGGAAGGCCGTACGATTATTATGGTTGTTCATGATTTGAATCACGCTTCCCGCTACGCGCAACATATGGTAGCGATCAAATCAGGCAATGTCATTAGTGAAGGCTCACCTGTTGAAGTAATGACTCCAGCGGTATTGCGCGAAGTATTCGGGATCGAAGCTGATATTATTCCTGATCCGCGTACAGGAGTTCCGCTCTGCCTGCCTTATGAGCTTGCGGCCTATAAAGCTGTAGGAATGTAGCTTAAGCTCTGACAGCCGCAATAGCATGAAGACCGGAGGGCCTTAGATGAATGAAACACAACTGAAAGATTTAAGCTCTAAATTTGATCTACATACTACTCCACCTGAGGGAACCCTGCATTCTTTCGTGGCTCTAGAGCTGACAAATGAAGAGAATATGAGAGCTTTTGTGGGGACTTATCGACCCTTGATGAAGGCTTTGGATGATCGAGCAGTTGCGGCTTATTTTGCCAATTGGTTATCCACGTTAGCGCTTGCGGTGCAATACTCTCTGACTTTCTATCTATCTGTTCCGGTTATAAATTTGTCAAATCTACAAATTCATCTTATACCTGCTAATGGTTACTGCCGGGTTGCCTTTTCTTTGAAGGGCTGGCGGATGACTGAAGCTCCTATTGATGAGGTGGGTCGTGAAGCGTGGAGAGATGAAGTTCTTGTCCTTTTTTACCGTGATACGATGGCACCTTTATTGAATAAAATGGCTGAGGTTGGCGGGTTGCCGATGAGTGAAGTATGGGGTCAGTTACCGACAAAGTTCAATTATTATATTGAGATTCTGGCAAAAGAAATGGGTGACCCTTCTTTGGTCCACCGTTTATATCAAGATTATCAGTATCTCGTCAAAGATGTGCCAGCTGAAGTATTCGGGATCTCAAGAAATCCCTTTCAGGTACTTGTGCGCACAATCGAAGATATCGCTGATCCTGATAAAAATGTACAGATGCGCAACCGCTGCTGCCTGTACTACCGCACAGATGGGGGAAGCTATTGTTACACTTGTCCCCGTCTGAAAGAGGAAGAGAGAGCCGCTCGTAGAACGAATTACCGCGAACAGACAGCTTCGGCTAAAGAATAGGTTTAATTTAAGCAGAAGCTTTATAATAATAATTGAATTTCAACAACGAACAGGCTCCCGCCATTGACAAGGGAGCCTGTTCGTTGTTAAAGTTGTGGTTGCCTACAACTGATTTAAGCTGTGATAATTGCAGACGTATATGCTTCATATAGATTATATAAGGTAAGATCAAAGGAAGAAGTAGAGTATGGATTATAGTCTGTAATCATTATTGTTGATAAGATAAGGCAGTCAAGAATAGTATTTTCACATCATTAAAGGAGCATGAAAGATGAATATTAGCACAGTTCAAAATGATCTACAGCACATTGTTACTGCGGGAACCGTGAAGATTCATGAAGCTCTTAAGGATCACGTGTTTACCAAAATGGGTGGGCAGGCTGATATACTGGTAACTCCCGCCACATATGAAGAATTGCAACAGGTTGTTACATATGCCCATCAACATCTCATTCCGCTTACGGTTCTTGGAAATGGTTCGAATGTGATTATTCGGGATGGGGGCATACGCGGAATCGTTCTGCAAACCTCTGATTTAATGGAGATGGGGATACGCGGAGATTACCTGTATGCCCAGAGCGGTGCTACAATTATTGATGTCTCGCGTTATGCATTGGAGCAGGAGTTATCAGGGCTTGAGTTTGCCTGTGGTATCCCTGGAACTGTGGGAGGCGCTCTGTACATGAATGCAGGTGCCTATGGTGGTGAAGTCAAGGATGTTCTGCATAGTGCGCTGGCTATTAACAAAGCAGGTCAAATAGTCACGCTTCAAGGTGACGAGCTGCAGTGGGGGTATAGACAAAGTGTATTTGCCAGCGGGGAGTTTATTGTCCTAGAAGCCCGGTTTGTCTTGAAGCCTGCTACGGCGGTAGGCATTAAGTCCACAATGGATGATTTGACCTACAAGCGCGAATCGAAGCAACCCCTGGAATATCCCTCCTGTGGGAGTGTCTTTAAACGACCGCCAGGGCGGTACGCAGGTCAATTAATTCAGGAAAGCGGTTTGCAAGGGACAAGAATGGGCGGAGCAGAAGTATCGAAGAAACATGCTGGATTTATCGTTAATACGGATAACGCAACAGCCAGCGATTATATTGGACTTATCCAGCATGTAAGAGCAATAGTGAAGGATAAATTTGGTATTGAGCTGGAGACCGAAGTAGAAATTATTGGCGAAGAGTAAATAAGCGAGGCTACAGGTAACTCCACACCTGCGGCCTCGCTTATTTTTTTATGCTTTGAAAGTTACGTTAATGAGAGGGCATATTTAGCTCTATCAGTCTTTAACTCGACTTTATCCTTACGGATGCTCTCAATATGCAGTCCTGCGACGGCAATTTCGTAATTGTGCTGTGGTAGTGGCACTAACTCATTATCCCCATTCAGTGTACTACCTGAACCTCTTAAGATCAGCGCACTGCCAAGATATTCATCGATAACAGCCTCTGCATTCCGATAATCAACAGACTCTAGGTTAAAATGGATAGTATCCAGGTCGTCGAGCTCCTGCTTTTCAAGTACAACGGTTTCGTTCACATGGTCATTAAGCCAATCCAAAAGTTGCTGTTCGATCTGTTCCATATCGTGATCCCATCCTTCAAGGAGATAAGTAGCTTTAAGTTACCTTACCCCTTTACGTGAAATTGAATCCATATTATTGCAGTGATGATTCACTATACTCAGGAATTTGCTTGAAGTGAGGTCATTTTCATCTATAGGTAAAGGTGGTTTATCCAAGATGACCAGGATCATTCAACCTACGGAAGGTAAAATAATAATTAATGGCATGAATATTTTATTGCATAAATAGAATTATACCCCCAATTGGCGTTATTTTTGAGCTTCCGATCCTAATACCTCTGTGGATTGCCGGTCTTTCATTATGGATCGCTAGGATCGGTGAAGATTAAGCAAGATGATTCCAGAGGCTTAAGCTTGTCATGAGCCCTTCCGCCATGGTATAGTTCAAGACGCAATAGCTTTATTTTAAACATACAGAAGTAAGAAGATTTCTGCGTGAAGTGACGCAGGAGAGGTTCGCAAACTCCCTCTATAAAAAACTAAGACCGCTATTTTGCTATAGGGGAGTCTCCGGTATGGGGATTCCGAGAAGTAGAGGCATTACGCCTTTGCTTTATTTCCTATTTCGCTGCATCTAAATAAAATGCCGACCTTATAGGACGGTACTGCGGTTTTTAGTAGAGTCAGGTTTTCGAAATCTCGTTCTTCTTTCCAGTTCCGGCGATTAGCCGAAGGAAAAGAGAGGGGTTTTTTGTCATGTCAGATGGAAGATTAAAAGAGGAAATGCCAGAAGTTACTTTACTGGGCAACCAGGGAACGTCATACAAGTTCGGTTATGATCCAGAGATTCTGGAAGTGTTCGATAATAAGCACCCCGGTCGGGATTATTTTGTTAAATTTAACTGCCCTGAATTCACAAGTCTGTGCCCTGTAACCGGTCAACCGGATTTTGGTACCATGTATATTTCGTATATTCCGGAGCAAAAAATGGTGGAATCCAAATCGCTGAAGCTCTATCTGTTCAGTTTCCGCAACCATGGCGACTTTCATGAGGATTGTGTCAACATCATTATGAATGATCTGATTGCTCTAATGGAACCGCGTTATATTGAAGTATGGGGAAAATTCACACCACGAGGCGGCATTTCGATTGATCCTTATTGTAATTGGGGACGACCTGGAACAAAGTATGAGTCGATGGCGGAGCATCGCTTGATCAATCATGACCTGTATCCGGAAAAAGTCGGCAATCGCTAATTCCCAAGAAATGAGAAGGAGATAATCTAATGATGAACAAAAAAGCACTCGTCGTATTCAGCGGCGGACAAGATAGCACAACCTGTTTAATCTGGGCGCTGCAGCAATTTGAGGAAGTTCAGGTAGTGACCTTTAATTATAACCAGCGTCATGCCGCTGAGATCGAAGTGGCCACTGAGATTGCCGCGAAGTTTAACGTGAAGCAGCATATTCTGGATTTGGCTCTGCTTAATCAACTGGCACCGAACGCGTTAACCCGTGATGATATAGAGATTGCCGCAGGCGAAGGGGACGAGCTTCCCAGCACGTTCGTGGATGGACGCAACCTCTTGTTTTTATCCTTTGCGGCCATTCTAGCTAAACAGCTGGGTTATGCTCATATTGTGACGGGGGTATGCCAAACAGATTTCAGTGGTTATCCGGATTGCCGCGATGTATTTGTAAAGTCACTGAATGTTACGCTGAACCTGTCCATGGACTATGAGTTCGCAATTCATACCCCACTGATGTGGCTGGATAAAAAAGAAACATGGAAAATGGCCGATGAACTAGGCTATTTTGATTATGTCCGTGAGCATACCTTGACCTGTTATAACGGAATCATTGGCAGCGGCTGTGGAACCTGTCCGGCCTGTCTGCTGCGCAGCAGAGGCCTCGAGCAGTATGAGGCGGAAAGAAAGAAGGTTAGCTCTTAAATGCTTAATGAGGTTTCAGTATGTAAAATCTTCACCTTTGATTCCGCGCATCAGTTGGTCGGACATAAGGGCAAATGCAGCAATCTGCACGGCCACACCTATAAACTAGAACTTGTTCTGAAGGGCATCCCCCTGGTGGAGGAAGGCCATTCCGATGAAGGTTTTGTCATTGATTTCGGTGATATCAAAAATAGTGTCCAGCAGAGTCTAATTGACCACCTAGATCACGCATTTCTGGCCATGGGCAATGAACCTGTACTGGAAACTTTAATGAATACAGGCTCGAAGGTAGCATTGCTGTCGTTTCGTACTACGGTAGAGAATATGTCCTGTTATATCGCTAATAACCTGAAGCAAGCCGGATTGCCGCTGTATTCTGTGAAGCTATGGGAGACGCCAACCTCGTGGGCAGAAGTCCTGGCTGCGGACATTCCAGATGAGGGGCCTTCCTACCGCCTGTATGGAGGCTGTGATTGTGAGTAAGATTCCCGTAATTGAAATGTTCGGGCCGACCATTCAGGGCGAAGGCGCAGTAATCGGAGTGAAGACAATGTTTGTCCGTACCTACGGCTGTGATTATCACTGCAGCTGGTGTGATTCTGCTTTTACCTGGGATGGTTCAGCGAAGGCTAAAGTACGGATGCTGGAACCAGCTGAGATTATGGCGGAGCTGCTGGAGCTTGCTGGGGACAACTTTAACTGTGTGACCATTTCTGGAGGCAACCCAGCTTTAATTGGCGAGGGTATGGGGGAGTTTATAAGCATGCTTCACGCTCGAGGTCTTCAAGCCGCCATTGAAACGCAAGGCAGCAGATGGCAGGAATGGTTCTATGAGGTTGACGTTCTGACGATCAGCCCCAAACCTCCAAGCTCGGGAATGTCGACGAATTGGGATGTGCTGGACAGCATCATGAATAAGCTAAGCGCGCGCAACAAAGCCACCCAAAGCTTGAAGGTCGTTGTATTCGATGATATGGATTATGAGTATGCCAAAAGCATACACCAGAGGTATCCCTTAGTACCGCTCTTTCTCCAGCCTGGTAATGAAGATGTCACAGAAGAGGGTGATATCTCGGGTAGGTTGCTGGAAAGGCTGGAGTGGTTATTCAATAAAGTTATAGTTGATAAAGAGATGAATCTGGCGCGTGTGCTTCCACAACTGCACGCACTGATCTGGCATAATAAAAGAGGCAAGTAAGTTATTCAGAAACAGGTACTATCCATATATGGATGGTACCTGTTTCTGCTTGTTCAGACAAACGCAGAAGACAGATCAAATTTTCAAATGACCAGCAAACCCACATTCTGCTATAATCTTCTTTATGGAAATATTTATAGATGACTGAGAGGGGGATTTAATTAATGAGTGGAAAAACTGCACTATTACTTATTGACGTACAGGAGGCGATGTTCTCCTATCCTGATCTTAAGCTGCATGATGAGGAAGGCGTGATGGTACGAATAGTTTCGCTTCTGAATAAGGCTCGGTCGGCAGGTACGCCAGTTGTTTATATTCAGCATACAGAAGATGAGGAGTATACCAAAGGTTTAGCCACCTGGCAGATTAGCAGCCGCATCACTCCGCTGGAAGGGGATCTGATTATTGAGAAGCCGACCTGGGATGCCTTTCACCGCACGGCACTGCATGAGGAGCTGCAGCGGCTGGGTATTACGGATCTCGTGATAGCCGGGATGCAGAGTGAGTTCTGTCTTGATACCACCACCCGACGCGCGTACAGTCTCGGTTACACATGTGTATTGGTTAAGGATGCGCACAGCACTTTTGATAATGCGAACTTAACGGGTGGAGACATTGTGAAACATCATAATGCGGTGTTGGGAGGGAGATTTGCGGCATTGCTTGCGGAGAGTGAGGTGTCCTTCTAATTGAATATGGTAACAGGGTATATGAATAGCAGTTATATCAATAAGTGCTGAAACGAGTGCCGTCCATAAAGGACGGTACTCGTTTCTTTTTGGATGTTTTTTATGAAAAAGGGCTGCAATTTTCGGCGGTCTGCGTTACATTTACATATGTGACTTTATGATACGGAAAGGACACTACTCCTATGAATCGAAAAACCGCGCCCGTCCCCGTTCCGTTGCTGATGATTATTGGGATTGTGGCTGTATCTTTTTCTTCCATCTTTATTAAATGGTCGGCGGCTCCGGCATCTGTGCAGGGAATGTACAGGTTGCTGTTTACTTCACTGTTGATGCTGCCATTCGCCCGGCCTTATAGTGGAGCCGCTTTTGCCCTGCGTAAGAAGGACTGGGTTATGCTTGGATTATCCGGTACCATGCTGGCACTGCACTTTTTGCTATGGATGGGTTCGTTGAAGTATACTTCTGTGGCCAGCTCGACGATGATTATGGCTTTGGAGCCTGTGTTTATTATGCTGGGCGCCTATTTTTTGTATAAGGAAAGGACCGCTATATCGGCACTCCTCGGCATGGCTATAGCCATTGGCGGTGTACTTTTTATCGGCTGGGGAGATGTGGGTATCTCTGCTGATAATCTTAAAGGCGATCTTTTATCTATCGGAGGAACAGCTGCAGTAGCGGTACATATGTTAATCGGCCAAAAGTTGGTAGTACGCATGCCCTCGTACTTATATAGCTTAATCGTATTCTTGTCGGCTGTTATCGTCTTTGCCGTCTATAATCTGTTCATGGGTGTTCCCTTCTTTAATTATCCAGCGAGGGATTGGGGAATATTTGTACTGCTGGCTGTAGTTCCAACCGTATTCGGGCATATTCTCTTTAACTGGTTGCTGCAGTACGTCTCAGCTACAACGGTATCCATGAATATTTTAGGAGAGCCGGTAGGAGCGAGTATTCTAGCCTACTTACTGCTGGGTGAACAACTAAGAGCGCTACAGTGGGCCGGTGGGGTCTTGGTGATGTTCGGACTCGCTGTTTATTTGTACGGAGGACGGAAGAAAGCGGCGAAGGCGTCTGCGAATCTTCAGAACGTTTCATAACAGATATTTATATAATAAAGGGGTCAACGTTAATGGAAGAACAGGATAAAGAACAGGAAACAAATTTGGTTAACAATTCAAGTCCAACAAGTGAGGAACTGTGGAACGAAGACACGTATACGGCTTGGACAAGCCGCTTTGGAACACCGACTGAGGCCGCAGCGAAGCTGGTGAAAGATCCGATTGGCAGACTCTACCCGCTTGCCTCCTATTTGGGCGAGGTGAACGGCAAAAAAATAATGAACCTTATGGGCTCCAATGGCATGAAAGCGGTGGCGCTCGGCCTGCTGGGTGCTGAGGTGAGTGTGGCAGACTTTTCCGAGGCCAATGCTCGCTATGCAGCTGATCTGGCGCAGGAAGCAGGAGTTCAGCTTTCCTATATCGTGTCAGATGTGCTCAAGCTGCCGGAAGAGATTATAGACGGATCGTATGATATTGTGTTTGCTGAGCAGGGGATTGTGCACTATTTTACCGATCTCACTCCTTTTATGAATACTGTTTATCGGTTGCTTGCTTTTGGAGGAAAGTTTATTCTGCGTGATTTCCATCCAATTACAACCAAGCTGATCTCCTCTAAGGGATCGACAGCAAAGGTGCGAAAGCATAAAGTGACTGGTGATTATTTCGATACAACGCTGCAAGAAAAGAAAGTATCTTACTCCAAATATTTGCCTGCAACAGGGGGGGATTCAGAGTCAGCAGAGCATAGTGTCGTGTTCTGGCGTCGCTGGACGCTTGGTGAAATCGTGACAGCAGCAGCGTCCAGCGGACTAGTCATCAGCAAGTTGGTAGAGGAACCCAATTTATCCTCAGATGTGTATGATAAGGGGATTCCTAAGACATTTACATTAGTAGCAGGGAAACCTTCGCGATTATAAAAAGAATGATCATCACCGGACGATTTATGCTATGTTCTGTTAAAGAGCTGGCTAGGTCGTACCGGTTTTTTTGAAATATAAGAATTTATAAGTATCATCTTGTTCATCTGGAATCTGTTAATAGATCTGCAAAAGCCTGCTGAACTGGTGTAAGCGTGTGGTCTTTCCGCCAGGCCAGTACAAAACCACTATTCTCCGGCAAAATTCCTGGCAGCGTAGTAAACTTTAACTGGCCAAGCGCTAGTTCAGCTTCAATTCCTGCTCTAGAATAGATGCCAATAGTTCCCCCTTCACGGATAATCCCTTTAACGGTTGGCGGAGAATTTAACTCGGCGCGGTTCCACAGGCGGACACTGTTTAGCTGTGCCCATCTGTCGGCAGTCCCCCGTAAGGGAGATCCGCTTGCATGCTGAATCCATGGCTCACGGGCGACCTGCTCCGGTGTAAGGTTACGAACACCCTCAAAATGATGTCCAGGAGCAAAGATGAGGACAGCTTCATCGCGGGCAATGAGCTGGAAACTGAATGATTCATCACTCCAATCTGTGCTATGCAGAACCGCCATCTGAATCTCCCGGCTCCGTAACCGCTCTCGAACAAGAGCATCTGATTGTACCGAAAGGGATAATTGGATGCCCGGATTAATATTCATGAATTGAGATATTGTTTTAGGCAAAATATAAGTAGCAGGAATATAACCAGCTTCAAGCTCCAGACTTCCCTGAGAAGTTGAAGACGACTGTTTCACACTACGTTCGGCATCTGCCGCAAGACTTACGATTTTGACTGCATATTGGTGAAGGGCTCGTCCAGCATCTGTTAGGAGCACTCTGCCGCTTCGATATTCGAATAATGAGGTTCCAAGTTCACTTTCCAGGTTTTTCATATGAAAAGATACAGTGGGTTGCTTCAGGCCTAATTCGGCGGCAACGTCCGTCACTTTTTTATATTTCTCGATCAGTACTACAATCTGAAGCTTCATAATATTCATGGCTTTCCTCCGACTGAATGATTAGCTGTATTACAAATTATATCTTTATTATAGATTATATCTATAACGATATACATATTCTATTAGTATTTTTATCTTTCCCTTTACATAACTCAGATGTTTACCTAACGAACGAGCTCTAGAATAGGAAGAGTCAGAAGCGTCACAAAACAATCAGGAGGAGACAAACAAATGCAATTTAAAAAATCGTGGGTCATGACTTTGGCTTTAACAAGTGTATTGGCACTTTCGGCATGTGGTAACAATAATGGTGGAAATAATGCAACAACCAATAATGGGGGTACTAATGCAGCTGCAACTAATGCACCAACAGAAACAAGCAGCGGCGCTGAATTAAGCGGTTCGATTCTGGCTTCGGGTTCTACAGCCTTGCAACCACTGGTAGAGCAAGTAGCTGAGAAATTCATGGATGCTAATAAAGGCGTTGATATTCAAGTGCAAGGCGGCGGCAGCGGAACTGGCCTGACTCAAGTAGCTGAGAAACAAGTAGATATTGGTAACTCCGATGTATTCGCTGAAGAGAAGTTGAAAGATGCTGACGCAGCAAAGGCGGCAACATTGGTTGATCATCAAGTAGCAGTTGTAGCTATTGCAGCAGTAACTCATCCAGATGCAGGTGTTACTACCTTGACTAAACAACAGCTGGTAGATATTTTCACTGGTAAAGTGACTAACTGGAAGGAAGTTGGCGGTGCAGACCAAAAGATTCAAATTATTAACCGTCCAAGCAGCTCCGGTACTCGTGCAACTTTTGAAAGCTTTGCACTTGGAACTAAAACTGAAGATATCCAAGGTTCGATCCAAGAGGATTCTTCCGGTACAGTTAAGAAAATGATCGGTGAAACACCAGGCGCCATCGGTTATCTGGCTCTGTCTTACCTTGATGATACTGTGAAGACTCTTAATTATGATGGTGTTGAACCATCCGTTGATAATGTCATTGCTGGTAAATATCCAGTATGGGCTTACGAGCATATGTATACAAACGGCGAACCAAATGCAACAGTTAAAGCATTCCTTGATTACCTCATGACAGATGAAGTGCAATCAGGTGATGTAGTAGAACTTGGATACATTGCAGCATCAAAAATGCAGGTTACACGCGATGTAGCAGGTACTGTTACGACAAAATAATACAACATCAGGTTAAGATATTCATTAGAATTTCAAGTGATTAGAGGCGGAATTTATCTGCCTCTCTTTTCACTTTAGAAAGAGGGAGCAGCTTGAGGGTGAAACCAAAGAAAGCACGCATTGAAAAACATCATATTGAAGATTTTATAGGACGTACATATATGTCCTTTTGTGTGGCGCTATTGATCGTAATTATTGTATCGATGGTATATTTTGTAGCCTCTAAAGGGATTTCCACCTTTATTAGTGGGGATGTCACTGTTTCTGATTTTTTATTCGGCACCAAGTGGTCACCTGACGGGGATACACCATCCTTCGGAGCCTTTCCATTTATTGCTGGCTCTTTCTTAGTTACCCTTCTTGCTGCACTTATAGCCAGCCCGCTTAGCTTATGCGCCGCGTTGTTTATGACCGAGATTGTTCCGGGTTGGGGCAAAAAGCTCCTGCAGCCTGTCATTGAATTGCTATCAGGTATCCCTTCGGTCGTTTACGGCTTTATAGGATTAAGTGTAATTGTACCGTTTCTGCGCAACACGCTGCCTGGTCAGGGTATCGGGGTAGCTGCAGGCGCGCTTGTGCTGTCGGTAATGATTCTGCCGACCATTACAAGCGTGGCTGCAGACGCGCTGGCTTCATTGCCGCAAAATTTGAAAGAATCTTCCTTTGCGCTTGGTGCCACCCGGTGGCAGACGATATCCCGGGTCATCATCCCAACTACGTTTCCTGCCATTATGACAGGGATTGTTCTAGGTATGGCCCGTGCATTTGGTGAAGCACTTGCTGTACAGATGGTTATTGGTAATGCTCCATTCATACCACGCTCGCTCTTTGAATCGGCTTCTACCTTAACAAGTGTGATCACGCTCGGAATGGGCAACACCACTATGGGCTCGGCGCATAATAATGCACTGTGGAGTATGGCGCTGGTGTTAATGCTGATGACCTTTGTATTCGTCTTCCTCGTAAGACTGCTTGAAAGGAGAAATAAAATTTGAAGCCGAGAACTGTAGACAAGATTGCTACTAGTCTGATCGTATTTTTCGCACTTTTTATCGTAGCCATTCTTGTAGGTCTATTAGGATATATTCTATTCAGGGGTTTAAGTCATGTCAGTTGGGATTTCCTTACCTCTGCACCCCAAAAGATCCGTGCAGGCGGCGGGGTTGGGCCACAGCTATTCAACTCAATCTTCTTGCTCGTATTGACATTGATTATTACGGTACCACTTGGTTTAGGCGCCGGTATTTTCATGGCCGAATATGCTCGGCCCGGCAAGCTTACCGGCTTCATCCGTCTGATCGTGGAAGTGTTGTCTTCTTTCCCTTCCATCGTAGTTGGCTTGTTCGGATTGCTATTGATTGTCAATTACTTTAATCTGGGGTTCTCCTTAATTTCCGGTGCGCTGGCGCTGACAGTATTTAATCTACCGCTGATGGTGCGGATTACGGAGCAGGCCTTCCGAAGTGTACCCAACCAGCAAAAAGAGGCAGGCTTTGCGCTTGGATTATCCAAGTGGAAGATCGTAACCTCCGTACTGTTACCGGTGGCTCTGCCAACAATTATTACCGGAACTATACTGTCCGCAGGCCGTGTATTTGGGGAAGCCGCCGCGCTGATGTTCACAGCCGGTATGAGCAGTCCACGTCTGGATTTCACTAACTGGAACCCGCTAAGCCCTTCTTCACCGCTGAATCCATTCCGTCCGGCAGAAACACTGGCTGTGCATATTTGGAAGATCAACAGTGAAGGACTGGCTCCCGATGCCGCTCAAATTGCCGCAGGGGCTTCAGCAGTGCTCGTATTAACCGTATTAATCTTTAATCTGGCCGCACGTTACTTCGGCAGATTGATATACCGCAAACTCACTGCATCAAAAAGCATGGACTAATGCGGGCTTATAGTAGAAACCTTTAGGAGGAGTAAGTCATGGGAGCAACGGCAATAGAAACACCAGTTGGTGAAGCTTTTCAAACAGAGCAGTTGAGTATTTTCTACGGAACGTATGAGGCGGTAAAAGGAATTAGTCTTCCATTTGCACAGAATACCGTTACCGCATTAATCGGCCCTTCAGGCTGCGGTAAATCAACCTTTCTTCGTTCGCTGAACCGGATGAATGACGAAATCTCCGGATCGACAACCAAAGGCAGTATCTGGATCGATGGTATCGATATCAATGCCCCGGGTACGGATGTGATCAAGCTGCGGCAGAAGATTGGCATGGTCTGGCAGAAGCCCAACCCGTTCTATAAATCTATTTATGACAATATTGCCTTTGGACCCAAATATCACGGAATTAGAGGTAAGAAGGCCCTGGATGAGATTGTGGAAAGCAGCCTGCGCCGCGCCGCACTGTGGGATGAAGTGAAGGACCGTCTGAAGGATTCAGCGTTGGCTCTGTCCGGTGGACAACAGCAGCGACTTTGTATTGCCAGAGCATTATCGGTTAATCCGCAAATATTGCTACTAGATGAGCCAGCTTCGGCTCTTGACCCTGTCTCTACTGGTAAAATAGAGGAGTTAATCAAAGAGCTGAAGGAAGATCTGCGGATTGTCATTGTGACGCATAACATGCAGCAGGCCGCTCGTATTTCTGATTATACCGCCTATTTCTACTTAGGCACGCTTGTTGAATATGATAAGACCGAGAAGGTCTTTACAAATCCAACGAATCAAATGACCCAGGAATACATCATGGGCCGGTTCGGCTGATGGAAGGAGGCACTATCCTTATGGGGATGGTGCTTTTTTTATTTATTATGCGTGCCCAGAGGCACGCATTATCTAGTTGGTGAAAGTCCAACCCAAGGAGGGGCCAAGCCACCTTGGTAGCTAGGATGCTTGCGCATGGAGAAATCTGTGTGTAAAAGCGCATCGACAAAAGTACCTGTCAGAGACAGGGCGAGCGACAATCCAGGCCGCAACATGAAGTGAATCCTGCCGCGTCGTCAAAAAGGCCCTGCAAAGGGGAAAAGAGGGTGCCGAGTCTCGAGAATATAGACGAAGGCCATGGAAACTGTGCAGAACTTGGAGCAGCAGTGAAGAATCCTCCGGCGTATAGGGAACGGCATGGGTTTGAAAGATAATGCAGTGAACTGGGGAGACCCTCCCCCACACGGGATTTTTTTTTTTTTAGGAATCCGTAAAGAGGCGCTCTATAAGTCCAGAAGACGAAATGAACCGTCTGTGGGAAGGGAGTCCGAGGGGCTCATAGTACCAAGGAACCTAAGGACAACATAACCTTAGGGAGGGAAGGAGCCCTGCTTTGTTTATGCTTTTGGAGGAGGTACGAGTGAGTGAATGCCAACCGGCTAACGACACCCAAGGAAAAAGTTCAACAACTCCAAAAAAAGCTAGGTCATGCGGCCAAGGCGAACAAAAAGCGTAAATTCCATGCATTGTATGACAAGATCTATCGGTGGGATGTATTGTGCGAAGCGTGGAAACGAGTGAAAGCCAACAAGGGAGCTGCGGGAGTAGATGCCGTGACGCTAGCAGACATTGAGGAACAAGGAGAAATATGGTTTCTCAAGACATGTGAGCGAGAACTTAAAGAAGGTAACTACCATCCGCAACCCGTAAGGCGACACTATATCCCGAAGAAAGACGGAAAGCAAAGGCCATTAGGCATACCCACCGTACGGGATCGAGTCATACAGATGGCAACCAAACTAGTGATTGAACCCATCTTTGAAGCAGACTTTGGGGAAGTATCCTTCGGTTTTCGTCCGAAACGAAGTGCTAAAGGGGCGTTGGAACGTATTCGTAAAGCCTGCAACCGCAAAGGAAATTGGGTAGTCGACGTCGATATCCAAGGCTACTTCGACAATATTAATCAAGAGAAGCTTATGAAATTGGTGCAAATGCGTATCAATGACAGGCGGATACTGAAATTAATGAGGAAGTGGCTACAAGCGGGAGTTATGGAAGAAGGAACGGTAAGACGCTCGGATTTAGGGACTCCGCAAGGAGGCGTGATTTCACCGCTCCTTGCGAATATCTATCTAAATTACTTCGACCAATTGTGGGAGAAACACGGGAAAGGAGTAGGGGAGCTCACGAGGTATGCAGACGACTTTGTAGTGGTTTGCAAAACGAAAAAGGACGCCGAACATGCGTATGAGCTCATACGCAAAATCATGGAGCGTTTGGAGTTATCCCTACACCCGACCAAAACCCGCATTGTAGGATTATGGACGGGAGACGAAGGATTCGACTTCTTGGGGATGCATCACCGAAAAACGAGAGCAGAAACATCCCAAGGCAAGGTGTACTACACCACACAACAGTGGCTAACGAAAAAGGCAGAGGAACGCATTCGAGAGGTGGTCAAAGAAAGATTGGCTCCCCCGAGCATGCGCTCGAAATCGTTTGCGGAACAGGTGAAATGGCTCAATCCAAAGATCCAAGGATGGAGAAATTATTACTACACGAACTACAGCCAAAAGAGATTAGCCAAGTTGGACTGGTATATTTTGCAGCGATTAACCCGGTGGTATGCCAAGAAAAGACAACGTAGAAGATGGATGGGTTCACTGAAAGAGGTTAGATATATTGCCGTCCAGTATGGACTTAAAACGCTATTGTAAACTGTATGCCCATGAATGACGAACATCGGAAAGCCGTATGAGGGAAAACCTCACGTACGGTTTGATGAGGAAGGGCTGGTCAGGCCAGCCCTTTACTCTAGAGCTATTTGCTAAAAAAATAAGGAGACTGTAAAATTATGTGATTATTCTCAGGTGATCAATAACCAAACAAATATACCGAAAATGAGGCGAGATTATGGCAGTAGATCAAATCATTTACTGGATCGGTGGATCGGCATGTGCAGGTAAAAGTACATTAGCGAAGATGTATGCAGATAAGTATGGGCTTGAACTATATGCTTGTGATGAACACTCTGATATACATATGCAGAAAATTTCACGTAACAAACAGTCCGCTATGCATAAAGTATCTAAGATGAAGCCTAACGAAGTTTTTTATACCAGGGATGTTGAAGAACAATTACGAGTTTATCTCCAATTCGTTAGGGAAGATTTCTCAATGGTCTTAGAGGATCTTGCTGCCAAGCCTAACCTACCTATTGTAGTTGAAGGAAATCAATTATTACCCCATTTGGTGTTACCCCATATGAGAGAAAAGCATAAAGCAATATGGATTGTTCCTACTGAACGTTTCCAAAGGGAACATTATAGCCAGAGAGTTTGGGTACAAGAATTATTACAGCAAACAGACGATCCTGCGGTTTCTTTTGATAAGTGGATGTCGAGAGATGCTCTGTTTGCTGAGCTTGTCCAACAGGAAGCCAATCATTTAAAGCTGAATTTGTTAAAAGTAGATGGAGTCAAAGGCTTGCAAGAAAATTTCAAAATCATTGTAGAATATTTCTCTTGTGAAAAAACATAGAACTTGATCAGCTCCCCAAAAGCTTAACTACTATGAGATCTGCAGTGATAATTAGGGAAGGACATCTAGTATTCATCAACCCGTTGAATGATCAAGAAACTCAATTCCTGAGCTCTACTGGCCTGGTATTTCGTCATCCTTGAAGTTATAAGCTACAATTTTGGTGTGTCCATAATTTTGAGCGCAGAAATATTCACGGAAGGGTAGATCTTCTAATTGAAATCCTGGTCGAACCAAAACTTGAGATAAAACAGTCATATCCTAGGTGTAATTTCTATATTGCAAAACTAATCACATTAGTTTATATTTAAGCTAATGACATTAGTTTATTGGAGGGATACCTATGAGAGTTACTCGTGAAGGCCAGTTGCTACAGCTTACTTGGATGCCAAGATTGTTCCCAGTGAATTGTTACATTGTTGAAGAAGAGAAAGACTTGACTCTAATAGATGCGGCGATGCCTTTTAGTGTGAAAGGAATTGTCCGCACCGCAGCGAACTTAAATAAGGAGATCACCCGAATTGTCCTGACTCACGCTCATGATGACCATGTGGGTGGGTTAGACGGACTTAAGAAAAAGTTCCCTAATGCGCAGGTGTATATTTCGGAGAGGGATGCAGGCTTGCTGCGTGGAGATCGTTCTTTACGGGTTGGCGAGCCCCAGAGTCCTATAAAGGGTGGTGTTCCCAAGAAGGTTTTGACTCAAGCGGATGTATTGCTGTATGAAGGGGATACGGTTGGATCATTGACGGCGATCAGTACGCCTGGTCATACTCCAGGTTCGATGTCATTTCTGGATAAGCGTAGCGGAGCCGTTATTGTCGGAGATGCTTTTCAGACCTTCCGGGGGACGGCCGTATCGGGGACTGTTGTTCCGTGGTTTCCTTTTCCGGCCCTGGCTACCTGGAATAAAGGCTTGGCTTTGGCCAGCGCCCTCAAGCTGCTGGAGGCTTCACCGTCGTTACTAGCAGTAGGTCATGGAGATTTGCTTAAAGAACCCGTTCACAAGATCAAGGAAGCTATTCGTACGGCACAAATTAGACAGGGACAGGAGTAGATCAACATGTCACCAAGAGCAGGCTTAGACACCCATACCCTTGTAATGGCCGCAGCGGATATAGCTGATGAACAAGGAATTGAAGCAGTAACCCTGGCTGCGCTGGCAGCCAAGCTGGGCGTGCGTTCCCCTTCCTTGTACAATCATATTAATGGGTTGCAAGGTTTACGGACTTTACTGGCTATTTACGGACTGGAACAGCTCTACACAAGGATGTCAGCAGCAGTAGAGGGAGTTAGTGGTGATATCGCAATTCACGCTATGAGCCAAGCGTATGTCGATTTTGCAAGAAGCCGTCCGGGTCTGTATGAAACAACATTGCGGGCACCAGAACAGGAGAATGTTCCACTAGAATTGGCAGGCAATCTTATTTTGTCACTGATGATTCATGCGCTAAAAGCGTATGACCTGGGAGCTGAGGGAGAACTGCATGCCATTCGAGGGCTGCGTAGTATTCTGCACGGCTTCACTTCATTGGAGCATAAGGGAGGGTTCGGTATGCCGCTTGACGCCAATATCAGCTTGTACCGGCTCATTAGTACGTTTATTGCGGGTATAGGAAATATGAAGGCTGTAGGAAAGGGATGAGAGTGCAATGAAGAGTATGGAAGAACAGGTTAGCATTACAACTTATGAAGAGGCGGCGGAAATATTAGCGAAGGTCGGTATTTTGCCACTAGCCCCGCTAATCCCTGAACATCCTTCAATAAGTGGAATCACAAAGGCAGAGAATTGGCATACCGGTACAGAGCTGGACCCCTGGGCGTGGCGTGCACGATTTCCCGGAGAGGGTCTGGCTGGATACGGAAAGTTCATCAAGAAAAAGGCAGTTTTAGTATCTAAGGAGTGGTTTCCCGTATTCGTAGCGGCAGCCGGTAGCTCCCTTGCTCTGGAAGAACGGTACAATAATGGTCTTTCCAGCCGAGAAGCGCTGACTTTATTGAAGATCATTCGTACTAATCAAGGTATAGATACACGCAGCTTGCGGGCCGAAGCAGAGATGAAGGCGAAAGAAAAGAAGTCACAGTTTGACAATGCGGTTACAGAGCTGCAAGGATCACTGGATATCGTTATTTCGGGAGTGAAGGAACGCCATAATGCGGTGGGAGAGAAGAATGGCTGGAACAGTACTTCTTTCGAAACGGCAAGTCACTGGTTGAAGGAGAGCGGTCTATCCATGAATCCTGGCACTCGGGAGGAAGCCATTCAGTGGTTGCATTCAAGAATGGATGGCATATGGACACCAGCTGCGATAACATGGATCAACAAGGCATTATCCTGGTAAACATAAAAACGGCTAGTCATAGCCCAAGGTGAGCGAGATTAGCCGTAAGCGTTCTCTATTAAGTTGTATATACATAGCCAACGATTACAGCATAGGCGCCAAGTATTCAATTACGAAGTATAGAAATCCGAATAGCAGCATGACAAAGGCGGTATATTTGATTGCATTAGATGCAAAGATACTTGAATCAGTGGGCTTTTGGTCGTCAGTCCGTTCAGTTTCTACCATGTCCATTTCTTTAGATGATGGATCCTTAATCATGTTGATCTCCTCCTTGGAAATTCAATCCTTAACTGTATTGTGACATATTTGTGAATAAAAATCAACGATATTGTGAACATATTTTGAACAAATATTCAAATTTGATGTATTTGCACGGCAGATATTCGATTCTTCGAGAAATATAAGGATAAGTTATTGGGTAAAACATATAAATTCTTATATTTACAAAAAGACGACCCGCTTTTCCTTGATAAGAAGGAAAAAGCGGGTCGTCTTCTGTTTAAGCTATTAAGGAAGTTAGGTGTTTAGGCCCAATTGCCATTTCGGAATATCGGTTCGCTTGCTCCATCATCCGTGATCCCATCAATATTCATGTCTGGAGAACCCATCATGAAGTCAACATGAGTAAGGCTTTGGTTCATGCCTTTTTCCGCCAGTTGCTCTTTAGTCATATGGATACCTTCTTGCAGGGTGAAGGCATAGGCTGCACCTATTGCCAAATGGCAGGAAGCATTCTCGTCAAACAGCGTAGTGTAGTAAAGAATTCCGCTTTCCGAGATGGGCGAGTGGAAGGGCACCAGTGCTACTTCACCAAGAAAAGCAGAACCTTCGTCCATGGAGAGTAGAGCAGCTAACGTTTCACTGCCTTCTTCTGCGGTGTAGTCTGTTACTTTTCCATTCTCCAAAGTGAGGGTAAATCGATCAATGATGTTGCCACCATAGCTGAGTGGCTTCGTGCTGCTGACCTTGCCGTTGACTCCTGTCTTAAGCGGAGCTGTAAATACTTCCTCCGTCGGAATATTGGCTACAAAAGGGACTCCGCGGCCGTTCACGGCACCGGCTTGACACCAAATATGTCCTTCGGGCAATTCGATAGTCAGATCCGTTCCAGGCGCTGTATAGTGCAGCTTGCGGTATTTTCTATTGTTTAAGGTAGTGCAACGCTTCTGAAGTCCATCGAGATGTTGCGTCCAGGCGGCAATAGGGTCCTCCTGATCCGCACGGACCGCTTTGAAAATGGCATCCCATAATAGATCAACCTGTTGTTCAGGCGGAGCAGTAGGGAATACTTTTGCCGCCCAAGATGGTGAAGGGAACGCAAGGCCGTTCCAACTGATGTGATTCCCCATCATTAGCTCACGGTAAGGAGCCATAGCCTGCCCTGTTGTCCGTTGATTGTCGGCAATTCTTCCAGCCTCTATACCGCTTAGTAGATCCGGATTGGTGGAGATGATCGTCAGAATGGCCGCACCCTTCTTGCCAAGATCCTCCATCTCATCCGCATGCCATTGCGGTGCTTCTAGAAAGGAAGCGGAGGGAGCCAGCTCGTAGCGGGCGCGTGTAACGAATTCATCACTATAAATAACTTTGACAAGCTTGGCGCCTTCCTCATAAGCCTTGCGCACAACTAAACGCACCAGTTCTGAAGCTGCGATATCGGCATTCACGACAAGAGTCTGTCCGGGTTGGATATTAACTCCGATTTTGACTGCCAGAAGCGCGTAATTCTCCAGCTTTTGCTTGAAATCCAACATGGTTTCTGCTCCTCCCAATAACTCTGGTCTCTCTAATTTCGTTCCTAAAATGCCCAATTCCCCTTCAGGAATACGGGCTCCTTGTTGCCATCAGCTGTAATCCCGTAAATATCCATCTCAGGTGAACCAATCATGAAATCGACATGAGTCACGCTTGTGTTCAGTCCGTGTTCGATCAGTTCCTCCTGAGTCATTTCTTTGCCACCCTTAAGGCAGAATGGATAAGCAGTACCAATGGCCAAGTGATTGGAGGCATTCTCGTCAAACAGTGTATTGTAGTATAAAATATTGGATTCGGAAATGGGAGACTTGTGCGGAACTAGCGCGACCTCGCCGAGGTATTTCGCACCTTCATCCAGACTGATCAAATACTCCAGCGCTTCCTGCCCCTTTTCGGCAGTTACACTTACAATTTTGCCGTTCTCGAAGGTAATAGAGAAATCGTCAATAATGTTGCCACCATAGCTCAGTGGTTTCGTGCTGTGGACCGTACCATTAACACCTGTCTTCAGCGGAGCTGTGAATACTTCTTCCGTTGGCATATTGGCCACAAAAGAATGGCCTTTAGCGTTAACACTGTCGCCTTGCGCCCAGATATGGCCTTCAGGCAGCTCAATACTAAGGTCTGTGCCTGGTGCTATGTAGTGCAGCTTCTTATATTGCTTGGCATTGAGAACATTGGCCTTTTGTTCCAACGTGTCCAGATGCTCCTGCCAGGCTGCCAATGGATCTTCACGGTCAAGGCGCACCGTATGAAAAATAGCCTCCCAAAGCTTGTTAATTCTGTCTTCGGCAGGAACGTCGGGAAATACCTTGTCTGCCCAAGCTTGGGAAGGTACGGCTACGACACTCCAACTGATCTTGTCTGACATCTGGTATTCACGGAACTTGGACATGGCCGTTCCCCGCGTTTTTTGGAAGTTGGCAATCCGTTCAGGATCAATGCCTTTAAGGGCATCCGGGTTTTCAGCGACAACGGCAAGTATAGCGGCACCATTCTCGGCAAACTCAGTCATCTCACCCGCTAACCAGGTTGGAGCTTTAGTGAACACTTCTGGTGCTGCATGCTCGAATTGCTGGCGCGTAATACTCTCGTCGCTCCAGTTTACTTTGACTAAGCTTGCACCAACGGCATAGGCCTTGGCTGTAATGAGGCGAACGAATTCTGCAGCTGTAATTGGTGCATTCACGACCAAAATCTGGCCGGGTTGAATGTTTACACCTATTTGGACAGCCAAATCTGCGTATTTACTAAGCTGAGCCTTGAAATCAGTCATTGTTATTTCCTCCATTTGTTAATAATCTAGATCTTTACAAGCGTTGCTCTAAATTATTAACCGCCGGATGAAAAAAGTCAATTACAGCTTAAAGAGAGGTAATTACAGCCCGTTCAATGATATAATGTGAGAGTTAGAATGATTAGACGAAAGGAATGAAAGCGCATGAAGGTTGAGATATTTAGTGCGGAGATGGGCCGCAAAGAGGACCGTAGTTATGTAGGGAGAACCATATTTACTCTTGAAAACCATAAAGCCCAATATGAAATAACTTTTTTTAGCACAAGAGGTACGGAATGGGATTACAGTCTCAGCTTTGCCGGTGAGCCGGGGAATGAAGAGCAATTCCTAGAAACAGATGCCTTGCTGGAAAATGATGACGATGTGTACAATCAATTGCTGGATGCAGCACTCGATGCTCAGGAAATCCCAGAAGAAGAGTAGAATCCAAAACAAGCCAGGTAACGATTGACGGTTTAATAACACCGCTTGATCGTTACCTGGCTTTGTTAGAACCTTTATCCAATAGTAATATTGCCTTCAGGATAACGGTAAAGTTCTTTGCTATTCTTGGGTTTAAGTGCGTAAGCTAGAGTGAGGGGTCCTATTCGTCCAACAAACATCAGAATAATCACAAGCACCTTGCCTAACGTAGTAAGCTCTGTAGTAAGGCCCATTGTAATGCCAGAGGTACCGAAGGCGGATATGGCTTCAAACAGCACACTCAGGAAATCAGCATTCTCCGTTACAGACAGCAACATGGTTGCGATAACTACTAACATCAGAGAGAGTAAGGTCATCGTAATAGCTTTGTAGACATTCCCTTTAGCAATTCTATTGCGGAACAATACAATATCCTCTCTGCCCCGCAATTTGGCGTACACAGCAGTCACCAGAATGGCAAAGGTTGTAATCTTTATGCCCCCGCCAGTTGATCCAGGTGCTGCACCAATGAACATCAGCAGAATCATCAGAAATTGTGTGGATTCACGCAATAATGGTATTTCGATGGTGGTGACACCTCCCGAACGTGGCGTGATGGCCTGCAGGAAAGAAGCCATAATCTTACCACTCGTATGCAGAGGTTTCAGGGTGTGATTCAATTCCAGTAAGAAAAATACTGCCGCACCGACCAAGACCAAGATGACAGAGGTAGAGAGGACAACCTTGGAATGGAGAGTCAGCCTTTTTCGTTTCGGGAAATCAATCACATCAGACAATACAATAAAGCCGATGCCGCCAAGGAATATTAACAGCATAGAGGTTAGATTGACAATCGGATCTTCCACATAACGTGTCAGCCCACTAAAGGGTCCGTGTATATCCCCAAAGAGATCAAAGCCTGCATTATTGAAGATGGAGACACTATGAAACAACCCGTAATATATGGCTTTGCCAAAAGGCATATCAGCCATAAATCTTCCCGCAAGCAGTATAGCTCCGCTGAGTTGAATGATGAGTGAATAGATCAGTACTCGTCGTATCAGCAGCACGATGCCCTGCATAGAATGCTGATTCATGGATTCTTGCAGCAGCAACCGCTCTTTTAGTGAGATTCGCTTGTTGAGCACTAAGGTGATCAAGGTCGCCATCGTTACGAATCCAAGACCGCCGAATTGAAACAGCACGAGCAATACTACTTGTCCGAAGGTGGTCAATTGTGTTCCGGCATCAATAACGGCAAGACCTGTGACACAGGTTGCTGAGGTAGCCATGAACAAAGCATCAATGAAGGAGATTCTTCCTCCAACAGATGCCGTCGGCAGACTTAATAGGGCAGTTCCAACGGCGATAAGCAACATAAAACCAAGCGACAATATTTTGGGCGGTGTCAGTCGTAAGTCGCCGAAGTTTAGGTTGGCCAATGATATTCTCCTGACGTTTTTATTAGAAATATGCTGACAAGAGTATAACACAACTGTTTATAGCTTCTCCAAGAGAAGGGAATTGACATATTATATCGAATTGGTTTAGAGTATATCCCACCCTGCAACTATAAAGAGGAGGTTTACTTACTGTGACAAGTCCGATTGTAAATCAGATTGGCGCTGTCTTCATTTCGGTTAGTGACATTGAAAGATCAAAGATATGGTATTGCAGCTTGCTCGGACTGCCGCTCGATGGAGAGGTGCTGTTCGGGCATTTGTATGTGGTTCCCATGAAGGGTCCGGGAATAGTGCTGGACAGCAAGATTTTCACCTCAGAATCGGTCTTAAATGTACCTGCCTTTCATCTGCTTACTGAAGATATTGATGCTGCATATGATTTTGTAAAAGCGAGCGGAGCGGAGATTCTAACGGATATTGAGCATGATCATTGGTTTAACTTCAAGGACCCGGACGGGAATGTCCTGATGATTTGCCGTATCTAAAGACTGATTCAGGGAGTGTGACATATGATTGTTACGTTGAGGAAGCTTGTTCCAGAGGACGCTGGTGAACTGCTTAGTCTTCAGCATCGATTGGACCTGGAATCAAGCTTCATGCTTCTGGAGCCCGAGGAGAGGCAGACAGGCATACAGAAGGTAGAAGAGATGATTGAGGGTTTTGTGGAGGCTGAAACTTCAATCTTAATTGGGGCGGAGGCAGATGGACGCCTGGCTGGTTTTATGTCTGCCAGAGGGGGAAGCGTGAACCGCAACCGGCATACTGCTTATATAGTAATTGGGATTCTGCAGCAATTCCAGGGCATGGGCATCGGCAGTGGATTGTTCCGGGAATTGGATACCTGGGCTTTAGGCAGTGGAATAGGTCGTCTCGAGCTTTCGGTCATGACTCATAATCAAAGAGCCTTGGCCTTATACACCAAAAGTGGCTTCGAGATCGAAGGAACTAAGCGAAAAGCACTTAGAGTAGATGGACAATGGGTAGACGAGTATTACATGAGTAAAATTCTGGACTAGGTTTATAATAGACAGACTTTTTTAGAAGAAGGTGAGAGCTATGTCTCGAAAATTGAATAACAGAACAGGCGCTCCGCTGACGGAACGCCTGTTTTATTATGATTAGCGTATGATTTTTTTATTACATCTATAGTGACGATTTTGCAGTACCAGCAGGCTCCATAACTAGCTCGACCTTACGAATGCGGTGCCTGTTCATCTCACGAATGGTCAGCTTTACATGATTAAGGATAATGCTCTTACCCACAGCTGGATCAGGCAAGTGACTATATAACCATCCGCCTACGGTAGTGACCTCTGCATCATCGAAATCCAGCCCCGTTAGCTGCTTAATCTCAAGCAGAGAAACCTTGCCGTCAAACAAATAATTGAACTCACTCAGTTTTTCTACATTTTTGCGTTCGTCCCCGTCGAATTCATCACGAATTTCGCCCACGATTTCTTCCAGGATATCTTCAATGGTAATCAGACCGGAGGTCCCGCCGTATTCATCCAGCAAGAGAGCGATATGCACACGCTCGAGCTGCATACGGGTTAATAGCGTCTTGACAGGTGTGACTTCAGATACGGTCAGGACCGGCTGAATCAAGCTTTTAAAATCGAAATCCGGATTGTTGTCGTACTGTAAATACAGCTGCTTCGTATTAATCATCCCAATGATATTATCTTTACTGCCCTCGGCAATGGGAAAGCGCGTATATTGCTCCTTACGGATAATATCGAAATTCTCTTTAAGTGAATTATTGCTATAAAGACATACCATGTCTGTGCGGGGAACCATGATTTCTTTGCCTAACATTTCATCAAAAGCAAAGATTCGGTTAACATAACCGTATTCTGCTTTATTGATTTTGCCGCTCTCATAGCTCTCGGACAAGATCAGGCGAATCTCATCCTCGGAGTGCGCTTCCTCATGCTCACTGGCAGGCTTCATTCCAAACACACGAACCAATAAATTGGCAGAGCCGTTTAGGAGCCAAATGAGAGGATACAGGATTTTGTAGAACAAAATGATCAATGGAGCCGTAAAGAGACTAATTTCTTCCGGTTTATTAATAGCTGCGGTCTTTGGAGCAAGTTCTCCAACTACGACGTGCAGAAATGTTGCAATAAAGAAAGCTAAGGCAAAAGAAAGAGGAAGAGAAAGGCTTCTATTAATACCGCTCCAATCAAAAAAAGGAAGCAGTAAATGTTCGAAGGCTGGCTCCGCAAGCGCACCAATTCCCAGCGCCGTAATTGTGATACCCAATTGGCAAGCGGATAAATATCCATCTAGATTGGCAGCCACACGTTGAACTGCTAATGCGTTCTTGCGCCCGTCAATGACCAATTGGCTAACCTGACTTCCTCGAATCTTTACCAATGCAAATTCCGTAGCTACAAAAAAAGCGGTTAAAATAATCAAAATGACCACCAACATCAAACTAAGTCCTATACCCATAAAATCTTTACCATCCCTCTCGTTCTATAAAATAGGTTATACTCAAATTATGAGTTCTTATGAACCTATTCTACGAACTTTTCAATGAAATATCAAATAGGGAGGGCTATCCAATATGGAAGCATTCACTTTAAGCCGAATAGAAATGTCTTGCCTGCTGCATTCACTGGCTGGGCTTTCAGACCAGAAGCCGTTACATATTCTAAAGGAGGCTTGGACAAAGTTTCATCATGAAGAGATTCAGAAGGGCATGTCCCTGCCAGCTTTTTTATCCACATATGTCCCACCCATTCTGCAGAAAATAATTAAAGGCGGCTGCGTGAAAGGTTTATCCCTTGGGGATATAGCCACATTAGGCCACCTTATAGAGTATTCCACACTTTCTGTAACTGCTATGCAAAATTGGGTGAAACGTGATTTTAAGGAATACCTGGGCTCGCCAAATGAAGGGAAGAAATATTCGGTTAATCAGGCAGCGCTGCTGTTTATGATTGATGATCTGAAGGCAGCGCTAGATTTTGAGAGTATTCGCCAGCTGTTTCGAATGTTGTTCCTGAAGCCAGAACGGGATGATGATGATTTGATCGAGCCCGCACAGTTGTACTATGCATACGCCAGTCTTTTTGAAGAGATCAAGCGTGATCCTTCCCAACAAGTCCAAGGGTTGGATGAACGCAGCTTACACCAGAAATATTCTGTAAAGGAAGATAGTCTTCTGGGGGCTTCCTCTCGAAAAATAATGATGAGACTGACCCATCTCACACGAACACAAAGTGAGGCTGTTCATAACATGTTGCTCATCGCGGCAATATCTGTGCAGACCTGTTATTTTCAAGCGCTCGCTAGACAATACTTTAATGCGGCGTTATTCCTTGATTTTTGAGCACGGCAATTTTAGAATGTGTAAGAGAAACAAGCTGTAGATAGCTTTAATAGATGGAGATGGAAAGTGAGGTCCTGAAGGTGAATCAAATGACGCTGCTGCGGAATCCCAAGCAAAGAAAGCTGCTCTTTAGCGCAGGCTTGAGTTGGATGTTCGACGCGATGGACGTCGGGATGATATCTTTTGTAGTTGCCGCTCTGGCAAAGGAATGGAAACTTGGACCGGAGCAGATCGGGCTATTGACGAGCATTAACTCTTTAGGGATGGCCGCAGGTGCTGCGGCAGCAGGTATTCTGGCGGATCGTTTCGGACGGAAGCCTGTGCTGCTGTGGACGCTGTTGATTTTTTCTGTGGCTAGTGGATTATCTGCTTTCGCCGCTGGCTTCGCGATATTATGTGTGCTGCGGTTTGTGGCTGGTTTTGGATTAGGTGGTGAACTGCCAGTCGCTTCTACCTTAGTTTCGGAAAGTATGCCTGCAGCCGAGAGAGGGCGGGCCGTTGTCCTGTTGGAGAGCTTCTGGGCAGTGGGCTGGATCGTATCTGCCTTAATCGCTTTCTTCATTATACCTGATTACGGCTGGCGGATTGCTTTTGCGATTGGTGCGGTTCCGGCTTTATATGCTCTATACTTACGGCGCGCGATCGATGATTCTCCACGGTTTGCCGAGATTAAGAAAGCTCCAGTCTCTTTGCGCAACCGTATAGCTGCTGTCTGGTCGGCAGAATATCGTCGTTCGACGATTATGCTCTGGATTCTGTGGTTTACTGTTGTCTTTTCCTATTATGGTATGTTTCTGTGGCTTCCTACGGTGATGGTCCTCAAGGGCTTCAGTCTGGTTAGAAGCTTTGAGTATGTACTGATCATGACCTTGGCTCAGCTGCCTGGATATTTTACAGCTGCTTATTTGATAGAGAAATTCGGACGTAAGTTTGTACTTGTAGTCTATCTATTATTTACGGCGGTTAGTGCCGCCTGGTTCGGAAATGCTACGACGGAAGGAATGCTCCTGGCGGCGGGAATTTGCCTATCTTTCTTTAATCTCGGGGCTTGGGGAGGGATGTACGCCTATACACCGGAGTTGTATCCGACTGCTATCCGTTCTACGGGAGCAGGCTTGGCGACATCTTTTGGGCGGATTGGCGGCATTATTGCTCCTCTATTGGTCGGGGTGCTAGTCGGGCGTGAAATGGCCATCGGCTCTATCTTTATGATATTTTTCGTGACGATTATTATCGGCGCGTTAGCCGTACTGTTCCTGGGTAAAGAAACCAAAGGAACGGAACTTCTATAGAGTGAATTCTTCGTTATCTTTACTTGAAGTTGTTCTACCAACAATGCTACTATTACAGATATGAGAAGTTTTTCGGATGAATTCGACAGAAGTGCAAAACGGTTCTTTCACAACTGTGAACAGGACCGTTTTTTACTTTTCTTTTCCAGAATGGGGTGATGGAATATGAGTAATGAAGGGAAGCAACCGCATTTCACTGAATTGGTCTGGGAAAGCGTGGAACAGAATGTGGCCATCCCTCCACGAAATTCCGCTGAAGAAGCACCGCCACAGAAGTCATCTACTAATAGAATAAAGTCAACCTCTGACGATACCGTACAACTGAAATTATGGGATATAGAGACCACCCAGGAACCTGTAACTACAACGGAAGGTCAATTCGTGCTGCGGGCTAAAGAACTGGTGCAGCGAAGCGAAACTGTGGCGGCCCTGTTTGTTCCTTTTAAGAGCTATTGGCCTACCTATGGTCATATGACAGGTGCGCAGAGCAACTGGTATTTCTATTGGCGTACTGAAGTAAGGCAGGGCAGATTCCATAAGACGGATCTTTCTTATATTTTTCTGCATGTATACGAACTTATCAATGGAGTGGGCTGGGAAGAGCCTACGGATGGTTATAGGCAGCTATGCCAATTATGGGAAGCTTATCGCGATAAATACAAACGGCTGGATCAATATCTTGGCGGTTGGATCGCTGATTTCTCCTTTGTCCATAAGCTCGATGTTCCGCTTTCAGTAATCGTTGCCCGTTCACGCGGACTTGCCGGAGATCTAGCTGAGCTTGAATTAATGCGTTGTCTGTCTTCTGCTCCTGAGCAGCTGTCCTTTGCCGTATTAACAGCTATGTCGGATTATGATATTAGCAAGTCCAAATTCTACATGGGCGAGGGTAAAGAAGCTGCTGAATTATATATTCCGCAGGTTATTGCCTTGATCGACGCTTACGTAACGCGAAAACACGGATCGAATCTGCTCGAAATGTTTCCGCCTGCCCCCCCAGTGCTGCGCGAACGTTTTTTATTCCGCAGTGCGGTATATGACATTTCATTATATGGGTATTCTGTGCTTGTACCCGTTGTACGCATCAGTAAATCCGTACCGCTACGCAGTCTCATTACACGCCTGTTCCGCCTAACTGAGAATAAGCTGCGGGAACTGCTGGGATATAGGGGAAGACTTAAAGGGATTAATGTAGACGACGATATGTCCAGTCTGGTGACACGCTTTCTGCAGCGGGAGTTCCATAAGCTCAAGCAGGAGGAGGCAGGTCCGGTGGTCGTAATTGATCAGGGTAAGCTGGAACGTCTCCAGACCGACTCTGAGATTGTTCGAACGTTGCTTACCGTTAATGATAAGGATATTATTTCTGAGACCGATGAGTCTGCTGTAAGTTCTACTGCGAGTGATGCTCCTATCACTGACCTCGAAGAGGAACCGCACGATAAAGAACCTGTATTTGAGCCCGTTGCAGAAACCGACCCTGCCAGTACTCCAGCAGGTGCTGTTACAGAATGGGAGCAATTTACGGCTGCGCTCAGTCCGCTGCAGCGGGAAGCCTTGCTGACCCTGAAGAGTGATAATGGATTGATGACGATACAGCAGTTGGCTGCTGAGAGCGGAACTATGCCGGAGCTGCTGATCGATGAGATAAATGAACTTGCCATGGACAATCTCGGTGACCTGCTAATCGACGGGGAAGAGATTGCCGAGGAATTTGTGCCTATGCTTGTATATATTAAGAGGTGACCGACTACGATGAATGAATTGAAAATACCAAAACGAATGACAACAGCAATCGTTAACTCGCTGACCGCCGGTGTAGTCCCGCGAATTGGACTGGAGCATATAGCTGTTGGACGCCGCCCTGAGGTAGAAGCCATCTTAAGAGATATGGACAATATCGCCGAAGGCGGAGCCGCCTTCAAGTTGATTACCGGCAAATTTGGCAGTGGTAAAAGCTTTCTTTTGCAGATTATCCGTAACTATGCCATGGATCGGGACTTTGTAGTTGCGGATGCTGATCTTTCGCCGGAACGGCGGCTGGTGGGGACAAAGGGGCAAGGACTCTCTACATATCGAGAGCTAATGAGCCATTTATCCACCCGAACACGTCCGGACGGTGGGGCGCTGGAGATCATCCTGCAGAAATGGATTTTCTCGCTGCAGCAGGCTGTTATGCAAGAACAGGGATATAGTCCTGATGCGCCACAGTTAGGTGAAGAGGTAGAGAAGCGGATATATGCGGTAACCTCCGAGATGCGGGGACTAGTGCACGGGTTTGATTTTGCCAAAGTGCTGGCTTCATACTGGAATGCCCACAAGCTGGCTGATGACGAACTGAAGCAGGATGCGCTACGCTGGCTGCGCGGTGAATTCGCCACCCGTACCGAAGCGCGGAAAGCACTGGGTGTAGGTGTTATTATCGACGACGATAACTGGTATGAGTATATGAAGCTGTGGGCCGAATTCACGGCTGCCATCGGCTATAAAGGGTTGCTGTTGTTTATTGATGAGGGTGTTAATCTATATAAAATCACTAACAGCATCTCACGTCAGAGCAACTATGAGAAGCTGCTCACCATGTTTAATGATACGATGCAAGGCAAGGCCGAGAGTCTGGGGATTTTTCTAGGGGGAACTCCACAATTCGTAGAAGATTCACGGCGTGGGTTGTTCAGCTATGAGGCACTGCGATCCAGATTAGTAGCGGGCCGTTATGGCGGAACGAGCATGAATAATTTCACTGGGCCTATTATTGCGCTGGATATGCTTTCACATGAAGAAATTCTGGTGCTGCTTACTAAGCTAAGAGATATTCATGCCCTGCATTATGGATATGTTGCCTTGCTGAGTCAGGAACAGCTGGTGCATTTTATGGAGGAGGCTGTGGGGAGATTGGGTGCGGACGAACTGCTTACTCCGCGAGAGATCGTGCGGGATTTCATGGATCTGCTGCATACTCTGCGCCAGCATCCGGAAATCTCTTTCGAGAAGCTTGTTGGCGAACGAACCTCAACTCCCGCCGATGCTGAACAAAGTGAGCTGGACGGGTTTCTGGCGGAGTTTGAATTATGAGCGACAATCCATTTTATCGGCTGGCTCCTTTCATTAAGGAGTTTATATATAAGAACCGTTGGGAGACATTGCGTGAGGCACAGGTCGATGCCTGCCGTGTGCTGTTCGACACACCACATCATCTACTGATTGCCTCTGGCACGGCTTCGGGGAAGACAGAAGCGGCATTCTTCCCCGCGCTTACCGAGCTCTATGAACGGCCTTCTACCTCTGTCGGGATACTCTATATCGCTCCACTTAAAGCGCTGATCAATGATCAATTTACACGACTAAATGATTTGCTTCGTGAAGGCAATATTCCGGTCTGGCATTGGCATGGGGATGTGCCACAGGCGGATAAGACAAAGCTGATGCAGAATCCCTCCGGAGTTTTACAGATCACACCGGAATCTTTGGAAGGCTTATTGATGAACCGTCCGAATGCCATTCCGGCCTTGTTCCAGGATTTACGATTCATCGTAGTCGATGAGGTACATGCGTTCATGGGAGCGGATCGCGGGATACAGGTACTCAGCCAACTGGCGAGAATTTCACGGATGGCCGGTTGCACTCCGCGCAGAATCGGACTTTCCGCTACCCTAAGTGATTACGCTTCAGTGACAGAGTGGCTGAGAGCAGGAACGAGAGAAAGTGTAGAAGTATCTGCTCCGCAAGGCGGTCGGAAGCTGCGGCTGAGCGTGGAGCATTTCTCTTTCCCGGACGCGCGGGATGAGGTACAGGCAGAACATTTAGAACGAGCCCAACGGGCTTATTTCGATTTCATATACGATCATACACATCTTAAGAAGGCACTAATCTTCACTAACAGCCGTTCGGATGCCGAGAGTGCTATTCTGGAAATGCGGCGGATAGCCGCAAAACGCGGAGAACGAGATGTATTTCACGTTCACCATGGGAGCATTTCCGCAATGCTGCGTGAAGAGACGGAAGCAGCATTGCGACAAGGCATAGGTCCTGCAGTCGCCGCCGCAACGCTGACTTTAGAGCTTGGCATCGATCTTGGCGATCTGGAGCGTGTGCTGCAGATTGGCGCACCTTATAGCTGCGCCAGCTTCGTACAGCGGCTGGGACGCTCCGGCCGCCGCGATGGCGCAGCATCCGAGATGATCTTCGTGACACCAGAGGAAGAGGATGAGGAAGCGCAGTTGCCTGCCCGCATGCCTTGGAGCCTGTTGCGAGCGATTGCGGTCATTGAGCTGTACGTCAAAGAGAAATGGGTCGAACCGCTGGTCGTACGGCAATTGCCTGTCGGGTTACTCTATCACCAGACGATGAGTATTTTGAAGAGCATGGGCGAAGCAGAGCCAGACGATTTAAGAGAGGCTGTGCTAAGCCTGCCATCTTTCCAAGGAATCGATCCTGAAGACTATGAGACTTTTATGACCTACATGTTGGGGATGGGACAGATTGAGCGGATGGACGAGGGAAATCTGCTCATTGGGCTGGCTGGTGAAAAGATCGTCAATAACTTCCGCTTCTACGCGGTATTCAAGGACGATGAGGAGCATGTCGTTTATAACGGAACTGAAGAAATTGGCTCCATTACCACGGTTCCGCCTCCAGGCTACTGCTTCACCTTAGCTGGCAAGCTATGGAAGGTCGAAGAGGTAGACACTCGTCATAAAGCAGTGTACGTCAAAACCTCCCGTGGTAAAGTGGATACCTTATGGCTTGGAACGGGAGGGGATGTACATACCCGTATTATGACGAAGATCCGTGAAGTTCTCGGGGAGACTGCCCTCTACTCTTATTTGGCCCCAAGTGCGGCAGCACGGCTGGAACGGGCTCGCCGTCTGGCCAAAGAGAGCGGCTTGCTTACGCGGTCTGTTCTGCCAGCGGGCGGTGATTCGATGTTCATCCTGCCTTGGGCGGGAAGCCGGCAGTTCCGCACCTTGGAACGTCTGCTTAAGAACAATCTGAAAGGTACACTCAAACTCCGTTCGATTGTACCGATGGAACCGTATTATATGGTTGTCGCGGGGAGCACGGATGCAGATACACTGGAAGCGGAGATCCTTGCAGAGAGTGCCGCCGCGACAGATCCTTTGTCTCTGCTATCTAAGGATGAAGCGCCTTATCTCGGAAAGTATGATGAGTTCATTCCGCACGAACTACTGCGTAAGGCATTTTCAATAGATGGACTTGATGTTCCAGGGTTAACTCATGTGCTGAAGCAATGGCGGCAGCCTACTTCCTGATTGCTGATATATTAGATTCGCTGAACCTCAATATCCATGGATGGCGAGCATTATAAAGATGTAATGAAAGAGGATATTTATTTAATTTCTGTGAGAAAATCACAACATGAGTGCGATTGAAATAAGCATGCCTCCCGCGAGGTTATATATCCATGGCGGGAGGCATCCGTTTTAATTGCGCAAGTAACTTTATGAATAAATTTAACATACCTAGAAAAAACAAACCTTAAACCTACATTTCCCGCCTTGATGGAAGCGCTTCAAAGAATGATAATAAACCTATCACTAAAACATCAATAACAGGGGGCATTAACGAATGGATAAAAAAAGAGTTAAACAATCAGCTACTTTTGCATTATCAGCTGCAATGGCACTAAGTTTAGCGGCTTGTGGAAATTCAAACAACAACAACGCCGACACCAGTACTAACGCCGCAACAAAGGCACCTGATAACGCAACAACTGCTCCAGCAAACACTGCAAGTGACAAAAAGGTCACTATCACTTTCCAAAATATTTATCCTGACCCTGCGACACCAGCTTACAAAATGATTCATGAACTGTCTGACGAGTATCACAAAGCTCATCCGAACGTAACCATTGAACTGGATACTTTGAATACAGATCAGCAAAAAGTGAAATTGAAAACACAAGCTGCTTCTAAAGAAATTCCTGATATCACGATCGTTAACCCGGCTGCACAAATGAAGCCTTTTGTAGATGCAGGATTGTTCTCACCACTGAACGACATGCTCGATCAAAACGGACTGAAAGATACTTACCAGGCAGGCTTGCTCGACTATTACAGCTTTGACAACAATGTGTACGCACTTCCTGATGGCAACAATATCGAAGTTGTGTACTACAACAAAGATCTGTTCGCCCAAGCTGGAATTGCAGCACCTCCGACAACTTACGATGAATTGCTCCAGGACGTTAAACTCCTGAAAGACAAAGGCATCACTCCACTGGCAATCGGTGAAAAAGATTCCTGGACTGGTTCATTCCTGTTCATGAATATCCTGCTTCGTACGAACGGCGGCCCTGGCTTCCTGAAAGACGTTGTAGACGGCAAGAAAACATTTGAAGATCCAGCATTCGTTGAAGCAGTTGATGCATTCCAGAAACTGGTTGCAGCTGGCGCATTCCCTGACGGTGCAACTTCCATCGATGCCAATGCGGGCGGTAACATCTTCAAATCCGGTAAAGCAGCTATGTGGGTAATCGGTACTTGGGAAACTGGCGCAATTGACGCTTCTTCTGTAGCTGGTAAAGTTGGAGCTTTCCAATTCCCTACAGTAGACGGTAAAGGCGATCCAAATGAATTCATGCTTGCACCAGGTAGTGCGTTTGCGGTATCCGCTAACAGCGAACACCTGCAGGAAACTAAAGATTTCCTCAACTTCTTCGCATCGAGTTATCCTAAAAAACAATTTGAGCTTAAAAATGCTGTAGGTCTGGGACAAAAAGTTGATGGAGACCTGAAAGCTGCTGGTTACTCTGATCTGGCTATCACTGTTGCCGGTCTGTTCAACCAAGTTAAAGGCGGCGACCTATCTTTTGACAATACGATGAACCCAGCAACATCACAAGTACACTTGAGCAGCATTCAAAATCTATTCGTACAAAAAGTAGATTCCGCTACAGTTGCCAAAGAACACCAAACTGCATTTGAAGCTAATAAATAAGTAATCGAATGATTGACTTAATCGATGCGAAGCAAGCTGATCCAAGCTTCTTCGCATCGAATTATGATAGAGATAGAAAAAAAGAATCTGCTTGTTTAGGAGGCGGGAAAGATGAAAGTACTTAAGGTACCAGCACGCACAATAGCCGTCTTCATAGTGCCATGTCTGCTCTTGTATGTGTGCCTTGTGTTTGTTCCCATATTGGTTTCATTGTATACAGGCTTATTGAAGTGGGATGGTCTTACTTCAGCGCATTTTATCGGTTTTGGCAACTTTAAAGAAATGTTCTTTCATGACCCAGTATTCTGGCCTTCGGTAAAAAGAACATTGCTGTACTCCGTAGCATCCATGCTGGAAATTCCATTATGTCTTGGAATGGCAATTTTACTTAACCGCAATTTGAAAAAGGGTAATACCTTGGTATCGATCTATTTCACACCAGTTATTCTATCCGTTGTAATCATCGGACAACTTTGGAAAACGATCTACAACCCAGCCTCCATGGGAGGCATGTTGAACGGAGTTCTGATTTCTCTGGGACTGGACAGTTGGACACACAACTGGCTCACCGAGCCCAAGATCGCCATGTTCGCACTTTATGTAGTGTCTCTGTGGCAGTATTTTGGTTACCATCTGCTGATTCAGTATACCGGGGTACAGAATATACCGGATGAACTTTATGAAGCGGCAAAAATCGACGGAGCGGATGGATTCAAAGCGGATCGTTATATTACACTTCCGCTGATCGTTCCGATCTTTAAAATATCTATTATCCTGGCGTTTATCGGTTCCCTGCAGGCTTTCGATCTGGTAATGGTAATGACAGCCGGCGGACCGGCGCATGCGACCGATGTAATCTCCACACATATGTATAACAGTTCCTTTATGTCCTTCAAGTACGGGTACGGCAGTGCTATTGCTACCTTCCTGGTTGTTGTCTGCCTTGTCTTTACCGCATTTATTAATACCATATTCAATAAACTCGAGAGAAAATACACTTAAGAAAGGAGTGCGCGAACATGTCGAAATTAAAAAAAGGAGTCGTGTATCTTCTTTTTGCAATCCCTGTAGTAACCCAATTGTATCCTTTGCTTTGGTTGGTACTGTATTCTTTGAAAACCAATGAAGAGATTATGGATGGCAGCTTTTTTTCCTTTCCAAAAGCTATTCAATGGCATAACTACTCCGAGGCTTATACATCAGGAAGCTATTTGAAGTATCTCACCAACAGCGTTTTCGTTACGGGTGTAACCATGATTTTCGTTATTCTACTGGCTTCGATGGCAGCTTATGCGATTTCACGGTTCCGCTGGAAGTACGGAAATATGGTCATGACGATCTTCCTAATGGGAATGATGATTCCTATGCAGGCCACTTTGTTGCCGCTGATGATCATCTTCAAACATATTCATGTACTTAACACGCACTGGTCATTGATCTTACCTTACGTTGCGTTCTCTACTCCAATTGCCGTATTCATCTTAACTGGATTTATGAAGGCTATCCCTCATGAAATCGAAGAATCGGCGTTTATTGACGGAGCTAATATTTACCGGATCTTCCGTAGTATTATTCTTCCGGTTTCGGTTCCACCAGTAATGACTGTATGTATTCTGACCTTCATTAACATTTGGAATGAATACATTTTGGCAGCAACCTTTATTTCTTCGGAGAAGCTGAAGACTTTGCCTTTCGGGGTCTATACTTTCGTCAGCCAGTATTCAGTCAACTACGGAGATATCGGTGCCTTCCTAGTTATGGGCGCGCTACCGGTTATCTTGATCTATTTCTTCCTTTCCAACCAAATCACAAAAGGTATGGTGGCTGGGGCAGTAAAAGGATAAACTTCATTGCAAACAAAATCGTAATAGCTTTATAATAAAGGAACGGCAGGACAGGATGTTGAGAGGAGGAGAGTCCAATGCTTAATGGCTTTCATTCCATACACCATCGTTTGTTCATGCTGTTCCTTTTTTGCATGTCAGGAATTCTGTTGATTGTCAGTCTGCTGTACTATAGCCGGACCACGGTGCAGATTCATGAGAAGATTAGTGATCTATCGCAGAAAAATGTCGCTCAAACGGCCGGATTGTTCAGTTTACTGTATAAGGGTTATGATAGTCTTTCCAAGTCGCTCAGCAATAATTTCGAGATGATTCGTTTGCTTAATGAAATAACAGATGAACCAGCAGTAGCCTATATTAATGAGCAAACGATTACGAATATTATCGGTGCCATCTTCTATTCACGCGATGACCTGATTGGTATTCACGTTATTTCTGATAAAGGGAAACTTTATAATTATGGAAACTACTTGAATGTGATGGACCCAAACTACAAGACCGAGGAGTGGTATCGTCAGATTCAGGCTTCTTCGGGCAAAATGGTCTGGCTTGGCGTGTATAAGCATTCTCTCATAGATCAAGTGGAAGACAGTCCGGTCTTTGCCTTTGGTCGGCAAATCTATGACCTGAATGAGCATAAGCCGATTGGGATCGTGCTGTATGAAACGAATCCTCAGCCTGTGCTGGATGCCTTGGATAATCTGAAGATCGGCGAGCATAGTCAGGTTTATCTGATGTCTCCGGATGGTCGTTTTGTATCGTCATCTACAGATCCGGCGCCAGACCTGAAGACTTTGCCTTCTTTGCAGAATTCCAGCAATGTTGTTGTTAAGCAAGAGAAGGGGCGTCTGATCGTCGCCTCCAAGCTGTCTTTTTCCGGTTGGTGGCTATTAAGTATAACGCCTAACCGTGATTTGAATGTGGAACTGGTGGAGATGAAGCGTTATCTGCTGATTGTGATCTCCATACTTATACTTGTATCCACCTTGATTGCTTCCATCGTATCTAAGACGATATCCTCGCCGCTCAAGAAGCTGATTCGTGAGATGAAACAGGTGGAGATCGGGAATTTTCGTGGAATGGTGAATGTGTCTTCCTATCAGGAGATCAATATTCTTGTTGCTTCGTTCAATCGAATGGTTATCCGAATTGAAGAGTTAATTGAACGGGTGAAGCTCTCCTCCGTTAGTGAGAAGAATGCTGAGCTCCATGCGCTGCAATCTCAGGTGAATCCTCATTTTCTATACAATACACTGGATATGATCTATTGGATGCTAGATGAGGAGG
This sequence comes from Paenibacillus sp. 19GGS1-52, assembly GCF_022369515.1. Taxonomy (NCBI): domain Bacteria; kingdom Bacillati; phylum Bacillota; class Bacilli; order Caryophanales; family Paenibacillaceae; genus Paenibacillus; species Paenibacillus sp. 19GGS1-52. The sequence goes on from NZ_CP059724.1 coordinate 3,431,468, forward strand.
GCAATGAGCAGCTGGGTGAGCTCGTGCTCTCACTTTCCTCGATGTTCCGGTACAGTAGCCAGTGGGAAGACGGGGTCGAGGTAACGCTTCATGAAGAATTGGAACAGATCGGCCACTATTTAAAAATTATCTCCATCCGGTTAGAAGGCCGGGTGCAAATTGTGATGGATATTGACGAGCGTTTTTTAAATATACGTATTCCCAAGATGACAGTGCAGCCTGTCATTGAGAACGCGGTCAAACATGGCCTGGAATCATTGGGTCGTCAGGGAATCCTGAAGCTGTACACCCGAGAGGAAGGCTCTTCCCTAAAAATTATTGTTGAAGATAATGGTGTCGGCATGGATGAAGAACAACTGAATCGTATGCGTGACTCTCTTTATGGGCTAAGTCCCAAAGAGTCGGGCAAAAATGGAATCGGACTCCAGAACCTGCACAGCAGACTTCAACATATGTTCGGAGAGAGTTATGGTCTGCAAATTCAAAGTTTCCCGGGAGAAGGGACACAGGTTGCCATAGTGCTGCCGATTCCAACGGAAGGAGAAATACATTCGTGAACATTCTGATTGCTGACGATGAACGAGTCATTCGGGAAGGTATCAAGCGAAGCATCAGACAACTTTGTCCGGAATATGAAATATTTGTGGCTGCTTCCACTGAAGAAGCTATCAAAATTATGGAAGAACAACGAATTCATATCGTGTTGACCGATATTCTAATGCCGGGGATGAACGGTTTGGAGTTCATGAAGATTTCCAAACGTCGGTATCCCTATGTAAAATGGGTCGTTATTTCGGCGCACAGTGAGTTCTCCTACGCGCAAGAGGCTGTCCGTCTCGGAGCAAAAGATTATTTACTGAAGCCGATCGGTAAAAATCGATTGCTTGAGATCATCAATAACCTTGCTGTAGAAATCCAACAGGATACTGAATTATCCAAGAAAGGTGAACGACTGAAAGTAAGCCTGAAATTTCTGCGGGAAGGCGTATTTCAGCGTTTAGCCTCTGGACTCGATATCGGAAATCTCGACATTGCCTCTTTTGTGGAAGACTTCCACAACTATTATTTAATTATGGTGCAATTGGATGACGGAGATAAAAGTATCCGCTTGGAGCATTTTATTGTTGAAAATGTGTTGTCAGAACTGATCGAGCAGCGCGGGGGCGGTTTTGTTGTCAGCTATGACCGGCAAAGTCTGCTAGGACTGGTCACTTTCAAAGATGACTTTCAGATTGAGCAATTTCAAGAAGAGATCATGGTTCATCTGAAGCATTATTTGAAGATACCGTTCCAGATTATTCATTCCGGCTTATGTTTAGATTTCAATACGGTTCCGCAAGTAGTGACGCGGATGAGGAAAGCCTCGGCTTCGCAAGCCTTTGAATTAGAACCTATAAAAGGTAGCAGCGAGAAAGCCATTGACGTTGCTCTCCATTATATTAAGGAGCACTATTACGAGGATCTCACATTGGAGAAGATGGCGTCTGTAGTGTTCTTGAATCCGGCTTATTTCAGCCAATTGTTCAAGCAGAAGACAGGCCAGGGGTATAAAGAATATGTTACTTCTCTGCGACTGGAACAAGCGCAGCTGTTGTTGTTAAATCCTAAGCTGAAGCTGGCAGAAATTGCTGAACGTGTAGGGTATCAGGACATGCGGCATTTCACTCAAATGTTCCGTAAACGATTCCAGCTAACTCCTACAGAGTATCGGCAGCAGCAGAACATTAATATTCACATGGCCAATGGGACATCTCAGCAATAACAAAGAAGCTAGCACCGATGGGTATCGGCACTGGCTTCTTTTTTTGAATGAGGGTAATGTACAAATCTAAATGTTGTTGAAGTTGCTGAAGCCGTTAACGTTATCTCCGTTTAAAAATACAATCGCCAAAATAATCAAAACAATGATGACTGCATAGAGAATTGTGCCTACAATTCCACAGACCAGCCCCGCTATAGCCATACCTCTTCCTTGTTCATTGCGCATCCGGATTTCCTTCAGGGAGATCGCAGAGAAGATGATGGCGATAATTCCAAACAGTAGGCCGATGTACGGAAGAACAATGGATAAGATACCGAGCACCAGAGCAGCAATTGATTTGCCGTTAGTACGTGCCGGTGGGGGTTGGGGTGGATAATATTCCTGATTTCCATAGGGCTGATAGCTCATTATACAATACCTCCCAAATTAACTCTCATCTCATAATAAATGATTTCTCATCAAAAATATGTATATTATTTACTAAGGTATGGGTATTGAGGGTAATTAATCCAGTGTTCCAGCTTTACGACCGGTTTAAGTCCAAGGGATTCTGCTAATTGGATAGATGCATAGTTGTCCTCAAGCACGTGGTAACGCGGAATATAACCTTGTTCTAAAGTGTGAAATATTGCGGTGCGAACCACTTTTTGCGCCAACCCTTGTCTTCTCGCACACTCTACCGTATGAACCGCTCCGATTTCCCATATCTGCTGTGTATTCCTGAAAGAGAGACAGGTGCTAACAGCTACGCCCTCTTGAAATACAGACACAGAGAATGCACCTTCCTGGAAATACTCTATTATTTCCTCTATACTATATTGATTTGCTTCCCATAGCGGAATCAGTCTTTCATCGATGCTGTGATTTAATATTGTTTCTGTATCCTGAGGGGGAAATTGACCCGCCGAAGTACTGTAAGAGAAGAAACCGCGGACTTTGTGCAGTGAAAAATGTTCTGCGAGTGCAACTCTATATTCCTCCTCCTGTAGCTTGAAGACGAGGTTGGCCTGTGCTGGCAACAGTTCCAGCAGAGCCGGCAAAACGATGGGGCTGCTGTAATCCATAAATACAATGAAATCAGCTTCAGGATATACCCGGTGATCGTATGAATAGGCAGTTGAGGGTAGAAGCATAAGTATTCCCCATTGTTCCCCTTGTTCCACATGATGAACATCCATTACATCAGGATATGCGCTTAGCATTTTTAACAGGCTTATATTTCGCAAAGGGTTATTATATAATCGCTCCTTGATTAGAGCAGTTAACTCCACATTATTCAACTCCTCGATATATATACTGAATACAGTATTATTATACATAAAATCTATTGACAATGACTGATATAATATACTTAAAATTAAAGCTAGCTGTTTGTTGCACAGCCTAGATGATCGGAGGAACGCTTACACATGTCACAACCCAACGCAGTCACTGCAAGTAAAGTAGGAGGAGCAGGCTTATCCAAAAGTCTCATTCTGTTACTGGCTGCAACCTCAGGTCTTGCTGTAGCTAATCTGTACTATAATCAGCCACTTCTGGCTGATATTGGACGGACGTTTCACGCTTCCTCCAACGCTGTCGGCTATGTCTCGATGCTTACTCAGATCGGTTATGCGCTCGGAATGCTTTTATTCGTGCCCTTAGGTGACATCCGCGAACGGCGGACATTAATAACTCTTCTGCTGGTGGCTGTATCGCTCTCACTGATTGGCTTCGCTATGGCCCCAAGCTTGATTTGGCTTTATGTCGCAAGTTTCGCAATTGGTATCACGACGGTTGTACCGCAGATTATTGTGCCTCTCTCAGCACAGCTAGCTTTACCAGAGGAACGTGGCAAGGTTATTGGTACGGTAATGAGTGGATTATTATTCGGCATTCTGTTGGCCCGTACCGTCTCTGGAATTATAGGTGATGTATTTGGCTGGAGGGCCATGTACTGGATCGCTGCAGCAATTATGCTGCTGCTGTCGCTGATTTTGTACCGACTGCTGCCTGAGACTAAGCCGGAATCTAATTCCTCGTACATAGGACTGCTGCAATCGATGGGTCGATTGATACGCAAATATTCGGTGCTGCGTGAAGCATCGCTGATTGGAACCTTTATGTTTGGAGGGTTCAGTGTGTTCTGGACCTCGCTCGCTTTCTATCTGGAAGGGGCACCCTACCATTACAGCAGCTCCATTGCGGGATTGTTTGGACTGGTAGGCGTTGCCGGTGCAGCAGGTGCACCTGTTGTCGGAAGGCTGGCTGATAGGGTGGCACCCAAGAAGATTATTGGCGTTCTAATTGTACTGACATTGCTTGCTTACGGATTATTTGGATTATCCGGGCTATCCATTTGGAGTCTGATTGCCGGAGTGATTGTGCTCGATCTTGGAGTGCAGGGGACACAGGTTAGCAATCAGACACGGATATACGCGCTGGAGCCGGCCGCTCGTAGCCGGATCAACACAGTATTTATGGTCAGCACTTTTGCTGGAGGCGCCGTTGGCTCTACATTGGGAAGTTATGCTTGGCATCTGTGGGGCTGGAGTGGTGTCTGCTGGACAGGGGGAACCTTCATTGCTGTAGCACTAATGGTTTGGGGATTTCATCGTTTAGGAGGTGTCAAGCGTGGCAGAGAAGACGAAGGGCGTAGAGGTTCTTCCATATAATCCTGTGTGGAAGACAGAATTTAACAGAATTAAAGAACAGTTATTGACCTATGTAGGTGATCTTATTATTGGCATTGAGCATGTGGGCAGCACGTCAATAGAAGGGTTGTCAGCTAAACCCATTATTGATATTGATCTCGTGATGGAGAGCTATGAGGTTTTGCCAGAGATTATTGAACGATTGCAGCAATATGGCTATGAGCATCAGGGAAATCTGGGGATTGAAGGACGCGAGGCCTTCCGGAGAAGTGAGAATGACAGATTTATGAATTATCATTTGTATGTATGTCCGAAGAATGGTAAAGGTTATGTAGAGCATATCGCTTTTCGTGACTATCTACGTTCAAACACCGTGGCCCGCCTGGAGTACGAAGCGGTAAAGTTGCAGTTAGCGGAGCAATACCGACATGACATTGATGCATATGGTGAAGGGAAGACCGCAATCGTTACATCCATCCTAGAGAAGGCAATGAACTAGAGTAGCAGTTATTCTAAAGACGATCCGGACATTTCTGTAATGTTCCGGCTTGTCTTTTTTGTGCAAAGATAAAAAACTATTTTAATATAAGTTGAACTAGAAAACTTAGCGAGAGGTAAAAGTAACGGAGGGGAATTTTGGAACTGTAGGAGCGATAGCGACCGCCTGAATGCTTTCCGTAGGAAAGCTCGCATCGAAAGCAAAGGCTGTCTCCGGATTTCATCCGCAACAGCGGCCGGAAGTCCAAACATTCACCGCAGTTACGATTAAAGCCGATTCAGGAAAATCTTAAGTTCAACTTATATGAAATTAATTACTTCTTAATGATCAGCTAGTAGACTGGACTTACAGGCTAAAGTTGCAATTACTCGTATTCATGAAATCAAGCAGAAAGGAGCACTTATGAACAGAATATTGGTAATAGAAGATGAGAAGAATTTAGCACGGTTTATTGAACTTGAGCTCCAGCATGAATCTTATTCGGTAACCCTTGCCCATGATGGACTTAAAGGTCTGCAGTTGGCGTTAGATGAAGCATGGGATTTGATCCTGCTGGATTTAATGCTGCCTGGCTTGAATGGTCTGGAGTTGTGTCGTCGCATCAGAAAGGTGAAGCAGACTCCGGTAATAATGATTACAGCCAGAGATGGCTTGTCGGACAAGATAAACGGCCTGGACAGTGGTGCTGATGATTATATCCCCAAACCTTTTGCCATTGAAGAGTTGCTGGCACGTATGAGATCTTTACTTAGAAGGTCTGGTTCCCTTAATGAGGGGCGGATGCTGCAATGCCATGACCTGGAGCTGGATATTGAAGGCCGAACCTTGAAGAAATCCAATGAAATTATTGAATTGACAAAACGTGAATTTGAGATATTAATGGTGCTGATGGAGAACATAGGACGGGTGATGACCAGGGAAATGCTGATGGAGTCGGTCTGGGGTTATGATTCAGAAGTGGATATGAAGGTAGTGGATGTGTATATCAGCTATATTCGAAGCAAAATAGATGAGCCGGGACAACCGAGCGTAGTGCAGACACTGCGTGGCTTGGGGTATGTGATTCGAAAATGACTCGCTTGAGAGTAATCTTCTCACGGTTGTCCATTCGTTGGAAGCTCGCCATTTGGTCCTCCTTATTATTGTGTGTCTTATTCCTTGCCTATAACGGAATCCAGTATTTTGTCATTAACCAATGGATGTTTCATCAGGAGGAAAAGGCGATTCAGAAAAACATGGAAGAGATTCAAGGATATTTTACAGCCGAGAATGGGAATGCAGAGGAGATAATGAACAGTCACGCTTTTATTAATAGTATTAATGAGAGCCATCAGATGATTCGTATTCTGGATCAGCAAGGTATCCCCATACTTACCGTCTCGGAGATGATGCCAGAGGATTGGGTGAAACCAGAGGTTTCCATAAGGACTACTATGAGAAGCTCATGGCATGAGGAAGAGCACTTGTTGATCATCAGAAGTCCGCTGCAGACCTCTCAGTTCACAGGTACGATTGAAATCGTGAATAATCTGGAGAACTCGGACCAACTGAGTAATATGCTGCTGGCAGTTATGCTTGCGGGGTGGTTGGGGGCTATTGTGATTAGTGGCTTGGGAGGGATATTTCTGTCCCGTCAATTACTACGCCCAATACAGTCGCTAACGGACACGATGACTAATATTAAGCAAAAAGGGTTACAGGAACGAGTTGAGATTTCGAACAGCAATGATGAACTGGCTCATTTATCCATAGTTTTTAATGAACTTATGGATCAGTTGGAGCGGTCTTTTCATAACCAGAAACAGTTCGTTGAGGATGCTTCGCATGAGCTGCGGACCCCAATCTCCATCATCGAGGGGCATATCTCGTTATTGAACCGCTGGGGCAAACATGATCCTGATATTTTGGAGGAATCACTTAACGTATCCGTTCAAGAGCTGGGGCGTTTAAAAGGAATCGTAAATGAGCTGTTGGAGCTTACGCGAGCGGAAGCAGATCCTTCCTCCGGATATCATTTTTCGGCAGTTATAAGAGATACAATAGAGTATACCTTGAAGAATTTTGTTATGTTGCATACCGATTTTGGATTCCATCAGGATTTGGAACCTCTTGAACAGGCGAAGATAAATATCAATCCCAATCATTTGGAGCAAATTCTACTCATCCTGCTGGATAATGCCATTAAATATTCGGCTCAGATCAAGGAAATTTCGGTAGAGGGCTCATTAAAACATCAGAGAGTGTATATTAAGGTGACTGATCAGGGCATTGGCATTCCACAAGAGGATGTGCCTTATGTGTTCCAGCGCTTTTACCGTGTTGATAAATCAAGAAGCCGCGAGCAGGGAGGTACCGGTCTGGGTCTGGCGATCGCGGAACGACTGGTTGCCAGATATGATGGCGAGATCAGTATTACCAGCATATCTGGAAGGGGAACAATCGTGACCTTATCCTTTCCTCTTTCCAGGTAATACAGCAATCAATCGCTCATTGATTCGGATGAAAAAGTCCGGCAGCGGTTGAAGCCAAGAACGCGAGAGGAATACACTTACGCAGATGATAAAAGATAGTGCTCCGGCGCCTATAATGTCTCCTGGATAATGGACGCCTACGTATACTCTTGCAACCCCGGTCAGACAAGCCAAACCAAATGCCGCTAGGCCCCATTTGCGGTTGATAAACAACACGCTGAAGGCCAATGAAAAGGCAAGTGTGGAATGATCACTGGGAAAGGAGGGATCGGCACTATGCGGAATGAGCTGGTGGACAGTATGGCTTACGAACGGCCTAGCCTGATTAACCTCAGGTGAAATCAACAGGCTTGCCAGCAATAGTGCGATTCCGGCAGACAGGCATGCATAGAACACAGACCGTTGATCTTCTTTTGTACCAATGATCCATAATGTGACCAGCAAGGCTAGTAGTAACCATACGATATCCTGCGCAAATATTTCCATGACATCATCAAACCAGTCCATTCTCCCGGCAAAACTGTTGACAATCTTAAACAATTGATAATTCATTTCTCCACCCCTTTTTTTCTTTCGATTATAATCTTCAGTTATTAACAGACGCTTAAATTTATATATTTTTAATGATTGTTTCATAAACTGTTAATCATTGGGATGTATTGTAAATCTAAATAGACGTTACCAAAAAGGAGAAACCTACCGTGCAAATTGTCCACAATTTCCCCCTTATGGCTGCTTTGATCGCTATGATTGCCGCGCAGCTCATTAAAGTTCCTTTTAATCTGATTTGGAGTAAATCATGGAACGTTGCACTAGCAATCGGAACGGGAGGCATGCCCAGCTCTCATTCGGCTGCAGCTGCCTCTCTTACCGCAGCAATTGGCATAAGCGAGGGACTGGATTCCTCCACCTTTGCAATTGCGACCGTGCTCAGTGCTATTACGATGTACGATGCAGCAGGAATTCGTCGACATGCCGGGCTGCACGCTTCATTCTTGAATCGAATATCGAAATCTACTCCCTCACTGCTCAAAGATGATGGTCCAAAAATCATCGAGCTAAAGGAACTGCTAGGGCATCGTCCGATTGAAGTGCTTGCTGGTGCGATATTTGGGATTGGGATCAGCATTCTTTTGCATTACACGTTATATGCTTAAGAGAGTAAAGAGAGATCCAACTATTGGAGGATGGAGTGAGGCAGCATGCATCAAATCGTAGCCTGGATATCAGATACGGCCCTAAATCTTGTCAATACCATGGGTTTATGGGGCATTTGGATCGGAATGATACTGGAGAGTGCCTGTATACCGATTCCGAGTGAGGTAATTATGCTTAGTGGGGGCTTATTGGTAGCTCAAGGCACGTTAACGTTTACCGAAGTGGTGGCGGTTGGCGTATTGGGGAATCTTATAGGTTCGATTATCGCTTTTTACGTTGGGGCCGTTGGTGGTCGAAGATTGCTGGAGAAATACGGAAAGTATATCTTCTTTAATGCCCGCCACCTGGAACAATCGCAGCGTTGGTTCGACCGTTACGGGGAAAGTACTGTTTTTTTCACACGCATGCTGCCATTTATCCGTACCTTTATCTCTTTACCAGCTGGGATTGCCGGCATGAGAGCATGGAAATTTATTCTCTTTACCTTTCTCGGATCTTTACCCTGGAACATGGCGCTTGTGTATCTAGGCTACCGTTTAGGGGATAATTGGAGCATAGTGGAGACTTATCTGCGCCCTGTCAGTTACATCATCTGTGCAGCCGTAGTACTTTTGTTAATAGTATGGTTAGTACGCAGAAAAAAAGAGCGTGTTGCGTAAGTAGAAATTCCTACGCTTTAGCTCTCATTTATGCGTAATTTATTTCTGAATTCACTCGGCGACATTCCGCTCCATTTGCGAAACTGTTTGGAGAAATAAAGCGCATCATTAAAACCAACGGAGGAAGAAACCTGGTTGATGGTTAAGGAACCTCCCAGCAAATCCTTGGCTTTGTCCATTCGCACCTTGAGTAAATACTGCTTGGGTGACAGTCCCGTCTTCTGCTTGAAGACCTTGGACAGATGTGCCCGGTGATAGCCAAGGGTTGAGGCCATATGATCAATACTGATCTGTTGATAGAATTGCAGCGAGATCCAGCGGATAGCCTGGTCGATCTGGCGGTCGATCACATCCGGTAATTCCAGCGGATGGACAGGCAGGATGCTGCGATTGGTTAATCCAAAATGATGAAGCAGCAGGCGGAGCCAGCCCGAGGCCTCCAGACTTTCCAGTCGGGGATGGGCCGACTGCTGAAAGCATAAACGAATCCGTTCATAGAAGCTATAGAGCTCACTAGTGTCCTCTATGTGAATTAGTGGTTTATCTCTTGTAACGCCTATCTCACTGAGCAGTTGCTGGGCCGTATCGCCTTGCAGGGCAACCCAGACATAATGCCATGGTGTATTAAAGTCCGCCTGATAGCTGAAAAGCGATCCAGGGAAGATCACAAAAGTATCACCTGTGGTGCATTTCTGCGAGATACTTCCGCTCTGGTATGTTCCTGCTCCATCCAGTACCGTGTGAATGAGATAATAATCATGAACAGACGGTCCTATCTTATGCCCCGGGTGGGGGTTGCCTTCACCACTGAATAATACAGCTAGGTCATGTTCATCCGGCAAGAGATTAAAACCTGCGGTAAACTGATAATGTTCCGGATTCATGGACAGCCTCCTAAAGAGTAAGTATTCCTCTGAGAGTATAACAATCCTCGTTCAGATGCAACAAACATCCATATCTCTCTTGTATTTCTCCATACTCATTGTTAACACTTTAATTTATAGTTGGTAGTGAAGAGAGCAGCGAATAATACCTGCTATTCCGGCAATTATAAGCTATTCGGTTCCTTTAATAGTATCCATAATTGCGTTGACTGCGCAGGATCGCCTCTACAATAAGGAGGAGTATTTGTTATGTCCAAAATTACATTTATCGGTGCAGGAAGTACCGTATTTGCCAAAAACGTATTAGGTGACTGTATGGGAACACCCGCGCTTCAAGGTTTCGAGCTGGCCTTGTTTGATATTGATCTTCAGCGCCTTACCGATTCGGAAAATATGCTGAATAATATAAAAAGCAGCAGCGGGAGTACTTGCAAGGTCAAAGCCTATACGGATCGCAAAGAAGCGCTGCGCGGTGCAAAATATGTTATTAATGCCATTCAAGTCGGTGGTTATGATCCTTGTACGATTACTGATTTTGAAATTCCCAAGAAGTATGGCTTGCGTCAAACGATTGCCGATACGGCCGGAATTGGTGGGATCTTCCGCAATCTGCGTACGATTCCGGTCATGCTGGATTTCGCGACAGACATAAATGAGGTTTGCCCGGATGCACTTTTTCTGAATTATACGAACCCAATGGCGGTACTGACGAATGTGATGAACACTTATGGAGGTGTGCAGACGGTAGGGCTATGTCATAGCGTTCAGCAATGTATTCCCGGCTTGTTCGAGCATCTGGGGATTGATCAGACGGGAGTGCAAGCCAGGATCGCTGGAATTAACCATATGGCCTGGCTCTTGGAGGTATCGAAAGATGGGGAGGATCTATATCCCGAGATCAAACGGCGGGCTGTAGCGTTGCAACAGGAACCTCACGGTGATATGGTTCGCTATGAAATGATGTTGAAATTTGGTTATTATATTACGGAGTCATCAGAGCATAATGCAGAGTACCATCCTTATTTCATCAAACGCAATTATCCGGAGCTTATCGAACGCTTCCAAATTCCACTGGATGAGTATCCCCGCCGCTGTGTGGAGCAAATCGGGCGCTGGCAGCAAATGCGTGAGGAATTGGTCAACAACAAAGAGCTACAGCATGAGCGCTCACACGAATATGCATCTTACATTATGGAAGCCATCGAAACCAACATCCCCTTCAAGATCGGCGGCAATGTAATGAATACAGGGCTCATTACCAACCTGCCTAGAGAAGCTTGTGTAGAAGTTCCCTGCCTGGTGGACAGCAGTGGAGTCACACCAACCTTCGTCGGTGATTTGCCTCCGCAATGCGCGGCATTGAACCGCACAAATATCAACACACAGCTGCTTACGATCGAAGCGGCCGTTACAGGGAAGAGAGAGCATATTTATCATGCCGCGATGTTGGACCCACATACAGCAGCCGAACTGTCGATGGACGATATTGTAAGTATGTGTGATGAGCTAATCTCCGCACATGGAAAATGGCTGCCGCAGTATAACTAAAGGCGCGACAGCCAGATAATAAATTTTTAATTACTCAGTTACCACTCACCGGCAAGACACGGCGGGCTGTCGTATAATGCTCGTCCCACCAGCCAGTGTTCAAGTCAGTGACAGTCACTCCACCTTCCCCGAAGGTATGCAGTATTTTACCATCACCTATATAGACGGCTACATGATGAATAGGGGAGTAGAAGAACACCAAGTCTCCGGGCTGAAGCTGGCTTCTGGCTACAAACGTTCCAGCTGTGGATTGTTGTGTGGAAGAACGAGGTAGGGTGATGTTATTCTGTGCGAAGATATATTGTGTGAAAGAAGAGCAATCAAAGCTGGAGCTTCTACCTGCTTCGGCTCCGAATTCATAGGGAACACCTTCTAGACGGAGTCCATTGGCGATGATCTGATCCGCTGTGGTCTGTGCAGTTACGCTTTTAGTTGTTGATGCAGTTGCAGCGTAGGCTGTATTGGAGCTTTCAAACATTCCGATACCTGAAGCGGCTAATGCAATACTCAGACTGACACCGACACATACTTTGCGGAGTCGATTGTGGCTATTTGTGATAGACATATCCTAACCTCCTGTTTGTTTGGAATATTGGGAAACTACCTGTACAAACCTTATCACATTATAACTTCACATAAATTACCACCTGCTGCAACAATTCACGGCCACCAAGTGTTTGGGTCTGTTTATTAAAATATGATGAGAATATTAAGAATCTTTTTTCCTTGACAAGTTTTTTGAGCAGGTTTTTGAGCAGGAACGTCAAGTAGACCATAGGGATTCCCCATGGTCTTTTTGTCTTATAGTCCATATCGTAAAAGCCTATAGTCTATCTCAAAAAAATGCCAAGCAAGCGGATACCGAGTCAACCTTTATCGGCTTGTTGTTCAAAATAAAACACACTTCCGTAGCTTCCCTTGAACACGGGCTGGCCAAATTTTTCCACCCATTCTCTATATAGTTTTCCGGAGACACTGCTCTGCACAATGACATAATCAGGATGGTCGTATTTCACAATGTCCGGCAGATAATCAGAGAATCCATACATCGAACGTTCGAAAGCGGTCCAGCCCATAGCTCCAAGCGATGCTTTGGTGACAAAAGGGTCCTGTCTTCCGTCACAGAGGACATCGCCTCCCCGGAACATGACATAACCGGATGAACCGTACTTAGCCAGCACTTTGGGACGGTTCCCTTGAGGTGTGCGATCCAGAATATAGGTCATCTCCTCTACCGGATAGCTTTTGGCATCAATAACGGGTGGTACGATAAATACATAAGCCATATTAAAGAGCAATCCCAGGGCCAGACAGAGGATAAGGGTTCGCTTGCGTAATTGAAAGTTCCTGAGGAAACGTAAATTGGGAATCACTTCAAAGAACACCGCTGCAAAATAAGGGATGAACAGCCACATGAACAGATTTTGCTTGAAATTGGAAACCCCTAAATATAAAATACCAAGCATCATAAAGAAACGGAATGGCTTGCGATGAAGGGAAAAAGGCAGCGTCACCGCAAAGAACAACAGCAACAGCAGAATAGGGAAATTATCTGGTCGGTTGAACTGAATCGGCTGCCACTCATTGATCAGCATGTTAAAGTTCTTATGGGTTACCGTCAGAATATAGAGCAGACTCTTGATGCCGCCCGGATTCAGCAGCCCGACCAGTCCTACAAGAATGAACACTACAACCCTTCGCAATGTAAGCTTCTTCGCAATCAGTGCTTCAATAAAAGCCATTCCCGTAAACACAACGATAACCAGCCACACACCCGCATGAAAGTTGGCGATTGCACAAGAGAGAGCAATCATCGCTATAGCATATTTGGTTCGGGTCAACAGCTGGAATTCACGTAAATAAACGAAGAACCAGACAATCATAAATGAGGAAATCATCTGTGGTCTTCCTTTAAAGTAGTTGTAATAAATCCAGCAGGAGATGAGTAGTACAAAAGGAAGCAATAGCGGGTGCGCCTCCTGAAGTCCCAATTCTTTACGTGAGACTCTGCCTAACCGCAGCAGCCCAAGGATAAGAAAGAACAAACAAACAGCTGTCAGCACATAAACACCAGGCCACCCAAATGCTTGATATAAAGGGGCAACCAATAGCTGGAATCCGAATTCATGCGGCACATAGGGCAGCTTGTCTCCATAAAAGGTATGTATGGCATGGTGCAATATGGTTCCGTGTTCCAGCATATAGCGACCCACTTCAATGTGCCAGAAGGTATCCGGATCATTGTATGAATATTTAGGGATCATTAGCATGACGACAATAATAATTAGAGCTCCGTATAGCAATTTGAACCATTTTGATTTCATTAGTATGTATAACCCCCCCCGTGTAAGTCCAACTATACCTATACTTTCCTAATAAATGGTTAAATTGCTGACACCTTGAGATCCAAATGAAAATAAATTAATAATTTGTTAAGAGTTGTTTCACGTTCCGTTTATGATTGAGGATTAAAGTAAAGGGGAGCAAAGATAAAAAGGAGCCCTCTCATGAAACCAAATCCTGTTGTGATTATTGTATCTGCTGCCTTCGGAGACGGTCATGCCAAGGTAGCTGAGGCTATTGAACAGTCCTTTAAAGAGAAAGGAATAGACCAAGTATATATTGTGGACCTCTTCGCTGAAGTTCATCCTTATCTAAATGAACTATTCCAGAGGTTCTATTTGATTACCGCCGTCTATGTACCTAAACTTTATGGATTTTTATACAGAATCACGAGCAGAATGAAGCCTGAGCAGCCCCTCAGTCAGTTTCTGCATTCCATAGGCAAAAAAAAGGCGAAGTCCATTTTGGATGAGTTACACCCGGATATTATCATTCATACCTTTCCCTATCTTGTGGCCTCACAGCTGAGTGAAGAAGCAGGGAGTGAGGTATCTATATTTACCGTACTTACGGATTATGTCCTGCATGGCAGATGGCTTCACCCCTCTACGCTGAAGTATTTCACCGCTACGGAAAGCATGAAGCAGGCTTTGCTGTCTGCAGGTGTTCCTGAGGAGAGGATCACGATTAGCGGAATTCCGATTCGGGAAGCATTTTGTGAACCTATGGATCGGGAAAAGCTCTTGATCAAGCATGGATTCAGCAAAAGTCGACGCTATATTCTGCTGTCAGCCGGAGCCCATGGCATAATGTCCAATATCAGTATGATGATAACTACCGTACTTGAATATTCCGACTTCGATTTAGTTGTACTTTGCGGGAATAACCAAGGCTTACGGTTATCTCTAGTAGATCTTTATCTTCACAATCCCCGTATTCATATCTTGGGCTACACAGAAGAAATGCATGAACTCATGGCTGTTTCCTCCGGGCTGTTGACTAAAGCAGGAGGGATTACTCTCACTGAGGCTATTGCCATGTCACTGCCTGTTATCGTATACCGTCCGCTCCCAGGTCAGGAGGAAGGCAATGCTCACCTGTTAACTGGACTGAGGGTTATATATACTGCCTATAACAAGCATGAATTAATCCATAGATTGCGCCAGCTGGAAATCCAGCCGTGTCGGGAAGAAATGCAGCGTTTCATGCATACCATCACTCGTAAAGAGTCGTCTCAAACCATTGTTTCTGAGGTACTAGAGGCAACAGAGCAGGATCTATGTGCTCAACAAATTTAACTCCATGAGTAACATTAAAAGGGATCTGTGCCAGGACTATCTCCTTCCTTGCTTTCTGTCGTATGATTATAGGGGAGTGGTAGAATATTGTTAGAGAGGAACCCAAGTGATGTCAATTCGTATGAAACTGCTCTTATCCTATGCAGCCATGTTAATTATTCCGCTTATTCTGCTAATTGCGACCTCTCTGCTGCTTGCAGTTGTCTTTCGCGGTGATTTACAAAGTCTGAAAAGCGCCCATGAGATGAAATTTGAGGGGCTGGAAGAAAGTGATTATCATAGCCTGATCAAGTATACGATTCTGAACGACCCGGATTTACTGACGGACAAGCACTTTCTGGATGATATCTCTGCGGACATGCTCAATAAAAATACCTATCTATATATCCGCTCGGGAAGCGATGTACTGTATTCGTCGGATTATATTTTATCACAAAAAGAACTGATCGCTGGACTACCATCCTTCAAACATGCCGGTATCTGGAGTGAACTGAAAAATAAAGCGGACGGAAATGTCTGGTATCAGATTGTACAGTATGATCTCTCTACTAAGGATCTGCAGCCGGTCAGTTTGTTCCTTCTGACTGAGATTGACCCGCTCGTACATTTTGCCCGCAGCTTTTTCCCTATTTTGTTTCTTTCCACGTTGGTCATACTGGTGCTGACACATACGTTGCTGACCTATTTCATGTCCAAACGGATTATTCGGCCATTGCTTGAGCTGCGCAAGGCAGCACAGCAAGTTTCTGAGGGTAACCTTGATTTTCAGGTCCGGGTTAGCGGCAAGGATGAGATTGGCCAGCTCGGGATGGCTTTTGAAGAAATGCGATCACGCTTACAAGAATCAATCCAGATGCAGCTTCAGTATGAATCCAATCGCAAGGAACTGATCACTAATATCTCCCACGATTTGAAGACACCACTCACAGCTATCAAAGGTTATGTGGACGGTATTCTAGAAGGAGTGGCAGACTCGCCGGAAAAAAGTGAAAAGTACATGCGGACCATTGCCACGAAGGCGGGAGAAATGGATCGGCTGATTGATGAATTATTTCTGTACTCCAAGCTGGATATGCAAAAATTGCCCTTTACGTTCGAGTCTGTACCGATTTACGCCTTTTTGCAGGATTGGGCGGAGGAATTACAAATGGAACTGGAGAAGCAGGGGGTCAGGCTGAATTTGGAGATTGCAATTGAGGAAGGAATACACGTTGCGGTTGACCGCGATTCCTTTAAGCGAGTGCTGAGTAATGTGATACAGAACAGCATCAAATATATGAACAAAGAGCAGAAGAGAATCTCTTTACAGTCATTTGCCCAGAATAATAAAATCATCCTCGTTATTGAAGATAATGGTCCTGGCATTCCGGAAGCAGCAGTTCGACATATTTTCGAACGATTCTATCGGGCGGAGCAATCAAGAAATAGCTATACCGGAGGCAGTGGACTAGGATTGGCGATCGCTAAAGGCATCATGCTGGGACATAAGGGTGATATATACGCAGAAAGTGTAGAAGGAGAAGGCACACGAATTTATATTGTCTTACCGATTGAAGAGGAAGGAAGCTCGCAATGATGAATAAGAACATTCTAATTGTTGAAGATGAACCGGCTATTGCTGAACTGCAGCGAGACTATCTGGAGATGAGCGGATTCCTGACTGAAATCGCTGTGAATGGCGAAGAGGGACTGGAGAAGGGGCTGTCGGGCAAATACGATCTCATTGTGCTTGACGTAATGTTGCCAAAGTTGAATGGATTTGAGGTATGTAAAAAAATTCGCGACGAGCTTGATATACCCATCCTTATGGTTACGGCCCGTCGGGAAGATATCGATATCGTCCGTGGGCTGGGACTTGGAGCTGATGATTATATTACCAAACCGTTCAAACCTGCGGAGCTAGTTGCACGGGTAAAAGCTCATCTATCGCGTTATGACAGACTGAAGGGCCGCCGGACCTCATCCAATGAGGTCGAAGTCCGTGAGCTGAGACTGGACCCAGACACCCGCTGCACCTTTATGCGCGATGAGGAAGTAATGCTGACAACCAAGGAATTTGAACTGCTTCATTTCCTGGCGCTCCATCCGAACCGGGTATTCAGCAAAGATCAATTGTTCGAAAGACTGTGGGGGATTGATTCCTTAGGGGATACCCAGACAGTCACCGTCCATATACGCAAGCTGAGAGAGAAAATCGAGCCCGATTCGGCCAATCCCATCTACATTGAAACGGTTTGGGGCGCGGGTTACCGCCTTCGTGGCTGAGACATATCGTCACTTAAGATTTATTTAATATTCTCTTCACTAGGGATTTATATTTAGAGTCTAGACTGGTAGAGTAAGGCTAAATTTGTGTGAGAGGCAGGCTAAAGAGATGAAGAA
The DNA here is from genome assembly GCF_022369515.1 of Paenibacillus sp. 19GGS1-52. Lineage (NCBI taxonomy): Bacteria > Bacillati > Bacillota > Bacilli > Caryophanales > Paenibacillaceae > Paenibacillus > Paenibacillus sp. 19GGS1-52. Next base: position 3,449,105 of record NZ_CP059724.1, read on the forward strand.
GAAGTGGCTTATGACAGGAGGCGCTGTCGGAATCAGTGGTGTGATCATGCTGGCTACCGGTTTAACGGCGTTTGCAGGCACCTCGGGTTATGATGATTACAAGGCGGCGCTTAAGAATACCCAAGGACTAGAGAGTGTTACCGCCCAGGTATCTGCCGTTCTTAAGGATAATGGCAGTCTGCTAAGTCAGGCTCAAGGAAGCTTAAAGGCCAATTTGCAGGATGAAGCTGTAAGCGGTACTGTGAAGATTAGCGGTACAAAAGGTACGGAGTCCCTTAGTCTTTATAATCAGGCTGACGGAGAAGTATTGAAAAGTGATGCTTCCGACATTTACTACGTCTTGCCGGACAAATCCGAGCAGAAAGATAAGAGCAAGAACAAGGATGCAACATGGATCAATAATGAAGCAGAGACCGTAATTGATGCACTGGTAGGGAATTTACAGAATGAGGTCACATCGACCACTGCATCCGATGGCTCTAAGCATATTTCGCTGCAGTTAGAGAGTGCGCAGATTCCTGCGGTTGTCCAAGCTTTAGTTCCGATCGTATTTAAACATGCTTCTGCTGTTGAAGACAGACAGACTGAGGACAAGGGTGTCACGAAAGAGAATGATCCGCAAGCGCTCTTTCACCAAAGCCTGTTTGATTTCAAAGATCTATCGCTGACCGAAGGTGTGCAAATTCAAAGCGTAAGTTTGAATGCTGACATTAACGCTGCAAATGAGCTGGAAAGCCAACAGCTTATTGTTACGATTACTGGTAAAGATGCCAGCGGCACAACACATACACTAACATCCAATCTGGATGTACAGCTATCAGGCTTCAATGGAACCACTCCTGATTCTATTGACCTGACGGGTAAACAAGTGAAACAACTATCTATGCATCATGGGGATCGATTTCACGAATAAACGATAAGCAGCTTGCAATTCTAAGCATGTAACAGCGGATAAGGTGAGTTTTGCTTTATCCGTTGTTTATTTTAAAATATAAGAAGTTATAGGTTTCACACGATAACTTATCCTTATATTTCTCGAAGAAACGGGTGCCGTCCATGTAAAGGACGGCAAAGCCGTTTCTTCTTGCCAAAGGGGAGATAAGCTTGGAATGTATCGCTAAATTAAGCGGTTTGACGAAAGAATATCGGAATGGCAGAGGCATTCGAAATGTTGGACTTGAGCTGTATAAGGGAGATATTTATGGTCTGCTTGGCCCGAATGGTGCTGGCAAGACGACACTGCTCAAGATGATGACTGGACTGATCGCTCCGAAGCAAGGTTCAGTAACCTTATTTGGCCACAATACGGAGCAATCCTTTGCTGCTGCCATGAACAAGGTAGGTTGTATGATTGAATCCGCAGATTTCTATGACTATGTTACAGCAGGTCAATATTTGAAGTCGGTAGCTAGTTTCTACCCCAATGTGCAAAGGGAACGAATTCAGGAGGTACTTGAAATTGTTGGCCTCACTGCTAATGTTAAAGAAAAAATAAGACACTTCTCCACGGGCATGAAGCAAAAGCTGGCTTTGGCCGCTGCTATTATGCCATACCCCGAACTGGTCATTCTGGATGAGCCGACAAATGGCTTGGATATTGAAGGCATCGTACTCTTCCGTGAACTGGTAACCCGTTTATCAGAAACGGAGGGGATCACTTTTATAATATCCAGTCATATGATTCATGAACTGGAGCAACTATGCAATCGGGTCGGTATTATATATGAAGGAGAGCTAGTTCAGGAAGGAAACGTGTCAGAATTACTAAAGGATATTCCTTCACTGGAGCAGTACTATATTGGTGAGCTACAGAAGGCGAAAGGGGGGCCACGGAATGTATAATTTACATGCGGGACTTAAGAATGAATTACTGCTCATGTTGTATCGCCGGAAGACGCTGTTCTTCTTTATCCTTGCTGCTGCTATTCCAATTCTGCTGGCCCTGACCTTCCATGCTCTGCAGCCTATGCTGGGATTAGTCGCAGCCAGCTCTTCTTACCCTATACAAATGCTGAACCTTTATACGATTTTTATAATACCGCTGTTTCTATTCCTAACGATTGCTGATCTGTTTCCTCAGGAAATTTCGGCTCGGACTCTCAAAATAGTTCTCTTGCGGCCCATCCATCGCGTCAGTGTGTACACGGCCAAAATTCTTGCTCTGGGGATATCCATTGCTGCTGTACTTCTTATCTTGGCAGTAGTGACAAGTGCCTGTAATGCTTTTCTTGGGAGTCAGGAACTGGGAACGATAAACTGGCTTAGCTATGGAAAAGCATATATAGCCGCCTTTTTCTCGATGTGGGCGCTCTCCGCGGTGTTTGTGTTCGTTGCCCAATTTTTCCGAAGCGCCAGTGGATTTCTGGTATTCTCCATTCTTCTTTATGCGGCAGCCAAAGTTACTCCCTTCTTCTTAAAGGGTTTCTCCTCCTTTTCTCTAGCCTCCTATACGGACTGGTATATGCTCTGGTTAAGTCATACCGTATCTGCTGGAAAGTTGATCACGTCCTCATTGTTTGTTACATCCGGATTGATCTTGTTTTTCACCCTAGGCTATATTCTCTTTGATCGTAAAGAAGCTTAATGACGGAATACGATACAGCCACATCTTGGGTGCTCACTAAATGTTGTTTGCGGAACATTTAAGGTGAGCGGGGATCGTGGTTTTTTTGTTATTAGTAACAAGAATCTGTATTGATTGCCGAAGTAGGTGCTTCTGGATTGGGTTATCAGGCAGGAAATTTCAGTGAACCCACGAATACTCTATAAGGTGTATTATAGGATTCTAAATAGAGGGGGCTCATCTTGGATCAAATTAAGGGATTTATCAAACTATTTCTAATGGAGCCTAAGTGGTTTAAGGTATTTATTATGGTTACCTTGCTTACCTCGATTATTTTTAGCAGCTCAGCTTTTTCCAATATGTATTTTCAAAGCCTTTCTAAATTTGCTGCTGGCCTATTCTTTGGTGCTTATGGTATCAAAATGCGCAGGAATACTGCAATCTCACTGATCTTATTGGGTGCGGCGGTTGTATGTTTGTTTCTAGCCTGCTTTCATTTCGCGGTGGCGTATTATGGTTAGGCGTGAGGATGAGATGGATATCTATGGGGTTAAACTCCCTTTGGAAGACAATGAAGAGGTCGTATCCCAGCTTATGGGCGCCATTTCCACAGTCAAGCGGGAACGAATACGCCGCTTTGTGAAGAGGGAGGATTCCCTTAGGACGCTGATGGCCGATATCCTCTCCAGGCTTGCAATCTGCCGCAGGCTAAACATCAAGAATAGTGAAATCGAATTGAACTTTAATCGCTACGGAAAACCTTTGTTACAGGGAAATGAGACTTTGCATTTCAATAACACTCATTCCGTTAGTTGGGCCGTCTCCGCCATTTCCTCCGTACCTATCGGAGTAGATATGGAACAGATAGGCGAGGTACATCTGGAGATTGCAGAGCGATTCTTCTCCCCGCAGGAGTATAACGACCTTTTGTTGCACAAAGAAGGAGAAGCCAGACAGAAGTATTTTTTTGACTTGTGGACTCTTAAGGAAAGTTATATCAAAGCTACAGGTATGGGACTGTATCTTTCTTTGTCGTCTTTTACGATCAGGAAGAATAACGAAAGAATCGAGCTTAACACTCAGAATGAATTTAAAGTTTGTTATTTCAGACAATATGCCATCGATCCTGACTATCGGTTATCCCTATGTGCAGCGAATGATAGTTTCCCGGACCATGTGACATTACTCAGCTTTGAAGAGATGACCCAAGCCTTTCTGGAGTATATGTGATTGTGCTGGCATTCAGATGAATAATAGGGCCACCATGTGGTACGCTAGACCCATTAGGCAGCCCTTGTGAAATTGACTAATATTGAGGTTTCCCCTCAGACTTCAACGGATTTATTAGCCTTATGGAGCTGCACAATCCGTTGATCTAATTTCGTCTGCAGCGAATCCCTGTCCTCCAAGGTAGCATCGGGAATAGCATCCTCTAGATCGTCCTCCATATTGCGTAAAGGCTTGAATCTAAATCCCACTACAGACCAGATCAGAACAAGCGCTCCTACAGAGGCCATGAGTAGGCCTATTCCTCGCCCCGTGCCTACACCCAGAACAGGGCCAAGATAGGGGGTCAGGAATCCTCCCTTCTCCATTGCTTTGTTAAATACCGAATCTGCTAGTAGGCCTGACAGCCAGTATCCGATCGGCATGCTGGACATCGCGATCATCTGATTGGTAGCCAGAACCCGACCCTGGAGCTGAAGCCCCACCTTGGATTGAATTAGCGATTGCCAATGGGCATTCACGAGTGTGACAGAGAACCAAAGCCCAAAAAGGCCGACCGCGGTCATCAATATGTTAGCACGGAGTCCGGTCACGATCATGAAGAAACCCTCCAATATCACAAAACCAACCATCCCCGCAGCCCTTTTTTGGGTACCGCCCCAAAGACTCATCACAAGCCCGCCTGCCACTGCGCCAAGCGCGCCAAGCATTGTAACTGCAGCCAAATCTGCAGGCGTGCCAAAGGAAAGGACAAGTGGCTGAATTAGAACGGATGCGGCGCCGAATAGGATGTTCCCGATAAAAAAGAAAGCAATCATATACAGCAACCCCGGCCGTTTGACGATGAATTTCCAGCCCATAAGCACTTCCTTAAGAAAGGATTCTTCTTGTCTACTGAATAATGTGTTTGGAAATCTTACGATGAGCAGCGTGGTAATTGCGATAAAGAAACTAACCACATCAAGGATGAAGATATTCGCCATCCCAATCGTTGAGTAGAGAGCCACACCGAGCAGTGGTGCAATCATTTCACTGGTGGAACCGGCGAGCTGGACGATCCCGTTAGCGTGGCCCAGATACTGCTTGGGAATAATCTGAGCAATCGATGCCATGAAGGCTGGACGATGGAACGACCGTGACACCGAGCCAATGGCGGAGGAGACATAGATGTGCCAGACTTCAAGTGAATGAGTAGCCATTAATACGGCAAGCCAGGCAATGGGCAGGGCCATCATCAAGTCGCTGAATAGCATCACAAGACGACGGTCATAACGGTCAACGATGGCGCCCGCGAAAGGTAATACCAGGATGCCGGGTATCAGCGAGGCCGAAGAAATGGCTGCAAAGTCGGCTACCGACTGAGTTTGCGAATATACCCATACGCCAATTGCGATCCCGGTAAGACCGGAACCGAGGATAGACATCAGCTGACCAAAAATAACGGTGAAGAATATTTTTAGATTGGGGGACACACCTCTTTGCTTCCGCGCTATTACAGCTGGGGGGTGTGGAGAGGTGGACACTTGTATATCGCCTATATCTGTTATTAGAGCATCGTCTTTATCCTTCTGGGGAGATACAAGACCCAATGTTGCAGTTATGATTTCATTTAATTGATCCGCCTGATATTTGATGAAATAGTGACCGGAAAGCGGAATGACCGCCAGCTCCACCTGATTGCTGAAGTAGCCCCATTCCCGGAAGCGCTCTTCGTAAAGCTCGGTCGCTTTGTCTTTCTGGCCGATGATGCAGTTGATGGGGGTACTGAGCTTGGTGAATTCTTTATCCGAATAGGCAAAGGTATAGTAGTTCTCGCTCTCGCGCGCATCATGGCGTAGGCAACGTATCATGAAATCGCGTTCTTCGTTGTCCTCTACATCCGTGAACCCGCCAAGTGCCTTTAAGAACTCATGGTAGGATTTGTTGGACATGCTGCGGTCAGATGGAAACAGCTTGGAGAACCAATTGAACAGGCGGCCGGGAATTCGGGCAATCGGGAAGGTACCGCCCAGAAAGACGCCTCTTAATGGCATATTCTCCTGTTCCAGCTGTCTGGCAATCTCAATCGTCAGTGCACCTCCGACACAGTGTCCGTATAGAGCGACCGGTCCCTTGATGGAGCTTTTAATTTCCTGTATGCAGAGACGGGCAACCTCATGGATGGGGAGCAAGGCTTCTTCTTTTCTGCTGTAGTCATGACCGGGAATATCCATAGCATATAAATCTACCGTACTTGGCATATGCATCGCCAGCGGCTGGTAGGTAATCGCGCTGCCTCCCGCATAAGGAATGCAGACCAACGTCACGCGACCATTATGCTGTGGCCCAGATTTTGTTAATCTGTGCAGCAGATGATGTTCCGAAGGTTTACCTTGATCGATATATTCAGCCAAAGTACGGATTGTCGGATGTTTGAAGAAATCCATGATACCGATCCAATCCTCTAACCTCCGCACTACCTTAAGAGCTTTAAAGGATTCTCCTCCTAGTTCGAAAAAATTGTCATCAATCGAAATAGGTCCATCTCCCAGAACAGCTCTCCATACGTCTTCAATTCGCTGTTCCGTTACCGTCCGCGGCCCTTCGTCGGTTGCGTCTGCGGTATTCAGAGTCAGGTCCATAGCGGTAAGGAGAGGAAGATTTACTTTTCCATTGGGGTTAAGCGGTAAAGCATCCAACACAATAATATGATTAGGCATCATATAATCTGGCAGTATTTGCTTTAGCCTCTGCTTAAGCTCAGCGAGACTTTCCTCTACAGGGACTAGCTTGTCTAACACTGTATAAGCAACGATTCTTTTCTCTTTCTGGGTTAAAGACTTTAACAAAACAACCGCTGACTTCACGAAGGGGATAGACGTTAACACGGCTTCAATTTCCCCAAGTTCTATCCGATACCCACGGATTTTGATCTGACGATCCATGCGCCCTGTGATTTCTATCGAACCATCCTGCTGAAATCGAGCCCGGTCTCCGGTCTTATACAGCCGTTCCCCACGTTCTCCAAAGGGGCTGCGAATGAAACGCTCACTATTCAGTTCGAGGTTATTGTTATAACCCCGTGAGACCCCGTTCCCACCTATATACAGCTCTCCCGGCACACCGGCTGGAAGCAGATTCAGGTTAGGGTCCAGGATATAAGCTTGGACGTTAGCAATAGGACGTCCAATGGGCACTAGGCTTATTGAAGAGGTATCCGCATCTCCGATAATAGTAAAGGCAAGGGCAGACACTGTGGTTTCCGTGGGCCCGTAGTGGTTCTCAATCCTGCAGCTCGGCTGCAAGCTTTGGATTCTGGAGACCGTTTCCCAGCTTAACCCTTCACCCGCCAGAATGAGTATCTTATGTGGAATAATGAATTCAGGATGTTCCGCCTCTAGCAGGGCTTCACAATGACTGGGAACTATCTTCATGATATCGATTCTATTCTTCTGGAAGTATTGAGCCACTCCGTCAGGATCGCAGGAACGGTCGTAAGACAATACATGGAGCGTTCCCCCAGTGCATAATGCACCGAATATATTGGTTGTCCCTAAATCTGCGGCAAAGGTGGAGGCCAGGCAATAGCTGAACGGCTCCGTAATCTGCAGATGAAGAAGCATCCCCTGAATATAGTTGTGGAACTGGCGAAGCTCGACGCTAACTCCTTTGGGACGTCCCGTGGTACCTGATGTGAATATCATGTACATCAGGTTATGTGATTCGGTAGTCGTGACAAGATTCTCCGTATTGGCGTGAGTCAGCCATAACTCATCCTGATCAACATGCAGCAAGGCTATCTCTGCAAGTTCTTCAAGCTGGAGATCCACCGAAAGCTTGCGCTGCGTGATGAGGGTGGTCATTCTGGATTCCCGGATCATGAATTGCAGGCGGTCTCTAGGGTAGGAAGGGTCCAGCGGGACATAAGCGCCGCCCGCTTTAAGAACCGCTAGCAGAGCAATCACAACTTCGGCCGACCGCTCCATAACAATCCCAACCGTTGTCTCCGGGCCAACGCCTTGCTCCCGCAAATGATGGGCGATGCGGTTCGCGCGCGTGTTCATCTCTTCATAGGTGTAGAAGATATCTTCATTGACAAGGGCTATATGATTGGGGAACATTGCCGCTTGTGCTTCTATACACTGAACAAGATGGAAGCCTCCTTCATGTTCAGTGGAGTTCTTCACTCCGCTCCAATCTTCCAGAATTACATTACTCTCTGCTTCCGTAAGCAGATTAATATGGGCGATAAGCTGATCAGGTGCCGTGCTAGCGCGTTCCAACAGATTGCTATAATGCTCCAGCATTCCTATAACGGTTGATTCATGGAACAGATCACTGCTGTACTCTGCCTGAACCGATTCCTCAGTCGCCGAGAAGGTTAAATCAAACTTGGAGCTGCTTGTATTTCGGGAGCCATTAAAGTGCAATTGGAAATCTTGGTTATCCCCTCCGCCTACATGCATGTTCTGCAGTACAAACAGTGTCTGAAATAAGGGGCTATGACTAAGATCCCGCTCAATGGTAACCAGCTCCATAATCTTATCCAATGGAAGATCCTGATGCTCCAGGGCATCAAGCGAAAGCTGTTTTACCTGCTGCACGGTTTCTCTGAAAGTAGCGCCTTCATCAATCTGAAGCCTGAGGGGCAGCGTATTGACGAAAAAACCAATACTGCGCTCGATCTCAGACCGACTGCGATTGGCCGCCGCAGAACCCACAATCAGATCCTTCTGACCGGTATATCGATACAGAAAGATGAAATAGGCGGCCAGCATAGCCATATAAGGGGTCACATCTTCTTCCTTGCAAAATTGCTGCAATCTGGCGTATAACCCGTTCGGAAAGTTCTGGATGATTACAGCTCCATTAAAGCTTCTTTCAGGGAGACGGGGCTTGTCGGTAGCCAACTCCAGCACGGGGAGATCGCCTTGAAGCTTATCTTTCCAGTAACTTTGATGATAGCTCAGAACATCCCCAGTGAGATAATTCCTTTGCCAGCTGGCGAAATCAGCATATTGATAACGAATAGGCTCCAGCTCTAAGGGCTGATGATGGAGAAGTGCTGTGTATGCCTGCTGAATCTCATCCATGATGATCCCGATCGACCAGCCATCGCAGGCAATATGATGAATGTTCAGCAATAAACAATGCCTATTCTCATCCAGCGTATACAAATAGGCTTTAAGCGGAATTTCATCTTCCAGCTTAAAGGGTTCCAGCGACTTTTCCAGAATCAGAGCTTCCATCTGATCTGTTCTCTGTGTCTGGGGAAGATCTTCCAGATTCACCACTTCCAGCTTTAAAGTAGTGAAGGGATGAACGACCTGCAGACTTTCCTCACCGTACGTCTTGTATGTAGTGCGCAGAATTTCATGGCGCTCCACCAGCTGCTGAATGGCTTGTTCTAGCAAGATTGCATCGACCGCCATTGGCAGGTGAAAGACACAAGGAATATTGTAGGTCGGACTATCGGGTGCCCATTGATACAAGAACCAGAGTCGCTGTTGGGAATAGGAGAGGGGGAAGGTGTTGTCGAACTCACTTCTTGGGCTAGCAACCCACTCCGGTTCCGGAGTTTTACGGGCAGTTTTATCTTTGAGCCGTGCCATTAGCAATTCCCGCTTCTGGGGTGTCAGCTGGTTAATACGTTCGGATAGATGACTCAACCTTTTGCCCTCCTTTCCCCAATTGCGGTTAATAGACGTGCCCGCTGCTCTAAAGAGAGGTTGCTAATAGTCTCCATAATTTTGCTTGTAGCCTTATCTGTGGATGATGGGGCTATGGAAGAAATATTTTGGGTTGTGGTATCTACCAATTCCTGTAGATAGATTTCGAACGGTTCTATGCCCAGCTGGGCATGAAAATCTCTGGAGCGGTCATAGGAATCCATAGATAATGCGTCATAATGAACCCGGTTATCTACCAGCTCGCTCAAAGCAAGGCGCCAGGGTTCCAAATCTTGCTCAGGGATCACGGGGACAGGAATTTTACTGGCTAATACGGACTCATTAATATACTGTTTGATCGGCTGTACGGGAAGTATATAGTCAAGTCCAAGCTTGGCTTCGGGCAGACCTCCCACATGGCTGGCGATGACGGGGATACCGCGCAGCATAGCTTCCACTACGACCTGCCCGAAGGATTCTCCCCAAAGTGATGGCATTAGAAACACCTTGGTTAGCTTATAGATATCATTGATATTCTCGGAAGGTTCCAGAACGGTAATATTCGGTATGGATCTCAATGCATCCAGCTCATCATCGGTCGTAGCCCAGGTAGGAACAGCAGCAAAGGCAACATGGGGCATGACACGGGCTAAGCCTATAAAGATTGATATCCCCTTAATGGCAGACGGATTAATAACGGTAACATACTTATTATCAAAGTGTCCCAAATACGGAAAAGGGCTAGGTCCGTAAGACGGGAAATAAATGACCTTTGAATCAATGCCGGCATACGTCCAAAAATAGTTTTTTAAGTATTGGCTGACCGAAAGAATACCGTGAAGCTGCTTGTAGAGTCCAAGCTTGGAGGAATCCTCCTGGAAGCTCTCGGGACCGAAGGGAAGGGTAGCTTGGCTATGAGCGAGAAAGACAGTTCTCACCCTTGTCTCCAGTACGGTTTCGAGTAGCATATGCGTATTGTCTTCTGAGACGATTGTGATATCCGGTTGAAATTGTTCTATTTTACTTTTTAAGAAAGGAAACACTTTAAAAGTACCTTTTACCGTATGAGCTGTTACCGCTTTTTGGCGAATCGTGAATAAGTCCTCTTGATCTTCCAAAATGTCGAACTCGCCGCTGTCTACTTTGGTCTGCAGAAACTCTGCATATCCACGCACGTTAAGCGATGGTGTGATTACTAAACATTGATGCCCCCGTGCTGCCAGCCCTTCCATCAGAATACGATTTGCTTTGTGTGCTCCGCCCCAAGGGTATAAATATTCCATAGACTGAACAAGCAAAATTTTCATAGGGACCCCTCCGAGGTTTTAGTTTCGGCCGCATCCATGAGTTCAAGCTCTGTTAGCAGCTGTTCAAGCTCAAAAACATCGATCTGCTCCAGCTGATATTGCTCAATAGCCAGTGCAGTTTGTTCGATCGTTGGCACGGCATTGAAGATGATATGAAGCGGGATATCCATGTCTAAATAGGTGCGGATACGGGATACAATCTGTACGCTCATTAACGATTGTCCGCCCAATTCGAAAAAGTTATCATAAATTCCGACCTTGTCAAGCTTCAGGACCTCGCTCCATATTTCCGACAGGACATTCTCCAGGCTGCTTCTTGGTGCCGCGTACTCTATCTCCAGATTCGGTCTGCTATCTTCCATTGAGGGAAGACTATTCCGGTCAATTTTGCCGCTTGTCAAGACAGGGAATTCATCGAGGAACATAAATCTGGAAGGAAGCATGTACATCGGAAACTTGGTTAGTAGATAGTTACGGATCTGGCTGATATTAGGTCTAGGGAATATTGCGGATTTCAGATAGGCGATGATGAGATTCTTCTCCTTGTTATATAGGACAACCGCTTCTTCAACTGCCGTATATTCGCGCAGCGCAAACTCCAGTTCTCCCAGTTCAATCCGAATGCCGGATACTTTGATCTGATGATCCTCCCGACTGAGCCACTCAAGCTTTCCTTCGGAATCTTGCTGGCAAAGATCTCCTGTTCGATACAGAAATTCACTAAAACCGTCCGCATAAGGATTCGCAATAAAGGAATGGTTTGTCAATTCAGGAGCATTCAAATAACCTTTGGCTAGTCCGTTGCTTGAAATATACAGTTCACCTATCTGACCGCTAGCTACAGGTTGTAATTGATCATTAAGCAGATAGAGCGCCGTATTGGCAATTGGGTTGCCTAAATATACGGAAGTATCACTGGATTGGCATACATGCATCGTTGCACATACAGTGACTTCCGTGGGTCCGTAAGCATTGATGAAATTCAGCTTGGGTGCCCAGTACTGAACTAGCTTAAGGGTGCAAGCTTCACCTGCTGTAATGAGTGTCAACAGATCAGGAAGTTCTTCATGCGGCAAAGTAGCCAGTACAGAAGGGGTTAGTGTAACGATGGAAATTTCCTTCTCCCTCAGGATTTGCTGAAGCTTATCTCCCACTAGTAACCCGTCCTGCTGTAATAAAATAAGTGTGGCTCCAGCAATCAGTGTCGTAAAGATCTCGGAGACCGAAGCATCGAAGGCAACCGAAGCATTCTGAAGCACTCGATCCCCAACACGAAGTTGAAATTTTTTGATTTGTTCCAGAACGAGATTGGGAATGCCCTGGTGTGGGATCATGACGCCTTTTGGCTTACCGGTCGATCCGGAGGTGTAGATGATATAAGCCAAGTCCGAAGGAATGATCGGGTATAGTGGGTTGTGGCAGGGCTGCGATTCAACAAGCTCACGATACAGATCCAGGGATATATACTTAGCAGAGGAAGTATGGTTTAATTCCGCTAGCCGTTGTTCCAACAGCGAATGGGTAAGAATGATTACCGGATCGCATTCATCCAGCATGTAAGCTAGTCGCTCATTTGGAAAGAGAGTGGAGAGAGGGACGTATGCTGCCCCTGACTTTAAGATCGCAATCATTGAAATGATCATTTCAGGGCAACTTTCCTGGAAAATACCGACCAATTGGCCTGGGCCAGCGCCATTGCTTCGTAAATAGGCGGCAAGCTGGTTTGCTTTTTCATTGGTTTCCCGGTAAGTATACAGCTGCTCTCCATATTCCAGGCAAGGCCATTCGGGGTACTTTGCGGCGGTCTCTTCAATTAACGCAACGATAGATACTGCTGATTTCATAATCTTCTCTTCCTCCTCGTTATATAAACTATATGAAAGAAAAAGCCGTTTAGAGATAAACGACTGAACTACCGGACCTATCAGATAGGTTGTTAGGAGAAGATCTACACCGCTAAAATGGAGATTCAGTTAAGCGCTTTCATGAAGTGTCTGAACTGCAATTATTTCAACATGCTATGTGATTTTCTGGGAATAGCGTAGCGGAAGAGGAATAAAGAATCAAGTTGCGCAAACGTTTGCTTAACTTTTGGCATTATTATAGCACATGAAATTCCCACATGTAAATAAATAGTAATTATGCAGTTATTTCTTCATCGACGCTTGTGACAGCGGAATATTTGGGGTTAGGCTGTTCTTTTGTTGATTTTTTGATGTTTTGTCACAGATCGCCCACAAAACGCATTTACAATATGCCCCCGGGGGATATATTGTGATAATAGTTCTCAATCATAATAGATAGTTAAGGAGTGGGACAGATGAGTGAAGTCGTCATTTCCAGTGAAAACAGAGGAATTACAATCACTGAAATGTGGGAGAAGCATAGTGGCATGATCATTGCGTCTGCAAGTCTTTTGATGATCGGACTAGGTTGGATTACTGAGCGAAATGGGCTGGGGGGTTGGAGCATTATTTGTTTCGTACTGGCTTATGTTGTGGGTGGTTACCGAAAAGCCTGGGAAGGCCTGGAGACCTTGATTAAGGAACGAGATCTGGACGTAGATCTGCTTATGGTCGTAGCAGCCATCGGGGCAGCCAGTATCGGCTATTGGATGGATGGAGCGGTGCTGATCTTCATCTTTTGTCTTAGCGGAGCACTGGAGGATTACTCCATGGAGAAAACCAATCAGGACATTGCCGCAATTCTAAAATATCGCCCGGAGGAAGCCATGCGCTTAAGTGGAGATACTGAAACCAAAGTGAAAGCCTCAGAGCTGCACTTAGGGGATGTGGTGGTGGTTCGACCCGGCGAGCGTATTCCCTGTGACGGCATGATCCTAGCCGGAATCTCGGCAGTCGATCAAGCCTCCATTACCGGCGAGTCAATCCCTGTCGATAAAGCGACGAATGATCCTGTTTTTGCGGGAACGATGAATGGTCAAGGCGCACTTCAGATCAAGGTTACCAAAGCAGCTAATGATACTTTATTGTCGCGAATTATACATATGGTGCAAGAAGCCAAGAACGAACTCCCGCCTAGCCAGCTTTTCATTGAACGATTTGAAGGGATCTATGCCAAAAGTGTGGTTGGATTAGCTGTTATGCTGATGATATTACCTCCGTTTCTGTTTGGTTGGACCTGGAAAGAGACCATTTACCGAGCCATGATCTTCCTCGTTGTAGCTTCTCCTTGTGCTTTAGTTTCCTCCATTATGCCTGCCATGCTCTCTGGTATTTCCAATGCGGCCCGCAAAGGCGTGTTATTCAAAGGTGGCGTCCATCTGGAGCAGATTGGCAACGTCAACGCTGTTGCTTTTGACAAAACAGGCACCCTCACCGAAGGCAAACCTAAAGTAACCGATATCTTTCCGGTAGAAGGAAATTCAGAAGAGGATTTGCTGCGTCTCGCTGCCTCCCTGGAGCATCTTTCGGAGCACCCGATCGCCAAGGCCATCGTGGAAGCTGCACATAAGCAGAACCTCATACTTGAACAAGCGGCAACGATGCAGGCAGTAACTGGAATGGGTGTTAGTGGCACGGTAAACGGAAAGGAATGCCGAATCGGCAAAAGAGGACTGCTGCTCGGTCTTGTGCTCGATGCGGATAAATTAAACAAAGCGCAGCAACTGGAGTCCGAAGGGAAAACCGTTGTGTTTGTAGAATCGGAAGACCAATTCGCCGGAATGATTGCAGTTCAGGATATTTTGCGTACCCATGCCGTAGAGGCCATTCAACAGCTTAAGAAAATGGGGAAACATGTGGTGATGTTGACCGGAGATGCCAAGCTTACCGCAGAGGCGATTGGGCGAGCCGCAGGTGTGGATGAGATTTTTGCCGAGCTGATGCCTGACGAGAAGCTGCAGATGATTAAAAATATGACTAAGACGTACGGTAAAGTAGCCATGGTCGGAGACGGTGTTAATGATGCTCCGGCGCTGGCTGCAGCGTCCGTAGGGATTGCGATGGGAGCAGCCGGGACTGATGTAGCCTTGGAAACCGCTAATGTCGTGTTAATGACCGACGATATCCTCAAGATTCCTTATGCAATCTCCCTAGGGATACGTACAAGTCGGGTCATGAAGCAAAATATAACGTTTGCCCTTGCGGTTATCCTGGTATTGGTCAGTTCAAACTTCTGGGGCGGACTTAATCTGCCCTCCGGTGTGGTCAGTCATGAAGGCAGTACCCTGCTTGTGATCTTAAGCGGTCTGCGACTGCTGAGATAATCAAGACCCTAACTGGAGAACTGCGTAGTGAAAGCCGTCCGTAAGGATAATCAGGATAAAGTGCTGGAAGATCTGAATAGGGCGCTCGATAATTACATTCGTTAAATGTCACAGCTAACTCTCTGAAAATATGTTATTTTTGGCGAAAGTTTTTTTAAAAGATAAGAATTTATGTGATTCACATGCAGATTTGTACCTAGACCCAATAGAGGAGGCTTCAAAATGATTACACAAGAAACGCTTGAAGGTTATTATGTTACGATCGGCCGACTGAAGCAGAAATATTTATCAGAGAAATTTGAACAGGATCTGCCCACTTTCACATCACATGCGGAAGCTGCCGATTGGTTTCGTAGCTTATTTGCGGATAGCTTCGTATTTGTAGAGCAGACTGATGCAGCGGGCACGGGCGTCTACTACCTGTATGACATTATCCATGATAAAACCTTATGGGAAGCGAGACAGAAGAGCTTAAGCGAAAAGGGCACCGCCTCTGGACTGGGAATGTTACTCTGTACGCAAAGAGTCGATATTTATGAAGATGGTTCAGTTCAGTTAGCTTTTTAAGCTATAATTAATGGTATTAATAATGGTATTAATAACGTGAGAATCCTTAGATATAGAGGGTTCTTTTTTTTGTGAATCATGTGAATCAATAGTTGAGGACATATGTCCTTCTCAAATACCTGAATATATCCTTTAATAGTGGAGAGAGATAATTAGAGGAGAGAGCAGCAATGAAAGGGATTATATTTGCATTTATGGGTGGGGCTTGTATTACCTTGCAGGGAGTAGCCAATTCCCGGATTAGTCAAGATATTGGCATTTGGCAAGCAGCGACGATTACCCAGTTCACCGGATTTATTCTGGCCTTGGCTATCCTGCTGTTCGTACGCGATGGAAGAAGCCAAGGCTTTAAACAAGTGAAGCCGCTATATCTAATGGGTGGAGCTTTTGGAGCGGTCATCATTTTTAGTGAAGTCACAGCTATTCACCAGATCGGAGTTACCTTTACTATTTCAGCGTTGCTGATTGCCCAGCTCTGTCTGACGATTCTGATCGATATGAACGGTTGGTTTGGCGTGGTGAAGCAGAAGATGAGGTTGCCACAGTTCGCCGGTATTGGAATGATGATTGCGGGTGTGCTGATATTGAAATTTTGAGTGTGGATTCGGTTGAAATGGTGAATGCCTGGAGGTGACCTAAGCGTAATGGAAGAAATTCATGACCCCGAGCTACTGCAATCCTATTTGCAGGCTCATCACATCGAAGCTGTCTTTAATGCTCCATTAATGCCGCATTTGTCGTTATACCGCTTTGATCAAGGGGAACTCATCTGTTCCCAAGGAGAACCAGCACAGGTATTATACGTGCTTGTTAAGGGGAAATTGAAGACCTATACTACCTCAGCGGAAGGCAAAACCCTGATTCTTTCTTTCAAAACCCCGCTTGAGGTGATCGGAGATATTGAATACGTCCACGGGACGAACATCATCAACACGGTAGAGGCTGTATCCGCTGTCTGGATGATCGGTGTTCATCATCGATGTTTGAAACAATATGGCAGAGACCACGCACCACTGCTGCAATTTTTACTGGAAATCATCACCGACAAATTCTACCGTAAATCCACTTCCTTAAGCTTCAATTTGATGTATCCGGTAGAAGTACGATTGGCCAGCTATCTATTGTCTGTCTCCTTTGATGAATCCGATGCGTTATTTAAGGGGCAACTAAGCACATTCAGTCTAGTGGATGCAGCCAATTTAATTGGAACCAGCTATAGACATCTGAATCGAGTGATTCGAAAATTCTGTGCGGAGGGCCTAATTGAGCGGAACAAAGGGTTTATTCTTGTTAAGGACAGGGAAGGGTTAAACGTACTGGCAAGTCGGAATATTTATGAATGAATTATTGTAATGATCAGAAGAAATCAATCAAATGAGGAGTTGCAGGGATGTTTATAGGCCTATTATTGGCGCTTGCTGCCGGTTCGCTGGTCAGTATGCAGAATATTTTTAATACAAAAGTGAATGAACATACAGGGTCTTGGGCAACCACCACCTTGGTATTGGGCATGGGTTTTGTGGCTTCACTGACCATCGGCCTGCTCTTTGAAGGCAAACAGATGTTTACTTTGCCAAATATGCAGCCTTGGTACTGGATCAGCGGCCTGATCGGGGTAGGTGTGGTTATTTGTCTGGTGCAGGGGACAAAGCTACTTGGACCCACTTATGCTATCTCAATCGTGCTGACAGCACAACTCGCATTTGCACTGTTATGGGACTCCTTAGGCTGGTTAGGACTGGAACAGGTCCCTTTTACAATCAATAAGCTGCTAGGTGTATTGGTTATTGTTGGGGGCATCATTGTATTTAAATTAGGGGGTAGACGTGAGTCGCAGAAGTCCAAGGAGGCAAGTGTTTTAGGGTTGGAATAATTATTCTTCTTGACTTTCGAACGCCCAATTAAGTAGTATTAGACCCGTAACCTGATATAAGGCTTTGACCAAAGATATGATTTCCAGAGACGAGCTGTCCAGAGAGAGAAGTTCAAGCTGCAAGCTTCTCCAGCAACCGATTGGAAGATTACCCCTTTGTAGCCGTGGCGTTGAACCCGTTGATTCTAAGGATCACGGCTGTAAGCGGAACCGATTTATCCCCGATACCGGATACCAATGAGGTCTTTGCAGCTACATCCTTGGCGATCAGCCAATGGATATATTGCAGGTCGAATTAGGGTGGAACCACGAGCTGAACGCACTCGTCCCTTTCTGGGATAGATGCGTTTTTTTGCGTTCAACAGTAACAACATTTGAGAAATGGAGGCTAAATCATGGAGATCAACGTAACAGTGCCAGATGGAACAATTCGGAGGGTACTTCAAGGAACGACAATTTTAGAAGCAGCGGGTGCCATAAGTACGACACTGAAGAAAAGTGCTGTTGCGGGAAGAATAGATGGCAGATCTGTAGACCTTAATCAATCGATCTTGCATGATTGCCATCTCGAAATTGTTACGCTGGACAGTAAAGAGGGCTTGGAAATCTATAGACACAGCACAGCTCATATTATGGCTCAAGCCATCAAACGTATATATGGTCACGGGCAAGTGAAGCTTGGCATTGGACCAGTCATTGAAGACGGCTTCTATTATGATATCGATATGGAGCAACCGCTCTCCAGTGATGATCTTGTTATTATTGAACAAGAGATGGAGAAAGTCATCCAAGAAAACCTTCCTTTTGTTCGTCGAAGGGTAGACCGTACTGAAGCACTAAAGACATTTACCGAACTGGAAGAACCCCTAAAGCTGGAATTGATTCACGGCTTACCTGAGGCTGCTGAAATCACAATTTATGATCAAGGTGAATTTCTCGACCTCTGCCGTGGGCCACATCTTCCGTCGACAGGTCGGGTGAAAGCATTTAAACTCCTGAGTGTAGCGGGCGCCTACTGGCGTGGGGACTCGAATAATAAAATGCTGCAGCGAATTTATGGCACCTCTTTTCCCAAAAAAGTTCAGTTGGATGAACATCTGCATATTCTGGAGGAAGCGAAGAAACGCGATCATCGCAAGCTTGGCAAAGAGCTGGAATTGTTTATGTTCTCAGAGGAAGCGCCCGGAATGCCCTTTTATCTGCCGAAGGCGATGACCATTCGTAATGAGCTCGAAAACTTTGTGCGTGAATTGCAAAGACAACGGGATTATAGTGAAGTCCGCACACCCCTGATGATGAATAATCGGGTCTGGGAACACTCCGGACATTGGGATCATTATAAAGATAATATGTACTTCACACAGGTAGACGATACGAAATATGCGCTTAAACCTATGAATTGCCCAGGACACATGCTTATTTTCAAAAACACACTGCATTCTTATCGTGAGCTGCCTATCCGCCTATCGGAATTTGGTCAGGTACACCGCCATGAATTTTCCGGCGCTCTAAATGGAATGATGCGTGTGCGTACTTTCTGCCAAGATGATGCCCATCTATTCGTATTGCCTGAGCAGATTGAGGAAGAAATTAGCCGGATCATCGACCTGATTGACTATGTGTATCAAGTATTTGGTTTCGAATACAGGATTGAGTTATCGACTCGGCCGGAGGATTTCATGGGTTCTGAGGAGCAATGGAACCATGCTGAGGAATCTTTACAGAATGTCTTGGATAAACGCGGCATCGAGTATATTGTCAATGCAGGGGATGGCGCCTTCTACGGTCCGAAGATTGACTTTCACATCTTAGATGCGCTTAAGCGGAGTTGGCAGTGTGGAACGATCCAATTGGATTTCCAGATGCCGGAGAAGTTTGATCTCGCTTATGTGGGAGTGGATAGTCTTAAACATCGGCCAGTTGTTATTCATCGCGCTGTGTATGGATCGGTTGACCGGTTCATGGGGATTTTAACCGAGCATTTTGCCGGTGCTTTTCCACTGTGGCTTGCACCCGTACATGCGAAGCTGTTACCTGTCTCCGAGAATAATATCGACTATGCACTGCAAGTGAAGAAATCCTTGGAAGAAGCGGGATTACGGGTCGAAGTGGATATACGGAATGAGAAGCTAGGGTACAAAATTCGTGAAGCCCAGCTGGAAAAAATCCCGTATATGCTGGTAATCGGTGAGAATGAGCAGAATTCCGCAACTGTATCGGTGAGAAAACGTGGGATTGGAGATCTGGGTTCAACAAGTATTCTGGAGATTATTGCGCAGCTCAAGGGTGAGATTATACGGAAAGAGATTAATCATTAATTAACTTTATTGAGCAAAGGAGGTGACTCAGCAGCCTATTCATTCCATGGCGCTGGGCCAATCCTTTGCTCATCTTTCAATTTGGCAAATCGTAGATAAATCGCTCTACTGCCGTTATCGTGGCTTCAATATTCGGATTGGAGTTATCAATCAATATTATGCTCGAAGCAGGTAGTGGCCATTGTACAGAGCGGTTGCCAAGCGAAGCGCAGAATTCGTCCCAATGCCGAAATTTCCAATCATCCAATGATGAATGTCTGCCCCTAATCCGTTCTAGATACAATGCCTCATTGGCCAGTCCGACCAAGACGACCTTAACCTTAACATCTTGCAGGGAACGTCCAATCCGGGACAACTCGCTACCTATCCAATCCGGGTTATTGGCCTCCTGTGTAAAAGGTCCAACCACAAAGACGTCTATATCCAGACCGATATTATCGAGTGCGGCGTCCATCGTGATCCGATAGCCCAAATTGCGGCAGAGCTTCTTGTATTCGGCGGAATCCCTATCCGCTGGGTCTAGTCCATGCAAGGTCATGATGGCATCGGCTGCAGGCCGCAGTAGAATATCCATATCCAAAAAAGGAACTTTACGGCGGGAGGCAATCACTTTTGCCAGCGTAGTTTTGCCAGCGCCTCCAGGTCCTAGAAAAAAAACGAGTTTGTTCATTGTTGTGTCTCCTTAATCATCAATTCCATATGGAAGATCAATTCTATTTTCTATCATACGATATCATTCGGGAAGAGGGAAATTTATGAAGTTCATCGGACTCGATATCGGAACGACCACCATCACCGGGCTAGTCTATGATTTGGAACGCAAAACCATCCTGCATGCTATCACAGAGGATAATCCTTATTTGGACCAGAAAGGCTATGAGGAATGGGAAAGGCTGCAGGACTCCGATAAGATCTTTCTTCAAGTGGAAGATATCTTGAATAACCTGATCGGATGGGAGCCGGAAGTGCTTGGAATCGGCCTGACCGGGCAAATGCATGGGATTGTATACGTAGATCAGGAGGGGAAGCAAGTCAGCCCGCTCTATACCTGGCAGGATGGCAGGGGAAGTCTTGCTATAGACGACTCCCATTCCTATGCAGAGTATTTGAGTGAACATTCCGGATATACCATCACACCGGGATACGGACTAGTAACTCATTTCTATAATCTGCGAAACGGTCATGTTCCAGCTAGTGCGGTCAGCTTCTGTACCATTGCTGATTATGTGACACTCAGACTAACCGGCAGTGTAGTGCCCTTGATTGATCCGACTCAGGCCGCTGGAATTGGCTGCTACAGCTTTGAATTGAACGACTTTGATAAAGCGGCGATTGCTGCAGCGGGGCTTGATCCGGCCATGCTGCCCAAAGTAGTGCCTTCTGGAACGGTAATAGGCCTAACCAATCAGGGGATTTCTGTGTATGCCTCCTTAGGAGATAATCAGTCGAGTTTCCTGGGTAGTGTGCCTCATCCAGAAGAAACGGTTCTTATGAACATTGGCACGGGGAGCCAGTTGTCAGCGCTGCTTCCGGAATACTCCGGAACTGTAGTGGGAATGGAGGCCCGTCCTTATCCTGGCGGGGGAGTACTTATGGTCGGGGCAGCACTTAGTGGAGGCAAATCCTATGCGCTATTGGAAAGTTTCTTCCGTCAATTGATCGCGTCCTATACGGGGGATGAGCCAACTGACGTATACTCGCTGATGGACCAGCTCTTGAGAAATGAACAGAACGAAGCGCACGGTCTGCGCGTGAGCCCACGATTTCTCGGAACCCGGAGTGATCCAGACGCACGGGGTACTGTGGAAGGCATCTCACTAGACAACTGGACTCCAGGCAGCCTAGCCCATGCTTTTCTGCAAGGAATGATTAATGAGCTGCATGCTTTCTTTAGGGTAATTAATGAGAAAGTGGATAAACCGTTTGAGATCCTGATCGGTTCCGGCAACGCATTGCGTGCCAATCCGCTGCTGTGTACCAAAGCGCAGATGACCTTCGGGCTGCCGATGAAACTGAGTGAAGCTCCGGAAGAAGCCGCTGTCGGGGCGGCCTTGTGTGCCGCTGTGGGTTCGGGACAGATTGCCAGCTTCAGGGAAGCAGGGCAGTTCATCGTGAGCTTGCAGATATAGAGAATAGATCTTTTTCGGACCACTGCCGGAATTTACAGTTAAGTTTGAGGAACACAAGTATTAGAGGTGAGAAGATGCAAGGGAAAATAGAATGGCTAACCGAATATAGCTCTGCTGAATTAGAGGCAGTAAGAGCAGTTGAGAAAAATTTTTGTATACAATTTCCTAATGATTATCTTATTATAGCTATGAATTTTCAGGGTGGGGAACCCTCTTCTAAGATAATAGTTGTAAATGAAATCAATATAAATTTTGGATTTCTGTTGACATTTTTAGCTTTTGACGAGCTTGATATTTTGGATAAATACAACTCAGAAAGATATAATTTACCATGGAGACATTTTCCTTTTGCTATTGATGAGAAAGACAATATGTTTTGTTTTGATTATAGTGGTGGAGATGTTCCGGTTATCGTTTTTGTGGAGAAAGTAAAGGACAATACTATTAGATCTATTTTCATAGCGCATAGCTTTTCTGCTCTCATCCAAATGTTACAATAAATAGTCGCGATGGTGTAGTAAACCAGTAGAGGCAGGATCAGACGCTTTTGAACACCTATGGATGGTAGTATGAACCAGAGACTGGGACTTCAGAATAGGTTCATGCAATAGTTCTGGAATTGGAGGGAGATTATGAATTATCATAAACAACCAGCTCGTGAAAAAGCCATAGCATTAACTCAAGCGTTACTTAATAACACCTATTTCGAAGGCTTTAAATTTGATACATCATTTACTTTAAGATTTGGAAGGAATTCCAAAAAGTATTTTCAAGGGCACGAATTACCTACGGTAGTGGAACTTTATCTATTATGTGATTGGTGGTTATATTCAAGAGAAGAATGGGAAACAAGATTAACCTTTTTTCCAACGCCTGAAACAAAAGATCAAGAGGAACCTGTACAAGCTTTTGAGTTGGCGAATCTCAGATGGATTGGGAAATCTACGATTAATTCTGTAATTTTGAATGATGAAGTATTGTTTATTTCTTTTGAGAATGGAAAAACGATAACGATCTCTTGTGCCCCTGTAGATGGAGAATCATGGATATTAAATGAACATCAAGTAGAGGAAACCAATCGAAAATGGTCTGTCGTTTGTGAGAATAATGAGCTTTTTGTCAGAAATCCTCAACTATAATTTAAAATAACTATGTTTAATCACTAGCATAGAGACTATGCCATTCAAAAATTGTGGAAGGCTTGCAGGTTGCCGATGAATTTCAAGAATTTGTTCATTGATAATCCAGTTTAACATTAAGAGCAATTATCTAACGAAATATAACAAACTATGAATAAAATGGTTTCCAATGAAGGTTCCAAACTGGCCATATAAGCAAAGAAGGGCAATTGACTTTATTCGGTAAAAATTAACCCAAAAATAATGATGGGAGGAATTAAATTGGCATTAGAGGACTCTAAGAGAATTGATGCAATTGGAATTGATAAAGAGAAGAATTGCGTTACATTAGCATTAATTGATAGTCATGATTGGATAAATGAAGAGCAACATCTATTGTTGCTCCAAGAAAAACTAAACAGATATTTAAGTTTTATTGAAAGCGGTGAAATATATTCTTCTTATAAAGGAGCAGAGGGTAGAGATATAGAAATTTCTATTCATTTCAAGAACGACATTTCTGAGAATTGTACTGCTTTTTTGGATAACGCTCAGGGAACAATACGGAATGCCGGATTCATATTTAATTATCGTATCGGATAATAGGCGTATTAAACCTTGGTTGGGGCTGTTTTGAGAAAAGAGTGTTGGAGTCTGATATTTAGAAGTGGTCTTAGGAGGTATACAATGGGTATTTCAAATGAGAATAAGATGATAGCGAAATCTGCCCTACAAGCATTTGGGGGTAAACCAAGTGTTTCAAAATATTGGGATGACACAAAAGTAAGTAACATTGATTTGTTAACTGCAGTCAATAGACCTTACGATGGGGTAACATCTTACTCTACTATTGGACTATCTGACCATTTAATCGACTACAAAATTGATGGGAAGCCACTACGGTTAGAAATAGTGGGGGCGTGCGCAACAGAAAATGAGCAATATCCAAATGTACTAGCTACCTGTGCATTTTGTATTATTAACTCAAAATATACTGTTTCAATTGGAAAAGTATTTCGGGATATTGTGAAAATGTATTATCCGAGTAGTGAGATGAAGCATGTGCTATTTATATCACCTTTTCTGTGGGAAGACTTACAGACACTCGATTTTCCAGATAAAAAAGTAGCATGGTTGCTTGCCATTCCAATATCTGAAAATGAGTATTTGTTTGCACAAGAAAAAGGAACAGAGATACTTGAGGATTTGTTTGTGCAGAAAGAAATAGATATATTCGACATTGAACGAAAATCCATATTATAGATACTTTTTTACCTTGTAGAGTTTTGCAGGCATGGTTATTGGGAATTTAATGAAGATTGGGTAAATAGTATCCAGAAGGTGGTAAAGGATTTGGAGGTAATAAACCTATGAATCACCTTGATTTTTTAATTATTGATGATGACAGTGATCTGATCGTGGGAACTTGCAGAAACATACTTGGGATGACACGAGAATATGCTTTTGAAAATAACAGTGAATTATTTCATACCCTTATTGTAGAAAACCTGCAGGTTGAGGAAGAATTTAAAAGATACTACCAGTCAACTAAAGCCTCTATTTCTAATATTTATATTTCTATATTAGATAATACTGCGAATATATTAGGTAGTTACTTTTTTTCTCTTCAATCTCCGTTTTTCTTTCATAAGCTTAAGATGGAGAAAGATATAATTTCAATAGAACTAGTTGGAGCATTTGCTGAATCGCCTTCCAAAGAGGCACTGGGGATTTGGAAGATATGGAGTGAAGGCGTTCCAAAGTCTAACAATTCCTGGTCAAGGTTCACAAAAGAATATCGAACCGGATGGTTAGAGGTTGTACGATTGCATAATAGTGTGTTAGGAATACCCAAAGACCAACAGAACCTTGATTATGATTTGGATTTAACTTTGGTATCAGATGTTGTTTCTTTCTTCTGCGCGTTAGGAGAGGCAATGAATGGTCCTAGTGGATATTACGGATATGATTTAGTTAGTCTGAAAGATTGCTTATGCGGAGGGTTCGGATCCAAACCGCCTTTTACCCTTTATTTGCGAGAATCAAATATTCAAACTCAGGATTTCATTCAGGAGCAAAAGGTTTTTATCGGAAAATTTAAAGAGCTTGCTGCTGTAAATACCATAATTATCCGGCAAGAGTAAGGAAGGTGAGCGCACCATTTGGCCGCTATTGTTCAACCCTCTTGATTCTGGTGCAATTAAAGTGGATTCCTTATTAAAAAAGGACCTGACCTAGGTTAATTCTAAGTTTCACGTTAAGGTTTGGATGGAGGTGTAAGGGTGAGAACTTCGGTTGAAATTTCAGAGGATGTTTGTAGTTATTATCAATGGTTTGAAAAAAATAAATTTCCAAAAGGGTCCTCTGGATATGGTGTTTTAAGTTACAGCGGTTATTTTTTATATGGTAAAAATAAAAGAGATCACTTTATTAACCTGTGTGGTCAGTTTTTCCAGGAGATATGGAAGTTGGATGTAGTATCACAGTATACACTTTATATTCAAATAAACATCCAGGCGCGGAGTCGATCAAGATTGGATAATTACTTAAAGGTATGGAAAAATGTTCAAAGAAGTTGGGAAATAGATGCTTTTGGTAAAGGTCCTGAGGTTGAAATCGTTATGGGTGATGATATTTATTTTTCAAGTATTGCTAAAATTGAATCTTCGGATTTAACTAAGGCATTTCGTATTATGGCTACTTCTCCATATGAGGGTATGGTTTTTGCAAGTCAAAACAAGGAAATACAAAATGAAGACTCAGTCAAAGAAATGTTTCTTTGTTCCTTTGGAAACAACATTCAGCATAGGGTGAACTATCAAAACTTGGTGTTAAAGTATCAGGAGAACCTGTTCTTCAGGTGGGGAGATTCAGCAGAAGAAGCCGAATTTGCAATAATAATAAAGAACAGTCTTCTGGAAAAAATCACATTTTAGGTGACATAGGAGATATCCAATTGACTAATATTATCTGCATCGTTACCAAGCAAAGAGGATATCTAAAATTCCACTTCCATAAATTATCATTAATACTCCTAATATAATTCCGACGACGCCAGCAAAACGGTAGAAATTTCTTGAATTTGGAGTCGTATGATCTGAAACCGTTCTTCTTCCAGAATATTTCTCATAGAGTAGGATCTTCTTGCCAAAAATAAAGAAAACAGACTGAATTAAAATTGATATTCCCATAAATCTAGCAGCCCAATCAAGCAGTGACCATTCATTCATATCCGCACGCTCCTCTAAAACCTTATTAACCTTTTTTTTGACTTTCTACCCTAACGAGAGAAAAGAACGGAGTAGCTGAAATTGAATATAGAGCAAGAACAAAAAGATATTTGTATAAAGTATCAAGCTGATTTTTTTGAAGTTAGAAATGATTTGAAGGTAGGTATTTCTGACACTGTTAAAGGAAATATGCTACCCATCAATGGTCTACGTATACTTCCAAAGGGTGATACTACTGGGTGGTATATATGGGCAGGGGAGGAATTTTCAAAAGACCCCGAATTTTTTGTTCCCTTACACGTTGAGCATGTTGATGAATGGGTTCCCAACATTAAAAAATATTTAGGACTAGCCCCTGGATGGAGATTTTTGTTAGCAGGAGATTTCGAGGATGTTTGGTATGATCCTGAACTATTGAGAAATTTATAAGTGGAATTTTTGAATCAAACAAGAGGAAATGATATAGGATAGATGAAATTGAGGGTGAAAAAGTAATTCAATACACTATTGATAGTAATTTCGGCTTTGTTAAAGATGATGATGGGCATAGAGAATCTATTACAGTTCTTGCTATTTGTAGTTACGATCATAATGAATTTTACTTATTTGCATGTTGATGAATGACCTAACCTTGATCGGCTTCAGGCCTTTCAGGGTCTTCTTTTTGATGGGGCGAAGAAAGTATTTCATATAGAAGGAGAGTATGCACCATGAAAAATCCCAATGAAAAAATATCTGATTTTCATCATAAACAAATGAAGTTTGGTTTTTTACAATATGTGGTTACCCGTATTCTGAGGGTGATTTAAATGGATTGTTAAAATTACTTATTTATATGAATCAATTTCATAATCCCAAAGCCTTATTGGGCTTGAGTTTTTAAGGCATGAAAAAGGAGTACCTCCCTAAATCTCGAAGTGTTAAGTACCACTACCAAACACTGAGAGAAAGGAAGAACTCCAGATGTAAAGTATTCAACAAGAAAGTCTGTTCCGATTTATTAGAAATGTCATCCAAGGATACCTATGGTTATCTGTTTGAGACGTTAGACATCTCTCCATTCTTATGTGTGGTATCGAAAAAAGCCTTTCTGGGAGCACCGACTCCGCTCAATTATGCGGCCATGTTGCAATCCCTGTTCATTCGAATCGTCGAACGAATCCCGACGATTAAGGATCTACGGCCACGTTTGAAACGAAGTATCGAATTCAGCATGGATTGCGGGTTTAGCGGCTCCGATGGGATTCCAAGTGAAGCTTCGTACACCCGGTTAATCCAAAAGCTTCAACAATCTCAGGTATTTCAGCAATCGCAAGAAGCATTGGTTCAGCAAGCTTTTCAAGAGGGCTTAATGGATGCGACTGTGGTTGCTATGGATGCCACTCATGTCAAGGCTAGAGATCGCCAACCCGAGAAGAAGAAGGACGATGTAGAACCAACTGACACGCCACTTCCAAATAAAAAACGTAGGCGTAAACCCAAAAGCGAGCGAGAGCAATGGCTAAAGGAACAGCTAGAACTCGAAGAAAATCGTGCCTTGTTCGAGAAAAAGGTCGAAGCTCAATTACCGTACACCTATGACGAGTTGGTAAAGGAAATTCCGCTATCCCCCGCTTGGGGCGTGAAAAAGAACTCCGAAGGCAAAAAAGTATTCTGGTATGGCTTTAAAGCTGAAAGGTTTCGCTGAAAGACATCCTAACTTACCGGTGGCTCATGTGCTGGCAGATGCTGGCTATGATTTAGTACCGATTACAAGCAAGCGGAGGCCATTGGTGCGCGGTCACTTATCGATTACAATCGACGCAAGGAGCAACCGGATGTAGCAATGGGCAAATATTTCCGTAAGGAATATCCGTTTAACGAAGGACAATGCCAAAAGGTATTCAATAAGAAAATTAGCGATAATCCTAGAAAATATACCGTCCCTGCTCGTGGGAGTGACAGCCATTACGAATTGTACAAAAACGAACCTCCGTCGAACTCGTCAATGCCTACTTGAAAGAATACTTTCAGTTGAACAATATTCGTCATCGCGGAGCCCTTGCTAAGGTTGATTTCGAAATGACTTTGTGGCTTTACCCCCAAACCCCAATAAGCAAAATACCACTAAAGATAACACCCGAGCACACAATCCGCCGCAAGCCCTGCTGCTCCTTCAGAAGGAGGATGCCGAGGAAGGTAGCGAAGATCGTCCCTACCTCCCGCAAGGGGCTGATATGGGCGAGCGGGGCTTGCTTCAGCGCGAAGAGGAATAACAGGTAGGAACCCGGATTCAGCACGCTTCCGAGCAGAATGGTAGATCTGTTGAACTGCCATTCCTCGCGCAGCTTGCGTGAGGTCAGGACCGCCGGGGTCAGGCCGGCTAGAAAGCCGATATTGGTCAACTCAAGCAGCGAAAGCGGAGAGATATACTGCAGGTTCAGCTTATCGACGAATACATAACAGGTCGTGCATAGTCCTACGGTTAAGGCCATTAGAATCGGTATATAGCCTGGGTGGGTGCTCGTTAAAGATTGGCGTCTTGAACCCAGCAGCCCGCTGAGTACAGCGAATCCACCGAGCATACAGCCGATGCCGATCCATCCATAGAGAGACAAGGATTCACCCAGAAAAATCACACCGATAAGTGGGATGAGCAGGGTACTCGTTCCGCGCATCATCGGGTAGATTTGTGATAAGTCGCCCAGCTCATAGGTCCTGGATAAGAGCCATGAATATAAAGCCTGCAGAGCTACAGACAGCAGCAGCAGAGCGTAGGCACCGGCAGATAGTGGCGTTGACCACATCTCAACTATCAGGACCGGGAGCAGCAGAATTGTGGAGATCATCATGATCGACCACAGGAAGACGCTTTTACTCAGGCTTCTTTTGGTAAACATGCTCCATACAGCGTGACAAATCCCGGAAGCCAGAACCAAAAGAATTGGCAGCAGCATTGATTTTTAACTCCTTAAGAAATGATTAATGTTCTGAATTGGTAGCAGGGTCAGGTGTATGGATTGGCTGTTCCAGAAGTAGCGAGCCATCTTCAAGTCGGATCCACGTATCGAACTCTTTATCGCCCTGGGTCAATCGGATGACGCGCGCTCCCCTCATGAAGCCTTCCCGTCCATATGTATTGTAGCCGGTGGCTCGACCATAGCTGAGACGGATGCCATGCAGGCTACCGGTGAAATCATTTATATGATCATGTCCGCAAAAAGTACCCACCACATCGCCCATCTCCAAGAGAGCCGTAAACAGTCCGGAATTCAGGACTGGAGCGCAGACTTGCTCGAGCTTCTGTCCATAGCAGATTTGGGTAGCCCACATCTCAGCATATTCGGGAAGCGGGATATGGAAGAACGCCAGCGCAGGCAGTTTATCCTGGCCTGTTCCGGGATTCAGCACCGCCGATTGTTCCCTTAGCCAATTAATCTGGCTCATCCGGACCCAATTATAGCCGGGGATCTGCTCAAGCCCGGAGTAAGCCCCAGTGTCCAGCATATAGAGAAGTGCACCCGTTCTATTGTCAGTGCCTTCAATCTCGAGGCTGTAATTGCTTGAACCGGCAAGCTCCTTAGGACCGACTTCAGCTAGGCAGTGAGGATGCTCCAGCGCGATCTGCATCAGCTCGCTATAAGTAACCCCCTTCTCTGTATCATGATTACCGAATACAAAAGCCCAAGGGACACCTGACTCCTCTACAGCGGCGACGGCATTGCTGAACGCTTGCCGGGGATTCTCGCATTCCTTTTCCCCCTTAGGAACGGGTCCGGTATAGATCAGATCGCCTGTGAAAATAACCAGGTCCGGCTGCTCCGCTTCCAGCACACGCTCCATAAGCTCCCGGGTGCGCTGATCCTCAGCCCTTCCGTCCATCCAGTGAAGATCGGTGAACTGTACAATGGTGAAGCTTCCGTCCTTTTGGAAGGATAGTTTACTCTTCATGTTGAAATCTCCTCTCTGTTCATCAATCAATTACTCCACCAATCCAGTAATTCCTTTACGGTAAAATTGTATTGTTGTAGATGTTGAATGATCTTTTATTATGTTGTTTCATGTTGATTTTAGGTTGAATATTTGGTTCTGTCAATCCATAAAAGCTGAAAAAGGTAATTATTTTTACAGGAATGGCGTCATTGACAAGGGGGATTCCGGCCCATATACTGATAAAATCAACATCAATACACTCAAAACAACATTCATTATAGCTATACATAATTTGAAGGGCCAATTCACTATTTGCGAAATTACTACTACTGGAGGAAGATGGATGTCTCTGACCTATGAAGAACGCCGGCACACGATCCTCTCTCAACTAGAGCTGGAGGGGAAGGTGCAGGTACATTTTTTGTCCGAGCGGTTCGGTGTCACTACAGAGACTATACGGCGCGATCTCGACCGTCTGGAGAAGGAGGGACGTTTGCGCAAGGTATATGGCGGAGCCTTACGGGGCCGTTCTGAAATGAATGAGCCTAACTTCATGAAGCGCTCCCAGATGCATCCGCTGGACAAGCAGTCCATCGGCAAGGTGGCGGCTTCCCTGATTCAGGATGGCGAGACAGTGATCCTGGATAACGGGACGACCACGCTTGAGATCATGCGGCAGCTTAAAGACCGAGCACATGTGACGGTCATTACCAACTCGGTCCCGATCCTGAATTATGCGCTGGAACAGTTTCAGGGGAAGATTATTTTTACAGGGGGCGAAGTGAATGCCGGTTATCAGGCCGCGGTAGGTATCACCGCTCATGAACTGCTGGGTCAGTTCAAAGTGAACAAGGCCTTCATCTCGGCTGGAGGTCTGTCGCTCTCGGAGGGAATTACCGATTATCATTTGGAAGAGGCACTCATCTCCCGGAAGATGATAGAACGGGCCGAAGAATCGATTCTCGTTGTTGACCATTCTAAATTCGGCGTCACCACATTTGCCCAGATTGCTCCGATTGAACATATCTCCATGGTCCTCACCGATAGCGGCTGCTCCAGGGAATGGAAAGAGACCTTTGCCCGGCTGGACATTGAGCTGCTGACAGGTTCATAACCCGGAGCTGCAGTCGTAAGGCACAATAAGAAGCTGCGTCAGGTTCCAGCAACGTAAAAAGCGCAAACCTCTTGTAAACCATAAGGTGAACAGGGATGGCGCTTTTTGGTGTGCAACCCCTGGGTGGAGATTTTTGTTAGCAGGAGATTACGAGGATGTTTGGTATGATCCTGAACTATTGAAAAATTTATAAGTGGAAGTTTTCAATCAAACAAGAGGAAATGATATAGGATAGATGAAATTGATGGTGCAACAGTAATTGAATACACTATTGATAGTAATTTCGACTTTGTTAAAGATGATGATGGGCATAGAGAATCTATTACAATTCTTGCTATTTGTAGTTACGATCATAATGAATTTTACTGATGAATGACCTAACCTTGATCGGCTTCAGGCCTTTCAGGGTCTTTTTTTTGATGGGGCGAAGAAAGTATTTCATATAGAAGGAGAGTATGCACCATGAAAAATTCCAATAGAAAAACATCTGATTTTCATCATAAACAAATGGAGTTTGGTTTTTTACAATCAATTAATTTATTTCGTAATATTAATGATGATGGTTGTTCAGAATATTCTTTAAATATTACATTATGTGGTTACCCGTATTATGAGGGAAATCAAAAATTAATATTAAATTTTTGGGGTGTGAAAGATATTGAAATTGGTGATTTAAATGGATTGTTAAAATTACTTATTTATATTACTGATATATCAGAAGATCAAATGGAAGGAATTAACTATAGGGTGAAGGAAGATGAATATCAATTATTTTCTTTTTACTGTGAAACATTTGAATATGAAATAATCTAAATACTTAGATCCTATTCAGAAATCTTAAGCACAGATGAACTGATTAAAAAAGCAGAAGAGGTAGTTCAGTTCTATTCGGGAGTGTTCATCGGGATTAAGAAGGGTAAAGAGATCGGATGGGATTCTAACAGATTGCCAGAAACTGAAGAAAGTGAAGGATTACAGCATCCTGAGGCTGAAATAGAAATTCGACCATTTGGTACTTCATATTTTGAAATTTACGGTATGAATATCAGTGTAGAGAATCAAATCAAAACTTGCTTTCTGTAATTGGGTTGAGAGCGCCAGTAGAAATCATTTAGTAAAGGGAAATTGGCATCTTTGCTTCATTAGCTTTAGGTTGGTTAAGTTATGGAGAGGGAAAATTGCTTATTGAACAATAAGGAGGTGAGAATGTTTTGTCTAACTATTTATTGATAGCCGGAATGGTTATTATAATTTTTATATGTGTCAAAAATTTAGTGAAACCATCAAAAAAGAACATGTTCGGAAGAGAAATGAGTGGTGGCGATCAAAAAATTTCAAAATACTTGTCCCTCAGCGCTCTATTATTAATGGTAGCATTTGCATTTACATTGGTATTCAGGTGAATAAAAGAACGAGGAGAATTGGCATGTCTATCAATAAATCTTCAAATCACCTAAAAGATATCAAAAAAAACGAAATGAGTTCTGTAGTATTTATCAGAGACTACATACAATTAATTTTTGAAAATGATGAAGAAACTATTGTGACATTTTATGCTCCCTAATCAATCAAATGGTTACAAAAGTCAATCAAGTTATGGGAGATTTGGATTCAACTGAAATGAACAAGTTTATTCAAATAATTAACATGATAAGTGAAAGAGCCAAGAATTTTAACAAATGAAAAAAATCAAAAGAAATTTAAATTTAATTGTTTTAAAAAAAGATCTTTGCAAATGCAGAGATCTTTTTTTATTAGTATTGTTATTGTATATTAACACTCGTGGGAAGTATGATCATTGGAGTATAATGGTTACTTCAATATGTGATGGACAAAGGAGAAATGGGGAACGGATGCCTACTATACTAGTTGCTGACGACGATGCGAACATTCGCGAACTTGTATGTTTATTTCTACGCAACGACGGATTCGCAACTGCTGAAGCCGCGGACGGTAAGGATGCACTGGCCGTCTACACCTCAAGGCAGGTCGATCTAGTCGTACTCGATATTATGATGCCGATTATGGATGGTTGGATGTTATGCAAGGAGCTACGAAGAGCCAATCCAGACCTTCCGTTACTTATGCTAACTGCAAGAGGAGAAACGTGGGAGAAAGTAAAAGGTTTCGAACTTGGGGCGGACGATTATTTGACAAAACCATTCGATCCATTGGAGTTGACGGCTCGTGTTAAGGCATTGCTGAAACGATACCGAATTGGCTCTACGCAGACGATTCAGTTCGGCAACGTACTCCTCGATCGGCAAACCTATAAGGTGATGAGAGGGAAGGAGTCGTTCACGTTGCCGCTCAAGGAGTTTGAATTGCTGTATAAGCTCGCTGGAACACCCGGACAAGTGTTTACGCGCGAGCAGTTAATCGATCAAATATGGGGGATCGATTATGCTGGTGATGATCGAACGATAGACGTACATATTAAACGCCTGCGCGAACGCTTCGCGACTACACCCGATTTTCGTATTGAGACTATCCGTGGGCTTGGCTACCGGCTTGAGGTATACGAATGATCAGATCCTTATATACACGAGTCGTCCTGACATTTCTAATCTCCGTGATCGGAGGAACAATCATTGCTTTTTTTGTAGCGTCTTGGCTATTTAAAGATAAATTGAACGAGAACTTACAAAGCACCTTACTTGACTTTGGACAGGACATTGTCCGGATTTACGATACATTACCGTTACGTGAAGCGGACTCGTACATTAGTGAAATGAAGCAGCTTCATTCCTATTATATTCGAATTTACGAAGAAACCGGGCAGATCACGTCTTACGGAGCAAATAATGGACACAATCCTGCGACTGTTACTAGGGAACAAATAAAAAAAGTGCTAGGTGGAGAAGTTGTTCAAGTCAAGACAAATGGTGTAAATCCTTTCCTCTTTGGGCTGCCGTTGAAAACGGAAATGGGAACGAAAGCAATGTTTGTGGAGCAGCGCAGCACCTCTTCCTCCTCATTTCTCATCAAGTGGGTTTTGACCTTTTTGACCTATTCGTTAATAGCAGGAAGCCTATTGATTCTGGTGGCCGCCATGTTCCTAGTAAGGCCGATCAAGAAACTGACTAAAGCGACTAGGCGGATAGCAGGTGGAGATTTCAACGTCAAGCTAAATATTAAGCAACAGGGTGAGCTAGGTACTTTGGCTCGCAGCTTCGAAGAAATGATGCACGATCTACAGCAACTTGAGCAGATGCGTAGGGAGTTTGTCACGAACGTGTCGCATGAAGTTCAGTCGCCGCTCACCTCGATATCCGGTTATGCTATAGCACTCAAGCGAGTAGACATCGCAGATAACGAGCGAAGCCGTTATCTCGATATTATCATTGCAGAAGCTGAGCGAATATCCAAGCTGAGCGATAGCCTGCTAAAGCTGAGCTTGCTTGAATCGCAGTCACAGCAGATGCGGCTGGTTACGCTCAGACTTGATGAACAGATCAGACGCGTCATCGTCGCGATCCAGCCGCAATGGTCGGCTCGCAATATCCGTTTCGAGCTCAATTTGGGAGCAGTTAACCTAACGGCTGATCATGACCAACTAAATCAGGTATGGACCAATATACTCGGCAATAGCATCAAATTTTCCAAGGATGGCAGCATAATTAATGTCAGTATCCAACAAGATATCCAAAACGTAACGGTTCGAATATCCGATACTGGCATTGGTATTTCCCTTGAAGACCAGAAGCATATATTCGAGCGGTTTTTTAAGGCTGATCGTTCCCACAGTCGTAAGTATGATGGTAGTGGTATGGGACTCGCCATCGTTAAACAGATCGTATCATTGCATAAAGGAGATATTCGAGTGGAAAGCGAACCTGGCCAAGGAACGTCCGTTATTGTCACCTTGCCTATAACAACGCCAACAGATTAGTTAGACCGCATTCTCCATGTTACGCCTTATGTGTAAGCTTCCTTGCATGTGACGTCGTAGCATTTTTTTGCTTGTTCATACTCCGTTCATATTGCAGCCATAGGGAGTTCATCTTCATGCTATAAGCTTACCTTAACGCTTGTTAAGGTAGCTAGAGTAAGCCAAATGAGGACAGGAGTAGATAAGAGTGAAACAAAAAGAGGAAATGAAAATGAGGATGGGCAAAAGAATGAAAAAAACGCTTATCTTTATTCTTAAATCAATAGGAGTTATAACTATAGCATTAGCACTTTTTCTGGTAACTGTGTTTATAGTTAATATTGTCTGTAACAAATCGGAGCTAGGAAGAATAGAACCCTATGGCCAGTTAGTACCTGTAGATGGGAAGAACATGAACGTTACTATTCAAGGAAACGGTGCAGAAACAGTCGTGCTGCTGCCAGGTTATGGTACGGGATCTCCAGCTCTTGATTTTAAGCCGCTGGTGGAACAGCTTATTCCATATTACAAGGTAGTCGTGATTGAGCCTTTTGGTTATGGATTAAGTGACGTAACCAAGAAAGACAGAACCATCGATAATATTGTCAGTGAAACTCATGAGGTGTTACAAAAACTCCATATTAACCGTTATATCCTGATGGGCCATTCCATAGCCGGCATTTACGGACTGGAATATGTAAATAAATTCGAAAACGAAGTCACTGCATTTGTGGGGATCGATAGCAGTGTCCCAACGCAAGGTGGTATGGAAGGTGAATTCCCATCGGACACCTATAGACTTCTCAAAAAATCAGGCTTTGGCAGATTGATAATGAAACTAAATCCTGACCAGAGTATTAATCCTGAAGTGGACGATGCTACAAAAGAGCAGATTAGAATGATTTCTCTTAAAAACATGTTCAATTCCGACGTCATCAACGAGGGAGAACATATTGAAAATAACTTTAAAGCTGTCGAAAATTTAAAATTTCCTAAAAATCTTCCTCTTATTTTCTTTTTAGCAGCTAATAACAAGGATGTTGAAAGATGGGAAACGTTGCATAAAGAACAGATCAAAGATTCTGTGAATGGAAAAGTGATGTCTTTTGAAGGGGATCATTATCTACACCATACCCGTTCTAAAGAAATAGTAGATAACTTAAGGAGATTTATGGAAGAAATAAAATGAGTTGAGTATTGATTATGTTGGCTGTGAACAAGAACAAAATGGACCATTCTAAAAAGAATCATGAGTAAGAAACATTAGGAGAACAAGGAAATCGGTTGTTCTCCTAATGTTATAATAGTACTACTTCACAAAACCCGTATTTCTTTTAGTTTAACTTCAATGAATTTTTGCGCTATAAATATAATATTATTATATATTGTGACACAAGTTATTTTTTGATAATTATATAAATCCTATGCTCAACTTGTTATATATTAGATAAGCAAGGTTTGTTAAATTTTACAGTGCGATCTAAATAAGTGTAGGAATGGTGAAGAGATATGGCAATGTATGTTTTTAAGGATTCAGCAAGAAAAGTAAAGTTATTGGCGAAAGATGCTTTTAAAGAGGATAAAGGAGTTCGTTTTTATTGTCCCAATCCAACATGTGATGCCCATATGCATATTTGTAGTAGGAGTGGTAGTTCAACATTTTATTTTAGTGCACAAATTAAAGGACATGGACATATAGAAAATTGCCCTCATTATGCATCAAACAACTTTGATCCCATTAAGTACAACGAAACTGAGTTTGACTTTAATAAAGCGCTTCTAGCTTTAACCGAGAAAAGTAAGCCTCAAACCAAAAAATTAGATCCTGGTGAACATGAGCAAGGACCAGTTGTTCCAAAGCCACCTCGTACAATACGTCAAATATATGATATGTGTATAGCTTACGATTGTACTGATACATATAATGGAATTGTTATTGGTACAATGCTTCTTTATGACGGTAGCGCTTATATGTATTCAAATGCTGATGATGTGATTGGTTGGCGAGTCATTGAAGCAAAACGTGATAAGCCTAATTTTTATGATTCTGTCAAAAAGGAAATCTACTTGGTTGCTCCTATAGGGAGGCAGAAATATAAGTTTTTATTACGGTTTGATGATGAAGCTCAATACAAAGCGATGCAAAAAGAGATTTATGCAAATAAGGATAATAAAATAATTGTAGCAGGAGAATGGAATTTTTCTGAGAAACAAAATAAATTATCAACTACTGTTTTGAGCAAAAAGCAAACGAAAATTATCAAATAAATATACAACTTAGTTTTTAATACTATTTCAGTACGAGCGTTTGGAAGGAAAAGAGCATATGTGGAAGCATTCTTACTACCATATAGCTTTTTGTCTTATAAATCCGAACTAGCTATGTCTATCAGAACTGCAACAGTGCTATGCAACGAGTTGAAGATTCTACTGTATGGGATTTGGCGAATGTCAGATCGATTCATTAGGCGAATCCCCGTCACTCTACTTGGAAAAGGCGAGCTGAGGTAGCGTCCACTTCCAGTAGAAATGAACGAGGCGAAGACGCAGTAAGACATTGTCAAAAATATTTAAAGAATTCTTTTATTTTATTAAACCAAAACTTGAACATGATGAGCAGCTGTGAAGCTGCTTTTTAGTTTGGTATTCAGTTAATCTAGGATTTTAAATTGTTGACCAATAGAATTGAAAAGTTAGATGTTAATAATTCAATTTTGGATACAGCAATATCTTATTTGCTTAACAATGTAAGAATAGTCGTTAAAACAATATCGGTACATTTTCAATTTCGAAATATGGTAGCCATTACAGAGAAGATTGTAATCAATAAAAATTGTTAGCCTTCTAAATAATATAAAAAGAGGGTAGGAGAATAGGGGCTACTTAAATTTACCAAATATGATAAAATAGCCACAATATATGATGCTGTCGAATGAATAAGGTCACAGGAGATAGTTTAAAAAGCTAACGCGCAAAATTATATTGCTTAGAGGAAAAAGTGGAACTTGAGATACTGATATACACGTTAGGGGAATGAATATGGCAACCAATTTAGCAACCAATTTAGATTGCATAAAGGAAGAATACAAAAAACTCTTAAACTTAGCCAACCCAGACGCCATCGCAAAAAGACGTCGTGGATATGACTTCGAGCGCCTGTTGAATAAGATGTTTTCCTCCGAGCAACTAGAACCACGCACAGGTTACAGGCCAGCAGGCGAACAGATTGACGGTTCTATCTATCTTGATGGACGAATTTATATTTTAGAAGCTAAATGGCATGCAGAGCCCCTTCCTGCTTCGACCTTATATCAGTTCAAAGGCAAGGTCGAAGGCAAGTTGGCCGGTACAATTGGTATTTTCATCTCAATGTCGGGTTATGCAGAGGACGCAGTCGATGCACTCGTTCTTGGTAAAGCACTCAATATTATTTTATTTGACAAACGAGACTTGGACGCTGCGATCAGTCGCAATATTGGATTCACGAATATTCTCAAACTAAAGCTCCGTAAAGCCGCGGAAGAAGGGGCAATTTATTTTCCTTCTGAAGGTGAAATTGTTACCGCCGAAAAAGAGCCCTTCGTCGAAATTGATCACCTAAGGTTTGACTCGATAACAGGCAGAGTCTTAACGATGCAGTCAGTTGTTGCCACTTCAGCCGATCTGTTAATTGTGTGTGAAGGTGAAATTGATCGTGAAGTGATTGCAACACTTTCTGAGAGAATCCTAAATAATGGTGGTTCAAATCGGTCAATCAAAATTCTTGTTGCAATGGGGAAAATGACGATTCCTCGCGTGGCAAACGCACTCTGGAACACATTCTATACTGAATCCAAAATGCTTATAGTAGTCGATGGTGATGGTGACCCCGTCAGGACAAAAGAGATGTTGATGAGTGGTATCGAATTTGACGAATGGACTTCTTCTATTCCTAATCCTGCCATTGAATCTTGGCTTGAACTAGATGGTAGCGATATTAGGAAAAGTCGAATGAAAGAGCGTGCTGAGCAATACCGACAGAGTGCTAGTGAGCTTGACATTATGGAACTTAAAAAGCGAGATGAGGAGTTCGAACGGTTTTATAATGCAATTCTTGGAATTTAAAATTTTCAAGGGATAATAGAGCAATTAAAGGTTTTAGAGGGAATTAATACGTGCCAAAAGAAACGACTAACTTTTGAAATAATATTGATTCCTCCATAGAGGGTCTGAATTAATTATTATATTGAGGTGATTAGGTTATTATGTTTGAAATTGATGAAATGAAATTAGATTTTCTTAATCAATTTACTAAGTCATATCCAGAAGTTGATGTTTTGTTATGTGAAATATCTAAAGGCATATACAGCACCAAAGCTCATACTGTCTCACTACCGAAAGAAATAGATAATAATGAAGTATTTATTGCAATTCAAGAAAACATCCTTATTCAAACTTCAGATGGTTTGTCATTTATAGATAACCAGCACTTTTTGTATTTTTTAGCAAAAGTATTAATCAGTTTACGCTTTGAGGAATTATGGTCCAAAAAAGAAGCGTTTTGGAATGAGATCGAATCATTACATAGAGAATATGTCTGGTTCGCCGAACTAAAGGGCATTGAAGTAATGCTTTTGATTCTATTTGATAGACAATATGGGATAAACATATTAGGTTCAATTATCCCAATTATCGAATCGGGTAAATCAGAAAAAAACCACTGGGAACTCTTGATGTTGACTGCGGAAGTGTTACCCTACCTTCATCTAGATTCTAAATTAATCATAGAATTTTTAGAAGGACTGCCTAATACCCAAATCCCTTTCGCAAATGTTTTAGTTAAAGGTGTAGAACTGCTTTCCAAAAAACGTCCAGAGGTTGGCCATGAGATATGGGGAATTTGGACTTCAAAACCTACTTTTGAAGGAATTTGGCTTCTTAAAGCAGTTGCCATTGGTCTTGCACAAAAAGAAAGCATTCGAAGCGTATATCCTGCAGTAATGGATCTTTTAAGATCAGATCAGGAAGAACTACTCAATGTTGGCATATGTATTTGTGGACTCTTTTCTTATGAAGATACTACGCAAGATTTGTTAAATAACACTTTAGAAATATTTGATTCGTTACTGCAAAATGAATATCGTATTGAGTTACGACAAGTATTAGCCGAAGCTTATGGACGCCTAGTGACTAAGTCCAAGATTGCACAAACGGCCGTGAAAACATTGTCAACAGAGCCAATACCAGAGATTCAAGCGCAGATAGCTCACATTCTCTTTATTAATACTGATCAATACATACAAGAAGATTGGTTTCAGGAAGCATTGTTGAATTTGTCTAATGTAAAAGCAGTTCACAAAGGGATTATCGATAACTTAGACTACGTTTTAAATCAGCTTTGCTTAATTCATCTGGATGTTGTTCAAAATTTCTTAGAGAATTGGATTCAGCAGCACGATACATCGATAAAGGAAGAATCCATCGCTGATCTCTTTGATATGTTGATGCGTACACTATTGAACGAGCATAAGATATGGTTTGAAAAATTACTGACCTCTTGGTTTCTTCGAGATAATATGAAATTCCACTTACATATTCAAGAAATAGTTCATTATCTGGCTGCGCATGGCAATGTTCTTCATCTCGACCCGGATTTTATCAGCAATTTATCCTTTAAAGACGTCAAATATATAATGTTGAAGATTTTGGGGTTCGTTCGGGATAATAGAAATTTATGTCACCTCACGTTTTCATTACTACTCAAAATTCCAGAAGATGTTAAAGTTGATTTGTTAGTACGAAGCGCATTTAAAGATTACATTGCATATAACTATCCCGGCGCTACACGTGAAATAATTACAGATAAAATGGAAAATGGAACAGACAAAGAGAGAAAGATTGCTCGTGATATTCTGGGGGATTTAGATAGATATCATCAGGCTCGTAGTAAATTGCCAAGGATTAAAGAATTTTTTCCACCTGAAGGAAGGGCCGGTAAATTTGAAAGGATGCAATCAAAGCAGATGAGCCTTCAGATAGAAGAAGGGACAAATAAGAAATCTGTTTTCTTGCAGCTAGCCCATCGAGTTGTGTTAAAAGGAGGTGGATCTTCTTTTTCAAGAGTACAGGGCAAAATTTCTGCCAGAACAGAACTCTCTGAAATTTCTGTAGAAATGGAATATCCAAGAGGAGAATATTTAGACCCAACGGGAGAAGCCATGAAAAGATTAGAATGGCGAATTTGCAGAAGGGAGGATATTGAATGCGACTAATTGTTCGAGAATATTTATCCATGCTGAGAGAATCTGAGGAATTAGACGCTCTTCTTCCCGATCTTCTTCTTTCGATGGATATTCAACCTATTTATAAGCCTCAACGCGGAGTCCGTCAATATGGTGTAGATCAATCAGCTGTTGGTATTGATCCTGAGGACCAGAGGGAGAAGCTATTTCTTTTTGTCATTAAACAAAAAGATATTGATCGGAATAACTGGGACACCGGTATACAAGCTGTTCGACCTACAATAAACGAGATATTCGATGTTTATCTACGTACTATGTTAGATGACCGTTTCCGGAATCTTCCCAAAAAGATCATTTTATGTACAAACGGAGATATGAAACAAGATGTATCTATCAACTGGATTAATTATACAAATGATCATGGTTTAGCTGGGGAAATCGAATTCGATTTTTGGGGTGGTGATGTATTATCTTCCCTTGTTGTTCGGTATTTACTTAATGAGTTTGTAATGCCTGAGTCTGTTCAGAAGCTAATGCGCAAAACGTTAGCTTTTTTGGATTTGATAGAGTATGATCTGTCTCATTTCTATGAGTTAATTGAGGAGATTTTATTCAATGATTCTTTGCATGCCAAGGTTAAACCGTTAAAAACACTTAGGTGCATTCATTTGTGTTTGAATCTTGTTTATCATTGGTCTAAAGAAGCTGGTAATTTGAAACACGCCGTATTCGCTGCCGAACGGGTGATCATGCGTCTGTGGGAGTGGATGCATAGAAAAGGTGTGAAAATTGACAAAACTATGTGGGAGATTTTTTACGCGATCGACGTTACTCGCCGTGAAATTAATTACGAGTACCTTGAGAAAATCACTCCACATTGTATGGTTAGAGATGGTCTTAGTGGCTATGGTGCAGATCGAATTGAGTATCCAATGTTAGTCTTTGAACAAATCGGAATTATTTCATTGATAGGACTAGACTTCATCTATGCTGAAGATTCACTGGAACAGGATGAAGGGAATTCCTATTTGAATAATATGGCTCAAAAAGCTGCACATGTATTGCAAGGGCTTATTCTGAATCACAATATATGTCGATTGCCCGTTTACGATTCACATATTAATGATATTTCCATGGCTTTAATCCTGCTATATCGAACTAACCGTATAGAGGTAATGAAGTCATGGATATACGAGTTGTTTCTTCATATTGGTCGCGGTTACCAATTGCGTGGAAGGTTCCCACTTTTGAATGATATATATGATGATCTAATTGACGCAGAATTGGGGTTGCAAAACGCAGATCCAAGTTCTTCCACTTTATTGCCAATGTTACTGGAGTGGACAATAATACTAAATTGGTCTGAGCAATACTATTATGTTTGTGAGATGATTCATTTGATATTTGGGAAAGTTGATTTACAAATATGGTTTGCAGATGAACATACAGAAAAATACCTTTATAGAAAGAGTGCTTTGTTCGATTCAGGGGTTATGTTGACATCAATTGAACTTCCTGAAGGATTTGAACAATATCGCATAATGGTTTGCGAAGAAATAGGAACGAATGAAGAAGAAATTTCTTTCATTAAGGAATCTTTTCCGATAATTGGAGTGGTTTCTTTCCGGCATTTCCGAACGCCGATATTCCCTTTATATTGGCGGGGACTAATAAATAGTAATTTGTGATGAAAATCTATAATTCAGGTTCAAACGGAAAAAATATTACGGATGTCTGATTTGGCTAAGAATTTTCGATTGTGAAATGTTATAAACTCTGTATTTAATAATGTATTAAATCGCTTATGTAGTATAACCAGGGAATAACCAGTTTTTTAGAAGACATATAATTTAAATTATTTCATTTTGAATAGCCATTTGAACCGTAGTAACCTTCATGGACATAGCCATTGCGTAAATTCTAATATTCATCTGAATGACACTTTGATATATTAGGATTATATGCTGATTTGATCCGAGACATAATTAGTTAATTCGATTTTAGGTGCTTAGGGAGGAATATACGTGATTTTTGTCGAGAGAACTTACTTAGACGCTCCGGCTTGGTTTAAGTCTCAGAAAGCAATATCTATAAAATCTGAAATTTCGAACTTTTACTCAAATAATTCAACTGAATTATTAGCACAACGTAGTCTAAAGGAAAATCAAAATTATAGTAGAATGTTAAACCAGTTTCCTCGGATGCCTGAAATTAGATCTGAATTAAAGTGGTTGTTTAAGAATAAATGTGCTTTTTGTGAATCGTCGTTCTCTGAGTTATATGTTGCCCATTTTCGTCCCAAGTCTCTTTATGAATGGTTAGCCTTTGAATGGGAGAACTTGGTGCTTTGTTGTCGTGATTGTAATAAAGCGCAAGGAGGTAGTTTTCCCGTAAACGGAATACGTGGTGAAGTTTTGTGTTCAATAGAAAAGCTGCGGAAAATAGAAGATTATTTACTAATTGATCCTTGCTATGATTTGCCAGAGAAGCATATTAGTTTTAATTACATTGGGGAAATTTTATCTTTGACAGACAAAGGGGAAGAAACAATTCGTACTTTTGAATTGAATCGTCCTTCTCTAGTACGCGGTAGGAAAATGAGAATTAACGAAGTTGAAAACATAATAACTCGACTGAGAGAAAATTTCGAAATTAATCCCACACAAGCTATATTTAATGAGTTATCATTAAAAATTTATCAAATAATCAATTCTCCTGATCAGCCTTTTCAAGGTAGTGTAAGAGCTGTGTTCGAAAAGGAACTAGATAAACTAAGAAGAAAACTAAAGGATGAAGAGGTTCAGGGCAATTCTAACACTATAGGTAAACATGTGAACCATCTTACAAAAATCCGGAAAATATCTTCGATTAGAGTTGAGAATCTACTTGATATGGAAGACTGCGAAATTCAGTTAAACGAAGCTGACGGATCGAATTGGCTTATGATCTTGGGGGAGAACGGTACCGGTAAAAGCACGCTGCTGAAACTATTAGCTATAAATCTGGCTGGTGAAGAAAAAAGACGGTATCTGAGACAGGGTAGATTATCTCCCAAAGAGTTGGTGAAACCTGGATATAGTTCAGGCTATATTCAAATAGTGTTTACTGGCGAACCTGTAATTACGCGAAAACTAATTTTTAATTTAGACGAAACATGGGCTGGCTCAGCGGATCAGCCCTTTGATGGGAATGTACTCAGTTACGGACCCGTACGAATCGTAATGAAAGAACTCAATTATGATGACATCATTCAAAATCAATTTAATTCTTATTCATGT
Organism: Paenibacillus sp. 19GGS1-52; assembly: GCF_022369515.1. Classification (NCBI taxonomy): domain Bacteria; kingdom Bacillati; phylum Bacillota; class Bacilli; order Caryophanales; family Paenibacillaceae; genus Paenibacillus; species Paenibacillus sp. 19GGS1-52. The sequence continues at coordinate 3,493,709 of NZ_CP059724.1, forward strand.
CTTTTGGACATGAACATGTGGCTCGTTGAAAAGTATGAAGCAGATATGTCAACATACTCTGCTGCTGTTCGTTGTATCCGAGCGATGCTACCCTTAGAAGCTGCAGTTGCTCAGAATTTTTTATTAGAACCAGATGGTAGTCGACTCGTTTTCAGGAATCTTCATCATGAACAAAATAAGATTCCTTTGGACTCTTTAAGCTCAGGTTATCGGAATGTTTTCTCTCTAGTTTGTGATATTTTTCGAAAGATAGATGGTAAAGATGAATCATCATTAGAAGGAATTGTACTTCTTGATGAGATCGATGTCCATCTGCACCCTCGTTGGAAGATGAGAATTGTCGGTCAACTCAAAGAGTTATTTCCTTCGGTGCAGTTTATTACCACAGCCCATGATCCATTATGCTTACGTGGGCTAAATAAGCAAGAAATTATTGTGTTGAATCGTATTGGAAATGGAGTTAGAGTTCATTCTGATAATTTACCTAATCCTGAAGGGCTTCGAGCAGATCAGCTACTTACATCAGAGTTTTTTGGTTTAAGTAGCACGCTAGATCCGGAAACTGAATCTATATTTACAGAGTATTACAGTTTGCTTGCAAAACGGGAGCGGGGATCTGAGGACACGAAGCGAATTGAGGAGTTTAAAGAAATACTGAAGCAATGGGGTTACATGGGAAATAATCATCGTGAGCAGCTGATGTATCGTGCAATCGATTTGTTTTTAGCTGAGGAGCGAATACTATCCACTTCAGAGCTACGCCAACATGCGCAAGATAATAATCTTATGGATAAACTTCGAAATATATGGAATAACAAAGAGTAGGTGGATCCATATGATAAAGGTTATGCGACCAATTGAGATACCTGCAACTTTGGTAAGTGAGTGCGCACCCGGTGGTAGATTGGAATATGCAATTAAGGTCTATTCAGATTACTTTACATCTCTTTCAGTTGATGGTGAAGATAAATCTGAAAAGATATACAAGTTTCTTAATTATGATGAACCTGATGTTAGACAAAAGCTAACTGAGCTTTTTCACCGTAAATGTGCGTACTGTGAGTCATTTTATGCAGGTACTGGTTTATTGGAAATTGAACATTTCAGACCCAAGGCTGAAGTTAAGCAAGCTAGAGATGTGCCCAAGCAGCGAACAGGTTATTACTGGCTTGCATGGGAGTGGAAGAATTTACTCCCTTCTTGTCATAATCGTAACTGTGTTATCAATCAATATGTTGTTGGCGGTGATACTCCTGAAGTTAAAGTTCTCAGAGGAAAAGGAAATTTATTTCCACTGTTAGACAATAAAATGAGGGTAAGTCATCATGAGAATAGCGATTCTTTGGCTAATGAAATACCACTTATTCTTAATCCTTGCGAGGATGATCCTCGAAAATATCTTGAGTTTTCTGACGAAGGTCATATTTATCCAAAAGAAAATGAAGGTGGACCTGATTGTGAAAAAGGGTACTGGTCTATCGTTACATATGGCTTAGACCGGAAGGACCTGTTTATACATCGAAATTATATAGCAAATCTCATTAAGAAACAGATCGGAAGAGTGAGAAGATGTTTGACTAAATGGATGATTGACTCTAATAATAAATGTTTAGAGGAAGAATTGATTCAGGAGCGGGACGACTTATACGACTTTATGAAGCCCGAGCGTGAATTTTCATTAATGGCATCTCAAATAATTCACCGTTTTTGCGTAGATGCAGGACTAGATTGTCCATGTTGCATAACTTCAACGATTGAATAACAAAAATATTATTACTTTACCATTTTGAGTAAAATTTCTTTTCAATTCCTAATTCTAATCTACATAAAATGGTCGATGGCACTAAATCTAAATAAACACAAATCATCAAAAACATCGTCAGAAATTCCTGACGATGTTTTTGTCGTGAAGAGATAAATTAATTTTCAACCGTTCGACATCAATAAACAGAATGATTTGAAATGTAGTACTCAATTATAATTACGTAAAATTCTGATTTGACGAATAATTATCAATAAGATATATTGAAATAAAGAGGTGTTATACATATGGATAAACAAATGAAACTACATTACATGAATCGAATTGATGAAAAACTATCCGATCTTCCCTGGTTCGTTACGGAATTTATCGACAGTAGAAAACGAAAACTCTCTCCTACAACACTCCTTAATTATTGCCATGATTATATTATATTTTTCGATTGGCTGGTTGCAGAACATTTTACCACGGCCAGCCGTAAAGATATTGGTTTAGCTTCTCTAGAGACACTAACCATCCGTGATGTGGAGAATTTCTTATCTTTTTTGGAATATAAACTAGGTAATACCAAACTCACGATTAATCGTAAATTATCCGCACTGAAATCTTTATTTGATTACTTGCAGAACAAGGCCGAAACAAGTGACCTGAAGCCTTATATTCAGCGTAATGTGATGGCCAAAATGGAATTAAACGCAATTAAAGAAAGCCAAGAAACCATGGCAAATCGTATTGAAGGGAAAATTCTCAGAGAAGACGATTTTGAATCGTTTAGACAATTTGTAGCCTATGATTTCGGAGAAATGAATAAAGAAAACAAACGAATTTATAATTTCCATCAGTTTAATCGTGAACGCGATACGGCCATCATTTCACTTATTTTAGGATCAGGGCTTAGGCTTTCCGAGGTTGCCGGAATTAACCTGGAAGACATAGATTTGAATAAAGCTTTAGTTCGGGTTATACGCAAAGGCAATAAAGAACAATACGTTTACTTCAGCAAGCAAGCTTTATTGGACATAGAGAGTTATCTGCAGATTAGAGAATCAAGATATGTACCAGACAAACTCGAAAGCTCTTTGTTCATAGCAGCTCCCATAGGTCGTAAAGGCAAAAACCGACGCCTCACTCAAAGATCTATTGAAAAGCTGGTTGAAAAATACGCCGCTGCCTTTGGGAAACCTACTTTAACCGTGCATTCTTTGAGGCATTCATTCGCGACGCGTTATCACCTGGAGAACAACGATGTACCGAGACTAAGAAATCAATTAGGCCATTCATCCATACAAACTACAATGATATATACACACTTAACAGATGAAGAGATGCGAAAAGCTGTAAACAACATGGACCGATAAACCCATGGTGTTATGCGGTTTCTTTAAGACATCTGCACAAAATCCGTATTTTGATCAATAGTTGATATAAGGCTAAGACTAAATATAAAATAGCGCACGCTGTCGGAGGACAAGAACATATATCGTTAAAGGACAAGAACATATAACTATTGTCAATTCCTTGAAGATTTTCCGGCTGAGAACCTGGTCTTGAACTGGAGATCAGCAAATACCGGCCGTAGTGAAACAGCGTTTCAAGCAGACCAAGGTCTCTCGAGCCTGATACCTTTAGCCTCTCAACGATCAGAGCCTGTATATCTTGTTCCCCGGTTAAACAAAGATTGATAATCGATGATGTGCCTTTCCTGCAGCTCAGCATAAGAAGAATTTTTCAATGCATCCAAAGTACCATAGACCCGCTCTATTACTTCATTTATATTTGTACCCGGCATCTGATCAAAGCCTTTGAAGCTTGTGCTTGCACTAAACAACAAAGTGACTGCATTTGCTTCGCGAACAATAAGTCCTGCAGTTACCGTCCCTCCGTCGGCTATTATTTGCAAACATGCTGCGAAAGGCATGGCAGGACTGGTCTCCATCTCACCATAAATAACCGGATGCTTCTGGTCATAGTAGCTGGGATCAACATGTTCGGGGGCAAGACCCTGCAAAGTAATCCGTTTGTCCACCGCTGTTACAGTGTGGCGGAGCTAATACTCAATGTTGCCTTGAAAGTCAGCATCCGTGTTTCCGTAGCTTCAAGGCGCAGAGCAATCACTCCATCTGGATAGGAAGCCAATATTTCACGGGTAGAAGAAACGCCTCCGATTTTATACTCGCTTCTGTAAATACCAGTCTGCAGATTCAGGGATCTCGAATGCTCTCTAGCTTTATCACCATGCCCAAAATGGAGATGTAAATCATCTAAAGGAATAGGCCTGGTTGTATGCACCTTTGACAAAAGATCCCTCACCTGGGGTAAAACATCAACCGCCTGCAGTTTTTTGTATCTTTGGGATAGCCTGACCACAACGTATCCTCATTAAGTTGAATGTGCTCATTCTCAACTCCGCCGAATACCATGCCGCCAAGTTTCCCATTGCCTACAGGCAACGCTTCTGTCCATTCCGCAGCAGGTTTGATGTGATTCATCAACAAGTTAACGCACTCCTTTTGATATTAAATGATACCGCGCTTACAACAAGTATTTCAGATTTTTTCAATTTTAAATATAACAGCAGCCATTCCTCTTTTTAAATAAAAGAAACCGTCCTGTCAGGTGGATATTTTTAACCTCACATTTCAACCTTCAGAATTTCTTCAGAATTCTCACCGTAATTTCTTCAGTTCTTTTCATTAAGATGACTACATCAGCAAAGAGAAGGGGTGAAAGGTTATCAGCAGCACACTTTTATCTTTAATTGACCATTACGGTTATTTGTTTTTTTATGTGGCTTTGTCTCTTGGACCCTTTGGTGTTCCGATTCCAAATGAAATCACAGTGATTACTGGAGCTATTCTCAGCCGTAGTGGTGTTTTAAATATATTCGTGACTTATGTATCCATTCTTTCTGGTCTCTTGACGGCCATTACCCTGTTTCATTTTGCAGGAAGAATTTTTGGGCAGCACTTAAAACATAAGCTTCAGCACAACCGTAAGTTTCAAAAAGCGGAGAAAATTTTGAGACAACGCGGCGACTGGGCGATGTGTATCGGTATTTTTATACCTGTAGTGAGATACTTCCTTCCCTTCCTTATCGGATTCAACAGAGGCTCACTCAAGAAATTTATGATTATTTCCTACTCCAGCGCCTTCGTATGGACACTTATCTTTTTCACAGCGGGTACAAGCTTTGGACCTCATATTTTATCCTTTTTCAGTGCATTTTAATAATAAATATATATATGGGAGAATAAAGAATGAATCAGCAAATATTTTTTTTACAGCGGTTTATGAAGAGTCCGAAGAATGTGGGAAGTGTTGCACCGAGCTCCCGTTTCCTGGCGAAAAAGATGGTTAAACAGGTTGACTGGGATAATATTAAAGCTGTTGCAGAGCTTGGAGCAGGTACAGGTCCCATTACCCGTTACATTCAATCCAATGTGAACCGGGATGCAAAGGTTTTTTTATTTGAAATGGATCATGTCATGCGGAAAAAGCTCCGATTGAATTATCCTGAGTTCTCTTCTCACGCCAATGCTACTCAATTAGTAAGTACAATTAATCAAAAAAACATCACCAATCTGGATTGTATATTCAGCGGATTACCCTTCTTTAATTTTGAACGTGAACTAAGGGATACTTTAGTGGACCAAATTGTGCGTGGCCTCAAGCCCGGCGGGATGTTTATTGCCTTCCAGTACTCCCTTCAGATGAAGAAGCAGCTCTCCGAACACTTTATTATTGAAGATATTAAATTTGTGCCTCTGAATGTGCCTCCTGCTTTTGTGTACGTCTGCCGGAAAAAGTAACAGATTTGCTGTATAATAAGCACCAACTTCAATAAAGAGAGGGCAACTGCAGATGAATACAATCCTTGTTGTTGATGACGAATCTGAGATCCGGGATATCATACATGTCTATTTACGAAATGAAGGGTACAATGTCATGGAAGCCGCTGACGGTGTGGAAGCCTTACAAATTATTCAAGCTTCGCCCGTTCAACTGGTGATTCTCGATGTTATGATGCCCAGGATGGACGGAATTACAGCCTGCCTAAAAATAAGAGAAATCTCTGATACACCAATCATCATGTTATCCGCTAAAGAAGAAGACATTGATAAGATCACCGGTCTTACCACCGGGGCAGATGACTATATGACCAAGCCCTTTAACCCGCTGGAATTACTCGCCCGTGTCAAAGCCCAAATAAGACGACAGACATTACTGAGGAAAGGAGAAAATAACTCACTCATTCTTATTAAAGACCTTGTAATTGATAAAAGTAAGCATTCAGCAAAGCTAAAGGAGCAAGATATCATTCTGACGCCTCTGGAATTTGGAATCCTGGTGCTGCTGGCCAGCTATCCAGACAAGTGTTCAGTTCAGAGCATATCTATGAAAAGGTCTGGAAGGAACCCTTTGGTTACTCTGATAACACGGTAATGGTGCACATCCGTAACCTAAGAGATAAATTAGAAGATAACCCCCGCAATCCTCAGTATATTAAAACCGTATGGGGAGTTGGCTATAAAATTGATTAGATCCGTAAAGCAATCCAAAAGAAAACAAAAGATTCAGGTTAACATTCTCTTATGCATGCTGCTTAGTTTACTTCTTGCTGTGACGCTAAACAATATACTGATTTACTTCGTTTATCAGATCGGGACTAGTATGGACTGGCTGGAAAAGATATTCCCTTATTTTATTACGCCTTTTTTTATAATTGTATTTATTATTACCTTCCTGATCTTGACACGCCGTATCGTCAATGACCTCATGACACTGGAACGCGGACTCCAAACCATTACCGAGGGTGAACTGAGCTATCGTGTGCCCGTTCAACGGCAAGATGAGCTCGGGCGGGTCGCCTTTAATATCAACCAGATGACAGAGCGTCTGGAACAGCAAATTGCAAAGGAACGAAAAGCCGAGCAATCAAAGATGGAATTAATTACTGGTATTTCACATGACCTGCGTACTCCACTGACCAGTATTATTGGATATATTGAGCTTCTAAGATCCAATTCTTTTCAGGATCAGGAAGAATACGATCGTTTTGTGCAAAACACCTATAACAAAGCTACTCACCTGAAAAAGCTCCTTGATGACCTTTTTGAATATACTAGGCTTAGCTCGATTGACCCCCATCTAAATGCACACCGGATGGACCTTTACCAGCTTCTGAACCAATTACTTTTTGAATTTGAACCTATCGCCCATGAGAATGAGCTTCATATCATCAAAGAAATCGGAAGCACTTCAGTATTTTCTATTGTGGACAGTGATAAAATCGCAAGAGCCATTGATAATTTACTGATGAACGCCTTGAAATACTCATTTAAACCTGGGGCAATCCGCATTCGGATGCTAACAGATCATAAGCAGGTTACAATCGAGGTCGAAAATCGGGGAACCCCTCTAACAAGGGAGCAGCAGGATAAACTGTTTGAACGCTTCTATAAGGTTGACCACTCCCGGAGCAGCGAAGGTATCCAGACCGGGGCAGGTCTGGGCCTTTCCATTGCCAGGAACATCGCTGAGCTGCACAGGGGATCACTTACACTTAATCATGAAAAAGACTTATTTATTTTTAAACTTGAGTTGCCGCTAGAAGCTGGAGGATTAAATTTTTGAATATTCACGAAAAGCTACTTTTTTTACGCGGGTTTATAAGAGACCCTCTAAGGGTAGGCAGTATCTTACCAAGCTCGCCTTTATTGGCCGAAAAAATCATCCAGATCATCCCTTGGCATGAAGTTCAAACCGTTGCAGAGCTTGGCGCTGGCACTGGTGCACTCACCCGCTTTATTGAGTTAAACAGGGCTGAGTCGTCAAAATTGTTCCTTTTCGAACGGGATCGGAATATGAGAGCCAGTCTGAAACTTCAGTTTCCTGCATGCAATCTCCATTCCAATGCCTCCTCCCTGTTAAAAAATCTGGATCAGGAGGGCATCAGCCAACTTGACTGCATCATATGCGGACTACCGTTCTTTAACTTTTCAAATGAGATGAAGGAAAGATTACTGCGCCAGATTGTGCGGTCGCTTAAGCCTGGCGGTTATTTCGTTGCCTATCAATTTTCTCTTCATATGAAGAAAAAATATGCAGCTTATTTTAACATTGAACGGATTGAGTTTGTTTCCCGCAGCTTCCCTCCGGCGTTTGTTTATGTTTGCCGCAAACAAAGACCGTATCAATGAAAACAGAAATCATTTGTAAAAAAGACAACTCGCTACTGTTTTCATTCGATGCATGGATAATTTCAGTTATGGATCAGATCAAGAGTATAATGATCTGATCTTGCTTTGAAGAGTGGCTTTGTTGCACACTGGATTTACGTTCGACTCAAGCATTGTTTCTGCGTTATTTTCTTTTAACACATGTGTTATTTGATATATCAAATCCGCAATAGTACCATGTTCGTGTCCATTATCGGCAAAGGGATCAAGTTCTTGTCCTGAGAAAAGGACAAGAACTTGGTCCCTTAAAATAGAAAACCCGCGCTGGGCGCCGGCTCTTATGGGACTATGTTCTTGTCTTCCGACACACGCTGCCGATTTTCCTGATCTTAGTATTTAGTCCGTATTTCAGCTGCCCTGCAGGGACGATTTCCCCGTTCCTTTGTACGACTATTGAGTTACCCATTACACAAAGTTACCTACATTATTAAAATAACCAATATTTCGTTTACTTAAGATTGCATCTCTATAATCTTGCGTCCTGTTCTTATGAAAAAAACCGCGACCTGCGGTTGGTTCAATGAATATATGTTGTCCTCTTACATATCGTCATACAATTTTTTTGATCAATAGAAGTAATTTCATCAAATAAATATACATCGGGATTACTTACAATTACTCTTACTCTCGCAATGCACAGCAAAAGCAAATAATCTTAATCCATTCCTCTATTTAACTTTTCTCTTTGAGAAGCTGCCCCAGTTGACCGATAATACAAATGAACAAGAATTGGACAGGCTGTTGCCTTGGTCTAAGACAATACCGATCTCTTGCAGAATATTTAAGAAATAGGCATAATTATGGCCCTCACTTTTAACAAGGTGGGGGCCATTTGACGTTTATAAAATCACAAGTGCAGTGATGACTCCAACCTCCTAATGGGTGGCGTTAAATATGGATCATTCAGTTAACGAAAATGTCCGTCTTACTCATTCGGATAGGATCAGCTGTGATCGAAGTTCATTCAAGCTTTAATCCAGCGCTGTTTTCCGAAGTGATTCGGACATTACAAACATTATGTTAAGCTTTAGCATGGGAGTGAAAGAGCTAAAAGTCTTTTTGCTGTTTATACCAAATTCTGTTTGGGCAGATTTAAGAGCACATTGAATTGATCGCCATGAATCTCGATTTTGATATCTCCTCCGTGCAGCTCAATGATACTTTTACAAATTGCGAGGCCTAGTCCAGAGCCTTCTGTCTGACGTGACTCGTCCGCTCTTTTGAAGCGTTGGAATAACTCCTCCGCAGCAAAATCAATTTCATAGACGGATGTGTTTTGGATTTTGAATATAATGTTATCCGTAGACTCATCTAAATAAATATATATTCTAGTGCCCGGAAGTGAATACTTCTTAGCGTTGCCAATTAAATTTTCGAAAACACGCCAAATTTTATTTCCGTCTAAATTCGCATAAATAGGCGATTTAGCTATCTTTTCACGAACCTCAAGAGACGCATCGCCAACATTGAAGCTGAATTCAGCAATAGCCTGTGTCAGCAATGTTGCTACATCGATAGTTTGGATATCCAGTTCTACTGTGCCACTGGTCATTTTGGACACTTCAAACAGGTCTTCAATTAAATACTTGAGCCTTAAAGCTTTGCGTTCAAGGACTAGGACGTAAGACTGGCCTTTTTCTGAATGCAGCACTTCTTTTTTTAATAAATCTACGTAGTTAATAATGGAAGTTAGAGGGGTCTTCAAATCATGCGACACATTAGTAATCAGTTCGGTCTTTAAACGTTCGCTTTTAACTTGACTCACTAACGCATTCTGATATCCAAGCTTCATATTATTAATGTAACCAGCCAGCCTTGATAGAGCGCCACTACCGGTTTCTTGAATCGTATACTGAATATTTCCTTCGGCAATTTCTCTCGTCGCGTTGATAATCGACATGAATTGCCTGAATCTGCTGATTGTATAGGGTACAACAAGCAGGATGTACAATACCTCATAGAGGATGAGCCATGCTACCTCACTCCTGTTAGAATTAGTAACTGCTCTCCACCCACAAATACCTGCTGTCGCTGTTAAAACAAAAATAATCAAGATGGTAAGCGTAATTTTTTTGTCTTTAATCCCACCTTGCCATAAATAAAAATAATAAATAAGTACACTTCCATGCCAAACCTCACGCTGTTTAGGAGTAAAATTTAAATGGAAAAGTGCCCTTCCCACTATTACACAGATAACAGAGGATACAAAAAAGCTTAGTATAACTAAAAAGTTTTGTTCAATATAGATATAGAAATTCCAAAAAAAGTAATAACACACAAACACAACACAAAAAAACAAGAAAGTCATAACTAATATTGTAATAAGATCAATAGGAAGTCGTTGTTTTGATTTATTTTTTTTCAATTTTGTATCCAATCCCCCATACCACCTTCAAGTATTTCGGGTCCTTGGGATTAATTTCGATTTTCTCGCGGATATTTCTGATATGCACTGCGACAGTATTTTCCGAGGATAAGATGGGCTCATTCCATACTCTTTCAAAAATCTGCTCAATTGAAAAGACCCAGCCTTTGTTCACCATCAGCAGTTCTAAAATTTTGTATTCCTTTGAGGTCATCCTGACATCTTCCCCATCCACCTCAACGGTCTTCGAGCTTTTATTTAGGACCAAACCGCCTACCTGAATGATCTCGTCATTAGTTGTCTGAAATGCACCTAAACTCGTAAATCTTCGCAGCTGGGATCGAACTCTTGCAACCAACTCTAAAGGATTAAACGGTTTGGTAATATAATCGTCCGCTCCTACGTTAAGTCCCACAATCTTGTCAGAGGCTTCCGACTTGGCGGAGAGCATAATAATAGGTATGTTTTTACTTTCACGAATTTTAAACGTAGTCTTGATCCCATCCAATTGCGGCATCATAATATCCATGATAATCAGATGAATAGTTTCTTTTTCGAGTATTTCAAGAGCTTCTAGACCGTTAGAGGCTTTAAAGACCTCAATATTGTCGCTTTTCAAGTAAATCTCGAGCGCTTCTCTGATTTCCAATTCATCATCCACGATAAGAATATTATTTGTAGCCATGTTGCTTCACCTTCAATATTAAATTGCTAATATTTATTATACTTTCCAAACGAGTACTACTATATTCATGAAAAATAACGTTAATTGGCTTAGCTGTTGTTTGCGCCAGTACGTTCGGGGATACCTCTTGATCCGTATAGAATCCATGCACACCCATACTTTGTAATAATTTCATCATTACTATGTTATTAACCGTATGAACATAGCTTTTTACCCCTATTTTATTCAGAGTGTGAACCAAATTGGGGTTAATGAAAGCACGAAGCGTGGGCATAGCAACGACCGAGATATGATTGTCCTGCACAAATTTCACTATACTCGCTGCCGAATTGTTAGATTTATAGAGCGAGTAAATTTTATTGGGAAAAGGGTATATTTTCATTACAGCATCATACATTTCAGGATTGAAAATTTCAGGAATAATTCGTTCTAATAAAGAAGCATCTGTCCTGATTGCCTCATTTACTAAATACTCAAATTGATACTGGATGCTTTCTTTGTTATTTGCTTTTGTATCAATTATCAAATTAAAATCAGGATATTCCTGCATCAAATGCAAGATGTCATTTAATGCAAGGGGTTGAAATTTTCCCAATATAAGCGAGTTCTCAAATTGCGACATCGTAAACATATGACTTTTCTGGTCTGACAGATCTGGCTGTAGCTTTTGTGACCAATCATGCCTTGCAATAAACTCCCCTTTTCCCGTTTGTAAAAGATCCACTTCGAATAAACGATATCCTCTGTGATAGTTGGATATGAAAGCATCATAGGAGTTCGTATAGATGGAACCATCAATTCCTCCTAATGCATGTGCAATAAATTCATTTTCTTCCCAATTGCTACTATGGCTGTCAGTAGCCTGATTCTCCTTCCCAAACAACACAAGCCCCCAATCGCACCAGATAAGCACAATCGCGATCAATAAGCTTAAGAATACTTTTTTCTTAACCATTTGTTTTCCTCCTCTATTATACCTGTAATCCATACTACGAGATAGTTTTCAAGGAGGACTGAGGAAAAAACGAATGAAATTATGAAGTTTTTATAGATTATCGAAGAGGCTCATGCGAATTGCATGGACCTCAACAGAAAACGTGTTAACACACCAGATTACTAAACAACAATCTAACATGACACAGCCAGCCCAATAAAATTCTGATTATAGTGATAATTATCTCATAGAAAGATTCATATTTTGTAAACGTCAAATAACTCGGTGGATGGAAAAAGAACAAAGCTTTTTATTCTATTGGCAGGCTGCTTGTACCTCCGGGCTCCATGGAAGGAATTCGCGGCCTTGAGCCTCGCTTGCATGTAGTATTCCGGATCGTTAATTTCCGATCCGGTGCTTGTCGTTTCACCGCAGTATGGACACTTAATCTCTAGGTCCAACAACCAGCGACTCTCTTTTTTAGGTCGAGTAGACGGGGGAGTTCCCCTTACAACCTCTCATTTACACTGGTACCCATAGACTGGACACTTTAAAAAAAGGTGTTCAATTAAACCGAACGTGAAGTTCTCCCTTTATTCAGCTCTTGTTATCCAATCTTGGGCAATAGTCAGACCTCCCCGTTGTAAGAGAGCCTTAGATTGCAGTGTGCAAAAAACACGAATTATGTAAGTTCCCCCTTCAATCGCTCCGTAGAAACAGCGTACCACCCCGGGTCCACTTCGAAAGCATCCCAGCGGCGATGCAAGGTTTCTGCAGCATCTGGCACCACTCCGCTACCCGCAAAAAGATCTACAACATATTCGCCTTCCTCACTACTGTTCTCAATAATGCGTTTCATCATATCTATAGGCTTCTCCGTGGGATGAATCGTTTGATTCCCTGGAATACGCGGGATCTGCCATACATCCGTTTGACTCCGCGTGCGTATCCGCCGAATGTTCTTCGTACCTTTAACTGCCATAATGATGAATTCATGCTGGTACCGATACTGCCACCCCATGCCCATATTCTTCTTGTCCCATACAATACAGTTCTTGATCGTAAACCCGGAAATCTTAAGCCACCGAGCCATATCCGGGTAGGTTCTCCAATCGATAAAGATATACACATGTCTACCTGGCTTCAGGATGCGATAAGCTTGCTTCAGCCAGGCGAGGCAAAATCTGCGGTAGTCGGGAAACGGCAGATTATCATTGGGGAAAATCTGAAAACGGGGTTTCTTACTTTTGGTTTGAGTCGTTCCTCCAAATTTCAAATTATACGGCGGGTCGGCAATCACTAAATCTACAATTTCATCTGCATTTACCTTCTAAATAAACCTTAACCGCGGCCAACTTGTAGGCTGACGTATAGGTGATTGTTTTTTCAGTTACGGATTGTACATTAGAGTTACTGATTAACTGATGTTGCTCTGTTTCAGTGAAAATTCCCTTTTCGGGAACCATCTATTTCTCCCCATTCTTGTTTGTTAAATTTGATTATATACAGAAAAACCCGAAAGATGGGCACCTTTTTTAGAAGTGTCTATCTTTCGGGTTACAGTTCAATCTAGGCTTCCGAGGCACCCTTTAATAGTCAAACTTTATCTCTTTCCTGGTATGAATTATTGCAGAATATCCACATTAATATCATTAATTCCAAAAAAATGGTAAAATCACATTATAGGATTAAATTCATAAGAAAGGGTGTTTTATTGTTGATCAGTAAAAAAGACCGTTTTTCTTTATTTACCTTAATTTTGTCGATTTTGCTTATAAACTTATTTGGTGATTTTCTAAATTCACTAATATGGGCACATTTTTCGCTATTTATGAACTGCATCTTAGCCCAAGCTTTCTTTCTTCAGTTATCAAATATTCTTATTTCAACAAAAAAACGTCCCCTATACTTTACATTCACTCTTTTAGCATTTTTGACTGGTCTAAGCACGTTTTTTGTAATTCTATTTTCTCCAATGGGACTGCTCAATCGAATTTTCTTTTTTATTGTACAGATTGCCGTGACTTATGCTGAAATAATCCAGCTTAAAATGAGTTTGAGAAACAAAGATAAGTGATGTGAAATTCCTAATAGGTATGGAGATTAACACTTCCACCACTCAGACCTTTACCTTGCCAAGATCCTATCCGTACTAGTTCCCGCTACTAGGATACTCCTTATTAAACCGAATAAATATTTCTATTCAAAAAGTAAAAGCTTCGTGCAGTTAACTGCACGAAGCTTTTACTTTTAATTAATATCCTACAGCTTCATAGGATGTGGTTGTGTAGTAGGTCCAGTAGCTGTTAGTAGGATTAACCACCAATTTTTCCCAAGTAGTAACGGTTACCATGATTCTTCCATATGTTCCGGAAGCATCAACTAAGGTATGCAGGATTGGATTTCAGCCAGTCTGTTTTCTTCAGTATAATTTGCAATCTGTTCAATCAATTTTGCTGCACTCACTACGACTACTGCAAGACTTAAATATCCAGCAACAACTTTTGGAAGTTTAGAGGCAAGAATTTGTTTTATACGACCATAACCAAAGGTTGCAATAGCCCAGCCCAGCCCAGTTACGCTTTGACCCACGCTAGCTTCAATCATGGCATTAATTTGATCTTTCGTAAAATAAACGGTTTCTGTTGAGCGGACATTAGGGCCAGGTTCGGTACTGTTAACGACTGATTGTTGATCTGACATTGTAATTCCTCCCTCTATAAATTAATATTTTCTCTTGTTTGCTCACTCGTTCTTAGATTTTCACCCATTGACAGATTGAGAGATGGATAAGTCATGTAAGGATGACATTATTTTCTGGCGGAGCCGGCGGCGGGAATAGAGCGTGGGGAATTTATCCCCAACCCAAGGATGCTTTCTGTGATCGCACTTTGGATATCCACACCTGTCTCTTGACGGCTTACCCTCCCATGTCACGCGGGGTCACTGCCCTTACATTCCTTCGTTCTGCCTCTCAAGAGGTGGATGCCGTTTCTTGCTCCTTTACAGGGTCGTTGCCCTTATGGAAATGATTCCTGCGGCTGCTCCGTGCTTCAATTGTCTTTGGTCCTTCCAGTCCGGTGAGAAACGTGAATTCGGTTTTTCTTAAGCCGCCATCTGTAACTGGGCCTGACGTATCGGCCCTAAAACGTCGTTTGCATCGTACGGAATTTGCTTCGTGCCCAGCGTATGCAGGACACGGATGAGTTTCCCGCACAAAGCCACAAGGGATTGCTTTTTCTTCAGTGGATTCTGACTTCTTGTCGTAAAGTACTGGTGCAGCGCCTTAAACTCCACGTTCTTTGCCACCATAGGCATGACCGCCCGGAACAGCAGGGCCCTTAGCCTTGCACGCCCACGTTTGGTAATGCTGGACTTGCCTTTCTTCTTTCCCGAACTGTTCTCTTTGAGATTCAGTCCAGCCAGCCGTATAATTTGCTGTCCATGCTCGTAACCGCTTAGATCCCCCACTTCTGCAAGGAAACCCGCTAGCGTCACTACTGCCACACCCGGCACGGTTAGCATCTCTGCAGTGCCTGGAATTTGTGACAGTAAACGCTCGACTTCAGTGAGAATCTCTTCGAGCTGTCTGGCGAACATTTCGTACTGTTCCAGAAGCGTTTTAATCTCGATTTTTGCTGCCGGAAGTCCTTCGGTGAGTCCGATAGAACTTCTCGCCGTATCCATAAGATGCTGTGCGCGTTTAGCGCCTACGGCTCGTTTTACGTCTTTCTTCCACCGCTGAATAATGGCTTCTGTACCTAGCTTTACGATTTCTCCAGGCGTTGGAAACTCGCCCAGCGTAAGGAGAGAAGCTTTCCCCTCCCAGTCTTTAAAGACCTCTGTATATTCCGGGAAAAAGCGATCCAGCCAGTTCTGTACCCGCCTTTGCACCTGTCCAAGGTTCACCATGATCTTCTCTCGAAGATTCATGAGAATCCGCAGATCTGCATAGACATTCGTCGGCAATTTCGGTTCGCTGTACTTCCCGTTCCGCACTAAGTCGGCAATAACTTTAGCATCTTTATAGTCGTTTTTCGTCGGTGAATTGTCTTCCAATTCTTTGCTATTGTGTACATGATGCGGATTGACAATGACCAAAGGAATACCTTCCTGTCCCAAATACTCCGCTAGGTTAAACCAGTAGTGTCCGGTAGGCTCAATACCGAAGAGGACGTCGCTCTTGACATGCTCCCGCTGAAGCTCCTTCATCCACTGAACCAGTTGTTCGAGTCCGGTGCGGGTATTCGAGAACACACAATCCTTTCCCAGTTCAATCCCCCGATAGTCGATAGCGCGAGCCACGTGGGTTTCTTTAGCAATGTCTGCGCCTACGACAAGGGTCTTGTCTGTAATTCTCATAATCCGTTGATTCTGTTTCTTTGATTGTTTATACTTCATGATAGAGTGCCTCCTGTGCTGGAATTGTTCTTTGGTCGGAACGTTTTCCAGTATACAGAAGGTGCTTTTTTCTTTCAAACCTCAAATTAATTCATTACAGGAATGGCTCCTTAATTTTAATGAGGGCACTAAGGGATTCAGAGAAGAGAAGATATTCCCAATCTCACTTACTCTGTTATTGCCTCTCATTACAAAGGGTGAAATTGGCCTATAAAAAACAACTAATTATTTAACTTTTTTTAAGCTTGGAGAAGATTTTCCCGTGACAGCAACTGCTCCAACATTTTTCCCAACCTCTCTTTACGTGATTTGTGCCTTCTTGTGCCAAAGATGAATTCTGCCCTGCCGAAGCTCCACACGGGATTCACCTCTTCCTTCTTTTCCTTTCGGATTTTCTGCTGTCATTACTCATCTTGAACGCCTAGATGCACAAATGCCTATTTCATGTTCAGCCCTTCCGCTCGTGTTGCAACACGAGAGCGTCCTATGGCGTCTACTGATTTCTGTACGTTCAGCCCTTCCTCACGGGCAGGGTTACGAACTATCTTCGCCTTCAGTACAGATCTCCCCAGGTAAGAACGCTATCTTCCTCTCCATCTATCTGCTTCATTTACTCTCGTACGCCTTTATGTTTGTCAACCTCACCCAACATACGCTAGCCTTATATGAAATTCGTGTTCCTCAGACCGGAGATTTTCCGCCGGCTTCCTTCAGATTCCACCTCGCGGAGGACACCCTTGCCTTAAGCTAATGACTACTACTGCCTTCGCCATTCGGGACTTTAACCCTAAAGATAGCGCCCATGTTGGGCGAACTAAAAAGGTCCCAGAAGGTATCTTCTGTGACCTTTTTTTAAATTGCCTTGGCGAACCGCTGAACTCGACTTCTCTTCCGCGATTTCTCCTTCAGCTGCTCCTCACCCGATGGTCCGGCCCCTGCTTCAGTACCAAAATGAACCGTGAAAAATAATTTTTATGGAAATCACAACAATTCGGGGGTATACCCCGATTGTTAGGGCAGAAAAGATTCGAAGCTCACCGGATCGGATGAACCGTTTGATTGCAGCCACAGAAAATGCAGTAAAAAACAGCAAATACCTTTTTGATCAAAAAGTGGATAACTATAACACCCTCAATCACTTATAGGATTGAGGGTGAAAATATTTGACGGGGCTATGAAGGAGAGTCTACCTACCGGTACCGGGTTTATTTGAATCTTCATTAAATCCTATATAACTTAATATTCAATATGATTCATAGTTTCTTCGTACTGCGTACTATTTGAACTCTATAGTAAGGTAGCTGCTGACCTCCGTAATAGGTTTTCTTTTAATATGATTAGTATACTCTGTTTTCCCCAACATAATCCTTTACTCCGCTAAAAACTGAAATCACATCCATCGTTTCTTTATGTTTATAACGCTGGCTTCTGAAAGATATTCAGTCCGTTTTGTCCATCCTGCAGCCATAATAAATCGTCAGTATTGCAATCAAAAATGGGCACCGGCAATCTCGAAGTGTTCATTCTTTAAGACTGCTGTGCCCTCCGTCTATACAGTACAACACTTACTGGAAACAAAAAAGCAGTGGTGGACCGATATTTATGGTCTACCACTGCTTTTTATAGATGAATCACCAACAACTATAAATTCAATTAAGTCAGCTCCATCATCGCATCTCTTGTAAATGGAACCAGATCATCGGTACGTCCTTCTTGAACTTTTTTAGCCCATGCAGGGTCGACCAGAAGTGCACGTCCTACAGCAACCAGATCAAACTCATTATTCTCAAGTCGTTGCACCAAACCCTCGATGCCGACGTTGGTTGCCCCTTTACCTTCCGTGAACAGACTTGTAAAGTCACCATCAAGACCAATCGATCCAACGCTGATTGTCGGTTTGCCAGTCAGTTTTTTGGTCCATCCAGCAAAATTCAGATCAGACCCTTCGAATTCCGGCTCCCAGAAACGGCGTGTGGAACAGTGGAAGATATCTACTCCAGCTTGAACCAACGGTGCGAGAAGTTGCTCCAGCAATTCCGGTGTTTCAGCCAGTTTAGCCTGATAATCATCTGTCTTCCACTGAGATAAACGCAGTACAATAGGGAATTCTGGTCCGACTACTTCACGGCAAGCCTCAATCACTTCAACTGCAAAACGTGTGCGAGCCATCATATCTCCACCGTAACGATCCGTACGTGAATTGGTTTTCTCATATAGGAATTGGTCGATCAGATAGCCGTGCGCTCCATGGATTTCAACACCATCGAACCCAATGCGTTTCGCTTCAGAGGCTGCTTTTGCGAATTCCTGAACGATTGTAGCAATTTCAGCTTCCGAATAATCATTAACATGACCTTTGGCTCCCATATGCCAGATCTGTGGAATAATTCGACCGCCAGCTTCATGTACTTCAGATACAACATGTACCCAGCCATTCATTGCAGCTTCCCCATAAAAGTGCGGCACATTCGCTTGATTGGATGCATCCGGGTGATTAATTATCGTCCCTTCCGTCACAATAAGCCCCACTGCGTTCTCTGCTCTGCGGCGGTAATAGCTAGCAACATTCAAACCCGGGATACCGTCCGGAGAAAATTGACGCGTCATTGGCGCCATCACGATCCGATTGGATAACTTCAAGTGACCTAACTCTATAGGTTGGAACAATGCTTCTACGGATTGAGAATAATTCATAATAACCTCCACATATTTCGTTTTATATAAGTTGACCTAGGAGATGTTAAACAGCAACCAGCCTGGTTAACAGCTAGACGTTACTTCCAAATGAATCAATACACGATTTTTAACGAAAAGCCCCAACTCCTTCAAGGTTTCGTGGTGTATTAATCCGCCTTAAATTATTTTTGACTTCGTAGTCAAAAATTTCACAAAAAAAAGATCAAGACATGATCATGCCAAATGAAGTACGCAGAACCGTCTTGATCTGTTCACGGGATGAACCTGATTTCTCCATAACTCTCACACCAAGAATGGTGTTATTTAGATAAGATGCAAGCTCTATACTCGTATACCGGTTGGAAATTAACTGTTGTTTCTGGCCACTACTTATAATCTTCTCTAATACCAGTTGAACCTCCTCTACCATGAGCTCAGCTTCGCGTGTGACCTGCTCGTCATCTGTTCCGAATTCGAGTGATGCATTCACAATTAGACACCCTTGGCAGCCAGTTTCATCGTCTAAAAGGGAATATCGTAAGGCATCGAGTTTATCACCGGGAGACGAATCCAGGGCTTCAATCTCTTTCAGTTTCGCTATAACCTGTTCACGGTAAAGTGCCAGCGCCTTCAGGAACAACGATCGCTTGTCTTTAAAAACACAGTACAAACTTTGCTTTTTGACTCCTGTAGTAAGCGTAAGGTCCTCATAAGAAGTTGCTTTGAAGCCTTGATTCCAGAACACTTCCATAGTCTGTTGTAATACACGATCGACATCAAATTCTCTTGGTCTGCTCATGGGATTAATATATCAGTTATTGACCACGCAGTCAATAACTGATCTTTTCACCTCCTATTTGAAAGAGGATGGTTACAATGGATAAACATAAATTTTTATATAAATGAACAAAAGCACCGATCCCCCCAAAGTGTGAAGACAGGTGTCAGAAGAAAATAAAGTATTAGACTGAAAATAAAGTGTTAGACTCGGAAAATAAAGTTGTATCCTGAAAACAGGAAACCCGGGTTAGAAAATAATCAAAAGCATCGCACATTCTTCCTATTAGGAGTGGAAAATAATATGAATGTATTGAAATTTATTGGAGGTATTGATCTCCACGATAGCACGGTTGAATTAGTTAGTTATGATGAAAGTTCAAAAGTGTTATCAATTACCATTGACTTATGTCACTGGCGGCAACCTTCTTATAATGAGCAGACAGACCCAGAAACGATTATCAAGACTCTAAAATTCACAGGGGTTTCTCAATATATTTCATCACGTAACACTCTAACATTCGATAGCAATGACATTCTTGATGTAAATTTCATTCCCGCAACTGATGGTGAACAGGTAGAATTTATTTTAAACAGTGACGATGATATTATTACGCTCACTATAAAAGCTGAGCATGTAGAATGGATTAACAGCTAAAAAATGATCCGTCAGGCTAAAGATTCTTTAGGACTTTTCCGCCAAGTCTACAATACAGTCGGCCAGATCGAGCAGCGGCAACTAACACTCCTGGCTCTTCTTCCGGATGCGTCCGCCGACGGTAATGACGGCACCAGTCAATGCTCAGTCTAATTCTTTATTTTCTCAAAGCCGCGTCGACTGGAAGTACAAACACCTTCTCCTAGCTATCAGTCTAAAACTTATTCCTCATAGGCTGACGATTCCTCAGCTCCAAAATCTTGTAGGATCAACAATTTCAGTCTAAGACTTTATTTTCTTTATTCAACAGGTGCTTCATATGTCCGTTTTTAAACGGTCCTTCCATTAAACTAAGCAAAAAAGAGAATGGTGATATTTAACTTAACTATACAGTGTTAGCTCCTTCTCTCCCTCACTCCTTAGGATTAACATGCATCAATCTATCCTGCAGCAGAAAATACTCTATATTCTCATACATATTCTAACCTATTTTATTTTGTATACTTCTTACCTTATATCTGACCGCCGGTCGAGGAATATGTAGTAAGTCCAAGTGAATGTCTTCGTATACATCGATAAACTTCTGATTCAAAATTCGAGGCCTGTTAGCTTTTCGAAGCAAAAACACAAAAAGAAGAGGAGCTGCTTCAGAAAGCAACTCAATATCAACCAGTAAATCGGTTCAAAAAGTCCACGCCAATAATAAACCAAACCCAATTGCAACGCCATAGATAGCTGAGCTTGTCATAGCAGAAATAGTATATGTATTATTGCGGCTGGCTTCATGGTTGCTAACGCTTTTTTTGCAACCATTAAGACATCATTGTTTATACATAATTGAAAATCGTCATAATGTAGGTAACTTTGTGTCAATAAACCACAATTTAAGTGCATTTGTGCATTTTTCATTGACACAAATGTGCCTACATAAAAAAAGAAAAGCCTGATATATCAAGCTTTTCGCGAGAAGGTTATGTAGGCAACTTTGTGTCATTGGACATTAATTAAATGTATTCGCTGAATTAAGATATGTTTCGGAACCAGTTATTAATTTACTTCTGAAGAAGCTGTACGAAAACTGTATCTACTATTCATGACTTACCTGTAATGAGGGCAAAAATCATTCAAGATTTCACTGGAATCGAATGTCTGGTTATATTCCTCGGCTTTATCATCAACTGCTGCTATCCCTTGAATGATAAGAGATTCAGGAGCCTCATCATCAATTGAATAATTAAAAGGGTAATTATTCAAATGCCATCGATTTACTTCGTAGTTTAAATAGACAATGTTACGTTTATTCTGATAACTTAGCGAGTTCCAATCAAAAGGGTCAATCACTGACAGAAAACCATTAAAATCATTTAAATCTTCCACATCAATATAATTAGTATGTACTTTTTGCTCCCATAGTTTTATTTGATTCTCAACAAAATTTTTGTTTTTTGGATATTCATTATGTTGTAACTTCCAAGTATTATATCTTTCTTTAAAATCGCTTTTGTTATCCTGCCATGTACAGAATTTCAGTAAACCCAAAATTAATATCATAGCAGTTAGTTTGATAATAAATGACATAAGCTTTGATGATTTCATTTAAGTTTCCTTTCGAGGTATTCTTAAGCACCTTAAGAATTACCATATACGTCCTTCTAGTATCGCCAAGTAATTTTAAAGGGCCAATCTCAAATCAATTCCAACTTATGCTGGTTTCTAAAAATACTATATTTCCTTTTGACAATCTTTCTATATTACATTGCTTTACTTGCCCATTTCTCAATCAGTCGGTCTATCTCTCTCCACAAATTGTTATGGCGCTCATATTCCTCGAGAACCAATCGAACTACTCCATCCTCTGGGTCTTTTATGGACCGTGGTAATTTAATGATTTGATACTGAATAATGGAATGCTTGGGGAACCCTTTGGGACGGGGATCCTCGCCCATTATAATCCCAGTTGGAGGTTTTATTGCTTCGTTTACCATTGGTACAATATAACGAGCCAAATTGTCTAAATCAATTTCTTGATCTTTTGGTGGCACATACAGGATGGTAATCTTCAAATTAATTAAGAGTGGCCATAGCACAGCGTATCGGTCCTTATATCTGTCTATCATAGACCGTATGACCTCTTTAAATGCTTCGCTATCCCCTTTTTTGGTCGGTAAACCGGTTGAGCCAAGAGGGCTGAATGGTGCGGAAATAATAAACTTTCGATGATCTTCGAAAATTTTGTCCAGAATATCGCCCTTCCCACTTTCATAGTTATTGAAAAGTAGGGACAAACCTTGAGGATCAATCCTGAAGCCTCTCATAAATGCAGATTGCACATCCTGTATATAGTACCTTTCCAATACATTCGGATCTTCAGCATCTCCAAATCCGAAATCTTGGACCATTTTAACCCTATCACGATAATCCCTTAACTTGTCATAAGCTTTTTCTAACTCATATGAATCGTGCCATTCGACCAAGTCCTCTCCACATCATAACGATAGTCACCGTCGTCTTCGGTAAATCCGGATCCACTTCGAATCATATTGTATAACTGTAAGTCTTCTAAGAAATCTCTTATTGGTGCCATTTTGATTTGAATTAACGGTTTTTCATTTTCCAGCTGAATGTGATAATTAACGATGAGTATGGCTACTTGTCTATCATCTAACAAAGGTAGCCGCAGTTTTTTCGATTCTCTTGGATAAAGCAAGTCAATATAATTCTTAGCCAATTGATGTATGCTTGGAGGGTTTCCCCTTTTTGGATAGAAATCCATTTGTAGCACTACAGGCCCTCGATACGCCCCTCGGTGATTGGAACACATATATGAATTGAGTTCATCTAGAAACCGTTGCTTTTCCTTTCCCCGCATGCTTTTTTTGCTGTATGTTTCTTGGTTAATTGAAAAAGATAATCGCTTCATGTAACGATCTCTGTAACGGTGGTAATTGCCTGGGCTTGTCCCCAGCAAATAATCAAGTTTCCTCATATATCTCCTTTATAAGTCCAGCAACTTAAAATTGTCTCATTTCGCTTCTTCTAAATTATACTAATATTTTCTCCGTACTCCAATATCTTTAATTACATCACGAACGCTATCTTATAGTTATAAAATCAAAAAAGATATCTCTGATTAGGAGATACCCTTTTTTGAGTAGGCTGCTTTTGACTCTTTTTATGGCCTCTCACAAGTATTTACTTAGTATTAGCGAACGAATTCTTTTGTTTTACCTAGCCAGTTTTTCACTTTGAAAATATAATTTTTTTTCTTAAAATAACAGACTCTACACTCGGAGTTCCACGCTTTATGAATGTTGGCAGGAATATTTTGGATTCCAGATGTTTTGGCTATACATGTCCGATGTTGTCCACTTGAAAAAGAGTAATGTCCACAAGAATGGGGATTTATCTCGATACTGTTTTGCATTCCCTTATTCTGTATGCTTTTTAACAATAATGGACAATAGTACATAGAATTGGCCTCGAAATCCCAATAGGTATCATCTTCAGTTAGCGTTCTTTCAGCTAAAGTATAACGTTTTTTCTCGCTATCAGTGAGTTGTAAAGAGCATTTTCCTGTTAACTTCCTAAAACAATCGTGCTTTGACAACATATATGTAAATTCAATTGAAGTTGGATTAAACTTATTTTCCATTGTACTCTCCTACTATTTCATTTTATATAAAGGATCAGTACGATTGTTCCCCAGCGTTTTGCTCCTTCCACAGCTCTATCCACCCCTCCATTGGTTTCTGTTGATAGAATGCTTTTTTCTTCTCAGTTACTATAGAATGCAATTGTTTCTGCAGCATCTCCATTTTCGATAAAAGGGCTGGTACGCCTTCATCCTTTCGTTGCCGAAACTGGGCTTGTACGATTTTGTAGCTGTAAATCACCCGCGGCGGTGCCAGTTCGAACAGCATATCCAAACTTGAGGCTATCCCATCTGTGATGAAGCAATCAATCTCTTTAAGAAAAAATATCATATTGTCGGACGGTAAATGAAGTTCACGCAAAAGGGTGTAAGCACGGTTTCCCAGCAGGTCAACAGGTATATCGCAGTTCTGACTGATACAGTCGATTACCTCCACCAGTTTAGCGGTAACCTCCACAGTCTCCAATTCATCTAAGTGGTCGTAGAGCAGTTCCCATAACGATTGGCTATCTGCCCCGTTGACCAGCACGGTCCATCGCAGCATGTGATCCGTCATCAGCGTCACGACGTTCTTCGGCCCGTTCGTTAATAAGTCGTCGCAGGCATCTAGAACCTGATCCTTAAAACTCATTTCGGTGATATTGATTACTCTTCGCAGCGCGTAAGAGAGCGCTGCGGGAAAAGCAGGATGCCAAGGACGCTTCAATAATTCCAAAGCTATGGATGGCCAGAGGGTATTACTGGTGTTTCCAAGAAGCTTGTATAGTTCTCCATACTCCCTCCCGTAGACCTCGATAGCGTCCGTCAGCAAGCCGGAGTCTGTCAGGTTAATTATTTCAGTGGCTGCCAGAGGCAGCGTCAATCCCTCCGGTTCCCCCAGCAGGAGACGACATATCTCCAGCGGCACCTCATCTCGTGTTAGCGCAATGGCCTTAAGCCAACGGGCATCGATTCGATCGCTCTGCAGCACTGTCAGTACCTGAACTTGCTCCTGAGGATGCAGTCTCGGCCAGTAGTTTATGTATTCGGCTAGCGACATGGATACGACATATGAATCCCTGTTGCCCAATAGACGGACTGCTAAACTTTCTCTGTAAAGGATGCTCCCAGTTGTATGCTTCAGTAGAAAATCCAGAAAGCCCATTCCATAATCGCTAGGAGACCTATACGTGATCATCCGCTCTATCCAACTGATCCACGCCTCAGTAATATGCACCACTTGATCTTCACTGAACAGGGAAGCTGCTTTAGAGGTCGATTCGAATAAGTAACCTTCGTCGATCTCAAGAAATTGAGGAGGTACATATTCCAAAAAGATCGGAAGTAGCGTGCTCCATAGATGTAGAATCTCTTCCTTATTCTGAGAGGACATATGCTCATAGTCTAGACGGAACCAATCTCTCTTCTGTGTGAACTTTATCATGAAATCATTTACAGCCACGCAGTTGATTTTGACTGTCAGCACTTCCTGTAGCCTCGTTCGTACCCGTTCGCGCGTGTCCCGAGCCCAGCTGCTCCAGCCTTGAAAGCAGCCTTGAATCCCTTGCAGTACAACGAATGGATGCGGATCTCCCAAAATGAGATCGACATGAAGCGGATTCTCACCGTATCCGCTGAGTAAGCTAAATGCTGCCGGCTCGCGAATAAACGCTTCTTTATAAGTTAGCAGTTGTTTGAGGATTATTAGCTTGATCTCAGCATCCAATGAGTAGTCATCCACGACTCGAGCGAGCTGCCATGCTTCTTCGGGAGTCACCTTAGAGGCCTCCTCCGGAGACCTAAGACGCTCAGCAATCGTATAGAACATTTCTTCAGTGATAGCCACATTATCGATTGGCAGGTATCGATTATCCTGTGTATCTTCGAACTTAGGGATTCCGTCGTGCCATTTGAAATTGTAGTCTATGAAGCGGTAATCTTTAATATAACTTGTTACAGTTTCAGCTTCATTGTCCTGCAACTCTTCGATCTGCGTAGTAAGCAATACAAGGGCTTCGTCTCGTATGTTCGGGTAAGGACTAGACAAAGATTGAAGGGCCATTCTTCTCAGCTCACTGTGGAATTCCTTTTCCTGATACGCCTCATAGATCCTCCCGAAACTGCGAATGCAGGATAACATGATACTGACAGATTCGCTGTCTAGCAGCTGCCGAAGAATGTCGAGCAGACGCTTCTTGCCATACCTACCTTGCGTCAAGGCAGTATGCATTGCCGCCTCATAATAGGTTGGATGGGAGAACATTAATCTATCATCAACATAGATGATATATCCAGCACTCTCCAGCTTCTCACAGACAGTTTGCGCCTGCGCTATACCCTCGGGAAGCCCTGATTTATCATATACAAAATTTAAGAGAGCGAAGAGGTCCCTCTCAACAATTCCGAAGCTAACACTGCTTCCCAGCACCATCGTGACAAGCAGAACGACTTCATTTTCCTGCCAACTCAGGAACACTTGACCCAAATGAACGGCATCAAACTTGGCCAGACTTGAAAGCTCCGCGTAGCTCTTATTGATCAACTCGTGCGGTTCAATGAACGCCAGATGACGGATTTGTCCTGGCTGCAATACGGCGGTAGGCTCCACATCCATTCCAGCCGCCACAATGTCCCGGATGCTATCTGGAAGTTGCTGCAACTTTGCATATTTTGACCACACTTTAATAGCGTAAGCGGAGTTGTCCACCGTCAAGTCTCTCCACTTGCTTGCACCCACACTCCAGGTAGTCTGTGAAGGATTGCCGTTGAGTTGTTGCAGTAAATCCTTCCTTGAGGTGACAATCAATTTCCGGTGTGGACCTAACTGTTCGATTAGCGTATATAAGCGGGACCACGCATTCCTGGATTCTTGATTCAGACTTGTGTAACCAAATGGATCCTCTAGGAAACAGATTCGGCTCTCACTGCTCGCTACCGTCAAATACCGATAAGCCGAGTCCAATTCAACCTCCTTAAGATACGTATAGCCTTGGTCAGCACGGTATAGCTCGGCTATCCATTCGGCCATATGCGATTTGCCGCAAAGAGAGATACCTGTTAGAAGCAGCGCGTGGTGTGTCTCCAGGTCTCTAAGGAGAAGGTCACCACCTTCTGAAGGTACGTGAATAGGTCGTGCAAATGCCCGATTCCCTGCATCCTTGTACAAGATGTCTCTCATGAGCGGGATCACGTCTTTTCTCTCATTCCGGGCCTCTCGTACCGCCTTCTCCAAATAGCCAATCACTGCCCTAGCTTTGTGTTCTGGGATATGATGATGAATCTTCAGCAAGCGAATCAACTCTGCTTCAATCGACTCAGCATCCGTCCGTTCCCAGATCAAGATGCGGCGGGATAGCTCTCTCAGAACAGATTTTTTCACTCTCAACTGCTGAGTATGTTGTATACAATAAACGTCCCTCCGCTGCTTCAATGGGGATGGCTTCGTCGTCTTGTACGTCTTCGAATAGGCCTCCAGAAACGTATCGAATAAAATTCCTTGGAGCGGGGACTCTGGATGCTCCAGTATGTCACCTATCGCATTAAGGAAGGTCTGCGTATCGTCAGAGCAACGGCTTCTTGTAATGAACAGCACCAGGCGATTGGGATCGTTCTCCACCCGATGCAATAAATTTGCGGTATCCTGATTACCAGGAAAGTGTCCCACCCATCTAACAAGGCTGCTAATCCCTAGCGTACCTTGTTCGCTTTTAACTTGTGTTTCGATAGTGAAGGTTTTTCTGTCAAAGACAAAATGAAGTTCCGCATCCTCGCCATCCTTCTTCTCTACAATAAGTTCCAGTCCATCATGCTCCCACATCAAGAGAGCCAAAAATATTGTTAGCGTATATTGATAATCATAGCCTTGTGGGCCTGTTAGCTCAATTGACATCGTCAAAATGCTCCTTCGTAAATAATTGTTTTGAAGTACACAATAATCTGTTTTATCGGTATTAAATCAGTGTCATTTTATCGTAATTTACATTGATATATTCTATTGTTTTATAATAGCATTTCCTGAATATCACTTCATTGTACTTACCATTGTTAATAATGAAAATAGAAGTATTTGTTTTGTATTTTGTCTATATTGATCCTCTCAGTTAACACTTTTTTAATCGAACTCTTTTTATTGACTAGAAAATATAACAACATGCAGAAATAATGTTGTTATAAAATCAATATATGGTGATTGTGGTTATAGTTACGAACACATGTACCTTTATTTGTGATATAATAAGGGGATGGAATATTTTATGAAAAGAGGCGGTATATATCAGTTGGATGGAAAAAAATTATTTGCGAAATCGTGTGAAAAAACAAAATATCGAAAAACCTCTAATAGATACAATCTTTAAGGTCTACGGAAACCATAAGAGTTATGGGCTTAAAGATCGTGAAGGGCAGCATAATATGTCTTTGGATATTTCTGAGGCTTATATAAACGATGAGAATGCCATGATAGAAGCGGGTGTTGGTATCGGAAAATCTTTTGGATACCTTATCCCTAGTCTTTACATTAATCATTTTATGAATCAGCCAATCATCATAGCCACATCATCCATTCAGCTATCTGAACAAATACATCAGGATCTCTTTACTATCTCCAAGAAGTTAGGATTTTCAGGCATTCGATCGATTATTGGAAAAGGTATGGGACAGTATGCCTGCAGACAACGAGCATCAGAAATATATGAGATAAAAGACAAGAAAAAGAGTGGTTTTGAAGCTATCACGCCAATAGTTGGGGGAATAATGGATATAGAAATTAATGAAAGGTCTGATATCTCTGGGGGGATAACAGATTCAGAATGGTCCAAGCTTTGTGTTAATAAGTGCAATTTTGAAAGGTGTTTTTATAAGAGCACCTGCACTTTTTACAACATGCGGAGCAAGATCAATGCCAGAAATGGGGATATTGATTTTATTATCGTGAATCAAGACCTACTTATTCGGGATTTGATCAAAAAAAGAGATGGTTTGAAAGGACTTATTACGGAGCATCCCGCTTTAATTATTATTGATGAAGCTCATAATTTAGAGTCCAAGGTTAGAGACGCGAGAACCGTCGAATTTACGCTTCGTCAAACGGAGCGGGACCTGGACAACGCATTGCAACTTCTAGTTCGAAAGACCGGAGAACGAAGTTTCTTTGCCTCCTTAAGATTTTTGAAACGAGTCATTATGGACGTGTTCAAACAGATTGAAGCTGATTTACTATACACGGCCAACCAGGACACCGATCGGATGAAAATCGGTAAATTAACCGGTATTCCCTTTAGTAAGGTTGCACAAATTTTTAAAGATATTAATCTGCGGCTATCGATCTTGGAGACTGACCGCCAGGAAAGAGACATTGATAATTCAATCACTGCTATAGTCGATCTTAACTATTTATTTGATATTTTAAGTGGTGAGGAAGAGGGATATCTCATTTGGGCCACAAAACCAAAAAAGGAAGCCACAATTAGTATTTGCCCTAAGAGAATCAGCCAAATCCTTAATTATAACCTATTTGAAGGTTCTACCCCGGTAATCTTAACTTCAGCAACAATGTGCCAAGGAGGAAATACTCTTGAAGAGGAATATGCTTATATCTCAAAATCATTAGGATATAGTGGTGAGTATAAAGATCGACAAATCTCACCGTTTGATTATAACAATCATTCAATCTTATATATATCGAATCAAATTCCCTACTACAAACATGAAAATAAGGATGCCTTTCTTGATGCTGCTTGTAGGCAGCTGATTAGACTGTGTGATTTGACCCAAGGACGAACGTTGGTTCTTTTTTCCGCCAAAGAGGATATGAGAGTCATTCAGGAGAAGTTAAGCACTGAAGAGCTCAGATGGACGCTGCATATTCAGAAAGAGGGGTCCTCACAAGATGAAGTGATTCAACAGTTTCGAGAATCTAAGGGAGTATTACTCGGTACAGGTGTGTTTTGGGAAGGCGTTAATATCGAAGGATCGGATTTAACACAGGTAATCATTGTACGCCTGCCCTTTCCAGTTCCCGCGGACCCTGTTTATGAATATAAGGCGAGTATATCAAAAGATCCGCATAATGAGATATTTTTACCGGATATGCTCCTCAGGTTACGACAAGGTACGGGGCGTTTGATACGAAGTGAAAGCGATCTTGGTGTATTAAGTATTTTGGATTCTAGGTTATCCGCTGGAGCAGCTCGAAATTATAGAAAAACTGTTTTGGATGCTTTACCATTCAAGAATGTTACTGAAGATTTTAAAGAAGTTGAGCGCTTTGTGAATGAAAATCTGAAAACTTGATAGCAAATTTATGAAGTTGTTCACTGTACTGGCATTT
Organism: Paenibacillus sp. 19GGS1-52; assembly: GCF_022369515.1. Classification (NCBI taxonomy): domain Bacteria; kingdom Bacillati; phylum Bacillota; class Bacilli; order Caryophanales; family Paenibacillaceae; genus Paenibacillus; species Paenibacillus sp. 19GGS1-52. Next base: position 3,524,165 of record NZ_CP059724.1, read on the forward strand.
GTATGATCAATTGCACTTTCACAAAAGCACCACGAGCGACCTCTGTTCGTTCCACCTGCCCTCATCAATAACCAGGATACGACCCCAGAGGGAACGAACGGAGTTGCTGCAAAATCATGTGTATTGCTACTCGTCATGCTAACCCTCTAATGATATCACTCGAAGTTTATTTAATCTAGATTTTTCATTAACGTAATCTGCCCGTTACTTCAACAAACAACTAAGGAGTTGCTGCTTAGCAAACTCACAGCTATCATTCTCCGTAAGCGTAAACTTAGTTTTCAAATGCACTCTGCTCTTTCGATAAAGGCGAAAGTAAATACATAAATGACTTCCTAATCTCTTCATTGAATTCTACCTCATATGATTTTAACGAAAAATTAATACTATCATCTATATTAGTTGATACCCAATCTTCATATAGTAATGCTACTGTTCTTGCTAATTTCAAATCTGGAGTAGGTTCTGAAAAATCTGGTATCCTATGGGCCGAATATTTATTTCTCCAATTTTTAACTGATTCCCAGTAAGTTGTATATGTATCATCATCTAATTCTAATGATGATAAAATTATAGATTTGAAATCCCCTATTAAACCTAATTTTTTCCAGTGTGTTTCATTTGTATTTGTACCGAAAACCATGCACCATAGATTTATTGCTTGTAAATAATGCGCATTAATAGTATAAATCCAAAAATCTTGCGAGCCAAACTTAATCAGATTATCAAATTCTTGATGGAGTAATCTAAACCCAGAATAATGAAAGAGAAAATCTCTTAAAATATGTATTTGTTCATTAAAAACTTTTTCGTTATAGTTACTCAAATAACCCCCACCTTATTATTTATTTCTCAATTTAAATTCATCTTAAGTATCAATACTGTACCATAAAGAATAGACTTAAGCGTTGAATCCCCTTTCTTTATCATTTATCAATTACTATTCGCATCTCCACTTCACAATTCTGCCCATTAGTCTGAATAAAGGCTGCCGATTGCGTTTACTTGATCGACTGCTTATCGTGTTTGAGCTAACGTATCCCGTTAGTTGAACAAGCACAATATCTTCGTACTGTGCAACATCTAACGGGCAGAATACATATTTCCTTTGTGGATATATTAATTTTGTTTGGTGAATTAAGGTGAGAAAAGGAGAACGGCTCATGAAGGTTTTAATTTGCTTCGTAATCCTAATATCAATGCTTGGAACGCAAACTCCATTTTGCAATGCAGTTGAGAAGAAGCCGCTTGAGGACTCAAGAGAATTGCAACTTCAAGATATGCTTGTTTTGCAATTACTACCGCATATGCAAGAGAAGCTTGAAGAAGTGTACTCAAATGTATTTTCAGTACCAGGTCCACCCGATATTTATCCTTATTTTGTTGATGTGAAGCATATAGAAAGGGTTAATGGCTTCCGTGGTTTTGATTTTTTGATCACTCTTGATGTGCATCCAACAATCGGCCCTCATATCCCTGTCGGCGAAGATGTTTTTACATATCGGATTTCACCATTTGGAGTTGAACTTAAAAATTTCGAACATCTTAGCGGACCCAATAAGAGTGACTTCCCCCCCAATTATCAAGATCTTTTGAAGTAACAGAAAACTTTTGTTCAATAAACCAACAATAGTCTAGGAAATTATTTTTCAGTTTAAGATAGCTGTTGGTTTTTTATATTTGAACCCTCAAAAAAGAGCTCCTTTGGAATTCGCTAGTGAGCAGTATGCGTCAAATGCGACATAAAACCTCCACTTATCTTGTTCAACTATCCTGCCCGTTATCGCAGAGAAGGCAGCCAATTTTTATGTCGGCTGCCTCAAGTGTTGCTGAGCTAACGTGTCCCGTTAGCTCAACAATCCATCCATATGTTCCTCAGCCGCCGAATGAATATCTCAGGTTCATTTGGGTCAAATACCTCTATCCCGTTGTCTTTTATAAGCTGTCTTTTAATCAATTCGTCAATGAGTCGATCGGTTACACCGTGATAATCGTCCAATACATTTTCCTCTTCAATAAAACTAATTTGATCACCTATATTACTCAAAAGGTACCAGGTCGTCATAGCTGCTGTTACGGGATTTCCGGTTAATTCCCTTGCTTTACTCGCTGGGAGGTGGGCAAAGCTTACTATTTCTCCTTTGCTTTTATTGACTAAAACGTATCCTTGTCCCATTCAAAATGTCTCCTCATTCTCTTAGTTCACTGAACTATCGTTTCCCGTTAGAGCTTAATCGAGGTAAGTATCATTCCTCACTTACCTTCTATAACATCACTACCCGAGTGTTCGTCCTTCTCTCTTTGCTCAGCTTGCAATTTCTTGGCCATAGCAGCGATGCCCTCATATGGTGAATCACCGAATCTCAATTTCATTTCTTCTATAAAAGCTTGTTTGTAGCGTTTCTCATTTTTTTTACGTTGCCTCTTTTTCAACATATGCCCCCCCTAACGTTTCCCGTTAGTTTAGCGAGTTCAAAAAAGGCTGCATGTAGGCTCCATTATGGAATATAGGAACTACTTCGCTAACATTCAGTTCACTTGCAATAATAACATCCTCTGGAAAGCCCTTTTCTGTTAACTCACGACCAGACGAGCATTCACTCAAAATCGTTTGTATGTCGTGTTCTGCATGACTAAATGCACTAACAGCAATCTTAGCCTCTGGCGAAATAACTGATTGGTCAAACGCACTAAGAATTGCACCAGCAGCAATCAAATCTTCAATAGCTGGACGCAGCATACCATTTGCCCACTGTTCACCACATGCGATTACACTTATCACTTCATCTGGATAATGCCTCTTTATAAAATCTGAAACAGCAAAAGCATTCCGTAAACACCCAGCTATCGTAAATACATTAGACTCAGTAGCTATAACTGTACACATTGAACCATTTAGAGAAGGTAATACGATTCTTGATTGTTGTTGCAGAGAGAGTAACGATACTGGAGAAAGCGAAGGAGTCTTGCCACGCTTTTCAGCTAAAGTGGCATTAACAGACTGAGCATATTTTATTGCTGACTCATCTTTGTACCGATATGGAAACACAAAAGCTTCTCTTGAAACTGCAACTTCAACACAAGTAGTAAACGATAAAACATCAATTATGACCACAACACTCGATAATGGAGCCAGTCGTCGTACCCCTTCTGCTCCCCATTCAAATCGAATGCGATATTGAACTTGATTAAAAACATCGTCGTTTATAATGATCATCCCCCTTTGATATTGACCTTTGTTAACCTGCCCGTTACTTCAATATAAAAAGCAGATTGCATTAGCAGTCTGCTCTTTACGCTATCGTTTACCGTTAGTTAATCAGAAGGGTAACAAGCTGGTGAATTATTTTCAATGGTCCAAGAAATAATCGTCGCACTATCTCGACCTTTACCAACGTGGACGGCTGTTAGCAATTCTTGAACACATGTGTCTAAAGAAGATTCAAATTGAGATTTTAAGCATTCATATATATTTCTCGGATTGTTGTAATGACTTTCTCCGAACTCTAAAAGACCATCAGTCGTCATAAGAATCATGTTTTTCCCAGGACGAAGTTCACGTAATCCAGTGGTATAACAAGGTATTCCATAATTAAATGCACTCTGATTTCCAAGCCATTCGTAAAAGTTCCTTTGGTTCATGGCAAACTGACCCATTTTTTGCAGTTCTTCATGAAGGAGGTAAAGGACACAGTCGCCTATATTAAGCCACCATAAATATGGTCCTTTTCTAACGCAGATTAGACAAGAAGTTTCTCCGACAATGTCTTTGCATTGGTTTATGAAATCATGTGAACTGAATAAATTTACAATCAATTGTCTTATTGTTTCAAATAAATATTCAGTACATGTTAGTAAACCTTCATAAATTTCAGGCATTATTGATTCTAAGCTACGTATTACTAATTCGGCACTTTGTGCGGTATTATGGGCATCTAAAATCACTATAAATTCACAGCTATTATCCTCACTACGCCAAATAAGAGCCCCGTCCTCATTTTTGTTGGCACCAGAAGAAGTATTTCCTCCGTATATGCCAATAGTGATGTCTTTATAATTTGTTACAAAGGGGGCATCTAAGTGCTTATCTACATCACCTAACCAAATAAATTGACTTAGTTTCACAATTCCCACCTACCAACTGAAGTATTTATTGTTACTAAAGCAACAAAAAATCTATTGTCTACAAAGAGGCAATAGGTTTTTCCATCGCGGTACCACTCTTCTTGATTCGCTATTTAGTCGATAACGAATCATCTTAGAACCTAGTTACGGAGGTTAACCGTTAAGACCTTTCAACCTACCGCTCATGGGTGAGTTGGAGGAACTATCGGCTGTCTCGCACCTACCGAAAGTTCTCTGAGCAATAGATAACCTTTAATACTTCCAATCAATGCGTTTAGCCGTAAATTATTTGAATTGAGTATATAATCCCCAAATGTTCCCTGTCAACAAGCATTATTGAGTTAAACTGACCGTTAGGTTAGCGGTTCCCTCTGAACTTAATAAATCTTCCAACGAGGAAAATGTTCTTTGTTCATTTATTTGCCCTAGACTTCTTGGGGCTTACTCACCTACCATACCGTCCTTATCAGCATCGTGCATATATGGGTATAACCAGTGTTCACTTGTTATTGGCATACTATAACCTGCTGCTTTAGCTTCTTTAATCGTCACCTGTCCATTACCGTTTGTATCAACACTGGATATATCACCGTTTGTATTTGAACTAGTTGAATCAGAAGGTTCACTGCCTGTTAAACCAAGTGATGCGTTTACTTCATCAGGATTCACATTGTCGAATTTATCGATGATCACGTTACCCTTTAAAGTATAGGTATACTGATAACTTGAGGGGATTTGGGTTTTTGTATTCGGATATGTGATAATCGCTTCAAAATTAGTCGCTCCACCTGCTTTGCGTATCGCATCTTCCATATAAGCTTGATTACCATGTCGATTGAGTGTACTGTCCTGCGGGGTAATATTATACGCATTCGATACACCTCCGAGAGAATCAGCAATGACATGTCCTTCATCTAGAACGTCACTTTCGACACAAGGAACCTTTGCCTCGTCTGCGTAGTATCTGCCAGACGATAATACAGTTTCGTTAAGGTCGTCTTGCAGAATAATTTCGGTAGCAATCACACGCACTAGTTGGCCGTATTCATTCGTAAATGCCCAATATTCACGCTCCCCATAACCAACGTCAACAACAATGTTAGGTTCGCGATGCCCAGACAAATCACCACCATCAACCTCGATAAGCTTGTAACCTTGAAACTGTTCGTTATTTGGTGGGGTTTGTATTTCCTCCACAACAGGAACACTCGGCGTTTCCACTACTACTGGTTCGTCAACAACCGTAGTGACAGTTTCTTCTTTTTCATAATTTTTATTTGTTTCAACTGTGGCTACTACTTCTTGTGAAGTATTGGATGTATCTTCTACATTGGTACAACCAACCACAAAGATGATCGTTAAAAGTAAGATTATTTTTTATATTTAGGTTAGATAGGCAAAAGAGTAGATAATGAAAGGACCACACATTTTAGATATGTCTAATATGTGTGGTCCTTTATTTATTTTCTTCTTCAACTAACGTATCCGTTAGTGCAACAATAAGCATCAGTTCCTTCTCTCCACTTTAATCTTAAGTAATAGTACAGTTTTATTTTCATTTATCATCTTTGTTATTTCATTACTATCTTGATAGTCGTATGTTCTTAACGAATTCCCTGACTGTTGGTAAACTCCCAACACTTTCGTTTCCCCAGATTCTAAACCTACTTCTTCGTGACCGATTGCATAGTCCCAAGTGCTTGCCCCTCCCCGTTCTAAGATGTTTTCAACTAATTGAGGGGGAGTAGATACATCTGGCGAATAAAAGAAGAACGAAACATTTTCAAATTGGGGATTAATAATTCCAAACCCCATTGGACCTTCCGCTTCTTGGTCAGGATGTAAACCATATGATAGTTCTTTCAAACGGAAAGGAACGGTTTCTTTTCCATCTTTATAACCCTCCACCCAAAGAGTTACCCAACTTTTATCAGCTTCCGTTAGTTTCAAATTGAAATCATATAAAATTCCGAGGTGTAAATCATTAAATGTCTTTGTATATTGGGAATTATCGGTTACTGAAATGTAAGCTATCTTCTCTCCACCATTAGGTTCGTTATTACAACCAAATACTGTAAGAAATAAACAACATGACCAAATATGAAACGGTTCGATAACTTTTCAATATCGTCACCTCCAACGCAAAGCCATTGTACCATAAAATACCATATTTTAAACCTAATTTTGTTGTGGCATTGCTGAACTATCCTGCCCGTTAGCGTAATGCCCTCTTGTTTCTTTGCCCCGTGGCAATCGGACAATGTTCTTGTCATCGCCAAATGACAAGAACGTTGTCCGATAAATAAACAAGCCCGCGGTTTACGCAGATTTCATTCGGATAATGTTCTTGTCTTCCGACATTTGTCCTGTCGTGTATTTTCGATCATCAAATAATAAGTTCTAAAACCCTTCCCGAATTGTTTAATGAAACAAAACAATCCCCAATCGGATACTGGTGGGCTGATTTGCGAAATTACTATACCGCAGAGGAAGCCAAGGATCAAAAGGTTCCACTTTTGATCCTGCAGGGAGAAAATGATGCACAAGTTCATGTAGATCAGTTGCAGGGCTGGAAAGATGCTCTGACAGGACGCGATGATGTAGAATATTTGCAGTACCCCAAAATGAATCATTTTCTTGTTGAAGTGGAGCAGACTTCTACTGGCACAGAATATGAAGTTCCGGGTAATGTTTCCTCGCTATTGATCCATGATTTGGCTGAGTGGGTCAAAAAAATAGCAGGACATTCTTAAGAATGAGCTTCAAATTTGCAGGTTAATGTTTTAGGGTTACAAATCGTCAATCCTATTATCTTAGGCACAATTACAACAATAATGGACTTCCAAGAGAGCCAGAGATGGCTGCGGTTTTCTTGGAAGTTCGTTTTATCAAAGGGAATGATTCGATGTATGCAGGCAATCATATGAATCAAGTGAAGATTGATTAGGCAAAATTCTAAACAATTATAAATCAAAAACAGGCAATAATATTACTCAAACGATAAATTGAAAATGGATTGATTTTTGTGTATAATGTAACTATAGTATATATACAATATGAATAAAATTTTTTTGATAAAACGGGGTATCGGCATGCAAATTATTATTTCTAATAGTTCCAAGGAGCCGATTTACGAACAAATCACTCAGCAAATTAAATCACTAATTCTAACAGGAGAATTGCCCAAAAGTACAGTAATTCCTTCAATGCGAAATCTGGCCAAGGACTTGCAAATCAGTGTCATCACCACAAAACGGGCCTATGATGAACTGGAGAAAGAAGGATTTATCTATTCGATTGTGGGGAAAGGATCGTTTGTAGCAGAACAGAGCCCAGACATGATTAGAGAGAAGAAGCAACAGGTCATCGAAGAACAATTAGCTATGGTCATCGCTAACTGCAAGGCGATCGGACTTTCCCTTTCGGATTTGCAGCAATTAACCAAAATTTTATATGAGGAGTAATCGATATGGAGTATGTGATGGAATTGAATAACGTAACTAAGCGCTTCAAGGGGTTTTCCGTTGAGGATATGAATTTGAAAATCCAACGAGGTTTTGTAACAGGTTTTATTGGCGCCAATGGAGCGGGCAAATCGACAACAATTAAAATGATCATGAATCTGCTCAAACCAGATGATGGAAGCATCCAGGTTTTTGGACAAGGTTATGATCGGCATGAGAAGGCGATTAAGGAGCGTATCGGCTTTGTCTATGACAGCAACGTCTTTTTCGAAGGTCTTAGTCTAAAGGATATTAAACGGATCGTTGCACCGGCGTACAAGCATTGGGACGATGAGTGTTTCAAACGATATATTGAGCAGTTTGAGCTGCCGCTGAACAAAGCGATTAAGACGTTCTCTAAGGGGATGAAGATGAAGGCTTCATTGGCCATTGCCCTGTCGCATGATGCGGAACTGATTATTATGGACGAGCCTACTGCTGGTTTAGACCCTGTTTTTAGACGCGAGTTGTTGGATCTGCTACAAGAAATCATGCTCGACGGCAAACGAACGCTGTTCTTTTCCACTCACATTACAACTGATCTGGATCGCATTGCGGATTACATTACTTTCATACGGAACGGCCGCCTAGTTTTTAATCAGTCGATTCATGATATAGCTGACAACTATGCACTCGTTAAAGGGAGAATTGACCACCTGGATCGGGATACGGAGCAAGCATTCCTTCATATCCGCCGCACATCAACCGGCTTTGAAGCTTTAACGGATAATCGATCATCCATCCGGGAAATATTCGGCGATCACGTTGTGATAGAAAAAGCCAATTTGGAAGATATTATGTATCATTTAAAGGGGGATACGAAGCATGCTTAACCTGATCAGACGAGATGTCATTTTGCAGAAAAAACAACTGATGATCTTCATCCCCTATATTCTGGTCTTTATTGTATTGGGAACTCCGGCTATTCTAACCTATTTGGTGGCCTGTATCTTCATTCCGCTCAACGCCTATGCTTACGATGAAAAAGTAGAGACCAATATCTTGTTGAATTCTTTGCCGTATACGCGAACAGAGATTATCGCTTCCCGATATTTGGGAGCAATTGTGTATATGGTGGCCTCTATCGGCATAACCAGTCTGGCCTTGTTGGTACTTGACAAAACCTTTACCTGGGCAGATATCGCTATAGCGGGCGGTTTGTTTCTTCTATTTGCCGCGTTTACTTTCCCATTGTTCCAGCTCCTGAAACCGGGTTATATTTCAACTGTTATACTCGTTAGTTTTGTTCTCATTGCGCTTATTTTTAAGCGTCTATCCGATTCCTTGACCCAATATGTAACGGCTATTTCGGAGTTCATCAATCGATTTTCAATCCCGAATTTGTATGTGGGAATAGCTTTGATTGTTACGGGCCTCTATGTGATTTCTTGGCTGATGACTACAATCATTTATAAGCGAAAAGCTTTTTAAGTGAATTACTATATCTGTCTCGGCAAGTTGTAAGCTGGAAAATCTCTCTGTTGATTGACGAAGATACTTCTGTCACCAACTTTACCAAACTCCTGCACGATATGTTTTTGATATCTTTTCGTTCTTCGTCCATGACGTTTCAAGCAAAACCGCGGCGCCAGCCGCCAGCTTCTATGTCAACGAGCTGTAGATGCTCCGTTCGTCCCGCGGCCAAACGAATGTCTCCTACTCTGGCTGTTAGGACTAGCCGCAATGGACAAACTTCTCGCGGCAATCAATGCATGTTCTTGTCCTCAGTCGGGAAACGATGTAAGTTCTTGTCCTGACCAATGGACAAGAACTTACATCCATAAAATAAAAAAACCGCGCAGCATGCGGATCCTAATGAATGTATGTTCTTGTCCCCTCACACATATCTTACATCGTTACTGTCCATTGACACAAAACCATCCCCAATGATGACACAAAATAGCCCCCATTGGAATAATTGACACAAAAGTACCCCCAATCGATATATTGATTGGGGGTACTTTTGTGCAATCTTGTTTTAAGCTGAGAGCGTTGGCGATCAGCTCCATTGAACTACCGTCTCCGTTAGGTCAATAGCTTAGGGGATTACCTGTTTGTGAAACGAGAATAATTATTCTCGATTCACACATGAAGACTCATTCAAAATGCTCTTCTATTAACTCGACTATCTCTAAATAGCTATACTTTTCTTTAAGCTTTTCAGACAGCGTTCTCACACCAAAGATCTCTGTAAACGTATGACTTCCTACAATTAAATTCATACCAATGAACTGCGCATATTGTACAGTATATAAGATTTTCTCGCCTGTTATATACACATCACACCCTGCATTATGGGCATCACGAATACTTTGTGTTGAGTTCCCTGCTCCTGTTATAATACCAACTCGTTTTATAGGTTTTTCTGAGTTTCTTCACGACTTTATATCTTCATTTAGAACAGTTCTAATTCTTTCACTTAACTCATCTAAACTAAGGGGAACCCTGAACTCTCCGATACCTGGCAGGCTTCTGCCCTCATGGTGAGTGGATTGATGGATGAGTTCATTTATTCCAAGAGCTTTAAACAATGAATTGCACGTACCAATTTCAGCATAGTCGAGAGGTAAATGAACGAAGAAATGACTGATTCCATATTCCTTGAGTAGAGAATGACATTCTTCTTTCATACCAAAGACGAAATCCCATGCATCGTGATGGGTAATTATTAGATCTATTTTATTTTCCGTTGCTTGTTTGACGATTTCGGGAGTAATATTCGTTGAGTACCCTATTCGATTAATTGTTTTTTGACCAAAGTCGTAGAAAGCAAATTCCTCGCCATTATCAAATTGTGTTAACAGGTTGCCAAATATCGATTCGATTGTTTCTCTGAATTGTTCGGTATCCACTCCCACTCCCCCATTTAATCACCTATATTTGAGTTTATGCCCATTCTGCCAGTTAGCACAGAAGGTTGTCATACATTACTGTTTGCAGCCTTCTCCTATTTGTATATTAAGCTCTCGTTCCCGTTAGCATAATGGTACACCACGCTATCTGTAACAGCAAGTTTGAGGGCCATCCTTTACGGGATGGCCTTAAAGTTAATCTCTTGTGAATTATTTTTTCTTTATCGGTATCCAAATCTCCCCAGTAACATTTACTGCCATTCCATAATACATTTCGAAACTAGGGCCTTCAACCTGTTCATATTCAGATGTCGGAAACCACTCAGAATATATTCTTACCCATAGTTTCTGTAAATCACATTGCGGCTCCGGGAAAATAGCCCACGTTAATGCCGGTACAGAAATTTTTGTAAATCTCTCCGGCAACTCAAGTCCCTTTGGAAGATTGTAACATACCATGTACTTGAAAGATTCTTTAGTATGATCATATAAGGCAGCGTGCAATACGGTGTCACCAAAACGTCCCAGCAATTCGTTCATTAGATCAACGCTTCCATCATCATCACATTTTTTACGGAATTGAGGAACTTCAGAAAATGCTGTTTTCTGGTCCGAATTTATTAAACCATAGACTCCAAACATTTCAAAAGATCCTCTTTGTTCAATTCGGTAATTCATCTCGGCATCTCCTTTTATTGAAATATGAAAGGACATACGAGGATAGGCTTTTAGAGAAACGCCTTTATCGCGCGCTGATACCGGGATAACTCCATGCAGGTTCTTAAACGCCCGTGCGAACGCTTCCGGTGAGTCGTATCCATACTTCAAAGCTACATCAATAACCTTTGTATCCGTTGTCTGCAGCTCAAAAGCCGTCAATGTTAAGCGTCGGCGTCGAATGTACTCCGATAACGATACTCCCGTAATAAACGGAAACATTCGTTGAAAATGATAAGTAGAGCAACAGGCTATCTGTGCAATTTTGTCATATGAGATATTGTCCGCCAAATTTGTTTCGATGTATTCCATGGCGCAATTCATCCTGTTCAGCCAATCCATCGTTCTCCCTCCCTTCGAGATAAATCTTACCGCGGATCCTGAATGAGTGCCGTGCATTTCCTGCACGAGAAAGTCAGTTTGTATCAGATAAAAACTTGCCCTTGTTTATGGTGCGACTCAGAGCGAATGACCGTTAAACTAAACTGCCCGTTTGTTGAGTTGATAGAAGGAGGCACAGCAAGTCAGCTCCTGTACTAAAGTCCTTCGTTAGCTTAGGCTATGTAACCAGATGTGACCATCCAGGGTCGGCTTCATTCCATAGATTTTTTGGAGAGTATGGAGATGCTTCATCTTCTCATCATCAGCCTCTGTGTGGAGATACCCCTCTACAAGCCTGTACCCGAATACGAGAAGGATTATCTCGTAGACACAATGATCGGCGATTCGGGATACATTCTCATACTCCGAAAAGCCTTTGTAATACGCGGGGACGCATCGCTGGTAGTGTTCGATCATGTGATCAATATCCGGTTCATCCGCGATCAGGCTTGCGAGATCCTCGCCCAGATAACCCCATCCGCTGGTATCCCAGTCGATGAGCGCGAAATTCCCGTCAGCATAGATCAGGTTGGTTACCCAGAAGTCCCTGTGGCATAGCACGATGGGCAATTTTTCGATACGGGCGAATATCTCGTCTGCTTGCTCATCGATGTCGATGAGCATTTGCCGCACCTGCAGCGGGAATTTGCAGTCCTCCGAGCGTATATAATCGTAGACGACCGGCCATGACCGATAATGCAGATACGTATTCTTCATGAGATCCACATGGCTGAGGTTGGTCAGGCTCTGCAGCATGGCGGGCTGCTCCGCATACAACTTGCCTTGAAAGCGACCTAACTCCAGCGCGGCCTTTTCATACATGTCACCGGTCAAGTCTAAACCGGTTACGCCATCGATATATTCCAGCCACAGCTGGTATTCATTTTCTTCGGCATTGAGCTCGGCGTGATAACATGTCGGCCAGCGGAGGGCTCGCGAGAACGTCGCTCCCAAGTCAGACGAATAGAGATCATATTCCCGACGCCATGAGCCCGGATCGCCGTAACGCTCCCATTTATGCTGGATTTTCAGCACTATATGGTACCGCAATTTTTCGCCATCCAAGCGACGTAGACTACAATTTCTACAGGAACGCATCCGCACTGAACGGTCCAAGATCGGTGATCATCGATCCATTACGTTCCTGATCATTGACGACACTTGCTGTAAGAAAGATGCTTCCACAAAGCATATGGAAGCTCTAGATTACCACTTTGCTCACGATGAAAATAAAAGCATGTGGTCTCATTGCTTAGTGACTGCTCATGTTGTGACAGAAGGTCTGTCCCTTGCTTGGGATTTCCAACCTTACTTACGAGAAGCTTACTGCCAAGCGCATCGCCTTACATTCAAGAGCAAGAATGACTTGGCTATAGAGCTTTTAGATTCTTATCCTGCTAGCGAAAACGAACAGGTTTACGTACTAACTGACAGCTGGTACACAAGCAAGAAGTTCATGGATGCCTGTAACACCAAGGGATTTCATCTAATCGCTGCGGTCAAAACCAATCGTAAGATTGCACCTGCTGGCATTCGAATTTCGATGTCCAAGTTCGCCTCCGAACATGTCCGTTCCACTGATCTCCGCTCCGTTACGGTGGAGAAGCAAGGACGGTATCGGGTTTATGAATATGAAGGACCTGTAGCCGATATGGAGAACGTCAAGGTTTTGCTGTCTTGGGAAGATAAATTTGACCCTACACAGAAACCATTCTGTATCCTCTGCACGGATATTAGCCTGGATTCCGACACCATCCTGAGCTATTATCATGTTCGGTGGAACATCGAAACCGGCTATCGGTACTTCAAAGAGCGTTACTGGACTCTTCAATACTTGGTCTACAATTTCTTAGAACTACAGCGGAAGGAGTGGTCTACAAGTGATAACATCTTGACCTTGGGAGATGTGGTACGACGTATTCGGAATGAACATTTCGGACAAATCATCGTTTATGTCTACCAGCAAGCTTTGGATCACAAACCTCTGAAAGAAGTATTGGACGATCTCAAGCTGTCTGCTTAAAGCCGTTTAGTCGGTTACGCTATAGGTATGTCTACTTTTGGCTAACAGCGATCATTTTGCAAGACTCAAGTTTATAAAGTAATCAGTTAGCTTCTCATTTTCATTTTCATGCAATCGTTTATTTTCTTGTTCAAGTTCTTTATTATTCTTCTCCAACTTTTCAATCTTTCTCTTAAGAGAAGCGATTACGGCATTTTGATTGTTCTCATCACGTTTAATCCTCGAGTCCACAAATGCATTTTGTTGTTGATTTCGTAAGAAATCGATACGCTCTTTAAGCTCAGAGTGGTTATAAAGCGTTGCCTTGCTCACTCCAGCTTCTTTCGCTACGCTATTAAAGTTAATTGCCTGAGAACTCTTTGTAAGACGTTTAATAGCTTCTTCAACCTTATCTTTAGTTTCTTGCTTTCTCTTTTCGTGTAGCTGCCTTAATTGTTCTTCGCGATCAAAATTAGCCATGTTTAACACCTTTCTTTTTCTTGCGTTCTAATTGTCTCTTCATACGGTCCAAACGTCCAAAAATAACATTTCCACCCTTGATTGTTTCGTAAATGTTTTGGTATCTTTCTAAGTTTTTTTCATTTGCTTTAACCATATCTTCACGACCATACTCTTTTGAGGCTTCAATCATTTTGGTTGCACTCTCTATATGGAGTTCATATTTTTTAACATCAAAACTCGTCATACCAACAGCTAAATCAAAACAAGGTTTACCATCGTTCGCTGTGAGACAAGGAGGTTCTGCCGCTAATGGACAGTTTCCATTCACCCTTGCTCGACAAGTCCCGTAAGGGTTGTCCAATGCATTTAACTTCTCGTCTTTCCACATCATATCCATGATGTCTTCAGGAATATCTTCTGTTTCAGAAACTTGATGAATTTCCCCATTTAAGTCAAAGCTAAACACACCTTGTTTGACAACTTTTTCAAACTCTTTCCTTTTTGTATCATCAAGTAGACGAGCATATCTCATTGTCATTTCTGGAGATGCATGAGCCAGCAATTCCTGTACTGTTAAAATATCAGCTCCACCATTTAACATTTTTACGGCAAACGTGTGGCGAAATTGGTGACTCTTAAAATAAAAGATATTTCCCAATTCATCTGTAATATTCTTTTCGATTGCTAATTTATTAAGCTGTGTTTGTACCCAATTTTGCCCAAATGGTTTTCCCTTTCGGAGACCATTGTAACGAACAAAGATATATTTATTAGGATTGTTATCATCGTTACTCAGTTCCTTGGAGTTGTGTATTAATACGGCGATTATATTTGCTAGTTGATTATCAATCGGGATTTTGTGACCTTTTACATACACTTTTTCAATATCAGTTACAATAGAATATTTCCCATTTAAACGAACCAAACAATCTTGTGTTAATTCCAATACATCGCTTATACGCAATCCAGTTTTAAAGGCAACCCACACAATAGGTTGTACATCCAGATGAAGGTCGCTTAAATTATCAAACAGTTGATCTACTACGTGGTCAGGAATATAATCAATGTCGTCATCTGACTTCTTATCAAGCTTTGGATAATCCTCAGAATAGATTAGTTTAGAAGTTGATTTCTCTGGTGCGATGCTGTAATCATAGCGTTGAATATCTTTCAAAAATGTATAAACACGGTTAAGATTATTAAGTATGTGTTGTTTTGGTTTAGCATTTTTCCGCTTGAGATTGTTTTTTACATAATGGTGAAGGTATTCTAGGTATTTCTCAATATGCTGTCTTGTAAGCCCGTTTAAATCGTTCCATTTTGGCTCTGACTCACTGATGAAATTTAAGAATCTTGAAACGTATTCTAGATATATTATTGCAGTACCCCATGAAAATCTCCCTCCACCTAGCAATCTTGTTTTAATATACTTCTTTAAATACTGCCTAAAAATAACGTTTTGAATACCTGTGAAATCAATATAATACGCCGTTATCGTTGTATTGTATGGTATCCCAAATTTGTCATGTAGTACCCTAATATCCCATCTATCTTTCTCCCATTCTTCACGATTATCTGTTAAATTGAATAATTTCTCATAAATGGTACGGAAGAAGTTTGCTGTTGCTGATTTGCCCTCGTAGTCACCATATTGGATATTTTTGAATGTTCGGGTTGTTTCTACACCTTTATTGTTCAACCACCAAATCCACTGTTTCTCAGTCTTCTCAACATCTAACTCAAGGAGAGAATGGAGGTGAGGATACTTTTCGTTTAGAAACAAAACTAATTTTTTTCCGAATGTTACATAGGTATTATAAAGGCTGCTAAGACTCAGTTCATCGTTAAACAACTTATAATAAAGAACAAACTTAAGTTCTAATACAATATTATGATTTTCGGTAGAGAACTTTATTTTTTTCCTTGTTCCTCTGTATATATTGAATTGTTCTTTAAAGTTAGGAATTTGACCAATATCGTTTAGATTCCAAACAACATTGACTAAAAAGTAATCATTGTCTACAAGTCTCGTTTGTACTTTACCATCACTAGATATAATCTTAACCTCGTAAGAGGAAAGGGTGGATGTGATTAAGTCCCAATAATCGCTTTGTGGGAGTAAATTATTTGCTATGATTTTATCCAATGTCTATCCTCCTAAAATGCTAATCTAACTTAAAAAGGAAATGCTTCATCAGGAATACCTGATTGAAACTCTTCCTCCTGGTTCTCTTTGCTTCGCACAATCTCAAAAGCGTGAGCAGCTTTCTCCCATTCCTTTCGAATATCATCTTCGGAAGGATGGACGTATAGGTTTATCGTTGTTTGTAGTTGTGCATGCCCTAAACGTTCTTGCACAGCTTTAATATTCTTTGTTTGAAGGTAAAAAATAGTTCCGTGCGTATGACGAAATAGGTGGGGAGTGATGTGTATACCCGTTTTCCTCTCAATCTCTTTAAAAGTTGCATAAACATCAGAATAGGTAAGAGGTTGTCCAGTGTTCTCCCCCCAAATCTTCACAAATACAAAGTTATGATCTGGATCGAATTCGTCAAGAACCTCATACAAATAATCGTCATACAAGTCCATGAGCCCCTGGGAAATGTCTAACCTTCGCTCCCCAGTCTTCAATTTACCTCCATTTGGTAGTTCACCTCTGTCCGTCAATTGGATTTTATGTTTCCTTTGTTTTGCATCAAATTGAAAATCTTCAAGAAACAGTGACATGGCTTCTCCAATACGCAAACCAGTTTCAAAAAGCAGACGGACCAGGAATCTATCCCTAATATTCGTAGTAGAATGATAGATTTCATCGACCTGTTCCTTTGAAAATACTTTTACTCTCTTTTTTGGTTCATCTAATTTAAGAACATTTTTAGAACGAGGCTTTCCTTCATTTAAATGATGTAAAAATCCTTTGTATCCATTACCTCCAGCACCTACAAACATCTTCTTCATTAGTTTTTCAACAATGTCAGAATCGACTAAATCATTTCTGTATAAGTAATCATAAAAAGTTGTAACTATCGTAATGTAATTGTTTACTGTACTTTCGCTACGTTTAGCTTTTGTTTTTTTATGAGGTACTATTTTATTGCTCTCATATGGATTTCTAAGCCAAGCAACGAAATCGGATAGCTTCTCAAAGCTCACTTTCTGATAATCACTTTCTGTTTGACCCAAATATGTAAAGTAAAATTTTAAAGCCGTACAATAAGTCTTTAAAGTATTGCTGCTGGACTCTTTGTTATATAGGTATTTCATATATTTCGCAACGGGTTCAACTGGTATTCCTTCTGCATCAACTAAAAGATATGCCTTTCTATTACCAACAGTTATTTCTTGTACCCTCATAAAAATCACCTCCAACCAACTATTATTTTTAATAGTATTTCCACCTGTAATATTTACCGTTATTCTTGTTTCTTTAAGGTCCTCGAAACTACCGTTTCTGCAGAGTGCTGTCCTCGCACCGAGGCTACGTCCTCCTAAAAAACAAATGAATGTTCCTTGTTTATACATTCATATTAAACACTCTAAACTATATTTTCAACCCTTATTTAATTTATAAACTATGTAAATAAAAAGGATAGTCAGCCTTCATATTAGACTAACTATCCTATAATTTATTGTCTTAATTTAATAAATAGTTCATTTTCTTTTTCATTTTAGGATTCTCCTATAATAGTTTCATACTGTTCATTCTAAAAACGACGACATTAACTTATCTTACTCTATAATCCTACCATAAAAGCCTAATATGCTATTGAATTAACCTGCCCTTAAGTGCAGAGAAGGCAGCCAATTTTGTGTCGGCTGCCTCATGTGTTGCAGAGCTATAGTTCCCCGTTAGCGCAATAAATACCTGAGTTACTTCCTTTTATGAAGAGCAAAATACTCAAAACATAGAATGCATTAGAGTAGAATATCGGATATCGTTTGGGTATACGAACCATTCCTCCATTTCATATACCCAAGATGTGTGCCAGGTTCGGTTGTACTGTGCAACTCCTTAAAGTAATAACTTTTTTTAGACGAGACTAAGATTTTCGGTGGTTTCTCGCAAGAAAGGGCTTAGCATTTACTTGTGTTGTTTCTGTTACCTGGTTCACCTTGCTCACTTGTTCCGTATGAGTTCCTACGTTTTCCCATCTACAACCTCTATACCGCATGCTGTAATTACAGACACGCAACAGCACAACATAATAACCATAGCAATATTCTTGATCATTATGGCTCTCCTTTGATATCTTCTGAAATTGAGGGAAGGAGTATGGATGAAAATTATATGAAGCTGAATCAACAAAACTGATCGTTACTTAACGATTTGAAAGTGGGTATTTTTTTACAGCAACTAACTGCTTCTTATTCAAATCTAGTTGATAATACAAATCTTTGGCATCTCCTTCAGATGTACCAGCTCCAACAGGCGGAGGAACAACTAAAACATCATTCTCTATATATGGTGCTTCAGCTTCAGAATAGACAAGCGTAATAGCAACAAATTTATTCTTTGTAAGGATCTTCAATGGGAACGCGTTTCCACTTTGTTTATCGATCGCGAAAACATATCCTTCCAATCCATGCCCCGTTTGGTATTGTGGGGTGAGGAGATAAACGCCAGCATCTTTAAACCCCACCTTTTTAAAGGTTAGTATTTTATCAGATGGTTGGACAAATAAATAATCTGTCAGTTCCAATAAAACCTTATCTTGATCTCCTTGTCTGTAGACGATGGAATAATTACTCTGGAAGGTCTGATCTCCCTCTTGCCCCAGCGTACTTGATACGTTCAAATGCCCTCGTTCTTCCTTACCATTTGAAATCAAAAGCAATGTTCCCTTATCCGTTTGTTGTTCTGCCCGAATCGCTTGATCTTCATTAACAAAGTCAATGTTAATGGATTCCGCGATATCAGACTTTGGGAATACACTAGGTATATCACCTGAAGGGTTTTGTTCTTGAGTAGATAAAATGTTATTATTAGCGGTTTCTTGAATCGCAGTACTGCTAGCTGTGACTGCTTCATCGTTTTGTTGTCTATTACAACCAACCAACAGACTAAGTAATAATACCGACGATGCTATTAATAAAACATGTCCTTTAATTTTAATCTCCCACTTTCATGTAATGGTTTTTATCAAATTATACATATTTTAACTATCCAAAAAGTTTAGAAAATGTATTTTTTACCGACATTTTTACATTAGTTACCACACAATTGTTTTCATATTCAATGTTTCTATCATAAATTGAAGGCGTTCCCATGCCGTTATGGAACTTTTCATCTATAGTCAAGTGAAACCATAAGTAGTCAAGGTCTGAATACAGAAATTATAAGGAAACAAGAACAATTTTGGTCAATTCTATGAGAGCATCTGGTTAAGAGGTGTAGTGTCTAACATAAGGGTGTTTAGCCGCCATGCCTCGTTGCACTAACCTGCCCGTTAGTTGAGAAAAGCCAGTGCGGTAGACCTTTCTATATTGAACTATCACGTCAATCTTTCGGAGATAGTTTTACTTATTTCTTCAGGGTTTTTAACATCAATGATTAACTTTGATATTTCAAATTTACCAACAAGAAAATTATTCAAGTCAAAATGAAGGGTATCAACCTCATTATTAAAAAAGTAGAGATGATAACCTCCATTAAATCTAAATAATCCATTTCTTTTTCCTCCAAAAGAAGCACCATAAAGCTTGAAAGCATTTGGTATGGGTCTACCTGTTGTTATCCCTTTAATCGAAGAGTATGGAATTTGCAACCCTTTATCTAATTTTAAAAAGGGCGAATTTCCAAGATCGATATTTAAATGGGTTTCCATTAATTGAATTGTATTCATTCGTTTAGTCCACCATTTCATAACGCTTTAGTATTTTTAAAATATATTTACATATTATACCATGTATAATCTTATGTATAGAATTTATTGAGTTAATTTACCCAAGAACTGAACATGCAACCGACTATTTCGCCGGTTGCATGATGGAATATTACATTATCCTGCCCGTTAACGTAATGAGTAAATCAGTTTAGGAGTTCTAGAACTCATCGATCAACGAAATCCCTTTAGTAATACGTATTCTACTTTCTTGCAAGAAATCGCGGGTCCAATCATCGGGTTGAGTTAAATCCCAACTCCGGTACATACCGACGACTACGATAATTTCACGTAATTTAAGAAAAAGCTTTATCTGATTTTTCCATCCGTCAGGCATTTGTCGGCCATCCTCAGTGTAGCCTAGCTCGAAATGTTTAATAAAAAGTTCGTATTGTGCCTTACGTTCAGACTGCGAATCTTCCCCGAATACATATAGTAAGTAATAGAGTTGGATAGCAATGTCCTCGACATACCAACTGTACTGACACTCGTCGAAGTCGAAGAGCGTTATTTGCCCTGATTCATTGACCGTGAAATTACCTACATTGATATCTCCGTGAATTAAACCAAAATTATCAGATGTAACAGGCAGACCAGCCAGATTTGCTTTAAGTTCATCAAGGGCATGAATAATGGGTTGAAGCTCTGCCGGTAAATAATCTTTCGCTCGTAAGAGGTATTCATTACATTCCCAAGTGTGTCTTGTGGATTTAGGTTTATACAGCTTGGTCAGTTCATGAAGACGGCCTGTTATGCGACCACATTGTTCATAAAGTATTGAATTGCCTAGGCATTCTGGATATCCGATTTTTCTGCCAGGTGCATAGTTGAAAGAGGTTGCGTAAAAATCCATTGTATTTCCTTCGATATGTTCAAAATCCTTTCCATGAACCGATAGAACCGGGTCTGAGACTGACAAACGATTGTCCGAAAGGTAACGAATCCATTCTATTTCAGCTGCAAGTCCTTCCGACGTGCGAAGTGTGCTCGGAGTAAAGCGGAGAATATATTTTGATTCATCGCGAATATAGGAATAAATAAAGTTTTGAAAACCTCCAATGAAAGTCAGATCTTTTGGACTGATTCCAAAGCGCTCAGCACCTTCAGCAGCATGTTCGTCTAGGAACATAAGTTTTATTTTTGGGTCCATGATTTCTCCTTGGTAATTGAATTTAGATCGAACACTATAATTCCTAACGACATGCAAAAAACCACTTTCAAACTATTTCTATTACTAAGCAATCATACTTATCCAGCTTTTTACAGTCAATCAAAATACCTGAGTCATTGCGTTAAACTGCCCTTTAGTTGAATAGCGGCAGATTTCTAAAAGGGATCTGCCGCTATTATATGCTAAAAAAATCGTCGATACATTTCTCTCCTGCGTTCGCCACGAAGTTGTGCGTATATTTGCGTGGTTGAGGCTTTCTCATGACCTAGCATCCCTTGGATGAAATCTAATGGGGCACCGTTATCAAGGAGTTTACACGCATAGGTATGTCGAAAACGGTGTGGATAAACATTCGCTTCAATCTCTCCTCGATTTGCAAGCCGTTTTAATGCCCATCTAATCGTTGGAATAGCCATGCGTTTAGTGGGATGAGTATGTGTTACGAATAAGGCCTTACAGGTATCTTCACGACTGTTTAGGTACTTCTTTAACCATACTTTGCACTCTGTCGTAAAGTATACTTCTCTCTGCTTTGAGCCCTTGCCATTTACGACTACAGAGCAGTTTTCCCAGTTGAGATCTTCGATGTTTATCCTTTCTACTTCTCCGACTCGACAGCCACTACAATAGAGAAACTCAAGCAGTGCTCTTTCTCTTAATGACTGACAGGAGATCTTAAGGTGAATCACATCTTCCTCCATTAAAAACTTAGGAATTCGCTTGTCCAGTTTGGGCTCTCTTAGTTTTAATGAAGGATTTGAGGTCAGATATGTCTCTTCATATGCATAGCGAAATAGGGACCGAACGAAACGAATTCGATGTCCTAGACTGCTTGGTTTCAAGCGATCTGCTTGTTTCGCTAAATACTCCTTCAACATCGTCAAAGTAATTTCCGCTATCTCGGGATCACCTAGTTCCGTCATTAACATTTTGTTCTGGAGGGCGTAAGCATTCAATGTTCTCGGACTAAATCCTTGAATTCGTTTATCAGCCTCATACAGATACCATAAATCACTTATCTTCATAAATAAAACCTCCCCTTAGAAGCTAGTACATCTAAGTTTGCTTCTAAAGAGAGGTTTTAATCTTCTAACCTACTTGAACTAGCGTTTCCCGTTAGTTAATTCGTGTAAATATAAACTCATTCAGTTCAGGTAAATAAACTTGTCTACCTTCCAATAGGAAACTATCTCTGTTTAATACCAAACTTATTTTTTTATTCGATTTTAAATGTATGATTATGCGGGCAGGGCCACCTTTTGGAGCAGGACCTTTATATTGCGTTATATTATCCTTCTGCACTCCCTTTAACAATGATACAAGTGTATAAATTTCATTTTTCTTTAACATAATTCGGTTATTGACTAACCACTTGATTTCAGCGGAATTAATATCGTTTACTGATAAATTAAAGAGATCCAAATTCATCGTTTCATCTGACTTTTCATTACGAATAATATGAAAATTAATCGCTTTGTATCCATCTGTACTAGCTTTGAAAGTAATTTGAACTACATCCGAGATAGAATCTTGCTTCGTAACTCTCCCTTCAAGTATGAATTCTTGTTGAGGATAAGAATCCGATTTCTTTATCGGTATGATACGAGGGCTACCGAAGAGGAAGTTATCATACTCTTTCCCAAGTACGCTCATAAACTTAGGACGTAGTTCGAAAATAAGGACCTCTTCCAAGCACTTACGTTGAATGTCGTCATTATATTTAGTTGGTGACTCCTGGCTGTAAGCTTCAGTACAATTCATTCCTGTAAAGCTGGCTAGCCCTAATACCCAAATCAAAATTATACGTCTCCACCACATGAGAAATAACCTCCATCTTTTTTGGTTATTTTGTCCAAGTGGTTAACGAACTATCCTGCCCGATCGTATTATGAGATCAACCAGTTCTTTCTGGTTGATCCTTTTTTTATTTTCATAGAGGATTAAGGTAGCCTGGTCGAACGTACCTGCCCGTGGGACTTGATCCCGAGCGCTATAATGTTCACCCCTACTTGTCATGACCATGATTGAGGCTGGTTGGGACGTAAGATCCCGTATAACAAGCGATGCTATGGAGCGACAAGAAGAAACCGTAGGGGCTGCCAGTAAATCTACACATACAGGGAGAGATGAAATGAATCCAGTTATCGGTCTAGATATTTCTAAAGAAGAAAGCCATGGACAAGCCTTTTTAGAGCGCGGAAACCCATTCAGAGGGGCGTTCCATTTCCAGCACACTCGTGATGGTCTAGCGTATCTCCATCAAGTTTTAAGGACGTTGAGTCTGCATCTAAACAACGTCCTCTACTTATTCTAGAAGCAACCGGACATTACCAAAGCCCCGTTGTTCAGTTCCTAGAGGAGCATCAATATATTTACATTGTCATTAATCCACTCATCTCAAACCGGCTTAGGAAGTCTCAGCTTCGTAAAGTAAAGACGGATGCTGCTGACGCTTATCTTTTGGGAGAGTTGTACTACAAAGAAGAGTTTGAACCCTTTAAGAAAAGGGGTTTGCAACTTCTCAATCTACGCTATTTAACAAGGCAATATGAGTCTCTTTCAAAGATGTGTGTACAGACTAAACTGCAATTCCAAGCTGTTCTAGATCAGGTCTTCCCTGCTTACAAAGGTGTCTTTGGATCTATGTATTCAGGTATTTCGCTACGGTTTTTAAGTGAATTCCCAACCTCATATTTGGTTTTGCAGACGGATGAAGATACACTCAAAGCTAAAATGAAAGAACTGCTTTCTTCCAAACGAGGACGTTCAGAGGATTGGATTAACCAACGCGTTCAACGGCTGCTAGATGCAGCAAAACAAAACCCATTTCAGCAAACCATGTACGCAAGCCACTTAATTAATTTGAAAGTCCTTATTACCCTCATTCTTCAGTACCAAGAGCATCTTACAGGATTGGAACAGAACATAGATGCTCTGGCAGAAGAAATTGAAGAGTTTGAATTAATCCAGTCAATTCCCGGTATTGGATATAAAATTGCGGCAACAATTTTATCTGAAATTGGAGAAGTCGACCGATTTGATCATCCTAAAAAGCTTGTCGCCTTTGCAGGTATTGACCCAAGTGTCTTTGCTTCAGGTAAGTTTACAGCAACTCGAAATCGAATCACGAAACGCGGTTCTAGGCAGCTTCGATATGCACTAGTTTTGGCTGTCCAATGTGGCTTAATCCGCGCTCGCAATATACGAATCAAAGAGTTCTACGACCGTAAGAGAGCCGAAGGAAAACCACATAAAGTGGCTCTGGTCGCATGTGCCAATAAATTGGTTCATTGGCTATATGCCATCATGAAAAACAAAAAGACATTCCGGTCTGCTTAATATGAAAGCAGTGGTATAACCTTCCAAGTGAAATGAAATTGGAGGGTTATTTGGCTTGCTTACTTTTAAATATACCACATGAATAAGCTTCACTTTACTGGTAATCTTGACAAACTATTAGCTGGTATAGCTGAATAGTCAGCCGATGATATCGGCTGACTATTTATTGTCATGGTGCTATCGTTTCTCGTTAGCTCAATGATCTGAAGGAATTGTTTCGCTCAAGCTATTCCTCAGAAATCTCTACGTACTATGTAGACCCAATTTGACGCCGAAATTAGGCATTCACCTTGCCTAGGGCGAACACAGGGTGAAATCCTGCGAATTCATGAGCTAGAGTGAGGATACTGAATCATTTCGAGGGAGCGCAACGAGTTAAAATACCTTGATTAACTCCAAGTTTGCGAATGTGCTTTCCGAATGCACCATATCTCCGTAAATTCTACTTATTTGGTTAAAACCTGATCTGGTCCAGAATCTGATTGCAGGCCAGTTTTTAACTGCAACATTCGCTCTTATCTCTGGATGTATAGGATCCGCGCGGTTTTTTTAATTGCAAAACCGTCGAGCTCTGAAAAATAAGTATTAGACTGACCCAAAAAACGAAACAGCAGCAGCCATGGACGAGAAAATAAAGTCCTAGACTGCTGCTTTATTGAACTCCCCGTAATTTCACTGAGTTACTCTCATACACCGTTTCTGTGATCGGTGAGTACTTCATCGATTATGTGCCTTGCGACGCCAGCAAACACTGGGTTGGTATCTTTGTAGTAAGGGAGGGCAAACAATCCCATTGACAGTGCATAACCGCGACCACGAGCCCAGGTTGCTTCATCAGGCTGCAGCACTGCACGGAATATTTCCCTCGTCTCTGTAGTGAGGATGCTCCATGCAAATAGCATGTCACATGCAGGATCACCCAATCCCATACATCCAAAGTCAATAACGGCAGCTATCTGCCCTTGTTCGATAATCAAGTTCCCTGCATGGATATCTCCGTGAATCCAGACACCTGGCCCCTGCCACTCTGGCGCCTTCAGCGCCGATTCCCACGCTAAAGTTGCCGCACCTTGATCAATCATGCCTTTCAGTTCTTCGATTGCTTTGCGGACGCCAGTATCTCTTGGTGCCAGTGTCATGCCACGGGAAGAAGCTGGAAGCGTAACGTCAGCGAGATTGATCCGTTTCATGGCAGCTATAAATTGAGCCATAACGGTAGCTGCCTTCTCCAGATCGTCGATGCGGCCGACAATCGCGTCCTCTCCTTTGAACCACTGATAGACGGCCCATTGCCAAGGATAGCCCTCGGCAGGCATACCTATCGCAAGTGGAGCAGGAATGGCAAGCGGTAGGTGGGGGGCAAGTCTTGGCAGCCACAAATGTTCCATTTCAGCTTGCCCAGTCGCCCATTCGATACGAGGCATTCTCACGGCCATATCTTCTCCGAGCCGAAAAATCGCGTTGTCTGTCCCGCTTGACTTGACCCGTTTCAGCGGTAGCTCAGCCCATTGCGGAAATTGTGCAGCAAGTAACCGTTTGACCAGAGATGCGTCAATCTCCACCTCATTGGCATGCATTTTGGTTGTGCTATTCTGTAAATTGGAATCGTCTGAATTCGCGTCAGCAGTTAATTCCTCCAATGTGATGCCCAATACCCTTGCGATTTGAGCCATTTGCTCCGGCAGCAAGTCGTGTTCTCCGTTGAGGATATGCCCCATTGTTGATATGCTCACTCTAATCTCGTCAGCAAGCCATTGAGTCGACTTATTCTGTTGTTCTAACCAAGTCATTATTTGATTCATTATCTAAACAGTACCTCCCAGAATTATTGTTTATATTCAAAACATGTCCAGACCATTTTAATGTTTTCATTTCACTCACTCGCCTTCATACAGGATGAGGTAATTATAAAGAAGTGCTTTTCTTTCGGCAAGTCAGGGACGCATCATTCCTACCTGCCAGTTAGCCGAACAGGCTGCCGTCTATGACGGTAGCCTGAGTCTTTGTGCTATCGAGTTAGCTTAGCAGTACTAGGTTGACTTCAGAAAGGTTGAAGCTTAAAAGTGTACCATTTTCCTGCAGCTTCCATGCCTCAGGAATTATTCTGGCTACTTCAGCAGGTTTCACCACTTTGTTATTCAGTGCCTGTGCCAATCAAACACTTTATTTTCAGTCTAGAACTTTATTTTCTCCTGACAAATGTAATAAATCTGTATTCGTTGATAATTCGTACGACTTGGGGAGATTCGTCTTTGATTGCTAAAGTAATTAATGAATCTGATAATTGCTTCAATACAAACTGCAACTCTGTCCCCTTTCCACAAAAGAATTCATTGGTTTCCCCCCCTGGTAAATGATTGTAGTACTTGTAACCACTCAGTTTCGTTATGAATTAACAAAGAATATTCCTCGCATTCTTGTTTTCTATTTAACAGTTAACAACTCTGGTTGTTCCTAAGTTGATTACGGTATGCTCGTAAGTATTAGGCGGAAGAATAATGCTTGAAGTTGTCTTGCCGAATGGGTTGATGTCTTTTCTAAGATTCTTCCCATATGATTTTTAATAGTCTTTTCGGCCATATTCAAGGATGTTGCGAGATCTCGATTGTTAAATCCGTGAAAATTCAACTTTTTTACGATTTCCACTTCCCTTTTCGTTAAAGCGTAATGTCTTTCTAATGTGAGGTAACATTGGTTAATAACAGAATTTTCTGCAGATAATTCTTTCACAGGACTCACCCCTCAACTCGGAATAAGATGACTTAAATCTACGCCACGAAGGAATACAAACCACACTAGAACCATCGTAAGCCCAATACAGACGTTTTCTAAAAGAGTACCGCTTGATGTTCCGGTACTCATTAAACGAAGTTTTAAACGAAACTGGAAAGGTGGCAAAGGGCGTATACCATGATTCGTGATCGAGTCAGCTAGCAAATGCAGCAAGTATGACACACCGCCGGCGATCCAAATAGCCTGATCATAGGTATGTGTTGAAAAAAACAAAAGTAATGTCCATCCGGCGACACCATAAAAAGTATGTGTCAGACCCCGGTGAGGCACTAATGCACAGATAATAAGTAGACACCCGATAATATAATTCCAAGGTATGAACGAATGACCGAAGAGAATAAGAGCGGCACCTGCGAGAACCATGATTACATTACGAAACGTGCGAGTCGGTACGAAAAATATAGAGGCCGCTAAGATTGCAATAACCGTATTCCACGGGGCGAATGCAGAACCAGCAAAATATATAAAGATACCAATTCCAATCATCAGTGCCTTAAGTAAGCGGATTAGGTCCTTTGGAATGGTTTTAGATACAAGTAAAGAGTTCGGTTCATCAATATCTGGCAGCAGCGCACTGACTGCAGCTACTGCAACAACGGGTAAGGAGATCGAAAGATTGTTCAAACCTAATATGGAAAGCGTTACTCCTGTACTAATTGCTAAATGAGCTTTTCCCATCATGATAATCAACGCCTTTCTCAACAAGGTAGAATGTCAACGATATCTTCAAGTTTTCTTGAATATTTACATTTTGGAAGGTTACGGATAACCCTTCCTCCATATTTTTTAGTCAAAATCCGATTGTCTAAAATAATGACTGCACCCTGGCACTCCATAGATCGATTAAGCCGGCCAAATCCCTGTTTTAACTTCACGATCATCTTGGGAAACATGTAATCAAAAAAGCTATTCCGATTAGCCTTTTCAATAATCGCAAGCTGGGCCTGAATTAAGGGTTCATCCGGTTGGGGGAAGGGGAGTTTTGCAATAACAACGGTGGTTAGTGCATCACCAGCAATATCAACGCCTGTCCAAAAACTTGTGCAGCCGAGGACCACTGTCCGAGGATCGGTTTTGAGCTGTGCGATGATTTTCTCTCGATCACATCCTGGATACTGAACTAGTAGATTTAAAGAACGCTCATCACAGTAATTTTTAATTTTGCGTGCAACCTGGTTCATCATCTCAAAGCTCGTGAATAACACGAGTGTTCTCCCTTCGGTATATAGCAAAATATCCTCTATTTTGTTTGGGACATATTCTAAGTATTCGGGACTGTTTGGATCCGGAGCATCATCTGGGCAGATGATCATTGTTTTTTTCTCATAGTCAAAGGGACTGTCAACAATCAGTGAATTGTATTCTTTGACACCAATACGTCCAGCGAAAAAGTCGAAGGTTTTGCTTTCCTTCGTCGTAGATGACATCGTTGCGCTGGAGAGTATAACCGGGACCTTCGCAAACAACCCTTTGGCCAAGATAACCTTTGGATAAAGTGGTGCTGCATGGAGAATGACTTTGCTTCTACGTTCGACGGTTGCCCAGTACGCCCAAGAGTCTTTTTCCTTAGAACTGACGAAGTCAAGGTCATCATTACCTTCAAAAATCTTATCCAGGATTTCAGATATTTTTTTCAAATTCAAATCTTTTAATTTTTGGATAAAGGCAGTGAGCGTAGCACAGACTTCGGACATATCAATCTTAGAATCAAGTAATTTGAAAGAAATAACCTTCCCCTGTTCATCCTTCATTTCTTCGCCTATTTTTGAATAGACTTGCGATATCTGTTGTTCAAAGGTTTGACGATATTGAGCGAGTGCCAGCTGGTTAGCCTGATCGAGTTCTAAATAAGCTCTTTTTTCGAATAAAGCATCAAAAAGGCTTTCAAATCGATTGATATCCACCTTTTTTTCGAAAACCTTACAGCAGACATCTTCGATCTCGTGAGCTTCGTCAAAAATCACGGCGTCATAAGGTGGAAGAGAGCCGTTTCCGGTTTTTATCCTCATTTTCAGATCATTAAAGAAATAAGCGAAGTTAGTGACAATAACATGTGACGTATAAAGCTTATCTTTGAGTTCTTCCAATT
Organism: Paenibacillus sp. 19GGS1-52; assembly: GCF_022369515.1. Classification (NCBI taxonomy): domain Bacteria; kingdom Bacillati; phylum Bacillota; class Bacilli; order Caryophanales; family Paenibacillaceae; genus Paenibacillus; species Paenibacillus sp. 19GGS1-52. Next base: position 3,553,481 of record NZ_CP059724.1, read on the forward strand.
TACAATTGTGAGGCTTTTTTATGGCCGGGCAAAAGGCAGCACTAATTTTTTTCCACAAACTATCATCAACATCAAACCCCAACGCGCTGCGGTCACCAATTCTCTCGTTATTAACCAAAGTAAATATCTTTCGAATAACCTTTGCTTCTTCATCATTGCTCTGAAGCTTCTCTTGCCAAAGATCTGCTAACTTCTGGTGGCAGATATAGTGGTCCTTGCCTTTTACTAATTGGTATTTAAGATGCAGTTTTTCCATCATAAGAATACTTGCAACCCGTGGCAGCTCCATGTTTACTATTTGAGTCATTAGCGGGATGGTGTGAGTACAAACGATAACAGTTTTTTTATTCACAACGGCCCAGCGCGCTGCCGGAACCAAATAGCCAAGGGATTTCCCAGTACCGGTTCCTGCTTCACAAATTAAATGCTCATTCCCCTCAAGTGCAGTCCCCACGTTTGAGGAAATTAATATTTGCGGTGATCGGGGACTATAACCAGTGACTAGCTTAGACAAATGGCCTTCTGCCCCAAAAGCCCGGTTAATAAATTCATTCAAACAAACCACCTCTATAATGGGGCTGTCCCAAAAGTAGATATTTTTAAAGAATGAGATAGCTCTTGTACTTCAAAGCCCTAAAAGCAAAAAAACGAGCCAGTCTCCGGGTTATTGGAGACTGGCTCGTTTTCGTTTTTGATCTGTAGCGGCCTGCTTTAGCAGGTTATGGGCAAGCGAAAGCCACCCGACTTCGAGCGTCACTTTTGACAACCCTCGAAGCAGGAAACGCCGGAATCCCCGGTTGTTCTTCAGTTGACCAAACACACTTTCCGGTTCCGTCATCCTTCGAACCGCAAGCGCATATCCTTCCTCGCTTCGCAATAGCTCCCTTGCCTGATTTCGGTAACGCAGAGCTGCCATACTCACGGTGACTTCCCGGTTTCCCGCGGCCTTCGTACAACTTGATTTCAGTGGACAGTTTTCACAACTTGCACTTCGGTAATGACGTTTACGAATTTCGTATCCACTTTCCGTTCTTTCTTTACTCTCGTAGCGAAAATGAAGCACTCGCCCAGCTTTACAGGTCCACGTATCTTCCTCCGCGTTGTAACGCCAGTTTTCGATCTTTCCGACCTGACTTCTCCAGGCTTTACTTTTCTCTTTGTGGTAGCTGCTATACTTAACAACGGCTTGGATTTGTTTCTTTTCCAAATAAGCATAATTTTCTTCGCTTCCATACCCTGCGTCGGCGATGAGCGTTTTAGGCAATCTCCCCAGCATCTGTTTTACCTTCTTGAAATGGGGTTCCAGACACCGTGTATCCGTAGGCCTTTGGTGGAGACTGTAGGCTAAAATAAACTGGTTTTCTGTCCCAATCTGCAGATTATATCCCGGTTTGAGCTGCCCATTTTGCATGTGATCTTCCTTCATTCGCATAAAGGTGGCGTCCGAATCCGTCTTGCTAAAGCTGTTTCGACTCCCCAGCGTTTTCTGATACTGTTCGTACTTTCTCAGGCGCGGAAGCAGATCCTTGCGGAGCTGACGTACCGCTTGCTTCAGTGGTTTATTTTTCGGTTTCTCCTGGAGCCGAGCTTCCAGCTTTTGAATGGCGGTTTCTAACTTCTCACCGGTCCATTCGGTTCCTTCGCCGAGTTCAGCCAGGTCACTGCCTTGTTGAATTTGTTCTTCCCGCTGTTCGTCAGCCTCAATGGTCGCAAAAAGGGTATGCACCTTCTCTTGCAATTTGGCCTTGTGCTTCACAACGGCTTTCCCCCAAACAAAGGTGTAGCGATTGGCATTCGCTTCAATCTTGGTCCCGTCTACAAAATAATAATCTAGAGAGACGTACTTTTCCTCGGCCAAGAACTGCAACACGGCGGTAAACACGGTTTCGAGGACCTCTTTCATGCGCTGGGAACGGAAGCGATTGAGGGTACGAAAGTCTGGGCGCTGCCTTCCGGCTAGCCACATGAAGGGAATATATTCTCGCACAGCCTTGGCGATTTGACGGGAGGAATAGATGCGCTGAGTGTAGGCGTAAATAATGACTTTGGTTAGCATTTTGGGGTGATAGCTGTCCCGACCGCCACCGGGATATGCTGCGGCAAAGATAGCGTCATCTAGCCGGTTGACGGCGGTATTGATGACACGAACGAGATGATTTTCTGGAATGTCGTCCTCTAAATCCATTGGCAGGCAAAGTTGGTCCATGGTATATTGAATGTACAAAAGAAACCTCTCCTTTGAAATGGTTGGTCGCACTTCCATTTTACCAAAGAGAGGTTTCTTTTTGCTATATTTGAAGACGATTTTAGAAAGGTTTCCGCTGAAACCAGCGGAGAGGACGGACTGATTGCGGAAAAGCGGTAGCGGTCGCCTTGCTCTCCAGATGTACACCTCTGAAAATAATTCAGTACATCTGGAGAGCACAGCGATTGGAGCAACGGTCCGTTCGCGGAGCACTGCTCCAAGTTCCTATGGATAACTTGCTAGACACCCAAGGGCCTATCCCTCTAGCCATTTCCATGGCTTTTGGGACAGCCCCAATAAATTATAATACTGACTAAATAACATCATCAGTTTGTACCACGCCAGAAACGAATCAAATGGAATTGAATCCGAAAAGCTTTTAAATTTACTATAACTTTGGCGAAAAAGATAAATAAGACAAAAATCGAAGCCAATAAACACAGGATGCGGAGTGATCCAAAAGCTTTTCAAAATAAGCACTTTCGCTAAGTAGTAAAACAAGAAAGCATAAGCTAGCGGCAAAGTCGTACGCATCATATTGGCTAATGCTAAAAACATATCCCGCTTCGCCATTCGATCATAAACAATGCTGTAAACCATAGCGAAATTCTCACTGCACGCAATGTCCATATCATAGCCATATACTTTTTTAAAGGCTTCTTTTACCGCCTGTGCTTTTTTTTGACTCATAATGACTGTAGTTTTACGACTTTGAAAAGTTACTTGACCCGCTCCTGCTTTTTTCTCAATGAGAAAAAAACATTTCATCCAATTAATTCGCTCAAGCATTCCCGACAACGTAGTTAGCAACTGACCACCGATGTAGGCAACCACAACTAGTACAGCGATAGTTCCCACCTGACCGGCGTCTTGCCAAACGGCAACTTCAGGATGCTGCCGCTGAACTTTCCAAGCAAAGCAACAAAGATTAATTCTTCAAAACCAATTAATGGCTTCGCCCTTTTAAAGAGACGAAGCCATTAATTTTTATTATTTACGTTATTCTGAATTTTAGAGTAAACTGAGTTACTGTAACCTTAAATCTCACTATAATCATAAATCGGATATAACGGTATATACTGGATACCTGGTTACTTTAATTCAAGTTTCCGGTCTAATATTTGCTTACTACTAACTGGGTTGCCTAATATACTCACATCATTTTTGAATCTAGGATTCGTTTATTCGCGCTCTTCCTCATTATGGCTTCTTTATAATTCTTAATTTATTCCCCCTCTAATTCGTCCACAAAGGTATGCAGTTGGGTATATGATTCATTGATTAAATGTGCTGCTGTAACTTTATCAGTTGCCTCTGTAGGGAAGAAAGGCAGGGCATAAAATGTTTCAAAGCGATAACTATTCACTTTATTTTGACCAGATGTTAAATAGTATGCTAAGGCAATGTAACGATCATAAGTAAACCTTTTAGGATCTGTGAACATCTTCTCATATTCGGCCAGTACATCTGCCATTGTTACAAGCGAGCCCTCGGGATAGATTGTTTCCGCAACTTTCTTCCTTTCTGAAACAGTTAGTTGGTATGGCTCTTTATCACTATGAGGAACCGCAAACCAATTTTCAAGGGCAGCATCAAAATGTTCTTGTGACAATTCCTTTTTCTCACCAACAGCCTTTTTAATATCCTGGACTAATGCTTTCTTGTCTCTTGCCGTTTTCATTGCTTTTTTTTCGATTTCTGATTTAAAAGCCTCTTCATTTAACTTTTCAATATCATCAAGCGTCTTAAGATCTTGTGGAAGGGTCGAATATTTTCCGGATTTCCATTCCTCCAGTATTTGTGAAAGAAGTTGAGTGTTATTATAACTATGATTTTCCTCAGATTTTTCCAGAACGCCACTTAAAATATTTAATCGCTCAGATGTCATCTCTAGGTATTGTTCCAATGATTTAGAAGAGACCTTTGGGTTTTGCTTGCTCTCACCTAATATTTTCATCAAATGAACAATGTAAATCTCATCAGGTACTTTATTCTCTAACAATAAAGCAGATAGCTCTGTTTCAGGCGAATCGCTTATTACAGCAATTTTTGGATCACCATTAACAACTACTGGGGTAACTGCTGATGATGTAAATCCCTGCTTGATTTCCCCTCGTATTTCGTCATTTTGTTTAGCTGTAGCTTCTTGTATATGGTTAAAATAAGAAGCACTAACAAGTAGACAAGTGATTAGAATACCGGAAGCAATCGTAAATGTTTTTTTAGAGGCCATCACTTAACTCCTTTGTATTTTGGATTGTACTTATATTAACGTAATTTTCAAGAAAAAGTTTTACAAATCCTTAATAAATTTATTATTTTTGGTAAATTGAAATATAGTATTGCGTAACGATACGCAATACTATATTATGGACTTAGAGGTTAATGCTTTCCTAAATGAATATGCCAGATACATATTTATTTAGGAATATCTGAGCATGAATTTCAAAACATAATAATTGGGAGGAAAATCAATATGGGTACATTAGCAATTAATAAAACTGGAACATCGCATAATGTAGAGGACTATAATTTTAATCTAACAGGCGGGAAGATCCTTGCAAATGAAGTCTTTGCAATAACTGGTACACATCCAGGAAACCCTTATCAATACCAGGCTATTCGTTACCGGAACTCTTCAGGGGCGCTAGCCACCGGCTACCTGTTTATAGATGGTTTCCCGGCCTTAATTTCGAACTTTAGCCCTGTATCTACTAGCAGTTTTTATGACTATTCTACTGGTGGATACTCCACATTCGGTATTTGGAATGTTCGTCGTTCAACCAATGTATATGGTCCTGATGGTGTATCCATTCATGCTGTTGTCAATTCGGGAGGACAGGTTGCAGGCCCTCTAGATGCACAGACAGGGCAGTCTCATCCTGATTGGTTGCTCGTTAAATACTTCAAACAGTCAGGTGGCAGTTGGATTCCTATGTATCAACAAACCGGAGGAGCTACCCCTAATGGGTTTGCACCTATTGGTTTGGAATATGGCTCTACGATGAGCACACTTTCGATTTATGGGGTTTAATTCATTTTTTCACACATGAATATAGCGTAATGCAATGTAACATAATATAACAATGTGTTAGTTGACTTCCAGTTAACTAGCACATTGTTATTATTTGACGATATCAGCATTTTCCTGATCACAAGTCTCATGTTTAACTTGCCATCTATAACTTCTTGCAATTATAAGAATAACTAAATACGGGAAATGATAGCTTAATAAAACATCGGCAGTCTAATTCTCTCGTACAAGGCCGCTAATTATTAATTTTACAACCCGCGTGGATCAGCCAATTCCAGTCTAAAGCTTTATTTCAACTCCACTGCCCGAATAAATTTTCATTAAATTAAGACCATGCCAAATCAACATTAAACATCGGGACTTTTTGTACTCTAACATCGGAACTTCCTTTTAAGGTAGGGTATTATAACTGAAAAAGACTGTAACTCTGGTTATACCCCTGTAAAGTAGGCAGATGAAAAAAGATATGCAGCCAGCGCGCGCCGATTGAGTATCGGCACGCGCTGTTTGAGTTTGGCCTGGAATCGCTGGTAGTAATAAAAGTAGATTTACTCTTCAACTGCTTGATGGATTTCCTCTTCTGATTTACCTTGGTGAAGATACAACTTCTCTGTTTTGAGATGCGAAAAGAAGGACTCGATGTATACGTTATCTAGGCAGGTTTCTTTGCAAGAGTGGCTGCCTTTGACACCTAATGCCTCTAATCGTGTGTTATACGACTGAGACGTATATTGGAAGCCTTAGTCTGAGTCTGAATGGAGTACAGCTTCCGAGACGTCTCTTTTTCGTTTCCACTGTTCTACCGTATCTAGGACCAGTTTCACATCGTTACGATCGGTATTTTGTCAAGCGACAATCTCATTGTTAAAGAGATCCTGAATCACGGACAGGTAATAAAAATGGGTGCCCTCCGAGATATACGTAATATCCGTGACGAGCTTCTGTTGAGAGCCAATGGCATGAAACAGAAGCTTCAATCGGTTCGGATACACCACGGACGGGGTAGCCTGCTGCCCACAAAGCTGTCCGTATTCGGGGGGATCCGAAATAGGGATGTGCCATATGAATGGCTACCATGTGCTTTTAAATTTCATGATCTGGAGCGTGTATCTCGGCCCCACCGTGATCATGGGCTCGCCACTTGAAATAACCGACCCTAGCAGCTGCAGTAGCTAATAGGCGTGTAGCGCCGTATACGATGGCTTGGTAATTTTCCGGCTCTTCGCTCTACTGGATGGGTAAAGCTGGCTAGAATAGGATCATAGATTTATCTGTTTTAATAGATTCTTAACCCCATGGTATAAAAGGGGAGGGGTACAACCCTCGACGAGCTGCGAGGGTTGGGAGTCTAAGTTTGTTCGCCGTCATGTACACCATCGCGATCAAGTTTTGGACATTACGGTAGCCCCTTGCCTTTCTCTTTGCCGCTTGGATCAGTCCGTTTATACCTTCAAGCAAGCCGTTCGTCATGCGACTGTGAAACCATCGTAGTATGCCTTCTTCGTGTCGCTTCATGGTTTTGGACAATTCCATCATTGGTTTCAGTTGGGAGCGTCTAGCCCAACCCATCGATTCCCGTAAATAGACATCGGCTAGAATATGAGGCTGTGTCCAGAGCTCCTGCAGAGATAGCTTTAAGCGGTACGCTTTCCCGGTTTGGAGGTGTCCGTCCTTTAGCTTATCCAGTTCCACCTTCTGTTCGTTCTTTAAGGTAGAGGCATTTTTTAGCAACAGATATCGACTGTTTTTCAGTTCAGGAACTTGCTTTTGTTCTTCTCTGCGAACATCATCAACGGCTTCATTCACCATCTTCATGACGTGAAACTTATCAAAGGTAATCTCAGCCTCAGGGAACTGCTCCTGAATACCTCGGATGAAGGCTGGAGACATATCACAGCAGATTTCTTGAATTTGTGTGGCTGTAGCCCCTTTGCTCATCAGATGTTGTTTGAATTTCTCTAGGGTATCCTTACTCTTGCCTTCGGTTGCAAACAATACCGTTTTGGTATCTACATCTACAAATAAAGTAATGTAGCGATGACCCCGACGAGATGAGGTTTCGTCTACAGCAATTCGTTTCACACCCGTCAAATCCAATTCATTCATGGCTCCATGGACATAGTGATGAAAAATCCGCCACATCCGTGTATCGTGTTCCCGAAGTTCTCTAGCGGCTGCATTGACCGGCATCTCAGCCATAAGTCGCATGGCCCAAGCATCAAATTGCAGCGTAAAGTGGGACAGAGGGCGTGACCACTTTACAGGGACGAGGGTCACCTTGTTGCAGTTCGTGCAGTTTGTCCGAGGGACACGGGCGTGCATATAAGTTTTCCAATTCCAAAAATCCAGATGACGCCATTCCTTCTTCTCCGCATCATAGGCTTTGCACGCAGCACCACAGGAAGGGCAAGCAAACATGACTCCTCGCTCGAAGTCGATGTATAGATGCCAGGCTTCGTCTTTGTCATCATATTCAATGTGCTCAGTTTCCAGGGTTCTTCCAGCTCTAAAGCTACTCTAACATTTCAGCAATCATATTATCGTTACTGCTTAATGAGGTCCACATCGTCATTACCACCTATTAAAGTTATTTACTAGGCAGTATCGACAACTCCTCTATTAAACAGACATCAGGCATTCACTACAGCGAGGAAGCAATTTTCCTGTGGTCTCAATTTCTCTCCTTTACTAGATTTAGATCCCGCTTTTTAGGTAGTAACCTGTGCTTTTAAGTAATTCCGCTTTTCTTCAATGCTAGCAAAAGCCGTACGGGGACGTCCTTTCATGAGACTGGAAGAGCCCTTACGGGTATCAAACACTTCCCCATTTTGATATTCCCTTACCCATACTTTCAGTTGGATGCTGTTACGAATACCCAACATTTCTGCCAATACATTATAGCTCGGTGTTCATTTTGGATATTTCCTGACCGCCACCATCTTGAAATCCTCCGTATACTGTTGAAATAATTGTCCTTTTTGGGCCATGAAAATATCCCCTCCAAGTTTACCCGTTCCTAATAATAACATTAGGTTTTTCACAAGTATCTGCTTGAAGGAGATTATACTACTCCACATTGAGTTACAGTCTTTTTCTGAGCTGTAGCTTTAACCTTCTAATGGTGATATTAAATTATCGGTAATTGTCAAGACAGTTGTCGTGATTTCATAGAATGTATGTAGTCATTTTAATTGTTCTTCATCGGTGTCCATAACTCCGTCTTTTTCAGGATTGAGCCATACTTTTTCATTCAGTTTCCAGTTGCGTGTCTCTCCAGACCAACGGCTAGGATTTTTCGCTTTTGCTGCCTCATAGACGTGCTTTCTCTTCTCAAAAATTTCTTCAGAAAGACCTGAATGTCTTTGATTGGGGGTTAAGAAATTTAACCCACTGTGGCGATGCTCGGTGTTGTACCAACGGACAAATCGTAGGGTCCATTCCCGTGCCTCATCCCTTGATCCGAAGCCTTTGAGAGGGTAGTTTGGGCGGTATTTACAGGTTCTGAAAATAGATTCCGCATAGGGATTGTCATTGCTGACTCGCGGTCTGCTGCGGGATGGAATAATGCCCAAACTGTATAACGTTTCAAGCAGAGTCGCGCCTTTCATAGGACTACCGTTGTCCGAATGCAGAATGAGCGGGCTTTTTCGAACGGCACATTGCTCACTCAACACGGTTCTCCGCATGAGCTGACTGGCATATTCGGAGGATTCTTCTTCCCAAATCTCCCAGCCTACGATTTTACGACTGTATAAATCGAGCACGAGATAGAGATAGTAAAACACGCCTTTGATCGGACCCTGCAACCAGCTAATATCCCACATCCAGACTTGATTGGGTGCGGTGGCGCAGTGGCTAGTCAGAGGTTTAGAGGTAGGCTTTAGGCTACGCCCACGGTGATGCTGTTGCTGATACTTGTGCATGACCCGATAAAAGGTAGACTCGGAACCGAGATAGATCCCTTGATCTGCGAGTCTAGGGACAATCTGACTGGGTGGTAAACTCTTAAATTCCACTTGATTGATTACGGAAACAATCTGCTGTACTTCGGGTTCGCTGAGTTGATGAGAAGGCGCTCGCTTAATGGCATGGGGTCGTTGATCTTCGAGCGGCGTTCGCTCACTACGCCAGCGCTGTAACGTTCGTTGGGTCAAAGAGAGCTCTAGACAAGCCTTTCTTTCTCTTGCTCCTGCCTGTACGGCTTCCCCGATAAGGGTGATGGCGATTTGACGATCTGAGGCAGGAATCATTCGTCCTCGGGGTCCCCCCAAATCGCTCGGGCCTTTTTTCGAAGCACCAGTAAGGCAGCGGTTTCGGCTAAGGCGGCCTCTTTTCGTTTTAACTCGCGGGCAAGGTTCTTGTTCTCTCGTTCTTTGTTACGTAGTTCTTTTTGCAGCCGGGTGGCTTGTTCAGCAACGCCTCCGTTGGCTTGCATACAGGCGTCACGCCAGGCTTCGATTTGTTCAACAAACAGACCTTTTGCTCGACAGTACTCAGACAATTCGATCTCACTTAGTGTGGCTGTCTCGACAACAATGGCGAACTTGTCTCGGGTGCTCCACTTCTCTGTTTCCTTTTCACCACCAGGGAAAACGCCACCGGTCGCCCGGGCTTCCTTCTGCCACTTATACAAGGTGCCTTCCCCGAGGCCGCTGTCCCTTGCGATCTGACTCACCGATTCATTGTTTGGGGGCATCATCCGCTGCATAATCCTATGTTTGAGTTCGTCACTGTATCTAGCCATTGTCGCTCCACCTCAGTCTCTCTTTTAATCTACTTTACATACTATTGAGAGGTACGACAACTAGCATGACACAGGGGGTTATACTCAATATTCTATTGGAATATTCTGTGAGATCATAAGTTACTATAACTAGTACGTGACGCATTTTCCTAATCAGCACTTCAAGCTTTCGAATTCAATTCATTAATACGCTAAACGGCAACTTTATATTTACGAAGATGGAAATAAACTGATCTGAGCTTAAAAACAGGAGTGCAAAAGCGCTCCTGTTTTCATTTTTGATGTCACTAATTCGTCCGTGGATTGATCCTCTGTAAAGGTATATACCACTTCTGAATCATCTTATTCAGGACTGGAGCCACTGGAGTTTTCGGTACACTATTAGCATTTTAAGTAAATAAGCGGGTCTCATCGTCACTCGGATTATCAAGCGGCGGCGGAATACGATATTTTTTTGAGCCGTTTTTTTCGGCTCTTTTCTATCTTTCACCCGATTTTGTGGTTCTTAATTTTGTGAGTTTAATCTATAAAGTTAAATTAATGTCATTTTATGGGGGTGGGATTAGTCTATACTAACATTATAATTCAGAGGAAGCGTATGCAGAAAAAGTGATCCTTAAAATAGGGGAAACACGGAAAACAGGATTTCATCCATAATCTTTAATTCGCTAAATGCAGGAGGTACATATGAAAGATAATCCTATATCTAAATATTATCTATTCATTACTACGTTTTTTTTGATTATTTTTGATCTCGTTTTATCGTTTGTATATTCCAATAACTATGATGTGAATTTATTCAAAGGAACTGGATATTTTATTCCGCTACTAATAAATGTTGGTTTTCTATTTTATATCGCAATGAGGTTTCAAAAATGGTACTTGTATATTGTACCTTCAATCCTATCTTTTTTGTTAGGGATATATTTTGTTTGGATTCTCATTACGAATTCTTTAGTTTCTTGGCAATATGATGATGTTCATTCACCAATAGAAACCGAAACTCTCACAATTAAACATCGATCAGCCATGCTGGGGGAAACTACTTTTTTTTATGAATTTTATAAAAAGTCTTTCAGGGGGCTATTTATTAAGAAATTGGATAAATCGGATCTGGAAATAATCCTTCGAGATACTCAGGGAAAAGATGACCTTGAAGTGCTTAATATTCAAAGTCCAACTTGGGTTAATGAAACTACGATTATTTTCCACACAATAGAGGGCGACAAAACAATTATTTTAGATTGATAGACCTTTAGTAAGTGAAGGAACTGGCATCGAAACTCTCAGAAAGAATCGCCGCCCTACTCGTATATGAGTGAGCGGCGATATCTTTAAAAATTAAATTTCCGAATGAAGTTTTACCTCAAGGATGTCTCCAAAAGCTTTGGCAACTTCTTCTCCTTGTTCTTCAGTATAATCAGGAACTGCGAATTGAAACTTGAAAGCAGCTCTGACACCAACTAAATCAAGTGGAGTACCAGCAGTCAATAACCGCTTACCTTCAATCTCGACATTTGACAATGTGCCGAATTTGTTTGCAACGAATAATGAATAACGATTGCTTCCATAGTTTACATCTTCATAATAAGCCCTTATCAACTCATTTAATTTACGTCCACCCGCTTGATTTAATTCAAAAGCAATATTCACTGCATCGACATCTGCTATTAAATCTTTAATATCAAACGTTCCTTTCTCATTAGTTGTACCAATAAAGTCACGAGCAGCTGCACGCACTGAGTCAAACTGACCGGCATTGTAGGCTTTGATAGCGTCTTTAGTGACAGTCAATAAATCACCTGCCCATCCTGCAAATTCAGCGGGGACGGCACCATCAACTAAATATAAATAACTATTAGTGGTAGCTGTTAGATGTGCTATATCGTAATCATCCATTATCACACCTGTAACAGGGTCGATTATAAACTCTGAAACAAAATCAGAGATTCTGGAATCCACTAATGCTACAAAGTCATTATCAATGGGACCTGCAACGACATCCCATGCGGTACCATAAAAGTGGTTCTTTCTGTAATACTGAACAACTTTTTTATTTGCACTATTTATATCCCCATTAGTATATTCTAAAGCAATATTATAAATGGTATCTAACTGTGAGAAAAAGGATGGATTTTGAGTTAAAAAGTCTAGGTTACCCCCTGCATCGACTGAGCTAACCCCAGACTCTTTACCTGAAGCGATGTTATTATCAATTTCAATAAGGCCTTCTCCACTGCCAATTTTAATCGTTGAAATTTGGTCGAAAGCCCAATTTGTAGGAAGTGGGTAGCCCAGATTGCCACTGAATCCTGTAGACATATCACAGACAAAACTAGATTCTGCATACATAGCCTTAGAGACTCTGCTACAAATATTTCTAGGTCCATAAATCCCTATTCGATATTTTGGAAAACTTACTTTATTCATCATATTAAATATTCCACGGAAATGAGGTATGATGTTACTCGTAACTTGATCATCTCTGGCATCAAAATCCACAGAAAAATATATGATTGTATTATCTTTAAATCCATAGCCCTGCGCAGCTTTTCTTGCAAGAAGAGCATCTTTCGAACCTTGGGAAGCGTTAAAATAATCAATTCCGTTTCCCGATGTCTGATAGATAGGGAATACCTTTAATCCTGCAGAAAATATAGTGTTCAATTCGCCGGGTTTAATCTTCTTTGATAAAGTGGTAGATTCCGTCAAATAACGTCCTACGATTTGATATCCGCTTGACTTGAGTGCTAGAGCGCGGGCTGGTGTAATGGTTGTTATACAATCGCAAGCAGTTCCCTTTCTGTTCTTATCACCAGTACTAACAAGTAAAGAAGCCATTGTCTGTTTACCTGCAATCCCATCGGCACCCAATGCAGCAAAACTTTGAAAACGGGTAACAACAGATTTTAGGGTGGTGTCATAAATACCGTTAAATCCTTGAGGATCATAGTCGTTCCCCATATTGACATAAAGACCGTATTGCAAAATTAAGATAAATTTTGTTTTGGTACTGCCGACAGATAGGGTCGGGATTAAGGAAAGAGTATTAGGACCAAAGATTCCATCCGGAGCAGTGCTACCTTCTTCGATTTGTAAACCATAAAGGAGCGCCTTATTTGTAGCCTTCGAATAGATCCCATCACACGGGATCAGACCAAGATTACTCCCATAAATATTTGAATAATCACGATTAAGTCTTTGTTGAATGATGCGGATATTTGCATCACCCACATTTATAAAGGCATCCATATTAAGCAATGCTTTTAAAATGACAGGAGTTGTTACACCATCGGGATTAGATAAACCCGCATGAGTTTTAAACTTAATAATAGCCGATGTAACTCCGCTTCCGTATGCCCCGTCTAATCCATTTGGACTGTAACCTTTACAATAAAGTGCTCCTTGAAGAATATAAATTAATCGCTCATTACTTGTACTTGCGGACAGTGTTGGGCATGCGGCTAAGGTAGCAGGACCCATTACACCATCTGCGGGTGAAATCATAAGTTCAAATTGTAAAGCTTGGATAAGTGCCTTTATTGTAGACCATCCAGTAATTCCGTCTTGATCTACATAAATATATTCCTGTTTTGACAAATAATAAGTTTGATTAAGCCAAATCTGGGTTCTTTGCACCATTTCATCCATATCAATAACCTCTTTCTTCGTAATAGAGTGTATCGGCCGATACGAATACAATATCACGTAACGTGTTAATACGCAATATTTATTCGCGGTCGCTCTTTTAAGATGGGAAGGACGGATGCTTTTCCCTCGAATAAAGCATGCGTTATTGAGCTATACCACCGTGATAATTTTTGAACATGTTTTGCAGTCCCACCCTATGATTAATGTGTGTCCGCAGAACCAAAATCGTATCCTGCATGCTTTTTATCTTCTGATGGAACTTCATCTCCATAATCTGTTTCGTGACTTTCTGTAGTTCTTCTTCAAACTTTTCCTATATCTTTATCCTCATCCTGATTACCTCCAGTACTAACAGTCATGTTTATATCGCATTAAGTTATAAAGAAAGTAGAAAACGACGAGCAGGATCGCTATCCCTAAACCCAAATCATTCTTGCCACAGTATTACTTGAATTTGCCCCAAACTAAATATAAATGTTTGTTCCAAGGACTATGACGTCCCGTCTCTTGCCGCTATATCGTCCGACCAGCCGTCGTCTGTTCCTGGTGTCGCCTTCACACTCTCCTCATGCTGTTTCACGGCCAGACCACTGAGGCTGGCACTGGAAATATATGGAATATTATCAAAAGTGATTATCAAGCACCTCATGGTTTTGTTGCAAAGGATCTTTCAGAAGTTCATAGAGAATAAAGTATTAGACTGTCGCTGTTTTATTGAACTATTGTGTCCCTAGGAACACATCCGGTTGCTGTTCGCCCCTACTTGTAGAGGCCATGTTTAGGCTAGTTGAGAACTAGATCTCCGTGCGATGCTGTGGAACTCCAAGCAGATATCATAGGGTTACTACAATCAGAGAGTGTGAGAAGGATCATGAGTATCTCAAAAGGCCAAACATTCTTAAATAAAGGGGAACCTTACGGTAAACATTTCAGATTTCTTCATACATAGAAAGGGCTGGAAGAGTTATTTAATATAGTGAAGATCCTCCAATCTAAAGCTGGAGTTTCACCCACTGTCATTTTAGAATCAATCATTTTCGTTTGAACGGCGAATCAAGTTCATTTTAAATTCTTCAGAAACATTGAAACTACTCCGTTGTATCCCCACACTTAACAGTTATATTCGGGCCTGATACTGCTCCAACATAAGTTACGATGGCTGAGTGGTCTGCTGCCCCATAACTTCACTTCCAACTTTCCCCGTTCCACTGGTATAACTACCATCTGTTCTATACGCACTTGAGCTATTCATCCAATGATTATTAGTCGAACTTGTTGAATACCATGCATATGAATGACAATTATAACTAGGATTCTGTGCACTCACAACTGTTGCATTAGGAAAAAATGCTATCATTGAAGCTTGTATCGCCGAGCCCTATAGAGCTGTATACCCATGATCAGTCCAAGTCAAATCTTTAAATGTTGATATGCTAGAACCCCTAGGTGTTGCTACAGAACTGTTAGTAAAGTATGGAGAAATAACACTATTTTAACTAACAAGACTATCAGATTGGATGCAAGCTTCACTTCATCGACAAGTACTGATTTTGTATTCTTAGCATATTTAAACCGTTCGTAATTTGTCTTCGATAAAATAGCCGATTCTCCAAATTAAAAACGATTTTTAATAGATTCTCGGCCATGTTCAAGGATATTCATAAAGTCTATTGTTGTTCTAATGTGAATTAATATTGTTTAATAACAAAGTTATCCGAAAAAAATTCTTTCACAGGACGCCCTCCTCAGCTCGGAATAAGATGATTTAAATTTACGTCACGAATGAATACAAACCACACTAGAACCATCGCAAGTCCAATACAGACGCTTTCTACAAGAGTACCGCTTGATTGTTCCGGTACTTGCTTTAAACGAAACTGGAAAGGTGGCCAAGGACGTATACCATGATTCGTGATCGAGTCAGCTAGCAAATGCAGCAAGTATGACACGCCGCAGGCTAACCAAATGGCTTAACATAAGTATGGGTTAAAAAATAAAAGTAATGTCCAACCAGTGACACCATAAAAAGTATGTGTCAGACCCCGGTGAGGCACTAACGCACAGATAATAAGCAGACACCCGATAATATAATTCCAAGGTATGAGCGAATGACCGAAGAGAATAAGAGCGGCACCTGTTAGAATCATGATTACATTACGAAAAGTGCGAATTGGCATGAAAAATATAGAGGCCGCTAAAATCGCAATAACCGTATTCCACGGGGCGAATGCAGAACCAGATAAAAGACCAATTCCAATCATCAGTGCCTTAAGTAAGCGGATTAGGTCCTTTGGTATGGTTTTAGATACGAGTAAGGAGTTCGGTTCATCAATATCTGGCAGCAACGCACTGACTGCAGCTACTGCTACAACGGGTAAGGAGATCGAAAGATTTGTCATACCTAACATGGAATCCTCTATTTTGTTGGGTACATATTGCAAGTACTCGGGCCTGTTCGGATCCGGAGTATCGTCTGGACAAAAGATCATTGTTTTTTTCTCATAGTCAAAAGGACTGTCAACAATCAGTGAATTGTATTCTTTGACACCAATACGTCCAGCGAAAAAGTCAAAGGTTTTGCTTTCCTTAGTGGTAGAAGACATCGTTGCGCTGGAGAGTATAACCGGGACCTTCGCAAATAATCCTTTGGCCAAGATAACTTTTGGATAAAGGCTGTGAGCGTAGCACAGACTTCGGACATT
This sequence comes from Paenibacillus sp. 19GGS1-52, assembly GCF_022369515.1. Classification (NCBI taxonomy): domain Bacteria; kingdom Bacillati; phylum Bacillota; class Bacilli; order Caryophanales; family Paenibacillaceae; genus Paenibacillus; species Paenibacillus sp. 19GGS1-52. The sequence goes on from NZ_CP059724.1 coordinate 3,569,857, forward strand.
TCAATCTTAGAATCAAGCAATTTGAATGAAATAACCTTTCCCTGTTCATCCTTCATTTCTTCTCTTATTTCTGAATAGACTTGCGATATCTGTTGTTCAAAGGTTTGACGATATTGAGCGAGAGCTAGCTGGTTAGCCTGATCGAGTTCTAAATAAGTTCTTTTTTCGAACAAGGCATCAAAAAGGCTTTCAAATCGATTAATATCCACTTTCTTTTCAAAAACCTTACAGCAGACATCATCGATCACGTGTGCTTCGTCAAAAATAACGGCGTCTAAGGTGGAAGAGAGCCGCTTCCGTTTTTTATTCTCATCTTCAGATCATTAAAGAAATAGGCGAAGTTAGTGACAATAACATGTGACGAATAAAGCTTATCTTTCAGTTCTTCCAGTTTGCAATTGTGAGGCTTTTTTATTAGCCGGACAAAAGGATGCACTGATTTTTTTCCATAAGCTATCATCAACATCGATTTAGTAAAGAGCGCAACCGCAGTTGAGACTATTACGATCTACTGTTGGTCTTTAAATGGTCAAAAACTTACGTTTTCTTATGGAGATCCCTCAATGAGCAGAATAGCAATATATAACGTGTTTTATAACACTTTTGCTTATGTACCCAGAGAAACAAGTACTATCTCTACCGCTTTTATTATCTGGGATAAAAAAGGAGTCTTCATAAACTTTTCCAGTTAATCCCCCTCAGATACATTCAAATTCTATAGATACTCCTTTGATTCCAAGAAAGTCAAAGTTATAAGCGCTTTAACTTTAAATGAAATGATTGAAATTGTAAACATTAAGAAATAGTCATAAAGTGAATAACCCCCTCCTATGAGGGGGTTATTCACTTTATGCGATGGTAATTTTCCCAACACCGCCTCCAGCAGCAGCTATCGCAGACATTAAAGTAGCTTGGTTTAAATTGCTAAGCCGAATACATCCATAAGTCGGACGCAAAGGATACCAAGAGCGCAATGACTCAGTAGCAGCATCTCCACCGTGAATCATAATCTCATCGCGACCATTATTTTGAGCAATAAGCGCATTACCACTCAATGCTTTATTAAACCAAACTCTTTTATGAGGACCAAACGAAGAATTAGGAGTTCCAGCGGCCAATTCTGTAGTTTCATACACGCCGGTAGGAACATCAGAATTTTTAAGGTTCCAGTTTGAATGGTCATAGTTATTTGCCGCATCATTACTTCCACGACCCAATGCTTCAACTGGACCAAATACGAGAACTCCACCGTTATTATACATTTTGAGCGTCCCCTTGTTATCTCTGTTAGTGGGGAAACTAGCCATAATATGATAATTCATAGTAAAACCTCCAATATATTATTTGGTTTTATTAAAGAGAAGGGTTTTACAACTTTCAATGCACCCTTTGCATCAATAATTGTAACTCTTTTATGTTCGAATTATATTATATCACGTAACGTTACGCGATAAATATATTTGCTTTTCTCTTGCATTTAATATCGTACTGCATCTCCAGATGGAGTATGGTAGATTCTTTAACAGCAGCACAAAATGCCATCCCAAGGAATGGCGTTTTGTGCTGCTGTTATTCTATACCAACGATTCTGCTGATAATCGACGTTATAAATCGAAACGTTAGCTTCATTGGTAAGTGCAATCGGCCGAAGGTCATTACCTATATTGAAAATAAGCATATGCATCAGCACACCGCTCCGTTCATAGCTACGATTCTATAGCAGCTTCATTGTTTCATCAGATCGTGAACCAATCTGGATTTATCGATATACAGTAATGGAAATGGGGCTGTCCCAAAAGCCATGGAAATGGCTAGAGGGATAGGCCCTTTGTGTGTCTAGCAAGTTATCCGTAGGAACTTGGAGCAGCGCTCCGCGAACGGACCGTTGCTCCAATCGCCGTGCTCTCCAGATGTACTGAATTATTTTCAGAGGTGTACATCTGGAGAGCAAGGCGACCGCTACCGCTTTTCCGCAATCAGTCCGTCCCCTCCGCTATTTTCGGTGGAAACCTTTCTAAAATCGTCTTCAAATATAGCAAAAAGAAACCTCTCTTTGGTAAAATGGAAGTGCGACCAACCATTTCAAAGGAGAGGTTTCTTTTGTACATTCAATATACCATGGACCCACTTTGCCTGCCAATGGATTTAGAAGACGACATTCCAGAAAATCATCTCGTTCGTGTTGTCAATACCGCCGTCAACCGGCTAGATGACGCTATCTTTGCCGCAGCATATCCCGGTGGCGGTCGGGACAGCTATCACCCCAAAATGCTAACCAAAGTCATTATTTACGCCTACACTCAGCGCATCTATTCCTCCCGTCAAATCGCCAAGGCTGTGCGAGAATATATTCCCTTCATATGGCTAGCCGGAAGGCAACGCCCGGACTTTCGCACCCTCAATCGCTTCCGTTCCCAGCGCATGAAAGAGGTCCTCGAAACCGTGTTTACCGCCGTGTTGCAGTTCTTGGCCGAGGAAAAGTACGTCTCTCTAGATTATTATTTTGTAGACGGGACCAAGATTGAAGCGAATGCCAATCGCTACACCTTTGTTTGGGGGAAAGCCGTGGTTAAGCACAAGGCCAAATTGAAAGAGAAGGTACATACCCTTTTTGCGACCATTGAGGCTGACGAACAGCGGGAAGAACAAATTCAACAAGGCAGTGACCTGGCTGAACTCGGCGAAGGAACCGAATGGACCGGTGAGAAGTTAGAAACCGCCATTCAAAAGCTGGAAGCTCGGCTCCAGGAGAAACCGAAAGATAAACCACTGAAGAAAGCGGTACGTCAGCTCCGCAAGGATCTGCTTCCGCGCCTGAGAAAGTACGAACAGTATCAGAAAACGCTGGGGAGTCGAAACAGCTTTAGCAAGACGGATTCGGACGCCACCTTTATGCGAATGAAGGAAGATCACATGCAAAATGGGCAGCTCAAACCGGGATATAATCTGCAGATTGGGACAGAAAACCAGTTTATTTTAGCCTACAGTCTCCACCAAAGGCCTACGGTACTCGGTGTCTGGAACCCCATTTCAAGAAGGTAAAACAGATGCTGGGAAGATTGCCTAAAACGCTCATCGCCGACGCAGGGTATGGAAGCGAAGAAAATTATGCTTATTTGGAAAAGAAACAAATCCAAGCCGTTGTTAAGTATAGCAGCTACCACAAAGAGAAAAGTAAAGCCTGGAGAAGTCAGGTCGGAAAGATTGAAAACTGGCGTTACAACGAGGAGCAAGATACGTGGACCTGTCAGGCTGGACAAACGCTTTGTTTTCGCTACGAGAGTAAAGAAAGAACGGAAAGTGGATACGAAATTCGTAAACGTCATTACCGAAGTGCAAGTTGTGAAAACTGTCCACTGAAATCGAGTTGTACGAAGGCCGCGGGAAACCGGGAAGTCACCGTGAGTAGGGCAGCTCTGCGTTACCGAAATCAGGCAAGGGAGCTATTGCGAAGCGAGGAAGGATATGCGCTTGCGGTTCGAAGGATGACGGAACCGGAAAGTGTGTTTGGTCAACTGAAGAACAACCGGGGATTCCGGCGTTTCCTGCTTCGAGGGTTGTCAAAAGTGACGCTCGAAGTCGGGTGGCTTTCGCTTGCCCATAACCTGCTAAAGCAGGCCGCTACAGATCAAAAACGAAAACGAGCCAGTCTCCAATAACCCGGAGACTGGCTCGTTTTTTTGCTTTTAGGGCTTTGAAGTACAAGAGCTATCTCATTCTTTAAAAATATCTACTTTTGGGACAGCCCCATTCTCTTTAAATATTCGGCTAATTTTCACTGTCAGAAGAAAATAAAATATTAGAATCAGCATGAAAAGCCTTCAACCAATTGGATTCGGAATAAAGTATTTAGGCTGCACCAGTTAGTCTCGCATCCCCAGCGGTGACCACTCATAGTCCCCGCCGTGTCTCACTATTGACCGCTCTTATATTATATTTTGACAATTACTTAAGACAAACCATTCCTGTGCTATTTTCTCGATTATATTATAATTTTTCATAAAAATACTTTATGATCCATTTTAGCGAAATTTTCTAAACGTCTATATCGATTATAATCTATTTCACAGCCAACATCATTGTGAAATTTTATCGTTATTATTTAGCATAAAACATCTCACAACTGTAACCTAAACATCTATAAAAAAACGGAACATTCTACTTCTAAAATGTGTAAAATAACTAATAAGGATGACGACAATGTGCGAACAAAGTTTCAGAATTAGCACAATAAACACTGGGGATACCCCAAATTATGATAATCTATGAAAATAAGCTTTCTAATTATCTTCATTTGTTTGTAAGAAAGCTCTTCCCTCCACGTATGAAGCAACAAATTGTAGAGGTCATAGACACAATTTACACCTCTCAAAATAGAAGTTTGCTTACCCAACATTAATGTTTTTTGCTTGAACACAACCACTTAGAAGTATATATTAATTTTCTTCAACTTTGACTCGATCTGAGAAGAAGATTACATATATTAGATTAGAGCCATGCCCTTAGACGGTTTTTCTCTCAATTTCCTATCATTCAGTGGATTCTTTTTCCTTTTTTATGCGTTCATATTCTTCTTCTATGGTTTTGGATAAAAGTTCGGTTGCCGTCATGTTAAGCTTTTTGGCAGCTTCAGCCAATTGCTTTTTAATGTAGGCTGGTACATCATAATGAAACTTCACCTTATTCCCGTATGTCAATGTTTGACCTCCTATCCTATGACTTCTTGATATTTTTTTTCAATGATCCGGATTAGTAATTGCGTAGCCGACAAGTCTTGTAAAGATGCAGCTTCAATCAGCTTTTCCTTTATCTCTGGTTGAAACTCATAAGGTAATTTGAGTTTTGGTTCTACCATTCGGCCATCTAGTGTTTTTTCAGCGTCTATGGCAAGCTCCAGTAATGTTTTAAACGAAGAAACACTAGATGCATCTCTACCATATTTTGGCAATACACGCACTAGATATTGCTTTAGTGCTTTTTGATTTTCTTCCGTTATTTCAATACTCAAGCTCTCACCTACAACTTTAAGCTCACATTCTACATTGTAGCCGAACAAGTTAATCGAGTATTTCATTTTCAACCTCCTCTAATATTTTTTTGTTATTATATAGTGACTCGTGATATCCCACAATATTCCCCCTTAATTTTGTAGCAATTACTCTCATATTATCAACACAAAACCCATCAACCCAGAAAAAAGTTAGAATTATTCAGTGAATATATTCCCGCCACAATAAGCTACGTCTGTTATAATCTTATGCTCCCAGGCATACGTGCTAATTCTTTTTTTTTGCTGTCTCGAGTCAGCCTAGGGGGCTTCAATTTCATCTTTTTCTTATCTTTTTATTCTAGTATACCGCAAAATATATATCTTTATAACATATATTAAAGGAAAAATATAGTATAGCGTTACACAACAAAATATTATATTTTTCACTACTAAGATTTTCCTTTAATGATTGCACAAAATGTCGTTTAATTTATTGGCAATGATAATTTCTATTTGCTCTATCCCTCTTCCTTTTTTCGATATATGGTAATGCATGTTCGAGTCAAAGACCCATCCATCGATCCCTTCATTTTCTAAGCATTGATAAACTGCGTCTACTTAATACATCAAAGTTTTTTGCGCACCTACTATATTCGGACTTTTCTTTATCGATTTCATTGACTCATACATGGAAAATGCTTGTACTATAGCAGCTCTGAAACTTTATGAGTAATATCTTATGTCACCCGGAACCTTGTAAAAATGACATCCTGTACTGGATCATTTTGAACATAGCACTCTGTTACTGCACTCTAATTTAATCTCATTATTCGCATTTTTTTCGGGTTCTGTTGAAATAACTAAATATCATCAATCTATTCTATTTCAAAAAAATATATCGTTGCGTTACGTTGCACATCATATGATTAGCATGTATAATATATTTATTAATGGGATTATTTTGTATTAATTTGATATAGTTCCATTAATAATGTCATCTAACTGAAACATCATTGTCTATTAGTACGTAATATAATTACTATTAAGGAATATTCCCCCTTAACATGCGAACACTCGTTTGGTATAATGAGTAAGCCAATACTTCATCTGCATTTACAAAAAGAAAAAGGGAGGATCTCTCACATGCTTATCTATGAAAACGAATTTCCTGAACTTATTAATACGGTGTCTGAGATACTATTTCCAAATGATGTGAAACTACATATTAAAGCGATCACGGAAGATTCAAGTTCTAAATTTTACTGTCGTATAGATGATGAGGCTTCAACAGTTTATGTTTATCTACTAGAACATAATCTTGAAGAACTATATACTATTTGCCATTTATTTTCTTATGACCACATAGGTTCGGATTATCTTTACCAAAGCCTACCCTTAGAACAAATAAAAGTTTTTTTACAACTTCCCTTCCCGTCTTCTATAATTTAGTTTCATTTTTTTCGATTTTGACGCGTTCGTACTCTTCTTCAATAGTTTGTGATAACAGTTCTGTTGCAGTCATATCTAGTTCATTAGCCACTTCTGCCAGTTGTTTCTTAATGTAAGCTGGCACATCATAGTGAAACTTAATTTTATTACTGTATGTCAATGTAATCCTCCTATCCAGTGACTTCATAATATTTTTTTTCAATAAGTAGAACAAGTAATTGTGTAGCAGATATCTCTTGTAAATGTGCCGCCTCAATCAGTTTCTCTTTAATTTCCGGTTGAAATTCATAAGGCAATTTTAGTTTGGGTTCCGACATTCGACCATCTAGTATTTTTTCAGCATCAATAGCAAGTTCCAATAGCAATTGTAACGATGATGCACTAGATGTTTCTCTTCCATACTTAGGCAATACGCGTAAAAGATATTGCTTAAGTACTCTTTGGTTTTCCTCCGAAATTTCAATAGTTAGTTTTTCGTTATCAACACTAATTTCACAATTCAAGTTATACCCAAATAAGCTAATAGAATATTCCATATTCCCCTCCTTATTATCTCTATTATTATATAGTGATTCGTTACGTAGTACAATATTTAATGCATTTTTTTTGTTTTTTATTTGATTCCAATACTAGTAATTCCGCAAAATCCCTCCTTATTACAATTAGCTAATATATTCTTTTTTTGGCTAACTATCCCTCCCCGACTATAAAGTAATATATTCTCCTGTTATTCGCTTATTTTTAGATTTTACTCTTTCGACCTGGAAGGATAACTCTTTATTCTTGCTTACCATTTGCATTACACAATGGAATAGTAAAATCTCTCAGCCAAGAACCTCCACGCTTGGTAATGCCCGTTCTTTCATTCACCCGAACTATCTTCTTTTAGATTCAGACCCGCCAAGCGAATGATATGTTGCCCATGTTAGTAGTGATTTAGATCCCCAACATCGGCAAGAAATCTTGCAACCGTGACTGCATCTACGCTGGGGATATTCAACATTTGCGTGGTTCCCTAGATCTCGTTCAAGTTCTCCATAAAGTTGTTTCAAACTGCATACTGAACAGATCGTATTGCTCCAGCAACCTCATAGCTCTATTCTCACTGCCCGTAGTCCTTCACACAATCCAATGGATCTTCTGATCTTTCCTGCAGTAGCGAAGAACTGCTCGACTCTCTTGATACCCACTTCATGCTTCACTTCTGTTTTTAGTACTAGAATGTCTCTGCCACCTGTAGAGACATTTTTCTTTGGGGTGGGAAATTGTAGCAACGTCATGAGCGATAATTTGCCTTCCCAGTCCTTAACACTACGGCTACTCCAGAAAATATTATCCAGCCAGTTATGCACACGCACTCGTACTTGACTGAAACTTTCCATCACTCTCTACCAAAATTCATGAGAATAGATAATCCGGAATATTCCTGCGTCGGTAATTTCGGCTCTCTATTTTCCATTTCGAATGAGATTGCGATGACATTCATACTCATTTACTTTTGTTTACATGATGTTGATTCACAATGACCACTTTGATATCTTGAAACTCCAAAAAGGTTGCTTGTTCGAACTAGTTGTGTACAAGGCTCAATTCAGTATACCTGTTATCTAATATGTAAAGCTCTTATTCATGTCGTTAGCTTTTGTTAGTTCCTCTCAATCACTATGGAACACACATTCTTAACAATGCATAATACCAGGAAATTCACAGCTCTTGCGACATGATTTTCTTTGTAATATCTGCTGATACAACATGAGTTTCTTCTGTAATCCGAATAGTTCATTGATTCTATTTTTGTTCATTTATACTTCATCCGTAAATTTTTTTTCGTATTCAGTTTGACCTTCCCAAAATAATAATTCACAGTATATTAGAGGTGTATTTTTCATTCAAAGCTTAAATTAATTCATTATAAGAATAGTTCCAGTTCTTATTTATCAATTTAATATAGCGTAACGTCACGTATTATAATATAATATATGTATTAACAGAAGAAAGGAGGATTTCCTTATGGATATGCAAACCATGATTCAACTAGTTGGGAATGTTGGATTTCCAATCGCTTTGTCTCTTATTCTTCTCCAAACAATTCTAGTTAAATTTAATAAACAAATGGACGGATTAGAGAAGCGATTACTTCAACTTGACAAGACCATGAATATGTTGGTTAGAACATTTCATCAAAACGGTTTGAATTCAACAATACAAGTAGAAAAAAAGGAAAACTAAGCGAAATAGAAAGATTGAAGGGAGCAGCTTGGCGCGGAGCTGCTCAGAATTCGGAACTACGGGCGGGGTACTCAGTCACTTTATAACTTTATTTTCTCTTGACACTAATTTTTCTTGATGGAAGAACATCTATATTGTTAAGCGTCTGCTTCACTGCTGTAGGGTAGGTTTCTCCCGAAGCGCACCTCTCCCCTTTACCGAACATGGCCAGACAAGATGTGTTTGCAAGACGAAAACTCCAGGCACGACCAGATGGGATATATCAGAACCTCCTGAAGCTGCAGGGCAGGAAAGTTTGCGAGGGATTGGCGTAAATATTCCCGTTAGTAATGCGGTGCCTTCATTCGAAAGAATATCCAGGAGTGCCAGTTAAAGAACACTGTTAAGTAAACTGCCGAAAATCCACAATAACAACAACTCGGCTCTATTGTTTTTCAATAAAGAATCGAGTAGGAGGGGGCGGCTAGCCCCCGACCTCTCACACCACCGTACGTCAGACTGTCTAACAACTGATAGCTGAGTACTCTTTAAAACGTGGATTCATGCTATTTTTCTCAAATATAGGTTATGCCTATTTAATATTAAAGGAGTTCGGTCTCTTAAGAGACGTATGAGCTCCTTCACGCCTATTATTTTGATTCTCTTTAAATTATAGACAAGACAAATCAAATTGGTCTCAGTACCTACTGATGCCAACCCTCGTGTTAAAAAGTATGTATAGCCCCAGTGACGTTTTATCGTCCCGAAAGGGTGCTCCACAATATGTCCTCTTTGCTTATAAATATTACTTTGTTTACGCGTGTTTTCGGTAATCTGTTCGATCACTTCTTCGTCACTAAGTCTGGTTACCGACCTTCCGCCTTTGGCAGAAGTACAGGACTCTTTTTGTCCGCAAAAATCGAAGGCTTCGCAAGTGTAACGCCTATACTCTTTCCCATCTTGTTTTCCATTCTATTTGAAAGCTAATTCATAACCCAACGGGCAAATATATCTATTATTTATGGAATCATATTTAAAGCTCGCTTTATCAAATCCACTTTCTATCTTTTTTTGCTTTCCTTTTTGCGGCTTGATTAAGAGTGGACCTCTGTCAACAAAGTGGACGTTCATGCGACCGATTTTCTGTTAAATTGCTCGGCAAAACGGGCAGGCGAAAGATACCCTAGTGCACTGTGGATTCGCTTGCGGTTGTAGTAAAACTCAATATATTGAAAAAGAGCCGTGTACGCCTGCTCTTTGTTTTTGAAACGCGGATTGCAGTAGATGAGTTCTTTCTTTAGAATGCTGTGCCAGGACTCAATGCAGGCGTTATCGTAGCAGTTCCCTCTGCGGCTCATGCTGGCTTCTATGTGGTAGGTCTTCAATTGGTCACGGTACTCGTGGGAGGTGTACTGGGAACCCCGGTCAGAGTGGTGCAAGAGTCCTTTACCCGGTCGTTTAGCGGTGTAGGCATCCTGCAAGGCATCCAGGACCAGACGGGTTTCCATATGGTCGTATAAACGCCATCCTACAATTTCACGCGTACACAGATCCATGACGCTCGCCAGGTACAGCCGGCCCCCACGGCATGGAATATACGTAATGTCTGTCACCCATACTGTATTGGGTGTAAGGACTTTAAACTGCTGGTTCAGGGTGTTCGGGGCAATCGGATGGTTATGGTTAGAGTTGGTGGTCTGGACACGATACGTCTTGGATACAATGGAGCGGAGCTTCATTTGCCGCATATACACACTTACGGTACGTTCCGTAATGGTAAAGCCTTCTTGGTGCAGCAGCCGGGTAATCTTGGGACTCCCATATCGCCCCTTCTGATCCTTGAAGTGATATTGAATTCGCTTCAGGATCGCTGCTTTTCGAAGCTTATACGCCGTTGAAGGGGATCCCGTCCGCCACTTATAGTATCCGCTCCTGGACACCTGTAGGATTTCGCACATCTTCTCCAAGCGGAACTCGGAGCGATGGTTCTCCATGAACTGGAATTTCAGTTCCTTGGTTTGCTGAAGATGTGCACTGCTTTTTTTACGATTGCGAGTTCTTCCTCTACATCCGAGAACTTGCTCTCTTTCTCTTGCAGCAGCCGGTTCACTTCTTTCAACTGGGCTTCGAGTTCCCGGACCCGATCCATGCTGGCTGCCGGTTCATTCTTTAATTCCCGGTATTGGCTCATCCACTGATGCAGCGTGCTTTTGGGGATATTAAGTTCTTCCGCCAAATCCGCCACCGTTTTCGTTTGCTCTTGAATGAACTGCACTGTCTGTTTTTTGAACTCTTCGTTATAGCGTTGCCGATGTTCTCCCATTGAACACACCTCCGTTAGTCTCATTATCGGCCAGTCTGTTAACGGGCGTCCACCTTTTATTCTAACTGCAAATTAGCCTATAGCTGTCGTAGAAATAAAAATACACCGTAATTACTTACTTAAGTAAGTAATTACGGTGTACAAAAAGCTAGAACGAACACAAACATTCAAGTAGCGCGAACTTCTAAGATTGAACTTTTGAAAAAACATTACTTTGTGGAATATAAAAAAATAGCTCTTGGGATAAAAACTGCTAAGAAAATAAAACCGTTAATTAGCAAAGCATATCGTCTCCGCATAAGTGCAATTTTAATTAGCAAGTGGTTCATGAAAGTCATAATAGCCATATATGCACCTAGTAACAAAACTGACACAAGAATCAGAGCAAAAAGTATGCTTTCTTCTCCGTTTTCCTGATACGCTGTTACAAATCCTAAGTAATACCCAATAAGATAAAAACATCCAAGTATCATTTGCAGCACATAATAAAAGTAATATCCCAATACCGCATTTACTAATCCACTAAAAAGAAAAAGTAATAATTTTTTCATTCGTTCCTCCTAAATAATAGAATGTTCTCTTACAAGTTTATTGTATTTTTCAAATACTTGGTAGTATTTAAACGTTTCATTTCCGTAATTTGTTGCAGCATCATTTGTACCGTTGTATCTGGAAAGCACTTTTTTTATATCTGTTTCTGTATAACCATAATAATCGGAATCAAGTTCAACTTGATTAGCTGCTCTTAACAAAACCAGCGCACAAGTTGCCAAATTAAACTCTACATTACTGTTCAATTGGGTCCAAATGTACATAACATCTTTCCAACTACTGTAATTATATGTGTTACCAGATGCAATTCCATTATTTACAGCATAATTAATCGAATCAATTGCAGTTTTCGCGAAGATTTGACCAAATCCTGTACTGGCATCCTCTCTACCTAAGATTGGATAGGTAGGCGCTGGAGTTATGGCCTTTACAGCATCCGGTAACTCTAGCCACGCTTCATACGCCTCTTTATAAGCATAATGTTCTTTTACGGCTGCATCTGCAGCAACGTCTGTTACATTCTCAAAGCTTAATTCTCTAAGTACAACACTTTGCAACATTGCCTTTCTGAAGTTGTATTTTTGACTCAATTGAGTAATTAATTCATCATATTGAAAGATTACATTAACGGCGGTCTGAGGCGATCTTAGTGTAATGAGTTCCTGGGCGAAACTAAGATGATCTGAAACAATTGGGACAACTTCATTTGAAATAGCATCAGTGTAATCACTAAGCAAATAGTTATCGTCCAAGGGATTAAGAATAGCTACGCTACTAACACCCATGTCCAGACCAGATTGAATATTATTATCAATTTCAATGGCGCCATCCCCAGCACCGATGCTTATCGTGGAAATCTGGTCAAAAGCCCAATTATTGGGTAGAGGGTAACCCAAATTCCCACTAAATTTTGTAGACATGTCACTCACAAAGCTCGTAACGGCATATCTCTCTTTAAATACACGGCTACAAACGTTTCTCGGGCCATAAATACCAATTCGGTATTTCCCCCCAGGGATTGCATCTTGTTGTAAACAGCACGAAAATACGGGATGATGTTTGTTGTGACTTGTCCATCCACTGCATCAAAATCAACTGCAAAGTAAATGATAGTACCTACATTAAAACCATAACCTGTAGCGGCGGCATGGGCATCACGCGCATCCGAGGCACCTTGAGCTTCATTAAAATGTTCAATTCCATCGCCGGATCGTTGATAAATAGGAAATACAGTGAGGCCTGCACCAAAGATCGCATCTAACTCGCCCTGCTTGATTCTTTTCCAATCGCGCACAAGATAGCGACCAACAGTTTTGTAACCATTTTGTTTTAAAGTTTGTGCTTTTAAAGTTGTAATGGTAGTTACACAATCACAGGCCGTTCCTTTACGATTTTTATCACCGGTACTTACCAGCAGAGATGACCAAACCTGCTTACCTGCAATTCCATCTACCGCAAGCTTAACAAATGTTTGAAAAGCGCTGACTGCATTTTTAACTCCATTTCCATATTTACCATCAAATCCGTTAGGGTCAAATCCATTTACGTACAAGGAAAACTGAAGCAGTAAGATGAATGCTGTTTGCGTGTTTCCTGAAGAGAGTGTTGGCAAGAGAGAAATCGTGGTTGGTCCAAGTACACCATCGGCTACAGTTTGACCTTCTTCAATCTGAAGAGCTTGCACAATAGCTTTATTAGTGTCTTTTGTATAATTCCCATCCGTCGGAACCAAGCCAATAGTGTTTGAATACTTATTATTTAAAGTTTGCTGAATTTGATGGACTTTTGTGTCCTTGATTCTCAAGTCGCCTACTCCCAAGTAAGCATCCATATTTAACAAAGCTTTAAATACCATCGGGGTAGTAATACCACTAGGGTTTGGCAGACCAGCATTCGCTTTAAATTTGGTAATTGCGGCAGCGACACCACTTCCATACGCACCATCAAATCCATTAGGGTTAAACCCTTTGCAATATAATGCACTTTGTAAAATAAAATTCAAATTGCTTGTCAATGTGCTTGTGTACAATGTAGGGCAGACTGCCAATGTTCCTGGACCAAAATCACCATCGGGAGTTAAACCAATCTCAATTTGTAAAGCTTGAATGAGCTTTCTTACAGTCGCCCAGCCTGTAATCCCATCTTCATCAAGGATGGGAAGTTCATAATGTCTTTGGTATGTTACGTTCAACCATATTTGTACTTCTCTTACCATTGCATCCATTTTAATTCCTCCTCATAATGTCTATTTTCTGAGCTTTAGCCACATTAGATTTTTCCATTAACATAAATGTCTTAATTATTCTAGTTTATAGAATTCTTGAAATTGCTCAGATATTTAGCCAATGAAGTGTATCTGGCACCTCATTAGTAAAAACAAATCAAGCCTCTATACATATAATAATATATAACGTATCGTTACGCAATATAATTAAAGAAATTTCTTTTTTTTATTCTTCTATCCTAAAGGGAAGATCTTCAATGTAAGAGAGCAAATTATTTGATACACCAAATACAAGACTTATAACCATAATAAAGTAAAGCAACCGTTCACATGGCTCCCTCTGGGTAAAAGGGCCACTTATGTGATGACCCACCGCCCCCATACTCCACATCTGCACTTTCATTCATCCTTGCGGGGTTTTAGCTTGGACTTTTCTATTAACATCGAAGTCGTAGGTTCCCACGTTCTGAACACAAAACTGTGCTACGTTCACGACACCTTCATGCCGACCACCATCTGGACAGTAAACATGTGTTCTCCAAACTAATCCCAAGATAACAACTCCCTGACATCACTACGCTTTCGACACTTTATCAGCCATTGGTTTGTGTTCGTCTCCGTAGCACTCACCACCTGACAAAGTCTTGCTATGCCTTCTCTTTTACGCTCACCACCACGACTTTTGTTCGCAGCGGCTTAAGCCTCCGCCTGCATAGCGGATCCTAAGGGCTTACCTTCATCTTTTGTTCAGCATTGCTTTTGTACTTAACTACACGCAGCATATTCGTGGCGCGCAATTGTCAGCGAAGCGCGCCAGTCTGCACCCTCTGTCCGTCATTTCATAATCGAATCGATTCAGTACATGTTTGTCATAAAGTAAACATGCGCAGAACTGCAGCAGCATCATGCCATGCCGTCGACGCCGTATTCTTTAACCAAATTGATTAAGAGCTCCTATTATATTTAGGTCTGTAATATAGAATGGCGGAACTTTCGTATTTTCTTAATGCTGCGTTTAGTAGAAACTGATATAAAGTTATATCATCGTCTGATATGTCCAACTCCCACTAGGGAAACTCTATAATGTGAACCCTTGAATCAGGATGTTTTTTAAGGATATTGGGGAGTTGATGGTGGTTACTTTCAATTATTGAAATGCGTCTGTCTATCTTAAGTGACATTCCTACATATAGAACATTTGCATTTTCAAAAATGATATATAAACCAGTAACATCGTAATCAATACGTTCAAGACAATTTTTAAGAGGAAAGCTATTCCTAAACAGACTCGAGGGAAAGGAATACAATACCCTTGCATTATATAACCACTCCTAACTTATAGGTATACTCCTGGAGTAAAGATAATGAGTAACTACTAACTAAACATCACATTAAGGCTAGATTAATTCCGACTTATATTATCCTAAAAAAATATTTTTTGAAATACAGCTCCTGAAATGGTCATAGATTTCACTAAGTAAATTAATCAATTCCAAAAGTTTCTGGTATCGGAAAAGGAGATATTGCTAAATCCAGTTGCTCATTTTTTTCTATAACGATCCCCCATTTAATAAACAACGCCAGCATATCTTCAACATTCTCGGGATACTGGTAACCTGCGTTCTCAAGAGAGAGTCTTATCTCAGTTTCACGTTGGCGATTTTCCCAAAAATCGAGCTGTTCATTTTTATCTTTAAATTTATGACGCGGGACAAAAAAATTAAAACGTGTGTCATCGGAGTAATGTTCATATAAGTAGCGAATTATATCGTTCTTTTGCATTCTCTTAGAAATAGTTAATGCTAGGCCCATTAACACAGGTGTTGCTATTGCAGGAGCTTTTACAAGCCAGCCATTGTCTACAAAGCCATTCGGTAGTATAGTATAACCACTCTCAATTTTACTGTCCTCAATTAAACCAAGTAAGGTTTCCATAGCTTAATAATCCCTCCTCATCAATAGTTGATACAAATTTCACTAGTGAAATCCTTGTACTGTTAAATCAAGTTTAATTCTAGTTACGTCTAGGAATTTCAAAAAAACAGATGAGGAAGTTCTTCGTTTTTCTTTATAAGATCTAGGATCTTATCATAAATATTAAGAATACTCTCAGCCGACATCAAAAATAAATGAACAGACCAATAATTCTCCGCCTGAATATTTCCTGGTTTATGATAATGAACGATTCTTGACTCAAGATCTATTTCACTTGCCATAAACAAACCAAAGCAATTGGGATGACAGAATTCAGATAAATGATCATACGAAGTCCTGAACATCTTCTCCTTGATTCCACTTAATTTCCTGAAGTAATCATCAATGGCATCAATAAGATCCATAACACCTATGGGATCTGGCATGTCTACATGTTCTTTCACACGGGCACCGAGAGAAAGAACATGTAAATCTCTATCCAATGTATCATAATCAATATTCCCTTTATAAAAACTTACAAGTCGTTTATACAGAAAAGCAATAGTACCAGTGATTTCAAAATGTGAGCGGACTCCAAGGATAGCCAAGAGTATGTTGTTATTGTTTAATGATAACTATTTGAAGTGGGAAGGGGAAGTTCTAGGGGTCACGGGGTCTATTTTGCGAAGCTAGTATTTAAATTGTTGTGGCGTGACCCCGTGGCTGTGGCACCAGACGAACATGGTTTGTCTGGTGGTCCAATATTCGATAGTCCGCGTTGGTTCAGTCCATTCCTTCTGGTGTTGCTGTGATTTCGTCATCTGGCAGTCCTACTTGATTTAAGGTATGCCTATGATCTCATGATTGACGTATGGTGGTTTAGAGGCTTATTTAGGAAGAGGCATTAAATGAAGATCAGAAGGATAAGAGTAGTCTATTGGTAGGTGCCTGAAAAGACCATTCTATTATTTTCTTAATCTTAGATGCTCGGTAAGCATGAAGAAGAGGCGATGTGGAAGATCGGCCTAACCGAGAAGACGAGGGATGTAACCTGAAACCAAGATTTTAATGATCTATCATTATCATAATTTAGCTATCTACGAACTTGAAATAAAGCAGAGTTAGTTTGTACACCCACATTTGATACCTAAATTACAAAGAACAGGCACCTTAGGCTCAATATTTCAAGCAAAAGAGCCTGCCTATTTTATTCGCGACTTTTTCAATAACCTTCTAAAAGGCGGGGAATCTGCTTCATTTCATTACCATAATCAGTAGTCATTATGTTGACAACTAAGGGTTAACATGATCTGTTGTGCTGCCTCTTGTACCACCCGAATTATAAGTATCTCCACGTGGAGCTGCTACATTGATTTTTGTACCATCCGAATTATAAGTATCTCGACGTGGAGCTGGTACTTTGATTTCTGTACCATCCGAATTAAAAATATCATCATGTGGAGCTGCTAGATTGATTTTTGTACCATCCGAATTATAAGTATCTCCACGTGGAGCTGGTACTTTGATTTCTGTACCATCCGAATTAAAAATATCATCATGTGAAGTTGGTACATTAATTTTTGTGCCATCCGAATTAAAAGTAGCTCCACGTAGAGTCGATACATTAATTTCTGTAACATCCGGATTAAAAGTATCCCCAGGTATAGTTGGTATATTGATTTTTGTACCATCCGAATTATAAGTATCTCCACGTATGATTGGTGTATTTATTTTGGCACCATCCGAATTGAAAATACCATGACCCTCATAGTTTAATTTTTGCAAACCATTACTAACGAATGGTTCTCTAACAGCAAAAATTAAAACTAAACCAACAGCAATACCAGAAGATAATATATATTTCTTCATCACATAAACACCTCCATATTCAATAATTCTAAATCTAAATGTAAAATAAAACAACTTTTACAAATATATATATCGAAACGTGGTAGTACTTTGTTGAATTAGTGATAGGAGAAGACTCTAATGAGTTCCCTAGATTTACTCAGAGCTTAACTGAAGACAGGGTAAGGAACTCACCCAATTGGCTAAAATGATCATAGAACTATCTAGAGTTTTAGACACCTTTCGTGGATAATGAAGATTGATGCCTTTATTTATTAGTGGGCTATTTGCTATAGGTAGGCTATGTGTGGGTGTATTTAATCACATATAGAAAAATAAAAATTGAGGAAGGACATAGTCCCTTACAAAATCCTCAGTTTTAAGGAAATGAGGACGCTAAGAGGGTAAATATAATTGAAATAGAAAAAAGCAGCCTATACACTCGTCAGAGGATGGGCTGCTTTGCTCAATTAGCTGAACCATTCATTTTTCATTTAAAACAAATGCCGTGAAATCCATTAATTCGTAAGATAAATTGGACTTGAGTTAGCAACTAATAGGGTACGGTTACTGGCATCAGCCCAGGTTACCCTCACATGGTAGGTGCCACGCATATCCGTCGGCAAAATCTGAATAGGATTTGTGAATGTGGTTCTTCCCTTCATTCCCGTAACTGTATTAATAACCAGCGTATAATCCTGAGCATCATAGATAAGTGACACATAAGCATGGTCAAAATTATTTGGATCGTAAGGAACGCTGTTAGCCGAAATATCGATGCTTCTCGCATTCGGACCATAGTATACAGAATCAGTTTGAACATAAGCCATATTAATCAATCTCCCTTAAATTTTTTTTACAGCATGTGTCGGGGAAAACATCAAATTAGGAAATTCCCTGTTCCAACTTAATGAGACCAGCTGCTTACTTATATAATATAATATAACGTAACGTAACGCAACATACTTTTTGTTTTTTTTTAAAATTTATCACCCATACACTTTGGGGATAAGCTCGAGAGTTGCTATCTATCCGAACCGCCAATGTACTTGAAATCAATTCAGTAAAAAACGAGCTACATATATGTGGCTCGTTTTTTACTGACCTATTCTATTCGTAGAGACTATTAAGTGCAGAACCAAGAGCTACGTTTTGTCCTGGTTCCGTTTGCGACCTGTTGTCCATTTTGGTAAGTACCGACACTGAAAACATTATGGATACCGCTTCAAGATTGGATGCACGTACCGGGAAATGAAACAGGTCATTGGTACTTTTTCGGGGAAACCTGGTACGCGAAGCTGCTTCCCGGATCATCTCGTTCATCTGTATCCAGAAGCGACCTGGAATTCGTAGTATACAGCTTCTGGAGCTCACCCCCGATCTCCCAGAAGCGTACCGATGAAGTAACACAACAACGTGGGTCACACACCTGCGAGTGCTTCTTGGGGATCTACCTCAGTGTAACGTGGGTTAGCCAAAAAAATGGATCACACAGCTACTTCTGTACCCGTCGGATACCCGTTAGCATGCGGTGAGTTGACCGACAAACCCGGATTCAGCTGCGGCTGGCACTACTGAGGGTCTGATGGCTATTAAGAGAAAATACATAATAGACTGGAAACGTTCGTTGATTTCCCAGAAATAGCGGAACTAAAATCGTCATATCAACAAAATGAAGTTATACGCTGAATCAAAAAAAGATACGGGAGGCTGTGACATGAAAAAAAATAAAATCTAGACTCTCCAGTGGCTGGAAGAGCGTTCAGTTACAATGCCGGTTTCACTTACCGCCATTCTTAGAAAAAACGGCATTCTGCCGCTTTTGGAGTTTCAGGAACGATGAGCTACTTTTTGACTAACCCTTTGACATACCATTTTCCAAGTAGCAATATTGCAATCGAGTAGGAGGGGGCGGTGAACCCCCGACCTCTCACACCACCGTACATACCGTTCGGTATACGGCGGTTCATGAAATATTCCGTATGGAGTTGTATCTGTCCAACAAGCTCTTAAGTCCATTGCATTCCCAGTATTGGTTATTCAATGCTCGCGACAAAATTGGACTCCCTGCAATTCGCCAGTACCCTTTACGGGTATTCCCCCACTCGTAGGCTTTATTCTTAGGCATGCCTAGGGATAAAAGCCTTTTAACTTTGGTTCGCGGGTTCTTCCATTGCTTCCATAGGCACATTCTTAGCCTTCTTCGAATCCACGCGTCCATCCTTTGAAAGATACTTGGCGTATCCCCAAGCGAGAAGTACCCGCACCATCCCATAAGATAGTGGTTTAGTTCCTTCATTCGCTCTTCCATTTTCATTGATTTCTTTCAGGAGGTTATCTCTCGAATTCTGACCTTCGCTTTCTGTAAGGACTGCTTTGCAATTCTCACTTTCGGCTCTTTGTCTATGCTAAAACTAAACCCTAGAAACTTCCGTTTCCATGGATGGTCTACTGCGCTCTTCGCTTGGTTGACCTTGAGTTTTAGCCTCGTCTCGATGAATCGGGTGACGGATGCCTTGACTCGTTCACCTGCTCTTGGCGTTTTCACGTAGATATTACAGTCGTCCGCATAGCGGACGAAGCGGTGTCCACGTTTCTCTAGTTCCTTGTCCAATTCGTCCAAGACGATGTTGGATAGTAACGGACTCAGAGGACCGCCTTGTGGCGCGCCTTCCGTAGTCGGCTTTACTAACCCGTTTTCCATCACGCCCGACTGAAGGTATTTACGAATCAGCAGAAGAACTTTCTTGTCCTTCACTTTCTCCGCAATCTTCATCATTAGACGGTCATGGTTGACGCGGTCAAAGAATTTCTCCAAGTCCAGATCGACTACGAATCGATAGCCTTCTTTCATGAATTCTCTAGCTCTCCTCACCGCATCATGTCCCCGCCTTTGGGGGCGAAATCCATAACTATGCTCGGAAAAGGGTGGATCGAACAATGGGGTTAACACCTGGGCGATCGCTTGTTGAAGCATTCGGTCTGTCACCGTAGGGATGCCTAACTTCCTGACACCTCCGCCATTCGGTTTCGGGATTTCGACCCGACGTACGGGGCTCGGCTCATAGGTTCCCTCTTCTATCGCTTGCCGTATCTTCTGCCAGTTTTGTACGATTTGTTCGCGTAAGGATTTTACGGACATCCCATCTACGCCATGGCTTCCTTTATTCGATTCGACTCGTTTTAACGCTTGTAGAAGATTTTCCCGTGACAGCAACGGCTCCAAGATTTTTTTTACCTCTCTTTACGTGATTTGTGCCTTCTTCTTGTGCCAAAGATGAATTCTGCCCTGCCGAAGCTCCACACGGGATTCACCGCTTCCTTCTTCAGTCAGGTCCTTTCGGATTTTCTGCTGTCATTACTCATCTTGAACGCCTAGATGCACAAATGCCTATTTCATGTTCAGCCCTTCCGCTCGTGTTGCAACACGAAAGCGTACTATGGCGTCTGCTGACTTCTGTACGTTCAGCCTGTCCTCACGGCCAGGGTTACGAAATATCTTCGCCTTCCGTACAGATCTCCCCAGGTAAGAACGCTATCTTCCTCTCCATCTATCTGCTTCATTTACTCTCGCACGTCTTTGGCAGTATGGACTTTGGCTTGTTTAGCAACCTCATCCAACGTATGCTAGCCTTATATGAAGTTCGTGTTCCTCAGACCGGAGATTTGCCGCAGGCTTCCTTCAGATTCCACCTCGCGGAGGACACCCTTGCCTTAAGCTAATGGCTACTACTGCCTTCGCCATTCGGGACTTTAACCCTAGAGATAGCGCCCATGCTGGGCGCACTAAAAAAAGATCCTGAAGTAATTTCCTCCAGGATCTTTTGAAACATGTTGAATCGCTTAACACAATTAAATTTGATTAGGCTCACACTTTCGAACTTGCCGGAAGTACAGTCATTGAATAATCCAATGGCGATCCTTGGTGCTGGCGATTGGAAGGGTTCTTCTCAGTGGAGCTTGGTGGTGTCGAGTTGGAACTATTTACAGCCACCCACGTATTGCTAGTGTTTTTGTGCATCAAACCACTAGCAACTAATTGGTTATGAAGTACACCTCATGCAGGTAGCGTATTAGGTACTTGTGATGCATCCTCATAGGTTAAATGATTAGCTGCGTTAATTAGGCGTGCTTCCGTAAGAGAATCTGTTGACCCAAAGTCCCGTACAAAAGTTCTCACTTCGGTAGAATTAACATAGAATCTCAATCTCCGTTTGGTGTAGCCTGATTGCACAACGTCATCCATGGTAAGTTTAAGATTCACAGTATCACCACTGTGAAATTGCCCCCAGTCTCCATCCTTTTGGATTCCTCCATAGTAGAGTTACTAGTCGCACAAGTCCAGTGCCATTGATCAAGTTTATAATGGTTAATATCTGTTGAGAGTATAATTTTAGCCAATACGTCACTTTCATGTGATTAACATCGTTGCTCCGGCACGTTGATGTTCATCTGGCTGCTTCTCCTTGATTCTAACAATAGAAGCTGTTGTATTTAAGTTAAGTGCAACTGTCTTTATCAATGAAATTGCTGCAAAGGTCAATAAATTAGCTTACGGTACTGATTCGATGCCAACTTCATCAATATTTGCTGAATCCAAGTTTGATTAGATATTCATCAAATCGGCAATAGTACCATGTTCTTGTCCATTTTCGGCAATGGATACATGTACTTGTCCTTTGCTCGGGACAAGAACATGTATCCATAAATCAAAAAAACTCGGCCAGCGCGGGTTTCAATAAATATATGTTCTTGTCCTCTTACAGTTGTCCCAGATTGACGGTGACATGTCGGAGGAAAAGAACATGTATCTATTGTCGTAAACACTCCCCTTTTCATACAAAAAAAGCACTGATTTCGATTAATCAGTGCTTTTTTAGAAATTGTATTTTTTCACGTATGAATCAACATAGTTTTTAGAACATTACCCTTGAAATTTATTGCTACATGTAATGGAGAAAATGGCTTCATCCTTGAGATATTTCTTCTCTTTTTCACTGTATCATTTGGTCAGATATAACTTCGCATCGGTCCAGCCTTTCTTGATGTGTAGGAAGGGATTTTCTTCTGAACTGCTTCGTCAATCGGTATCCGGATTGCTGATTTAAAATAGATTATTAATAAATACATAAGTTTTAGGAGCAAATACGCTCAACTTTTCTTTGTAAATTTCATTAGAAAAATATAATGCAAAACACTCGGCAAAATATTCATCTTGATTGTCAGATACATGTGAAAGATACTCTTCACTATCACCTGTAAAAACATTTTGATTAAAGAGGTCTTTTACTTCTTCACTCATAGCATTTTTGAAATCGGAATTAGTAGAATACCGCATTTTTTCATAACTGTTTCCCCAGTCGAATGCGTGCCCCACTTCGTGTAATAATGTTTTTGAAGGATCGATTGTAGTGAATTCAACCATAATCAACCTATTTTCGATATCATGTTTTCCGTTGGATTTGGTATTTCCATTCTTAGATACATCCGAGATATCACTTACAAGATATATCTCATACTTGTTTTCAACTAGTATATCTTTAATGCTTTGAGGCAAATGTTTAAGACTATTTCTAATCGTTATCAGATGTATATTGTTCGGATTGATTGTTTTTTGAACGTACACATTAACAACTTCTGAAAATATCAGTTCAGCATTTTTCGGCCTGATTAACTCTTCTTTTTCATCTTGTGATGATGTGCATGAAGTCAAAGTTGTTAATAATACAATTGTCAGCGTTACAAGCATAAAGATCTTTTTAAATAAGGTGTTCTGGATTATTGATACTCCCATGCTTGTCACCTCCGAAATAATGCGATTAGTAGTAGAAATATCGACAGTCATAGACGAAAAAAATCATAGACTGCCGATGTTTTGTTGGGTTAAAATATAGCGTTTGCTTAATTTACAAGAACTTCAATAGTATACGGTTGATTTCATGACGAGCTTGGATCCTAATTTCGCTGAATTGACTTTTTAGTTCATTATCTAATACATCGACTCCGTAGATGAACTGAAGCAAGATGTTGCGTATCTCGGGAGTCATTTCTGCATTTGTGGATTCTTTGTTAACTTCTTCAACTAACTCCTCTTGTTCAACTTTTACTTCCATAGCCTCATTAAATTCATTCACTTCGATCTCATTAGACGACACCGAAAAAAGTTTATTTGCTTGTGTGGACATCTCCATCCAGCCATAAGAATCCGCCAGTCTTTTGCTAATTAACTTCACATCATGGCCGTTTAATGTTTCATTGTTGTTATTTGCAGCTATTACAAGTGTGAACCCATGATTAAACACATCAATCAGTTTTCCTTTGTATCTTTGGGTAGAACTATAATAGGAGTTGAAGGCTTTCACAACGTTTTGAATGTCGTCGATGTGTTTACGGCAGTTAGCTGAGTTGCTTGGATACTTGATCAGTAATTTAGTTTCCCAATACTTCATAATATCACCTCAGAGTTCTTTTAAAGAACTTTAATCGTTCTTACTCCTTGATATTAACACTTTAAAGAACTTTATTCAACATTTGTATTCTTATAAGTTCTTTAAATCTTTATAAATTCTTCTATTCTATTTTTTCATACCGAAAAGCGCAAAAACAGGCATCCCATAACTAAAGATGCCTGCAAACAGGGCTTCTCCTCTGTCCCCTGCTCCTGCTGACTTCCCGTGCTGAAGGCAACGCCCATATGACGGATACATCGGAACGGACAAGCGGTGAACGTCAACGCCAAGACACTTAATATGATCGACAAGCCGGATCTGATGGAGGAACTGGCTGAACGACTGCGAGTTAAAGACATGAAGGTGGAAGCTTTTAAACGCAACTGAGACTTTGTTCCCTCGATTCCGTTTTTCTCGAACAACCATTTGCTCCGTTCTTTCAAATCGATAAGCAATACATTTGCCTCTTCGGCTATCCGTCCGACAACATCCAAAAATCGAGTATGTGTGTCTTTCAGAGATCAATATATGAGCTTTTTTCGGTACAGATTTATTGTTAGCTTCATCAATAACTTCTGTAATGCCAACCAAATATCAAAGTTTGATCACCGGTCTCATACCTGGAACCAGAATGAGTTGATAATTAGATATTGATCGAATTGGCAATAGCACCATGTTCTTGTCCTTTACGTATTAGATGAATTCAGGTAACGACGATATACTTGATAATTCTTTTTGCCCCAGACAGGGTTTAAACCTTCTCAAAGCCCAACGGATTATCAAGCTCCAATTCCCAATTTATAGGACTGTGCTTTTGTCGCACAGTCCTATAAATTGGGAGTTATTTTATACCTACTACGCGCTCAAAACACCTCGTCTATCGTATCTTCAGTACCTGCAGCTACTAATTCCTTACTGGCTTGTGCAGCAACCATCTCCTCCAACTGAGCAATGCTTGTCCATTCAAGCGCACCTTCAGGCGGAACTTTACTATGATCCAGAAGAGCATCCAGCAGTTGTTCCACCTTTTCGAATCGTTGCTCATCGTGTTGCAAATGAATAATTGCGTTGTAGGGTTTCTCACTACTTACTTCCTCCCCAAAATACGCTTTCTCAAAATTCCCCAGTGAGGCTAGTAGTCGAACATTTGAAGTATGCGGTCGATCTTGTATCGCTGCATATATTTTTTCGTTATGTGCCCATGCCGGATTTTTTATCGTTTTTCCCTTTCTAAGGGTTGTCGGCTTATCACTATCATGCAGGACAGAATAACGAGAACCGAAATGATTTAGTATTTTGACTAATGAAATAATGGTAGCTTTTCCTCTTGCTCTAATAATATGTACATCCTTATATATTCCCGGCTTTGTTGCCATGATGTGCTTAAACGCCGTATATTCCGTGTCCCCTTCTACGATAATGCAGCGTCCCCCAAAGAAGAATTCGGCAACATAAGGGTCAAAAATGTTCATAAGCTTTAAAAGGGAGCGGTCTTCATCATCTAATTTGACTCTCTCCGGACGAAATACCGTTGTCCCGGAAATGTGTCCATTAATCTGTTCTACTCGAATAATGGTTGTGTTATCGCGAGAGATGTCAATAAAAGCAGGAGAGTGTGTCGTTACAATCACTTGCCAGTTTCCCGTATTCGGTAAATCGTATAATACCCGGCAAGCCTCTCTTACGGCGTTTGGATGAAGGCATAGCTCCGGCTCGTCCAAAAGAAGGACATGAGGCCGATTCTCCTCACCTTCTATTGCTTCTTTTTTTGCCCCTTTCTTAACCCCTTTATTCACATTCGTCTCTGCAATCATTCGTAAGGCACTCCACAATAAGGTACGTCTTGCACCACTTCCTTGACGATCCAGTGTGGTTAAATGTCCATTTTCACCATGTCCCATTTTTAGCTGTGCGTTATTTACTTTTTGAAATAGATTAAGGTCACTCTCCGCTTCCTCTTCTGCCCGAGGATCAAATTTAACAACGTATCCGGGGAAAACTTCACTGAGTAGCTCCGAGACCTGTAGTTCAATTTTTTCGATATGCCCGATGGATTCATTGATTACTTGCTGTCTTAATGTTGCGATCGTACGAAGCAAATGTTTGTATTGAGATTCCCCCGCCTCTTCTTGAACATCTTTTACTCTCTCTTTTATGACATTGCTCAGCAGTTTGACGATGACATCCGCTTGCACTTTAGGATCTGAAAAAGCATCAACTCGATGTGGCTTTGGTCGATTATAGTTGGCGACATTGGGTGCACCCCATGGAACCGCATCTTCAGCCCAAATGTTTTTTTCTATATCGAAGCCTTGACGCTTGGGTGCACCTGGAGCAGCCCACGTCCATCTCTCCTTGACTACCTTCTCTTGGGTAAGTGAATCCGTATGTATCCATCTCGCTCCAGGAGCATGATCCTGAACAACCGTATGAAGCTCGATCATGGGGAGAGACTCGTGATGTACCACACCACCTGGAAAGTCATCCTGCAGCAGAATTGCTTCATTGGAGCCCTCGGACATTGCTACCTCATAGGCCCGAAGAATGGAGCTTTTACCAACATTGTTTGGCCCTACTAAAACGACAATCTTATCCAGTTCAATTGTGACTGGATGATTTCCTATTCCGCGAAAATTTTGAATGATCAATTGCTTCAGTCGAGGACGCCCTTGATTCAACGATTCTATCGTACGCTGCTGCTCGCTCATTTCTATTCCTCCCATACATCGTTCTTCACCTCAACAGTAAACTACCTAATTATGGATTTCAATCTTTTTATAGATCGGTCTTCCATTCCCTTCAATGATAATTACAGTTACGAATGGCGACATGCAAAAAAGGGATTATTTCCCTCTTAGGAAACAATCCCTTCATTAACACGATGCAAATTAAAACCTAGTTAAGGATAAAAATCTCTCAACATATCGCGCATTTCCTCTTGATATTAATATCCGAACGTTTGCTTCCCGGTCGGTTCCAGCGGCGGGATGGCCGGCTGCAGCAGCATCGCGCACCTGGTTGCTTCCGGGCGGCGTCGGCTTTATAGACTGATCCACGATTAACATACGTAAAAGAGCAAAAACAAAAAAATAAAGTATTAGACTGACTGTACACAGGTGCAGCAGCTGGTCGTCCACCTTATTTTTTTCCTGCTGACGGTTTATCAAACTCCAAAACACCATAATATCAACAAATTCAGTCTACGACTTTATTTTTTTTCTACATCTGCAGCCGATTACGGCGGCCATTTACTTTGTGAAGCTTCTTTTTGTAGAAAGAAAATAAAGTGTTAGACTGAAAATAAAGTATTAGACTGTGATAATAAAGTTGTAGACTGGTGCTCCGGATGAAGCCGGGCTTCTCGTTCGGCGCGGCCCGCACGATTTCCTGGTTCTCTTTAGAAGCCCCAGACAGCGGACCGTCAACCGGTTACGTCGACCAACTGCTTCTCAAGCTTCATTCTAATACTTTATTTTCTGTTTTGTTCGTTTTGGGCACTCTTTGATGCTTCAGTTTAATACTTATTTTTTATTGCCTGACGATTTTCATTACCGTAAACCGCGTAAAATCTCAAATCGGCCATAGTACCATGTTCTTGTCCATTATCGGCAATGGGATCAAGTTCTTGTCCACCTACACATAATCCTTGCTTTGCAATCTACCACCAGACGCTGTTCCATGACGGGTACAAATTCACCGTGCACAATAAACTGCGTGGCGTCGTCAATAAACACCATCAGGAACACTTGCTTCATCGTTCCTCCTTCGCCAAGGGGTAGATACGGGCCATACTTCAGGTCAGATTGCCACAATGGTTGCGGTGGCGCTGCTGAAAGCGCCGGGCGGCCACGCCCGATTCGGCGTATATTCGTAAATGACGCGAACTGTAGCCATGGGCCGTTAGCCGTTCCTGAAGCGTACTTCGCTTGACTTGGCCGGGGGCAATTCGGTCTTCCCATTCCAGAATTTGAATGAGCTGCGCCACACTGCGGCCGGGGACCTCCCGGCGCAAGAGGATCGCTTGCTCCAGAACGTCGCCTGGAATGGCCTCGTCCGAGAGCGGCCTTCCTTTACCTTTGGGCTTCAGCCCGGTAAATCCTTCACTTCGGTAACTCGCCATATACCGGCGCAGCGTGCGTTTGGAGAGTCCGGTCTGTTCACAGATTTTCGTCTTCATCTCCCGGGCTTTTGGCCGGATCCAGACCGTCCACAAGCAGAGGAGCGAGAAGTTGCATCCGCTCAGCGAATAGGGCTTCGGCTTAAGTTGGGTCTTTCATTGGGGAGGCTCCTTCCTTCTTTGAACTCAAGGAAAGTTTACCGCAGAGAGGGGGCGGACAGGTAGGCAAAACGGGTAAATACCCATAACTGGGCATTAGCGATGGGGCGGACAAGTCTGGCCAGCCGGGTCCTTCGTGGCGGAAAGTCTCTATGGAGACAACGGGCGAAGCAAAGGAAGCCTCGCGGGGCAGAGAAACTTACGCCGGTAAATCGGGTGCTCAGCGCTCGCAAGACCAGCATGAAGTAGACTGCAAGCACCCGAAACCAGGATTTCCAGCGTCTTCGTAGATGTTTCTGCGCAGACGCTCACGGACGCCTCCGGCTCCGTGAGCACCTGTTCCATACTCCCCGATTCATAGCGTTTGTAGGGCACGAGTAGATCTGGAAGCTCGTGGTGAATCTTGCGGCTTCCCGCACACCGTAGCCTGCGAATCACGAGCAGGCGCAGCTCACCACCCCCACCCCGGACCTTTCGTTCCCGGCTACCGATCACCATTAGTTTTTCTGTGCAGCACGGGCAGGGCACCTCCTCCGCATCCCTCACCAAAAACACTAGGGATCTTTTCAACCAGCGCATACTTGTTACGATGACCATGTCTAGTGATGAAGGATATTTCCGGTGCGGCCTGTTTCAGCAGGTAACCAACGCCACGGAGGTATCCTTTTTCCTTTGTTAGAATACGGTCATTATATCCGGCAACTTCCGGACAGGCAATCCCGCCAGCTTCGCGGCGTTATGGTTCCCCTACTAAACGCTCTATTCGTTAAAAATTCTAAGCATCTTTGTGTTATGAAATTTAGACACAAAGATGCCCACCAAATTTATAAAATGAAGCATCGCCTGTAATTTAGGCAAAAAAATATCATACAAACTTCCTACGCTTGAAGTGGAAATCATAATTATACCATTAAATCAATCCATAACTCTGCAAATACCGGTGATGTTCACTCATGTTTTGTGTATAGTCTAGATTGAATTTATTTGCATATTGTTCGAGGTTTAACTCTTGAACAGACGGCCAAAAAACTAAAAGTTGATGAAAATTTTGAAGACTTCTATCTTCTACGTAATTAAAGATTATATCGGCATATTTTGGGTTATCAACGACACTCATAAATCTTATAATTTTATCCGAGCTAATTTTCATAAGATCAGAAGAATTCAGAACTGCTGCTAGCGCAAATTTAAGTGTCTCGTAAAAGGGATGAAAAATATGCGGTTCTGTGAGTACAGTAGATAGCATCTCAATTGATTCTCCATATTTGCCGCTTATAAATTTCAATAAAGATTGTTTATAAATCATAGTATTCCTTACCGACTTTGTATTTTGGGATTTTCCTTTTCCAAATAACTCTATATAAGAATGTATCCTGAAGTTACATTCGGATATAAGGCCATTTTTTAGTGAAGGCGCACCGATTTCTATTATTGAGCTCATCAAATAATCAATTAATGCTGATTGTGGAGTCTCACCCTTAGGGGTGAGTTTTATTCTTTCATCAAATAATAAATATCTTTCTTTATCAAATAAAGTGTGATTAAGAAATCCAATTTGTGAATCTGTATGTAACGGTAATAGTGCGTCATATGATTCATTTATCGATTCAAGAAGTACACTTAAAGCAGACCCATCTATGAGTTCAAGATTTTTACCTCTCGAAAACTCTTGAGCCTGTTTAGTAAAAGAGCTAGAGGTTACCAAAATTCCCTTAAGCGCATTCTCGGAGACTGTAGTTCCATATAAATCACGAAGTTCCGGCTCTCCAACGGTCCCCTTCCATCTCTTGCACTGAATTAAATATTTCCCTTTGAAAACAAGCCCATCATAATGGGCTATCAAATCTATTCCACCATCACCGCTCGCTTTAGTAAGCTGAACCCTAAATCCAAGCTTGGTAAAAAGATTATATATAAGATTTTCGAATTCTATCCCTGACAAAGTGTTAATATCACTATTCTTCATTATTTCGCCCCATGAATTCATGTGAATTTTCTAAAGCAAAGTTCTAGTGCTAATTAGCACATTGATAATACTCGTATATGGTCTTTTTCTCGATAAGGAGCAGTAGCTACGCCTCTAATCCGCATATTCAATTGCCATGCCCAGTTTTATGATGAAGAATTTCTATTGGTTTGACAGTCTCATGCGGTTGCAGTCCATCGCCACTTTGAAGATCGATCTGCCTTCTAGAGACAGAGACGATAGGAACAGAGCGCCAGCTCCTAAATCTCTTCAGGTTTTTGCGCGAACTAATCTGCACTAGAATCATGTTCTTGTCCCATTTCGTCAACAAAAAAACCAATTCTTGTCCCTAACAAACCTATATATTTAATACTTTTTGATACATACCAATTTTGTGTCTGAATGAATCTTCTCCTCCTTCCAAATAATTGATTATGTGACGGGTTATTATATCATCATCTGGGTATCCTTTGTTTATTACCCATCCATGCCTGTGGTCTGATTCAAGGACGATTACTTGTTCCGCATCTGCATTAGTAACAATAGTTGAACTATGAGTAACGATTATGATTTGTCGTGAATTTTTGATAAGCTTTAAACTGTTCACAAGATTCCTATAAATATATTGATTATCTAGATTGTCTTCAGGTTGATCAATGATAAGAGGTGTACTATCGTTAAAAAACTTCCCATATTCAAAAATGAAAGTTAATATAGTTACTACTTTTTGACCTAAAGATAACTCACTAATATCTTTCATACGGTAATTGTCAAGACAGTTGTCGTGATTTCATAGAATGTATGTAGTCATTTTAATTGTTCTTCATCGGTGTCCATAACTCCGTCTTTTTCAGGATTGAGCCATACTTTTTCATTCAGTTTCCAGTTGCGTGTCTCTCCAGACCAACGGCTAGGATTTTTCGCTTTTGCTGCCTCATAGACGTGCTTTCTCTTCTCAAAAATTTCTTCAGAAAGACCTGAATGTCTTTGATTGGGGGTTAAGAAATTTAACCCACTGTGGCGATGCTCGGTGTTGTACCAACGGACAAATCGTAGGGTCCATTCCCGTGCCTCATCCCTTGATCCGAAGCCTTTGAGAGGGTAGTTTGGGCGGTATTTACAGGTTCTGAAAATAGATTCCGCATAGGGATTGTCATTGCTGACTCGCGGTCTGCTGCGGGATGGAATAATGCCCAAACTGTATAACGTTTCAAGCAGAGTCGCGCCTTTCATAGGACTACCGTTGTCCGAATGCAGAATGAGCGGGCTTTTTCGAACGGCACATTGCTCACTCAACACGGTTCTCCGCATGAGCTGACTGGCATATTCGGAGGATTCTTCTTCCCAAATCTCCCAGCCTACGATTTTACGACTGTATAAATCGAGCACGAGATAGAGATAGTAAAACACGCCTTTGATCGGACCCTGCAACCAGCTAATATCCCACATCCAGACTTGATTGGGTGCGGTGGCGCAGTGGCTAGTCAGAGGTTTAGAGGTAGGCTTTAGGCTACGCCCACGGTGATGCTGTTGCTGATACTTGTGCATGACCCGATAAAAGGTAGACTCGGAACCGAGATAGATCCCTTGATCTGCGAGTCTAGGGACAATCTGACTGGGTGGTAAACTCTTAAATTCCACTTGATTGATTACGGAAACAATCTGCTGTACTTCGGGTTCGCTGAGTTGATGAGAAGGCGCTCGCTTAATGGCATGGGGTCGTTGATCTTCGAGCGGCGTTCGCTCACTACGCCAGCGCTGTAACGTTCGTTGGGTCAAAGAGAGCTCTAGACAAGCCTTTCTTTCTCTTGCTCCTGCCTGTACGGCTTCCCCGATAAGGGTGATGGCGATTTGACGATCTGAGGCAGGAATCATTCGTCCTCGGGGTCCCCCCAAATCGCTCGGGCCTTTTTTCGAAGCACCAGTAAGGCAGCGGTTTCGGCTAAGGCGGCCTCTTTTCGTTTTAACTCGCGGGCAAGGTTCTTGTTCTCTCGTTCTTTGTTACGTAGTTCTTTTTGCAGCCGGGTGGCTTGTTCAGCAACGCCTCCGTTGGCTTGCATACAGGCGTCACGCCAGGCTTCGATTTGTTCAACAAACAGACCTTTTGCTCGACAGTACTCAGACAATTCGATCTCACTTAGTGTGGCTGTCTCGACAACAATGGCGAACTTGTCTCGGGTGCTCCACTTCTCTGTTTCCTTTTCACCACCAGGGAAAACGCCACCGGTCGCCCGGGCTTCCTTCTGCCACTTATACAAGGTGCCTTCCCCGAGGCCGCTGTCCCTTGCGATCTGACTCACCGATTCATTGTTTGGGGGCATCATCCGCTGCATAATCCTATGTTTGAGTTCGTCACTGTATCTAGCCATTGTCGCTCCACCTCAGTCTCTCTTTTAATCTACTTTACATACTATTGAGAGGTACGACAACTAGCATGACACAGGGGGCATAGAAGGAGGTATTGTCTTAACATTTTCTTTAGAGTTAATGTTAAATAAAAGTGAAAAATCATCCACTGCTTCAAAATAATTTTCTAAACAGTATGTTACGCTTTTCTTATTG
Source organism: Paenibacillus sp. 19GGS1-52 (assembly GCF_022369515.1). Taxonomy (NCBI): domain Bacteria; kingdom Bacillati; phylum Bacillota; class Bacilli; order Caryophanales; family Paenibacillaceae; genus Paenibacillus; species Paenibacillus sp. 19GGS1-52. The sequence goes on from NZ_CP059724.1 coordinate 3,602,618, forward strand.
GCTAAAATTTTATCTCTGATTCCTCGATACACATCTATTAGATTATCTTTATTAAGATTTTTCCGCTCCTGATATATGCTTTCAACACTAGTGGCATCTTGGTTGGCATATAATATTATCGAATTATAAGACTCTATATTACGAAACTTATTATTTACCAAAAGGATCAAAAAGTTAATGAATCCTATTTTTTCACATACTGTTAGCATAAATCTCTCGATATTATCCCAAGTAATATTATACCCGAGCAAATATGAACCCTTTCTTCTTAGCGCGAAAAGTAATATTTCAAGGTAAAATCTATCAGGTTTTGCTTTGGGAGAGTAAACTACTTGAAATTGCTTGCTATACAGCTTGTTAAATGAGTTCAATTTACTATAGATCTCCTCTTTTCTATGGTCAAGAGCAGCATTTACTAACGTGAGTTCCAGTGATAAGAATGTTCTTGTTTTAGTTGACGATATACTTCTGAAGGCACGAAGAAAGTCCTCTTTTCTTTCAAAAGGCACTCCATTAAATACAACTTCTTTAATGAAGTCACCTGTTTTATGATGATTTATTTGATTAATAATATTGTTTATTGAATAACTCTTTCGATAAACATTTTCTAAAATATTGGAGACTTCATCTGGATCTTCTATTTTATGAAATAAAGATTCAGTCCTGGCATGCACTACTTTATACAGTTCTAACCAATGGTGCTGTAAAATATAGTGTCCTGACTTTTTGTCTTCTTTAACAAAAGCTTTTTCTTCAAATATGTCTTCTGAGGTGTAATTTTTTTTCTTAACCTGTGGTATAAATCTCACTAAAAATTCAGAGTTCTCACAAACAAAATTCACTATAATGTATTCGTTTCTACATATGAAACTCAGAGTTTCATATGAATTACATTCTAGAGTGAAAATAACCTCTAATATATTCAGAACTGTACTTTTCCCAGTCCCCCTACCTCCTATAATACAATTAAGATCATTTGAAAAATCAACTATAAATGGACCCTCTCCATTCTTACCCTTCAGGTATCCCATCCTTCCCGGTTCTACAAGCATTCCTTTTATGTACTTATCTGTTATATTTGGCTCTTCAGTAAATACACAGATTTTATGGTTGTAGAATGCCTTTTTCAATGAACTAAACCCAACCCTGCTCATTTTTATCCATGTATTTTTTTTGCCTAATTCATCAATTTGATGAGAATCTCCTTCATAAACAAAACAAAATTTTTCATGTGGATTAACAGCCCCATGTGATTGAAGAATTCCCAACTGCCGATCTACTTCTAAAGCTGTTAATCCTATTACATTTAGGTTTTTATTATTCAAGAGCGTTTGCTTATAAAGACGTGTAGTATTCTTTAAATCCGCTGTATTGATGTGAGCTATATAAGCAATACCTCCGAATGAGCTAATCTTTTCAATCATTGATAAACTTGTTTCATATGTACCCAACTCTTGAGAAGGAATATGATTTCTAATCAGATCATTAACTCTATCGAATAGCTCTTCATCAAAAATACCTACTAAATGTATTTTTTCCGAACATGAAATTTCAATCCCAAGCAATAGTTTAATCATCTCTTTTTTTTGCTCAGTACCTTTTAATCTTTCTATGTAATAGTCACATATTGCTCCCTCCAATTTTTTATAACCGGAAATGGTATTGTGATCAGATATTACAGCAATTTCCACTTGATTTTCATATAGTTTGTGCGCAATTAATTGGTAAGATAAAAATTCTTTAAACGAATTGTAGCCTTTTTCGGCAAAATACTGAAGAGAACTAATATCATTTAATTCTCCATTCAGATATTTATAAAGTATTAAATCTCGTTGATCTTCATTGTAATAATTTTCGTTATAAGCAAAATGAATTATTTCTTCAACAGTTATATTCTGGTACTCTTTATTATTAATTAATCTATAATCATGAGATGCCGGAGTATGAATGTGAAATTCACATTTTCTTAATTTCCCGTATTTACGACGAACATTGATGAGCTTTCTATAGTTCTGTGGTAAAGAAGTACTCATTAATACACCTCTCAGAAATTCATTAGTCAAAAAGACGCTATAAACCGAAATAGATTATGAATAATTTAGAATACGTCCTTTTCGCTGTATTAACATTGTACCATCAGGAAGTGAATGTATTTGTGTCAAAGTTAGTTGTGAAAGAATATAGAGAAATAAACAGAAAAGTATTATATAGATTAAATTATATACTTGATGCTGTGCAGAGCATCAGAGGGAGACTTTGAGTACAGGAGCGATAACGGCGGTCGGTCGTCTTTGGTTACTATATTTCAACTATGAGGAGCGGAATAATCAAGGATTCTGGGAAACAACGGCCGGAAGTCCAAACATTTACCGCAATTGTGGTGGTAAATGCTTCACTACAACTTTAATATGTTCAATATATAGAGTTAGGAATAACTTTAAAATTGTCTTTGGTGATGGTCGTCGGCTCAAGCGGCGCAACCTTCTCACTTTACACGCACGGACAAGCCGATATGTGCCTCTCAGGATCCGCGTACCTGCTTTTTTATCAAGTCCACCTGATCAACTACACCACATACTCCTGATTTCTCCAGACAGCGTGTCGCTGGGCTGAGTTCATGAGAGCTATCGGTCTTTTAAGTATAATAGCACTAGTATTTTTTGAGGATTTAATAGTCGGCGCGGCGGGGGTTGCCTACAATCCAGAGCATATTGGATGCTGTTCCCACCAGCATCCTGTATATACGATGAAGTCTGGCTGAGCAGGAAAATGACATAGATAACATAGCATCTGGCTCTCCCCAGACCGCTAGCCGGCTGCCACCGCCTTTCAAGAGGATTCACCACCCAATTGATACCAATCCATCCGCGTTGGGTGGTAAGGCTGATGCTGCTCCTGCCAACGTCCGGTACTTCCGTCAGGGCTGAAGACCATGTCAAAGAGAACGTGACCTCCCGGCCCGCCCCTGTTTTTATAAGATTGCATTTCACCTAAGCGGGGGGTGTTACGGCTGCTGCTTGACGGAGCGGCGGCGCTACCGTGGCAGCTGGCTCCATCAGCGCCTCATGATTCTGTTCCTCGGGTAACTTCTATCGAAGTAGTTGCATTTCAGATCAGGGGGGCCCAAGTACATCTATAAAAATCGTTGAGCCAGTCCCAGCTCCAGCCGATAGACTCTGCAACTGAATTAACGACGCGAATAACACACCTTGCAGCGCGTCAGCCACCTTTGTTCACTGACAGCGACCAAATGACCTTTTCCACACGTCGTACAAAGAATCCGGACACGAACTAACAACCATTCTAGCTGAGCCTCACTAAATTCGTATTTGTTGTCCTTATCAGATGGATTCGGCTTATCCTGCTTCGCAGCGTCTACTAGGCACTTTTCGCACAATTGCCGACCCCGGTACACCTGGAGTTTCACACGCCTAGAGTGTCCCCAATCAAGCCCTTCTACCTTACCGCAACTCGCACAGATCTTCCCAGCACGAATCAGTTCCATGCGTTCTTTCTCGCGCTGACATCCTGCTTCATCTACAGTAGTATAATATCCGACTTCCTCCATACGATGACCGCAGTTATAGCAATTTAGATCGCGTTTTGGTGCATTAGGAGCATCGAACTCATAATAACTGCCACCATGCTTTAAATCATCGACCCAATAAGAAGCCTCATAACGTTAACTATATTCGAAAATCCACAACTTGGACAAACATGCGTATCAATCTGTCTCCGACAATCCGAGCAATCACAAGGACGCCCCCAATCACAATTAGCCATGAGTAAAACCTCCGAATCTTCGAATTACGGCATTAACTAGTTTGTTAAAGGAACTTCTTCAACATTCCCATCTACATTGACAGATACTACTTCGGTGTTATAGAGCTGGAATGAAATGTGCACTGCACGAGAGATGTCGTCATGCAATAATGCTTCCGATAGCTTTGGTGTTAAGGAGTCATCACTACGTAAATACATTTTAGTACCTAAATCTCTAATAACATACATTAGTACTTTTCTTGCGTCTTCTTCATTCGGATCTTTAAACATTTCTATAAATTCATTATTCAAAGTAATATACGCCCTTTCTTGCATAATTTACGATTGTTTAGTCCCTTTATTCGCACATTAGTTTGCAATTCACTTCTATTGCTCTGGGTTATGTCGTTTTTCGAACTAAGCTGCAGCAGATCAGTCTACTACTTCTTTCTTCATATTTCTATTTGATTTCAGAGCAGTACTGGATTCAACGCCCCGGCATTATACTATTGATACCAGCCCGCTTGTGCGGGTAGGTATGCAGATGAAACTCATTTTAAACCAAATAATGTATCTTCTATTTTAGCATTCATTTATCCGGCTCACCCAATCATTTGTCACCAACTTAATTCCTGCGAAATAAGGTCATAAACACTTCCCCGGCTTTCGTTCTTGTCCAGCCGAACAAGGCTTCCATACAACCCTTTAATGACGGTCGTGGAATCACTATCGCAGTTGGCCATATTCAGCGGGTCCATCAAGATCGACAATTCTTCTATTCCTATTCGTAGCCCTGCTTCTCTGTAACTACAGCAGCGAAACCCTTGGGGGCTTATACAAAATGGTACAACGGTTGAGACAGCAACGAGTGGGGACTGCCGCCGGATTAAGGTGTTGTAACTTCACGCATCTGGTACTCCAGCCTTCACTAGATGCGCTGTAACACGGAATGGAATACCATTGAATCAAGCTGCAGCAACTTCACGCTTCTTCCAATTCCAGACGCCGTTGGTAGAGTAGAAATGCGACGGAGACAATTGCCTGACCAAGTGGTGTTAGCTCTAGCTCATGGTGCTCCGAGTTTCGCTTTTGTTTTCTGAGTTTACTATTATATATTTTCTGAGCCTATTACTTTATTTTCTTATGACAAAGAGGGCGTTGACCGTGGCCCCCCCTAATGCTGCTGAGGCAGACCGCCACTTAGCTCAGCTGTCCTCTCCGTCTTGGTTGCGAACGAGTCTCTTCAATCAGGCGGCCTAGACGGCATTCCTTTGTTCAGCTTGAAGCTACTTATTACCTAACTTATTTTTGCGTTTTATTTTTTCTAAAATCAACCTACATTGTTGCAATATAAGGAACTCTCTACTTTGTTTGTTTTTTTTACAGAGTTGTTCATATCCTTCATTTAATGAAAATCGATCTATTACATTTGGATTTTTCAATTGCACTATTTTTATAAAATTCTTCTCCAGTCCATGTTTCTCAATTTCTTCGAGATTGTGAGTATAGAAAACTTGGACCTTATGTAGCTTAGAATTCAAGTAATTTAGTGCTTTCGCATATTCAATCTGAAAATCTGCATTCCAATTAGAATTAGAATATCTATGCTCATAGTTTGATTCACAAAAGACCAAGATTTCTCCCCCTTCAATCTCAAGTTCTTTAATCACTGATTTTACGTTCTTTATGAATTCTGATGATTGCAGAGGAAGGTATTTCTTAAGTAATTCCGGATATTTTTTCTGTAGTAATTTGGAAATTCCAGAGTTTGAGTAAAACATAAAATCACATTTATTTTCTTTAGCTTTTGCTTTGCACTTTTCAATCTCATCATTCTGGGGATCAAAGTTCAGAAAAGAAACGCATAAAGCACCAATGTTTCTTTCTAATTTCTTTAACTGGATAATACTTTTTTCTAGATCATTCAGGATTTTCCCTTTACTAGAATCCCCTGTAGCTTGTATATAAACTAAAGTGCCGTCTTCACATTCACACCAAGCATCAGGAGTACCTTTTCTAGTTTTATTTGTACCTTCAACCCCACCACTTTTATGGATTACTCCCCAATTTGTATGTAAAAGAGTCAGTAAATCACAAGCTAGTCTCTGAAGAGCTCCCGGATCCAAGGCCTTCAGCATTAATTCAGTTGTATCCATTAAAATTTCTCCTCCATACAAAATGAATAGTTTATCTTATTTGATACAAATTGTATACATTTTAATTTCCTTTTAAAATAGAAAGAAACTTGCTACAGAGCAATTCTTATTCGATTGCAGTACCACCAAAGCGCTGTTTGATAGAATTCATCATTTGAGAAAGATCCGTTCTTTAGAATCATCTTCAAATAGATCGAGTTGAGTAACCACCGTATCGTCACTAGATTGGTTAACCCCCTTGAGCGCATTGGCCATTCGATATAGATAGTAAATACGCACGGGTTGGCGACCAACTTCACCATTTGCAATTGTTAGTCTAAAAAGTTCAACGATTAGTCGAAGAATCTACGTACTCCATATACTCTTTCCAGTCCATAACTTTTGTACTGATGCCGAGCCTTTGATATATGAGAGTAGAGCGATCCTTAAACTTTTGATCCATGGTTACAAAAATATCCGTACCGGCTGCATAAGCCATATGCTCTATATCATGTGCACTGCTCTTTATTGCACGGTTCTTATCTGTCTTGTATCCTAGATTATCCAACGCTTTAACAAGTGCATGTATCGCTTGATGAACGTAATTAACTTGTTTTAAGCGTCCCTTCTCGTCGGTGAGTTCGTAATCTTGAAACTTCTCACTAATCGCGGCGACTGTCCGATGGTTAAACACTTGGTCGTAAACTTCTTAAATAGACTTGATCTGTACGTTCAGGATGAAATATTTTACGGTCATCAGTGGCAATAACGCGGTATGCTTCGACATCCGTTGTTTCATTACCCTTCGAATACCATAATCCGGGTCCTCGTAGGCAAGACTTAATTCGCTACCTTCATAATGGGAAATGAAGAGCGAAGAAGTGATTTTCCGGATTGTTGATATTATACTATTTTCCTCTTCATTATTATTCATCCGTTTTATTTCCTCGAGATGGGAAGGACTGTAGACGTATTGGATGTCTGCATAGCCAGGAACTAATCTTTTCGACTTTTCTTCTTCTTTATGGAATTTGTCCATCACATTATGGTCTAAATATACAAGCGGTTTATTGTTCGTGATGAATGGGCGCCTGCAATAATCCTCAGGCTTTATCTCAATCGATGACAAGTGTCTGAGAATTTGATCCCGTCCTCTTGCTTTTCTTACATGTTGATACTGTTGTATTACCCATTGCTGGTCTTTGTTTTTAAACAAGTAACCGTACACTATCCGTCTGTTCTCGACAAATGACATGCATCCATCACAATCTAGACATGGCTCTTCAAATTCTGTCTCCAGTTGTCTCTCAAGATTTATGCAATCTATTTTCAAAGTGTGATTATCTATTGATTTCCCCAGTTTTATATCTTCTAATATCATAGAGAAAGCTTGAGCTAGCACGCCATAGATTGAGCAGCTGTCCATATTCATTCCCATAGGTTTTTCTTTCGAGACATAGTTAATCATCCTTTAAAAGTTTTGTAATTAGGCCTTTCTTTAATCTTCAAACAATTCGTCCATTAGGACTTTAATCTCATCTTTTCTCTTCTGGGTATTAACCTTATCCATAAGAACTTGCCCCTCATCAAAAATTAGGAAATCACCGACCTTTGCTAATTTAGGCAATTCACTTTTTAGGATGGTCTCCGTTTTTCCATCAAACTCAATCACTACATATTCACCTTCGAAGCGATCAATGATTTCCTTCCTGATTTGGATGCCCCCTTGGTTGTTGTAAAAGTGATTTTGCTCCCATCACTGATTGCAGTAATAGTACCTTTCAAGTCAGTACGAAATACGGTGGCATTTGCATTTTTTAACCGAGTGAGTATTCCCGAGTTCGGATATAAAATGGCTCGAAAATCTGAGCGCATACATTCTCGCAGGTCAATTAGTAAACTCGGCTGTATAATCGATTAACTGTAATACCGTCAGCTGCTACTGTTGGTATTCTGCTTTAAAGCATCTCTTACAGTATCTCGGCAAACAACTTTTTAAATGCTTTTTGAGCATCCTGCGCGGACACCAGTTTATTCTCCTTGATGAACTCTCAGAGTTTCTGTTTCGTCCATAACTCCATGTGTACTCCCCAACCTACTTAAAACTATAAATGTTACTCGATGCTCTTTTTTTGATTATCAAAAATAACTTTTCGTAATTCTTATATGAGCAGAATATTACAAATCATATAAGATTCTCATTATTTCTTTATCACATTTACGCTGTATTATATCGGGGATATCTAATGTACCTTCTCTATGCACTAGGTATAAATATACTTTTGTTTCATCCGTAAACTTATCAAATGCTTTTTTATTAAAATATATATTTTGTGCATTAATTAGAAATTCTTCTTTAATAAAAGGCCACAAGCACTTAAGTCTTGCTCTTTTATTTGATTGGTTCAACTCGAATTTTTCTTTCAATTTATCAAACATAACGATTCTTCCATTGTTTTTATAGTAAGAAACTATGATATACGGTTTTTCCGCATTAATAACATTCGTATAACAAATTGTGCCCTCTATAACCATAATTTCCGAAAGAGAAAAATTAACTTTGTTCAATGGTAATTCGAAGGAAACGGTTATTAACTCTGGTTCTACGCCATTTTCTATTATTAGCTTAAGCTCCACTAATATTTTTAACATCAGAGGGTATAAATCAACATCAATCATGGTCTTTCAACAGTTCTCCAACGATAAATTCCGTTATCATAACCATAGTATTTCGCTTTAAATTGTTCCATTGCTGCTTTGAATTGACCGAGAATTAGAACCGCATCACTATTTTGTGGTAACAATTCATCATCCAACAAATCAAGGTAGGTAATGCTCTGATCTGAACTCAATATATCTTTAATGTCCGCTAAGAGTCGATTAAGTACTCTTACCTTTAATGGATTCAATATTCCGTCTTGCTTCTTTTTTGAAAACTCACGCATTTCCAATAGCGCCGAATCTAGATGGGTGCGAACATTTCAAATTTACTTACAGATTCTTTTGTCGGTAAATTAGTTCTGTTATTATATGACATATAATTAATTTCTCCTTTTTAATAATTACCAAGATATTTTCTTTGGGGGAGCCGTAGGTATATCAGTCTTAACTCCATTCTTTTTCCAGAACCAACGTATATTATTTTGGACAATATTATCAGCCCTAAGTTTTTCTAAACAATTCAAATACTGTGATAAAATCAATAAAACATCACTATTTGTTGGAAGACTCTCGTCGTCAAAAAGCTCAAAATCTGAAAAAGGTTTATATTCTTTATCCAACAAATCATTTGCTTGTGACAATATTGGATTAATGATTTTAAGCTTAAACTTGTTGATAGCATCATCGGGCTTCTTTTTAGATAGAGTTCCAATTTCATCAAACAAACCTTGCAGCTGTGCCTGTGTTTTTTCAAAAAAGCTAACATTGATCATTTTAAACCTCTCCTTTAAATATTATGATGGACAACTGCGTCTGAACTCCAAATATTTTTTTTTAATTACTTCAATCGGATGGCGCTGTTTACTTTCATACACCGATATCATCATTTTCAGGTCCTCATCTGTTAGTGCAATAATACATCTCCTTTGACCAGACCATAGATCAATCGTATTTTTAAAAATCGATTTTGGTAAAGGGTTTCTAGTAACGAGAATTCCAAATCTACCGAAAGATTCCGTTAGATAACGATTAAGTTGATTGACATGATCTCGTTCAACTTTTGCGACATTCTTTAATTCCATAACAATTTGTCGTGTTTGAAAATCGTCATATATATCTTTTAAAAAATCATAAGACCGATTATTATAAAAAATTAAATCTCTTATTTGTGTCCCTGAATCAGTTCTGCTTTGTGCTTCAGCAAAATCCAAATGAGGATAAAGTGCTGAGGCCATAACTTGACAAACGGAATCTTCATACTTTTTATCAGAATTATCTGTTTTTCCAGATGGTAATTTAATAATTGAATCTAATTTTCTCTTTGCCGACAATATTGGAATTTGCTTGAACAAAGGATCATTTTTGCAATCATCAAGAGTTCTTTCTTTTTCTTTAATGTAGCTTTGAACTACATCATAGTTTTTTCGATTATATTCTAGAATTTCAACTCTTGAAGGCGGGTCATCTTTTCCCTGTAATATCTCTTTCACAAAATAACCATTAAAATAGTCTTCATAATTAATCCAAGGAATATACCTAAGCCAGCGCTTTGGAACAAACAGAATCGGTTTTTTTGTTTCGGGATTTATTGGCAAATAGGTATCTTCTTCTATGAACAAATTTTTCTTGTAATCGTATAGATCATAAATTCTCACTTTTTCAATAGGTACCTGATGTGATTCACTTTGTTGAATTGTATAATCTATTAAGAACGACTTTAAAAAGTTGCAAGCAATATCACTCACTCTATCCTTAGAAATTTGATCGATGTATAGCTGTATTTCTTCAAAATGAGTAAAGCCGTTATTTGATAATTGAGGAACACTTAAAAAAAGGTTTAATATTGAAGTTGCTGTCTTTTCACCAATTTTCATTCCTGTTCTATTAGCTGAGGAACCCATCCCAACTTCAGTACATTCAGAGGATCTCATTAGGATATTCAGGGCATCTTTTGTTTGACATTTCTTTATAAGGTAGCCCAAGTGGTTGAAAGAATTTGAAATAGCGGTATGTAAGGAATTGTCTTGCAAAGATGGTGACTTCCATAATAAAAATGGATCCAAGTATAATGGTATATCTTCATTTAAAAAAGGAATGGCGAAATCAACTTCTTCCTGTGTAAATGAAAGGTTATGAAAATCGTTTAGTCTAGGCCTTATTAACATGAATAGTTCCTCCATCACAGTCAAAAGTGTATTAAAAATTTGGATATACGATCCTCTAGCATAGTTCCACCTCTCATAGATTTAGTATATCAACTGATTTAGAATTCTTTTGTCGAATTGTGTTACAATCACCAAGATTCGGTTGACCTATTTTTATACATCTTTATGGATTAAATCGGTCTTTCAGCTAAAATATTTATCGTTCTAGGAAGTCACTCTGCATTCTGAATTTCTGAAAAGTTCTCTTAATAGATGGTGTTTCACCTTATAATACTTACACAGTTAGCATTTTACATTCCTGATAAGTAAATATGAGTACTTCCTTATGGAGCTCTTTTAAATACTATAAATTTTATCTTTACAATTTAGCTGTATGCGAAAGAAGTTGTGAGGGCTTTGCACCATATCGGTATATTGTGGTGATTTACTGAAGAGGATTTTGGTTGCCAACAGCAGATTAAATGCATTTATTCGTTAATCAGCAAAAGTCGTCCATTACGAACAAATTTCTCTCTAAAATTAATGTAATTTTTTGAACATATCAAAATTAGACACTTATCAAATCGACAATAGTTACATGTTCTTGTCCATTTTCGGCAATAGATACATGTTCTTGTCCTGAACGAAGGACAAGAACATGTATTCATCTATCAAAAAAACCGCGCTGGACGCGGTTTTCAATAATTATATATTCTTGTACTCTTACAATTGTTGTCCAATGACATAAAGTTGCCTACTTAAATGACACAAAGTTACCTACATTATTAAAATAACCAATATTTCGTTTACTTAAGATTGCATCTCTATAATCTTGCGTCCTGTTCTTATGAAAAAAAACCGCGACCTGAAGTAATTTCATCAAATAAATATACATCGGGATTACTTACTCTTACTCTCGCAATGCATACCCGCTGTATTTGTCCTCCAGAGAAGTTTAACCCGCCCTTAATCATTGGCGTAGATATCGCCCAAGAAGTCCATATGGCCCGCGCCGTCAGTGGTATAACCTTTCAAATAAAATAAAATTGGAGGGTTATTTGGCTTGCTTGCTTTTAAATATACCACATGAATAAGCTTCACTTTACTGGTAATCTTGACAAGCTATTAGCTGGTATAGCATAACGAAAACAAGGAGCATCTCTGCCGTAGCAAACTGCTCCTTGTTTGATTCAACTAACTTAGCCATTCATGCAGCGCAAGATCGGCACTGCACCACAGAGGATGAAAATGGATACCTATGACTATACTGTTTGGACGGCTGGCGAAGAAGGTCGATAAGCTATGGTGCCATAGAGCCCAACCGTTGCTTCGTAAGCTTTTTGTATAAGGATACATTTCGGTCTTTTAACGCATCGCGTTCTTCGGTAAGATGTTGAATCTCCCTTTGCAAGCATTCGATAGTCGCCACCGTTTGATCAATTGTCTCTTGAAGTACGTTAGGTTTAGCCATGGGGCGCCTCATATCTCGTTTTGCTTTGAATCTAATTCAACCAGGATTTCATGAGGTTAACACAACTTTACCTTTAAAAAAATAGTGAACGCTACCTCCGTGCGAGTGGCCGAATCTGAATAATTCAAAGCCCCTTTGCTATCTATGCGGACAATTCCTTTATTGACCACTGCCTGAACGATCTCTAGACTCCACCAGTCTGAATTTCGATCAACAATTTTTACTTTGGGCAGGGAGAGTTTTGAAGTTGAAGGGCGAATCTTAGTTTAAAATAGTTAACTGGGTTATTGCTATGTAATGCCGCCCAACCTATTACTAGCCAGATGATTAAGGATTGGAATTGCACTAAATGCGTCTAATAGGTTGCTTGTTCGGTTATAAACTTAAGTGTGTTTTATTTAATTTTTAATATTTCTAACTTTTCACTCAGTATGTTTCGGTCCCATAACACGACATGGTTAGTGGCAGCAAGTTCTCTCGCAGAGTCCGTGAAGTAACTATTGGTGATCACCATACCTTGATCTAGTCCATAATGACCAATACCCGCAACGACTTCTTGTATGGCTGTATTGTTCACTTTACCTGTATAGCATTTGGTTTGAATACCTATCTTTCTACCCATACGCTCAGCAATCACATCGACGCCCTGGTCTCCCGAACCTTTGGTAACGTGAGCCTTATATCCCATCCCTATAAATATGCGTTGTATTAACACTTCAAAATCGTGTCCACTTAAGAGATCGACATCAACAATCTTAAAGTAAGATTCTTCTTCTTGGGATAGTAGCTTTTGTTCAAATTGCTCTAATTGGATAGCCTTATGCTTTTTAGAGATACCTTTCACTAGAGATTCATATATATCTTCTAAATAGCTAATAGTTAACCCTCGCTTATAGGTCAAATAATAGGTTAACCACATCGTATGTTGAGCAGATGTGTGATTGAGCATGGGAATCGCAAAGTACGCATCAATACATTTTTCATAATGATTAATATTTACTTTTGAAAAGCAGTGACCGTACTCTTCTTCAAAAGAAGTGGCATATTTATAAAATGCGGTATCTCTAATCATTTTCCAAGTTATAACTGCACACTCTTCTGGACTCTTAAACTTATGTTTATTCCCAATAATTTGAGTGAATAGTTGAAAAGGATGTACATCTGTCATCTCCCATTGGGATGATTGGTTTCCTTTATTCTTTGATACGATACTTGGTAAGAGATCTTTAGCATCGGGATATGTGTTAAAGAACATATCTTCATATCCATGTAGCCCTTTAAAAGATAAGAATTCGCTATTCATCGACCTTTCAATAAAGGAGATTACCAATCGGTGTACCTCCTGACTTTCGAGTAAATTGATGCTCGTTTTTTCTATATGTAGGATCAGTCTCTCATTCAATAGTCTTTTTTCTTCCTCCTTACGTTTCTTTTCTAATCGTTTCTCTTCAGCCTTTTGTTGGTTCTCTAATTTCTTATTTTCTTCTTCCTTACGTTTCTTTTCTAGTCGTTTCTCTTCAGCTATTTGTTGGTTCTCTTCAGCTATTTGTTGGTTCTCTAATTCCTTGAGCAGCTTCTTTTTTTTAGCTTCAAATATAGCTCGATTTTCAGTTACTTTCAGCAATCGAGCTTCACGCTTTTTATTTTCCAGTTGTTCATTGGCCAATCGCTGTTTTTCCTCTTTTTCTTTTAGTTCTTTTAGCCATTGCGGCATATGTATTTCTACTTTTTTTATGGTTATCGCAAGATTTTGTATAGCTTGCTTATATTGCATATCTTCATCATCCATTTGCTTACGCTCAATCTCCAATTGTGCTTGTTTCGTTCTCTCAAATTCGATTTGTGCTAATCGCTGTTTTTCCTTTTCTTTTTTCACCCGTTGCAGCATATGTATTTCTACTTTTTTTATGGTTATCGCAAGATTTTGTATAGCTCGTTTATATTCCATATATTCATCATCCATTTGCTCAGAAGCGATTCGATCAATCGTCAATTGTACTTGTTTCGCTTTCACCTTCTCATCGATGACTTCTTTTGTTACCAAATAAGTTTCATATTTCTGATCTTCATTATAGTTTTTTGTCACACCACCTTCAGTATAGGTGGCAGGAAAATTCTTTGGACGTAATCTTTCCTTTTCCGCTTCTCTTTCTACTTGCTTCTGCTCTTCCCTTTCCTTTTTGGCGAGTAGTTCCTGTTCCCGCAGTTCTTCTGCCCTTTTTTTCGTTTGTTTTTCTTCCTCGTCTCTTTTCTCTCTCCATTTATAGTTACTTTCTTCTATCTCTTTTTTTATTCGTTTCGCTTCATACTCCTCTTCTTCTTTCCGTTCTCCATACTTTTTCGAGCTCCAATACAGTAAGAGAAAGATTCCAAATATAATGACGAAAGATAAAAAAACTGGTGTACCAGAACCCACTAATATTAAAAAAAACATTAAAAATATAATTCCTAGTAAACAACCCATGCAATTCACTCTTTCTTGATGTCATTTATGTTAGTTTAGATTTACCACTCATACACTATTATCGTAGACTGGCTACTCGTATGATAAATTGTCTTGCACTTTCGCAGCCTATTTATCCCTCGCGTCTATTTCCTTACGCATATCACTTCACGCTGTGGTTTGAGTATGCCATAGTACTGGTTATGCTAATGAAGCCTTGACCTACAGCTTTTGTGATTTCAGCTTCACTCCATCTACCTACATATCCGAGAAAGATACAGTTGCTCCTGTCTCAGCATTATTCGATACACGGGAGATTAGTGCAGCAAACTATTCACGAGTTACTTGAGAGTTTGGCTTAAATGTGCCGTCACTGTACCCTTTGAAGTATCCCTTAGCCACAGCTTGGTCTATTGCATATTTTGCCCAGTGACTACTAGGTACTTCTTTGAAGGAACCATTGCTGGACATGCCAACCGTGATTACTTTGATTCTTCTAGAATCTTCCATGGAAGTCATGCTTATATCCACGCTTTGATGAATTGCGGGAGCAGCTTTATAACTCTCAGCGGCTGCAACGTTTACACCTAGATGGTCTGCTTTGACTGCCAGCTCACCAGTCCTGTAGCAGTTATAGTTTTTTTCATGACATTTCCTCCCCTAGTAGTGTGTACATCACTATTTAGAATCTGATCATCAAGATTGGTTATTCAACTGTTTTGCCAGCAGTACAGGTAATGCTATTTCCGGCTGTCAGCAAAAGTTCCTTCACGTCACCCTGATGGATTGGCAGCAAACTATCAGGGTGAATGAGTCTTTCGTTGCTGATTTGGTGCTGAATTGACTCTACCGCGGCTTCCAGATACTCATAAACCATCTGAAAACAGCATATGGAGTAACAAGCATTCAAACGAACCACTTACGGCCGTAGTTTCATCCTTTCTGCTTCAAAACCAGCCAGAACGCTTTCCGGAAGCTTACGTTTTTAAGTGTGTGCCGGTATATCATCTAAGCAATATATCATGGATTCGCGGTTTCAATTCGGAATCCTTCCAAGCAGCACCCCTCCGCATTGCTCAAGTTCTTTTTTACACTTCAGATATTTGTGATTGAATAGGAGCGATTCCGCCCCCCGCTCCGGTAGCACACGCCAGTTCTCTGATCTTGTGGTGATGTCGGTGGATTTTCTTTAATACTATAACGCTTTCCGTTATCTTGACACCAGTTAATAATAGTTTTTCCTCTTGGTTTATCATCAGGTCCAACCCAATTATCAACACCAAATACAGGATCAAGTAGCGCTATATAATCTGGATACGTATACTGTGTCGAGATACTCTGCATGCTGCCCAGCCTCCAAAACTATGTCCTACTAGGGCAAGATAAATAGGTAGTTTAGAACGATTTTCAATGACTCCGGCCAATATCGCCTGCCACATCAGATATCTTGTCTCCAATAAGCCAAGGACTTAATCCCATGTCGGACAAGAACTTGGTCCCTTGTTGTTGTAGTATGTATAAGTGGTTATCGCTTTACAGGAGATCCCAAATCAGGAGTCATTGATTTAAGGGATGATATTATAGATAAATTTCCTTCAAATAATAAAGCACATCCTTGTCTAGAAAATCAGCTTTCAAACCTTGCTCACAAATTTCTTGTGTATACGTTTCATGCTCCATTTATAGTTCCAATTTAGCGGATCATAATATCACTAAATCAGAAAACCCTTACTAGCGTGGGCTCGCTGGGGCTATCTTCTTGTCCATCAACTAGTTAATCAGGTGTGCGGAGCTCCTTCAGTCAGCCCGTTGCCATTACAGTCTGTGAAGTAGCGTTACTGCAGCTGACCAGACCGCTACCGGTACAGTCCGGAAACAATCAAATGCACAGTGTTGCTTCAGACGGCCACCCCACCGCTAGTAGCATTAGGGAGGTGAACAGGGGTGCAGTGATTCAACTGGCTGCTTCTCGCAGCCGATTCCGTCGGAACACCCGGAGCGGGATGCTACAGCTGGCAGCTCTTCGCCGGTACCGTCGGGGAAGCAAGACCTTTGCAGAGCTAGCGGGCCGCTATACGATTCCCACCGCTTTTCCTGATTTCCTTGCTCGGGCTGGCCCAGCTTTCTTTCTTTGAATACTGGCAAGCCTAATCCCGGCTTTTCACCTGCAGCCCAGCTCCCTCTAGCGCACGAACAATGCAGTGACCGCAACTGTGCGAAACGTCCTGCTCGGTGCAGCGGAGTCACCTTTGTGACGTCGCGGTGCTGATTCCATATGTACTACTGCAAACACCGGCCCGGTCCGCGTGCCGTCACTCAGCCTAAGCCCTTTTCTGACTTCTCTACACACGGCTGCCCCGGCTTCGTCCAGAGTACAAGGAGCACGAGCTCAGCTGCTCCTGTCGATCACCGCCGGCCAAACCGATCAGGAAACTCTGCTTCCGGAGCACCAGTCTACAACTTTATTTTCCGAGTCTAATACTTTTCTACAACCGGCCCTTTATGATTTCCTTACGCCAGCAGCGCCTTGCTGATTATGACCAATAGTAATAATCGAACCTGCTGACGGCGGCAAACCCTGCACTTCGTCTAAAGCTCAGTTGGTGCGCGGTGCTCTTGTAGCCAGCTTTCCCGCCGCCGATACCATCCAGGAAGCAATCAATTGCGCGATGTTGGCACCGGCCAACACGCCCTGATAGCGTCCGAGAAGCAACTAGGTGTGTAGTGCTCCTCCATCTTGCCTGCCCGCAGCCGATACTGTCCGAATACAACCAGTGGTACACAGTGTTGCTGCAGTCGGCCAGTACTTTGCCACTAAGATACGGGAAACAACCAGGTGCGCAGTGCTTTTAGAGCTGGCCAGATCGAGCAGGTGCCGCCCAAGAAATGTAGTCCAAGAACTTGGTCCCTTAAAACAGAAGACTCACGCTAAGCGTGGGCTTTTATTGGAACATAAAAAATAAATAAACTCCATCTGTCGGAGTTTATTTAGCGTTTAGGATTTGTTAATGAATTTATCTGATTAAAGCTGTATATCAATCACCGTATTTTATCAAATAAGAATCCCTCGCTGAAGCTGATACCACAGTATCCCCCCGGCAAAATTTGCATACATCACCTCTAAGTCCGGTAGTTCCACTACCATTGCAGCGTGGACACGAAACCTCATCCAAATTCTTCACGTTAAATTCAACATATTCTTTGCGTGTCACGACAGTATCACCATTACAGTAAGAACAAACAGTGCCCGACCATCCAATAGTTCCTCTTCCATCACATCTTGGACAATCCACTTGATCTATGTCCTGCGGATCGTAACCATCTGCTTCTTGATTAGAGACTGTACATGAACCTCCACAAAACCCACAAACAGTTGAATTTAATCCAATCGTTCCTCTCCCACTACAATGAGGGCAGTCTACTTCATCAATATCATTCAGGGTATAACTATCAGCACTTTCTTTAGTAACAACACATGAGCCTTGGCAATAACTACACACATCTCCAACTAGGCCAGTTGTTCCTCTTCCAAAACAATGAGGACAATCAACTTCATCGAGGTCATTTGGGTCGTAATCATCCGCTTCTTCTTCCGTAACTACACATGAACCTTGACAGTAACCGCATATATCTCCTACTAGTCCAGTTGTCCCCTTCCCATGACAATGAGGACAATCCACTTCATCGATTAGAGTAGGGTTATACTCTTTTGCACTTTTCTCGGATACATAACAAGAACCCTCACAATACCTACAAATATCACCAACCAATCCAGTTGTTCCTCTACCATTACAATGAGGACAATTCACCTCATCAAGTTCAATAATAATTTCGTTTGTTTTTTCAGCAATATTAGCCATCATCTGTGATATTTCATTCTTATCGTTCTTAGCATGCATCCCCTGTATAATTTCACTTATTGAGGGCATGTTTTTTAAAATTAGCTGATCGGCTTTATCAATGATTTGATCCTTGTTCCCTTCTTCTCCTGCTTTTCTAATTAAATCAGGAAGCCTTTTCAAAAAAATCTCTCCCTCAGTAATTACGGAAACTGTTAGTCTTTCTGGTTCTGACACTACCTTTTCATGTAACTCTTTAATTATTTTTAATGATTCAGTGATGACCTTTGTAACATTTTGTTCTTGTCGCATCATACGGCGACGATTTCTTCGCTTCATTAACTTAGCGGCACGAACTTCCTCAAGCGTTAGATTGCTAGCAATCTTATATCCTTTATCATATTGAGTATGGTGGTTAGGACATAGATAAATAAGATTATCAGGGCCGTTGTTTAAAGTTTCTGCTACAGCTTCGATATGTGCGATTTCTCCATTATTAAGATCACCACAAATAGCACAGGAAAAAGACGATTCTAGTTTAATATCTCGTGCAATTGCTGCAGGAATGTTCGGTCTTCCTCCGCTAGGTGGCAAAGGCCATGGTTCATTCAAATAGCCATTAAACCTCACCAAATCCGCTTCATCAACCAATAATTCACCGTTCGCTATTTGTGTAACTGGTAGTTTTACCGTTTGATTTGGTTTTGGACATCTACTAATAAAGAAATCTAATAGTTCCATACTTATCCCTAACTTTATAGCTGCATCAATTTTAGACAAAAAGACCATATCATCACTCCAGTTATATTTTTCAATAAGGGGTTCTGCATTACAAAGTTATACATTCGATTCTAATTTAAAAAAACCTCTATACATTACAGTCTACACTCAACTTGTTCACATTCGGTGTGACTGGTATCGCGGGGAATTTTGTGATTATACGCTTCAGGAGTTGTTGCTCTAACAGACCCGAAATCCTCGACTACGTATATCTGAATTCACAAAAGGAGCGGGTGAAAAGATCGGAACGACTCCAGTCAATATCGCCTGCCACATCAGATATCTTGTCTCCAATAAGGTATTGGGATTTGATTGGGAGGAAACCCCATTCAGTATCGACCTCCCCATATCGAACCTAAATATAAGGGAAATGGGGTTCGAGATAACACAACAGAAAGACAAAAGCATTGTCATAGTCCAGGCTGTCTCCTCGTTAAACAGATTCTTAGGATGTCGTCTGACGCAGCTGAAATATCTGCGGAGCGAATTGTTTTCGCGAACACCCGTGTTGTTTTCTTCCTTGCTACACCTCATCAGGGAGCGGATCTGAGTGAGTTGTCCAGACTTCGAGTTAGTGAGTACGAAATCATGGTCACTCGGCGATGCGTTTAAGAACTACGACGTCGCAGGTAAACCTAGAAGGGCAATGACTTTCAAGTAGTAAATTGGAGTAAACAAGCGGGACTTTACAACTAGAAATTTCATGATATAAATAGTTGTAGATGAAAATAATTCCAAAATATCACTATTATTGATTATTCATCATGTGAAACACCTCAATTTAAACACTTTTGACAGATGAAAAGAACATGAAGCTCATCAAATGTGTCAATTTAGCAAGCAAGTCTTAGATATCAAAGGAGAAATAAATTATGATTAAAAGGAAAAATTATTTACCATATAAAGTAATAGATTCTAAATTTGCTTCTGGCGGAAACGCAAAAGTAATGTTAGTTGAAGACAAAAATAAAAACCAATATGCTTTAAAAAGCTTGCGAGTCAATGAATCTAGAGATGCCACGAAAGTGAAAAGGTTTCTTAATGAAATTAAAATTGTGGAAAAGTACCAAAATAAAATTAAAGGAATTGTACCTATTAGGTATAAATATATTCCAGAGGAATTTGAGAATGATTTTAAGTATTCGGATCATTTTAAGGGGCTTGAGATTTGGTATGTCATGGATTTGGCTGAATCTATAGAAAATAAATTAGGTAACTGTGATGAGTTAGAAATAATAATTGATTGTTTGATATCTTTGTCTGAAACATTAGCAGAATTACATAAACATCGAATCGTTCATAGAGATATTAAACCAAGCAATATATATTATTATAAAAACAAGTGGGCTTTTGGTGATTTTGGTCTAGTTGCATATCCAGAATTCGATGATGGTTTAACACAAATTAACGATAGAATTGGGAATTATGCTACAATTGCGCCAGAAATGCGA
Organism: Paenibacillus sp. 19GGS1-52; assembly: GCF_022369515.1. NCBI lineage: Bacteria > Bacillati > Bacillota > Bacilli > Caryophanales > Paenibacillaceae > Paenibacillus > Paenibacillus sp. 19GGS1-52. The sequence continues at coordinate 3,623,304 of NZ_CP059724.1, forward strand.
CGAGTTAAATTAGCAGAAGATGCAAGACCTGCAGACGTCTGGTCTCTTGCAAAAACACTGTGGATGCTTTTAACAAATAACTGGGTTTCTTGTTTCGAAGGATTATATAATTCTAAGGATGAAGCAATTTCAATTACCAAATACTGGACTAATGTCCCAATTGCACATTTAGAGAAAATTCTTGAAAGGGCTATTCGTTACGAGCCACAACATAGAGTTGATATTAATGAGTTTTTAGTTTTATTGAATGAATATAAAGTTCTCTTAAACGAAAAAAAGAGTATTTTGAGTTATGAAGAGTTACAAGTATTACGGGAAGATTCAGAGGGAGGAATAGTATATCAAAACTCTGCAGACAGGACAGTTGATACAAACGAATTAATTTGGGATTTTCACTATAAATGGGTGTCTAAAGAAATCAAATTCATTGAAGCCGGTCTCGATGATGAGGTAAGTGTATTAAAGTATATTAAGATGAAGTTGGAATTTTATAGCAGTAACGAATTTATTGTGTCTCCGGTAATTAGTCACTATTATAATCCAACAATGCCAGCAATTAAAATTTTTATAAAATATACAGCGAAAATGTCAAAGTTTGTTACATTTATGATATGTGCAGATAAAAAGATTCATGAATTTACCCATGGATATACATTAAATTGTTACTATGATTCCGACGAAAATATTGATTTTAAACTAGTAGATAAAATCATAGACAAAATCTATGAAATATCGATGAAATCAGCTGGGAACAAAAACAACAAAAATGCCTAAGGTTTTCTAATCACACATTTCACCCAGTTATATATGACATTTTCACTTTCAACAAAAATTATTTTTCTTTACTCGATATTATTGTATGAAAGTTAGATCCATGTCATGTCTTGTCAATCATGCTTAGGCGTTTAGCTAATAGGATATTTAGACCAATAAAACAGTGACAGTCTAGGACTTTATTTTCCTTGAACAATAACTCTACTTTCCAATTTTAAGGATATGAAATAACTTTTTCCTCAAATGTGAAATATGCAACAACTTTTTCTTCAACGTACAATTTAATTTATAAATTGAAATCCCCATAGCTCGTTACAAATGTATCTGTTGTAAAACCATTTCTTCTAAACTTTTAATTGAATTCGAAAAAAATTTTCCTAATGTTTACTTACTCACTTTTTTTCGATTGTTTCACTTCAAATACTGTATTTACAAACATTAAGATTTTTGCAGTTATACAAAACTTCTGGAAATGAGCCTTATCTTAGTGTTTATAGCAAATATAGAAGCTATTATTTGGTTTTTGCATATCTCTTTTCTTCCTTTTATGAAAGTAATAAGCTGCAATCACGCTTTCTCCCGATTACTTACCTTGAATAATTTTTTTCTTGATTCCTCCACAAGAGTGCACCCCATAACCACGTGTATTACAAATACATATCCACTGTTAAAATATCATATTTAAGAAATTCAAAAAAGGGGCTGTCCCATAAGCCAGAAATGGCTGCTTGGGACAGCTCTTTTTTTGGAGTCAGATAGACATTGCGCTTGTGAGGACGCTCCGCGAACGGACCGTTGTTTCAATCGCTGTGGTCTCCAGATTTTTTTCATTCCCCTTAGCGGTGAAAATCCGGAGACCAAGGCGAACGCTATCGCTTTTCCACAATCGTTCCGTCCTCTCCGCTGTTTAAGCGGAACTCGTATCTACAATCCTTCTAAAAATCATAAAAAAAGAAACCTTTCTTTGGTAAAATGGAAGTGCGACCAACCATTTTAAATCAAGGAGAGGTTTCTTTTGTACATTCAATAGTCCATGGACCAACTTTGCTTGCCAATGGATTTAGAGAACGACATTCCAGAACATCACCTCGTTCGTATCGTCAATGACGCCGTTAACCGGCTGGACGACGCCATCTTTGACGCTGCCTACCCGGGTGGTGGCCGTGACAGTTACCATCCTAAAATGCTGACCAAAGTCATTATTTACGCCTACACGCAGCGCATCTATTCCTCTCGCCAAATCGCCAAATCCATTCGGGAGAACATCCCCTTCATGTGGCTCGCCGGTCGGCAGCGACCAGACTTTCGGACGTTGAATCGATTTCGTTCCCAGCGGATGAAAGACGTCCTTCAAACCGTATTTACCGCCGTGCTTCAATTTCTGGCTGACGAAAAATACGTTTCCCTGGAGCATTACTTTGTGGACGGAACCAAAATCGAGGCGAACGCCAATCGCTACACGTTTGTTTGGGGGAAAGCCGTCAGTAAACACAAACTCAAACTGCAAGATAAGGTGCATGCCCTGTTCGCTGACATTGAAGCGGCAGAAGAACAGGAAGAACAAGAGAATTCAGGCAAAGACCTGGCTGAACTCGGCACAGATTCCGAAGTGAGCAGCGTGAAACTTGAACAGGTGGTGCAAAAGCTCGAAGCTCAGCTGGCCCAAAAACCGAAAGACAAACCCTTAAAAAAGGCTGTTCGGACGCTGCGCAAGGATTGGCTTCCCCGACTGCTGAAGTACGAACAATACCAAAAGCTTCTGGGTGACCGGAACAGTTTCAGCAAGACAGATCCAGAGGCAACGTTTATGCGGATGAAAGAAGACCACATGCGAAATGGCCAGCTGAAACCGGGATACAATGTGCAAATCGGGACCGAAAACCAATTTATTTTAGCCTACAGTTTACACCAAAGACCGACCGACACCCGCTGTTTAGAGCCGCATATGGAAAAAGCGCAGCAGATCCTCGGAAAACGGCCAAAGACAGTCATTGCGGATGCAGGCTACGGCAGCGAAGAAAACGACGCCTATCTGGAAAAGAAAGAGATTCAGGCGGTGGTGAAGTACGGCAGCTACCACAAGGAAAAGAGCAAAGCCTGGAAAGCGAATGTTGGTAAAATCGAGAACTGGACATACGATGCAGCCGAGGATAACTGGACGTGCCCCGTCGGGAAAGTGCTGCATTTCCGCAGAGAAAGCAAGGAAATCTCACAGAGTGGATATGAAATTCACAAACGTCATTACCGAAGTCAGAGCTGCGAGGGCTGTCCGCTGAAGGAACGCTGCACGAAGGCAGCCGGAGATCGGGAAGTGGTTGTTAGTATTGAACGACTGCGTTATCAAAAGCAGGCTCGTGAGATCTTGCGAAGTGAGGAAGGTTACGCTCTGGCCGTACGCCGAATGACAGAACCGGAAAGTGTATTTGGACAACTGAAAAATAACAGGGGCTTCCGGCGCTTTCTGCTTCGCGGCATGGAAAAAGTGACGCTTGAGGTCAGTTGGCTTTCGCTTGCCCACAATTTACTGAAGCGAGCAGCCATAGACCAAAAACATAGAGCAGCATTCCTCCAATAACAGGAGGTGTGCTGCTCTGTTGACTTTTATGCTTTTGAAATTGAAGGTGGCCTGTCTCTGCTCGTAGAAAATCTACTTTTGAGACAGCCCCTTTTAATTGAAGAATTAGCATTACTCAAACCCATTAGACGACAGAGAGTTCTTAGCATTAAAGGATTGAAGTCGGATGGCTTGCTAAGAGAAGTACTTCCACCACATCCTGCGATAATGCATGAGTCTCGGTGATGATACGTCATATGAGTTCATTAAGGTTTTCCTGATTATGTTGTAGGTTAGGGAATCATTTTATATACTAGATAGCCGAGATGATCAGTAAGACAATAATTCTACACTACATTGATTAAAGAAACTCTCCATATTATTGAAATTACTTCCCTAAAAATTCGATCCAGCTCGAATCATTGTGTAATGCTTGGTACAAAGCAGTTCTCCAATGATTCTTTTTAAAGGCTAAGTTACTATCATATCTATCCTTAACATCAGCTATTAATCCATCTATATTCATTTGTTCAAGATATGTATATATTGATTGTAGATAGCCACTAAGTTCGTCACTTGCAAATCCTGTGAAACTAGTCTGTAAATCAAAAACTTTAAAATGAGTCTTTATTCGCTCGTACAAAGAACTATTAAAAACTGATTGATCAACTCTATATTTAAAAAAAATGCTATCACTGCAAATAACTTCACAAAATAACCATTGCTCGTTTTCAACATTATCATAATATGGATGAAGCGTAACATCAGTTGAGGCTAATTTAGTAGTATTACAACTATAACAACTTGGAACTAAGTTATTCGGGTAAACAGCATAAATTGGATATTTGCTTTTTGGAAGATAATGATCGAGTGTTGATACTGTTCCAAAACCACAGTATGGACACTTAGTAGTCATCTCTCTTAAGGTCTTATAATATTTTCTAACTTGAGTCTTTTCCTGTGTCATTTTATCATAAAGCAATATCATGTTAGCCTTTTGATCAACTCTTTTGACTATATTGTTGTAATTACGATTAACTAGAATATTAAATGTACCTAAAGTTGCATAGTTATCATAATGATTATATCTTCTTTTAAAAAAGTCTTTGCTCTCTTCGATTTTTTGTTTTAATTCTTTACTACGTATATTTTCCTTTGAGGAAATCAATACTTCAAGGGCATCCATATTTGGCTTATCTAGATGCTTCATTTTAATTTCTTTCCTCCTTGCTGAACAATAAGGATCTTGCTATAGTTTTCCCTTCAAATCCAAGCTTCCCGTTAAAATAATTAATTATGTCATCATAATTATCAAATTCAGATACGGCTTTACTAATTAAACCATGAAAACCTGACTTGTGAACCTCTAAGCCAAAAACGTCTCTAGTTAAAACCCCTATATTTTCTGCAAATGTTTCATCTTCAGGCCTATCAAAATTAATTTGGTCATAATATCTATTGATTATCCATACGCATTCTTTAGGTATTTCCTGCAAAATTACAGGAGAGTGTGTAGCAATAATCGCCACTGCATTTCTAGAAATCATAAGATCTGATAATGCTCTTGTAAAAGAAGAAAGTAATGGTGGATGTAAATGCATCTCAGGCTCATCTAAGATTACTAGACTTTTTTCTTCGACTGTTTCAACTAACTTTGTAATGGTTAATAATACAATTTTATGCCCTGAACTTAATTTTTCAAAATAAAGATGCGCTCTAGAGATATATTCATTCTTTATAAAATATTTTACTCCTATCGCTGAGAATATGGGATCACTATCTAAAGTAGTAATAGCATCAATCCAGCGAGATGACTTTCCATTATTTATGATTGATAAAAGGCTATCAACAAACTCTTTTTTCAAATCATCTAAAGTTTTTGGTATGAAGTTAATTTCGGTGATCTTCTCATCCAAATCAACTCCTGATTTTTCTAATTCTTTTAACATACCAATTGAAATATATTTTAAAGTGTCTGAACTTTTAAACTTCACGTAATTCCCTGTATCGAATGCACTAAATGCTACCGTAATTAAATTTGCGAACAATACTTCTTGCTTCGTATCCTCTGTTACGATTATTTCTCCATATTCATCTGAATTCGTGAGCACAGTTGCCACTAAATTTGTTAATAACGTTGTTTTACCAACACCATTTCTGCCTATTAAAACATGCAAGTTAGTTGAAGGGATTTGCGTTGGATCAACCTGAATATGCATATAGATCTTATTTTCATTGTTGGGTAGATTATAAATGAAGTCATACTTTGTCAATTCTGCATTGCCATGTGCTAACCTACTGTATTGCCCCCTTATAGAAGAAATACTTACATCTCTTTTCAAAGCTCTTGTAAACATGTACTCAAATCGAATAACATCATAGATACTTTCATCTAGTGCAATATCATTTAGGCACTTTAAAATAATTAATCTATCATCTTCTTTGAATTTATAAAGATTGTAATAGTAAGTTACGTCCTGACCCAACGAATAAAATTGATCAGGTAGTTGTGTACAATCGTTAGGAATGCTTGGTATGAGAATTTTATTATCGTCAGGTTGTAATCCTTTCTCTCCAACTTTTACACTTCCTAGAAATACATGGTCATACTTGGTACAATAACTTACATGATATAAACATTGATATTCCCACCAGTCGTTCCATCCATCTAGTCTAAGATGGATATAAGGCTCATTTAGGTCGGCTGGCACATCTTTTGAACTGATAATACGCATACATTTGCTCCTCAACAATGATTTCAAAGTACTCAATACGTATATATTTTCTCATCTAGTTACCAGTATCAGTTACGTGTATATTAATCTTTGTAATTTGAACCCGCCAAAGGGATAATCACCGTTGGATTAAATGAACCACAATATTATATTAAAGAAAAAAAGAGCCAAGGGATACTTTCCGCTTGACTCTTTATCCGATGCTTTCGGACTCAATAAATTATATTGCGAATGTATTATTTTGTAAAGGGATTATTATACAATTCCCAATTCAGTTTAGTTACTATTTTTTCTCCAAACGTTAGATGGAAGAAATGTATTTGAAGGATCTCCATACTCTCCCCCTTTAATTATTAACTCCATCGGCACAGAAAATGCATCACCAACTAATAGTGCCGAGCTAGTGGTTAAATACGTAATACGTTGTAACTGCGAGTCACTAATATAAGGGATACTTCTTCTCATCTGTTCCAGATCTACGTTACTTCTGATTCTATGAAGAATGAAATTGTTACATTGAGACAACACTGTCTTTGACAGTTCCTGGTTATGAACATCCAGATCCGAGCAAAAAGTGTAAATTTTCTGATTTACTACAAACTTGTTTCAGTACATTAGAAATATCTTTTTTTGATTCTTAATATCATTTCCTTCATTTATATTAAATACCATTTCTAAAATAATATAAAGAAGGTTTGATAACGGGAAGAATGGTTGTCATATTTATTCACCTTTTTTATAGCTGAGACTTATTTTTATAAGTCTCATTAAGCCAAGGCTTTTCAACTTTCTTCCTTGAATTGTACTTTTGGTACATTCGAAAAATCCCCAGAATATAATTCCGGGGACCTATAAAATGCTCTTTTAGACATTAGTCCTCAAAAAGATCTTCAGATGCCTGATGTTGTGACTCATATTCATAGGAAGCAGCCAACTGACGAAGTATGTCTGCCAAGCGATGGTATCCATGAAGCTCTACTTCTTCTGCTTGCTTCCTATATTTTTCAGCCAATTCTTTTTCCTCTTTACCTGCTGTCCAAGAGTGAACTCCTCTCGAGTTAAACAATTCAGTTCTATAACCTTCCCGTATATCCTTAGCATCTTTTTCATTTAATACCTTGGCTGCAGAATGATGTATCCAAAGTCCATCTGGATCAGCAGGTGTATAAATGAGCACGTGTCCAACCATAATAAGTGCGACTTCCAAATGGCCTGATTCACGAGTATGTTTTTTCACTTCCTCAAGCCAATTAATCAGAAAATCACCATCAAATGTCCCTTCCCGACTACCTGGAGGTTTACTCCATTCTCTAAGTAAGTTATAAGCATTTGATGCTATATTTTCCTTATCCTCCGATGAATCTTCTTCAGTATGTTGCTCTTCGTTTTTGGAGCGAAACACTGTGCGTATAACCTGACAAAAAAAAGTTGGTTGTTCAGCTAGTTGTTGCTCTAAAAGTTTTGGTGTTGCATCAGGATAATGTCGAAGTAAAGTCAAATAATTCCATTCGATTTGTGCAAGGTCATCTTGATTTGTTTTCTCTTCATTTTGTAGAGCTTTAATAATCTCAACAATGTCATGAGTATAAATTGATTGAATACCCTTAGGAGAAGCAAGCACTGCTTGTAGCACACGCACAGCTTGTTGGCTATCAATAGTGCCTTTTTCATGTAATAGTTTGTCCAAGCATTTGACAGCGGCATGCGGTCGATTATATTTAAGTAAACAATTAATTGCCCAATCCAATTGTTCTTCTGTTTCATATGGATTTGCATTTGTTAGGGACCAATATAGTATTTGGTCCTCTCCAAGAAGTTTTTCTAACCTCCCCCATGTTTCAGAACTAAAAGGTAGGTATACAAGCAGTTGTGCTATTTGGGGGTTACTCCAATTTGTAAAATCGAGATTATCAACCCATTGCCACCCATTTTTACGGAATGTCCCCAATATAAAGCCACCAACAAACCTCGAGATTGAATCTATATCCGAAGCAATTAATGCTGGAAGAACAGCTTTTTCGATAATGTCTTCACCTAGTACTCCTGAAGCAAGTCCTACATACATTGGATGCTCAACAACCTTAGCAAAATTTAGAAGCTCTTCAACACCCCCTGCGACCAAAATTTCCCTTACAGCCTTCTGTCTAAGCTCATCTAGCTTTTTCTGTTGTTCTTGATAATTCCCAAGTTCCTCAAATAGATGTGAATCATAGTCATTAAAGATTCGTTGGTTTCGATAAAATGGTTCTATAGGAGAAAGACTGTCGGCAACAGTTTGAATATTATCAACTATTTTCGAAGGAATTGCCCACTTTGCATCAGAAAACTTTCGGTGTCTTAAGACAAGAACCGTAAGTTCATTCCATAATTTTAAGCGAGCTTCTTGTGGTAAACAAAGTACTTCTGATGAACTCAAGTAACTTAACAGTTCATCAGCCACTGGCTGGGGCAAGTCTGAGAAACGTGATATTAATTCATTTAGTTTTGAAAAATCATGCTTAGAAGCTTCTATTATTAATAGTGCATATCCGGATATCTGCTCCCAATACTCTTGATTCGTAACACCTTGAGTCCAATCATCTGCAATTAGTTCTCTCCACGATGGTTTATGAGAACCTGATGAAACTTGATGTGAACTAGGAAGAAGCTCTAACAGTAATTTCCACGCAACATCAGGAAATTCTAGGAAAAGAGTTGTGACAGCTACTTTTCTCTTTGAAACTGAGGCGCTAGTCTGAGGAAACCACGGCAATAAGATAGTCGAGAGAGAATTAGCTGGACGATTAGCCCAGTTTCCTCCTGGATCTTTTTGAGCAAGTTCTCCAAGTATGATAACTACACGTGTTAAATATTCAGCATCCCAAGCTAAGGTTTCCAATGCCCAAAGCAATCCTGTCATGTAATTGTGCCCCATCAATCCTGTTCCCTCTTGCGAAAAAACGCTCTCAAATGGAGAGTATTTGCTCGCTAATGCTTCTTCAACTGAATTAAGAAATTCATTTGGAGCCGCCTCAGCAAATAATGGTAAGAGATCATTCAGACTGGCCCAAAGTATCCAATCTGCATCAAAAAAGAGTTCCCTAATTGTAGTGGAAGCCGTCATTACAGCTTTTGCTGAAGAACATGATATCAACGCTTGTGGTTGGCTTCCTAGAAGTGCTAATGTTTCTGCTACCCCTTTCCTTATTAGTCTTGAATGATTTAAAGTCTTACCATATATACTAGCCGCATACCTCTGATCACCAGGTAAATCGAATTGAGGATCACGTTCTTTTAGAACAGTCAATGCTATTTCTTTAAATCGGTCGAGAAGTTCATCATATATTCGTGGTCCAAGGGCATACCATCCCTCGTATCGCAAAACAACCTTCCAGTTACCCTCTCTATTAATTAGGGGACTGCTCGGACGAAGCGAAATATCACGAATCTTTCCGATCCAATCCCCGTAAAAGTTTCCCGAAAGTTTCTCCACGATTGATTTATCCGCATCAGACCGTTCATTCCATGCACCAAGTAGTTCCGCAATAACAAGTTCAGCTGCATCCGTTCTTTGAGCCCATTCCGGCATTAAAGAAAGATGTTGGATACATCTAAGTAAAGAGCTTATATTACCGTCACTTTTCTGAGCTAGAGTACGTGCTCGTTCCTCGTTATATCCGGCCATAACTAAGGCTTCTTTCAATTGATAACTTTTTGGGTTTGGTATAGTAACTCTGTTCGGATGCGGTATCCCGCCTGGTCTTCCGCTAAAGATGACCAAATGCCTACCCCTACGTGCTCTTTCTAGGAGTTTTGTGCCTGTTTCTGTCTCATCAAGGTCAAAATTTGCAACTAGAAAATGAGGTGAGTTCAGAGTAACCATTGCATTCCATGCTTCCACATTCGAAATGATAAGACAGCGCCCGGTGATATCCACTTTCAATTCTTCGTCTAAAGATGCAACGTGAGCAGCAACAAAATCTGCTACCTGTTCAGGAAAGAGGGTGTCAACTTTAAGTTGAACCAATGTGCCCGAAAATAGTTCATTCAATTTCTCACTAGCCGCATTGCGGTTAGTAAGAAAGACTTCTGGTGTAAGAGGTGGAGGGTCTCCTATGGTTATTAAATCTCCCCAATGTTGCTCTGCAGTTTGAATGTGCTGGATAGGTAAATTCATAATCTCTGCAAGCCATGTTTCTACAGCGGGAAAATGGTGCAACCAATCTATAAGTACCGATCCATCTATTACACGAACATCGGCCCACTCGTTATTCTGCCGTCTACTATGTAACCATTCAGCTTGCGCGTTCTCTTTCCATGTATGCTGCCAATCCCTTCTACCAGAAAGCGGTGTAACGAAGACAAATGTTGATTTTTTCCTTACCTCTTCTGGAGTTGCGTCAGTCAATCCACGATAATCCGATGTTGCTTTGTCTCTGGCGATATTTCCAGTACCAATTTCCCAGAATGATCTCCCTTCAGGTACAAAAGGATCGAAACTATATTCAGTATTTAATAATCCGTCAGGACCTGGCTGTCCAATACTATCTCCTAGTGGAAATCTGCGCTCTTTCGGATTGGGAGAAGACACAGCAACCAATCGCCATACAAGTTCAACTATTTTCCCTTGAGCTTCTCGTGTATTTCCACGTACCCACTCATCTAGTTGATTCTCACTTATTAGACTCATACTTGAACGCATCCCTTCTATTTTATTGAAATTGCTAAATCACAAGTTCGACAAAGATAACTGATGTACCTTCATATAAATGTTAACCTACGATTCCAGAACGCTCCACTGGATTGGGTGGACTTCCTTCAGCTGATGCCAGCTGTGCCTTGGAAACGCTCCTTCAATTTTTAATATTGGTAAAGCATCGATCAATACTCCCTGAAAGTAGAAATTTCGTATTCTAGTAATTTTTGAACATCTTCTGGTAAGCGTCATCATCCACAAAAAAACTAATTAACGGGCTGGCGCTCTCCCTAGTCAAGTCATCGTAGCTAATTTTCAAAATGTATCCCGCTTGGGAAAGTAAAGCTTTAAGATATCGGACTTGCTCTTTACTTGCGGAAGCATTTGAGTTCCATGCCTTTGATTTTTCTCTTGTTTCTGTTTCCAGCAGTTCATTTTCTCGGAACTGATAGGTTAAACCATATTTCCCCGCTGACCATTCCTCATCTTCATCATTGCCGTAATTGAACCAATTCACATATGCCTTTGGGATTCGTTGATCGATATACCTCGCAATATCATCCAATAGCTTTTCTGGTTCTGGAGTTGTAAATAAATCACGATCGAAGTATTTACGTTCTTTAGAGGACAAAAAATTCCTTGGCCAGTTCAAACCTATCCATTTTGTTAAGCTGATCCGGCGAACGAACAGTTTTGCTTGTAAAACCATCTTTTATAATATGGTGTGCGACATATTGGCCAAGTCGCATTTTCACTTTTCCCGTATCTGCGTAATTAAACATATGGAACCTCCTTCATTTAGTTAAGTCCAGCTGATCTGCTCCACAGCAGCCCCATGTTACTCCAGCCCTTTATATACGATCATGGATTTGTAGTGATTCTTGGAAGTGGTTGGATTGTGATCGTTCTCTTTGATCGACTCAAACGGTACCCTCAACTCCCTCAAAACTCGGCGTGGTTCAACTCTGTTGTTCAAAATAAGTCAATAAACCTTTTGTTAAACTGTGAAATTAAATGATGCTAGCTTTTCATCGTGTTTTCCGTCTAATAACGAAGCATTCACCAAAAAAAATTTATTCATTAATGTTGCAAATGAATTTAGAAACTCTTTACTGAAACTGGATAGTAGAAAAAAACTATTCTCAAAGTTCAATTGAGACACACCATGTGCTTCTCCCATATAGTCAAAATCCAACACTTCGTTAGTTATATCTTTAATTTCAGTTGTTATTCCGCTCATTGGGAGCAATAATTTTACTCTATCATTATTTTTTGCGAAATTATGGACAATAGAATTCCTCAAAACTGCACAATTTTTCATATGTGTCCATTCAGGGAGCTGATCCGGAAAATAAGTAGTTGCAACGTTCAAGATATAATTACTAGCTTTCACTATAGTTGAACCAGTATTTTGTTTATTATTAAAAAAAGATTCAACACTCATCGAAATACCTCTCATTGTATATAAAGTGTTGCAAATTTTAATAAGAATATGTTCAAAAAAACCATAAAGTGTAACAAATACTGAATTTCTTAATGTTATAGGGAACCAGTACGATTCTTTTTCCATACCATAAAAATCATAAGAATCGCCTTCATGGTTCACGGTATAATGTGATTGATTAACCATATCTTTTATTTGTTGTTCATTAATTTCTATATAATTAGATGTCTGATTTAGGAAATCCCTTATCTCAAGCTTCAGCTTACAAAATTCACTTATAGTGCTATTCAAATTGTTTCGCTCCTTTCATCTAAACATGTCCAGCTGATCGACTCCAGATTTTCAGCTCCAGGAGTCGTATAAATCATCGTCATTTCGATATTAGGTGTGCCGTCCTCTTTGTAATGCCCTATCAACATAGCCACTTTTTGCAGATCGTTACTAGCAGCCAGTAAATCGTGGCCAAAAGTATGACGTAAGCTGCGACAGGTCAGGTGTTGAGTCGTATCCGCTCGCGATATTTTTCTACTATGTGTTGAATCCCTCGATCGGAACATTTTGACGATCACTTTGAACAAATACATATGGACTGGATGAGTCTCTCTCTACCAGGTATCCCTGCAACGCAGCTCGTAGCTCTAATTTAATTAATCTTTGTCGCCTTTATCGCGGATATAGGCAGTCCCTTCCGATCGCTCAATTCCAGATCCGTAAGCTGCAGATCACAAAGCCCATGTACGCGAAGACCCAATCGAAGAAAAGTTAACATTATGGCATTGTCTCTGGTGCTCTTCTTTTGATGTCGACCCATCTTAGAGGCTGGTATTAACTCTTGTACAATTATTACAGCGTAGCTGTGCCTATACTCCTCTCTATTACCAGCGGACCAACGGATCTGCAATTCATGTAGCTGTTGGTAATTTTATTGTGATTGAATTGGGTGTTCATCTGGACGCTTTGAATTCGAAGACGGCAAGGCCAGCAGTTGAATAATGCGGTCTTTTCTTTTTTTTCGGAGAAGGAACCAGTCTGCATAAATCCGAAAAATTGAAGTCAAAATGATAAAGGGAAGAGTTAGCGTCTGCACCAGAATTTGAAGGAGCTGCTTCAGTTCATCATTGGTCATTTTTGAATACTCTACAATAACATTCTGGAAATAAGTATAGTTTTTATTCATGAGATAATAGATGGCCATTACTCCAAGGGCTGATGCGAAAAACGTTCTTACAATATCCAGTGATATTTTAATATTTTCTAAAAAAATATCTGATCTTTTTGTTTTACGTGCTTGCAGGATAAACATGAGCACATAAACGCTAGTAATAGCGAAGAACGGTAGAATCATATTCAAACGTCCAGTGACTACACCAGATACAAGGACACAAAATATTGTGAATAAAAGGGGCAGTATTAAGTATGTAATTATGGCCATCATCAATATGTTTGCGCTTAGATACAACTTGTAATTTACGTATGTAGCAATAGCCATTATACTAACCCACAATACGAGTCCCTGGCTAATACTTGAATTCCCCCTTATTATATCAGCTATGATAAATACGCTAATTGCCACAGCGTATATATACATTTTTAAATGTTTGCTTTTTAATACAGTATTTTGAATTTGTTTCATAATGGATCTTATATTCAAAAAAACTCCTCCTTTATATGATAATTTAAAACCCAATATCAGATCGAACCTTCTGCTTCCACATCCACAATAAACGTAGTTTCCCTCCTGCCGGGAAGTCTTCTCAACCCGCATCGGCACTGGCGGTGGTAAGAACCTCATTCCCTCGATCCAGTTTTGAAAATCATATAATCCGTGCTCACCTAGAAGAGCTATATCTTCGTACTGTGAGATCCATCCCTTGAGGTAAATCCAATTACGAGGTATATTCTGGATAAGAAGGGAAGTGAAAACGCTATGGGACAAACAATACACACCGCAAAAAACATAGCAGGTCGTAATCTAAAAAACGCACTTACTCGCTTGTTAGCAGACCGCGAGTATCTTACAGCTAAATATTTTTTAGTCTTAATCAATGATTATAAAAACTGCTGTGCGTATTGTAATACCCCGCAGGAAAAATTGACCAAAGAACATGTGGTAAGTAATTCAAATGGTGGTACGATGGAATTTAAAAATATATTACCTGTTTGTACACATTGTAATGATGAGAAAATAGATAAAAATTGGTATGATTTTGCAGTTAAAAAACGAAGTATGTTTATTGATAAAATCCAGAATCAAATTGCTGGTTATTTGCCACTTCAACCAATAAATGATTACCAAAATCATCCTGATATAGCCATACAAGAAGTGTACAAAAAGTACTTAGAAAAGTTAAAAACAATCGATGAAAAATTTTCCTTGTAGTTTTTAAGATAAAGTTACTCACTTATGAGTAGCTTTATTTTTTGTATTATTCACTTCATGTTCGAAGCAAACGGACATCTAAGTGCTTCGCAAGCATGATCACATTCTTTGCAACAGGCAAACTTACCATCAACAACAGATCTGAAAATATCTAACGTGCTTCCGTTACTATTCGCACATCATTTAATCTATTTTTATCCTGATTAAGGACTGATATCGGCCACACATTCCTCCTTCATCTCCTTCACAATATGCGTCTACTATACTAATTCTCTCGATCTTATTCTAATCCTAATGTTAATAGCTGGTCTACTCCAGGAGTCGTATAAATCATGGTCATTTCAATATTAGGTGAACCGTCCTCTTTAAAGTGGCCCATAAACGTGGCCACCCGATCTATTGGCACCGGCGGGTTTGCTGTAAGAAGGTCGTGTCCAAAGGCATGTCGTAGACTGTGGCAGTTCAGATGCACGATTCGTGTCCGCTTACGGTATTTTTCAATAATGTGCTGAATGCCGCGCTCGGAACATTTTGCTGATCGTTTTGAAACGAATAGATAAGGACTAGGGGAATCCCTTTACTCCAGGTAACCCTGCAGGTCAGTGCGTAGCTCGGCGTTAACTGGCAGATCCCGATACTTGTCACCTTTCCCACGTACATACACAGATCCCTTTCTAGCGCTCAACGTAAAATCTGTGAGTTCTAAATCACAAAGCTCATGCACCCGAAGTTCTAAACGAAGAAAGGTGAGCACAATTGCATTCTCCCTCTTACTTTCCTGGAACCGGACTTCCCGAAGCAAGGTGTTTTGTTCGTTTCGAGAGAGCCATTTCAGAACACGACGAGCTCTCGGGGGCTTCTTGATTGGCCTAACAGGATTATCAGGTATGTATCCCTTCTCAGCGAAAAATCTAAAAATTGCATTGAGGTGAATAAACATTAACTGATTAGTTGCAGGCGATGCAGGCTTACCACCCCTTCACCGGCAATCATTAGATGCCGCTTAAAATCGGCAATATCTTTTTGTGTAGCATAAGTAGCATCATCTAGATTATCCGAGAAGTGAACTGCAGCCAAGCACCAAACCTCATCCAACTCCCCTTATAGCTACTTACCGTTTTTTTGGAGACGCCTCGGTTCTCTAGCTGTCGTAAAAATTCTTCAAAGATGGTTTACTCCTTTTGGCCGAATTAGATAACACGACGAAACAAAAAGAGGCATTTCCCCTTCTGACTTGGACTTAACCCTCCCAACAAAAATAATTTAGATCCTACAGCAACTATTAGTCATGATGGAACGATGGTTAACTCAAGAAGGTGCAGTCCCTGCTTATGCAGCAGTTCTCCTCTTGTTAACCCCCACGGCTTATGGTACTCGGTATTCAAATTTTTTTAGATTTTTGGAGTGAACTTTGAACTTTTCGCTTTATTTAGGTAACAGGAAAACAGGGGGCCTGTTGGGTCAAACATTATAGCAATGAATTTAAGGCATAACTTGGCGAAGAGCTGCTTATAAGGAAGGACACAATATGATTTGAATTTTTAATTACTTCTTGTCGCTGTTAAGAAGTTCATGAAAATTTTCACAAAAGAATATTGTAAATAAATCAAATAGGGGGAATTCAAATGCAACAACAAATGATGGAAATGGTAAACCAGGTAATCGATTGGGGGCAGCAAATCCCGTGGTCAAAGATTTATCAGGGAACGAAAGATGTTTTGGAAATTAGCAGTAATATTCTACCGTTTATTACTATTGCAAAAAGGAAGAACGATAATGATGACCAGCAGCATCCGCAGCTGTCCCGAAGAAAGAATTGCCCCAAACCACAGTCAAGAAGACGTCGTTTGAAACCAAAAACGAAGTATCGTAAACGCAGCCGTCAATCCCATAAATAAAGAGCTAAACCAGTTGCATAGAATTGGGCATCTCTCCTATAAAGAGAGGTGCTCATATGCACAAGTGCGAGGAGTTGCAGCGACTGTGCTGCCCATACCTCTCCTTCCGCTCGGTTTTGTCCCAGGGTACGAAAGAGATACGGTAATATGATGTGACATATCAGTTGGATTTTGGTTCCAAACGATCAATTACATTGTCTACATTAAAATGAAGCTAACAATCTGGCAGATTCTTATTTATCGTATGATCAGGGATTAGGAATGTAATATTCAGTTGGCGGGGTTTGCTTATTTAAGGTGATCTTCTAATAGGATGCCAATCTCTGTCGTGTACCTGGTCAACCGAAGACTGATCTCGGTACGCATTACATCACGTGTTAGTCCAAAACGTTCCTGATAGCCGCGGCAAAAGATTTTGTAATATACCAAAAATTCCTCCTGTTCATCCGCCAGCACCCTTATATTTCGCTGCTTCAGCTCTTTTTGCAACTGATAGGTATCTTGCATGATCCTGCGCTGAATCGTTTGACCAGCCATCATATAGGCGCGTTTAAGGATGTTACTGGAGTGCTCGATCTCCTTCAGACTCTTGCTAACCATGGTATCTATGTAAGGCAGCAAAATAATATCCCGAATCATTGTGCGCTCGTCAATAGTCATCAATTTTCTTACCTCATCAGCTTGCTTCTGCTCATATTGCTCAACGTGCTCTGTCATGATCATTTTTGTTTTCCATCTTTCGTTTCCATCTAATTTACTCATTTATAGTGTCCTCCGATCTGTTCGGCCCGTTCCAGGGCAACTCCAGATTCGAGCAACGAGGATGCACGAATGAGCGCTCGGCTGCCGTACCGGATTTTGATCTGATCAATGGCCTGCTCTCGGTTGTAAGTTCGGATACGGTCATCGAATAAGGTGAGTTGCATGACATTGTCATCGATCAACTGTGATATAGATATAGCTAAACGACTTAAAGGCATACCGGTCCAATGATCCACAAATAAGCGATATGCCGCTGCTGCCACCTCATGAGTTAAAGACGAAGGCTCTGGCATTGTCATTTGTCTACTATATGAGTTTGATTTGTTGCCGTCCGTCTCTGACACCGCGATAGACACCACCGCTCCCATATACCGGTATTTCCGTGCCCGCTGGCAAACCTCGATCACCAGTTCAAGCAAGACGACCTCAATTTCAGGTAGTCGGGTATACAAATTCCAGCGCAAAGCCTTGCCGTGCCCGACTGATTTGATCTGATGACGTATTCCGGTTACTACAGGACTTGGATCAATACCACGGGCAGTCTGCCAATAATATTCCGCTTGGATATCGCTCTGCTTGCCCATGGTTGTGCGCATTCTCCGCTTAAACTCGCCCAGCTCCATGCGGGCAATATCACCAACTGTAGTAATACCCATGCGCCAAAAATTCTTGGTCATTCTGCCTGCAACCATAAACATATCCTGTACCGGCAACGTCCAAAGCGTCGACTCCAGCCGGTCATAAGTAAGTTCATAAATACCGTCCGTTGCTTTTTTAGCGTAATTATCAGTTGCTGTCTTAGCGAGTGTCTTTGTTGGTCCTATGCCTACCCGAGTCCAGACGCCTGTTGAAAGCAAAACATGATGTTGAATTTTTTTTATCATATCTTGTAGCGATCCTCCAAAATAAGCAAGAGAGCCTGTAACATCCAGAAACTGCTCATCGATGCTGTAGGGCTCTACCAAGTCGGTATAGGTCCGATATATCTCCGATATCAAGAGCGATACTTTAATGTAAGTCCCCATTCGGGCCCGGATAACGATCAACCCCGGGCATTTTGTCATGGCTTCCCCTACTCTTGATGCCGTTGTTACTCCCTGTGCTTTGGCGATGGGGCAGGCAGCCAACACAATGCCATTCATGCGGGTTGGGTCTCCTACAGCAACAGGCTGATCTAGGTACTCCGGATGGGCGGCTTTTTCGACGCTCGCATAAAATGATTGGCAATCAGACAGCAGGATGACACGATCTCTAAGCATGCCGTTTCTGTGGCTCCTGTTGCCAAGCAAGGATGTTCGTGACCAAAAATACTCGGGGCGCTCCAGTGGTCAAACAGGTAGCCCGTATACGGCCGTCACGGATGCCCACGACCTCAATCTTACGCTGCGTGATCTTTCCAGTTTTGTCTTGGTATATAATTTCAATGGTTTGACCGACATTCATTTTCATAATGAGTCGCCTCCGAATATAGGAACGTTTGTTTGTATTATAACCGTACTAGAGATTTTTTAGCAATGGTAAAATAGAACAAACGTTCCTTGTTCCCATTACTTACCTGACCAAATTACCCATCCTGAACCTTATAATTGGCTAGAGGTGAAATTATGTTTATATCCCCGATGCTGCTGCAGACGGCCCCTGGACCGTTTAGCCACAGCGATTATATATTTGAACCAAAGATAGACGGCCATCGGCTGATCTACTCCCAACAAGTCGGCAAAGTCCGACTTTACACCCGCCATGATAACGACTGCACCCAGCAGTACCCAGAACTACATCTGCCATTTGAAAATGATGTGATCCTAGACGGCGAAGTCGCCTGCGTAGATCCGGCAACCGGAGTATCTGATTTCGAGTCCGTAATGAGCCGCTTCCAATCTCGACGGGCGGACAAGATCCTCAAACTCACTGCCACTCTGCCAGCCTATTACGCTATCTTTGATGTCTTGCATTATAAGGGCCAGGACCTTCGTGCTCTGCCCCTCTTGCGCCGCAAAGAGATATTGGCAGGATTATCTCTTCCCTCCAGCAGTTACGGCGTAGTACCGCATATAGACGGCACAGGCGAGGCGCTGTTTGAACAGATTAAGTTGCGTGGTATGGAGGGTGTTGTCGCTAAACGCAAGAACAGCATTTATGAGACCGGCCGCAGATCCCATGCTTGGCAAAAGGTGATTAACTGGACCTACGCCGAAGTATATATCACCGGTTACCGTAAACAAGGATTTGGCTTGCTGCGGTACCGTCCGGCACGTCCGGTAAACTGCGCCCGGCGGGGATTATTGAGTTCGGAGCATCCCCGCTCCACAAGCAAGCATTTCGTGGCGTATCTGGCCAGCTCGTTACTGGGGAAGATAAGGAATTTGTACTTCTGGAGCCGAGGCTGCGGGCGAAGGTGAGAATAAGAAACTGGACAAAATCAGGCATGCTACGTACGCCGGTGTTTGAACAGTTCATAATTTGATTATTATAGTGACATCCTTATATGGAGGTTGATTATATGTGTGGACGCTTTACCATTACTGTCACCCTGGAAGAATTGATTACGCATTATTTAATTGATGACAGCAAAATTGCTCAGTTGAAGCCAAATTATAATGTAGCACCTATGCATAATATCCCAGCAGTAATTTCCAGTGACAAGGGAAAACGGTTGGGTGAACTGCGTTGGGGGCTGGTGCCTGTATGGGCCAAAGAAGACAAGATCGGCAGTAAGATGATAAATGCACGCGCGGAGACGGTGGCTGAGAAACCGGCCTTTAAACGCCTGCTAAAATCCAAGCGCTGTATCATTCCGGCTGATGGTTTCTATGAGTGGAAAAAAGACGGCGCCAGCAAACAACCGTATCGGATCCTCATGAGGGATGGCGGCATTTTCTCCTTTGCTGGGCTCTATGACACCTGGGAAGATCCTGAAGGTAAGAAACTCAGTACCTGCACCATTATCACCACTACCCCCAATAGTTTAATGGCGGACATACATGACCGCATGCCTGTGATCCTACGACCTGAAGATGAAGCTGATTGGCTGGGAAGAAACAATGAAGATGTACAGTCCTTGCTGGAGTTGTTGAAGCCTTACGATGCATCAAAAATGAGAGCTTATAAAGTCCCTTCTGCAGTAGGCAATGTACGGAATAATTCTAAGGAATTACTTGAAGATATCGGATAAAAACAAACCCGCCAGGCGAGTACCTGACGGGTTTATTTGCCATGAAACATATATTATGGCGCTCACTACTTACTGCTGATTGAAAACATTAGGGAAGCAAAAGCAAAGGCAGCAAACAACGATTTTAGTAACCCTGCATACTTTCGTCGTTGGGTCCTATAAATATTACCCTAGCCTTCTTCCATTATCTCCTCAATCCATTCCAAATCCTTCAATACCTCATTCTTATCAATATTGATCGATACTGTTAATCTATCGTCCTCAATTTTCTTTTCATAAGTGTAGTCAAACTCAGAGAGTACAATGTACATCAATCCACCAAGTTCCTTTAAAATGCCTCGCTGGTGTTTGAAGGTAAATGACTTTGATCCAATTTGAGGGGGAACTACAGCGTGGCCCTTTATGGCTAAATGATCTAATACTTCAAAGAGTTTATCTTCTTTAGTTAAAATCGCGCTTGGAGCATATTCCGTTTTAACAAAATATAGTTTCCCTTCATACATCACATGCACTCTCCATCTTTGTAGCATCATTATGTCCAACTGATCGAATCCACCGCCGCTTCCAGATCCTCAACACCAGGAGTCATGTATAATTAGATGGACTCTTCTTCGATCTTCAACACAAAGATGGTTTCTTCCCGGCCGGGAACCGGTTCAACTCGCATTATGGCAGACACGGGAAATCGCCCCATAACCCAGTTCGGCACTTTAGCATCTGGATCAGATGACGAAATATTCAGAAGGCGCTTTTCTGGATCATATTTAAACCCCATGTATTCTGAATTGAATCTGACCCTTCCTTTTTCTATGTAATATTCTGGAGCAAAATTGCAGGTCAACACCAATGCCCGGGGAACGACCATCTTGGCAAAACGATAGGTAGGCTGAGTCATTATAGATAACAACGCCTGGTACTGATCTTCGTCCGAATTTCCTCTTGGATAAACAATTCCTGCAGCCCTCAGCGTATCCACTTCCTCGATGCCTGGCAAAAGCTCTCCTTTCGAATGAGCCTCTTCTTCGCCGGTACTCCAGGTGATGAAACAAATTTCTTCATCATCAGGATCTAAACCATCAAAAGTAAAGGACCATATTTGTCCATTCACTACGATGTCATAATTCTTTCCGATTTCTGGTTCCCAAGGTGTTTTGAATTTCATGCTTTATCCCTCCATATTTATGTTAAGTCCAGCTGATCGAATCCACCGCGGCCTATCTTGGCTCACTTTCTACCGCTGGGTTACACCTTTTTTCACCCCACCAGCCTTTACTTCAGCTGTATCAGCTGTTCTATGGACCAATCCTTATCACTGTACGAACAACATTATAAAACCACATTCAAAACAAGCGTGACATTTTACAGTTCGAGATTTCATAGTAGTATTATCTTTGAATCGGACAGGAATATCTTGGATAGAAATATCTTCATCTCGATAGCTGCCAGATAAGAGTCCATCCATTACATGATAGCTATTACAGGAGGAGCATTTTACATTTACATTTTCAATTAGGACACTAGCGTAGTTACGAATTGATACATTTTAGATCTCACCATCAAAACTCATTTCAAAGGTATCACCACTGAAAAAATTTCCGGAAAAACCTTGGAAGTAGCCCGTACGACCATCTTTCAATAAAACGCGTTTTCCGGTTTTCATTTTAGAGAACATATTTCTTAGTTCGTTATCAATTATTTCCAACATTTTTTTTTTGATTTTCCGCATCCATTTTTTGTTTTGCAAGTTCTTTTTGGTCTGTCATTCAAATACATCTCCATTTCGTTTTATCGTGAATATTCGTGGTTCAACCCCGTTGTTCAAAATAAACCAATAAAATTCACTTATGGTGCTACTCAAATGGTTCAACTCCTTCATCTAGTCATGTCCAGCTGATCGACTCCACCGCAGCCTCCAGATCCTCCACTCCCGGCGTGGTGTAGACCATCGTCATTTGAATATTCGGCTCTCTGTTATTTTTAAAATGCCGCCATCAACACAGCTACCTTATGCAAATCTCAAATTTGATTCAATACATCATGGCCAAACGAATGCTGGAGGCTGTGACAGGATAGATGGTCTATCTTTGTTGGCTCTTGATATTTTTCGACCATATGCTGAACAGCGCGGACAGACAATTTGCTTGAACGTTGAGAAGTAAAAACATAAGGGCTGTCTGGAAGCTCGTCCTTCAGAAAATTCTCTAGAGCCGAGCGAACGTCTGAGTTGAGCGGTACTTCTCGATCCTTGAAACCCTTACCCCTGACATGAGCACTTCCCCTGCGTGAGCTGCACCCACCCTAAAAATGCCCAATCAATCCCTTCGACTTTATTGCAGATCGCACAGCTCTTCCCTTCAAGAATCAATTCCATGCGTACTTTCTCTTGCTGACAGAATGCTTCATGAACGGACGTATAATATCCGACCGCCGTCATACATGACTGCAGTTATAGCAGGTCAAGTCCCGAATCGGCTCAGTGGGAGCATCGAACATATAAGCACCACCACCATGTTTAAAATCAGCGACCCAACGAGAAGACCTCATAACGCTGACTCGATTCAAGAATCCACAACTCGGACAAATATGCGTATTAATCTGCTCTCGACAATCCGAACAATCACAAGGGCGCCCCAATCATAGTTAGGCATGATCAAGACTCCATTCTATTAAGAATATGTTCTCTATTTATCTTTTTTTCATGCATAATCGTATTCCCAGTGGGTATAACTCATATTTGAAACAGGCTCAATACTTCCATAGCGACTACCTAAAATAAGTAAATATACATCTGATTCATCAATCCAACGTTCAATGGTTAATTTCTGAGATTGCGATCCTGCTTGAAAGAGTTCCATACCAGCAGGAATATGTCCCACATTGAGAATTGCTTCTACCGCAGCTTGCCGTTCTGTAATTTAATCAATATATGTAGATGAAATAAAAACTTGTAATTTCTTCTTCATTACTTTAAGCCTCCAACTATATTGTAATTTTATAGTCCTGTGTATATCGACAATTGTGTTTGAAATTCGTGCATCCATAAAACGGCCCTCGGGACCCTTTTTTATAGACTAGGAAACCACCACACCTTGGGCATTGTTTTGGTTTTTTCAAAATCTCTATATGCCCGTTGGTGTAATCACATCCTGGATAATGAGTACATCCCAAAAAGACGGTATTTCCTACTCTGCGCGTCAAATACCCCGTTTTGCATTTCGGACACTTAGGATTCTCCGCGATGCTCTCTTCAAGCGTCACTAATTGATACGGAATTTGATCTTTCTCGATCAGCTCTTTAACAAAAATAGACATACGCTGCTCTGAGGTTAGAATGTAGACGGAGTTTCGAGTACGCGTTAGCGCCACATAAAACAGGCGTCGTTCTTCCGCAAACTCAAAGGCTTCCTGATTGGTCAGTACCCAGGAAAGCACAGGATCATCCGCAATTTTATTGGGGAACCCCACCAGACTGTTCTCCCCATTTAGCAAAATGACATGGTCCTTTTCTAGGCCCTTAGATTTATGGGTCGTTAAAAAGGAGAGCTGAAGCTCACGGTATTTCGTATAGATAATTTGGTCTTTGTCTTTATTCAGGAGAAATTCGGACTCGGCTTCTAAGAAGTTGATATCAAAATTATTACGACCAAGTAGGAGGACCTCAGCCCGCTTGCCATGATTTTTGACGATCCGCTCTATGGCCTCACGAATCGCAGCGGTTTTATCTTTTTGATACCCTAGAATTTGAATCGGCTCTGTATTTTGTTGATGTGCTTTCAGTTCCTTTTGGAGCTGTTTTTTATTTCGCATCACAAAACTTCCTGCCACATCGACAAGCTGCTGTGAGTTCCGATACGTTTGCTCAATTTTCATCATTTCAAACTCACCAAAATAGTGGCCAAAATGGGTGAAGAGCTGGAGATCGCTGCCTGCAAACCTAAAAATGGATTGCCAGTCATCCCCTACACACATGACCTTCGCCTGGGTCTGCTGACGAATGGCTTGAATGAGTCCAAAACGACTTTTGGAAATATCCTGATACTCATCGATAATGATATACTTGTAAGGAAAATGCAGTTGCTTTTGCAGGACTACTTCGGTCGCTTGATTAATCATATCGTTGAAATCGATACTGTGTATCCGTTTTAGGTGGTCAGCATAATAAGAGTGAATCGGCCGTACCAAAGTCAAAAACAGTTCCGTCCGCCGCTTTAAAAAAGGAATGTCTGGCTTCAATTTATTTTGATGAATAAACGCATCAAACTGATGTTCCTCAAACCCACTGGACTTAAACAAGCTGATGAACGTCCCGATCAGTTTTACAAATTCTTTAAAATATTTGTCCTGATCTTGTTTGTAGACGCTATTAAAAATCGACAAGTAATCGGCTTCTTGGAACTTCACACCTTTACTCAGTAACTGCTCTCGCAGCTTGTCTAGAAGTATCCCCTGCTTGTTATAGTAAGAGTATGTTTCAATCAATTTGGTTCCCTGAGCAGCATGCTGCTCCCTTTTCCATTTCATGCCCTCCAGGTACTTTTCTTCCTCGATGGGGCTTAGCCATGGAGTATGTCCTTCTTCATTCACTCCAAAATGTTCAAGATAAATATCATACTGGGGCAAGTGAAAATCGGGTTTGTACTGGCGGTAATTCTCCGTTCGCGTGTCCAGCGGATAGTCCCGTTCATATTCATACTCCACGGAATTCAAAAATAAAAAGTTCGCAATCAAGGTCTCTTCGAAGCTCTTTACTGATTCCCCTGCAAGAGTTTTCAATCGACTTTGTTGCGCTTTCGCCGCTTGGTCCACATAATCTGATTTTGACATTTTTCCTTTCAAGGTTTCAAAATCCATGTTGCGGTGAAAGTCATGATACTCCCCTAAATTATCAAATGCAGAATAATCTTTCGGAATGCTGAGGTAATAACCGAAGAATTCAATAAGATGCTTAATCTGTTGACCTTCTTCAAAAATCCGATCCTTCATATACGCTTGAATAATTTCAGTGAGGCCGCTGAAGATGTCTGGCTTCGCTTGACGATCCTTGGCAAGGATCTCAAGGCCCAAGGCGTGAAAGGTCTTTACAGACACACGGAGATGAAGACGGTGTTCTATCCGCTCTGTCATTTCCAGCGCAGATTTCTTAGTAAAGGAAATGAGTAGGATCTCTTCGGGCTTCACACCTTTGTGTTCCACCAAATACTTCACTTTGCCTGCAATCGTTAATGTTTTTCCGCTTCCCGCTCCAGCTAGCACCAAATTGCTATCCTCATCGGTGACGACAGCGATCCTCTGCTGAGCATCCAAGGACTTACCATCAATATCAGTAAGCAGTTTCTCAGCTTGCAGTAGTTCTATCTGAATGTATTCCTTGTTCCAATCTGATCGATATTTGTTCAGGTCTTTATACGTGTCAATGCTTTCAGTCGTTGATTCGGAAATCCCGCTGACATCCCCCGAGCTAAAATAATCAAACGTGTCTTTATACTGAGAAACCAGTTTCACAGCTATAGAGTGTCTGAAATAATCCTTACGGGCATCCTTTACGTCCAGAAGAAAAATCGCAGCACGTTCCGTTTGTGCTATAATCTCATCATTTAATTGTTTAATAGTATCACGGAGCTCCGAATAAAAAATCCAATACTTTTCTTTTTGAATCTGAAATAGATTTTCGATCTTTACATATCGGGGTTGGAACTTACGTTCAGTGATTACAGTCTCAAAATAATGTTCAAGTATAGGGTTAATGGCGTAAGGGAATTCTTTGGCGTAGAATAGAAGCTGCTGTTTTGACGTCAAATTGGTGATTTGCTCTTCTGAAATATAGAATCTCTGCGAGGAAATTCCTGTAAACCGTTTTTGTAATTTTATATCCAAACCTGCATTAAGCTTCAGTTGGTATTCAAACTGCTCCAACATTTTATTCCATTTTCGATTTTTAAAATATGTTGTTATCCATGATATCAAGCTGCATCACATTACCCTTCATGCTCATCTAGACTAATCGTAATATTTTCCCATTAATAATGCTACCAAATTAACTTGCACAACACACTTAAAAATAACATTGCAAATACTCAACTTTGAAAATACATCCTGCTAGATATAGAAATCCAGCGCATGTGGGCGCTGGATTTTCTAATTAATGATGCTATTAATCTGATATTTTATATGTTAATTCCCCTTTAGAAACTTCAGATAAATTGACTGAGGTTATTTCATAAAGTATCTCTAAATCCTCATCAGCTTTTACCATAAGGAAGCAAGGAAATGCTTTATTTTCCTTAGGGCTTAACTGTTCAAATTCGAATACTAAAACACTCCCTTCTTTCTCTTCATAGTGCTTATAATCTAATAAGCTTTCATATAATTTTCAAAGTCTTTTTTCAACGTTTTTGAATTTGGCTCTTGGTAAAGAGCTAAAGTATGTTCTTCTACTAAGTGTGCATAATCATATGGGTTAATTTCACTATCGGATTCGTGGCTTAATAACAAATGAAGATATCCTTCATATCCCGTGAATTCCTCGATGATTCTCGCATCAGGTTTTATAAAATCATTAATTTTCAAAACATTACTGGCTTCTAACTTTAGCTTCTTTCAAGTTACCTAATTGTAAGAACTCGGCTTCAAGCTTAACATCGAGTAACTTCAAAGCCAGATTCTCCAAGTCCTCTCGTCGAGTTCCTGAAAATTCACAATATTCTTCTTCATGATACTGTGCTGATACAAAGTCATTAAATATCCAACTTAAAGACTCTGATTGAGTTTCTGTTATACCCAACAGCTCAATTGAATTAATATTTCTCAACATTGCAAACAAAGGTTCTTGTTTTTCCTGATAAAATGTTGATTTAAATAAATTAGTACTTTTCGAGTTCATAACATTAGAAAACTCAAGAAGATCTTTCAAATAAAATTGAACAACCAAATTACTCATTTTATCAGTTTTGAAGCCTGGAAAATGATTAACCCAATTAACCAGGCGAATTTCGAAGTCTTTCCTAGCTTCTTTTGTTCCTTGAGTTGAAAACAGCATATACGTATAACTTAATGCCTTAGACATTAATTCAAGATCCGTATCGGTTGCATGCTTCCCCTTTTGTGATAAAAATTCACTTAAGTTTCTGTAAACCAGAGCGTCCAGAGCTTCTTGATCATTTTGTCATTGTATTATGCAAATTTTTTCTTTATTTGAAAATAAGGCTGTATTATTCCCATAATCCTTTTCAGACGCTGATTTCTCATTTATGCGGTTCGAAATATGTTTTGTTTCCTCATTACATGTCCCAATTTTAAAATCAACTCATAACAATTGGCTTCAGAATAATCATCAATAAGAGATTCTAACCATTTACGGATACTTGGCATGGTAAAGTTATTTTTCGATGTTTTAACTTGTACTACTTTGGGTTCTTGCTTTATGTAATACCATGCAATATCCACTTTGTCATTCTCAGTATCAGGTTCAATTTGGACATATTCCCATTCTTCAGAAACAAAGGAGTTGACAACACAAATGACGGCTTGAGCCAGATATCCCCAAGCCCCTTCCTTACCGCCCATATGTCTAACCTCCAAAACTAATCGATATCTTAATATTTCACATTCTTCAACTAACTAAGCAAATCATCAATAAATCGTGAAGGCTTAGCTTTTCCTCCAACTCCATTCCAATCAGTTCTGTGTTTAGCATAAGATAAAAACAACTTGTTCTGCGAACGCGTCATTGCAACATAGAGCCCTCTTCTCTCTTCCTGTACCTTAACCTCATCATAACCGTTTCTTCCAGGAAGAAATGACTCTTCAATGGCAACAATAAATACAACCTTATATTCTAATCCTTTGGCAGTATGAAAGGTAGATATACCCACCTTATTTATTAAGGGGTCTATGTGATTGGAGTCATCCTGCAATTCAATTTCAGAGATCAATTCTAGAAAATCAGGAGCTGTTGATTTTGAAATCCTGTCTTTTAAATGTTCAATATGTCTTAATTCCTCATCGGCATTCTCAACTTCTAACTCATCTATAATAGTTTCTAAATCCAATAAGTTACATACTCTATTGAAGATATTTAAATATGGCTTCTTTGTAATACCATTAAGGCAAAATTTAGATATATCTTTAATCATCTCATCAAATGAGTCTTCAATATGAAGTTTAGATAAAGACTTAATATTAACTTCTCCAACTTTTTCAGAATAGTATTTATAAAGATCTGGATAATCAAACCTTTCTTCTAAATCAGTTAATAGACTTAAAACGAGCAGTTCGTTACTTGGATCAGCCTTGAGTTTCATAACAAGCATAATTGTTTCAGTCAACAATGTTTCCTTATAGTTAAAGTTTCTTCCAAAATGTTGGAATGGTATGTTTCTTTCTTTCAGTGCTTCATCAATTATTTTCAAAGAAGGATGACGACTACGGTATAGGATAATAATATCTTTATATAGAATTCCACTTTGATGTAACTCACTAATTTGCTCTGCGACCCGTTGTGCCTCTTCTTCCCAAGTGTCGAATTCCACGATTTCAAAAGAATCATCTTCACCTGTATCTCTACCTGAAAGTTCTTTGCTTATTCTATTATTGTTATTCAATATCAATTTATTCGCAGCATCCAGTATAATTTGAGGTGAACGATAGTTTGCATTCAATACAAATGTCTTTGCATTTAAAATACGTATATAATCTTGAATAACTGTTGGTATTGCACCTCTCCACCCATAAATGGATTGATCATCGTCTGCGACTGCCATAATATGTTTTGCTTTCGTCCCCAACAATTGAAT
This sequence comes from Paenibacillus sp. 19GGS1-52, assembly GCF_022369515.1. Lineage (NCBI taxonomy): Bacteria > Bacillati > Bacillota > Bacilli > Caryophanales > Paenibacillaceae > Paenibacillus > Paenibacillus sp. 19GGS1-52. The sequence continues at coordinate 3,652,490 of NZ_CP059724.1, forward strand.
TAACTCAAGTTGCATGCGATTAGTATCCTGCATCTCATCTATCAGCACATAAGGGAATGCATTATAGAAAAGATTTAACACGCTCGGTTGATTTTTCAACAGTGTCACCGTAAAAAGAATAGCATCATCATAATCTATAAACTTGTTAATCCTTAATTGTGAGCTGTACTCCTCAGCCGCTTCCGAAAAATTAAAAACCTTACTCTGATGACAACTTGTAATATAATCAGATAAGTCTGAAGATGAGTTTTTTAATGAACTAATACGGCTCCTAAAATCCGTAGCCTTCATGTTTAAAGATGTCTTCCTGATGATTTGATTCATTAATGCTAACTGCTGATTACCAGCCAAAAAGGTGAATGAACGATCGAAACCTATTTTGTCACCATAAGATTTGAGTACCCACAAACAAAAATTATGAAAGGTTCCGATACGAATTTGTTTATTATCGATACCACTCGCTTTCACGCGAGATTTCATTTCATTTGCTGCTTTGTTCGTAAACGTAATAGCAAGGATCTTTTTATGTGCTTTTAGCAGACCTGACTCAAACAGATACGAAATACGGCTTGTGATGACCCTAGTTTTCCCTGTACCTGGTCCCGCAAATACCATTGAATGCCTGTCAAAATATTGAACAGCACTACATTGTTCATTGTTTAAGTCATTAAGCGCCTTCATCTTTAAAAGTCATCCTCTTCTGGGTCATAATCTTCTTCTGGGCTTTCGTTGCCTTCATCTTCAGCTTCATCATATTCTTCATAGTCGCGGAATTTCTTTTCAGAATCCTTATCTTTATCATCTTTAGTGATGTTGTAACCTGCTAGTTCCATAACTGCACTAAGCGTATTATCAATAAAGTCTTGCGGGAAATGATCATAGAACACTTCACCAATGAGTCTTCCCGTTGTTCTTCCTTTGATTTTCCGAAACGAGTCTGCGATACACTTCCTAATTGATTCTTCAGCGTCTGGGACACTTTCTAGAATGGGGAAGCATTCACTAATATCCGCTTCTGCTTTACGTAGTGCTCTGATCTCCTGTCCCTTGTCCTTGTCAAATCTAGATATTGCTCCCTTTAAATCTGAAAATAAATCTAACATTCTCTCGGCTGGTAAAAGTCCTTTTAAGAAAAGAAGTAATTCTTCAATAGGAACATGAAGACAAACTAGGCCTTCAATATCTCCCATATCAGTATTTCTAGGTATTTCATAAAATGCTGAACACTCTTCTTTAATCTCCTTAATAACTTTTTCGTGATTTTCATCTACCGAATCATAATCAATCATTGCTACATTTGGAATATTAAAGTTGTTCAATAATTGAATAAATGCTTTTAGATTATTTTTACCACCTGTGTTAATGACAGATACTCCAACACGATCTAAATCATAGATATTATTTTCGTCAGAACAAGCAATTCCTAATGCAGGAAAAAGTCCTTGCTCTGTAGGGCCCTCCACCAAGAGCACAGCTTTTGCAAAGAAAGCATCCGCTTTACCAACGTCTAAATGTTTCTCGTATGATGCAATATGAGCATTCGGGAATTTAGCAGGTAATTGAATACAAGTGGACACATCTCCATTGGGTTGCTTCCGAACCAAACAAATTTGTTTTGGGTTAATCCATTCTATTAACGTAGGAGAGTGAGTAGCGACCCAAACTTGCCTCGATTTAGAGAGTTCCAAAACCTCTCTATACATTGCTCTTTGAGAATGCGGATATAGATGAGATTCTGGTTCATCAATGGCAAATATACCTTCACGCAACTTACCAATTCCCGCAAAAGCTCGAAATACGCTCACCGTCAAAACACTTTGCAATCCTAGCCCTAGTTGATCTATATTTAGGTATTTTTCTTCATTGCGATGTCTTAATTGAAGTTGAATATTCCTTTTTATATCTGTAGCTGAAGAAGCCGCTACAGTTAGTCGGACAGTTCCATCTTTATCAGACAAATCAATAACTTGCCGTGTTATACTGGCCACGCCTTTTATGAGCTCACTGATGTCGGTATTTTCATTTAATGTTTCGCCAGCTTCATCAAGCTTCCCTAATATTTCCTCCTCTTGATTAGATAAATCAATTTGATCAAGAATTCTTCCAAATAGACTGCCCTTATTAGATTTGATAGCCCTGTGATCACGAAGAGCATCTTGAAAATAAAATGAAATTAATCTTTTTTCAGAAAAACTAACCGAGCGTTCAGGCTGCCGTTCGTAAACAAGAGAAGGCTCCACTTCTTTGGTGTCTTTGTCATAGACACATTTAAACGTAAATGGCAAAAAATAATGATCATCTCCATCCACAATTTTAATATCAACCATCCCAATAAACACTGCTTTAACTTCTTCACTTAAATCCGAGAAAATAATATTAACTTCAATCGGAAATTCTGGATTGTAAAAATCAGTTTCTTGAAATTCCAAAGTACGTATTGAACGCTCAGGATTAAACAGGCTGTGTAATATAGTAAGAATGCTGGTTTTCCCAACATTATTTTCACCAATAAGAACAACAATGTCGTGTTCATTAATTTTCCGAGGAACAATTGTAACTTTTTCATCAAAATTTCTAAAGTTCTTGATATGCAATTCTTCAATTCTCACTAAGACTCCCCCGATAAGGTTTCTGTTATGGTAGATTTCAGATCTATGTACTTTTTACATATATAAACATATCATATTTTGTCTAAAAAAAATGTCGAATATTGGTCGAAAACGACACTTTCAATTCTTTCCGTTTATTCCTTGTTTTCTTTCTCCCAAATGCGTTATCCTAAAATATGAAATGATGAGAACCTGGGGGACTACTATGGACTGGAGACGGTACGAAGTTGAAATATACCAAAAGTTAAAATCAGAGTTCCCTGAAGTGAACATTACATTTGACGGTAAGATTTTGGGACATCAAAGTAAAGTCGAAAGACAAATAGATGTATTAGCTGTCGGAAAATTTATGGGACATGAAATAACACTCGCAGTAGAGTGCAAGTACTACTCTAAGAACATTGACGTGAAAATTGTTGATGGATTCATTGGATTTTTGGAAGATATCAAAGCTGATATTGGCATTATTATCACTAACAAGAATATACAAATAAAAACCTCCTTACATAAAACTTCGGCTATCCGAACAGCCTGCCGGGTCCCACCGGCAGGCTAGGTAATTTAACTATCGTGTCCCGTTACTTGAACGTCGAACCGAAAATTATTTCCTCAACTGAAACAAGTAAAGTTAAGATCAACGAATATTGTCTTTAAATCGAAACTCTTATCTTCGATATAATCCATCATATCTACCAAACAAGGTTCTTTCTTGAATGTTGCCTCCAACATTATCCAGTAGTCATCTTCATGTAATTCAATAAGATAAGCAAGATTGTATGCCTCAAGTAACTTTAATTCTTCCTTGAACCTCGTTTGAGAAATATTTAGTAACCGTCTGATTAAAGATTCTCTAACTCCATAAGTTTCTCTACCCGGAACAAATACAGAACGTGAAAGTAAAGCGTAATAGAACTCTCGCGTTATTTACGGCAACTCTGCAAGTTGATTATAAAACATCTGATATGATGGATTCATATCATCAATCCTGAGATTGACACGATGCTTTTCGTTAATATGTGTTACCAAATTACTGCAACCCATGTACTTGTTAACAGGTCGTGGTTCCAGCTGGTCTAACATGGATGTCGCCTCGCCTGAAGGTGTGGTTCCAACATCTAAATCGCTAAATACTCTAATCAGATTGCTTTGTAGAAAATCATATGTAGATTTAATCTTGTCGAGAGGAAGAGAAACTATAGCTCTTTCTAAATCACCAAAATCCCAAATATCATTTTCAATTTCAAAATGAAGATTTGAAGCCAACTCAGGGTTAATCCCATCATAGCTGCTTTGCTTAGCCCCAAGTATGAGAATAACAAATCGTTCATATCTTGCTTTTTGTTCATCCGTTATTTTTTCAAAGGTATGATTTATCTTGGTCGATTTCTTATCTGTTGTTACTTGAATGCCAAGTTTCTGGACCTCATCACCTAAATCTAACCCAGGTTCGTTAGATCTCGTTTCATTCAAGTTAACAAGGTTATATCCATAAATTAGGTTCAAAAAATCCTTGATGAAATCCTCACAATATTTATTCAAATCGTACAGCCCTAATTTACTTCTGGTTTGAAGGACAAAATTAAGTTGTCCCAGCCCATCCATTATATCTCCTAGCAATTTCCCACGAGTTAACATCGCTCATATCCCCCAAAATAAAGTTTAATTGCTCCTCTAGCAGACAGATTCCCACAGTTGCTAATTTTAAAGATTCCTTGCCTCCAATCTTGGTTCTCGTGGTACCATCCAGGTTTGCGCATAGGTTACTCTAGAAGTCTTTTCGAGTATGTCATTCAGATAGAATGGTTATACTCTAGCTCTGTAACAGAAGATCCTGTCATAGCAAGGCATGCTTTTTTCTTGCCACGCCGAGAGGCGATTTTCCAAAACTTCGTCGAGAGTTCAGTATTTCGGGAGCGAGCGATTACCCAAGCCGCTTCGCATAAGGCAACTTTTGCGTGCGAATTGCCGTTTACGCTCTTTGTACTTTTTTTTACCGGCACTTTCATGGTTTCCCGGAACCACGCCTGCCCAGCTGCAACTGCAGAATTTTACAATTTCATCAACACCGTATACTTTGGCCAGATTAATTATAAGGTCTTGTTATATTTAGGCCGGTAATACAGTATAGCGGCACTTTCGTATTTTCTTAATGCTTTGGTTACTTGAGAACGATAAAAATTTAGATCATCATCTGATATGTCCAGTTCCCACCAGGGAAACTCTATAATATGAACCCTTGATTCAGGATGGTTTTCAAGAATATTAGGAAGTTGATGGTGGTTACTTTCAATTTTAGAGATGCGTCTGTCTATCTTCAGTGACATACCTACATATAGAACATTTGCTTTCTAAAAAATGAGATATAAACCAGTAACATCGTATTCAATACGTTTAAGACAATCCCTTAGAAGAAAGCTATCTTTTATTTAATGAAATTTTTCGATTAATATTGAAGAAGTACTAAAAGCATATTCCTCACTACCTTCATTAATATGCCTAATAATTGTTTTGTTTTCATGGTTACGATATAGTACTACTTCAACACCTTCTCCTAAGTCATTGTAAATTACTAATAGGTTAGCTGGAATCAATTTTCCATCACAATCTATTGTTAAAGTTGCTTTCATATAATAAGTGTATACTTCGTTTTCCATTAAGGATCCAAAACCTACTTGTGAACCGTGAACAACATTAAGAGTTGGAAAAACATCAGTTTCATGATTTTTCTGAATTATCAGATATTCTATAACGCTATCGAAACGCTCTTCCAGCCCTTCATGTACACTGGCATAATCAAGACCGCCAGTGGAAATTGCGCTTGCAATACTAAGAAAGCTAAGCTCATAAGGAGTCAATTTAGTGTAATCAAGATCCTTGATGAGTATAGATAATGCTCTTCTATTAGGAAGAACATTATGATATGTCCAGCTTCTAATTAAATCAATAAGTAGTTTCTCTGATTCGGATTTAAAATATTTAATAACTATATCTGGGAATTGTAATATCAAACTCTTTAATTGTTTCCCTTCGATAAGATGAAAAAGAAATCGCTCATGTTGCATTCTTAAATCTACCCAACTGCGAGTAGCAGTTGTTAGATAGGAACTAGTAATAACTACAAGATGTCTTGCCCATTCTACACTAGCCCAATCAAATTTTGTGCTGATCTCATTAAGCGGCACTCCGTTTGTATAGTATTTACATTCGATAAACCACTTTTCCGTTATAGGTCCAGTTAAGGGGTTACCTGTTGTATAGAGAGCCTCAATATCTCTTCCATTATCAGCGCCACCTTGTCGCCATTTTAATGTATGAAATCCTTGTCTTGATAAAAGGTCATAGCTTAACTCTTCAAATTGAATGGAACTGGTCAATAAGTCAAAATTGATATCATCCTCAGAAAAATACAATATTATCACCTTTTCTTAAAATGTCTTCCAAACATCTCATACAACTTCCCAACAGCAACCGTTAATCTGAAACGAAGAGGTAAAGTATTAATGGTGCGTAGTCAGATTCAATCTCACTAGTTTGTATTACTTTGACCCTCCATTGTTCATATAAGTGGACGATCGTAGGTGACTGATCAAGATGATTAGCGCATGTAGAGGTTACCGGATCATTCGCCTGTCCTACACTTTGAAACCGGCGCTCCCGGAAGAATACCCGGAGCACGAACCTCAGCCTCGCTACGCAGCTTGACGCTGGCGTGACAGTCTATAACTTTTTTTCCAAGTCTAACACTTTATTTTTCAGTCTAATACTTTATTTTCTTTGGATAATTGATACGTAAGCTAACCAGTACGCACAGTTATACGTTTTATGTCAGAACATGAATATGTATTTTGATGATTATCAATCTGATATGTAAGATATCCTTGTCCATATTCGGCAAAGGTACCAGATTCTTGTCCTGAGCAAAGGACTAGTACTTGGTACCTTAAAATACAAAACCCGTGATGTGCGCAGATTCTTACGAGATTATGTTCTTGTACACCGACAGGAGATAAAGCACCTTGCTTTTATATTCTAGGTAACACCCTCTTGCTATTACCGCCCTTCCAGGTTTCCCCGCGCCCATTGCGCCCAGTTATTTCCCGTTGATACCGGTCCACCTGATCGGGCTACTATAGCCCTGGCGATCCGGCGGGCGGCTGGCCGTTGAAAGTTCTCTTTTTGAGTTCTTAACAAGTTGAGGAGGAAAACAAGTATCACAAATCATCTTCTTTATTTTCCCGTTCAACCAGAGAGGTCAATGATTACATCAAATAAGGCTTATCGAAAGGGTAGTGTTTTCAAATGCCGGGGATCATGAATAGATAATTAATTGTTAACTAACACAGCATGCGCCTCAAAAAAAAGATCCCGAAGATAGTTTGCCTTTAGGAGTTTTCATCGAATTTTAAAAAGCTCAAACCATTCATAGCCATGTTTAATGGTAATGTTTTTCATACCTCTTCAATATTTCTAATGTGGAAATTAGAACCAAATTTAAACGGAAAATAGAATCCTCTTCGTCTGAAAGCCCCGGATGAGAACCTTCGGGATGCAGTCTTTTCCAAAAGGTTTCATAATAACCTGTTCCATTACCTATCCATTCATTAAGTTCCTTATAAAATAGAGGAGGATTTGCATGGGCTAAACTAATTCGAGCAAGCTTGCTGTCTGCGGGCACACTGCCCGTTATTCTTTTTGATAACTGATTTATCAGATCCTCTACATAGCTTCTTAATTGACTATTACAAGCTGCCCAATCCCCCCTATTAAATGCGTTTATCGCTTGTTTGTAGTGGCCATGGGCTACCACTAAATTGTACTTTTTCAGCAATATCTCAAGTAAAGATTCACTTTCCGGGAAGTCGATCACCGTTTCGAAAGTTCTTGTTAACTTTCCTGCTTCAATGATAAAACCATCTCTTAACAAGAGTCGCCTTAAGTCGGGAAAGTTTATAAACTCATTCGTTAACGGATCAAAGTGGTATGGATTAGATGCAGCTTGACTAATAACTTTTTCTATAACTTCAAAAACAAGATTGTCGCTTAATAATCCAGGCAATGAAGGGTTCTTAATAAAGTGGTTTGCCAAGCTTGCTACTCTATCACTTTTACTACTTCCCCCAGAATAATTTCCCAGTTCATAACGGATAAAAAATTTGTTCATATCCGCATGAGAATTAATATTACTAAATAGGTCCATTACGTCAACAATTGTAGCACTTGAAAACATATTGATACCTCCTACGTTCATCATTTGTGATTCCGGAGATGCGATTACATCACAATTAAATATATCGGCTAATCTAGCCAAAAGCATCGATAGCATCGATGAAAATCACAAACTATTACACTGTTAACATATGATTCGTTTAATGGTTACTTTACGAACCCCTACTCAGTAGTAGCCGTTGATGACGCCCCGTAGCATCGTGAATTTTAATGCTAGTGATCCGGATAGAGGATACACCGGTTACAACCTTCCTGCTCGTTTAGGTCGTGCCAACGCTGTTTGTTAGAATAATAAATTAGATGGAAAAATGATTAGATTATCATCAAATCGGCAATAGTACCATGTTCTTGTCCACCGACACACAAAGTTACCTACATTCGGTCAAGGTTGGGAGTCCCTTCAAAATCTTTAAGCTTCTACGGTAGGATCGGCCATAGCATGGGCCTCCTGTATGCCCAAATGACCAATTTCCCTTCACCAAAATGCATATCCAGGCAATAACTGACTGGAAAACAAACGGCATAGGGCTTTTCCACATGCCGTTTTGGATTCTATTTTTATTCCCATTCTTATCTTGAACTAAACTAATGACATTGACCGTTAGTTCTCCTCTTTCTGATGCCCTACCTATTCGAATGTTCACAAAACTACGGATACACCGCTGCTACATTAAATTCTTAATACCCGGTTACCTGGAAATGTTAGACTTGGATATAAGAGTTCCTTTACTTTATACATCGATGCCGATCCACTTGCGTTCTCCAAAAACACACCCGGAATCCCATCCCCGCAAAACCGTGCATTTTCTTTTCCGAATATTTCAAGAACGGAAGTAATTGTGCGTATAAACGAGTCCTGCGGCGCTTCTTTTCTTAATTTCTCTAAGAAGCTATCTATTTGATCTTTGCCAATCCATCCGTTGGTCGGAATAGCACTCTTTCCAACCACAGAGCAGAATATTCCTTTCCCCCTATTCTTTCTGGCTGATAGCAGGCTTCGATAGATAACATCATCGCTCGGCAATGAATACCCCATTAGAACCACATGTTGTGTTCTTTCCAGAGAAACTCTCATGTCCCGCTGAATTTCTTCAACGAAAGAGGGATGCTCGCCTTTGAAATTACTTTGCATAACAAGCGGAACATGCTGAGCCTCGGTTATGGTGCCGCAGAAGGTGCACTGAATTGCATCACTTCTTCCCTTATCCTGCGCGTTCTTCTCTTGAAGTGATTTTACTTCATACCCGAAGCTGAGTGAAGGCAACGGCAATGGCGGAAACAGGGTTGCCGTATCCAGTCCCCATTCACCGCCCATATACATTGTCAGCTTCCCACAGTTGGGACACTCCCTCCAACCGGAGCAGCCATGAGGAAAATAATATTTTCCGACACGTACTCTTCTGGAGGTTATGTGTTCCGGATCGTTCATTCTTTGCACAACAGTTTCATTAAATGGATACCAGACCTGCGGGGTATTGCCATCAATTTTGCGAACGCCCATAAAATGGCCCATATCATGGAATAGCTTAAGCGGCATAGGTGGCTCCCCGATAACCGGAGTTGAAGCTCCATTGTTATGATTATTGTGTACATTGAATAACAACCATAGCAGAATTGGATCCCAGTTCATCGATATAATCGAATGGCTGAATAAATAGAAGGAACGCTCTTGCAGCTTATCCTGTTGGTTCTTGTAGAGATCAAATCCTTCTTCTATCATTAACTGATAAAGCACTTCGGCAAACGATTCGTACTGCTTAATCAGGTCCTTTTTTTCGGCAATAGCAAATTGAAAGTCCAAGGTATGCATTAGAATCGTCAGCATTTTCAAGGTATTGCGGGCACCAATCATTCGGTTGAACGGAATAAACGAAGCATCAACTTCATCGGGAACATAGAACCCCTGTCGATTCGAAATATGCATGTCAAGAATATTGAACAGATCCTGCAGTTGAAACTCTTCTTTCGTATTGCCTGGGCAGATCTGAATAATGCGGTAAAGTGTATTCCAGTCGTATGTACTCCTTAATTCCTCCAGCCGGGTCCGCTGCTGATCCTCGTTCAATAACGGAAATTGCCGGCGGACGGACTCCATTGCCTCTGTACTTTTATCCGGATCACCCAGTATATTTAACAGATCGACTACAGCCTCCAGCCATACTGGTTTATCATATTCGATAGATCTCTTCACCCGGTCAGTTAGAGCAGCATCTTTTTGTGCAAGCACGTAAAAAGATTCACTAAGTTTCTGCGTGGTTCGCATCCCTATAGCAGCAGTAGCCCCTGCACCCCAGAATATAGCGGTTTCCGGCCATACCGGTGTATACTCTAGTATTGTCACTTGGAGTCCCTGACGCAGATTCTCGTAATTATTTCCGAGCAGTCCACCGTAAACTCTGCTGCAATACGCTTGAAATACAGCTCTGTTGCAAGAGCTTCTAGGTCTGGTGAAACGGTAAAATTAGCGGTTTTGTGGCGCAATTCAATTGATATATTACTCGCTGTATCCGCTGTATAAAACAAATTGAATTTCGCCTTCGCATCATCCGGAAGCTTAAACGAGTATTGAGGTATGCCAGATAAGGTGATCTTCATTTGAATACCTTCTTTTTCCAGTATGCTTATTGCGGCTATTATGTTCACATTCATCTTCCTTTCATTTGGAAAATTATTCATCATTACTGCTAAATGAAACATTCCACACGCTGAATCAAAATCCTTTTTTCCAATTCACTTTATGAAAGAACAACAAGAAATCGATCCGAAAAGGCTGCTTTACTATTTGTCGCTTCTCTTGATGATGGCATATCGCTTTCGCAGACTGTCAGCTAAGCTCAATCACTAGGTCTGTGACAGTCGGATGCTAAGCACAGCCCGCTCTGAATCCCATGCAGCCACGGCGTGTTCCTCCCGGGCAGGGCAAGATGCATCGGGTTAAGCATATGCTGCTGAAGCATTGACAGAACTCGCTCGCTTACAGTCTCATGCGATACCTGGTTTGTTGGCAATATTGGAAGGTTATACAAGCGATCCAGTGCCAGCTGTGCGTTTTCAAGTGACAATTCGGCTATTATCTGGAAAAATGTCGTATTATCTTCCGTGACAATCCCGATTGTCTTCAATCACTAATAAAAGTACTCGACATATTTGTTAAAGCTGGTTGGCCAAGTGCACATAGATTAACTTACCGTATGGAAAAGATTTATAGATAAGATTAAACCTTGTAGATAATCAATGGAATGATAACTGAAAAATTAGAACTCGCCTCCCTAACCAACCTAGAATAGGAAAGGTTTTTCAACAGCAATACAAACTAAAATCGCTGGACAGCAAAATGTTTCTGAACCGGTCCGCGAAGTAGAAGTTGTTATCGATTTACTGGAGGCATTTCGAATATGAAAATAAGATTGAATACATCAGTACGCTGTTGGAACCGAAAAAAAGGTCAATTATGGTTTGCAAATCATAATCTTCTCAAGACTTAATGTTCGGTGAAAATAAAGTATTAGACTAGAGTCATCGATTTAACGTGGTTTTTGAATTGAAGAATTGTCAGCTTTTGAAAAATAAGTTTTAAACTGATCTATAAATAAAAGCAGCGGCAGTCTAAGACTTGATAAATTAAGTCTTAGACTGCCGCTGTTGTCGTTCAACTAACGTTTCCCGGTAGCTTTGAGGATCGCCGACGATCTATGCACCCCAAATCTCCGATATACGTGTCTACTTTACTTTATTTAATAAGTTTGTCACCATTCTGCTCAATGTCCCTTGATCGACGAAAGGGGAAAATCTTGCCAGTAGATCTGGGCTAAGATGTTCAGTTGGTCCGGCCAGTTCTCTGCGATCTCCTCAACGATCGTTCCTAGGTACTGGTGCTCCCGATTTTCTGTGTCTCCTTCATTTAAAATGTCGTCTACCGTTTTGCCGAATAATCTCACAAACGGGAAAGGGACCAAGTTCTTGTTCACTGACAACAATGTTATCCGTTTATTTAATTCCATAGAAAACCTCCTAATAATTGACATTTTTTAACGGTGGCTTACAGTGATAAACTATCTTTATTGTATATTGTTTTTTTCTATTTTCTTATAGATAATTGCATCATTTTTGAAATCGTAAGCACTGCAGATTTTTGTTTCCCCTGCATCAATACCTGAAACAACTGTATATTCTCCTTGTTCAGTTCCCCTAGTAGTTAAAATCTTTCTAACGTTGTTTTCGTTCTCAAAGAAGAAAGGAGAAACATATCTCTGTAATCTCTCTCTTGCTTTATTAAATTTTAAAATTTCAAGATCAACTATCTCATGAATAGTTAACTCTTTATCAATCTTCTTATGCTTGGTTGGCTTTACAATCTTGTTATTCTTACCCGCTTTGAATTCGTCTTGCTTTATAATTTCACTATGAGTTTTCAATTTATAACCGTCATTTTTGTTAATATAATGAACACACTTCTTCGCAGCAGTTTTATCAGAAATATACAATTGTCTGCCTTTTGATGCTTTAGCAACTTGCTTGCATATTCCTTTATAAAAAAACTTGCAATTAGAAGAATGTTTAGAGTGAGGCTTAATTTTAGACTTCTTTTTAATAATCGTTCCCATGGATACCCCAAAGTGTCCTTTGTGCTTCATTTCATACAAAACCTCCTGATCCATCACCAATGTACATGTCTTTATAGTTTCGTTATATTAATGTCGAAAAAATAAAATATTATATAAGATGTTCACAAGATTTGAATTTCAAGCTTAGACGTCATTGTGGTGAATATTTAGACTTCTGGTCGCTGTTGTCACCAGATTTCTTAACTATTCCACTGTTCGCGGTTGAAATCCGTTGACAAAGCGGTCACTATTACTCTTACAGTTCTACAGATTGTGCCACAGCCAAATGTTGACTGCATCCTGAGTCACGGTGTATTTTCTTTTTTTAACGTCTGTTGTTTGTACCAAGCCAGAAATACATCAAATGGAATTGAGTCCGAAAAGCTTTTAAATTTACTATAGCTTTAACGAAAAAGAAAAATAAGATAAAAAACAGAATAAATGCTGCATGCGGTGTGATCCAGAAGCTTTTCAGGATTAGCATTTTTAGTACGTAGTAAAATAAGAAGCCATAAGCAAGCATTAAAGTTGTACGCATCATATTAGCTAACGCTAAGAACATATCCCGCTTTGCCATACGATCATGAACAACGCTATAAACCATAGCGAAATTCTCGCTGCTCGTTATGTCCAAGCTTCTGTAACAGCCTGTGCTTTTTTTGATTCATGATGACTGTGGTTGTACGACTTTTAAAAGCTATTTGACCCGATCCTGCCTTCTTCTCAATTGTGAATAATCTGTCTATCCACTTTACTCTTTCAAGCATTCCCGATATAGTTAGCAGCTGTCCACCAATGTAGGCAACCACTATTTAAACAGCAATAGTTCCCACTTGATCTGCATCTTGCCAAACAGCAACCTCCGGATGTTGCCGTTGAATGAAAGAAATTAACAAGATCGACGGAAACAATACAGCGATAAAATCATAGATCTGAAAAGGGATATTCATAATGTTCGCTCCTCTTTCTTTTCAGGTGGAGATAAGGCGTCAAGCATCTGATTCGTTTCTGCGTATGATCTGGGAACGATTACAGTCGCTAATAGTTTAAAGCTACCGTCCTTTTGATGAATAGTCACACCCAATTCTTTGTCTTTAGAGAGAATAATCGATACGGCTTCATCAACGGCATAATGGTCCTGACGTGCTATGCTTTCCAGACTTTTAATATCTGTTTGACTAGGGTTGAATGCGGAGCTTGGATGGGAATGCCATTCGCCCACGTATCTAATCTTTCGACAACTCTCTGTTTCAATTTGTTCTAAATAATCTTGGCAGTACTCACTATCCCGAACGAAGAGTGTTGGGCTCTCTGTCGAGTGTGGTCCCGAATCCGAGGCGCCTGTAATAAAGAGGATGCCGTATTCCAAATAGCCGACCAAAATACCACCAGTTTCGTTTGGAGCAACTGGATCCGATTGCGATATCATCTTTTCGCTCACATCTCTAAAGATACGAACACTGCGTATTTTTGTTCCGGAGCATAGACGACAATGGGAATGAGGTTTCAGCGATCTTTGATGTAGCCGGAAAGGTGAAGAAGGTTCGTAATCTAATCCCTCAATTTCTCCCGTCGTCCAAACCCAGTGGTTCGCTTCTCATGGTATTTCTTTTTGCAGCTCATGCAGTATCAGGCGACTAGTCAGAGAGGAGATCAGCTCAAGATCTTCAGCGCTAGCCGGTCTTATCGGATTATTACACTCGTTCGTGATAACAGGAAGCGATGGATCCTCCGGAATATCGATGAATATTGAATGCCGCTCGGCGAAGTAATATGCCAAGCACTCCTTACAGGCATCAGTACCAGGAATGACCCGGAAAATCCTAGCAGCCTTCCCCCCCTAAGGGCACGAACATAATATTTCCTGCATCTACATCTTTTGAAATTTGTATGCCAGTAGAAGAATATTCTCATACTCATAAATATCAAAAATGTAATCAGTTATGTAACCTCAAGGTAGTTATGAAAGTGTAGCGTTACAAAGCAGAATGCTGTCCTAAGTACCACCCTTCAGAGTTTCTCCAGCGGTAAATCGGTTCCTTCTATGAGATTGACGTTATAAAAAGACTGAGCGGTTATTAAAATAATAAAACACAGGAAGTCCCTAGGCGACTTCCTGTGTTTTATTATTTTACACGTTACTTCTTTAAATGATAAATTTGTTCACTTGTTTTTAGACAATGTCGAATAAATTTTTTTTTTCAGATAGGGATTTTTGAGGAACGAGTAAATCCCTCACGATGATTCTCGACAATTCTTTTCTAATGCCTTCACTATAGATTTCCAAGCTTTCAGCCTCCATAGTTATTAGATGATTTCTTTATTAAGTTATTGTGGAGGTTTATTGATTTGTACTTCGAGGTTTATCCTTCTTAAGCTTATATTATATTCGCTATATTACAATTATCACCATAATGAACGTAGTACCTCCTTTTGCAGATCTCTTAGACTTCATAGAAAACTTGTCTTAGGTCGACAGAAACTTCATTATCAAATTTATTGGTTCTTCTTTATTTTGTTTTTAAGGTGGCCAATATAGATTGAATTATCTTCAGTGAAATTGTGTTTTCGCCTCATTATTAATTCAAACTCATTGATTAACTTTGCAAATTCGTAAACGTTTGGCTCAAGTCCAAATATACGCTTCATGCCTCTATAATGGCGAAAAACAACAACCTATGCTTCTTCATAAGAATAACCTATTTGCTGGAGTTCTATAATAACCCTTTGTGCGTAATGCCTAACCATCGTTCGTCTGTTTGTCATTTGTTTCTTCACTTTCTGGTTTAGGCATTCCCGACAATGTATTTCGAGAAGAAGGACAATCAGATTTTCTTATTATTTTGCACTAAATAACATCAACAATGAATCGTTTAAACTCGACCTCATTACTTGGTTTTGAAGATCTATTTAAAATTAATACTTCATGCAGGCGATTGTCAAGAAAATTGTATTTATTGAAAATTCCAAATAACCTCAAACAATCCTTAAGATATTTTCATTAATGACTTTAGATCAATTGCTAATGTTTTTGAACCATTTAGCCCTTTTAGATATTTAAACGGACCCTCGGAAGACCACTCAAGTGATTTAATTCTTTGAAGATGCTTTATTATTTGTGCATAATCGATATGTTTTTTTTCTATATTTATAACTTTTCCGAAAAGTTCTGCCCCTGCAAAGGCGAGAGCATTAAGACATACAATATGAGTTATACGATATTCTTTATAATCTAACCATTCTCTGTTAAATATTTCCTTAATACCGTTAAAGTAAATAAGAGCCAGCATTAATTTCTCTTCCCTAGTTAATTGAGACGTAGGAATAGATTTAAACAATATTTCAAGAACTTTATATAAATTTTGAAGGGTAACATGTCTACCTGCATTTCGTTTCCCTGTTAAACTACCAATAAAATGAAATGGACTATCTCCTCTAGTTATTAATTCAGTAGCAATCCAACTATAATCATCGGAATCTCTTTTAAGGTATCTACTTAGTGAAGCACCTATACCTTTTGCTTTTGTATTAATAATATCAAACAGTTGTATTTCCTCATCTTCATCTAAGTAATGGAATGCCAAAAAAGGGATTTGCATATCAGAGTTTGTATCTTGTGTGTAACGCTTAATTCCCCCTAATCTATGTTG
This sequence comes from Paenibacillus sp. 19GGS1-52, assembly GCF_022369515.1. NCBI lineage: Bacteria > Bacillati > Bacillota > Bacilli > Caryophanales > Paenibacillaceae > Paenibacillus > Paenibacillus sp. 19GGS1-52. The sequence goes on from NZ_CP059724.1 coordinate 3,668,579, forward strand.
TCCATCCATCAAAGATGCTCTATTTTTACATATTAACCTACCAAAAGCTGGGCGATTCTTATCATATGCACTAAACTCCCAGTGAGCTTCTGCATTTATGAGAATTGGAGTGTAAAGAGAATTCTCTCCTTTGGATAAATACATAGCAAAATCGTTACATCTTTTAATATCTACGGGTCTTTGATAACCTTTCCCTGATGGATGATCGAAAGGTTTTACATAAGTCAAATTAAGCGCTGAGGAGGCCGAAAGATTTCCTGCATACGTTACTTTCCCTCGCATTTTAGCCTGTAGAATATTTTCAATAACATGTTGTTGTGGCAATAAAGTCATATGAGTTCTCCTTAATAAGTTATTATAATCTACATAATAGGCTTTAAAACACCTTATATCAAATGGTAAATGGTAGTAAAGTGCTCTTCAAACTATTTGTCTTCTTACCTACTCTTAAAGAGAGGTGAGAAGATGTCTGGTTTTTCAACTGAAGTAGGGAACAAAATAAGACAACATCGAAAAGCAGCTAATTTAACTCAAGAAAAACTGGGCGAGATATTGTCTATAGATCCTTCTTATATTGGTAGAATTGAACGGGGAGAAGCCAATATTACACTTGAAACGGTTATAAAGGTCTCTGAAGCTCTTCGAATATCTCCCTATGATCTATTTAAGCAATCAAAAATTAATAAAAACACTGAGAAAAATGACATAATAGAAAAATTGAATATAATGATTATGAGCTTACATATTGATGATTTAAAAATTGTTTTCCGAATAATTAAAGAGGCAATTGCCTTAATAAAAAAATGATTTCATCTTTTGATGAAATCATTTTTTTGATCTAATCTATAGTTTTCACTTTCTTTCTTTTATAGCTTCCTCAAATCTCTAATCGAAAAGAATTAGTTCTCTATGTAATTATTTTGTAACTCAGATACTTTAGCTTTGATCAAAAAAATAAAGAGCAGCATGTTATGGCTACTCTTTGAATTTCTCAAATTGTGAAACGATCCATCTTTGATTATTTTTTGCGATATATTGCTCGGCATTAATTAGTAATTCAACAAGCTCATTTTTTTTAAATTTCATGTACCTGTTTCTAAGAGCCTGCACATCTCTATCAGGCTTGATTAAATTGTACTTTTTAGAAGACAAATCTGATTTAAAAGAAGTACTCAATGATTTTTTAAGTATTGTTTTTATTTGAACATTTTCCTTGTAATAATTATAAAGTTCAGCGTTTGTTTTAATAGAATTAGGGTGTATACCTTTTTTCTCTTCATCAATTAGTTTTGATATTTCAGCAATCTTCCTGTACGAAATTTTAATACCCTGTTTTCGTAATTCGTCGATAGATCTTTTGCCTAGTTCAAACGTTCTATTTTTACGTTGAAGGTATATTCTATCTAGCCACGGTTTTTTAGTTTTCTTTCTGGAATTGAATGTTTGGCTCATACGATTCGTCCTTTATATACATCTCAATACCTTCAATTTCTTTTAATTCTATTTTAGCTCTCCTCGTAGCTATTTTCATCTTTTTAGCCTCCACTTCTAATCCTAATTTCATAAATCGCTGTTCACTTTCTTGTGCCCAAGTGAGATATTGTTCAATTTCGTGCCTGAATTCAGGTTGCGGGACCTTCGCTGCACAACCCATACATGCCATCTTTGTCGGACACACTGAATCAATTGTACATATGCCACCAACTACTTTGGAGACCGTACCTACCTTCTCTTTGTATTCTTCATAAATATCTTTGAGTTCCTCAGGGCTTCTCTGAATCCCTTGTTGAATATCAATATAGGACATCCAATTATCATGTAGAGATTCAATTGTTCCTGAAATTTGAACATTTGTTGGAGCAGCATAATAATTAGTTACACTTTCATCTTTTTGATGTAATAATTTACGTACAATATCTATTGGTAGTTTTTCAGTTTGTGCCGCATGAGTAGCGAAAGCGTGTCTTAAAAGATGGGTTTTGAGAATTACCTGTTTTCCTTCCTCCGTTTGTATAATCAAGCCATGTGTTATAAATCGAATTACAGAATTCAAAGTAAACTGATTTATATGTTGTTTATTATACTGAAATACATATTTCCTTTTTTTATCCAGCAAGTGTTTTCGTGAAATTATACTATACTCTACTTCGGGTAGGGAATCTGAATTATAGTGAATCTTTAATTCGTTAACTATCATTAATAATGTTTTAAATACACTTTCAGGCATATAGTAATTCTCTTCAGTATCTCTGCCTTTTGGGATTAATCTAAAGATATAATTTCTTTTAGTTGGTGTTACCTTCCTATCTTCGGTGATAACACAACAATCCGGATCATAGCTTACCTGCAAAATCTCATTTATACGAGCACCGGAGTAAGATTGGATATCTAATGAAAAAATCGCAAACATACAAGCAATGTACAAAGACTCTACATTAATAATAAGACGTGAACTCTTCTGAAAATGCTGACTTTTTGTTAAATTAAATCCTTGAGTTAACACTCCAAGATTCCTTGATAGAAATGGGTGTATATTTTCCTTAGTATCATGCCCCCACTTTTCTAAGAATGAGATACCTTCTGCTTTTCTTTGACTAGATGCAAACTTTGACCATGCGCCTAAAAGACGATTCCTAATAATTTCAAAAAACCATAATCCTTCTCCTTGAGACCCGTCTGAAAGATTAATTGATTCTACAAATTCCAAATAATACTCATTATCTGCTGATTTATTCAATGTAAAATAAAGTCTCTCATTTAAATATTCAGACTCTTCATAATCAAAAGGAAATGGTAAAGGAAGTTTCTCATTCTCAGTTTTCTCAATCATTTTATTTGTAATCTCACGCAAACGTTTAACTTGATTCCATCTAAAATGACACTGTGCTCTAATACTAGGAAGCATAGGAGTAACTGCTGAGCTCATTTCTTTTCGTTTTTTTTGTGAAGAACTCACTGCTAAGTCTCTAGCTTTGTAATCTCTATTATCAAAAGGGAATTCTGGAAAAAGAAATTTTGAGAAATAGTCTTGGCGATTTATATCAATTCTGTTCTTAAGCCATTTGGATACGTTATATAAGAAAGATTTATAATAAGAGATCAATGCTTGTCTTTGTCTGTCTGTATGATCTTCGTAGATCTCACCAGATAAGTATTGATGAAAGTGTGTGTAGTTTAGATCTTCAATTTTAACCAGTTTAAATGCTTCAAAAATATCTATAAGTCGTTTATTTAAAGTAGACATCATTGTATTAATAGAGCCTGGAGATAACTTATGATCAGTAGCACACAGAACCGCTAAAGAAAGTTGATTTAACCATGGGCTTTGTAAACAGTTTTTGTAGATATAATTTAAACTTTGTTTATTTAAGGTATCCCACAAATACTCATTTTTTACATTTTTTAAATGAAGTATTTCATCATCAACAATTCCCAATAAATTCTTATACCAGTCTTTCTGATCTAAAATCTCAGATGTCATTTTCTATTCCATCCCCTTATAAAAATCGTTAATCCAATCAATCTCTTCTGTTGGTAATACCTCTTTAGTTGGTAATCCCGAATTAGATAAATGGTTACCCTCAAGGGCACTACGAGAATCTTTTAAATACTCTTGTTCATATTCCTGCATTTTTTTAGCCATATTTTCATGTATCTCTCTGAATGAGGCCTCATTAAAGTAATGTTCGTATACTTTTATAGTCTCAGGATCTTTCCACTTCATATAATTTATTAATTCATGCTTCTTCATTTCAATTTCCCCACTATCACTAGCTGTATCATAAATATTTCTAATCATATTAGTAACAAACCAGTGTCGTGTTTTGTGGATGTTCATTTTTATTTGGGCTCGAGTAATGATTTTAGACCATTGTGAGTAGAAAGCCATATAGTTATATGGATCACCTCTCCTTGTTAGAAAAATCACCTCGCTATCGGAAAGCTTTGTGAAAGTCTGTTTTTCATGAGCGTGTGTCCTTCTCTCACCATTAACATACCTAATCAATAGTTTCAAAGTATCTTGAGAAAATCGCAGGAACTTAATTCTCCTTTTCTCACTTCCTTTATTAAGGGTAGCTATCTCATATTGATTTATCCGTTGCCGATAATCTCCAATTGTTAACTCTAGTATTTCATTTATTCGAGCACCAGTTTCGAAAAGCATTCTTATTATTACTTCATCTCTTAGAGACCAGCCAATATCGGAACCGGCTCTATAAAGGATATAAGGTAGATCTTGGTCAGCAATTATATTGGGCTTCCATTCATTTGCTACCAGCTTAAAATAAGAGTCTGATTGTTTTCGATACGAAGATTCATATGGTATTTCTGTTCCAGCTATTTTAGGAAGACGAGGCTTATTCTCACGCATGCTAGAAGGATTAACATTCCCAATAGTAATACTATAATCAGCATCAACTAAAGGATTTTGAAACTCGTATAATTTTAACTGTAATACAGTTTTATAGAATGATTTGATAGCAGCTAAAAAGTGATTAATAGTCTGTGTACTCTTCTTTGTCATTATTACGTATTGAAAATTTTCTTTTGATCTTAATTTACAACCCATCTGATAAACTAAGTAATCCTCTATCGCTGTTCGTATAGCCAAGTGACTATCAGACCACATGACTCGGGCACCTTGGTAGTTACTACTTTTTCTAAGCCATGAAAAGAATCTTTCCAAAGTCATTAAATACGATAACGCTGAGTTCTCACTTATTTTTTTCTGTTGGGAATAATAAAACTCTGTCAAGGGTATACACAGTTCGTTTTCACTATTAAATACTAAGATAGAATACTTACTCTGAACGTTTATTGGACACTTGATATGATAATAATCGCTCGCAATATATACCTCCTCCTTTGTGACACAATATATAAGATGTCTAAAATTATATATTAAATTAAAGATATTTTCTATTAAATATTACATTGTATTTTGTACATATGTTTTAAATGAAGCAACTCTGATACCGATCAACATCAAATCAAAATCAGTTTGCTTTCTTTTAATATGATTAGTATGCTCTGTTTTTCCCAACATAATCCTTTACTCCGCTAAAAATTGAAATCACATCCATCGTTTCTTTTATTTATAACGCTGGCTTCTGAAAGACCTTCAGAGTCCGTTTTGTCCATCCTGCAGCCATAATAAATCGTCAGCATTGCAATCAAAAATGGGCACCGGCAATCTCGAAGTGTTCATTCTTTAAGACTGCTGTGCCCTCCGTCTATACAGTACAACACAGTACAACACTTACTGGAAACAAAAAAAGCAGCGGTGGACCGCTATTTATGGTCTACCACTGCTTTTTATAGATGAATCACCAACAACTATAAATTCAATTAAGTCAGCTCCATCATCGCTTCTCTTGTAAATGGAACCAGATCATCGGTACGTCCTTCTTGAACTTTTTTAGCCCATGCAGGGTCGACCAGAAGTGCACGTCCTACAGCAACCAGATCAAACTCATTATTCTCAAGTCGTTGCACCAAACTCTCGATGCCGACGTTGGTTGCCCCTTTACCTTCCGTGAACAGACTTGTAAAGTCACCATCAAGACCAATCGATCCAACGGTGATTGTCGGTTTGCCAGTCAGTTTTTTGGTCCATCCAGCAAAATTCAGATCAGACCCTTCGAATTCCGGCTCCCAGAAACGGCGTGTGGAACAGTGGAAGATATCTACTCCAGCTTGAACCAACGGTGCGAGAAGTTGCTCCAGCAATTCCGGTGTTTCAGCCAGTTTAGCCTGATAATCATCTGTCTTCCACTGAGATAAACGCAGTACAATAGGGAATTCTGGTCCGACTACTTCACGGCAAGCCTCAATCACTTCAACTGCAAAACGTGTGCGAGCCATCATATCTCCACCGTAACGATCCGTACGTGAATTGGTTTTCTCATATAGGAATTGGTCAATCAGATAGCCGTGCGCTCCATGGATTTCAACACCATCGAACCCAATGCGTTTCGCTTCAGAGGCTGCTTTTGCGAATTCCTGAACGATTGTAGCAATTTCAGCTTCCGAATAATCATTAACATGACCTTTGGCTCCCATATGCCAGATCTGTGGAATAATTCGACCGCCAGCTTCATGTACTTCAGATACAACATGTGCCCAGCCATTCATTGCAGCTTCCCCATAAAATTGCGGCACATTCGCTTGATTGGATGCATCCGGGTGATTAATTATCGTCCCTTCCGTCACAATAAGCCCCACTGCGTTCTCTGCTCTTCGGCGGTAATAGCTAGCAACATTCAAACCCGGGATACCGTCTGGAGAAAATTGACGCGTCATCGGCGCCATCACGATCCGATTGGATAACTTCAAGTGACCTAACTCTATGGGTTGGAACAATGCTTCTACGGATTGAGAATAATTCATAATAACCTCCACATATTTCGTTTTATATAAGTTGACCTAGGAGATGTTAAACAGCAACCAGCCTGGTTAACAGCTAAACGTTACTTCCAAATGAATCAATACACGATTTTTATCGAAAATCCCCACCTCCTTCAAGGTTTCGTGGTGTATTAATCCGCCTTAAATTATTTTTGACTTCGTAGTCAAGAATTTCACAAAAAAAAGATCAAGACATGATCATGCCAAATGAAGTACGCAGAACCGTCTCGATCTGTTCACGGGATGAACCTGATTTCTCCATAACTCTCACACCAAGAATGGTGTTATTTAGATAAGATGCAAGCTCTATACTCGTATACCGGTTGGAAATTAACTGTTGCTTCTGGCCACTACTTATGATCTTCTCTAATACCAGTTGAACCTCCTCTACCATGAGCTCAGCTTCGCGTGTGACCTGCTCGTCATCTGTTCCGAATTCGAGTGATGCATTCACAATTAGACACCCTTGGCAGCCAGTTTCATCGTCTAAAAGGGAATGTCGTAAGGCATCTAGTTTATCACCGGGAGACGAATCCAGGGCTTCAATCTCTTTCAGTTTCGCTATAACCTGTTCACGGTAAAGTGCCAGCGCCTTCAGGAACAACGATCGCTTGTCTTTAAAAACACAGTACAAACTTTGCTTTTTGACTCCTGTAGTAAGCGTAAGGTCCTCATAAGAAGTTGCTTTGAAGCCTTGATTCCAGAACACTTCCATAGTCTGGTGTAATACACGATCGACATCAAATTCTCTTGGTCTGCTCATGGGATTAATATATCAGTTATTGACCACACAGTCAATAACTGATCATTTCACCTCCTATTTGAAAGAGGATGGTTACAATGGATAAACATAAATTTTTTTATAAATGAACAAAAGCACCGATCCCCCAAAGTGTGATGACAGGTGCTTCATATGTCCTTTTTTAAACGGTCCTTCCATTAAACTAAGCAAAAAAGAGAATGGTGCTATTTAACTTAACTTTACAGAGTTAGCTCCTTCTCTCCCTCACTAACTTAACTGTTATAGCACCCCAGCTTATTTGAATCATTTGATTGAAATTATCCTCATTCATTTCCACACTCCCATTGAAATATTGTTTTCCCCATTTAACTGCCTGTTAGCTCAATGAAAAAACAGGTTTCCGTAGCGCCTACTCATCAATGTATATCATTCAACTATAGTGTCCCGTTAGTGAGGATATTAGATTATTATCTTTATGACAAAAGCTAGGCAAATCTTCTAGTTCAATTAACTTCGAAGGTAAATGTTTGATTGTACTTTCTTCCGTCTATAGCGTGCCCTTTACTTATTATGGGGTTATCCTGCCATGAGATAACAATCTCTACATGATTAGATTTAGCAGATACCGGAAAATTCGTATGCGAAAATGCTTCAATTCCAGAGGAAACAGTTCCAACAAGAGTTGAAAATTATCCAAATTTTGTAGGAGACTCTGGATCGTTTCTATACCCTTCAATGGTTATATTATGAAGTGTTTCTCCAGTATTTTTTATTACTAAGCTATACATATTAGCAATACCAGGCTTAGGTTTTGCCATACCTTGTTCGTTAAACATGGGATGGTCAATCTGAACCGACCATTGTTCTGTATTTTTTATATATAGATCTTCCATTTTGAGAGATCGAGCTTCTACATTGTTTACTGAACTAAACAATAAGCAAAATATCAAGAGAAAAAAACAAGTAACTTTCTGATTCATATATATCCTCCATTTATTTTTCAAATATAACCTTAGTATGGAGAATAGATCGATAATTATTACAAAAAAAGAAAACGCAGAAACATGATTCATCTATTACACATAACTGCCCGTTAGAATTCCTGTAAACTGAATAATTTGGAGTTTGAACAAAAAAGAACGCCTCGGTAAGATAGGGTTGCACACGAGGTCATTGCCTCAAAAAGCCCATCTAGGAGGTCGCTCTACTATGAAGTTTAAAACGCAGGACAAACAAAATCAACTCATTGAAAACATTTCCTCATCCCATCTTGTCGTCGGCGTAGATATAGCACAGGAAGCACACGTCGCTCGCGCAGTCAGCTTTCGTGGTATTGTACTGGGTACACCGCTAGACTTCAGTAGCCACCGTAAAGGTTTTGAGCTATTTGGCCGTTGGATTCAGGATCTGTTGAAGAGCTACAAGCTTAACAAAGTCATTGTAGGCATGGAACCCACCGGGCATTACTGGCTGAGCCTAGCTCGCTGGCTTACTTCTCAAGGGATTGAAGCTGTTCTCGTAAACCCTCACCTCGTTAAAAAGAATAAGGAGAACCGCGACAATACCCCATCTAAAAGCGATCGTAAAGACGCGCTTGTTATTGCAGATATGATTAAAAACGGATACTACTCTCCTGTGCGTTTTAATCCAGAAGCCTACGAGGAAATGCGGATTCTCATGGCCAATTGGGACACGGTTACTAAACGGCTTAACAGCGCTGTTAACCAGACCCATCGCTGGGTAGATATTGTGTTCCCTGAACTTCGGCATGTCTTCAAAATTCTCACCTGCACCAGTGCCATCGCCACCTTAAGGCTGTTTCCTCTCCCGAAGGAAATTAGCCGATTAACGACCGAACAAGTCATTGGTGGTTGGAAACAATATGTGAAGCGTCATGCGGGTTTGCGGCGGGCCGAGCAGCTTATTACGCTGGCTAAACGCAGCGTTGGGGCTACAAAGGCGCTACACGCCTACAAGTTGCACTTGGGTCAACTGCTCGAAGAATACGATTTGGCTCAGCGCCAGCTTGAACAGATTGAACACGAAGTACATCTCGTATTGGAACGCATTCCCTGTGCCCAAAAGCTACTTACCATTCGAGGTGTAAATGTAACCAGTCTAGCCGGTGTGTTAGGAGAAGCTGATGATCTTAGTGGTTACTCACACGGTAATGCCTTGCTTTGTCATGCGGGACTGAACCTGGCTGAGGCCAGTTCCGGGAAATAGCGTGGGAAAATGGTGCTTAGCAAGCGCGGCCGCCCGCGTCTAAGGCGTTTTCTCTTTCTCATGACGATGTGTATGGTCATGATCAATCCGGATGTTAGAGCCCTGCACCACTACAATGTAGACGTGAAAAAGCTCAAGAAAATGAAATCCATTATGAAATGATGTGGTAAAGTGGCTCGAATGCTTGTTGGCCTAGCCAAGAGCAGCGAAGCATATCGTTCAGTTAAAGTATTTCCGCAAGCAGCTTAAGCGCGTAATTTCGCCAGTTGATGCATTCGCAGGATGGACAAGAAGCACGGAGTATCGGGAGACATTAAACAAAAGGGCTCGGACCCGTTTCGTTAGAAAAACCGACCTCCACCCCTTAGTTAGATGTGACGAAGGAATGAAAGGGCATAGACCCGTTGAGACATGGGAGTGAAAATCGCTAGGGGCGACATGGAGACGTGCAGGATATGGAACAAACTGGGTGATAGACTCTCACCTTTGTTCCTGCATACCCTTTCAGTTTTTCCAAGCCACCGCCTCCTCTGCTTCCTTCTTATCTCACACTTAGCTAAAGGTGAAATCCTGCGAATGCATGAGCCTGAGTGAGAAAACTAAATTATATTGAGGGAGCTTAAAGAAGAACTGACTTCAATCCTCGAAATGCTATGGGAGAATCCAATGAACCGAAACATCCTTGAAATAGGCCGGCTGGAATCATTGATCATGGACCAGGGCCTAAAGAAAAGAGAGCTTTTTTATGGGGTGAGCAAGGGGATTGTCTCCGGAGAGGATAAAACTTTTGAGTAGTTAAATACAATATCTTCCTACCTCAAGGTTATTAACTATCTACCTAACTACTTAAGTGAGAGGATTGAATGGTATTAGTTATATAGTAAGTTAAAAGTTTCTTTATTCCCTCCCCATTCAATTGTAACTTTTATCGGATCATTTCTGTTTGTTAATGAACAGCTGGAGCAAGAAACAGGTACTTTCATCTTACCATTCTGTTGCCCAAACTCATTTATTTTCGTAGTTTTACTTCCATTTTCTATAACTATACGCTCAACAGAATTACTTTTAAGTTCTGGGCCTTTATAAAAGAATTAGTAAAGTGAAAAATAATTTCTTAACCACAAAAATTCTCCTTTATATCAATGTAAATTTATTCTATTAAAGCCAATATTTACGTTAGTTGATAGGTCAGTCTTGTAAGAACATAGTGTGATCCATCCTTTTGTTGAATTGTGAGAGAATTCTGCTTTAAGGAAATTATTCGATAGGGATATCAACATATCCTGCCCATACAAAAGTAAACAGGTTAATCCCGACTACCTTGTGGAAAGTATGCTTGTTTTAAGTTAAGAATCCATGATGTCTGGGGTAAACCAACTGATTTTCTCCTTACAAATGTGACTACCTTCCTGTTAGTGCCACAATCGAAGGTGAATGCGAAAATAGAGGATTCATTTAGATGTTTATCAAATCGGTAATAGTACCATGTTCTTGTCCATTATCGGCAATGGGATCAAGTTCTTGTCCTGAGCAAAGGACAAGAACTTGATCCCATAAAACAGAAAACCCGCGCTGGGCGCGGGCTCTTATGGGACTAAGTTCTTCTCCACCGACAAAAAAACGCAAAAACAAAGGTTATCTCCCTATCTTACGATAGGTTTCTATTCTCCTTGAAGGTGTTTTAATTTGTCTCACGTTACGGGGTCAGTTCCTAAAGGCAAGAAGATGTTTTCTTTTTTCATTTCTTTGGCCTTACTAAGTTTCAGAATACTATCATTACCCTTTTAGATACACAATATCATCAATGAAATTCTCAATATTACAAATATTATGCACTGGAATTAGCAGTATACAATCATTCTGTTTTAGAATGGTTGAACAAAGAGTTAATCTTGCTATTATTGCGTTCTTCCACATATCATCAAGCCAAGGAAAGCAAAACACTTGTTTCTCATGAGCTAGTCCAATTGCCACCGACGCATTCCAGCGTTCGTTGCTGATATGTTTCATAGATCTATCTAGGCGCGAGGGAGCAAGTTCAAAGGTCTCTATCAGCTTATCAACCGTGTGCAACTCAGATGTTCCCATTTCCAGTTGTTCCCGAACCGTCATACTTTTCTTGAATAATGAAGCATTAGAATGGACTTCGTCTCCAATATACCACCCGTATGATCCCATTTGAATGTTGTCTATTTTATTTCCATCAATCGAAATTTTCCCATAATACCTATTGGCCCTTCCAGACATTAGATAGGAAAGTGCACTTCCTCCCTTCCCCGGATCGCTTACTATAGCATAGGTTTTACCGGGCATAAATTGGTAGGAGAAATGTTCCAACTTATCTTTTCTTGATTCAAAATTAAACATCAATGGTTTGCAAGTAACTGATACATCCTCAAGATCGATCGCAGATATTATCTTCATTATTTAAAAGGGACCTCCTTTACATTTATGATTTTTAGCGGTCCTCTTGCCGATCTGGCAAATTGTTTGTCCTATCGACGGCAAGTGAACTACTGGGAATTTCGAATTCAATTACTGTTTCTAAATACCGTGCACCGGAATTTTTTGCTTGTTGCAATGTTGGCTTGGTAGTCCAAACAAAAACTTGACCCGCTTCTTGCTTTGATCCTGTTAACACTCCATCTGATATAATTTGTTTTGCCTTTGCCTTTGAGGTGACCTGATAATACGTATCCTCATTCAAAAAGCGCCCGACAGTTGCATCATAATACCGTGCACGCAGGTAGTACAGCCCAGTTTCTTCATCGTAAATTTCTCCAGCATACTTGAAGGAGTTTTGGATCCCATCAGTCTGGTTAGTTAAGTTCCCCCACGTATCATAAGCGTAAGAGTTTACGATATTTCTACTGGTATCCACGATTTGTATGACATCACCATGACCATTGTAGAGATAATAATAGTCTTTACTGGTTACTCTATCTTTCTTGACCAACAGACGGTCTCCACGAACGTAATCCGCCGTAACCGTGTTACTTCCGTTCAACTCCGAAACGACTTCCTGTTTCTCATTATAACGGTACTGCTTCACACTCGTTCCGGTTGATTTCTTACAGCGCATGCCATCCGCGCTAATGTCAAACGAGGTCGTAGTATTCCCTTTAGTTGCTGCAACCAGAGTATTAAATAAATCGTATTGAAAACCCATTTCATTCATTCGAGAAGAAATCAAACAAAAAAGCCCTAAGCTGACATATTTCTTGTCAACTTAGGGCGAACTATTATGCCCGTATTACCACCTAATTTCAGATTTCTCTGCACTCTATCAATACTGGATATCTCCTATATTGTTTCCTGAATTTTGCTCCGTTAATTAAATTCCACTATTTTTTATAAGGTAAAAGTCTGTCGATTCTACCATCAGATTTGGTAATTCGGTTGCTTCGCATCCTCTGACTTTAGCCAAATTATAATTCTCCCCAACCTCAATTCCACATTCCTGTTTACCTGTGAAATAATCAGGAGGTACAACAAACTTGGGCTTTATCATATTCAGAGCTGAATAGGTAAGTAATTAAGCTGTAAAACCTATAGGAATGACGCGGCGTTTAACAATGACCCCATTTCGCACAGTGAACTCCACGATGTGGAAAATCGGAGTGCGTGTCCCTTTCAGGAACCCTTGTTTCACTAGAGGAGCTCCGGCTCCTCCAGATAGAACATAACGAGTCCCTTGGAATGTTAAAGTATCGAAGGCGTGTACATGACCGACCAGAACGTGGCGTACCCTCCCACGAATCGTATTAAGAAATCGAGTTAATTGCTCGTTTTGATTGCCAAAGGTCGATTCAGGATCCTTAAAATAGTTCGGGTTTCCCCACTTTCCTATCCTAGGCGGAGCGTGCATTAGGACAAGCGTGTTTTTCATAGATTTAGTTAGTTTCTTTTTCAAGAAGTTCAATTCTGTTGGCGGAAATCCATATATCGGCTGATTATTTTTATCCAGTCCCAATTGCTGTACATTGTTGAGACCGATGATCGTCGTTTTAATTCGAGGAAGGTTGAAACCGAATCGCGTGGGACCAATAAAAGTTCTAAAATTGATTAGAGGTCCGTTAATGCCAGTCCGATCATGATTGCCAGGCACGATGAAAAACGGGATGTCGGATACACCTTTCTTTGGGTCACGAATTAATTGAAGTAGACTTTTCACAGGAACTTTGTCGGTGTAGGTTCCTCCCGTTTTAAATTCTTTGGCCGTCCCCGTAAAAACCGAATCCCCGCTATGCAAAATGAATAACGGTTTTCTTTTCAAGGAGCGAACTGCCGAAAGAGCTAGCCCAAAAATGGTATTACTCGTTTGCCCGTCACCCGCCCAACCGTCACCCATAAAAACAAACGTGAATTCATTCGTATTTTTCAAATTCTGTACGTTGTTTTGTAAGATCTTCCTGGAAGTTCGGAATAACGATGCTGCGGCCGTCTTCTTTCTGGATTCAAGCATCAAATCAATCACTTTCCTTTCATCCGTTTGTGCCCATCATATGAACTGGGGTAAGAAGCGTAACGGCCTCTGCCCATCCCAATAGAGAAACGTCTGAATTTAATTCATAGTCGTAGGGCATGCATACAAGACTTCTTGTGATTGGCCACATACTTATACATTATCAACGATTAAGGAGTGGTGTATTTGGCTACTATCAAAGCGGGAGATTGCGTCGGCATTCTATATTTTACCATGATGGGAGCACCTGCTACTGTCCATGACGGTGTTCTGGTTTCTCCTAAAAGTCTGAATTCGAAAACGTATAATGGACCGGTTACAATACTGCATTACAACATTAACAGAAACACCGGACATCTCTTTCGCCAACTCATTTCGGTTACTCCTATTGAGATTCGTAAAACTCCATTTATAAATAAAGATCAAAAAGGGCGGTGCAGCAATATGCCTTCTTCGCCCGCGATACCAGCCGCTTCATGCGTTGCTATTAAATTCAGAGTTCCGCAGTCACCCGCATTCCCTGCAGGGCGTGAAGTGAAAAACGGCAGGTTGCTTTGTCCGATCAAGAATGGAGACAACCCTCCGAACGAAGTTTGGATCTATCATTGGTTAGTAAAAAATCCAAATAGCGATTCTCCAAGTTTGAAGCTAGAGCTTAAAAAATATACCGGTGTAACCTACGTAGAAAAAGTGAGAGTATTTCCTCTCCCGAACTCCAGAAAACGGGTTGCTCGATTACTAAAGAAATGAATCGGTTGATTTCTGCAATCAGACATGGGTTTGCATTAATGATAATCAAACGCATTCAATGAGTACTATGATCCGGAGGTGGATATCCCATCCTCCGGGTAATTTGCACTTTACTGGACTTGACTCCTTTCAAACTTTCAAGAACTTATGAGAGTTACATTGTTCCACACTTGTCCGTTTGTTGTAGAGTTCCTTCCAGCCTCGGCTTTCCCGGTGTGGTAACGCATAACAGCGTAGGTCTTCTCTGCTGCTGACCTTAACGACCATCCCGTAATTGGAGGACGAACAAGCCGTAATGCCTTTACGTTCCGAGCCGTCTCGTAGTTTTTCAGTTGGTCATAACCCGCATCCAGCATGAAAAACCGGGGGTTGAATCGGTCTACGGTTGGCTTCATGAGTGCAGGCCCCTCCTTGCCATCGTTCACATGAGCGGGTGTAACTTTTAGGCGTAGGTTCTTTTTTCTCGTAGGCGTAAAAGGCTGCGCTGTGGATAGCGACATGCGTTCCGTCGATGATTCCAGCTTCCTGGCACTGAGCCACAAGATCCTCAAACAACTGCTGCGCAAGGCCTTTGTGAGTCAGCTCGGCAAACACACGGCTTAAGCTCCTTTAGATAAAGATAAATCAATTGATGCAGTGAAGAAGCAAGCTGCTAAGTTTGGGAAGACAAGGAATGTATATGCTCAATGGGACAATAGGGGCTTGTATAACGATAAGGAGAGTCCTACAGATCGGGGAGAGGGTACTTTTAGGCAGCTCTATACTGAATGTAGATTCAAGGTACATAATTGATGAAATATAGTTTTTATTGGATTTGATAATAGGGGGAGATTATAAAAATCAAGCAATAGCTAATTATGCTACCGCTTGATTTTTATCATTCGAATATACCATCACGACAGCACCTCATGTTTCAAGTGAGGGACACCCGCCTAACAACGATATAATCCAAGGTCCATTTTCTTTCATTTGCACGACATGTACAGCATAAATGTTGACTCCGTTCTTTATAGATGATGGATGATCTGGCCCACCAAGCTTTCCCCTGGTTACAAACTCCATTTCCAGGTAGATAACCTTGTAATCATAAGCACCTACGTCCTCAGATTCTTTAGCAACGACCTGGGTAATGTCTGTCCATCTCAGTAGTTTTGCGCCAATAACTTCTTTTAAATAGATGTTTCCTTCACTCGCATAATCCGCATATAGTGAATACGTTGAAGTATCGGTTTCAGATCCTTTTAGGTATTTCAATGCTTCGTCATACTGTTGCTGCCCTCTTAATTTGAAAAACTCCCAAGCTACCTCTGCAGCGCCTTCTGTGGGCTCCGTAGTGAAAATATCTAAACCATCTTTGAAAATCACGTATTTTCCGTTCGAGTTTAATCCCTCATGTGGTTGTATTCCGCTAGTTTCATTACTAGAAACTTGTCCCTCGGCGGCTATTTCGTTTGAAGCGCCTTGATTCAATTTTCCACAACCGCTTAAAAGCAGCAGAGATATCGATAGACATAAGAGCCAAATTGATTTCATTTAACTCACCTCACATTAACATTACAAAAAAGGTTGAAGAACAGGCTTCAACCTTTTTAGCTATGCCTGCAATTTGTTGCTACATGATTTTCGTGTAAGAATTCATAGACACTCCTAGGTTTACGTACCACTTGGCGATGATTTGACTCGCCGTCATGCCATTCAGTGCATCTGTACGGGAGGCATTTTGGCCCATTATGCTGCCCGGAGTGGTTTGATTCGCGAGATATCCACTCTCCACCAAGGAGCCAGAAGGTACTCCGTTCGTAACAGTCACTTTGCCAATGGCATAATTGAGCGTGCTCCCAACGGCCAAGTCGCAATTAGGTTGATGAGATCCCGCAGTATACATTTGCGAACTCGTTCTGTTTTTTACAACGGCACCATGTTCAGCATCTTTTTGATGTATAGTATGATACCATCCATAGATTTTAACAGCTAAGGCCCCTGCTTCCAAGGATGCTTGAGCACCCGTGTTGGGAAGTTCTGCTCCTGTTGATGAACGACTCCAAATTGACACCTTGATATTGGTAGGAGGAACGAATACCGTATAATAAACTGAGAGCGGTGAGATCAAACTGTTCGATTGTACTGGTCCCATGTTTGTTGTTAGTGGACTAATACCCGTGGAGGTCCTCTCGTCCGCACCACTTATACAACCCCGAGAAGCCTTGGTATTCAAGGGTTCTTTTTTGTTTTGTCCGGATTTCTCCGGGTTTCGTTTATTGGTCTTCTTTCTCCCCTTTCTCCTGCACTGCCTTTTGCAGCCGTATATCGTCAATTCTGCTCTTGTAGGATATTCCCCACTTCTTCATATCAAGGATGATCTGCTTCAACGTCACTCCGAATTCAGTCAGCGAGTATTCCACTTTAGGGGGCACCTGTTTATAAACTTCGCGGTGAATAATGCCATCCCGTTCAAGCTGGCGGAGCTGCAAAGTAAGCATAAATTGCGTTATTCCCGGATAGAGCCGCCGGAATTCATTGAATCTCTTCGGGCCATCGATAAGATGAAACAGAATGATCGCTTTCCATTTGCCCCCGAGGACATCCAAAGTTGTTTCGACAGGACACACTTCCACTTTCGCTTCGAGCTTGTTTTTGCGATCTCCCATAGCCATGACCCTCCATTAGTATGATTTTTAATACTATATTATAAAATTATGCGTACTTCTCTAAATTCAATATATAGCATAATATAACACTCATACGCCACTTAATAAAGCGTCGTAAGCCAATACAAAGGGAGAGTGGAATCATGTCAAAGAAGGTATTAATCGTTTATGCGCACCCCGAGCCCACTTCGTTAACTAGCCAGTTCGTTGAGACGACTGTGCAAACACTTCAGGAGCAAGGGCACGAAGTCATGTTGTCCGATCTGTACGGAATGGACTGGAAGGCCGTGTTCGATGAGCGCGACTTCCCGGATCGAGCCAATCTAGAACGATTATCCTTTATTAAAGAGTCAGCGCATGCCTATTCGACTGGCCGTCAAACGGCAGACGTCGCATTGGAGCAACAGAAGCTTCTTGCTGCCGACGCAGTGATCTTGCAGTTTCCTCTGTGGTGGTTCAGCATGCCGGCTATTCTCAAGGGTTGGGTAGAACGGGTATTCGCTTTTGGTTTCGCATATGGCTTTAAGGGCGAAGGGAATCGCTATCGCTACGGCGATGGCATTCTAAAGGGGAAGCGGGCTATGCTGTCCGTTGCTGCCGGAGGGCCCGAGAAGGATTATTCTCCGCGAGGAATCAATGGACCGCTGGAACAATTGTTGTTCCCCATTACTCACGGCGTCCTTTACTACCCCGGAATGGATGTGTTGCCTACCCATGCCGTCTACGGAACAGATCGCATGACGGCAGCCGACATAGACGCGGCGATGGCAGCCTGGCGCTTGCGTCTCGAGCGCCTATTCGAGGAGGAGCCCATTCCGTTCCGACATCAGAACGGCGGGGATTATCCGGACAGCCATGTGCTTGCAAGCGACATCGCAATCGGACGGACCGGCTTGACGGCTCACATTGCCGAAGACGCGGCGCCTCTATGACTGGAAGTTGATGGGGAGAGAGTAATGGAACTCGCAGCCGGAAGGCAATGCCCAGAAGGGAGAGGATTATTACTCAGTTGATTCCCCCGTATACTCACTTATAACGTTCCAGTCTGTATAGTAACCGTCCGGATAAGGAAAGGCCATATTCTCGAAGACATAATCTTTAAAAGTTTCATCGCCTGTAGAGTAGTCCATTTCATAAATCGTAAGAGAAGGAACCAGTTGTTCCTTCTCTTTATTGTCTTCGTAATAGAAATTAAGTCCGATAACCTTCTTCTGCTCAACCGCCGAGTATACTTTAGCATTTGTCCTTATTCCCAGTTTGTACAAAAGTCGCATTAAATAATTGAGGAACCGTTACACTCCCATAGTATTACAGTAAGGATCTAGCAATAAAAGATGTTAGATGGTAGAGGCTGGGCACGGTTCTAATGTCATAATCCCATATGTTTCCATTTAACTACAACTATGGGCTGAATTATATGTATTGATTGCAGGTGTATTTGGCTATGCTGGCGGCACTGCCAAGGCGGACAGCAGCGCTGGCTACTTTCATACCTCGGGGAACCGGATCGTAGATTCGGAGGGCAACATCAGCAAGTAAAGTTTCGATATATGTGTTTTTTGATTTTTTATTACTTCGATACACTTATTTTGCTCATTTAGTACGAGATCTTTACTAGTTCATCATCATAGATACTCAAAATAATTAACCTCTTAATTAAAACGCTTTTGTATTTTTTTACAGTTTTCTCAGATGCATCAAATTCAAAATGCGTATCTTTTCTTTCCCAGCCCAAACTTCCCAAAGGTTTGTTTTTCAGATTTGTAACCTCTATGCTTCAACCAAGGTTGTGCTTCATATCGAGCTTGCTCGTATGTCTTGACTTTACCGGTCCCACCAACAGCACAATTATGTACCCAAGCCCAAATTTGTGTCAAATGACCATAATGTAAGGATTTTATGGATTTTTCATTGATACAAATGTTCCTACATAAAAAAGAAAAGCTTGATATAACAAGCTTTTCTCAAATAAGTTATGCAGGTAACCTCCCTTTCCATGCAGCAGATACAAGAAATTGTATTTCTCTTTGGGGTAGTATAACAATCATCTATTAATTCTATTTACAGAATAATCTCTATTGGACGGTTGTCAAATATTTCAAACGGTCCAGGTGTAACATTTTTTTCTGGGCGTAGCTTATGAAAGAAGTCGTGGTCGAAACGGTAAGAAGATCCATCTGGTTCCTCATAGTACATCTCGGCGTGATGGCTTCTGCCGAGAAGATCAGTGGTGACTACCGTAGGAGCTGTAGCACGTATTATTTCAGGGTTATGAACATGCACTTGTACCTTGCAAGTAGCCGGATCGATTTCGATCTCGATCCCGTTGTTGACATAAACCTTTGCATTTGACTCATGGCTACTCGGCACTGCGCCTTTCAAATACAGATTGCCCTGTATCGTAACGGGGAGTGCCATCTTATCGGGTTGAAATGGCTTTCCGGATTCCCTTATAGCCGCAATTTCTTCCTTGGTATAGTCCCACCACCGCTTTTGAAGAGTATTCGGATAATCGTTGTAGCCGCCCAGTCCGACAGGATGAAGGTAACAGCAGGAGTTGTCTGGTACACCGTCCATCACTGCGGCATCGCCGTAATCCATATCTTCCCTTGGGGTTAGCGGGAGGTGTTCGAAAAAGGTCATAGGCAGTGGCTCTTTGCCCGGATCGTTATCACCTATAAATAGGTTATTGTAATACCTGTCGTCGCCGCCCGTGATGTTGCTGTACCCGGCAACCGCTGTCTCATGAGGCATATGGTAGGGAGTATAGCGGGTATGCTCGGGGCGCACTACAAATCTGCCGGCAAACAGATTGTGAACAAACGCACCGCCTTGGGCCATATTGCGGAAATTCATAGGCGATAGGAACAGGTTATGATCCACCATATATGGGCCGTGGCAGACTTCCACAAAGAGATCCTCGGATAGATTGTCATAAAATATATTTCGGCTGATGCGGGTGCCTTGTGCCTGCCAATCCAGCCAAAGTGCCCGGTAGCAGCTGTAGATGACATTCTCGCAAATCTGGGTATCCAGTGAGGCATGGAGTTTGATTCCCCCCACTTCTGCGCCGTGGAAGATCCGCTTGTGGTGAATATTATAAATGCGGTTCTGGTAGATCCGGCTAAAAGCAGCACCTAAATGTCCCACAATTCCAGCCTGTTCACAATCATGAATTACGTTGTTGCGGACAATATGGCTTCCGATATGATCCTTGTGCCAATCCTGGCGCAATGCACGGAAAATAACCTCCTGCTCCCGTTGCGTTCCGCCTTTGCTGCGATTGTCCGAGTATTCGTTCAGTCCAGTAGTTGTTTCTTTGCCTAGGCTGATACCTGTACATTTAGACTCGCTTATCAGGTTATTCTCAATAATCCAGCCTTTACTCCAATGGGGACCTATAAGCCCTTCTTGCAAAGCTGTTGGCGGGGCCCACTGGGGGGATGCCTGCCGGAGAGTAAAGCCCCTGACGGTAATATAGTTGCGTCCGGTCTTCTCAGGCCAGAAGCAATAAGGGCGCACATTGATTTCCACATTCTCTTGGCGGGGGTCCTTGCCACCGAAGTTCGCCCATATGGTGGTGGTAGTTGAGCTTACTTCTGCGTACCATTGCATCAAAGAGTCCTCCGCATATTTGGCCTGCGGCCAAACCTGTGGATTGTGCAGTTTGTTAACGCTATCACATTCATATAGGGATTTTTCGTCAAGATATACATCCCCCAGATGCGGCTCGAACGCACCTTCAAACAACCAATCACCGTGCAATTTAGTCTGATAGGGGTTGCGGATGACAAACAGACTGTTTGGCACCTCCGCTCTCCAGACACCGTCCTGTTCGTCATTCCAGTCAGCCACAGGCTCAGCACCCGTGATAACTACTTCTCCATCCCCGGCAGACTGGTATACAATCCTTAGTTCCTTTGTTCCTCCATTGGCCGGGTTGATCCATTCCCTGTAAACACCGGCATGCACGGTTATGATATCTCCCGGCTCCGCTATAGCCGCAGCGCGGGAAATAGCACGGAAAGGCTGGGCCTCCGTACCCGGCGCTTGATCGCTTCCTTGAATTGCAACATGATATTCCACTAGATAACCACCTTTTCCTTTTATGTCCACAATAATCATTTTAAGTTAACCTTAAATATGTATCTTATTTTCAGATACGGCTACTGCGTGCGGATTAACTCCAGAGCGTCTTCCACGTTATCAACCGCAACGATCGATCTTTCAATCAATCATTTCAATCCCTTGCGGACAAATCATTCATCGTCGACAATACGGATTCCATATATACCAACTCACTCTCCTTCCTGAAAATGATGGACAATCCCAATCATTTTAGATATAAGTTTGGTATATCAAGCACACCACTATAGTTTATTATGCATCACTGAAGTAGCGCCATTGATATATACAGCACTTTTATTGATATATCCAAAGGGGAAGGAGACTATGATGACATACCAACGGGAAGAAGATCGAATCAAGATAATCGTACTGCTATCAGCGCGACCATCAATATCAACTGCATTATTTGCTTGTTCTGGAGAGCAGAAGAATCTGAGTTCTTAACTACATGCTGCTATCTAGGCACACAAAAAAATCAACCCATTAAATGAGTTGATCAATAACCATTCATAATCCCTTGGAAAATCGATGGCTATACATGTTGGCGTGAATATCTTCGTCGTAGAAATTGCTCTTTTCTTTCTAATGCTGTTGTTCGTAATATTTGATGTTAGCAGCTCACAACCATACTGTCACCAGCTTTTTGATACATCATTGCCTTTATTCTCAGTGTTGCTAAACTGTTTTTTGCTATAGTAGCTTAAATCGCAAGTATGGATGGCAGAATCATCCTTCAAGATCTCATAGTTGTATCTAGCACAATCTTCAAACGTTACAAGACTAACCTTTGTTCGATCTCTTTTCAATATTCCTTTCGAAGGACCATCCGAAATGATACTAGCACGATGTACAATCCAATCTATATCTTGCGCTTCTTCAACTAAATATTTAATTACTGCCTCATTGTCCTTATGCTGACCGAGAAGGCCGGCATATCTAGCAAAAATATTCTTTATCATCCAAGTCACAATCGGGAGTCTTTCTTTATATCTACGCGTGAATCCTCCAGCTTGATAAAGGAAACGCTTTACGCCTTGTCGCCGCATAGCTGGGATAAGCCTCTTAGTAAATGGAGTATTGACCAGTCCCTTATTTTGTTCTTGAGCGTTGCCAAGCATACAAATTACAAAATCGACTCCATGTAGCAATTCGTCCATTTTTTCATAATCGGAGATGGAACCTTTGAATAGCTCTAAATTTGTACTTTCTATCTTTATTTTTTCTGGATTCCTAACCAAAGCTCGCACTTTATGACCTTCTTTAAGCGCGATGGAAACAAAATGCTGGCCAGTTCGACCAGTTGCACCAAATACTAAAAATGTCGATTTTATTAATTCCATTCACAAATCCTCCAATGTGGTTTTAGTAATTTTTATTGTTGTTTCGCTAATTTCTACTCAGGCAACATAACCCTACTGTATAAACGAGAATACTAGCCTGATTTCACAATTAATATT
This sequence comes from Paenibacillus sp. 19GGS1-52, assembly GCF_022369515.1. Classification (NCBI taxonomy): domain Bacteria; kingdom Bacillati; phylum Bacillota; class Bacilli; order Caryophanales; family Paenibacillaceae; genus Paenibacillus; species Paenibacillus sp. 19GGS1-52. The sequence goes on from NZ_CP059724.1 coordinate 3,691,403, forward strand.
ATTAATATAAAGTATGGAGTCAACACCATAGCAAGGGGAGGATTTTAAAATGGACGAAGAAGAAGTTTACAATACCACTCAACAAACGACCGAGTTAACAGGATTATCAAAGGATACTTTGCGATATTACGAAAAAATAGGGGTACTCAAACATATAGTAAGGGACATTAACAACTACCGAAAGTATGCTAAAAGAGATATTGATTGGCTTATTTTGGTGAAACACTTGCGGGCGATACGTATGTTCTTTTGAGACTACATTATTGTGTTAGGGGTAATCTTTGTATCACTATACATCTGCCGGTATCCGAAATCAAAAAAACCAGCCATTAGAAATGGCTGGTTTTTTGCAGTTCACATGAATCAATATGGATAGTGCGTCCAATAACCCCGGCTGAAGGCGATCGAGTCGTCATAATCGATATATACGCCGGTGATCCAGCTGTTGCGCAGAATATCGGCCACATAATTATAGAGCGGCACAATGACCGCTTGGCTCATAAGCAACTGCTCCGCCTTGGCGTACAGGTGAACCCGCTTCGTGGAGTCGAAGGTCTGCTCCGCCTGTTTGACGTACTGGTCGTACGTCTTGTTCAACCAGCCCGAATCGTTGTCGGCGCTGTCCGACCGAAAGTAATTCAGAAACGTGGCCGGATCATTGTAATCGGCGGACCAGCCTGCACGAGCAACTTGGAAATTGCCGCTTTGCTGTTTGGCCAAGACGCTCTGCCAACTCTGCGTCTCGACGGTGGCGGTCACGCCCAGCTTTTCCTTCCATTGATTCACAAGCCTTTTCGCCATTACAGCATGAGTATCTCCCTCATTGACAATGATGGAGAACGCCGGCAGCTCGGTCAGACCCTCCTGTTGGAGCCCAGTTTTCAGCAGCGCCTTGGCCTTGCTCAAATTCGCATGATAGTAGGCGCTATCGCTGATCTCCGAACGGAACTGTCCCTTGGAGCCGAAGAGAGTCCAGGGCACGAAGCCGTATGCGGGCATGAGCATCGGCATATCGTTTCGTTCCACAGCCAAGGCTAGCGCTTTTCGGATATTGAGGTTGCTGAAGGGCTTCTGCTTCAGATTGAACTGATAATAGTAGGTGGACGCATAAGGAGCGTAAATAAAGCAGCTCTCCAGCACCATATCCACGTATTTGAAATCAATCGTCACATTGCCGCCGCCGACCCAATCCACCTCTCCATTGACGAAAGCAGCTGTAGCATTCTCTGAATCCGGGCCTGGTGTCAGCAGATCGACCTCGCTCAGACGGATGGACGCAGCATCGTAATAGTAAGAATTTTTGCTCAGCGTGATGGCCAGGATACTCCGGGATTGCAATTGAAAAGGCCCATTGGAAATGCTCGCAACCTGTTGTGCGGACGTTGAGCCTGCAGCCGCCTTGACCGCAGCCTGCGAAACCGGGTAGTAGATCGGCTCAGCCAAGAGTGACGGGAAATAGGCATATTTGCCCTTCAGCGTAACCTGTAGGGTGGTGTCGTTAACTGCCTTTACCCCTACCTTGGCAAAATCCTTCTGCTTGCCGGCATGATAGCTCTCCGCCCCGGCAATGTAATACATTTTGAACAAATTTCCCGGCTCATGCCCCGGAGTAAGCGCCCTTTTCCAGGCATAGACAAAATCGGAGGCTATCAGCTTCTTACCGTTGCTCCACTTGGCATTCGTCCGCAGCTTGAACGTGTACGTCATACCATCTGCTCCGACCTTCCAAGACTGGGCTGCGCCGGGAACTGGCTTTCCGTTCTTGTCCAGCCGAACCAGTCCCTCATACAGCCCTTTGATGATGGTGGCCGCATCCTTATCTCCACTGGCGATATCCATCGGGTCCAGCCGGATCGGCAATTCTTCCATTCCGATTCGCAGCACCTGCTTCTCTGCCGCCGCCGCCGCAGTGCCATCCTTGGGCACCGACCCCACCACCGCCAGCAGAACAACGAACATGGCAATCCAAACTTTCTTCATCCAAACTTCCCCTTAAATATGTATTATTCGTATCCCTTCCATCTTAACATAAACGGTAATATTTACCTTGTGAGAATTACCAAAACTTTCCGCCCGACGCTTCAATGCGCTGAGCGTTGACCCAACCGAACTCCGGCATGTACATGGGCACGCCGAGTGATTTTCACATGGTTCTCTGTTGCTCTAGACACTTGAATTCGAAACATCCTTAAACCTTCTATCTCATAATGAAAGTCTATCCGATTCTTACTTGTATGGCCTTGAGTCAATAGTAAAAATGCTAGAGTAATTGTATGATTGATTTATACTGAAGACTATCACCTATTACTTGCAAGGAGGCCATTCATGGACATCCCCAGAGGCACCTACGGTTTTAGATTCGCTGAAGAAAAGGAGTTGCAATTGTGCGTGTTATTTGCGGTCGGTTATGATTCCATCACCGATCCCTCATACCGCTGGGACGGTCTGGATCGCAATGACGGCCCTCTTCTGTTGTTCCAATATACCATCTCCGGCGAAGGCGTGTTTGAGTCTGGGAACCGGACTCACCGACTTACAGCCGGACAGGCTTTCCTCGCTGAAATTCCCGGACCTCACCGCTATTACTACCACCCGGAATCACAAGAACCTTGGGAATTTCTATTCTTGCTGTTCCGGCCCAACCTGATTCTACCCCATTGGCGCAAATTCCTGCGTGAAGCGGGGGAAGTTCCCCATTTGCCCGCAGACTGTGCGCCAGTTCGGCTGTCACGGATGATTGTGGTCGATGCGGGAGCAGGCAGAATCTCCGACCCGCTGATTGCGTCGTCTTGCGTCTATCAGTTCGTGACCGAACTGGCCAGAATGCAGGTAACCAGTCTGCAGGACAGGGACAACTGGTCGGAAAACATAAGGCGCTCAGCCGAATTTATAGAAAACAACTATTCACGGATGATCAGTATCGACCAGCTTTCCGAACATGTCTCCCTCTCCAAATACCATCTGATTCGCCGGTTTTCGTCCAGCACGGGCCTGACACCCGGTGCTTATCTGACCCGCGTGCGCACTGAGAAGGCTATGGAACTGCTTCGGGGAACCGCCCTTAGCATTGAGACTATCGCCGAACGGGTTGGATATTCCAGCGGGAGTTATTTCATTAAGGCGTTCCGCAGTTTGACCGGGCTTACACCGGGTGAATTCCGCAGTGGAGGCGAAAGCCTTACTTACCGTAGGTTGTTCTTCGATTAACCGCAATATTATGCTATCCGCCTTGTAAGATTACTGTAGATATTGCTAAACTCCTTTATTATGATGAACATGACAAGAGCAATAATACAACAATAAAGGAGCCTTACAATGAATCATAAGCTTACAGTACCTACCCCACCGCTTGGCTGGAACAGCTGGGACTGCTACGGAGCAGCCGTAATAGAAGACGAAATCCGGGGCAATGCTCAGTACATGGCGGAGCATCTCAAAGCCTTCGGCTGGACTTACATTACCGTCGATATTCAATGGTACGAGCCCTATGCCAATTCCTCACAGTACCATCCATTCGTTCCGCTCGTGATGGATGAACATTCCCGGTTGATGCCTGCCGAGAACCGATTCCCTTCCGCAGCGGGAGGCCAAGGGTTCAAACCGTTAGCCGACTATGTCCATAGTCTTGGACTGCAATTCGGCATTCATATCATGCGCGGAATTCCGCGGCAGGCTGCTCATGCGGCCACCCCCATCTTAGGTACAACTGCAACCGCACGCAACATTGCGCATACGAACTCTATCTGTCCATGGAATACGGATATGTATGGTGTGGACGCCTCAAAAGAAGGGGCTCAGGCCTATTACGATTCTCTCTTTGAACTTTATGCTCAGTGGGGTGTCGATCTGGTGAAGGTGGACGACATCGCCGCTTCCAAACTGTACGACACCCATCAACCAGAGATCGCCCTGATCTCCCAGGCGATCGAGCGCTGCGGACGGCCCATGGTGTTGAGCCTCTCACCAGGTCCCGCACCGGTGGAATATGCGGAGTTCTTCACCGGACATGCCAACATGTGGCGGATTACGGACGACTTCTGGGACCTATGGCCGTTGCTGCTGGATATGTTCGACCGCTGCCGGAAATGGCAGGGTATTCCGCAGGCCGGCTGTTGGCCGGACTGCGACATGCTGCCGCTCGGGCACATCGGCATCCGCTCGGTGGATGGCGGCGGGGAGGACCGTTGGACCCGGTTCACGCGCGATGAGCAGTTGACGATGATGTCGCTCTGGAGCATCTTCCGCTCGCCACTTATCTTCGGCGGTGAACTGCGGGACAACGATGACTGGACGCTGTCGCTGCTTACCAACCGTGAAGTTCTACGCATGCACCGGGAGAGCCATGGAGCCAGAGAAGCCTTATGTAAAGATGATCATATCGTCTGGACAGCCGAACACACCGATGGCACACGCTATGCTGCCGTATTCAACGTCGGCGAGAGCCCGCTGCAGTTGGAACTGGCCCTTGAACAAATCGGCCTGAGCGGCGCCTCCGCCGGTACCGAGCTGTGGAGTGGAACGCCAGCCGAGCTTGCAGCAGATGTGCTGCGGACCACAGTGCCGCCGCACGGCGTGCGGCTCTATAGCTTCATGTAAGTAAAAGCCGGTTCTCCAGATCCATCTGGGAAACCGGCTTTCTTTTTAGGCAAATGATCAGGTACAAGCAAACTCCCGCACCGGATTTAACCGGCACGGGAATACAAATACAGGGGGCTTATCTGTAAGGGAATACCATCTTCTCGGCATTACCAACTTCATAGGCTACCGCTTCGTCATAACCAAGACCTTTGGATTTCGTGATCATCTGTTCCCTGAGCTTATTGTATTCATCATCATTTTTGGCAAAAATCATTTTCCAGGAGTACTCCTTGATAATCTTGCCGATTCCCTCAATCTTCTGCTGCAACTGGGCAGGCACGGTAACCGGAGTTTCTGTCGTAAAGAACGGCTTCGAGACCTCAATCATGTTGTTCTTTACAAAATAGTCTTTCGCCGTCATAACTCCCGTAGCTTCACGCCAGCTCTTCGTGACTGGGTCCGGATCATGGTTCAGTGTTGAAGGCCAGAGGTTGTAGTCATACGTTTCCCTAGTATCCGGGTTGATATTGGTCAGCTTCAGGGTCGTATTATTGATTTGATTCGTACCGTCCTTGAAAGTGCCTCCGCCGTATTCTGCCGGTACCGGTTCGGCATTCGCAGGCAGCGCCTTCCAGCCAAATTCGGTTACGAACGGCTTCCCGCTCTCGTCAATATCCCATGCTAATCCCTTAGGACCATAATTGGATTCCATAACCCCTTCCGGAGAGTAGAGCCAGCTCAGGAATTCCATGATACGCTCAGGTTCTATGGCTTTTGCACCAATCGCCCACACCCGGTTGCCGCCGTAAGGGCTCTGCCCGTAAGAGGTAATCTTCTCATCGGCAAAAGGCACCAAAGCAAAACCTTTGCCCTCAGCTGTACGTTCAGGGGTATTGTAAACGTTATCAACCCAAGGGAAGTGTGAGAATAGAACTTGACCGTCCTTAATCTTGTTGGACACATCCGAGAATTTCTGTGTTAAGGAATCGGGATCAAGCAGGCCCATTTGATTCGCATCGTAATAGAATTTCAGACCTTGAAGGTAATAGTGGAATTCAAATAAAAGATCTCCCTATAAGATGATTTTTTGTTTCACCTCCTACATCGTCTGGCTCATAGAGGTGTGAACAACGTTAGTATATACACCATGATCGTTTTATTTTCCACTAGCGCATCAAGCTGTTCAATGATTTCAACGGTCTCGGATATTTTATTGGGAGAAAAGATCGGTACACGAATTATTAGGAATTGCTGTCCGTTCCACCGGATAATCTCTGATTGTACTAGAGTCTCCGAACTTCTAATGGAGTGCCGGTTAGCGTACGCCCCAAAGAGATACTTGCCGACGGAATATCCATGGGCTACTTTATTAAAATAGATCTGTTTAATTACCGGATTCTCTTTGAATAACTTTGTAATATATTCTTAAATAGCTGTCAGTCATCTTTTTATTGGTGAAGCGTTTATGAACATACTCTCTCAATATGTGCGGCGAAGGATATTTCTTCTGTCGAACCTTAACTGCCATCTCACTCACAGACTTACAAATCAGATTGGGAAATCCGGATAATACTTCCGGGACTGCACCATTTCTGAGTGCCAGCACCGGAGTACCGCAAACTAAACTTTCAACCATGACCAGACCGAATGGTTCTTCCCATAATGTCGGGAATAGCACACATTCCGCATGTTTGATTAACTGTTGCTTTACTTTCCCACCCACAGGTCCAACATAATGGATATTGGGATTTTTCCGGATGCGCGGCTTAACCTCTCTCTGGAAAAATTTGGAGGATTTTACGGGGCCAGCGATAATCAGTGTCTTACCAGTCTTTTCGGCAACTTGTATGGCTTGCAAAACACCCTTATTCCGAATAATCCTACCTATATACAACAGATATAAATGTTTCTTTGTGCTAAATTCATATTCATGCGTATTAATCCCATTGTAAACGTAGAAGCCTTTGTTGTTCCCCATCAGATGACGTGCACGTTTACTTACGTATACAGGATATTTAATCCGTCGCTTGACTGGAATGTGCACAGTGCATACCGTTGGGATTTTAGGATTAGTTACGCCGAGCGCAGAACGGAATGTATGGTCATGGATAATGTCAACTCGCTTAGGTAAATTTTTCAGCACAAATCTTGCTATGCTTTCGTGGCGGAGCCCCTTAGGATAAGTGATAAGCTTTGCCTTGCTCCTACTCCCTTGAGCTGCAAATAAATAGACCTTATGCCCTCGTCTAACCAGTTCTTCCGTAAGCTCATAAACTATTTTTTCAGTCCCTCCTTTGATGGAAGGCAACGGCTGTGCCTTTGGATAGTTCGAAATCACTTGTACGATTGTTAATTTTGTACTTATTGGAAGTTTAATGGACTTTTTCATGGAAACGAGATCCCCTCCAGCTTATACTTTTAGCATATTGGGTTAATAGAATTGGCAGTCGGATACGAAACTGGAGAGGTGCATTGTAGGACACAAAAGCACGTTCCAGGTCGCTCTAACGTAATGTTAAGCGGCTACGGTTTGTACTGAACTTAATACGGCATCCAAAGTAAGATTCAAGCGCTTTAAACTCACCAGCAGAGCACAAGAATTCGACCGAGTGTGCTTGTAAAGAATACGCGTTCCTCGCCGCACCATCTTGAGTAAAGAAGCGATTATTATTCCTACGAGCATGGGTGACTCCGACTATTCACTATATAACTATTCTAATTCAATTGTGCAAAGCTCATTCTTTTCAGTGATATGAAATCGTTCAGGGATACACAGTTGTTTGTAACGGCAATGAGACTCCTGCAAAAAATACTTCTTAATGGATGCGCTCTACGACTCATTGAATTGCTAAGCCGACCGGAGGACATTCAGTTCCTTGCTCCAATGTTCACAAAGGGAATTCTTTATATCCTTCTGAAGGATCAGAGTTTTTATTTTCAGAACAAATTATTAGTGTGTATAATAAACGTTACTTGTCCATAAGGATGTTTCATAGATGTCATAATACATAGGAGCTGTAGCTAAATGGTGAGGATGCAAGATGAATATGCGATGACAAAGGTGTCCAGTAATTCTGAGGGATCACTTGATGCAGAAACAGCCAAGCTGGCACGTCTGATCTCTGCCCTTACTCCTCATGACGGCACCTTTAAACAGCGTATACCCGGTTTGTATGTTAGCCGCTATTCAAAAATAGATATAGATACCATACAAACCTTCTATTCCACCTCTCTGTTAATAGTCGCGCAAGGGGCAAAAAAAATCACGATTGGGCAGGATATTTTTCAGTTTGACAAGTCGCGTATGATCTTGTTGCCCGTTGCACTGCCGGCAGCTATGCAGCTCATACAAGCCAGCTCATCTGAGCCATATCTTAGTATTAAACTTGAGCTTGATCCGCAGAGGATTAGCGATTGGGTCTTGAAACTGTATCCTGGGGGGCTGCCTCCCGTACGTCAGATGAACAAAGGTTACATCGCTGCTACCAATCTCAGTATCATTAACGCTGTGGCGAGATTGGTAGAGTGTCTGCAAAATCCTGATGATGCTGAATTGCTGGCCCCACTTGTGGTAGATGAGATTCTGATCCGGATTCTACGCAGTCCGATCGGTGCTCAGGTTGTTGAAATGGGCTTTGCGGAGTCGGATGTACAGCGGGTGGCGAAGGTGATTGCCTGGCTGCGCGACAACTTCTCCCAGCAGATCAAAATTGCTGAGTTGGCAGAGCTGGTTCATATGAGTACATCTTCCTTTCATGTGCATTTCAAGTCTGTTACCTCAATGAGCCCGCTGCAATATCAAAAAGCGCTGCGCCTTCACGAAGCCAGACGTCTGATGTTAGCCAGTCCCATGGACGCGACCACTGCCTGTCGGCTTGTCGGATATGTGAGCGATTCCCAATTCAGCCGGGATTATAGCCGGTTCTTCGGAAGTCCGCCAAGTAGAGACATCGCTAGATTACGTCAGCAAACACAAATAACCGACTGATCTAAATCCTTACATGAATCCCCGCAGCCGCATGGCTTGCGGGTTTTCGTGCGACCACTGCGTTTCTGTAGGATTGGGCAATAAGTGAAAAGGAACAGGCAAAAGTCTTGATGAAGCGCAGACTATAATGAGTGTAGCCTTGGACGAGCGGCGGCAAGCGGTTAAGCCGCCAGGGTGAACTGGGCAGTTCTACTACTCAATACTTATAGGAGGAATTTATTATGCGTGTTTTTGTCACTGGTGCTACTGGTTTTGTCGGCTCTGCCATTGTACGTGAATTAATAGATGCGGGGCATGAAGTACTTGGCCTCGCCCGTTCGGATGAGGCTGCGGCAACGCTCACTGCTGCCGGGGCCGCTATACACCGCGGTTCTTTGGATGATCTGGACAGCCTGCGACAGGGAGCGGCTGCAGCGGATGGCGTTATCCATGCTGCTTTCATTCATAACTTCGCGGATCTTACGACTGCAGGTGAGACAGACCGGCTTGCGGTCGAAGCAATGGGTGCCGAACTCGCGCAATCAGGTCGGCCGTTCGTCGTAACTTCCGTGATCGGGCATCTCACACCTGGTCAGCTAGGTACTGAAGAATCTGCGCCCGATTCGAGCTCTTCCGCGAAGCATCGAGCGGGTACGGAAGAAGCAGCACTTTCGTTGGCGTCGCAGGGCGTACGCGTATCGGTGGTGCGGCTTCCGTTGTCCGTTCATGGCAATGGCGATACCGGCTTTGTACCGGGCTTGATCCAGATCGCCCGCAACAAGGGAGTCTCGGGCTATGTGGAGGATGGCCTTAACCGCTGGCCTGCTGTGCACCGGCTTGATGCTGCACATCTCTACCGGCTGGCGCTGGAGATAGCTCCTGCTGGGAGCGTGCTGCATGCCATTGGCGACGAAGGGGTGCAGATTCGTGAGATTGCTGGCATAATCGGCCGCCAGCTCAGGCTGCCGGTTGTCAGCATCCCTTCTGAAGAGGCATTAGGGCATTTCGGTTGGCTGACTCATTTTGTTTCGATGGACATTCCTGCTTCGAGCAGCGAGACTCAAGAGCAGCTCGATTGGCACCCTGCTCATCCGGCGCTCATTCCTGATCTTGACAGGGAGCAGTATTTCACAACAGTTACATATGAGAATGGATGATCTTTTATCAGAACATAACCACCAATGGAGTCAAGAGGATTAGGCAAGCATATGGCATGAATGGGATAACGATTTCTTAATCAACTGGAGCATAATAAGAATGTAATGGATCAGCTTCATCGATTAAGAAACAATATTCCTAAACCTATGGAGGATATTTTATGCAAAATGTAATTTTGAACAATGGTGTAGAGATGCCAGTGCTCGGTTTTGGTGTGTTTCAAATTGCTGATCAAAGTCAGTGTGAACAAAGCGTTTACGATGCTATAACAAGTGGTTACCGGCTGATTGATACGGCTGCCTCCTATCTGAATGAGGAAGCCGTTGGCAGAGCGGTCAAACGCAGCGGCGTGGCAAGAGATGAGTTGTTTATCACTACGAAGCTTTGGGTTCAGGATACCGGTTATGAGCGCACGAAGAAAGCCTTTGAGAATTCACTGAAAAGACTGCAATTAGATTATTTGGATCTGTATTTGATTCATCAGCCTTATGGTGATGTGTTTGCCTCTTGGCGCGCGATGGAGGAATTGTACCGTGAAGGAAAGGTCCGGGCTATTGGCGTAAGTAACTTCCATATGGACCGTCTGATCGATTTAATCATTCATAATGAAGTCGTTCCTGCCGTAAACCAGGTTGAAACGCATCCTTTCAATCAGCAAATCGAAAGTGCAGCCTTCATGAAGGAGAACAAGGTCCAGATTGAGTCTTGGGCACCTTTTGCTGAAGGAAAAAATAACTTATTCCAGAATGAGCTATTGGGCTCCATCGCTGAAAAGTATAATAGATCGGTTGCTCAGGTCGTTTTACGCTGGTTAACCCAAAGAGAGGTTGTCGTGATTCCCAAATCGGTTCGCCTAGAACGAATGATCGAAAATTTCAGCATCTTTGACTTTGAAATAAGCCAAGAGGATATGAAGTCGATTACTACACTAGACACGAATCAGAGCCTTTTCTTCTCCCATCGTGATCCTGAAATGGTCAAACGGCTTAGTAACCGTAAACTTGATATCTGACACCGATAATCCTAAGTTGCTAAAATAAGAGCAGAATGCTTAAATGCATCTGCTCTTGTTTTGTTTGGTTGAATTGCCTTAGTGGTCCACAACTCAGTAAAAAGACGGTTTTGACCAATCTGTATTCGGTTCACTAACGCCTAAACTTGTATAGGCATAACCTTTAGGGTTTTCGATAATATCTAAGATCAGTTGTGCTACAGCTTCTCTGGTCACTTGTGCGCCTACAAAGGGTTCACCTTTCTGAGTTACCTGATAGTCTATATTTCCTGTCTGATTATAAAGCCAGGTTAAACGGAGAATTGTGTAACACAAGCTGGAATTCTCAATAATATCTGCAGCCTGACGGTGGCGCTTGATACCGGAAGTACCCACCATTCGTTCATTCCATTTACCAAATGCTCCGGGCACCTCGCCATAAATCCCTAAGATGGACGCTGCAATTAGGATGTTAACGTTACAACTTTCCATTGCTTCTACAACGGTCCCAACACCTGCAAGGGAATTTAGATCGTTTAGATAGACGGCATCTATTCCTTCAAGCGCCTTCTTCACAATATTGATATCCGTAAAGTCTCCGTCAATAACATGCTCTCTATTAACGTCCGTAATGTTGATTCGGTTCAATCCATTACGGGCCAATAAAACTAACGAGTGATTCGATTCTGTTAACAGCTTCTCAGTAACAAGACGAGAAATTTGACCCGCAGCTCCAAGAATTAAGATTTTCATAGTTATTCCCCTCCTACATTTAGGTAGCTCACACATCCATACTGATTTCATGCAACCACGCGGACAAGGCTTCTTGTGCGGTTGACATTTTAGTGCGTTCTATCTCAAAGCTATCCAGGACAGTTGCCTCAGGGACAAGCCCTCTAATGGCTGAAACCGTCTGTCCCACTCCATACCCCGCATGCGTGCAAAATAGGATGATGGTTTTTCCCGAAAAATCATATTCAGATAAGAACGTTACAATTGGAGCTGGGAGGTTCATTCCCCAGCTGGGATGTCCCAGGTACACGACTTCATAGTCATCCATGATTTCCACTTTGGTTCATAACGGTGGTTTAGAGCCTGCCGCTCTCTCTTCCGACGCCTGCTTCACCGTTGCTTCATAATCTTCAGGGTATGGTTCTACGGTTTCAATCCGGAAAAGATCGCCGCCGAGGATACCGCATCTGCATCTTCAATAGAAGAGATATTTCCTAACTTGCTGAAGTAGGCTACGAGAACTTTACGTCCTCCAATGTTAACCTGTTCCTTGTCCACAGTCTTGTTTTCGCTTGGACCAGGATATGCACTATGGCTGGGTGCGCCTGGACTGCTCTTGGCCGCTGTTGTCTGCACAGGCTGCAAGCAGTGTCATCGCTAACGCAAGAACTGAAAGTAAGGTTATCGTTCTGCATTTCATCAAATTTATCGCCTCCTTCACTGGTTTTGTCTTATGGACATCATCCTCGCGATCTTACAAACGAAAAGCCGCGGCCTAACGAAAAAACAGCGATAACGGTAGCAATCACTACCGAAATAGTACTAATCCAAGGTATCGCCAATATCGAAAAACTTCCGATTGCTATTCCGCCAATTCCCGCCCCTGCAGCAAATCCAAGCTGTACGAACGAGCTATTGAGACTAAGAACTATACTGGAAGCCTCAGGAGCAAGGGATACCAGATTGAAATTCTGGGTTGGCCCAAATGTCCAGACGGCTATCTCCCAGAGCATAAGGAACATAATAGTCCAGATCACCCATTCAGAGATGGAGGATTGTAGCATCAATGCAAGAGCCTGTACAACCATTGAACAGAAAATTGTACGGATAACGCCAATCCGATCCGCCAGGAAGCCGCCTAATCTGGACCCCATTAAGCTTCCTATGCCTAACGTTAGGAGAATAACACTCATTCTACTTTCCATCGTTGGCATAACTGTAGCGAGAAAGGGTGTAATGTACGTATCGACCACTGAAAAGCCAACAAATACAAAGAAAGTCACGCCCAGGGTAATGGCAATCCGGGGCTGCTTCAGGAATGCCAATCGCCGGGATAGCCACATCCCCTTCCATCACCGGAATAAATTTCGCCACTAAAAAGGTCGCCACCAGGCATAATAAACCTATGCCCCAGAAGATTGTCTTCCAATCATAAGTGGCTGCAATGATACGGCCGATAGGAACTCCGAAAACAAGCGAGGAACTGAATCCCATAGCTACATTGGACATCGCAGACCCTTGGCGTCCGGGAGATGCTAGTTTTGACGCTAAAGAATAAGCTGTAACTACGAAAATTCCGGTCCCGAGTCCAAGAACAACGCGAGATGCCATTAATAAAACAAAGCCCGGAAGAGTAAGTGTTAAAGCGATTCCGAGCAATATGATCATTAGTGCCATCAACAATTGCTTACGCTGGTTCATCTTCGCGGTGGCTATCATTACAATGGGTGTACCTAATGCGTTACCGAGCGCGAATACAGTGATTAGCTGACCAGCAGTAGATACAGAAACGTCAGCTGATGCGGCTATTTTATCGAGCATGCCTACAATACAGAATTGGGTAGTTCCAACCAAGAAACTGACTAAGGCGAGCATGTATACTTTCCAGGAGTTATTCATTTCTTGATTGTTCCTCCGATTGTTATTTTGCCATCTAATTCAATTATGCAGGAAAAGAGCACGAAACCGTTATCCTGATCGTACTGAATGGTTGCCTATTCCTGTCACAGCGTTAACTATACGGATCACTTTTGGTTTATAATCGAGAGAAACATCTGGAGGAATCGCCATGTCGGACGCCATCCATATTCAACAAAAAGAACTGGCAAAGCTTATTCAGCACTATTCACCATCAGATGGTGTGTTTGAGACAGCTATTCCTAATCTATTTATCATCCGATACTCCGAAGTATCAGAACCTGCATACAGGGTGTATAAACCTTCTTTTTGCGTTATTGCACAAGGTTTAAAAGAGGTATTTCTGGCTCAAGAACGATTTGAATACGGTTCAGCAGATTATTTGATCGCTTCGATGAATCTGCCTGTAGTTGGCCAGATTATTAGAGCATCATCCGAGATTCCTTATCTGAGCATTAAATTAGAATTTACACATGACCAGATTTTAGAGGTGATTAACGACGTTAACGTTCACATGGTCCCGAATGACAACGCAAAGCGTGCCCTGTTTGTAGGTCAGTTGGAGAACTTCTTAATGGATGCGACGCTAAGACTTATTGAATTGCTGAACCGACCGGAGGACATCCCGTTCCTTGCTCCACTGTTCACAAAGGAAATTCTGTATACGCTTCTGAAGGGTCCTTATGGTGTTACGCTAGGTCAAATTGCCATGGAAGGCAGTAATGCCTATCGCATCAGAGAAGCCATTGATCACATTACTACCCATTTCGATCAATCTATGCGTGTTGAAGAGCTTGCTGAAGCAGCGAGTATGAGCCTCTCCTCTTTCCACCGTAACTTTAAAGAAGTGACTGGGATGAGTCCCATTCAATTTCAGAAGCAATTGAGGTTGCAGGAAGCAAGACGTTTATTGCTCTCTGAATCTGCAGAATCTGCTGAGGTCGCTTTCCGGGTCGGTTATGAGAGTGCTTCCCAATTCAGCCGTGAATATTCCCGTATGTTTGGTTCACCTCCGAGATCGGACGTAAAACAATTAAAGGAAATGTACGATCCCGCTAAAAGTATTGTTTACTTGGGGGACTAACGCTTAGGTGTGCTCTATTTCAGCTTTAAACAAAAGGGGTATCCCATAAGCCATGAAATGGCTGCTTGGGACACCCCCTGTTTTTGGAGTCGGATAAACGATTGTGCTTGTGAGGACGCTCCGCGAACGGACCGTTGCTCCAATCGCTGTTGTGTCCAGATTTTTTGAATTCCCCTTAGCGGTGAAAATCCGGACACAAAGGCGACTGCTACCGCTTTTCCGCAATCATTCCGTCCTCTCCACTGGTTTCAGCGGAAAAATCATTACCGAAGTGCAAGTTGTGAAGACTGCCCACTGAAATCCTGCTGTACGAAGGCGGCGGGAAACCGGGAAGTCACCGTCAGTATGGCAGCCCTGCGTTACCGAAATCAGGCCAGGGAGCTATTGCGAAGCGAGGAAGGATATGCGCTTGCGGTTCGGAGAATGACGGAACCAGAAAGTGCGTTTGGCCAACTGAAGAACAACCGGGGATTCCGGCGTTTCCTGCTTCGAGGGTTGTCAAAAGTGACGCTCGAAGTCGGGTGGCTTTCGCTTGCCCATAACCTGCTAAAGCAGGCCACTACGGATCAAAAACGAAAACGAGCCAGTCTCCAATAACCCGGAGAGTGGCTCGTTTTTTTGCTTTTACAGCTTCGATGTGTAAAAGGCTGTCTCATACATGAAAAATATCTCCTTTTGGGACAGCTCCTTTTCGAGTGAATTATTCAATTAAAATTACTGCCGATCCACTTCACCATTGCTGGATCGCGGTGGGAGAAGAATAAGCTCTCTTTCGTATCTAGCGCCGCAATCGCATTCATATCCTCTTCGCTTAACTCAAAGTCAAAAATATTGAAGTTTTCGATGATTCTTTCTTTGCGAACTGATTTTGGAATGACAACAACATCTCTTTGTGTCAGCCAGCGTAACACCACTTGAGCAACCGATTTATTATGTTTTTCAGCAATCGATACTAAGGTCTCATTCTTGAAGATGTCATTTTTACCTTCTGCAAAAGGCGCCCAGGACTGAATCTGGACTTGATTGTCTTGCATCAGGTTTTGGCTTTCAATTTGCTGGTTGAATGGGTGAGTTTCAATTTGGTTCACGGCAGGGATGACCTCATTATGGATGATCAAATCCACTAGACGGTCCGGATAGAAGTTGCTCACTCCGATCGCTCTAATTTTTCCTTCACGATACAACTCTTCCATCGCACGCCAAGAACCATACACGTCTCCAAAAGGCTGGTGGATCAGATAAAGATCTAGATAATCCAGTTGTAGTCGTTCAAGAGATTTCTCGAATGCTATCTTTGTCTTTTCATAACCGGTATCGCTAACCCACAGTTTAGTGGTAACAAATATTTCTTCACGTGGTACACCGCTTCGCTTAATCGCTTTACCAACTGCCTCTTCATTCTGGTAAATTGCAGCTGTATCCAGCAAGCGATAACCTGCCAACAGGGCCTCATAAACGGCTTGTTCACACTCGTTAGCATCAGTAACTTGGAAAACCCCAAAGCCGATGATCGGCATCTCAACACCATTGTTCAAAGTAACTTTTTGCATCTAATTCCCTCCTGTTTTAGTTGCACCAGCCATATATTGGATAACCCATATTATATAAGTTAAATCACTTCATGTAATCATCACTACACGCCGTAATTATATCGCTAAGCGCCAATCTTGTTATCAGTGAAAGGAATGAACTATTCTCCAATTTGAAGGGGTATCGCCTTCCCAAAGGCGGAAAGCGCGGTAAAAGGAATTCTGTTCTTCATAGCCAAGCAAAAAAGCTACTTCTTTCAAATCTATCGTTGGATCAGACAAATAGAGCAGCGCCTGCTCGCGTCGGGCAATCGCCAGCAATTGCTTGAAGTTAGTACCTTCATCGGTGAGTCTTCGCTGCAATGTACGATCACTCATTCCGAGCTCACTGGCTACTACCTGAATATCGGGGCGCCCTGCGGCTAAGCTTCGTTTCATGATCCATTTGACCTTATCGATGACAGAGCTTACTCTTTGTTGGTCCACTAGAGAGCGGTCTAGCGCTGGAGTTAATATATCGAGCAAATCTGCATTGTAGGACACAAAAGGAAGTTCTAAGTCGCTCCGACGTACTGTTAAACGGCTACGTTCTGCACTGAACTTAATGCGACAGCCAAAGTAAGACTCAAGCCCTTTAATCTCGCCAACTGGACACGAAAATTCGACTGAATGTGCTTGTAATGAAATACGCGTTCCTCGTCGTCCCATTTCCAGCAAAGAGGCCATTATGATTCCAGCGAGCATAGGCGGCTCTGGCAGTTCACTATATAACCATTCTAATTCAATAGTGCAAAGCTCATCCTTTTCAGTGATATGAAATCGTTCAGGGACACACAGTTGTTTGTAGCGGGCCAATCTCTTCAGTGCATCTCGAAAATCACGTGCATGATATGGAGCCAGCACACTCGGGGGAAGTTGTGATATTTCCAGGTCATTCATTTGTTTGGCAATAATTGCAGCAGGATCATCAATTATTTCAGAGTAGGCTTCCCAAATGGCAAAATACTCGGCAGTATTGACAAATTGAGACTCAGTAAAGATGGTTAGCGGCAATTTCGCTTTACGTAGGATGTCTTGGGCTGAAACATCGATTTGACGCAAGCCAATCCAAAAATTTGCCGGTATATGAATACGGTCTAAAGAATGCGATGACATGTATGGAGCACCTCCTTAGGTTATCTAAGCAAAATGTAATTACATGGATAATCATAAAGTCACTAGCATTATAATTATTAATCATACAGATTTCTAGTGTTATTGTAACCATCAGGAGACGCCTATATACCATCAGGAGACGCCTATATACTATCAGGATGCGCCAAGGAACTGACTTAATAAGTCTATTATCAAACTTCTGCTAGAACAGCTATCGAACTGCTTAATTCTCGCTGTGTCTTCGCGTAGCAAAGGGACCAAGTTCTTATCCCGAGAATAGGACAAAACTTGATCCCTCAAAATTCACTTTATATTAGTTTAGAAATCATAATCGAACCAATCGAAATGAGCCGGTGAGATAGATTTTACACCATTACCTGTTGCATACATTGCCATAAATACACCCGTAAAGCCGCCGGCAACCTCTGTTCCCAACAGCCCACATTCTCCGTGACCGAACCAGACCGGTTCCTGACCGTTATCCGAATATCCAAAGGAATATTGCGTTTTGTCGGCGTGAACGATCAGAACAATGGAGTCTGACGACCAGAGAATTTCATTCTCTACCTTCCACAGCGAGCCCAGCCGTCTGCGAAAGATAAGCTTGCGCTCTTCTTTGCTTCGCGTTATGGCGATTTCATAATGAAATCGTTCATTCATTAACACAGTAATGCCTGCTTCTTCACCATCCTGTTGTGGTGCGAATGTCAGATGTGCAGTAGAGCGACATTCGAAATGCTGCTGTCTTCTGCCAACAAAAGCTGGCACACCCCCTTCATTCAGAGACACTTCGGAACCATATAGTGTTAGATAGCCTTTTTTCTCAGTGAGAGACCACAACTCCTGATCAGTTGAACGCAGGAAATTCCAGAATGAAGCTAGTGTCGTACTATCGAAGTCATCTCTTACTGGAGGAACAGGCTGTGATTGTAGTGGAAGACTTCCTGCTGACATGATTTCGCTAACAGTTCCATTGTCACCGATGATCGGCCAACCGTCCTCTGTCCAATTTACCGGTGCCAGAAAGGTTTCCCGACCGAGATGATGATGCTGAGGATATCCGATGGGCCGAATTCCAAGGAATACAGCCCACCAGTTGCCATCTTGTGTCTGGATTAAATCGGCGTGCCCTGTTGCATGAATGGATTTCTGCTGGCTTCGATGGGACAGAATTGGATTATACGGGCAGCTTTCAAAGGGGCCATCCGGGTGTTTGCTTCGAGCCACAGTGACCATATGTCCGTATTCTGTTCCTCCCTCGGAAATCATGAGGTAATAATAATTTCCGATCTGGTAAAGATGCGGAGCTTCGGGGTATTGGCCCCCAGTCCCTTTCCACACTAGAATAACATCTGAAAGACGCTTTCCTGTTTCTATATCAATTCGGCTCTGGTAAGCTCCTTGGCCCATGGCATCATGAGAGGTCGTATAATAAACTGATCCGTCATCGTCAAAGAACAGATCTGGATCAATGCCGGGCTGATCAACATAAACAGGATCGGACCAGGAACCGTGCGGGTCGTTGGTGTACACATAAAAATTTCCTCCACCCGACACATTAGTGGTAGTCATGTAGAATGTTCCTTTGTAATAACGGATCGTTGGTGCATAAATACCGCCTGAGCTCCCAGCTGTCCTAAGATCTAACTGTTCTGTGCGTGTCAAGACATGACCTATCTGTTGCCAATGTACTAAATCTTTACTATGAAATAACGGTACTCCAGGAAAGTATTCAAACGAACTGGTCACCAGATAGTAATCATCACCCACTCGGCAGACGCTGGGGTCAGGGTGAAAACCACTAATAACGGGATTGCGATAATTCATATACAGATTCTCCTCATCCATTACAATAGTAAACTACTCATTCCAAAGCTTGACACGATCCTGGACATATTTTGTAAATCCTTTTTCCATCTTCTCGACTCCGGCTTTAATCAGATCCTGCTGATAGTCATCCCAAATTTTGTCGAACTCTTCTGGTTTTGCAGTTACAGCTTCCGGGATTCTTTTCCATGTGATATCTTTCATCTTATTAGCCAGAATATTGGATTCATCATCACTCGGCACCGGAATATTCCATGCTGCCCCCCAAGCTTTAACCGGAAATTGGTCTTCTTTCGGGAAAAGATCTAACCAAGTCGTTGCATTATATGCTTGCAGCGTTTCCTTATCGGCAGCCGTATAGGCTTCAATAATTTGTTCCGGGTAATTCTTTGTAATGTAGTTGCCGGTCGAATCTTTAACACCATCACCATAATGTGCTCCAATGTTAGTATAGAACCCGATGCCGGTCTCCTTACTGAATGCAGTGCTGTCATTAATAATGCGCTCCTGTACCTCTTTCGGTACGACACGTTTACCGTCTTGCATAGTATACTGCTTACCCTCAATGCCCCAATTATTTAGAACCTGAACTTGTTCAGAAGCCATGAAATCCAGGAATTTAATCGCCCGAATGGGATCCTTGCAGGCTGTCGTAATACCAATACCCCAACCGGCTATGAAGCCTGTGGACTGGAAGCGATTATCTTTATATTTGTCAGACAGCATTACCGAGTAATGACCATAAGTCTGTTCAGGTTTTCCTGCGGTCTTAAGGGATTTCTCGCCATCCGCATAATCCCAATCGGCATCGATCAAACCAATTACTCGCCCCGAAGCAACCTTGGCCAAATATTGATCATTCTTTTGTACAAAAGTATCTTGCTCGAGCAGGCCGGTGTTGTACATATGATTCAGCCACTGGAAATACTCCTTTTCGCCTTCCGTTCTAAAATGATAGGTCGCTTCATTAGTGTTGGAATCGATATAATATTCGCCATCACCTGACTTACCCGTCGTTTCAGCTGCGGGATTGGTTACGGAGATATACATCCGCCAATCATCTGAATTAAGCATAAGCCCAATATTTTTATTCCCAGTTTCGTCAGTTGGATGTTTGGCTAGATAGGATTTTATAACATTCTCGTAATCTTGAAGTGTTTTAATTTCCGGATAGCCAGCTTCTTTCACAGCGCGGTGCTGCAACTCAAATCCACCGCCTGCCACAAAGGTTTTCCCATCCACAGCTGAATAAGTCGGAATTACATAAATGGACTTGTCATCATTGCTGTAACGAAGACGCTTAATTTGATCACCAAACATTTTTTTGATATTAGGAGCATATTGATCGATTAGATCGGTAAGATCAAGCATAGCTCCGGCATCAACTAATTTATTCAAATCTCCTTTGGGGTTGATGAGGTCAGGGTAGTCACCGCTTGTTGCAATAAGCGCTACCTTTTGTGCAGGGTCGCCTACAGCAAATTCGGCATCAAGTGTCACGCCTGTCTGCTTCGTAATTTCTTTACTGATATCATCCTGCATGTTTTGCCAATTCGGGTTTGCATCTTCACCAAAATAAGAAAATGTGATTGGGGATGTATCGTTCTTAGTTGTAGTCTCCGCCTTGTTGTTTGCTGCATTATTGCTGCACCCGACCACCAGTCCCAATGCAAGAGTTATTACCAATCCTAACCTCGAATACTTTCTAACTTTACCCATTCTTATACCCCCATTTATAATTGCATTATTGTAAAGCATAAGGCAGAGAATCAATAAACGAACGAACCAAAAAGATTTTGTATGCGCTTACGTGTTGTTCAAAATGAACAGACTAACTAGCACCACTCCTCTGTAAATTTTGCTCCCAGTTAATATTATAGTTTTGTTCTGGTCCTTAAACCTTGATTTTAAAGACCAAAAATAGGATGATAGGGACAAATGTTCAGCAATCCTAGATGAAAGGGGAGTTTCGATTGCGAAGTGTTCCTCTAAATTGGTTTACATCCGACGATCAATTTGAGTTTTTTATTCAGTACGGAGGACATCAGGAGGATATGTATCTGCATAATCATGTAGATTTCTCCGAGCTCGTTATCGTACTGCACGGAAATGCTACACATATTGTCAACACGGAAGAATCCTTTATCAAGCGAGGGGACGTTTTTGTCATTGATGGCGCTACTTCTCATGCCTATAAAGACCCTCATGATTTTCAAATTTGCAACGTTATGTATAACTCTGAGCTTCTGAAGTTGGCAGGTCCTGATCTGAGAAAATCAAACGGTTTTCAGGCTCTTTTTATTTTGGAACCGTTTTATCGGAATATCCAACATCTGACAAGTAAATTGAGCTTGCCGATTTCAAGTTTAGACTATATCGCATCACTCCTGGATTTCATGATTGAGGAATATAATAGTGAATTCCAGGGATATCAGACGATGTTACGTTCGCGATTTATGGAGCTCGTCGTACATTTGTCCAGACAGTATGAGAAACAGGAAAGACAAGGGGTTCAAAACAATTTGATGCATTTGGCAAATGCCATTTCTTATATGGAGGATAACTATTTGGAGCGGCTTTCACGTGAGGAAATTGCAGCTAAATCGAATATTTCCGTTAGGCATTTGAATCGGATCTTCCAATCCTATTATCAAACTACACCTTTCGCTTATCTTCAGCAGCTTCGCCTGGAACATGCATGTATGTTATTGAAGAAGACAAAGCTGCCTATTTCAGAAATATCTTACACAAGTGGTTTCAACGACAGCAACTATTTTACTCGCCAATTTACCAAGGTCTATGGCATGTCCCCCAAATTATACCGGAAGGATTTGTAATTAAATTAGGTGTGTACGAATTAAAATGTCCTGATCATGATTGCCGAACCCAGCCCCATAGAGTGTCAATCCACCGACGTTAACGGAATTCTCGTCAACCGCGAAGCGAAGTGTCCAGAATTGTTCCCGCAACTTGATATCTTCGATAGTCACGTCCGACATCCACTCTTCATCTATAAATGTTCCTGAGATGTCAATACGGATCGTCTTCAATAAGCCGTATTGATTCACATTTCGATGCCACCATTCCGGTGTATATTTACCCCGCGCAGCCCTTCCGAAGTCAGCTGGGCTTGTCCAGATTCCAAGCGAAACTCCGTTAAAAGTGAAGCTAATATCAGACGGCCAGTGATCGCTCAGGCCGGGCGCTTCGGACGCAATTTCCAACGAAATTTCAATGGACTCGGGAGTTTGATCAGGAAGTAAATAGTTAGGTGTCTTGTACTCGACGTACCCCCTCCCGAACCACAAAATGGCAGCGTTCACCCGCTCAGGGTCCAGAAAATAGCGTGGGTCATCCCAAACTCCAATTTCCATCTCACGCGTGCCAAGCCCACAGGTAGGATGAACATCAAAAGAAGTATAATGTCCAACTGAAATAGCCTGCTCTCTGATCCTCGCGGATTGGCTGGCAACTGGCAGCTCAATTTCAACTTTTTTTTGTTTCAAGTAACACATTTTATGCGTCCCTCCGTTTTGGCGCACCCTGCGGCTTCCGATTAGGCCGGCTTCTTCCAGTTTTCGGATGTGCATGGTGACAATAGAGGAGCTAAGCTCTAACTTAGCTGCAATCTCTTTCACATTCATTTCATTATCGGCAATGAAGCTCATAATTCTCCATCTGACTTCACTGGCCAGTGCTTCATATAACGCCATGAATTTCGGTTCCCCGTTCGCTTTGATCATGATTATAATCTCCTGACTCCTATTTATTGAAATCATATATATATTAATTTAATAAATTTCATGATAACCTTCAACTCTATTATATTGAAATTATCTAGTCTATGGTGTTTAATTTTCATAGCAGTTAATCATATTGGAATCATATATATATGAATTTATCAATGAGGTGAAGAAATGAAATATAATAATCCGGTCATTAAAGGATTTTATCCTGACCCCAGCGTATGCAAAGTTGAAGACACTTATTATCTGGCTTGCAGTTCCTTTCAGTATTTCCCCGGCGTACCTATTTTTGAAAGCAAAGATCTGATTAATTGGACCCAAATCGGTCACTGCCTAACCCGCAGAAGCCAGATTCAACTGGACACTGTGGGCAGCTCTGGTGGTGTATTTGCTCCCACTCTGCGCTACAATAAGGGACGATTCTATATGACTACTACCAATGACACTACGCATCAGAACTTCTATGTATGGACTGATGATATTTATGGTGAGTGGTCTGAACCCATTAATGTTGATCAGGGGGGAATCGATCCGGATTTATATTTTGAAGACGACAGAGCTTATTTCATGAGCAATGGGACAGATGATAATGGAGTTAACGGTATCGTCCAGTGCGAAATTGAAATTGAATCCGGGCGCAAGCTTACGCCAAGCCGCTCGGTATGGCAAGGTTCAGGAGGTCGTTATTTGGAAAGCCCGCATCTATACAAAATTTATGGACGATATTATTTGCTGGCAGCTGAAGGCGGAACCGAATATGGCCATATGGTCACTTATGCGCGGGGAGATTCACCTTCCGGCCCGTTCGAAGCCTATGCGGACAATCCTGTACTGACCAATCGTAATTTGGGTGGTTATGAGCTGCAGGGGGTTGGGCATAGCGACCTGATTCAGGACCACGAAGGGAATTGGTGGCTTGTTCATCTTGGATTCCGGCAGACTGGCCAATATCTGACTTTTCATCACTTGGGACGCGAAGTTTTCTTAACTCCGGTTACCTTTAGCGATAATGGCTGGTTTACTGCGGGTCACAATGGCACCACTCTTCTGAGCTTCGAGACGGATCGTATTGCGGACACGATTATTCAGCAGGAGAAAAAAGTCTTTACGTTCGAGAATACGGACTGGAATCTGGACTGGTGTTATCTGCGGCATCCGGCTACAGAACATTATGTGTTAGAACCTGATAATATAAAGCTTAAAGGAACAGAAGTAACACTGGATATTCCGGCATCCCCAACATTTATAGGTATTCGTCAAAAAGACTTCAATGCGGTTATTTCATGCGAAATCAACTTGGCTAGCGGCGAAGCTGGAATTACTCTATATATGGACGAGAACCACCACTATGATTTGGCACTGCGTAAACATCAGCATGGATACGAGGTCATCGAACGACTGAATATCGGAGACATTAAATCTATTGAGAAATCCATAGATCTCAGCCAATGCAATCATGCCGTATTGGTTGTTAAGGCTACTCCTACTTATTATAATTTCTATATTCAGATGGATGGTACCGAGACGTTACTTGGAGCGGCGCAAACAAAATATCTCTCCTCTGAAATAGCAGGCGGGTTTACTGGTGTACTTATCGGTTTGTATGTCACTGGAGAAGAAGACGATTCTAACGCGGTGTTTACTAATTTTAGCTGTGTTTATTCTTAAAGATTCCGACTAATTCACTCTATCAAAATTGTAATGCAATAAAAAAATCCCCTCATGTTAACAGTTCATCCTAAGAAAGATTGAACACTGTTGACCGGTGGGGATTTTTTATGTTATCCAATACAACTCCACCTAAACTACCCCGACAACTCGCTCAAGTTATCTGGAGTAAGATCTAGCTCCTTACCGCTTTGGTTAACAATATAAATTTTCTCAGGAGGACTCTCTAGACTTTTCCCCGTAATGAATAGCTGGTGCCCTCCTTCGATTTTGTACTTTCTTATATATAATCCTGAACCGATATCCTCAAAAGAATATTTGTTAAAATCGTCCCAACTCAGTGAAACGCCTTTGTCAGATAAGTTTTTTAATTCATCTACTGAGATATATTCACTTAGCCCTTCTTCCCTATTACTTTGGCATGCTGAGCAAATAAGTAGCACGAATAACAATGTCATTGAGAACTTAAAGTATTTTGCTAGTGTCATTTATATCCCTCCCCAAACCCGTCCGTTTATTGAGCTACTTATAATATCTCGATATACCCTTCTGTTCCATGCACGCGAATTCGTTGACCATCTTTAATCCGTTGGGTAGCCTTCTCCACTCCGACAACTGCAGGCAATCCGTATTCACGTGCGATAACTGCACCATGAGTCATCACTCCACCAACTTCGGTGACTAGACCTTTTATGGATATGAACAATGGCGTCCAGCCTGGGTCAGTATAAGGAGTTACTAATATATCTCCCTCTTCCAAATCCGCATCTTCCATGTTTAAGATGACACGTGCTCGTCCCTCAATCACTCCGGAAGAAACAGGCAGACCTACAAGGGCATCGGCAGGAAAATAACCCCGTTTGTACTCACCCGTAATGATTTCACCGTCAGACGTGATCACACGCGGCGGAGTTAGTTTTTCATATAGTTTGTACTCTTCTTTTCGGTTGCTGATGAGCTGTCTGGTCGTAAGCTCTGCTTGCTGCTCGACCAAGCAACCCGGGTAATCCAGTTTATAGTTGCGTACGACGTCGTGAAGTTCTTCAAACGTGAGATAGTAAACATCTTCTTGTTCATGGATAATGCCCGCTTGTGTAAGTTGTTCCGCTTCTTTCAATAAAGCCAGCTTATAGATGAAGTAACGGTTAATATAGCCGTATTTGGGATATTCCCGGTAACCGATGAAATTCCGGATCAGGTCGATCATTCGTTTGGTTTCTTTGGCTTTTTGTTCACCATCCGGTAATTGCTTCAATCGCTCTAAGATCTCTTGTTCCTTTGCCAAAGCTTCCTCTCGGCCTTGCTCAAATCTTCGTTGGCTTTCATTGGGCGCAAAATTTTTGACATGACTTAGAATCATCGGGATAAGCGTAGTTGGTTTTTCGCTCCAGCGAGTTCTGGTAATATCGATTTCTCCGGTGCACCGCATTCCGTATTTGCTGAGATAAGCATGGATAGCCTCTTGGGTTTCCTGCCCGCCATGAAGCTTCAGCAGGTCATTCAAGAAGTTATCATCTTGCACATGCTGTAAAAAATCAATGACTTCCGGATAAGGACGAATCACATCTGCGACATCCAGTAGCGCCAGGCCCATTTCCGAAGTGATATTATTAGCTACAGATTGTGAAATCGTATCTGCTGCGTTTTTTTCGCCTAACCACTCGTTCATTGTTTCATTGATCCATGCTGAAGCCTCCATAGCAGCCATAAACACACTGGTACTTTGTGGATCAAATAGAATCTGCTTTAATTGCTGGATATCTTCCAGAATAAAATCAAATAATGCTGCGCCTGATTTCGTTTGGATGTTATGTTGCAACTCCTCTATCGATGTTTGACTACGCTTAATCAAGTCAGCAACGATTGCCGGATCCAATTCGATTTGTGTAGGAGAGCTCACAGGGGGCATGTTTGGACTACTTTTCCCGTGACCCGGTGCGATTTCACCATCTGGTGACGATTGTATAAAATCCTCCCTCCCAACAATGTTGAGGAGTGCGTCTTTGATGAGCGGATCAGATTTGCCCAGGGTATCTATGATCGTTGCTCTTCTCCCAGGCGAAGCAAGCATTGGTGTGACATCCACAAACAACCTTCCGCCAGCTTTACGCATGGGCGCACGAGTAATTAACAGGTAGAAAGACAAGCCGAGTGGTTTTATGGGATCGGTCATCATTTGCCCATGACCTACAGATAAATAAACGTGATTCCCTGGATCATTCGCTTCTGGGATCGGGTACAACGTAGTGATAGGCCGACTCTGGACAATATAAAAGGTATCATCAACCAAACACCATTCGATATCCTGCGGGTAACCTAAATAAGCTTCAATCTGTCTTCCGATCCGTGCCAGCTGTAAAATTTGTTGTTCCGTAAGGGTTTGAGCCTTTTGCTGCTCGGGATCAAGCTGCCGGGTCTCTGTTCCGCCTTCTTCTAGTCCATAGATCGCCAACTGTTTGGTTGAAATCCTCTTATCGACGATTTCCCCATTCTGCACCTTATAACAATCGCCAGAAACCAAGCCAGAGACCAATGCTTCACCAAGTCCAAAACTGGCATCGATGGAGAGCAGCTTCCGGTTAGAAGTAATTGGATCAGCGGTAAATAATATCCCTGAAGCCTGTGGATAAACCATCCTTTGAACGATAACGGATAAATAAACCTGTCTGTGATCAAATCCATTTTGCATACGGTAGATAACTGCGCGATCCGTAAACAGCGAAGCCCAACATTTGCTGATGTGCTGCAGGATGGCATCGACGCCGATGATATTTAAATAGGTGTCTTGTTGACCGGCAAAAGAGGCCTGTGGCAAATCTTCAGCAGTCGCACTAGAACGCACGGCATAGCCATGTTCATCACCAAACTGGGAGAGATAATTAGTAACTGCTGCCACAACATCGGAAGGGATTGCTGCATCCATAATGATCTGGCGAATCTTCTTGCTGAGTTCACCAATTTGTTCCCGATCATCTGTTTTTAGCAAAGATAGTCGATTCAATTCAACGTGATACGCTTCGTTTTGTCCGATCGCTTTTTGAAATCCCACTGTTGTAACACAAAATCCTTCAGGTACTTGTATTCCTTCTATTTTTGCTAATTCCCCTAAATTCAACCCTTTTCAACCCACGAGCAAAAGCTGCGAATTGTCCATTTCCTCAAAACCGAGAACCAAAGAACTCATTCATGATCGCCCCTAACTTTTTCAACCAGATCAGGCTTCCGTGAAGCAGAACCAACGATGACATTTTATTTACTCCATCCACGCGGACTAAACCTCTGACTTAACTTGATATTCTCTTTTGAAATCTGATTTGCCTGCAAGATAAGCAAATCGTGTGAAATAAATAAATTCTTATCTTAATAAAAAAGCCGCGCTCAGCGCAGCTTTCCATTGTTCGTATATCTTATTCGGTCAGACTTTATGACTTCAAGCAGGAATATACAATATTTCTGAGCCGCGGATGCACATAAAGCTCCTGACTATTCAGCAAATGCTGCGCATACATTATAGTCAGCTGTGATTCAGGATCAATGATTCCCAAGCATCCGGCAGCGCCGCTCCAGCCAAATTCGCCTAGCGGACTAAGCGATCCACTGCGTGCTTTTGAAATATGAGTTCTGACACCAAGGCCATAGCCATAACCATCATGATAACCCATGGAGAAATCGCTCCGCGTACGGTCGTTAAGATGGTCTGTACGCATCAGGTCGACCGAAGCAGGTGACAGAATACGTATTCCTTCCGGGCTCGTTCCCCGGTTCGTGAGCGTATTAAGGAAGAGAATATAATCGCTTGCAGTCGATAATAACCCCGCTCCACCACTTTCAAACTCCTCGCCGAGACGATACCCGTTTCCATCCTTGCGTACGGGCTTGTTCAGCACATCGTTATATTCGTATTGGGGCGTTAGGCGAATTAGCTGCTTTTCCGTCAGGTCAAATCCCGTATCGTTCATTCCGAGTGGTCCGGTAATTTCTTCATGGACATAGGAGCTGAATCTTCTTCCGTCTACCACTTCGACGAGCGCAGCGAGAACGTCATGACACAGACTGTAATTCCATCGGGTGCCCGGCTCGAATAAAAGCGGTTCCTTCGCCAGTGCTGCTGCAAACTCCCGGGTTTGAACTCTGCCGTTCGTGCGCTCAACGACCTCCCGTATAGAAGGGGCTTCAAGATCATATGAGAATCCGGCTGACATGGTAAACAGATCACGGACGGTTATGGAATGTTTCGCTCTCTCGGTTTCCACTCGGCCGTCAGGCAAGACTTTCTGCACCGTCATATCTGCATATTCCGGCAGGTAGTCGGAGATCAGATCACTTAACAGTATTGCCCCCTTTTCTATAAGTTGCAGTGCCGCCGTACAGGTAAGGATCTTCGACATTGAGTAAATATTGACGATCTGAGAATCATTGATTTGAATCTTGTCTTCCAAATTGGCGTATCCGCCCTTGTAATGGAATATCGTATTATTGTGCTGCATGACGATTACTTCCGCCCAGGGTATACGCCAAGAGGTGATGTGGTCGATAAAGTGGGATAGTGGTTTAAAGTCCATGGAATTCCCTTCCTCATAAAAAAAGTTATAAAAACGTATTATCGAAGCGGAAGCAGTGGACTAAGCGCGTCTGCCCACCTGCGGTACCCGCGTTCTGTTAAATGGCAAAAGTCAGGTGCCGTTTCGGCGGATAAGATGCCATCAGCCTCAAGTAAAAGTGCACTGATGTCTAAGAATTCATAATGCCGCTCTCTTGCCAACTCTGCATACCGGGCATTAATCTCGGTGATCTCCCTGCGTCTTGGGTGGTCGGGGTACTCCTCCCGGGGGAATACGGCCATAAGTATAATCTTTGCGTCAGGAACCAGGTTATTGACACGGTCGCAGATCGCCCGGCAGCCTTCTACAATTTCATCGGGGCTGTTGGATCGGGCGTTATCCGTGTCACTTGTGTTATTAGTTCCAATCAGAATAACCACAGTCTTTGGCGAGAGCCCTTTCAGTTGACCGTGATCAAGCCGCCAAAGCACGTTTTGCGTGCGGTCCCAGCCGAATCCCAGGTTAAGTACGCGATAAGGCCCAAACACGGAGTTCCATGACTCTACCGCTCCGGCGTTCCCCTCCGTCTTTGGCTCGCCTCCCCAGAAATGGGTAATCGAATCGCCGATTAAGACTACTTCCGGGTTAATTTTCACTTGTTCATTTAG
This sequence comes from Paenibacillus sp. 19GGS1-52, assembly GCF_022369515.1. Lineage (NCBI taxonomy): Bacteria > Bacillati > Bacillota > Bacilli > Caryophanales > Paenibacillaceae > Paenibacillus > Paenibacillus sp. 19GGS1-52. Next base: position 3,720,964 of record NZ_CP059724.1, read on the forward strand.
TACCTGTTCATGCCGCTCCCACCAGTCATAGCTATCTTCCTCTAGCTTGGGAACTGGAATGACCGCAGTATTTACGGATTGGGTATCCATTTTCATGCCTATTCCGCCTTTCTATGTAGGCCCAAATATTTGGTGAATTGAGAACTGTCCATTAATCGGACTTATTATATTGCTATTAAACTTACTATACAATCATAATTTTTTGAGATTATATAATACAATTTTGATATCTGTTGGATGAGTTTGAATAATAATATTTCAAAAAAAGACTAAAGGATCTCTTTCTTTTCGCATCTCAAGACAGAGGAATTCTACCTTCACCAGTGTAAATCAGAAGCAGAGATCCATCAAACTGTCGAGGAATATATCTACTTTTATAACTACCAGCGATTTCAGGCCAAACTCAAATAGCGCGCACCGATTGAGTTTCGGCAAGCGCTGGCTGCTTAGCTTTTTTCATCTGTCTACTTGACAGGGCTATAACCAATAAGCATTGAACAGCGTGACTCTCACAGCATTCGCATTCAACTTTATATTTCATATGAGTGTCTCGCGCAGATCGTTCTTCTTTTTACGCGGCATTTCACTACCATTAACTTTGAATTGCATTGAATATACTTTCTAAACAATGACCCGACAATCCTAAGTAGCGAAAAAAGGAATATAGAATAAATTGGAGCAACACATCGAACGGGTGGTTCTTCTCCCTCCTCGATTCCTCAGAAACGACTCAATATCAATAAGTAACTTTGTGTCACATAAAAAAAGAAAAGCCTTATTATTAAGCTTTTCTCGAGAATGAATGTTACGCAGGCAACTATGTATCATTGGACAAAGTTTAAAATTACTGGAATGAAGTCGACAGAATTGATTCTAGCTTTCAAGCTGGTCAAATACTTGGCGTAATTCAATCTGACCTTCCCCATGTCCTTGCAGGTCCGGCCAACCGTAACCACTGGTTTTTCCCTGGTTTCGGATACGAAATACGAATCCCATTTGAACTTGGATGAAGTCCTTTAGCCGTAACCCGTACGCCTTGCCTGACTAATTCCTCATTGTATATCGCATTCCCGTATTTATTATGTTGCCTATTTTTCCTGTCTTCGTGCCCTTTGAGTTCAGCCCGCATAAAATAGCTTTAGGATAACAAGGGGAATGAATGAAATGTGCAGAAATGAAAAATCAGCAGACGCTAACTCAAATGAGTTCGGTTTCCACAGAGACGTTTGGGAATGGGTAGCTTCCGTCTCTCCCGGCGGCGATGAAAGGATTGCCCCTTTTGACTTTGGCGGATCCGCAGAGTTCGAGGTCCCGAAAACCATTGAAACGGAGATTCACCGTTATTTGATGCCCTATACCCATCAACCCGAAGGCGGATATGTTGCGTACATACCGAATGGGCGTGTATGGGGACCCTCTGGTGCTATCTTGACATCGGACGGAAAACTGATCTTCGATCTTTCTCAAGAATACGATAAACAACTAAACAGAATGCTGACAGTGGAAGAACACCCAGCTTTATATCGGCAGAAGGCTAAGAAGCATCGGTATCTCCCTGGGACGGCTGCCGTTCTAACTTTTTGCGGGAGTCACAATTATTTTCACTGGTTATATGATGTACTGCCGCGACTGGGCATGCTGCGGATTCTAAATGGCTCTTCTTCTCAAACCCTCGTCATGAATCCGAATCCTCATGGATCTTTTGTAGAAGATACGTTATCTATGTTTGGTGTATCGGAATCTTCTGTGATTCGTACCGGCGATGATATGGAAATTCAGGCCGACCGGTTGGTTGTGCCTTCCCTGATGATGAATTCCCATTACCCTCCTTGGGCCACTGCCATCGTACGCAAGTTTATGCTGCCCGAACGCGACACAACGCTCCATTCTCCCGATCGCATTTTCATTTCCCGGAGCAAAGTCTCTGGCCGTCGGTTAGTTAACGAGAACGAAGTCATCCGGTATTTGGAGGCACATGGGTTCGTTCCCATTTGTCTGGAGGATTGGACTGTTGCCCAACAAGTGCAGCTTTTTGCTTCCGCAAAAGCAATCGTTTCGCCGCATGGGGCCGGGTTGGCCAATCTTGCATTCTGCACGAAGGGAACCCTTGTCGTCGAAATTTTTCCTATCCGGCATGTAGTGCCTACTTACTGGATGATCAGCAATCATAACAAACTTGATTACTATATGATGTACGGGCAAGATGAAGGAACGACAGAGGAGCGTTTTTCGGGACTTGCGGACTTCTCCGTGGATCTCGATCGGCTGGAGCAAACTCTTCGTATAGCCGGACTGAAAAAACAGGACACATGAGTAGCCGTTCATGTGAACTTGCCCCATTAGATAAATTAATTTGAGCTGTGAAAAGTAGTTAATACGAATCTAATCGGTAAATTGAGCATGCTCTTGTCCCTCGACGATTAAGCAACCACGAAATAATCGGTTGTTTTCGTTTTGGACTGGCGCGTGGATATTTTCTATAAAAAGACCTGCTTCTCGTGCAAATTGTGGGCCGCTACGGTAATCGTTCCGATTAAATCTCTTCCAGTAAAGAACAGGAGCAGGACGCCTATGTTAGTGTGCTTGCCAAGGGATACTATACGGCAAAATGGGCACAAATCCCAATAGAAGTGATACCAAATAAGGCTTTTAATAAGTTGAGCTCCCACTAAATATGAGGTTCAATCAGCCGTAAAGAAGGGTTCCATGACAGCGTTCTGTCATGGAACCCTTTGTCTGTAGTCCTTCCAAACTCGATAACTCTGACGTAGTTCTTAGTTGTCGTAGGCAGCCGCTACAATATTTCGATATACCCTTCTGTTCCCTTCAGACGTATCCGTTGTCCGTCTTTTATCAGCCGGGTAGCATGTTTAAAATAACACGTGCTCCACTCCGGAAGAAACCGGCAGGTCTACAATCGCTTCGTCTGGCATATTTTCCCGTTTGTACTTGCCTGTTATGATTTCGCCGTCAGAGGTGAGAGAGAATTTCCTTTAGTCTGTATCTGTTCCTTGAGATTACCTGTTATCCTTATCTAATCTCACATTAATATTCTCCTTTAATTACTAAAAACGAGCCCCGAATGGTTCCAGCTAATATAGACTTCTGTCTAGCAAACTTAAACTTTGTTTCTAACTCCTTTGGGATCTCCATTCCTTCAGAAAGCTTAAAACCAACGGCTCGTTTCTTAGGGTCATCAACCTTATACATGACGTTTACCGCTAGACCATCCTCATAAAAGACATAGGCAAATTGGATATTTTCCACTTGAAAACGCGATGTTTCTAAAGCTTTGGCCGAAAATTCAATATCACGTTCTTTTTTCAAAATACCATTCACATAATCAAGGGTTTCTTGGCGCTCGCTAGCGGGTATAACCGTAAATTCATGCTTGTATTTATTCATAAAGTAACGAGCTTCATTAGCACGTAATCCAGCAAGCGCCTCTACTACAGGTGAAGACTCTAAACCAATCGTAGACACAGTTTTAAAATCAACGATGTAGGACATTTGCATACCTCCTTTTATCTCTTTACAACAGGAATCCACATTTCACCAAATATCAAACCGTTTCGCTGTCCCATTTCAACCGTTGCATTTGGCCCGCCCACGTAGGCGAAATTCTTAACTTTCGGCAAAACTTGACCAAAGGCAAGGCCAGCAAGCTTATTGTTCAGTTCATCAGCCGTCTTCTCTTCCCCTTTAACAACCAAATAATCCCCCTTCGGAAATTGGATCACTCTGGCTTCTTCTGGTGCCGCTGCCTCTGTCATGACGCCAGCATAATGCATCATCTTGTTATTCACCGCTTCGTTTACGGCAAAAATGTAGTCATTGGTGGCGATAGCTTTTAAAGATTCAAGTCTGCCATCTTGGCTTACGGCCTGCCAAAAGTCTGATTTTTCCTTATTTATGCCAGCATAGTCTGTGTAATCGCTCTTAAGCTCAGTTCCTAATCCTAATACGATAAAGCTGTCTTTCTGTTCAAGTGTATAATCTGCCATATTCAGAACCGCCTCTTTTTTAAATTAATCAAATGCTTGTCTTCATCACTTGATATGTATATCATAGCCTTAAATCATGTCAAAAAATGATACTGTTTAGGAGTCCCAATGAAAAAAGTTGAACGGATTAATATCATCATGCGGTATATCAACAATCGCGCCCACTTTACCATTTCCGAAATTATGCAAGAATTTAATATCTCTCGTTCGACAGCCTTTAGAGATATCAGAGAAATTGAGGCCATGGGGATGCCACTTGTCGCTGAAGTTGGAAGGGATGGGGGTTATTTTGTCATGCACAACTCTGTCCTTCCTGCTGTTCGTTTTACCGATAATGAGGTCAAAGCTCTTTTTATTGCCTTTATGGCCACAAGAAATCAACAACTCCCCTATCTAAAGAGTCGTCAGTCTTTAGCTGAAAAATTACTAGGCCTCATCTCAGAAAACCAGCAAGAGGATCTTTTTCTTTTAAATCAAATCTTGCTGTTTGAAGGCACCAACCCCCATAACCCCGACCTACTTGATCTTTCAGACCTTCCCCATCCCCTGTTAGAAAAACTGATCCAAATCCTTCTAGTGGATAGTTATTTATTGATAACTGTCGAAGAAGAGAAGGTAATCAAGTCTTATCCCATTTATCTCTTGCACCTTTATCGGGAAAAAAGCCTTTGGCTAATTGAAGGGTTTGACTTAAAGGAAGAGAAAAAGCAGATTTATCCTGTCGATCAACTCATCAATGTCATGCCCTACAGGGCGGATAAAAGATTAAGTAAGAAAAAGATTTCAGAAAAAATTAGCAAGCAGGAAGAGGTAATCAATCTAGTCCTTGAATTTGGTCCAAAAGCGATTGCCCAATTCAAAAAATACCATCCTTTAAATGTTTCAATTTCCTATACGAATCCTTACCAAACCACAGCCATTCTAAAGACTTTTATCAATGTGAATAAGCCCGAAGACTTGACCGAAACAACCAATTGGCTACTTTTTCTAGGCGGGGATATCAAGTTCAGAGAAGTGCCAGAAGAAGTCTTCGAACGTTTACAAGCGAGATTACGTTTATTTTACCCATAAGAAGTGGCCAGGTATTCCGTATTTCCGTACACCTAGAGAAAACTTTTTGCTTACTACATTGTCTTGACAGTCGCGTTAGATCGAAGTAGTATTTTAAAATACGCCTAACATCTTCAAAAGACAAAATTTTACGAAGGAGGCCACTCCATGATCGAATCACTACGAAAACTTGGTTTGTCCGATCTGGAAGCCCGCTGCTATCTGGCGCTGCATGGTCAGACGCCTTCCTCGGGCTATGAGGTCGCAAAGCAGGTGTCGATTTCGCGCTCCAACGTGTACGCCGCGCTGCGCGGCCTGGTGGAGAAGGGTGTCTGCCGCGCCGTAGAAGGCGATCCGATCACGTTCGCGGCGATCCCAATCGGGCAAGTCATCAAACTGCTTCAAGCTGATTTCGAGCGCACGGCTCACTTACTGGAGAATGAACTGACCGCCCTGCCGGAGACGCCGCCCTTCTTCAGCAATTGGAAAGGGGAGCAGCAAGTAGATTTGGCGATTCGCCGCCTCGCCGCCAATGCCAGGAACGAGATTCTGGTCGATCTTTGGGCTGAGGATTTGCATTGGGTGGAGGAACCACTGCTTACTGCCGAGCGCCGGGGCACCGCTGTTCATCTGATGGTCATCGGTGAGACACCGACGGAACTGGAGCGCGTTATCGTACATAGTGTACCGCTGGGAGGGCCGCACAAGTCGCGGAACTTCTCGATGCTGCTAGATAAGGAGACGGCGATCCTCGGCAGCTTCAGTCGGTACGCGCCGTCTTCGGCACTTGAGAGCAACCATCCGGCGGTGCTGAACATGCTGGAGACCGCGTACTTTCACGATGTTGTGATGATGCGGATCGAGGTCGATTTCGCGAAAGAGCTGGAAGTCCGTTACGGGAAGGACTATGCCCTAATTCGGCATGAGCATCCTGAGATGCAGCTGAAGAACTCCGGCCTGTGATAGACAATCGACCTGGAAATTAGAAAGGATGACTTACATTGAATGAAAAAGGATCGTCCGTACTCCATAACCGATCATTCTTACGCTTATGGATTGCACGGATTTTCTCAACCAGCGCTTTTCAAATGCTGTCCGTCACCATCGGCTGGCAGATGTATGCGCTGACCGATAGCGCCTTCCAACTTGGCCTCGTCGGCTTGGCACAATTCCTACCTATGCTGCTGCTGACGCTGCCAGCCGGGCAGACTGCGGACCGCTACGACCGGCGCACCATCGTCTATCTCTGTCAGATGATAGAGAGCGTCGTCGTTCTGCTGCTGGTTCTAGGTAGTATACAAGGCTGGCTTGGTTCGGTTCATCTGTTGGTCGCTGCTGCCCTTCTCGGCGCGTCCCGTACCTTTGAAGGTCCAGCTTCGGCAGCGCTTGTACCTGACATTGTGGAACGCGAACAGCTGCCGAAAGCGGCTGCATGGTCTGCCTCGGCGATGCAGACGGCGATGATTGTGGGCCCGTCACTCGGAGGTGTGCTCGTCATCTGGGGCATTTCCGCCGCCTACTTTGCATCGCTGGTCGCACTCCTGGTATCGACCGTGCTGATTTTCTTTGTCAAGACCGTTCATTTCGTGAAGAAACTAGATGCCGTCAACATGGATACTTTCCTCAGTGGACTGCGGTTTGTATTCGCTCGCAAAATCATTCTCGGTACCATTTCGCTCGACCTGTTCGCCGTGCTGCTTGGCGGCGCGACTGCACTGCTGCCGATCTTCGCCGAAGATATCCTGAAGACTGGTTCGCTTGGTCTCGGCCTGCTGCGCACCGCACCGGCGGTCGGCGCGATCTTCGTCTCGCTGATCCTCACCCGATTTTCGGTGGAGAGAGCTATCGGCAAGATGCTGTTTGCCTCACTTGTCGTATTCGCCTTGGCGACGATCTTGTTCGGCGTCTCCCACAACATCTGGCTATCACTCTTCGCACTGGTTCTTATCGGCGCTTCCGATGTCGTAAGTGTCGTTATCCGCTCGACACTTGTTCAGGTTAACACGCCTCAGGAGATGCAGGGCCGAGTTAACGCAGTCAATTCGCTATTCATCGGCACCTCGAACCAGCTGGGAGAATTTGAGTCCGGCACCATGGCGGGTCTGGTTGGTGCCGTGCCTGCAACCGTTATCGGCGGGCTCGGCACTCTCGCCATCTCCGTGATTTGGATGTTCTGGCTCTTCCCCGTTCTCCGGACCCAGAAGACGTATAGGGCAGAGGAAGGCTAAGTCAGGGACCGGAATATCGAGGGTTATATACATACCGAACCTAAGAGAGTCAAGGTAGTCAATAGCTTCAAAATTGAATTATTATAGGTAGTTCTAATAGATAATAAACGTAAACAATAAGGCTGCCGATTGGCAGCCTTATTGTTTGTTCTTGCAATCATTACTTCTTGTTTGTTCTCTTATGTTACCTTCTTTTGATGAGCATGCAATCAATACAGATTGGCTGCCGCCTCAGGAGTAAAGGCTTGAATGTCCTCCATCCGGCCCTCCTGGATTTTCTTTGCCCATGCTGGATCAGCCAGGAGCGCGCGTCCGACAGCCACCAGATCAAACTCTTGATTGTCCAGCCGCTTCAGCAGCTCCTCCAACCCTTGGTGGTCTGCCTCCTCTCCTTCTGCGGGATCATTATCCATGCCTACAGAACCAACGGCAATCGTTGTTTTTCCGGTAAGCTTCTTCACCCATCCGGCAAGGCCAAGCTCGGAGCCTGCAAATTCCGGGTCCCAGAATCTACGTGTCGAGACATGGAAGATGTCCACTCCTGCTTTCACCAGCACATCCAGGAATTGCTCTAGCTGCTCCGGTGTATTCACCAGTCGAGCCGTGTAATCCCCCATTTTCCACTGAGACAGCCGCATAGCAATTGGATAATTCGGTCCAACTGCAGCGCGGACGGCCTGGACAATCTCGGCTGCAAATCGGGTGCGCTTCAAGAAATCGCCGCCATAGTGATCCGTTCGCTGATTGGTTTTTTCCCAGAAGAATTGATCGATCAGTAAGCCATGGCCTGCGGAAAGCTCAATCCCATCGAAGCCAACCTGTTGTGCATTCACTGCCGCATCGGCATAGGCCTGAATGACCTTAGCAATTTCTTCTTCCGTCATCGGCTCGCTTACTTTGTTCCCCTGCATATCCAATCCAGATGGCCCAATTGACGGAGCGTCCGGGTAAGGCTGGGAACCCATGGGACGAATCATCCCCATATGCGACACTTGCGGAAAAATAACACCGCCAGCCTCATGAACCTGTCTGACCACTTCACGCCAGCCGTTCAGAGCGGCTTCGCCAAAGATACTAGGCAGTCCCGGCTCACTTGTTGCAGCCGGATGGTCAATCATGCCTACGGTGATGATGAGACCCACTCCGTTCTCTGCGCGGCGCCGGTAATAGGCGGCAGTATCCTCTCCCGGCACACCCTCGGGTGAAAAAGCACGCGCCATCGGCGACATGACAATCCGGTTAGGTATAGTTAATTGATGAACCGTATACGGTGCAAATAAGGCCTCCAGTGTATGAATTTGCTGCTGTTGTTTAGTCAAGAATAACGCCTCCTATAGTTTTGAGCGTTGGCTCCACTTGAATCTGCTTCGAACAAAAGGGCTTCGGAAGCATACGCTTTAAGGTTCAATGATTATTGTCAAAGCGGGTATGAGTGCAATAGTAACAAGCTCCAGTCTGCGCTTCAACCAACAATCTACCCAAGTTGTTGCTTAAGCAAGAAGTAGAAAAAACTGTCGCATTGGAAGATAATAATTGTTGTCTATTCAACCCATGTTTATAATAAGAAGATTATTATCTTTACTTAAAAGGAGTGTTCAAGGATGGCTGGTGTACTTCCCCCCAATCCAAACGACCCGCGTGTCATTCGGACACGTCAATTAATTCTGGACGCCTTCGTCCAGCAATTGAATAGTATGGACTTCAACTCGATAACCGTCGGTGACATTACCAAAGCAGCTACGATTAACCGTGCGACCTTCTATGCTCATTTCCCGGATAAATATGCATTATTCGAAGCTTTTTTGTTAGATGCGTTTACGAATATGGTACTTTATAAAGTCGATACGGAAGGACCCTTGACAGAGAAGACACTTCAAGAGCTTATTGTGGCATTATGCAATTATCATGAAACAAGCCACCACTGTTTTAAAAAATACGATTCAGTGGCGCTCTTACTTGAAGAGAATATCAAGCTGCATCTCGAGAAACTGATCCTTCAACTGATCTCCAGATCCGCCGCCGCTGCAGATTTGAAGTCCCTCGGAACCGCAGCCACCCTGTTAAGCTGGTCTCTATATGGAATAACCTACCGCTGGAACCTGGAGGGAAGAACAGAGTCCTCCTCCGAGCTGGCCGAACAAGTAATGCCGCTAATCACCGGAGGGTTCCACATGTTTAGTCCGCATTAGAGTTAGGACTTGAAGTATAAGGAATGTTACAGGAGGGTCTTATGTCCGAACCCATCAATCATCTGCAAAAAGAGCTTGCTGAACTCGTTGAACGTCATACCAACAGAGATGGCCCTCAGCCTACTGAAATCCCATCCCTAAGCTTCTCTCGTTATTCTCCCCCCCATCATCCCGCCGTGACCGGGCCACCCTACAGACTCTCCAACCCATTGCTCTGTATCGTTGTTCAGGGCATGAAAGATGTAATACTTGGAGAAGATTGCTTCAGCTATGGTTCTTCGAATTACCTTGTAGCCTCTATGGATTTACCGATTATCGCCGAAGTGCGGGAAGCATCCTCCGAATTTCCCAACTTGACCTGTAAAATTGAGTTTACTCCCGGTCATATTTTAGAGCTATTAACCGATGACGAGCTAAAGGTGAACTCCAGAGGCATATCAAAACGTGGGATGAAGGTTGCCGAATTGGATGTATCCATGTTAGATGCTATTGTGAGGCTTGTTCGTCTAATGGATAAACCGGCCGATATTCATGTGCTGGCCTCCGCTGTTTACAAAAGAAATTTTATACAAAGTACTACACGGTGAGCACGGAGACTCCTTAAGACAAATCGTAACGGATGGGAGTCCAACCATTCATATCAAAATGCAATTGAGCATAGCCTGCATCATTTTCAGGACTCTTTTCGCACCCAGGATCTAGCGGATCTCGCTAAGATGAGTGTTCCATCGTTCTATAGGCACTTTAAAGAAATAACCGCTATGAGCCCAGTTCAATTTCAAAAGCAACTGAGGCTTCAGGAAGCCCGGCGTCTGTTAATATCCGAGTCAGCGAACGCCGCAGATGCTGCATTTCAGGTTGGCTATGAAAGTCCGACGCAATTCAGTCGTGAGTACTCCCGGATGTTTGGCGCTCCGCCCAGAGAAGATATGAAGCGGCTTAAAGGACTTGATAAGGAAAGAGTGTGATGGGCAGTTATAGCCTATTGCGCTCTTTTTTTGAAGATAGGAAGCTTCATAGACCCCTCGTGTCGACCCGATGGTTAAAAATTCTGATCCGAAGGGGATTGCAGAAGGAGCAGCATCCGTCGGACTGAAACTTCCGATCCCGCGTGCTTCCAAATAAATTGAACAAAAAGGAGCCACAGCTCGATTTACTCGAGGTGCGGCTCCTTTGAGCACTTTAGGCAAAGAATCATCATCAAGCCAGGGAAGATCAGATATTCATTAAACTTCGCAAACGCGCCGCCGTATCCATTGAAGCCGTATAAATCATGATCTTCAGATCCGGATGGGTTGGCGGTTGCAAGGTCACATGTTGAAACTCCATCTCTCCGATACGATTATCGTACAACCGTTTGTGGCAATCGTTTACGACCTGAACATCATGCAGCGGCCAAGTCTCGCGAAACAGCTGGCTGGTCTGCATAAATTCGTCAATAAGCTCCTTAAATCTCGGATCATTAGGGAAGTGTGCGTAATCCGCACGAAAGCGTGCAATGATGACCTGTGCCTTGGCTTCCCAATCCTTATTGTTCGTGTCCGTCAAAAAAAACCTCATCCACCGAGACCCGCCTTTCCTTACCCTCAATCCAAAGTTGAAGCCGAAGAGGCGCTGCTGCAGCTTCATCGCGAACAGGGATTAGGACTGCGCATCGTACGGCTTCCCTTTGTCTATGGTGATGGAGATCCGCATATTGCTGAATTCATGCCGTTTGCCAGCAAATGGCATCCAGCCAAACGAATGCATATGGCGCACCATGCAGATGTTAGCCAAGCCCTGCTGCTCGCAGCTTCCACACCAGGTATTGATGGCCGAATTTACAATGTTGGCGACGATGCGCCGATCTCCGTTGCGGAGTTATTGCAGCTAAATAATAGCGATAGCGAAATTTCGTCAGAAGAGCAGGATTTTGATCCATGGGACATGGTCGTTGATACTACACGTATAAGAAACGAATTAAATTATCGGCCGATTTTCCCGTCGTTCTATACGGCAAGAGATGCTGGTGCACTTTAACAAATTGAGGCATCCGCTGGATCCATTGAATTATTATGGAACGTTAGCTCAATAATAGCAGCGGCAGCCTAAGACTATATTTCCTAAGTCCTAGACTGCCGCTATTTCTATATTATTGCGAAGCGAGATAGGATCAGGCAACTTTTTGCTTGTATAGTGTTAGCGTCTACTTGTGTATTCGCTTAGTTTTCCCCATTTGCAACTTCTATTCTCCGTCTCTTGAACCATTCGTTCGATTAACTCAGAGACGGTTGGAACATCTATAATTAGATTTCCTCTTCCATGGCAGCCTAAATCATCTTCAGGTGGTCATTACGAAACATGCCAATGGAAAAGTTAACACCAAAAGGTTTGTTGGTTAACACTCGTGCACGCCGGATTTCCCTCCGCAAAGACTGAACATCTGGGAGACTTATCGCCGTAACCTGTCAGAAACCACCGGTATTGGAAACAGCAGCTGCAAGTTCTGCATAAGCCAGATAAGCTAGTCCACCTTGCAGGATGGGATACTGGATCTTCAGCATATCGGTTATTATGGTATTCCAATTCATATCTAATCCTCCGATAAGGTGATCAAATCGATAACTACGCTATAGGTAAGGGATCAGTAGAACAAATGCAAGCATGATTCCACCGGCTGCATAATCCATTTGCGAAAATTTCAGGACCCTATATGAAGTGCGGCCCTTTCCGTTCCCGTAAGCCCTTGCATCAATCGTCATAGCCAGCTGCTCCGCCCGTTGAATCGTCGTTATGAGCAGCGGAACCACTAACAACATATAGGCAAATACCTGTCTATGACCTTTAGCAGACTTGATATCATACCCTCTGGCCTTTTGGGCCAGAAGAATGCGGTTCAGCTCCTGGGTAATCGTTGGGATGAACCGGATTGCAATCATTAGCATCAGTGCAAAAGCTTCTACTGGAATTCCAAAGCGGGATAACGGCTTAAACAGTTGTTCCAGACCTTTTGCCAGATCCAGCGGTTTTGTTGTCAATGTCAGTACAGAAGCAAGCGAAACAAGCAATAGAATACGCCAGACAACGAAGACTCCGCTTTCTATCCCTTCTTGGGTGACTAAGAGATGATAGACAAAGGTAAACGACAAGATGAAAAGAATCGGTTGCAATCCTCTAAAAAACTTACGAACCGGAACTCTGGACAACAGCAGTTGTCCTCCCACCAGGACAGTCGCCGCAACATATCCGCCTAAGGTTTGGAGTGTAAGGCAGCAAAGTGTAAACGCAAGGACGCTTAACAGCTTGGTTCGGGGGTCAAGCCGGTGGATCATCGAGTCTGAATTGATATACTGTCCCCAGATGATATTATCCATCATTTTCGAGACCTCTTGACTGCCAGGCTAACCTTACCTGCTGCATAATATCTTCTTCCCTACAGCTTGCAGGCTCAAGAATTCGGCCGGATAACGCCTCAATCATTCTTAGGAGCTGAATGGGCTCCGGCAAAGGCAGTCCGGCTTGCTCCATGAGCGCTGTACGCTTCAGGAAAAGTTCATTCGCATCCATATGTGCCAACAATCCCCCCTTTTTAAAGATCATCACCTCGTCCGAATAGTCGGCAACATCCTCAATCTGATGAGAGATGAACAGCACCGTCCGATTCTTCTCCCTCTGCCATGCTTTAAGCTGCTTCAGCAGCGCTGTCCGTCTTACAGGATCAAGACCGGCCGTCGGCTCATCGAGAATAAGCAATTCAGGTTCGGCAATCAACACGGAAGCGATAGCGACAAGCCGCTTAAGTCCTCCGCTAAGCTGGAACGGGTTCTGCTTGAGAAGCTCTTCGGAGAGTCCCATCCGTCCCATAACCATTTTGAGGGCTTCCTCTAATCTATCTGGTGATTCCCCCTTCATTTTGAGAGCAAAGGCCAGCTCTTTATAAACCGTCGTTTCGAAAATCTGGTGCTCTGGATACTGAAATACATAACCGATTTGCGGAACGATCTTTATTGTTCCTTTACCGTCCCTCGGCAGAGGCTGCCGATTATGTGTATATTTGCCTCTATAGAAAGGAATTAACCCCTTTATCACTTGAGCAAAGGTGGACTTTCCGGCTCCAGTTTGGCCAATGATCGAAATCCATTTCCCCTCCTGAAGGGTACAGCTTACCGCTTGTAGAATTTCTTCTCCGTTTATTCTTACACTTACGTCATTCAACTCATAGGCCATAAGCTGGTGATCGTCTCCTTCCAGTCCGCGCATAAAGGGGCGTTTAACCCGAGCGCTTGATGTAGTCTTACCGCAAAAGGAAAAGTGAGCTGATATTCGGCCATGGACACGCTGCTGAATAAGGCAGACGGTGTTCCGTCGAAAGCAATTTCTCCTTTACTTAGAAGTAGAACGCGATCAGCTGAAAGAATTTCGTCCATATGATGAGTGATATGGATGATCGTCAGACCTTGCTGGTGAAGGGTATGCATCACCTCAAGGATGTCTCTTCTCCCCTGTGGATCCAGCATGGAGGTCGCTTCATCAAAAATCATAATCGAAGGTTCCATCGCCACAACGGCCGCAATCGCAACTCGCTGTTTCTGACCGCCTGATAATTGATGCGGCATTGCTTTTGCATAATCTTCCATATTAACGGCTTGTAGTGCCTTGTTCACCCGATGGGGCATTTCATCTCTGGGTACGCGCAAATTCTCTAGTCCGAAGACAACTTCATCCAGAACAGATGTCGTGATGAATTGATCGTCAGGATTTTGAAAAACCAGTCCGACCCGCTCACGAATCTTTCCGAGATCATCAGGGTTCAGGGTATTCAAATGCTCCAGCTTTACTTGTCCTTCTCTTGGCTGCAGTAGTCCGTTCATTAACTTGGCGAGGGTGGATTTCCCGCTTCCGTTCCCACCAATGATGGAAATGAATTCGCCTTGGTGAATTTCGAAGCTAAGCTGATGGAGAACGGGATGCTCCCGCCGGTAATAATAATCAACTTGATCAAAAACAAGCATCTTCTTCATGCTCCTTCCGCTGCTTCCATAACTCGAAAAAAACTTCCGGCCCGGAAGTAACAGGAGCAGTGGGCTGTGGTTTCTGCCAAAGTGTAACCTGTCTTTCCGCAGCGGGATCAGCCACATTGGTACAGAATCCCTCCGCCCGGCACCTATCAGCCTCAGAGATCTCGATGATCATTTCATTTCACCACTCACGATCCATATGGTTTCCGGACGGGACAGCGAAGTTGCATTTCGTATGTTCGCCATGCCTTAATCCGCTTGAAACCTGCTGAACCAGCCTCATAAGCTGAGCGAACATAGATATCACCGCGCCTGCACTTTTTCGTCAATCGGGCTGATGGCTTTAAGCTGCATCGTTATGACGGCTGCAATAACGGCTTTGATGATGTCTCCCGGAAGAAAGGCGAGCGCACCGACAAGTCCGGCCCAGACCGCCGTATTCGTTATCCATGCCATGATGGTTGCGCCAATCAGATTCACCAGCAATACGCCAAAGATCAGATTGCCAACTAAAAGCTTCCATGTTTGGACCTTCGGCCAGATTGTTTCGGAATACCAGCCGATGAGCCAGGCCGCGACCGGCCAGCTGAATATGTATCCAGCAGACGGCCCAACGAGCACCGCCAGGCCACCGCGTCCGCCAGTCAGTACCGGCAAGCCAATAGCTATAAGCATGATGAAAACGACTAGACTGAGGGCGCCCATTCGTTTACCTAGAAAACATCCGGCCAGCATGACGCCAAGCGTCTGGGCAGTGATCGGAACGGGGATAAAGCCGAGGGGCAAGGGCGGAATTATGCCGAGCACCGCGATGAGAGCTGCGAATAATGCGGCATACACGAGTTCTTTTGTTTTCAAGAAAATGACCTCCATAGATAAGATGTAAGCTGAATTATAATGGAGGCAATCTCTATTGTAAACCATAATAATATTTTAAGTTCACAATCAAGATGAAATAAAACACGTAAGTTTTCCTATTGTTATATAAGCATGTTAATATATTCGAAGAGGTTTGGTCGGAAAGATATACTTTTGGAGGGTTTTGTCCATGACAGTTAAAGAACATATTCTAACCTTGCTCGATGGTAACAAAGGTGGATATATATCGGGTGAAGAAATAGCCGGACGTTTGTCCGTGACGCGCAGCGCTGTCTGGAAAGCCATAAAATCGCTGCAGATGGACGGTTATTCTATACAGGCTGTGACCAATAAAGGATATTCCCTGTCGCCCCATACGGATATTTTGTCTGCTGGTGCCATTTCAAAGTATCTGGATACACAGGGACAAAAGCTGCGTGTTGAAGTCTTTAAGACAATACCTTCAACGAACGAAGCCATAAAAACCCTGGCCTCAAATGGAGAAGCAGAAGGCAAAGTGATTCTTTCGGAGGAGCAGACAGCCGGCCGCGGAAGAAAGGGTCGGAAATTCTTTTCTCCAAGGGGAACGGGTATCTATATGAGCATCCTACTGCGTCCAAAGCTATCGGCGCTAGAATCCATCCTTCTGACGACTTCTGCCGCAGTCGCTGTTGCTCTTGCCATCGAAAGCGTATCTGGTAAAGACACACAAATAAAATGGGTTAATGACGTATTCATGGATGGGAAAAAGGTGTGCGGGATCCTTACCGAAGCTTCCATGTCACTGGAAAACGGTTGGCTTGATTATGCCGTTCTCGGCATTGGTATCAATGTGTCACTGCCAACGGGCGGCTTTCCTAACGATCTTACCGGGATTGCAACATCTGTATTTTCTGAAGGCAATCCTCATGGTGATCTCCGCAACCGGCTCGTGGCAGAAGTACTAAACCATTTTATGGGATATTATGAGCATTTAACGGATAGAATGTTTCTTTCCGAATATCGACAACGAATCATGTTACTTGGCAAACCCATAACGGTGATGAAGGATAATAAACAACGTGAGGCAACAGCCATCGATATCGATAACGATTGTCGTCTGAAAGTCAGATATGAGAATGGTGACGAGGAATATCTTTCAAGCGGAGAAGTCAGCACATAAATTTGCAGATACTCAGCCAAACCTGCAGGTCGACTAGCACTTCATAAATCAATTAGACCATAGGACTATACAACTTGTCCGAAAGCGTTTACTATTTTCAATAGTGAATTGTTAACAGAAGGAGACTTAAGAGACATGCTAGAGCCAAACCTAACCAACCAATTGAAAAAAACGCTGAAAGCAAGTATCGACAACAAGGAAATCGCCGGTGCTAACTTTATGGTGATCAAGGACGGCACCGAAGTTTTTTACCACGATGACGGCTTTGCCGACATCGAGTCGGGACGTCCTATCGCAAGAGATTCGATTTTTCGCTTATATTCCATGACAAAGCCGGTTACCTCCACTGCCGTTATGATGCTGCTTGAGCGTGGGGATATCGATTTGTTCGATCCGGTTAGCCACTATATTCCGGGGTTCAAAAACCAACTAGTTGAGAAAAATGGCGAACTGGTGCCTGTCAGCCGAGAAGTCAATATTCACGATTTGCTGAACATGACCTCGGGATTGGTATACGGCGGAACCGACAAAGCCGGGCAGCATACGGATGCACTGTTCCAAGAACTAGACAGAAGGTTGTACGGTGAGAACCCAATGAGCACCATGGAATTCGCAAACCGTCTGGGCCAAGGTCCCCTTTCATTCGAGCCGGGATCGTATTGGCAATACGGAACGTCGGCGGACATCCTGAGCGCGATTGTGGAAGCGGTTAGCGGCATGCGGTTCGGTGAATTTTTGGCGAAGGAAATATTCGGGCCGCTGGAAATGAAAGATACTGGTTTCTGGTTGCCTGAAGAAAAAAGAAACCGTCTTGCACGAATCTATCAGGATGACGGTGCAGGTGGCTTAAAGCTGTATGCGGAAAGCCATCTTGGCATCGACCATCAGATGGTTCGTGAACCGGTATTCGAGTCGGGCGGGGCGGGACTTGCGTCCACGATTGACGATTCTGCTAAATTTACGACGATGCTGATGAATGAAGGCAGCTTAAATGGCGTGAGGTTGTTGAAGCCTAGAACAGTTCGATATATGACGTCGGCTGCTTTAACAAGTCGGCAACAAGAAGGCTTCGATACGTGGCATTCCTTATGCGGCCATAGCTACGGCAACCAGATGCGTATCATGACCGACACTGGGAAAGCCGGAATCATCGGCGGCCAAGGCGAATACGGTTGGGACGGCTGGCTTGGCGCATATTTCAGCAACAGTCCGAAAGACGGCTTGACGATCCTATTTATGATCCAAAAAAGAGATGCCGGCACGATGGCGATTACGCGCAAGCTGCGCAATATCGTGTTCAGCACCTTGTAAGGAACAGAATTCTCTTTTCCACTAGTAAAACAGGGTCCAGTTCTTGTCCCAAACAAAGAATAAGAACTGGTCCTCCCCCAAAAAAAGCCACGACCCTCTCCGCCCCCAATTGCATTACCACTGAGCGTTTTCTCTGTTGGTTTCAATGACTTCAAGAAAACGGTCTGGGAAATTGGTATACACTCCATCTACACCCCAACGATAAGCTTTATCCATGTTGACTTGGTAATTCACCGTATATGGCATCACCTTGAGTCCGGAATTCTTCACTTGTGCCACATAAGCCGAAGTGATCCCCTGAAAGTTTGGACTGATTCCGACTGCGTACGATTTCAAGTCCTCTAGATAAGCTTCTGAGACTCTCACTGCGGTATAATCATTCCATACGAGTTGATATAACGGAATTGCCGGATTGATTTGATGAAACTTTCGTAAACTGGCTCCGCTGAATGAATGTATAGCCACCACATTCTCCACATCATATTTTGTAATATATTCGTTTAATAAGGTTTCAATATTATTGTTTGGAGTAGTCTCCTTGATTTCAAGGATATAGTGGATGTTTTGCCCAAAAGTGTCGAATACCTGATCTAGTGTGGGAATTGGAGTGCCTGCATATTTCTCTCTGGCAAACATCGGATACGCCTCATTGAACCATGACCCCGCATCAAACCGTTCAATCTGCTCTAAAGTCATATTTTTCACATATCCTATGCCGTTGGTTGTGCGATTAACGGTCTCATCATGAATGACGACAGGAATATGATCCTTTGTTAAGTGGATGTCGAGTTCAATATAATCCGCCTTCATTTCGATCGCCAGCTCGAAAGCAGGTATTGTGTTCTCAGGAGCATATCCGGAAGCACCGCGGTGGGCAACCGTATATACTTTTTCCGCAGGATCAATAATTTCTTTAACTTTAACCCGAATCGACGGAAAATAAGCGTACAGTGTTGAAAATAAAAAAATAAACAATAAAACATGTACTCCTATAAAATAAACTTTAGACCCATAAGTTTTCACCATTCAGTCGTCCTCATTTTTCTATATTCCTGATTGGAAGTCAGACCGTTCATCACATAGGGACGAACAATGTCTACAAGTAAATCGGTTCGATTGTCATCTCCAACCATTAACCATTCATATGCAGCGCCATAGATCGCTGAGCTTGTCATGGACGCCATGATCTTTGTTTGGTTACGGTTTTCCATATTGTAGTTATTCTCTTTCAAAAATATACATTCTATGATTTGCTGCAGCATTTTCTTTATCTTCTCATCCACAAGTGTTGCAATCGATTTGGAATCCATTCTGCATATCTGGTAAAAATCTACGATGTAGCGGTGTGTCATCAAGATCAACTCGTTACATATTTCAGCCGTAAACTCCTGCGCATTCTCTACTTGTTCAGGAATCCTCTTGTGAAAAGACTCCTCTGTAATTTCTTCCAGCAAAGTATATTTATCTTCATAATGAGTATAAAAAGTTGCACGGTTAAGGGTAGCTCTATGTGCGATATCTTTTATGGTTATTGAATCAAATCCTTTAGTCTGCAACAATTCTCTGAATGCTTTCCTAATTAGCTGTCGTGTGCGCAAAACTCTTGGATCTTCCTGATTTACCATATCAATATCCCCTTCTAAAACATCAAATAACCTAATCTGTTGTTTAAACAGCTTTCCACTCCATCTGCCGATTGTAATCATAAGAATACCGTTCTATTATTATATCGAACAGGTGTCGTTTAGACAACTTTCGACTAGTTAGCTGAAAGGAAGGATAATATTGAACTTAAGACAAACTAGACTTTTGATATTTGGGGCCGGTGTGATTGGCAGCTTGTACGCACTCAGATTTGCACAGTCGGGACTTGATGTCACATTGCTGGCCCGAGGAAAGAGACTGGATGCACTTCAAAGGAACGGACTGCAATACAACGAGAATAGAACGATAAAGCAAATATCAATCAGGACGATAGAAAAGCTTGCCAACGACGATATCTATGATTTCATCTTTGTTCCTGTACGATATGATCAGGCTGAAACTGCCCTGTCTGCGATCAAGAATAATCAGAGCAAAACAATAATCACCTTGACCAACACCATGGGTTATGACTCCTGGCTTGAAATTGTGGGTGATCGGTTACTACCAGGATTCCCAGGTGCAGGTGGAGACATCAAAGAAGACATTTTATATGCCCAATTCGGTTCCAAAACCTTCTTTGGTGAAATAAATGGCCAAACGACCGAAAGAGTGAAAGAGCTTGCCAAAATATTTAAAACAGCGGATTTGCCTTTTGAAATACAGAAAGACATTCAAGCCTTCCATGTTTCGCATGCTGCGCTCGCTGCCGTCAACAAGCATTTCTATACGAATTACGGAATGGTGGATATTGTGACAGCAAGAAGTGAAAGCATTCTAAGCAAGGTCGCCGCAGATATTAAACAAAATATTCGCTTGGTAGAACAAGCTGGAATCTCTGTAATCCCGCCCGAAACGAAGTCAATGGGAGAATGGCCTGAGCAAGATATTATAGCCCATTACCGCCAGATGCTAAGCAATGACTTTATCATTGATGTTAAGCTTGGAAATCATGCAGTTAGCGCAAAAGCAGAAATACTGTTATTGGATGAGGTGTTTCATAAAAAGCTATCTTGAGCAAAATATCAAAGTAACTGCAGAGCTTTTAGTAAGGCGTGTTCACTAGATTCGGCGCCTTCACTTGAAAAATGTGCCTCTGGAAACATTGCCGACAGATGATGGTACCCTGGATATACATGTAATTCTACCAAGACACCATCAAAAACCAGCTGTTTTGCAAATAATAAAGATTCATCTATGAATAAATCAACGGTACCTATATTAATATAAGTGGCTGGTAACCCGGCCAATGACTGTGCACGTGCAGGCACGTAATACTCACTCACGCCATCCTGACCTGGTTCAAGCCCTAATATAGATTTCCAGCCAAAATAATTACTTTGCTTTGTCCAAATAAATTCGCCTGCATAAGGATGATCTGGCGCTATACTTGTACGGTCATCAAGCATGGGTCTCAATAGTCTTAGATGATGGATGTCGAATTCCTTCTGGTCACGGATGTAAAGAGCTAACCCAGCTGCTAATCCACCGCCAGCGCTTCCACCTGCAAGGGCAACTTTCAGAGTATCTATCCCTAATTCCTCCGCATGTTCAATACACCATTTCAGGGCCGAATAGCAATCTTGTAACTGACTTGGCTGAACATGCTCAGGTGCAAGGCGATAATATACTGATACGCAACAAAAACCATGTTGAGCAGCAAGTGACGCATTACCTGGACGATCAAAAACTGGACTTCCTAATACCATCCCGCCACCGTGAATCCAATAATATAGAGGCATCTTTTTATATTTGGATTGTTTGGGCTTAATGATTTCAATTCGAATATCTGGACCACCAAAATAACTTGGCACACTCTTTTCTTCAAATGTTACAGGGAACAGCTGCGTTACATCTATATGCGGCATCATTTGTGATTGACTCTTTCGAGATTCTATTAGGGTTGTTTCGGTTAAATCGGTTGTTGGGATTAAATCAATGGCACTAATAATTTCTTGATCAATCAGATGTCTACTTCTGCTTTTTTGCTCACTCATATTTACATTCTCCCTCTTCTATTTCACAATTTTTTCTATTCCTATTCTAAAAGATGAAGTGAGCTATTAAAATGAAAACAATGATTTAGAATCATTGTTGACATAAGAAGAAACACTGATGAAGAATTCTCACCAGTGCTGCCTTTACTTTTTATGTGAATAAACAATTTTCTTAATGGTATCGATGGAGAGGAAATGTTTCTTGGCTAGTTGCTCAATACTACTAGTGCTATTAAAAGCATCTCTGATAGCCTCATTACGTTGATCCAGCAACTGTCTCCCGCCACTCAAGCTTCCCCAATTCTTATACTCTGACTCCTGTTTAGGAATATAAAGCGTCTCACCTTGAATATATTTTTGGATTTCCAGAATTAGCTCTTCAGGTAAAACATTTGCTGCATTCGTATATTTCAATTTTGCCCGCCCCTTATTTTTATTATAAAATAAGTTGCAAAGCCCAAATATTAGAAAAGTTTGTTCAGCGTTTAAATCTGTTTATCCCCACGCAAAGTAACGCTTTTCCAATTACAGGCTTTGCATGAGTGGAAGAAGTACCAGACAATCTAAAGTGATTCTCCATCTGATTAGCACCCCCTTTTCGCCTAAAAATATAACATAATCTCATTGCACAGTAAATAATAGTATCGGGACAACCAGAAGTTGCTGACATCAGATTAGTGACAATAGGATGATGCTCTTTTCCTGAATATTAGAAAACTATGATTTCAGTTTCCTTGGGCCGGTATGTCTCCAGTAAAGTTCCAAGTGGGTCAGTGGCAAACAAAATGGAACGCTCTGCACCAAGCAGAAAACGATAGCTGGTCCCATTCCGCGGATCACGGACTTCAATCGGACACTCCCAGGCATACTCGGAGACAAAGATGAAGAGGGCCCCGTTGGCATAGCCCAATTTCCGGCCATATATACCAGGTATCTCGCCTCCGATCTTCCATTCCAGTTCCGGCATAATTCCAGCAATCTCTGCTGCCATATTGTAAAAGGCAAGAAGAGGCTCTTCCCGGTCATTCAGCTCTAAAGGTAGCGGACACCAGATCAGCTTACCTCTACCAAGCGCCAAATGAACGGGAGCATCGCCAGGCCCCCGGTAACCCACATCAAAGTGATTTACGGGCAGGACATTTGCCGAAAGAGCACCATCTTCTGTTACTACCGTTATTATTTCTTTCCAGAGCTCTGCAATTCGTGTACCACTGAAGGAAACTGAGAATCTCTCCTCTCCAAGCCGCAAAAATTCCTCACGCCGCACGTTTCTCAGCTCGGTCTGACCCAGCAGCCGCTTCAGTCTACCACCTGGCCGCCAATATTCATCCAGTTGAAGAGGTCCCGTGACAACCAGGACAGAGCCCTGCTGCTCCGCAATAGCGATTAACTGTTCAAAGGCCTCATTGGCAAGACTATGCGGACTTGGGAGTAGAATCAGCTGTGCCGGATTCCGTACCAGATCGTCCAAATGATATTCGGAAGCTGCTCGAAATGGCAATCTCAATCGGTAGCCTAGCAACCGGGACAGCACTGTGGTCGCATCATAGGCCAACTTGCGGTTAGAAAAATCATTAGAGTAAGGAAAAACAATGGCGGTTTGCTCCAGTTCGCGGTCACCCATAAGATGGCTAATCCGCTGCATAAACTGTGCGAAATCCTGAAGTATACCAGCTTCCGGTTTCTGCGTGCCATCCGCACGAAGCGCACCAATATGGGATTCATTGGTGTTATTCATATAATAATTCGTATTCCATATCCATTGAATAGCTCCCGCTCCTCCAGTGGCAAAGGAATAAGCGAATTTTCGCTCCAGTAGAGCAGCCAGTTCTTCCTCGCTCCGTTTAGCGCGCCCATCGGGTGTTTCCACATACATAATTCCAACTTCCTGCGCAAGATTAGGCTTATCCGCTGTTTTGGCAAATATGCCACTCCATAGCAGGGCATCGTTCAGCCACCAGGGATGAATAGTAGTGTAATCTACAGCCTCCTGATAAAAAAACGGCGAAGGGCGCTGAGCGCCTAGTGCCTCATCCTGACCAACCGTCACGATCTGGCGCGGAGCCAGTTGCTTGATGGTCTGCACCATTTCCTTGGCCCAAGCAGCAAGCATATCCATGGAGAATAGGCAGTAATCCAGCCATGGTGAGCTGTGCTTGCTCTCCTGAATTTCAGCAATCTCAAAATTTATATGCTCTGGTTCTGGTAGCTGTACACTCCCGATAGCTGGCAAAACGCTGGCTGGCATCCCCCATACCTCCTGCAAACACTCCATATTTCCATGTCTGCGCAGCAACCATTCCTGAAATGCTTTTGCTTCATAAGGATCTTGTGCTGAACGGGGACCACTTGCAAAAATCCGCCGCGGATCAAACATCGACGGCTCGTTGATCAGATCCCAATCCACATATGAAGTAAGACGGTGACGCGAGACAATAGAGCGGATAAATCTCTTTTGCGCTTCAATGCTTCGAGGGTCCAGATAGGGGTTGCTTCCTTCCCAGGTTTCAGGTGTGAAGGAGAAGAAAGTAAAGGTGGTTTGTAATCCATGACGCTTCGCTGTCATCAGAAAAGCATCTATAGCTCTTAGCACCTCTTCGGATGCATGCCCATCTATCTGCATAATGTGGCGGTACGCCGTCCAAATACCGGTCCTGAGCCAATTCATTCCGCTTGCCGCTATGGCTTGCATATCCCGGTTCCAGAGATCGACGTTGGGCAGAAATAAAAATTTACGCGATACATCCGAAGCCATATAGGTTGTGCCTACTACTGGAAGAGTGCTGCCGTTCCGGGTAAAATAGTCTCTTCCGCACATAACGAACTCACCTTTGCATAGAAGCGCCTCATCATGACCCCAAAAGCCCTGGCGCAAGACGTGGACCTCTCCTTCTGGAGAGACTGCCCTGCAGCGTACGCTATATAACCCCGGTTTCAGCGCCAGTGGCACACGAATGCGTATCAGATTCAATTCATACGTTACTTCTGTATTCAATGACGTCGAATAGCCCGGACCTTGCCCGTCTTGAGCCTCTACCTCAAGCTCGATCTTCCATTCCTCCAGAGTCGTCCGCCCGGCACTGCCGCCAATTCGCTGAGTATGCATAGTCAGCACAGCCTGATCGTCCGTCTCATACGAGGCGTAATTAGGTTTGATCCAGAGCTCTGTTGCCCCCCTTGCAGCAAAAGCAGTCCAAGACAACAGGGCTTCTCTCCATTCCTGTTGTTCAAGAGACTTATCCTGTGGCCGGCCGGCTAGAATCCAGCGGCCTCCCTGAAACTCCCCTCTCATATGTTCCCATAACACCACGGGCGCCGAGACAGGGCTCCCCTCAGAGTTAGTTCCCATGATTAAGGATTTGATAACCGTATCCATGGGTCCGGCGGACCCCATCTGTTCAGGCAAGTCGCTTGCCCGAGTTACATGGGGGACTAGATTCCAGGCCTCGCAGTTATTCCATAACGTTTGCTGTCCAGAGCAAAACGGAAGCTCCTCGCTCGCCAGACAATCCGCCGTATATCTCCCATTCACCAGCAGCGCCTCATGGATATGAATCTGCTGGTGAAACGCCGTCTGCTCAGCCTCAATATGCCATCTCCCGTCCAGTTTTTGCACAGGTCGCTTAAATGGAGCCCCACCTATACTGACCAGTCCCCCACCTCTCCTCAAAAAAGCAAGAATAGCTATCCAGGCTGCCTTTGGGAAAAACGGTGCATGCAAGTACAACAGGCAATCTCCGCTTCCAGCCTGCTCCAAACTGGCGGCCAGCATCTCGGCATCAGCCCAAATAGACAGCGTTCCGTTTTCGCCCGGATCAGCTTGCTCAGCTAGTTGCCCAGACAATCCTTCCACGGCTTCTGGATGAAGACTACCGGGAAATGTGGGGTCATAAAAAATAATCCTTTGTGCGCTCTTCATAGAAGCCCATCCTTCATCATCCGGTACACAAGCTGCGAGAACAGGCTGTTCGACCACGCGAACCAGCTGCGGGTGAACACGGAGGGATCGTCAGCATGGAAACCTTCGTGCATGAAGCCGGTATCCGCGTCGGTATTCTCTAGGAGAGCGACCAGCTCCAGCTTTTCCTCCACAGACTGTGCAGTAATTCCCTGCATGGACAAGGCCATATGCCAGATATAGTTCTGCGGTGTATGCGGACTGCCGATGCCCTTGGCCGCTGTTCCTTCATAATAAAAGGGGTTCTCTTTGCTTAGGGCAAACCGTCTGGTGTTCTGATAGATCGGATCATCCGCCGTCACATAACCAAGGTACGGAATGGAGATCAGTCCGGGGGTTCCGGCATCATCCATCAGGCAGTAATTGCCGAAGCCATCTGTCTCGTAGGCATAGATGGATCCAAACTGGGGATGACGATAAATCCCGTACAGCTTGATCCCGGAATCGACCTCAATTTCCAGCTCTTTCAGCTCGGCCTGCAAGTTCGTATCACGGAATATCCACTCTGCAAATTCCTGCATCTGCCGCAAGGCTACAACGGCAAACATATTACCGGGAATGTTGTAGTGGAAATCGCAGGCATCATCGCTGGGACGGAATCCGGACCAGATCATTCCTGTATAGTTCACTGGCATGCCAAGTCCACTATTGCGCAGCGAGTCCCCAGGAATGCCATTATTGCGAGTGAAGCGGTAAGGCGACTGCTCAAAGTGATGCTGCTCTCTTTTGAACAGATCCATAATGATGCGCAGTGCAGATTTGAATTCGGCATCGAAGAAATCGGTAACTCCGGTTTCCTGCCAGTAGGTATACGCCAGCCGCACAACAAAGCACAGGGAATCAATTTCGAACTTACGCTCCCAGACCCAAGGGGAAATCTCGGTGATATCCGTGGCGTTCCAGTGCCAATCATTAGCCGATTCATTAAAGGCATTGGCGTAAGGATCAATATGGATGTACTGAATATGGCGTTTGATCAGTCCGCTGATGATACGCTTAAGATCAAGGTCATTGTTGGCTATGGGTACATAATGAATGATCTGTTCTACCGAATCTCGTAGCCAGGAAGCCGGAATGTCGCCGGTAATCACAAAGGTGGTACCATCATCCATCAGCTTCGTAGTCGTCGCAAGCGTATTGGGATAACAGTTCCTGAACAGCTGCAACAGCTTTGGACGGTGAGCCAGCTTCTCTTCAGCTTCGGCCAGTACCTCCTGTACAGCTTGAGGCAGCACCAGTTTCGGCAGCGGAACTTTAGGTAATCTGAATTGTTCCAAGGAAGGTACACTCCTTCTATTTCTCGAAGAAACGGATGCCACCTCTTTCAGAGGACGGCAAAGCCGTTTCATCTTGAAGTAGTTAATTTATTTGATGTAAAGGGTTTTGATCTCAAAAGGTGCGAAATCCAGCTCGAATTCACCTTGGTGATGATCCACAAGCTCCAATTTATCCTCCAAGGCATTGGAGAGATAAACTTCGCTATATGGCTGCTTCCAGATAAGCTGTACGACTTCACGTCCTCCGGAGGATTCATAGAGGCGAAGAATGCTGCCCCGCCCATCCTCGGATGGCTTTACGGTATCCAGTACGACATGCTGCCCATTAAATTCGATGAATGAGCCTGTGGACAGCAAGGGTCCCCGGTTCGCTTTTGCCGCGAGTGCCACCACTGCCGTATTCAACTCAGCCGCCTTGCGCAGTGTGTGGGCACTCCGCCAATCGCCTTGATGGGGATACAGTGAATAGGTGAAATCATGACTGCCCAAATCGGCGTTGGCATCCGGCCATTTCGGCGCACGCAGCAAAGACAGGCGGATCGTGCTGCCTTGAACGTCATAGCCGTATTTGCAGTCGTTTAGCACACTCACCCCATAACCATGTTCCGACACATCGGCAAAACGGTGGCCGCACACCTCATACTGCGCCTGTTCCCAGCTAGTGTTGCGGTGAGTCGGGCGTTCCAGTGCGCCAAAGGGAATCTCATAAGTGGCTTTGTCAGTCACAACGTCAACCGGAAAGCCAACCTTCAGCAGCTTATGGGCTTCGTTCCAAACCACATGCGTCTTGAAATCGATTCTCCGGTCATGGGCATACAGTATTAAATCCTGGGTGATTTCCGAGTTGCCCAACTTCCAGCGGAACCTTAGCACATCTTGAACCTTACCGGAGAAGATTACGCCTTTGTCCAGCAACTCTGCTTCACCGGCTGGCTGTTCTTCATAACGGCTGTCAATATCCCAGGCATCCCACAGCGTCGGGCGGTCATGGAAGAAGTGAAACTGGTTGGCACGGCCACCCGACTGCACGATTTCCCGTCCTGCTGTTTTGTCGAACAGACTGGTGATTTCGCCACGTTCATTGAAAGCAAGGCGGTAGTACGGTGTCTCCCAGCTGTTGTTTAATATCGTACGATTCGAAAATGGAGATGAAGCATCTGCAAGAATGGCAGTTGTTAAGCTATCCGTCACTTGCGCGACTTCTTCGCTTCCTGCCTTAATCAAATCCATACATCGCAGCCAGATGGTCTTATAGCCAAAAGCCGGGACCTGCGGAATATGAATGTTCACAGAGGTTGAACCGACCACAAGATCTATCGGCAGTGAATTTCCACGCTCGTCATAAGCTGCCCACGTCTGGTTCACCACTGACTTATTCACAATATTATCCAAGTGAATATGGACAACTATATCGCGCGCCCAACCGAGGCTGTTAAACAGCACATGGGGCGTGCCATCTCCTTCTGTAGTCACTTGTGCCGCCAAGGCATCCAGTCCCGATTGCAGTGCCTTCTGACCATAGGCAAAAACCTCGCGGTATTCCTTCTCTGAAGTCTCATAAGCTTCAGTAATTGCCGAGCCGGGGATAATATCGTGAAACTGGTTCAGGAGCACCAGCTTCCAGCCTCGATGCAGGTTCACAGCGCTCTTGTTCCGCTCTTCCTTTTGCATATAGGAAGACGCCATAGTTTGCCAGAGCTCTGCCTCACGGTACAGGATTTCCGCTTTGCGGTTTTTTCGTTTGTTGCGGCTGTGTGTGGTATAAGTGCCCCGGTGCAGCTCCAGATACAGATCACCGTGCCACTCCGGTAGCTTTGGCTGCCGCTTGGCGATGCCGGAGAAGAAATCCGCGGCATTGCTGAACTTACTGGCCGGTTGGCCGACCATCAGCTCCGCACGGCGAATATATTCCAGCATCTCGCGTGTGACGCCGCCGCCCCCGTCACCATGGCCGTAGAGCAGCATTTGCTCGTTATGTGTTTTCTTCTCGCGAAAGGATTGCCAGTGATCATGAATATCCTTCGGCAGGGTATTCTCATTCACTCCATGGTTGAGATAGGTCAGCACGGAGGTGCCGTCAATGCCCACCCAATGGAACAGATCGTAAGGGAACCTATTCGTGTCATTCCAGCCGAGCTTCGTAGTCATGAAATAGCGTATGCCACCATGGCGCAAAATCTGCGGCAGCGATGCGCAATAGCCGAAGGTATCCGGCAGCCATTCAATGTCCGAGGTCCTGCCGAATTCCTCTAAGTAAAACCGCTGGCCATAGAGCATTTGGCGCATCAGCGATTCCCCGCTTGGAATGTTCAGATCCGGCTCCACCCACATGCCACCGACCAGCTCCCAGCGGCCTTCCTTGATTCTCTCTTTTACTTTGGCAAACAAAACCGGGTCGTTCTGCTTCAGATATTCGAACAGCTGCGGCTGGCTCTGGGCATATTGATATTCCGGGTATTCGTCCATTAAGGCATTCACAGTTGAGAAGGTTCGGCTGGTCTTGCGCACAGTCTCCCGCGCGGGCCACAGCCAGGCGATATCAATATGAGATTGGCCGATCATATGGATCGTGCCTTCCGTATTTGTGCCAATAGCACCAATATCAGCTCGCAGCATGTTTTCAAGGGCAGCAACCGCGCTTCCCCCGCGGACATCGTCCTCTTGTAAATTTATATATTTATCCATTACACGGTTTAAAGCTTCCAGCATCCGTGTGCAGCGCAGTTCCTCTTCCGGCAGCAGGAGGGCCGTGTCGCGGATAATAATGGCTGTATACATCAGGCTCTGGACCGGTTCATTGACTCGTACCAGCCAGGAGTGAATCGCGCGGATCGGCGGCTGGATAACTGCTTGCTGATTCAGCGGGTCCACTGGCTCCGGGACCGGATCGAACAGCTCGATTTCCAGATCCAGCGGTTTCCCGTCTGAGGAGGCTTCAAGTGTCGCGAAGGTATGGTTCCGGTCGAGGCCTTGGCGGGATTCCCCATTCACCCGTAGCAAACCCTCGCCTCCCGACTCAAAAATCAGACCCGCATGCTGCCCAGTCCATTCTTCAGGGAACTCAAGCGTACGACGGAAAAAGTAAGTGGTTCCCTGAACACTTGGAAACAGGTTGAAATTCCCGCCCTCGGTATAGGCCCGTATTCCGTCATATTGACCTGGCACGGTATATACCGAAGCCTGAATATCCCATTCCTCTAGCGTGATTTGCTCCAGCCACTGTTGCTCGGACAGTTCGCGGATAAATCTTCTAATCCGTTCCATCTGCACCCTCCATTACCTCCAAGTCTGTTTCGAGCACATCATTAACGTTGCTGCCCACCTGTATCTTGAACATTCCTGGCTCCACGACAAGCTGATAATCAAGGCCGTTATATTCCAGCTGCTGCCAACCGACTTCAAAGTCCATGATTTGTGCTTCGCCCGGAGCCAGCGTGATTTTACGGAAGCCCTTCAACTCCTTGAGGGGTCGCGAAACCTTGCTCGCGACATCGGAGATATACAGCTGAACGACTTCGGCTCCTGGTAACTCACCCGTATTTTTCACCTGTACGGTTACCGTGGCGATTTCATCCGCAGTAATCACCTGCGGTTCTACTCTGAGATCGGAGTAGCTGAAGCTTGTGTAGCTTAGGCCAAATCCGAACGGATACTGGGGCTGCGAATCTGTTTCAAGATACTTCAGGCCTCGTGAACGTTTGCCGTAATAATATACCGGAAGCTGCCCGACATTCTTCGGCCAGGAGATTGTCAGCCTACCTGAAGGATTCACTTCACCGAACAGGATATCGGCTACAGCATGGCCTCCCTCCTGACCCGGATACCAAGCCTCCAGAATAGCATCAGCATGTTCATCCATCCATGGCTCGCTTATCGGCCGGCCGTTGATATAGACCACGATCACCGGCTTGCCCAGCCTATGAATCTCCTGAGCCAGCTCCAGCTGCACACCTGAGAGAGCCAGCGAAATCCGGTCAATGCCTTCGCCGCAGTCCATATCACTCCAGGAATGTTCCGTCACCTTCGAGGCTCCGGTCTTCAGATCAATCGCACCTTCACCGAAATCACGGGCGCTTGAGCCACCGAGCACCAAAACCACGGTGTCAGCCTGCGCAGCGAAGGACAGTGCAGCATCGAAGCCTGCCTTATCGTTGCCTTTGATCCGGCAGCCGGGCGCATACAGTACCCGTTCCGGCCCAAGCTTGCTGCGCAAACCGTCCAGCACAGTGGTAATACTAGATCGCTGTTGTGGCGAGGTATAATCGCCCAGCTGATTGTATGGCGCATCGGCGTTCGGGCCGATGACAGCAACCGTTCCGCAGCTGCGACTCAAGGGCAGTGAAGCCCCATCATTCTTGAGCAGAATGATGCTCTCAGCAGCCAATTTCCGGGCAAGCTCGCGGTGCTTCTCGCAGCCGATGTACTTCTCCGCCGCATCCGGATCTGCATACGGCTGCTCGAACAGGCCGAGCTTGAATTTCAGTTCCAGTACGCGTAACACAGCGCGGTCCACAATACCCGAGGCTAGCTTGCCCTCGCGGACTGCATACACAAGATGCTTGCCGAACATCTCACCGGACATCTCCATATCAACGCCGGATGTGATAGCCTGCACCGCCGCGTCCAGTCCATCCCGAGCAACCCCATGGCCATTGGCCAGCATCTCAATGGCGCCGCAATCGGTGATGACCAATCCGTCAAAGCCCCACTTTCTGCGGAGAATATCCTCTATGAGCACGGTATTCGTCGTGCAAGGTACTCCGTCGATTTCATTATAGGCAGGCATAATGGACGCCGCCCCCGCCTCCACTGCCTTCTTGAACGGCAGCAAGTCGACTTCGAGCAGCTCGCGCCAGCCCATATGCACCGGACCGGCATTTCGGCCACCCTCGGAGCTGCCATATCCGGCGAAGTGCTTCAGGGTGGCACCCACACTTTCTTGGCTGCTCAGCGTTTCACCCTGCAGCCCCTCAACTGAGGCGACGGCCAGCCTGCTGATCAGATAAGCATCCTCGCCAAAACATTCCTCGGTGCGGCCCCAGCGGGGATCGCGTACCACATCTAGCACGGGGGAATACGTTACTGTTCCGCCCTGGCTGCGTGTCTCCAGTGCCACCGCCCGGCACATTTCCCGGTACAGGTCTACATTCCAGGAGCTGCCCAGCGAGAGCGGAACTGGAAATACTGTAGCTCCAATCGCCATATGACCATGTGAGCACTCTTCCCCGAACAGGATCGGAATGCCCAAGCGTGAGTTCTCGATGGCATACCGCTGGATCGCATTCACAGCCTCTGCACCTTGGCGCGGGGACAGTCCACTGTCCAGCGTCACTCCGGTCCACGGATCAGCGCGAAGCATTCCGTAGAGCGAGCCGATACCCGCCTTGGTCACCTGGCGTTTGAAATCTTCCGTCATATTGATCTTTCCTTCTATATGTTCATAGACTTGCCAGCCGAAGGGCTGAACGAGCTGCGCGGCTTTTTCTTCCAAGGTCATCTGTCCCAACAGATGTTCCGCCCGTTCTCGGGGAGAGTGTTGACTAGATTTGTCACTCATAGGCTTCTCTGACTCCCTTCCTGGAGTTACCCTTTAACACTGCCTAATACGAGACCTTTCACAAAATATTTTTGTAAAAATGGATATACAAGTAGAATGGGGAGCGCGGTAAGAAAGATCTGAGCTGCCCTTCCTGTACGGTCAGATACAAATTTCAGGGTGTCCGGGTCCTGCATTTTCATGTTTTTCAGCGAATTGGCATCAATGGTTACAGCTTGAAGATAGGTCGCGAGCGGATAATGCTCCGGACTTTTCATATAAATTAGTCCGTCGAACCAGGAATTCCAATGGAACACCATCGTCAACAGGGCAACAGTTGCCAGAGAGGGCAGTGAAACGGGCAAATAGATGCGGAAGAGAATGGTTAAATGGTTCGCTCCATCCATCAGAGCCGATTCCTCCAGCTCTTTGGGTAGCCCTCTGAAGAAATTCAGGACAAGAATGACATTGAACACATTGACGGCACCGGGAATCACCAATGCCCATATGGAATCTAGCAACCCTGTTTGCTTCACCGCCAGATAAGAGGGAATCAGACCGCCGTTGAACAATATAGTGATGACAAAAATCCACGAATATATGCTTCTCCAGGGGAATTTATCATTTTCCTTGGAGAGTGGATATGCGGTAAGGACACAAATGATAAGACTGAGCACAGAGCCTAGCACTAGCCGTTCCACCGAGTTGAACAGGGAATGCATGAATGTTCCATACTTCATCACGACCGCATAAGAGTGGAGATTAAAATCCACCGGCCAGAAGTTGACCAGACCTGCGCTTACCGCTCCCGATGAACTGAAGGAGACCGCCAACACATTGAGCATAGGCAAGAGACATACGATGGACAAAGCAATCAGAAAGCAATAATTGAATACCATAAATAGCAATCGGGATTTTGAACGTTTATACATATCATGAACCCCTTCGGTTAGAAGATTCGGTAATTCGCCAGACGATAGGCCAGATAATAGGAGCTCGAAATAAAGAAGAGCGAAATCAAAGATTTAAATAAACCGATTGCCGTGGATACGCTGTATTGGGCATCAACGATACCGATGCGGTAAATTAGTGTATCCAGCACATCGCCCGTGGAATAGGTGGCGGGGGTGTACAGATTAAAGATCTGGTCAAAGCCTGCATTCAGCACATTGCCGAGGCTCAGTGTTCCCAGCAGAATAATGATCGGCAAAATACCAGGGAGTGTCACATTCAGAGTCTGCTTCCAGCGTGATGCTCCATCCATCAGTGCAGCTTCGTACAGCGAAGGGTTGATTGCGGTGAGCGCCGCCAGATAAACAATCGTATTAAAACCAAATTCCTTCCAGATATCAGTCGCTACCAGCACGAAGCGAAACCATTGATTATCCCCCAGAAAAAATACCGGATTGAGCCCAAAGAAGGCAATCAACTCATTAACAAAACCCGATGAAGGCGACAAAATATCCTTTAGAATTCCGGCCAGAATGACCCATGAGAGAAAGTGGGGAAGATAGATCAGCGTCTGGACCCCTTTCTTGACAAAAGAATGAATCACCTCATTGAGCAATAGGGCTATAATTATGGGCACAGTTAAATTCCCAATCATTTTCATCACGGCAATCAGTACCGTATTTCGCAGCACCGGCAAGAACTCCGGCATTTTAAATACATAGGTGAAATTATCGAATCCTACCCAAGGTGAATGAAGCATTCCCTTGTATCCGGAGAACTTCTCAAACGCAATTACAATACCAAGCATGGGATAATAGCAGTAGACCAGCACGAGAATAATAGCGGGAAGCAACATCAGGTGCAGGATCGTATGTTCTTTAAAACTTTTTAGATAACGCATTCTCTTCGTCTCCCTCAATCCCATTTATTGATATGAGGCATCTCCAACAAGCCGAAGGAGAAGAAGATCCTCCCCTTCGCTTCTTGGACATTCACTTAATGCGAAGTTTTCCAATCATTGACTTCCTTGGTGATTTGCTCACCACCGAGGGAGTTCCAGTCGGCCACGAACTTGTCAAAATCCTCGCCGGAGCCTTTATTCATAATGATTTTGGTGAAGACTTCCTGCTCCAGCTTATCCAGCGAGCTTTTTTTGGTTACCATTGTTGATGTAGGAGCTCCGTAGAACTCGGATTTCAGCTGGTTTTCCATATTGTCTTTTTTGATAATGGCAAAAGCATCAAATTGGCGCATGGTGCCATAACCTTTAGCGATATCTCCGTTCTTGAAAGCTTGAATCGCGTTGAAGGCTTCGATCTGCTCCGAATTCAGTTTGGAGGAATCTCCAGAGGTAAGTGCCGCTTCAACCGCATCCAGATTATCAGGAATATCCTTTGTCGTCGGCCATGATTGTACCAGCGGATATTTAAAGTAGCTGACAACTGGTGTGACATTCATATTTGCTCCGAATTTGGCATTCTCGGAGGTTTCCCCCCACATTTTTTCCTGAAATTCATTCAGAAGTTTCACTGCCGCTTCTGGATGCTCATATCCTTTACGGATAACCGTATAAGAGTTAACTGTAGGGTTGACTGCCTGAACTACTGGCTGGCCGCCATCCACGGATACGATTGAATAAGGCTTCAGGTTGACCAGATCGGCATTCTTACTAACATCAATAGGCCAGAGCGAATTCCAGTTCCCGCCATACCACATGCCGAGCTTATTGCCGATGATGTCCTCGCCCAGCTTGCCTCCATCCTTAACAATCCATTCTTTGTCGATAAGACCCTTTTTGTACAGCTCTTGCAGTTTAAGTAGCGCCTCTTTGACTTGGGGTTGAATGCCTCCATAGACAATCTTGCCGTCGCTCCCCTTCACCCACATACCAGGATAGGCCTTAAATCCTGCAAACCAGCCGCCGAGATCGGCTACATCGCCGCCAGTCATTACGGGTCCTTGAGCGATGCCCAGCCCATAGCTGTCCGGCTTGCCATTTCCATCCGGATCCTTGTTCACGAAGGCATCGGCGATAACCTCCAAATCCGCAATGGATTTGGGCTCGGCTAGCCCAAGCTTCTGCAGCCAATCCGATCTCAGCCACAACACATCATTGTTGGTTATCGTTCCGGCCAGATTCGGCAGTGCCATCAACTTGCCATCAAAGGTGGCGGAACTGATACCGATTCCTCCATCCTGATTCATTAACTCTTTGGAGAACGGCACCGCATATTGTGTAAAGGCATCAGTCAAATCGGCAAGCTGATCCTCCTCCACAAGCTGCTGCAGTTGAGTGGAATTGACCTGAAACATATCGGGCAGGTTGTCTCCTGAGCCGATGATGACATTCAGTTTGTTGGTATAATCTTCTGCTTTCGCTGCCGTCCAATCCAGCTTCACCTGAATGCCAAGCGTATCGCTAAAATAACGGCTCCATACATTGTTGTTAATATCATCGCCGGAATCAAATACCCAATTGGACTCGGCCAGTTGGGCCGCTATAATCTCTATCGGGGGATCATACTTCCCATCCCCTGGCTCAGCAGGGACATTGGCACTAGCTGTGACAGCTTCCGTCTCCTGCGGCTGATTATTCTTTTGGGCCTCCTTGTCTGAACATCCCGACAACACCATTACCATGGCCAGGAAGACAGCTAGACTGCTGCTTCCCAACCTTTTTTTACTTCCACGCATGTTATGACCTCCCTTAATTATTGGCATCCTGTTCGTCTTCATTCCCAGCGGTTAAGGTTTAAGCGTAACCGGAGCTGATAGATTGCCTGCATAGTCTTCCAGAACCACGTATACTGAAGCTGCTGTTGAAGTGAAGCTCAGACTTGCCTTGGTTGTGCGCCCCCGGATAATACGAGGTTTGCTGCCGCTGCTGTAAGTGGTGTCGAAAGATCGTGGCGTTCCATTCTCATAGACGTACAGGTAACGCCAGTCTCTTGTCGTCGGCATGGGCAGATTAAGCGTATTGCCACTCCATGACCAGCTTTCGGCATAAGGGGCGCAGACCACATCAATGAAATTGCCGCTTTTGGATACAGGCTGGTTACTTCCGATAGATACGGTTACCTCATAATCATCCCCGTTCACCGGCATGTTGCTGAAGGTAGTCGAGGTGGTTCCTTGTGCAACAGTGGTTTGAACCGAGACAGCAGTCGGAGTCGTAATTTGATTCAACGAACGAACCGTTACCAGGATCGAACCTGTTGCACCTGCCGGATTAGTCCAGGACACCGTCAAGTTCCCGTTGGATTGTGAGTTGACGCCCAGATTTGAAACTGCATTATTCAGGTTGTATGCCAACGTTGCAGCCGTGCCTTCAATACCATCCGCGCCTACAGGGACCACCTTGATAGTTCCCGATTGGGCAGGCAATTTTTTAATATAAAACAAGCTGTCATATTTGCCACCCATAAAGATGTCATTTACGTACACGTTATACTGCTTAACCTGGGCATAGTTTGTATTCATATTCCAGTTCAACACCATTTCCCCAGTACCTGGATAGGCGGAAGTGATGGCAAGTCCGGTTGGAGCAGTTGGGGAAACCGCTGACCCGTCGTACACGCGGATTTGGCCGACGTTCATCTGGTAATTGGCCACAGCTGCGGAGCCAGGGTTGTAGACTAGTCCGAGCGCAGCAATTTTTTGACCTGCATAGGCACTCAAATTGAGCTCGGCTGTCGTCCAGCCAGTGGTCTTGTTGCCGCTGCCGGGAACAGCTATTTTGACAACAGCAGTTGGATTGGCTGCCGTCACAAGCCCGATATACATGGTGGAGGTGTCATTATTGGAAGGCTTATTGTAAGTAACAGACACTTTGGAATTGGCATTTACACTAAGGTCTGTCTTATACAAACGGAGAAAATTCTCCGCATTCAGATTTCCTTTGACCACAAGCGAACTGCCGCCTTTGTAGCCCCCGATTTGCTGATAGTTGAACCGGCTTGTGCCGGTAAGGTCGTAGGAAGAGCCATAGTCAAAATCGACAGCGAGCCGGTTGCCTGTCGTATCCTGCCACCACTCCCACGTCACCGGAATATCCTGCAAGCTCATGTTAGACCATTCCGTTGGATTCGAGACTGCTCCGTTCACATAGTAGGACAACCCATGACCGGTATTGAAGCTGGTATAGAAGTTGTTCCCTCCGATTACCGAGCGTTCGGCAATAACTGAGGCTACCCCCGGCCAATTTCGGTTATCTGCATATACGTCAGTAACTGTATTGGTGGAAGGTGTTGTTGTATTCTTGGGATTGACATTAGGACCAGACCACCACAGCTGCTCACGCAAAGTTGTCATCCATTGATAGTTGTTCTCTGACCGGTGACTAACCGGATAAGATAATCCCATATCTTCATCGAGACCGGAGTGTACAAAATCCGCCCCGAGCGTTGACAGGCTAACTCTGGGCACGCCTCCGCTCAGCTTACTGCTCAGTTGCGAACTGTTCGTGGAGCTCCAGCGGTTAGCGCCGGCTTCAATCCCTGCGAACCCATTTTTTAGAATATTGTAACTAGTCCCATTGGTGGTGTTGAAGCTATTTAAATAATTGATTGCGCTGGTAATCTGTGTGCCAGTCATGCCGTAATCAAAGAAAAAAGAATTGGAAACCTGCTTCCCGCCGTTATACAGAAAGGAAATATTATTGGCGTTGAAGGTGCGGGCAAAAGTATTGGCTCCTGTGCTGGTATTGACCGAATCATCCCATTGAACATAGAGTCCGGCATCTTGAAGCGCTTTCATAAAGGCGATATAATTCGGAATGTCCGCGACGGCGATGTCGGGACTCAGTTCTTCTTGATTGATGAAGAAGCCGTCGAACCCATAATATTGGGCCATTTCAATCAGCTTGAGAGCTACCGGGAATTGACCGCTGGCATTCTTGACGAGCATTTGTTTATAGGTCTGCTGACCACGGTCGTTGTTGGAGAAGAAGATCCCTGCCAATGAGAGAACCCCATTCTTGTGCGCGGCATCTGTATAGGTTGGATTTGGGATGTTCAGCATCCCAAACTCAAACCACTTTTCCTGCCAGTTGGACTGCGCCAGGCTATCGTAATAAGAAGGAGGGGTATATGCGGTGGCTGTGCCATGCCAGTAGGAGTAATAATCTGTGTATTGCCAGAAGTTGAAATGGTATTGGGCAAACTTGTTGGTATAGGGGGCATTCTCAATGAAAGCATTTCCATAATCTCCGGCAATAGTGCCCATTTGCACATTGGGATTCAGAGCCTGATTAGCCTGTGTTGCAGTAAAAGGGGTTATTCGGGTTTGCAGCGGAACGCGTGACCGGAGCAGCGCAGAATCGGGATCAGTTTGCGGTGTCCAGCTTGCAATCTGGCTGCTAGTATAGCCATGCACACTTGGCTGGTTGGCCCCGTGAGCACTTTCGCCGGTGAACGGCCAGGTATCGCCGGCATTCACCGTTGTTGCCCCAAGCAGCACAATGGCTATCACAGCTGGAAGCAAAGAGGCCCACTTCCTTTTTCCTGCCCATGCTTTTCTTTTCAACGTCATCACCCATTTCTTTATAATGGTATTTCCAAAATGACTATAGCATGGGGGAAATAGGCCTCTCTACTATTCAATTTAAAGATGGGCTATCTTATTTACAGTTTGGGCTTCTCGCGGTATTCATTAGGGGTCATTCCTACTGTTTTTTTGAAGAAACGGTAAAAATACCCTTCCGATATAAAGCCTACTGCTTGGGATACATCTTGAACCCGCAAGTCGCTCTCTTGCAGTAATTGCTTCGCTTTATTCAATCTCATTTCTGTAATATAATCCAACAGACTGATCTTTGTGGTCTGCTTGTACAAACGGGAGAGATAATATGGATGATGGTTGAAGACAATGCCCAGTTTGGTCATGGATAAATCCTCAGCGAAATGGTTATGGATATAGTTCTCTAATTTCTCGACAATGTCATTCTCCTGATCCATACTTTGATGGGTCCGGCAGTCAAACAGCACATCAGCCAACTGGATGAAATAGGCTTTATATTCAGTCCATTCCCTCTCAGCCCTCATACGGAAAAGCAGATCCATATCAAGCTGCCTGGCAAGCTCCTGCCAGATCCCCCAGCGGTTAATAGCTGACAAATACATTCCCCCGAGCGATAAAATAACTTCCAACCGGATCATGTCTTTATTTCCATCCGATAGCAGCGGAAGCCCAAGAATATGACCGAGCAGATCGTAAAATTCGCCTCTCTCCCCATTCTCCAAATGCTCCTGCAGTTTATGGATTTGAAAAGAAATTGCCGGCACATGTCGAGGATTGCCCGCCTCAGAAACTGGATTGCTGTCTTCAGCAG
Organism: Paenibacillus sp. 19GGS1-52; assembly: GCF_022369515.1. NCBI lineage: Bacteria > Bacillati > Bacillota > Bacilli > Caryophanales > Paenibacillaceae > Paenibacillus > Paenibacillus sp. 19GGS1-52. The sequence continues at coordinate 3,760,451 of NZ_CP059724.1, forward strand.
ACTCAAGCAGAATCGCCCCCTCCCTGATGCCGAGTCCTTGATTCAGCAGCAACTTCAACGATTCGAAAGGTTCCTGCAGTGCGTCCCACTCATGGAAGGAGTTTCCAACCGCAAAGGAAAGCGTGATGTTCAGCAATTGATTACAGGTGGCCTGAATATCCTCTAGCGAGTGCTGGAGGAACAGCAGTGAGCGCCGCCACAACATGTCCTTATCTGTTAAGCTTTCATCCTCCTTCGGCTGAATAAACCAGATCATCCGTGAGGCTTCATAGGGGTAGGAATAGCAGGATAGGACTGGGCTAAGATATTCTGCAGCGATATTCTGGATGGAATAGATGGTAAGTGCACGATCAGATGGGGCCGATATTCCCCGCCAATGATCGATCCGAGAGAGGAACACCAGTACTGGAGCCTGGCTGTCCAGATGGATTTGGAGATGCTCGAACTGCTTCACTCGTTGGGTCAGCGCAGCAGGATCTCCTTGAAGCAGACGATTCATCAGCTCTTTGCCCATAAACGGCAGTGTGGTCTGAAACTGCTTTTGGGAGCGTTCAATCAAGCTTTGAAAACGGATGGCTTCCTGCAGCTGTTGGAGAGTAGCTATGACTGCTGCTCCAATGACCTCATATCCTTCGGTCTTTAGAATATAATTTCCGGCACCTCCCCGCATGGCCTGCTGAATCAATTGGAAATCATCATATCCAGATAGGAAAATCATGCGGCAATGCGGCCAACGCTGTGAAAGCTGCTGCTGCAGTTCCAGTCCGCTCATTCCTGGCATGTGGATATCGGACAGCACAATATCAATCTTGGTCTCCTCCAGTAACCGGAGTGCTTCCTTGCCGGAATGTGTACCATATACCTCCAGATCATCGAGTTTCAGATCTAGAAAATAACCAACTAACCCATCAACAATTATTTTCTCATTGTCCACAATTAATAATTTAGTCATGAAATCCTCCTTATACTAACTGGGGTTAGAGCGGGATGCGCAGCATTACGCATAGTCCTCCCGAATGACCCAGTATCAGCTCCAGACCGTAGGCATGTCCGTACCTCAACTGCAAACGGCGGTGCACATTGAACATCCCGGTTGTCTCGCCCGAATGAGCGACTGTAAGCAGTCGATCGTTCAGTTCCTCAATCACTCCTGGGTTAAGAAGTCCACTATTATCCTCTACGCGTATTACCAGCAGTTGCTCCTGCTGCTCCACTTCAATGATCAGCAGCCCAGGCCCATCAACTTTCTCTAGTCCATGCAGATATGCGTTTTCTACCAGAGGCTGCAGGATAAGCCGGGGAACTCGCACAATTCTGCAAGCCTCTGGTATTTCTCCCCAGCGAATTTGAATATCCGGAAATCTTAAGGACTGGATGCCCGCATAGGCCTGGGTATGCAGCATTTCATTCTCCAGAGACACCTCATCCTCGCCACTACGAGTGATATAGCGAAAGTAGTTGCCCATATGAAGAACCAGCTTCTCTGCGCTGTCCTTGTCCTCCTGTCGGATTAGAGTCAGCAGAATAAAGAGACTGTTGTATAAAAAATGTGGATTAATCTGGGACTGAAGCTGCTTCAACTCAGCATGCTGAGAGCGTGTCTGCTGCTCAGACACCTCTCCGATCAAGGTACCGATTCGACTTACCATTGTGTTGAACTGCTGAAACACATCCTGAAATTCATCATTATAACGATGCTGCAGACGAAGTTCCAGATTCCCCTCTCCCACTTGGGACAGAGAGTTGACCAACCGCCGCATCGGCTTATGGATAAGCAGAAAAATCCCATAGGAAAAAATAAAGACAATCAGAATAGAGACTAGAGCAATGACCCAATACCAGCTTTGATACTGCTTCAGCACCCCCAATGCTTCAGCTTCCGGCACATAATGAACAAGTGTGAGTCCCAGTGGTTGGGATTGCTCATAATAAATTAGATACATTTTGTCATTCATTTCAATCCGGTTCATCCCGCTTGTCGCTTGACTGTCCTGCTGTTCGGATACAAATTGGCGGATCGAATTGGTAATGGATTCATTGTTCGTGTCCCCTATTACCCACTGTTCGGGTTCATTCAGGAGAATGGAGCCGGCATTTTTTTTGCCAGACATTTGTGCCATGGACTGCTGCAATAGCGGAATAGACAACTCAACCTCCATCATAAACATCATGTCATCGCCGGTAGTCGGGTACAGCATCCCAAGAATCAGACGCTTATTAACAAATGAAAAAGGTGATTCCGTTCGCTTGTCCTTGCCAGCAATCACTCTGATTTCATCATCCGGAATGGTGCTACTGAAGCTTGTTGTCCAAATCGTGCGGCCGAGACTGGGAAAATAAATACGGATATCCTTGATATATGGACTCGAACTTTTGAGAATGGAAAGCTTGTTTTCTATTCTCAATATGGTCTGTCCCCGCTCATAATCGTCCATCGAATCAGGTATGACCCCGGCCTTGAGGAAATCATTGTCGCTGCTGATATATTCCCGCTCCAACCGAAGAATCCGGCTGATTTCCGTTTCCAGCGAGCTGAGATAAAAATGCACATTGGAGGCGCTGGATTGCAGAATTTCGTTCTGTACTTTGTTTACACTCGATCGATTCATCATCAGGCTGAGTGTTTGAATGGGGATAAGCACAACCAGGAAGGATATGATGATTTTGGGCAGAATGGTTAGCCGTTGTCCGAATAAATTGAAAGAAACAGATTTCATAGACAGTCTCCTAAGAAGAAACGGCTTTGCCGTCCTCTGAAAGAGGCGGCATCCGTTTCTTCGAGAAATATAAGGATAAGTTATCGCGTGAAGCATATAAATTCTTATATTTTAAAAAACTGTAGTGGACGGGAATATCTCATCGCAATGATTATAAGCCTGTCCATTTCAAATTACATCCGGTTTCCCGCAATTAAAAACCCGCTTACCTAAATATGGCTGGCGGGTGCGGGACTATATTTGCGTTGAAGACCTTTCCAATTTAGGCTTTGAATTGCAAGGCGTTTTTAAGTGCATTTATATAATTATTTTTGGCCAATTTGGAAATTGTCGCATCCGGGACTTCTAATTCAAAACCATGAAAGCACCCCGGATACAAGTGGAACTCTGTAGGCACTCCGGCTTTGGTCAGATTATAGACATACTCAATGGTTTCATCTCTAAACGGATCTAAATCTCCAATAAACGTGTATGTAGGTGGTAAATTTGTGTAATCGCTCTCACGCGCTGGCGCTGCATACACGGGTACATTAGATGGATCGGTATCAGCTAAATACATAGCCCAGGCTGTTTTATTATCAATCGAATTCCATACTCGCCGATCATTAATCTCCACACTGGATTGCGTTTGCTGACGATCATCCAGCATAGGGTACAAAGGCATTTGCAAGGCAATTTCGGGTCCATTACGGTCTCTGGCCATTAAAGAAATTGCTGCTGTTAACCCTCCTCCTGCACTTTGCCCAACCACAGCAATGCGATGAGGATCAACTCCTAATTTCCGAGCATTTTCCATAACCCATACCAATCCGTCATAGCAATCCTCAACTGGTCCGGGATAGGGTGATTCAGGAGCCAAGCGGTAGTCAACTGAAATAATGACCGAGGGAAGTTCCTTAAGGATCTCACAACATGTAGCATCACTGTCTGCCGGAGTCCCAAGAACCATTGCACCACCATGGATAAAATAGATACCCGGCAGTGCAGTATCTTTGGTTGTGGGTTCATAAATTCTTAATCTGATAGAATGTGAAGAGTTTGGTGTACGAATCGATTCTTCATAGATATGGATTTCACCGTCTGGACAAGGATTACCCGTCGCTTCGCTGCTGCTCAATTTCCGAAGTGCTTCAATGCTTTCTAATGTGAGAGCTCCCTCAGACAACTCCATAAACTTGTCGATTAATTCTCTATGTACTCTCTTTTCCATTACTGATCCCCCCTTCTATTGACTCGCTGGCAGCAAATATTGATCTAACACAGGAGATAAATCACTGCGTGGTGAAGGTTACCCTTCAACCACGTCTGCTAGCAGATCCGTTGCAATTTCAAGCATTTTGGGGACTATTGCTTCGCTTGAAATAGCTACATATAAATCTCCCATATAAAGCCGGAACGGAATTTCCACATCCCCATGCTTCCACATGAAAAAATCACCATCGATGGACATCATGGTATCTGGTCCCTTAACGATAAAAACTTGTGAGTACGTAAAGTCAGGTTGGGCTGCAAAGTAATGCTTACACTCTTCCAAAGAGATAGATTGCTCCACATTGTTTTGTTGTATGGATCGAGTTATTCGAAAACGCTGATTCATCGATTGGCCTCCAAAATTTATATTAATCGAATCGGTACGTCCAGAACTGTTCTGTTCCGAACCGGTTCCGAATTTCTTCATCATTCAACTCCCGCTCCCCAACCAGCTCTGCCGCTTGGAACTGCGAACGGTGCGATTGAATCGATTCCATTTTCTTTGCAAGGAATGCAGTCACGTCTATGGTCACATCCGCTTTTCCGATCACCTGCTCGTGATTACTGGAGAACGCAATGCTATGTACAAGCGGACGCTCTGCCGCAGGAAGCCGTGTGATTGTTCGTATGACAGCGGCACCGGTGGCATCGTGATCGGGATGCACGCTGAACCCTGGATAGAAGGTGATGACTAGCGACGGAGTCAGTTCTTTAAGCAGCATCATAATCTGACCGTCAAGCAGTTGCTGGTCTTCGAACTCAATCATTTTATCATGGAAGCCGAGCATTCTTAAGTCTTGGATGCCAATCGCATGGCAGGACGCTACCAGTTCCTCCTTGCGGATCGCTGGCAAGGTGACACGGTTCGCGAACGGCGGGATACCCATGTTGCGACCCATCTCTCCTAGTGTCAGACAAGCATAAGTGACTTTAGCACCTTCTTGTATGTACATTGCCAACGTGCCTGATACGAGGAATGCTTCATCGTCGGGATGGGGAAACACAACTAAGATATTCTGATGTTCAACTTGTTTAGTATTCATGATTACTTGATCCTCCACTTTCCTCAAAACCTGTTCTGACTGAGTTGCAATGCCACAATTAGTTTGCCTTGAGTATCATGCCCAGCCATGATTAGTCGTTCCGTTTCCAACTCATCAACATGTGTTAGGCCTTCGGCATAAATCCAGCCTTGTGCTGTCTTAAGCCCGACCCGGTATGGACCCGTGCCGGAGATGGAGCCCTGCGTATATCGGATGACCGCATTACTAATGAACGCCGACGCTGGCTGGCGGGAGCTGTCCAAGTGACTAGCATAGGCACCTGACGTAACTTCAAGGTGTATGAATAAGTCCTGACCGGCGAATCGGTCGATCTGGAATTGGATATCTTGAGGGTGGATCGGCAGCATAGTGGCCTCCTTGTATGGTATTAATCCATTTGATTGCAGTCAAACAACTCGATACTATTTCGACGGGAGACCAATCATTCCCTCCGAAATAGTAATGCACTACTTCACGTAAGCGTCTAGAAGCCGTCCATTATCATGCCATTGACCGTACATTTTATTTTCTTTAGTGTTTGTTATAAATTTGTCTAATCTGCTATTAAATAATTCCGGCTGACTTTTATAACTTTGTATATTGTCGATCCGTATTCTTTGATAAAGAGCTGGAAATGCCATGAAATTCTCATATACGTACATTTCCTCTTTTAACCTTTGTTCTATAATCCTATCTATTTTAAAAGAATCGTGATCCATATCAGGAAGCACCTTTCTTCCTTCGTCTCTCATTAACCCCAACTTTTCAAGGCGGCGGACGCGTTCTTTATTTAATTCGGTCCATGAACCTCTTTTGCTTCTAGGAGACAATCTCTGTGCCAGCTCCGTTTCAGATATTTTCTTTTTGACTCCATCAATCCATCCAAAGCACAAAGATTCTTCGACCGCATCCAAATATAACACCGTATCTGGGTTTGGCGTCATACTAACTACTAGCCAACAAGATTTTTCTATCTTACCATTTTCCTGTAACCAAATCCGCAAATCTTCTCTTGATTTTACTGGAATTAGATTTTCAATTTCCATAGATAAGATACAATCTCCTTTCTGATAAAAACACCATATGAAGTTATCCCGTTAGTTCAGAAAACGGCAGCCATGAATCAGGCCGCCGTCTCTTCGTGTTTATTTAACTCGTCGTCTCCCGTTAACGTTGGACTAGATATCAATGGAGGGATTGATAATGGCCAAAACCTGATGATCTTCCCATACCCCGTTGATCTTCAAGTTGCTTTGGGAGATACCTTCTTTGTGGAACCCGGCATTCTCAAGCACGCGGATAGATCCGGGATTCCGGGGAGAGGCTTCCCCTATAATCCGGTGAAACTTTAGCTCCTCGAAGGCATAGCGTACGACCTGCTTCACTGCCTGCGTCATATAGCCCTTGCCGTTATAAGCCTGGTCTAGGCTGTATCCGATCATACAGTTCTGGAGCGGTCCCCTCACTACAAAGGATAGACCTATACTACCAATAATCCGGTCGTCCTCCTTCTGGAATATCAAGAAGTCATATTTTCGGTCCGACTCTCTGTCGGCCTTACTCTTAATAATCATTTGGATCTGGTGGTCCACCGTATAGAATTCCTCGGTGTTGTTAGGTGAAAACCTCTCAAAAAACTCCCGATTGCGCTTGTACATTGCTGTCATTTCTTCAGCATCCGCTTCCTCCGGGAACCGAACGTACACTTGCTGCTCTGACATCCGCACCATCCCTACAAACTAATATTTTTGGATAATTATATCACAGGTTGGAGTATTCAGATATTTTAAGGGCATTTTGTTATTTTTTATTGCAAAATGAACCACGTGTCATTATCATAATAAATGACACGTGGTTCATTTATATCTAGAGAATGGAAAGGAAGCAACGGAATGTCGCCAAAATTATCGAGTAGTCAAAAAGAACTGAGAAACCTACAAATCCTCGATGCAGCTAAGCGGGTGTTTGCCGAGAAGGGCTACGGGGCAGTCACACTAAAGGATATTATCGCAGAAACCGGAATGAGCCGAGGTTGGATTTACTTGTACTATCAGACCAAAGATGAGATCTTCGAAGCGCTTTTAGAGCATCAGGATCTAGAATATAATCGATATCTTGAGCAGCTTATGGAATCATCGTCATCCATTTGGGAAGTGATCACCACTCTGTATTCGCAGCAGTTGCAAGATCTTCAGCAATCACCCCATGGCGGTTTAATACCAGCCTTCTATGAGTATTTCCTGATTGGATGGCGCGATGAGACGCGCCGTGGGTTGCTTCTCAATCGTTATGAACGGGGAATTACCCAATTTGCAGGACTGCTTCAGACAGGAATTGACCGCGGTGAGTTTTTCCCAATCATGGACGTTTCGGAAATTTCCAGACTTGCTGCTTCCTATCAGGAAGGTATTATGACCCATACCATAACTGTGGGTCAGGAGAAGGTGAACACTCGAATGCAGCTTGAGGCGCTTGTCCACTACTTGCAAAATCTACTCAAACCTGTGCTTATCAGCGAGCACCCAAGGGAGGAAATTGAATGAGGACGCTTTTTCGCAATCCAATGTTCAACAAGTTGTTCATTGCTGCTTTTGCCTCACAGCTAGGCACTGTAGTGGGGAACATGGCATTCGCTTACTATCTAATCGACAGATACAGCGAGCGGCCGGTTTTGGCTACTACGGCAGAGCTGATGTACTCGCTGCCCACTCTGGCGGTATTCTGGATCGTCGGTGTCATTGCAGATCGGTTCGATCGCCAGCATATTGCTGCGTATAGCGACTGGATACGGGCCGGCCTAACCTTGCTGCTGCTGGTGTTTGTTCATTTCAACGTGCTATTCGTCTGCTTTTTGGTGCTGTTTCTGCGTAGCTCGATATCTAAGTTCTTTGGTCCTGCCGAAATGGGGCTTCTGCAGGGCAGTATCGACCAGGAGCAATATGTCCAGGCTTCGGGACTGAATCAGATGGTCATGGGGCTGTTTATGCTCTTCGGCATGAGCTTGGGGGCCATGGCCTATCATTTTATTGGAATTGAAGGCGCTATCATCGTCGATGGACTCAGCTTTATATTGTCTGGACTGCTGCTTGCCTGGGGTGATTTCCCCGCACATGCTCGTATTCCCAACGGAAAAAACCATATTCATGAGCTCCGTTTCTCACTGCTACTAAAGGATTTTTGGCAGGGCCTCCGCTATATTACAGGAAATCGACTGCTTTTGGTTCTGATCAGCGGGTTTCTGTTCTTTGGTATTGTGAACGGCGTATTCGCCGTGCTTCCCATCTTCGCCATGAAATACAAGCTCAGTCCTGATAATTACGTCATAAACTCTTCGCTGATTACCGTCTTTCTGGGCATTGGTTTTCTGCTAGGCAGCATCATTGGTCCCAGGCTGATTCGTCGTTTCAGCAGAGCGCCGATCCTGATTGCGGGTTTGTTCATCTCCAGTCTCCTCATTACGAGCCTCGGGTTAACCGATAGGATCGAAGTCTATTTTTTCCTTATAATGCTGGCGGGCATCGCCATCGCCCCTATCAATATCGTGCTCGGTAGCTGGATGCCAGAGCTTGTTCCCCCACAGAATATGGGCCGTGTTAATGCCTTAATTGAACCGGTAATGATGCTGGGCCATTCACTGGCTTTGGGGGGCATCGCGCTAGCTTTTCCAGCTTTCATCTCTGTCACATGGCTTCATTACATACTTGGCTTTTGCACCATAGCCGTTAGTTTATTTTATTTGGCTGCACTCCCCCCGCTGGTCCGCAAGCGCGCGGTGAAAGTGATGGCGGAGGGGACAGTCGCTGAAGGGAAGAACGCATAATTATACTTACAGTATAGATTCTCGGAGACTCTTAGAAAGATTGTTGACAACCAAATCGTAAGAGTGGTTAATCATGTCAAAAATATCCGACTCAGACAAGGAACCATCAATAATAACTGTATTCCAGTGCTTTTTGTTCATGTGGAAACCTGGGCGAACGGCCTCTAGTTGCTCTCTCAAGTTCTCCGCAATCACTGGGTCACATTTTAGGTTTATGTAAACATTAACTCCATTGCCCTCAAAAATAAGCGCGAACATTTTACCAGCAACTTTGATCACTAATGGATGGGGTCCAAAGGGATATTCCAGAGTCGCTCCTTTCTTCTTTAAACAGTATTCGATGATAGTTTGAGTATTCTTCAAATTAACATCCCCTTTCGCTTGGGCGATCAAATCCATCCGTACTCCACGCATAGTATCGCCCTAAATCATGATTAAATTTTCTGTCGGGACATTGCCGCAAAATATTCTACAACAACCTCACGAAAATCCATTGCAGCCTGCGAAATGTACCGGCTCTTATGCCATAATAATGCGATCTCCCGTACCAATTCTTGATTCTCGACTTGGAGATATTTAATACGATCCGGTGAATTTTTTGCCGTGCTTGGTATGAAAGCTATGCCAATTTCGGCCTCCACAAGAGCGCCTAACCTTGCAGGCTCATCCCCCTCATACACATATTTAGGCACAAATCCAACCAATTTGCATACAGAGTCCACTAAATCGCGAGTACCGTAACCTCTCTTTACACCGACAAACCATTCATCCTTTAGTTCTGTCAAGGTTACGCTACTTCGGTCTGCCAGCCGATGCCCCTTTGGAACAGCTACAAGGATGGGGTCGATGAACAAGATTTGAGATTCAATATCGTCCGCTTGTATAGAAGGGGAGGACAAGCAGAAATCAACCTCTCCTCTATGAAGAAGTGTAACCATTTCCTGCGTGGTCAGCATTTGCACATGGAATTGGATTTTGGGTCGCTTTTTCCGAAACTCTCGAAGAATATTAGGCAACGTGCTTGCGGTAGTCACCGCCAATTCAAGTGTGCTATGTTCCGGACTGGATAAATGCTTAAGCTCCTGCTTCCCTTGTTCCAATTCAAACAAAGCTCTTTCCACCCGGCGCAGGAAACTGCTGCCGAACTCATTCAATCGTAGATTCCTCCCCATTCGATCGAAAAGAGGAACCCCTAAATCTTCTTCTAATCGCCCAATCGTTTTGCTTAATGACGATTGAGTGATGTGAAGGCTTCCTGCAGCTTCGGTCATATGCTCCAAACGAGCTACCACGAGAAAATATTGCAGTTGAAGAAGCTCCATTCCATGCCCTCCATTCATTCCTTCGAGTCAATGAAATCATAACATAAAATGCGTTGGAGTAAATAATGGATAGCAAGTACAATGACATTAAAGACTTTGGGGGGATCAAAAATGAATGCTCGCAGCAGGTGGTTATTAATTTCCGTTGGTCTGGGTGTGCTATTGAACCCATTAAATTCATCGATGATTTCCGTTGCTATTGCAAGACTGCAACATGTATACCATCTTGATTTCACAGGTGTTTCCTGGATTATTTTCTCTTTCTACATTGCGAGTGCTATCGCTCAACCTGTCATGGGCAAGGCCAGTGATTTATTCGGACGCAGGAAGATATTCCTTGCTGGTCTTGTTGTATCCTTCATTGCTTCATTATTAGCTCCACTATCACCAAGTTTTGGGTGGCTCATTGTGTTCCGTATTGTTCAGGCCATTGGGACAAGTATGATCGTATCCGTTGGAATGGCCATTGTGCGAATTCATATTACAGAGAAACAAGCGACTGCACTGTCTGTAATGTCCATATTCCTATCAGGAGCGGCAGCCATTGGACCTTTTATTGGTGGGGTCTTGATTCACTGGTGGGATTGGCCGGCTATTTTCTTCGTCAATATTCCGTTCGTGATCACAAGCTTTCTGTTAGCTTGGAGGACTATTCCTACGGACAAACCACCAACATCCATTGCACGGGGCATGTCCATTCGTAAATGGGCTGATCTGATTGACGCATCCGGAATCCTGCTCTTTACTGCGGGTCTGGTTGCCCTACTCGTTGGATTACTATCAGCAAAATCATCTGGGCAGCTCTCCTTTGCGCATGTGATTGTCGGAGTGATTGGCCTCATGCTACTTGCTAGTTTCGTACGACATGAGTTTAAAACGACGTCACCCTTTATTCCTTTGCGCACCTTCGCCAAATATCCAGCCATGACTTGGATTAATATCGAATTCATACTCGTTAACCTACTTTATTACTCACTCTTTTTCGGGCTTCCATCCTATTTGCAAATCGTACGTCATGTCAGCGAGTTCCATACAGGAATTCTCATGTTAAGTTTAGGATTGTGCTCGCTCGTTACTTCTCCATTAGCTGGCCGATGGATTGATAAATCAGGACCTAGGCCGGCGTTGATAGTATCTGGAATTCTGATGACATTTGGGTCAGTGTGGATAGTGACACTAAATCAAACATCACCAGTTATCAGTGTATGTATAGCGTTAGTTGCATTCGGTATTAGCAACGGGTTGAACAATGTCGGAATGCAAGTGGTTTTGTTCAAAAGTTCTCCAAAAGAAATTATCGGTGTTGCCTCAGGAGTCTTTATGACATCGAGATATCTGGGGACCATTCTCTCTTCATTGTTAATAGGCGTCCTGATGGGAAATAAGTTCAGCGCCGGAGGCTTTCGACTGCTAGGGGTTATCCTCTCGATAATTGCATTGTCCTTGGTATTCATGAGTTGGCGGCGCCGGGAGTCTGGGCAATTGAAAGAGTCGTAGATTGATTAAGTTCTATTCAACAATTATCAAATCTGAATATGGCTAAAGTAGTGGATCGAAGAATTCTCAAGTCCCAGGAAGCGTTAAAAAAAGCCGTGATTGAACTGATGTCTGAGAAATCTTTTGATGATATTACGATACAGGACCTTTCCGACCAGGCAAATGTCAGCCGCGGGACCATCTATCTTCATTATACGGACAAGTTTGATCTGTTGGACAAGCTTATCCAAGAACATATAAACGTACTGCGGGCTCTGTGTAGATCGGCAGCTGAAATGAATTTTGTTGGTGCAACACTGATCTGGACTGAATACCTTGAAAATAATTACTCTTTTTTCTCAATGATGTTAGCGAGTAAAGGAGCCCCTTACTTTCGAACTCGGTTCGTTAACTTTCTGGTTGAAGAGTTTCGGAATGAAGTGAATGTGATGAAAGGAAAGAACCAGGGATTAAATGAATATCTTACCGTTAAATTTGTGGCTTCTGCTTATGCAGGAGTAGTGGAATGGTGGTTTACGAATGAAAAGCCTATTTCGCATCAAGCCTTAGCTGAACAATTGGGAACATTGGTAGAGCGAATTTGCGATTAGAGCGGAATCGTTATCCCTGCTTGGTCATTCATTTGCATTTGCAGAAACCCCTAAAATCTTCGATGCAAGGACAGCTAGTTGTGAGCGCTCAGTCTCAGTAAGGCCTTCGATTACCACATTTAATTGACGCTCGATCTCATCACCGACCACATGTACAAGTTGCCCTCCAGTTGAAGTTATTCTTACATTAAATCCACGCCGATCATTTGGTGAGATTGTACGTTCGACGAGTCCTCGACGTTCAGCGCGATCGACTAGACCGGTAATGCTGGATTTGTCGAGGCCAAGATGCTTGGCTAGTTGTAACATGCTTGGCTCTCGGTCTCTTAGAATTCCGAGTAGTCGAATTTGAATGATCGAGAGCTCATGGTCGGCTCCAACTCGGCCGAGAACGGTTTGGATAAGGTACGAAAGTTGCACCAAGCCATCCACGATCGAAAGATCGCTTTGATTTTCAAATTGATCATTGCTCATATATATCACTCCGAACTTCGCTGTATTCGATTTACTCTTCATATTGTACCACAGTAGCCATTGACTTAGTACGTGAAACAAACTATATTGTTTGCAACACAAACTAAATACTCGCGTATAGTCGCGAATGGAGGTCTTATTATGTATGCTGCTGTTGTACGTTCGTTCGATTCAGCTCCTAAATACGAATTTTTCAATACGCCAGATCCCTCTGAAAAGAATGGAGTTCTTGTTGACGTACTTGCTGCGGGGTTACACACTCGTGTACGATCTCAAGCCAATGGTTCTCACTACACTAGTTCCGACGAGCTTCCCCTAATCCCCGGTATTGATGGTGTTGGGCGATTGCCTAATGGTCAGTTGGTTTATTTTGTAGCTCCAGACACTTCTCTGGGTACGTTCGCAGAGCAGGCTGTCATTGATTTTCGACGTAGTGTTCCTTTACCTGCTGGTGTCGATCCAGTAGTAATTGCTGCAGCCATGAACCCGGCTATGTCATCATGGGTAGCTCTCCGCCGACGAGTTGATTTTCAACCAGGGCAAAAGGTTCTGGTACTTGGTGCGACCGGAAATTCTGGACAGATGGCTGTCCAGATTGCCAAGTTGCTTGGTGCAAGTCAGGTTATCGCTGCCGGACGTGATCAGAACCGGCTTAATTCCCTATCAGCGCTAGGTGCAGATGTTATCGTTTCGCTCGCCGGTGATCCAGAGGTGGCTGCTAAACGGCTGGGTGAAGCAGCGTCTGAAGTTGACATTGTGATCGACTATCTTTGGGGGAAACCCGCTGAGCTAGCAATGCTCCCGTTGCTGACTCAAAGATCAGATCGGAGCCGAAAGTTGTCTTGGATCCAAATTGGTTCCATTGCTGGGCCTACTGCCGCTGTGCCTTCCGTCGCACTTCGCTCTGCCAACTTTCATGTGCTTGGTAGTGGTCAAGGTTCGGTCTCGACTGCTGGATATGTTGCCGAATTCCCAGCGTTAATCGACGCTATTGCGACTGGTAAGCTTGTAGTGAACGCTGTACCTTTCCCGCTTTCCAAAGTCGAGGAAGTTTGGAATGCTCCCTCTGACATTGGGCAACGAGTTGTAATTCCAAAATCGGTGAGAAAATAGCGGATCGTCGAAAACTTCGACATTTTCGATTTTGAGTTGAGCGCGGACGATATCGAACAAATCTCCGTACTCGATATGCGGGATATTCTTTTCTTATCCTACCATGATCCGAAATTCGCCAAGATGCTGGGCACCTTGAGAGTCGATCTGTAAAACTTGATCGAACCGTAAACTAATCACACATTTATTCTCATCTATAGAGAAAGGACAGGGATGTCTCCCTGTCCTTTCTTAACTTAACTGCAAATTTTAAGTATAGCAAAACTGCAGCTACCAGTGTAACGAAATCTATACTCTCACCAATACAGGTAACACAGAACCACCGAGACCTCTTATAACTACCCTGCCATTAGCTTAATGGGCTATGACATTTTAACACTTTATTTTCTCAGTCTACAGGTTCATTTGCTTATGTTAATGATCTGATGACCTCTCCACTGGAGCCATTTTCGGGCAAGTAATGCCCGTTTATTGAATCAACTGTTGAAGCTCTGCTGTACTTGCTGTGTACTGTGGCTTGAATTCCTTAGATGCCATATAATTGGCCAAGCTGAATAGGAACTGTCTGCCCTCCAGTGTTTCGCTTGCTTTACTCGCGTCTAAAGCACATACCATCAGGTTGCCAGAACCAACTTTACACTCGAAGAGGAAACCAAGCTTATGATTGCGCTCAAAGTTATCAATCGTCTGTACGATGGGGCTCCATGCCCGATCGACTCCGTCCAAAATGATCGATTTTGAATTTTCAACGAGATTCCACCAAGGGAAGGTCGAATATTCTTCGCACGGAAAGTCGCGGAACACAGGGTGGCTGTTGTCGATCATAAGCCCCATGGTACCGACAGGTACCGGCCGGTTCACACTCTCAGAAATGGATCGGAACATCGGGTAGCACCAGAAATCCGTACAATAGAAGCCTTCAATTGCATTGTGGAGAGACTCCGGTTTTGGCATAAGCAATACATTTCCACCTTGCTCCAGTAGCGCAAGCGCCTTATCAGAAAGCTCCTCGAATACGTGAATACCCTCAAGCATGTTGCCGTTATGCTCTGGATAAATCCACAAGTCGTAGGTCTTGCTGATATCCGTGCCCAGGATCTGCAGGTTGAGTACGCTTTTGGTCATGCGCTCGACGGCGGGAAGATCAATGTTCAGGTGGCAGATATCGATGTAATTCGCCCCTACCGGAACTTTGATTTCGGTTGTGCCTTCAGCCAGCGTTCCGCGCTCAGCGGTTAGCTCCCAATGAAGCTCGAGGGTCTCTGGAGTCCCGCTCCGGTACCAGCTCAGCTCTACGCTGGCACTGAAACGTTCTCCAGAAACATAGTTATACTTCGGGAATCTCGCCATCAGCACGGCATCGCTACAGAAAGTGCGCCATTCCTCAGGCGTTATCATTCCTTTGGAATCCATAAAAGCATCAAGGACGCCGACTAGTGCTGTTCCTTGCCCGCTGAAATCCTGCAGGTCCAACAGCTGGAACCCGGCAAGTCTCCGCGAGCGGAAAGCAGCCTCCAATTCCTCTTTGTAACAGGCTACAGCTAACTGTCCCGAGCACTCGAAATATTTGGCAGCAAGATGGCCCAGCCCCTTACTTTCCAGCCGTTCACGGAAGATTTTGAAATTCTCAGCTTTGAGCGGTCCTTTATATTTCTCGATTTCCTCATAATTTGGATAGGTCGCATATTGCCCAATCTCATGTGAGATAACAGGAATGCGTGGAATCCATTCCCCTGCTGCATCGCCGAGTTCAACCGTCTTGGCTTCGGTGCCGTACTGGATCTGGATCGTACCTCCACCCTCAACGTCTACTTCTTCCCCATCTCGCAAATCTGGAGGAACGATCTGGTCGTCATAATCCTTCATTGTTCCTGGCAGGTCGGTCTGGACATGTCCCAAAGGTGCGTCGCACATTGCATAGGAGCCTCTGAATAACCGGTCCCTGGAAAAGCGCACTCCGCTAAAGAAATCATCATGCTCCAGAATGGACGGTAAAAATTGATGGTTATTAGAACCTTGTGTGTATAGATGCCTGTTGTCAAATGCTTTATAGTCTTTCAAAATAGAATCAATCTTCGTTCTACTGCCCCATAGCTCATTGCCGAGTGACATCATGACGAAAGACGGGTGATTGCCGAACGCTTGCAAAATGGCATATCCCTCGCTGACCAAATAGTCCTGCTCCGCCTGGTTGTGGCCCTCGTCGGTTTCTTCCGTAATCGTTCCCCAGAACGGCAGTTCCGGCTCCATGTAAATGCCGAGCATATCCGCGGCTGTAAAGGCTGCTTCTGGCGGACAGCAGGTATGGAAACGATAATGATTAATACCGTAAGACTTGGAAATCCCAAGGATTCTTAGCCATTCTTCTACATCTGTTGGTGCATATCCGGTCAGCGGGAAAATTAGACCGTCATGTTTGCCGCGAAGAAAAGTCTTCTCGCCGTTGATCGTAAATTTGTCACCATCCGTTTTGAATGCCCCTAGGCCGAAGATCAGCTCGTGTCGGTCGATATTATCGCCTTCATTGTCTTTCAGGGTGATGCTGATGTTGTACAGGTTGGGCGCGGCATCGCTCCAGAGCAGTGCGTCCTCACCCAACTCGTAGACGATGGTAAACTCGCTCGATGATATTGTGAACTCCTGCTCGGGTACCGAATGGGTCGCCAGACTGTTAAAGCTTGCGGCTGCTACAGTAACTGGTCCTTCAGCTATACCTTTCAGGGATGCTGTAATTCTGACCGACCGAGCGGACAGATCCGGATCTAGTCGAATTCCGCTCAAATAGGACTCACCATAGAACTGCAGCTCGATCCGTCCAGTGATTCCATTCCAGTTAGTCTGAGTATCCGGCGAAGTTAAATGTCCGCCTTTGGTCGGATAACCGGTATTATCGACACGGACGGTAATCGTCTGCTTGCCTGCCCGAAGTTGACCGGTCAATTCGTAAACATGAGGGGTGTTCAGACTGTCACGACTGCCTATCTCTTGGCCGTCCAGCCAAACTGTCGTCAGCCGTGTTCGTTCCAGATATAGAAAACACGCCTTTTCGGCGAGTTCATCCGGAATTACTACCTCTTTCGAATACCAGGCCGATCCTTCAAACAGGTATTCTTCCGTCAGAGCACCAATTAGAATATTCTCGTTCTTGGGTCCCTTGCGGGCGTAAGATGTCGTACCTGGCAACGTAATGACATCCGAAAAAGGCAGGAGCAGACTCTGCTTCTCTGCATCCAATTGCAACTTCCATTCGCCTTCAAGGCTGATCTTTGTCTGCAAAATTATCACTCCTAAGTCTCTGTATCTGCATATACTCGTTATAGATAAGCAATGCCCGCATTATACTCTATCCACTTTTCTTAGTACAGGAATATCCTCACAATTCACTAAGAACAAACCGAGCAATAAAGTTAATTATCTTCGGGGGAACATCCAGCTTGAAGAGTTACTATCTGGAGATAACAAAAAACGCCACCACAGAGTGATGACGCTGTAATCCAACGACGGCAAGTTACTTCTTTTCCATAACCGCAAAGTAGTTATTCTCATCATCGGCAAAGTTGAATACGCGACCAAAAGGCATGTTCACCAATTCCCCAACCGTTATGCCTTTCTCCTTGAATACCTGGTACAGTTTATCAAGATCGTCGCTGTAAAGCATGATTGAAGGAGTGTTTAGGTTAAGCTCTGGCTCCATCTGAGCAATGAATTGCTTGTTATGAAGCACGAAGGACGTTTGCGCGCCTTGCTGAGGTGCGATTTCAATCCATCGAAGCCCTTGGCCATTGTCCTCTTCCGAAACGACAATAAAGCCGACTTTTTCCGTCCAAAACCGCATGGCTTGCTCTTGATCATTCATGTACAGCATAATTTGACCGATTTGCTTTATCATGTTTTATTCTCCCTACTATTTAATTTTCATGCCCCAAGACAAGTCGAGACGCAAGTAAACGTTCCTCATGTTGAAGGCTTAAGACAAATAAGTGATTTTGGATATAATGGGTGTTCTCGGCTTGGCTGTTGGGACTTCCACTGGATATCCAATTCCAAACACACCAATAACATCGTAATTTTGCTGCACACCTAGAATCTCACGATTGTGGGGCAAAGCTCCCAATGAAGCCCAATATACGCCTACACCCGCTTCATGAGCAGCTAATAGGAAATTTTGTGCGAAACAAGAGGCAGCCGTTACATTCTCGTCACGCTCGAATGGAGTAGGAGCGGGTTTGGACAATAAAGCAAGAACGACAGGCGCATTGCCAAAGTCCGTTTTGTGGTTTAATTTCGCTCTAGTATCCGGTCCTATTAAAAGGATCTCCCACGGCTCGTTCAAACGATGATTAGGAGCATAACTTGCAGCTTCCAGCCAAGAAATCAATTCAGCTTCACTAATTGGAACCTGCTTAAACACTTTAATATTTCTACGGGTTTTAATGATATCAATTATGTTCATTTTTTTGAATCACCATCCTCATTTTTAGTAACGATAATGTTTACATCAACGGAAGATATCTCATGAAGTTGAAACATATGAATAAACTCTTCAATGATGGCCTCTGTTGCTTTTAATTCACCGCTGATCACTTGCTTAATCGATTCAAGCTCCGGCTCCTTTAACTGCCGCTGCAAAGTCGAACGATTTACAATAAGCCTATCTAAGAACGCAGTAGCTCTGCCGCGGCGAAAGGTTTGAGCGCTTTTGGGAGGATGATCAGAAGAATCCCTATGTTCCCCATGCTCTCTATAACCGTGCTTGCCTTGATGACCTTCACGCATACGGTTATCTCCTTTTGATTCGTATACATTCGTATACATTTGATCTTATGTATACAAATGTATACGAGATCAGCTATTTATGTCAAGCTTCGCTTCCCAGCTAGTAATGAGCCCTAATCAATTTATAGTCTTTATTGTTAATCAGATTTTCAATTGCAATGACTTCATCTTCATTCGGGTTCCTAATCTCAATAACATACTTAGCAAATCCTGCTGGCCAAATATATTCCAATTCATTTAAAGATGTAGTGTTATTACAACAAGGTGTTGTTATTGATAAATCATTGAAATTATTCGAGTTGCAGCTATCCATTTGCTCTGACCACCATTCAGTTGCTAATATCGTTCTACATTGATTACATTTGACCCCTTCAAAATTTGATCCCGGATCAATAAATGTAACCTCAGCAAATAGTCGCTCATGTATGTCTTTGGTGAGAGTATGCGTTCTTAATTGATTTAAAATCTCCTCTCTCTCTTCACTACGAGGGACGGTTTTCTCATGTTTTGGAATGATCTTCACAATGTAATTAGACATAAAGGGCTCCTATTAATAATTTCGTTTCCGGAAAATGATCTTCCCAGTACTCCTTCATAGTTGAGAGCCTTTCGACAGGTCTATACAGCGTTTTCATGTTTAATTACTCATCCTTTTTTCGACGAAATCTCATTATTATAAAAATAATCACAAGAATTAGCGCTCCAATGGTTACATAAGTCCAAATACGATATTGGGTCTCAATTGTATTATTGTCATAATGACCTTTATTCATTGCTTTCATATATGTGTTTTGTTTAGACTCAATTGCTATCACTTTTTTGGCTTCTTTGTTCTTGATTGAATAATAGGCAGTACCTTTCGGAAATTAAAGGATAATCAGAAAATATTTACATATAAATCTCTGAAATGTAAACCGCAAACGTGAATAAAACCACTCTTAACGGATGTCTAATTTATCCCATAATTGAGCAATCACACTGGGGCCATGTTCTTGTGGATACAACAAAAGAGTCAATAATAATGTGAGTAAAATAATCAGAACCCATAGGAAAATTGAATAACGATGTCTTAACTGATGAGCAACAATTAATCCTAGACTGATGAGTGTTATATTCAAAAAGAATATTAAAGGAAGTGAGAGGATTCTCCCTAAACCAGTATAAGGAAATTGGTTAATTAGTATTAATACTACAATCATACTTGGTAGGAGCAGGACTAGTACTTTCAAGAAACGTATTCCGATTTTCATTATTAATCCCTCCATCTTTGTGACCTTACAACTCAATAACCTTTGTAGCCACATTATTGCAGAATTCCCTGTCATGCTCCACAAAAAGAATGGTAGATGAGTAATCCAGCAACAGCTCTTCAATTTGCATCCTGGAAATGACGTCAATGAAATTTAGCGGTTCATCCCAAATATGCAAATGAGCTTGCTCGCTAAGGCTTTTGGCAATCAGCACTTTTTTCTTTTGCCCTCCGCTAAAAGCGGAAATATCCTTCTCAAATTGCACTCGGGAGAAATCAAGCTTCCTTAAAATCGATTTAAACAGGCTTTCATCGATCCCGTTGTCTGCCGCATAGTCAGATAAATTGCCTTCAAGATGGGAGGTATCCTGGGATACGTACGATATTTTCAACTGGCTATCCTTCTTAAAGGTGCCTGTATAGTTTATATCCTCACCGCAGATAAGTTTGATGATACTGGATTTCCCGGAACCATTGTTGCCCGACAGCGCAATTCGCTCACCTTGCGCAATCGACAAGTTTAGTTCTGCACAAATCAGCTTCTCCCCATAAGATATCGAAACATGTTCAAGTTCAACAAGTTTGCTTTTATGATAAGCAAGTTGCGAAATCGCTAAGCTGTCAGCGTTTTCGATATTTTTAAGAAGTTTAGACTTTTCATCAATAGCGGATTGTTGTCGTTGCTCTATGGATTTAGAGCGTTTCATCATTTTAGCAGCTTTGTGTCCAACATATCCTTTATCCAGCTTAGAACCGGAATTTCTTGTTCCGTTTTTGCTTTTCTCCACTTCGTGTGACCAGTTGCCCGTCCGTTTAGAAGAATCAGACAAGCGTTTAATATCTCTTTTAAGTTTTTCGTTCTCCGCCAGCTCAAAGTGATCTTGTCTCCATTTATTGTCCCACCAACTGGAGAAATTACCTTTTTGAATTTCAATGTTGGTCTTATTGATGGAAAGGATGTGATCTACGCAGTGATCCAAAAATGATCTGTCGTGAGACACTAGAATATATCCGCTTTTGGAATTGAGGTAATCACTGACGAGTTTTCTTCCTGCCATGTCAAGGTGATTGGTGGGTTCATCAATTAACAAAAAACTATTTTCTTTAATAAATAAGGTAGCCAATAACACTTTCGTTTGCTCGCCATTCGATAATGAATCAAAGGGCCGATATAACACATCTTCAGAAACTCTCAGCAAGGAGAGTTCACGCATCAACTTCCAATGAAGATAGTTTGGAAACATGCCTTCGATTATATCAAGGGTATTATGCTCTTTGTGTTCAACTTGGAACGGGAAATATTCAAAAGTAACATTAGCCGAAATATTTCCGCTGTATTCATATTTACCTAGCAACAGATTGAGAAATGTAGTCTTACCTCTACCGTTTCTCCCCGTAAATCCTAATTTCCAATCCGTATCAATCTGAAAACTTACGTCTTCAAATATATTATCGTAACTGCCCTCATAGGCATACGTCAGGTTTGTAACACTTATTAATGACATATAATTTTCCTCCTGTATCTAGAGTAAAGGGCTGGCCTGACCAGCCCCTCCTCATCAAACCGTACGTGAGGTTTTCCCTCATACGGCTTTCCGATGTTCGTCATTCATGGGCATACAGTTTACAATAGCGTTTTAAGTCCATACTGGACGGCAATATGTCTAACCTCTTTCAGTGAACCCATCCATCTTCTACGTTGTCTTTTCTTGGCATACCACCGGGTTAATCGCTGCAAAATATACCAGTCCAACTTGGCTAATCTCTTTTGGCTGTAGTTCGTGTAGTAATAATTTCTCCATCCTTGGATCTTTGGATTGAGCCATTTCACCTGTTCCGCAAACGATTTCGAGCGCATGCTCGGGGGAGCCAATCTTTCTTTGACCACCTCTCGAATGCGTTCCTCTGCCTTTTTCGTTAGCCACTGTTGTGTGGTGTAGTACACCTTGCCTTGGGATGTTTCTGCTCTCGTTTTTCGGTGATGCATCCCCAAGAAGTCGAATCCTTCGTCTCCCGTCCATAATCCTACAATGCGGGTTTTGGTCGGGTCTAGGGTTAACTCCAAACGCTCCATGATTTTGCGTATGAGCTCATACGCATGTTCGGCGTCCTTTTTCGTTTTGCAAACCACTACAAAGTCGTCTGCATACCTCGTGAGCTCCCCTACTCCTTTCCCGTGTTTCTCCCACAATTGGTCGAAGTAATTTAGATAGATATTCGCAAGGAGCGGTGAAATCACGCCTCCTTGCGGAGTCCCTAAATCCGAGCGTCTTACCGTTCCTTCTTCCATAACTCCCGCTTGTAGCCACTTCCTCATTAATTTCAGTATCCGCCTGTCATTGATACGCATTTGCACCAATTTCATAAGCTTTTCTTGATTAATGTTGTCGAAGTAGCCTTGGATATCGACGTCGACTACCCAATTTCCTTTGCGGTTGCAGGCTTTACGAATACGTTCCAACGCCCCTTTAGCACTTCGTTTCGGGCGAAAACCGAAGGATACTTCCTCAAAGTCGGCTTCAAAGATGGGCTCAATTACTAGTTTGGTTGCCATCTGTAGGACTCGATCGCGCACAGTGGGTATACCTAATGGCCTTTGCTTGCCATCCTTCTTCGGGATATAGTGTCGCCGTACAGGTTGCGGATGGTAGTTGCCTTCTTTAAGCTCTCGCTCACAGGCCTTGAGAAACGGTATTTCTCCTTGTTCCTCAATATCTGCTAGCGTCACGGCATCTACTCCTGCGGCCCCCTTATTGGCTTTCACTCGCTTCCACGCTTCGCACAGTACATCCCACCGATAGATCTTGTCATACAATGCATGGAATTTACGCTTTTTGTTCGCCTTGGCCGCATGACCTAGCTTTTCTTGGAGTTGTTGAACTTTTTCCTTGGGTGTCGTTAGCCGGTTGGCATTCACTCACTCGTACCTCCTCCAAAAGCATAAACAAAGCAGGGCTCCTTCCCTCCCTAAGGTTATGTTGTCCTTAGGTTCTTCGGTACTATGAGCCCCTCGGACTCCCTTCCCACAGACGTTTCACTTCGTCTTTTGGACTTATAGAGCGTCTCTTTACGGATTCCTAAAAAAAAAAAAAAATTCGTGTGGGGGAGGGTCTCCCCAGTTCACTGCATTATCTTTCAAACCCATGCCGTTCCCTATACGCCGGAGGATTCTTCACTGCTGCTCCAAGTTCTGCACAGTTTCCATGGCCTTCGTCTATATTCTCGAGACTCGGCACCCTCTTTTCCCCTTTGCAGGGCCTTTTTGACGACGCGGCAGGATTCACTTCATGTTGCGGCCTGGATTGTCGCTCGCCCTGTCTCTGACAGGTACTTTTGTCGATGCGCTTTTACACACAGATTTCTCCATGCGCAAGCATCCTAGCTACCAAGGTGGCTTGGCCCCTCCTTGGGTTGGACTTTCACCAACTAGATAATGCGTGCCTCTGGGCACGCAAAAAAAATAAAAGCTACAAGAAAGTTACTTTCTTGTAGCTCAAATAAATACAGAAATCTAGCCCACTAGTGGAGTTAGATAAAGATATCCCGTTTGAGTTAAAAAGATATAGTAACTTTCTTGCATATAAAGAATAAAACACGCGAAAAATATCGCTCTGATTGTTTTATTATTTTATAAAATCAGCAAGAAAATTCCACATTATATCTTTCAACTCCATTCCGTTAATTAAGTTAACCTTAACATACCTCTTTTTGAATTTCAATAAAAGCCATTATTCCTACTTACTCGGCGACAACTCTATGGACTGTGTGTCCATAACCGGATTCCAATACCGCTCAATCTTTATGGTAAGCGGCTGTGGATATTCCAGTGCAGCTTCTCCAAAATTATAGCGAATCTCGTCCACCACCGTACCCTCTTTTGACCTACTAAAGCCGCCAAAGTTGATTGACGAAAATTTTTTGTTCACTGTTTGATGTACTTGGCCCTCTGCATCGGTATAGCTGCTGGGCAAGCTCATGCTGAAGCTGCTCGAAAATGGATCATTTGTAGACTTGCGCCGTAACAGGATTTCTCCTGCTTCTGCGTGTTCTGCAGGATCGGGCTCAACAACTACTAGATCGCTTCCCGGAGCTTCTATAATTTGTTTTTTATTGAGATCGACTACAATTTTCAAACGATCCTTGTCTTGCGCCGCGATTCCGGCTATTTTCAATGCAACCGAATCTAATGGTCCAGCTAGACTCTTTTTGAAAATAAGTGTGGCCTTGGAGTTATCTGAATATACTTCTGAATTATAAGATGTGAGTAGGTCTGGATAGTATAATTTTTCGGTGTGATCCCCGCTTTTACCGATCAGAACCGGATTAATCCACTCGAAAATTTGTTTGTCATTGCTCTTGTCATACTCCAGATCCACATAAGTACTCAGCGGAGTATACAATAATTGCTTCACAATAATCTTTTGTCCGCCCACGGTCAATGTCTGCTCTGGATAAATTGCATAGTTCTGGTTATTTAACATATCAGGATTAAGTTTGAAGGTAACATCCAGGCTCGTCCGGTACTTGTTGCTGCTGGAAAATAGTGCCTCATCAGAGGTTTCTGTAAGAATGATACCCAGCTTCGCATCCTGCGAATATTGTCTTGAGGGCAATAGGTTGGTTGAGTAAATATAATTTACGGTTTGACCCGCCCGAAGCCGGTTGTCGCCAGGCAGAATTTCCAACGATGTTCCCTTACGCGGGTAGGGGTCCTGATAAGTGCCGAAGTGGAGCGAGAAATCCGCATGTACTACTTCCTTATCTGTATTGTTCTGGACGCTGTATAGGACAAACACTTTGCGGCCGTCTGTAACAGCACCGGATACGTCGATACGGAAACCTTTTTTCTCTGCGCTCTGGCGAATCTGCTTTACGAGATTCTGTTCCAAGGCACTTGCAAGGGCGGGATCTAGCACAGAATCCTCACGGTAAGCTTTGAAATCATCCCAATGTTCAGTGCTGGCTGTTTGCAGCGAAGGTTCATCCTTTACTTCGATCGGCAATCCGCTGAAGGGAAATAGGAGCAGAACTGCTGCCACAGCTGCAATCGCACCCATTCCTAATGAAAACATGCGCTTTCGGGAACGCTTCTTTCCCCGATTGATTCCATCTCGCATGGCATTATAAATTTTCATTTCTTGAATCATTTCGGTATTTTCTTTTACTTCATGGGCATTCTGCCGTAGAATCCGTTCTTCTTTTTCTACCACTCCATTCGCCTCCTTTAGAGATATTTCCGCAGCTGTCCGAGTCCTTCACGCAACCAGGTTTTGATCGTGCCTTCGGGTTTATTCAGCACTTCGGCTATTTGGGTGGTTGTCATATCCTGATAATATTTCAGGATCACAGCATGCCGATATCGCGGCTTCATCCGTTTCATCGCCCGTTCGAGGTCGATTCGTTCATTGCTCTTCATTTCCTGAGCGGCTTCCTCCACCAGCTTCTCTGTTGGAAACACCCGTTTTTTACGGCGCAGTTCATCCATGCAACAGTTGATAGTAATCCGCATCACCCAAGGCGTAAACACCTGCTCGTCCTTCAGCTTTTTGCGCTTCATCCATGCCCGGCAGGACGCTTCCTGCACCACTTCCAATGCGTCGGCTTCCGTTCTCAGGTAACTGAAGGCAATTGCATACATTTTTCGATGTTCGACGTACAGGCGTTCAAAAAAAGTTTCTTCATCCATCCGCGCAAAATTCGTCAATCTGACCTCGTCCAATGTATTTCCCACCATTCACCACTCCCCCTATTTTTATAAGTGCTGGCATTGGGAAGAAGTCATCTAAATCATGTACTTATAAGTAAGACGCAGTTCGACGGGAAAAAGATTGGTTTTTCTCATCTACAACACACGAAAAAAGCTGGCATTTCCTACGCCAGGAATTACCAGTAGTCAGAAAAAAATAATGTTTTAGGCTGGAAAATAAAGTGTGTGGTAAACTATTCGAAGCACGGCACTTGAGAGGGATGAAAGCAACAATGAAAGAGTCATTAGTTAAACAAGCAGCTCGAATTGCAGGCGATTTTCTTCAGGAACAACTAAAATCTTCCTTTCAGATCATAGGCAAAGGCATCACAAATCAGGTTTGCGTAGTTGAAACAGAGTTTCATAAAGTTGTTGTCCGTATGAACGATGAAAATATGTTTCCAAGCTTTATCAAAGAAAAATGGTGTATCGAGCAAGCAGCCGCAGTTGGCATTCCGGGACCTGAGGTATTATCCATTGGTATAGTTGATGAAACCGCATATATGATTCAAGCCTTTATTGAGGGAGACAACGGTTTAGACAGCACAGTACCCAAGTCTTATATTTGGAGAACACTGGGCGAATATGCCAAGCTTATTCATTCTATTCAGGTGAAAGGATATGGGGAAAATCTGATCGATCCAGTCCATGGTGAGTTTCAGTCACCATCACATGCTGGATCAGACGGTAGTTGGCAAGGGTATGTGCAACATAACATCAATAGTCTGACTGAGCATGATCGCCTGATTGAGCTTGGAGTAATGACTCATATGGAATCGCAGAAAATAAAAAACCTATTTGAAGATTTAAAGAGTGAAACGTTCCGTTTCGGCTTAAACCATGGAGATATCTCTTTGAAGAATACGATTGTCAATCAGGCAAACCAAGTTATATTGCTGGATTGGAATGCGAAAGTAAGCGTGGTACCCCATGCAACTGTTGCTCAATTGATGCATTACCAAATTCTAGGGTTAGAAGAAAGCCCAAATGTTGAAGAATTCAAAGCCTTTATAGACGGATATGGAATAAGTGGAAAAGATCTTTCTGACATAAGGCATTATCTACTATTAAGGGCTTTCGATAACCTCAGGTGGGCTATGGATCGGAGTCCTGAACTAATTGAACCCTATGCTGCATTCGCGAAACAAGTAGTAGACATTATTATGGATTAGTAGATTTGAGCATTCCACATCCCTTAGAGTATTCGTGAAATTATCGAACGATCCTGCCTGTCAGCTCAACTCGGATCAAAATCCGCAACGATTAACATATCCATATGACGGGCGTGCCGGAGTAGATAATGAATGAAACTTGCTTTAAATAACGTACGCCATAGCGGTTTCCGTGACTGCCCGATGATAAGCTGGGTCGTCTGCACTTCGTTCATTCTGTTTAACAAATGTTGATGTACGTTGGTGCTGCTTCCAGCCTCGGTTATCTCCATCTTTCCACCCAGTCGTTCCGCCAGATGCCGCAGCACGTCCAGCCGCTTCTGCTCCTCAGGCGTTCGTATCGCACCGCAATGTACATAATGGACATACCATTCCGCTTTCAAACGATGTGCGATGCGGAATCCGCGGCGGATCAGTCGTTCTGCTCGTGGTTCCAAGTCCACACAGACGAAGATCACCTCGCGCCTGCTCCAAGGCCCCCTTAAAGACGTATCCCGATCCCATGCCTCCAGCCGTTCGTCTACATCATCCGCAATTTCGCGGAGGGCCAGCTCACGCAGCGCAATTAGATTACCCATCTTAAAAAAGGATTCCAGCGCCTGATTCACTTTCTCGGTTGCGTAAATTTTCCCTTCCCGCATCCTCCCCTGCAGCATTTGCGGAGTTACGTCGATCAGCTCTACCTCACTCGCCATTCGCAATATTGCATCTGGCACGGTTTCGCGAACCCGAATACCGGTTAACTGTGCCACCGCGTCGTTTAAACTTTCCAGATGTTGAACATTCACAGTAGTTATGACCGATATACCGTTTTCCAATAAGCGGATAACATCCTCATATCGTTTTTTGGTCTGACTGCCAGGGACGTTGGTATGCGCTAATTCATCAACCAGTACGACCTCAGGATGGCGGGCGATAATCGCATCTGTGTCCATTTCTTCCAGCTGAGTTGACTGATATTGAATCTTAGCCCGCGGGATAATCGTTAGTCCGCCGATTTGACCTTTGGTTTCCTGCCTGCCGTGCGTTTCCAGCAGACCGATGACAACATCTATATTCTTGTTCAGAAGTAGATTACCCTCCTGCAGCATTTTGTAGGTTTTGCCTACTCCGGGAGCCGCCCCGATATACACTTTGAAGGTGCCCCGGTGTATCTTATCAATCTTCTGTTGTAGTTCTTCGCTACTCAACCGATGAAAAGGCAATTTAGTCCCTTTCGGATTCGGTTTGATGGGCAATATCCGCTCCCCTTCCTGCTCAGCCCGGTCTGCCATCAGAAACACATCAATATTTCGTGTTTCTCGCAATACACGGTTCGCGATGGAGCCTTGCCACTTTTCCTGCCAACGACTCTTATTGGAGTGGCCCATGACGATTCGCGTCACGTTATTTTGAATCGCAAAACGTACTAATACGGAAGGAAGCTGACGCAGATGGGTTAGTTGAATCTCACTAAATTTGGCATCCACGCGCTCTACAAGCTTCACTATTGAACGTTTGAAGGTTTGCTGTTCCTTCGTCAGTGGTCGATTTGGCATAACAAAGGTCACTACAATGAGATCACCACCCAGCCGCTTGGCGATTTGTTGACCTCTTCTCACATAGAGTGAACCGTTCCAGTGGTACTGCGTGGATACCAGTATCCGCTCAGTAGCGCCCGAAGGGCCAATGAGTCCCTGAACTTCCCGATGTTTTTCAAGAGAATCATTGACTCCTTCTGCTACCAAACGTAGTGACAATTCACGGAGCACACCGAGATTTCCACGGGCGGACAAAGCGGGATGCGTCTCACCACCCAGTACACCTTCCTCGATACGCTTCAGAATGGTTTCCGGTGATACATCGATTAAGCGCACTTCATCCGCAATTTCTAGTGTATTTAAAGGCACCGTTTCTTCCGCGCGAATTCCCGTCATTTGAAATATGATCTCGCCCACTCCTGCCAATTCATAAACATTGATGGTCGTAATCACGCTGATACCGTTGCTCATCAAATAACGAATATCTTCCAGCCGTGTGGGAAAACGGGCATCTATGCGATTTCGATGAGCCAGGCCATCCACCAGCAGAACCTCAGGATTACGTTCTAATAGAGCTTCCAAAGGAAGATCTTTTTGCTCCTTGCCATCCTTCCACCAATGGATACTCGGGACACGTTCCAGATCCACGAGCTGCGAAACGGTTTCCACTCGTTGCATGGTAGATACGGCACTGATGACTACATCGATCCCTTGCTGCTTCAAAAGCTTGCCTTCCTCCAGCATATTGTATGTTTTTCCCGATCCGCTGACGGAGCCGATAATGATCTTCAGCCTGCCCTGATGCAGCCGGTATATGGAATACAAGATTTCTTCCGGGGTCTTTCGTTTGTATGGCGCCATTTATGAAACTCCTTTCGCGAAAGCGATACTCCAAAGACCAAACCGAAAACTACCCTGACCGCCAACTGCGCGGGCAGGGTGTGAGCCGAACTATTTCGTCGACATTTCCGATAAAGCCATATTCAGCTTCAACACATTGACACGTTCCTCACCAAACAAACCAAGATCGCGGCCTTTGGTACACTTCGCCACTAAATCCTCCAGTTGCGAAGCTGGAATACCGGTCAGGTTACTAATCCGCGGAATCTGCACAATCGCCGAAGCTGGAGTAATATCAGGATCAAGTCCTGAACCTGAATTGGTAATCAGATCTACCGGAAGTTTATTCAAGGGCACTTCGGGATTATCCAACTGCCACTGGGTAATGAAATCCTTTGTTCGCTGCAGCATATCCGGATTTGATGGTCCGTAGTTGTTGGAGCCGGAAGCTTCGGCTTTATAATCAATACTGGATACCCGGCCATGGAACAGCGCCGGATCTGTAAAGTTCTGGCCGATCAATTCCGAGCCCACAACGACTCCGGCATTATTGGTGAGTAGACTGCCATTGGCCTGTGACGGCATCACAACTTGGGCAATCGCTGTGGTAGCCAAGGGATAAATGATCCCGCAGAGTACAATAAAGACCACACTAAGCCGCACCACCATCAAGAAATAAGCACCTTTGGACATGGATTGCTGCTCTTCTTCCAGTTCGATAGAGTTCACCATCATACTGTCACCCTTTTCTGTCTATAGTTAATATACTGTTAAATCCAGATACTTACGATCATATCAATGAGCTTAATCCCGGCGAATGGAACAATGACTCCACCCAAGCCGTAGATAAAAAGATTACGTCTCAGCAGCTTGGCGCTGCTCATCGGTTTATAAGGAACGCCTCTCATTGCCAACGGAATTAACAGCGGGATGATGATTGCATTAAAGATCAGGGCCGAGATAATTGCCGAGCTTGGTGAGCCGAGTCCCATTACATTCAGGACTTCCATCTCTGGAATCGCCAGGGTGAACATCGCCGGAATGATCGCGAAATATTTTGCGATGTCATTCGCGATACTGAAGGTGGTTAACGCACCACGCGTCATCAACAGTTGCTTCCCAATCGCAACAACCTCTATAATCTTCGAAGGATCTGAGTCCAAATCTACCATATTGGCTGCTTCTTTGGCAGCCGTTGTTCCACTATTCATCGCAAGACCCACATCAGCCTGCGCTAGCGCGGGTGCATCATTCGTACCGTCACCGGTCATGGCGACCAGCTTGCCCTCGTTCTGCTCGCGGCGGATGACCGCGATTTTATCCTCGGGTGTGCTTTCCGCGATGAAATCATCAACCCCTGCTTCGCGGGCAATAGTGGCCGCAGTTAGCGGGTTGTCGCCGGTACACATGATCGTTTTGATACCCATCTTCCGCAGTTCCTCGAAGCGCTCTTTCATGCCGGGCTTAACGGTATCCTTCAAATAAATGAGCCCATAGATTCGGTCATCTACAGCAACTGCAAGCGGGGTACCGCCTAACCGGGCGATCGCATCCGAATTGCTGTCTAGATTGTCAGGGATCAGCCCGCCATTGGCCAGCACCCATTTCTTAACGGAATCCACCGCGCCTTTGCGTACGCTACGTCCGTCAAGCAGATCAATACCGCTCATCCGCGTTTCTGCTTTGAATTCGACGAATGTTCCGCCTTCTCCCAGACTGCTGTCATAGCTGCGTTCCAGCTTTTTGGCCAGTTCAAGCACAGAACGTCCTTCAGGAGTTTCATCCTTCAGGGAGCTGATGGCTGCCCAAGCGGTGAGCTCAAGATCGGATTCTTTACCTACGGTTACGAATTCACTAGCCATACGATTCCCAAAGGTAATCGTCCCCGTCTTATCCAAGATCATGGTGTTAATATCTCCGGCAGCTTCAACAGCCTTCCCGGACATCGCCAGCACATTAAACTGGGTGACCCGATCCATGCCCGCAATCCCAATAGCAGAGAGCAGTCCACCGATCGTTGTTGGAATCAGACAGACTAGCAAAGCAATCATTACTGGAATATCCAGTTCCACACCCAGAAAGCTTCCAATGGGCCGCAATGTCACTACAACAATCAGGAAAATAATCGTCAGACTAATCAGGAGTGTATTCAAGGCAATTTCGTTAGGCGTCTTTTGGCGCTTCGCGCCCTCAACAAGAGAGATCATCCGATCGAGAAAAGATTCACCGGGATCACTCGTAATCCGCACCTTGATCTCATCGCTGACTACCCGCGTACCACCCGTGACCGAACCAAAGTCTCCACCGGCTTCTTTAATGACAGGGGCTGACTCGCCGGTTATGGCCGATTCATCTACCGAAGCCAATCCTTCAATAACCTCGCCATCACCCGGAATTAGTTCTCCTTGGCTGACAATAACGATATCTCCCTTGCGCAGTTCGGAGGAAGCAACCGTCTTTATTGACGTTCCAACCAGCTTGTTAGCCGTAATATCCTGCTTCGTCTTCTTCAATGAATCTGCCTGAGCCTTACCGCGACCTTCTGCCAGCGCTTCAGCGAAGTTGGCGAACAATACGGTAAACAGCAGTATGAAGAATACGGATATATTGAAGCCTACCGATTGTTCTGCGTTAAAGTATCCGGGTGCCAGCACCATAAGCAGAACGATGATCGTGCCGATTTCGACCACGAACATGACTGGATTCTTCATCAGAGTTACCGGATTAAGCTTGATAAAGCTATCTTTTACAGCGCTTAGGAGTATAGGTCCGCTCAGCAGCTTTTTTCTTTGTACAGTACTCATCTAGATCTCCCTCTTCCTACCGTAAGGTCAAATATTCTGCAATCGGACCGAGCACTATGACCGGCAGGAACGTCAGTGCACCAATGATCAGCACCGTACCAATCAGAATACCGGTAAACAGGCCATTATCTGTCCGGAATGTACCGATAGTCTCTGGCACCGGCTTCTTCTTAATCATCGAACCAGCTACTGCCAGCATCGCTATCATGGATACATAACGGCCTAACAGCATGACGACTCCGGTTGTAATATTCCAGAAGGAAGTATTATCCGCCAGCCCTTCAAATCCGGAGCCGTTATTGGCGGCAGCAGAGGTATATTCATATAATACCTGCGTCATTCCATGGAAGCCCGGATTGGTGATCGATCCTTTTCCCAAGTCCGTTAGAAATGCCCCTGCAGTTGGCACCAATATAATAAGCGGGTGAATCAGGATGGCAATAGCTATCAGCTTCATTTCCCTGGCCTCTATCTTCCGCCCGAGGAATTCCGGCGTCCTACCGACCATCAGACCGCATAAGAAGACACCCAGGATGGCATACATCAGCATGTTGACCAGCCCGACACCTTTGCCACCGAAGACGTTATTGAGCATCATCAATGTCAACGGAGTAATGCTGCCAAGCGGCGTTTGTGTATCGTGCATATTGTTAACAGAACCGGTTGTGGCTGCGGTCGTCACTGTTGTAAACAGAGCGGACTGCGCTATGCCGAAACGTACCTCCTTGCCTTCCATACTGCCTTGTGAGGAATCGATTCCCATGGCGTTAATAGCCGGATTACCTTGAGTTTCACTATAATAGTTCAATGCCAGAAACAGCACGAACAAGGTCATCATGGCCGAGAAGATCATCCAACCCTGCCGTTTGTTCTTGGCGAACAAGCCATACATATAAGGAAGGGAGGCCGGCAGCATCCACATGGAGAGAATCTCCAGCACGTTCGTTAGCGGGCTTGGATTCTCAAAGGGATGCGCCGAATTGGCTCCGAAGAAGCCGCCGCCATTCGTTCCCAGATGTTTAATGGATTCCAGCGATGCAATCGGACCGATGGAAATTTGCTGAGTCTGTCCGTCGAGTGTAGCTACCTCAAGCATAGGCTTAAGCGTCTGCGGCACATGCAGTCCGACCATTATCAGTGTAATCAGTACAGCCAGTGGGATGAAGATACGGATATGTGCTTTGACGAAATCCTCAAAGAAATTCCCTACCGACTTCTGTCCGGTAATCCCTCTAACAAAAGCAACGGCGACTGAAAATCCGCTGGCGGCAGAGGTGAACATCAACATGGTCATCACGGCCATTTGCGAGAAATAAGAGACGCCCGTTTCACCGCTGTAATGCTGCAGGTTCGTATTGGTCATAAAGCTGATGACTGTATTAAACGTAAGCGTTTCTTCCATATTCCCGATTCCACTTGGGTTCAGCGGAAGCCCCTTCTGCAAGCGGAGGAAAATATAGCTGAACAATACCAGCACAATATTAGTTAATACAAAGCTGATCGCATATTTCTTCCAGGACATTCCGCCCCGCTTTTTTAGTCCGATCAGGCTATAAATGCCTTTTTCCGTGCGTGCAAACCAGCGATCCGTCCGATTGGGTTCGTTGGAAAACACATGATATAAATAGGTTCCGACTGGCTTAACCAGCAGCAACAGAATTACGATAACAACGACTATTTGCAAGACGCCCATAAATGACCCTCCTAAACTTTCGTTACATTACATTACATTCATTTTTCAATAGTTGATATTAGAATTTCTCCGGATGAATCAGGGCGTACACCAGATACAAGAACAGCAGTAGGGTAACAGCCATTACAACAATCACAGCTCATTCCTCCCCTTGTCTTCAACCACGCCTGCGCAGAAGTGCATAAATCCGTAAAGCAAACTAAAAAGCACAGCTAACGCAACCACCATATACAGATCCATCATCGCCTTTGCCACTCCTCTCTTTCTATCTACTACTGCTCTCTCTACGTTTAACTTCCGATTTAGCTTATCATCTCTGCCATTAGTTCTGGGTTAGGGTTTCCACGAGCGGATTAAGATTACATTAAGATTTAGTTGTTATATCTTCCGCCGCTTTATCTATGTTATCGTCCTCATATAAACCCAGATTTTTTAAATAGGAATAGTCATATATTCTTTTAATGATATAGAACAGCACCATTATGATTGAGATAAGACCAACATTTTTTAATAATTCATTCATATAAATCACCCCTTCTCCCCTATGCTTCTCCTTCTGTTTTAGCGTATCACGCTCGCCATTAGTTCAGGGTTAGGGTTTACATGAGTGAATAAAGATTACATTAAGAGGGATATTCCTTTTCCTTTATCATCTGGTTGCGCTTGTGAGGACGCTTTCGCTGTTTAAGCGGGAATCGTATCTATAATCCTTCTAAAAATCATAAAAAAAGAAACCATTCTTTGGTAAAATGGATGTGCGACCAACCATTTTAAATCAAGGAGAGGTTTCTTTGTACATTCAATATACTATGATTGACTCGCATTGCCTGCAAATGGCTAACTCCCGGATCTACACTTCGCTCAAAGTTTAAACTATGATATTAAAACCTCTATGCACACGAACTGGCACCGATATTTTATCGGTGCCAGTTTTTTGGAGATATAAGAAATTATCTTTTACACTATAAAGCATTCTTCTTACGATTCAATCGGCTGTTCCTCATCAATCTCTCTAACAAAGTTCTTATTCTGGATCACCTGAGAGCTGCTCTGCTGCGATCCCAGAACCCGCATCTGACCATCCGCATTGGCAAATCCATATTGAATCATATAGGTAAACAGGTTCACATTAAAAAAGACATATTTCTCGGACAGCTGGGGCGCTGTACCGTACTGTTTATCTACTTGATAGCCGAACAGCTGATTGATATCTTTGGCTGCAGATTTCTTAGTGGTGTCCAGCTTGGCTTCCCACATCAGCTTGGCTTGACCGCCCTTGATCTCATAATGATAAACAAGATCAGCCGTTTGAATAAAATAACTGTCCGATTTCCCTTCCGGGAAATAATAGGTTGAATTCAATCCCTCATCGTCTGCCGTCAACATAAGCAAACCGGAATTATTAATAGGAAACTGTAAGGCGGCAATACGGGATATCGCCAGGTTATCACTCTTATAATTTTCAGTCAGGACAGAATTGGCACGGTCGGAAATGGTAATCAGCTTGGTCGATGGATTTAATTCAACATTGTAATTCAATACCTCCGAGACAAACCGGATTGGAACAAGGGTTCTTCCGTTTATTATCGTAACAGGTACATCTAAGCTAACGGATTTATTATTGATTAGCGCCACACTTTTACCTACGGTAAGCAGAACTGTGGAATCCCCTTTTTGCAGTTTGAGCTGTTTAATCGTAGGATTCCAGTTCATCTTGACCCCGTTGAAGCTTTGAATGGCCTTCACAGGTATAAGCACTCGCCCTGAAACCACCTGTCCATCATAAGAAGTACTCGAGCCGCTTATGGATACTTTATAGGAAGTAGTGTTAGCGAATGAAGAACCTAGCACTGTTGACGATAGGGCTACAGTAAGCAATAAGCTGGCTACCACTTTCTTTTTAATTTATTCCCCCTCCTTAAATTGGAAATCATCTGGTTTAATGCACTCCATAACACCCTGAATATACAGATGTTTATACTGACGGTTAGCAACCCGAAAAGTTTCGATAGATGGATTATTCTTGAATATATAATAAAATAAAGGAATCCATCCCCATTATTAATTGCAACCATCGCATAAATACTTCTGAACGGTAGCCATTCCATCGCAGCTTTAATAGCATTTGTAGCCAACCCGATTGCTACTAAAATTCGCAAAAATTTGCTCTATTTCATCATTTTCTTACCCAGTTTAAAAAGGCTCTATTTTAATATCAGTGGTTGACTTTACGAGCGAATGTAAGCGGAGGGTCGGAGGGATTCTGGAGAAACGCAGCGATCGCAAGAACCCTCCGAACCGTAGCGGCTTGTTGCACAAACGATCAACCGCTGATTTTGGTTTAGAGTCGTTCAATCAACATTTCAGATAACTCTGCTGTCGTCGCCAACCTGCAGCATCCGGTAGCCCACTCCGATATGGGTTTGAATATACTTTGGCTGCGAAGGTGTTTTTTCTATTTTTTTCCTCAGAGTCGCCATGAAAACGCGCAAGGCAGGAATGTCGTAGGTATAACTGCCCCAGATTTCATTCAGGATGTAATTATGCGTTAATACTTTGCCTACATTCTTTGCCAGCAGGCCTAAAAGCTTATATTCAATAGGAGTCAGGTGGATTTCTTCTTCATCCAGCCACACACAACCCGCCGCATAATCTATTCTCAAATTTCCGTTGGTAAACACGGATGCATCCTTCAGTAGTTTGTCACTG
Source organism: Paenibacillus sp. 19GGS1-52 (assembly GCF_022369515.1). Classification (NCBI taxonomy): domain Bacteria; kingdom Bacillati; phylum Bacillota; class Bacilli; order Caryophanales; family Paenibacillaceae; genus Paenibacillus; species Paenibacillus sp. 19GGS1-52. The sequence goes on from NZ_CP059724.1 coordinate 3,796,787, forward strand.
TCATAGCGGATTCGCCGTAAACTAACCCGCAGCCTTGCCAGCAGTTCTTCTACGCTGAAGGGTTTGGTCAGATAATCGTCTGCGCCTGCATCGAGCGCTTCGATTTTGTCTCGGTCTTCACTGCGTGCACTGACCACGATAATGGGAATATTGGACCATGTCCGCACCTTTTTGATGATATCCACGCCGTCCATATCCGGAAGTCCCAAATCCAGAATGATAATATCCGGTTGCTTGGAAACCGCCTCCAAAATCGAAGCTTCACCAGTTTCAGCCGTATGATATTTGTAGCCCTGTGTCTCCAGTGTTGTAGTAATTAGTTTGCGAATAGGCTTGTCGTCTTCTACGACAAGAATCAAAGGTTTATTCATGAACATTCACCTCCACAGCCTGCAGGGTAAAGCAAAACACCGTACCTCGCGGAACATTATCTCTTACCTCAATGGTGCCACCAAGCGCATTTACAATGGATTTGCATAAAGAAAGCCCTAAGCCTAATCCACGACGACCATCCCCACGAATATTGTCTGCCGTGTAGAACATGTCGAATAGTTTAGTCTTTGCTTCCTCTGAAATACCGGGGCCGTCATCGGAAACCTCGACAAGCACCATATGATTTTCGCGTCTCGCTGAGAGCGTAATGTGTGATCCGTACTGTGTATATTTTATTGCATTGTCCACTATATTGATCAAGACCTGAATAATCAGTTGGGAATCCATTTTAGCCATTAGAAGTTCATCATCCAATACAGTTGTGATCCTATGCTCCTTACTATTCCGGTTAATATGAAGCAGCGCTTCTGCAAAAACTTCTTCCAGAAGTTCCGCCTGCAAGTTCAGATTTAAGGTGCCATTATCAATCCGGGTAATGGACAGCAAGTTCTCCACCAAATTGATAAGCCACATGGAATCGTCATAAATATCCGTGTACAGCCCCTTTTTCTGTTCCTCGCTCAGCACCTTAGAGTTCCCAATGAGAATGCCTGCATTGCCGGAAATCGTAGTAAGAGGTGTGCGCAAGTCATGGGAAATCGCTCGCAGCAGGTTAGCACGAAGCTGCTCCTGTTGCACTTGCATGGAGATTTCCTTTTGTTTTTCGTTCAGTCGTTCTTTTTCAAGCGCCAGAGCGCATTCTCCCAGCATAGCAATCATCAGACTCTTTTCAAAAACCTCCAGGGATTCTTCTTTATCCATGACTATGGCCGCTACAGCAAACACGCAATCGCCTGCCCGCACCGCATGGTATAGGCAATTGGCAGTGGAAAAGGTATCCGTCGTCGCTCCGGCTCGCTTGTTATTTTTCTGTACCCACTCCGCAACCGCAAGTTCGTTCTCTCCGGTATAATCCTGTGGATCAACAGCCGATTCTTCCTTCACAAAAATCAGCGGCTCGGATAAAATTTCTTGCTGCACCGCATAAAAAATGATAGTTCTGTCCAGCAGTTTCACCATTTGCTGAGCCGTTTCATTAATTATGGCCGAGGTATCATTGGCTTGCTGCAACTTTCGACTCGTCTCTAAAAGCACTTCTGTACGATAGGCTTTTTGCGCAGATTGCCGGGCTTGTTCCTTTACCCGCATTGTCAGAGTACTGGTTATGAAGGAGGCCGACAGCATCACGAGGAAAGTTACGGGATAACCCGAATCATACGCCTGTAAAGAAAAGTAAGGTTCGGTAAAAAAATAATTAAACACTAACACGCTTAATACCGAAGTTGCTGCACTATACAATCTCCCCTTGGTAACCATGGCATTGAACAGAACACCTAGAATATACACCGTGATAATATTTGCTTCTCTAAAGCCCAGAGAATGAAACCACAACCCGATCAACGTGCAGCCCACCAAAATACCTATGGTTTTGGCTGTATCGGCCAATGACAGCTGCGGGGGTTTCGAATATTGGGGAAACCTTTTGTAGAAAGAGGGCTGGTTGTCTGGGATGATATAAATGTCAATATCTGGAGCGGAAGCAGTCAATTTATCCACAAAATTTGATTTTGCAAACCATCTCTTTTTGTTGTTACGGGAACGTCCCATGACGATCTTCGATACCCTGCTGGTTTTGGCATATTCCAGTATTTGTCCGGGGATATCCTCCCCATATACAGTTGCAATCTGTGCGCCCAGTTGCTCAGCCAGTCTCAGATTTCCCTGCAGTTCTGTCTTGCTTTTTTGTGTTAATTCTTTGGTTTCCGATGTTTCCACAAACAGGGCCGTAAATTCCCCGTGAAAAGCATCGGCCATTCTCGCCGCGGTTCGAATTACCTTTTTGTTGGAAGTTGCCGAGGACAGGCAGACTAATATATGGTCTTTGGTGTAATACTCGCTATTTTTTTCTTGTTTACTAATTTTTACCGCGATCCGGTTTAACTGATCTGCTGTGTAACGCAGAGCGATCTCACGCAGGGCGATCAGTTTTTCTTTGATATACAAATGGGCATGTTCCCTTTGAGCCTGATCTTCTGGATAGATTTTCCCCTTATTCAAGCGATCTATCAAATCATCGGGTTCAATATCGACTAATTCAACCTGATCAGCACTTTCAAATACGCTATCCGGAATGCGTTCATGCACAGAGATACCGGCAATAGAGGCAATGATATCATTCAGGCTTTCAATATGTTGAACATTAATCGTGGTATAGACGTGAATTCCCGCCCGCAGCAGCTCCTCCACATCCTGATATCTTTTCTTATGACGGCCTCCCGCTGCATTGGTATGAGCCAGATCATCCAATAAGATAAGGTCAGGCCTTCTGTAGATCGCTCGGTCCAGATCAAATTCTGTGATAACGGCACCTTTATGGGTGAACTCTAGCGGCGGCATAAGTTCCAGTCCATCTAAGAGTGCTGTTGTCTCCGGCCTTAGATGAGACTCAATATATCCGGCGACCACATCCATTCCATCTCTTTGTTCCTCATGGGCAGCACTCAGCATGGCACAAGTCTTGCCAACACCTTCTGCATAGCCGACAAATATTTTGAGCCTTCCTCGTCTTTTCTCTGTCGGTGTATTGGAAAGACGCTCAAGCAGGGAACCTGAGTCTGTTTGATTTGTTACCATCCCAATGCCCACCTATCTGTTCATCTTTGGTCTTCTTCTAATATATCCTGTTCACACAGCGCTAGTATATCATGTGCAAAATCAGCATAGCGTTACAATTTGGGCTATGGCATTAAGATTACATTAAGAGGGTAGCTGCGATATTTTCTGTGTTTTAACGACTCTATCGGTAACCAAATGATCAGGATTTGGCTCACCAATCAATAGAGGTGATTTTTTATTGTGCAGCCGCATATTTTTCAGCACGGTATCATGGCTTGTTGTGGCATAGCAATAAACACAGCCATAGGAGCAACTATCATAACTTCCAATATCCACACTCTCGATGCACCCGCAGGCCGCACGTTGATTTGCGTCTTTTTTAGCTTTAATGGGGCAGTCTATAATCTTCTCCACCATTCCTTGATCAATACAAGCGGCATGCGTAATCCCGAATTGACTAAGCTCAATCGTTTCGGAACAGGTAGACAATAGGAGTTGACGTTCACTTGCAATAGTGGAAAAGCCTTCGGCAATGCGGTACATGTTCATTTCATTTACCTCATCATCAACAATGCCCTTAACGCTCTTTTGAACTTTCGCATAGAGGTCAATATAGCTGAATACGCATCTCTCGGTATATTCTCCAAGCACATCAGCCATCTTCCCAAAGGCATCCAGATGATATTCTACATTAAACACCTCATTAACCATCACCGGATCGTAACGCCAGACTATGCGCTGGGCACCGATTTGGTCGCTGAGTCTTTTGAAGGTGTCCATAAGCTCTGCTTTAGGTGGCAGCCTTTTTTCAATCTTCTGATCATAGGGAGTTAGTGTGAATTGAAAGTAAAAAGGGTAGCCCATTTTTTCTATGGTATCCAGCTTCTTCAGCATTGGTTTGGGATTTTTCGTCCAAAATACGATACATTCCACAACATCAGGGTTTAAAATGATCCGGCTGGAACGTTTGGGGTTCCGCGGATTTTTAACCAGTACTTCCCCTTCTCTCAGCCGATTCATGAACCAGTCCGAATAAAAACCAGGGATATCTGTCCGTCTACTCGCACTAATGATCATGTTCATTCCCTCCAATTCTAGGCTACTCCTTGTTGCTTGACTTCGGAAGCTTAATTGAGCTGCGTTTTGTTTGGATATCCAGCAGTTTGATTTGTTCGTAGACGGCGTTTACCTCATTTTCTATTGCAGTAACATCAATACCTTGTTCTATCAGCCCATCCAAAATCTCAGCAACAGCTTTTGCATACTTCCCTTTATATTTAGCATTTAGTGTCGTCCAATTGATACCTTTGAAATAGCTGGCCACAGTCTGGTTTAACGTTAATTTCCCTTGTAGCATCAGTACCGCTATCATCGGGTAACCTGCGTAGCCCTGCCAGTAGGAGGCGCTGTCATTGGAAGTATAAATTCCGTCCTTCCAGGTAACGGTATATTCTTTTGCCCGATTCGAGGAGGCTACCTTGGCACTATCCTCGCTTATGAGGATTCGTTCATCCGCTATAGCGCTGTACGCCTCATGTATTTTTTCAATAGGTGGTAATTTATTCATCGTTTACAACTCCAATCTTGCTAAGTTTGTTAGGCTTGCGCCAAAGAAAAAGAAGAAGGATTATAAAGAATCCATCTTCCTTAATGTGATTTAGCCAATTCAATAATATCCTTGCTCTCTAGAATAGACTTCTCATAGCCTAAAGTAACCGTATGAATCATTGCAAGGCCAATCTCCTTTAAAGACACCGTAACCTTTGGAAATAATCTTCGAAGAATAGGATAAAGCCAAAGCAATGCAAAGTACATTTTATTCGTATTTTTCAAACCTTTTGTTGGATGAATGTAGGCTGGGCGAAACATGTATGCCTTCTTAAAAGGCAACGCTAAGAGGTGGTTTTCTGTCTTGCCTTTTACTCTGGCCCACATCCGTTTACCTTTCTCTGTGCTATCTGTCCCCATTCCAGAAACATAACAGAATACCATATCCGGGTTCAAGCTTGCGAGCATTTCTGCCATATGTAGAGTAAGATCATACGATAATCGTGAGTACTCCTCCTCCTTCAAACCAACAGAGGTTACTCCCAAACAAAAGTAGCAGGCATTATAGTTACTTAATTGAGATTTGATTTCCGATAAATCCAAAAAATCTTTGTGAATAATTTCCGTTAGCTTCGGATGTATTACACCACAAGGCTTGCGGTTGATCACTAATACCTGTTCCACATCAGGATGCTGCAGGCATTCATGTAATACGCCCTCGCCTACCATCCCCGTAGCACCTGTAATTATAGCTCTTATTTTCATGATGGTTGCTCCTTTTTCTTTGTTAGACTGATTTGAACACACACTGAATCATTCCTGAATGCCCTCCTTCAATAGATCTGTGTATTCTTCATACTTCTTTAGATCTTCCAGTGCGTCCAGTGCTATATCCTCTACTTCTCCGTAAATTCTTTCTGTAGCTAAATAATATCCATCACTTAATCGGTCTAAAAAAGAAAATTGATTTACAGCTTTATCTGATATACAACCTTGGTCATTTAAGCTGTTAATATATGAAAAAAAGTCATCTACTGAGATAATCTTCTTGATAAAGTCTGAACGTATTTGACCTAACATTATACACATGGGTATTTCAAAATCATACTTAGCATATAAGGATTGTAGAATGGATAGTATATCTTCAATTGATTTTGAACCAGATAGTGAGAGTTCAATAAAATCATAAGGAATCTCATATTGTTCAATACAGTTATCAGCCCACTGGATGATATCATTTTTATTTTTGTAACCCATAGCTAAAGCTAGATAATAATAGCCTGCAAGTATTTTTAAGTTATCCATATGCAGCTTCCACTCCCCGAATTATCGACTAACGCGAATGACCCACAGCATAAATTCTGTGTTGGTATGCTAAGTTTCCAACTCCATAAGAAAGGATTTAGATAGATTAATAACTTGTTCTTTATATATATCTAGTTTTTTTAATTTTTCTTGCAATGCATTTTGATTCCACACTTCATATTCAATGGGGAGCGGAATATCTAACATTTCTGAGTAATATTCATCAAAGTCATATGGAATGACCTCGTATCCCGAAAAGTATAAGCCAGATAACTCATGACATCCTTGATTGACTGGAGTTGACTCATTTATGATGTCTCTTAATATTCTTTTAATTCGTTCATATGTTATTTCTTCGCTATAGGTTTTTAACCATACTGCTTTTAATAAGTTTTTCAATTTGTACTTCGCATCTTTTTGTCTAAAATCAAAAGTTGTTAGTTCGTTTAAAAAAGGGTTGTTTATGTCATATTCATAATTATGGATATAATTGTTAAACCATGTTTCAAGCACAAAATAGGAAATATCATCATATACGAATCGATATATTTGCTCTGAAATATCTTGCTCATTATTCTGCACAAAGTCCCCCCCTGAGTAATTGCTTTCTATGATAGGAATTCTAGGATTACAATCAGTATAAGTAATTATTACAATCTTTCCAGTGCTCTTTAATGATTTGTATTAACGCTTCTCCACCAAAAGTTATTGAATTCTCATGCGAACAATAAATAATCCAATCCATATCTTTAGTAAACCAGAATCCTTCTCCATCCCCGTCATATTGAGGTTCGAAAGAATCAAATACAACTATATTCCCTTTATCTTTCCATTCCTTTATTTCATAGATTTCCTTGGATTCTTTAAGTATTTCTCTAAGTTTTTCGAATCCGAATATGCTCTCAAAAGCATTTGCATCAAAAGCAATTACATCTTGCCGATTACTCTCTTCTAACGGATACCAATAGGCGTTTGATGCTTCCCAAACCTGTAGAAGCTCTCTATTAAGTTTATCCGTCTCTTGTTTAGTTGGCTCTCTTATGTAGTATTGGTTTTCCATGTTTCTCACGTTCTTTCCAGGTATTTCGTATAAAGTAGCATAGTTCGCTTATTTAAGCGAGAATCATTCTACTCTATTAATTCCCTAGTTAAGATGTAACTCCTCCCGACCCAAAAAGGCCACCTAAGAAGTCATCCTTCTTGACAGTGGCCTCTAATATAATTCAACGATAACTAGATCTCACTTCGGAAGCTTTCATCCCAAGCCAGACGAGCCAATGGAAACGGGGAAATAGCTCTCTCCAAAATACCCTGGACATGTGCAATCGCAACGCCATAGTTGACGATCGGAACGCCAGCCTCTACCACTTGCTCCACCCGCCAGAGCATCTGGCGGCGATTCATCATGCAACCGCCACAATGAACGATCAGCGAGTAATCCTTCACGTTATCCGGGAATTCCATACCATTCGCAAAATCGAACTGTATCTGTTTCCCTGTGGCTTGTCGAATCCAACGCGGAAGCTTCACCTTTCCGATATCATCAGGCTGCTGGTGATGTGTACAGGCTTCGGCAATTAGCACTCTGTCACCGTCCTGCAGTCGATCGATTGCACGGGCACCCCTAACCATCTCCTCCAGGTCACCTTTGTTCCTGGCGAACAAAATCGAGAAGGAGGTCAGTGGAATATCCTTTGGCGTATCTGCTGCAACCTTCAGGAACACCTGCGAATCCGTGATGACAAGACGCGGCTTCTTGCCAAGACTCTCCAGTGTTTCCTTCAGCTCATATTCTTTGGTAACAACCGCAATTGCGTCACTCTCCAGAATGTCACGAAGGGTCTGCTGCTGTGGAAGAATCAATCGGCCTTTCGGCGCTGCTTTATCAATCGGCACGACCAACACTACCAAATCTCCTGGGGAGATTAGATCCCCGACAATGCGGAATTTATCGTCATCGTCGGGTACAGCAGCGATCAGCGCTTTTTTGAGCTCTCCGATCCCTTGCTGTTCTACTGCAGAAATAGGGATGACCTTAAACCCCAGTTTCTCCTTAACCTGGTTAACTAGAGCTGCTAGGTCGTCAGCTTGGGATACGTTTATATTTGTTAATAAATCAATTTTATTTAAAAGAACAAGAGTGGGGATGGCTCTGCTGCGAATGATCTCAGCAATTTGCCGATCGAATGAAGTCACTCCGCAAGCGGCATCAACGACGATCAAAGCCACGTCAGTCTTGTTTAGAACTTCAAGTGTCTTCTTCTTCCGCAGCTCACCAAGCTCTCCTTCATCATCCAAGCCTGCTGTATCAATTAATACAACTGGCCCGATTGGAAGCAGCTCCATGGATTTGTATACGGGATCTGTCGTTGTCCCTTTCACGGGAGATACGACGGCGATATTCTGTTTGGTTATGGCGTTAATAATGCTTGATTTACCTGTGTTGCGCTTGCCGAATAGAGCAATATGCAAGCGACTTGAGCGTGGGGTAGCGTTCATACTCACGCTGATCTCTCCTTTAAGCAGACCGATTAACTCCGGTCACCACTTATATGCCGGATACACCCGGCTTGGTCACTTGAAATATAAGAATCTTACTAAAAGCATGACGAAGTCGTTTCTTCTTGAAAGATAAGACACCCATGCCGCAAATCTACTGGCTCAACGCCATAATCAGCTCTTGACAAAAAACCTAAATAGTTAAAACACTCATGGAGCAAATTCTTAGTGATGTAACAGTGTCAGCACATCGAAATAGAGAGGAATTCTCTGGCTGTCGAAAAAGAAGTTGATATTCTCAACCAATTGCTCACCAGGGAAAATTTTGTATAAAATACAACAATATTTGTTATATCTACTCCACAAGTAGGAATTGTTGTATGAAATACAACTTTCTCATGTTGCAGAGTTCCTTTTTAAGTAAATTGTTGTATTACATACAGCAATTTAACATTAATCGGCTATTTTCGAGAGAGATGTTGTAAAAAACACAACATTTAGCCGACATCCGCTGCCCACAGTCCATACTCTCGACTTCTCTCCATTCATTAACTAATACCAATGATGAAGTTCTTCCTCTCCCCAATAAGACGTGAGCATGGAAGCTTAGAAAGCCGTCTAGAGAACACGGAGGCAGTCAACGATGTCTGTTGGGAGTCTAAGCACACGGAGGAAATCGCGATGATTCCGTCTCCATTCACTTGTGGGTAACAGCGGCCCAAACCCCATACCAATTCCCTATCCTGCTTAGAAAGTATGGATGTAGACAAGAACCTTAGGCGGAGCCTCGGGTTTTCTTAATAGAGACTCAGAATCTTATCGATCTGCGCCTCCGGGAGGATCTGCATCTCCATCAGCACCTGGCGCACAGTCTTGCCTTCCTGCTTGGCTTGCTTGGCAATCGCCGCACTTTTCTCATATCCGATGTGGCTTACTAATGCAGTTGCCAGCACAGCAGAGGTTTCTACCAATTCGCGACATCGATCCGCATGAATGACAATCCCACGCACACAGCGGTCTTCGAATAGCCGGACGACATTAGTCAGGATCTCTAAGGATTCCAGAAGCGCATCCGCGATCAGCGGCATAAAAGCGTTAAGCTCTAGCTGTCCAGCTGCAGCCGCCATCGTTACCGCCGTATCATTGGCGATAACACGCATAGCGACAAGTCCGGTCATCTCAGCTATTACTGGATTTACTTTGCCCGGCATAATCGAGGACCCCACCTGCACCGCCGGCAATTCCAGCTCCCCAAAGCCTCCTGTCGGACCACTGGCCAACAGCCGCAGGTCACCGGAAATTTTCAAGAGATTAACGGAAGCGGCCTTCAGCAGACCGGATACTTCAACAAAAACGTCCATATTCTGTGTGGAGTCCATCGGATACTCGCTCCGTGCCAGTCCGTAACCAGTCAAATCTTGCAACAGATCGGTGATATAAAACGTATATTTTTGCGGTGCATTCAGTCCTGTTCCAATGGCAGTAGCCCCAATATTAACTTCCCGCAGACGTTCTTCGACCTTGTATAGTCGCCAACGATCCCGGGCTATCGCTTTGGCGTACGCTCCGAAGCCTTGCCCTGCCGTCATCGGCAAGGCATCCATTAGCTCCGTACGACCCAGCTTAAGAACGTCTGCAAACTCCTGTTCTTTCTCCTGAAAGGCTTCCTGTAGGGAAGCAAAGGCTTGACTTAGCTGCCGAACCCGAGCAATAGCAGCAATTCTTAGTGCGGTTGGGTATACATCATTGGTGGATTGGCAGCAGTTGACGTGATCCAGAGGATTTACCCGTGAATACTCTCCCAAGACTCCACCCATGAGCTCATTCGCACGGTTAGCTATTACCTCGTTCACATTCATATTCGTGGAGGTCCCGGCTCCTCCTTGCAATGCATCCACAGTAAATTGCTCCTTGTAACCGCCTGCCAGAAGTTCATCACAGGCTTGCACGATAGACTGAGCAATTTCTGCTGGATAGGTGTTCAGCTTCAAATGAGCCAGCGCTGCTGCCTTTTTCACCAATACCATACTATGGATGAGATGAGCATTAACAGCTCTACCGCTTACAGGGAAATTGTCCATGGCCCGTGCGGTATGAATACCGTAATAAGCAGCCGCTGGGATATCCTTAGCACCTAACGCATCCTGTTCACTGCGGGAATGATTTCGGGATTCCTCCATAACATGGCCGTCCTCTATAAGCGGATGCACCGCCGATTATTTATACCTCTCCTAAGCTCAAGCCTTCACTTGCAAGACTTCCAGCACACGTGGCAGAATGCCCCGGAAATAAGCGAACGCAATACCATAGTTGGTAATTGGCACACCTTGTTCGCCGGATTTCATCAGGCGCATCATCAGTTGTTTACGATTAAATATACAACCTCCACAGTGAACAATCAGTTTGTACTCGGATATGTTATCAGGGAATTCCGGACCTACAGTCGTAGTTATATTCAGACCGCCACCAGCCATTTCCTGAAGCTTGGCATGAACTAGCACACGGTCAATCTCTCCGTTATGCGGGTGATGAATACAGGCTTCTGACAGCAGAACCTTGTCTCCAGGTTTCAAGCTTGAGATTACTTCGGCACCAGCCACAAAAGTATCCAAGTCGCCTTTGAAGCGCGCCATCAGGATCGCAAAGGTGGTTAGCGGCACATTAGCGGGAATGATCTCGTTCACTTTATCAAATACCTGAGAATCGGTAATGACCAGGTTCGGCAAGCCATTTAAGCGCGTGAGCAATTCTGGCAATTCTTCTTCGGTAACAGACAAGGCTATAGCGTGATGATCGAGCAGATCCCGAAGAATTTGCTGTTGCGAAGCCACCAGTCGATATTTTGGAGCAGGGATCAACTCAGGCATAACCATAAGAACCAAATCCCCATAGTTAACAAGATCACCTACAATACTGGATCTCTCAAATTCAGCCGGAGCAAATTCACCTATGGCGTGGCGCAGACTCCCGAGGTTGGTGTTTCTTTTCACGCTAATCTTGACGATAGGTATGTTCTTCAGTGCTGCCTTTAAAGAATCAATATCAACATAATGATCATCCGTTTTGGCTATGACCCCGATGACAGGGATATTCCGTTTAGTCAGCTCATGAACCCATTCTTTTTCCAGCTTATAGTCATTGGACTCTTCCGAGAAGATCATGATCCCAAGATCGGTTAAATCCATGACTTCTCTGGTCTTCTGAACCCGGAACAGGCCCTGATCTGTATCATCATCAATTCCAGGTGTATCCACGATAATGGTGGGACCTAACTTTTTCGTTTCTAAATATTGGAAGATCGGCTCAGTCGTCGTTCCCGGCTCATCGCTCACCAGTAAGGTTGCCTTCCCAGTGAGTGCATTTATGAGACTCGATTTCCCGGAATTTCTCCGGCCATAAACGGCAATGTGCATCTTGTTCGATTGTGGTGTAAACTGCATAGCGAATCTCTCCTTTAAATTGGATCTTTAGAAATGCAAATCTCGTTCGCCCTTCTCGATGCGCTGCAGCCGATCAATGGTGGCTTTTCTCGCGGCTTCCTTCGGAATATCATTAACACCCTTACGTATGATTTCATCCCCCAGTGTACGGGTCTCTTCATCCGCATAATCTAGCAAGTATTCTTTAAAGGTTAAAAGAGAGTTCGGTTGGCAGATATTATGAATCTGCCCGGATTTAGCCAAACGCATGAAACGGTCACCTGTACGTCCTTCTCGGTAACAAGCTGTACAATAGCTCGGAACATATCCATCCTGGCAAAGTCCCCGAATAATCTCCTCAGGCGAACGATGATCACTGACTTCAAACTGAGGTTTCTCTTTCAACTGCCCAGTGTCAGCTTGTTTGGCCTCCATGTATCCACCGACTCCCGTACTGGAGCCTGCGCTCACTTGAGAAATGCCAAGCTTGATCACCTCGTCACGGAATGACGGTTCTTCGCGGGTGGAAAGAATCATCCCGGCATAGGGCACTGACAAACGCAGGATGGCCACAAGCTTTTTGAAATCTTCATCCTTCACCAAATGGGGATACGTTTCCAGATCCACGCCAGCCGCCTCACGCAATCTGGGAACAGAGACGGTATGGGGTCCAACACCAAACCGCTCCTCCAAGTGTTCCGCATGCATCAGCATCGCGATTGTATCGTACTTATGGTCATATAAGCCGTAGAGCACGCCTACACCAACATCATCGATACCACCCATTTGGGCACGATCCATGGCCGTAGTATGCCAATCGTAATCGCGTTTGGGGCCTTGGTGATGCATAGCTGCATATGTGGGTCTGTGGTAGGTTTCCTGAAATAAAATGTAGGTCCCTACCTCCGCATCCCTCAGCTTCTGGTAATCCTCAATGGAGGTAGCAGCAATGTTAATGTTCACGCGGCGAATGCTGCCATTCTTCACCTTAACGGAATAAATCGTCTTGATCGATTCAATAACATAGTCAATGTCACAGTTTACCGGATCTTCTCCTGCCTCAAGCACAAGTCGTTTGTGACCTAATTCCTGCAGTACACGGACTTCATTCGCTAATTCATCCATCTGCAGCTTCCGCCGCAGAAAATCGGTGTTGGTGTGTTTATATCCACAGTATTCACAATTATTGACGCAATAGTTGCTTATATATAACGGTGCGAACAATACAATGCGGTTTCCGTAAATTTTCTCTTTAATAACCTTCGCAGATCGGTAAATATTATCCAAAATATCTGTATCTGTAACTTCTAGAAGTACCGCTGCCTCCCGGTGGGTTAGTCCCTTGCACTCCCTTGCTTTCTCTAAAATGGACTTCACATAAGCGGGATCACCTGCTTTCACTTTGGCTTCTTCCAGGCTCCATAAGATTTCCTCATCATCGATAAAATCAGCTGCTTCCCAATCCTTTCGCAATTTCGCCAACCTCCTAATAGTAGACAAAGGCATACTGCTTATTAATACTTGGAACGCTTCACGTATCGAGTGTGCAACAGTTCATGCGCTAGGTGACCGTTAGGCTCCCCTAGGAATTCTGCGTAAAGAGCTTTGATATAAGGATTGTTATGCGATTTGCGAATACTTTGCGCCTCATCTTCGCTGTAGATCGCTTTGGCGCGTTCAGCCTTAATATCGATCTGCTCGGAGGTTCGCGCATCTACGATAGGCTGACCACCACCAGTGATACAACCCCCGACGCAGGCCATCACTTCCATGAATTCATAGCTTTTCTCACCACGTTCCATCGCTTCCATCAGCTTGCGCGCATTGCCAAGACCATGCACAACAGCCGTACGAATCTTCTGGCCATTAGGCAGTTCGATGACATTTTCCTTAATACCTTCCATTCCCCGGACAGCCGTGTATTCGATGGTATCCAGTTCCTTTCCAGAGGTGATCTCGAACACGGTACGAAGTGCGGCTTCTGCAACACCGCCAGTGGCCCCAAAAATAACACCGGCCCCAGAGCCCGACCCAATCGGACTATCAAAGGCTTCACCCTTCAGGTTCACAAAATCGATACCCGCTTCTTTAATCATTGCGGCCAGTTCGCGGGTTGTCAGTACCCAATCCACATCCTGCATCCCTTCATGAGATAGCTCGTCACGAGCACCTTCGAACTTCTTCGCGGTACATGGCATAATCGAGACCACAACAATATTTAACGGATCAATCCCCATCTTCTTGGCAAAAAAAGATTTAACCATAGCCCCTTCCATTTCATGCGGTGATTTGCAGGTAGATAAGTTATCCAGCCTATTCGGAAAGTTATGTTCCATAAATTTAACCCAGCCTGGACAGCAGGATGTCATAAGCGGCAGGTTCTCTCCGCTGGCTAGGCGGGAGATTAGCTCGGTACCTTCCTCCATAATCGTCAGGTCCGCAGCAAAGTTGGCGTCGAACACTTTATCAAAGCCAAGCTTCCGCAGTGCAGCAACCATTTTACCGGTGACACGTGTCCCAACGGGTAGGCCAAATTCTTCTCCAAGAGCAACACGTACAGCTGGCGCAGTTTGGACAACAACATATTTGTTTGTATCCGCAAGGGCATTCCATACATCACTGATGTTCTCATGCTCACTAAGAGCGCCTACGGGACAAGCCATAATGCACTGACCACAATTCACACAAGTGGATTCAGCAAGCGATCGACCGAACGCTGTTGAAATCACAGTATCAAAGCCCCGTTTGGCGAAACTGATAGCATTAACCGTTTGCAGAGTTCCGCAAGCTCCAACACAACGTCCGCATAGGATACATTTGGAGGCATCACGAGCGATCGATGGGGAGGTATAGTCCTTCTCTTGACTGGATTTCTCACCAACGTAGGTAACTTTACGAATATTGAGATCATTCGATACCGTTTGCAGTTCACAGCCCCCACTGCGGGAGCAACTGAGACATTCCCGGTCGTGATCAGACAACAGTAGTTCAACGGATGTTCTACGGGCGTCACGAACTTTTTTTGTATTCGTCTGAATCTTCATGCCTTCTTCAGCGATCAGCGTACAGGAAGCAATGAGTCTTGGACCCACTTCAACCACGCAAACACGACAACTCGAAGAATGATTGATGCCTTTCAAATAACACAGAGAAGGGATATGAATGCCCTGCTCACGGGCCGCCTCGAGCACCGTTGTGCCCTTGGCGATTTCTGTCTCGATCCCATCGATCGTAATTTTAATCGTATCCAAGCTTAATCACTCCTATCGTCAGACTATCGCTACGGCTTTGAACTTACAGACATCGAAGCAGACACCACACTTGATGCAGGCCAGCGTGTCGATGACAAACGGTTCCTTCACTTTGCCCGAAATGGCATTGCTAGGGCATTTCCGTGCACAGAGGCTGCAACCCTTGCAGAGATCAGCATCGATCTGATACGAAATCAGAGACTTACAGACACCAGCCGGACATTTTTGATCATGAATATGGGCCATGTACTCATCACGGAAAAATTTAATAGTCGACAATACCGGGTTTGGAGCGGTTTGACCTAAGGCGCATAGGGAGGCATTCTTGATCTGTAGGGAGAGGTTCTCAAGCTTCTCGAGATCCTCCATCGTCGCTTTGCCTTCTGTGATCAGATCGAGCATTTCAAGTAAACGTTTGGTCCCAATACGGCAAGGCGTACATTTACCGCAGGACTCGTCGCGTGTGAAATCCAGATAGAAACGGGCGATATCAACCATACAGGTATCTTCGTCCATGATGATCATCCCGCCGGAACCCATCATTGAACCGAGACTGGTCAGTGTATCAAAATCGATGGTACAATCCAGATGCTCTTCCGTCAGACAACCACCGGAGGGTCCGCCGGTTTGTACAGCCTTGAATTTTTTGCCCCCTGGAATACCGCCACCAATTTCAAAAATGACTTCGCGCAAAGTAATGCCCATTGGAACTTCAACAAGTCCGGTATTCACGACTTTGCCACCCAGCGCAAATACTTTCGTGCCTTTGGATTTCTCCGTTCCGATACTTGCATACCAATCCGCACCGTTAAGCATAATTTGGGCAACGTTAGCCAGTGTTTCTACATTGTTGATGATCGTCGGTTGACCCCACAGACCTTGAACCGCTGGGAAAGGGGGCTTGGGAGTTGGCATCCCTCGGTGGCCTTCAATAGAGTGCATCAAAGCTGTTTCTTCTCCGCAGACGAATGCTCCAGCACCAAGACGCACATCAATGTTAAAAGAAAATCCGGTTCCAAGTACATTGTCACCCAGTAGACCGTACTCGCGAGCTTGGTCAAGCGCTTTCACAAAACGTTGAACCGCGATGGGATATTCCGCACGAACGTAGATAAAGCCTTGGTTGGAACCGATCGCAAAGCCAGCGATCGCCATCGCTTCAATAACAGAGTGCGGGTTGCCTTCCAGGATGGAGCGATCCATAAAGGCTCCGGGATCTCCTTCGTCAGCATTACAAATCACATACTTTTGTTCTTTATCTTGCTTGGCGGCAAATTCCCACTTCAGACCCGTGTTAAATCCACCTCCACCACGTCCCCGAAGCCCGGATTTCTTCATGGTATCGATGACCTGCTGACGACTCATAGTCAAAAGCACTTTGCCGAGGGCTTTGTAGCCATCGCTGGCAATATATTCATTGATATTTTCCGGGTCGATGATTCCGCAATTGCGCAGAGCGATTCGGACTTGTTTTTTATAGAAATCAGTTTCTTCAAAGTTGAGGATTTTGCCATCCAGCTTGGTCTTCTCGTACACTTTTTTCTCGTATGGCTTGCCATTAAGCAAATGTTGTTCAACCAAGTCTGGAATATCTTTAACTTCCACTCGGCTATAGAAAATACCCTCAGGATAAACGATCACGACTGGACCCAGCTCGCATAGGCCGAAGCAGCCTGTACGCACAACCTCCACTTGCTCCTGAATGCCCTGATTGGTAAGTTCCTGATTCAACGCGTCGATGATTCTATTGGAATCTGAAGAGGTGCAGCCCGTACCGCCACACACCATCACGGATCTGAACTGGATGGAATCCGCGGATTGTCCTGTAATCTTGCGGTTCTCCAGACGACCCTGTGTGAGCGTTCTGATTGCATCAAGATCCGTTAACAGCAACATGCTAAACCCTCCCTATTAAAATGCATGTGTTGCGCAAGAGGCTCACTTGTATTCATTCAGAATTTTGGGCACATTATTAGGGGCTAGGCGTCCATGTACTTTCTCGCCAATAGTCATAACCGGTGCAAGACCGCATGCCCCCAGACAACGGGTCGCTTCAAGTGTGAATTTGTTGTCCTCTGTGGTACCTTGTACAGCCACATTAAGTTCAGTACTCAGGCGGTCAAGCACCGTTTGTGCACCCTTGATGTAGCAGGCAGTACCCATGCAGACATGGATAACATGCTCTCCTTTAGGTGTAAGTGAGAAGAAATGATAAAACGATGCCACACCATAAATTTCACTCATGGGCAGATTAAGCTCCGTGGAAACCACCTTCAGTACGGATTCAGGGAGGTAGCCGTAAATATCCTGTATTTCATGTAACACAGGGATCAGAGCGCCTTTAATCATTTTGAACTGCTGTATAGCGGACTGTATCTTTTCCAATTTCTCATCCGCTTCGGCAACGCCCCCACTGCTGTTTGTTTGTTGCTGTTCCATTGATGATTGCTCCTTTCACTTAAGAATTCAGCATCTTTTGCGCAAAACTGGATATAATGTATTGAGAATGATTTTCAATTGAGAAGATATTTCTAGAGCAGTGAGTTTTCGTGTCTAAGCTTTAGACGGCTCCAACGACGCTCGATTTCGGTTTCGAAATTCTGCAGCAGCTCTTCATCCTTCAGCAGATGTTTGGTTTTCCCCATTCCCTTCAACCATTCTACAGCTGGGATACGCTTGCCTTTTTCTTCTGGATTGTAGGTAATATTGGTGATTCCTTGTTCAATTTCATAGAGCGGGAAGAAGCAGGAATCAACGGCTGCTTTCACCAAATCATAGCCATTCTGATCGGCGGTCTTCCAATTCAGCGGGCAGGCGCAGAGAAGTTTGCCGTAGGCTGTACCCACGTTGTTGGCGTACCACTGTGCTTTTGCTGCTTTTTGCAACAGATCCTGTGGATTGCACTCAGCAGCCGTAAATACATATGGGATATTGCAGGCTGCCAGAATTTGCGCCGTATCCTTGTGATGGCCCTTTTTCCCCTTCTGGGTTTTACCAACACCGGATGTGCTGGTCATGTGACCCATTGGCGTGGAGTAGGACAGCTGTGAACCAGTGTTCATGTAACCCTCGTTATCGTACTCAAGGATAATCATTTTATGGTTGCGAAGGGCGGCACCCACTGTTGCTCCCATTCCGATATCCATCCCTCCGTCACCGGAAACCATCACAAAGGTAACATCGTCGGAAACCTGGACTTCACCGCGGCGCTTCAATTCGTAGAAGGCATCAACCATACCCGCTAAGGTAGCGGCACCATTCTGGAACAGGTTGTGCACAAAGCTTTGTTTATGGGATGAGTATGGATAGCTTGCTGTTACAACATACGCACAACCTGTTTGGAAGAGGACAACCATGTCACCTTCGATTCCCTTAAAGAACAGCTCCAGTGCGGAGAGTGCACCGCAACCAGGGCAAGCGCCATGTCCGGGAGCTAAACGATGCGGTTTTACCGTCAATTGACGAAGGGGTGGAAGTTTAACCTTCAGCAGACCGGTATCTTCATTCTGGGTCACTTGGATTAGTCCTGTCTTGAAGGCATCGCCATGCAACGGTTCGATCACCGGAACAAGCGCATCCTTTTCTTCCCCCGGGTAGTAGCCATAATAGTCAAACGGTTTCTCTGCATAGCCTTTTTCAGCGGCGTAGATAGCCAGTTGGAAGAATGCTGCGGCATCGTCAGCATAGAAATCTTTTCCGCCCAGACCAAAGATACGGGAAAGGATGATCGTCTTATTCTCTGGATCTACTTGCAGCGCAGAACGAATCTCGTGAGTCAGATTGCCGCCATCAGCGCCATAAGAATCAGCGCGTTCACCAACAAGCAGTGCCTTGACGTTCCGCAGTGCTTGGCGCAGCTGTTCCGTAGGGAACGGACGAATGATGTTTGGACGCACCAACCCTGCTTTGATGCCTTTGGCGCGAAGAGCGTCAACGGTATCCTTTGCGGATTCACCTGCAGAATTAAGCAGGAACACAGCTACATCAGCGTCATCCATACGGTATAGATCAAGAACCGGATATTCGCGGCCTGACAAAATCGCATATTCCCGAGCGACTTCCGTATATACTTCACCCGCTTTATTCAAAGCTTCTGACAGCTGATAGTGGTTATTCAGGAGGTCATCGCCACCCATATGCGCACCGATGGTTACCGGGCGAGTAGGATCAGATACGTTTGGATAGTTGTGGTTTGGATTTGGACCTACAAAATCCTGAACAACTTGGTTGTCTTTGAAGTATTGCACTTTGCGTTTTTGGTGAGAGGTGAAGAAACCATCATAAGCAACGATGACAGGCAGACGCACTTCAGAGTGCTCTGCAATCTTTAGTGCCATGATGTTCATGTCATATACAGCTTGCGGTGTACTGGCAGTCAGAATAACCCAGCCTACATTAAGGCCATAATACAAGTCTGAGTGATCGCCACGAATATCTAGCGGTCCACTGATGGCGCGGGTAACGAGGTTAAGGACCATCGGGAACCGTGTTCCGGATTGGGTGGGAAGCTGTTCAAGCATATATAAGAAGCCTTGGGAGCTGGTAGCGTTGATCACGCGTGCACCCGCCATTGCTGCACCATAGCAAATCCCGGCAGAACCGTGCTCACCATCTGCTGCAATCAGTTGAATATCATGCAGACCACGCGTTTTCATTTGATCCAGGTATTGAGCAACTTCTGTAGATGGTGTAATTGGGAAGTATCCCATGATGTGATAATTGATTTGCGCCGCAGCTGTGGCCGCCATTTCATTACCGGATTCGAAGTGGGTGACCTGTTCAGCAGGCAATGCCTCTGACAATTGATTTTCACTTACAGACATTTTTCGTTTCCTCCCTCAATTTACTTGAAAACTTGGGTAACACGATGTTGTTCGGCAAAACCAACCTCTTCACGGACACTGCTAAGAGCATCCGTTGGACATACTTCGATGCATTTCAGACAGCCTTTACAATATTGATAATCGATTCCGCGCAGGAACTGCTGCTGCCGTCCACGTTTGTCTTCAGCCGTTTCCCAAACAAAACAATAGTCAGGGCAAACATTGTCGCAAGCCGCGCAACTAATGCACTTCTCGGAATTCAGCACCGGCAGCAAACCTGCACGCGAACCGCTCAAATCCTTCAAGATGCTATTTCCTTGAGCCGAAATAACGCCCCCAGGCAATTGTGTCTTATAACCAAGCAGGGATTGTGCACGTTTGAAGGGCAGCGCTTCAGTACCTGCTGGCACCTCATAGGTTTTGAATTTCACTTCATTGTACCCGCGATCAAACGTACGAATGTTCGGCTCAACCAAGTGTGGGTATTTCTTCTCAAAGGTTCTGCGGATTACCGTACGCATCGCTTCCGGATCCAGAAAGTCACATACGCGGAAAATTGCACCTAGCATCGAGGTATTTACTTTGGTTTTCTCTTCAACGGCAATACCCATGGCATCTACTAAAGCAATCGTTCCATATTCAAGCTTGAGACTTGTGCGAACTTCCTCGAAGTCACGTGTGGTGTTAACCAGAACAACCCCATCGGGTTGCATGCCGCTAACCACGTTGACATTCTTGTACAGTGCCTCGTGAAAAACCGCAACAAGGTGGGGCTCTTCGATTGGACTGTGATCGCGAATTTCCACTTCTGGATCACAAAAGCGAACAAAGGTTTTGATGGGTGTACCCTTTTTCTCGGAGCCGTAAGACGAGAAGTTGGCCGCGTTAAAGCCCAGTTCGATCGCACCTGTCTCGGCAAGCATCTTACCTGCGAGATTGGCCCCAAGTCCACCAATGGATTCAAGGCGGATTTCGAAAAATCCAAGCGCATTCTTCTTCGGTAAAGTAGACATCTGGTTTCCTCCTTTGAAATTACGTGAAATATTTCACTTTCACTATTAAAACGAGTTTCACAGTATAGACCTTTCTAAGTCTTGCGAAGGAAGTTGCAGTGATCCCCGCGACTGAGTTCAATGTTATATCCAGAGGCTGCGATTCTCAGTTCAATACAATTCCGGCAAAGTGCTGCATCGTCGCCCATGCAGATCTTGTTCTCGTAGAGCGCGTATTTCTTGCGAACCTTTAGGGGGGACAGAATAGGCATGACCACATTGGCTCCTGCCGAGAGTGCCTTCTCCCGACCTATTGGGTCCAGTGTACCCATAGCAGTGGTGGCCGGCATTAGAGCATCCGGTACCAATAATCTCGCCATCGCAATCATCACGAGAGTGTCTTGGACTGTTCCACCGACAGCATCTTTAAGTGGAGTTGCACTATGCGGGATGAATGGACCAATTCCGATCATTTCAGGATGGAACTTTTTCAGAAAAAGCAGATCCTCTGCAAGATGCTGGGAGGTTTGACCCGGTAGTCCAACCATAAATCCAGCTCCAACTTGATAGCCGATTCCCCTCAGGATCTGCAGGCAGTTCATGCGGTTATCGTACGACATCCATGGATGCAAAGATTCGTAGAGCGTGCGCGAAGCTGTCTCATGCCGAAGTAAATATCGGTCAGTTCCTGCAGCGTATAGTGCCCGATAAAAAGCTTCGCTACGTTCTCCAATAGACAAGGTAATTGCTGCATCGGGGAAACGTATCTTCATCTTCGTGACCATTCGAATCATGACTTCTTCTGTGAAACGAAAATCTTCTCCACTTTGTAAGACAAATGAACGATAGCCGAGATTATAGCCTTCAGCAGCACACTCCAGGATCTCTTCCTCAGTTAGTCGGTAACGTTCCACATTAGAATTGGATCTGCGCAGACCACAATACATACAATCCTGTTTGCAGAAGTTGGAGAATTCAATTAATCCGCGTAAGAATACGTTTTCATCATAATGCTTCTTGCGGGTCTCTTCCGCTAAGCGAAACAACCGCTTCGTAAGATCTGGAGTCAGATGTTGAAGGAAATAGATGATTTCTTCTTTAGTCAGCTCATTTTGCTCAAATAGTTGGTTGAGCAATCCTTCCATCATCCCTTTTCCTCCTTCACATGACGGTAGATCCAGCGAAGAACCACATTTTTTAAAATATAAGAATTTATATGTTTCACACGACAACTTATCCTTATATTTCTCGAAGAAACGGGTACGCCTCTTTCAGAGGACGACGAGGTCATTTCTTCTTGTATTTTTAGAATATGCTGCGCTATATCCTTAGATGCCGGATTTCATCCTGAATAAATACTTTTAAATGGACAGCAAGTGATAACTTTCAATCTCGCGTAAAAAGAAGAAAAACCCGCAATATATGCGGGTCTCGTTAGGGATTTCATTCTTAATCTTGTGCTCATTCACTTTCTATTTATAATTTCATTAATTCTCACATTGGGATTTGTATATCTTCCTTTATTTTCAGTTGCTTTTCCATATTGAACAGCTTTCACTGGACAATAATGGATGCATGCCAGACAGAGGGTGCAGCGTTCCCCCCACTGTGGTTTCCCATCTACGGTAATGTTATTCCGATTACAAACCTTTTCGCATGTACCACAACCGGTACAATTATCATTGGCATGAAACTTTGTAGGATCAATGGCTTTTTTATTAAACATCGGATTTATAATGCCGGTTAAGAGCCACGGCAAAATCCCTTTTTCCACTCTGAATTCTCCTGTCTCTCTTCGCTCAATAACTTGATTGATATAGCTCAAAGTTTCATCAGCCGCAGTAAGCTTTTGGGTCGCTGCTTCTTTTGAATCAACATCACCCATTATTATAAAATTATTTGGCATGGTGATGGAGAATCCACTGTCCAATTTAATGTCTTTTTTGCTCAAAGTATCCATCATAACTTTCATCGTATTTCCGATGTTACCTCCACAAGTTGCAATAGAAAAGGCGTAATTTCCCTGGTAATTATTCAGCTTCAATTTCTTAATAAATTCAAGCACGATTCTGGGAGGTCCCCACGAATAAATAGGATGTACAAATCCAATAATTTCATTATCCTTCAGAGTATATTCATTACATGTATTCCCTGTATTTTCGGCGGCAGCAATTGAGACCAACTCTTCATTCGTATGCTGGGCAATATTCTTAGCGGCATAAAGCGAGTTTCCTGTTCCTGAAAAGTAAAATATCATGGCTATCCTCTCCATTCTTATATTGTTATTCCTGTGCTTCGTCAAGCGCTTCTTCTTTCATTCCATGTTAACGTCATTCTGGAGGATTAGTCAGACCATTCATTACAAACTCCGCCATGTACTCCAGAATCTGCGGGAAATACTGAAGCCCAATTTCTTCCTTATGTGTATCTATATTAATGATCGCTGTAAAAAAAGCCATGATAAGCTCAATATCGATATCACTTCTTATTTTTCCTTCCGTCTGCCATTGTTGGAACAACTCCACAAAACTGCCATATAAGAAATCCACTTTATTTACTCCGTTCTCTTCACGGTATTGCTGCTCCAGCTTGCTAAAGACGTCTTTGTTATACCATTCTTTTAAGATTGGATTTGAATTCATGCCATTAATGTTTAATGCTATTAATTTATTGAGCAGCCCTAAAGGAGCATCGTTCAGATCAATGGCTTCCATTATGCTCTTTTTAAGTTTCACGTTTTCTTCCAGGAAAATTTCCAGAAACAACGCCTCTTTAGAAGGGAAGTAATTATAAAATGTGCCTACTCCGATCCCGACCACTTTTGTAATGTCAGAGACATTGGTTTTTTTAAATCCTTTGGAACTAAACAATTCTTTCCCGCAATTAAAAATATCCTTTTTTTTATCTTCCACCTTATAATCCTCCGCTCACTTTATACTTGCTCTAATTTATTATAGGCGTTTAGCCATTCGATGGCCCATGAGATCAAACACGTGACCCACTGTTTTTTTAATGAACCCTAAGGAAACCTGATAGTAATAGTCCGATTCAAACCAGCCCTGTTCTTTGTAATGACGGTAATCCAGGTACTTATCATTGAGCGTAGACTTTATAGTTGTGCGGGATATTCGGAACATCATCAGCCTGAAAAAGGAAGGAACCGGTGGCGTTGTGTGCATAAGCTCTTTGTAAAATCTTGCCGAGGCCTTTTTAATTTCCTTCGTAAATTTTTGCTGTGCAGCCTCGCTTCTGGGCTCCAACGTGTTCAGAACACAGCCTTTTGTGACTCGAAATCCGAAATTTTCTCCCATATTACTTAGGTACTTCACGATAGAGTTGCCTCCAAAGATTCCTTGATTGACAATAGCCGTAAAGGTCTTTCCAAAAAAACGCGGTCTATGGAACACAAAGGCGAGCCGATCCAGCAGGTTCTTCATCGGTGCCGATACATGAAAGGCATAATTGGGGGTGGCGAAAATAATTCCGTCAGCATTGCTCATCTTTTCAATCAGCACATCGCGATCATCCGTTAAGGGGCAATATTGCTCTCCTTTGTCAAAACACTGTTTGCAGCCACGGCAATATTCAAGCCGATAGTCTTTCAAGAATAAGTACTCAAAGTCAATTTCACCGTAAGCTTTTAAATTATCCCCAAATTCACAAACTGCCTCGAAGGTGGCATGCTTTTGTTGATTGCCGATAAAGGCAATAACTTTTTTCATTGGAGTCCCTCCATATACAGATCATTTCACTCACTTCAAATCTTATGAATGAATATTATTATATTCATTCATATTGTGATATGCAACTGCTTTTGTCATAATTAATTCCAAATTAAGTGAGTCCGGTAAGTTCATTCAACTTACGATACTAATACAATGGCCCAACTGCGCCGATACAAATTAGGAATACTGCAAATCCATTTAGCTGTAATGGCGTTTGCCATTCTGCTGCATACTTCGCTCTCGTACCTCTTCCTACTCTCCCACCTAGCAGTCGCAGCTTTTTTTTTGCAGTATCTGCCGCCTGCCGCTCTCGCCCCATTTTAAGTTTCATGCGTTCTATTGTTCGTTTCACCCATTGTGACAAAGGCAAACTTGTCGAAAGGCAAGGACGCAAAGCCATAGGGCCTTCTTCGTTTCCACAATGTGGAAGACGAAGGTGGCAGCCGTGCTGCCGGAAAAAAAGGATGTCTGTTCCACTGCGTACGTTTCAGGTGCATGGATTAGATGTTCTGGGGGAAAAGCTTTTTCAACGAATATAAACCGTTTATAAAAAGTTGTTCCTCCTCCGCCCAAACCGGGCGTTACTTTGCGTACCCTAGCAAGGTGATGGCGTTAAGGGATATTTTAACCGAGGAGAGTTAGTTATGAAATCCAAACGCAAAAGATCCGATCGACCTGCCCCCAATTTATCAAGAACAGTTAAACAAATGGCTCCATGCTCCAGTTTTCGTTTGTTCTCCAAATGCATCGCCCTGCTATTAACACTAGTGCTTGCAATCGGCAGCCCGTTCAGCCCCGCCAGTGCAGAATTAGCATCCGCGCAGCCGGTCGCTGAATCTACACCTCAATCCGTTACCGAAAGTGTATATGGAGCTGCTGCTAACAGCCTGCAGGAACCATCCGGCCCAGTTGGCACAGTCTGGACGATTGGTACCCATGACGGAAGCTCCGCCGAATATTCCGACTTCAAGGCAATGTCCACGCCTTACACCGCACCTGTGACGAAAGAGGTTTACAGTGACTGGAAGACATTTCCGAAAGGCATGAAGGCGAGTGTGAATAAAACGCTCACTATCGATTTCACAATGGATGCGCTGCCCACTTATGGCATGGAATTCGACGTGCATATACTGAACGCGTACATGTCTGTGCCACAGATGGCTGTGTACGCGAATGGAAGGCTGGCCGGGCTCATCCAGATTGCGGGTACAGCCGGCAGCGGTGGTGCCTATCCCTACCGTGACCAATACAGATTATATATTCCAAATGAGCTGATAAATATCGGCACGAACGAGCTGAGGCTTGAGGTATATGCCGGCTCCTATGCAAATAGCTCCGGAGATGCAAATCTATGGTACGAGTGGGATGAGTTGTCGTTGACGGCGCTCTCCTCGCCCGCATCTGAACCGCTCCACGGTCGGTATGTAAATCTTGGCACCGCGATCGCCAATTCATTCGATTACAACGACAATGTGACTCGACTTGTTCCAGATTTGACGAAATGGCTCGGCATTGCCTACAGTGGAAATATGATGCGTGCGGGTCTATGGTCCGATACGAAGCCATTATGGCAGGATGGCATAGATTCTTATTTGCAGACGATGAAGGACATGAATCTGCAGCCAGTGGTCGGTATGTTCGGCACAGATTTTATGAACAGCAGTGAGATGCTAGGCGGTCACATGTCCGAAAGCATGAAGACTTATTACCGCCAATTCATGTCCGATTACGGCTCGGATTTCTCTTATCTGGAAATGGATAATGAACCGGGCGTATTCGGACATTCGCAGTCTTCTCTCGTCGAGCTCGGTGAGTTTCTACAGGCAGAAAAAGCGGAAACCCCGTGGCTTAAGATCGTGGCACCCGGCTGGGCATACTGGCCAACCAAGGGTACGCCGTACGGTTGGGAGCGCAATCCTGAAGAGCGGAAACCGATCGAAGTTTTGTCAGATCTGACGAACGGCCACAGTTATGCGTTGACCGGATTGACACAGGCTCGCGGCGGCGCACTGAACGAAAACCTGCTTACCTACAACGGTGGTACGGAAGAAGGGCTGCCCAAGGAAATGATGATGACTGAGGCAGGTGCTAATGATCTGCATGCCGATCCGAGCGGCTTCGGCGCATCAGCCTACAAGTTCGCAGCCGCTTTCGACCGCGAGCTGCGCGCGGATATTGGGTATGCTGACCATATTATGCAGCATACTGCCTTTGATACGTCGAACCCGAATTATGCACTATTTGTCCGCCCAAGCAATTGGAACACGCACCAAGTGTCCGACACGACAGCTTGGGCCGCCAAGCCAGCGGAGGGCGGCGAAACCAGGTTGCGCACGTTCCGTCGTTTGGCTGCGGCCTACGCGACGCATGGTGCACCTCTGCCCTATTCCTTTCTCAGCGGCGACGAGTCGGCTGGCAGAAAAGTATACGTCCGTGCCGTCGATACCCGTGCGCTCGGAGTATCGACAGTCGGCGCGTCGGCGGACAAGCAGATCGTCAGCGTCGTTAACTTCGAGCCGGCCGGAACCAGCGCACGCCATGTGAACGTCCGCGTAACGCTGCCAGACGGCGGTGTCTACCGGGTCGAGCAGTACCGGGATGGTAATACGGCAGGCTCTGCCTATTCAGTAGAGGAGAGAAACGTATCTCCATATCTCGATCTCGACCTCACCGTTGCTGCGGGCGAAGCAGTGCAGCTGTATTTAACCCTCAAGGAAGAGCAAAATCCGGAAAAACCGGTCATGACGGGCGCTGCAATGAGAACTTGGAATACAGCTATGATCGACTGGAACGTAGCGGCGGACAACCACCGGACGACTACTTATCGCCTTTACCGCGACGGCGAGGAACTGGCGCTGCTGCCATCTTCCGTTACGCGTTACATCGATACGACGATCGCTTATGACCGCACCTACTCATACACAGTTCAGGCCAGCGACGACTCCGGTAACGCATCCGTGCCAAGTGAACCCATTCTGCTTGCAGTCCCGGATATGCCGATCACACCGGGTGGTCCAATCTATGAAGCCGAAAAGGGGCAGCTTACAGGCATCGCCAAAACCGGAACGGATTCTGCAGCCTCTGGTGGAGGTTATGTACGGGATATGCACGGGAACGGAGCGAGTATAAGCATCATTAACATCATGCCGGGTGCAGGCAACTATACGCTGCGTTTGGCTTACGCCACTGGAGTAGACGCTACGTTGAATTTGTACGTAAATGGTATGAAAATCAAGAAGCTGACATTCATCTCGACCGGAAAATATACGGGCACGGGTGCGTACAAAAGCATATCGGCGGCGGTAACGCTTGCGGATGGACCCAATACGATCATGCTGCGCCATGACGGCGACAATACCGGTGCGGTGAATCTCGATTATGCGGAACTGACTTCAATACAAACGGTATCGCCGGAGACTGACTGGCACGACTATACATTCGACGACGAAGACATCTATTATTCGCCGGGTATTCTGACGAATATCAACGGAAGCTGGAATGAAACGATGGAACAAGGTGAGGTTGCTTCCTTCGACTTTACGGGAACTGGCGTCCGCTGGCTGTCGAATGTGCAGGGCAATATGGGCAAAGCAGATGTATATATCGACGAAGTGCTGCAGGACACAATTGACCTGACCGCCGCCGATCTCGAAGGCTACAGCAAAGTCGTGTTTGAGAAAAAGAACCTGAAGGACGGCAACCATACCCTACGGATTGAAACCGTGGGTGGCAAAGTGACTTTTAACCGCTATAGCATTTATGGAAATATACAGCGTTAAAGTAACATTCGATGTAAAATCATGAGCCTCAGCCTAATGTTTCAACGGGTTGAGGCTCAATCTATTTAATCTAAACCATGCAGCCGCTTAAACTCCTCGGGTTTCATTCCGGTAACACTCTTAAACACCGCACAGAAATAACTGGCATGATCAAAACCAGCCAACTGCGCGATTTCATATATATTTTTCTCCCGTCCAGTGAACATTAATTGTTTGCTCCGGTTAATGCGCTGCTTATTGATATAGGTCACAGGTCGATCATGCAAGGTTCGCTGAAAAAGACGGCATAAATACTGCGGAGATACGGAAGCCACCTCAGCTAACTCTTTCAACGGTAGTGCTCTGTGCAAGTTGAGTTCAATATGATGAAGAACCGGCTGAATGCGTTCCAGCTCATCATCCTCTTTGGAAGAGGGCAGCATATTACGTTTCAAATCAAGGAGCAGCGTATATAACAGCTTGGAACGTTCGAGGTTGGTTCCCGATTCATTACCGTCTGACATCGTGAGCATTTCTCTTAAAGGTTCCAGCAATAATTCGTCTCTTAATCTTCCTAGACCTGACTCGCGAATCCCCAAGAACAGCAGCATCTGGCTAGCTTCTCTACCATTAAATGAGATCCATGACAGCCTCCACTCGCGGCTGATCGGAGTATACGAGTGAGCGATATGCGGATATAGAAAGAAAACATCCCCGGGGCCTACCAAATACCGTTTATCTTTGATCGTCAACTCACCTTTGCCCTCGAGAATCTGATGTAATTGATAATCTGGAAATCCGGCCGGACGAACTGTTTCCGTCTGATGCTCCCAATAACCGATTGTTGTAGCATACAACGGCAATAATATCGTCTCTTCCGTTTGGCAAAAGATTAATTTGCTCTTCATGCGTCTCCCCCATTTTTTTACTTGATATCCGCTATAAACTTTCATTCTTATCTTAAACAGCCTCTTCCATTCTACTCTGCTTCCAAAGATGTTTCTAGTTTCATATTATATTATATAAGGAGAAAATCCTTCTATATCCCTTGCAAATTACTCATCTTATAATATGAATATACTAATAGTGATGAGGAGATGTTACTCGTGTGCCACAAGCTTGTCTATCAGCCGCCTGCAAACGGCTACCCGGAATGGAACAACAATCCTGAGATATTTCAACTGAATCGGATGGATGCGCATGCCTCCATGATGTCCTATTCAACGGTGTCAGAGGCTTTACAAGGTGATAAAGAAACCTCCGCTAATTACCAAACCCTTAACGGACTCTGGAAATTCGCTTTTTCCGAAACACCAGAGCAGCGGTGCAAGGATTTTTACAAAGCAGATTATGATAATAGCAGTTGGTCCAATATTCCCGTTCCCTCTCACTGGCAGTTCCACGGCTATGACTATCCTCAATATACAAATGTGCGTTATCCCTGGGCAGAGTCCGAACCCGAGTTGAAACCTCCCTTTGCTCCAACGGTGTATAATCCGGTAGGCTCTTACATACGTACCTTCACAGTACCGGTGTCTTGGGAAGGACAGCCTGTATATCTCAGCTTCCAGGGCGTTGAATCGGCCTTTTATGTATGGGTAAACGGAGAATTGGTCGGTTATGGCGAAGATACTTTTACTCCATCTGAGTTTGATATCACCCCCTACTTGAATCCTGGAGAAAACAAGCTAGCCGTAGAGGTGTATCGTTGGTGCGATGCCAGTTGGCTGGAGGATCAGGATTTTTGGCGTCTCAGCGGTATTTTTCGTGATGTTTATTTGTACACAACTCCCCATGTTCACGTTGCTGACTTTTTTGTACGCACGGATCTGGATAAAGATTTCGCAAATGCGGAACTGAACGTGGACATAAAGGTAGAAAATTACTTCAACCGAGATGTAAATGCTCATACGCTCCAAATACAACTCTATAATGGACAGGGCCAACCGGTATGGGCTGCTCCAGTATCCGCGTTTACTTCGTTTGATGAAAAAGGCGTGCAACAACTCCAACTGGCTGCATTTGTCGATCATCCCTATAAATGGAGTGCTGAGAAGCCGTATTTGTATACTCTGGTACTCTCATTAATCGACGATCAAGATCATCTGTTGGAAGCTGTCAGTTGTAAAGTCGGATTCCGCTCCTTCGAGATCAAAGACGGACTCATGAAGATTAACGGTAAAAGAGTAGTGCTCAAAGGTGTTAACCGGCACGAATTCTCCTGCGATACCGGCCGCGCGCTGGCCAAAGCTGATATGTTACGCGATATCCAGTTGATGAAATCCCATAATATTAATGCGGTAAGAACCTCTCATTATCCAAATCAGTCCGTTTGGTATGAGCTCTGCGACGAGTATGGAATCTATGTCATAGATGAGACGAATCTGGAGACACACGGCACTTGGCAGTACGGGCAACAGGAACTACATGAGGGGAACGTCCCCGGTAGTAAACCAGAATGGCGAGCCAATGTGCTGGACCGCTGTAATTCTATGATGCAACGGGACAAGAATCATCCATCTGTTGTGATTTGGTCGCTCGGCAATGAGTCTTTCGGAGGCGATAACTTCATCGCCATGCATGACCAACTGAGACAGGCCGATCCCACGAGACTAGTTCATTATGAAGGTGCCTTCCACTACAAACCTTCAGCAGCAGCCAGTGATATCGAATCTACAATGTACGTTAAACCAGGCGATGTTGAAAAATATGCGCGAAACCATCCGCAGAAGCCTTATATCATCTGCGAATATAGTCATGCTATGGGAAATTCCTGTGGCGGCCTACATTTGTACTGCGATTTATTTGATCAATATGATATTTTTCAAGGTGCATTCATTTGGGATTGGGTAGATCAGGCCATTCGAACCCACACTACAGAGGGAATTGAATACTTGGCTTATGGTGGCGACTTTGGCGAATCTCCGCATGACGGGAATTTTAGCGGTAACGGATTGCTATTTGCTGACCGGTCGGTAACTCCCAAGCTGCTTGAGGTTAAAAAGTGCTATCAAAATATCAAAATAACCGCAGTCGACATCCACAAAGGCCTCTTCTCCTTCCGTAATAATTTCTTATTTACGAATGTAGAAGAGTATGATCTAAAATGGGATATTCGCTTGGACGGAGAAATAGCGCTAGAAGGGGTGCTGAAGTTTGCTGTTCTACCTGGAGAAAGCGCTGAATGTGCTATTCCATATGAACTGAGCTCTTTTGTAAATGACCAAGAAGCCGTCCTAACTTTATCTTTTGTACAGCGGGCAGCAACTTCCTGGTCTGAGGCCCATCATGAAATCGCTTGGGAACAATTTATCGTATCTCCCCGTATGGTTAGCAACACTTCCGAATCACTAGAAGGAGAGCTGCAGGTAACTGAACAAGGAGATGCACTAACCGTTAAGGGCAGTGACTTTGCTCTGACTTTTAATACGACTACAGGAGATTTATTCTCTTACCTTTCTTCTGGAAAAGAACGCTTGCTTGAGCCCGCAAAACCCAATTTCTGGAGAGGGCTAACCGATAATGATCTTGGCAATGGCTTGGAGAAGCGCTGTGCGGTATGGAAGGAAGCTTCTTACAGCCGTAATATAGTCCATTTCTCCTGCCGAGTTGAAGGTAATCGCTGTTTCGTCTCTATTGCTTATCTTTTGGCTACGAAACCTGATTCCATATTGCTGCTCCATTATGAGATTCGTCCCGACGGGTCGATGGCGATTACGCAGGAACTGAATCCGGGGGGCAGTTCTCTCCCAGAAATCCCTGAATTCGGGATGTTGTTCGTGCTTGATGGAAGCCTGGATACCCTTTCCTGGTACGGCAGAGGACCGCATGAGAACTATTGGGACAGACAAACAGGTGCGAAACTGGGACGTTATAGTGGCAAGGTTAGTGAGCAATTCACTCCGTATCTTAGACCTCAGGAGTGCGGCAATAAGACAGATGTCAGATATGCCTCTCTCATAGAGGGAGCGAATGGTTCTGGGCTTTATTTTGAAAGCTCAGCCCCTCTGGAAATTAATGCTCTACCTTGGAGTCCTGAAGAGTTGGAAGCGAGCGATCATGTTTATAAATTGCCCACTTCCCACAAAACAGTGCTGAGAGTCAACTACAAGCAGATGGGTGTCGGCGGCGATGACAGCTGGGGTGCACGAACGCACGAACAGTTCACACTGCTGGCTAACCGACCATACACCTTCCGATTTATCGTATCCCCGCTCTAAACTCATATTTGCAGCAAATGCGAGATCCCGGATTCGGAGATCTCGCATTTTTTTGTACGCCATGGAAACTTATTTTAGATATAATCTTGCAAAGACTACGGAACTGTCATAAAGATATCACAACTGTTTATCAGTCCAGTGAAATAGGATCGCACACCACGTAAAAAAACGGATTCCCTTTTTGTATACCAGAATGCTTACTGGATGATCAGGCTAAAACCCGTCTGGATGAAATTCAGGTTGGGGTTAGCGATATTCCGGGTCGTCAGATTGTTGAAAGTCGCAGATCCATTACCAGTATAGGTATAGATAGCTGAGCCCTTATGTGCTCCCGAGAACCGTGAGGTGGTTACTCCATCAAGACCAGTACCATCAATGGTGATGTTGTTAAATACGATATTTTGAAATCCACCACCATAGCCAAACTGAATAGCATCGCGTTGTGTGTTAATGATATCGATGTTGGTAAACGTTACATTTTTGATCCCGTCGCCAGAAGCTTCCAGATCGATTGCACCGCGTTCACCGTCATAAAGATCCCTACTGGTACCGCTATTAATTATGGTAGTATCCGAAAAAAGAATGCCGGTATTGTTGTTGAAATGGGCTCCAGGGAACGTGGTATTCAATCTGATGCCGGAACCGCCGACAGTGTCGATGATTACGTTGTGGTCAGCCTTATGGCCGCTTCCTCCAAAAAAGGCAATTCCCCCCGCACGCCAGTTATCCTCAACAGTGTTATAAGAGAAAGTATTGTTTACACCATCGGGGGCGCCAAAGGTATTACTCGGCCATACGGCAAGACCATCATCACCGTTATTTCGCACATTGGTATTTCGTACGGTCGAATTACTAGTCCCTTGCGAGAAGTTGATGCCATCAGCCAGGTTATTCCGAATCCGGCTGTTTTCAACTAGCAACCCATTCGCAAAGATCGCCGGAGTATGTGCATAATCCCCTACCCACATCCCGCACTCAAAATGTTCTACCCAGACATTGTGAATTACCGAATTGGTGCCGAAATTGTCCATGAAGCCTTTATAGATTGCATTTTGGTTATACCGCGACCGCAAATTCGAATTCATATACACATTGCTGAAATCAAGCTTGCCTGAAATACGGAGCGAGATCCCGCCGCCCGCTGAATTGGGATTGGTAAACTGGAGGTTCGTATACCAGAAACCCGCACCCGTGACAGTGAAGTTGTTGATCATATTGCTGACAGAACCGATTTGCCACATGCTGCTGAGGTTGAACGTCCCCTCCGGGATATACAAGGTCTTGCCAGATGAAACAGCCGCAGTAACAGTAGCATTAAAAGCAGCAAGGTCATCCACGCCATCGTTCGCAATCGCACCATAATCCGTTACCGAAACTGAGTTAGCCGGACGAGCTATAGCAGCAGGAAGAGGTTCGATTTCGATGAAGTCGACACCATATTCCAGGTTATCCCCATTGTTCTTCTGGATACGGATCGTGTCGCCAGGCTGAAGTGGAGTGTTCAGTTTCCAGTGCACTTCATCAAATCGGAAGAGTGGACGCCCTGCACTAGGAGCATCTCCAGGCTGATCACCCGAGAAATACTGCCAGCTGTAGTAGGATGTCAATGGTACTGTCTTGGTATTAACACCATTGACGTAAACGTCAAGTGAACCATTAAGTCCCATACCGTCGGATGAATCGGGCATTGTAAATCTCATAGTCACACCTGCTCCACCTTCACCCGGTCTAACAGTCCATTGTAGATTGGATCCGTTCGATGGAAGTGCTACATAGCGCTGACCGGAAGCTTCCGATGCAATCAGTGTTTGATCGAATGTCGGTGCAGTCTTCAGAGTGGCCGAACCACCGCGAGTGGCGTCATCAGTATCATATCGGCTATACGGAACGCTCGCTCCTCGTAGGGCATACACAACCAAGCTGGTTGTACTTGCATTGTTTGCTTGCTTAGTTGTGACTTCGTTAGCATCTACTGCAACGGTTGTGTTCACAGTATAGTTGCCGTTTACGGCTGTCCACGTCCCTGGAATAGCGACATTGACAGATGCTCCCTCAGCTATGACACCGCTATAGCTTCCATTAAAGGTTTGAATCGTTGAACCAGCAGAATTCTTAAGAACTACTGTGACTCCATGAGAACCACTTGCCGAAGCAATAGTTCCTTGATTCTTAAGATTTACGGTAAAGCTTACCGTATTATTGGCAACTGGATTACTTGGTGTCCATGATGCAGTTGCTACGAGGTCCGAACTGGAAACTGGAGCGACAACGAGTGAAGATGGGTTCGTGTAGCTGTTGTTCTCATCATTCTGTTCAATGATCGCGTTGCTCTCGTCTACCTTGGTGTTGATCGAGTAAGACGCAGCAGTTTTCGTTCCGACATTCAGTGATACCGTCGTCGAAGCGCCTGCCGCAAGCAATCCTACCGGAGCGAAGCCAGCAAGCTCGTTGTTTAGGTAGAAGTTGACCGTAGTTGCCGCGGAATCGGCATTACCGTTGTTCTTAACGATTGCGTTCAGCCTAATTGCATTTGTCTCAATCGGAGCAGACGGTGACCAAGAGTTGCTTGTAATCGTCAGGTCTGGATTCGGAGCAGGCGTACCGAATACTTGGAACTCAGCAATTTGTCCGGCTGATGCACCAGAGTTCGACGTAATATTTAACTGCAGACGTTTAACCGTCGCCGTAACCGGAATCGTCACCGTGTTGCTGGATGCAGGATTGAATGTGTAAGTTTGCGCCGAAATCAGATTGCTGAAGGTCGTTGTGTTCTGGTTGTGACCGAGTACTTGAATGTTTTGCGTGCGTGTACCCCATGCAGAAGACGGGTTCAGTTTCAGCACGATGGATGTAATGTTATAATTCGCTCCCAGATCGAGCGTCAGTGTGCTTGGATTGCTGCCACCTTCCCAGTACGTATTGATATCGTTATCGTTAGCATTTGTAGCCACGAACGATAATGTGCCTGAAGATGCAGTAATTGATTTGCCAATTGCGATATTGCTGCCAGAAGGGGGCGTCGGTGTCGCCGATGGTGTTACTGTCGGGGTTACCGTAGCCGTTGGTGTTGGTGTAGCAGTCGGTGTTGCTGTTGGAGTGGAGGTCGTCGTCGCTACCGTGATTTGGTCAAGGTTGATGTTGCCGGAATCGCCCGCATCGTATTTGTATGCGATTGTATTGTTTCCGGCATTCAGGCTAAGTGTTTCCAATACGGTACTCCATGTATCCCAGTTTGCCAGATTAGGCAGCGAGGATTGGCGGATTTTCGTGCCATTGACATAGATACTTATGGTCTTCGCACTGCCGCTCGCGTTGGCATATTTCAGCGTTACGCCTCGGTTACCTGCCTCCGTTACATTGACTGTGAAAGTCGTCGATGAACCTTGCGATAAATAACCGTCAACAAAGCCCGTACCTGCATAGCCGGTGTGGTCCGTATTTACTTTGGCTCCACCCGAGAGTGCAGCGGACTCAGCCTGGTACGTACCTGTTGGCGCTGGTGTTGGTGTTGGTGTTGGTGTAGAACCGCTAACGCCATAAATTTCGAATTCTGAGAATTGCGCTGCCGGCCAGACCGTGTTGCCTGTTACGTTCAGCCGAACGTAACGCGTGCTTGTTGCAGCAAAGTTGATCGTAACTGCGTTGGCGGCAACTGACGGATTGAATATATAATCCGCGGATGCGACAATGTTCGTGAACGTTGTACCGTTCGTACTGCCTTGAACGGCCAGTGTTTGCGTTCGAGTTCCCCAGCTCGCAGGTATTTTTAACACAATCTGATCAATATTCGTATTTGCCCCTAAATCGACTTGAAGCCATTGCGGGAACGCGTTGTTCGTGCTTTCCCAATAGGTGTCTTGATTGCTGTCTTTCACATTGTCAGGACTATAAGTTTGAGATTGACCACTCGCCGTTATGCTTTTGCCCAGCGTCAGGTTCGGTCCGCCGGCGGCAAATACAGGAACGAGAGATCCGACTGCCAGGAATAAGCTTGAGATCAGCATGGTTACTATAAGTGACCATACGACATACTTGTTGCGCATTATATTCCTCCTCAATAATGTGTATTGCGAGAAAAGGTGTAAACCTCCGAAAGTACTTCGAATGGTAGCGTTCTCAAGACGTGGTGTCTCATTTTCCAGCGCTTTCCGTATATCCAGTCTGTTCTCACCTTCCTTGCCGATCGTGGAAATGCAGACGTTCCCCCTCTCAAAGTAATACATCCCCATTATAGAGACAGTGCATCGCAAACAATAAGAGGCAATTCTACGGAAAAGGTATGCGATTCCATGATAGTTAACTAAATCTAATGTAGTACAGGGTTGGTAGTGAATTCAGACCTCATTATGTTCCAGATCACAAGAAAATCCCACTGTTCATTATACCAGTGGGATTTTGATTCTTCTGTGGTTTCTTATTGGTAAAAATTCAACATGGTGATCGAACACCACCATTCTGGAGCTTCCATATTTATGTACTTCATTCGCCTAAATCTTTAATATACCAGGCATCACAGGCAAAATGCTCTGAACCTGCAAGTGGTGCCTCTAAAGACTCAAACCCATATTTCGTATAAAAGCGGTTGGCCGCATGCATGTTTTGCAAGGTTTCCAAATAACACTTATTGTAATGGAGTTTGGCGAAGTCCAAGGCTATCTGCAATAGTTCAGCTGCTGCTCCGGTTCCTCTAATCTTCGAGGATAAGTACATTTTCTGCAGTTCACATATGTTACCTGATTCGGTAAAAGGAGCAATACCGCATCCACCCAAAACTTCTCCCTCCGCTTCAATAATCCAGTAAGCACGGTCTTTTCCATTATTATAATAATGATATAGATCAGGCAGACTGTCATCTTCCCAGGCAAGGCCGGCTCTGTTACCGCCAAACTCGATCAAGCAGTTCCTGATGATGTGTTCGATAGATGCATTATCTATAATTTGGATGGGTCTAATATTCATTTAGTGAACTCTGCCTCCTAGTTATTCGAATTTAATCTTTTATAATTATACCTGTTTGAATGCAGACAGCCTAAGCATTTGTGAGGCTTAAATAGTGCAATTTATAAGTAAAACGAATTAATTCGATATTTTTAGGATTTAGTTAGCGTCTATTCACTAGGACAATAAAGGAATATCTGGATGGGGCTCAATGAGTAAAAAACCACCGGTAAAAACCGGTGGACTATTAATAACTCTTTTTCTTCCGCTTAACCAAGTACTAATACTATAACTTCCCACTATCCACTTTAATTTTTTCTCTGGAGAATAACTGATAATTATGCCCAAGTTGTGATAGTTTCAACCGGCAGGCGGTAGGACGGATAGCTCTCTTTGGCTGCTTTTCCTATCGAGATCAACATGACTGGTTGGAACCGGTCTTTGTCCAGTCCAAAAGCTTCGGCGATCTGTTCCTTCTCATAGCCGGCCATCGGGTTGGTGTCATATCCGTGCGCACGGGCAACAAGCATCAGCTGCATCGAAATGAGGCTTGAATCAATCAGGTTCACGTCACGCAGGTCGGATGCGGACATGTTCGCATAATAAGGTTTTACTTGTTTCAATTGCATATCCATGATCTCCTGTGGCATGTATCCAAGTTCTACTGCTTTGCCGAAAATTTCGTCCATATATTCAATGTTATTTGCATCGTAAAATACCGCAATGACAGCCGAAGATGTTAGAGCTTGTGTCTGGTTGAAGGAGGCTAGCGGTGCAAGTTTTTCTTTGCCTTCTGCGCTGTCGATAACAAGGAAACGCCACGGCTGCATGTTAATGGCAGAGGGGGCAAGGGAAGCTTCCGCCAAAATTTCGGTCATTTCCTCCCGGCTGATTTTCACTTCAGGATCATAGACTTTAACGGAATGGCGCTCCAAAACGATTTCATTGAAATCGTTTGTTTTGTGGAATTTACTGGTGAATTTTAATGATGTCATATTATTAGCTCCTTTTTTATATTTGTGAGATCGTGCTGTACTCCACTTTTCTTCACTATGAGGATTGTAAACTATGAAGTATACTTTATAGCAAGAGAAAAAAATGAGGTGATTCATATGAAGATTAGTGAAGTAGCGGAAATGGTTGACCTACCTATATCAACCATCCGTTACTATGAGAAAATAGGCATTATCCCTGATGAATATATATTGAGAGAACAGAATAATTATCGGAATTATGCTTCAGAAATCATTCATCATCTAGATGTTGTTAAAAATTGTTTAGCTGTTGGTTTTTCAATTAATGATATACAATCCATGATCTCGAAAAATGGCATTTCAAAAGATGAACAAACAAGCATTATTAAAGAAAAAATAGCAGGAATCGAAGACGCTCAAAAAAAATTAGAGGATTCCAAACAATCTCTTTACAACATTCTTGAACTGGATATTACGTGTGAGGATGGATTCGGAAAATATTCCGAGCCAGTTTCAGAGGATTAGTTGTCAGTGCTGCTGAACGCGGTGGTTTTATACGAGACTTCTTTTATCTTTCATTCAAAAAAAAGGATTGAACAGATATCTCTGCTCAATCCTTTTTGCTTATGATCGATTAGGGGAAACCCCCATTTTCATTGGAAGCGGAATGGCTAGATTAGCTCTTCCATCAGCCTTTGCATCCAACAGGCTTGTGATTGCGGGCCAAGTCTCAGCGATGATGCGGCCGCTTCGGAACACGAACCGGGGTGACAGGCGCTGGCGGATCAAGTCGCTTGAGTCCTTGGCGTCGAATAAGAGGAACGAGGCTGGAGCTCCATTTCTAAGTTCGCCACCTTGGAAACTATATTCATCCAGACTCATCGCTATTGCTCCGCCTTCTGTTATCATCCCAATCAGGCTTCGCATTTCGGCTCTTCCGCTCATATGGGCCAGATGGGCACCCATGTGGGCGGCATCCAGCGGATTGCCGGTTCCTAGGGGATAGAAGGGTGAACGGATATCATCGTGGGACAACGCGACGTTAATACCCGCCTGCTGAAATTCTTTGATGCGCGTAATCCCTCTTCCCTTGGGGTAGCTATCATAGCGACCTTGCATAACACTGTTAATCAGCGGACAGGCGACGATCGAGAGACCGGATCGTTTGACCAGCCCCATAATCTTCTGGAAGTACGATTCGTTATAATAAGCCGCGGCGTTTGCATGCGCTGCCGTCACCCGAGAACCCATTCCTGTAGATAGAGCCAAGGAGGCGCAAACCTCCAGATATTTGGAATTCTCGTCATCGGCCTCGTCACAGAACACATGAACATATGCACCGCTGCGCTCCGCCAAATCGAACGCCTTACGCAAGGATTGTACTCCCTCCTCGCGTGTATGCTCCAGATGCGGAACCGCAGACACACCGTCCGCGCCCATACGCAGAGCTTCCTTCATCCGCTCTTCATTAGCTGGACAAGACATGATTCCATCCTGGGGAAATGCGGTAACCTGGATATCTATCAGCCCGCGATAGCGCTCCTTGATCTCTAGTATGGCTTCCAGCGCCATCAGCTTAGGATCTCCTATGTCTACCATCGTTCGCAGATGAAGGGCACCGTAACCGAGATACAGTTGAATCGTGCGCTCCGCTCTTGCGATGACATCCTCCCTTGTGAGCATCAGCTTGCGTGAAGACCAGATTTCGATTCCTTCCGCCAGCGTACCGCTTTCGTTCCAGACCGGATTTCCTGCAGTTAGTGCTGTATCCAGATGGACGTGCGGCTCAACGAACGGAGGTACCAATAGTCTACCTTCCGCGTCGATCGTCTCCGCAGCAGTCTCTTCTGCCAACTGGCCTATCCCTGCTATTCTCCCATCCCGTATCCCAATATCAGTATAGGTGTCGTTACCAATTAGCAGGGCATTTCTCACTATCAAATCATAAATCATCTCATCCCCGCCATTCATTTGATGCCCTTGGTCGCTTCAGCAAATCGTGCTACACGAGCGCCCAGCCTGCCTGCCATAATCAACTCTCGCTCATCGGGTGTTTTCGAACTATCTGGACCCGCCAGGGTAGAGGGCCCATAGGGAGAACCGCCGATCGCATCCGCTGTCAAATATTCTGGATTCTGCGAATAGGGGAGACCGACATAAATCAGACCGAAATGAAGCAATGGCACGATAGAGGTGAGAATGGTTGCTTCATGGCCAGTATGGATCGAACCGGCACTCGTCATAACTCCCGTCGGCTTGCCCTCCAATTCTCCACTAGCGCATAGACTGCCTGACATATCAAGGAACGACTTGACCTGAGCTGGCATCGATCCGTAATAGGTAGGAAAGCCCCACACAATGCCGTCTGCCCAGCGCAAATCGTCATGAGACACTTCAGGAACATCCTTTTGCTCTTCCTGTGAGGCCTCATACTTCTCCCATCTTGCACCGACACGGAACTTGCCGGACAGCATATCCTCATCGCGTTCTTGGCTGTGGCTCGGATGGTCAAGCAGTGCCGTTACGTTGTCGGGAGAACGGAACTCCGGTATGCGTCCCAGTCTTACCTCGTGCCCTTCGTCTGAAGCCCCTTTTGCAGCCGCTTCAGCCATCCGGTGAATATGTCCATAAGCGCTGAAATAGACGATCAAGACCTTCGCCATTCTCGCTCCTCCCTCCATCAGGTAAAGAATCGAATGCAGCCGCGATCAGTGCCCCGCACTGACAACTCATTATTTTCCAGGAAGAAACTCGTTCGTGTATGCTTCGTCGATCGGAGCAGTTTTCTTTAGAATACCGATATCGACCAGTTGCTTTTGCAACCCTTCCCAGATTTCCTTGTTCATGTAGCCGACTCCGTTAGTCTCCGCGTCCCCGCCATAGACCAGTGCCTCCTGAGCCTTCGTGCCAAAGGCCATCGCTTCCAGCTTCAGATCCGGGTTTTTTTCCTGCATTACCTTGTTGATTTCTTCAGAATTATCTTTATAGTAATCCCAGCCTTTGATGGAGGCTTCGACGTAGGCTTTGACAATATCCGGGTGGTTCTTAATGTAATCTTCTGTGGTAAACAGGATGTTGCCGTATTGCTTGTAGCCAAGATCATAATTAAGGAAGTAGTCAACATCTACGCCCTCCTGCTGCATCGTGAACGGCTCGGATGTGACATATATTTGGGTGGCGGATTCCGGGTCGGCAACGAAATTTGCAAGAGAACCGGTATATTTCATCTCTTGTACAGTGTCCAGTTTGTAAGCCTTCTTGAGATATTCCCAGAACGCAACACCGCTGCCCACGTAAACCTTATGACCGTTCAACTCAGAGATGTCCTTGTATTTGTCTTTATGGTACATAATGCCTTGGGGGTTTTTTTGAAAGGTTGCCGCGATCGCCACCAGCGGAATACCATTCTCCCGCGCCAGCAGGATCTCATCCGCCTGCCCCATTCCGAATTCGGCTTTGCCGGAAGCCACGATCTGCGACGCAGAGACACCTGGACCGCCTGGCTGGATCGTCATGTCTAGACCCGCGTCTTTGTAAAAGCCCTTCGAGAGCGCTGCATACTGACCGCCATGCTCCGGTTCCGCAAACCAGTTCGTCACCTGTGTGACTTTGGTCAGCTTGACTTCCGCCTGTTGGTTACCTGTCGATTCGCTGCCCTGAGAAACGTCTCCATTCTTGTCGGAACCGCAGGCCGACAGCGCCATGACAGACGTGACTATTAGAGACAGCCCCCATAACCTGAAATGCTTACCTCTTGTAGTTATTGTGAGCATGTTTCTTCCTCCCTTATCCTATTAATGATATCTATATGTGCATCCGCTTTTGGGCGAACAAGCACTCAAGGAAAACTAACTGAGCAGGCTAACGATGGTAGACTAGACACTTAAGACAGAAGTGCTGCAATCGGGTTCGTCCACTGCTGCTTCAGCTCAGACGCATAAATCCAGCGCTTCTTGTTGTACACCCAGCGTGTGGCAGGAAGCTCCTGAAAGAGTTCCTCTCCTGAGCTTGCATCCAGAACTACGAAGCCCACCGGATTGCCGATAGAAATGCCGTACTCCGAAATGCCAGCGATGGCCGCTGGGAGATGCGTCAGCATCCGTAGTATCGTATCCAGATCCACTTCACTAGCCAGATGTGCAGCATAGGCAGTCATAAGTCCAATCTGCAGCATGTCTCCACGTCCGAATGGGTGAAATGGGTCCTGAATGTTGTCGGAGGCCGCCGCAACGGGAACTCCAGCTTTCAATAGCTCTTTGACACGCGTAAGACCTCGTCTTACATTTCCCTGATCGCCGCGACCCTGCAGATACAGATTGACTACGGGAAGAGTGACTGCGCTAATTCCCGCTTCTACCATCTTACCAATTAGCCGGTCAGCTTCCTTCTGAGCCATCGCGGAGAGTGAACATAGATGACCCGCCGTTGCCATTCCGGCATAGCCGTGCAATAGAACTTGGTCGCTATAGAAATCGATCGTCTTGACTTCGGGATTGTCGGATTCATCGCAATGCAGATCAATCGGCCGGTTAAATGCTGTCGCGAGCTGGAGCGCCCAGCGGATTCCTGCTTCCGGGTCAGGTGCCAGATGGGGGGCTCCGCCGACGCCATCGATGCCCATACGCAACGTCTCCTCAGCGAACTCAGTGATTCCTCGGTGGTGGGCGGAATCGTAGAAATACATGGGGAAATACTGAATGTCGACGAAATCCTTCACCATCTCCCTTGCCTCCAAAGCTGCCTCCACCGTACGGAGTGCAATCTCACGTCCAAGATGAAAGGGGACATCAAGATGACTACGAAGCGTGAGACTACCGAAGGAAGCCGCTCGAAGCGCAGATTTAATGATTCGTTCCCTGATCATTTCCTTGCTGAACGTCGGAACGACGGAACGATAATTCTCGATCGCTTCCATGAGTGTTCCCGAGCGATTGCGAACATGAGCGATAGAATATGCTTTGTCCAGATGCATATGGACATCTACAAATCCGGGCAGCAGCACCCGCCCTTGCAGATCGACTTCCTTGGTTGTCCGAAGCTCATCAAAATTCAGCTTGGAGATCGGCAGGTGCCGATCTGAGACAACGAGCCCTTCCTGAGCTTCAATGGAAGACCAGTTCCCATCCTTGATCATTAACTTGAACAAACCGCCTCCCTCTGCAAGGGGCAACCTTGCATTTATGATTTCCAGATCAGCCAGCATGGTCGTCACATCCTTTCGAGTTGTCGTTTCCCTATCCTTCCGACGATTTCATCTCAGATTCATGCCAAGAGCTGAGCATCCACTTGGAGAACGCGTTGACCAGAAGGAAAAAAGTAATACCGAGCAAAGATGCCGAAAATCCGCAGGCGAACAAATATGGGGTTCGGAGACGGGAGGCGGCGACAGTGATTGCATAACCTAAGCCCCCCTGCCCTCCTCCGATGCCAGCGATATATTCGCCTACGATGGCTCCGATGACAGCAAGAGTACAGGAAATCTTGAGTCCGGCAACAATGTAGGGCAGTGCAGACGGTAAACGCAGCCGGAACATGGTTTGAAATGGCGAAGCGTTATACAGGTAGAACAGGTTCTTCATATTGTGATCGGTTGAGTTAAGTCCGATCAGTGTATTGGACAGCATGGGGAAAAATCCGATTAAGAACGCGATAA
The DNA here is from genome assembly GCF_022369515.1 of Paenibacillus sp. 19GGS1-52. Lineage (NCBI taxonomy): Bacteria > Bacillati > Bacillota > Bacilli > Caryophanales > Paenibacillaceae > Paenibacillus > Paenibacillus sp. 19GGS1-52. Next base: position 3,840,940 of record NZ_CP059724.1, read on the forward strand.
TGACGATTGCATTGACTCCAGCACCAAACCAGATAACGATGATCGGTGCGATGGCAACGATCGGAATCGTTTGCATAATAATGGCATACGGGTAGATGCTTCTCTCGACAAGCTTGGAACTTGCCAGAATGATCGCAAAGCCAACGCCTAACACGACACTTAGCAGAAAGCCGATTACCGATTCGATGATCGTCGTCCATACCGATACCCACAGATTCGCAGCGTTCTCCGATGCAGCCAGAACGATGTCGGACGGCTTGGGCAGCAAATAAGGCTTTATGTCAGCCAGTCGGCAGAACAGTTCCCACCCTCCAACAAATATAACGAACGCTATGATGGGAGGAAGCAGCGTTTTCCACCATGACCACCCGAATTTATATGCTTTCCTCTCCGACGCGACTCTCGGGTTTGTCTCCGATAGAGAGTAAATACCAGGGTCTGCGGCAATAACTTCTTTCCTCATCTCTCATCACTCCTTTATCGTTTCCTGTACAGCGGGAATCTGCAGCTTGCCTGGATTAAGCAGTGAATGTGGGTCGTTCGCTCGCTTGGCTGCAAGCATGGCATCCATTTGTCCTCGTCCACCCATTTCGAGTCTCCAAGTATGAGGATCGTTGATTCCGACGCCAATAGATAGGAAGAACGCGATAATCTCATATAACCGCTCATGAGTCGTATAGCGGATGATAGGCAGCGCGGCTGGGACAATTACGCCCGCCGAACGCATGAATTCGAGGTGCATAAGAACTTCATCACCAAATTCAGCCTTGATCTGTCTGATTTGCCCGGGGAAATCAACCGGATGGAAGCCCGCCTGGAGATAGGTGAGCGATGGGTCTGTCTTTAGAGCCCAGAGGGTGGTATGGTTCCATGTGAAATCAGATAGACCAATGGTGGTATGATATAGATCAGAGGGGATGACATAGCCGATTCGTCCGCCTACCGCTGCGGCATGGGCTGCAAGCGCCTGCTCGGTGCCTTCCTCAGTCTCTAGTAAGCATGCGCTCGCACCTGGCTCAAGGTGCTTCACAATCGGTTTGAAGAATGAAGGTATTGGCCATTCAACGGGCGTGACCAAACGCTTTCGGATGGAGTCGTCCATGGCTACTGCATGAGAGAAACGGAAAGCCGCTTCGAAATCGTCAAATTGCACAACCGTCTGTCTCCAGGCTACCTTCGTTGAGATGGGAATCTTCAGTTCCGTCAGGATGCCGTTGGTTCCGTAATTATGAATGTATGCGACCAGATCCGGCCCACTGACAACAAGTCTTCGGGGAGTCTCCTCCATCGTGTACACGACAGCCTCGAGCACGTTTCCGTCCCACAGGTTCCCCCAGGTGATGGAGCCGATACCACCGGAGCCACCGCAGACAAAGCCGCCTACCGACGCCTTCATGAATGTACTTGGATAAATCCGCAACTCTTTGTCTTGCTCACGAAGAAGCTTCTCCAATGCCCCTAGCCGAACACCTGCCTGAACTCGGGCGTATTCGTCCGTCACTTCCTGTACGATATTTAGTCGGCTGAGATCCAGCACAATACCACCTTCCAGGGGTACCGACTGACCATAATTTCCAGTTCCCGATCCACGCGTCGTGATCGGAATTCCGTGGCGGTATGCGAATCCGAGTACTAAAGGAACCTGTTCCTCTGTCTCCGGAATGACGATAGCATCAGCTCTCTTGTCCCTGAGCAGCGGCTCTAGGACGGGAGAATACCAATAATAATCCTTCGAGAGTTTATCACGCTGATCGAAACCGAGGAGCAGCTCTTCTATCCCGACTAATTCCGTCAATTCCTGTATCCATCCAACTGTCATCAGCTGATCCTCCTCTCCACATATGTTCAAATATAAGATTTTATAGGTTTCACACGATAACTTATCCTTATATTTCTCGAAGAAGCGGGTACCCTCTATAAAAGGATGGCGAAGCCGCTTCTTCTTATATGAGTCAGTAACTCAGTGCTTCAACGCATCTGAAACGGTACGGACAATCTGCCCAAATTCCGGGGTGGTTCGGAAAGATTCGCTCCGTGGAAACGGGACAGGCACGTCAATTACTGCGGCTACCTTTCCAGGTCTAGGCGTCATGACAGCAATTCGTGTAGACAAAAATACGGCTTCGAAAACATTATGCGTGACGAACAATACGGTCATTTCCTGATCTTGGCTCCAGAGGTCGAGCAGCTCAAGCTGAAGTGTCTGCCTCGTAATCTCGTCCAGCGCTCCAAATGGTTCGTCCATTAGAAGCAGCTTAGGCTTGGATATGAGTGCTCTGGCAATTGAGGCCCTCATCTTCATTCCCCCAGACAGCTGTCTGGGCATGGATTTCATATAATCCTTCAGTCCTACTAACTCAAGTACGCGTTCCGCTTCCAACTGACGCTCTTTACGGGATACACCGCGTAACGCCAACGGAAGGGACACATTGTCAATAACGGAGCTCCAGGGCAATAACGTATGGTCCTGAAAGACAAAGGCTGTATCACTCTGCTTGCGGGCCTGCTTGGGAGTGGTTCCCATAACCTCAAGTGTTCCTCCCGTTGGTCCAGACAAGCCGGTGATCATCTTGAAGATCGTCGATTTGCCGCAGCCAGAAGGGCCGACAAAGCTGAGGAACTCGCCTTCGTTAATGGTGAGATTCACGTCCTTAACAGCGACGGTTCCGTCGGGATACACTTTGGACAATTGCCCCATTCGCACCCTTTCTTTTCTTACCGCAGTCACTTCCATATGCTGTTGCATCTCCTCTCCTTATTCCTTCAAAGATTCCATGTCGAATGCGGCAATCTCCAGCAGAGCTTCAGCCAGAAGGGGGCCCGCCTTGTTCAGCATTGCCTCTCCCCGCTCAGGGCTCGCTTTGGTTGCATCGCCGGCGATTCCGCTGAGAGAGATATCTTTCATCACCCAAGCAAAAGATTTGGAACGGAAGGAGAATGAAGTCGACTGAGGAAACCTCGGCATCTCCCGTAGAGCCAGTTCAGGGTGAACCCATTCCGGGCAGACTGCCATAACTAGGGAAGTTTCCACATCTCCCGCGTGAATGCCGCTTGCCTTCTCTTCGTCGTCTGTAAATGAATCGCTGTAATGGACCGAGCCCGGATCAAGACGATACACGGCAAGTCCAGTTGAGATACGGATCTCCCTCGCCATCATGCCGAGTAGGTCAGCGTTTCCGCCATGGGTATTGAACAGCAGCAGCTTCTTAAATCCGCTTCTGGCGACGGATGCGCCGATATCCTGAAGCACCATCATTAAAGTCTGGGCTGACAATGTTAACGTGCCTGGAAATTCTGTGTGTTCGGTACTTTTACCATAATTAATAGAAGGAATCAGCCAGATGGGGGCATCCTCGGGAAGGTGCTTGAATGTTTCCGCGATCAATGCCTCCCCCAGTAGAGTATCCGTGTAGACAGGCATATGAGGTCCATGCTGCTCAATGGCACCTACAGGAAGGACAATTAGCACATCCTCCTTCGGCATCGCTTTAATTTCCTGAGTCGTCAGTCTTGGTAGAAAATGGCGATCAAAAGCATTTCCGTTATATCTGAATACCAAAACACTCACCTCATACTTCAAATTTTATTTATGTTATATAATATAACATAGTAATGCGAAGTCATTCTCCTATTCGGCCGAAAACCGATATTTAAAGCTGCATTTAGGATTTGGAGTCACTTAAAATAACATTTGTATATCATATATATCACACAAACGAAAGCTTGCATAGCATTAATTCACACCAAACGAACATATTTAGTTAAATTTCTTACTGACAAGGGAACATCATAAAGATATAATTGTTAAAAATACCGACAAAAGTGCGATTGTACCGATGTGGGGGAGGAATCATCACATGCTCATGGGAACAAGACAACATGAAATCATGAAATTGCTTGAGCTTAAGCAACAAGTAACGATCATAGAACTTGCAGAGGTATTCAAAGTCTCGCAGATGACCATACGTCGCGATCTGGACCAATTGCAGTCCGAAGGTAGAATTCAGCGTTCCCACGGTGGGGCGGTTAAAGTTAAAAGATTCATGGGCGCTGATTACGATCAACGATCGAACGAAAATAAAGCTGAGAAGCTTGCCATTGCAAGGGAAGCCGTGAACCATATCGAGGATGGGATGAGCATTATTCTGGATGCAGGGACAACGGTCGCGGGGATGGTAGAAGAATTAGAGAAGTTTAAGGGTCTAAAAATCATTACCCGTGATTTACACACGGCTCTACTTCTCTCCAACGAAGAGAGATTTGGCAGTTTCGACGTCTACTGCACGGGGGGCGGCTAAGCAAGTGGGCTTACAGCTTAGACGGCATCTATACGGAGAAGATGCTCGCTTCTTTGACAGTGGATGTGGCATTCCTTACTTGTGAAGCTATTTCACATGCCAAGGGAGCTATGGCTTGGTCGCCCGTGCTCGTAGGTGCCAGACAGAGCGCGATGAACGCAGCAGACAAAAATATTCTGCTGGTCGATTCGACCAAGTTCAGTTATAATTCACTCGCGATCTTCGCCAGTCTTGACTCGTTCGATGAGATTATTACGGAGAGTGGACTCGATGAAGACGAAGCAGAGGTTTATAGGACTGCCGGCTTTCCACTTCGCATCGTGCCCGTCTTGTAGTCGCCCAACAGAAACTACACCCATAAGAAGACTGTAGACAAATAGGGTTTCAGAACTTGACCCTAAGTTCTGAAACCCTATAAACAAAAATGAAAGTGGATACTTGCCTAAAGAAATATTTGACCTCCAATGATAGGACCAATCATTCTTGCTAAAGCACGAATAGATCAGAGCAATGGACGACGGCCATATTTGTCACTCAAAGCTCCAAGTGCGGGGGCCGCAAAGAAACACAGAGATAAGACCGAATATTAAAGCATGTTTATCTACGGTTTGTTCCTTGTCAACAAAATAATAACAATAAAAAGGCAGTTCGTTCTCCATAGAGCCCGGCTGCCTGTGGTTTCATTTTCATTATTCAAATTTATTCCGACTTTATATCCATACCCAGTTTCTTTATTTCTGCATCCAAATGCTTATTATACTTCTCCATGAAGCTAAGCATACTGTCATATTGTTCCACGGTTACTTGCTCGAATACGGCTTTATCCCGCTCTTGAAACTCTTTGTGCAGCTCCTCATGGATTTTATAAATTACTTTCCCTTGCTCAGTAAGTCTAAAATAGATTTCTTTCTTGTTGTCCGGCTTCTGGTAACTTTCTACAAGGCCTTTTTCCATGAGCTTCTTAGTCATTTTACTTATCGCACCGCGAGTCATATAAAAGGTCTCCGCAAGTTTTGTCACATTGGAATCTACATTTCTTTCAATGTATTCGATGCAATGGACTTCAGAAGGCTTATAACCCTTAAGGCTGTCTTCCATCTTATCCTTATTAAGCCAAACCAACTTGTTAAATACGTCTCTGAAACCCATTAAGACCTGTTCTTCTTTGTTCATGGCCTTATCCTCCCACCCGTTGGTGCATTAACAATATTATATTGAATTTTTGTTTCTATTTCAACAATCTTACAAGATCGAAAGCTTAAAGTGAGCATTTACAAAGTTTAAAAAAAGGGTTGGTATTTCAGGTTTAGCGCTATATAGTACATTTATGAGCAAAACTAGTAACTCTACTCTATCTAAGAGGTGTGAAACCATGAAACTGCAATTCAACCTTTTTCCAGGCGGAATGTCCAAAGCACTCACGATGAGCTATGATGACGGACAACATTACGATATCCGACTAGCTGAGATTTTTGACAAGTATGGAATCAAAGGTACCTTCCATCTGAATAGTTCAACGCTGAATGCCCCAGGATTCTTAACGGGGAAGGAAGTAGAGCGTATTTTCAAAAATCACGAAGTGTCCGCTCATTCCGTTACCCATCCGCATTTGGAAAGACTGCCGTTGCCAATGGTTGTCGATGAACTGCTTGAAGACCGTAAACGGCTGGAGCCTTTAGTTGATTATCCAATCCGCGGGATGTCCTATCCTTTTGGAACCTATTCGCCAGCCATTATCGCTCCACTTCAATCCGCAGGGATCGAGTATAGTCGTACCGTCGCCTCTACTTATCAATTTGACCTTCCGCTCCATTTTATGGAATGGCATCCTACCTGCCATCACAGTGAGGATATTCATAATATCTGGGAACGCTTTGTGCTGCAAGGGCCCTCACAGAAACTGAACCTCTGCTATATTTGGGGCCATAGCTTTGAGTTCGAGCGGCAGAATAATTGGGAACTGATCGAAACTTTTTGTCAGAAAGCCGGGGGACACTCGAATATCTGGTATGCGACTAATATTGAGATCTATGATTACGTCACCGCGCTGCATTCCTTGAAGATTAGCGCTGACCATTCCGTGATCCGCAACAACTCGGCTATAGATGTATGGGTTTCCATTGAAGACAAACCAGTTCACATTAAAGGTGGCACCACACATTACGCTCGTCCTTCACAATAGGACAAATAGGCACAAAAAGAGTGAGCATCCATTGTAGATGCTCACTCTTTTTGTGTTTATATTCCGCCGCGGATAAATGGAGCAACCTGATTCTTGTAAAAAGCGCTCAAGCGGTCCATTTCTTCCGCTGTAAAAGTAGGTACATTCAGTGTTGCGAGGTTATCCTCTACCTGCGCTTCATTCTTAAATCCAGGAATTACACAAGTAACTGCAGGATGATCAAGTATCCAGCGCATCGAGGCTCTCGCCATATTGTCGCGTTCATCCGCAATCCACTCCAAATCTCGAGCCAGTTCCACACCTTTAACGAAGGGTAGTCCGGCAAAGGTCTCTCCCACATTGAATTGTTCACCATTTGCGTTAAAGTTTCGATGATCGTTGGCCTGAAACGTGCTGTTTTCCTTGAATTTACCTGTCAATAATCCGCTGGCCAGAGGTAGACGAACGAGTATGCCCACCCCATTAGCCTGTGCCTGAGGCAACAGCACCTCCGCTGGTTGTTGACGGAAAAGGTTGAAGATTACTTGGAGCGCCTTCACCCCTGGAGACTTCATGCATAACAAGCCTTCTTCTATCGTCTCCACACTTACGCCGTAATGGCGGATCTTGCCTTCCTGCTTTAATTTATCCAGCACGGTGAAGATGCTTCCATCCCGCATTATCTCTATAGGTGGGCAGTGAATTTGATACAGATCAATTCGTTCTCTTTGTAAGCGTTTCAAACTTTGTTCGCAATATTCCCTTACCTTTTGCTCTGTATAGTTCTTAGGATCATGAATGTCGCCGAAACGGCAAAATTTAGTGGCAATATGTATGCTGTCCGCTTTACCTTTAGTAGCTTTGGCAAGCAGTTCCTCAGCATGACCAGAGCCGTATACATCCGCAGTATCAAAGAAATTGACACCCTGCTCCATAGCAAGAGCAAGCCCTTTTAATCCGTCCTCATCCCGACTAGTTCCCCAATCACCACCAATGGCCCATGTGCCAAAGCTGACTTCACTTACCTTTAACTCGGTATTGCCCAATTGACGATAGTTCATGTTTCGTATCCTCCTAAATTAGATTTAGCTATTAGTAGTGTAAGCCAGATACTGAGATTCAGCAATCCGGAGAGGAAATTCGTGAAATCACTTCCAAACTGAAGTAATTGCCTTTGCTTCTGAACTATGACCCAAGGGGCTCAAGTGGTATAGATCTTCAATAGTTCGCAGTACACGGTAATGTGTGATCTTGTCGGAATAGGTTCCTGGCTTAATCATTTGCCCTACAAATATTACAGGGATTCTGTTTTCTTTGGTGAAATCGTCTTCGTCCCAGGTGACAATCAGCAAACTGTTATGTTCTTGCGCCCAAGCAGCGTAACCACCCAAATATTTTTTCAGCCATGTATCTGCTTCTTCAATGGTTCCATCATGCATATCATCCTTTACATTCGGAATTACAAAAGAAACGGTTGGCAGTTTGGAAAAATCCTTGGGGAAATCCGTCAACGGACGATTCCACGTTGTTGGAACATTACTAAACTGAGCCCACGGGTTATGCTTTCTTGCGTAGACGTTGGTTGAGCAGCCTGTATAGCCGGTCTTCGGCAGGTTCTCCGAGTATCCGGTGAATGTGAGCCCTGCTTTTTTCAGTTCGCTAGCCAGATTCCCCCCGGAAAAAGGACCTTTGCAGGAATCGTCGGTTACATTCTGAGTGGAACCCGAGAATAAAGCCAAGTAATTCGGCTGACTGGGATGTGTCACTGCATAAGCTTTGGTAAATAAAGCTCCTTGCTTGATCAGGGACTGCATATAGGGAGCTTTGGAGCTTCCAACAATTTTCTTATAGGAATGATTCTCCTCAACCACGACCACGATATGATCCACAGTCTTGACGGGTAATCCTTTTGCCACCTGAACGAAAGTGTTGGATGTATAGTTGGACGTCAGTAAGGGCATGAGCGTAAGATCCTGCACATTTTGAATAGGCGATGGATTCTCTAACAACTCTGCTTGCTTCAAAGCTAGAACGGAATGGCCGCTGAAAAGGACCAAAAATGATAAGAGTACGCCTAACAGTAACTTTCTACTTGTTGTCAATAACCTCTACCCCCTTGTGGTTTCGTTGTAACATCTAGATGTATTAACTATATCGGTAAGAAATTAAGATATAGTTAAACGTCATGATTAAGGAGAAAGGGGATGCTAATTATCAATTGGATACAGCCCGAAGTGATATGTTAGTTGTCGATACGCTGCGGCTGTAGAATCGCCTGCAACTCATTTTTATTCAACAATAAATCTTGCAGCGTATATTCACTAAGTACATTTAAATAAGCATGTAGTGCTCTGGCAAGAACCCCTTTTAGTCCACATACTTGAGAGATCGGACAGCTGTTGGTAGCAGGATTGAAGCATTCGACGAGGTGAAAATCATCTTCCATCCGGCGTATGACCTCCCCGATATTAATCTCTTCAGGTGCATGTGCCAGCCGGATGCCACCTCCCCGTCCCCTAACCGTTTCGATGAACCCGGCTCTGCCGAGTTCATGGGAAACTTTCATCAAATGATTCTTGGAGATATGATACGCCTCTGATATATCCTGTATAGTTGACAGTTCACTTCGCTCTTTTGCCCCGAGATAAAGTAGAATTCGCAAGGAAAAGTCGGTGTACATGGTAAGTCTCATTTCTTCTCTCCACCTATGGCTTTAGTATGTGATCTATATTACATAAAAGAATGTATTATTTGTCTATTTCGTTAAAGTGGTATTTTAAATATATCTTTTAGGTGAAGATAAGTATATATTAAATTATAGTAATGAAAGGAGTGGTTTATATATTATCCCAAGAAAAACGAGATATCGTCAAATCAACCGCACCTGTCTTAGCGGAGCATGGCACAACTATTACAAAAGTGTTCTACCAGAATTTGTTTAACGCTCATCCAGAACTACTCAATATATTTAATCATGCCAACCAGGCACAAGGCCGCCAGCAAGCCGCACTAGCGAATGCAATATACGCAGCGGCTGTCCATATTGATAACCTAGAGAACATTTTACCTGCAGTTGTCCAGATCGCAAATAAGCATGTCAGCCTGGGGATCAAGCCGGAGCATTACCCGATCGTCGGCGAATTTTTACTGAAAGCGATCAAGGAAGTGTTAGGTGATGCTGCAACAGATGAAATTCTTAATGCATGGGAAGAAGCCTACGGCGTTATTGCCGATGCCTTTATCGGCGTCGAAGCAAATATGTACAAAGAAGCGCGGGAACAAGAAAATGGCTGGAACTTCTTCAAACCATTTACCGTTGTATTGAAGAAACAGGAAAGTGACATTATTACCTCATTCTACTTGAAACCGGCAGATGGGTCCAACGTACCAGATTTCAAACCTGGTCAATACATTTCCCTTCGCGTTTCAATTCCAGGTGAGCAATATACAATGATTCGCCAGTACAGCCTGTCACAGGCAACAAGATCGGACGAATTCCGGATCTCCGTGAAACGCGAAGCCGACAATGATCCGAATGGCGTCGTCTCTGTGTTTCTTCATAAGCAGATCCATGAGGGAGACACTGTTGAAGTGAGCGCCCCTGCCGGTGAATTTTTGCTTGATGTAACAAAAACAACACCAGTAGCCTTTATCTCAGCTGGTGTCGGAATCACGCCCATGATGAGCATGCTCGAAACAGTAGCGACCACAACGCCGGACCGGCCAACTGTTTTCCTACACGCTGCGCGGAATGAAGCGCTCGCCGCTTTTCGTGATGATGTTGAAAAGCATGCTGCGAACATGAATAATGCGAAGTACAAAACATTCTATTCGAGTGAACCTAATGGCATTATCACACGTGAAGTGCTGGAAACCTATGTCGATACCACCGGTGATGCCTATGTATGCGGACCCGTTTCTTTTATGGAAGCTATGATTCGCGAATTGCGAACCCTGGGAATGACTGAAGGGCAAATTCACTATGAGTTCTTCGGTCCAGCCATGCAATTAGATAACAACTAATTTTCACAAGACAAGGAACATTATTCATAATAGCAACCAAGAAGAAACGGGTATCGTCCTATATATGGACGATACCCGTTTCTTCGAGAAATATAAGGATAAGTAGTCGTGTGAAAATTCTAATATTTTCATCAAGACGACTTTCAATTCAGTAACGAATCGAAGATCGTCTTTTTGGGGTTGCCAAGATTTCTCCCCTAATACACGGATCAACCTGGCTATTCCCTATAGAGCAAGAGCTTCTTCAGTTATGCGTTTAATATCAATCGAAGAAATCGTTTCTTCATTTACCATATCCGGTAAAACCTGTTCCAGGAAATACTCCACACATTTTAAATCGATATTCTTTATTTTTATTAAAGCATTACGGTACATGACCACAAATTCTTTTTCGGTGTTTCCTCTCTGCAGCTCGGCAAATGCCTCGTAGACCTGATCCATTTTATCGGCGACTTCCAGAATCAGACCTTCCACAGACTCATCTTTTCCTTCACGCAATTGATTGTAAAAGATACTTTTGAACTCTTCGGGAATATGCTCTTCGATGAAATGATTCACCATCCCTTCCTCAACCTGCTGAATCAGCAAACGCAGCTGCATGGAAGAGTGTTTAACCGGAGTCTTAATGTCTCCAATAAAAATCTCACCGTAATCATGACTACTTGTAATTTCATAAAGCTTCTTCCAATCTATAATTGCACCATTTTTCTCTTCGATATCCGCCAATGTCTTTGCATATTGTACTACTTTCCACGAGTGGGCTGCCACGCTATGCTCTTCGAACTTGAACTTTCCCGGACAGCGTATGATTCTTTCCAATTCGTTCAGAGACCGGAAGTACTTGTGGATTCCCATTATGTCAGCCATCCTTTAGCATTCATAGTTTGTTCCACTCTAGTATATAGGCCCTCTGTAAAGCGTGGATTAACTGTTTGTATGGGATTTATCAATCGCAAAGGGGGAAGATTTGAACTCGCACGAGTTGGTAATCCATCGATATGAATCAGATCCATTATCCCTACTGGAATTCCGAACAAGAGAATCTTGTACTTTAGTGATGATACAGTGCAACTTGTCTTCACAGCAGTTCTCCGAATCTCATTCTTTTATACACTTGGATCCCATTCTGCTATGATGAGAATAGAGGCTGTATTACTCAATTCCAGGAGGGACAAAGTATGATTTTTGAAGCTCTTCCGTTTCCCCTGCTCACCCCTGATCCAGGTCAAATAATAGCGATGCAAGCTCTTAAAGGGAGCGAACATTCTTCCGTTTCATTGATTGCTTTGAATAAAAAAGGAGACCTGTGGAAGCTTGATCTGCATTTGGGACGTGCTGTTAAACTCCTGCATGTTGATATTCCCGATTTAAATACCGGACATCCTGTGCAGATTATCGTCTCTCAGGATGAATGTTTTGTTGGAGTCTCTAATATATTCGGCCAGCATGCCGCTCTGTTTGACTTGCATCTGCTTAAAAAGATTATGAATCTTTCGCGTGACAACTATCATTATCAGACCTGCACGTTTCCACTGGCTTTCGCTGATTATAAAGGCCGAACTTTGCTAATCCATGGGACCGAGTGGAATCGCCTAGATCTGCTTGATATACGATCTGGAACACAGATTACAACACGTCAGACTCCCTTATATGATGCATCTAGTGGACGTAGTGAACATTACCTGGACTATTTCTTTGGTAAACTCCATGTATCCAAGGGAAACGAATGGATTGTAAACACGGGTTGGATCTGGCATCCTTATGGTGAACTCCGTTCGTGGAACCTTCCGGCTTGGGTCATGAACAGCTGGGAATCAGAAGATGGTTCTACTGTCCAAACTCCTTTGGATCCTCAGGAGGACTGGGATCAACCAGTAGTTTGGATCAACGAGCACACGATAGCCGTATGGGGAAGACGAGAAATCGGAATGTTAGAGGAGGAAGAATATACGACAGACAATCTTTCGTTCATGCTTGTATTCATCGATGTACAGACGGGAGAGCGACTAAAGGTTTTTACCCAGATGCCAAGTTATAGCACGAAGTCTTCCATGGAAGAGGTCTTTTCTCATCCGCAGGGGAAAATGGCAGCTGTTGGGGAAATGATCATTCTATGGGACCCGGAAAGCGGTCTGAGTATTTGGAATATGGATACTGGTATTATGGAAACCTCTGAAAAAACAGTTTGCCCTGATTTTTTTCACAGTCATTCGGAATTATTTTTAGAAATTGATGAAACAGGACGTTTTTGGGGCCGCCGCTTGATATAAAAGAGATATATCCTGATTTTTTTTATTATACTTGTCTGTTTATGATATGTTTAGTATTATTCAAGTATATTTAGAGTGTGAATTCATGTTGTACATCCAGAATTGCGACATAGATGCTTATATTAAGATCAGGAGAAAAGGATGGATGAGAGATGAAGATCAGTGCCAGAAATCAGTTCGAAGGTAAGGTTATTTCCATTGAAGAGGGACAGGTTAATGCGAAGGTTGTTGTGGAAACTGCTGGTCAGACGTTAACCTCTATTATTTCTATGGAGGCATTACGCGATTTGGAGTTGAAAGAAGGCTCTAGCGTTACTGCTGTAATTAAGGCCTCTTCCGTTCTATTAATGGCGTAGCTAAGTAAAGACTAATCTTGATGTAAATGAAGATGGACCTGATCACCGGGAATGAACCGGGTCAGGTCCTTTTTCCTGAATGAATTAGGTTGTGATACTTATATCTTTTATATTTTCATAAAATGCCAAGGTTTCCTCCCAAGTCGGGAATGCGGCCTGAGCTATTTTATCACTGCCTCCACCTTTTCCATTAAACGCACCCAAATGTGCTTTGAAGAGCGCTCCACAGGAAAACTCAGTGCTGCCGTTATGTGCCAATACCAGCTTATTCTCTGCAGCCGTTGCTAACAGCACGAGGAAATCACTTGCTGCAACCAGCGAAGTGGCCAAGCTTTGCAGATCTTTAAGTGACTTATCCTCGAATACATGCGCAATGATATTTCCATCAGGGTTGGCTAACAGCTCAAGCGTTATATAATGTTCATTCTTTTCTTTAAGAGATGTTAGTTCGATTTGCAGTGCTTTCTGTTCATTCTCCCACTTCTCAATCCGGTCGATAATCTCATCTTTACCCGTGTTGAATTTGGTGGACAGCACACTCAAAATCCTCAGGCTTTCATTAAATTCTTCCAGAGCGCGTGTTCCACATTTAAAATATAACCGGGTATTCCCCTTTTGCTTTTCTGTCTTCAGCAGCTTGATTATGCCAATTTCGCCTGTTGAGGACACATGGGTCCCTCCGCAAGCATTGTATTCCACCTCTTTGATTTCGACGATCCGAATATTCTCCGTCACCTTTGGTTGTTTAACAAGTGGTAGCGAAGCCAATTCTTCACCAGTAACCAAATAACTGACGATGCTGTGGTTCCGGTAAATCTGTCGGTTCACTTCATTTTCAATGGCTGACTGCTGCTCTGGAGCAAGCTCTGGCAGCTCAATATCGATCGTGCAATAATCAATACCTAAATGAAAGCTAACAGTCATGGCCTGCATAAGATCACGGCATACTGCCGAGAGCAGATGCTGGCCGCTATGCTGCTGCATGTGATCAAATCTTCTATTCCAGTCCAGCTGGCAATCTACTGTAGTCTCGTCGGGCAGACGAGCTAGCTTATGTAATACCTCATTTCCTTCAGTGATTACGTCGAGCACCTGATTGCCCTGAATATATCCTGTGTCACACGGTTGTCCACCCCCGCCCGGATAAAAAGCGGACTCACTCAGGATGACATAAACTCCATCTTCCCTTTCAATCATACTACTGATCTCTGTCTTCCATTCACGTAGATAAGCGGAATTGTAATAGAGCTTGTTAGTCATGTTCATTTCCCTTCTGTTCCATCACGATATACATTATTTTGTAAGTATCGTATCCCATATTTGCTTGAGTATCAATAATTGATGCTCGAAAAAGGCCGCTACGGAGCGAAAACGAGCCAGTCTCCGGATTATTGGAGACTGGCTCGTTTTTTAGCTGTTACAGTTTTGAATCTTTACTGATAAGAGTGTTCATTTTCCTGATATTTCTCGTCACTTCTAATCATGTCTTTACGCAAGTCTTTCTTCTTCTGACCCATTTGCTGGGCCTGCTGACTGGTAACGGGTTCCTTCTCAAGATCCTTGACCGTATTAATTAAATTCTTATCCGGCTGTGGTGTATGCTCCAACTCGTACATTCCTCCTTAGTGAATAGCGATCTTTCACGTTATTGTGGCTATGCATTGAGCAGATTATACATTCTTTCATGAAACGTTATTCTTCGGAATCCACATTGTGGTAAACCTGCTGCACATCTTCTAAATCTTCTAGAGCATCTATTAATTTTGCAAATTGAGCTTGGGTGTCCTCTGGAATCGTTATGTAATTCTGTGCAAGCATAGTAAGTTCAGCCACGGTAAAATCATTTATACCTGCATTCTTGAATACTTCCTGCACAGCGTGAAACTGATCGGGTTCAGCGTAAACGATGACTGTGTCATCCTCTTCCAGAACGTCGCGTACATCTACCTCAGCTTCAAACAACAACTCAATGACTTCATCTGAGGTTTTACCCACTAGACCAATAACTGCTGTAGGCTCAAACATATAGGATACCGACCCATTCACACCCATATTTCCACCATTCTTTCCAAAAGCAGAGCGAACTGTGGAGGCGGTCCGGTTGACATTGTTGGTCAGTGCATCTACGATAAGCATTGCGCCGCTAGGCCCAAAACCTTCATATCGAAGCTCTTCAAAGCTCTCTTCTCCATTGCCTCGTGCCTTCTCCAGTGCGCGATCAATGATCGCTTTAGGAACATTGTAGGTTTTGGCACGCTCCAGCACAACCTTCAAAGCACGATTCGCCTCGGGATCAGGCTCGCCCTTCTTTGCCGTTACATAAATTTCAACACCAAACTTGGCATATACACTACTTGTTTTGGCATCTTGAGATGCTTTCTTTTCTTTAATATTATTCCACTTACGACCCATAATGTTCCGCTCACTTTCGCATTAGATATAAACAATCGTTAGTAATTATAACCTTGTTCAAGTTCTCGCGTCTAGAAGCACACCGTATCTATTTTCAAGCTGAACCACAAAAAAAGATCACTCCTGATACTTAGGAGCAATCCATTTTGTGTTAAATCCATATCTCGTTAGCGGTTTCAATAATCAAGCGAATCTTATCCCACTGTTCTTCCTCGGTCAGCATGTTCCCTTCCTCCGTAGAAGCAAACCCGCATTGCGGGCTCAAACATAGCTTCTCGATGTCTACATACTGTGCCGCTTCTTCAATACGCATCGTAAGCAATTCTTTACTTTCGAGACCGCCATGCTTGGTGGTTACCAGTCCTAGTACGACGAACTGATCCCTAATGAACCGTAAGGGTTCAAAGTCTCCAGAGCGCTCATTATCGTATTCCAGGAAAAAAGCATCCACTTTAGCATTGGAGAACAACTCCTCAGCAATGGGTTCATAACCACCGGTAGCAAACCAGGTTGAACGAAAATTCCCCCGGCAAACATGCAGCGCAATCGTCATATCTTGAGGACGTTCGGCAATACTCTCATTAATTAAACGGACATAATCCTTAGCAAGCTGATCCGGATCAATTCCTCTGCTGCGAAGATGGG
Organism: Paenibacillus sp. 19GGS1-52; assembly: GCF_022369515.1. Taxonomy (NCBI): domain Bacteria; kingdom Bacillati; phylum Bacillota; class Bacilli; order Caryophanales; family Paenibacillaceae; genus Paenibacillus; species Paenibacillus sp. 19GGS1-52. Next base: position 3,857,105 of record NZ_CP059724.1, read on the forward strand.
CGCGATGCCTACCACTGCACAAGCTTCCCCAGGTTGTATCATCTAGCTGAAGATAGCGGCAGCCTACCGCATACAAAGCTTGAATTGCTGCACGGTAAACGGCAATAATATCCTGATAAAGAGTCTCCTGATCTGGATATACCTCATTACCGTTATAGTCCTCCACAAAGTGAAACAGGGCTGGGGAGGGAATTGTCATTTTCGGCGTTCGATCACCAGCCAACCTCAACAGGTCCGTAAATTGTCTAAGCATCGGATGATTGTCAAAAGAAATTTTGTCGACAATACGAAAGGTTTCTGCACGCTGATTGACTTCCGTCCGACCGCCTACAGGGTTCAAGTTAATCTTCTGCGTACCTTTAATACCCAGAAAAAAGTCGAGATGCCACCAGGAACGGCGGAATTCACCATCGGTTACCCCCTGCAGGCCGAGTTCTTTTTCGATCTCCAGAAGATTGGTAATTTCAACGGTCTCCAGATCATATAATTGTCGGGCTGTAATTTCACCGTGATCATATTGCATACGGGCTGCCTTAATTTTGTCTGTGCGGAGGAAACTACCGACGATGTCGTAGCGAAAGGGTGGAGCACTTCTTCGGGTTCCAAGGACTGGACTAATCATACGTTCCTCCTGCCGTTATAGTAAGAAATGATTTAAATCGAAACTGTTCCGAGAAACCAGGTCATTCAAAATCTCTACATAGGCAGAGGCAATCTCACTCGGTCTCCGGTCTTTAAGGGCGATCCAACCAACTGTAAATACTTCTGTGCTGTCAAAAGGAATCGTCTTCAGGTCATCCCCATTTAAGTCGGATACCAAAATACCAGTACCTATCGTGTAACTATCCGTACCCATCAATAAATTGGTCAGGGTCGCTCGGTCATTGACTTTGATGTTCTTCTCAATTTGCACAAAGCTAAGCATCTCTTCCGAAAAGTGTAAAGAGTTGTTCTCTCCCTGTTCGAAGGTGACATAGGCATAAGGAAGAATATCATAAATGGAAAGGCTCTCTCGATGCGCTAGAGGATGCCCACTTCTTATGTACACATGCGGATTGGTAATGAACAATGGTGTGAATTTAAGATTGCCATCGCTAAAAAGCTTGTTCATCAGCTTATAGTTACTCTCGTTGAGATACAGAACTCCCAGATCGCTGCGCAGAGTTCGCACGTCTTCAATGATCTCATAAGTCTGCGTTTCTCTAAGACCGAAATTAAATTCGGACAAATCACGTTGCTTCATCAGCTTAACAAAAGCATCGGTCACAAAGGCATAGTGCTGAGTGGACACGGAAAAATAGATCGGACTGCGTTTTTTTCCAGTATAACGGTTCTCCATCAAATCGGTCTGCTCAATAATCTGGCGGGCATAACCCAGAAACTCCATTCCCTCAACAGAAATGCTGATTCCTCTGTTCGTCCGCTCAAATATCGTAATTCCAAATTCATTCTCAAGCTCTTTAATGGCATTGGACAGACTCGGTTGAGAAACAAAGAGCCTCTTTGCCGCCTCGTTCATGGAGCCGCTACTGGCAATTTCGATAGCGTAGCGGAGCTGCTGCAATGTCAATCCCATTCCCCCTCTTCCAAACCTGCTGTTCCAGCGTAAGTGGACACCAGTTCATACTTGGAGAATATCGTAGCATAGAATCACTTTTCATTCCAAGCAAATCAATCAGACTTGTTGAATAGTTGGCTTACTTCTTCCCTGCGTCAATGTTTGCAGGATCGAGACCTTCCCATATATTGGGGATATCGACCTGTTCAGGATGCTCAAATACCAAAAATGCTGTAGGCAGATACCGTTCACCGTATTGTGAAGAAGGTTTGTTAATAATTGTATTGTCTTTAACAAGCACGGTGGAAGAACCCCCGTCTAAATTTGCGGCAATCACAGCTCCATGTTTAAGCATTATTTGCTGCACATCATACAGGTTTGCGCCAATGCTGTAGCCAGGTTGTCTTCCATCAATAACAACAAATAGGATGGCTCCATCCGCACGTTGGCCCATAGCCGTCCTTGGAGCAATTCCCCAGCCTTCGGCTGCATTTTTAATCAGTCCTTTACCGTTAACGATGATCCGTGGCTGAAAAGAAACGGCCTCTTGTATTCCCAACTTGCTAAGCTCTTCGAGAGTGTAGTTGCCAGCAAGCATTTTCCCTTGTTTGTCAATGCCTACAATCTGCGTGGAGTGATCTCCGCTCAGTCCATTGTAGTATAGCTTTCCTTGGGAAATAACGACTCCAATGGGCTTAAAGCCGTTACCTTTCCAATTGGGATCAGCAAACCCGCCGCCGTTGACCCCGGCAATGGCACCTGTCCGCTCGACCATACTGGATACTTTTTCTCCGGCCCCCTGTTTGTTTGGGATCCCGAGTCGAACCTTCGTCGGATCATTAACGGTCATCACGAACCCTTTATACCCACTGCCGGAGATATTCTCGATTTCAACAAGCGGCTTCGCTTGTTCCTCAGGAGTAACTTTTATGGAGTGGGTATCTTTTTCGTCACCCATATGTGCAAAGCGAGTATTATACTCCGTGACTCTACTCTTCAATTCCGCTTCACCGATAATATATTTAGCCAAATAGCGATGCTGGGTCGTAATCAATGTATCAGCAATGATATAACGAAAACTTTGAGCTGAAGGTGAAAAATACAACCAGCCAGCTGCTGCAAATAGCAGGATTATGAAGAACAAAAATATTCGTGATAATGTGCGAAAGAATCCCCTTTTCTTGCGCTTGCGATTTGGTTTCTTCTTGCGTACAGTGGCACGCTGGGGTAATGATGGAGAGTTCATTTCTTTGGTTCCTCCCTGAATCTTACCGTCAAATTAAAAAGAGTATAACTCTATCTTTTTTATAATAGTCGAAAAACAGAAATGAAAGGTATCATTTTATTCAACTCTACAACTTGGGGAAACGAGATATTTGATCTGCACCATTACAGCTAAGAACGTTAAGGCTATCGTGAAAAGGCTCACCACGAATGCTAAGGTAGTGGGACCGTATTTTTTTATATTAGTGGACGAGGGCAATATGGCAATCGCTTGCTGAGATGCTATTAACACAATAAGGAGGCACTCCATAAGTCATAAATGGCTTTGGGGTACCTCCTTGTTATTAAGCGGTTCAGCAAAGTCTAATGTCTTCCCGCGCCACCACCACTGCTGGCGCTGCCGCCTCCGCCTTTGGAAGAAGAACCTCCACCGCTGCTGCCACCGGAATAACTGCTGCCGCCGGAGGAGCCAGAAGAGCCAGAGGAATGTCGACCTGCTCCACCTCCGCTGCTTGAGCCACCGCCGCCTTCGTTATCATCATGTGAGGAATGTCGGCCTGCTCCACCGCCATTTGTGGAACCGCCACCTCCACTATTCCCGAAGAAGCTATTCTGCGCTGGAGGCGCTGATTGCCTGTGATGATGGCGATTATACCACCGGCTGCCGTAGCCGTAATCTGCTTGACCCTGCCAATTCCCATAACGCCGGATACTGCGACTACTATATGGATTAAGCGGAATTCCGTACAATCCCAAGTATCTGTTGCGACGTGAAGCAGTGATTCCTGCGATTACAAAGATCATAACTAAACCAACAATTATAGCTACACCAATGATAACTGCAGGCATATTGGTTTCAGTGTCACTTTTTGTTGAACCCGATGCACCAATCGCTTGAGAAGAATTCCTTGTATTCACCGAAGTTCCTAGTGGTTGATCCGCCCGAGATAGAAAGAAATTATAAAAGGCATTGGCGGTAGCGGTTGCGCCCGTTCCATAGTCTTTGTTCACAAAAGGTGCTTCGAGGTTGGCATCTAGAATAGTGCTGATATTCTCATTGGTCAGCATTGTATCGATAACCTTACCTTGCAGTACATGGTAGTTGTCTCCACCAATGTCTAACACCAGCATTACATCCTTCGGGCCAGCACCGATTGAAGCAAACTTCTTATAAGTATAGTCCTGCAGGTTTATTTTCCCGGTATTCTTCACCGTAACTACATAAATACCATTTCCGGTTGTAGCCATATAGCGGTTGCTTGCTTCATTCAGATAATCCTTGGTAACTTTTTTGAATACGCCAGCGTTATCAGAGACATAGTTCTTGGCACTGACCTGTTCTGCCCAGGTTCCGCCCAGGCTCTGAATAAATGCTCCGTAGGCTTTACGGGCTCCAGTGCTATAGGCTTTAACTGCGAAATCCGGTTCGAGTGACTGGGATAGAATGCCCGAGATTTTATCGTTGCTTAAGGATGTCTCCAGCCCTTTGCCTTGAACCGCCCAGTAGTCATCATCTTTTATGGAGAGTAATAGCAGCAGACCGTTATTTTTCTCGGCAGAGCCAATTCCCCAGCTATTAAACAGCGAAGTAGCGTACTCCTCGATCGGTGTGCCTCCAGTAGAATCGACTGTGACCAAGACAATCTGTGCTCCGGAGTCCTTGTGCAATCGGACACCATAGTTCACCAGATAATTCTCTGTCTTCTGGTCTATTACATTTGCGAAATCGTTAAGATAGAAGGAGTCCGAAGGACTCGGAACAGCGTCGCTGGCTAAACTGAATGAAGGTAGAAGCAATACTACTAACATTAGAGTAATCAAAGTGATTTTCAGAGTTTTAAAATTCATTAGTACCTCCTAAGCTTTCTAAGAACCTATCTTCTTTATCGGTTACGTGTGGCTGGCAGAATAGTTCCAATTTATAAGGCAGTCAATTCTTCTTCTAGTAAAATTAGATGCATGCTGATAGACAGAATTTTTGATGGTCACCAACTTTGCAATCACCCGTATATTCTGCCAAATACATAAAAAGACTGTAAAACACTTGGCTATTATTACAAAATATAAGCCATGCGATCGAAATCGTCGCATGGCTTTCAATATATGTATTATTAAGGCTCAATACAAAATCAGCAATTGACCGTTTGTGAATGAAGCCGCTACGGGCTAGATGGTTCTTTCGATCGCTGTTAGAGCTCGATTTCCTGAATGTAAAGGGATTATAGGTGGAAATCGGGCTTTAAAGGCGACTACTACCGTTTCTCCAGAATCCCGCCGCCCCTAATTGCCGGCAGTTGGATGTCGCGCCAGCTGCTTACATCGCATTGGCCATATTCATTATCACCTACAGCAACCACTGTGCCGTCCGATTTAAGGCCGAGAGTGTGAGCGCAACCCGCCGCTACTGCCACCATATCGCGCCAGTCACTTACATTGCATTGGCCATGCTCATTCCAACCTACAGCTACCACCGTACCGTCCGCTTTAAGCCCGATGGTATGATTACTACCCGCCGCTACCGCCACCATATCGTTCCAGCCACTTACATTGCATTGGTCACGCTTATTCCAACCTACAGCCGCCACCGTGCCGTCCGCTTTAAGCCCGACGGTATGCAGGTAACCCGCTGCTACCATCACTATATCGCGCCAACTGCTCACATTGCATTGGCCATACCGATTATTACCCACAGCCGCCACTGTTCCGTCCGCTTTAAGCCCTACGGTATGCCAGTCACCCGCTGTTACAGCCACCATATCATTCCAGCCGCTTACATTGCATTGGCCTTCATTGTTTCGACCCACAGCTACCACCATGCCATCCGCTTTTAGCCCGACGGTACGACGCCAACCCGCCGAGACCGCCACTATATCGCACCAGCCACTTACGTCACATTGGTCATGCTTATTCCAACCCACAGCGACTACCGTGCCATCCGTTTTAAGCCCGATGGTATGAGCATTACCCGTGTTCGTCGCCATATGAACATTACCAGCCGCTACCGCTACAATACCGTGCCAGCTGCTTACATTACATTGGCCATATTTATTATCACCCACTGCCGTCACCGTCCCGTCAGATTTAAGACCAACGGTATGACGACGACCCGCCGTTAGGGGTTCTTTAGACCACCTTTTCACAAGTCCTTCCTCCTCGTATTCTTTTCTTTCCATCCGCTTATATTTGATTCGCAGTGGCAAAAGATTCTTATAATTTAAATAGAAACCAGCTAATGCATAACAAGCACCAGCTGGTTTCTATGAATTGAGTTTAACATATATTCCGCATGCGTCTTCAGCGCCTTAGAAATTAAAAGTATCCGGATTCGAACCAAACCGATGGTTTTGATTCAAGGCGTCAATGCTGGCAATCTCTTGAGCTGACAACTCAAAATCAAATACATCCGCATTTTGAATGATGCGTTGCTCATTAGTTGATTTGGGAATGGTTACAATGCCATTTTGCAAATCCCAGCGAATAATGACCTGTGCCAATGATTTATTATGCTTTAGGGCAATTGCTTTGATCACTTCATTATCAAGCAAATGTCCTTGAGCGAGTGGCGCCCAGGCTTCGATCTGTATGCCTTGCTTGATTGAATATTCACGCAGTTCTACTTGACTGAGCAGCGGATGCAATTCCACTTGGTTAACCATCGGTTTAACGCTCGCATCGGCCAGCAGGTCTTCAATATGATGAATTTGGAAATTGGATATCCCTATAGCACGAACTTTGCCCGCGCTGTATAATTTCTCAAGCGCTCTCCAAGTATCTTTATATTTGCCTTTTACCGGCCAATGGACCAGATACAGATCAACATAGTCCAGACCCAGCTTGTTTATACTTTTATCAAATGCAGCAAGTGTAGACTCATAACCTTGGTCGGAATTCCATACTTTGGTTGTGATAAATAGCTCATCCCGCGCAACGCCAGATTCCTGTATAGCTTGTCCTACACCCTCTTCATTCGCATAAAGAGCTGCTGTATCGATACTTCTATAACCAGCTTTAATTGCTGCTTTGACCGAATCGATAACTTCTTGACCTTCCTTCACTTTATATACGCCTAGTCCTAACCAAGGCATCTGTACTCCATTAGCTAATGTAGTTGTTGATTGTAAATGTTCCATCCTAATCTCGCCATCCTCTTCATGAATTTGTTGTCAAATCTAATCGTTAAAATTGAATAGGGGTGTGGACAAATAACGCTCGCCTGTGTCAGGAAGGATCACTACAATAGTCTTCCCTTTGTTCTCCGGACGTTTGGCGATTTGACCAGCGGTATAGACTGCAGCTCCGGAAGAAATGCCAACGAGCAACCCTTCCGTCTTAGCGAGCGCCCGAGCAACAATATAAGCATCTTCATTGCGAACCTGGAATATTTCATCTACATAATCTCTATTGAAATTGTCCGGTATAAAATTAGCACCAATCCCTTGAATCCGATGTCCACCTGGCTGGCCTCCAGAAAGCACTGGGGAATCAAATGGCTCAATGGCGACGATATGTACGGAAGGGTTTCTTTCCTTCAAGACCTGTCCCACGCCTGAAATTGTTCCTCCCGTACCCACGCCTGCGATAAAAATATCGACGATGCCATCCGTATCCCGCCAAATCTCTTCTGCTGTGGTAGTGCGATGAATTCCCGGATTCGCCGGATTACTGAATTGCTGCGGTATGAAGGAATTCGGCGTGGCGGCTGCCAATTCCTCCGCACGCGCTACAGCGCCGCTCATCCCTTCAGCCCCTGAGGTTAAGATGAGCTTAGCACCTAGGGCCAGCATTAATTTGCGGCGTTCAATGCTGAAAGTGTCCGGCAGAACAATAATCAGTTCATACCCAAGACTGGCCGCAGCAAAAGCAAGCCCGATCCCGGTATTCCCGCTTGTCGGCTCGATAATCACGGAATCTTTATTGATGAGTCCCTTCTCTTCAGCATCCTTAAGCATCCCATAACCGATTCGATCCTTTACACTGCCTGCCGGATTGAAATATTCCAGCTTTGCCAGCACTCTAGCTTCGAAGTTTTGAGTTTTGCTATATTTTGAAATCTCCAACAAGGGTGTATTGCCTATCAACTCTGTTAAACTTTGATAAATATTCGCCACAATGTTCTACACCTCATTTCTTTAATTCCCATCTGTTTACTTAGTATAACATGAAGAAACGGCTTTGCTGTCCTTAAAATATGGACGGCACCCGTTTCTTCGAGAAATCTAAGGTTGCTCAAGCTTTTCCTTCACGATCTTTAATATGGATTAGAATAATGCTAATGGGTTCAGTTTCCGTCCACCCTTAATCAGCGTGGATTCCAACAGTTCGCCTTTATTGCCTCCGAAATACAATTGCCAGTACACGCCAAAGCGGATGCTGACATCATTCTTTACCAGCTCAGGCGGAGTGACGATCAGCCATTGGAATTTCAATGCTTTGGAGATTTCAAATACAGGATCGAGTACGTTATTTGAGACCATTTCCCCAAAAGGATTGTCATATAAAAAGACAGTCCAGCCTTTATTTTCACGGTTGACTCGTTTATGTGTCATAATCATCATCGCTACCAGCAGTTGTACCGATTGTCGCTGACCCCCACTGCCGATCGCCTCATCCATAGCTCCACGGTTAATGACTTCCCAATCAGAATAATGGTAATCCTCCGGCTCGGCATATAGGAAGTAGTTCTCCGTAACCGGCTTGTATACCTGTAGAACAGGAAAGCGATTCTGCATAGCGGCATAGACGATCCGGCCATCATTAATGATCTCTTTGATCGCCAGAACTGGTACCTGCTCAATCTTCGGATATTTACCCAGCAGCTCATGCACAGAACGATTGAAGAATTCAGTCACCAACGGCTCAATATCATCAGTTGTTCTAGGCACGTTTATGTTCTTATAATTCAATCTTACCAGCGGGAACGCGAAGTTGTTCTCGTTATGAATGATCATTCTTCGTTCCATGCGCTTCATGATATCAATGATCTGCACGACTCTTTTGGAGGCTCTTCCTACCCATAGCTTGCGGGATAGCTCCATCCCTTCCTTGTCGTTCTGAATGCTGTCAATCTGGTCACGCGAGCTGCGCAGCATCGAATCAAGTACCTGTTGCGCAATAGAAAAATCCTCCCAGTGGATGGTATTCAGACGCTCCTGAATTTTGGTCTCCAGTTCGGAATTCCAGCCACTTTTGGTTAGTCTGCTGCTTAAAGAATTTTTCTCTTCCTTCACTTTTCTGGAGAGATCCGCTCTGATTGCCCGGCTATCCTTAATTTGCAGCAGCCAGTCAGCTACTAGAGGTTCGCAGCCTGCTCGCACGCTTAAACTGATCTCTTCCGGCACATCACGCAGCAACACATACTCTTCGACATGTGTATTCATAATTTTGCTTTGGTTGGATAGGGTCTGAATAAGAACATCGATCCCTGTTATTGCTTGTTTACATTGATTGAGCAGATGCTCGTTCTCCACAGTGCGCTCATTGATATCTTCTTCTTTAGCGTTTAACGAATCCTGCCAAATTTCCACAGCCCGTTCATGCTTTTCTTTGATCGCTTTTTCTGCTTTGCGCAGCTCTTTCTGCAGGTTGTCCAGCTCGGTCTCGCAGCGAATCCAAGAGTCATGGATCCCCTGATAATCCTCTTCAAGTATAACTGTCTCAGATTTCTGGCGAGCTTTGGCAGCCAGCAGGGACTCCGCCGTTTCTGTTGGGTCAGCAGCCTTCCGCCAATGGTCATCTACTTGGTTGAGGCTAACTTCAAGCTCTGTCATATTCTCTCTGGCTGTTTTGATTTGTGCCGCTCGTGTGCGGATTTCCAATTCATTCTCCGTAAGCGACTGCTGCAGACTATCTAGCCTGCTAAGCAGCTGCAGTAGAATATTCTGCTCATTTGGAGCTACTGCTTCTCCGTCCTCAAGGGTAGAGGAGGGAAGATCAACCGGAAAGGCAATCTCGGGAAACCAATGCTGAAGTTTAGGGAAAAGGGTATACTTAACGTCCCCCATCCACGTTTCCCGTTCGCCCTTTAAGCTGTCAATTTGTGCTTTGAACTGCTCGAGCTGTTGTTCCTTACTTACGATCTCTTTATTTAAAAGACTCTTACGCTCGACCGTCTTTTGCTTCTCCTTATAATCCTGCTCTTGTTTCTTTGTCCGCAGCTCCCAATTGCGCAACGCGACTGATTTCTGTTCGTACTCTGCTCGCTTGACCTCGCAATCCGCAAGTGCTCTGCTTAAGCGGCTAAGCTGAGTTTCGTTCTCTTCAATATCCGCATTTAAATCAGCAAGGATCTTCTCCAGCTCATGCTGTTGCTGTATTAGATGGTTTATCTTGGCTTTAAGCACCATGCTGTTGTCCATGTGGAACAAGCGCTCGTATTCGAGTCGCGCTGATTTCAGCTTAGCGAGATAACCCTCGGAATCTTTAAGCTCTTGTTCCTGTTCTTTGAGCTTGGCTTGAATTCCACTTTTCCACTCATGAAACCGATCGGGCTGCAAGACCATTTGTGGTCCTTGATTCGCTAGAATTGTAAAGGATGCTTGATCGGAAACTGCCATCTCTTCACGAATAAAGATCGGTACTGGAGACTTCAGGAGAGCGTTCACCAGCATATCACCTTGAATTTTATCCGCTTCGCGTCTCGTTACGATCAGGCCATAAGGCAGCAGTGGATGACGCTCCAATTCTTCTTCGCGCTCAATATAAGCTAGATCATTTAGATACGAGCTGCCTGGTAGAGAGTTGATCTTAAGGGAGTCAAGTATGTCCTTGACCGTAAGAATATCTGCATTAGGGAGCCAAAAGGACTGATTCTGCAGCTCCACATCCATCAGTTGATGATAATAATCTCTTCTGAGGCGTTTGTTCTGTTGCTCCATATCATCCATTTTGCGGATAAACCGTCCCATAATGGCTTCATGCACTTCAAACAAAGCGGTAGTCCCCAGACGGTTATGTTCCTCATACATTTCCAAAAGCACCACGAGTTGTGACCAGAGCTGTGATTCTTTAGCCGTCTGACCTTCTAGAGAGAGCTTATGCTCATCCATTTCGCGTTCCTGTGCTGCGCGCTGCTCACTTAGCTTGGAATGCTCCTTATGCAGAGTTAGCTTATTGATTTCAGCGCTCTTGCGCTGCTCGTCCAAGCTGGCCATATTATCGATAATGCCCTTGGCGGAAGCCAAGGTACGCTGCAATGCTGAGCCAGGTGCGTTAGCGGCATCCTGTCCGTGCTGGGCAGCGAATAGGCCCATCTCTTCAGTATATTCCCGGATAGACGATGTTAAATCACGGATGACGATATCCAGACCACCCAGCTCAAGCAACAGACTTTCCCTAGTCTTGCGTAGTCCGATCTCTTCATCCATGAAGGAATGCAGATTCGTCCCAAAGCCTGATAGGGTCTGCTGCCAAAGCTGGAAGACGATCTTCCATTGCTGGCGCAGCTCTTCCTTCGCCGTATGAATAACCTCCTGGCGTTCTTTCATTTCCAAGGAGCCTTCTATCGCTTGAATCTCCTTTTGCCATTGCTCCATTTGACGAGTATGAATAATTCGCTTCGCTAAGTAGTGGGACACTTCAAGCTGCTTTTCTCTAAGTCTAGAATCCTCTACCCTTAGCTTGGCTCGACTCTGATGATCACTTATGCGCTTAAATTCTTCTGTCTTGAGATCGGATTCTTCCTTACTGCGCAGATATTTAACATTATCCGTCTCAAAACGCAGCTGCTTGGCCTCCACATGATGCTGAACCAGCTCATTAGCAATCTTATTCCGCTTGGACTCGGCAGTTCGCAGCTCATCGTGGATAACCGTGTACATCTGCCGACCATACAACTCCGTTTCTTGAACTGCTCTGTCGGCGATAGTTCCCTGCTGTACCAGCTCGTACAAAGGAGCGGCAATACCCAGAAATTCAGCATAGGCCTTCTCCCGCTGCTCCAGCATGGGCAGTCGCTCAGCAACAATCGCTGCGTCGATAAACATCCGCTGCAGCGATTGATCATCCTCCTTCAGCCCTTCATTAAGACTTGCTCCAATCTCCGGAATGATCAGCTTTTCGAACAGATTATGATTGGTGAAGGCTTCATTCTTCTTAAAGTAACCTTTAATCCCGCCCTCTTCGCCATTAATCCTTCTCATGTTCCGCCACTCACCAATATGGATATCCCGAGTAGCCAAGAAATCATAATATTTCTTCAAGTCTGGGCTATGACTGCCGAAGACCATGATCTCGTTACGCCGGTCACGTACATATTGTTGAATGGTTTCAAAGGATACCGGTTCATTCTCTACTGGATCATAGAGCGGTAACGTGGATAAGGTAAGCTCAGCCTCCTCACCGTATTCCAGAAGGGTATATAGCAGATAATCTACTTTGATATCCTGCTGATCCAGCGAATTGTGAGCCGTCATGGCGATACAGGTTGTTATGTATTCATTCCGTTCACTATGATCGAGGCGCCATTCAATAGCTACGTGAAAGGTGTAAGGCTTCAGCTGTTTTTTGTGATTATGAAAAAAAGCCTCAACCTGGTTCTCATTGTCTTTACCCCAAGCCGCTTTGGGAATGAGCAATTGAAAGATGGATTGCAAAAGCACACCCTTCCCCCCGCCGTTCATCAGCGTAATCAGCGTGTTGGCCGGACCTTCTTCGTTACAAAGGTCAAGGAGCATATCATCGTACTTTTTAAGCATTTTCTCGTACTTCAGCCCCACAATGCGAATCCGCTCAATCCGTGGCATGAATGACACCCTCTTTCTCTGCTAACGTCCGTCCGATCAGTGCTTTTAGCTCTTTATAACGATCCACATCATGATAGAGGTAGCGCATTCGCTCGTATAACTCGTCGCGTGGGAAGATCCGTTTCTCGTTGTCTGAGATGAAGACCAGATGCTCCTCCTCCAGAATTTTCATGCCTTCATGAATAAGACCGATACGTGAGCCAGCCCCTCTCGATAGAATATCACTCTCTTCCTGGCTTTTGGTCTGCATATATAGACTTGTCCATACCTTATTCATCGCTTGAATATCCAGTTGCCACTGCTTGCTGAAGCGTCCATCCTCGTCCATCTGAATCCATACTTGAAACAGCGAAGATACCTGATCGGCAATTTGAATGTAAGACATACTGTCTTGTCCCGGCTTAAAATGTGTCTCATCCTGATCCATCTCGGCCAGAAAGACCAAGATAATAATATTAATGGTATGTAAGTGCGCTTTACGCTCAATGCGTGAATATTTATTCTTCAGCTGTGTGAAGTTGGTCGCAAAGACCGAGCCCAGTGGATTTACCAGCAAATGAAGCCGTTGGCCGGAATTCATCACGCGGCAGCCGCCTTCTTTGGCGACGTACTGAAGAGCATCATAAGCTCCTGCATCCTGCAGACATTCGGCAGCTGCCGGGTCATCCAGAGATATTACTTTTCTGCGCAGCAGGTCAAAAAATAGCCGTGAGGCTTGCTGTAGTTGTTCTAATGAATAACTCATGCTGTAGGTTCTCCCTCCTCTATGATCGATATCGTAAATGGGCTCATTTGAAGTCCGGGCCAGCGGACGTTTTCCGCCAACTCATCCTCGATGGTTGTACGGAGCCGCTTACTGCGTAAGCTCTCCAACTCCGGATGATCTGCGAGCAGCTGTCCGATTAGCATTTGGCACTCATCCTGTCCGTGAGCCTTGTCTTCAGTCTGCTCCTGCACTGTAATTTCTGTATGAAAAAACTGCACCCACAGGTCAATGGCGTCCGGTGTACGGGCCCATTTATGCTGTTCCTCTTCCGTAAATGCATCTGCCGCAAACGTAAAGCTACCTTTTTCCGCCAGAGCCAGAAATACAGGTCTCCATAGTTCAGTAACGTCTCCCCATGGGATGCCTTTAGGAGTATATTGAACAGATAATGCATCTAAATCGTCTTCCAACTCCTCCATAACCGTCTCCGGCAGAAAGCCGACATCCTGTTCTTCCCAAGCCCAAGGCAGGGGATATACAAAGTCCTGATTAGGTGAGAACAATCCACTGATTAACAGTTCAAGGCTGTCGCCACTGGGCAGACCCTCGTCTTTAACCCATTCCTCCCACACGTGGGTGCGGAAGTTGAAGCCTGCAGCACCCCAAAACAATTCGGGGAAGTTCAGTCGTAGATTCGTTTCTGCCTCAAAGATGCTTAAGACCACTTCAGCTAATTCATCATGCACACGTCTGGAAAGCTCCACCCGTTCAGAGAGCATCCGCAGTTCATTAAAATCAATAACATCCTTCTCATCATTTGCCAGCCGGGCCAGTGCCCGGTGAATATTATCAAAGTGTGTGCGTTCTTCGTCAAACTGTACTTGTATTTCCTCTAACCGCTGATGCCGCATCACCCCGTATTCACTAAAAATATGCTTAGGATTGCGGCGGAGCGCATTGCGGTATTCCTGCTGCTGCTGAGTCATTTTGCGAACCCGCGAGATCAGTTCATTCACATCCTGCAGCGCCCGCGTAACGCGTCCATGCTTGATATGCATCTGGATTTCCAGCAGCTTGATGCTGATCTGGAATTCTTCAATAATCTCATGGCTCATAAAGATAAGCTCCATGGCATATTCAGAGAGTCGGTAGATTGTCGTGCCGCTCTCCTCCCAGCTGTTCCGGGTAGCATCCTCGTCTACTGTAAAATACTTGTATTTCTGCAGCTCCATCTGTCGGCTATGATCATCATAATAAAAGGATTCGAAATCGCCGCCATTCCCGCTCCATAATAGACCATCTACAAGACGTTCCACAGATTCAGGTGTACCGAGCTTGGGAATATTGAAGCGTTCCAGTGAGCTCCAGCACAATTCCACAATGTCGTCTTTGGATCTTCTTTCACTGGATTCCAGCTCCAGATAATAGACCTGCAGCAGGACGCTTAATGCGATCATCTCTTTATAGGGCTGCAGCTCGCCAAGGTTCATGCCTGCACCCAGATTCCACAAGGGATTCAGCCGTTTATTCCGTTCACCAAAATCTGACCAGTTCATGCGTGCGCCAACCTCACCATCACTTCATAATTTACACCTTCACAAAATAACATAAACCCATATCCGCCCCACGTAGGGTTAAATATGGGCTATGTTGCACAATTGTTAATTCTCAATAACAGGGAATATATGTTTCCATTATATCAATTGTTTCATAATTATGCTATAAAATTGGTTGTACTCTAACCCTTAATCAATTGTTATTCCCTTACGCTTGAGCGAAAATGCTGTATTAAATCCAACAATAATTGTTGAATCTACTCCGTTGCTAGTAAATGTTGGATCAAATCCAACTTTGGCTACCTGTGGAGTTCATTTTGAAATGAAATATTGGATTTCATACAACAATTTAACTCTAGTAGGTGCTTTTCGAGAGGAATGTTGTAAAAAATACAGGATTTAGCCAAGATCAGATAACATTCATCTATATTTACTATTCAGCAGATAATGCAAATTCGCCTTCACCGCAGGCCACTCGTTATCCAGTATGCTATAAACTATATTATCCAGAATCGTGCCATCCGATTTGATTCGGTGCTGACGCAAGACACCTTCTTTAGTGGCACCAATCCGTTCGATCGCCTGCTGCGACCTCAGATTATTCCCAACAATAGAGAATTGCACGCGGATCAGCTTCAATTCTTCAAAGCAATAATGAAGCAGGAGATTCTTGGATTCTGTATTTACAGAGGTTCTCCAAAACTTCGGAGAGATCCAGGTACAGCCAATTTCAGCATTTCGATGAACGAGATCCGGATGCATGATACGTGTGGTGCCTATGATTCTGCCCGATGCCTTCTCGATTATAGTAAAAGGAATTTGTGATCCTTGCTTCTTATCGGCTAACGCAGAGATTATTAATTGCTGCAGCTGTTCAGATGAGGTAATTCTTCTCCAGGTGAATTCCCATATTTCCGGATTTCCCAGCACATGAACTAGCTCTGCCGCATGATGCTCTTCCATCGGAACAAGCTTAATTGCTTGACCTTCTAGTACTTTAATCGCATTCGTGTTCAGACTCACCCTGCACAACGCTCCCTTGTGATCATATCGCTAATTTCCTCTACTCGATAGGCAATTTGGTCGGCACCCGCTTGTCGCAGCTCTTCCTCTGATCCATAGCCGAAGGTGACACCAAGTGATTTTAGACCGCAGCCTATAGCTCCAATAATATCATGTTTCCGGTCCCCTATCATCAGCGCTTGTTCAGGATGAATTGCATTCTGGTCGAGCACATACTGAATGACCTCCTGCTTCTTGGAGCGTGTGCCATCCAGATTGCTGCCAACAATATGCTTGAAATAGGAGTCCAGCTTGTATTCTTTAAGAATCTCTTCGGCAAAAACCGTAGGTTTAGAGGTGGCTACATATAAGCTGTAACCCAGATTCTTTAATTCCTCGAGCAATTGCGGAATACCGGCAATCACCTTATTTTCGAACAAGCCTATAGTACTATAACGTTCACGATAGAAAACAACTGCCTGTTGGGCTTGTTCCGCTGAAAAGGCATGTAACTCCATAAAAGAGTCAACTAAGGGCGGTCCAATATACGGAAGTAGCTCATCCAGATGGTCTACCTGAATATCGAATTTATGAAGTGCGAACTCCACGCTTTTGGTGATGCCTTCTTTGGGATCTGTTAATGTTCCATCCAAATCAAATAAAATACTCGTGAATCTCCTAGTCACGCTGCCGTGCTCCCTTCGTTTCTCCATACTTTCCACACACTTTCCACATACTATTCGTCTACTATCGGTGCTGAAGCTATTTTACCATATTGGAGGACTTATTCATGAACATGACGCACTACATGTCTTTGCTTACGGACAATCAGCCTTGGAACTTGATTCTATTTATGGCGATCCCCGTTATCTTCGCAGAGACGATTACTGTTACAGAATTTATAATTCTATTCACCAAAAATCTCAAGGGTCCATTAAGAGCTTTTAACAGAGTTTGCAGTATTCTGGCTGGTTTGTATTTTACAGGGGTTTTCCTCTATTTGCTCTTTACCGCGTTTATCCCTATAACGGCAAATGGTGAATGGCATACATGGGTAGATGTACTCGCCGTATCGTCCTACTTGAGCGGAGTAATCTTTTTATTACCGCTTGCTCTGCTAGATCTTGGTTTAATTGCCCGCAAGCACTCGGATGAGAAGAAGCTGAAGTTGCACTTTATTCTAATCAGCGGATTTTTAGTGGTAGCACATATTGCGATGATTTTTGGTATGGTCAATCCAGAGATTATGGGCAGTATGGGAAGCATGAATCATTAAGGTCCATGAATGATCTGATACAAGAAACAGCGGTAGTCAAGGACTTTATTTCAAGTCCTTGTCCACCGCTGTTTCTTGTTAAATTGTCATCCCTTTATCAAACGGCTGAGGCACCATCTGATTGCGTTCCATCAGCGCCCATAGTTGTTCGACCACTTCCACATCTGTATAGGGCATTGAGTTGGTAATCCACCATTCAATCATTCCGGCGATAGCCGAGGTTAGGAACTGTATCAACATCTCCTTGTTCATGTCCCGATTCATACCGTTCATATCAATTTGTTTGTCGAGACCCCGGAGCAGCGCGGCCTGCAGACGATTTCTGAACGTTGGAACTCCCTTATTTGCCAACACAGCAGCATAGAAAAAAGCATGTTGTCCCAAATATTGAAATGTGTGAAGCAGCGAAGCTTTGGAAGGGAAAATACCAGTGGCTCCGCAGGGCAGGAAGCTCTCAATTAATTCTACCAGATGAGATTTTATACACTGATCCAGCAAATCGAACTTGTCCGTATAATGCAAATAAACAGTACCCCGGCTTACATTGGCCCGCTCAGCAATTTCATTAATCGTTATTTGCTCGAAATTCTTCTCTGCCATCAGCGCTACAAAAGCCTCGACAATGGCTTCCCGCGATTTAAGAATTCGTCTATCCATAGGTTCCTCCTTTTAGGCTTGAATATAACTGAAAACTGATGTTTTCATATTAATGAACAATCAGCGGAAGTTTGTTTACTAATGAACGAATCCTGCTATTTTAGCAATTGAAGCGAGTTCACAGTGCTGGTACGATCATTATATTGAACGAATGTAATTAAATCAACAAGCGTTCAACAAAAGATGTTAGGGGGAACAATTCATGAAAGCAATCGTTATGCAGAATTACGGAGGTCCTGAGGTTTTCGAGGAACAAGATATAGCAGTACCAAATATACAAGAAACCCAGGTGCTCGTGGAAATGTATGCTACTACGGTAAGTTCGGCAGATGAGCTAATCCGTTCAGGGACATTCCAGCATGTATTCTCGGTCCAGTTCCCGCATGTTCTCGGTGTTGAATTGGCGGGTGTGGTGAAAGAAATTGGTGAGAAAGTTACGTATGTGAAGGTGGGAGACCCCGTCATGGGACTGGCTAGAAACGGGGGCGGCTATGCGGATTACGTGGTACTGGATGAGAGCGCACTCACTATTATTCCACCAACTATTTCGTTTCTGGAAGCCGCTGCGCTGACGGCGTCTGCGCTAACTGCCTGGCAGTCGTTGTTTCAGTATGGAAAATTGCAGTCGGGACAGCGCATTCTGATTCATGCTGGTGCGGGGGGAGTGGGACATATTGCGGTTCAATTGGCCAAACAACAGGGTGCCTACGTGATAGCCACTGCGCGTGGACACAATCACGAATTCGTGCGGCAGTTGGGTGCCGATGAGGTCATTGATTACACCACAACTGATTTTGCAGAAGCTATTAGCCCTGTAGATATCGTATTGGATATGGTAAGAGACAAAATTGTCGAGTTGGATACGGGGATCGGAGAAACGGAACGGAAGAACTACACGGTATTAAAAGATAGCGGCAAGCTCATATCCTTGGTAGCCCCGTCGATTGCGGATCATCCAAAGATTCGTGGAATCGAAGCCCACTTTGCCTATATAGTGCCGAACCACAGGGATTTGGCAGCAATTATTCACAGCGTTGAGGAACAAAAGTTGAAGGTTCATGTGGATGGGCTATTCCCTTTTACTGTAGAGGGAATAGCCGATGCGCATCGTCAGAATGAAACCAATCCTAAGAGAGGGAAATTAGTGATTCAGCGAAAACCTCATTGTTAAAGCTTTAAATGAGGACAATGATTGATAATTTCAGCTACATTATCTTCCGGATGTTCAATATCGAAAATCACATAGTGGTAATGCTCATGTTCCTTCAGTTCAATGATGACATGTGGTCCACGATGCTCGTAAGACAAGAAATACCATTCAGCATTGTGGCGAAAAACGCCTTCGTAAATATCAAATCCAGGCAATGCGGTTCCGGGCATCTTGAGCATCCAAAACGGTGCTGCAAAAGATCCAACATGAACTTTTTGGATTGAACTGTAGGGTATGGTTACGTTTCTTTTTAAAGCAGCTACGCTATGTAACCCTGATAAATGTAAATCCAATTCTGTCTGTCTAAACTCGAGGTGCTTGCTCATAACCACCAACTCCTTTATTGTCGCTGAATATCTGGAATCCGTACTTCACAGCGTGTTCCCACTCCAACTCTGCTACTGATTACGATAGTTCCACCGTGTAGTTCCACCAACATTTTAACAATTGAAAGTCCTAGTCCCGTGCCACCATACGCTCTGGAGCGGGATTTCTCCACCCGGTAAAAGCGTTCAAAAATAAACGGGAGCTCCTCAGCAGGAATGCCGATCCCGGAATCTTCGACAATAAACACAGCTGAATCGGCTTCGAAGTTTACCTGGACATTGATCTCACCCGCATCGGTATAGCGGATCGCATTTTCCAGCAGATTCATTACAATCTGTTCCATGCGTTTCCCGTCACCGCGGATCATTTCTGCTGTCCCTCGATGATGAACCTTCAGCTTAATATTTTTTCCCCGGGCCTTCAGTTCAACCTTACGGACGGCCTGATCAGTCATTTGGGCGAAATCAATCCAGTCCAGGCTAAGCGAGATTTTACCTTCTTCCATCTTAGCTAGATCAAAAAGATCATCGACCAAGTGCTGTATCCGGTGCGCTTCCTGATAGATAATATCTAAATACAGATTTTTCTCTTCTTCAGTCTCATAGAGCCCGTCCTTCACTACCTTAGCATAACCCTCCAGATAAGTAATCGGTGTTCGCAGCTCATGCGAGATATTCGCGAAAAATTCTTGGCGCGTATCTCTGTAACGCTGGAGATCTACAGCCAGATCATTAATCGCATCAGCCAGAAATCCGATTTCATCCTTACTGCGGATAGTAAGCCGGGTCTCCAATTCACCAGCGGCAATATTGCGGGTCGCCTTCTGCATCTGTACTAGCGGACGGGACAAGATTTGGGAGATGATCCAAGTGATGCCTAAAGCCAGGATAAAGGCACCAAAACCCGATAGCAGCAAGATATTCCGGACTGCGGAAAGCGATTGTTCCATATTGGTGGTAGAGGACATTAAGTAGAGGGCTGAACCGACGGACTTCCCATCATAAATAGGTTGTGCTGCTACGAAATAGCGATGTCCAGTCGGATCTTTATAAACAAAGCTTTTCTCTTTTCCGGAAAAAATGTCCTTCAAGCTGGAAGTCTGGATGAATGAATGGTCGGCTGAATCGTGTAGACCTGAATGCAGCTTTACACTTCCGTCCCTTGAAACATTAAAGATGCTTACATCTGAAAATTCAGCAAAGGTTCTCATCATTTGTTCAGTTGTCGTGTCAGGTGATTCGGCCATTACGGCAAAATGAGAGGTGAGCTCCTCCGTTTCCGTACGCATCTCACTAGAATAGAAATTGGTGAACATCCGATCGATAGCAATACCAAGCGATAGCAGCACAATCAAAAATACAGACATGATCACCACTCCAAGCTTGAATCCGATCACATTGTTCCTCATTCGCTCTCACCAGGAGGCTGGAATTTATAGCCTAACCCCCATACGGTTTGAATAGGGCTATATTGGAGGCCTGCCTTCTGTAATTTCTCGCGAATATTCTTAATATGGGTATCCACCACACGGGTTTCTCCACCATAATCATTGCCCCATAACCGTTCCACTAGCTCTTCACGTGTAAAGACATGCTGTCCATATTGCGCTAACAGAGACAAAAGATCAAATTCTTTGAGCGTGAAATCAACTGGAACTTCTTGAATAAGTACTTCTCTCGCTTCCAGAACGATTTTTAACTCGGGGTAGGCTAGAATGTGCTGCGTTGGCTTGAAGTTTTGTGTCAGGGTTGAGCGTCGGAGCAGCGAGTAAATGCGCGCTAATAATTCTTCCGGTTCAAAGGGCTTAGTCAGATAGTCGTCCGCGCCGATTCCCAGACCTCGCACCTTGTCCTTAGTTTCAGTGCGGGCTGTAAGCATCAGAATGGGAACGGAATTTGTCTCCCTGATCGCTTGACAGACTTGCCAACCATCCTTATCTGGCATCATGACATCCAGGAGAATCACATCAAAGGTATGCTTTTCTAGCAAACTCAGAGCTTCTTGACCGGTTGATGCTTCTTTCGTGGCAAAGCCTTCTTTCATTAAATAAATGCGCAGCAAATTCCGCATATTCCATTCATCATCTACGATCAGAACCTGAAGTTTAGCCAAGTCGTCCACCTCTTCGTTGCTAGTCTTTCATCTTATTATACCTATTGAGGTCAGCCAGCGGTATTAATGCCCGGAATGAGGATTCTCTCCCGAGGCAGAAGATATTTCCAGCATGTCATCAATTTCACTCTGAGTGCCTGCTGTAATTGAACTGCTATCCCCTGTCAGCCAGGCATGATTATAGGGACCTTCTGCCGGTGAATCCTTGAATTTAGGCTGCAAAGTCATCATGTATTCCATAACGGCATCGGATAATCCGTCTTTTTTCGTAAATATCAGCGGTGCATGTTTCCCTAAATGTGAAAATGGCGCAGCCGCAATGGCCAGCATCGTTGAATCCGTAGTCAGTAGGGAGAGATTATGTCCTGGAGTGGTGATTCCCCAGCCGAATCCGTTGCTGGAATCCTTGAATTTGGCAAAAGAAATTGCATTCTCATAAGCATCATTTCCATAAACACGTGTCACTGATCCGTACTGTTGCAATTGCTGTTCAACAGCTGCTGAGATTATCTTCTTCGGACCGAGGATATAGATCGTGGCCTTGCCACCACGTTCTTTCAAGGCAGCTATTGTTGGAGCTGGAATCTCGTCTTTGGTTACATACAGCAAGGGCTCGGGCATATGGGCGATCCAGTTCACAGCTGGCAGAGTGAACTCGGGACTGTCCATGGAGCCGATAATGACGGCTTGCGGCAACTTGCCGGAGGCTTTTGCATAATAAGCATCAATCGACTGGGCTATAGCTGCCGGCTCGTCCCCTGTAATCTTGTCGACCTTCAACTTAAGGGGCTTTAGCTGTTCTTCGACGTTTGCCGCCATCGGTCCAACGAGCACAACCTGGACCTCATTGTTGCCAGCGGCACCCAACGGGTTCAAGCGCTTGAGCTCTTTCAATGTAGCTTCAGGAATTCCATCTGGTGTGACATAAAGGACTGGACCGTTACTGGGATGATGTATCAGATCAGTACTAGCTGCAGCAATCTGCCAATTGCTAAGATCGGTTAAGACAACACTTGAAGGCGTATTATTCTTCGTCTGGGCTGACCACAGTGTTTGGGAGACCAGAACCGCTGCCTGAATAGGATCAGAGCTATTAATCCGGGTCGTATTTTTGGTTGCAATCCAAGGTATATCAATTGAAGGTTTTGCACTGGAGTCATTTGCAGCGGTAGATGTTTCTTTCCCCGCTTGACAGCCTGTTAGGACGGCACTTAGCAGCAAGGTTAAGGTGCTTGCCAGTAGTATTTTTCTCATCATTAACCCTCCATTGTAGATTTCTCTCGATTTAAGTAACAGTTTAGGATATAAATGTGTAGAAAGAATGAATTGAATCCATAAGAATTGGAGTTAACCGCTATGAGTGATCTAGATGTGAAAGAACTTATTCATGAATACATAACAGATCCACAATCCGTATTTAACAACTGGTTTAATAATTGTCCTGAAAGAACTGATGCTATTTTCACGGTGAGAGACGGGCTAGTCGATATAATTGAGGACATTGAACTTCGTAAGTTCGGCAATGACTACAAAGGCTCCTCACTAGAAACTGTAATCTCATTAATTTCTGCACAAATACAGATTTTCAAGGGGGCTGCTCACGCCTTCTATTGGAAGCCGAAGCTCGGTATTCCTGATATATACGTGAACGAGGAACATCAGCTGGCCTTTGGCCGATTTCTTAGAGCAGTGTCACAGACTGACCAGGAAGAAATAATCATCGAACAAATCAATCTATTGGACAGTTTACGGATCAAGGGTTTGGGGCCTGCTGTGGCTAATATTCTATATTTCCTGCATCCCACCCTATTCCCGCCCTTTAATACGGCAATTGTCAGAGGCTTTAACGGGGTGTTCGGGAAGAAAATAAAGCTTGGCGACTGGCCCGCCTATCTGGAGATGCGCAGAGATTTAATTGAAATGAATCATAAACAGATTCTACTGCTCGACGATGATCTGGGAGCAATAGGTGGTTTCATGTATGAGATGGGCTGCCGGCGGTTTGTCGTCAGTTAAGATCATGATGATCTTAAAATAATCTAAAAAAAACAAAAAGCTGACCGGGATACTTTCTCCGACCAGCTTTTTGCTTTTGCTATTTTTCAGTTTACCAATGCTTCTTAATAAAAGTATCCCGTCCAGACTGCTCACGGTCTTCCTTATAATGCTTGGGATTCTTGATGTGATAATTCTGGTGGTAGTCTTCAGCAGGGTAAAAGGTTGGTGCGGGTAGAATATCAGTCACAACTGGACCTGGGAATCTTTTGCTGATAATCACCTGGCCCTTGGATGCTAGTGCTGCTAAACGTTGTAGTTCATTATAGTAAAATACGGCTGTCCGGTACTGGGTTCCTCTATCCTGAAATTGTCCACCGTTATCCGTAGGATCGATTTGCGGCCAGTATAATTCAAGTAACTTCTCATATGAAAAAAGTGCCGGATCAAAGGTAATTTGCACGACTTCATAGTGTCCTGTCGTTCCAGTCTTGACCTGTTCATAGGTCGGATTCTCTATAGTGCCTCCGGCATAACCAGATACAATACCGTGAATTCCCGGTAATTCTTCAAAAGGGGTGACCATACACCAAAAGCAGCCTCCCGCAAACATTGCTTGTTCCATATCTTCTAATTCCTCTCTCTAAACAAAAGTCTGTGTATACTATTAAACACATCTTTGCCTATTGAGGTCAATACCTACGTCTAAAAACTATTCCGCTCATAAATCAACTTTATCGGGTGCTAGGAATTATAAATGTCCATGACCAGCTGTAAAGCTTTAATTCCTTCCGTACCATTGATCCAAAAATCCCGTCCTGACTTCACATGCTCGTAGAAATCCTCTATAAGCCGGTTATGTCCTGTGCCCCAATAGGATTTACTATTTAAGGCAGTGGAAAAAGGTTCGAATAACAAGGTTTCCTTGCCCTCCTTGAAGAGATACAGACAATCTCTGCGCAGCAGTAATGTTCCTTGCTCAAACACCAGCTCCAACTCTACAGGAGAGTTCACGAGGTAAGCATTGGTGCCGTAGAATAAGGCCCGAACGTTATTTCGGAAAACAATCACAGCATGTGCTGTATCCTCCACCTCAATGACGCCATTCAATACATCTGTCGTAATACTGCCTTGAATGGAAGCAATATCTCCCCCAAACCATTGGAGTAAATCCAGCGTATGTATCGTCTGGTTGATCAGCACACCGCCGCCTTCCGTTTCCCATTTCCCTCTCCAACTACTATTAGTATAGTAAGCATCATTCCGGTTCCAGGTTACGATGCCTTTCATGCAAATCAGCGGTCCTAAGATCCCAGATTCTATCGTCTCCTTCATGCGGATGGAAGGTTCATTATAGCGGTTCTGAAAGACTACACCGAGCTGTCCCGCGCTGCGCTCTGCCGCTTCCAGCATACGCCATGCTGACGGTAAGTTCATAGCTATGGGTTTCTCGGTTAATACATGTTTCCCAGCGTTTAATAAGTCGATTGCCATCTCGGAGTGCAGATAATGCGGAGTGCACAAGTGTACGACATCAATATCTTGTCTATCCAGAATTTCATTATAATCTGTGAACGCCTGGCAACCGTATTCCCGTGCTGCCTCCGCAGCTTTAGAGGGATCTGTATCTACAACTGCGAGGAGAGTTACTCCTTTCAAGGTGGCGATTGCCTCGGCATGCTTCTTGAAAATAGAACCGCAGCCGATGATGGCTGCTCCAAATTCTTTCATCTATTGCACCATCCGATCTTCTTAGTGCGCTCCTTAGCGCTATCTTAATGTAGCTGGTGTAAGATTAACCGCATGGGCTTGTGCGATCAGACAGAGTTCTGCGGCTTTAAAAGCATGCGCTTGCGTCATGGCCAATTCCGTTCGATGCAGACAATCCAGGATCAGCTCTCCAAAGAATGGAAACCCTATTTTGCCAGCCACATGTTCGTAATGCTCTCCTTGTCCATTTACCCAGTACACATGATCCGTTGTGTTCGAACGTCCGATATCCGTGTATTTACGCAATTCGATATAACCTTCAGTTCCCAAAATCATGGTCCGGCCATCGCCCCAGGTTCCCAAGCCATCAGGGGTAAACCAATCCACGCGAAAATATTGGGTAGCACCATTATCCCCCACTAATGTCGCATCACCGAAATCCTCCAATTCAGGGTAGGTGGGATTGTGATAATTGGCCACTTTGCTATGCAGCACAGAAGCCTCTTTACAATCTGCATAATATAGAAACTGCTCGATCTGATGACTGCCAATATCACAGAGAATGCCACCATATTTCTCACGCTGAAAAAACCATTCCGGACGGCTTGGTGCATTTAACCGGTGAGGCCCAAGTCCAATGACCTGCAGCACACGGCCAATTGCGCCCTGCTGAACTAGCTGTCCGGCATATACCGCGCTCTCCACATGTAGACGTTCACTGTAATAAACCATGTACTTTTGTTTACTACTCTCTACTAAAGTGCGGGCCGCTTCCAATTGCGCAAGTGTTGTAAAAGGAGCCTTGTCCGTAAAATAATCCTTACTATGCGCCATTACCGTAAGGCCCAAAGGCCCTCTTTCTGACGGGACAGCTGCTGCTGCAACAAGCCGCACTTCAGGATCTTCTAATATTTCAGCGGCAGAACGGGCTGCTTGTACTCCTGGATAAGTGTTCATGAAAGCCTTAACTTTCTCCTCGTCTGGATCATACACCCATTTTAACTGTGCACCTGCTTCAATAAGTCCATTGCACATCCCATAAATATGTCCATGATCCAGCGCCATTGCAGCAATTACGAATTCACCGGGTCTGACGACTGGTTTAGCTTCATGGGTTGGGGCGTACAGCATTCCATCCTTTCGGTTCATAACAATCCACCTAAATATCGCAGGCTGATCTCCAAGCTCTCAAAAGGATTACGTCTGCAAACATCCTGTTCAACCACATACCATTCCACACCTGTCTCACGACAAACATTAATGATTTCAGGATAGTTCATATTTCCTTCGCCAATTTCAGCAAAAACCTGGGTTCTGTCGATAATCGCCATATCCTTCAGATGCACGACCTGCATTCTGCCGGTAACCTGGCGAATCCAATCGATCGGATGGGCACCACCTGCCTGTATCCAATACAAATCCAGCTCAATCCCAACCGAAGGATCTGTCTCGTTCAGCAGCACGTCCATCCCGGTGATTCCATCAAAACGTTCATATTCAAAATTATGATTATGATAAACGAACTGTAAATCATATTTCTCCTGTAAAGTGAGTGCGATCGCTGAGATCTCTTTGGCAAAGGTCCGGTAACCGTCCAAGCTAGTTCGGTACTCTTCGGGCAGCGCTCCTAGACCTATGTACTTACAGTTCCAAAGCTTGTGCTCTGCAGCAAGATTCTCCAGGTCATTTTTTAACCGATCCCAAGAGACATGGGTCGCGCAGATAGCAAGTCCTGCTTCATCGGCATAATCCTTTACAAGCTGTGGATCTATGGGGCCGATTCCCGAAACCTGAACGGCTTGATAACCTATGGCAGATACCTTCTGAAAGGTAGATTGTAAGGCCTCTGCAGTTTGGGTGAAATCACGAAGGGTATACAATTGAGCCGCAATGTTTGACTTTTTCATAGGATCGTTCCTCTCTCCTAGTATTGAATTTAGTGGGTTCCTGTGACATCTAGCGTCTTACTGACAGCGTTCTCTATTTGAAAGGTGGAGCTGTTCACTTTTTCCATTAGCAATTCATAATACAAATCCTCATTCAGTGGCAGATCGACCCAATTATCCGTCCACGAGGAAAGATACATAGCATTGGAAAGCGTTAATCCGTGAATCCCTTCTTCTCCTGGGGCAAGCAATGGCTCGTTGTGCAGGATGGCGTTGGTGAAGTTCCGTAGAATTCCTTTATGCTGCTGGCCGCCCCCACTCTCAACCGGAATTTCGCATTTCCAGCATTCCGGGTTGCCAAAACCTCCCGTAAATTCAGCATTGAATTGCGGTTCCGGTGTGCGCAAGCGCCAGAAGGTCAGCGTATCGTCCTCAATGACGATTTTTCCATTATCGCCAGTAATTTCGAAGCGGTTAGTTCCCGGTGCTTCACCCGTGGTTGTAATAAAAAGTCCCGTTGCTCCGTTCTCATACTCTACATAGGCAGTTACATCGTCCTCCACCTCTATGTTGCGGTATTTACCAATATGACAAAAAGCTCTGACACGCTTAGGCATCATTCCTATCGTCCATTGCCATAAGTCCAATTGGTGTGGGTCTTGATTCAACAGAACTCCGCCACCTTCTCCCGCCCAAGTAGCCCGCCAGCCACCAGAATTATAATAGCTCTGTGAGCGATACCAATTGGTAATAATCCAGTTCGTTCTGCGGATCTCCCCAAGCTCACCGGTGTGGATTAAGTCTCTGAGTTTTTGATAAAGCGGATTTGTGCGCTGATTATACATGATTCCGAATTTAAGGTCAGTCTGTGCGGCAGCAGCATTCATTTCCTTTACGGCTTTGGTGTACACACCCGCGGGCTTTTCAATCAGCACATGATATCCATACTGAAACGCTTCAATCGCCAGGCTAGGATGATCATAATGGGGTGTGGAGATTAACACTGCATCTATTGATTTTGACTCAAATAACTCCGTAGGGGTTGTAAAACGCTGCACACTTTCCGGCAGATTCGCCTCTGCCCACTCTAGACGCTCCGTCCGGGTATCACATACGGCTACCAGTTCAGCGCCTTTAATCTCACTGAGTAAACTTAGCGCATGAGTATGACCCATATTTCCAATTCCAATAATTCCATAACGAACCGTCTTCATCTCTCTAACACATCCCTTAAATCAGTTTATGTTATGAGAATATACTTTTTTCTCTGAAGTGAACATGACCGGGACTAAGGAATATTTGTATATAACTAAGATATAATAGATAAATGTTCTCATTTATATTAAAATGTAAACACTACCATAGGGGGGATTACATGAATAATCCAGGCAATATCAGCGGCCGCCTACTCCAGAATTTATCGGTTATGGTGACGCATGCCCAGCTCAGCACCAGGTATCCAGGCTGGAACCGCACGAAAGAAACCCCCTCCTTCAATCGACTCTATTATATAGATGGCGGTGAGGGCAAGGTGATTCTGAATGGTGTCACTTATTATCCTAAGCCTGGACAATTGATGATTATGCCGGCCGGCAGCACGCAAACTACAGAAACATCTCATGACAATCCATATGCTCGTTATTTCTGTCATTTCGATGCCGACATTGGAGAATGGCCTTTATTCCATGCTGCGAATAAGCTGTATATTAGCGATGCCCCTGACCCGGATGCGGTGCGGGCTATCTTTACAGAGATGATCCAGCAGTTTCAGAATAACGATGTGCTCTCCACCCTTCGTATTCAGGCCTCATTGCTCAATCTGCTGGCCTTGTGTCTCGAATCCGGTGGATATAGCGACTTTATGGGTGAATTCATGCAAACGAGCGATCAGGGGAAACTGGCGCATGTTCTCCAGTATATTGATCAGCGGCTGAAACAGCCGATGGAGGTCGAGGAGTTGGCAGAGCTTGTCCACCTGCATCCGAACTATTTCATTCCTTATTTCAAGAAGTTTATGGGTGTTCCACCAATGCACTATGTACAACTAAAGCGTATGGAGCTGGCCAAGAAGCAGCTCTCTTATTCCGACTTCAGTATCTCCGACATTGCCGAACAGGTGGGTATGGAGCTGGCGCATTTCTCAAAATATTTCAAAAAGACCACCGGAGTCTCCCCATCAGCCTACCGGAACAGTACGAAATAGTAGTGAAAAAGACAGCATCACAGCACGAATGAACTGTGCGGTCATGCTGCCCTTTTTTCAAGTATCCACCCTCTTGGACACTTGCTGCTTGCAAAGATTGAGGATGATTTTATTTTATCCCGAAATAAGCATCAGCTTTGCATGAATAGTTCCTCCAGTGTCCATTTTTTCACTATTTAACAGGACTACTAAACAAGTGTGGTAGTATGGTAGTGCTTCTTTAACTACTAACAGGAGGTATACCGCGTGGATTTGAATCACACCACTCAACCTGTATCCACCCGTGATGCTGTGTACGTGTGCTGAACTGGTTGAAGAACAGGATTACAATTACAAGTCGATATTTCAGCTCGATGAGGATTTCCACCATATTATTTTTGAAGGCTGCGCGAAGAAGAATACGTGGGATGTAGTTTAGCAAATTAAAGTTCATCTTAACCGCAGCCTTATGCTGCGACTGGCTGCCGATCATGATTGGGAGCATTTATACAATCAACATCTTCATATGTATGAGTCCATTCAAGCACATGATGCTATACGGTGTGATCTACTTATGAAAGAACACATAGAACTGACCCTGTCTGACCAGGATATGCTAAAGCAGAAATCCCCCAGTTATTACAAATAAATCATGAGGAATGGAGCGATATACAATGGCTGAGCTAGCGTTACTTCCTGCTCTTGCAGGTAAAGTTGCTGTCATCACAGGCGGGGCCGGTTTATTATGCCGGGCAATGGCAATAGAGCTAGGACGTCAGGGAGTAAAAGTCGCTATTCTTAACCGTACCCTAGAAAAAGGCAATCAGGTTGCAGACGAGATTACAGCAGCTAACGGCCAAGCGGTCTCCTTCGCCTGTGACGTTACAGATAAAGAGAGCGTGATTATAGCTGCCGAGAAAGTCCTCCAACACTTCGGACCCTGCGATCTCTTGATTAACGGAGCCGGGGGAATGATCCTTTAGCCAATACAACGAACGAAATTTTCAAAGCTGAAGACTTGGATAACCCTGATACCCATTCCTTCTTCGATCTCAGCGTCCCTGGCTTTCGTCAGGTGATGGATCTAAATCTGATTGGCACTTTGATCCCAACCCAAGTTTTTGCCAGACAAATGCTGGGCCGCACGGGTGCCTCTGTGATCAATATTTCATCCATGAGTGCATTCTCTCCAATGACAAAAGTCCCAGCGTATAGTGCTGCGAAAGCAGGTGTAAACAACTTTACACAGTGGCTGGCCGTCCATCTGGCAGAAGCTGGTATTCGCGTGAATGCCATTGCCCCTGGCTTTTTTCTGACCAAACAAAATGAGAAATTATTGATTCGTGAAGATGGTATGCTGTCGGACCGTTCCCACAAAATTATTTCACAAACCCCAATGCGCCGCTTCGGTAAGCCTGAAGATCTGCTCGGCACCTTGCTTTGGCTTGCGGACGAGACTATGTCCAGCTTTGTTACAGGAATTACGATACCGGTCGATGGCGGATTTATGGCCTACTCGGGAGTGTAATCCAGCATCCCTAGTTACTCAATCTTTGCTGCAGCATGGCTGTCAGCTCCTCGGTTTTCTCCCAGACTAGTGGGCGGATATCACCTGTTTGTACTTTCAGCTTATCCGCATCGCAGCCTCTGACGGTCCAGATTACCGGAATGTCCCTGCCAAGCGCATAACCCGCTGCAAAATAAACCTCGGGCTCCTGACCCGTTAAATCAGCAATCACCAGTTTGCTTGCAGAGACAAGCTCTATCGAGTACGGTTCAACACTATCAATGTTCCGCAGATTTAGCAGTTGGGGAACATAGCCGTACTGTTCGATCTTTGGCAGCACTTTGTCCAGCCATTCACCACCCATTGCTTCTTCATCTGAGATAAGCACACAGCAGGGCTTCAGCTTTCTTCCCCCTGCGCTAAGCGCAGCTTCGCTCCAGCCTTTTGCAGTAAGTCTGAAGGTCATGCCCTCTCTGATCATAAACTGTTCTGTAGCAAGCCTATCGATAATAAATACAAGCTCTTGCAGATTGGGTGAATACGTCAAGTTATAGCTGCGCGAAAGTGGCTGAATGACCACAGGTTCTTCAGCTGCATCGGAATGCCGATACAAATATTGTAATAACCGATTCCCCTTCTCTTCAATGGTCACCGGAATATTTGGCGAATTAACAATGGCATTCATATCTTCGATCGATAGTGCAACCAAGTCATCCCAATCGGTCCGTTCCCGAATATAGGCCGATATTACAGGAAAGATATGGCGTTTCTCTTGATAGGATAATGAATTAATGGGTTCATAGCTTTCTCTTAGAAGGCTGTAGAACCCTTCGGGTGAACAGGCACAACTCATATATTTATCGTAATCCCCTGCGGACTCGATCGGCACGATTTCATCACAGAATAAACAATGTTTCTTTACCATATTCATTTTTCACCTCTACACTTTATATTTACATGTTCTCTACACTACCAAATTTTATCTAAAAAGTAGAGGAGTAGATATTTCCAGCAAGGTGAATATTTGATCTATTCCCTATGCCAGCCCAAAGCCATGCACCAGCAGGAAGCCCAACACGGAAAGCAACACAGAGCCGATTAGTCCGGCTAGGAAAGGCTTTTTGCCCAATCTACGGAAGGTGGCGATATCCACGCCGAGTCCCAGTCCCGCCATAGCCATAGCAAGTAGAAAATATGCCAGTACTATGATCCCTTCAGTTAGTGGTGCAGGCACTAGCCCTAATGTATTCACGCCGCTCATGAACAGAAATCCGAGAATGAACCAGGGCACCGGAATCTCTCTCCACGGTACTACTGCAGACTGCCCCGCTTCCTTACGCTGCTTATACCCATCCCATATTCCGATCACAAGGGCGATTGGAACAAGCATGGCTACTCGCGTCAGCTTAACAATAACCGCCAAATCAACAGCTTGTTGGCCACCTGGTGCAGCCGCAGCGATTACATGTGCGATTTCATGCAAGGTTCCACCGGCAAAAATTCCATATCCAGCAGCACTCAAACCTAATATGGGATACAGCATGGTGTATATAAGTGTAAATATCGTCCCCAAAATCGCAACAGTAGCCGCACCTACCGCCGTTTCAGCATCACTAGCTTTGATTTGCGGGGAAATCGCCACCACTGCGGCTGCACCGCAGATCGCTGTTCCACAAGCGGTTAGCAGCCCTAGCTTCTTGTCGATCTTGAGCCAGCGGCTTAGTCCATACACCGTGAATAGTGTGAATACGATATTAATCACCGCAATCGCAAATACCTTTGGCCCCGCTTGCGCGATATCGAATATATTAAGCTTCATCCCCAGTAGAATAATCCCAAATCTCAACAGCCGCTTACTTGAAAAGCTGATGCCAACCCCTGCATGTTGAGGCACTCCAATAAGTGCTCTCAACAGGATCCCAAGCAGGATGGCCAGTACAAGCTGACCCATAATATTTAAAAAAGGCAACAGTGCCAGATATTTCGCTGCTATTGCGAGAAGTAAGGTCAGACCTACTCCTTGTGCAAAGCCGATGTTCTTTTGTTGTTTAACGACTATTTCAGGCTGAATTCCCATCTTACTCGCTCCTCATCACTATACATAACTTGAGTTATTTATAGCTTCACTATAAGAGCATAAGCAGAGGAAGAGAAATACGACTTTGCTATCTTTATCATTACAAATACTTATGATTGATAATATAAATATGTTAAAATGGCATCATATAGGTCGTATTATAACATAATATCAAATAATAATGAGGGATACTAATGATAGTGGATGCATTACGAGTGTTCGTTACAGTGGCAGAACAGCGACATTTCTCCAAAGCGGGAGAGCTTCTGAACCTGTCTCAACCAGGGGTTAGTCTGCATATTAGAAATCTAGAGAATGAGCTGGGTGCAAAATTGCTGCATCGTTCTCCCAAACAAGTGCGCCTGACTGAAGCTGGAGATATCCTGTATAAACATGCCAAACAAATATTAGCTCATTACCAAGAAGCAAGCCAGGAAATTCAGATGCTGCAGAATGAGGTTACAGGCAGTATACATATTGGAGCCAGCTTTACCATCGGGGAATATATATTGCCGGGGAAGCTTGCGGAGTTTGCTGGGCAATTTCCGCAAGTTAACCTACAGGTTACTATTGGCAACACGGAGGAGATTATTACAGCGGTCCGTTCCAACCAACTGGATATCGGTTTTATAGAAGGGGAGACACAGGATGCTGAGCTAAGTGTTATCCCTTATATGAAGGATGAACTGCTCATCGTCGCCCCTTCTAATCATCCGCTGTCGGAGAACATCGTTGTAGAACAGGAATTGCTGCAGAATCAGATTTGGGTACTGCGGGAGCATGGTTCAGGAACCCGCGCCTATAGCGATCATTTTATGCAGGAGGCCGGTATTTCCAGCAAACGCGCTTATGTCTTTAACAGCAGCCAAGGCGTCAAAGAAGCGGTAGCTGCTGGGCTTGGTATAGCCATGCTCTCCAGATGGATTGTTCGCAAAGAACTGGCGAGTGGTGAAATTCACGAGCTGCGTATCAGACACAGCCATCTGGAGCGAGACTTTTCCATGATCCGCCATAAAGAAAGTTCATCTTCAATGGCGCTCACTGTATTTATCCAAAAGCTGCTTACCCAACCGTCTATCGCGCGTAATAAATAAGGCATAGTTTGGAGCTGCTTTTAATACACTTTTCACAAAATACTCTAATATGAACAATATAGCGATGTCATTAATGCTTCTTTATTGTGCTGTATCCTTATTCTACTAATGTACAGTTACCAAACTCTTTTTCTCAATCAAGTGACCTGCTTCCAGATGCAGCACGCGATCACACCATTCCAACATCCGTTCGTCATGGGTCACCATAACAGCAGCCTTGCCCTCACTTTTCACTTCGTCAGCGATCATGCGTACTACTTCTCTGCCTCGATTGAAATCCAAGCTTGCAGTTGGCTCATCGGCAAACAGAATAGCTGGTTTGTTCATCCAGGCTCTGGCGATCGCTACACGCTGCTTCTCGCCACCGGAGAGTTGTTCTGGATAACGGTCACGCCGCTCCCAGATCTCCAGCCGTTTCAGCAAATAAGCGGCCCGCTGCTTGGCTTCCCGCGTATCCAGCTTCGCAAGTCTGGCTACATAGAGCAGCTGTTCTTCTACCTTTAGGTAGGGAAGCAGTTGTGCACTTTGGAACATAAAGCCAATCTTCTCTAGCCGCTGCTTAGTCAGCTCGCCCTTATCTTTATTCGCAAGTGATTCGCCATCAATGAAGATTTCGCCGCTAGTCGGCGTGAGTAACGCGCCTGCTGCTGACAGAAACGTGCTTTTCCCCGACCCCGAGGGACCCAGAACAGCGACAAATTCGCCTTCATTCACTTGGAGATTCAGGTTACTCAATACAGATAAGGTCGAATCCCCATCACCGTAGGTCTTAGTCACTTGCTTCATTAGTAATTTCGCACTCATGCGCCAGTCCTCCCTATCGCTTCTAATGCATCTACTTTAGCCACTTTAGCAACCGAGATCAGTGCGCCCAGCAATGACATGGCTACAAACAAACAGCTAGTCAAAATAATCGTCGAGGTATCCAACTGGAACGGCATAGATTCCGGAAGAGCCATATTCATCCCAAAGGTTAGCAGCAGGCTGATGAACAGACTGGCAACAGACAAAATCATGACCTGCCCCACTACGCTCCAGGCCAAGTATGACATCTTCGTCCCCATCGCCTTCAGAATTCCGAATTGGCTAGTCTTTTGAATCGTAATGACGTAGAAGAAGACGGCCAATACAAATGCGGCAATCACGAACAGGAACACGATCATCATCAGTAGAGAATTTTGCTCAGCCGAATAACCAGGTATACTGGAAATCGCTTGTTTCTGAGTAATCACTTCTACATTATCCAGCTGTCCGGTAATTTCCTTGACCTGACCGGAATCAGCATGGAGTGCTATCACATTAAAGGGGACAGACTGCGCTTCAGCAGCACCTTGACCTACTCCCTGCTTCATTTCCTGCCAGTCTCTATTATTAATAAATACTACGGGTGTATGGCTGTAGGAGCTGTCCTGAACAAAACCAGCAACTTTCCAACTCATTCCGGATGCCTGATCACGAATTGTGCTGCCTATAGTAATTCCCGACTGTTCTAATTTCTGATCAACAACGACACTGTCTTGCGATTCATTGGAAATCCCGTTTCCCTGAATCACCTTAGGCGCCAGCATGCCGTCCATATCGACTGCAAAAAAAGTAATGTCAGCCTTCACATCGGCATCGGCAGCAGTAATAGTGCTCATCTGTACCGCAAGTGGGGTTGCATTCTTATCGCCAACGACCGCACGAGCCCCCTTGAGCTCCGCATCATTTAGTTGGGAACGTCTGAAAGTATGATCCGCATCTCCCTGTACCACATAATAATTTGAGGGCATATTCTCGACGGCTGAGATATTAGCATAGGCTAATCCCCTAGCTAGCCCTGTTACAAACAGGACCAAAAATGAAACCAAGAGCATAATGACCATTATCAGCATATATCTAGCTTTGGAATGCCTGATCTCTCTTAAAGCTAAAAACATAAAACCACTCCTCCAAATTTCTGTATAACCACAGTTTAGAAGGCGAACATGAACGGAGTATGAATAATGAATTACAAAAGATAGCTCCTTTTAAATTCATCAATGTTATACTATTAGTTAAACGGAACATTAGAGAACATTCAGTGTTCGATAATCTAATTCATGCCCGCTAATACTCTGATTAGTGGGTATTTTATGTTGTTACTTATTAATAACTCAACTTTCGCAGCTCAAATCTTTAAACAAACCCTTGATATAGCTGGGCAAGCTAGCAATCCAATCTTGTAGTTGACAAAGAACAGACGTTTTGTTCTGCTTTGTCTTCGCTTGAGCCATTTCGAGAAATAAAACCATGAGTTGCTGAAGTGCGGTCTGGAAGTCCAAATCACGGACTTCATCGGCAAATAGAAAGAAGAGTCCACCGAGAGTTCGGTCATCATTAGTTTGCCGTCTTTCATATTCCATCGCCAAATAGCGGCTAAATACAATAGTAGTGTGGCTAATCAGTTGGTCAAACGAACGACCTTGAAACTCTGTCCCTAGTTTCAAATAGCTTTTAGTCACTTTGAAAAAGGTCTCTATACTCCAGCGCATTCCGTAAATCCGTACAATTTCAGCAGAATCCAGGGCTACATCTGTACTCAAAATAGCAAGCCATTCCCGTCGTTTGTTCCGGTTTCGTACGAAAACGAGTTTTACAGGCAGACCGCAGGTTGTTTGGACAATCACAGAACCCTTAATGTCCGAGTCCTTCGATTGGGGAAGACTTTGAAAGACTTCACGTAACGTTAAACGCTGTCCCTGAACGAGATATCGCTGCTTCATTTCCTTCACCATCCCAATCACGGAAAGACCTTTATCGGTCAACTGACGAAGGAGTGGAGCCTGAGTGAACCAACTGTCCATTAGCACATAGTCGGCGGTGAATCCAGCAGTTAAAGCCCGGTCTAGCAGGGCGACGACAGCATCCGGCTTCCGAGAGAAAGCCTCCATACGGCGCTTATACCCTATGCTGCGCTTGGACACCTTCGAGGTTATCTCGCAGAGTCGATTCGCAAGTTTGGCTGAAGAAAGCATGACAAAGTCAAGCGGAGCAAAGCTGAATCCGTCGGACCAACCGAGTGTAAGCATGCAGTAGCCTTTGGTAAATCGACCCGTTGTATGGTCAAACACCCGAGCCAATATTCAGCTTTTTTACTCCGATTACGGCTGAGTACAGAATCGTCGACAATGAATACTCGTATACGATTCGCAGAAATGAGCGACTCGAAATGACAAACTACGTGTTGGCTCAGGGCTTGCAGAAATCTACGCCATGCAAAGGAAGAATGATTTAGAAATCGATAGACAACGTCTTTTCCGGGAAGATCATCGCCACGTGAGCTTTCCAGCAAACGAAACCAATTCTTTCCTTCAAAGACAAGGGAGAAAACAATTTGAAAGACCGCGAGACTAGAGAGTCCAAACGATTTGGAGATTCCCGCCTTTCTCAGGAATTTCCCCATTTTAAGGGATGCAAAAAGTTTAGAAAAGCGAGACTGTTCAGACATGGAATGTTGTTGTAACATAGGGTTACACACCTTTCTTGTTGGCATGGTTGGTCGCACTTCCATGATACCAAACAAGAAGGGTGTTTTTTGTCAAGATAAGCCAATGTATTGGATTTATTCTTACTGGCTCTAAGGATTAGATTGATTTTCTAGCTGCGAAAGTTGAGTTAATAATTATAATCATAGGAGGAAATCAGTTGCCCCGATATAATGCCTGGAGTATTCAGACTAAAATCATTTCCGGATTTCTAATTATTATTGGTTGCCTGACCATATCTACAGTTGTCGTACATAGTCAAATATACTCCAAGCAAAATGAGGTAAACGTTATTACGATTCATGACCGTGAAGTTACAAGTCTTACCAACCAGATTGAAAAAAGTGTTCTGGACATGGAGGATGGGGTGCGGGGCTATGTGATTACAGGTGATCCACTCTACCTTGAGCCATATACTCGCGGAAAGACACAGTGGCAAGAATACTTAAATCAATTATATGAAGTCATAGCTACAGATTCATTTGGCATTCAAAGACTGCAAGCAGTTAAGGTTAATATAGAAAACTGGGTCGCACAAAATGTAGATCCCATCATACTAATGAAAAAAAACAATGACGAATCAGGGATAGTTAAATCCTTCAGCAACGGGGCGGGTATGCAACAAGTGGATCAGATCCGCCAGCAGTTTGACACGTTTAGGCAAGATGAGAATCAATCAACAGATAACCGCATCACAGCGCAGAAGAAAAGTAACAATACCTTAATCGCCTTTCTATATATATTTGCTCTAGTTGTTGCCAGCATAGCAATTCTTATCTCTGTAATACTTTCTCGAACTATTCTAAATACGCTGCGGAAAGCAACTTCTACGATTAACGGGATCGCCTTATCCAAAGACAATTTGGAAGAAAGAATTATTGTGAATACAAAGGACGAAATCGGGGATTTGGCGCATGCGACCAATTTGCTTCTGGATAGCCATCAGCATCAGTATTGGATACAGACACAGACTTCTGAATTTGCCGAGATGTACCAGGGAATCGAAGATACCGTTGAATTAGCAGATCGTTTCCTAACAAAAGTGTCAGCTATCTTAAACGGGCAATACGGAGCCATCTACCTCTTTCAGGATGACAAAAGTATATTGATCAAAGCAGCTTCCTATGCGGGTGACGGTACGAACATAGGTAAACAAAGCTTTCGGGTGGGAGATGGCTTAGTTGGACAATGCGCTAAGGAAAAGAAAATCATACACATCAATCAAATTCCTGAAGAATACATCAAGATCGAATCTGGACTGGGTGAGTCCAAGCCTAGACATATACTGCTAGTACCTGTGGTACATCAGGGTAATCTGCAGGCTGTGCTCGAAATTGCTTCTATGGAAGAGTTCAATATGCATCAGCTCCGACTGTTGGATAATCTTCTTTTACCTTTCGCGGCTGCCGCTGAAGTCGTAAGAGCTCGTATGGAAATCGACCGTTTATACTCAGAATCCCAAATTCTTAATAATGAATTGCAGCTGCACGCCAAAGAAACACAGGAGCAAGCAGAAGAACTGCAGGCGCAGTCGGAAGAACTCATGCTGCAGTCAGAAGAACTACAGACTATAAATAATCAACTGCATGAGCAACGCAATCATGCCCAATCAAAGACTGCAGAGGCAGAAGAAGCGCGGGCAGAGATGCAGCTATATGCCGAACAGCTAGTTGTTAGCTCCAAATATAAATCTGAATTTCTGGCGAATATGTCGCATGAATTACGCACACCGCTCAATAGTATGCTCGTATTCTCCCAGTTCTTGAAAGAAAACAACAATCATACCTTAACCGACGACGAATTGTTATATGCAGGCTATATCCAGGATTCAGGAAATGATTTATTGTCCTTGATTAACGATATTCTTGACCTATCCAAGGTAGAGTCAGGAAAAATGGAGCTTAATATTGACGCTATTAATTTATCTGAGATGCCTCAGATCATGGAGCAACACTTCTCCGAGCTAGCCGCAAGAAAAGGACTTGAATTTACGATTATCCTGCACCAGAATACACCTAACCTAATGTTTACAGATGAGCAACGTTTACAGCAGATTCTGAAGAACTTAATCTCTAACGCTATTAAATTCACTACTATCGGTAAAGTAGAAATTACGATTCAAAAAGCCATTATGTCTACTGAGCTTTCGGAAAAGCAAATATACAATTCTAGTGAAATCATTAGTTTTGCCGTGCGGGATACTGGACTGGGAATTCCTAAGGATAAATATGAGCTGATCTTTGAATCATTTCAACAGGCAGATGGAACCATTGAGCGCAATTACGGAGGAACCGGACTGGGGTTATCCATCTCCAAACAATTAACAACCCTCTTGGGCGGTTCACTCTTACTCGAAAGTGAATTCGGAGTTGGGAGTATATTTACTCTATATCTTCCTTCCTTACCCAGCGACTTCGAACAGTTCGAGGCAGCTCCAACGGTAGAGGTTGTGAGTCCACCTGTGCCAGTACTTGAGATACAGCAGTACCTCCCTTCCGAAGGAAACGAGGTATTTCAAGGAAAAAAAGTGCTTATTGTCGATGATGACAAACGTAATGCGATTGCGTTAACGGCGCCTTTGACTCAAAGAGGAATGCAAGTATTTGTGGCCGATTCAGGAAAAGCATGCATTAGTATTCTTGAAAAGGAAAAAATGGATATTATTCTTATGGATATTATGATGCCGGAAATGAATGGCTATCAAGTCATGGATTGGATTCGCAATAGTTTGAAAGATCTTGAACTGCCTATTATTGCAGTGACTGCAAAAGCTATGAAACAAGATAGGGAAAAAAGCCTGGCGGCGGGCGCCTCAGACTATCTAAGTAAACCGATTCAGCTTGAACAGCTTTTTTCACTTATGAGTGTGTGGTTAAGCAAATGATGAATGGTCCGTTGAATATCAATGAACACGTTGAGCATGAAAAAAAACAGATAGATCTTATCCTGGAAACCGTCCACCAGTTAAGCGGATTCGATTTTAACAACTACAACCGCAATCATATTAAAAGACGCTTACATTTACGAATGAGTCAAGAGGGATCCTCTGACCTTACCTCATTACTAAATGAAATAAATTGTAATCCCCAGTTGCTAGATAAAATTTTGAATGATTTTTCAATTCAAGTGACTACTATGTTTAGAGATCCCTTATTTTTCTTGAAATTTCGCAGAAATGTGATCCCTCTCTTGAAGAATTTTCCGGAAATCTATGTGTGGCATGCGGGGTGTTCAACAGGGGAAGAAGCGTATTCCTTGGCCATTCTGCTTAAAGAAGAAGGCTTACTGGAGAGAGCAAGAATTTATGCCACAGATATCAGTGAAGAGGCAATTAACAAAGCCCGAATAGGTAAATTCCCTCTTCACCGCATGAATAATTACAGAAAAAACTATTATGCCGCAGGTGGTGAATTAGAGTTCTCCGAATACTACAATGCGGATGATACGTATGCTTATTTCGATCCATCTATCACTAACTCTATTTACTTCCATCAACATAATCTCGTGGTAGATGGTTCAATTAATGAATTCCATATCATTCTGTGCCGGAATGTTTGTATCTACTTTAATGCGGATTTACAAAATCATGTGCATCAATTGCTTCATGCCAGCTTGCACAATGAAGGATTCTTATGTTTAGGTGATCAAGAATCCTTAATCTCATTGGATAGCAAAAAATACTTCCAGGAATTCGACGCCAAGTGCAAAATCTATAAGAAAAATGATTACTTCAGGTCTGGTTCTTGAATTACTACATGGCAAGCGTGACCGTAAAAGTTGTTCCTTGTCCCAACGTGCTTGAGACCTCAACGGTGCCATTATGTGCTTCAATGATTTTTTGGGCAATAGCAAGTCCCAGTCCACTACTGTTACTATCGCGTGTGCGCGCCCGGTCGACTTTATAGAATCGGTCAAAAATCATCGGCAGTTCTTCTGCAGGAATGCCTTCACCATCGTCTGTAACGGTTACCACACAGTTCCCATCAGCAAGAATTGAAGTAATAACTATAGATCCGCCAGCAGGCGTATATTTGATTGCATTGGATAACAGATTCATCCACACTTGATAGAGCAAATTGGAGTCTCCATGAAGCGTATGTTCTGTTAGATTTAATCTTACCGCCAACTGCTTCTCC
This sequence comes from Paenibacillus sp. 19GGS1-52, assembly GCF_022369515.1. Taxonomy (NCBI): domain Bacteria; kingdom Bacillati; phylum Bacillota; class Bacilli; order Caryophanales; family Paenibacillaceae; genus Paenibacillus; species Paenibacillus sp. 19GGS1-52. Next base: position 3,898,566 of record NZ_CP059724.1, read on the forward strand.
GTAAGTCTCCACTCCATAATCTGCACAACCTGGCGCAGCTGCGCCCGCAAATCGAAAGTCTGCTTCTGCAGAGCATTCGCATCATAATCAAGGGATGACAAGGTCAGAAGCTGTTTACTCAGCATCGAGAGGCGATGGCTTTCCTCGTCAATAATGGAGAGGTATTGCAGCCGCTGTGCTTCAGGTAAATCAGCTTCCTTAAGGGCATGGGCAAAGCCTTGGATAGAGGTGAGCGGAGACTCGATTTCATGAGATACATTGGCAACAAAATCCTGCCGTGCCCGATTTGTCCGTTCCAGTTCCCGGCCCATAATCATAAAGTGTGAAGCCAGTTGGCCAATTTCATCACTCCGCCGCGTGTTCAGCTTAATATCATATCTACCTTTGGAGATCCGTTTGGTAGCCGCAGTAAGCCTGGTAATCGGTCTAACCACATGCAAGACGGCGATCATCACAAAACCTAAGCTAAACAATATAGTGAACCCGATAATAACCGCAAAAAAGACCCGCAATTCACCAAACTGCACCTCAGCATCCGGACGCATAAATAAGGCATAGGTATGGTTATCAAGATAGATAGGTACACCTATCGTATTTCTCAACTGGTTGTCAAAAAATCCGGTGACAAAGGCCTTACTCGGAAATTCTGCCACTCCATGAAATACTTCTCCGCTCAATACCTTTTGCAATTGCTGCTTACTCAAATCTTTTTCGCGAAAAGGCATCCCGTAGACACGTTCAATCCCTTGGTCATCTGTTAAATAAAGCTTGTATCCCAGCGAAGCTACGCTTAAAAGATATTCATTCATTGATTCTGGATGAGCTTCGATAAAATGCTGCAGCTCTATAGCCATTCCGGTGAGCTTCGCATCATTTTTAGGCTTGATTTGAGCTTGATAATTCAGGTTGGCAACCAAAAATCCTAGCATGCTGCTGATTATTATCACTGAACAAAAGACAAGACACATACGTAAATATAAGGACTTCATATGTTGCTCAACTCTACTTTATAGCCAATTCCCCGAACCGTACGGATCATAAAATCATCCTGATAATCCAGAAAACGTTGGCGCAGGCGCTTAATATGTACATCAACGGTTCGCTCATCACCCTCATAATCCGCTCCCCATACCAGTTCAATCAATTCGCTGCGTGAAAACAGCCTGCCTGGGTATTGGGCCAGTTGGGCCAGCAGTTCAAATTCCTTCACAGGCAGCAGCAGAATTTCGTTGCCAACGTTTATCTCATAATTTTTCCGATCAATCACAAGCGATTTCAGACGGATTTTATCATTGGAAGCTATGGAGTAACGACGAAATAAGGCTTTAATGCGGAACAGAAGCTCCTCCGGTTCGAAGGGCTTTGTTAGATAGTCATCCGTTCCGCGTAAGTAGCCTTGTTCTTTATCACTAAGCTGCTGCCGTGCGGTTAAGAGAATAATCGGAATATCATAAGTTTCACGAATATATTGACACAGCTCCAGACCATCTACATGTGGCATCATTACATCAACTACGGCCAAATCCACTGTGTTATCTTTCAGCTTATGTATGGCCTCCTGCCCGTCAGCCGCTTCAATGACAAGATATCCATCTCTCGTTAGCACATGCTTTAACAATGTGCGAATATGGGCATCATCATCCGTAATTAGTATGTTTTTCACCAGTTCTCACTCCTAGTTATATTCGCCCATTTTTTTACCGCTCAGGAGCTTAAAATCGATAAAATCCAGAATCGTTTGCAAATGGATCATTTGCTGTTCAATCCTCTGTTTATGGCCTTTCAGTATTTCATCCCGTTCAGTCACAGTGTTGATATCATCATCATTTGTTCTTAGAACATACAGCTTCATCTCATCTAGGGACATGCCCGTTTTCTTCAAGCAAGCAATCAGGACCATCCTGTTAATATCCTCAGCATCATAGATACGATGTCTATTATCCTTACGCTTTACCTCCTGGAGCAAACCGATCTTCTCATAATACCGTATGGCATCCTCTGTGAAGCCGGTTAGCTCTGAGAATTGTTTGATGGAATAGAGCTCACTTACGACGTTCATAGTCATCCTCTCCCTCTAAGAATGTACCTTTAAGCTCAGGTAGTAAGGAATTCTTGCTTATAGATAGTATCTATTTTAGCGAATACATGTGGAATATGCTGATAAAATTTCAACGGTGTAGCTTTTCCTTTATGAATAAAGATACCTACTGTCCCCTTATATTCACCAAAAGCAGCCTCGTATAAGCGTAAAGCCCCTGCACTGGGATGCTTGAATAATAGATGCCGCACGGGTATCAGCCATTTCGGCATGCCGGACCCGGCTGTCATAGTTGTTTTATTAGGACCTGGGCAAACACTTCGAATTTCAATACCTTCCTTGACCGCTGTTGCCGAAGCCTCCTGTGTCCACATGGAGAGGGCCATCTTGGAAGTGGCATAAGAGCCAAATAGTTTTTTGAATTTTGCCGCTTTGCCTAACTGTTCGGGCTCAAACCGCTTCAAGGTTAACAAGGAATTAGAAGAGGTATTGATAACGGTCTTTAACTCTCCCTTAGTCAGTAGATCCTTTAGCTCCATATAGATAATATAAGGTACAACAGCATTCATTTCAAAATCCAGCTCACGCCCTTGAGGTGAATACCGCAGTTCTCCGGTGGAAACGCCAGCATTATTAAATAGCACATCAAGATGAAATTCCTGTGCCTTAATAGCCATTAACGCCTTGTTCAGGCTGCGGAAATCGCTTAGATCAGCTTTATAAACTCTAAGTTGGCCTGCTCGCTGTGCTTCCATGATCAACGGCTCACTTTGCGGAAGGTCTGAACGAATGAAGGCGATAACCTGCCAGTTCTCAGACAGTAGTTTCTTGGTCAACTCCAGGCCAACCCCTGAATTCGCGCCGGTGATTAATGCCGTTTTGTGCTGCTGTTGTATAACCATGTTATGGCCTCCCTTATTGGATCAGATAAATTCTCATCTGTATAAGGTCATGCTACAACTTGGTGTCCACACCAAGTCAAGGATTGATTGCTATTTTACTGGATTGATAAAAGGAAGAATACTGTCCTTCAGCGGAGTAATGGGACAGCCCATGAATCTTTCCAGATCCTCCGAGGTTGAAACCGTATCAATCTTGGATAGAAATGCATAGATCCAGTTCTGAATCCTGGAATCCTCGCGATGCACAACAGGCTTGCCTGCAAGCTCTGATAGTATAGCAGACAGTTCGCCAAAGTCCCAAGGACGCGGGGCAGTCAGTTCATAGATCTGTTGCCGATGCCCTGAGGTTGTAAGAATCTGTGCGGTGCCAAGGGCAAGATCCTGGCGTGTAACGGTGTTGAATTTCCAATTCCCTGGATAAGTAATAAACTCACCACTGCTAATCGCTTCATTCAGACCCAATACACCAACAAAGTCTGTATAAAGAGCATTTCGCAGAATTGTATAGTCTAGGCCAGAATCAAAGATGAGCTGTTCCGTCTGTCTATGCACATGATTAGCTGGAATGGGTCCTTGTCGTGGAAAGGCAAAACTGGTATAGAGCAGTTGCTTCACCCCGGCCTTCTTTGCGGCTGTTATCACATTGCTATGTTGCACAAGACGGACGCTGTCATCGGTATGTGAACTGGAGATAAGCAACAATTGAGTGATTCCGCAAAACGCCTTATCAAGGGATTCCGGCAGGTCATAATCCCCAAATCGCACTTCAATACCGAGCTTGAGGTATTGTTCAGCTTTCTCTGTATGCCGGACACAGGCAATAATCTGGCTGGACGGAACCTTTTGCAGAAGCTGTTCTATAATCAAGCTCCCTAATTGACCTGTTGCACCTGTAATCAGAATTGACATCTTTTTGTTCCTCTCTTTTATGTGGGTTAGTTAAGCTATTAACTATATTCTCAAGCAGAAACGGCTTTGGCATCCTTTTGATGGACGGCATCCGTTTCTGCGAGAAATATAAGGATAATTTATCGTGTGAAATATCTTATATTTCAAAAACCATTTGCACCTTGCTATTTATACTTCTGTTAGCCTCTATTTAGCTTCTGTAACAAAGAAATTAATTGCTGCAGCTCCTGCGTATTCAACCCTTTCATTCCTTCTGCAACGGTCTGACGATTGTTCGGAAGATGCTCCATTAGCAGTTGCTGACCTGCACCAGTGATCGAAATCACGGATTTTCTGCCATCTACATTGTGGCTTGCCCGGATAATATATCCGTCTTTCTCTAAAGGTGTGAGCAACAGACTAATATTAGCCTTGGTAACGCCAATTTTTTGAGCCAGAACCGAAGGAAGAATGGTCCCCCCCTGCTTCGCAATTTCGACCAGAATTCGAATTCGCGCCCCACTTATCCCCTTCGACTGCCAATATTTCTCGGAAACGGCCACTAAATTCGCAGTTGCTTCAACCAAGGTGAAAAAAGCCTGTGTATGCAGTGGCTGGTCCAATGCATATTTTTGCAAATTATCCATAGTAGCGAATCAGCTCCAATTAGTTAAGTGCTTAACTATAATGAAGATACAATACTTCGTCGCACTTGTCAAAGGGACCCTTTCTGGGAAGCCAATCCTTATCTTTTCAAAAAAAAAGAGTGTCTTCCAGCCAACTGTATGGCCTTGGAGACACTCCTCAAGAAGGAAGAAGGATTGAATTAGATCAGCACCGTTTGGGCTGTCAATATCTCATCGCTGTATTTCTTGCTGCCTTCCAGCATAACCTCCAGCTTAATAAGCTCCGAGCGGCTGGCCCAGCGTATCGGGGGTCCCCAAGTTCCGTAACCCGAGGAGACAATGACATGCAGCTTATCCTTGCGAAGATAGCCCCAATCCAGCTCAAACAGCCGCTTGGTGATCCAATGATTGGGAGCAATCTGCCCACGGTGCGTATGCCCGGAGAGCAGAATATCTACTCCCGCCTGTGCAGCGGCATCAAAGCCAGTCGGCTGATGATCCATCATAATCACCGGACGAGTAAGATCAAGGCCTTCCAACAAGGATACGACACTTTTTCTTCCCCCTGCTTCCATGGACTCTGCGGTTTTGTCCTTGCGACCCACAATATAGGTGCCAGCCACTTCCAGTACTTCATCCTGAAGGACTTTGATCCCAATGCTGCTCATTAGCTCGGTATATTGACTAATTGATCCTCCATAATACTCATGATTGCCCAAGACAGCATAAACGCCATGCCGTGCCTTTAACTGTTTCATCTGATCACTCATATGATTGCGGATAAAGGGCTCAATACTGTCATCTAATACATCACCGGCTAACAGGATCACATCTGGGTGCATGTTGTTGATTTCCTTGACCATTTTCCGAAGATGCCGATTGCCGACGATATTTCCCAAATGTAGATCCGAAGCTACCGCGATGGTCAGCGGAGTGCTAGTTCCAATCGACTTGTCGATGGGTATTGGATGAGTGCGCACGATCGTGCTCCAGGCATTTCGCGAACCCCAAATGAGGAATACAGCCAGCATTAGCAGCAATGTAACACCCGCTTCGGAGGTGAACTCAGTTAGGCTATAACCCATTAGTCTCAGCACCCAGTGCAACAAGTCTGTCAATGGCAGAAAGATTATAGCAAACTCCATACAAGCCAAATAGTAAGAACCGATGACTTTGAAGAATCGGGCTAACGGCTTCACTGACTGTGGCCAAGGAATCATGGCGATCATATATGCAAAAGCCACAATCAAGAATACCGGCCAGAATACAGCGGCGGGTGTACCCGGCATCCAATCCTGAACCAAATACCAAGTGTGAAGACCAATGTAAAAGTTAACAAGGACCAAAACGAGCAGCATAATGGTCGCTGAAGCTATCATTCGAAGTTTTTTCATGGTTTCTCCCCCTTTGCCAAGACGATTTATCAACGTACTCTATTTCAAATCATAACACAAACCATTAGCACAGTATAAATTGCAGTAACGAGACGGATTAAATCACTACAAAACATAAAGAAATCACTCTTTCAAAAGAGTGATTTCTTGGAATATCCTGGACCCTATTCACCAAGGAAACTGTTAATTGGTAATGGTTGCGCCGGATGTTCCATCCACTGCAGCTCTACCATCCGACCCCTTTTTTCCATGATCGCCTTGGTGACCTGATCCACCCTTGCCTGCACCCGCTTCTTTACCAGTAAAGGTGCCGTTCACGAATGCTGCGGCTTTTGTGGAGATTGTTGCTTTTTGCTCATCATATTTTGCTTGAGTAAGCGTGCCGTCAGCCAGCTTCTTATCCAGTTCAGCCGTCAAAGTAGCTGTAACCTGATCAATCACGGTTTTCACGGTGATCCCTTTTTCGCTTGCCAGAGTAGCTAATGATTTACCGGATCGCACTGCTGTTTCCAGCTCATCAGTCGTTACTCCTAATACCGTAGCCAGAGCACTGTCCTTCAGGATACCCACATGTCCGAAATCACCAGCGGGTTTGTTGCCTTTTTCACCTTTAGCCTCATTCTTCCCTGGGGAAGTTGCATTGATCTGCTCCGTTACTCTCGTAACAAGGGAAGCTTTCTGAGTATCATATTGGGCTTGCTTTATTTTCCCATTAGCTAGTTGTTTATCCAGAGCTGTAGTTGCTGCTGTTACTTCAAGGTCAATTACCTTTTGTACATCTACGCTTTGCTCTGCGGCAATAGTTGCTAATGATTTTCCGGCTTTACGTTCTGTTTTGAGTTCATCTGCTGTTAGACCCAGCAAAGTTGCCAATTCAGTATTATCTATCATGGAATGAAACTCGTTCATCCCTCCAGCATGTCCGGTATTCTTCTGCACTGTGGTTGCTGCGGCATTAACACTCCCTGAGCTAAGTACTCCACTGCCCGCCGTAACGGCAAGGGCTAATACACTGGCCACTAATAATCTTCTATTCATTCTCATTCTTGTTCCTCCTATAGTTTTGATAGCATACCATCCTTGAATTACTTCGTACAAAACTTGCTAAGTTAGCAACTGTGTCTGTGTGTACAAGTTCATCGTATAGGAGTTGTCTGAAACCCCGCTGAGTTCCAGCTGAGAATTTCCTGAGTATTCCAGCGCAGAATGAAACAATGGGCTAGAGTAAAGGGCTGAACAAATTCAGCCCCTCCTCATCAAACCGTACGTGAGGTTTTCCCTCATACGGCTTTCCGATGTTCGTCATTCATGGGCATGCAGTTTACAATAGCGTTTTTAGTCCATACTGGACGGCAATATATCTAACCTCTGAGAGTGAACCCATCCATCTTCTGCGTTGTCTTTTCTTGGCATACCACCGGGTTAATCGCTGCAAAATATACCAGTCCAACTTGGCTAATCTTTTTTGGCTGTAGTTCGTGTAGTAATAATTTCTCCATCCTTGGATCTTTGGATTGAGCCATTTTACCTGTTCCGCAAACGATTTCGAGCGCATGCTCGGGGGTGCTAATCTTTCTTTGACCACCTCTCGAATGCGTTCCTCTGCCTTTTTCGTTAGCCACTGTTGGGTGGTGTAGTACACCTTACCTTGGGAGGTTTCTGCTTTGGTTTTTCGGTGATGCATCCCTAAGAAGTCGAATCCTTCGTCTCCCGTCCATAATCCAACAATGCGGGTTTTGGTCGGGTGTAGGGTTAACTCCAAACGCTCCATAATTTTGCGTATGAGCTCATACGCATGTTCCGCGTCCTTCTTGGTTTTGCATACCACTACAAAGTCGTCTGCATACCTTGTGAGCTCCCCTACTCCTTTTCCGTGTTTCTCCCACAGTTGGTCGAAGTAATTTAGATAGATATTCGCAAGGAGCGGTGAAATCACGCCTCCTTGCGGAGTCCCTAAATCCGAGCGTCTTACCGTTCCTTCTTCCATAACTCCCGCTTGTAGCCACTTCCTCATTAATTTCAGTATCCTCCTGTCATTGATACGCATCTGCACCAATTTCATAAGCTTCTCTTGATTAATGTTGTCGAAGTAACCTTGGATATCGACGTCGACTACCCAATTCCCTTTACGGTTGCAGGCTTTACGAATACGTTCCAACGCCCCTTTAGCACTTCGTTTCGGGCGAAACCCGAAGGATACTTCCTCAAAGTCAGCTTCAAAGATAGGCTCAATCACTAGTTTGGTTGCCATCTGTAGGACTCGATCCCGCACAGTGGGTATACCTAATGGCCTTTGCTTGCCATCCTTCTTCGGGATATAGTGTCGCCGTACAGGTTGCGGATGGTAGTTGCCTTCTTTAAGCTCTCGCTCACATACCTTGAGAAACGGTATTTCTCCTTGTTCCTCAATATCTGCTAGCGTCACGGCATCTACTCCTGCGGCCCCCTTATTGGCTTTCACTCGTTTCCACGCTTCGCACAGTACATCCCACCGATAGATCTTGTCATACAATGCATGGAATTTACGCTTTTTGTTCGCCTTGGCCGCATGACCTAGCTTTTCTTGGAGTTGTTGAACTTTTTCCTTGGGTGTCGTTAGCCGGTTGGCATTCACTCACTCGTACCTCCTCCAAAAGCATAAACAAAGCAGGGCTCCTTCCCTCCCTAAGGTTATGTTGTCCTTAGGTTCTTCGGTACTATGAGCCCCTCGGACTCCCTTCCCACAGACGGTTCACTTCGTCTTTTGGGCTTATAGAGCGTCTCTTTACGGATTCCGAAAAAAAAATTCCGTGTGGGGGAGGGTCTCCCCAGTTCACTGCATTATCTTTCAACCCATGCCGTTCCCTCTACGCCGGAGGGTTCTTCACTGTTGTCCCAAGTTCTGCACAGTTTCCTTGGCCTTCGTCTATGTTCGCGAGACTCGGCTCCCTCTTTTCCCCCTTGCAGGGCCTTTTTGACGACGCGGCAGGATTCACTTCATGTTGCGGCCTGGATTGTCGCTCGCCCTGTCTCAGACAGGTACTTTTGTCGATGCGCTTTTACACACAGATTTCGCCATGTGCAAGCATCCTAGCTACCAAGGTGGCTTGGCCCCTCCTTGGGTTGGACTTTCACCAACTAGATAATGCGTGCCTCTGGGCACGCCAAAAAAAAGAAAATGCCCTGCGGCATCTTCGAATTATTATGTATTTATACGGCTTTGTCACGCTTGGCAATACATTCACCAATCAGTTTGTCACATTTGTTAATGTGATTAAGCAGCCAATCTGTGAGTGTGCGGTTCAGCTTAATGGTGGAGAGAACGGATACTCCTTTGGTATTAAGAGTTTCCTCTAATTCAAGAACGGTCTGTACGAACTCAGCATGGATCTTCTGGTGCTCCGTCAATTCCGGGAAATCAATATCCTTCATCAATTGTTCTTCGCTGCCAAAATGCTCTAAAGTGTACTCCTTCAGGAATTTCAGTGTTTCCCCAATCTTCTCTTTCCCCTGCTGTTTTGTGCAAGCTTCAAAAAACTCATTCAGCTTCGCTAACAGTTCTCTATGCTGGCAGTCAATCTTCTCTACACCAATGTCATACGAATCTTTCCAAGCGATCATGGACGTTACCCTTCTTCCTTCCAGAATTTGCATAATGGTAAATATAACTTATTCTCCACCATTACGCTCAAAAGGTCAGTTAATAACATCACAAGGCATTTTTCTAGTTTCTCAGTAGAAGATTATCCCGCAGCTCCGTCAAAATCTCCCCAAGCCAGTTCGTTCCGCGCCATGTGGCTCGATTAAGAATGCGTGGATCATCCTCTGTCAGACCCGCGCCCCAGATCCGGTCTGTTGGACTTGCCTCTACCAGTGAGGTTCCCTTAGTATTGAGCAGAATCTGCAGTAGATCTTTATTCTGACTAAACTTTTCATAGTTCCCTTCATATACGAAGGCTTTACAATTCTTTTCCCAAATGGCTTTATCGAATCCGCGAATCTTACGTCCTAACTCTTTTTGCTCTCTGGGCGTCTGCGTACGCAAGATAAGCTGGCTTGAGGTTACATCTTTAAACAATACGGCTTTGCAATACATCATATATTGCTCTGCACAATTAAATAGATGGCCATCAATGTAGAAGTTCGCTGGATACCACTGCGAAAAGGGCGACTCACTCCGATAGAAATAAGTAAAAATTTCCATATTAACTCCGCTCGCCTTCTGTTAGATTGAATTCCGGTTCATATTATACCGGTAAAGCTTGGATGGACGATGTCCTGCATCCTTAGTGTATTCATCCGTCTCGGTAACCGCATCCGCTATCTTTCGGCGGAAAGCAGCTGCCAGCAGGTCTTTGCCCAGAATAATCTCATAAACTCTTTGCAGCTCAGACAAGGTGAACGTCTCTGGCATCAGATTAATAATGATATCTGTATACTCAACCTTGTTACGCAAGCGCTCAATCGCATACTGGATCATGGTGACATGATCGAAGGCAATACCATTACTTTGGAGTATTTCACGTGTCAGCTTTCTGACGTGACCCTGTACGGTTTCGACAATTCTAACTACTCCGGACAACGTCTCATTCTTAATCTCATTATGGAGGGTAATGCTTATCAGTTGGGTAGCTTCACAGCCTTGAACACGTTCTTCACGATTCTCTTCTAGCACTTCATAATTTAACTCAAACCAGGCCGCATCATCGGCGTCTTCACCAGCCTGAACATTGAGGTGGGTACGGTCAACTAATGCCATATAAGAACAGCTAATGACACGTGTGCGCGGATCACGTTCTAAATCTCCCCAGGTATAGAGCTGCTCCATATAAATGTTAGAAATATTTGTTTCACTGAACAATTCTCTTCTAGCAGCATCTTCGATACTCTCATCTACAGATACAAAACCGCCTGGCAGTGCCCATTGACCCAGATAAGGATGCTCCCCCGCTTGATTAACAGCAATTGCAGAGATTTCTCCGGCAGTTTCCGATAATTGCCCTGCTCCCTGTCCATGACGGTGAAGATAAGCATATCGACCGTAACGGACGGTCGCTCATACATGCTGACATCGTAAGCTTTCAGAAATTGTTCTTCAGTCAAGCCGTGGCGGTCAGTTATGGGTTGATTAGACATGTGAAAGCTCCTTTATAAACATTAATGTTCAATTAATATCAATGTGTTATTATCATATTGTTATTATATGCATACCTGACATCTAAAAGTCAACCTCAGGCCTCCATATAAAAAACAGGACTCGTCAGAGCGATTTGCTCTTAACGAATCCTGTTGGAGAAGAACCTATAAACAAACAATCTGATGATTCAGGCTTTAGCTTCGATCAACCGTGCATGTTTCCCTGATTTCACAATTCTAATGGCCATCAGAGAAGCGAAGGCAGAGAAATCCTGCTGTCATTACCAGCGGTATATTGAAATCGCCACAAGCTGGAATCAGATGTGTCCCAATCAAACCATTAGTAGAGAAGCCACAGAGGAAAAAGGTCGCTGCCAACAGCCAAAAGGTACTATTCTTAATTGCAGCACCTGAGACTGCCGCACGACTCCAACCAAATTCATCTTCAAATTACAGCATCAGGACACTGGGTACCGAGCTGATTCCGGCAGCAACCAGTAATTCGAGGAACACTATGGAGACAACAACCCATCCGTAATATGGTCTTTTTACCAAGGCAGTACCTTATCCAGATGAAAAAATCCGCCATTAGGGCCATCATCGGGAATGGTTGCCAGTCTTACAGCTGATCGAGCGCCATCTACGATAGACAGGTCTGCGGTTGCGCCCCCCATATCAGTTTTGACTAAACCCGGATGAACGGAGTTAACTTTTACCGATGTGTCTTTTAGTTGATTGGCCCAATATACGGTCAGCATGTTCAGTGCTGCTTTGGAAGCAGCATAGCCCGGAACCGCAAACTCCTGTACCCGTTCGTTAGTAGACATGACCTCTAAGGAGCCGATGATACTACTCTGATTTACAATTCGTCCCGCATCGCTTTTGAGTAGTAGCGGAAGTAATATTTCTGTAAGAATGTATGGGGCAATCGTATTTGCTTCAATAGTCTTGCGGAACGCATCCTTCTCATCTACTGATTTCTCAAGTAACACGCCGGCATTGTTGATCAGAATATCCAGGTAACCATATGTCTTGTCAATATAGTCGAATATTGCTGAAATATGTTCTTCGTTTGTAACGTCAAGCTGCACGCCAATGACATCCAGTCCTTCCTCTTGCAGCCCTTTTGCTGCTACCTCTGCTGCGGCTAGAGTGCGTGATGCTAATAATATGGTAATGCCTTGCTTTCCTAATTGTCGCGATATTTCCAAACCTAATCCCCGATTAGCACCTGTAACTAAAGCTATTTTCTTCGACATCTGAACTTCCTCCTCCATTAGTTTAAGAATGTTCATTCTTTAATTAAACAAAAAAATTTACATGAAGAATGACATAGCGATCTTATAAATGTCCTGCAAGGTTGTCCGATCAGTGGCTGTCTTGGACATGACATGCATGCCCTGCTTGATCCCCACCAAAAATCTGGACAGCTCACGCAGGTTATAATTACTTTTCAGCTTTCCTTCTTGTTGTGCCCGCTGCAGAAAAGTGTAAAACATATTCTCCATATCTTGCAAATTCGCTTCGACACGGCTGGCAACCTTGACGTCAAATGCCGCTAAATCCATAGCCGTATTGGCAATAAAGCAGCCTCTCCGTTGCTTCCCCGTGTCTAGAGCACCGTCGATAATATTTTCAAAAAAAGTTATGAGTTGCTCCTTAGGATCTCCGGGCTGCTCCAGCACAAGAAATAATCTTTCTTTGGAAAGGTGGCGAAAACGGTCCAGACTAGCCAGAAACAGCTCATTCTTATCCCCGAATGTATCGTACATACTGCCTCTATGGACTCCTGTGTACTGGCACAGATCTTGGATCGAGGTTCGCTCGAATCCTTTAGTCCAGAATAACTCCATCGCTTTATCCAATACTTGTTCTTCGTCGAATTCCCGAGGTCTGGCCAAGTTGTAGTTCTCCTTTCCTGATCTATAGTTACTAATATAATCATTTGGGAACGATCGGTCAAGTATTATTCCAATTCCTTAATTGGGTTCGATATGTACAAGAACATTGGAAACCTGATGCCGCTCTTTCAATTGCTCTTCAATTTCTTCCGTAATGTCATGGCTCTGAACTACATTCAGTTGTGCATCTACCAGCACCGTTGTATCCACAAGCACATTGTTCCCATGGATGCGGGCTTTAATATCTTTAATCGATTGCACACCCTTAATATCAGCCACGGTTGCCTTCATCAGTTCAAGCTCTGTGGCGTCAAACCCATCTGTTAAATCATGTGATGCTTTGCGAAAAATATCCCAGGCCGTCTTACAGATCATTAGACCGACAAGTGTTGCGGTTAGCGGATCTAACCAAGGAATACCGAACTGGGAACCAATGATCCCGATTAATGCCCCCACACTTACTAGTGCATCGGAACGGTTATCCAGCGCTACTGCCTTCATAGCATTACTCTTGATAGCGCGAGCTAGTTTAATATTGTACCCATATACAGCCATCATAACGAGGGCGCCACCAGCAGCGGTCCAAGCCGCAAGGAGATCAGGAGTTTCATGTACAGGCTGAATAAATGTATTCACTCCCTGAAACAGCACTTGAAGACCTACAGCCATCATAATAAAAGAGGCGATTAACGCCGCAACTGTTTCTGCACGGAAATGTCCATAACTATGGTTGGAGTCGGGAGGTCTTCTGGATATTTTGAGACCCACTAGTACGGCTATTGAAGCAATAATATCGGTGCTATTATTCAGTCCGTCTGCAAGCAGCGCCTGTGATCCTGAAATGGTTCCAATAAATAGTTTGATAGCAGATAACACTATATAGGCTGCTATACTAAGCCATGCACCTTTTTCGCCTTGCTTGATGTCATTGTAGTTTTCCAAAGAAAAGACCCTCCAAAGAATAGTATTGTTCCATACTACACGTAGGATGTCGGGTGGGTCTAGAGAAACAGTGTTGCTGTACGGCGTAATAGTTACCCCTGCCAAATAGAGTTGCAGGACGGGAATTGTGTTGTAGTATGTAACATAGTTTGCCCTTGACCAACTCTGCCGTCTATTTACTCCTTTTAAATTCCATTGTATTCCTTTATATAGAAACTTTTTCCTATTTTTAGAGTCTAATAAGAGATCTGAAATTCAAGCTTCATTATTACAACTAGCTTTCCAAAAGGAGACTGCTCTAATGAATATCTCTATATTCCAAAAGATTACCGCCATCCTGACAACTATCACTATCCTCCTACCTCTAACTGGCGATGGAGTTGCATCTATGGCTTTTGCAGAAAAAGCTGAATTAAGTACGGGTTATTCTAATTATAGTAAGGTCGTAGCTCCAGTACTAAAACCTGCGTGGTCCTCACCTGTTGCTATACTGGATAATGGTCCAACTGGACGGCAAGTCACTGCCCTCGCAGAGAATGGCAAAGTCTTTGTATTGCAAAAAAGCAATAAGCTTGCAGCTTTAAATGCTTCTTCAGGCAAAAAACTGTGGGAATTCGGAACCACCTTGGCTCCTCTTTTCACTTACAGCAACGGCTATGTGTACGGGATGACCAGAAGCGGTTCACTATATGCTATTTCCGAGGCAGGGAAACAGATCTGGTCCACTGCTTTGTCCTATCCCCATGCCGACAGCATAGAGCATATCGGGTCCACTCTTTATGTTACACAAGCTGAACAGTTAGCAGCGGTTGATGCTGCCACTGGCAAGATCAAATGGAAAATTTCCGAAAATAGCAATATTTACATAGGATTAACCGATGTCATGGAAACTGAAGGAGTACTCATCAGGAATTATATCTCAGAAGGAGTCATCTCCCTTGGGGAGATAGTAGCTTATGATGCTAAGACAGGCAAGAAGCTATGGGAGAAATATCGTCAAGACATGCCGCTTGCCATAAAGAACGGTCTCCTGTATTCAATCACGGCTACAGAGATGTTTGAGGATGATCCGGTCAACCGCAAAATTAAAGTTTCTGTATTCAACCTGAAGAGTGGGGAATTAAAGGGTGAACGTCAATATAAATGGACTGATACTGAGAGTGATGGGGGGTTCATATCAGGAGGTGCTTATGGATCAGCATTTCTGGACGGAAATAACTTCTATGTATTTCAGGGGAAAATGCTGGCTAAATATGATTTTTGGAATTATACGGAGGAAGGAAAACCCGTTCAAGAGTGGCAACAGACCCTCAATAAAGAGGACTTTCCGTTGAATAAAGTACTTCAGAACCGGATGTTTTATAAAGATTATGCTACAGGTGCAATATGGGCCATCAAGCTAGCCAATGGGGCGAATGGACAAATAGTCCGCTTTAATCAGGGTGAGAATCCCACCGTACAGACCGATATCTTCGGCAGTGTAGTTTATACAGGACAGTCGGATGGTTTATTCCATGCCTATGACATGTTATCTCTGAAACCTATCTTCACAGTCAATACGGGTTCCCGCGAGTTTGGACCTTCGCTCAAAACAGGAGCTATGCTGATCGTCCAGACGGGTGGGAAACTGCTGGGGATCAAGCTGCCCGCTTCCATAAAACCCTAAAATATATAAAATCTAGGGTGCATCTAATTATTTTGTTATTTTTACATTTGGATGTAACGGGTCTTCCAAATAAATTTCCCGTGCTATAAATTTGATCACAACTTCTTGATAATCATTATTTTCGTTTGCAGAATATGCGGAAAACAGAAATAAAAAATGATCCTCAATATCCGTTTGCTCCACTTTCAAATAATTTATACTGTCGTTTAGAATAAATCCGCTTGGCTCAAATTGTATAGATTGAATACCAGAAAACACAATAAATCCATTTTCAATATCTTCGTCTAAGTAATAATTCCAAGTTTCGCCTCTAACCCTTGAAATTGAGTCGACTTGAATTTTAACCAACTCATTCCAACCATCAATAAGTATACTTTTACAGGCTCTATCGCCAAGATATATCGTATTAATTAAATCGTTAGGATTCGTCTGGTTGTCCATCATAAATACCTCCCCTTGAAGAAGAAACGGCTTCGCCGTCCTTAATGCGATTCTCCGAACATCTACCTACGAATTGGTCAAAAGAAGGGAGGTGTCCCAAAGCCATTTGCATGGATTTTGGGACACCCCCCTTTGAAAGAGCTTTATTTCCAACCGTAATTTTATTCCGCAGGTGGTGTAAATGAACGTGCGGCGAACTCGGCATCCAGCATGTAGAAGGCATTGCTATCTTTTTCGATACGCTTAAGCTTTTGAATGATGTTGCTGAAGAGGGCTTCTTCTTCGACTTGTTCATCAATGAACCATTTCAGGAAGTAGATAGTCGCATGCTCACGTGCATCAAGCGCCAAATCTGCCAAGTGATAGAATTTCCCTGTATTTTGCTGTTCATGGGCAAAGGCTGTTTCAAAGGCATCCAGCATAGAAGAATACTCATTCTTCGGCTCCGGCAATGCTGCGAGCGTAGCACGATTATCGCGATCATTGAGGAATTTGAATATTTTCATGGCGTGAAACCGTTCTTCTTCTGCCTGCACGAGAAAGAAATTCGCGAACCCATCCAAGCTTTCACCTGAACAATACGCAGCCATTGCCAGGTAAACATGAGCGGAATAGAATTCAAAGTTCATCTGATCATTTAGTGTTTTCACTAATTCATCCTTCATTAGACCGTCACCTCATCCTTCAAATTTAGTATTATGTAGCTGTTCCGTTTCATCTTAACATCGTGACAGTTAGGCAGCAAGCCCCTCTCTAATACAATAACACCGCCGATTCAGATCACTTCGACGAAGTGTCTTGCTTTGGCTTTAGGTTGATAATTAAGCCCTGCTGTATTCCTGCAGCATATAGCTTCTCTAAGGGTATGCCCATCCCCCTTCGTAAGCCTCATATTCAGAGCTGAAAGATATTCCTCCAAGCCAACCGGAAACATTCTTGAACACTAGTTCCCCTAGACAAGCCTTGGACGACAAACTCACCGTTAAAGACATCGAGGTAGCCTGCAATTCCTTCTGATTAATGCTCCGCAGCGTGGTCTCCAGGACAGCCCGTTGAACTTTATTATAGTTCTGAAACATCATATCCCTCCAAAGTAGGCGGATTAAATTAAATTCAAGCTAGAACGATCATTCTAGTCTTAACTTGCTTAATGCCGCTTGTCAATCTGTCAGCAGCAGGTATAGTGGTATGGTAGACTTTACTGCTGGACAAGATATATTGATCTATCTCGCATACCCAATAAGTTAGTATGAAGATGAAAGGATGATAAATTCCAGTGATAGGATTAAGCCCCCGAAAAATAAAGAAATCTCATTCTAATTCACTCAATATAGCTTCAGTTCTACTATGTTCACTACTCATAAGTGGATGTAGTGGCACGAATGTGCAAGCTGTCACAACGGCAGCTCCAACTGCTACTATGGAGGCTACGCCGGTGCAAACGGATGCTTCATCACCCACACCCCCAGCAACTGAGTCGCCAACTAGTGTTGCTACACCCATTCCCACCCAAAAGGGTGATTCGCTAGCACAAACAATAGCCGGGATGACTCTGGAAGAAAAGCTCGGACAAATGCTCCTTGTAGGCATTGACGGTACAGTCCTGGATGCCAACGCAAAGAAGATGATCACCCAAGACAAAGTTGGTGGAATCATCCTCTATGCTGCCAATATTAAGGATCTTAAGGGTATGGTCAGTCTGGTGAATTCCTTGAAAAAAAGTAATTCCACAAATCCGGTGCCACTCTTTATGAGTGTCGATCAGGAAGGTGGAAAAGTCAGCCGGATGCCCGCCGAATTTGCCAAGATTCCCTCAAACGGTGTTGTTGGGGCGTCCAATAATACCGCTGCTGCCAAGACAATGGGCACACTGCTCGCCAGAGAGATCCGCTCCGCAGGCTTTAATATGAACTTTGCTCCCGTGTTAGACATTAACAGCAATCCTGACAATCCCGTCATCGGGGACCGCTCGTTCGGAAGCTCGGCCAGCAAGGTCATCAAGCTGGGGATTGCCGAAATGCAGGGCATTGAGAGCGAAGGCATTGTGCCAGTTGTAAAGCATTTCCCTGGACATGGCGACACTTCTGTCGATTCCCATCTTGAACTGCCTGTGGTGAACAAAACTGCGGCCCAACTAGCCAAGCTGGAGTGGCTCCCTTTTCAAGCAGCCATTAAAGCAGATGCGGACGCCGTAATGGTTGCTCATATTTTGTTCCCTAAGCTCGATCTGAACAAACCAGCTTCATTATCTGACGTTATTATCGGGAAGCAACTCCGTGGAGATATGGGCTTCAAGGGTGTCGTGATTACGGACGATCTGACCATGGGGGCAATCACCAAACACTTTAATCTGGGCAATGCAGCAGTCGATACCGTTCAAGCAGGCAGCGACATTCTGCTCATCGCACATGAATATGATAATGAGCAGATCGTCCTTAAAGCACTGCAACAAAGCGTGAAGAAAGGTGAGATTACAGAATCACGGATCGATGAGAGCGTCCACCGGATTTTAGCCTTAAAGCATAAATATAACTTAAGTGACAATCCCGTTCCTGTACCGGAAATCACCAAACTAAATAGTGATATTAAAGCTTGGCGCAAGAGTGTTGCAAGATGAAACGGCTTCGCCGTCCTTTATATGGACGGCACCCGTTTCTTCGAGAAATATAAGGATAAATTATTGCGTGAAACATATAATTTCTTATATTGTGAAATAGAACTTGCCCTTACTGAAGAACAACAGTGTCTCCTGGCTTCAAGCCCGAGAGTATTTCTGTCTTCTCCGTGGTTTCCAGACCGATTGTAATCTCTCTTCGTTCATATTGGCCATTGCCCAAATCCAACATACAATAAGCAAGGTCACCCTCGTGCATGACAGCAATGCTGGATACGACGGTGGCCTTTTCTTTGCGTGTAGTCTCGATCTCACCATTCAGACTGAGTCCGCCGATCAAATGCTCATCAGGCTGCAAAGAAATGACTACTTCAAATTGCGGCACTTGGGTTGAAGCGCTGTTCTGTCCGGCAGCTGTCGTGGCGAATTTGGATACCTTAGTTACCTCGCCGGCAAGCTTTAAGTCCTTCAAAGCCGTCATATTCACTTGAACCTTCATGCCCGCTTTAATGCGGAAAATATCCTGTTCGCCCACAAGAGCGATGAATTCCAGCTTGTTCAGATCCACAATTTTACCAATATATTGATTGTCCGTCACGGTCTGCGGCCGTTCGCTTGTGCTGTCATCATATAGAAAAATACCGGTTGCCTGCGCGTGATAGACAGCTGTCTTTAGCTTGGCTTTTTTGTCAGTAAGCTCACGTGCCTGAATGTCGGCATTTACCTGGTTAAGCTCGTCATTCAGTCGGGCCGTCTCTTGTGACGCTAGTGTCTTTAGACGATCTGCCTCTGTCGCGCCTAGGACTGCTGTCTCATCATCCTGCTGAGCGACAAAATCATTTAACTCCGCTTCCAGCTGCGCCTTGCGAATGGTGGCCTCTGTCGTTAAGATTTCGTTCTTTAACGTAGTTTGATCCAGAGTGAACAGCACGTCCCCTTTCTTCACCTGCCCTCCGTTCTCCACTTTCCATTCGGTTACCTTTGAGGCAAACGGGGCATAGACCAGCGTCTCTTGTTCATATTGCGATTTCCCTTTTACCTGAACAGAATTGGCAATAGGCTCTTGCGTCACTTGAAAAGAAATGACCTGCGGCGGCTCAATGGACGCCACTTCCCCCTCGGGTTTGTACATTTTGGAATAGAGCAGGTAACCGGCAACTATCACGATTCCTGCGATGATAACCCACTTTATAATCTTCCTTATTTTGCTCTTCATCCATTCTGCATCCTTTCAACTTAAAGTTCCTAATCTCGCTTTATGGCTGTTAGCGCATCTGTTCTGGAGGCGCTGATCGCCGGATAAATTCCTGACAACACACCTGTCATGATGGCAAAAGCAAGACCAATTGGAATGGTCATTAGCGGAATGTAAATGACAAGGCCCGCTTCTCCTCCTCCAGCTGTACCGATAAGCCTGTTAATGCCCATTACGATCAGGTAAGAAAACAGGATGCCCAGCATACCACCCAGCATGCCGAGCAACGCCGCCTCTGTAATGAACATGTTACGGATTTGCCCCATGTTGGCGCCAAGCACCTTCATAATTCCTATCTGTCGCCGGCGTTGATGCGTTGACATCGTCATGGCCACGATAATGGAAATCGAAGCAATAATCAGAATGAATACCCCTGCGCCGAGCGCTGCCATTTTGATCATATCGAAGGTCTGCTTAAGCTGCTCCTGTTGAAACAGATTCGTGCTGGTCGATAAGGTAAGCTTCTGAATCAGCTGTTCAACCTGCGCTATATTATCAACGCTATCTACCTTCACAATGACAGAGTTATAGACACCCGCTTCTCCACTGGTTCCAGTGTTCAAATTCAATTCTTCTGTGAGCCGTTCAGCCGTTTCCAGGGACACATAGACTGTTTTCTCAAAAGATGCTCTTTCGTCACTTGTTCCGGGTGGATTGCCCAGTATTCCATTCACCCGCAGTGCCGAGCTGGTCTTGGTTCCGCCTGTTTGTGAGGTGAAATCCTGTGACTGCAGCTGGATTTGCTGCCGATACATCTCTGAAGGCAGTAGACTTAAGCTGTTATACTGCTCCATAATTTTGGTGTTGTACGGATCGGTTCCTAGCTGATCATATAGATTCTGCCGGGTCTCAGCGTCAATTAAGCCTATCGTGGCTCCATAATTCAGGACAGCCATTCCTGGTAAGTCGGAGGGTCCACCCTGCTTAAAGGTCTTGTCATATTTAGTGAGCAGATTCAGATCCGTCCCAATAGCCTGCACATCAGCTATTTTGTTGTCGATGGTGTACATCTGGATGTAACCCAATTGTTGAAAAGGTGCCGCTGCGGTCACATGCTTCAATCCCTGTATAATCTCCAGCTTCTGGCGGGTCAGCCTTCCCGGATCTGGTTTACTTGACCCGGAAGCTGCGGACTCCCCGCCTTGTGACGGAATGCCTCCGTTAGGTGTAACCGTTATTTCGTCCATTTTGAAATTCCGATTCACTTCTTTGGTAACATAGCTTTGCGCAGATTCACCAAGGCTCAGAGCCACGATGATCGCGGCGCAGCCAATAGAGATGCCAGCCATACAAAGAGCGGTAACCACCTTTCGCCGTTTGACCTGATCCCAAGCCATTCGTGAAATATCACTGATTCTCAAGACGTTTCCCCTCCTGCGGGTTCAGGTTCCACTTCGGCAGAAGCATGCTGTTCCGTTACCAGAAAACCGTCTCGCAAGGCGAAGATACGCTGCATCTGCTCGGCCACATCAGTCTCATGTGTAACCACAATAAATGTGGTCTTCATCGTCTTGTTCAAATGCAGTAAAATGCTAATAATTTCTTCTTCGGTCTTGGAATCCAAATTCCCAGTAGGCTCATCCGCGAAGATCACAGATGGCTCTGTAATCAGTGAACGGGCAATACTTACGCGCTGCTGCTGTCCTCCAGATAACATGGATGGGAATAAATCAGCTTTATCAGGAATCCCTACACTCTCTAGCAAGGCTAACGCCTTCTGCTTGCGGACGGATGGAGAAACAGATTGAAAGACCAGTGGCAGTTCGACATTCTCGCGAACAGTCAGACTGGCGATCAGCTCATAGGCCTGAAAAATAAAGCCAATATGCCTTCTCCGGAACTCCGAGAGCTTGTTCTCGCTCATCTTCACGATATCCTGATCGGCAATGTAGATATGGCCATCACTTGGCTTCATAAGGCCAGCCATCAGATTCAGCAAGGTTGATTTACCAGAACCAGAGCTGCCGAGTAGAGCGACCATCTCCCCTTGCTTAACGGTAAAGTTAATATTATGAAGGACCGGAGTGACTTCATTGCCATTCTTAAAAGCATGCGTTACATTTTCGACTCGCAACATAGGTGCTGCTCCTTCTTGTACTTTGATATAAATGAAGTCCTATTTCTCGATTACCGGAAGCATCTCATAGGTTATTGTGTAGGGCTGGTTAGCCAGCTCCATCCGTTCCCCCTGAAACTCATCATAAAGCGTTACTCTGTAGGTCCCGCCATGCAGGTTCTTGTACAGATTGCTGCTGAATGCCATGGTGAAGCGGTTATTACTGCCTTCAGTCAGATCCGTACCTAGAACTAAGGCTCTTTCCTGCGACTGGCCGAAAGGGTCTGTAAACTTAAGAATCAGCTTATGTCCAAAGGCTCCCATGTCGTAGCTGCTGTCTCTAAGCAGGTTATAATTCAGAACCAAACTTATGGTATCGCTGCCTTCAGTAAGTCTGCCATCTGAGCTTATAACAGATAAGTTGTAGGGATATAGGGCGATTTTCGATAAATTAATGGCTGGTTTAATGGCCTGTGGATTCAGCGCCAAGGCAGCAATGTTGATAAATCCTGAAGCCTCTTGTCCGGGTTCACTTAGCTTATTCCCGGTAATCCCTGGACCTAGATAAAGAGCAACGTCTGTAAGGCTTACGGACTTAGGCAGCTTAGCCCAGAAGGAGATTAATTCAGTACCTCCTGGCGAAGCTGATGTATCCATTTGATTAGACAACGCTTCATAAAACTGACCATCTGCTGTTCTGAAGTAGGCTTGCAAGCGTGCCATTTTACTTTGTCTTTTCTCTTCGCTGCTCATGAGCAGCTCCGTATACACGATTTTGGAGCTAAACCCTTCGTAAACAGTGGTCTTGTTCTCATGGACCTTGGCCTGCTTGCCTTTACCGGTAATGGCATAGCTTCCTCCACGTTCAATGGTGTCTACAGAATTCAATGTGTTATTTGTACTTAATGTCAGGAATGGAACATTCTCTTCGTTCACTGTTGAATAGAGATTAACTTTTAAACTGCTAAAGTCTTGTGTATATGGAATTTTAGCAAAAAGATACATTTCGGCTGTTTTCCCAGGAGCGAGTACTGTTGCTTCCTTATCCATAAACAGCTGTGTCGTAGACGTTAAATCGTCGGTATCCAGCTTTAAGGCTGCTTTTAATTCCGGCAGGGTAAGCGTCACGGACTGGGTGTTGGTAAGGTTCAGCTTGGCAATTATGATATCATCTTCCTTCCAAGGAAGGCGCTGCAGCGACTGAATGTTGTAGGAGAAGGAACCATATGGGGTAGTGGCATAGTACTCCATTCCTTTTAACGTATCGGATTTAAGGGTATATGGAATAGTGAAATAGGCCACGGGAAAGGTAAGCTTGATGGCGGCTTCTGGAGTCCCCGGAGTCCCAGCTTCCACTGGCGTTGTTGTGCTGACTGAACTTCCTGCCTCGATCATTTGCAACTGCAAAGTATTTTGCTCAACGGTCAGTGGAACCTCAGCGGTAAGCTGAATAACCTTTTGTTCCAGAGGCTTCAGGGTCATACCACTTAACGACTTGGCATTAATCGGGAAAGTAGTCCCTTTCGAAGATTTGACAGCAAGTTCATAGACAGGCAAAGTGACGGCCTTATTCCCTGTATTTTTCAACCGGAGCTGGAAAGACCAATTCCCTGTTTCATTCTCTGCATAAACCTTGGCGTCAGCCAGCTGGGTTTCGATGGTATTGTTATTGATTACAATTTTTTTGACAACACCGTTACCCACAACCAGATTCGGTACAGTTGCCGCCGGCAGCTTGAATGAAGACTTGGGAAGCTCCAGCTTGAGTGGCTCATCCTTTTGCGTAAATTGCAGCTTCATGTTATCGGTTTTCAGGTAAGACGGAATTTCCGTCAAATAATAAACAATCTTCTTCTCCTGCGGCTGAATCTTATAACCGTTCTGAGAACTATCCAGTGCCAGTTCAAATGAAGTTCCTCCCGCAGATACCAGATAGCTAGAATATCCCGGATCACTTAATACCTTATTGCCTCTATTGGTCAGACTGATTCCAACTTTGGCATATACTTTTCCGTTATATTTATAGAGTTGGAGTGACTCTGTACGAGCGGTTACCGGGTTGTCATTCATTGTGGTTAATACATTTGTGCCACTTGCAATAGTAGGAGAATAGTTGGCGGGCAGCGTAAAAGTACCCACCTGCTTCAAATATCCCTTGGTTTTGGCATCCCAGACGTACATGGGAATCTTGAGACCCGTTAATACATTGGTTGTACCTACATTGACATAATACGTTACACGTAGATTTTCCCTGGACTCCACCTTCTTCTTGAGCGCATCCACACTAATCGGATTGCCAGGGATAACCGAGCCGCCCGGCGTAACTACTCTTGAAAAATAATGAATCAGGTTCGCATTACTAGAGCTTGCATTAGAATATTTCAGCGTATATGTCAGTATGTTCCCGCCCGCTTGCGCCCAGATCTGGACGTCCTCAAGTGCTGCAGTGATCCCTCCACCCAGTTGAATGGTACCCAAATTAGCAGTGGTGGCTACTGTAGCAGCAGCTATTGCAGGGTAGGCCTTGCCGGATGCGGTTGCAGCTGCAGCCGTATAACCGGGCAACTGACTGATAACAAAGGTGCCTGCCAGCAAAGCAATATATGTATTTCTATACTTTCTCATTCATTTCCCCCAAGTGTATTTACTAGAATTATTATAGTGGCAGACGCGGAATAATTTGTATCCATGTTGTAACTCTTACCAAGCGCTTGTAACCTATTTGTTCCATTTCCAGCAAAAAAACAGCACAGATTGTGCTGTTTTTCAGTGGTCCATGTTTGGATCTTCGGGGAATACGTCTTTCTAAGAGTATAAGTCACTATTTAAACACTGGATTCTTCGGTCACGCTGAAAACAGCGGAGAGAACAGACTGATTGCGGAAAAGCGTCAGCGATTGGAGCAACGGTCCGTTCTCGGAGCGTCCACATAAACACCGAACTTTCTTAAGAACCGAACGCCATCCGGTACTGCTTAGGCGGTAGCCCTTCATTTTGCTTAAATACCTTTATAAAATAGCTCGCTTGGGTGAAGCCAGCCTGAGTAGCGACTTGGGCAACGGACAGCTCTGTAGAAACAAGCAGAAGTTTAGCCTTGGCTAACCGACAATCTGTTAAATAACGGTTCGGCGTTTTGCCCATAACTACCCGAAACAGGCGCAGAAAGTGGTAGCTGCTGTAGCCCGACAGCCGAGCCATTGTTTCCAGTGTCCAAGGCTTGCTGCACTCTCCGTGAATGATATCTGCTGCACTGCGGATCGAATGTCTGACCTCCAGAGGAACTGAACCGTGAAGCGGCTCGGAATTTTGTAATAAATTTACCAATATTTCATATAACAGCGCAGATAGCCGAGGTTCACCCCGAGTCTCATAGGAAGCGCTTAGCTGATACATTTCATCGAATAAAGACTCCAGACCGCTCCCCAGATCAAAGGTGAAGAAATATCCGCGTGTCCCATCTGCCTCCTCTAGCAAAGGTAAGGGTAGCTCCGTTCCAAAGTGGACCCACCGCACATCCCAAGGCTGGCTGAGATCAGAGCCATACTGCTGGTGAGCCCCTCTCGGAAAAAGAAATCCGCTCCCGCTCCTCATCGGTATCCGTTCTCCTTCATGAAATACATAACCCTCCCCGCCAAACACCAAATGGAGGTTATAACTGCCTAAGAACCCTTCACCCCTTCTCTCCGCATGCTGCGGAAAATCTGTATAGTGTCCCAGCATTTCTGGATAACATACGTATTTGGTGAACGCCGGTGTCGGCAAATACCATTGAATTCTCATCCTAAAACAGCTCCCGATTCTGTAGTGAAGCAAGCACGCAAGATAATACTATATTAGCAATATTATGTTATATATAATTATATACTACTGATACTACAATAGATGAGTATAGGAAATAAAGCATATTTTTAATACTTTGGAGGTTACTATGAAGAAACCTGTCGCTAAGGAACAATTCGAGCTTGGTGTCTGTTATTACCCGGAGCATTGGCCTGAAAGCCTGTGGGCGGATGATTACCGCCGCATGGTAGAAATGGGCTTTACAATCATTCGTATGGGCGAGTTCGCCTGGTCTATTTTTGAACCTGAAGAGGGCAATTTTCAGTTTGGCTTGTTTGACCGTGCCATCGATCTGGCACATAGTTATGGGCTTAAGGTTGTGCTGGGAACGCCGACGGCTACTCCACCCGCTTGGCTTACGGAGAAGTATCCTGAAGTGCTGAATGTGACCTATGAAGGTGTAACCCTGCAGCATGGTATGCGCCGCCATTATAACTACAGCAGTCCCAAATACCACGAGCTCTGTGCAGCGATTGCGGGTCAGTTGGCAGATCATTATGGCAGTCATTTGGGTGTGGTCGGCTGGCAGATCGATAACGAGCTTAACTGTGAAATCAGTGAATTCTACTCAGAGAGTGATCACAATGCCTTCAGAAAATGGCTGCAACATAAATATAAGTCACTGGATAAGCTGAACGAAGCCTGGGGTGCCGTATTCTGGAATCAGAGCTATAGTGACTGGTCACAGGTCTATTTGCCACGGCCAACACCTTCACCCAAACAGCCCAATCCGCATCAGGCCTTGGACGAGAAGCGTTTTATTTCCGACAACACCATAGCTTTTGCCAAAATACAAGCGGATATCCTCCGCGCCAAAGCCCCCCAGCAATGGGTGACTACGAATGGTTTATTCGGGCATCTCGATAGCCATGAGCTGAACGATCAGTTGCTGGATTTCTTCAGCTATGATTCGTATCCGCAATTCTCCAGTATTTACTATGATGCAGCTGAAGTGAATCCACTTCGGGATCGCGGCTGGGGCCTCTCATTGTCGGCGGTACGCTCAATCTCCCCTAATTTCTGTATTATGGAACAGCAATCCGGTCCGGGAGGTTGGGTGAACCGGATGGATATGCCATCACCAAAACCGGGCCAGATGCGTTTATGGACCTATCAATCTATCGCACACGGTGCTGATATGGTGCTCTATTTCCGCTGGCGAACGGCTACGATGGGGAACGAAATCTATTGGCACGGAATTAATGATTACCATAACCAGCCTAACCGTAGAGTGCGCGAAGCGGCACAGATCGGCCAAGAGCTAGCAGCATCAGGTCCAGCAATTGTCGGAACAGTTACCCAAGCTAAGGTAGCGATTGTCCGTGATTATGATAACGAGTGGGACGGAGAATACGATGTATGGCACGGCCCGTTCATGTGGCAGAGTAACAAGGAATGGTTCAAGGCGCTGCAGCACAGACATATTCCGAATGACGTACTCTATTTACGCAGCAAGACTACACTTGAGGAACTTGCACGTTACGAAGTATTAATCTATCCGCATCCAGCTATCCTAGCTGACGAGACAGCCGCTTTATTGGATGCCTATGTCCAGCAAGGCGGCAAGCTGATCTTTGGTTGCAGAACGGGTTACAAGGATAAACGCGGCCAATGCTATATGCGTCCTTTTCCAGGAGCAGCCCAGTCACTCTGCGGTATTACAGTGGAGGAATTTACAATGGTGAAGGGAACACGCCTTCCTACCTTCATAAGCTGGGCAGATAAACCGGAATTGCTTACGGGAGCAGATTCTTTTAATGAAATTCTGCAAGTAATAGAAGACTCCGTTGAGGTCATGGGCAGCTATGCCAGTGATTATTATGCTGGCAAACCGGCCGTGACGCGGAACCAACGTGGCAAAGGCGAAGTTTGGTATTATGGGGCTGTATTCAACGAGGACGCGGCCGTTCAAATCATCAACTACTTGGGACTGCAGTCTCCTGCGGCAGAATGGCTTGAGCTACCTGCGGACGTAGAGCTGCAAATCCGTGAGAGCGATTCCGCCAGTTATACTTTCTTGCTTAACTACAGTGAAGAACCTGCGACTATCCTGCTTAAAGAAGAAAAAAGAGATTTGTTGACTGACCAGCTGATATCGGGAACTCATACGCTAGAAGGTTTCGGAGTGTTAGTGTTGTATTGATATATAAAGCAGAGCAAAGAAGCCCTTGTCTATGACGACGAGGGCTTCTTTGCTCATCATAACAGTCCAAACCGCTGTGAATTGACAGATATCTAAATTGCTTTTATAGTGAAAATTACTTCGGTAGTTTACAGTCATACATACATAGCCTATTAAATTTTATATACTAATGAGGTGATACACAAGTGAAGCTACAGACCGCTCCATTAGAGTCACTCGCGGCCCCAGAAACTGAAGCTAGCTTTATGCAGGGAGTCAAAGATTGCCTTCCTACTTTGCTGGGATATTTAAGCATCGGCTTTGCGGCTGGTGTTGTCGAGAAAACTGCGGGACTTTCCGTAGCAGAAATTGCGATGATGTCTATCATACTATATGCTGGCTCCGCCCAGTTTATAGCGGCCGGGATGATTGCTGCCGGAAGTACTGCTACGAGCATTATAATTACTATTCTATTTGTGAATCTGCGGCATCTGCTGCTCAGTGCAGCTTTGTCACCTTATTTTCGTCATTTGACTCCCCTGCGCAATATGCTGATCGGTTCACTACTCACCGATGAAACCTTCGGGGTGGCGATCAATGAGAGCGCCAAGAAGCACAAGATCAGTGAACGATGGATGCACGGTTTGAATATCACCGCTTATCTCAACTGGTTCATAGCCAATATAGCTGGAGCACTTTTAGGACAGTGGATTTCGAATCCAGAGTCGTTAGGTCTTGATTTCGCACTGCCGGCAATGTTCATTGGTCTGCTGGTACTTACATTGCTGAGCAGAAGCAAAATCGCTGTTGATATCGTAGTCGCGCTAATAGCTGTGCTGGTAGCTGTTAGCGTATCTATATTGTGGTCTCCTAGTGTAGGTGTTATTGCTGCTACGGTTGTCGCCGCATCGTTTGGAATGGTGATTGATAAATGGAAATAAGCGCGGATATCAACTGATCGGCATTTGACATCATTATCAAGTGTTATTTAAAGCTCCATTTAATAGTCACGGATGCACTTCGCCAATTATGTGGTGTTGTTCATTAATCTTCATTAGCAGAACAGTTACTTTTTCTTAATATTAAAAAAAATAACATAATATGATTAAGACTATTCTGAATCTGGCCATTGGTCGCCTTCTCTTCGACACACCCAATCGTAATGCATCCCAGAATCAAAAGGCTCCACTGCCATTTTGACCCCTTCTTTTACGATCTCTAGACCTTCCAAGTTTACCTGATCCGTTAAATAAACGAGTACATCATGAATGCCATCCTCTCGAGAGGATTGAGCAATCTGAGCAAAAACCATTTTCTGCTCCTGTGATAATTCACCGAGCACCTTGTTTACCAACTGGTCATCCTCCGTTTTAGGCCAACTATCACCCATAATCCATCGGGAGTATATACTCGGATTTCTCTCAACAAGATCATCAATAAATGCCTTATAAATTTCCAATGATTTTTTATCCATTATTATCTATTCACCATCCATCTCAATAAATATCACTTTGATATTAGTTTAGAGGAAAAGAGTCACTGATACTATCAAAATCATGGCTATTTTCAATCAAAATCTGATATTGCCAAGAAATCAGCAATAATATCCCCTTGATGGTGGCTACTGTTTCGAATCGGGATGGACAGGAGCTCCAGCGGCTTCTGTGTCGGTAGAGGTATTCATCTTTGTTTACAACTTTGGGGGAGTCCCACCGCTTAATAAGCAGTACTTATAATACATTGGGTAAGTATCATTTACAGTGTTCTGATACGATTGCAAACTAAAAAAATAGAAAAAAGCCGCCCAATAATGAGCGACTTCAGGTTATGTATTATTGTGCGAGTTTACTGTTATACACATCTGCATAATGCGGAATTCCTTTATAAATAAAGAAATAAGCACAAATTATTGCGACAATGCCATATACGATTTTGAAAGATTGGCCTTTCAGCCTAAAAACAACCCTTAGAATAACCGCCGCAATGATCAGCGGTAAAGCGATGTAGAGCAGTGATGTCTCAATTATCGCCGTTGAAATCGCGTTCATTGTTTTTTTGAATGTATCGCTAAGAATATCCATATACACCTCCTGCCACTTAATTTCTACAGAAGGAAATAAATCCCTTCAACCTAAAAGAAAAGAATGGCGTCCACTAAGCGTCCGCAGCAAATGCGCTACTCTATCGCAATGTGCATTTGCACTAGATGCTCTTCCTTCCAATTTAAAATTAACAATCATTCGAAATTGGTCATCACCAATTGCTTGGACAGTTTCACTATCAGCACCTGGAAAAATTGCTTTCTCTGGTTCTACCGTGAGACTTTTTGCAGCGCCTATACAAATGCTATAACCCATAGCTTTATTAAAAACAAATGGCTCATTTTTCTGCTTCGCATCCTGAAGATAACCATACATTTTTGAGACAACAACTGAAATCAAAATAAATTTAAAAATATTTTTTAGAACTTTCAAAAATCCCCCTCCGCAATTCATAGGTTCACAAATATTCCTTAGGATATATCAGCTGACTTTTACAGGCTTAATATGTCGGCATTTCGGAAAGCTGCTACATCCATAAAACTGACCTCTAGCACTATTGCGAAGGACGAGCTTGTTACCACACTTCGGGCAAGTCATTTCATCCACAGGCACTTCTGCGATAACAGCTTTGGGCGTTGGTGCTGAGCCTGGATTCATGGCAAGGATCATTTCAATCAATGTCTCACGATTAATGAGCTTCACCCGATTGGACTTCGCCAGTTCATAAGCAGCTGTCGTATAATCACTATTCGATACGACCCAAGCTTCAACAGCACCATAATGCGCAATCGATGCCTGTGCCTCCTGTACGGCCTTGATTCCGACATTCTTACTGTATCGTTTGGCTTGAACAACGATCTTCTTCCCATCCTTCTGAAGGATCAGATCCGCGCCATAATCACCTGCCGCCTTCGTGACTTCAGTCTTATAACCCTGACCTCGGAATAGATACCCTAGATACTGTTCAAACTGGATGCCCTCCATTTTATCGATATCAGAGATACCTGACTTCTTCAGACGCTCCTCATGCTTCATCTTTCGAGAAATCAAGATAGCAATTACAACAGCAACAACGAGAACACACACAATGATTGATGCCTGGAGCGACTTTGTTAATATATAAGTTACCCCAAGCGAGCCTAATGCCGCAAGACTCATGACACCTTGAATAAATTCCTCTTCCTGCTTCACCTTACTCTTTCTTCTTGCCAACTGAATCCCCTCCGCTAATATCTTCGTATAGTTCAACATTCGTCATAAAGGAAGGATTTTCCTCTTTTGGTGCCGAACTTTAGACCTATATAAAGGAGGTGAAATTACCTATGGGTAATCCGTGCGCACAAGCTCACTTTCATTGCCATTATCCTCTAAAAGCATAGCTATCAGTTTGCTTTTGCTGCCATTTTCAAAGGAATACTCCTACTCCTCTTAAAACGATAATATTTAAAATGGATACTTTTCTGTTATAGTAGATTTATATAGGAGGTGCTATTTATGATGAAAAAAGATGAACAATTTATTGAAGTAGCTATTAGATTGGCTTTAAAGGCCAGAGAAGAGGGGAATGAACCATTCGGTGCTATTTTGGTAAAAAACAACGAAATTGTAATGTATGGAGAAAATAAAATAAATAGTAATTGTGATCCTACACACCATGCTGAAATTGGACTCATACGTACTTTTTGCTCTGAAAACAACATTTTTGATCTTAATGAATATACTTTGTATACCAGCTGTGAACCTTGCGTAATGTGTACAGGAGCTATGGTATGGTCTAACTTAGGAAAAATAGTCTATAGTGTGTCACATGATCAACTAGCAGAAATTGCAGGCAGTAATATAATGATTTCATGTAAAGAAGTTATCGAAAAAAGTCCGCATAAACCGGTCGTAATAGAAAAAGTATTAAATGTTGAAGGGCTAAAAGTATTCGAAGGTTACACATTCTCCCATTAAATACTCATCTACTCTTTAACACTACTAAGTGTGATGTATACAGAAGCGTTTCACTTACTAGCCTTCCCCAGTATGCATCCAGGAGAATTATGTGCACTCACTTATAAAATCATACCTCCAAAGTCGATCGGCTCTGTTCGAGTATCTGATTTAGAGGATGCAAGAAATTTCACAACAACTTCGTTAATGATAGGAAAATAAGGAGTTTTTGATTCTATGAGCATAAGAGCGGATATCTTCTTCATTATTATCGGTGCAGCCTTGGTAACCTTTATTCCACGGGTTCTACCACTCATGCTGCTGAGCCGAATTACCATCCCCTCATGGGGGATGCGCTGGCTAAATTTTGTTCCGATTGCTGTCATGTCTGCTTTGATTGCTCAAGAGCTGTTCGTGCAGAATGGAGAGTTTACGTTTCCCTCAAATAATCTGGAGCTTTTCGCTGCTCTACCCACTTTTTGGGTGGCCATCAAAACACGCAGCCTACTTGGGACCGTAGTTACTGGAATCATTTCGTTAATGATATTGCGCTATTTTTGGTAATTTCAATGCATTCCTTACATAATCACCAATATTCATGATGGCTTGTTGCGCTTCGGGCAGCAGGCCTGCCATGAATTGAAATACACTCCACATGTTCTCCCAAACTTCCAGTGTGACATCGATCCCTGTATCCCTCGCAATCTCAGCCAATCTTACGGCATCGCTTAATAGCACTTCATGATCCCCCACCTGAATGTACATCCCGGGTAATCCTTTCAAATCCATCCGCAACGGTGATAAGAGCACAGGTTGATCCCCTGAGCCATTGCCAACGTAATCCTCTAGAATTCTTAGATTCATCTGCAGACTTCCCATAGGATCAAGTTCAGCTCGACTCATGTAGGATTCACCATCCAAATGAACAAGATCGGTATGCGGTGAAAGAAGGAACACACCAGCTGGAAGTTTCACTCCTACATCGCGCAGTGAAATCAGCGTCATTAAAGCTAGACTAGCTCCCACAGAATCTCCACCGATTACAATATCTGCTGCAGAAAATCCGTTTGCTAATAACCAGTAGTACGCACTTAAGCAATCTTCATTAGCAGCTGGATACAGGTGCTCTGGTGCAAGCCGATATTCCAGCGTCAACACACGTACTCCGCAAGCCAACGAGATTCTCGCAGCCAGATCACGATAGAACACACAGGTGCCGGAAACGAAACCTCCACCGTGAAAATAAAGAATGGCTTTGTTGCGGCTTTCCAACGGAACAGGCTCCTTGGCTCTGACCCACTCTCCGCGAAGCTTCCCGATAACTACACCTTCCGTCTTAACATTTGAGAGTTTCGGCAGTTTGGAGGCTGCAACGTCCATATCCCTCCGAATTTGATCGATGGGTTTACCCTTATTATTGCTAGTTTGCTGCAAATAAGCTTTAATTGCTTCAAGTTTCACCACATCTGTTCTCATCATGGTTATTCCTCCTAAAGGTTTATAGCCTCATTCTAAAACCTGTAGTAAGGTACAGAGTCAAGGGACTATTCCATGTTCAGCATTTGCAACGTTTCTTGTACTCCAGAGTGTTTTTTCGCTTTTTGAAGACCACTTTTTAGCTCAGTCAGCCTATGTTTGGTCTGTTCCCTTTTAGCGATTTCCAGATCAATACTAATGATCTTTCTGTCAATGACGGCCATAAAATCAGTAATATTGATACTACCGTCTGCTGATTGTATGAGTGCCTTTTTGATTTCCTTGAGTGTAAAGCCACAGCTTTTCGCATTCTGAATAAAAGTCAGCCGTTTCAGTACATCCTCTGTGTACAAGCGATAACCGGATGCAGATCGTGAAGGTGCAGGAAGAAGCCCGTGCTTCTCGTAATATCTTAGTGTTTCAATATTCACATTAGCCAACTTAGCTATTTCTCCCCGCAAATATTGGACCATTTTTAGCGCCACTACCTTCCCTCTACAACTTCAATTCCTTTTTCAAAGCTGTCACATCAGCTTCCGAAGGCTCCTCTTCACCGTATCTGACTTTCTCATACAGCTTAAGCAAATTATCCTGCGTTGTTACTGAATCTTTCTCTCCTTTATGCGTACGGTTCTTGAGGTCAGACCACTCCAGGATATCTGTTCTAGTCTCCATTGGAGTGAGATAGCGCTTCACTTCATAACCACTTTCGCTCTTTGAGCCCAGCCAGTGTCGATATAACCATCGGACGCGCTCGCGATTACTCTTCATCTGCTCCCAACGATCCTGGCGGCCGCCCAGATTAAGCTTGGTACTCCAATAATCCTTAAGGCCTTGCACCGTCTTCTCCCAGGTGAATATATTCTTCTCTTCATCAAGAAAAGCATCATTCACCGTCGGATTTCGTTCCTTACGCAGCATTGACAGCAAGCGATCTATCGCTCTTCGCCAGATCCCGCTCGTATTTCTGTACAGATAGCGGAGGGCAAAGTAGGCTAAAGCTCCAAATATTAGTATTCCCAAGATATAAAAGGAGATATTAAGAATAGCCGCCAATAAGCCTGGTTCGTTGGCTGCAACTAGCGGTAGCTCTGGAGCAATCGGAGCTGGGGCATTTTGTTCGGGTGGTGGTGTTTCAGAGCCAGCAAACAAACTACTGATCCACCCTAAGATCATACGAGCGGTATTCCAGAGCAGCAGACCCATGAATTTTCCAGCGCCAGCAGCCAGTACAACAGCAGCAATTACTACGCAAATTACAAATAGTCGGTTATGCCGCAGCAGTCCTTTGGGCAATCGTGTGGATTCTCCAGAGAAGGAGCTGTAGCGCAAGTAATTACTATTCGACATAAATAAGGCCAGGACAAGACATAGACTGCCACTCCAGTTTAATAACGTACTGCTGGCCTGCAAGTCTGGAATTCTATGGAAGACAATTGTAGCGATAAAATAGACAACAACACCCGCCCAATAGATTTTGAAACGGTCAGGGCGTGAATCAGCAGTCATCCCTTGGTAGGTACAGATGAAACCAGCGACTATCAGCGGAATTCCTGCAATGGAAATACCGCTAGCAAGAGCTCCAAGAACAAGTCCCAGCCCCAGCGCAACTACCAGCTGCTTCCACTTAAGATTACAGTAATAGCGCAGAAATACACCAACCAAAGATAAAAGTGGCAGTACATAGAGCCATGGCAGACCAGCCTGCTCAGGAAGTAAATATACCCGAAACAGAACCAAAAACGGCATATATAACAGCAGCTCTATTAAACAGAATAACCAGAGCTTAAAGGATAGTCGTAGATCATTTGTCTCTGGTAGCTTCATGCGCTATCTCTCCCCTGCTCTGGAATATTCAGCCATTCCACGCCATTTCCCAGCTGACTCAGCTGTCCGGCGGCCATCTGCAGCTCTACTCCCTGATGACAACTAATGATTAGAAAATCAGTGTCTCGGATTCCCGATTCCGCCTGCAGCTCTAGCAGCCTGTTCATAGGCAGAGTTCTGTCCAGATTCAGCTTGGCCAGAAGCACCAGAATATCCTCAAGCTGAGACATCGGCTCTGCTTGAATCGGCTCTCTAGCCCCCCCATCATCGAGTCTTCCATTACTGATGAAGCCTGTCTCAATTCCATGCTGCAGTGCATATTCAGCTATCGTTGCCACATATCGAATGCCCAGCTCGATTCGTTCTATATCTGTTACAGTTCTCCACATGGAATCGCTAATCTCTACATTCAGGCAGATCACCAGCCGTGAATCGGCTGTGTAATCTTTCTTGTGCACCTGCATGCTGCCCGAACGGGCCGTGGCTTTCCAGTTCACCAATCCCATCGAGTCCCCTGAACTGTACTCGCGGATACCCGCGGTCAGGAATGGGTCCTCTACGATCCATCTTTTCACGGGTAGCTCACCTAACCAGCTATGAATGGGCAAAGGCAGCTCCTCTAAATCCAGGAGCACTGGGTAGACTAACAGTTCGAGCTGCAATGGGAAGGTTTTAGTATTACGGGTTAACCCAAAGAGATCACCGGTGGTCATGGTGACCGATTCCAGATGGTATAGCCCGCGCCGCTGACAGTTCACGAGATGGCGCCGTTTAATATGACGGTAAGCTCGGAGATAAAATAAGCTGATATGATTCTGATAAATTTCACCGGTGCTAATCCCCAGATTCTCCTGTCTTCCAAATTCCAACCCGCGGGCAATACTAGATTCCAGCCGCAGCCAAGGTAGAGGAAGGAGCTTCGCATTGACGATTTCTTCGACCATTTCAATGACTTCACCTTCGTAAGCGGCTTTCGTTGAGAAATAGCGGGAATAACTAACCCCCTTTAGCGCATTTCGTTGGTACACTGCGGAGATAAGCAGTAATAATATAATCGTGCAGACAATGAACCAAGGCAAAGCCATTGCTTAGTTCCCCCTTCCGCCTCTGAGGAGGGTTGAGGGTTCAGCCGGCACCTCCACCTCGCGAAGCACTTGCAGCACTATTTCTGCACCTTGATCCTCACGTGATTTCAATCCATGCTGCAAAAGAATACGATGGGCAAGTACAGCCACCGCCACCGCTTTGATATCATCCGGTGTGACATATGCTCTACCTTGGAGTAGCGCATAACCTTGCGCAGATCTAAGCAAGGCTCCGCTCGCACGAGGACTTGCCCCTAATTTCACTGCCGTAGACTTCCGGGTAGCTTCCGTAATCCGGATAATATAGGCCAGTAAATCATCACTAATACTGACAGAAGCAGCGAAACGTTGCGCCTCCTGTATGTCTTGTCCATTCGCGACAGCAACCATATCTTCGAGTGGATTATTCTGGCGGAACCGCTGGAGAATATGGATACCTTCCTCGAATGAAGGATAACCTGTTGTTATTCGCATCAGGAAGCGGTCAAGCTGTGCCTCCGGTAGCGGAAAGGTTCCCTGATTATCTATCGGATTCTGTGTGGCAATAACCAGAAACGGTGCTTCCAGCCCGTGCGTTACACCATCAATGGTGATCTGTCGCTCTTCCATACTCTCCAGCAGTGCTGATTGTGTTCGCGGTGTTGCACGGTTGATCTCATCAGCAAGTAAGAGGTTGGCAAAAACGGGACCAGGGCGGAATTGGAACTCACCTAACTTCTGATTATAGTAGTTAATTCCACTTAAATCGGAAGGCAGCAAATCCGGTGTAAATTGAATTCGCTTGAAGGAGCAATTTAGCGAGCGGGCGAGCGCCTTGGCCAGCAGTGTTTTACCCGTGCCGGGCACATCTTCCAATAGAACATGACCGTTTGCGAGGAGCGCAGTTAATAGCAGATCCACTCCATCTTTTTTACCGACAATGACTTTGGCCAGATTGGCCCTGATAGATTCAATAAGTTCCGTTACCTCTTGAAGATTCATTAAGAAGAACACCGTCCGTTTCTGAAGAAAGGATATGTATATAATAATTTAATCATAACAGAAAGCGTATCCAAAATATAACTCCCCAAATAACAACAGCTGCTTCAGCGCGTCGTTTTATTCTCTTTTTTTCGAAATCGCAGGAAGGCTATGATCGTGTAATAGACGGGGATGCATTCTATAATGAGCCATAGAATAACAACTGTAAAAGAATTGTATTGTTTGAAATAGGTAGCAAGATTGCGGGAGTAATAATAGGCTATTGCTATTGAAATCACAGTTAGGCCAGGAATCAGGTACTTTTTGCCTCTTCCTTTAGTTAGATAGGAGGCACATCTGAATGCGACATAAATTAGGAAGGAACTGTGAATAAACATGGAGGATGACCATAATCCAATTAATAGAGGATCAGAGTTTCCTAGCAGATCATCAAACGAAGAACTACGGATCATCTCCAAAAAAGGATATTGCAGCTCCTGGCCCAAACGAGGGCCGAAATTAAGCAAGGTCAGCATCCAGCCGATCAAGATGGTTAAGAATACACAGATCCCGGCAAGCATCAATCTCTTCAGCATTTTAATTTCTATTTTCAAATCCGGCGCCACAAATAAAAATACCACCCATTCGGCAAACCATGTCATCACCATAATGGAGTCTTTGATAGCTAATCCCGGATCATGGTAATGCAAGAACGCAGGCAGCATATTAAAGTCCGCTCCAGGAATGAACAAATAGAATGTAAAGGTAATCGCAATTATAAATATCAAGAAAATCCCATCTGACATATACACTATCGTAGAGAACCCAAGACTTGCCGTATACATAATGACTAGCCCAATAACACATTGAATGAATAAAGGCGGAGTGCCTCTTAAGTAATTCGAAGCGAAAAATAAAACAAAATTCTCGATATCAAAGGAGGCATAGTATACACACCAGCTTAATAGCAGGACAAGCATGAATTTATGCACCCATTTGCCAACGATATCTTTACCAAAGCTTACCCATGCCTGATCCGACTTCAACTTGCCCAAATGGATCGTAAACCATAATACAATCAGACTTAATCCACAGCCTACAAATAAAGAAATCCAACCTTGATAAGAAGAGCTTGTGATAATGGTCGGAATGAGAAAAATTGTGGTTTGAGAGCTGAAGTAAATCAATGTGAAACGAAATAATTGCCATTTCGATGTACGCATAATTTCTCCCTTCTTCTAAGGTTATTTCTCAGTTCCAAAATCATCAATTTGAAAATCCGCTGTAACCTTTATATCAGCGTCATGAGCATAATAATCGTCCCACTGTTCACGAAGCTTTTCCCATTTCTTCGGATAATTCCACTCCATGAGCAAGCCAAGATGTAGAACATCACTGCCCGCTTCTTGAGTTTTTTGAATTGCTTTTGCTACATCTTTAGATACTATATTCTGAAGTGTAGTCACTATTAAGCGTTCCTCATCTTCCAGGTTTGTGTTCTTAAAGTCTTTCTTATAGATGATACTAGTCCTTCCCTTCAACTGCACCTTGAAGACAGGCCCATTCTTAGACATAGTTACATGCTTCGAAGATTTGGCGCTAACAAAAATAGCTGTAGCAGCCCCCTTACCATCATTCCAAGTTATGGAATAAAGCGGATACTTGAGAAGACCCTCAGCCCAAGCAAGTGCCTTGCTTTCCTTAATCTTGAGTGTTCCCCTCATCTTCGTTTTATTAAATAACATTGCTCCTTGTATTCCTGCCCAAAACTCCGGCTTCCCTTGTTCACTCACCTCCGATTTCTGGCCAAAGGAAAGATAGGTCATAGCAAAACCCATCCCAGAAGCTTCAGCTAATAAGCAATCCTTTACGGTGGTATCAAACATAAATTTCTCTGCAGCGAATTCCATCAACACTTGTGAGGGCTGCTGTTCGAAAATAGGTGTCAATTGCGTGATTTCCTTGGCGTTCCCTGGACTTGCCATTATATAGGTTCCCAGAGGGAACCCAGGGTCTCTTTTGAACCATTCCAGTAACTCACTAATTCCCTGCTTCGCATACTCTTTCCCTATCACAACTACTTTGATATGAGCAAGATTGATCTGACGGGTAAGATCCTTTTGAATCAAGCTTATGGCCTCCGGCAATGTAGCCGCTGTCTTCGAAACTGTAGCATAGCTTTTTCCGTCTCCACTTCCACTTCCTGCCTGCTGTCCGGACATCAGTCGATTGGGTAATGGCGCACTAATCGTAATCTCAACCGTTCCCGGTTCCTTACCAGAATCAATATATAGGCCGTAGACGAAGATTAATTCATCAAGCTCTACTTTGGACCAACACCCAGTGAGAGTTACCAGCAGCATCAGAATAAGTCCTAGCTTCAGAGTTCTCATTTTTTGCCCTTTCTCCTTACATTCCTATTGGTATAGGCCGAGCTGCGCTTGTCCATAAGCGTGGTTGGAACACGAAATAAGGTATCCTTCCAATCCTGAAAAATAAGCGGGGCAACCGGTTGTAAATAGGGGGTACCAAACGATTTGAGGTTAGCTAAATGACCATAAATAACAAAGGCCGCGGCGAATACACCGATCAAGCCCATCATTCCACCTAATAACAGCAACACAAAACGGAGCAATCTAAAGGTCAGACCCAGCTCCAAATGGGGGATAATATAGGAAGCAATACCCGTAATGGAAACCACAATAACCATTGGAGCCGAGACAATCCCGGCCTGTACAGCTGCTTGACCAATAACGATGCCGCCAATAATGGAGACGGTCTGTCCAACAGGTTTGGGGATTCGTGTCCCAGCTTCTCGTAAAGCCTCAAAGGTAAGCTCCATGATGATAGCCTCCGTTAAAGCTGAGAAGGGAATGTTTTCCCTGGCAGAAGCAATGGTTATCAAGAGGTTGGAGGGAATGATCTCGGAATGAAAGGTTGTAATCGCCACATAAAGCGAAGGAAGAATCATCGAAATAATGGAGAAAAAGAAGCGTACCAACCGAATCCAGCTCCCTGCATAGAAGCTCTGATAATAATCCTCGGAGGACTGCAGCAGCGAAAAAAAAGTAGTTGGCATAAGTAAGGTGGAGGGCGTACCATCCTGTAATATTCCGATTCGTCCTTCCATTAATGATGCAGCGACAGAATCGGGACGTTCCGTATATTGATAAAGGGGGAACGGGGAGAAGTTGCTATGCCTCAAATACTCCGCCAAATAGCTGATACCCAGAATACCGTCCGTGTTGATTCCCTGGAGCGTCTCATCAATTTCGGCTAGAACTTCAGGCTTATATAAACCCTCAATATAAACCACATAAACATCTGTTTTTGTATATTTCCCGATAGTATAATGCTTTGTCTTTAAGTCAGGGTGCTTGATTCTATGCCGAAGCAGAGACAGATTGCTTTCGATATCTTCGATAAAGGCCTCTTGGGGGCCAATAACAACCAGCTCATTCTGTGATTGAGAGACGGCTCTTTTCTGATATTGGCTTATTTCAAAATAATAAACAAATGGCAGTTCTTCAATACACAACAACGCATTGCCAGCAACAATGAGATCCGCTGCTTTCTGTGCATCATAAGCTTTAATATAAGGGATAGAAAAAGCGGAACCCTGATCAAGACGCTCCAAAAAGTTCGGCCATTTATGGTCTGCAATTGCCTCTGCTTTTAACGCCGCAGTAATATTCTCATGCAAACTTCGAGTATCTACAATGGATGGAATGTACATTAAAAGACAAGAATGCTCATGCACCTGAATAGACTGATATACGGCATCACTACAGCCTGCCAATTGTCCTTTAATAACCTCAAGCATATTTCCCGACATTCCTGTCACCTCCATCAAAGTAACTCTAAATCTCACTTAGTTTGCCATTCTGATGCCAAATTATACTCCCGCTACCTCTAAATACAGCAACAAGGAACCGGCGCAGGGCCGATTCCTTGTAGGTAAAGTGAATTTTCAATTCCAGTTAATTTAATCCGCCAATTACCGGATGCGGTACATAAGACTCTTCCAAACGTTGAATTTCAACTGCACTAAGCTGAAGCTCGACGGCCTGTACTGCATCCTCAAGATGATGCATCTTTGTTGCTCCGATAATCGGGGCAGTTATAGGCTGCTTCTGCAGGACCCAAGCCAAGGCAATCTGTGCGCGTGGAACGCCACGTTCCTCAGCGATTTCCTTCACTCTCAAAGCAACGAGTCGATCTGCTTCATCTGTTCTGGAATAGAGCATTTTGCCAAATTCATCCGTTTCGGAGCGGGAGCTTGTCTCTTCCCAATCTCTAGTCAGCCGACCACGTGCAAGTGGACTCCAAGGTATAACTCCAATACCTTCTGCTGCACACAGTGGCAACATTTCACGTTCCTCTTCACGGTACAACAGGTTCACATAGTTTTGCATAGAGACAAAACGGGTCCAGCCATTTCGCTCTGCTGTATGTAGAGCCTTAAGAAACTGCCAGGCATACATGGAGGAAGCGCCAATATAGCGAGCCTTGCCGGACTTAACAACATCATGCAAAGCTTCCATCGTCTCTTCAATTGGGGTTTCATTGTCCCAGCGATGGATCTGATACAGGTCCACATAATCGGTTCCTAAACGTTTAAGACTGTGGTCAATTTCGCTTAAGATCACCTTGCGTGACAGTCCTCCACCGTTAGGTCCCGGACGCATACGGCCGTGCACTTTGGTAGCAATAACCACCTCATCCCTAGCAGCGAAATCCTTCAAGGCGCGGCCGACAATCTCTTCGCTTGTCCCGTCGGAATAAATATTGGCCGTATCAAAAAAATTAATGCCCAGTTCAAGCGCTTTTTGAATAAAAGGCCGACTCAGTTCTTCATTCAACGTCCAGGCATGCGCTCCACGTTCAGGAATACCATAGCTCATACAGCCAAGGCATATCCGCGATACATCCAGACCGGTTGAGCCC
Organism: Paenibacillus sp. 19GGS1-52; assembly: GCF_022369515.1. Classification (NCBI taxonomy): domain Bacteria; kingdom Bacillati; phylum Bacillota; class Bacilli; order Caryophanales; family Paenibacillaceae; genus Paenibacillus; species Paenibacillus sp. 19GGS1-52. Next base: position 3,940,638 of record NZ_CP059724.1, read on the forward strand.
AGTTTCACATATTTCATGATTAACAGCCCCCTCTCTATAAACGAAAAATAAAATAACATTCGTTTATAGTATAGCGCCGTTGCAGCGGAATTAAAAATAGGAGGTAGCTAACTCTGTATCAATGGCTTTAGAGTTACCAGTAGCGCCTGCAATTGCTCAGAGCACTGCTCATACATTTGCTTGGCCGCTTTATTTTCCGTAGATAGACTGAACATTTCCAGATCTGCTTCACATTTTTTTAGCAAAGCATATAGTTGTGGTTTTTCTTGAGGCTGAGGCACCTCTACTTTGTCTGCATATAAGTCTACGGTTAGTTCACCGTAAGAATCTACCTGGCCCAGAAATACATTCTCGACGGTAAAACCAAGCTTATCCAGCTGCCCCTGCAGCCAGCCACGAGTCAGGCCCAGAGTATCCAGTGGTTCATCCAGAACCTTGCCGTCCATAATGACAGCTTGCGTTTCCTGCTCCGGTGCTACCTTAACTCCAAGATGTTTTGGTGTCAGCGGTTGATTTTCCCGCGTAAGCAACACGTTGATGGCTCCGTCCGACTCCATAATCGCAAACTCGACATCCGCTACTTTGAACACATCTTTCTTGCGCAATTCCTCCAGTAATTCATCGGTAGTAAGGCGCTCTTTCTTCATATTATCTTCTAGGATCTTTCCGTCTTTAATCAATACTGTTGCTTTGAAATCAATAAAGTCCCGCGCCTTTTTACTTTTGATCTGTAAAAATTCAATTCCATAGGAGAAAGCTACCCAGACAAGCAGTGCAATGACCCCCAAATGCCAAGTCTTATCCGTATCCAGAGACACATATGCGGCTATGCTTCCGAGGGTAATCCCTGTAATATACTCAAAGAACGAAAGCTGTGAAACCTGTCTTTTTCCCAGCAATTTCGTTAAAAAGAAAAGTGCAACCACCGCGAACATGGTTCGCAAAATAACCTCTACCCATTCTGGCATTCCAATAAACCTCCTTTTATTAATCCTGCTAATCATTAACACTCATTATTTGTCAAAGAAGATCAGATCAACCCACAATTCCACTTCTTATTTATGGAAAAATCCATGCAGTCGGAAATTGGGATATATTACCTGATTGACGGCCGTAGCTCATGTAGATAATAGTAAGCGTTCATACTAGAACTACCAAAATAAAGGAGGAAAACTTAAATGACCGTATCTTCACAAGTGAAGACCTGCGTCTCTTCATTAAAAAGCGCACAAGCCAGTCTTGAGCAATTTGCCATGGAAACTCAGAATCAAGATGCCAAAAACCTGTTCACCAATGCTGCTCAGCAAACGCAGCAAATTGTTCAACAGGTAGAGAGCCGGGTAACTGAATTGGAGAATGAAGAACCCCAATATAAAGGGTTCTAAATAGAAAGAAAATGACCATCCAATTGCAATAATTGGATGGTCATTTTCTTATCCGTTTTTGATAAAACCGGCGTTGTCTGAGACCTCATTTAAGTTGGTTTCCCTTCGCTAATTGCTCTTGGGCAAGACGGACCATTTCCCGGACCATGGAGCCACCGATTCTGCCACCAACTTGGCCCACAGATTCCGTAGTCAGAGCACCATTGCCCTCTACCTGCAGAGGTATACCTAGTTCCTTAGCCACTTCATATTTCACATCGTTCGGTCGATTCTGATCAACAGCATATCCTTCACGCTTCATTACATTTGCTTTGAAAGTCTGCATTTCCTGTTCCACCCCTGGCACCGCATATTTCCTATGTCTTCTTGCCATCATGATGCACTCCCTTACTCTCTTTTCCCCTTAACATACCCTGGGATACTAACTTTCATCCCGCTAACTCCAAGCTAGTTTAAACCATTATAGATGCCTCACTCAATCACTGGGAGAGTTGTTCTGTCTTGGCTGCCTCTGGCGAGTCGCTATGTCCGGGACCAAAGAAATTTAATACGACTACACCAATAACAATTAAAGCTATACCGATTAAGCTGCCAAGGGAGATTTTTTCTTTCCAGATCAGTACCGATATAATGACCGTGGCGACTGACCCTATTCCGGACCAGATAGCATAGGCTGTATTTAGGGGGATTGATTTCAAAGTAATGGATAGAAAGAAAAATGAAAACAGAAAGCCAACAATAACCCCTACAGCCGGAAGAGGCCGTGTGAAGCCTTGCGAAGCTTTGAGCATGGAGGTGCCAAATAGTTCACCTGCAATGGAGAGCATTAAGTATAGATATGCCATTAGTTCCGTTCCTCCTTCGTCCAAGAAATCAATTCGTTATAGACTTTGTTCCTCAGCTCTTGTTCCAGAGGTGCCAATCCGAACATCTCAGCAAACCACAAACCATCTGCGGCTAGTCTGGCAATCGTGGTGTGTACACTGTCCGTACCGTCATTTTCGATATGATTCTGCCAGATCTTATACTGCGCCTGCATGCCTTCGAGCAGCTTCGGATTGGCAAAAGCGGCAGCGAATAAAGCAGAACTCATGGCCACTCCACAATCCAGCTCGTTAAAAGTAGCTTCCACATAGGCCCTGCTCCAAGCGCCTCGACTCTGCTGATCCTCCTCCGCCTTGCGCTGAATTTCTGCTCCATAACTCTCATTCAGCTTATCTACCATGCCTTTTATTAAAGCTTCTTTACTCGGAAAATGGTACAGCAGTCCTCCTTTGCTAATTCCGGCTTCCTTCGCTACGGCTTCCAGAGTCAGCTGAGCTACGCCATTCCTTTGTACAATACTGGAAGCTGCCTTAAGGATTATATCCTGTTTAGTAAAACTGTTGTCACCCTTCATACTAAGCCGTCTCCTTATTTGCATTCTAATTTCACTATACCGTCTGGACGGTTTCTAGGCAATAATAATGAATCGATTTTATCAAAAAAACCAGCTAACACATTGGAGTGTTAGCTGGTTTTGGATGAATGAAACAAAGATATATCAACTTCCCGAGTTATTCATAAAATCGGCAAGTTCAATCTTCCTGCCTTGCTTAGCGCTTTCCAAGGCCCCGAGTACCATAGCCATACTATAGCGGTTATCGCGGCAATCCGTTTCTGCCGGACGTTGCTCAGCCAGTGACAGGAACATCTCATCCAGACATCCGTGATGGAACGTACTGTTCATCTCAACGGTCTGACCCTCGATCCGTTCATAATCGCGTATGAACTTGCCAGCTTGATCTCCAGCAGCAACCACCTCGGCATAAGGCATACCCAAGCCATCCCAAATGGCCGTACCCTTCTCTCCGGTAATCCGCCAGGAAGCTTCCCATGAAGTAGGTGCGCCTTCAGCACACCAAGAGCCTTGATAGCAGAATACAGAGCCGTCTGACATTTCAAAAATACAGATCGCAGCCGCATTCCCCTCATACCATGAGCCTGGAGGATTAAATTCCTGACAGTAAACGGTTACAGGATTAGCTCCGCTAATGAAGCGAGCTTGATCAAAGGTATGGATAGCCATATCCAGCAGTAAAGGACTGTTCATAGCCTCACGGAAGCCTCCGAAATGCGGAGCCAGAAAAAAGTTAGCCCCGATATATCCCGTTCTGCCGATCGTGTCCGTCGTGATGAGATTTCGCAGGGAACGGATTCTTGGATCATATCGACGGTTTTGCATGACCGCATGCGTATTCCCGGTACGCTCTGCCAACGCTACGATCTGATTGCACTGTTCCATCGTTTCCGCTAGCGGTTTCTCCCCAAACACATCACAGCCTAGCTCTAAGGCAGTCGTGGCAATTGTGAAATGGCTTCCGGGAATGGTCACATCAAATACGAGATTGGCAGCGGTTTCCTGAATTGCCTGCTTGAGATCCGTAAATTTCAAACAGGAAAGCCCATGCTTCTCGGCCATAACCGCTGCTGACTCCAGCCTAATATCGACCAGTGCTACGATTTCAATATCCTGGCGCTTCAGCGCGTAATCAACCCATTCATTCGCCATTCCGCCACAACCAGCAATAGCTACACGGTATTGTGCTGTCATCTTGCTCCCCCTCCCTTAAGCCTTAAGCCGGATTCGGCACGAAGCTGCCACCACGGCATTGCTTCAAATAATTCAGCGCATGAACTTGTCCGGTCATCTCCAGCTCATCCCGATAGACGGGGTCATGCCAGCCTTCGATATCAATGGTGCCCTTATAACCTGCCTGACGTAAAATTGTAATTACATCTGACCAGTTCGTATCTCCAAACCCTGGTGTCCGGTGCCACACATACGGCTTCGGACCATGGATACCGTATTCTTTTATAATATCCCAAGCTATAGTGGCATCTTTGCCATGGACATGGAACACTTTATCCATCCATTTGCGCAGCTGTGGGATCGGATCAATCAGCGCGACCATCTGATGGCAAGGTTCCCACTCCAGGCCGAGGTTTTCGGCCGGTACGGCGTTGAACATTTTTTCCCAAGCCATTGGATTGTGGGCAATATTCCAGTCTCCGGTTTGCCAGTTTCCGTCCATAGAGCAATTCTCAAAGGCGATGCGCAGTCCGCGATCCGCGGCTCTTTTGGTCAACTCACCAAATACCTCAGTAAACTTTGGAATTGACTCATCGATAGATACACCAGGAATCCGACCGGTAAAGCCTGACACCATATCTGTCCCAAATAAATGGGCATGATCAATCAACTGCTCCCAGCTAGCTAGCGTATCCGAGTTGTCACCTGTATTCGTGAGTGGATTGCCGAAGATACCGACAGAAGAAATAATAAAATCATGTTCTGCAGCCAATTCCGAGACACGTTTAGCCGTTTCAACTAAGTCTGTCTTCCCTGTAGTCTGCCAGAAAGTTAAGCTAAATGATTCAAAACCATGACCTATGATCTGCGGGATAACTCTGACTGCATCCCCGCCCCCTACTAATGTACCTATGCGCAATGTATCCTTCATCTTGTGACCACTCCAATATTGGTTTATATTAAGTTCAGCTACCTAAGTATATTCGTCATTTCTAGTCAAATCTCTTCTTATCTTGTGTAGTTATAGCTGAATCTTGTGGGAGTTGAAACCGTCGTGACTTATCCGAAAGAGCTTAAAGAATATCCTCAGCTGGAGGAGAAAACGTATCCGTTTCGCCTGTTTTTTAATGATTGCAAGAAGGTAAAGGCCGCCCAGAACATCCTATTTCTACACTGGCATGAGCACTTCGAGATTATACTCATGCAGCAGGGCAGCGCAATATTCCATGTGGACAGTCAACCGTATGAGGCAAATCCCGGAGACGTGATCTTCGTGCCTTCGGGCGGATTGCATGTTGGATATAGTCTGTGGGACGAGCATGTTCGTTACGTATCTATCGTGTTCAATGCCTCCTTGTTCAAGGATTGGAATCAAGATCCGCAGCATGAACAATTCGTTGCACCCTATCTAGACAACCGTTATCAGTTCCCGGTCAAGCCTGCAGAACAAGTACCCGCGTGCTCCGCCTATTTTTCACTCCTGTACACTATGATAGAGGAAGTACATACCAAAGGTCCGGCCTTCCAGCTGGTGATCAAAAATCAACTACATCTACTCTTCACGCTGATGTCTAGAACCTTTTTGCCGCAGCAGTTATCTACTCGAGCTAATGAACGCCAATCGTTCAATCGCGAACGTTTCAAGCCACTGCTGGAATATCTAGATGGGCATTTTGAAGATAAAATGACGATCGACAACGCTGCGAAATCCGTCAATCTTAATCCGTACCACTTCTGCAAAACCTTCAAAAAGCTAACTGGACGAACCTTCATAGATTATGTGAACCTGTGCCGGGTAAATGAAGCCGAGCGGCTGCTGCTAGAAACTGACTTTACCGTGACAGAAATTGCCGGCAGAGTGGGCTGCGATAATCCCAACTACTTCACCAAGCTGTTCAAGCAATATAAAGGGCGGACCCCCTCTAGTTTACGTAAATAACTGGTAAATCCAAGTGAGAAAAACCTTAAGCCGTTACTCACAAGTGAATGGAGGCGAAATCATCGCGATTTCCTCCGTGTACTTACACTCCCAACAGACAGCGTAGACTGCCACTATGTTCTCTAGACGGTCCTTAAGCTTCATGCACTCGTCTTTATTGTGAGAGGAGTCGAGAGGGATGGACCTATGAGATATAGGAGAAATAATGGACTGGGCGCAGCAGATTTCGGCTAAATGTTGTATTTTTTGCAACATACCTCTCGAAAATAGCCGCTTATTATTAAATTCTTGTATGGAATACAACAATTTGATTCATAACAGACACTACAGTTAGTGAATGTTGTATTTCATCCAACAATTCCTAGTTGCAGAATAGATATAACAAATATTGTTGTATTTTATACATCATTTTCACTGGAGAGCTAGTGGTTGAGAGCATCAACTTCCTTATCGAGAATAGAGAATTCCCCTCTATTCTCTATTTCTTCCAGCGGAAATGGCTTATGCGTATTTTAACTTTTTAGGAGATGCACTTCAATCTCCGAAAATCATATTAATTCTTATCTTTCGAAAAAAAAGGACACCAGTAGATGCTCTACTAGAGTCCGTTTCCAGCATTTATTAATCCAATGTATATGGCTGTAGTCCTAACGGAAGTGCAGCCGGACGTTCGCAGGTGCTCTCCATCTCATAGAAACTACGAGAATCGGAAGAATCATGAAAGGCCCACATCGCTTCCAGCACATGATAAGCAAGCTCACCGCTGGCGCGGTGTTTGCGTCCAGTACGAATGGCATAAGCCATATCGGCGGGTCCAATGCCTCGCGTGTTCTGGTCGTAACCAGGCACCAGCGGCTGCTCTGTCCAGTCTTGTTCACCGACGCGCCGGTATTTCACAGGTCCGCCAAAGGTGTTCGGATCGGGAACTTGAATCGTTCCTTCAGTCCCGTAAATTTCTATTGGTGGCAAATCGCTGCCCCCAAAGATATCAAAGCTGGTGATCAGCGTTGCAATCGCCCCGCTGTGGAATTGCAGTGTTCCGGCAACGTGGGTCGGGATATCAACCGGAATCTTTTGCCCAGACTTCTTCTCGCTCGTAATCGTTCGCTCTTGCAGCGCTTTGCCGGTCATGCCAGCTACCGTATGAATAGGACCCAGCAGTTGCACCAGCGCCGTCAAATAATAGGGGCCCATATCGAACATCGGTCCACCACCTGCAGCATAGTAGAATTCCGGATCAGGATGCCAATGCTCATGACCGCGTCCCAGCATAAATGAGGTTGCGGCAACTGGTCGGCCAATTACACCTTCATCAATCAGCTTCAGTACCGTCTGAATACCTGCACCTAGAAAGGTTTCCGGTGCACTGCCCACAAGCAGACCCTTTTCCTTGGCCACTGCGAGTACTTTGCGACCTTCTTCTCTAGTCACAGCTAACGGCTTCTCTACATATACATGCTTGCCAGCTTCCAGTGCACGCAGGGTAACCTCGGCATGTGCTGCAGGAATCGTTAAATTGATCACAATCTCGATCTCAGGATCATTTAATAATTGCTCTGTAGTATAAACGCGCGGAATATGGTATATATCGGCCTGCTCCTGTGCTCTCGTCAAATCCATGTCTGCACAAGCGATAAGCTCCAGAACTGCGAACTTCTGACAGTTCTCCATATAGATACTGCTGATCTTACCACAGCCAATGATGCCGACTTTTACTTTGTCCATTGATTGATCGCTCCCAACAATTTATTGACTGTCTGCCATACCGCTATAACTATTACCAATCTTCGCAACATCCGTTTGACTCAACGCAGCATTCTGTTTACCTTCTGCAGCCCAGAGCAGTCCTCTGCGCATCATTTCCTTCACCTGGGGCTGCTCAACAATGTCAGCATGATGACCTAATGAATTGTAATATACTCGGCCCAATCCCCAGCGTTTGGTCCAGGCTACAGGCATATCTACTGCTTTGTTGAGCGAATGAGGTCCGTCTACTACAGGGAAACGGGTGGTTGCAAGCACTTCTACCGCAGGATCAACATGCAGATAATATTGCTCAGACGAAACATTGAAATCCTCCATGCCTGCTACCAGCGGACTGGAGCTCTGAGGAAATTGTATCGCGTAGTTCACTCCATCATTGCCAGGATGTGCTACCCATTGTCCGCCCGTCATAAACTGCCAATCCGTATTCTTACGGAATGAATCACACATCCCGCCATGACAACCCGCAAGTCCGGTACCATTCTGCACAGCAGTGGATACGTTATCAACAAATTGCTGGGAAATTTCTCCCATCGTCCAGACGGGAACAATTAGATCCAGACCGAGCAGCTTGTCAGCATCTGCAAAAGCCTCCAGCGTATTGGATACCTCAACTTCAAACTGCTCTTCCCGCAACAGCTCAGCGAATACTCCGGCGACCTGCTCCGGTTCATGTCCGTCCCAACCGCCCCATACGATCAATGCTTTTCTCATGTTCAACACTCCTTCTATTTGATGTTTACATCTCGGACAATTCAACCCAGCGCCGTTCATCAATTGAACGTTCTACGGCTTCCAGCACAGCTTGGCACTTCACGCCGTCATGGAAATTTGGCACCGGCTGGCGCCCTTCCTCAATCGCTGATGATAGCTCCAGCATTTCGTGAATAAATGTATGCTCGAAACCAATCGTATGACCTGGCGGCCACCACGCTTCTGCATATTCATGTGCAGGATCAGTAGCGAGCACCCGGCGAAAGCCCTGTACATCCTCAGCATCAGAGGTGAGATAAACCTCCAGTTCATTCATCCGTTCGAAATCGAATTTCACACTGCCAAGACTGCCGTTAATCTCAAAAGAATTCGTAGAGCGATGACCGGCAGCAAACCGTGTAGCCTCAAAGCTACCGATGGTACCGTTTACAAAACGGGCCAAGAACAGTGTGGCATCATCTACAGTGACGGCTCCCTTAGGAGCATTTGTATCGCCTTTGGCACTTAATCCAGTCATTTCAGTAGCGAGCGGACGCTCTTTGATGAAGGTTTCACTCATCCCAATGACTTCCTGCACATCACCCACCAAGAAATGAGCTAGATCAATTAGATGAGCACCAAGATCTCCGTGCGAGCCTGAACCGGCAATTTCCTTTTGCAATCTCCACACTAATGGAAAATTGGGGTCCAATATCCAATCCTGCAAAAAGCAGGCGCGAAAATGATAGATCTTGCCAAGTCGTCCACTCTCCACCAGCTTCTTCGCCAGCCTGACAGCTGGAGAGAACCTGTAGTTGAAGCCGACCATATGAGCGACACCAGCTTCTTCTGCAGCCTGCAGCATTTCACGGGAATCGGCCAAGTTCAACGCTAATGGCTTCTCGCAGAAAATATGCTTGCCAGCCTTCACGGCAGCCAACGCTATTTCTTTATGTGCATTGCTTGGCGCATTAATATCAATAAGATCAATATCCGCGCGGGAGATCAAATCCTTCCAATCTGTTACACTTTCAGCCCAGCCAAACTGCTCTCTTGCCTTGTCCAAGTCCTCGGCATTACGTCCACAAATCACGGACATTTCCGGTTTCAAAGCCTTTGGGAAGAACATGGGCAGACTTCGGTAGGCATTGCTATGAGCTTTGCCCATAAATTTGTAACCAATCATTCCAATGCGCAGCTGTTTCATCTAAGTCCTCCTCGATTTATTGATCTGGGATGAAGCACGAATGATAAGCTCAGTGGGAAGTTTAATCCGAACTTTCTGGACAGATGCATCCGGATCGCCGTCAGGCATCTCCAGTACCTTGGCAGCAGCTAGCTCACCCAGCCGATAAAAGGGAACCCGCACACTGCTGAGCGCAGGGGTTGTAAGTTCAGCGGCATCCGAATCGTCATAACCAACGATAGCAGGCATGCGTTCAGCCGAGACGCCCAGCTCCCGCAAACCCTGCTGCAGGCCAATGGCCATTCGATCATTGGCGGCAACAATGCCGTCGATCTGTTCGAGTCGTGTAACCATCTCTTTAGCGGCAGCTACACCACTCCTGCGGCTGAAATTGCCTTCGAACTGCAGCGTTGAGTCAAGTGCAATTCCCGCCTCAGTTAAAGCACGAGTATATCCTCGCATGCGGTCACGACTGTTCGAGTAAGCTTCAGGACCATTGAGGAAGGCGATTCGCGTGCAGCCTTGTTCCAACAAATGAGTTACGGCCTGCCAGCTGCCTTCCACATGATCCGCATCCACCTCATGAAAGGACTCCCCTTCAAAATGCTGATTGATCAGGCAGAAAGCATGCCCTTCCTCCTTCAGAAGTCGTAGCGCTGTCAGTTCGCCGGGCTCCTCTTTCGCACCCAGTACAATACATGCATCAACCTTTCGCATCCGAAACAATCCACAATAGTCCATTGGCTCATTGGCATCACGAAACAGCATTAGCAGATCATAGCCCTCTTCTCTTGCTTTACTCCCGATTCCGCTTAGGATTTCCGAGAAATAATAAGCGGAGAACAACCGTGCCTTCGGCAAATAAGGCATAACCACGCCCAAATTCCCACTTCGTCTGCGCGCAAAGCTGCGGGCTAAGGAGCTGGGTGTATAGCCAAGCTTAGCTGCCGCCGCCAGCACTCGCAATTTCGTCTCTTCCTTCAGTGGGCCAACATTGTTGAGCACGCGGGATACTGTGGCTTCTGAGACGCCTGCCAGCTCAGCAACCTCTTTTCGGCTGGTGATAAGAAATCCTCCTCTAAAAAAAACATCAATGTACACGCGTACATTTTCTCACGAAGTTTGCTTGAGGTCAATCCCCTCTAGACATAAATCGAAGGAAATATTTATAAACGCTACTTTTTCTTGAGTATATTTTGTACAGTAGAATCCTCTTCCATCGCCAAAGTTTCGGACCACTGGGATAAAATGCAAACCATCATCTAATACTAGGTCTACGAAAATGGAGGTGAAGTTCATGCCCAAAAATAGCGCCGATCCCAAAAAGGACCCTACGGATAATCGCGCAGATCAGAAAAACAATCAACAGAAAAATGGCTATACTAAAGATGAAAAAGAGATGTTGAATATCAATAAAGCTGACGATTATGTCCCAAGTATAAATGGCATTTCCAAAAATAAAATCTAAATAACTTGAAGGCTGCCTATGCGTATCTTTAAGATGCAAAAGCAGCCTTTCTTGTCTCACCAACCTTCAAGTTCTGTTAGCAATACACCTTTTTTGGAAAGCGTCAGACTCTGATTACTGGTAAAACCTTCAACACTCTGAATTCTCTTCGTAATAAATGAAAACTCATAAACCTTAGTGAAATTACCATTCAGAGTAAAACTAACCTTACTTTCATCTGGAATAAATACCATCGAACATTGAGTTGGATAGTCTCCACTGTGCTGCACGGTTTCCTGAAGCACGTCGAATCCAGATTGCAAATTAAAGGTTTCTTTATGATCAGTAATCATGTCACATGCCTTAATATATCTATCTTCCCCTGGTCCATTTACAAGCCTATTTTCACTACTGATATATTCAGATAAAGGGAAATTAGTAAGTACCATGAAATCCTTATTACTGCTGTTTGAGTCCATTTCAAGATGTTTTCTTCCTGGCTCAACAATGTAAGTCTCGCGATTCCTTCCAGCTATCATACTATGTACACTTTGGTTGGGAACATTAACAATGGCATTACTATCTAAATAATCAGGTAATTGCGCTAACTCCATCTGTCCTGAAAGAACTTCATCAAATAACTTCATGATGTGTATGCAATTTTTCCCCCGTCTATAATTGCCTGCTTCAATGGGATCAACCATCAACAAATTCATAAATGTACCCCGACCATTCATTCCGAACGCTGGATAGAATTGTCCATTGTCATTCTGTAGAACTAGAAGCTGATCGTCTCCTAGCAGAGCTATTTTAATGGGTCTACGGGAAATATCGAAGTTCATACCAATAACTGTCTTGTCTGCATGAACAACGAAGCTTGTGCACATGGAGAAAACCTCCTACGTGATAGATCATTAGTATTTCCTACTGAGCAACTGTATAGTGTCCTGTTACATAAGTCCTTTATAGGCCACGCCATCGATCATCATCAGACAGTCTGCATCAATAAATTCGGATGTCGAAGTCATTCTTGCTGGAAATTTATCTTTTTCAAAATACTCACTAAACACCCGTTCCATCTCAGGCAGGTCTGTAATGTATTTAAGGTATACATTTACCTTAACGATATTCTCCAGGGGTACATCGACTTGAAGCAGCGTTTTCTTGGCTCTTCGCTCTACTGGATGGGTAACGCTGCATAGAAATAGCTTCATAGATACTTTGGTATCCATAGATTCTTAAGGAAATGGTATAAATGGAAAGGGGTAAAGACCGGTTTAGGACCTCTGTGCGGCAAGCGCTGACAGTCGATTTTTGTTAGCGGTCATGTATACCATTGCGATTAAATTGTGGACGTTTCTATACCCGCGTGCTTTTCGTTTGGACGCTTGCACCAATCCATTAATGCCTTCAAGCAAGCCATTGGTCATCCGGCTATGGAACCAACGAAGAATGCCTTCTTCATGTTGCTTTACGGTCTTGGCCAGATCCATCATCGGTTCCAACTGCGAACGTCTAGCCCAGCTTAACCATTCTCGCAAGTAAACGTCAGCAAACACATGTGGAGTTATCCATAGCTCCTGCATTGCTAATTTCAAGCGATAAGCTCGTCCGGTTTTTAAGTTTTGGTCCTTGAGGCTTTGTAGGGTTTCTCGTTGTTCCGCCTTCAAATGAGCTTCATTCTTTAACCATAAAAATTTGCTCCGTTTGAGTCTAGGCTCTTCTTTCTGCTCGGTTTTGCGCACCTCATCTACAGCATCATTAACCATCTTCATGACGTGGAACTTATCAAAAGTAATTTCAACTGTAGGGAAATGCTCTTTAATTCCTCCAATAAAGGAGGGAGACATATCACAACATATTTCCTGTATTTGCACGGGTTCTACGCCTTTTCGAAGGAGATGCTGCTTGAAACGTGCCAGGGTATCTTTCCCTTTTCCTTCCGTTGCGAAAAGTATCGTTTTGGTATCCACGTCCACAAACAAGGTAATATAACGATGACCTCGGCGTGAGGACGTTTCGTCGATGGCGATCCGCCGAACAGAGGTCAAGTCCAGCTCGTTCATGGCTTGTTCAACGTAGTGATGAAAGATTCGCCACATCCGTGTATCGTGCTCTCGTAATTCACGCGCTGCTGCATTCACCGGCATTTCAGCCATTAATCGCATTGCCCAAGCGTCAAAATCCAAAGTGAAATGCGACAACGGACGTGACCACTTCACCGAAATCATCGTGATCTTATTGCATTTTTTGCAGTCGGTTCGAGGAACCCGAGCATGAATATAGGTTTTCCATTTCCAAACATCAAGATGGCGCCACTGCTTTTTTTCTGCATCGTAGGCCTTGCAAAGTGTCCCACAATGCGGACAGGGAAAGAGGGCTCCACGTTCAAAGTCAATAAATAAGTGCCACGCTTCTTCTTGCGGATCATGCTCAATATCCACTAATTTCCATGGTTCTTCCAAGTCTAACATGATCTTGAACACATCATTCATTAGATTATCTTGCTTGCTTAATGGGGTCCACATCTTCCATCCCGCCCTCGTAATTTTCTTACTAGACAGTATGGACACTTTCTCTATTAAACAGACATGTAACATTCACTTTAGCGAAGAAGCGTTTTCTTTAAGTGTACAAAGGTATCGTGAATCTGTTCTGTAAAACTGTCTCCAAATCCTCTATGCAATCCGAGATAGACTGAATCTCCAGCTACAACTGCAGTTGAATAACTAAATGGAGTTGGTATTCTTGTATTCATCAGGTCAAACCGGTTGAACACCCTTATGCTGGACACTGCACCCCTTAACCAGATGCTTTCATAAAATAACTCGAATTTGCTCTTCTTTCCTTCGATTTCTGCATTTTAGACCTTGATTTCTTTAGGTTTTACCAAGTTTTTCTGTAGGGCATCGATATATTCGTAGGGAGATAGGTCGTAAATACTCCCATGAATCCTTTGCTGATTATAGTCCTGAATAAACTGCGTAACGATCTCGTAGGTCTCAGGATACGACTCGAATTCATGCCTTTGATAACATTCCGCCTCCAAAATAGAATGGAAAGATTCGATGTGCGCATTCTTATTTGGCGTTCGTGGAGGAATTCGTTCATGAGTGATTCCAAACGTTTCACAAGCTTCTTCAAACCGGTGACTGATGAACTGTGGACCATTATCAGAGCGGATGAACGGCTTCTCTTCCTTGGGCTTATCAAATAGCTGACGCTTCATCAGGGCTTCCTGTGTAATCTGAACCAGATGCCTCGCTTCACAAGTTAAGCCGAGGTGATACGAAATAATGGCACGATCGAATACGTCTAAGATGCACATTATGAAGAAAAACCGACACTCACCCGCCATCCAGCCATACTTTATATCCGTCTCCCACAACTGATTAGAGCCCGTAATCACACGGTTGTTTGCGAGTCTTCGGGGATGTTTCAGTTTCAACTCACGCTGCGGACGCAAGACATTCAACTGCGTACACAGCCTGTAGATTTTCTTCTTGTTAATCACAAGTTGGTGGCGTCTTTTTAGAAGAACGGTCAGCTTGCGGTACCCAAACGAGGCTCCCTCACCCGCCAAGAACTCCATAAGCCATTCACAGATTTCTTCGTCGCTCACGCGAGTTCCAGTGGTGGTATACGAGTATCCGGGTGCAGGACGCCCTACCCTTTGAATCGGATTCTGTGCCGTTTCTTTGACATGGGCATAGTACGTTGAGCGTTCGACTTCGAGTACACGGAGCACCAGGCTAATTGAATGCCCTTTATCGATATATTTACGAGCAATTTCTATTTTATCCGTAAGTTTGGGTTCGTTTTTTTTAGTAGGTCTTTGAGAATTTCCCTTTCCAGGGCTTGTTCCGCGAGTAGCTTCTTCAGTTTTTCATTCTCATGCTCAAGCTGTTTAAAATCTTCAGCGGTGGGGATAAACTGGGCTTGTCTTTTGCTCGTACCGTCTAACTGATCTACATCTTTACGATTCAGATCTCTTGCCCATCGTAATACCATCTTGGGATCTAGTTCATGCTGTCTAGCAACCGCTGTAAAGTTCCCAATCTCTTTCCCTTTTCGAACGACTTCCTGCTTGAAATTTAGATCATATTGTACACGCTTCATAACGTTCCCCTCCGTCTACTATTGTATTTGAATAAGGGGTGTACTGTCCAAATCTTCTAGGGGGCTAAATAGATACCTCCTAATAGTTTTATGTGTAAGCGTAAAATCCAGCATACCTGTAAACCCTAAGCCAGTCATGAGATTATAGGCATATCTTCGACGGGCATGCTGTATCGTCTCCTGGAATGCGGAACTTTCCATCTAGGTTATAATAAACACAGAACTATTTCCGTTTATCTTTCATAGCAAAAAAGAGCATTACTATTAGAACAATAACAGCCAACCCTCCATTAAGATAAACATCAATCATTCGGCCACGTACAAATTTCGAAACGGCTCCAGAAGCCAACAATAAAAATAATATTCCGAGAGCAAGGTATTTATTTTTTTTCACAAATTCCGTAAGCATTGCAACATCTCTCCTTGATATGATTTATTATGCCTAAGAATAAAGTGTCCTTATTTAGGTCTCTAGTTGCTTTTTCTTGAAAACGTAAATAGACATATACAGTAGTAGAATTATCGACAATGAAGTTACTATTAGCACTAACGATAAATGAGAAGCAAACTCTCCTTTCACTAAAAAGGTTGTGGCCTGGTCAGTGAGATGTGAGGGGCTCCAATGCATGTATTTAGTAAAGACATTTGCCGAAACTGTTAAGACGGTGGCAAAAGCAAGCGTTATAAACGCGATTGCAGCATTCTCATTAAATGATGTGCTTGCCAATAAGGTAATTGTGACAATAAAAGCTAACCACAAACAATATAGCAAGAAACTAACAAATGCTCTTGAAAAGTTGACTTCACCCACTAATGAGCATGTATAATACCAAGAAACAAAAAATCCAAGTGAGAAAGAAAATAGTGTGATAGTCAGTGCAGCTGCCCATTTTGCAGTCAAATAAGATGCGAATTTCACCGGCTTCATTAAAATCATTCCTGCAACCCCACTTATCCTTTCGTTGGAAACCATACCCATAGATGCCAGCACAATAATTAACAATCCTATGGTTCCGTACTGGGAAAGAGTCTTAATTAACACTTCTCCTCCAGTTGGCAATGGAATATTAATCACCGCGCTTTTAGACAGACTTCCTGTGTTTTTTAAAATTTGAGGTAGATAATATGCAGTTACAGGCTGCATAATCCCAAACAGTATAAAGACAATGGGGAGCCATATCCACTTTGAATTTCTCCACATTTCTAACATTTCTTTACGAAACATGATCTTCCACTGATTCATCTTTGCACCACCTTCATAAACAAATCTTCAAGTGATGTTTGCGCAACTTCAAACTTGAGCACAGGTATTTTTTTATTAGCTAGGTCAGCAAAAATTTGTTCTTTAGCTTTATGTATATCACGAACTGTAAACTGGTAACCACCATCGATATTTTCAATCATTTCGACTAAATCATTATCCTTCCAATCGCTTGCCCAAGTTTCTAAAGAGCACTCCGCCTGAATCTTTATGATAGGTTTTTGGTTTCTTTCCAAAATATTGGATAACGAACCATCTAGAACAATTTCTCCACCACGCATGATGACGACATCGTCACTTATCTCCTCTGCATCATGCAACACATGTGTTGAGAACAATATGGTAGTTTCTTTTTTAATCATTTGCATCATATCAAGTACTTCCCGTCTGCCGATTGGATCAAGTGCCGACACAGGTTCATCCAGCATTAATAATTTTGGGGAATGTATCATCGCTTGAGCCAATCCAAGTCGTTGTTTCATACCTCCAGAGTATCCACCAATTTTACGATTTAGCGCATCTTTCAAACCTACAAGTTCAAGTAACTCTGGCGTGCGCACCTTTAGGTCAGCCCGATTCATGTGAGCCAGAGATCCGACATAATTAATGAATTCGCGACCTGACATCCAATTATAAAATACCGGATACTGAGGCATATATCCGATATACTGACGCAAATCAACACCATTCATTTCGGAAAACTGAATAGTTCCCTCATTTGGTTTGATAAGACCACATAGCATTTTCAATGTCGTTGTTTTTCCTGCCCCATTTGGTCCTAATAGGGCCATACAGCGCCCCTTTTCAATTTGAAAGTTAATCCGATTAACAGCGGTAATTTCTCCAAATTGTTTAAACAATCCCTCTACACGAAGTAGATTCATTCATCTGTTCTCCTCCCAAAGATAAAAAACGGAATTGACCCAAAATAAGAAATCACAGCCCAAACCTTGCTGTCATGGAATGGGCTATTTGACGATTACTTTTATGTTCATCTGATCCAACTCTTTAAGGAGCTAATCTGATTCTTAACAAAATTCTATGTATAATTTCATTTGTAGTTAAATGATCCGTATCTAAGTGTTCTTTATACATGTCATTCGTTAGCGTATTCAGACACTTTATCGTTTGTTGGTAGGTCCAGCGTCCGTACCGTTAGAATTCTCCATAACTCTAAATCCTGAAAATCATCCGTTCTCTCCTCTTGTAGTCTAATCTCTTCAGGAATGGTTTTTCTTAGCATATATCCTATCTCTTCAAGATCAAATATCATACTGTTGGGAATCTGTGATTGAATTAGCTGGGCTGTTGTGGTTTTGCCCACACCAAATGCCCCATTAATCATAATTATCATCGTAGCCCTCCCATTATCAATCGAAATTTCTACTGCTGATCACTTCATAGAACAGATCGAAATGTTTCTTCACCGTATACTCATCATTGATTTTCGCTTCATAGGTATAAGATTCCCCTTGGGATCTGGCGGAAATAAGGATTCGGTCATTTATCGTTTTATATTCCATTTCAATTCCATTGATCACTTTTTTATTCATGTCCTCTTCATAGATCACCTCTACTTTGCTCACAGTGAGCTTAAACACATCCGTTCCTTTATAAGGTCCATACAATATTTGAGTATCAATACTGATACTATTTGCTTTACCGAGCTTTCCTTTCTTATCTGTAAAAGTATAAATAATGGAGTCTCGTCCCTGTCCCAACGGATCTGCTAACAGATCAATCTCTTTGATTTCAAGTCCTTGTACACTAGGAATAGTTTCACTGTTGTTATATTTCTCAACCTCTTCTGCAGCTTGATTCAAGTCACTTTGCTTAGAGGAACAACTAATAAGGTTTAGACAGGCAATTAGTACAATAATCGACGATATTGCTATTTTCCTCATAATACCTCCTATGCCCTGAATAATCTCAATGCCTATATATAGAATTCGTCTGATTTATCCTATTACCTTTTTATGTCAGATGAAAATTTACCTATTCAAGGTTTAACGGCAGTCTCCATGGCCCTTTGATCAAGAAATGAGGTTCGGTCAGCGAAAATATAAGCGACGTTTGCTCAGGCTTTGTCTGAAGCTGGAGCGTCTTCATCACGGCAGACGTCTTATTGACGTTCTCCCTGCTAAACGAATCGTTAAATTCCGAGCCCGGATAACGAATCAAAAAGTACTCCAGTGCCTGCGGTTTCGTCAGATCAAACTGTACGTCGACATCAACACTGACACTTGTCTCTCCAGTACGTTTGATATGGGTAAAATGGATCGGAAAGCCACCGATTTCAGCAGGAATGTCGATGTTATGTTCAACGCCAACCTTCGGGATTGGTATTGACACTTCTTCGGGACTAGCTTCGGGATCAGACACTTCGATGAAGGGGATAACGATCGTGTATGGTGCCACTCCATCAGGTATTTCGTGGAAGCGGAAATCAGACGGAAACGTTAATGTATCCGACTTAACCAGATTGGCCTTCTTGCCATTCGCATCCTCAATATATAAGCCAGTATCTGTCACGAGGGGAGATACTCCATAGGAGTGAACTGTAAGTCTTGCTTGTGGTAGCTTAGAGATGAGTTGTACACGGATGATCCCATCCGTGAGTCTAGTTGGAAATGCGGTAACCCTTACATCCTGTTGCACGCTGCTTGAACCAAGATGTTCAATGTCGTCGGCCGTTTTCGAAGCAACTAGCTTTAATGGACCTAGGGTTGTACCATTGATATTCAACGTGATTGTGTCTGCTTCAGGCACCTGTATATCTTTTGAAGGGCTGTATTGGCCGAACCAGTCTCCTCCTGAGGATGAACGAGTAGAAGAGATAAATGTGTATGTGTGACCGTCGATTTCGGCTTTGAATTCCTTAATCTCAGGTGTCTGTACACCGCGCAGTGTAATCGTTGCAACGTGTGGCTGTAATACGATGCTGTCGACAGTAAGCTTTCCGCTGCCGATCACTCGCACGTAAGGTTTCTCCAAGACATACGTCAACTGTGTAAGATTGCCTTCCTCCACTGCACCAAGGCCAGGGAAGAAGCGTAGAACTTTTATTAAATCAGCCTGCACAGCCGGAGTGGAAAATACCCCAAACGCAACAAGTAGAATGGCAACAACAGCTGCAACTATAACTTTGCGACGGCGGCGAGGGGAGAAAACAATGGGAATTAAGGATACAGCTACTTTTTCTTGCTGCAACCGGGTGATCGTACGAACCTTAATACGCGCGATTGCGGCGAGATCTTCTTCTACTAAGAGAAGGGAATTGGAATTCTCTGGTTTAACCCATTCAAACTCTGCTACTTCTGCATCAAGATGGTCAATCCACGCAAAATTGATCTTTTCCTCATTTCCCATTATTCAACGCCTCCTTTGTCTCAGTCTTTGTCTCAGTCTCTGTCAGCCCTAGTTTCTGCTTAAGTGCCAAACGGCACCGATAGAGTCGGCTTTCGATTGCTTTCTTAGAAAGGTCGAACAACGCCGCCAGTTCATCCAAGCTTTCGTAATAGAAATACCTACGCCAAAACAAACTGCGGTCCGGCTCACTCATCCCTCGTACAAAACCGATTAGCTCCCGACTCGATTCACGAGAAATAACATGATACTCGGTGGAATACGGACTCCTTATTTCCGCTACTTCACCTAACATCGTTATTTCATCACAGCGTCGTATAAGTTTACGCCTTAGGTCCAGTGCCTTATACTTCGTAAGCACGAGCAGCCACGTCCTAAAAGAGGCGCGATTTTCGTCATAGCTTTCAATGTCGTGCCACGCTGCCCAAAACACGTCGCTCACACATTCTTCCACATCCTCCGAGCTACCAGCACCGGATAGCACGCGTCTGACAAGCGCTTGAACACTCGGTCCAAAGATGTCGATTGCTTCTTCTAATGCCTGCATTTCGCGGCTTCTAAATCGTATTGCCCATGTATGGTTCTCATTGTTAAACATTGTATGAACCTCCGGTGTTGTTCTACCCATTACTACGTCATCATGAAGAAGAAACACTCAGGGGGTAGCTCAAGGATTAAGCTCCAACCATGATTGCACATGCTTCAGGAAACGTTTAGTAGCGGGGGAGGCATATTTCATCGAGTTCACAGCAATTCCGAGCGATCTGAAACTGCGGTCCTCCAATTCAAGTGCAGTTATATTGTGATTTTGACGCTTTAAGACCAATTCAGGCAAAATACTAATTCCCAGCCCTTTCTCCACCATCGCCATAATCGCATAATCATCCCCTGCGGAGAATTTGATCTTGGGTTTGATACCAGCCTTCTCCAGCACTCGGCGGATATCATAATCCGATCCTGTCTTCTGGACAATAAAATCCTCGTCTGCCATCTGTGCCCAAGAGAGAAAAGGCTCTTTGCTTAAGGGATGCTCTAGCGAAACAATTCCCAGCATCCGGTCTTTTTTCAAAGGAAATACCTCGAATTTCTCACGGGTCGGCAATGAAATAAAGCCACAGTCGATCACGCCACCCTCTATCCATTGTTCAATCTCCAAATAACTGCCTTCCAGCAGCTTAAATTCAATATGTGGATACTCACTTTGGAATTGCTTGATCATGCCTGGTAGCCAATGCACGGATACACTGGTGAAGGTACCAATCGTAATCGTTCCAATCTCCAGCCCATGGATATCGGCGACTGCCTGTTTTAACTGCTCATTCCATTTCAGAATTTCACGGATAGGCTGCAGCACCTGCTCCCCATTTACCGTTAATTTAACACCTGACCGGTTTCTAACCAGCAACGAGAAGCCGAATTCCGACTCTAAGCTACTGATCGTATGGCTAATTCCGGATTGGGTGAAACCTAGCACTTCTGCGGCTTTGGTCAAGCTTCCAAGCTCAACTACCTTCAGAAAAACCTCGTACTTATTGATACTCAAGCTAATACTCCCCTTTTCTTCATTACATGAGAATGGCTCATGTTTCCTATCATAAACATTCAGTTAACTTATGTAACCGTGGATATTATACTGTATTTACTTGAATTATAGAAGGATGATGACGTGAGATGAAACCGCTCAAAGCCGAGCTAATGTTGTTAGTTGTAACCTTATTCTGGGGCTCGTCCTACATATTTATGAAAATGGGGCTTGGTACGCTGGGTGAATTCAATCTGATCGCGCTGCGTTTTGGGCTTGCTTTTTGTTTAGCTGCAGTGTTATTCCATAATCGCTTGAGACGTGTGGATGCCAGAACTTTGAAATATGGAGCCTTACTAGGCTTCCTGTTGCTGGGTGTCTTCACCTGTATCACGTTCGGCCTTAAGACCACCACTACCTCAAATGCCGGTTTTCTGGTGGCTTTGACTGTAATTTTTGTACCTATGATCGATGTACTCGTATTCAAAAAGAGAATCGCTCCCCCGCAAGTCTTTGGCTCCATCCTGGCGATTGCCGGAATAGGCCTGCTTACGTTAAACGCTACCTTAACAATCCAGCCAGGTGATTTTCTCTGTATTCTGGCAGCCGTATTCTATGCCGTGCAGATTCTGGTCACCGGTAAAGCCGTAAAGACCAGCGATTCTCTTACGATCGGCATCCTGCAGTTAGGCTTCGCTGGTGGTTTTGCCTTAGTGTTGTCCACCCTATTCGAGACTCCTTCACTTCCCAGCACCCTGCCGGGCTGGATTGCAATTCTGGCGCTCGGCATTCTATGCAGTGCCTGCGGCTTCATCCTGCAGCCGGTTGCCCAGAAATATACCTCACCCACCCGTACTGGGTTAATCTTCTCGCTCGAGCCAGTATTCGCAGCCCTATTCGGTTACTGGTTCGCAGGAGAACAGCTGTCAATACAAGGCTACACTGGTGCGGCACTTGTTCTGTTGGGTATAATAGCCTCCGAATTATTAGGGAAAATCTCCTTTTCACGGATCTCCGAAGAGCCGGAGCGTATTTAGTGTAGATTTATATTGGGAATCCAGGGTTTATTCCATTCCGAAGGTAAAACACAAACAAGCCACCCCAGCAAAAATGCTGGAGCGGCTTGTTGTTCCTTAGATGTCAGCAGATGGATTAATGTCCCATCATCATCGCTGGATCAGGCTGTTTACCGTCTTTAGGAAGAGGTGTATCAGCCACTTTCGGTCTGCGCAGGATGAGACTGATAATAACACCAGCCGCAGCTATGCAGGAAGTCAGGAAGAATACATCATTAAAGCCCAGAACCGCAGCTGTCAATGGATTGCCTCCTTTAGTCAATGCACCCATGTGTACTGCAATCTGGCTGGTCAGATAACCAGTCATTCCTGCTACTGCAAAGGATACGACAACCTGCTGAGCAGCCGCTGTCAGTGGAGTTACACGGCCAACCCATTCACGTGGTGCGGAATTCAGTACATGTGTGTTCAATGGCATCATGGACAAGCCCATTCCAAGTCCCATGAGGACCAGACTCATCATGACTATAGGAAGACTCGTATCAATCGTAATGCCTGATAGTAGATACAAAGCGGTGGAAATGATACCTAAACCGACAAAGGCCAGCGGACGTGCACCAATCTTATCAAACAATCGTCCTCCGAGCGGCATGCCAATACCGGAAGCAAGCGCTTGAGGAAGCATGATCAGACCCGTCTCCAGCGGCGTGTAATGACGAATCTGCTGCAGGTATAACGGTACGAACAACATCGAACCAAATAATGCCGCTTGTGTAACCCATAACAAGATGATTCCGCGAGTGAAATCCGATGATTTGAACACTCGCAGCTCCAATAACGGGTGCTTATGAAGCAACTCTACGATAACGAAGAGTATAAGTGCCACGCCTCCGACGGATAAGCCGACTATAGCCGGTGTGGAAGACCAACTGGTTCCTCCGCCTTCATTAACGCCATAGGCCAGCATAGAGAAAGCAATCGGAGCCAGAATCATACCTAGTAAATCGAGATGCGTCTTGCCCTTCTTCTCAGTCTTGGGCAAATATTTAACCCCAAGGATGATACCTACAATACCGATAGGTAAGTTAATCAGGAAAATCCAGTGCCAGCTAACATACTCCACCAACCAGCCTGACAGAATCGGGCCAAGTGCTGGTGCTAGCAGCATCGGGATGCCGAGCATGCCCATAATGGAGCCCATTCGATTTGCAGGTGCCAACTTGAAGACCATTGCCATCCCGATTGGAGCGACCATACCGCCGCCCAAGCCTTGAATGACTCGGAATAAGATAAGCTGTGTCGAGGTCTGAGCAACCGAGCATAACATGGAACCTAATACGAACATAATTACAGTGGTCAGAAACACTTGTTTCGAACCGAAGCGGTCTGTCATGTAGCCTGCAAGCGGAATTACTGCTGCCAATGCCAGAGTGTAGCCCGTAATCGCCCATTGAATCGTCTTGAGATCTGTTGAGAAATATTCCACCAGCTTAGGTACCGCAACATTTACAACAGTCCCGTCTAGGATAACCATGATCATACCTACGATAATAGCCAACAGCGGGGGCAAAATGGCTTTTAGAGAAAATGGCTGTTCTGCCACTGCGCTTTTCTCATTTATTGTTTTTGACATCCAAATCTCCACTCTTTTCTCTATATATTATATTTATAAAAATAATGCTCGAACAACGCCTCAATTTGGGTTTCAATGGAAGGGAATTGAAAGCTAGTTTCAAGCTTATTTTGTGCTCCCGGTGAGCAGGAACTCATCGTTAAAGGAAAAATAATCGCGCCGTACAACTGCAACATCATCATCCTTAGCTTCACTTCGTCTTGCTCATTCGTAATTTCTCGTAAAGCAGCATGCATATGCTTCATTCTCATTGTTTTGGCATAACGGGTATACTCATCCTGAGAAGCCAGAATATTATGGCCTTGATCAATCATCTGTCTGGCTAGTCCGGGATACTGTTCCAGATTGGCAATATAACCAATAAAAAATTGTTTTAACCGTTCTTTAGGCGATAAGGACAGATCTTCAAGCGCTTTAAAAGCATCATCGAACGTGGATAACAAGACTCGTACGGCATCAGAGAGCAAATTATCTTTAGACCCGTAATAATAATTAACCAACGCTATATTGGTATCTGCTTTAGCAGCGATTTTGCGCAGTGTTGCACATTGAAGTCCATCTTCTCTAATCAGTCTAACTGTGGCATTTAAAATAGTCTGCTTGGTATCCTTGTCTGAATGATCTGCATTGTTATCTGTTTTGTTCATCCTTCTATCGTATCCCTCCTTAATTACTGAGATGTTTTTTAATGATTAATCATTGATTAATTCACTGTTTAATTCATTGATTAATTTACTGCAGAATACTTCGTTTGTCAACAATAAACTATAAATTTTAATTTTCTCAATTTCACCAAACAAAACAGACTATGCTTTGCTCCTTATGGAGCATAAACATAGTCTGTTGTTAAGGTGTATAGGTTATGGCAGTTTGACTGGTAGAGGTATGATTCGCAGTTCAGTAATTTCAGCAGAGTTGTTCAGTCTAATCTCAAATGAAGCCTCCGAATCACTGAAAGAAAGTACGCTTTGCAGGACCATTCCTTCCTCATTCCGACTGCTTACTGTAGATTTAAGACCAAGATAATTCCCACCTAGAGTCGATATATTCTCCCAAGTCTGCTGGATTACAGGAATGGAGATTGCCCGCTTCATTACCGGATCAAAGTAACGATCCTCTAGCTCCTGATACTTTCCTGCTGCGAGCAATCCAACGATTACTCCCGCAGTTACATCCGGCGTATACACTTCCACTTGATTAGTCCCTGCATCATAGGCTGTTACTAAACCAAGTGCAGCGAAAAAAGATAATGGAACGTAGACGCGATCCTGTCGGACAACGGTGTTCTCTTTAAACGAGACCTTCACGCCATTAAGGATGAGGTCTTGCCCGCCAGACTTGAAGGAAATCTTATTCTGAACACTATTCAGCTGGATCGTATCCGTAGCTTTCTGGTAGGAGGTTATATACTTCAATGCAACTACAGTCTCTCGAAGCGGGATCATCACCGTAGAGCCACTAAGATAGGGAGCAGAATCTTCAAATTTCAGGGACTGGCCATTCAAGATAACATTCATATTGCTTGCGGCACTGGAGACCGTTTGCGCCGGTATCCATGAACCTATCGTCAATAACAGAATACTTAGGACAAAGGCTGAGATTCTTCTCATCAAATCCAATCCTCCTCTTCTGTATTTAAGAATCAGTATGCACGCTTACATCATGTAATACTCCTATATTAAACATTAAACTCAATAATATGCAATAGAATCGCATCACTCGATATTAAAGTTGAAATATTGATTGGGATAAGGCTCCTTAAGTAGTGTGAAATGCCACCATTCCTTCGTATAGGGCTTAAATCCCCGCTTGACCATGGCTGCTTTAAGGATTGCACGGTTCGCCTTCTGGGTGTTGTTAATTAGGCTTGTATCATAATAGGAGATATTCCCGAAGAAATCATAAGGGCTGCCCATATCCACATTAGCGCCTGTTTTGAGATTAACTATGGTTAAATCCACCGTGCTGCCTCTGGAGTGTCCGGACTTTTTGGCGATGAAGCCCAGCTTAAATAGATTTCGTTTATCCAGCAACGGATAATATTGCTGTTTCATCTTGATATCACTGGCATCTTGAGACCAGTTAACAAAGTTATTTACTGCTTTTTGCGGGCGATAGGCATCATAAATTTTCAGGAGATAACCCTTCTGTTTCAGATCCTCACTTACAGCCTTAAGGGCAGTTGCTGCTTCGCGTGTAAAGATTGCCAATGGGGCATGATATCCAGTAACTCGTTGTCCAGTGAAATTATTTTCACCATAATAACGAATTTCATATTGCGCAGTGGGAATGATTTCTTCCAGATAGACGAAGCCCTGTGGCAGGTTATGCTTCTTTGTAAGTTGTATCTGTTGCAGCGCCTTATCTACGGATGACCCCGTGTACGCAGCACCCGCATGTCCGGTCATCATGTAGCTCAACCCCATAATCAGCGCAAAAGCTAGAAGTATAAATCTTATTCTCCTTGGTAGCAGCTTCAACAATCTATGCCCCCTCGTTTTTTAGAAACTTGTCAATCGCTGGCGTGAACTCATTCTCTGTACTATCCAGCATGATAAGCAGCTTTTTTATAGTTGCCAAAAGCTTACTATTTCCTATGCCCTTGGTCAAAGCATCTTCATAGGCCTGTCTCAGCTCAGGATCCAGCTTCTTTTGATCATAGTCATACGCCGGTGTATTGTCGGTCCCGTAAAACAGGCGGGAAACCGCATAAGTAAGCTCCTGCTTAACAGTGGCAACGCGATTGGAAGTGGGATATTTTCGCACAAAGGTCTCCATGGCTAGCGTTCTGGAAATGACCTCATCCCAGCTAATTACAATTCCTGCATCATATGTACTTGGGCGGTTGGACTCTTTCGCCATAATGTCGATATAAGAGGCAATATCCTGCTTAATATAAGGCTTAAAGCCTTTATAGCCTTCGTAATGCATCACTGGATAATACATTCCCTCACTGGTCTCCATCTTGTAGCCCTTGTCACGGCCTTCAATTAATATAACACGAATTTTGGGGTCCTTGATCGCTTTAAGCAGGCCAGTATAAGTCAGTCCATTTTTGGAAAACGCTGTGCCGATCGCCTTCTGGACGTTATCCGGATATAGCTTGTCCGAAAAGTCAGACAGCTCTGCCTTTTGCGCATTCTCCAGCTGTAGGGTCATTAGAGTCGCATACCAAACTCCAGCTTCATCAATATGATTAATTAAAAAATTGCGTGCCTGGATAAGCTGGACCGGTTGCTGCAAATATTTCTGAAACTGTTTATAAACGGCTGAAGAATTTGGTGCGGTTGCGGCATAAGCAGGTTGCGAGCCTACTGAGGTAACTACTACCCCTGAACTTAGAGCAATTGCTATGCCGAGCAATGCTCCCTTTTTCAAATTCAATATCGATAAATTATACTGTTTCATATTGCCTCCTCGTAGAGATGATATCTTATTGTCTTCTTATTAGACAGTCTTTAGCAGCAAAAGGTTACACTTATGTTTGGACGAATTGAGGGAAGCTGAAACAAGTTATGCCTGTGACGTTTACCCTATCCATCCTCAAAAAAACACATCCGCAGTGCGGATGTGTTCTCGATCATGCATATAATTGCAGCATTAATGCATGGAGCTTTGTGTTTTGTGGGAAACAATGACACGCTTAAGGAAGAAAGCAACCACAAGGCCTACAATGGATACGATCATCCCAAAAATAAAGGCATTCTGCACACCATTGGTGAACGCAGACAACATATTGGCAGGGTCCTCAGGATCAGCTACCCCCTTCAAAAAGCTGTTCGTTCCGGCAGTCATAATACTGACCGCCAGCGCGGTGCCAATCGCACCTGCAACCTGCTGTAGTGTATTCATAATTGCCGTTCCATCAGGATACAACTCCATTGGCAATTGATTAATTCCGTTCGTCTGAGCCGGCATGAAGATCATCGACACACCGATCATGAGCGCACTATGCAGTACAATTACGAAAACAACTGTCGATGTAGCAGTGATGCTGGAGAAGAACCACAACGATACGGCAATAATGATCAGGCCTGGTATAACAAGCCATTTGGGACCATATTTATCGAACAAACGTCCCATAAGCGGAGACATCAATCCGTTAATTAATCCGCCGGGCAGCAACAGTAACCCTGCCTTGAAAGCCGTATATCCTTGACCCTGCTGGAGATACATGGGAAGAATCAGCATGGAGGACAGGATAACCATCATCGCGATAAAGACCATCACCACACCAACAACGAACATCGGGTATTTAAAAGCGCGCATATTAATCATGGGCTGCTTCATTGTCACCTGACGGAAGACAAACAACGCCAGTGCAACGACGCCTATGATAATGGGAATAATAACTTTAGGGGTTCCCCAGCCTTCAGTTCCACCCGCACTACTGAAACCATACACGATTCCGCCAAACCCCAAGGAAGAAAGTACAATGGAGAGCGCGTCGATTCTCGGCTTCGTCACCTTCGTGACATTTTGCATGAAGAGAATGCCGCATACCAGCGCAATCACAAGGAAAGGCAGCGACAGCCAGAATATCCAATGCCAGCTAAGACTCTCAATCAGCAGCCCGGCAATCGTCGGACCAATTGCTGGTGCAACCATGATAACCAGTCCGATTAAGCCCATGGCGGCGCCTCTTTTGGCAGGAGGTATAATCACTAGAATGGTGTTAAACATCAGAGGCAGCAGCAATGCTGTTCCCATGGCCTGAACCACTCTTGCCGTCAGCAGAAACTCGAAATTCGGTGAGACAGCGGCCAGAAAAGTGCCTACTATAGAGAAACATAAGGCGGCAACAAATAACTGTCTCGTCGTGAACCATTGCAGCAGCAATCCTGATATCGGAACCAGAATCCCTAGGGTGAGCAGATAGGCCGTAGTTAACCATTGTGCGGTGGACGGTGTAATCTGTAATACATTCATAAGATCAGATAATGCCACATTTAACGCCGTTTCACTGAACATTCCAATAAACCCTGCCAACAGTAAAGAGATTAGAATAGGAAGGGTTTTGAACTTTATTTCCTCGGTCTTTTGTTGTCCTTGTACGGTAGCATCCACTCTAATATCCTCCTGAAAATGTGTTTTTTCTCTCTTTTCTCTCTGTCTAGCCCAGTAGAACAGGGATAAGCCTCGCTGCAGCCAGCAATGGCTGTTCATCCCGATAAGTCAGCGCCTGCAGCAGCGCCCCTTCAAATAAGGAGATCACAACGGAAGCCTTATCTGCAGCAGCCCCCTGCTCTTCGCCTGCATTCAATAGACTCTGCCTCACGACATCCTGCCAGTCTTTAAAGACAGCCTGACACGCAGTCCGTAGCTCCTCACTGATGCAAGACGTCTCTACTGCTAACCAGAAGCTGAACGGAACAACTCCCTTGAAGGAGGATTCTACAGCATCCTTGGCCATTCCCAGAATAAAATCCTTCATCGCTTCCACAATATTTGCGCTATTCTCCACATGATATCTGAGCTTCTGAGCGACAATTTCACTGGTGCGCGTGATGCACGTTAAAGCCAGTTCTTCTTTGCCGTGAGGGAAATAATAATACAGGGAACCCTTGGGTGATTCGCTGTCCTTAATAATCTGGTTCAAGCCCGTAGCATGATAGCCTTGTGTGAAAAATAATCTTGAAGCAGTATCTACAATCGCCTCGCGTGCATTCGGCTTGTTTGACAAGCTTGACACTTCCTTCTTGGCATTATAACAATCGGTCTACATAATGAAACCATAATGTATTGAACGATGTCAACGTTTTTTAATTTAAATTTGAATATTTCTCATAATCCTTCCCAAAAACTCATACGCTCGCTATACTATAACTAAACCAATAAGATAGGTGTGAATTAAATGAGTGAAGGTTCTAAAGGAATTCCCCGACCGTTAGTTAAGACCAATCAAGGCTTTATTGTAATTTCCGTATTATTAACATGGCTCACCGGTCAATATTGGATTCTCGCCCTGCCGCTGGCCGCTGGAGTACTTGGTCTTGTATTTGGATATAACCCGGTTATCAAGCTTGGCGCGAAATTTCTGACAAAAGAGCGGTGTGCCTACCTGCTTGAAGATGCGGAGCAGCAGCAATTTAACCAGAGCATTGCCGTCTTCTGTCTTACGGCAGGTCTGGTCAGCTTTATTGCCGGGTGGACGATCGCTGCCTATATTTTCACGGCATTGGTTGCTGTTGCGGCTACTGTAGCAATCCTCGGGTTCTGCATCGGCTGCTTTATCCATTATCAATGGAAAATGTATACCTACAGACGCAAGCAGGGAAGCAGTCACTAACATGGGGTTGACTCAACGTGTGGAAGTATAGAGTAGCTTATCCTTATGTTTCGCGTAATATTTCTGAAATCGGGTTGAATAAGCGAGAATGTAGATAATGACAAGTGCACCAAGGACATTCAGAACTATAAGTGCAGTATTGAGACTGAAGAATAAGGTCAGGCCACCAACACCTACAATAGGTACAATAAATCCGGAATATCCTGCTAGATAATAGGTGGAAATAACCTGTGCGCGTTCTTCGGGCTTAGGCAGATTTCCGGCTAGACGCAGGCTCACCTGAAAGGTCCAGCCCCCACCAATCGCTTCAATGAAGATTCCAATCCATAGTAGCGACAACTTCCCTGTTTCTCCGGACAACACTGTAAAGCACGACCCAATCAGGAGCATGATTAGTCCTATCCGAATTCTTGTCATCTCGTTTCGGGGGTTACGGACCATTTGGGCGATGGCCCCGCCTCCCAGCAACAGTAGAATTAGCAGACCCGAGACGGACAGATTGGAGCTATGAATTACATTCTTTGTGAAGGAAGGAATTAAGGATAGCACAATGCCGTTAAGCGTAAAGACCATAAAGATCGACAAGCCGATAAATGACCAAAAATGCGGGGAAATTTCCTTGGGAATACCGAGAGTAATCTTAGGTGAAGCTATCCCCTCTTTTGCGGAAGAATCCTCAGTCAGCGTGAACAGAGCTATCAGCGCACTAATCAACAGTACACTGAGCAGAACAAAGGGCAGACGAAGGGGTTGATAACCTGCATATTGGATCATTAATCCACTAATCGCCGGTCCTAGTCCAAAACCGACCAGGATTGTAACTCCCAACAATGTTAAAGCCAACCCCTTTTTTTCCGCAGGACTCTTAAGAAATAGAAAGGCCGCTGAAGCGCCCGTAAAGGCCCCGTATGCAATCCCCTCCAGCATTCTCGCAGCATAGAGCATCCAAGCTTGATTCGCAAACATGAATAGAAACGTAGCGACCAGTGAAAGAAGTACACTCGTTAATAGTACTTTTCTGAGGCCCCACGATTTACCTTTAGAACCGACAATGAGTAATGAGGGCAACAGGCAGACCGCGTAAGCCGCAAATAATAGGGTAATCTCCAAGCTTGTCAAATGAAAATGCTCTTGATACAAAGGAAACAACGGTGAAGTAAACGTAGCTCCAAAGGCCATCATCAGCATCACCCATAACATTCTTTTCATCTAATTCATCTCCCACTTCATAATAATGCAGATAATATTTGAATGATCGTTCAAGATATAACCAAAAAAAATTAAACAACGACAGATAGTGCGACTTTGCAGACATCCTCTAATACACTGCGGTCAGGGGCAGTCTTCCCCATTACATGCAGCCCCTGCTTCGTATTCGCCAAGAAACGGGCCAGTTCACGCAAATTGTGTTTCCCCTTAACATCGCCATTCTTCTGAGCACGCAGCAGAAATTGGTAAAATAATGATTCCACATGAATCGCATAGGCCTCTACTCTACCCGAAATCACAGGATCGGTTGCAGCAACCTCCATCGCAGCATTGGTCATAAAGCAACCTCTACGCTTCGTATCATTGTTCATGGAGCTATCAATTACTTTGCCGAAGAAACGCTCCAAGAGCTCTTTAGTGGGTCCCTCTTCGGTTAGAATCGAATAATATTTTTCTTGTGAATTATGCTGGAAACGGTCCAGACAAGCCACAAATAGCGCATACTTATCCCCAAAAGTGTCATACAAGCTACCTCTATGAATGCCCAGTTCCGTACACAAATCCTGTATTGAGGTCCGTTCATACCCTTTTGTCCAGAACAAATCCAGCGCACTTTCGAGCGCTTTCTCCTGATCAAATTCCTTATGTCGAGCCATTCTTCTCAACTCCTTCTGCTACTATGTATTACTATATATTATCTTGAACGACCGGTCAAGATAATGTCAGAAGAGGCCTTTAAGCTCACTCTTCCCCAACAACATCCCAGCGATGTCGAAACTTTTCTAAACGAGGGTGGATTTTGGCGGGAGTGGCTGTGAGTATTAAGCGCAGCTTCACAATCCAATCTTCAAAGGAGGAAAACGCTGCGAACTGGCTAGCCATCTCGGGTGTCAAATAGAGAAAATAGGGAGAGGGATATACATCGGTAATATGACGCAGTGCAGAATCGAGGGGCGTATATTTTTTTCGCTTCCCTTCCAGATTTTCCACTGTAATGAACGATTGGCCCTGCTCCCGTTTCCATTCATGCAGCCGCTCTTCTCTTTTATAATAAGACTGAACAGGCTCCTTCGTCATCCGTCGCACGGTTTCCTCATGCAGTGGATATAACACAAACTTTGTGAACCTGCGGTCAGCCGCTGTCTTAGCTGCAATCGCCAACTCGAAGTCCGTCGTATGCTCAAAAGAATCGTAATATATTAAAGTCCCTTTACGCTGTTCAGCCGGCGGTTCGTAGCCATAAGGTACATTTTGAATATCTCGTTTCATCTTTGTCCTCCCGCACTTTATTTGAAATGAATAAATTTATTTGTTCACACGATAATTTATCCTTATATTTCTCGAAGAAACGGGTGCCGTCCATATAAAGGACAGCAAAGCCGTTTCTTCTTGTATAGCATATCATGTGACAAGTGCAGGAGTACAATTCTCTTGAGCGCAATTTTTCACTTAATCTTTATGATGATTCAAAGTAAATAAATAATTGTATTTACTGGCATGTTTCAACTCATCTAAAATAATCCCGTAAACAGTATCACGATAAATCCCCACAGGGAGTCCAAACCATATTTTTCGGTATTTCTCAACGGCTGACAATTCACCTTGTAGCGCCCGCTGCAATCCTTCCGTATACGATTCAACCCGTTGATATTGTTCATTGCTTATACCCGTGATTTCCTGACCGGTGATCTCCCTGTAAATCCCGCGGTACATTTGATTATGACCTCGTTCATCATCGCGTATTGACTTGATAATAGCTGCTTGTTCAGGGGTTGGAGCTAGTTTGATAAGTTCATCATAGAATAACTCATCATTCCGTTCTCCTTGAACCGCTTCTTTGATTAAATTTAGGGCTTCAACCAGTGATACCGACCAAACGGGTGTAAACATTGTTCTATTCCAATATGGATTAACCCAGTACATATCAAGAACCCTCCCAAGACCAATTTAATTCACTTCACCAGCATATGTACAAATGCCCGGTTTGGTCTCACTTTCGTCCAAAAGTACTGTCAGATTTCTCCTATCTTTTGTTGCCTATGTACTGCTCATTCTACAACTATACATTTGACTTCTCATTCATCTTCTTCCACGCAAAAGACGCAGCACCCAGTGTTCCCGCCTGACTGCCTAGTTCCGCCTGAACAATGCTGCACCTGCTGCTGGATAGACTTAGCGCATGCTGCTGCACAGTATCCCGCACGGTGTTAAGCAGCCGATCTCCTGCCGCTGCCATTCCTCCGCCCACAATGATCAGTTCAGGATTGAACATATTTATAACGTTCGCTAGACCAAACCCCAACATTTCCCCGGTCTCCCGCATTACCTCAATCGCCAAGGCATCGTCTCGATCATAGGCTTCCGAGATCATTAATGCGGTAATTCGCTCATGCTGCCCCTCAGTCCATTTCTCTATAATACTGTTTCCGCCCTCAACCAGCTTCTCTTTTAAGGTGTTAACCATGCCTACTGCGGATACATATCTGCCCAAACAGCCGGAGCTGCCACACTTGCAAGGCCGCCCGCTTCTATACATATTCATATGCCCTATTTCTCCAGCGCTGTAGGACGTGCCATAGATCACCTTACCATCACTCACCATCCCAGAGCCGAGACCGGTACCCAGGGTAATCAATATCAGATTAGCGTATCCTCTGCCCGCACCATGCTGCCACTCCCCATAAAGATTAACCCTAACATCATTATCGATATAAATAGGAAAATCATAGTAGCGCTTCATTTCATCAATAATCGGCACATGATCCCAGTCTGGAAAGTTTGGTGAAAAAATAGAAATACCAGCCACTGGATCTAAGAGTCCAGGAATCCCGATCCCCATACCCTTAACCAGATCCAGTGTAATGTTCGTTCCTACCGTTAGGAGATGTACGGCTTCTCTTATACGGGCCAGCACATGTGCAGAGCCTGCCGAGGCTTCGGTGGGAATAGAGAGCTCTTGTATGGCCTTGAATTCTTCATCGAAAATCGCTGCTTTGATATTAGTTCCACCGAGATCAACACCTATTAGATATGATTTCATATATCCTCCTGCTAATGGTTAGTGCATACTTTTATTATGGATAACGAATGGACGAATTCATAGATGTCCTAAACAACGTTTTATTATATTTTACCACCACTATTCAGGAA
Source organism: Paenibacillus sp. 19GGS1-52 (assembly GCF_022369515.1). Taxonomy (NCBI): domain Bacteria; kingdom Bacillati; phylum Bacillota; class Bacilli; order Caryophanales; family Paenibacillaceae; genus Paenibacillus; species Paenibacillus sp. 19GGS1-52. The sequence goes on from NZ_CP059724.1 coordinate 3,975,189, forward strand.
TGAAAAAAAGCAGTCCAAGAACGGTTAGGTTCTTAGACTGCCTATTTATTCAAAGAGTAAAGCTTATGGTTACGAGCCCGCTCCCTTATACCGTTTCACCCCATAATTCCATGCAAGTAAGCCAATGGTTAGAAATACCGCGCCAACTACAGGCGTCAATAGAGCCATTCCCTTCATCTCATCACGGTGCAGAAACAGTGCAGCCGGATACACGCCAACGAACGCAAACGGAATAACCCAGGTCAGCAGCACCTGAATGGCCCGGTTGTAGATCGTTACCGGATAACGTCCATAGGTCTGGATGTTATACATCAACGGGAGGATTCCGGTCGGAGCATCCGAGTAGAAGGAGAGGGATGTCAACGTTGTATAAATACCGGTATAAATGGCCACCGCACTCAATGAGAGCACGATTAAAGCCGGGATAGTCCACCATTCAAACGGAAGTCCGAGATTCGCCCCGCTAATAGCCATAATCACGAGGCCAATTAATGAGCCGAACAAGGAAGGTGGGTCTATATTTTCCAACAGGATCTGGAATAAATTATGCGCCGGACGAGTCAGAACTCGGTCCATCTCTCCCTTAGTGATATAACGCTCACTGAAGCCCCACATATTCACGAAACAGCTGAATATCCCAAAGGGGACCATAAAGAAGCCGTAGACAAACACCACTTCATTCTGATTCCAGCCGCCGAGACTGTCTGTATGCATAAAGATTACGAGAATAAATATAAAGTTGGTCGCTTGGAACAGCAGATCCGATATGACCTCCACCCAGAAATCGGCACGGTAAGTGAGCCGGGACTTAATGTAGTTCTTAAGATATTCATTGATTAATCCGAAATAATACAAACCTACCTCATCCTCCCTGCACGAACAGACGCTGCCGCGCCGCATGGTTTAGCCAGATAATTGGAATCAAGAGCACCAGGAACCAGAAGACCTGAACACCTAGTACATTCCATATCCCTACGCCTTGTACTCGTCCTGTAAATACAGAGCCCGGCAGGTAAGTGATGGCTTGAAACGGTAAGAACTTAAGTACAGAAGACAGCCAGTCCGGAAATAAGCTAATCGGTACGACCAGACCAGAGAACAAATCGACAACAACACGTTTCATCCGCATCATGCCTTCATTATTCTCCACAAAGAACGCGGATAGTCCTGTAATGACATTGATCTGCGAGTTAATCAGAAAACTGAAAAATAACATCACGAGAAAACCCACCCAGGCGGAGAGCTCTGTTGGTAATTGCACCGGAAACAACAGCATAGCAATAGCCATGCCAGGTATCATGAACAGCATGAAACGGAAGATACCTTCTCCGAGTCCTTGCATCATTTTGACCAGCACATAGTTGTAGGGTCTGATGAACTGGATGGCGATACTGCCATCACGGATATCTGTGGAAATCTCACGATCCAGATTGTTAAAATAAAAGGCCCGCGCCATCCACGATACGGCTACATAGGATGTCATTTGCGTTGCGCTGAACCCACCGAGAGACTCACCTTTTCCGTATATAGCCATCCAGGTAAAATAGTTGACACCAATATTTAGAGAATAGATTAAAATCCCTGAGTAGTAGTTAACCCGGTAAGCAAGCATGGTCAGGAACCGAATGCGGATAAAATCAAGATAAGCGCCCATTAGCAATCTGCGACTGCTTTCCTGAGGTCCTCCTGCTGACGAACCTCCTGCCGATGAAGACACTGCAGTTTCAAGCTTGTCAGACATGAAGAGCCTCTCTTTCATCCTTCAGAGCTGCTGCCATTTCGTCCGGCTTCTCAGCGGACCCGGATTGATAGATGCTGCGGACAATATCATCTGTATTCGTTTCAATGATTTTGATATCTGTAATATCAGCCTGTCCTACAACTCGTCCCAGTACATCCGAGACATTCAGGTCGAGCGGAATCCAGACCTTGGCACCAAGATCATTCTCAGCAGACCAAACCACCGGCATACCTGTTGTCCAATGCTCTAGCTGCTCCAGCTTTGTAGGATTCCCGAATTGAAACAGTACTTCACGGCCGGTTCCCCAGCGCTGCTTCAGATCCTCCAGCCCGCCATCATAAATAATTCGCCCATCATCCAGCATAATAACCCGTGAACACAGAGCCTCAATATCCTGCAGGTCATGTGTCGTAAGCAGAATGGTTGTGCCATGCTCGCGGTTCATATCTTTAAGGAATTGCCGAATTTCCGATTTCACCACAATATCCAGACCAATCGTTGGCTCGTCAAGAAACAGAATAGATGGATTATGCAAAAGAGCCGCCACTAGCTCACAGCGCATCCGCTGACCAAGACTGAGCTTACGTACCGGACGGTTCAGCAATTCCTGCAGCTCCAGCCGTTCCACTAGCTCATCCAAGCGTTTCTTGAAATCCTGTTCCGACACCCGATACACTTTGCGCAGCAGTTGAAACGATTCAATGACACCGATATCCCACCACAGCTGACTACGCTGTCCAAATACTACACCGATGTTACGTACGAACTTTTCACGTTCCAAATACGGAACATAACCACCCACCGACAGATTTCCGGAGGTTGGTACCAGAATGCCTGTGAGCATTTTGATCGTTGTAGATTTACCGGCCCCGTTCTCACCGATATACCCACAGATCTCACCCTGTGGAATGGTGAACGAAATGTCCTTCACTGCCGTGATTTCTGTGAATTCCCGTTTAAACAAATCAGCGAAGGCCCCTTTGAGGCCCTCGCGGTTTTTCTGGACTTTAAATGTTTTGCGCAAGTCCTGCACTTGAATTGCATTCATAGAGTACCTCGCTCAAACTAAGATTAGTGTTCAGTAACCCATTATAATGTACAACTTGCAAAAGAACTACTACTTAAATTCCAGATCGTTTATACAATTTTAATATTCTCTAAAAAATCCGTGTCCTTCACTACCTCCAAATGCCCCGAGCGTGCGACCTTAGTCCGCAAATATTTCTCATTAAAGGAAGAAACATCTCCCCATAACGGAACTCTTTTCACTGTATTCATCCCCGCAGTCCTTAAGGCATCCATTTTCTTCGGATTATTAGTGATCAAGGTTACTGGTTTCTGGCGCAAATGCTGCAGTACACTTATCGCATCCTCATAGTTTCTTACATCATCAGCGAAGCCAAGCTCAAGATTAGCTTCTACTGTATCGTAACCTTCTTCCTGCAAAATATAAGCCATCGCTTTACTGAAAAGGCCAATGCCTCTTCCTTCATGGTTCGCTAAGTAGAATAAAGCGCCTGAGCCGTTGTCAACGATCATTTTCATTGATTGATGTAGCTGGAAGCCACAATCACAACGCTTGCTGCCAAAAATATCTCCGGTGTGGCATATGCTGTGCATCCGAATCAATGCTTCATCCGAGCCTTCAAAATCACCGTACACTAATACGCTGGACTGCTGCCCTGCGGCAAGATTGAGTGAAGACAACCGTGAGATGAGTGCCGCTGTGGCTTCCTGACTATCACTAGGAAATAGATCCTCCTCTGTTGCCTTAAGCCAACTGTACCATTTAAAAGTAACGGTCTCCCCGTCCAGATTTACCGGTAACGTAATCGGGCCAACTAATATATTAGTGGAATCATTCATGGTGATTCGTTTAATTTTATTCTGCAGTATTGAGACAATCTCAGGTTTAATCATGAGTGCACCATCCTTAGGTTCATCTATTAGTAGTGATATTATGAAAAAGCTTTATCAGCTAATTTCCGGGGTGAAGTAACTATTTGTAAGTTAGTTTAACATTGTAATATAAGTTCGTCAAGTTAGAACATATATTTAAATATTCATAATTACTTTATGTAAGTTTATGATATAATGAATGCAGAGGTGATAGAAATGGATGACTTTGAAATGTGTCCACGCTTTGAAAAAGCGGTCGATATGCTCAGTAAACGTTGGGTTGCCTTGATCGTTTTCGTACTTATGACAGGTCCGCATCGTTTTGGTGAAATTGAAAATTGTTTGTCCAATCTCAGTGGTAAAGTGTTATCTGACCGTTTAAAGGAACTAGAGGGTGAGGGAATTATCAAACGTACAGTATATCCTGAAATGCCTGTTCGTATTGAATATTCGCTTACGGATAAAGGAACCGCTTTGGCACCCATACTAGGAGAAATCAGCAACTGGTCAACCGACTGGATCAAACTTGGAATAAAAATCTGAATTCCATTCCACTGTTCCTAATGATTCCTTGCGCTCGTATGATCTGTTTATTTCATTATGATAAAGTACAAACATGATCAATTTATATAAAATATTAGATATAATTCTATAATCTTCATATTAAAAAGGCAGCCCTTCTATTAAATAAAGGGAGCTGCCTTAATTTCGTATTGAATCTTTCAGGTAAATATAGTAAATTAGAAGATCTACTGAAGTTTATTAAGAGGAGGTGGAATATATGATGGAAAAAATGTGCATGACAATGATGCGTGAAGGAATGCAAATGTCTAAATAATCATTTGTCTTTATTTTCAAGTGAATCCGCAATATTCACTTTCTAGAAATATTCGCAAGTCTTGGCAGAGTAGACTAACTGCATGCCATTTTTTTGTTTTTCTAGGCTTTAATCTCGTTTTATGTTGCTTAGCTGATCTTAATGTATCTGTCCTGAATTTTCTTTGCTATTATGATTCGTTCCATCTTGAGTTCCCATATCTGCTCTTTCCACCGATATCGTTCCTCTGATTCCTCATTATCCTTCAGTTTGTCGAATAACCCCAGCAGTATGACATTTATATCATCAAACCGTGTCCAGAGTTCCTTGATATTCGCTTCCCTATTCTGTGCTTCAGTAACCACTTCAAAGTTCTTCAAACTCTCGATGAGTTCAGCCTGCCACTGTCCATCGTTAATTGTTTTGGCATAATTTAAGAGATCCAGATAATCATCGACTGACATGTGCACCGACTCCTTAATTTGTTTATACCAAGTATTATACTCGGTATTGTGTATATTGCAATAGTCTATGTAAAAAAAGCAGACCTTAAACTGTCCGCTTAGTGTAAAACTGCTCATCTGCTGATCACTACACAATTATTGTGTTCTCGGACAAAGTCTGTAAACTCTCAATTAGCTGGTCCAATCGATCAAAGCCGGCGACAACCTCGTCTACAATCAGCTTCTGCTCCTCAACACTGGCGAGTATTTCCTGGGAAGCTGCACTGGATTGCTCTGTAATGGCAGAGATGGAATCAACCTCAGTTCCAATCACACTAGAGGAATTACGCACATGCATTGATTTCTCTTCTACTTCTTTGGCTTGCTTCACTACTTGTGATGCTATTTCGGATAATTCGCGGAAGACCTGCTCTGATTGTTTTACTGAAGCTTCACTGGATTCAATCATAAGCTTCCCCCGTTCCATCAAGGAAGATAAGTGTACAACCTTTAGTCCTAGGCCTCCTAGACGACCGGAGATTTCATCAGCCGATTGATGGGAATGCTCTGCCAGCTTTCGAACTTGTGCGGAGACTACTGCAAAGCCACGCCCTTGTTCTCCTGCACGTGCAGCTTCTATAGCCGCATTCAGCGCAAGAAGATTCGTTTCTGCTGCGATAGATTGAATAGTATCGACAATCGTGCCAATACTGCGATTCTGCTCACTCAACTCATCCATCTCATTCACGATACCGTCCATCATGAGGCGAATTTCACTGATGTTATTCGACAACTCTATGATCTGCTCATTCCCCTTTCCTGCGGAAATAGCTGAATTATTGGACAATTCACGCATCGTAATTGAATTCTCAGCCACAAACTCAATAGCCTCATTTGTACCTCCAATGGCACTGGAGATATCGCTTACGCTTATGGCTTGACTCTCAATCCCTTTGCTCATTTCAGTAAAGCCGATGGTTAATTCACTGGTGATATCCCCGGTGATCCGAACATTTTTTTGCAGCTTCTGGTTAAATATACCCATCTCATCGATTGATATTTTCATTTGCTCCAGTTGAAGCTCGACATTTTGATGTGATTGTTCTGATGCTACAGTTCGTTCATATACATTCTTAATTAACTGACGTGAAAGGAAAGATAGCATAAATACGATAACCATCGGTAAGAAGAGCTTGATATTATCAGCCCATATATAGGGTGGGAAGTCATTAGTACCAGGATGCACAATAAAATAATTCAGCTGTATAAAGCTGATTATTCCGTATACCAGCAGTGGTTTATAGACAGGATAAAGTGCTAACAACACAGCAAAAGTGAGTAAAGAAATGAGATTGGGTTGAGTGAAATTCACGTAGATCATTAATATACTTGACACTACGACCATTATGTATGGAATCTGCCGGGTACCTATTCGCATCTTCAATGCACCGAAAAATACTATATTCGTAACAATGCATATTATTGCAGTTACAATACCGGTTGTCATACCTTCTTGTATAGTAAGTAATGGTGTAGCCAATACCGAGATCAGTAAAATTAAATAGGCCATTATTTTATTTCGCTTGTGAGTTAATTCATTCTCAAAAAGGGTATAACTTCCATTTTTAGACTCTTGTGCAATCAATATTCGACGTTCAGCCTGCATCACAATTGACATTTTCTCTCGTCCCTTCATCTATACGCATTCTGTATGAAGTATTATATCGGACGATAACAAACTTTATTTTAGAGGAGTTTCCTTAATTAGACAAAAAAACAAGGGCGGAATTTATAATTCCGACCCTTGTTCTATAAAGTGTGTGAATTTATTGTGTTTTTTTCAAAAACATTCTTATAACAATTTATTAATATCATCCTTAATCTGTTCGGATTGTGGACCAAATACGATTTGGACTGCACCTTGACCCAGTCTCATGACTCCAGAAGCACCTAGCTGCTTCAGAGCAGAATCTTTGACAGCCTTATCATCATTTACAATCAGACGAAGGCGCGTAATACATGCATCTATATTGCGGATATTAGATGGACCTCCGATGTTTTCGAGGATCTTAGCTGCTCTTGAAGAAGCGGATATCTTCGCTCCACCTACAGAGACTTCTTCCAGTTCATCTTCTACATCATCTTCACGACCTGGTGTTTTGAGGTTGAACTTCGTGATAATAAAACGGAACAAAACATAATACAAGACGAAGAAGGCAAGCCCAATCGGAATCAGAAGCCATGCATTGGTGGAACTCTTCAGGTTAACCAGATAATCGATTAGCCCTGCAGAGAATCCAAAACCCAGCTTGACGTCTAGAATGTACAACAATGCCATAGAGAATCCTGTTAGTAACGCATGAACCAGATACAATAATGGTGCAACAAACATAAAGGAAAATTCTAGTGGTTCAGTGATACCGGTCAAGAAGGAAGCAATTGCAGAACCAATAAAGATCGAAGCTACCATTTTGCGTTTTTCCGGCTTCGCTGTGTGAATAAAGGCTAGTGCTGCGCCAGGAAGTGCGAACATCATGATTGGGAAGAAACCGGACATGAACATCCCTGCAGTTTTATCTCCAGCAAAGAAGCGGGTTAAATCGCCGTGAACGACATCACCAGCTGCGTTCGTAAAATCACCGATCTGGAACCAAGCAATTGTATTAATTACGTGATGCAAACCAATAGGAATCAGCAGTCGGTTAGCAGTACCAAATATGAAGGCACCTAAGGCACCCAGTCCGACAACCCAGTTACCAAAATCATTAATTACATCCTGTACAGGACTCCAGATCATCCCTACAAATACTGCCAAGACCATCATGGAAGCTGCAGTTATGATAGGTACAAAACGTTTGCCGGCAAAAAATCCAAGCCAGTCTGGCATCTTGATATTATGATATCTCTTATATAAGAAGGCTGCCCAAGCACCGGCAAATATCCCGCCGAGTACACCCATGTTCAATACAACATCATCATTAATAAAGGAGAATTGTAGTGGCACAATGGCTAATATCTTGGTTAATACCAGATACGAGATAATAGCTGACAATGCAGCTACAGCGTCACCAGCAAACCCTATGGCAACCCCAACTGCGAATATCAACGCAAGATTTCCAAATATGGCTCCGGCACCAGCATTGAGGAATGGAGCAACGTATTGGTTTAGAAATCCTCCCACTGTGCTTCCAAAATGAATATCTTTTTCGTAGTCAATAAGACCAAAGCCTTGAAGAATAGCTGCTGCTGGCAAAGTAGCGACTGGAAGCATCAGCGACTTGCCTAACTTTTGTAGAAAAGCCAACATAAACATATCATCCTTTCGTTTGCTTATTAATAATGCTATTTGTTATTGCTTTGAAACCACGCTGAGAATTACATGTTCACCAGCCGTAACTTGACCGTAATGACACTCCACTTCCGGCATTATCTCCTCTGTTGCAGTCACAATAATAGGTGAAATCGTATCAAAACCTGCTGCACGTATAACTTCGAGATCAAATTCAATTAATGTCTGTCCTGCTTTAACAGTGTCACCACTCGCTACATGACTGATGAATCCATTCCCTTTCAGGCTGACCGTATCGATTCCGATATGCAGCAACAGCTGCAAGCCGCTGGAATGCTCCAATATTAAAGCGTGACTTGATTTGACGATATGAGCGACCTTACCGTCGAAAGGAGCTTTAAGTATTCCCTCTGTAGGTTGGATAGCAATCCCGTTGCCCATATGACCTCCGGCAAAGGTATCGTCCGGAACTTGCGCTAATGGAACAGCCATACCCGTGATTGGAGCTGTTATTTCTACGACAAGCTGAGTATGTTTCTCTTCTTTTTTTGATTTCCATTTGGAAAACATGACTGCCACTCCTCTTAAGCTGTTATTTGTGTTTCCGTGAAGTTTGGAATAGGCGGTGTAAATGCATCGCCATGAAGCATAGCTCTTCTTCTGGAATGTCCACATCCAGTGATTTACGCATGATTGTTCCGAGTTTCTGAGCTAGTTTGTATTCCACTTTGTATTCTTTTTTAATATGCTTCACAAAAGGATTATCAATGAATGACTTTTGCAAAATTCTCTCCAATGAGAATCGTAAGTGAATCATCAAGCGGACATGATTCATACTGCCGTGCTCAAAGGTTATATTCCCTTCGTCCCGTATCACATCCATCAGCTCGCTGACAATATTCGAAGCCTTTACCAGTTGCCCTACTGGCACATTGCTGACTGCCGAATAGACATGATATGTGAGGAATCCGACCTCGTCCTCGGGAACTTGCACCTGGAATTCAGCATTGATTTTTTCGGCTGCTCTGTAAGCGATCTCATATTCCTTCGGAAAAGTCATTTTGGTTTCCTCTAAAAATGGGTTAACAATATCCATGCCGTTGCGCAAACGGTAAATGGTAAATTGGATATGGCTTGGGAGGGCTAAGTAGATTTTGTCGTTTAACTTGTCGGGAAACTGAAAGGCAATGTCCGCGATTATTTCATCAGTAATTCTCATAACCAACGGATCAATATCTTCCAGCAGGATTTGATACTGGCTCCACTCTTCACGGTCTTCCAGACGGAATAGCTTCTCAATCCGGGTGTCATCCCCTTCAATGATCCCCGATTCTTTCACCGCAAAGCCGATACCTTTGCCTATGATGACATATTCCTTACCATTTTTCCCTCCATGAACCATGACCACATTATTTCCGATTACACGTTGTACTTGAAACTGCTCGCTTTCCCGCGCCAAGTTCTTCCCTCCTTCCACTCATTGTCCCGATTTAGACATCAAAAAGAGCCAAGAATAGTCTTATATACTTAAGACAATCCTTGGCTCATGCCCTTTTACGGTAACACGCCACTAACTTATAGTTGATCACTTATGAGACTATCATAGATCATAGTCCGCTATGGCGTCAATGATAATTTTACAAATGTCAAGTTTGGAAGCACGCGGCTCTATTTAGTATGGCTGAGCCATTTGAATATCCGCGATACTACTTCATGCATCACTACCGGTTTACTAATGAAGTCAGTTGCTCCAGCAGACAAGCATTTCTCACGTTCTTCCTTCATCGTCTTAGCGGATATAGCTATAATGGGGATCTCCGGAAGAAGAAGCTCTTCGCGTATAATCGATAACGTATCATAACCATCCAGATTTGGCATCATAATGTCTAATAAAACGATATCTATATCAGACTGCTCCCGCACAATTTGCAGACATTCAAAACCGGTCTGTGCCGTCAGAATATTCATATCATAAGGCTCTAAGCCCTTTCTTAGTGCAAATATATTCCGCGTATCATCATCAACAATGAGAACTGTCTTGCCACACAGCTGCGGATATTCCAAGTCAAAAGTTTTTCCATTATTGATGGGATTTCTATATATATCTTCGATGGTTTCATGGGACGCAGCTACCTCAGAACGGAACTTTGAAGTTACAACATCGTATTCAGGATCCTCTTCTCGACATGGAAGGTATAACGTAAAGTTGCTGCCTTCACCTGGAACACTTTGCAGCAGAATCTGTCCACCTAGCAATTTGGCCAACTGAAGTGAAATAGACAGCCCAAGTCCAGTCCCACCGAACTTGCGTGCGGTTGATCCGTCAGCCTGGCGGAAAGCTTCAAAGATGAGCTCATTGTTCTCCTCCGAGATCCCAATACCACTATCCTTCACTGAAAAAGACAGCACAGGTCCCTCTAATTCATAAGAGGGGGAATGGAAAGATGCCAATCTGGTAATTTCTACGTGAACACTGCCCGTTTCTGTAAACTTAAAGGCATTCGATAGCAAATTGCGCAGAATCTGGTGCAGGCGCATTCCATCGGTATAGAATAGATCAGGCACATTATTCCCGATAGTTATTGAAAAATCTAGTTTTCTTTGTTCTGCAGTTTGACGGAAATGGGCTTGCAGCATTGGCGGAAGCTCTGTTAGATTAACCGCATCATATTCCACCAGCATTTTACCAGCCTCAACCTTGGACAAATCCAGAATATCATTAATCATATTAAGCAAATCACTGCCAGAGGCATAAATTACAGAAGCATACCCTTGCTCTTCTGGGTTCAAAGTATCATTTCGGTTCTCAGCCAACAACTGTGAGAGAATGAGCATACTATTAAGGGGAGTCCGTAGCTCATGGGACATGTTCGCCAGAAATTCTGATTTATAACGAGAACTAAGCTGCAATTGCTCATTAAATTCCTCGAGTTCAATAGCTGCAACCTCTGCTTCAGTTTTTTGGTTATTTAGATCCTTGTTTAGGGTGAGCAGCTCCTGTGTGTAACTTTGCAGCTCCTCGGACTGCACTTGTAATTCTTCAGACTGCACCTGCAGCTCTTCATTCATAACCTGCGATTCACCATATAATTTCTGAATCTCCATCCGAGTGGTTACGGAATTTAGGGTAACCCCCATCATATTTAAGAGATCAGTGAAAAGGTCCAGGTGATACGTTGCCCATTTAGTAAGTGAAGCTATCTCAACCACCGCTACGATATTATTCTCAAAAATAACTGGAGCGATCACTGCAAAACGAGGAGCAGTTCTTCCTAGACCGGAATGGATGCGGATATAATCCTCCGGTAAATCCTCAATGACCATCATGTGTTTATCCATTGCACACTGCCCAACAAGACCTTCTCCCAGACTAATGCTCTCGGTAGCTGGGAAGTTCTTATTTTGCCCGTTGCCTGCATACGTATAAATGCGCTCAAACTCTTTTTCTACATTTAATACATATATTGCACCGTACTGCATTTCCAGTATTGTGGACAATTTGTTCAAGAAGGTTCGACACATCAATGGAAGATCAACAGTTTCCTGAAGTAATACGGACATCAGCGTTAACTGTTCATTATTCCACTGTTCTCGCTGTACCGTCTCCAACAGTCGATTCGTCGCATCGCCCAGGTCATAGATTTCATCAATTGTCCTGACTTCAATCCGTTCTGACATATTACCGCCACTCGCAATATTATTGATCGCTAGAATTATCCGTTGGAGAGGGTTCACAATGCTTCTGGAGAGAACGATAGTGATGAGTGACGCTATTAATGTAACAACACTCCATAGGATATACATCGTTATTAATAGCTTATCGTTACCTTGTTTCAGGCTAATAACCCGTTCATTGGTTAAATCCCGTTCATTATCGCGGAAATATTCAGACTCTGAGCGTATCAGATCAATTAGTGGTTTACCGGTATCATTCTGAAAAAATGCTAAAACTGCTTCATCCTGTCCATTTCGCTTAAGGTCAATAACATATTCACCCGCCGAACTAACCCATAACTCAATATTACTCTTAATATCATCTAAATTCTGGATTTGGGATGGGTTATCAGCCATCAGACCTTTTAGCTTGGCATAATTAATACGCCATTCTACAAGCCCATCATTGTAGGGTGTAAGGTATTCCATATTGTCAGTGAGGGCATAACCTCTTTGACCCGTCTCCATATCCAATACATTCTTTTCAATTTGATAGGTAAGTTCATGCACCTGCACATCGTGCTCGCTTAGAAAGACCGTTTCTTTCTCCAATTCAGATATTCGATGAGATACAATGGCTAAAAATAAACCCAAAATTAGTAAAATAATGATATAACCTAGAGCAATTTTGCCGCGAATCTTCAGTTTCCATCGTTGCTTATCGAACAAAGGCTTAACCTCCATCAAGGTCCGTTTGTATATTCCTATAATTGTAAATGATGGTGTTAGAGTTAACAAGTATCTCTTTATAATGCAGCAGATTATAAGTAGCCTTCGCTATGTGGAATTTTGTCCTTTAGTTGTCGAATATTCGTCTCTAGTTTCATAATGATCTCTTCCAAGTCCTTAGGATCAATACCTTTAATTACAGGATCAGTAATTATTGGCAAGCCTTTGGTTTCAACCTTAATATCACGCAGCTCTAGCTGTTGCTCCTGCCATTTGTCCATAAGATCGGCAATCGTAGCATAGAATCGTTCGTAATCCTTAATTACACTATCCAGAAAAGTATCCACTTCTTCCGGGTCATAACCACGAAGCTTCTTACTGAATTCCTTTTCATGAATAGTTAATGCGTCGAGTCCTATGCCAAGTTGGCTGAATAACTTTCTCTGTTTGTCCAATCGGCGTTTCATGTGCTCATCCATCTGTGATTCCTCCTATGTATACTGCAAACTTTCAGCAGTAACAATTATATCAGTGTGAAAGCGACCTGGAAATATTACTATAGTAGTGACTTTTTAATTAGCCTGGATTTAAAAGTTATCCGCAACTGCTTTATTCAATATTCCCAGACAGCGGTCCAGATCAGTCTTCACCTGCTTCTTATACAGTTTAGCTTTATCCTCGCCGTCCGAAGTGAAATGATATAAGACGATTTCTTGAAAATCCACCTTCGGGTCATTGCCCTTTAATTGCTTGGTACGGTAAAGTATCCCCTGCTGCACCAATTCATGCAGGGCACGATAAATTTCACTCTGCGGGGGGAGTAGCCATGAGCCTTAAAATCACGTCGCATATCCTCAAGCATCTGATAACCATATCCGCGCTGCTGCTCCACCATTGTAATAAGATACACTTTGATAAAAGCCCGTTGGGCAATCATAAAGGCCATACGACACCTCCTAGGGAATGTATTCCTTATCTTTCTATAAGCCTATTATAAGCACTATTTTCCAACTTTCACAACCTGAAACTTGGATTTACTGGGCACACTTTTTCTATTTTTATTGTTGATAGGAAGCGCATACAGGTTGGATTTAGATTTTGTGGTGCTGGTGATTTTTTTTGATTTTCTATTATGAATTTTTCATATGATGAAATGTAGTGAATAGAAATCTGGCGTTAACGTTTAGACGTTTAATCGTAAAAAGTTCACACATTAAAAAGGCCACATTCGCTAGCGGATATCCGCTAGAAATGCAGCCTTGATTATATTTAGAGAAAGCTCGGGTTGTCGGGATTCTATTTACATTTTGTCTCGGTTGTACATATCGGGGTCAACTTCTGCGTTCATCGAACCTCTGTTCCCCAGCGAATTACCTACTTTTGTGTCATCTTCTATAATACCAGGGTTTGTAGGTCCTCTATCTGCCATCGAATTGCTTTCGGTTGAATCGCCTGCATAGGTTCCTTCATAACGATGGGTATTGAGTGAACTATTGCCTCTGAAGATATCATGAATATCATGGCCATGCCCATGTTCTTCTACTAACACAAGAATTTTGCCATTCTCTACATATTCCTCATATTCTCTCGCTTCATCCTCAGGGATGCCCAGTCCGATTAATCCTCCTACCAAACCTCCTGCGCCCGCGCCTATGGCTGCTCCAGTCAGTGTCGCCACAATTGGACCTGCCGCTAAGATTGCACCAATTCCCGGAATAGCCAAAGCACCGATGCCTGCCAGCAATCCGGCTACGCCACCCAATACGCCTCCTGTTGCAGCACCTGTAGCTACACCTTCTGGAGCCATTGTGCCCGTTTCATCCGAAATACTCCTAAGCTCATCACGGTCACGTGTAATAATTGAAATTTCGTCATTCTGAATGCCTTTGTTCTGCAGCCCTTCAATTGCTCTGGTTGCTTCTTGCTCCGTATCGAAGATACCTACGATTTTCTTAGTCACTTGAAGCCCTCCTTTGAAATTGTCGTTCGCTACATTATTACCCTGTATATCTTGGACAAAACATCAAATGTGAAAAACAGAATTTTTCGAGCAGGCCATCCTTTAATGCTTAGGACGTGTCCGGTTGGTCGGAACCGCCTGTAACGGATCATCCGGCCAGTAATGCTTCGGGTAGCGGCCCTTTAAATCTTTTTTGACTTCGAAATAGATCCCACGCCAAAAACTGGCAAGATCCGCTGTCACCTGCATCGGTCGTCTTGCCGGAGATAAGAGATGCATTACCACCGGGATCTTCCCACCACCTACCCTAGGGGTATCCAGTTGTCCGAACATTTCCTGCAGTCTGACCGCCAGCACTGGCGCCGTCGGATTATCATAATCTACTGGGATACGGGAACCGCTCGGCACAGTGATATGTGTAGGAGCTTCCTTGTCCAAGGTTTGACGTTGCTTCCAGTCCAGCATTTCTTCGAAGACACGGGATAAAGGAATGCGCTGAAGATCACGAAAAGCGCGCATGCCATGCGTATAGGGCTGCAGCCATGTGTTCAGAGATTCTAATAAAGCCTCATCCGAAACATCAGGCCAGTCTGCATGCACCATATGCATAAATACCATCCGCTGTCGCAGCTGCATCGTGTTTTTATCCCAAGGCAATAGAAGGAGCCCCTCAGCAGCAAGAGCCGTCAGTAGTACTTGTTCTGCTGCTTCTGCCGAAGGCCGTTCATGGGTAGTTTCCTTCAAGATCAGGCCACCTAGCATTGTGCGACGGCGAGCCTTGACGCTTTTGCTCTCCTTGTCCCAATACACTTCCGCTTCATCGGTGATCCTATCTGCATGGTGCTTCAACAGCTGTACTTCCTTCAGCTCTGCGGCCAGCATGATTTTGCCCTGTGCAGCTTTGTCATCCACTGAGGCTGCCACAATATAAGGACACCGCATAAGCGGTTGTCCTTCCCGCATCGCTGCGCCCCGACCGCTGGAGAGAACAAAAGCGCCATCGCCGCGCTTCTGCCCGATCCGGTCGGGATACGCGAACGACAGCAGCAGCCCGATGAGGCTGATGTCGTTCGGGGCTTCGCCTGGCGCGGCTTGCAGCTGCGCCAGGTAATTGCGGCTCTCGCGCTGCACCGCCCGCAGAGTCGCAAGATCTGCTCCGCCCGCGTCCCTGCCGGCGGAGCGCTCGAACCGAAGCAGCGCCTCGACGCGTAGCGTGAGGTCGCTATCTACGGCCGCGGGACCCCGGAAGAGGTCCCTCTCCTGCAGCAGCGCCGCCAGCCGGCAGGCGAGCGGCGTCGCGCCAAGCTCTTCCGCGCACAGCAGCATGTGCGCGATGCGCGGGTGCGCGCCAAGCGCGGCCATGCTGCGGCCGTGCGGCGTGATTGCGCCGCCGGCGTCGAGCGCGCCGAGCTGGCGCAGCAGCGCAGTGCCCTGCGCGTAAGGCGCAGCCGGCGGCGCGTCCAGCCAAGGCAGCGCGGCGGGATCGCGCACGCCCCATAGCGCCAGCTCCAGAGCCAGCTGCGCCAGGTCGGCCTCCATAATCTCCGGGACGTTGTCATCCGGAAGACGGTGGTGCTCCTCTTGGCTCCAGAGCCTGTAGCACACACCGGGGGCAGTGCGGCCTGCTCGCCCGCGCCGCTGGTCCGCCGATGCCTTGGACACAGGTACTGTTTCCAGGTGCGGCATGCCGGTACGCGGCGAGAATACCTGTGTTCGCCGCAACCCTGAATCAATCACTGTGAGCACACCATCGATGGTCAAGCTGGTCTCCGCAATGGATGTCGCCAGCACCACCTTCCGTTCACCTGCAACAGATGCAGCGACTGCCAAGTCCTGCATAGCCTGCGGCAGCTGTCCATACAGAGGACGAAGCACCGTGCTTGCGGGCAAGCTTCCGTTCTCCAGCTCGCTTTGAGTTCGGCGGATTTCCCGTTCACCTGGCAGAAAGACGAGCACATCTCCCTTCTGCTCAGCAAGGGCGCGATGTACAGAGGCTGCGGTGGATTTTTCTATGGGGAAGTTACCGGAGGCAGTAGCATAAATAGTCTGGACTGGATAGACTCTGCCCGGACAATCTACTACTGGCGCACCACCCAACATGGCGGATACCCGTTCACCATCCAGCGTAGCCGACATAATGAGAATACGAAGATCCTCACGCAATACAGTCTGTGCTTCCAGTGTAAGCGCAAGCCCCAGATCGGCATGCAGACTGCGCTCATGAAATTCATCAAAAATAACAAGACCTACGTCACCAAGCGACGGATCAGTTTGCAGCATCCTTGTCAGTACACCTTCGGTTACGACAACGATCCGCGTGTTCTTCCCTACTCGGGTGTCCATACGCATACGGTATCCAACCCTTTGCCCGACAGTTTCGCCAAGACACGACGCCATGTAAGTAGCCGCTGATCTAGCGGCAAGTCTTCTGGGTTCCAGCATAAGAATGGTTTTGTCCTGCATCCACGGTTCGTCCAGAAAAGCCGGAGGCGTTCCGGTCGTCTTGCCCGCACCCGGTTCGGCAATCAAAATGGCTGCCCGCGAGGCGTTTAATATTATTTTCAGCTCAGGAAGTACCTGCATAATGGGTAGTTGATTCATTTTATCTCTCCATGATCTATTATTATCCTTGTAATCATGGGCGATAATTCCGGAAAGATCAAGTTTGAGAATAGATCCTGCGAGCTTAGTTATCCTCTCCAGTCACTCGCTCCCGTATTTTATCACTATATTGGATAAATGCAGCATTACTCTCGCAGCCGCGCTGTCGCAGCAGCTCTTGCAGACGCAGCTTTTTCAGAGACAGCTTTGTTTCCAGTGCTTTTCCTTCACTAGTAACAGCATTTCCGCTATTCTGGCAAGTAACCAGCAGTTCTTCCAGCGTGACACACTCCGCCCGCAGTGTCACCTCTTCCGGCAACAGTCCGGCATTCTTCATAATCTTGTAGGAAATACGCAACTCCTCCGGCACACCAGACAGATCTTCAAGTACCAGCGGTTTACCGTGTCCTGGCAGTCCTTGAAACTCCCCGTTGCGCATAGCCTCCTGAATTTTCTGCTCAGCCAACCAAGATAAAATCTCCATTCTACCCCTCCTAAACATACCCTATATTATTTCAGCTTGTGATAGCCACGCTCACCATAAGGGGAAAGCTTCTCCAGCCATTTTTTCTCTAGGTCAGGCAGCATTTTATGATATTTTGCCATATCCGATTTATCCTGCACAAACTCTTCTTGTGGTTTAATTTCTTCGAGAATTTCAAAGCTAAACCCTGCTTCTCCATATTTCTTCCAATCGGCTTCGAGCTCCTTATTCGTATGGTTGGCGAAATCGAGCATGAATTTGTGCTTATTCCAGACACCCTCCAGATTCAGAGTGCTTCCTACCAACGATTTTCCATTGTGATTATTCAGAATTCGGTAAGCCCCCATCTGTCTGTGTGTATGTGCGTAGTTGTAGGCCAGTTCTTTACGTTTTGCTTTTTCCATGGTCTCATTTCTCTCCCTTATCACTTCATCTATAATTTCACCCAATAATAGCTTCCGTCCTCTTCTCGTTCGAGTAGTTCATAGTCAATTAAATAGCGGCGCAGCGTAACGTAGTCTGGATAGGCTGCGCTCAAAATAAGATTAACTTCCTTCTCCGTATACTCTCGGCCGGTTTCGAAGCGTTTGATCAGTTGACGCAGGATAGCGGCTTTGCGCTTCTGTTTCTTGGGGAATTCCGCTAAGGGACCTTCTGGCCCCTGCTTGAAATACGCCTTTAGGATCTCGGCGTTCTCCTCCTCTGTGATCGCAAAACGCTCATCAAGCATCGAGGCTGAACGAGGAATGCTGACAAAAGGAGAGGACACTGCGGGTTTCTCCTCCACCAGTTCCATCACGGCCAGAAACAGCTTCGCCTGTTTAGCCTTTTCGCGAAGCGTAAAGCGGTGATTTCGCACAGTAGAGGTACTGCCGATGCCCAGATCCTTTGCAGCTTCACCATCACTTTGACTCTGCCGAAAAGCATTTAATAAGCCCTTTTGCAGTTCCGTCAATCCGGTCAGCTTCTTATCGAGTCCCAGCAGCCAGTTAAACATTGTTCCATGAATATGATTGATATGTTGGACAGCATATTTCTCGGCTTCATAATAAGTACTGCCATCCTTATAAATAATGCCTTTCTCAAACTCTTCTCCACAGACCAAACATACATAAAATCCGGAATGGTCCCGCTCCTCATACAGATAACCTTTCTTCAGTTCATCTATAGAAGCGTTCCAGAATTTCTCCGAGATGCTGATGGCTTCATTTCCCTCTGACAAAACAGTTCACCCAATTCGTTTTATTTATATAAACATATTATCATTTTGTTTGCTTTATTTCAAATATATAAGTAAATTGTTTGTTAAAATTTCTATCGCAACATAAGAAAAGACGGTTCTCCCATCCTCTAGTTAGGACAAAACCGTTTCATCTGAACATGCCATAAGGTAATATAGTTTAACCACTACTTAGAGGAGGATTCAAACATGTTAGCTGAGCTACAAAAAAATGGACAAGGTTATTCCGCCCACTTCGAACGTCACTTGAACCATCCCGTTGCCGAGGTTTGGGCTTATTTAACCGAGAACAAGAAGCTTGCGCTTTGGTTCAACGAGCTCCGGGTAGAGGACCTCCGCGAAGGAGGATTCATGAGGTTTGATCTGCCTAATGGCAGCTCTGAGAAAATAAAGATTACCGCGTACACGCTAAATTCCGTTCTAGAATATAAGTGGGGCGAAGACAGTGTCCGCTTTGTGTTATCCTCTACTACGGACGGTAGCCTATTAGTATTAAATGAGCAACTGACAGCCATCAATGCTCATACGCCTAGGGATCTCGCAGGCTGGCATATATGTCTGGATGTGATTGCTATCCTACTGGATGGAGGAACCATGGTGTCCCGAAGTGAGGAATGGAACAAGTTCTATGTACGATATGTTACGCTTTGTGCCTCAATGGAACGTTAAGAATAGCCATTTTCTTGCCAATAATATAAAAATACCCGTATCTCCTTTTCACATCGGACCCGGAGACACGGATATTAATTTCTTTTATGATAACAGCGATTCCGCCCCATCAATCACAATTTGTGCTCCAGTAATATGAATAGATTCGTCAGATGCCAGAAAGGACACCAACTCTGCTACATTATCGGGTTTACCGGGACCGTCAGCAAGCGGCTGCGCACCCTCTGGGAACTCAATCGGAATAACGATCGCCCCGATCTCCTCGTTAAATTCTGTGCTCTCATCAATATTTGTGGATATTGCTCCTGGACAGATCACATTTACACGAATTTTGAATTTGGCAAGCTCCAGTGCAGCCATTTTGGCAAAAGCTACCTGACCAGCCTTCGTGGTACTGTAAGGGGACCAGCCAAAGCTGGCAAACCGCGAATTACCGTTGATGGAGCTTGTAATGATGATGCTGCCTTTTCCTTTCTTCTTCAAATGTGGAATACTATATTTTAGGGTCAAGAAGGTTCCGGTCAAATTCACCGACATCGTATGTTCCCAGTCACTTAGACTGAGTTCTTCGATAGGTCCTACTGCACCGTTGATCCCTGCATTCGCAAATACAATATCCAATCCTCCAAAACGCTCCACGGTTTGGCGTACCGCTTCTTCCATCCGCTCCGCATCTGAAGTATTGACATCAAGCGCTAATGCGCAGTCCTTGCGCAATTTATTAAGCTTCTGCTCCAATTCGAAGTTACGTTCATTCACTAAATCAAATAACGCGACGTTTGCACCTTCCCGTGCCAACTGAATGGCAGTTGCTCGGCCGATTCCCGAACCTGCACCGGTAATTATGGCTGTTTTCCCGACAAAGCGCTGCTTCTTAGCTATATTTGGGCTCATATGTACTCTCCTTCCACATCATCCATTGAAATGACTCTGTTTCAAGATTACCCAACTCACCCCTATTTTTAATCATTTTAAGTAAAAATCGCAAAAAAATAGCTCCCGCAGAAGCTAAATATCCACGGGAGACTCCTTGTGCAAATATTCAATTTTCCAACTGCCGTACATCCACTTTCACCGTTAAGGTGCCCGGCCCCCCGCGATATACTCCCTTTACAGGTACAATATCTTTGTAATCCCGGCCATGACCAAGCTTTATATAACGCCAGCTCACTTCTACATTATTTGTTGGATCAAACCCGAGCCAGCCAGTACCTGGAATGTGAGTCTCTACCCAAGCATGCGAAGCCTGCTCGAAATTGGCATTCCCACCCTGCAGGTCCCCGACAAAGTGATAACCGCTCACGTATCTGGAAGGCAGACCCACACTGCGACAGACAGCGATCATCAGGTGGGCATAATCCTGACAGACCCCACGTTTGAGCTTCAGAGCTTTTTTGA
The DNA here is from genome assembly GCF_022369515.1 of Paenibacillus sp. 19GGS1-52. NCBI lineage: Bacteria > Bacillati > Bacillota > Bacilli > Caryophanales > Paenibacillaceae > Paenibacillus > Paenibacillus sp. 19GGS1-52. Next base: position 3,996,113 of record NZ_CP059724.1, read on the forward strand.
CGGTTGTGTTCACACTGGTTGCTCCGGGATCATAGGTGAACTGCTCATAGATCGTTGAAGATAACTTTACAATCCACTCGTACATATCTTCAGCTTCATCAAATGGATGCTGCGAAGCGAACTCGACCAGCTCACGTGTCACCTCGGTATAACGGGTAGGTAAAATAAATTCAATGTAACGGTTCTGAAATTTCTCGTCATTCAGCAGCTCGACCTGCTCCTTAAGCGGGATACGCGGCAGATCCCATCCTTGTGCCTTATCCAGTGTTACAACCGTAGCCTTAGTATGGATGACCATCTCCGTATGCGGCTTGTTAACAGAATAGGCATGAACCCTGTTTCCAAAGAAATCTTCATAGGTTAATAGATTAGCCGCCGGATAAACATCAACTTCATGATGGTAACATGATTGCCGATAGTTAGTGCGCGGTGTCAGCCTGATCTCATTGACACTGTCCGTAACGGGATTGGGATAGCTGTATGTGGTCGTATGATCGATTTGGATCTTCATGCTGATATTCCTTCTCGCCGAAAAAAGGCGCCTTCCATCGTTTTCCCCAGCTTTTGGCAGGAAAGCATCAGTGAATTCAGTACATCCTCTACCAGATCACCAGACATATCTTCATTTTCCATATAATCAAGCTCTGCTTTGATCTTTCCAGCTTGCCGGATAACTTTCTCATGCCCAGAGCCTTTTTCCGATGAATCTAGCTGAAGCTTGGCCAAATGCTCTTCCAGTTTATGAAAGGAGAACCGCACTGAACGCGGAAAGTAGGCATTGGCGATCAGAAACTCTAGTATACTTTCCGGTGACATGGCATCTGCATAATAACGACGAAACGCCTGATACCCACTCACAGATTTCAAGACGGCTTGTAGTTGAATATAGACCCCATTCATATCTTTGGATCGGCACGATGCCGTCACCGATTGTAATATGCGAGTAGTATTTTCCGCCCGCTCCAGAAACCGCCCACTCTCGATAAAATGCCACTCATTCCCTCTCAGCATGACCGACTGCTCTGCTCCCAGGAACATAGCCGTCCGTTCTTTGATCTGTTGGTAGAATTGGTGCGGTCCACTCATAATATCCGCAACCGATCTATCCCCAAGCCATAGATTGAAGCTGTTCGCAATATCCCATAGTTCACTAGGCAAATGTTGCCGCAATGTCCGCAAGTTATTTCTCGCTTGGTGCACACAGGAGAATATCGAATTGGAATTGCCAAGGTCCAGAGTTATAAAGGACAGCACATCCTGCTCAGAGAAACTTTCAAATTGCTGTTGATACTGAGTTCTGACACCTAAGGCATCAATCAACCGTGACCATTTATGTCCTTCTTGCTGGAAGTCCTCTTCCTGCTGGATATGATAATGTACATCTATAAGCCGTGCATGATTCTCAGCCCGTTCAATATATCTGCCTATCCAAAATAAAGCCTCCGCATTGCGATTCAGCATCTTCAGCCACTCCCTCATCTTACATATTGATGCCGCATTGGTTAAATGTCAGCAAACTCGCTAGGCAGTGTCAGGCCATTACCCATGTATCCTTAACTCCGCCTCCTTGAGAAGAATTGACAACCAGTGACCCTTCTCTCATTGCCACTCGTGTTAACCCTCCGGGGATAACATGCGGTTTGCGGTCAGCACCCATTAATACGAAAGCTCTTAGATCAATATGACGCGGTGTCATCGTTCCTCCTGACAATACAGGGGCTCTAGAGAGAGACATAATCGGCTGGGCGATATAACGCTCCGGATCAGCAAGAATCTTTAACCGGAACTCTGCGAGATCTTCCTTGGTTGCCTCACTACCAATCAACATCCCGTAACCTCCGGATAGCGAGGTTTCCTTAACTACCATTTCCGGTAGATGGTCCAGCACATATTGGCGTTCTTGTACTCTGGATAACAAATAAGTTGGAACATTTCCAAGTATTGGTTCTTCATTAAGGTAATAACGTATCATGTCCGGTACGTATACATACATGGCTTTGTCATCTGCTACACCTGTTCCGGGCGCATTCGCTATCGCTATGTTTCCAGCCCTATAGGCATTCATCAACCCCGCTACCCCAAGCAGCGAATTCGGTTGAAAAGCGAGCGGATCAATAAAATCATCGTCCAGACGGCGGTACAATACATCTACGCGGCGCAGTCCATTCATTTCTTTAAGATAAATCTTATGATCCTTCGTCACCAGATCGCGGCCTTCAACCAAATGGATGCCCATTTGTTGAGCCAGAAAAGCATGCTCATAATAGGCGGAATTATATTCTCCTGGAGTCAATAGTGCAATTACCGGATCGGAAGTGCGTGTTGGGGAAAGACTGCGCAGCACCGACAGGAATTGATTCAGACTATGATCCACATCGCGAATTGAGCTGGCAAATGACAATTCCGGAAACAACTGATTCATCATCGATCTGCCTTTAAAGAGATAAGAGAATCCTGAAGGAGTTCGCAAATTGTCTTCAAGTACATAATATTGACCGTCATGATGGCGGATTAGATCAATTCCCGAGGTATTTACATAAGCTCCACCGGGAACTCGTAAACCAGCCATCTCTGGCCGAAAATAACAATTAGAGATAATCATGCGCCGCGGTACAATTCCATCCTTAACAATGTACTGCTCATGATAGATATCGTGAATGAATAAATTCAATGCAGTAATGCGTTGAATGATGCCGGCTTCAAGCCTTTCCCACTCATCTTTGGGAATAATCCGGGGAATCATGTCGAAAGGAATGGTACGTTCCATCGGCTGGTCCTGTGCCGGATTGTATAATGTAAAGGTAATACCTTCTTCCATCATTCGTCGCTGCATCATATTCTGCTTGGCTTGCAGCTCTTCGGGGCTCATCCCGGAAAACATGCGGTTCACATGTTTGTAATGAGGTCTGACATTCCGTTCATCAGCATACATTTCATCGAAAAAGTCCTGTAGCGGGTACGGAGACAGACCGGGTAAAGGATCTATTTTTGACATGAGCCCGACTCCTTTCGGATAACAAGTAATGTTTAGTAACAAATAACACTTAAAATCAAGATTATTAACCATAAAAATATTGATTTATACCCTCATCATACGAAAATGATAATGTTCATGTCAATATATATAACAGCAAAATGGAGTTTCTGAACCATCTTACACTCTGTAATCGCTTCCTTTCTCTATTTCGTAGTTTGCAGGAGCATAGAAATAGACAATACATAAAATTGTATGCTAGAGAGTTGACAAGCATTACTATTATGAATTTTTCATATATTGAAATAGTATAATAATATTATTTTTGGAATAACAAAAAAGCAGCAAGCCTCCAGTTAATGAGTGCTTGCTGCTTTTTGCAGGTAATATTTCTATTCCTCTGATTCTGCTGTCTCAGCAATCAACCCTGCGAATAGGGCATGCACGAACTGCTGAGAATCGAACACCTGTAAATCATCAATTTTCTCACCCAAGCCCACAAGCTTTACGGGTAGATTCATTTCCTGACGAATGGCAATAACAATACCACCTTTGGCTGTGCCGTCCAGCTTGGTCAGCACGAGACCGGTAACCCCACTCTTCTCGCCAAAAAGCTTAGCCTGAGTAAGCGCATTCTGTCCAGTAGTCGCATCCAAAACCATAAGAACCTCATGCGGAGCACTAGGGATTTCCCGTTGAATGACACGAAAGATCTTATTCAGCTCTTCCATAAGGTTGCTTTTGTTCTGCAGTCTGCCAGCCGTATCACAGATCAGTATATCAACATTACGTTGCTTAGCCGCTTGCAGCGCATCGAACATTACTGCTGCCGGGTCAGAACCCGACTGCTGCTTGATCACATCTACTCCGGCACGCTGGCCCCACACTTCCAACTGCTCAATTGCACCAGCACGGAAAGTATCACCTGCAGCCAGCAGAACCTTTTTACCCTCTTGCTTATAGCGGTGAGCCAGTTTGCCAATTGTGGTCGTCTTGCCGACCCCGTTAACACCAACGAATAGAATAACGGTAAGTCCATCTGGATTCTCATTCAAGCGGTTATCATCATCTCCGCGCAGCAGCTCCATCAGCTTGCGGGACAGAATCGGTTGTAGCTCAGTCGCATCCTCAATCCGCTGCTGTTTCACTTCTGTACGCAGTTCCTCAACAAGCTTCATAACTGTATTTACGCCGACGTCAGCACCAATCAGAATCTCTTCCAGCTCTTCGTAGAACTCTTCATCTATTTTTTTGCGGCGGATAATAAGGTCAGACACCTTTTCGACAAGTCCTTTACGAGTTTTCTCCAGACCGTCTCGAAATTGTTTGGTTACACTCTCCGTCTTGCCGGAGATGCTTTCCTTCAACTTTCTAAAAAAGCTCATTTTGTTCCTCCTAAAGTTTTATGGAGCATTTACTCCCTGGCATTCTTCGCAATAAAACTGCCTCGTAAGCATACGCTAAGTTTTGTTAGCATCACTTCATAGAACTACTTCGTACAAAACTGCCTCGTAAGCATACGCTACAATCACTTATGCTATTTCTGCCTCTTCATCCTCTAAACGGACGGAGACGAGCTTGGATACGCCGCCCTCTTCCATCGTTACACCGTATAACACATCCGCTTCCTCCATAGTTCCTTTGCGATGTGTAACTACAATAAACTGTGTCTGCTCGGAGAACTCGCGCAGATACTGCGCGAAACGTACCACATTAGCTTCATCCAAGGCCGCCTCAACCTCATCCAGTACACAGAAAGGAACCGGCTTTACCTGGAGGATGGCAAACAATAGAGCCATAGCGGTCAATGCGCGTTCTCCACCAGAGAGCAGCTGTAGATTTTGCAGTTTTTTGCCAGGAGGCTGAGCCACAATATCTATGCCTGTATCCAGCATATGTTCCGGGTCCAGCAGCATGAGGTCTGCCCGTCCGCCGCCGAACAGCTTCGAGAACACCGTACCGAATTCGCGGCGAATGGCATCAAAGGTCTGCTTAAAGCGTTTGGACATTTCCTCTTCCATTTCATGGATCACATGATACAGTGTTGTCTTGGCCTCGACCAGATCATCCTTTTGACCACTAAGAAATGTAAAGCGCTCATGTACGCGCTGGTATTCCTCAATTGCTCCTAGATTAACCTCACCCAATGCGGAAATACTACGTTTGAGTCGCTGTACATCCGCTTGAGCGGCGGGCACATCCTCAGGCACAGGATAACGCTGCTTCGCCAGCTCATAGCTAAGTTCATAATCCTCACTCAGCTTGCGCAAAATATTATCCAGCTCAACATCAAGTCTGCCCACAGAAACCTCAGTAGAACGCAGCTTGTCCTCGACCACTCGCAGTGCCTGCCGTTGGTCTTTCGTCTCACCTTCTGCCAGCTCCAGCTTACGCGTTAATGCTGATCGCTCTGCTCTTGCCAAATCAAGCGTACCAGAGGTTGCTTCCTTCTTAAGGCGGTTGCTGTTCAGACTTTCCTTCTGCTGTACCGCTTCCAACGTATTATTGACTAAGTCCTGTTCTATTGTATCCAACAAGCTGCGGTTCTGGCGCAGCTCTTTATCCTGTGAGCCAACATCCTGTCTTAAACGCCGCAGTTGCTCCTCAAGGGAAAAAATCTCCTGATCTAGCTTGCCTTCCGCAACCTTCATCCCAGTCAGCTTGCCTTGCAGCTCTTCTTTGGCAGATTCATTGGCCTTCCGCGCAGATTCGGCGTTCCGGATTTCCTCATGGGCTTCCTTCTCTTCCTTCACCAAGCGTTCAAGCTCGGTAGTAGCCAACTTCCTCGACTCTTCAAGTCCACGGACCTCGCTCTCAAAGCTGCTGCGTTCCGCGCCCGCGCTCTCTACTTGCTCAAGCACATGGCGCAGCTCTTGCTCCAGCTGCTTCAGGTCGCCCGAAACCCGCTGCTCTTCCAGACGTTTCTCGTCTCCATCACGACGCAACGTTTCCAGCTTCACCGTGGCGTTCTCTTGCTCCTCACGGAGACGCGTTATGCTCTGATTCAGCTTCGCAATCTGGCTTTCGCTTTCTTCAATCTCATCACTCAATTGATCCAGCTGGCGCTTACGGCTTAATAGACTGTTGCTCTTCTTGTGCTGGCTACCTCCGGTCATCGAACCTCCGGCATTAACCACATCACCTTCAAGTGTTACCACGCGAAAGCGGTACTGACATTTAGCCGCAATACGATTAGCCTGCTCAAGACTTTCGGCTATAACAACATTTCCGAGCAGACTGCCGACAATACTTGCATATTTATCGTCGAAACCTACTAAATCGGAACCAATACCTACAAACCCTTCAGCGTCCCCCACCAATCCACGATCGCTGCTGGAAATTTGCCGAGGCCGGATCACGTCAAGCGGGAGAAAGGTAGCTCTTCCTAATTGACGCTGCTTCAAAAAAGCAATCGCCTGGCGTGACACAGACTCATTCTCCATGACGACATGCTGAAGCGACGCGCCGAGCGCAGTCTCCATAGCAAGCTCCAGCTTCTCTGGGACAGAGATCAGCTCGGCAACAGCGCCATGCACCCCGTTCAACTGCCCTTTGCGTGCGCCCTTAAGCACTTCCTTAACCCCAAGCATGAAGCCGTCAAAGTCATCCTGCATTTCCTTCATAGTCTCGTGGCGGGAGACCTGTGCTTCACGCTTCTGTTCCCATTTACGCAGACCAGATTGCGTCTCCTCCAGCAGCTTCTGTCTCTTGGTGAGCTGCTCACTCTCCGAGATATAGGCACCGCGCAGAGCTCCCAGCTCCTTGCCGAGCAGTGCTATCTTGTCCTTGAGCCCCTTCTCGGCCGCAGACAATTCTCCGCGGCGAACTGTCCACTTATCGCCCTCTTCTTCACTGCGGCTCATGCGGCGCTCCAGATTCTCCTTCTGCTGGTCTGCGTAACGAATTTCGTTACGCGCTCCAGCCATCAGGTTCATCAGCTCCAAGAGTGCGCTCTTCAGCTTCTCTTCCCGGCTCTGGCTGATGCCGTCAGCTACACCTTCCAGCCTTGTTTCCTCGTCAGCCAGCTGCTTTCTCAGCTCGACAAGTGCTGTACGGGATTGTGTAAGCTTAAGCTCCAGATCCGTTAACTCACGCAGTCGATCCGCCGAACGCTCACCCACAGAACCAACCGTTAGCAGCAGTTGCTCGCGATTATTCTCCAGATTACGTCTGCGTTCCTTCAGCAGCTCACCATAACCTTCGCTTTTCTCATAAGCTTCAATATACCGCAGCAGCTGTTCTTGCTGCTGTTCTATCTGCGCTTCCAGTGTCCGCAGAGCAGAACGTCCGCTTTCCAGCTTGGCATCATGCGCTGACACAATGGTTGACAGTTCGAGCTGTTCATTCCGCAATGTCACAAGCTTGGCATTACCTTCCTGCCAAGCCGTATGTATCCCTTCGATCTGGTGCACATACACTGAGATCTCCAGTTGCTTCAGCTGTTGACGCAGTTCCTTGAAACGCACTGCCTTCTCAGATTGATCCTTTAGCGGTCCGACCTGATCCTCCAGCTCACTGATCAAATCATGGATACGCAACAGGTTCTGTTCTGTATCCTCCAGCTTGCGTCCGGCATCCTTTTTGCGCGATTTATATTTCACAATTCCTGAAGCCTCTTCAAAGATCCCCCGCCGGTCTTCAGAACGGGTACTAAGTATTTCTTCAATCCGGCCTTGCCCAATAATAGAATAAGCCTCACGCCCGATACCCGTATCCATAAACAGCTCTGTGATATCCTTCAGACGGCAGGCTTGCTTGTTGATTAAGTACTCACTCTCTCCGCTGCGGTGAACACGCCGAGTGACCGTCACTTCGCTGAAATCCAGCGGAAGCGTGTGATCTTCATTATCGAGCGTTAGCGAGACTTCACTTACATTCACTGCTTTGCGAGCGTCACTACCGGCAAAAATAATATCCTCCATCTTGCCGCCGCGCAAAGATTTGGCGCTCTGTTCGCCCAGCACCCAACGGATGCCATCCGAAATATTGCTTTTGCCGCTTCCGTTCGGACCTACTACGGCTGTAATTCCACGCACAAATTCCATTTCCGTTTTGTCGGCAAACGATTTAAAGCCAGCTAATTCAATCCGTTTCAAAAACATAACTCGCCAATCACCTCAGACCCATTATAACATAGCGTTCGTTGCCCTAAAATAGCACTCAAGACGATGAACCTACTGATTTATTTAAGTAAAAATATAAGGATAAAGTATAATTTCACAGTATACTTTATCCTTATATTTCGAAAAAGAGCAGCAACAGTCTGACCTCCGCCAAATGGCGACACTCAGACCATTGCTGCTTTTCTCCTCTAGCTTGACTTACTCCCAAGACAATAAAATTCTCAGGCGCCGTCTTCCTTCAGCAGCAGCAATGCTGCCGCCGCCGCTTGTTGTTCTGCTTCCTTCTTGGAGCGCCCGCTTCCACTACCTAGTGAACGGCTGGCCATATACACTTCAGAGACGAATTCACGCTCATGCGCCGGTCCCCGTTCTTCAATGATCCGATATTCCAGCGTACCCATGCTGTGATGCTGAATCAGCTCCTGCAGCTCCGTCTTGTAGTCGGTCATCTGCATTTGCAGCTTACCATCTGTCTCCACAAGCGGAAATACGTGATTATCAAGAAACCCGCGTACCGTTTCCAGTCCTTGATCGAGATAAAGCGCTCCCACGAAGGATTCAAACACATCAGCCAGCAGAGCCGGGCGAGTACGTCCGCCCGTAAGTTCTTCCCCTTTACCCAGCAGTACATAACGGCCGAAACCCAGGCTTTCAGCGAATCTGACCAGCGAAGGCTCACACACAATAGCTGCCCGCAGCTTGGTCAGTTCACCTTCAGGCCTGTCCGGCAGAAGATTGTACAAATATTCAGAAACCGTAAGCTCCAGCACAGCATCGCCGAGAAACTCAAGGCGTTCATTGTCCTGATGCTGATTGAAACGGTGTTCATTCACATAGGATGCATGGGTAAAGGCTTGCTTTAGAAGTACAGAATCGCGAAATTGGATATGAAGTTGAACTTGTAATTGCTTCAAGTCGCCTTTCACCGCGCTGTCCCCTTACTGATTATATTTTTTTAAAATAACTGTGGCGTTATGTCCACCGAATCCGAAGGAATTCGACATGACAATGTTTAGATCCGCTTCACGCGGCACATTTGGTACATAATCCAAATCGCATTCCGGATCAGGATTGTCTAGATTGATTGTTGGTGCAATCATCCCTTTTTGGAGGGATAGTCCGCATATAATAGCTTCCACTCCACCAGCAGCTCCTAGCAAATGCCCGGTCATCGATTTCGTCGAGCTGATCGCTACCTTATACGCATGGTCTCCCAAGGCTTTCTTGACAGCAAGCGTCTCTGACTTATCGCCTACAGGTGTTGAAGTACCATGTGCATTAATGTAATCAATATCTTCTGCAGCAATCCCGGCATCACGAATCGCCATCTTCATGCAGCGAGCCGCACCATCCGGATCAGGTTCAGTCATGTGATGAGCATCTCCGCTAAGTCCATACCCAATCACTTCAGCATAAATTCTTGCTCCGCGCTGTTGTGCATGCTCAAGCGATTCCAGAACCAGAATTCCCGCTCCTTCACCCATGACGAAACCATCACGATCGACATCAAACGGACGACTGGCCTTCTCCGGCTCCTCGTTACGAGTAGACATTGCTCTCATTGCACAAAACCCGGCCATGCCAGTAGGACGAATCGTTGCTTCCGCACCGCCGCAGATCATTGCATCTGCATCACCGCGCTGGATAAAACGAAATGATTCCCCTATGGAATGGGTACCTGTTGCACAAGCTGTAACCATAGTCGTATTAGGACCCTTGGCACCCAGGTTAATGGACAGCTGTCCAGAACCCATATTAGCAATCATCATAGGAATAAAGAAAGGGCTGACACGCTTGGGACCCTTCTCCAGCAATATATTATGATTGTCTTCCCATGTGCCAAGTCCGCCAATACCTGAGCCAACGGATACGCCAATTCTCTCTGCATCAATATCTGTACCGATTGTAAGGCCGCTATCCTTCAGCGCGTCTTCACCAGCAGACACAGCAAACTGTACGAAACGGTCCATTTTACGAGCTTCCTTGCGACCAAACATCGCTTCAGGATCAAAATCTGTAACAGAAGATGCTATTCGCGTAGTATATTCACTGACATCAAAGGCTTCAACCAATGATACACCGGATTTGCCACTCATCAGGTTACCCCAAAACGTTTCCAAATCCTTACCCAGCGACGTCACTACGCCCATACCGGTAACAACCACTCTATGACTCAAACGCAATCACCCCATCTGTAGGCTGTACTTTAACATACTGAAATTATTTACTGCGAATTAATACTATATAAACTGCAGTCACCACATGGTTTACCCATCAGTGATCCTGTTATTTTCCCACTAAAGGGGCAAAGAAACACACCCTTTGGTCAATCATTTGCACCGTAAAAATGAGGAGAAGCCCCGCCTTAGCAAAGAACGGGACTCTCAATCATAGGACTCTAGGTATGAGATTGTATGTACTTCACAACTTCACCCACGGTCGTAATCGTCTCTGCATCTTCATCAGAGATTTCCATATCAAATTCATCTTCCAATTCCATAACCAATTCTACTACATCAAGAGAATCAGCACCTAAATCATCTTTGAAAGACGCTTCTAATGTTACCTCAGCTTCATCGGCACCTAAGCGGTCGATGACGATACGTGTTACACGCTCTAATACATCGGACATCCGGTTCACCTCCTCTTTTGGTATTATACGAGATATGAGGTCAAAATGCCATATTCGCGTTAAAAACGCCTTCTGAACATCTCAATTCCTTCCCCTATAAAGATTTTAACTCTTAGGCTAATGCTTACATGTACATCCCGCCATCCACGTGTAGTGTCTGGCCGGTCATATAAGCTGCTCCTTCCGAAGCTAGGAATAACACGGCCATGGCGATATCCTCCGGCCGTCCAAGACGGGCAAGCGGAATTCGTTTGGTCAGTTCACTGCGGACTTCCTCGGACAGCTCGCTGGTCATATCGGTGTCTATGAAGCCGGGAGCGATACAGTTAACTGTTATTCCCCGTGAGGACAGCTCAAGGGCTGCCGACTTCGTCAGACCGATAATTCCCGCTTTGGCTGCCGAATAGTTCGACTGACCAGGATTGCCTGTGACACCCACTACAGAGGAAATGTTAATGATCCGTCCGTAACGCTGTTTCATCATCGGACGTGTGGCTGCCTTAAGACAGTTGAACACACCTTTGAGATTGGTTTCGATAACCTGATCAAACTCTTCTTCTTTCATGCGCATAATCAGATTATCCCGGGTAATACCGGCATTGTTAACGAGAATGTCGATTTTGCCCCAAGTGTTCATAACCTCTTTAACTAGACTATCCGCTTGTTCAGTATTACCGACATTGCCCCGAAGTGCAATTCCTTCCGAGCCAAGCTCCACAATACGCGCTACAACTTCCTGAGCGGCAGCTTCATTTCCAGCGAAGTTCACAGCTACTTTTACGCCGCGTTCCGCCAGTGCCAAGGCTATACTGCGGCCAATACCGCGTGAAGCACCAGTGACGAGGGCCGTTTGGCCCCGCAATGCTGAGAACATTGTTTATCCCCTTTCAATCATGCTGCATACAAGCCCATGCTAATCCTCTTACCAAGCAGTTTGGGCATTCTCCAGGCTGTTGATATTGATCAACTTTACGGTTTTGTCAATTTTGCGGATCAGCCCCGTCAATACACTGCCGGACCCAATCTCTACAAAAGTGTCAACACCGTCAGCTATCAGCCATTCAATACTATCCTGCCAGAGAACTGGTGAATAGACTTGACGCACAAGCAGCGCACGGATTTCTTCAGGATCGGTGACGGGTAACGCTGTGACATTAACGATAACAGGCACGGACGGAGTGTTGAAGGTTACTTTCGTAAGCTCAACCGCCAAACGATCCGCTGCCTCCTTCATCATAGAGGAGTGAAACGGTCCGCTTACTTCAAGCGGAATTGCCCGTTTGCCACCTGCCTCTTTGACACGCTGCACAACGCTGTTTACACCAGCCAGTGAACCGGATACAACAATCTGCCCAGGGCAGTTAATGTTCGCCAGCTCTACCGAACCAGTCTCTTCCGAAACACTGCGGCATAATTCCGCCAGGGCCTCACGGTCTGCGCCAAGCACTGCTGCCATGGCCCCCAGGCCACCTGGAACAGCTTCTTCCATGAAACGTCCACGCAGACGCACCAGTGCGACAGCATCCTCGTAAGATAGAACACCTGCCGCTACCAGCGCGCTGTATTCACCAAGACTGTGACCAGCTACATAATCCGGCTGCACCCCTTGTTCACGCAGCGCCTCAAGATAAGCCACACTAGCTGTAACCAAAGCAGGCTGTGTATTCACCGTCTGCTTCAATTCACTGTCGGGACCTTCAAAAATAAGCGTGCTCAGCGGAAAGCCAAGCACTTCATCGCCCTTCTCGAACACCGCACGGCTGTGTGGCAAGGCATCATATACATCCTTACCCATACCTACGGCTTGTGCACCTTGACCGGGAAAGACAAATGCGATTTTACCCATAAATATTAACTCCTTCCTGCTACCAGATGATAACCGCTGCGCCCCATGTGAGACCGCCACCGAAGCCGACCATCAGCACAGTATCGCCTTCCTTCATGCGTCCCTCTTCCGCTGCTTCTACAAGAGCCAACGGTATTGAAGCCGCTGAAGTATTGGCGTATTTATCTACATTGATTACACATTTCTCTGGAGGCAGATCCAGACGCTGCATAGCAGAATGAATGATGCGGATGTTCGCCTGATGCGGTACAAACAGATCAATATCTTCTTTGACCAGGCCCGCTTTGGTGAGCACGCGCTCTGTGGCAGAGCCCATGATACGTACGGCGAACTTGAATACGTCACGACCGTTCATATAAATGAAATGCTTCTTATCCGCTACAGTTTGCTCAGAGGCAGGCAGACGAGAACCGCCGGCTTCCAGCTTGAGCAGATGTCCGCCTGAACCTTCAGCACCCAGATCGAAGGATTGGAAACCACGGCCTTCTGGAACTTCTCCAACAATCACTGCACCTGCACCATCACCAAACAATACACATGTATTGCGATCAGTGTAATCTGTAATACGTGACAACGTATCCGCACCAATCACCAGAGCATTGTTGTACATTCCGTTCTGAATAAATCCAACCGCGGTAGCCAAGCTGTAGACGAAGCCAGAGCATGCTGCCGACAAGTCAAACGCTGCTGCGTTTTTGGCACCCAGCTTATCCTGCAATATGCAGGCGGTAGAAGGAAAAGAACTGTCCGGTGTAACTGTTGCTATAATAATAAGATCCAGCTCTTCCGCATTCATGCCTGCAGATGCCAGTGCTTTGATCGCAGCTTCATACGCAAGATCAGAGGTTGCTTCATGCGGAGCAGCAATGTGCCGTTCCCGAATACCCGTCCGGCTGACAATCCACTCGTCATTCGTATCTACTATCTTCTCCAGATCACTGTTGGTTAATATTTTCTCAGGAACATATTTCCCTGTACCGATAATTCCAACTGGCCGCAACTGTTTCATATTGTCACTCACTTCCCGCTAATTTCCTTAGATATGCTTGGCACAAGATCTGCCAGAAGCGCAATCCGTGCTTGTCTAACTGCATTCTTAACTGCATTCCCATCTGAAGAGCCATGCCCTTTCACTACTAGACCACTAAGACCGAGCAGCGGTGCTCCACCGTGCTCCTTATAATCCATCTTACCTTTAAGGCTGCGAAGCTCTGGCATCAGCAGTGCTGCACCTAGCTTAGTCTTAAGAGAACGGCTAAACTGTTCCTTCAGCAAAGAAAACATTGCACCAGCCGTGCCTTCCAACGTCTTCAGCAGTATGTTGCCGGCAAAACCGTCACAGACAAGCACATCACAGTTCCCGGTCAACACATCGCGAGCTTCCACATTGCCGACAAAATTTATGCCCGGCAAACTCTCCAGCAGGGGATAAGCTTGTTTGGTCAGTTCATTCCCCTTGCCAGGTTCAGTGCCCACATTCAGCAAACCCACACGCGGCTTAGCAATTCCATGTACTTTATGGCGATAAATACTACCCATAAGTGCGTATTGTTCCAGATGCTGGGCAGTGGCATCCATGTTGGCGCCAAGATCCAGCGCCAGAACACCTACATCATCCAGTGTCGGAATCATTGGTGCCAGTGCCGGGCGTTCAATGCCCTGCATTCTTCCGACTATGAGCAGCCCCGTAGCCATAAGCGCACCTGTATTGCCAGACGAAATCATCGCGTCGGCTTCGCCTTCACGAACCATACGTCCGGCAACGACCATGGATGAATCCTTTTTCCGCCGGACTGCCTTTACAGGCTCCTCATCAGATCCGATAACATCTCCTGCATGTCGCACTGTCACATTAGTCGGTTTATTCTTCAGCAGCGGCGCAAGTCTGGCTTCATCACCAACAAGCACAATCTGCAAGTCCTTCCACTCCGCGGCCGCGGACAACGCCCCCTCTACATTGCATTCAGGAGCGTTGTCCCCGCCCATGGCGTCAATGGCGATCAGCACTACGGTTTCCCCCTTCACTGTATTCTTCAATTGCGGACCGATATACAATAAAATGACCCTGAAATACCAGCTCTTCACCAACATACGTAAACACATCTACCTCAGCTTTGCCGCCCCGGCCTGCGAGTGAGCGCACTTGCGCTTTGGCAATACATTTCTCTCCAAGACGGACCATACGTACAAAGCGAATATCGGCGGAGGCTGTCAGAGCAATCTCGTCATTAATAATGGCAACCGCAAGTGAATTGGCTTGGGCGAAAACATAGTGACCACGGGCGATTCCGTTTCTGGAAAACACATGGTCCTCACGAATTTCAAATATGGAAATTCCGCTCTTGTCCAGCTGTAAATCCACAATATCTCCGACTACTTCATCCGCAGGCAAGGAGCGAACCTGATCATAGGAATGCTCTGCCATTTGCTTCATACGCTCTCGCAATTCAGGAATACCCAGCTCCATTCGGTCCAGCCGGATGGTCTGAATGCTCACCTTCAGTTGACGGGTTAATTCCCGGTCTGTTACGAAAGGATTGCCTCCGATGATTTGAAGCAACTGTTGCTGGCGTTCTTTCTTGGACATCCGCTCGATAGCGGCTCACCTCCTGGCACATGCTAATGAAAGCACTCGGCCGCTAGAATGGCCGCCGTTATTAATGTTATAAGTTATATATGTTATTTAGAACCAGGTACTAATATGTAGTATAAAGCATGCCGCACCAAAAATAAAGCTTTGCCTTCGTTACCGCTCTATTCGGCAAAAAAATAGCACCTCACCGGCAGATGAAGTGCTACTTCTTAAATATATTCGTAACTTGTCAGAACTATTGTTTGATAATTTCTCTTGCTTTGTAAGTTCCGCAAACTTTGCATACGTGGTGAGCTAGTTTCAACTCTCCGCATTGTTCACATTTCACCATGCCCGGCACAACCAACTTAAAGTGTGTGCGGCGTTTGTCACGGCGGGTTTTGGATGTTCTCCGTTGAGGTACTGCCATTTGTGATACACCTCCTTATATACAGTATTTCGTTCAACCTGCTTAGACAGCAGGATGTGCTTAGTCTCATTCAATGTTTCATTTAAAAAAGTTTTTCAACCCAGCGAGTCGAGGATCGATCACTGTGTTGTCGCAACTGCAGGTGCCTTCGTTCAAGTTCTGTCCGCATTTCTGACAAAGACCAAGACAATCTGCCTTGCACAATACCGAATCCGGTAAGTGCAGTACGAAATTTTCTTCCACATACGGGATAAGATCCACACTCTCATCCTTGATGTAAATGAGTTCCCCATCTTCATCTTCCGGAAGAACCGGCTGCTTAAGCCACTTGAAAGTCTCGGCAAAAGGAATGTTCATGTATCTCTTGACCTCGGTAAGACAACGTGAACACATCATGTCCACATCTCCACTCAGTTTCCCCACCACTTGCACACAATCGGTGCCTGCGGGCAGCGCTTTAAGGTCCACTGAGAGCGGTGCAACAGCCAGAATATCCTTGCGCCCTTTGACAACCTCGCTTACATCCAGACTATCTTGGATCAGCAAAGGCTCGTCGGCATTCGCAATTTTGCGAAATTGCATTTTCATAACTATCACTCCAAACAAACAAAATTTATTATACCTATTTATATTGACCTTTGTCAACCCTTTTCCCTTTATATTATTTCTGGAAATAGGGTGAACTATGATATAACTATTAATAATACTATATTTTATAGAAGATGGAGTGAAGCAACTGTGACTACAGTCGGAATTGTAGCTGAATACAATCCTTTACATAACGGACATGTTCACCATTTCCATGAGGCCAAAAGACTGGCTGGTGCGGAGAAGGCTATTGTCATTATGAGTGGCCCCTTCACCCAGCGCGGCGAGCCGGCGGCGGTAAGCAAGCAGGCCCGGACAGAGATGGCGCTCCATATGGGCGCCGACCTCGTCATTGAGCTGCCGGTGGCGTACGCCATCCAGCCGGCAGAATGGTTCGCCTTCGGAGCGGTTTCACTGCTGGAAGCGACCGGAGTCGTGGACAGCCTGTGCTTCGGCTCCGAAGCTGGCAATTTGGGTTCGCTGCTGCCGCTGGCCAAGTACTTGGCCGAAGAGAGCAGCGAACTTAAAGGCGAAATCCGCCGCCGCATGGCGCTCGGGAGTAGCTTCCCCGCCGCCTACAGTGCGGCGGCGGCTTCTGCCTGGCAGGATTCTCTCCTTGAAGAGGAGAATCCCCTTGATGCCCGTGAACTGCTGCGCCAGCCGAACAACAGCCTCGGCTTACATTACTTAATATCTTTGCAGCGACTGCACAGCAAGATTCAGCCCTTGACAGTGCCACGCACGGGCGCTGGCTTCCATGATCCACTGACTACAGGCTCAGCCATCGCCAGTGCTACAGCTATCCGCAAACTGCTTCAGGAGGGCGGCTCCCCAGCTTCATATATGCCCAGTTATAGTTTATCTATACTTGAGCGTGAGCACACAGCTGGCAGAGGCCCGCTAGGGCTGGAGGATTTCCAAACTCCACTTGCGCATGTTCTCACCACACGCAGCGCCGCAGAGCTGCAATTGATGCAAGATATGAACGAAGGCCTAGAGCATCGAATCCTGCGTCTTATGCCGCAGCTAGAGCAATTCACTGTGACAGGCCTACTCACTCTGTTAAAGAGCAAGCGCTATACCCAGACCCGGCTGCAGCGCCTGCTGCTGCATGTCCTGCTTAATCATTCTAAAGAAGAATTGGCCTCTCCCATTCTAGCACAGGGACCTGGATATATCCGCATTCTTGGCTTCCGCGAGAGTGGGCGAACACTGCTAAAACAAATGAAGCAAAGCGCTACCCTGCCCGTTGTCATGCGGCCGTCGCTTTGCTCCCATCCTCAGCTTGAACGCGATCTGCAAGCAGGCACCGTTTATGCGGGAGCATTCGCTAATCCACTGCGGGGTGATCTATACCGCGATTATTTAGAGCCTCCGGTCAGGGTTTGACCGGAAGCTCCTGCATATACTTCAGAGCCTCGCTCAACGTGGATACAGGCACTAGCTTCATCGTTGTGCCTATTTTGTCTGCTTTTGCCTTAGCTTCTTCATAATTCTTAACTGGCACGAAAAAAATCTCCGCGCCCTTCCGGTCCGCAGCGACAATCTTATGCTTCACTCCGCCAATGGCGCCAACATTCCCCTCTGCATCAATGGTACCCGTACCTGCCACTCTGTGTCCTTTAGTCAAGTCGCCAGGAGTTAGCCGGTTGTAAATCTCCATTGTGAACATCAGACCCGCGGAAGGGCCCCCTACATCGGTATCTACAAAACTGACTTCCTTACCTGCTTCCTTAGCTTGCACTTTTTGCACCGCGCCTATCGCAACTCCAAGACCCGGCCGGACAGAAGTGTTGTCTTTATTCTTGATCTCTACAAGCGTCACTTGCTCTTTAAGCTCTTTGCCAGCACGTTGTAACGTAACAGCAACTTTCTCCCCAACCTGCCTTTTGGACAGAAGTGCCGACAAGGCCTCTGGATCGGTAACTGCCTGTGCGTCTACGTTAATGATTTTGTCGCCAGGTTGAAATTGTCCTGAATTGCTCTCCACCGGAACCGAAAATACATACAGATATTCCGTAACATCTTCGTATGGAATATTAGCGGCGTGATATGCAGCCTGCACAGCAAAGGACTGAGAACTGCTCATATAATAGACCTGCTCCGCTGCATATTCGTCCTCCGACTTATCGCCCAGCCGCGTTTCTTTGCGAATAATCTCTGCATTGGAATTAAACAGGGCCGCGGCTAGTAATACCACATTCGCATAGCTGGCAGATACCGTAGTCATCATAAAAGTTCCCTGCTCAGCTGGATCTGCGTTCTCCACTTTAATCATAGGAGCTACCTCCGAGGCACTTCCCGGCTGATACACAATGAAAGGCGTACTCATAAATACGGCGACATAAAGGACTACTACAAAGCTAATCAGGTATGCTGTGGCGCGAAATCCCGTCCGACGATTCATCTGCTTCACTGCTTTTCCCTTCTTTCGTGCGACACTGTAGCTATATGGGTTTCCTCCTAGCTTGGCATGACGATTGTCTACTCTGCATAAATTGTTAACAATACCCGTCCTGTCCTAAGCTATGAAGAGGTGATATGAGAAATGTACATTAAAATACGCCGGATCGCCGCAGGCTCTACACCATTTGTGTCCGGGATACTTGCCATACTGCTTGCTATCGCCATCGTGTCGTCCCCAGAATCCTCTTTCGCCGCTTCACTTCAGGGTCTCAAGCTATGGTGGACACTTGTATTCCCGGCACTGCTGCCCTTCCTTATTCTGTCGGAAATGCTGACGGCCTCAGGTTTCGTACATGGATTTGGTGTATTGCTGGAGCCGCTCATGAACCGGATATTCCGGCTTCCAGGCGCAGGTGGCTGGATACTGGCCCAAGGTATAACAGCCGGATTCCCTGGTGGGGCCGGAGGTGTGGCACAACTGCATAAGCAAGGGAGTATAACGGATAAAGAGGCTGCAAGGCTGGCGTCACTGGCCCATTTTGCCAGTCCGGTAACTCTGCTCATTGTCGTCGGTGTAGCACTCTTGCACAGTCCCGGAGTGGGCTATGGCCTACTTGTTATCCATTGGCTGTCGGGTCTGCTGGCAAGCTTTACTGCGAGCAGGTGGAATAGTAAGTCCAAGGATATACCGTCTGCCCAGAAGAAAACGACAAAAAGAAAGTCAGCCTCACTGCCCCGTCGCATCCTGCAAGCCTCAGCAGATGCTCGTAAGCAGGATGGGCGGAGCTTCGGCAAGCTGCTCGGTGAATCCGTTGCTACTGCCGTACAAACGCTGATGATCGTAGGCGGATACATGATTATGTTCGCTGTAATCAGCAGTATTGTAACCTCTTTGTTTCCGATGCTGCCTTCGGCATTGCCAGCTAGCCTGTTGGAAATACACTTAGGTGCCGGAGCAATAAGCACAGGTGCGATCAACGTCAATGCTGGCAGCGCATCAGGAATAGTCGGCTTGGCACTGCTGTCAGCAGCTCTTGGCTGGAGCGGACTTTGTGCTCAGATCCAGGTATTAACCGTGCTCAAATCGGCCGGAGTGAAATTCCTGCCCTTCGCGGCCGTTCGTCTACTGCACGGACTGTATGCTTTTGGATTAACTCTCTTGTTCTGGAAGCCACTGTTAGCTTTACGTGTTGCCGTGCTGCCTGTGCTCGCCGGTTCGGAAACCTTACAATCTCAGACGGTAAAAACTGCTGATCTCTGGTCTTTTTTCCCCAAGCTACTAGGCCTGCAAGCTCTACTGTTGCTTCTACTGACGCTGCTCTCTTTAGCTGTCTATCTTCTTACTGCGATTCGTCGCCAGAGGGTCTGAATTTAAGCTTCATGGCTTGTTCAACCTCTGGCGTTACAAAATCCGTCACATCTCCGCCAAAATGGGCGATTTCCTTAACTACACTGGAACTAAGATAAGAATATTTCGGATTCGTCATCATAAAAATGGTCTCGGCATCCGGATCAAGGTTGTGATTAATAGAGGCATTTTGCAGTTCGTATTCAAAATCAGTAACTGTTCGGATGCCGCGTACGATGACCTGAGCATCTTTTTGCCGGACATAATTGACCAAAAGATCACGAAAGCTGTCAATTTCCACATTCGGAATGTCATGGGTAGCTTGACGCAGAAGATCTTTGCGTTCCTCTACAGTGAACAAAGGATTCTTGCTTAAATTGTTTAGCACGGCAACGATCAAACGATCAAACTGCTTCGCTGCACGCCGAATAATATCCATGTGCCCCATAGTTACCGGATCAAATGTACCGGGATATATAGCCACACGTTCTTTTCTAATTTGTAGACTCATCTGTACCTCCCTCACCACTCTTGGTTTCTTCCGTGCGAGCAGCTTCATACTGATAAATAGAAATAGTCGTTTCCCCATAAACGGCCTGACGCAGCCTGTAGAACCCTACAATATCTTCGGGATAACCGTAGGCTGATTCATGCTCTAGTACAATTACCGCATCCTTGTTCAGCAAGCCTTTTTGAGCCATAGCAAGCATCAGCTCGTCACCATGCTTCAGACGGTATGGAGGGTCCAGAAAAACAAGATCAAAAGAGCGTCCCCGTTTCTCCATCGCACTAAGTGCTCTTCCGGCATCATTGCGGTAAACCTCTGCCTTCTCCTCAAGCCTTGTAGCTTTCAAATTCGCTCGTACTGTATCAATGCTTTGGGGTTCCATATCCACAAATACCGCGCTGTCCATCCCCCTGCTCAAGGCCTCGATTCCCAGTCCGCCTGTACCCGCAAATAAATCGAGCGTTGAGCCACCCTCGAAATAAGGGCCGATCATACTAAATACTGCTTCCTTAACCTTGTCGGTCGTTGGCCGCGTTCCGCTGCCCGGAACACTTTTCAGGGGTCTCCCCTTTGCACTTCCCGATACAACTCTCACCGTTCCATTCACCTGCTCTATATCTCTGTTTATTATGCCGGTTTGAGGCATAAGTCCACGCCTATCGTACCACATTTGCAGCATGAAATAAAAAAGATTGTCTCTATATGTCATACAGCCCGCCACTGGCGATCTCCATAATTATTTCAACCGTATGTATAAGACTGGACATCAAGGGACATCATGTAATTATCGACATCGCAAAATGTCGTAGACAACCGCGGAGCAGGCTTACGTTTCCCCATAAGCTCTTCGTCCGGTTTCTCCTCTCCCATGAAAGGGGCCCTAGTGATAGGGCCCCGAATTTATGTTTGTGGAGCCTTATATAGTAAGGATTTATTCAACATCCAGCGAAAATTATCGCCAGTAAAAATATAAATTGGGCACCGATTGGACACCATTTACCTGAAAACATTAACGCTCGCTGATGCTCTTAAATGATCATTCCCAGTACTCATAATGCAAAGGACCTGCCGATTATGAATGGTCCTTTGGTTTTACTGGCACATGTTTCCGTCCTGTTACCGCCGTTTGGATACGCGCATATAACTTATTCCATTCCTCTTCATTCATCTTCTCATGGGCTTCTTCAAAGCTATTGTAAAGTGTGTTTCCATTCTCATCCACAAATGAGATGGATACTTTAAGTTCTTTCTGTTCTCGCTTAATTTAAATCACACCTCCCGAGTCTCGATTCTTAAACTTGCTTCTGCTCTGTATTATGCATATTCATTTCCGTTTATCTTTCACTTTATTACCTTTCACTTTAAGGAGGATCTTGCAGTAACCTATCTTGACACCTTTTATTTGAATAGAAAAATAAATAAATCACTCCGTCAGCTCATTAAGAGGAAGCGGAAGTGATTTTCAAAATTAAAAACTGGTCAGAAATCGGGCTCACGCGCACCCGCATTCTGACTGAGGTGCCGGGAGGACCCATTTACATAAAAACTTCCTTTCAGACCTAATCGTGTATTCATGACATCTTCATATTAATGCTACATTGTACAGTTCTTTACCATTACAGGGAGTGCAGCATTGATAATCACTTGTGCGATCTCGAGTTGCTGCCAAGAGAGTCGCTGTATTCGAGGAATACCAGTGGCGCAGCGGATCAGAGAGGACAGAGCATTAATCACCTGCTGCTGCTTGCCGGCCTCTACATGTATAAGCTGTTCCTTCAGTTGCGCCCTCAATACCGGCCAAGGGGCTTTGCCGTCCTCTCGCTCCACTGCTGGGCTGTTGTCCTTTAGCAATTCATCCAGTCTCCACTCAATCTCTGTTAATCGTTGCATTATTTCCTTGTACTGTCTTGCTGTCATTTCTCTTCACTATCCTTCATATAAAAAAAGTATGCACGATAAGGGTCCGTGAACGGACTTTTCCTTAAAGCACATACTTATGAATTCAACCTGTAAAAAGCATAGCATGATGAAAAGGGATGTCAACAACATTTCTGTACCTCAGAAATGTTGTTGACAATTATAAATTATTGAAGATAATAACCTGACTCCAGAGAGGATTTACTGAATTTATATTAGCTTTAAAAAATTTACGCGAATTATCATTTTTCTGAAATTCTCCTAGAAACCTAATGTTCAATTTTTTAAATATCAAATAGATGGCTGGATTTTGTATCAAATAGTCTGGAATACATTGTTAAAGCATACGAATCAGTCATACCGGCAATATAATCACATACCAATCTAGCATTGACTCCTTCGTACAGTGACCATTGTTTTCGAATGTCTGGTGGTAAGAGTAGATTCTCATTCATCATGGCGTCAAACATTCGCTCGACCATAAAACCACCCTTCCATTCCATTGTCTGAACTTGCTGAGATTTAATTACCTTTTGTTCTACCAAGTGCACTTTTAAAGAGTCAAGAAGGTCTCTATGAGACGGAGGTAATATAGCCTTGTATCTAAATCGAGGCGAATAATCAGATTTAACCTCAACCAGATTAACGCTAGTTATCAAGTGATTTATCAAATCGGCAAAGAATCTCTTTAGCAAATATTTTTCTCCCGGAGAATCAGGCTCTTCTCTATTCATAATTACGGGATTTAATAGTTCTTTTAATTCTGGATGTAAACGTACCATTGAATTAAGGATTACTTGTAAATCCAGAATGGAGATGAAGCCTAATTTCATCCCATCTTGAATATCATGAGAGCCATAAGCAATGTCATCTGCTAACTCTATAATAGAGCACTCGAGAGTTTTATTGTCCGTTTTAGTATGCTTATCTGTTGGGAAACTATTAAGTATGTACTTTTTTTCATCATGATTGTACGGCTCCAGCATCCAATGAAGAGTTTCTTGATCTTCATCATAGACATTAGCTTTTGGTGGTTTTACATGATTTTTCTCATCATTATAAAACTCTTTATTTATCGCATCAGAAAACACTATAGGATATTTCAACAATGAGAATAAGGTCGCACGAGTTAGTCTCATCCCTCCACTTTCATAACCCTCAAGCCTTGTTAATATTCGAAAAGTTTGAGCATTTCCTTCAAAACCATAAGCATTTGCTTTAATCATCATTTTATTTAGAGCCCTCTCACCCTTATGCCCAAAAGGGGGATGACCAATATCATGAGCTAAGGATGCTGTTTCTACTAATGAATTATCAATTGCAGCTTCAATATTCTTTAGAATTGGTGAATTTTCATTTAAGTGAATCACGATTCCTCTAGCTATTTGTGCAACTTCCATTGAATGAGTTAGTCTTGTCCGATGATAATCTCCTTCCTCTATTCCGATAACTTGTGTTTTGGCTTGTAAACGTCGAAACGCCGTTGAGTGAATTATTCGTCCATGATCACGTTCGAAACTATCTCTCGCTGACACTCTTTCCTTTTCACCACTTGATTCAATAATTCTGTTATAATCGCAGTCTGTGTATAAAGGATTCTTATCATATTTAGTTATAATCATCATTTCACTCCTATTAATTTTATATGTTGATTATACCTTGATTCCATTATTTGTATTGTATAATTAGTTGATATTAGAGATTGCAGGATATATATGGGCAATTAACTTTCACGGCACTATTCTTTCATTGGCTATTAAATCTTAGGTACATCTATACATAGGAGAGATGAGCCGTGAAATTCGGATTACGCATACCCAGTATCAAGAAGCGTATAGCAGCACGCACAAGCGTTAAGCGTCAGATCGTCCACCGTGCCGGCCTGAAGATGCCCCGGGGGTATGGCTGGCTTCGGAATCCCAAGAAGGCGGCATATAACAAGGTCTACAATAAGGCGTCATTCGATGTGTTTAAGCTGATCAAGAAAATGTTTAAGTAATCCCTCAATTAAAAATACCCCGCTGACCATTTAAGGTTAGTGGGGTATTTTCCGAGGCTTTCATCGTGTCGCTTCTTCGACAACTAAAGCTATATTCTGAGAACCCTTAAATAAGTTGTTAATTGCTGAATCCATAGAAATTTCTTGTGTAGCCATTGTTTTTCTGATTTTTTCAAATGGTTCTGAAGTAACGTTTAGTTCGTCTGCGATAAGAATGAGAAACTTGTTGGAACCATCATAAAGCTCATTAATGCCTTTTATGTATGTAAGATAAAGTATTTGAGTATTTTTATCCATTTCTTTGGAATCAAGCTTGAGCCAGTTTATTCTCGTAGTCAATAAAGCCAGTTTTTCCAACAGACCTTTATCGAATTTCTTCTCATGAGAGAGATAATCAACAATCTGATTAACTGCTTCTGATATTCCCGGCAGTGTTTTAGAAATATGATCTACAAGTAACGAACTATTTGAACTACTCATGCTCTCCCCCCTTTTTGTTGCCACAATGAGGACAAAATGAAAAGCTAGAATTCACTTCTTTAAAACAGGAAGAACAGACATCCGATTGCAGTTCCTTACAATTCGGGCAATGCCTTCTATTTAACATAAGAACGTGATCACATTTATAGCATCTTTTCAATGCTAGACAAATTTCTAAGGCGCTATCGACCTTATCAATTACCGTTTTATTGACATAACCTTTATACTCTAGCAGTCTTTCGCCTTTACTAAGAACCCTTATTTGTCCACAATCAATTAGAGCTTCTTTAGTTTGGCCATTATCTTTAGTCGGTGTAAGCCTGACATACATAGGCATTTTTAACCGTTTATCAGTGACTTCGCCAGTTATGGGCAACGCAATAACGGTAGGCCCCAATACATTACCAATATCATTGGATACAACAAGAACCCTCCGCGTTTTCCCTTCTTCACTTCCGCGAACGGGTTCAAGATCAGCAATATATATATCACCACGTTTAATTTGCCTCACCATTATTTAACTCCTTGATATAATTAGTAAGAGCAATCTCCGCCTCAAATGATGTCTGAATAGATTCTTCGGCACACTTTAGCAGCCCATCACCCTCATCTTGGTAATACATTTTAAGAGCTTCATAAGAATTTTGATCATCTATCATTTCAGATACTCTTTCACATTGTTTTCTGTTGTACAACTCAACCTTTGCTTTTGCGCAATTTAAAATTAAACTTGTCGCGAGTAACTTTGCATACAAGCCGTTATCATACCTAATTGTAGTAGCCATATCAAACTCCCCCCCCCTACTCACATTTTCGCCTCCTTTCCTTTAAAAGTCAATTGTTTAATCCATGTTCTAGCATATGTCAACAGCTTTTCCATAATGTTTGATTAATAAAACAAAAAAAGTTAATAAGCCAGAGCCAGTAGGCAAATTCAAGAACGCTTTGGGAATTTGATGTCTATAAGCTTTAAAATGAATCGATCAAAGTAGGGTCACCTTAACAGTGTACGGAATTATTTTAAATGACTATATAGTGATCTAACCCTGCTGAGAATCAATCTTGGATTGGATACCTGATAAACAAAAGGAGCCCTCACATTACGAAGGCTCCTTCTTCATTCTATAGGTTATCCCAATCAATCGCTGCCACTGCTGCGTCGATCCGTTCACTCTCAGTCATTGCCCTCCTCGGCTTCCCAGCTAACTGTTTAGCATTGGCTGCAGCCGTCATTGAACTTATCTCTGCCAGGATTGCATCTGCATGGGCTTGATAAGCCTCTCCCTCGGTTAGCAGATAACCACCTTTTATAGTCTCCATGGCCGCATGGGAAGCGACTTGGCCGTTCTTAATGGCTTCATCAATGATGTGCCCGTTCTTCGGTGTCCGGATACTCTCCAGATCCTTAATTCTTTTTTGCTCTGTATATGAGTTGCTCATTTTATTTCCACTCTCCCTTTCATTCTCATGTAAAGCTGACTCTCAACCGTTGGCGTTTGTACTCAGCAAATTCTTTTTCGAAATCCCTCTGTGTCCGTTTCTCCATCTGCTGAACTTCTTGCTTATCAGCATTACCATAGAAATTATAAGTTGGGCTAAAGTTAAAATCACCAACAGTATTGCCACCAGCATTACCACCACCCATGCTCCGATTAGCGGCCTGTAGCAGTCCCTGTGAACGTGCAGAGTTGTTCTCGGGGATGATCCACTCCGGAGAATTACCTTCTCCCACCCAAGCCATTTCAGGACTGTCCACGTAACCGCCTTTTGCGTACCCTCCGAGTTTAGGGACTTGCGGAATGTTTATCCCAAAATGCTCTCCGCCAATCTTTGGAACCCAATCCGGCACATCAAAGCTTACGTTATTAATCCCGCGAATGGCCGCATTAATTGCATCAACCGCGATATTAATAGGCATGACCAATATAGAGCCCATACCCTCGAATATCCCTGCGAATGTATCCCTGACACCTCCCCATGCCTTTCCCCAATCGCCGGAGAATATCCCGGTAACGAAATCAATGATCCCCCCCAGAGATTTCAACAGCCCCTTGATAACTCCACCAATAGCATCAATAGCGTTCGTGACGACTACCTGTATGACGGGCCACACAAAGTTAAAGGCGGCGAATACAGCATCGAGTGCCGGCTTAACTACGGCGAAGGCTCTTGTGATGGCAGTACCAATGGACCCGAAGAGTTCGCCAGCCTTGCCGACAACCACCATGATCGGCGGGATCAGGCCCGTAATCATTGATGCCACGCGGGGAAATACCTGCGTGCTAAGGAAGGTGAATATTTTGCTGATGATCGGCCAGAGATTACTGGCCAGGTAGTTTGCTATTGGAATGATTGCTTTATATACAGCAGCAAACCCCGTAATTGCAGCAGTTCCAATTTTCCCGAATATCGGCAGCAGTTTAGGAATAATAGACAGCACCGATCCGATCATCTTCTGAATGGAAGGCCATAGACCCACCAAGTTACCGATAAAGTCAGACCAATAATCCGCGAGACCGCCGAACATGTCTTTGAAATCAGAAGAAATCCCCTTTATGTCGCTGCCTTTGATGCCGAACATAGCAGCTATATCCATTCCGCCGCCGGAGAACATGCCTTTAATTTTGTCTACAACTCCAGCTACAGAGTCATAAACAGAGCCGATTGTGGACGCTATCTTTTCGGCTGTCCCTTTATCCATCCCGAAAGCAGTTAGATAATTGACAGTTACGCCTTCCATTTCACCATCAAAACCGTTTTCGAAGAGCCATTGAACGTTCGTGTATGCTTCTTTGACCGCTCCGCCGATCTTCCCGAATGCTTTCTGTACAACTGGGAGAACCGATGTCATTTTGTCCGAAAAAATCTGGACCAAAGGAAGGAGCTTGTCTGAAATCGGAATGATAACCCCCGCATTAATTATTCTACCTATTCCACCTAAGGCCTCGCCCATTGAGTTGTAGCGGACCTTTGCCAACTCGCCTAAGGCGTCTCGTGTGGTACTGATACTGTTATTTGTGTCATTCATTGCGGAGAACGCCTTAACCCCAAGTTGCTCGAACTGGGTTCCGAATAAACTAACTCCGTACGTATTTTGCTTGACGGGATCTTTCGTGTCTTCGATAGCCTGAGTCACCTGCTGGAAGGCTTTGTATGCTTCAGGCCCACCCTTAGCAAAGGTCTGCATCATCTTGTCAGCGTCGAAACCAAGACCTTTATAAGCATCGCTGGTTGCTTTACCTACCTCGATCGACTTAATTGAAAATTCATTGATAGCATCCGCGACCAGGTCGGTATCTTTAGCGCCTGCAGCAAATCCATTGCCGAGTATTCCCATCATATTCTCTGCGTCAGCTCCGATGGACTTAAAGGCTGGAGAGTATTCGTTTAGGGTGTCCAACATGTCGCCACTGCCATTGAGCCCTGCAGCAGCTCCTTGAGCAAACATATTGAATGCTTGATTTGCGTCTCCGCCGAATGTTGTTGCCATTACACTCGCACTCTTTAAAGATTCCGCATAATCCATGTCGAAGGAATCACGCAATAGAATCGCTCCTGTTGCTGTATCCTGTAATTCCTTCCCCTGTAAATGGAGCACTTGCGTGGTCTGACTCATAGCGTCTGAGATATCGTCCCAGGACTCTCCGTAGTTTTGAGAATAGATGCCCTTTAATACAGCCTTTTGCCCCTCCATTGCCTCGTTACTTAATAGAGTCTTAGCCTGCATCTTACTTACGGCCTTCTGGTACTCATCAGCTCCACTCACAGCCAAACCAGTAGCAACAGCAACACTGGCGCCTAAAGCTAAGATAGGAGCAGCAACCATGCTACCTCCGGCTAATCCGGCAGTTAGACCGCTTGCACCGCCTCCGCTACCCTCACCACCTCCTGATCCTCCTCCACCACTACCGCCGGCATCTGGACCATCCATGTTATTGATCTCACGCATGCGGCGCTCGAGATCCTGCATATCACGGGAATAGCGTTGGAGGTCATTGCCGAACATGTTTGACGGCATTCGGATCGTGGCGATCTGTTGCAAGTTTCTGAGCAGGAGCGCGGATTCTTTAACCGATTCCTTTAATTCCTTTACCGTCTCCGTGAAGATGCCTGTAAAGCTCGGCATCCGGCGCAGTGCGTCAAATTCACGTTCTGCTGCTTGGAGTCCCTCGCGCAGCGGACGGACTAAATCTCCTGAGATCCGGATTGCCTCGATAGATCGGGCTTTTGTCTCCAGGTCATTTAGGTTATCCAGCACCTTGCGCATACCTGTGTTATAGCTAGGATCCAACTTTGCTTGTAGCTCAAACGCTATTTTGTACTCTTTGCCGGCCATTGGTTATATCACCTCATCTCTTTATTGGTTGAAAACAAAAGCATACTTTTATAAACATCACCCCTCTCATAGGAAAAACCTATAAGGTCCGAACGTCGGTGTACTTTAAAGCTAAAAATCTGCTCATCGGTATCGGTTTATTTGCTTGAAGAAACGATTCCACTGAAATCGACTCCTGCTGTGGCAGAGATTTAAAGTATTCAAGATCTCCCTCTATCAGCATCTTTCGTATCTTGCGACCTGAAAGAACCTTGAGAATTAAAGTCGGAGTAATTTTGATGTTTGATTGCCTGGCTAAATCTTCACTATGGAGTGCTGCCGCTATGCGGTTTTTTGTTAATTCCCCTGAAATGGCAACTAACGATCCTATCTGCCCTTCGAGCGGTATATTTTGTCGAACAAGATTGGATCCTCTCAAAGCCAGCTGAGTTCGGAGTTGTACAATCTGCCGAAGGCCTAAGAAATTGAGAGCTATAGTTTCAGGCAGCTCGTTCTCGATAGTGATCTTTGCCTGATCGTCACTTAAATCTGAGATTCTCTTTAATATCAATTCATTATGGATGTCTTTATATTTGGAAAGACGTTCAATCCTGGTAACCAAGGAGTTAATACTCACGGCTTGCTCCCCCTCTCTTTTAGTTTCGTATAGCGTATTTCCTTACTTTCGCTTCTCTCATATTTTGAACACATGACTTTTTTAAGTGTGTAGATGAAGTGATTTTCAGGAATTTTCAGTCATATAACAGCAAAACGGAAAGCGAAAGTAATTTTTTAAATTAAAAACTGGACGAGAATCGGGCTCACGCGCACCCGCATTAGTTCTAAAGCTCCAGAAGGACCCAAATTCCTCAGCGGGTGCTCTGATTCAGCCGATTATCTACCGTTTACCCCCTACATGTTCTCTTCTTGCCCTGCCTAATCATCGATTAATGCAGTTGCTTATTCATTCAAGGTATAGTGGATCTCGAGCGGACCATGAGCTGAATCCAATCCACTAACCTCCACTATGCTTGCCTTCGGGTTAGCAGCCTTCCATTGTTCGAACGATGCTCTATGGTCAAGGCTATTGGTCCGTTTGATATGGACAGTTGGCTTAGGCGTTGACTGCTGAATATCTCCCTGAGTGAGCTTAACCCCTCTATACTCGGGCTTCTCAGCCAATAGGTGCTCAGTGTCCTCGCCATTGATCCATTGTTGGAAGAAGCTATGGTGCTCGAAGCTGGCGAGCTTCTTGGTACGTGGATCGATATACGGAAGCATCTTAATAAGTGACACCTCCGGACCAGATCTATTCAATTGGCTGCTCTCATCGTCCAACTGCTCTTTCTTACCTTCAAGCGCCTTGATCTCCAGATCAATAGCGGCCTTCTCTTTCTGGATAGCCTGGACTCGCTTTTGATTCTCCTGCACTTCCCGGACTGCTGTAGATCGAATCACCTGAATCTGCTTGGAATAGTCTGCACTCACACCGGACTGGTTGGAGTATGCTTCAATGGAAGACTGTACCTCGATGAGCTCAGTACTCAGCAGCCGAACTGATTTACGGAGCTTCTCCGCACCTGTAGCATCGTCCTGCAGCTCGCATTCGATCATGGCCGCTGTCTGTTCGGCAACGCTCTTATTGATCGCCTCAGCCTGCGCCTTCAGCTTATTAACGTTCTCCTCTACCTTAGCTTCCCTGCTACTCACTTTCTCTAGAAATTCATTTACCAATTGACTAACCTTTTTCTTCTCAAACATCTGTTCATCTCTCCCTCTATTGGATCGTTCTATTTGGTTATGAGTTCTACTTCTGGCGGGACTGATTAACATAGCCTGCGATCAAATCAGAATTCTTGGTGGCAGCTGCTCGATCTAATAGCGCAGCATGGGCCACTGACTCAGCAGATGCACCACTCTGGATGGCCTGATCCACTGCCTCGTTGCCGACCTGTCCACGGATTGCTTCAAGGTCCTTCAGGCGCTCAGCCTCAGTCTTTGTGCTGTTCATCAACTTGAACGTGCAGTTCCCGCTCGTTGAAGCTGCAGGGTTACCAGGTTGCCCGATATGTGGAAAGAAAGCCTCCGGGTTTATTGATCCAATGACTTGCATGTGATTCCGCATTCTTCAAACCTCCAATAATTCTTATTGGTAATTAGTTGATAGAGTCAATCCCCAGCACTACCCTTTGTTTGTACATCTCTTCCCATGAGTCATGATGGACGCGACATAGAATCGGTATGCCTTGCCCTGTTTAACGTTCTTAGCCTTCCACTGGCTGAACTGTTTTCGCTCGAGCGCAAATGCCTCACGCTTAGACTCCTCACGCTTAAAAGCCATATTAGTATCTCCGTTCTATTACAGGAAATCATGCATTGTAGATCCTACAACATTCCTCTTCACCTTAGTTATCCTGGAAGTGCCCTGGTACACCGAGCCCCCCCATTATTGGTGGTGTATACTCAACCTCATTCAGGTTGTTATAGGTGATCTTAGGCCCTTTATACTCACTCGAAGTAGGAGAGTCGAAGTAAATATCAATGCTTCGACCATCTGCCCACCTTCTAACCAACTCATTTTTCTCGTTATACGAAAGTTGAGTAATGCGCGGATCGATATAATCAAGTAAAGGAAGTAACTGATTGTATTCACTATCCACGTTCGCACTGGGTAGGCGGTTATTTATGTCATTAGCTTTAGATTGCAGCACTTTGATCTGTTCTCTAATAGCGTCACGCTCCTCTGTCATGCGATTGTAGTTCTCGATCCGCTCTGCCGTGGCCTTTTGCACTGTTGATCTAATTTTCTCCAGTTCCTTCTCATGCTGAGATCCCTTGCTCAGTTGAGCCTGGTATCCTGCGATCTGATCCGAGATCTCATCCAGTTCCAAGCGGAGCTGACGGTTTGATTTTTGAAGCCGTGCTGATCCTGCAGAGTCTCCGGAAATTTCAAGATCCACCAGCTCAGCAGCGTTCTCGTTAATCTTTACGCGAATAGCATCGCTCTTGACATTAAGTTCTTGAAGCTTGGAATTAATCTTTCTGCTGCGAGCATCTACACTTCTCGTAAAATCAAATACCTGTTGGCCCAACAATTCATATGCTTTTCCTGTCATTGAATAATCACTCCTGTTAATAGTTTTATCACGCTTTAGAAACGCCATTTCTGGCATAGTGGCAATTAGTCCTGATTGTCCCTAGAGTCTACCTATCGCCACGTGGGATAGGTGTATAAAGCCGTAAACATGATGGTTGGAGGTCTTGCCAGCTCTAAAAAGCTAAGTGTTCTGTTCACGGACTTATTCCTCCTGACAATAAATGGACACAAATTAATAGTTGCAGCCTATAGTCGAGATATGGTAATATTGGTTCATCGAGAAACAATTACATATGAGATTGAACGAATGCCTTCGCTATTCCAGTAGCGGGGGCATTTTTTGTTTCAGCTTCCCAACTTCCTCTGATTTCTTCAAGAAAGTTCTCAAGCTCCGTTGTGTCACGCCCCATATGCTTGAAGAGTGTAACAATATCTTCAACTCTAATCGTCTTCTTTTCCATTGTGCTTGCCTCCCTTCTTGCAGTCAGCAGGTCCTCTTCCTTGCCCGCATGAATATGGGACATTGAAATGCCGTAATATTTACAAAGTCGGCCTATTGCAAACGGATCGGCTCTCCCACAATCAATCTCCCATTTCTTTAATGTGCGTTCTGTGATGCCTGCAGCTTCAGCTGCTTCCTTTATTGAACACCGTACATTTTCACGTGCTTCCCGCAAAGAAATCATACTCCGGCTTTTTGATACTGCTACCTGAGCTAAATACTTGGAACGATCCGCCCGGGTTGAATTCTGATTCAGTGTAACGGTATTACTCATGACTTCGCCCCCTGCTCAGTGGTCGTGCCGATATTGCTGGTTGGTAATAATACGGCCTTCATAGGTTCATCCTTCTCTCTCGATGTATTGGGGGAGTTAACCCCCCACGCTGCTACTCAGTCTTACTGACTGTGATGGAGTACTGACCTTTGACTGCGCTATTGACTGTCTTGATCGCACAATCACCACCAGCAAGTGTTTGAATAAGGTTGTCGAGATCGTCAAGGAAATCAACGTTTCCGCGGTCCAGTTCAAATACCGTGTCTGCTGCTCTTTCTTCCGCTGTTTTGGATCTGAGCTTGGTATAGGCATATTTGATTGAGTTGACCAATTCGACGTAAATTTCACGATCGACTTGCACGGATTCACTTAAAATCTCTTTTGCGATCGGGGCAATATAATCAATTACGCTTTCCCATTGTGTGTCCGGATCTGCGGCCGCCTCTAAGGTTGCTTCAATCTCATCAGCAAAATCTTGTTTTGAAATCCCATCGTTAGCGAACTCATTCAGAAACTCTGCAAACGTGATCGGCATTCCCTCAACTGTAACTTTCCAATTTTCATCAATGATCTTCTCTAGTTGACCCATGATAATCCATCCCTTCGATTTTTAAAGTATATTTTGCCTGTCCAGACAGTTGAAATTGATGCTCTGATATGAGTGGCTACCTTCTGCTACCTCTTTTCAAATACCGTTTTGTAGATCACGTATTCGTTGACAATGATCATTTCTTGAATTCCGCCCAGCGTTTGAAGGGGGTGTTTTGAAACCACATCCTTTGGCAACCACAGTCTCTCCTTTTAGATTAAAAGAGCTCCTGCAGCCCTTCGATCTGAATGTTCAACATCAAAGCCAGCTTTGCCATAGCGCGAATCTTATATTAGTCATAAGGAACGTGACTCATTGGCGGGTCAAGGATCTGGTTGAACACCACGAAGTCAAAAACTTCTGTACGCTGCATGTACCGCTCGGTAATAATGCTCCGTTCAATGTCAGGCAGCCTGCTTACTGATTGTTCTACCCGTTCACAAAACTGACGGCGATGTTCTGGCTCATCCACGTTGTACGCCGCAATATTGCCCGTCTGGTCGCTGACCGATCCTGTGAATCCCTTTGGTGCAGCTGACCAGGATGCGGTTATGGTAGCTTCGCGTTCCTGGAACATCACGAATTTCCATAGCCGGTACCGCTCGAGCTCCGACTCTACAGCTGATTTGAGCTTCCGCTTAACCGCCGACGGTAGTTTATTGATCGCTGCTGTCATTTCCTCATCCCTCTGATAGCGTTATGGGGTTTACGTCTGGATCTACGATGCCAAGAGCTGCACCGATCTTGTAGAGAGCTCTGAGCCGCATTTTCTTGTACGTACCCTCTACGACTCCCATATCCGTATAGATATCGAAATGAGTAATATAAGTGGCTTCCAGCTGAATGTACTTTCGCAAAATTATGTCTTTTTCTATCTCTGGCAGCCTATCAATAACTCTTGTAATGAATGCCGTTTCCTCATTACCACGATTGACTGTTAATAAGGTATGGGCTTGCTCTAACCTATCAATGATCACTTTCTCTGTAGCTCTATCGATCAATTGCTTCACCTCCCAGCAGGCCGCCACGCGCGCGCCTCTTTTTCTTTTGAACTTAGAAAGCTTCTACATTGATCATTTTTGGTATTAAAGGCTATTCTTTAGCCTTATCCCATTCTACGAATTCTGAAGAAGGGACCTCAAAGTACCTCATGAATGTTGGAATGAATGCTAATATGTTGCCGTTATTTTTACTTGGTAAGGTTTTAAAATGTTCTCCTACTCCTTCTTTGAATTCATCCTCTGTTAACTCGAATTCTTTAAGCAGCTCTATGTTGTGCATGATGTGTAATAACTGCTGCTCTGTAATCTTTGGATGTTCCTTATTCAAGGTTCTTCTGAATTCAGTGTTATAAATTGTTAGGAATACGTGATCGTCGATTGGTAAATCGATGTAATATTTTTCTTTAGTACTTTTTTTCTTTAGTTCTTTCTTTATATGGGGGTCTAATGAGTCCTCTCTATAGAGGTCTAATGAGTCCCCTATTAAGGGGTCTAACGAGTCCCCTATACTCTTCTTCAAATCCTTATTAATCCGGAGGAATCTCTTTCTCCCCTCCGTTCGATCAATGACAATTCCACGCGCGATCAAGACCTTAAGCTCTCTTCTGACTTGCCGCTTATCGCATTTAGTGAGTTGAGATATAAATTCAAGAGATAGCCAGCATTCCAGTTGGTTGTATCCAAACGTGTAACGAACAACAGTATTGAATATACGGAATTGGGTCATATTCAAATTTGCTGTCATGAGATAGTCCATCACCCAATGCGGGACTCGAACAAAATTATCTTTTCCTGTAGCGTCGGCCATTTCACCTCACCTTCTTATCCTCCACAGCGCCGTTGTGGAATTCCTCCCTGGCCCTCTACTAGCAGACTAAGGAACTCGAAATCCTTAAGACTGCCCGAGACATAATCCTCCAGAATAAGCCACAGCACATTACCTTGAGAAAGCTCAATACCATTCACTTCGAACAAAGTATTTACTAAATGCTCATACAGGTCGTTCATAATATCTAGTTGAATTCCTACGCTCTGGAGCTGATTCTGCTTCTCTCTCAAACTGAGGATCAGCTGCAGCAGCCTTAAGGAGATAATTCTCTGTGCTGTAGTCATACTGCCCGCCTACCTCTCCATACCGCACTGGTTGGTGTTCTCGCTGATCCATTTTTCTAGCTCATGCCGGCGAAAGAAGATGCGACTTCGGATTTTGAAAAATGGTAGGCTCTTGGTTCTGCACATGTCATAAACTGACCAAGCGGAGATCCTTAAATACTCAGCAGCTTCCTTAACGTCCAATGTTTGCGGCCGTGGCTGCTGGGTCTGTTGTTGTATGACCATCTGGCCAAGCTGCTGCATAAACTGCTGAGGGTCAAATTCAGGCTTCCGCTCCATGAGTTCGGGCATTTGATAGGCTGCAGGTGGTGCCTGCTGAATAATTACTGTCGATGTACTGCGTCTTGCTCTTTGATTACGCATGAATGATTCCTCCTTAAGATTCGTATTTCCTCACGCCTTAGAAGTCCAAAAGCGCATAGGGGGTGTAAATATGCCAACTACCTATAAACAGTGAATGAAATCCCTTGTCCCATAAGGGTTCTTGAAGCCCTAAAACGTGAGGTTTTACCCCCTATCATTCCAGTATTTCTTACGTTGCCGATCCCTGTTAATAATCTTGGTTTGCTCCGGCTTACATTTAGAGCAAAATTGCTGCCTGTTTGAATGCCTGGTGAATGACTCTGCACATCGAGAACACTTCCCTACGGTTTGACCGTGAATGCTATCTGGGTTCTTTCCCCAATAGTTCAGTTCAAGTTCTGGATCTGTAGGCAAGACATTCGTTTCGAAATAATTGCAGCGGACCGCACCCTTTTTGAGATACAGTGGATAATCACCGTCATCTCGAAAGAAGCTACAGACTGCTTGATCATCAGGACAGAGGTGGCATTTGTTCCCGCTGTGCAGAGAAGCGCATTGCTTTCTCGCCAGCATTCGTATAGGCCGAATGATGTCCTTTCTTGTCTTCATATGAAGCCCTCCCTAACCGTTCCCCTTAATAAGATGACTTACGGTAAGCCTCAGCTGCTTCATCCAGCGTTATCATGTCTAAGCGGTTGTGCATAGAGCGCACTAGACGATTGATATTTCCTGCATCAAGCCCTGCTCGCTCCGCTGATAATATCGCGTATCCGAAAGCTGATTGATTGCTCCAAGCCTGCGGCACTAATCTCTCAGCTGTTTGGCAGCCAACCTGATGGGCTTTGACAAGAAGCTCCTCTATATCGTCCAGCAGCCAGATCATGTCCGGTGTGACTCCTTGAGGAAAATGCTTCTGCTCAAGTTGGACCCGAGTTTTAGTGAATGCTGTCTTCCCCACTTGTGGAGATGTTCCACTTGATTCCATTCCTCACGCACCTCCTAACTGGTTTGATTCAGTTCATAGATTTCAGATATAAGCTCCCTAACATCATTCTCATACAGCTTTGCGGCGATCTCATACAACTCAGGGACCTTACCAAGCACCTTCTCGATATAATCCAGCTTGTTCTTGAGTTTTGGTTTGTGATCCTCGTTGTAATTGTCCAGCTTCCGCTGCAGATTGAGATGATATTTCAGTTCAAATTGCTTATAGAGTTCTGTCCAGCGCATGTGTACCTTATCCATGCCGCCTTTACGCACTACACGGTTCAATACTTGCCGCTTGGTTGCCAGGTCAATGTCGTCAACCAAACCAATGATCACAGTCTCCTTGTGGTCTATTTCCAGCCGCTGCTCCTTGATCAGTTCATTCTGCTGCCGGACGGTTGCCAGCGTGGTACGGAACATGATGCGGGTTTGATCGTCTGCAAAGGGCAAATATGTTTCTAGGAATAAATCATCGTTTGAGACATGGCCGCCGGTTCTTCGGATCGTTGGAAGGACCTCGTCAAATATCCAACTCTCGAATTTCTCAGCCATTTCCTTAATATCTTGATTCCGTGATTGCTCTGCAGCCTTGGCAATTAGGCGGTACACATCGCCTTCAGGAATAACATTTGTTTCCTGAGTGCCGCTCTGTGAAGGTATCCCCAACTTACGGATACCTTTGCAATGGTCTATCACTGCCTGGCTGGGTTTGGCGTACATCAGGGCACGAGCCACATCAACACCGACGAAAAGCGGCTTGCCCTCTACCTCTACCATCCGGACATCCCCAAACAGCGGGTTACTGAATATGCTTGGTTTGTTCAATTCTCTCAACTCCTTCTCTAATCAGTGGAACTAAGCACGTTTGAGCGACTGGGAGCCTGAGGTGCGCTTAAAGCTTGCGGTGCGGGGGATACTGGAACGTTGGAGCGGTGCGGGTTACTTAGCTGCTGGCTGTATCACTGCTTTATAAATCTTTCAAGGTTCTGCCCCCACAAGTGGGGTGAGTTAATTCATCCGAACTACAATTCTCGAATTCTTGATCAGCAATCCATCGATCAAGTACCTCTTTACGAAAAAGTATTTTTGCCCCAATCCGATATGCAGGAATCTTTTTATTACGAACCAACTCCCTAAGCTTATACTCGCTTGCCCCTACATAAGGCGCAGCTTGCTTAACAGTAAGTCTATCCATGTAAGTCACCTCCTTTTTAGTTGCTGTCTTGTGTTGCCTGTGTGGATATTGTATTCAATATGGATACTTTATCATCTTGTATTCATTTTGGCAACAATAATCATTAATTGTTTTTACTTGTTGTCATATTGGATACTTTGGTATACTTATTAAAAAACAAAAGGGGTAAAAAAATGAAACCTAAAGTTTTTGGGGAGTATCTAAGAAAATTAAGAAATGATAAAAAGCTTACTCTCGAACAAGTTGCAAAAAGTGCAGGGTTTTCTAAGGGTTATTTGTCGAATATAGAAAATGGAAGAAGAGGAGTTCCTTCACCAGAAATATTAAAAAAATTAGCAGTTGCACTAGAAACTCAGTATATGGAATTGATGCAGGCTGCTGGGCATGTTCCTGAAGCAGAGCTTGATATGCTGATTGATATGAGTAAACAAGTTGCAAACGAGGCATATTCAAAATCGGTTGTTTCGGAGAAATACATAGAGGGGTTTATAGATCAGTTAAATTCATATCAGAATTACAAAGACAAAATAGACAACCCTGATACTACTCAGGATGAAAAAAAAATTGCCATAGTTAGCATGCAACAAATAATCGATAATATCTTAAATGCTACAAAAAGAATGGACCGACGTTTGAAGCAGGAAACTTCCAAACCTGTCGATGATTCTGATGATCCCGATGTTCTTGACGGTCTATCTAAGAAATTTTCAGGAAGTCAGTATCTAAAACTAAAAGAAGCACAAGGTCAAATTAATCTTCCGCCAATAGGAGATAGCCGTGATTTGATCATGGGAGTTATTAACCGGGCATTACCACACATTTATTATTCTTCAGACACACATCAAGGGTTCATTGGAGCAATAGAAGAAGAAATCGTTGATTTTCTATTCGAAGAAGCGCCCGACATCAGAAAAAAGATCGTGCTTACACCTGAAGGCATTAAAGATTTTGTAGACACACATTATTTCGAGCATCAAGAAAGCCTCTGGAAGCTAAGTATCTGCCTAGAGCAAATTAGTGATCGGTTTAAAGCATTGGCATTCGATCATCCTGAGTTAAGTGATGTCGGGATCGATTTAAAGGTTTGGTTAGATAAAGGAGTTCTCCACTATGGTCAGCACCTTATTAACGACCAGCAACGGCAACTTATTCTTGCTTACCTGGACGCGCTAATTCCAAATGTCAATAAACCAAAGAGTTGATCCCATGAAGAAAAAAAGCATATTGTTTGGAGAGCACAATTTCGTGCTGACCGATTTCTCACACTCCAATTCTGGAGAGTCATTCTCACAGTTCAATTCTGAGCAGTGAGATTATAAGAACGAATGCTTTTAAGATATTCCATTCGCCGTAAGCCCTCCCACAAGCCCCATACAGCCGCCTTGCACTCTTGAACATCCATATACATAGAAAACTACCTACTCATTGATTTTCACCAGTCAAACAGTACAAATTCAGGATAGGAGGTCTTGTCATGAATGAGCCCACTAGCAAGTCACCCGCTGCCGATCTGCTGCTCTCTGCACTCCAGGAGCTGAAGGAGCTAAAGTTCGAGGTTACGGTGAGTATTAAACCGCCCGAGGATCCGAATACAGTTAATAGGCCAGACAGGCCTCAACTGGATATAACGAGGACTGAGGAGCTACTGCAGCCTGTACTCTCTGCTACAGATATTCAAAAGTTTTTGGGGATCGGGCTGCGCCAGGTATATGAGTTACTGAATTCAGGTGTAATTCACGTTGCACGGGTAGGTAAGCGCATGTTTGTATCACGAGCGGTGTTCATCGAGTGGCTTGAGGGGTCGGACGAGCCGGAGGTGAAGCGAAGGCGTTAATCCAAGAATTCTCACTCGCCAGTTTTGGAGAGCACAATTCCATGCTGACCGATTTCTCACTCCTCAATTTTCAGGAGTCAATCAGCCATCAAGCCGGAAGATGCACCGCCAGCACGAGCTGCCGCCGCTATCTTTTATCTTTAAGGTTAATCGTTACTACCTGGGTATCTGTAGTGCTCTCTTTGATTCTTGAGGTGACTCGAAGGTATTAAAGAGGGTTTCAAGGAAGGGCCTGGTATTCAGGGGTATCACCAATGTTGGTTAGCCCTCTGTTCGGTACTCAACACGTTCTTCTTTATGCATGAGTATATTCGATTGTATTCTCGTAATAGAGATGTTCTATATATATCTTTATATATTACTTTCTTTAGAGTTTCTTTTAGTTATCTTAGGGGGGTAATCCTCCACCACTAATGGGGGATTACTCTCCACCGCCGAGGGGGACAACTCTCCCCCAAAGACATTTTAAATTAGCGGTGGACGATTCTCCCCCAAGCGTATACATGATGTGTGAATATAGTGAATAAGTATTCATTCGTGTACGCATATGAAAAAGCCACCCGGGTTATGGATAGCTTTATGTACTACCTATTCATACTTACAATAAGGACTTTCTAATCAGTTCAGCCAATAATTTACTACCGACATCTTTGGTTTGAGTCAGCACCCACTTGCTACTGTTTTCTAAAATCTTCTTTCGTTTATCAGCAGATGAGAGTTCGGGTTCTATTTTCAGTAATGACTCAACATAAGATATCCCTTTGCTGGTCGGCTTTGCATTCCAAATATCAGTAATATTGGTTGCTGGTCTCGATCCAAGATTAATATATGCACCGCTGATTAATTCTTCATTTTGAAGTTTAATCACGGCGTTATGAAATACCCCTTTCTCCATATCCATTGCTGCTGGTTTAATTTTCTTGAAATTGGGCAAGTCATTCATATATTCTGTGTACATCGCAATCATAACTTGATCCTTAGCGCTTAATTCCATGTCTTCACCTCCCACAACCATAATTCGGCGTATGGAAGATAAATCCTGCATTTCGAAGGATATACAAATCACGTTTAAGCTCTCCCATGAGACGATCTACAAGGGAAATACACCTTAACTGCACTGGGAGATATAAATACACCCCTCTGCTTGTTCAGTCGCTGTAACAGGCTAATAAGGGGATATATGATTACAATGATACTGAAGGAGGTAACAACAATGGCAAGCATCCAAAAACGCGGAGAGAACCGGTGGCGATTAGTTGCAGAACTCGGCTACGATGCTCAGGGCAAACGGGTCCAAGAAAGAAAGACGATTATAGTCGATGATCCTTCCCTGCTGCGGGCACCGCGGAGGCTGCAAAACTACCTGGACGCTGAACTCCTGAAATTCCAAATGGAAGTAGAAGCTGGCCATTATATCCGACCGGAGAAACTTACATTCGAAGCTTTCATTGAGATATGGATAAATAAGTTTGTTGAAGTTGAACTTCAAGAAAAAACAAAAGTGAGTTACAAATTCCACGCTGAACGACGAATAGTTCCATTTTTCCGTACTATGCACATGGACAAAATCAAGACGATGCACATTACCGATTATCTGGACTATCTCCGGACACCTGAGGCAAGCCTGAATAGGGATGGCAAACCTCTTGGCTCTGCTACGATCGTTTATAATTACCGGGTCCTTCGCAGCATCTTCGCCAAGGCTGTTGAATGGCGAGTCTTAAAGGATAACCCCATGACAGGCGTCAAGAAGCCCCGTGAAGACGATATCAAAGAGATGGAGTACTATGACGAGAAGGAAATCGAACTGCTCTTTATGGCGCTTGAGGACGAGCCAATCCAGCTCCGGCTTCAAGTCACATTAGCTGTGACAACCGGTATGCGCCGTGCTGAAATGGCCGGACTGGAATGGAAGAACATCGATCTAGTCAATGGGGTTATTGATATCAAGCAGACTGTGACTATGTTTAAGGATGGCGCTCCGGTCATTAAAGGCCCTAAAAACAAACAATCAAAACGGCGTATTGCGCTGGCACCGGCTGTCATAGATGAGATGAAACTGTACAGAACCGAATGGGCGAAGATGAAGTTGCAGCTAGGGGATAAATGGACTGCGGGGGATTCAGAATTCCTCTTCTGTAGAACCAGCGGAGAGCCTTCTGATCCGGAGCGTCTTACAAAGCGTTGGATCTCTTTTCACCGCAAGCATGACCTGAAGCCGATCCGCCTGCATGACCTCCGTCATACGTCCGTCTCTTGGATGGTGTTCAAGAAGGTCCACTCTGAGGCCATAGCAAAGCGTGTAGGGCACACGAATACTAAGATGCTTCAGATATACGCTCACATCTTCGATTCCGTAGACCAGGCCGCTGCAGACGTCTTTGATGGTATGGTTATACCAGCTAAGAAAAAGGCTTGATTCAGGGAACGTAAGTGGGCACCATGTGGGCACCAAATCCGCAAAGAGGACCTAAAACCAGTACACACGTTCCTGTGTCATTTTGACCTAAAGCCTAATGTACCAAGGGTTTCACGTTTTAATAAAGTGCTGAAATTGTGCTTTAGTCTCCTCTCCCATGAAAGGGGCCCTAGTGATAGGGCCCCGAATTTATGTTTGTAGAGCCCTATAGTAGTAGCAATTTATTATTAAGGAAACATTTCCTAGATATAAGAAAGAGCACCTCATTGGGCACTCTTGAGTAATGACATAGTTTTAGATAATCCATTCTACTGTGCGCTTCAATGCAACAAACGTTTTTCATAGCTATTAATAAAATCTATCCAATATTCTTCACTAATTGATTTTTGACCTCCTCCGATAAAGGTAATCCTCTTATTCTCATAATCAACATCACTTACTTGAGTAATATTCGCTAAATCATGTTCCGAAATACGTTTGAGGAAATCTGGAAACGGCGAATATTCCATCGTCTCATCCACATTATTGTACGAAGGAATAATAAAATACTCGCCAAAGTTTGTCATAGCAATAAGCGAACCATTTTCATGAACCTTTAAATCAGTTATTTCGTCGCCTCTTATAGTTGCAAAATCTCCGCCCTTGGTTGGTACTGCGAGAATTTCTTCACGTTTACTAAGAAATCTTTTTATTTCATCCAGTTCAAGCTTTTCGTCCATAATGCACAACCTTTCAGCTTTAATGAGTCAAATATACAATTGAGTTCGGTAGAACACAAACAAGGAAGAATGAAAATAAGGTATGCCGTTTTACACGCCTATATGAGATCCAACTGCCTTAGGCTTTAAGCTTTAAACTAGAATAAGGGAAATTTTCCTGAGCAAAAGAAAAAACGCCTTCAGTTGGCGCTCATGGGTGAAGATATTTTAGTTACATGTATAGCGCAACATGGTTTTCAAGTAGGTGAAGCAAACCCCACAGCAAATCAGTGTAATATTTCTCTCTTGTTCACCTTAAAACCTGATAGAGATTGATCAAACATATCCAGAATAAAAAGGAAACGTTCAGCTTCGCGGAATACATGATCGGCTAACAAAGGATGGATAATACTCTTTATTTTGCATTCATCGATTAAATCACGCGCTGTCTTTTTAAAATCACGTAAAGATTGAACGGAAACTCGGTTTTCATCAACAAATTGACTCAACAAAGGAACCGTTTGTGATTGGGGACGCATATAACTTAAATCTGTCGCTTGAAAGACCAACTTATCAAAATCATTACTAAAATCCCTTGCTTGTTCGACCAGTTTCCGTTCAGATGGATCAAGTAAATGACCTATGAATTTTGCGTGATCTGCCATAATTTTTAAGAAAAAGACATTTTCATCGATAATAGCATCGGGCAAGGGTTGGAGTTTCCCTGAATTCAGTTCTTCCAAGCGATTTCTGAAATAATTGGCTTCCCGACTGATATGATCTACTAATAAAGGGAAATTAGTCTGTCCAGGAAGCTTGCACTGTAAAATAAGCCCCAACACCATTCTCTTAAATGCCCAAATATTAGTCGCCGCATTCCTAACCTCGTTATTAAACTCTTTGATAATGTAAGGATCTGTGTTGATATTAAAATTATGCGATCTTCGTTCAATGTCTTCAAAAATAGCTTGAAACTGTTTGGCTTCATTGATAAGTTGAGTATCTTCGGCTCTAAAACCTAATCCAAGAAAAAATGAATGCTCCTTCATGATCCTAGACCAAAACTGTATCTCATTTAACGACTGGGCAACAAATGCATCCAATTTATATTCCTCCTTATGTAACAAAAAACCTTACTTAGTCATATGAAATATATTTTGTCCGTTATGATAACTTTTTCTCGAACCAAAAAAACGATATGTAAGCAATTACCGAAGTAACTGCCTACATACCGTTTTTTCGATGCATGTGAGTGAGGACTGAATTTTAATTGAAGATAGAATGGTGGTCTCCTACGATGGGTCTGCTTCTAAAACAAATTATATTGCCATCGGGATCTCGAAAATGCATTGACCTTGCACCCCAAGGATAGGTAGTAGGAGGGGTCAGGAATTCAATACCCGTAATTATCAATCTTTCATATTCTACATCTACATCATGCACATTAAACCCCAAAGTAAAATTCCCTGTTCCCCAATGCTTTGAAAAGTCAAACCCCATATCAGTTTCGGCAGCTTTTTTCGAGTAAATGGCTA
Organism: Paenibacillus sp. 19GGS1-52; assembly: GCF_022369515.1. NCBI lineage: Bacteria > Bacillati > Bacillota > Bacilli > Caryophanales > Paenibacillaceae > Paenibacillus > Paenibacillus sp. 19GGS1-52. Next base: position 4,040,798 of record NZ_CP059724.1, read on the forward strand.
AACCCGTACCTATCGTTTCAATTTCCGCATGAATATCGTTTCCCTCTGCTTTTGTTTGTAATATAGCTTCATAGAAATTAGTAAGCACTAGCACGTTTTCAGTTATGAGACACACATCAGTAAACTTCACATATACCCTCCTCAATACTGAAGTGGATGATCTGACTAAACCATGACCCTTGTACAAAAAAACTCCTTCACTATACCCGTGAAGGAGTCTCTTAATCGTTCTATCGAAGCGAATTTTTATTTCGCAGCCTTAGCTGCGTTCAAAATCGCCGTTAAATAACCTTGAGTATCCACAAGTGTTGCTCCGCTTACAGCGTCGACCATTTGTTCTTTGGTCTTGTGAGTAAGTGTAGCTTCAAGTGATTTGATTGTTCTGCCTGTTGCATATTTTTCAATAGTAGCTAAGTTTTTGTCATAAGAAACTGTGGATTTAGCTTCTTCTTTCATGTGCTCGCTGTAATATTTAGCATTAGCCTTCTTCGAAGCAAGAACCATGTTAGGATCTTTGTAATTCAGTCCGAAATCGGAGTCAGAGTTAGGCACTCCCTTTGCCACATCCGAACCCAAGAATTGATAATCATCTAGCGAAGCAGCAACAATTACGCCATTTTGAACTACAGCAACCGCTACTGTAAAGCATTTCGTACCATGAGCAGCCGCTTCTACCCGGCCAACCTTAAGCGGTGCGCTTGCCGCCGAAGAAACATTGTTCAGAGCAGAGCTATTACCTGCCCCTACAACAGCCAAAGAAATACCAGCAACTAGCAATAATTTCGTAACTTTTTTCACAAACATTCCCCCGATTCTTGTTATAAAGAGCGCTTACATGTTATAATTTATCAATTTATCACATCCACGTCAGTTAAAAATGTTACTATAAAAATGCAAATATATGGAATTTTTCTGCTAATATCGAATATTCGCTATAAAAAAAGAGCCGTCTATTAGACGACTCCTCCTTATTATTTCTGTCCCGTAATCCATTCTGCCATATCGCTAATCACTTTGGCATCTACAAGCCCAGCAACATTATACTCTGTAGCGGTTCCTGCTCCAACTCCGTCGTAATTGACAAAGAAATGATTCAAGCCCGGATACAGTTTATAGACTGCCAAGGGATCATTTTTTAATACTTCCTGCCATAGAGGATAGTCCTTGTTGGCATAGACCTGAATATCATCCGAGCCTTGCAGCACAAGCACCGGTTTGGTCAGTTTACGGGCCAGAGTCTCGGTATTGTGCTGGTCCATCTCCATAAAGTAATAGGCGGGGCTTCCAAATAAAGTGGTTGCTTTAGCCTCCGTCTCGCTCCATGTACTCATTTGGTTTGCTTTTACCATTTCAGCTGCAAGCATGGCTTGAGATTGCGCCTTAAGCGGATCTTTGTCATCCATGGCCTTAAAAATGGCTGCGTATTGATCATTCATAATTTCCCACAGCTTCCGTGGTGAACCTGCCAATAGGATGAGTCCGGCAAAATCACCGCCCTCGGCGTCTATTCTAGGTGCCAACATACCACCCAGGCTGTGCCCAACCATATATACCCGTGCCGGATTAATCCGCTTGTCGCTCTTAAGTAGCAGGGAAGCCGCAATCGCATCATCCACTGTTTCTTCTTTGACGGTTACCCCTGTGGCTGCTTCACCCATAAATTGTTGCGGATAAGTAAAAGTACGCTTGTCATAACGGAGAACAGCTATCCCCTGCTGCGCCAGCCCCCACGCGATATCGCGGAACGGCTTATATCCGAACGCAGTTTCGTCCTGGTCTGACGCCCCTGACCCCTGAACTAGCACTACTGCAGACAAAGGCCCCGTTGCATTCTTAGGCAATGTCAGTGTGCCTTTCAGTGGATGCGTCGTTCCTGCTCCTACATTAATCTCCTCTTCTACTACACTCGCCGGAATAACGAGATCAGCAGGAACTGGGGAGATATGGAGCCCAATGATTTGACCATTGTTGTTAACAAGACTTGTTACAGCTACATCTCCTTTGCTAAAAGAAACTGTACTTACTATTGTAAGTCCATCATTTCCTTTGCTAGCTTGAACTGATTTCAATTTCACAAAGTCTCCGTTCGGAGTAGCGATGCTTTCCCAGGCCTGCTGAAGCTGTGGAACCGAGACGGCTGTCTGCATAACCTTACTAAAATATCGTTGCGACAATAGCTCATACTTACCAGAGGTAAAGAGACCCAGAACTGTATTTGCCATAGCTTGTGTAGTGTTCACAGCAACCTCCCCTGACACAGCATCATAAGTGGTCACTAATCCCAATGCATAGAAGAAGGTCAATGGTACATAAATACGATTATTTCTTAATACAACTTTGCCCTCAAAGGCGATTGTGTCTTGTCCATTAATCGTAACTTCGCTTCCTCCAACCTTAAGTGAGAGCTCACTTCCACCCCCAGCTAATAGGACGATGTTGTTCTTTTTAATGAAGGAAACAGTAAGGTCCAATGCTTCTCCTGCTATACGGAGGGGTACCATTACAGTAGAGCCGCTTACATAGGGTGTGCTGTCCACAGGGAGTATTAACGCCTCATTGTTAATGCTGAATTCCACTTTTGCCATTGCCCCGTGTGCTGTTGTTGCTGGCCATGCCCAACCTCCTGACAGCAGTAGACAACAAGACAAGACAATCGCTAACCTTTTTTTCACCAAAACCCTCTCCTCTCTCGATTCACATCTCTTTTTACGAATCATATTAAGATTGGTTACAGTATCATTTGGAAATTTTTTGCACAATAGAAGTTAATTAAATTCTCCCGCTTCTCTCCAAGTGCTGGTATGATTAAAAGATTAAATATATGTAAGGAGGTATCTACTTGCTAAAGCTATCTGTATATCGCAGTTGTCCGCCTCAAGGAGATCCCAATGAAATCATTACTGGAGAAACTGTTCAGGATCTAATTGCCACTCTTTATAATAAAACATTAATGAAATGGGCAGGAAAACTGAATGGTAAGGAAGTTATTGAGCAAATAAGTTCAAGTGATGTTGTAGAAGGTGTCGTCTGGTATCCCAAAGGTGACAAAAGATATTGGTTTATTGTAGAACGCATTTCATGACATTACTATAAAATTGATACAAAAAATAGAAGGCAGGCAAAGTTCCCGACCTTCTATTTCTGCTATCCATTGGACTATAACAACGATCTCCGCAAATTTTTAATTGCAATTCCATTTAAACGCAGTGCTTTAAGGATGGACACCCTCGCTTCAAGCACCTCATGTCTTGCCCGACTTCCAAGGGGTAAACAACGAAGATTTTCATTAATTTCTGCAAGTCTTCTCAAGAGTATAACCCGTTGTGCCCGCAAAGCCTTTAAAGCTCTCCAAATTCTCGCTTTATTCGCTACAGTCATTATCCAACACCTCTTTTCTTTTTTATAGAATAAGAGATGCAAGAGATCACATATCTGTCTGTATGATTTGGCAATTAAAGATTTGGGATTGTAAAAATTGTGAATATGTAAAAAAACGGCTCCTGTCAAAGACAGAAGCCAGCTATAAATGGCAAGACTAGATTGTTATTATAGTTCCTCTAGATGAAGCAGGCACTTAAAATAATAACTAACAAGATATAAAGTACCAATATCGCCCCTGTCGAAGTCCAAGGACTTACCGGACATGGACCTACACCAACGCCGCCAACATTGCCGCCGTGACCGCAATCAGCACCCATTTGAAAACCCCCTCCTTAAAGTTGAGTACAGAACAGAATATGTAATGAATGCCTTTAAAGATTGGGCGAACAGTCAAAAAGAACCCCGCCATACTCTGACGGGGTTAAACAAATGTGAATTAATCCGAAACCAGAATACCATCAAAGTTCTCTGGACCTACACGAAATGTGCCAAGAATACTCGAAGAAACAAAGGCTGTATAAGTTAACTGTGGTGTAATTGGCGGCAAAAAATCAGAAGCAGAGAAGGTAATGACTTGAGGAGCCAGTACATTAAAATCCAAATTGGAAGTAGCTGAATAAACCAAAGGATCGGTTGGCAAGATTCCTCTGACAATTGTAATGGTAATCGCTAAAGCTAACGGAATCTGTACAGATATCGTTCCTTTTAGAAGCACACGCGGATTCGTGGTTACTCCCTCTGTGATCAGACCAATTTGACCAAAGATCTGCGGTGTATTAATAACCAGAATAGGAATCGATATGGATCCCGCAAAGCTAGCATTCTGTGAGGTTCTTGCATCAAGATAAGTTCCCATATAAAGCACCCCTTCTTGTTTGATTTACTAGAAGAAATAATCATTCATTCACAAGACTTGATTAACTATCCTTGGTCGTTCCCTCCCGTTTATTAAAAGCCAGCTCGAAAAGCCCTGTCGCTGAGAGTCCTGCAAGCCCACCCGCCCAGAGACGCAGAATAAGATTCATATCCGTAAAAGGATACGCAATCGCCCCTACCAAGAGCCCTATTGCCAATCCTACAGCTGGAACTATATTTCGTGGAAGCTTCACACTATTCTTCACAAGCTGCACGAGCGCCATTACAAAAACAGCCAGCACAGAAGCAAAAGCAAGCACATTATTGAGTGCCTCGTTATTCATACTTATCAGTCCTCCTTACCTGTTATCAGCAGTCCAGCCCGATTAAGCACGGTTAATATTCGATAGAAATCATAGCTGCCTCCGGATGGAGTGTCTAGTAATCTAGCAGCGATTGCCGCATTCACCGCAGGCTGTGCCCAAGGAGGTACTGCCATCACTGTCTGTCCTTCTATCACGCTCAGTCGCTCTGATACGTTCTTGATGGACTGACCCTGTTCTTGTACACCAGTCTTTAGTGTGTCCCTACTGACAGTGAGACCAGTTATCAAATTTCGTAGCTCCGTTAGCTCCGTTTCCAGATTAACAAGCTTTTGTTTGTCTTCTGCCGACATTTCCTCCTCCTCCTTCACCTCATCATCATATTGATACAGATTATAGCTGTTCATAATCTGTATCAGCTTGCTTGCATAGCTCGGGTCCGTTGCATATCCGGCCGCAGCGATCTCCACAGCAGCGGTCTTGCCAGGTGCGCCAATCACCTTGCCGTATCGGCTGTGACTCCTTGAGCCCCCACCCACAATAAACTCGGAATGATCTGCAATAGATTCGCCCCAGTTGTTGTATGCGCGAAAAGCAGCAGTGACCTGTACAGCCTTACCACTAACATATTCAGTAGTTTGAATCATCATGCTTCCGGCCGGACCCGTGCCTTTGATGCCGAACAGGTTATTGGCTTTTACAGTTAAAGAACTGCTGCCCCAGCCGGATTCAAGCGCCGCCTGAGAAATGGTCAGTGAAGCGGCAATCTTACTTTTCCGCATATTTTCTATAGCATAGGGAGCCATCCTGGCAATAAACTCCGACTCCGTCATTTCATCACATCCCTTCTATTTATTGAATGCTAGCCCTTCTTAAATGCTTGTGCTTATTCCTACTGACTGCTTTGTTTCTGCTAGATTCTTGTATATTGGGCAAAAAAAATACACGCTCCAAGAGCGTGCACATCATTCCAACGCTAGCCAATTTGCGATCTGGCCGTACTCTCCAAACTCAGCAGTTGCTCCCGCACCTTCACGACTTCCCCCACTATAATGAGCGCTGGATTAGTGATCTTCATCGCTGCAGCCAGTCTATCAATGTTTGCAAGTGTTCCAGTGACAGTCCGCTGGCGGGACGTAGTGCCATTCTCTATCAGCGCAACCGGTGTTTGAACATCCTTGCCATGAAGTAGCAACTGTTCGCGGATATGACTCAGTTGGCTAACTCCCATATACACGACTATAGTATCTACACTATGCGCAAGCATATCCCATCGGACGGGCGAAGCATGGTCATGGCAACGACTTCCGGTCACAATAGCAAAGGAGGCAGCCAGTCCACGATGTGTCAGCGGAATTCCAGCAGAAGCAGCTGCCCCAATAGCTGAGGTTATCCCTGGTATAACCTCATAAGGAATACCTGCTTCTGCCACTGCCAGTGCTTCTTCCCCACCTCTGCCGAATACAAAAGGATCTCCTCCCTTCAGGCGAACCACTTTGTTACCTTCGGCAGCATATTGAATCATCAACCGTTCGGTCGTCTCCTGCGGCATAGAATGATGGCCTGGTGATTTGCCGCAGTAGATTCGAAGAGCCTCTGTTTTAGCGTAGCTTAACAATTCTTCATTTACTAGTCGATCATAAAGAATAACATCTGCCTCTTGGATACGGAGCATCGCTTTAATAGTGATTAACTCCGGATCGCCCGGTCCCGCTCCTACAATGGCTACACTGCCCGGCCTCATGAGCTTTTCTCTAATACTGAAGGGGATATCGTTATAGCGGCAGAGGCCCGCCCTGTCTTAAAGCTTCTTTGTGAGAGATAGAACAGGATACCTGTAAACACGACACCGCCGATGAAATTACCGACCAAGACAGGTATGCCATTCCAAATCCACCAATCTGCAAACGTAACATTCGCACCCAGCATCATACCGACGGGAATGACAAACATATTCACCACCGTATGTTCAAATCCTTGTCCGAAAAAGGTCAGAATCGGCAGCCACATGGCCAATATTTTGCCTGAAGTAGATTTAGAGGTCAGCGCCATTACAGCCCCCAGCGTAACCATCCAGTTACATAACATGGCTTTAATGATGACCAGCAGCATCCCATCTCCACCTAAATGCTTGTAAGCGATTGTCTTGCCTTCACTTGCCGTAATCAGGGTTTGAATCATTGGATTACTCATATCGGTACCCATCTTCGTAATAGTAAGAGCATACAGAACTGCATATACCGCACAGCCAAGCAAATGCCCAAGGATGACCCACAGGAAATTATTCAACATTCGCCTTACCGTTGTTTTCTTCTCCAGCACCGCCAGCGGAATCAAGGCGAAGCTGCCCGTAACAAGCTCTAATCCAAGTAGAATAATCATTACGAAGCCTACCGGAAACAACAATGCCCCTACCATCGGAATCTTTGTCTGCGCCGCTGCTGTAAAGGCGAGTGTTGTCGCACAGGCCAGAATTGCACCCCCCAGACTCCCACGTACCAATAGCTGCATGATGGATAGCTCCGCTTTATTTTTTCCAACCTCTATCATTGAATCCAGAACTTCACTTGGCTTCACGTAGTCCATGATTATCCCCCCTCTTAAGTAAGTTGTTTCTATTAGATGGTCACATAGATGGAGCCGTTGTCCGGATCAATCTCCACATTAAAAGTGGGTACACAGCCAGTATCCGGTTCCTGCACAGCTCCACTATGCAAATCAATACGCCAATCGTGAAGTGGACAATGAACCTTTGAGCCGCAGACCATACCTTCCGACAGTGCTCCACCTTTATGAGGACATTTATTCTCAACTGCCAGGACTTCACCATCGGAAAGACGGAATAGTGCAATATCTGTGTCATTCACTCTAAAAGTGCGAGAGCCCAAGAGATCAATGTCGGTAACTTTTCCCACAAGCATTTTGTTCATATTCATAGCATAGGCCCCCTCTTTTTATACTGTCTCAGGCTGTGTGATAGGTTCAAAATTCTTGCGCAGCTCCGGTTCGTTCACGATCTGCTTCCAAGGGTCGGTTGTCAGGCTGAGTGTTTTCTGTATTCTTTCCTGCAGCGCTAGGCGATCCTCACGATTCTCCAAGGCCTTTTTCACACTATCCACACCTACGCGTTCTACCCAAGCTGCCGTTCTCTCATTCCATCCAGCACTCTCGCGATAATATTGGAGGAAAGCACTCGCCCATTCCACTACCTCATCGTCTGTCTTCACTACACAGAGCAGATCTGTTGCCCGGACATGTACACCGCCGTTACCCCCGATGTGCAGCTCCCAACCCCCATCAATTGCTACCACGCCAAAATCCTTAATCGTCGCTTCCGCACAGTTGCGGGGACAGCCAGAGACAGCAAGTTTAACTTTGGCTGGTGCAGTCAGGCGTTCGAATTCTTTTTCCAGACGAATCCCCATTCCAATAGCATCCTGTGTGCCAAAGCGGCAGAAGGTAGATCCGACACAGGTCTTTACTGTGCGCAATGTCTTCCCGTAGGCATGCCCAGAGGGCATATCCAGCTCCTCCCACATTTTCGGCAAATCCTCTTTCTTAACCCCTAGCAGATCGATTCTTTGTCCGCCCGTAAACTTCACCATTGGCACATCGAACTTTTCAGCTACTTCCGCAATTTTTTTGAGTGCTGCTGGTGAGGTTACACCGCCATAAATTCGAGGAACCACTGAGTAAGTCCCATCCTTCTGAATATTGGCATGATACCGTTCGTTCGTGAACCGTGATTCTTTCTCATCTACATATTCTTCAGGCCAGAGCATCCCTAAGTAATAGTTTAAGGAAGGACGGCATTTCGAGCAGCCTTCTTCTACATTCCACTCCAGAACATTCATCACTTCTTTGACCGTCTTAAGCTCCATTCGTTTAATCTCGGAGACAATTTCATCACGCCCCAATGGGGTACAGCCACAAATCCCTTCCTTGACGGTTACAACGGCATCACCTGCATACAATTGCAGTAATCCTTCGACTAGAGGCTTACAACCGCCACAAGAAGCAGAAGCCTTGGTACAAGCTTTGATCTGTCCCACACTGGTGCAGCCTTCGGATTGAATCGCTTCAGCGATTCTGCCCTTGGATACTCCATTGCAGCCGCAGATGATCTCATCATCCGCCATTTCTTCCAGCCGATTCCCTTGACCCGCAGAGAAGGCGTCCGCAGATATTCCTAGCAGCAGTTCTTTTTCGCGCCCTTTAATATTCTCGCCTTTCTTAATCATGGAGAACAACTGCGCTCCATCGTTGGTGTCTCCAAATAACACAGCTCCGATGAGTTTGTCATTCTGAATGACCAATTTTTTGTATACCCCGTCTATTTCATCCTGAAAACGCAGTGCGCGGGAATTCTCTGGCTCCGTAAATTGGCCTGCTGAGAAGACATTCACTCCAGACACCTTAAGCTTGGTTGATGTCACAGAGCCGGCATAACCTTCAGTCACGACTCCAGCCAGCCTTTTGGCTAGAACAGCCCCTTGCTCATATAGGGGGGCTACGAGCCCATAAGCGATTCCCCTGTGCTCCGCGCATTCACCGACAGCAGAGATGCCCGGAATATTCGTCTCCATATAATCATTGACGACAATGCCGCGATTGATGGTAATCCCGCTCTTTTGTGCTAATTTAATATTGGGCTTGATGCCAACCGCCATTACAATCAAATCTGCCTCAACTGTACTTCCGTCAGCGAATAATAAGCTTTTGACTCTCTTTTGGCCAAGAATGGCTTCCGACTGCTTATTTAAAAGGAACTTCATCCCCTGATCCTCAAGCTCTTTTCTGAGCATGATCGAGGCCGGTTGGTCCAGCTGACGTTCCATAATATACTCATTGATATGAACAACCGAGACTTCCATCCCCAGATGCAACAATCCTCTAGCTGCCTCCAAACCTAGTAGGCCTCCGCCAATCACTACTGCCTTTCGATAAGACTTCGCAGTTTCCTGCATAATCTCACAGTCCTTGATATCACGAAAAGCAATGACACCTTTCTTATCTGCACCCGGCAGCGGCAGCATAAAAGGATGGGAGCCAGTTGCCAAAATTAACTCATCATATTCCGTTTCAATCCCTTTATCGGAATAGATTACGCGTTTATCAGTGTCTATCGCAGTTACTGTCTGACCGATATATAAGGTAATGTTGTGGCTGCGATACCATTCCAGATCATTAATTATGATCTCATCCATATTTGCTCCACCAGCAAGAACAGAAGATAACATAATTCGGTTATAATTAGGATGCGGTTCTGATCCGAATATTGTAATTTCATAAGCCTCGGGAGCCAATTTAAGCAAATGCTCAATAGCCCACACCCCTGCCATACCATTGCCGACCAGTACCAGCTTTTTGCGTGTAGCTGTCATATTATCTCTCTCCTCTCCATGTAGAAAACACAAACAGCCCGCTTCACTCCGCCCGGAAACAACCATTTCCATTGCGATAAGTGAAAGCAGGCGCCATTGCCGCTTCAACCGAATACATCATTGTATTCGCGATTGATTAATTTATTAAACCGACTATACAACAGAAACAAGAGGCACGTCAACAATTATGACATTTAAATTTTTAAATTCTTAAATTTATCGACAAATCGTCTGCTTCTGTGTTATATAAATTAACATTAGGATTCATTACAGTTAAAAGGAGCGTCAAACTATGCATTCCCTGTTGATCATTCATAATAGTACGACAGAGAGAGACATAGAAGAGCGCTCAGCAAGCAGTCCTGATAGCGTTCTTCGTTCCTGCGGTTATCTGGTCGAGGTAGCCACTACCCCAAAGGAAGCTCTATCCTTGATCAGAGATGCGGATGCCTCGATTCTCCAATGCCCGATCACAGACATCAACTTCTGGGGAATCCTGCTCATGCAGCAAAAAATAGCGCCGATTATCTGGTGGTGTACCCACGAGACTGCTAATCTCTCTGTCGCTGCCTGTGATGACAATATTATGGTAGATGGCGTATTATCGCCTTCCATGCTCGCTCAGGAGATTCATTGGAGCCTTCATTTCAGTGCCAAACAATGCTTCGAGCGGCAGCAATGGCTGAAGGAAAAGGAACAGCTACTGTCCCGCATTGAGGAGCGGAAATGGATTGACATGGCTAAGGGCATTCTGTCCAAGGTGAAGAACATTTCCGAATCGGAAGCCTATGACCTTCTCCGCAAGCAAGCGATGAACGAACGCAAGCGTATGGTTGACGTAGCTACTTCTATCGTCAAGGTATATCAGCTGTTACAGGATCAAACATAAGGGGGCTTACTTATTATGATAAATATATTAAAAGAAGTCGCCCGTGGGAAGCGAGGGGCCCGTGATTTAAGCTACGAAGAAGCCGTCTATACAGCAGAATCTATTCTGGGCTTAACAGCTTCTCCTGTACAGATTGGCGCTTTTCTTATCGCCGAGCGCATCAAACTGGAGAGCATAGAAGAACTGGAAGCCTTTGTTACCGTTTGCCGGAAATACGCACATCGCGAACCTCTGCAGCAGGGACTGGATTGCGCAGGTCCCTACGACGGAAGAAAACGCTCTTTTGTGGCGACGTTCCCGACAGCCTTTCTACTCTCGGCAGCAGGTTTGCCGGTTACTTTGCATGGAGCAGCCTCTTTGCCGCCCAAATGGGGAGTAACACTGCAGGATATCATTCACGAGAGCGGGATTGATATTACCCAACTGACCCGTAGGGAGGCCGTAACTGCTGCTCGTGAGAGCGGAGTGCTGTTCGCTGCTGCTGAGCAGTGGTGTCCTCCCTTGGGAGCCATCCGGAGTCTTCGTGAAGATATTGGCATGCGGACTATTTTTAATACGGTAGAGAAGCTGGTCGATTATTCTTGCTCTCCCTTCATCGTGTTCGGTATCTATCACAACACCGTCTTCGACCTCTTATCCCGACTTATTATCAAACTTGGTTATCAAAAAGCATTAATCGTCCAAGGTGTAGAAGGCTCTGAGGATCTCTATATCGACCGTCCAACCCGTGTATACACCATAGAAAATGGTTTTTCCGCCCTGGATATTATCGATCCAGAGTCGCTGGGTCTGGACACGGAAGTACCTGAAATGGATTGGACGCCCCTTCAGCAGATCACAACAACAGAAGCTGTACTGCAGGGAGGCGGACATATGGCCTTCTATAATCAGACATTATTAAACGGCGCTGCAAGGCTGCATTTGACCGGAAAGGTCAATTCCATAGAAGAAGGCGTGTATACGTGCAAGCATTTATTGGATAACGGAGAAGCCTGGGCTGTCTACACCAGATGGAAAAGCGCACTGCTAGGCAGTAAAGCAACCTCCATTAGTCCAGCGTGAACATACAATAACAAATCTGAGCATCTACACAGCAGCAAAACCGCCGAATCCATCTTTCGGCGGTTTTGTTGTGTTGAGGCGGTTTATCCAGATTGCTGCGCTCAAGAAGCCGTTTCGAACGTAATTCGATTCTTGCCATTTCGTTTCGAAATATATAGTGCCTCATCCGCCAAACGCAGCGTTTCGCTAGTATCCTGTCCATCTGGTCCCCATACAGCCGCGCCTACACTGCAGCCCACGTGAACCTTCTCACCTTCGATTTCAAAGGTTTGATTAATTTTACTGACAATCCGCGAAGCCACTACTTCTGCTTCCTGCATGGGTTTATTGGCAGAGGTATGGAGAATCACAACAAATTCATCTCCACCGATACGGGCTACAATCTCATTGTCCCGCGTGCAGTCACGCAAGCGAAGAGCTACCTGCTGCAATAATATATCGCCGCCAGTGTGCCCAAGTCTATCATTTACGGCCTTAAATCCGTCCAGATCTAGATAAAGGAAACTGAGCGATGTCCGATGTTGCTTCGCACGATTGACAGCATGCAGTAGGAACTCATCCAGAGCAACACGGTTTGGAAGCCCCGTTAGACGATCATGAAGTGCCATATCAGACATATAACCTAACGCGTTCTCCGTCTGGGTCAAGTTGTTGACCAGATTTCGCAATGACGCTGACAGCAGGGCGACATCCTTTATTCGTTCGAAAACAGGAATTTCCACATCCGCCCCGGAACTTAACAGATCTGCTGTTTTGGTAATATTATTAAGCGGTTGAACGATCCACCCGGCCAAAAACCAGCCAAAGATTCCGAATATTACCGCGCTGGCCATTCCGACAAGCACAATAAACCGTTCAAGCTGGTGCACGGAGGCAAAAGCCACCTCACTTGGCTGACGAACAATAACAGTCCAACCTAAACCTGGGTAATTTAAATATCCATCTCCGTAGGCGTAACCACTCAGATAAGAGGTTTGATGGGCCGCGGACTCCACCATCCAGGAATTCCCACCTGCACGTACCTGCTTCAGTGTATCACTTGACATTCGCCGGCCTATCATGTCTGGAGGCCCGAGTAGAATCGTGTCATCCTTCTGGCTTACCACGAATATTTCCACATCTTTCATATGATCTTTAAGCGGAGCTACGATAGAGGTTTCCACCTCATGCGACCACTCCCAGCTTAGATGAGCAGATAGAACCCCACTAGTCTGACCTTGCTTCCCCTGCACAGGAACACTGACATCAACAAATTGCAGCGGTTCTCCACTCGGATTAGGAATAAGCTTGGCCAACAGTACGGCATCATGAACATCACCGATATACAGACCTTTTAAGCCCTCCTGGAAAACAGGGCGTTCACTTGCATTTTGACCTACTAAAATATTATCGGTTGCGGCTAAGACGTTACCCTTAGCATCACTGTAACCCACCCAAGTGAATACGGGCATACTCTTTTTCAACTGCTTTAGCAATACGCTAATTTCCGTCGTATCTACCGGCTCTTGAAAAGCATTAAGCTTGCTCAGCACCTCCACTTCCCCGGAACGCGACCACATAAAATGGTCCAGATTCTCGGACATCTGATAGGCAACCTCTGCTAAAGAACTCCCGATACTTACCTCTACTGTTTTAAACGATTGATTCCCGATTACATAACTCAACAGTGCAGTTAACATAATAATGATTACTACAAATGCACTTGAAAAAACAGTGCGCAAATTCAATGACACGCTACATTCTCCTTGTCTATAACTGCTTCCCTGGGTACAGACGCAACCCATAGGACAGCGGAGTCATTCCTTCTTGATAAAGCTCATGGTTTGTATGAAAATTGTCCTGAGTTCTGCGAATGATAGTGCTTACATGAATCGCATATAGTATAATTATTAAGCATTAGATGCCAAAAATAGGAGTGATTTCATTTGTCCGAACAATTCGAAATGTACGACGACCCATTCAAAATGCTAATCCTACTGGCTACACTGATCTCAGAAAAGCAGGGTGTAGAATTAAAGTATGAACATGTTCCTACTTATGAAAATGATGTGTTCGCGATTCAACATGAGAAATTTGTCTATAAAAAAGACGGGACTGAAATTACCTGGTTTGAATTTCTGGGCAGAGATATTGCCTCTACCAGCGACCTGAGTCGGTCCCAGTACAATAAGATGTTTGTGGATTGTATGGCTTCACTTTACAGTCTTTAACAGCTCCAGCGCTTCTTCATAATTCTCCTTTGCGGGAGCCTCTCCGGTAGATTCTCATCTGCGGAGGGGCTCCCGTTTTGAGATTAAAACCCTCAGATTTCCCTTTTCGTAGCTCACTCATCTGCAAATTACAGCCTAATCTTTATTATTCGAACCCTATAAATTCTTAATTTTTGAAAAAATAGAACTTTAGTAGATTGTCCTATTCCGCTCATTTCGATATAATAGCTAATAAACAAGCGGAGGTAAACTATGGACGGCTCCAGCAGAAAAGAACCATTCCGTTATGTAATGAATCAGCCTATTGATTGCTGGCTCGAAGTACCAGCCAGTAACGCTGGTCCCGGAGCCGGAAAGTTAACTGAGGGGATACTGCTTGACCTCAGCCATTCCGGCTGTAAGGTACGTACTTCCTTAAATCTCCGCTTCACAGCGGGTGATACGAAGCTAATTATTCATTTTCAACTAAATGATGAGAAGCTACAATTTGAGGGCAGTGTACGTTGGGGCTGGATGTTCGGTCTCGGCCAGTACCAATATGGAGTAAGACTGGATTTGCAAGAAGCCGAAGAAGATGAACTTCTAAGGGAACTGGAAACATGGACAAGTGCTCGCAGTAATGTTGAAGGAATGTAGGATTTTTCGTATTCATTAGGCGCCCTCCGCACAGGAGTGGCGTTTTTTTACGCAAAAACGAAAGCAAAGCTTAGTCAGCCTTACTTTCGTCCACTGAACTACATCATTAGATTGATAATACCATTGTTGCGGCGATGAAGATAAGTGACTAATTTCCTAACTAAATAGGCTATCAGGACTCTACTCTCTTTTTAAAAAGCAGGACAATTATATATAGTACTACGGCTGCCGTGATTACTTCGAACAATACAGCCCCAACGTTAACGATACTACCGGAAGTCAGGTACAGGTCAGGAGTAATCTTCCCATCAACCATGTGAAACTGCAGAGCATTTTCCAGTGCGCTAAAAGATTTACCAAATAGCTGCTGCTCAATATAGGAAATTCCATTCTCGACGATAAAAAACACAGCGATGCCAATCCAAACCTGTCCTTTAATCCGCAAACTTCGGGCAACCGTAATAGATAACATCAAGAGAATCATTAGGTACCCTGCTACCCAGACCATTTGCAGCAAACTTGCGGTTGATACAGACCAGAAATTTGCTGGGAGGAAGTCTGCAGAATTAAACAAAATATAAAGACCCAAATGCAACTCGGCCATCGCCACAACTCCCAGCAGCAGAATCCAACCCAATAGGAGCGGAGAAAGAACACTAAGAACCGGGTTTACTGGCAATAACCGCCGATGATAGGATCTTAAATTGTGGTCATAGGTACGTATGTTATAGCTTTGGAGGATTATTCCGGCAACCAAATAAGTGAAAATATTTCCGATGAACATCCCTCCATTTGTTTCTTTCCCAAGTATCCATATCCCGGTTTTATCCGCAAATATCCATAAGCCAACTTGCACCAGCAGGGTTATTGCATAAACCCGAAGAATCCGGTCCCGATTGCGTCTAAAATCATACTTAAGGAGCTTTAACATTCTGCGTACACCTCTCTGAACAGTTCATCAATACTCTTCCCGTGACGGAGCCGAAGTTCTTCCACTTCGCTTTGCATGATGATTTCTCCCTCTTTTAGAAAAATCACATCATCAAATATTCGCTCTATGTCTGAAACCAAATGGGTCGATAGCAATATCGTACTATCCTCTTCATAAAACTCCACCAGTGCATCAAGAATCCGAGTCCTCGCCACTGGATCTACGCCACCTATAGGTTCATCAAGCAAATATAACCTTGCTCTGCGCGACAGGACCATTGTAAGCTGCAGTCGCTCATTCATTCCTTTAGACAGGGTGTTCACCTTATCTTTTTCCTTCAGCTTCATAAATTCCAGCATGCGCTGGGCTTTGTCTGGATCAAAGTCAGGATAGAACGCACGCTGAAACTTCAGTGCATCACCCACACTCATCCACGATTCGGTCAGCGGCCGATCAGGCATAAATGATACAACCGCTTTACTCTCAGGTCCCACAGGCCCGCCAAGAACAGCTACACTGCCGGAGGTTGGATGGGTCAAACCGGCAATGATCTTCATTAACGTGCTTTTTCCGCTGCCGTTGCTGCCCAGCAGTCCGGTGATTTTACCTGCACCCAGGGTAAAGGATACCCCGCGCAACGCGTGTTTAGAGCTGTATTTTTTCGTAACCTCATGAATCTCCAGGATATTCTCCACCTTGCTAATCCCCCTATTCTCCATCCTTGGTCCCGATACTCTCCGCCACTGCCGCCAGAATATCCTCTCCCTGAAAGCCAAGATCCTGCATCCCACGGATAAAACGGTCTAAAATGTCCTTCGCCATTTCTTTTTTGATCGTCATAATTGTCTCTTCCTTGCTTGTGACGTATCTGCCCATTCCGCGCCGTGTCTCCACGATCTCCTCACGCTCCAGTTCCTGAAATGTTCTTTGCACCGTATTCGGATTAATCTGCATCTCACTGGCCAATTCACGCACCGAGAGGATCTTATCCCCCGGTTTCAGTTTGCCTGTGACGATTTCTCCCTTGATGTAATTCATGATCTGGAGGTAAATCGGCAGGTTGTTATCGAATTCGATTATCATCAAGCAACGTCCCTTCGTCTAAACACGACAAATCCTGCCAAGAGAAATAGAAGCATATACACGGTGAGCACCACAATGGAGAAGCTTAATGTCATCCCTGGCATCGGCGCTCCATCCCCTTTGTAAGCAACCAGATTCAGGTTAGGGAATAATACATATTTGTAAAATTCACGAGATATGACCAATTTGTCTATCGTAATGGCGAACATGGTGATCCCGATCGTCACTCCGGTGGAAGTCGTCAAGATTCCGATCATAAAGGCGAGAGTTGCATACACAACGGTGTATACAAAAACATACAAGACTGACAGCAGGATCTCCGTGAATCCTGCCTCTCCTCCGTTTAACCCAAACCATAGGATACCAGAGCCATAAACAGCCACAGTAGTAACTATCGTCAGAGTCAATGCATAGAGCAGTACAACTACATATTTGGAGGCCAGAATAGCTGTGCGGCTGCGGGCCCGAATGAGCAGAAACTTAATAGTTCCTTGCCCATACTCCTTGGATACAACACCAGCCGTTCCGATGATAGCAAGAATGGTCAATGCCTGGCCAATGCCATTTGGCAGCAGCATCGTCGAAGAGAAATCAAAGGCCGATCCAAATAAATCAGCAGATACTGAATGTACAATATAACCTACCAGCAGCGGTAGTAAAATCAGCAATACGTACGGCACGAAAAACATGCGTTTCTTGGACAATTTCAGCCATTCGTTAAGCATCAAGTTATTAAAGCTACGCAATGAGGTTCCCTCCAGTCCATTTCAAGAAATCTTCTTCCAGACTTTGTTTCAGCTCTGTAATCCGGTAGATGCCCACTCCGCCAACCCCAAGGGCCGCCACAAGCGCAGGTACATTACTATCCAGCAGCGTTACTGTCAGCTCAGCGCGGGTACTATCCATACCGTTCAACTGTGCAATCTTGGCTCCTTCCACGATGTCTATAGCCGATTGGAGCAAATCAACACGAATCGTTAGCTTCACCTGTGCTGCAGCTTCCTGCTCCTCACCCAGCTTCGTCACCGTTACCAGCTTGCCGTTCTGAATGACCACCGCGCGGTGGCATATTTGTTCAATCTCAGCCAGCATGTGACTGGAGATTAGAATGGAGATGCCTTCCACCTCGGCGATCGTGCGCATGTATTCGCGCATCTCGCGGATGCCTGCAGGATCAAGCCCGTTGGTTGGCTCATCGAGGATTAACAGCTTCGGCCGCTGAAGCAATGCCTGTGCAATCCCTAGGCGTTGTCGCATGCCCAGCGAATAGGCCTTCACCTTCTTGTTCATCGCTTCCTGCAATCCTACTAGCTGCACAACCTCATTGATCCGCTCGTCATTCACCTCATCCGTCATTCGCTGATATTGCTTCAGATTATCGAGTCCGGTCATATACGGATAGAATTCCGGATTCTCAATAATGGCTCCAATATGGGCAATGGCCCGCTTGAAATCATTTCGGATACTATGACCCTGAATCATCACATCACCTTCACTCATCCGAATCAGACCCGTCATCATACGAATCGTCGTTGTTTTGCCTGCCCCATTGGGTCCCAACAGCCCGACAATCTCGCCCTTGCGGATATCAAAAGACAGCTTATCTACAATCGCCTTCCCCTTGATGATCTTGCTCACGCCATTCATTTGCAGCACTACGGGTGCTTCCTTACCATGCTCTACGTTCTGCTGATTCATCGTCTTTTGGTTCGTCGTTATCTGGTTCATCGAAATCCTCCCTGACCTTTTCATTGTGTCGGTGTTATAGTTGAATAGTACACTAACATAGAGAATATGTAAAGCCTAATTTATGTAAAAAATTTTCTGCAAATTAGACAGGTTACCGGTTGATTTAATTATCAATAAACGATTTGTTGATTCATGATTAGTGGGGTTCCAAGAAACAAGCAAGAAAAAACGGCTTCGCTTTCCTTTGGCTGCAACCTTCCTATTTTTGCAAGCAAAAAAAAGAATCGTCCGGACTAAAAAGCCCCTATTTGCTCGAAATCAGGCGATTTGTGAGTTTGGCGGACTCAAGGGACGCTATTGATTAAATTCCTCCCGAAAAGAAGCAGTTTTTGAGTCAATAGCGTTTCCTGAGTCCGCTTCCTATTCCGCACACCCCCTCGAAAGGGAATTAGTGGATCTACAGTCCGCCAAGTTGAACTGCAACTATTCAGACTTCATATCTTTTTAAAAAATAGCTGAGGTGCACCCTCCTTTATTTTCCGCTATAATGACTCCATACATATCAAAGGGAAAGAAGGTATCATTATGGAACCTGTAGTTTCTATCCGCTGGCTGCTTGCTCGCCTATTCGAGCCCGAGATGGTCATCGTCGATTGCCGTTTTTTACTCTCAGATCCGCAAGCCGGACGCACAGCCTACACTGAAGACCATATCCCTGGTGCAATCTATTTACATCTGGAGGAGCAACTCTCCTCTCCTATCGGCACTCATGGTGGACGTCATCCCCTGCCGGACATCACGGAATTAATCTATACGCTTAGTAAAGCTGGTATTAATCGAGATAGTATAGTCGTCGCTTATGACGATCAAGGTGGGGCAATGGCTTCCCGTTTCTGGTGGCTGCTGAGATATTTGGGGCATGAACGTGTCTATTTAATGGATGAAGGCTATTCCGCTTGGAAAAAAGCAAGCTTCCCCGTCAGTGCGCATCAGGCTGTACGTATCCCTAGCCAATACGTAGCTGATGTTCAGCATGATATGGTCGTGGGTGTGGAGGAAGTTCGGGCTGCTTCCATTAATGGAGGCCCACTTTTGGTAGATTCGCGTGAACCCCGCCGCTATCTAGGTCTGGAAGAGCCGATGGATGCCAAAGCTGGTCATATTCCCCGAGCGGTTAATAAGTTCTGGAAGGATGTACTGGATGATGAGGGGCGCTGGAAAAGCTCAGCTGTGCTGAAAGAGCAGTTCGCGGACATTACGCAGGAGCAGGAAGTGATTGTGTATTGCGGTTCAGGCGTAACCGCCTGTCCGAATATACTCGCGCTGCATAAAGCGGGCTATGAGCATGTGAAGTTGTATGCGGGGAGTTGGAGTGACTGGATTAGTTATGAGGGGAATGTGGTGGCTACGGGAGAGGAATGAACAATGGCATAAGCATGCAAAAGCCCGCGTCGGGTGCTCGCCCGACGCGGGCTTTTTGTGCTGGAATTCGCTGCTCTGGCGGTGCAACACTTGACTTCAAAACACGGATTCCCCCGTGCTTTTCCAGCTATTCGCGCATGTTGCAATAGCAGCAAGACTCAAGGTGCATATCTGCTGACATCTACGGCCACATGCTCCAGCTTGGTTTTGCTTAACGAATGATAAGGAGCAAAGATGGTAACGTACCGGTCCTTCAAAGGGAACGTCAGCATGTCGGTACCGTTTACTTTGTACCATTTGCCCTTCACGTTATTGGATTCAGGCAAAGTGACTACGGTGCCTTTATAGCTATAGGAATAATCGCGCGGGGACACGGAAACTCTCATGTATTTAAAGAAAAACGTAACGCTGTCGCCGACAACGCCTACTTTTTGGAAGGTATCGCCTGTGATCATGCGTGTAGGCACGTACGCGGTTTCGAATCCGTCGAAAGAAGCAAAGGCTTGAATGATTTTTTTGTACTCAGCGGACGAATAGGGCACATCGCTCACCGTGAAGTTCAGCTTTTGGGAGGCTGCGGCGGAATTAGAAGCGACGGACGCTGCCTGTCTTTCCGTATTGCCGGCTGCCGAGGCCGGCTGAGCCGATATGATTCCTGTAAAAAGTACACTTGTGGCGATTGAAGCTGCGATCCATTGGGGGTAACGCATGTTTGATTCCTCTCCTTTGTGTCTGGGTTTCTTTGTTCGAACTCATCTTAACAGCCAATTGTATCCATCCTAAAGCCGAATTGTATCCAAGTTGTAAATAAACGCAACCATAACAAATTAATTTCTTTTTGGAAAAACCGTTCGAAAGAAGATATTCATTAGGATCTTTATTTCTAGGTTTTTGCATGGTTTTTCTAATCACTGCTCCTTTCGCAGATGGAAAGACCAGTCAGGTACACAATTGTGCGGCTGTATGCCGGAAGCTGGAGTGACTGGATTAGTTATGAGGGGAATCCGGTGGCTTCGGGGGAAGAATAAACATAAAGAACCCGCGTCGGACGCGGGCTCTTTATGTTGGAGTGATGGCGATGTAGGGTTCGTACAGAGTGCCAAGGAATGTTCGAAATCAACATGGAGTCAACCGCAAACCGCCAAGGCCAGTTCTCCCAAGGCCCATACCCATTCGTCAGTTCTACCTAAGACGGGTCCAGCTTTCCTTCTACTACAGCCTGGTCAGCACATGCGCGCTCACAAAGTAATCCCTGTCTTCGTATTCGTTATGAACGAACTCCCACAGCAGCGAAAACCTTAATTCAACTTTATACAACCGCATAATTTGCGGGTGAACGTGGACGAATGCCCCTGGCAGGCACAAGCCTTGTTCAGCCAGCTCCGGCAGATGCTCGTAAATCAGGTCCAAGTTATCGCGGAGATTTCCTCCCGTCAGCTCCAGAGTCTTAATAGTAGCCGGGCTGGTATAGCCGGTTGATTTCATGTGCTGCAGCAGCAGAGTATCGGTTAAATGGACAATCACCCCGTCCGATGCCAGGAGGCCTCGCAAAGATTCAAAGATATTGATATGAATCCGTTCAAGCAGCTGATCCAGCTGAGCGCTGAATTCTGGCGTATGGGCAACCTTATTTTTCTTCCGGTAAAAAAAGGCGGAGATGAGCTGCGTCGTGAAGCATAAATTCATGACCACGTCAAAAGGAGGGTGCAGCGGCGAGAAATCCACGTTTGGCAGCAAATCGTCGACCTTTTCTTTCAAGTCATCCAGTGAAGATACTTCCGTTCCTACTCCGGTCAGATCAATGATTGCTCGTTCGTATTTTTCCGGGTGCGCCGACTTGGCCAGAAAGCGGTCCAGCGCTTTTTCATCGATATCGACGATCGTGATCCGTTCAAATATAGACTCGATGTACGAAATGGGCACATCATTTCCGTTCCCGGCCCCGAGTAATAAAATATGCCCGCGCCCGCAGCGGTTATGCTCCAGAGTTTGCTCCAGAACTTGCTGGATCTGATCCCGGTAGCCCCCCCAGTGTTGCCAGTCATGTTGGGTCGAGTCGTTTCGGAGGGTGTTGGCTTTGCGGAATTTGACGTAAGGGACATTGACTTTTCTCATAAATAGATTCATAGCGAGATTCACCTTTTCTATCTAGAATGGAGCATTAACTAAATTATATATTGTTTTTGGGGGCATTACTCGGAAAGCCCAATCATTTGTACCACATACTTTTTTATGCCTCAAGAGTTAAGGCGCCTAAAGAGAGATTTATAGGCATTCTTCGAATAGATAAGCCCTTGATTTGTCTGAAGAAATTACAAGTAGAGCAAATGACAACACAAAAGCTATACTTTTCTGTTGTTTTTCAGATTATTCCCCTCCTTTCATTTAGTAGTTTGCGTAAGCTAAGTCCATAAGATTCTTTATTAATTGCACATAAGCTAGTGAATGTTGAAACGTACGCCTACATACCCTATCATCTTAGGGCGGATCACAGGTTGGAGACCGGAGAACAGCAAAAAAGAGCCTTCACACGCTGCAGGCCACTGAAAAACATGGCCTTCTCGGAAGATTGGAAACAACTATATCCAAAAGACGACATTCATTCGGATCTTGGCGAATGAATGTCGTCTTTTTAAGATGTATTGTTGCTGGACTGAGCCCTTTTTAGCTCATGAGCTTCAAAATCCGTTTCAGATTCACTGCAAATATCGCCATTGCTCCTTGAATTTCCATGCCAATCAGACCCGAGGTAGACGCAACATCATACCCATGTCTGTGCTTGAGTTCACTATTCTTAGCTTCAATCTTGTAACGCTCCTTGGCTTTGGCTTTAAAGGCTTCGCTTTCTTGAAACCTTGCCTGCTCTAGATGCTCGTGGCTCTTTATACTTACCGAATAGGTTTTGCTCTTTGACCCTTCTTTGTAGCAGCCTTCGCGCAGTGGGCATCGTTTGCATTTCTCTACGTCAAAATAATAGGTGTCAGTCTGGTTTTTCCCCCGTCCTTTCTTTCCCTGCCGCGCTCGACGAATGGCCAGATGGCCAGCCTTGCATACATACCTTCCCGCATCTTTATTAAATTCAAATTCGTCCTCTTTCTTTCGGTTTCCCTGCGTAATCAAAGGGTTTAATTTGGAGACGAGCTCGATTTCGTTTTGAGCACTGTAGGACAGATTATCTTTTTCCGAATAGGCCGTATCTCCAATTACGGTTTCAACCTGCATCCCTGTAGCCTTACTTTTTTCAATCAGCGTTTGGAGCTGTTTCCCGTCATTTTGTTCGCCCGTCGTAACCGTCGCTGCTGTAATTATTCGTTCTTCACTCATGGCGATATGGGTTTTGTATCCGAAAAAAGAAGAGTCTGCACTTTTGTGTCCCACTTTGGCGTCCGGATCGGTAGAGGTTTGCAGATGCTCCACATCATCGGCGACCGTTTCTTTCAGCAGATTTAAAGGCTCGCTTACCTTGGGAAGTCCCGTAAACCGTCCATCCTGCTCAATCACCGCAACCAACCGCTGGCAATATTCGATTTCATCCTCAAGGACATCCGTAGTCGGCTTGGACGGAAAAACATTTTTCATTGACTCCTCTATACTGTAGATCACTTTACGTACCTTTTTGGAGCGTTCTCGCAGCACTTCTTGCGGGGTCTTTTGGGTATAGCGCGCTTTGGTATGAGTCGCATCCACAATAATGGTTTTGCTGCGAATGACGCCTTTTTCAATGGCGATTTTCACCGTTTTGCCAATGAGCAGATCGAGTAACTTCATATCTTTCAGTCGCAGCTTGCGAAATTTGGTCAACAGACTGGGGTCAATGACCCCTTCCTCTGGAGCCATATGTAGGAAAAACTTGAACGACAGGTCGGTTTTAGAGCGTTCCACCAGATCGACGTCGGACAAGTCAAAGATAGATTTGAGCAGTAGATATTTAAACATTCGGACCGGGTCCACCGCGGTTCGACCGTTATCGTGGCAATAGGTTTCGTTCAGTTTCTCATAAACAAAGCTAAAGTCCACCAGCTCGTCCATTCGCCGTAGCAAGTTATCCTTAGGAATCAGTATATTGTAAAGTTCGATATACGGGCTCAAGATAAAATTCTGCTGCTCAGGGAGCATGGAGACCACCAGCCTTTGATTTGATACTTTAAGTATACCGAAAAAAATAGATATTCTCCTCAAAAAAATGAGGAGAATGTCTATTTGAGATCCTGATGGACTTTTTCAGTGGACTTCACACGCTGCAGGCTCTTTTTTTGCTGTTGTTATACGATGAATGCCTGTTCATAGTACTCAGGACAGAGCAGGTTATGTCAATAATAGTCCGTCAAATGCCTGTTCCAGTGCTTGCGGATAATAAGGAGTTATTATTTTATATGCATTCAGGTGAGGATTCTTCAAATCATTCTCATAGATGATCATATGCTGTCTTCCCTTTAAAATAATATCAAATCGTTGCTTGCGGTCAGCCTGAACTATCGTAATATAGTAGCTGAATTTTTTGTCAGAGTTTACATTGCGGGCCGATTTCATTAATTGAATATGAGAGAAATCCGCAAAAATTCTTTCAATGACAGCTGGATCAGTAATAATAATATCTTTCTTCTCACCGGGAACTGACGACAATCGCGTGATTTCTAGCGAGGCGATTTCTTCCAAACGGATGGTGTTGGCTACGATTCGTTTAAACGAAGTATAGCGACTTGCTGTATAGGTCATCAAAGAGACGCCTACCCCTGTCAGAAGTGCACCAACAAGCATGTATTTTCCACTTTTCCCCATAGTCCCTGTTCCTCCCTGTAATACGATTCTGTAAGCTCCAATTATAAAACTATAAAGACATTGGTGCAAATATGCTTACTTTAAATTTGCTTCCGCCACTCGGGACTTCAACCCTAGAGATAAACGCCCTTGCTGGGAGCACGAAAAAAAGCCCCCTCACGGGAGCCTTTATTGAAGCTTCACATTTTCCAAGCGAACTCCCAAATGCTTAACAAGAAGCGTTCAATTATTCAGCTGCTTATTTTTCATTGAAGCCAGTTGAAGGATTTGTTATAAAGAAGCCTTCTGGTTGCACATAGAAATATTGAATCCAAACCCCATCCAAAAGAGGTTCGCGTGTATCTAGCAATACGTCAATATCTTTATCTGTTTTGACAATTTCATCATGCTCAGTAGCTGTATCAAGAGTCACATCATAATGACCATGATTTCCATGATTCTGAGTGATAATTACACGAATCATCTTGCCTTCCCCTGCTTGACTACTCAACATATCTTTTAATACTTTAGATGCATTCTTATTAATTTTACATTTCATTTTCTTTATCCTCTATTCATCTGAATTTACAATAAGGAATTCATTATAACATAACCTAATAAGCAAAGTGTAATCCACCTTTCTCCCTTGGGTACTCTCATATATACTAACTAACAACCGATTGCTCTATAGCATTCGTTGTAAGAGTTTGTCATTTTGCTGTCATTGGGGATTGTTATACTTGGTTTAATTATGAATAGTAACAGGGAAATTTGAAGGAGGAATTGGAATGCGTGTCCTATTAAGAAAAGGAATATCCATCATGCTTGTGATGTTGATGCTGTTAGGTGGAATGAATGGGCTGCTTATTGGAGGAGACAAAGTTTTTGCTACAGCTTTTGATGGTTTTGCTGGGGGAACAGGTGATATAAATGATCCTTATCAAATTGCAACTGCTGCTCAACTCAATGAGGTTAGGAATCATTTAGATGCAAACATTTATTTCAAACTGACTGCAGATATTGATTTAAGCACCTACGCAGCAGGCGAGGGTTGGCTCCCAATAGGTCCTTTTGGTGGCGTTATGGACGGGAATGGTTATACAATCTTCAATCTAATAATAAATACTCATAGTACAGATACAGGGCTTTTCGGAAGTATTTTAAATAGTAGTACGATTAAAAATATAACTCTTAAACAAATTAATGTGCAGGGTGATGGTGTAACAGGCGGCTTGGTAGGAACGAACGGTGGAATAATTAGTAACTGCTCCGCCACAGGAAGTGTGACTGGGGGCAATTATACAGGCGGTTTGGCAGGGATTAGTTATGGCGCAACAATCGGCAATAGCTACGCCACAGGAAGTGTGACTGGGAGCGAGTTTACAGGCGGTTTGGCAGGGATTAGTTATTCTGGAACAATCAGCAATAGCTACGCCACAAGCAATGTTAAGGGAACTAATAAGACAGGCGGCTTGACAGGAATGAGCGGAACCATCATCAGTAGCTACGCTACAGGAAATGTGAGTGGGTCTAAGGATACAGGCGGCTTGGTCGGATATGATGGCGGAACAATCGTCAACAGCTACGCCACAGGAACTGTAAGTGGTACTGTTGGAGTTGGGGGATTGGTAGGAGATGCCGTACTTTTGGATGGAGCCACTTCAATCACTAGCAGCTACGCCTCAGGAAATGTGAGTGGTACTTCCGAGGTAGGTGGTTTAGTAGGAAGTAGCTTTTTATTAATCAGCAACACCTATGCCACAGGAAGTGTGACTGGAAACAACATTATAGGCGGCTTGGTGGGGCAAGTTTCCTTTCTCGCACAAATTCGTAACAGCTACGCCACGGGAAGTGTTAGGGGCTTTTATAATGTTGGCGGTTTGTCAGGATTTTTTCCTTATACAGCCCAATTCCAGAACAGTTACTACGACATTGAAACAACAGGACAACCGGATAATTCAGGGAATGGTAGCCTTGGTAAGCTGACATTAGATATGCAAAGCTGGAATATTAGCTCAGCATGGTATAATGCTCCAGGTCAATATCCAAGATTATGGTTGTTTACAGTCCTGACTCAAGGAAGTGACATCGGAACAACCAAATTGAACAACGTTGCAAATGGCATGGAATATTCGCTTAATGGTGATACAAATTACACTGCGATTACCAGCTCTTTTGTCGATAACATTAGCGTAATTGCGGGAGATACGATTTCATTCCGCACAGTTGCAACTCCAACAAGCATAGTAACATTGACAGTCGATTTTAAGGATATTAGACAAGCAAGCACAGATGCGATGTTGGAATCCACAATTGGAACAGTAAGCTTAGGTAATACAGCAAATGAAACGATAACAGCCGTTCCATTTGGAACAACATTAGAGGCTTTAAAGAATGCGTTTATGCTACCGGCGTATGCAACTTTTGAAGTCTATGAACCAGACGGAATAACAGCAGCAAAGATATTGGCAACTGGCTATAAAGTTATTGTTACAGCACAAGATGGTATAACAAAGGTTGTATATACGTTAACCGTTGCGTCGAACTCTGCGAAAGCAATTTCCGCTTTTACGTTTGCGGGATTGACTCCAGAGGTAAATGGAACTATTGACGAAACGAACAAGACCATTGCATTGACTGTGCCCAACGGAACGGATCTAACCACGCTAGTTCCCACATTTACGACAACGGGTATTAATGTATTGGTGGGAAGTACTACTCAAGTGAGCGGAACCTCCGCTCAGGATTTTACTCACGCAAAAACATACACGGCAGTAGCGGCTGACAGTACGATACAGAATTACACGGTAACAGTAACCATAGCGTCGAGCTCTGCAAAGGCCATATCTGCCTTTACGTTTGCTGGATTGACCCCAGAGGTAAATGGAATTATTAACGAAACGAACAAGACCATAACATTGACTGTTCCACATGGAACGGATGTAACTTCAATTGTCCCTACGTTTACAATTACGGGTGCGAGTGTGCAGGTGGCAAGCGACGTGCAAGTGAGCGGTATATCAGCTCAGGATTTCACTAACGCAATAACGTACACGGTGGTAGCCGCTGACAGCACCACACAGAATTACACGGTAACAGTAACCATAGCGTCGAGCTCTGCGAAGGCCATATCTGCCTTTACGTTTGCGGGATTGACCCCAGAGGTAAATGGAATTATTAACGAAACGAACAAGACCATAACATTGACTGTTCCACATGGAACGGATGTAACTTCACTTGTCCCTACGTTTACCACTACGGGTGCGAGTGTGCAGGTGGCAAGTGACATTCAAGTGAGCGGGATTACAGCCCAAAATTTCTCTAACCCAATAACATACACGGCAGTTGCGGCTGACGATACGACACAGAATTACACGGTGACGGTAACCGTAGCAGAAGCTCCAACCCCAAGTAACAATGACGGTGGAAATATTTCTACACCTACACCAACATCAGCACCAGCACCAGCACCAGCACCAGCACCAGCACCAGCACCAACATCAACATCAACACCTACTCCAACATCAGCACCAGCATCAACACCAGCATCAACACCAACACCAACACCAACTGCAGCAGAAAATATTTTCATGAGTGAAATTGTTAATCCAGCAAAGGAAGCAGTTATTATCCAGTCCATGGTGGAAAAAGCGAATACTATTAATGCCAAGGTTGAATTAAAGGATACTAATGGTCATTGGGCTGAAAAAACAATAGATACATTCATTAAACTAGGTGTTATACAAGGTTATGGCGACAAAAGCTTCAAACCTGATAGCAATATTACTAGAGCAGAATTTGCAACAATCCTTACTAAAGTATTCTATATGGACGCAGGGACTAAATCTGTGAATTTAAAGGATGTAGGAACTCATTGGGCAAAAGCGGCGATAGAGAAGCTTACCTCACTTGGTGTATTAAATGGATATGGGGATGGTACATTCAGACCCGACCGCACAATATCGCGGGAAGAAATGATTGTCATTATCTCACGTATTGTAAACTTAACTCCTATAGCTGATGATACGAATAATACGTTTACAGATATAGATGGTTCTTACGCTCATGCTGCGCTTAATGATGCTTTTAAAGTTGGTATTATCACGGGTAAAGGCAATAATAAGATGGAGCCTAAGAGTAAAGCAACACGTGCAGAGGCTTTAACGATAGTGTTGAACACTTTGAACCTCGATCCACAACTAAAAACATTGTTAGATGAGTTGAATTAAATCCTCATTTAATGTCAAGAAAGCTCGTGTCTCAACGCGGGCTTTTTTGTTGTGTGAGTGAAGCAATAGATGAAAAAGAGGAGCATTTCAAGCCTGTAGAACAATTTTGATATTAGAACAAGTCTAAGGAGCTGCCGTCGGCAGTTCCTTTTTCAAGTGCATACTCAAAGTGTGCTTCTCTGAGGGATTATTGTATTTCTACCTTAATTGGGGACACCCGCCATATTGAAGGCTGCTGGGTCGAGATACATTTTCGCACTATTTGCAGCTAATATTGCATCGGTGAACGCACTTGCGATCAGACAAACCTTATTGCCATGGGTGATGAAATCTCTGGCTCCAAAGATACCAGACAGGCTCGTATGCATTCGCGGATCGACTAGTTTCCCATAGTCTTCGGATAGTTCCTCATCCACGCTCTGTTCCAATGGAAATATTAGATCAAGTGAGACCCACTCCACAATCCACTCCGCAAGGAACACAAAGATCAAAACGAAACCGAGCCAGTCTCCAATAACTCGGAGACTAGCTCGGTTTCTAGCTTTTACAGCTTTGAAGTGCAAAAAGCTGGCGCATACGTGAAAAAAATCTTTTTTTGAGACAGTCCTATTATTTAAACTTAACTGACTGCAATATCTTATCCGTTTCAACCTTTGACTCATCGTCTGTATAAGTAAGAATAAGATTAAAAGCATAGCCGTCGATAATTGTACTGTAATAGTCCTGTGAAACGATCAGGTCACCTGCTTCAATAGTGGCCTCCATCATATCCATGTCTTTCCCACCCACTTTAACAGTTGTTATCTCCTTATATTTGTAAGGAAGCTTGCTATCCGTCATTAATTTCTTAGAAGCTTCCAAATAATCTTTTCCACTTTTAATACCTTGGAGCATGCTTACTTTTTCAGCAACAGCCACTGCAGAAGGGCCAGCTTTACCTGAATCTAATGAAAATTTCGATGCCATCAATAAGTTGAGCGTTTTGGCCACAGTTAAATCCAGCATTTTCCCTTTGGCTTTATCATCTCCAGCAATAGCTCCTGCACTAGCAGCCATGAGTTCTCTCATCTGGTCAGCATTTTGGTAAACCCATTCTTTAGGGAAGGTTAGTGAAAACCCAAAATAATCATTGGTATAAGATCCGCTTTCAGTAATACCTAAACTGACTTCTTTTTTTTCTCCTCCACATGCGGTAACCAGCACTAAGACTAGTACCATCACTATGGATAACAATCCCTTTTTTTTACTTTTCATAATTCCTCCTGATGGTTTTATTTTCTATTTTCGGCATACCAAGTACAGTTTAACATAGCATAGCTTTATTACCACTTATTTTTATCTATAGCTTTTTATACAATAAAATATGAATTTCACGAAACGCTTGCAGGACTAGACTATACACCGGAGGCTTCGATTTGGAATGAACCGGATTTCTTATGAGAGACCAGGTGCTGCTAGAGAAGGTTGAATGTAAAGAAGCCCGCGTCTCAACGCGGGCTTTCTTGTTGTATGAGTGTAGTTATAGACGAAAACATCGGAAACATAAGCAAGTCTATTATTGTGTCGATTTGGCCAGGAATTCGTCAATCTGACGCTGAACTTCCGCGATTATTTTGTCTATGCCAGCGGCTTTTGTCTGCTTCTGAAGCTTGGCCAGCCCACTGTCTACATCATTTACCGTGCCATATTCCAGCGGAATGCCGTATTGGAGCATCACATTGCTTACATTTGCGATTTCCGTCTTCACCTTGCTGTTATCGAACACAAAGGTTTCCAGCGGATAGTGGTAAACCTCCCCTTCCCATTTGTCGGTCAGCGCGTTCGCTTCATCTGGGAAGGAAGCGTTGTCCCGATTCAGCGGGGAGTTAAAGCTCCAGTTGGAGAAGCCGGTGAAGTTAGCGTTCTTATCCGCATTCGTGTACTTGTCGTCTCCTAACGGATTGTAATGCACACCAGCGATGCCACTCATGATGAGATCGTGCAGTTCTTTGTCGTTCTGCAGCAGATCAACCATCATCAGCGCTCGTTCAGGATTCTTGGAGGAGGCGTGGATGGCGACCCCATTCTGCGTGGAGACAGCCACTGACTTTTTCTTGTCCGGCGTAACGTCAGCCAGCGCCAATTCATATGGCGAATTCTTCCCGCGCATGTCGGTCATCAAAGATCCCAGCGTGCCCAGGTTGTGCGTAATCGACGCCGTCTTGCCTTCCCGGAACTCCTGCTGGTGATCGAGCTTGCTGTTTTGCGCACTCTTCGACCAGACGTTATGATCGGCCAGATCTTTATAATAGTAGACCAGTTCCTTAAATTCCGGTGTTTCGTAAACATTGAACACTTTACCAGCGGGATCAGTCAGCTTGAAGCCTATCGGTAATTCAAAGTCGAGCATGTTCCATTCATTCTGCTGCTTCAGGAGTACCCGGTCCAGGTTGTGGAATTTCCAGTCTCCTGTCTCTGGTGTGAACGGAACGACACCCTTCTCTTTCTCGGCGATGGTCTTGAGGTAGGTAGCGTAAGCTTCCGGACTGTTGATCTCTGGCAGGTTGTATTTCTTGCGAAGGTCCTCCCGATATAGAATCAGCTTTTCCACCGTTTCCCCGCGGTTCTGGGGCACCATATAAAGCTTGCCGTTCACCTTTGCCTGACCCCAACTCACCTCTGGCATCGCTTCCCAGGTCATCGGAGCGTACTTCTGCAGTAAAGCATCAGTCAGTTCCAGGAAGCCACCTTTGATGGCCTGATCGTTGTAGCTTGCCCAGTTGGCTGCGTAAATGAGGTCGAAATCCTCGTTGGCCGCGAGTTTGAGTGGATATTTCTGCGCCCAGTCCGACCAGTCTAAGAATTCGCCTTCCAGAGTCACGTTTATTTTCTCCTTCAGCTTCTTATTGATCTCTCCAAATACTGTATCGTAATCAATCGGCTTTGGCCCCACAAAGATCATCTTCAGTGTGACAGGTTGGGATGTATCTATTGTACTGGAATCTCCGGTAGCCTGCTTATCGTCTCCCGCCGCCTGCGTCGCGGCTGCCGAAGCCCCCGGCTCCGCCCCATTCCCTCCGGCGTTACCATTGTTGTTGCCACACGCACTCAACAGCGACAACATTAGAATACCGGAAAGCAGTGTCAACCCTTTTTTCTTATTCAATTGATTATTCCCCCTATCGCTATTTGTAATCGCTTACATATAGAGTATAGAGAAATTTTGCTTCTTTTCTAAGATAGGCTGTCAACGATTATAGATACTTTTGCAACGACTTTCACTGCGGTGATTGTCAAACCATCTCCCCTATGCTCAGGAGGAGTTTCATCATCAAATATTATATCGATATCTATCCGCATAGAAACTTTACATACTTCAGATATATATTAAATTTTTATATCGTAAATACTATCTAAAATTTATTTAATACTGGGTAATTTATTATGATAGGATAAAGTATATTCTTCCAATAATGTTGGTCATAGAATAAATAGATAATTCGGAGGCAAAAACATGAAGAAAAAATCAATTAAGATGTCCGTATTATCATTATTTTTTGCATGTATGCTGTTCTCATCCTTTGGAGTGGCATTCGGTGCCACTGCATCACAAGCATCGGATATTAAAGGGCATTGGGCAGAAAGCCAAATCAATACTTGGATTCAAAAAGGTCTTATTAAAAAATACGAGGATGGAAGCTTCAAACCTGATAATTCAATCACAAGAGCGGAATTTTTTTCTTTAATTAATCGTTCTTTTGGATTTACAGAAAAAGCTGCAATATCATTTAGTGATGTTCCTTCGAATCATTGGGCTTACTCCGAATTGGCAGTCGCTGTCAAAGCAGGGTATATTACAGGTTATGCAGATGGAACAATCGGCCCCAACAAACCGATTAGCAGACAAGAAGTGGCTGTTATTGTGGGGAGACTGCTAAACTTATCTGCAAATGAAAGCGCAGGCACTTCATTCCAAGATGCGAGTATGATTGCTGATTGGGCTAAGTATGCCGTTAATACAGCAATAGTTAGTAATATATTGATTGGCCATGATGCGGACAGTAGCTTTAAGCCGATGAATCCACTCAATCGTGCAGAAGCTGTCGTAGCATTGGATCGTGTAATTTCTTACAAAGCGGAGGCCAAAGAAAATACAATAGGTGAAACTGGAGCAGTTGGCCAGACTGGAGCAGCAGGCACAGCGGGTGCAACGGGTGCTGCTGGTGCGACGGGTTCGGCTGGTGCAACGGGTGCAACTGGTCCGGCAGGAGTAGCGGGTGCTGCTGGTGTAACGGGTCCGGCAGGCATAGCGGGTGCAATCGGTCCAGCAGGCCCGGCAGGTGCAATCGGTCCAGCAGGTCCGGCGGGTGCAACCGGTCCAGCAGGTCCGGCGGGTGCAACCGGTCCAGCAGGTCCGGCGGGTGCAACCGGTCCAGCAGGCTCATTGTATTTCGGATATATTTATAATACATCTGCGCAAATTGTTGCATTAGAGGCTGATGTTCCTTTTGATTCAAACGGTGTTTTAGCTGGAATTACACATGCACCAGGAACCGCGAATATTCAAATTGACAATAGTGGTGTTTATGAGATTAATTTTTCAGTGGCAGCTGTAGAGCCCAATCAATTTGCTATCTTTGTTAATGGAACTCCTGTAACGGAAGGTATATTCGGTTCAGGTTCAGGTACTCAACAAAACAATGGACACCTCATGCTTACTCTAGCCGCAGGTGATGTTATTACTCTGAGAAATCATACTTCAATTTCGCCCGTTACTCTTCAGACATTGGCAGGAGGCACAAATACAAACGTAAACGCTTCTATTGTTATTAAATTAGTAGGCTTGTAAGTTAGATTCTAAAAAAATGTTGAACCGAAGAATAGGTTTAAGGAGCTGCCGTCGGCAGCTCTTTTTTTAATGAACTCATAGTTGAGGTTTATGATGATCTTAAGACCCAAGCGGACTACCGGAACAGCGATCAAACGATGCCCGTCTGGTGCTACAGCCACAGGATCATGTCACATCCATTGACCGTTCCGATTACACCATACTTTCCATCTCAGTTAACCATTCTGAAGAATCAACCTCATTTTCTGCAATGTTCGGCTAAAGCCCGTATTTCTGAGCTCATTCTTGGATTAACAGGATAAATTTTTTCCAAGTAATTCAGAAGATGAATAGCAGACTCTGGGATTTTATCATAACCTTGAAGCATGCCACTTAGAAAACTTGAAAATTCAGGGAATCTCTTCTCAACTCTCCTCTCATTTCCAAATACATCAGGAAAGTAAGCTACCTCCGGCTCTAATAAATGCATCACAGACAGTAATCCGTCTATCGGATAACTTTCAATAAACCTTAAAGCTGATAATTTCTCTCCTCTGGCGTATCTGCCAAGCCCCACATAAATGTTGGTCAGTGCTTCACCGACGACATGGTCGATCGAAGATGATTTCAAGGAAGGGATGACTGCTTTTCCTGTAAGAATATCTTCATTCGTATAAGAAGGTTGCTTCCAAATCATTCTGCCGCCCGTATAAAGAGCACTTTCTAAATCTGACTCTTCAAATATTGCAAACTCGCCATAAATTCCATCTTCGAATAAAATTTTATGTCCCAGATCGGTATTTTTAAAATGGTACGCTAACGGATAGGTTTCCTCCAGCCAATCCAGATGGTCAATATATCTCTGTTTGTTGCCTGGAGTTACAATAACAAAGAAATCAATATCTGAATATTCGTCTATGCGATCGGTTTCTATTCCCACAGAACCAAGACCAAATAAAGCTAATACATCCCCTCTATTCTCAAGCACTTTTCCTATTTCATCCAGTCTTTGCAGCAATAATTTTTTTCTCATCAACAATCTCCTCTCCATTTAAATGCAAGAAGGGCTCAACCAACGCTGATAAGCGAGGTTGAGCCCTTTGGCTACATTGCCTTTAATATAAAACAGATAATAGCATAGCCTACTAATTGTCGTCAAGATAAAGCCTCGCTCCGCTTACTTTAATTACTTAACCCTTTCTTTAATTACTAATGCTTCCAAGGGCAGGAACCTTTCCGCTATGCTTATTGTGAAAATATGCACAAAGGGGCGAGATTATAAAATGAAGAAGACAGCAGCCGCTGCCCTTACTCTCATTCTCTCAGTCATGCTCGTGATCGCAGGATGCGGCAACGGGAATGGCAATGAGAAACAGAGCAAGGACAATGAGACCAGCAAAGTTGAAAAAGTTGAGGGCGTTTCAGGAGCATCTGAAGCAAGTTATACACCGTATGATCAATTAAAAGATAAATACGATATCATCATTATCGGTTCAGGCGGTGCGGGCATGTCTGCTGCCCTGGAGGCCAAAGAAAAAGGCCTGAACCCGGTTATTTTTGAGAAAATGCCGGTTGTTGGCGGGAATACAAACAAATCCTCTTCAGGGATGAACGCTTCTGAGACCAAATTCCAAAAAGAGCAAGGCATTAAAGACAGCAATGATTTATTTTATGAAGAGTCATTAAAAGGCGGTCATGGTACCAACAATAAGGAGATGCTTCGTTTCTTCGTTGACAATTCCGCAAGTGCAATCGAATGGCTGGATTCCATTGGAATTCGCTTGAATAATATCACCATTACTGGCGGCATGAACGAAAAGCGCACACACCGTCCTGAAGACGGATCGGCGGTAGGTCAATACCTTGTCAAAGGTCTGGTAAAAAACTTACAAGAAAAAGGTATCCCACTGTTTGTGAACGCCGATGTTAAGGAAATCACTGAACAAGACGGCAAAATAAATGGCGTCAAAGTGCTTTTTAATCAAGCAGATGAGAAAAATATCACTTCAAATGCAGTTATTGTAACAACTGGCGGTTTCGGTGCCAATATGGAGATGATTACCGAGGTCAGACCTGATTTGGCAGGTTACGTGACCACTAACCAGATAGGCAGCACCGGAGATGGCATCAAGATGATTGAGAAAGTCGGCGGCACAACCGTTGATATGGATCAAATTCAAGTTCACCCTACGGTACAGCAAGAAAAATCCTATCTCATAGGAGAAGCTGTTCGCGGTGAAGGAGCTCTTCTTATTTCAAGTGAAGGCAAACGTTTCACGAACGAAATGGATACGCGTGATAAAGTTACAGCGGCAATCAATACACTTCCTGAAAAAGCGGCCATTCTAATATTTGATTCCGGCGTAAAAACCCGTGTTAAAGCAATTGAACAGTATGAAAAAATGGGCTTCGTAATCCAAGGGGATACTATCGGGGCATTGGCAAAAGAAATTAATGTTCCTGCAGAACAGCTGCAAACTACACTGGATACATGGAACAGCGCTGTGAAGAATAAAAAGGATGCCGAATTTGGCAGAACGACAGGCATGGACAATGACTTGTCCGGCGCGCCATACTACGCAATTAAAATCGGACCTGGAATTCATTACACGATGGGCGGCGTAGTCATCAACACCAACACAGAAGTGTTAAATAAAGCAGGTGCAGCTATTCCTGGCCTATTCGCGGCAGGCGAAGTTACAGGCGGCTTACACGGTCAGAATCGGATCGGCGGCAACTCTGTTGCAGAAATCATAATCTTCGGTCGCCAAGCCGGTATTAAAGCTGCAGAATTCGTAACCGCACAATAAGCTATCTATTCCTACTCTATTCGGCTAAACACAAAAACCGCAGGGGCTTAACATAGCCCCTGCGGTTTTTGTGATGTCCGGTATTCCACGTTATTCTCAATCCAGAATTGAATTGATTCCAGTTCTATTTTTTCACTGTAATTTTAAAATACGAATCTAATCCTTTTTTTATTCCTTGAACAATTAAGTCCTGATATGTTGGCTCGCTTAACTTCACATCCTCTTTTCGGTTCGTCATGAAGCCCATTTCGATTAGCACAACAGGTACTTTGGACCAATTGAATCCGGTGAGGTCACTCCGCGGTACTAATCCACGCGATGTCGCTTTCGTTTCCTTAAGCACTGCTTGGGACAGAACCTTGACGATCTCCAGACTTTGTGGGGCAATATTCTTGGTAGATGAGCTGGAAAGTGAAGGGTAGAGAAATGACATGCCTTGTACACTGCGATTGTCGCTACCATCAGCATGTAATCTAAGGGTAAGATCAGCACCTGCCTTATTACACCGTGTGGCCCGCTCGCTATTTGATATATTAACGTTGTTGCTTCGACGTATCATAATAACCTTGTAATCCTTCTGAAGGACTTGCTCCAGCTTCGATGCTACTTCTAAGGTAAGTTTGAATTCAGGTTTACCCGTAGCCACACCTTGCGTACCACTGGACACCTTTGGTTTTAACGTTTTGCTTCCTGGTGCTACTGGCTCTTTGGTGTTATTCCCTTTGCTTTGGTGACCCGCATCTATGCAAATTACAGGCTTATCCTTAGTATCAGCATTCGCTATATTAATTACGCTGCCTGACATCAATAAGCTCATGATAACTAAGGTGATAACACTCATTTTTACACGCATGATGAACTCCTATCAGTTAGGCCAAGGATCGCCGCTGTATAATTTGGTAACTCCGTTATCAGTAGCCAGAGAGTTTAGACTCGTACTTCATTCGACACTATCCAGAATACTCCTCCTTCTGCATTTAATAAGAATTATTTTGCAATTCAATGTATGAAATACTTTACATTATGTATGCTTTGAGTTACATTATGTACAAATAACATTACTAAAAGTAAATCCAACACTAGAGGAGGAGCAGAAAATGTCCTATCAAGAAAAAAAGAACATCGTATCTCTACTCAGCACCTTACTGATCTTTGGATTCTATTGTTCCTATGTATTTCAAGTGCATCAAGAGAGCATGGATTCGACAGACACCTTCCACTTTTGGGGAGCCAGCATCCTGATCTTAATCCCGGTATCCATTGTAGTTAAGATCATCATCACTATTGTATTTAATATCATCAACAGAATAACTACGAATGAAATTGAGCCTTCTTTTTCCGATGAGTTAGACAAATTAATTGAGTTGAAGGCGACCAGAAATTCACATTATGTGTTTGTTCTTGGCTTTCTTGTATCCATGGGATCATTGGTCATAGAAATGCCGCCCTCAACGATGTTCATCATCCTTATCTTCTCAGGGTTGGTGTCAGAAGTGGCTGGAGTAATCACACAGCTCTATCTTTATCGGAGAGGTGTCTAAAGATGGACAAATTGCTGATTCGCAGTAACGTTCGCAAATTACGTTTTGAGCATCATGAGATGACCCAACAGCAATTGGCGGAACAAGTAGGTGTGACTCGACAAACGATCGTAGCCATCGAAAAAGAAAAATACTCCCCTTCGCTGGAATTGGCCTTTCGGATTGCGCTCGTATTCAACTCACCGCTCGAAGAAGTTTTTTTTATAGGAAATAAGGAGGAATAAGGATGCAAGCGATTGTATGTACAAAATACGGAACACCGGATGTTCTTCAGCTCAAAGAGGTTGACCGACCTATTCCTAAAGATGATGAAATACGTATAAGAATACATGCAGCAATCGTGACGCCCTCTGACTGTGCTTTTCGAAAGGCTGACCCCTTTATGGTTAGATTTCTGTATGGTCTCAGAAGACCCAAATATGCGATATTAGGGGTTGAATTATCCGGGGAAATCGAATCCATAGGTAAAAACGTGAAATTATTCAAAGAAGGTGACCAGGTTTTTGGCGTAAGTCCACGTAGCTTTGGGGCGCATGCCGAGTACAAATGTCTGCCTGAAGGCGATCCCTTGGCCCTTAAACCAGCCAATATGAGCTACGAAGAAGCTGTCGGCATCTGTGATGGAGCGTTAACGGCATTTATTTTTCTACGAGATGCGGCAAAGATTCAACGCGGGCAACAAGTTCTCATCAACGGCGCTTCCGGTTCGGTTGGTGCTTATGCAGTGCAGCTTGCGAAGATTTTTGGGGCAGAAGTTACCGGGGTATGCAGTACCACGAATGTAGACTTAGTGAAATCGCTAGGAGCCGATCAGGTAATTGACTATACCACAGAGGACTTCACCAAAAATGGTCTGACTTATGATATCATTTTCGATGCGGTAGGCAAGAATTCATATTCACGTTGCAAAAGCTCCCTAACACACAGCGGAGTCTATCTCACAACTGCTCCAACCCTAGGAATCATGCTCCAAATGTTATGGACTTCAAAAATCGGCAGCAAAAAAGCAATGTTCACGGCAGCGGGCTTAAAGCAGAATAAAGAAAATCTAGTCTTCCTAAGAGAGCTTGTTGAAGCGGGGAAGCTAAAATCAGTTATAGATAAACGCTTTCCGTTATCACAGACTGCCGAAGCTTATGCCTATGTTGAACAAGGACATAAAAAAGGCAATGTGACCTTAACTATCGCATAACATTATACCCAAGCGTCTTTCGCATAACCCCTTGCTTCCCAATACCCGACATAATCGTCTTCAATCAGTTCGATTCGGTTCAGCCATTTAACGGACTTGTAAGCATACATTTTCGGCACGATGAGCCGGATAGGTCCGCCAAGATCACTTGGTATGGGCTTGCCATCATGCATCACTGCAACCATGACATCATCCAAATCTGCTTGATCCAGCGTTAGTGAATCTGTGTAAACACCATCTCCGGAATAAAATTTCACCGTACGGGCATTCGACTTTACGCCAGCTTGCTTCAGCAGCATTTTCAGGGGAATGCCCTCCCATGTGTTCTTGTAAACGGACCAGCCCGTCACGCAGTGAAAATCGCTGATCTGCACCAAACGCTTCTGCTCCACAAACTGTTCCCAATTCCATTTGAAGGGCTTGTCAACAAGTCCGTCGATCGTAAACGACCAGTTCTCATTCGTAAATGAAGGAATCGGCGTCACTGTATACACGCGGAAATGTCCTTGAGCGCCACCACCTAAAGGTAGAGTCGATGCTGGCAGGGGTATCGGATTCGGGATCAGTCTGTTGGCGTTGTCTTCGATCAGCTTATCAAGCGTTTGACTCCCGCCGATGCCGCCAAGCGAATTACCCACCCACTTCAGAAAAGAGGGTCCTAGCGTAACTGCAAGACCCACACCGATCGCCCCGCGGACAAAAGCTCTTCGTGTATACATGGCCTGTGGTGCGGCCGGTTGTAGCACCGCCGGACGGTTCTCCTTCTCTTTGACGGTTCGACGGTTTGGTTCCTTCAGCCATTTTAGCCGTGTAATAGAATGATAAATAATATAGGGAAGTCCAATCCATGTAAGCAAATCATGTACGACTAATGCAACATTCGATACTTCTGGTCCTACCAATTTGAACTGCCATAACAGAACACCCGAACCAAACCAGCCTAACAGAAACCCCAGCACAACTAGTACATTAAATCGCTGCCAGGGCTTCTTCTTCAGTTGCTTCCAATGCTTTGTCGCTAACAATAAATAGTAAATAACTGGAAGGATGGAGGCAATACCTACACCAATATGCAGCCATTTAATCCAGACTCGTCCCTCACCGAGGAACCCTCGCCAGAACCCGCCGATGAGAATAAGTCCGGTCAATGCTAGGATCAAGACTATCCAGCCGTTCCACATATGAAGAGAGATCAGCTTCTTCCCATAGCCCTTGCGAATTCGATCCAACATTCCACTCATTCATCTACCGCCTCCTGTCCACTCTTCCTTAAATACTTCGAGTGTAAACCAAAATTCACTCCCCTGCGGGGATGCTTGCAAGACGCCAATCCGACCTCCATTTTGCTCGACTAAAAGCTTTGCGATAGACAGTCCTAATCCAGCGCCGCCTCCCTCTCGGCTTCGTGAATGATCGGAGCGGTAGAAGCGTTCGAATATAAGTTCTCGTTCTTCAACCGAGATACCCTCTCCTTCATCGGATACAGTAAACCTGACGATCATTCCACCTTTATCTTCTAATTCTTCAGCAGTTATAGAGAGCTTTCCGTCTTTTGGCGAATGCCTTATTGCATTTTCGAGCAGATTCTGTAAGATTCGCTGCAGATGCCTTGGTGCTATTCGCAACCTCAGCGGCCGGTCAGGCAGCTTCACGTTAAACTGCAATGACTTCATATCCATGGGCTTCGTAAACCGCGGCAATAATTCAACAAGAACATCCTCAGCAATCGATAACTTCAGTTCCTCAGGTTCCTGCCTCACTTTATCAAGCGTTGATAATTCGAACAAGTCCTGAATCAAAATGCCTAGTCTGACCGTCTCTGTGCGAATGGTCGCCAGATAATTGCGGAATGTCCCCTCATCCTGAATGATGTCATCCTCTAACGCCTCCACATAGGATTGTACCGATGCGAGTGGGGTTCGCAGATCATGCGCCATATTGGCCACAAGCTCTCTCTGTGCCGACTCCGCAGCCTTCACCTGGCGGAAGCTTTCCTCCAGGCTGCTGCCCATATGATTAAACTGATCGGCAAGCTGCTTGAACTCCTTTAATCCCGAATGTTCAATTCGAGCCTGCAAATCCCCTGCCGCTATGCGCCTGGCCCCTTCCCCAATTCGACGCACCGCCGCCTCAAGCGGCCGCAATAGAAGGAAGTGCAGAAGTACCGACACCACTCCCGCTCCAATTGTCGCAGTTGTCAGCCAAATAAACTGGCCCATCGACAACAGCATATAACGGTAAAAGGCTACCAGCAAAATAATGATAAACGCAATACTGATCGTATTTGCGAGCAACAAATAGGTACGAAGCTTCATTCGCTCACACCCTTGCCTTCCAACTTATAACCGATTCCCCACACCGTCTTAATCCAGGCAGGCTCCGACGGATTGTCTTCAATTTTCTCACGCAGACGGCGAACATGTACTGTAACGGTTGTAGTATCCCCGTCGTAAGCGACATCCCAAATTTGATTCAATAGTTGACTACGCGAGAACACTTTACCCGGGTAGTTAGCTAAAAGATGCAGCAAATCAAACTCTGTAGCCGTCAGTTCCGCCTCAGTTCCTCTAACCGTTACCCGTCTTTCTTGTGGGAATATAGATAATCCGTCAAAAAAGATCGGCGGCTGTTCCGTTTCACCAGCGTTAGGAAATACCGTAAGCTCTTTATTTGCTGCAGCACGTGCATAAACGCCCGTTCTTCTCAAAATATTTTTAACTCGCAGCACAAGCTCTCTTGGACTGAACGGCTTTGTAATATAATCATCCGCACCCATGGTTAGTCCAAGCAGCCGGTCAGCTTCTTCTCCCCGAGCCGTCAACATAATTATTGGAGTTTCCTCCACTTGCCGAATCCGTTCGCACACCTCAATTCCGCTCAGCTTCGGCATCATCAAATCGAGCACGAGTAAATCCGGACGTTGATCACTCCAGAGGCGCAGCGCTTCCTCACCATCTGCTGCCACCCAAACTGTCCAGCCCTCACGCTCCAAATAACGGCGGCATACATCGGTAATAATTCGTTCATCATCGGCTATAATTATTTTGGCGCTCACGACTGGTTCCTCCCGTTTTGCTCGTATCCAAT
This sequence comes from Paenibacillus sp. 19GGS1-52, assembly GCF_022369515.1. Lineage (NCBI taxonomy): Bacteria > Bacillati > Bacillota > Bacilli > Caryophanales > Paenibacillaceae > Paenibacillus > Paenibacillus sp. 19GGS1-52. Next base: position 4,083,087 of record NZ_CP059724.1, read on the forward strand.
TTAGTAGCTACATTATATCGTTATTGTCATACTTGTACGACCCCAGCACCTTCTGCGCTCTTTTATTTGTCCGTCATCTCCTCATTCATCATGTTTTCGTCGTTCATGTCCTTATCCTTCATATTCGCGCCATCCATTTCTTCGCCGTTCATATTCCCCTTCATTTCAGTGTTAGTGTTAGACATAACGTTCGTGTTCCCCTTATTCATATCGTTCTTATTCGAGTTGCAGGCACTGAGCATCAATATAACCCCCAAGAATAGTACAGCTAAGATTCCTTTTTTCACGTAAATCTCCTCCTCTGAATTAGTAAGTATTTGTCTATCTGCCAATCATCTTAACGAACAAAGCTAACCATACAAGAACGAACCTCTTGCGAAAGCATTAGAAAACCATTACGAAAGTATTACGTTTCCTGATATTCACCGAATCTTGTCATTGATGCACATTGATATAGCTGGAGAATAGAATGGTGTAGGTTATGTACCAAATTATCGGAGGTAACTAATAAATGTTAAAATATAATCTTGATCGTCAGATGACTCCCCATCCTGTGTTATTAAATGCAACTCAAACGGCTCCAATCAGAGATTAATCTCCTATAATCAGCGGACAGATTTAGGATCAGCAACTAACGTATCCAATTACTGGATTAGGAGCAATGCTGGGCAAATGGCATGTAATCCTTGTTCCATAAACGCTATATCCATAACGCCAGCAATCTTATACTGAATGAGTGCAACGAGCACATATTAGTGAGCAAAAAATCCCCCACTTCATTAAGAGTGTGGGCCATAATTATGCCTATTTCTTTAAATAATAGGTTATTAACGCGTCCGATAGCATCTCAATATGATAGTATTCTAACTATCATAGGTTTCAACGACGAAAGTCAAAGAAAAGAGGAAGCACATGGCCAACCCTGGTTTAAAATATGGGTCACCCGCTATAATGACCGTTCTTCTGGCTATTCTGATCTTTATAAACCTCCCTCTTTCCAATGCCTCCGCAGCAAGTTTCTCTGCATCCTGGCCCTACAAAGCCGACCTTCTGAAAGCCAGCCAGATCGTCGTGGTCGAGACGAAATCCGTTCTCTCGCCATCGGGATTGCTCTCCTTGCGGGAGAAACGGGACGGGAAATGGACCTCCATTCTTTCCGCCATCCCTGTAACTATTGGCCCTAATGGCATTGGAAAGACCAAGGAAGGTGACGGGCGGACGCCTTCCGGAGTCTTTCCGCTTGGTCAGGCTTTCGGCACGGCAGTGAAGCCCCAAGGACTTAGGCTTCCATATATACGGACAACCAAAACTGATTATTGGGTTGATGATCGCACTTCCGTACAATATAACCAATGGGTATCCTACTCCGGTAATCCAGACCAACGCTGGGACTCGTATGAACGACTTCTGCAACCCTTATACAAATACGCAATCGTCTTGCGTTACAATGACAATCCCATCGTCCCTGGGAAAGGGAGCGCAATCTTTCTTCATGTCTGGAGGGCAGCAAATAAACCAACCGCCGGTTGCATTGCCATGTCCGAGAGCAATCTGCTGAAGCTGATGAAATTGCTTGATCCGGCGTCGTCGCCAGCGATTGCCATCGGGGTTGCGCTACGTTAGCACAACGGAATTCACAGCACCCCGGGCACATTGCAGCAAGGTTTCGTACAGCTCCGCGGAAAATTTATTATATTCCTGTTCACGATGATGGGTATAAGCAGAATATGGAGGACTGTCATTCCAGGAGCCCATACCTCCAAACACCCATGTTTTGTAGACCGCATCCAACAGGCGGTGCGCTTGATCCGAATAGACTGATGGCAAGTCAAAAGATAACTGTGGAACAGAAGCTGTTCCTTCCAGAATGGCGATTCCTTGATCAAAAAAGCTGTCTTTCCAGAAGGTTTCATCGATCTCCTCAGACAGCTGTCCAATCTGCCGCAACAACTCTTTTAACTTAACAGATAATTCAGCCAAAGGGATGAACTCGCGCTGCCCTTTGTCGTCAGCAGAAATCTTATGTTCAGTATAAGTAACCGTCCACCTTGTTCTGGAACGGTGCTGATCCAGCTTCCAGTCGGGAACCCACAGTGACTCGTCCGTTGCTCCCACTATGGTTATACCGCTGCTTAACAACATCAGGCGGCGGCTTCCCTCCTTGCGCAGATAATCAAGCCACTCCGACCATTTCCAGCTATGTAAGCCATCTGTAAATTTCACCTCCAGATTGTCGGTATGCTCCAGTCCTTTATGGGATGCATCTGCTCCGCTCATCAAGAACCCATTACCTGACGCTGTGATCCACAGCAACTGGTGTAACTCTCCATTCATGCTGATCCCCCCCTTGCCATTATAAAAGCAATTATGAAACATAGACAAATCCTGCAACGTAATAACAGATACTTGAAACATTTCCCTTTGTATGTTGAGAATTTTGGTAAAGTTTAGGAAGCTAACGCCGTTATTCTCTGTTAAACTAAAGCAGAATGACCCCTGGCGAAAATTACTCATGGAGGAGGTGTACATCCTGAATAGACCTACCAAACTGCTCAGCATTATTGCGGGAGTTGTCTTTCTAAATATTACTGTTTTGTCACCGGGGCTGCTGGGCGTGGAAATAGGCGGTGAAAGTACGCTTGAGACTGCTGCTGGCATCACCCTATTATTTAGCAGTCTTCTTGTTGTCCTATATGGGAGTTATACAATGCTCTTCAAACCTCCGGCAGTTAAATCCCTTAAGAACCTGAATACCCCTGAGGATTATATAGCCGAACTTACCCAATACAGAAATGTAAAAGTGTTGAAAAATGAGGTCTCTCTTGCGATCGATCAGTTGGAGCGGATTGAAAAGAAGAAAAGCACCCTGCTAAACGTTCTGGGGCAGCGGTTTGATCCTACGGAGTTGAGTTACCGTAAATTTGAATCTGTCATCCATGAGGTTCAGAAGCTATTTTACCTGAATATCAAGGGAATTCTTAACAATCTTAGTGTGTTTGATGCTTCCGAATACTCCCTCTTCGCCAATCAGCAAAAGGCTGTAAAGTTATCAGATCAATTGGTGCACAAGAAAACTGAGCTTTACAAGGAGTATTTCGGCTACATAAGCGGCTATGTGGGGGCAAATGAAGAAATTCTGCTCAAACTGGATCAGTTGCTGCTGGAGATCTCTCTTTTGGACAATACGGATTATAAGGTTATCGAAGACATGCCTTGTATGAAGGAAATCGATGCTTTGATTAAACAGACGAAACTCTATCAGCAATGAAAGGAAGATGCGTATGGCCAGAAAAGGTAAACCATTTATTGTCCTAGGAATTATTGCCGTGGCTGTCTTTGCTCTTGTCTATTTTGGCATCAGCATAACCTCAAATTTAGGAAAATCACCAACAGAGGTATCTTCGGAAGATGCGGCTAAACAGCTGGATAAGCTCTACAAAAATATTAAGGTGAACACTGCTGCACAAGTAAAAGGTCAAATTGACCTTGATCCCGTTGCAGTCGGTGATTCATTGCCCGATATCTCCAAATTCCCCATCTCTGTAGACAATACAACGGACACCTTCGTAGAGATTTTCTCTTCCACCGAGAAATCTGGAACCGGAAATGACGGTTGGTTAAATGAAGTGGCGTCAGATTTCAATAATTCCAATACAATAGTGGATGGAAAGTCCGTTTCGGTCAAAATCCGCACGATTGCTTCGGGCACGGCCACCGATTACATAAGGTCCGGCAAATACGTGCCAGATGCTTTTACACCCTCCAACGAGTTATGGGGAGAAATGGTCAAAGCCAATGGAACTCCAACTGAGCTTGTATCCAAACGTCTTGTTGGAAATGTGGCCGGTGTTGTGACCAATAAGAAGAAATATGACGAACTGGTAGCTAAATATGGTTCACTCAATGTCAAGACCATTACGGATGCCATTGCGGCGAACGAGCTGGCTATGGGGTACACTGATCCTTTTGCCAGTTCCACGGGACTGAATTTTCTGGTAACGGCCCTCGCTACATTTGACAGTACTGACCTGCTTGGAGAACAAGCGGTTCAAGGATTCGAGAAATTCCAGGCCAATGTACCCTTTATCGCGTCCACGACTTTACAGATGCGCGATGCGGCGAAGACGGGCATGCTGGATGCTTTTGTGTTGGAATATCAAACCTACGTAAATGCAGCAGACCTAAAGAGCGGTTATGTCTTTACTCCTTTTGGCGTACGGCATGACAGCCCGCTCTACGCTTTGGGAGATTTGCCTAAAGAGAAGCTGGAAATTATCAAAAAGTTTGCAGCATTTGCCGAACAAGACAAATATCAGACCTTAGCTGAGAAAAAAGGATTCAACGGTCTTAATAATTACGTTTCAGAGCTTGAACCCGTTGACGGTACCCTCTTATCCGCTGCGCAGAAGCTGTGGAAAGAGAAGAAAGACGGCAATAAACCGATTGCAGCCGTATTTGTAGCTGATGTATCGGGCAGCATGGCCGGTGAACCGTTAAACCGCTTGAAAGAGTCGCTGTTGAAAGGCCAGAAGTATTTAGGAAAAGACAATAGCATCGGCTTCGTTTCCTATTCCAATGAGGTTACTATTAATCTTCCTATCGGGAAATACGATACGAATCAGCAATCCATGTTTGTCGGGGCGATTAACAGCCTGCAGGCTAACGGTGGCACGGCTACTTTTGACGGTATTGCAGTGGCTATAAAGATGCTGCAGGAGGAACTGGTCAAGAACCCTGAGGTTAAACCCCTGATCTTTGTGTTAAGCGATGGGGAAACGAACGAAGGTCATTCATTGGATGATATCAGAGGCTTGATTGAAAACTACAAAATTCCGATCTACACCATTGGATATAATGCCAACCTCAAGGCCCTTGAGAGCATTTCAAGCATTAATGAGGCTGCGAATATCAATGCGGATACGGACGATGTGGTATACAAAATCGGCAATCTGCTTAATGTGCAAATGTAATTGTTCAATACCTATTAACCTTTAGGAGGATGCTAATGTCATTCACAATGGAAGTGCCAAGTGCGGAGAAGCTGAAATCGGTGATTGAAGAACAGATTAAACCTGAGCCGGAGGAAGTCAGCCAGCTTAAAGAACTAGCTATAAACAATGTGTCATCGATTCTGGATATGGATATAGAGTCCTTGGACAAGCGAAAAGCGGTGCTGCAATCCATTGACAGCTTCGGTATGGGGACGATGCGCTCCTCTTCGGAGAAGAATGCCCTCCTGCAAGTCTCTGTTGGAAATCTCTCCCGCGTAGGTGACGAAGGCGGCCAAGTGGCTAAGGGATTAACGGAGCTGCATTTGCAACTGAAGGATTTGGACCCGAGTGCTGTTGATTTTGCCAAAAACGGCCTTCTGGGTAAGTTCTTCAATCCCTTGCGCAGTTATTTCGCCAAGTACCAAAAAGCTGATACTGTAATTTCGGATATAATTATTTCACTCGATAAGGGTAAAACCGTCCTGAAGAATGATAATACCACACTGGAAATCGAGCAGCAGACGCTTAGAGAACTCACCAAAAAACTGCAAAAAGAAATCCAGCTGGGTATCCTCATGGACCAAGAGATTGAGCAGCAGATTGAAGCAGCCAAATCACGCAGTGAATCTGAAGAGAAAGTTCGCTTTATTACCGAGGAAGTCCTCTTCCCATTGCGCCAGCGAGTGATGGATCTGCAACAAATGCTAGTGGTGAATCAACAGGGGATCATGGCTATCGAAGTGGTGATTAGAAATAACAAAGAACTGATCCGAGGGGTGGACAGAGCCAGAAATGTTACCGTGTCAGCTCTGAAAATCTCAGTTACAGTAGCCAGCGCCCTTTATAATCAAAGAATTGTTTTAAAAAAAATTGAGCTGCTCAATCAAACCACCGACAGTCTAATCAGTGGCACTTCAAGAATGCTTAAAGATCAAGGCGCAGCAATCCATAAACAATCGCTGGAAACCAGTATTTCAGCAGACACTCTGAAGCAGGCTTTCACGGATGTTTTATCCGCTCTAGACTCCATTAGCACCTACAAACAAGAGGCGCTTCCCAAAATGCGTGAAACGATTAATCAGTTCCGAGAACTGGCCGATAACGGGGAACAGCAGATTTTGCGCCTAGAGAAAGGGCATCAGCTCGGTTTGTGAAATCCTCTTTGAAGTGTTGACAGCAGCTCACCTGACGTGTAATATATGAACAGTCGCCGCATGAACAATTGCATATTTCTCTCGTATAACCCCGCAAGCACGCAACAGGGTGGGGGTATCTACAGGAAGCCTATACTTCCTAACTACGATGATAAGGATAATGTCTATTCCTTAACATCTGCAGTTGGGATTTTTTGTGTTGATTTGCGGACTGTTCATCAGATTACAGGAGGTTTCAAATGAAATATTTAGTGTCCGTTCTAATGGGAGCAATGAGTTATGGCGTATTATCGACGATAGTCGTGCTGGCATATGGAGAGGGATATCAACTCGGTGAAGTGGTAGGCAGCCAGCTTTTGACCGGATTTATACTCTCTTGGCTACTTGTTCTTTATACTAAGCTTAAAGAGAAGCGTAAGCTGCATGGTTCCGCTAGTGTATCCACCGCTACAAGCAAGATTTCACCTAAGTTAACCTGGAAGCAGAGATTATTGCTAATGTTAGCCGGAGCACCGACAGTCGTAACCGGTCTGCTGTATTATCAATCACTTCGCTACATCCCGGCATCGTTTGCTATCATATTGTTATTTCAATTCACTTGGATCAGCGTGCTTATTCAGGCCGTTAGCAAACGGCAGCGCCCAAGTAAAGTTATGCTCTGGACACTGCTTGTATTGCTGGGCGGAACTTTACTCGCTGCAGGAGTTATGGAGCAAGGGTCTGCACCATTCAATTTCCTCGGGATTCTGCTGGGTCTTCTTTCTGCCGTTAGTTATTCCTTGTTCATTATTTTTAGCGGCAAAGCCGTACCCACCGTGCACCCGGCGTACCGCAGTGCCTGGATGGTTACAGGTGGTTTGATTCTGTTATGCATTTTATTCCCACCTTATTTTCTGTTTAATGGCTTGTTGTGGGGGCCGCTGCTCGTATTCGGATTACTGCTCGGTTTCTTCGGAGCGTTCATCCCACCTGTGTTATTCGCTATAGGCGTCCCTCATATCGGTGAAGACATGGCGGGTGTTTTGGGAGCTGCTGAACTTCCGGTTGCCGTGCTGCTGTCTTCGTTCGTCTTGCATGAACAGGTAAGTGAGCTGCAGTGGCTGGGAGTTGGACTAATCTTGCTGGGAGTCATCGCACCAGAGCTGCATAAGGTAATGAGACTGGGCATCAGACGTCTGGGTACCAGGTAAATACAGAACAATATGTACTATCACCTCATTAAAAGGGGCTGTCTCAAAAGTAGATTTTCTACGAGCAGAGACAGGCCACCTTCAATTTCAAAAGCATAAAAGTCAACAGAGCAGCACACCTCCTGTTATTGGAGGTGTGCTGCTCTATGTTTTTGGTCTATGGCTGCTCGCTTCAGTAAATTGTGGGCAAGCGAAAGCCACCCGACCTCAAGCGTCACTTTTTCCATGCCGCGAAGCAGAAAGCGCCGGAAGCCCCGGTTATTTTTCAGTTGTCCAAATACACTTTCCGGTTCCGTCATTCGGCGTACGGCCAGGGCGTAACCTTCCTCACTTCGCAAGATCTCCCGAGCCTGCTTTTGGTAACGCAGTCGTTCCATACTAACAACCACTTCCCGATCTCCAGCTGCCTTCGTGCAGCGTTCCTTCAACGGACAGCCCTCGCAGCTCTGACTTCGGTAATGACGTTTGTGAATTTCATATCCACTCTGTGAGATTTCCTTGCTTTCTCTGCGGAAATGCAGCATTTCCCCGGCGGGGCACGTCCAGTTATCCTCGGCTGCATCGTATGTCCAGTTCTCGATTTTACCAACATTCGCTTTCCAGGCTTTGCTCTTTTCCTTGTGGTAGCTGCCGTACTTCACCACCGCCTGAATCTCTTTCTTTTCCAGATAGGCGTAGTTTTCTTCGCTGCCGTAGCCTGCATCCGCAATGACTGTATTGGGCAGTTTTCCGAGGATCTGCTGCGCTTTTTCCATATGCGGCTCTAAACAGCGGGTGTCGGTCGGTCTTTGGTGTAAACTGTAGGCTAAAATAAATTGGTTTTCGGTCCCGATTTGCACATTGTATCCCGGTTTCAGCTGGCCATTTCGCATGTGGTCTTCTTTCATCCGCATAAACGTTGCATCTGGATCTGTCTTACTGAAACTGTTCCGGTCACCAAGGAGCTTTTGGTATTGTTCGTACTTCAGCAGTCGGGGAAGCCAATCCTTGCGCAGCGTCCGAACAGCTTTTTTTAAGGGCTTGTCTTTCGGTTTTTGGGCCAGCTGAGCTTCGAGCTTTTGCACCACCTGTTCAAGTTTCACGCTGCTCACTTCGGAATCTGTGCCGAGTTCAGCCAGGTCTTTGCCTGAATTCTCTTGTTCTTCCTGTTCTTCTGCCGTTTCAATGTCAGCGAACAGGGCCTGCACCTTATCTTGCAGTTTGACTTTGTGTTTACTGACGGCTTTCCCCCAAACAAACGTGTAGCGATTGGCGTTCGCCTCGATTTTGGTTCCGTCCACAAAGTAATGCTCTAGGGAAACGTATTTTTCGTCAGCCAGAAACTGAAGCACGGCGGTAAATACGGTTTCGAGAACGTTCTTCATCCGCTGGGAACGAAATCGATTCAACGTCCGAAAGTCTGGCCGCTGCCGACCGGCGAGCCACATGAAGGGGATGTTCTCCCGAATGGATTTGGCGATTTGGCGAGAGGAATAGATGCGCTGCGTGTAGGCGTAAATAATGACTTTGGTCAGCATTTTAGGATGGTAGCTGTCACGGCCACCACCTGGGTAGGCCGCGTCAAAAATGCCGTCGTCCAGCCGGTTAACGGCGGCATTGACGATACGAACGAGGTGATGTTCTGGAATGTCGTCCTCTAAATCCATTGGCAAGCAAAGTTGGTCCATGGTATATTGAATGTACAAAAGAAACCTCTCCTTGATTTAAAATGGTTGGTCGCACTTCCATTTTAACAAAGAAAGGTTTCTTTTTTTATGATTTTTAGAAGGATTGTAGATACGAGTCCCGCTTAAACAGCGGAGAGGACGGAACGATTGTGGAAAAGCGATAGCGTTCGCCTTGGTCTCCGGATTTTCACCGCTAAGGGGAATGAAAAAAATCTGGAGACCACAGCGATTGAAACAACGGTCCGTTCGCGGAGCGTCCTCACAAGCGCAATGTCTATCTGACTCCAAAAAAGAGCTGTCCCAAGCAGCCATTTCATGGCTTATGGGACAGCCCCTTTTACTTTTAATATAAATGACTTCAATTCCCTGCTGAACTAGATCAGCTTCAGTGCGCTTAACATTCGATAGATCATCTCGGCACTTTCGGCGCGAGTTGTGACCTTATTGGCTTGTATGCTAAAAGCATCCTTGATCTTAACAATACCCGCTTTCAGCACAACATCCACTGCCTCGGCGGACCAAGTCTTATATCCAGCGGAGGTATCGAACTTCACTACATAGCCTGTACTATTCTGCTGATTGCCTCCATAGAGAAGTGCTTGATACAATATAGCCACCATTTCCTGCTGCGTAATTGTCTGGTCGGGCTTGAAGCTGCCATCTGTATATCCTTTGAGTAGACCAGCCTGAACGGCCGCCGTCACTGCTTCGGCGTACCAAGCTCCCTGCTTGACATCTTTAAAGCCGGAAGTTCCAGATGTTGGGAGTATCCCAAGCGCTTTGACAAGCATAGTCGCTGCTTCCGCGCGGGTTACCGATGTATCTGGCTTAAATGAACCGTCACTATACCCTTTAACAACCGTGCGCACAGCCAATTTGTCTATCGCTGTTTTGGCAAAATTCGTGGCTGGCACATCCTTAAATTCGCCTTGACCTGCTACTAGCGAATAGACTGAGTTTCCTTTACGGTATATGGTTGCTGTGATCTTGTCACCGTCTTGCATGAACACAACCGGAACTGGTATTACTTGTCCACCGGAAGCATCAATCATTACCGCAGATAACGTTTCTCCTGACTGTACGGGTTTATTGATCGTAATAATGTGACCGATGTAACGGTCTGCAGTAGTAAGCTCAACAGCTGCTCCACCGGAGATTTGTTTGCTGATTGAGAATTCATAGGGTTGACCCACCTGCTGAATCTTTTGGGCGACTAGCAGCTTTTGTGCCGCCTCGGCAGATAAGCCCTTTAAAGGAGCCATGGTGAGAATAAAATCGGTTTTCTCTGCGTCAGTACCTGACTCACCAAAAAATCCAGCCGGAATAACAAACCCGCTTTCTGCGCCTTGGATCTGTAGAACTGCATCCTTATCTTTTCCAATAATTTTGCTTAATTGGCTTCCGCCAAGCGTTACTTTCATTACATCGGCACTCTCAGTAAGCTGGATAGTCATTGTATTGGCTTTTCCACTCCAATTGGCCAATTCAGTCTCCAATACCTTATCGTCCAGCTTAATGATTGCTTCGGAGCTTCCGTCTGCATTTTTACTGACTTCCGTTACTGCAAGTTTGCTTGAATTACTCTTGTCCACCACTGGTGTGACAATGCTCGGCAAACCGCCGCCACCGCCTAAACTACCTCCACCTGGGCTTCCACCATCTGGGCTTCCTCCACCCGAACTGCCGTTGGAAGAAGGATAATCCTTGACTACATAGAAGCTTTCATGTTTGCCAGGGGAAGTAACAGTAACCAGTAGTACATTGAACTCATCACTGAGATTAAGACCATTAACTTCAGCTAAAGTTTGTCCGGATGCTACTGTTTTCTCACCATACAACTCTCCAAAATAAGAATACACTCTAACCCTATCACCAGCATTTAACCCAACAACTTTAACGGAATCAGCAGCGCCTAGCGCATTTACTACTGTAATCTGACTAGGTTGTGGAGCTAGGGTCATCCGATCCAGAATTTCCACCAGAGAATATCCCGGCGCTCTGCTTCCATCATGATCCAGCAGATGAACACCGATTGCAATCGCTCCATCCGGTATGATTGTTCCTAGTGGAATGGACAGAACATAGTATGCTTGCCCTGAGCCTGCAATGATTCCAATAGGTTCTCCAATGCTGCCATCCTCGCCTTCAAAAGATACTTCATAGCTATCTCCGGAAATCTCCCCAACAGAGGCCTCAAAGCTAACTTTGCCTCCTATTGAAGCTAGAGACGTATCATAATCAAGCAGCTGAGGATTTTCAACATAATACGTATCGTAGTCCCAAAGTCGAATAATACGTTGTGAGTCTAGTTGCAGTACACTATTTTCAAAATCCTTTGATATAACTGGAATGATTCCAATCCTTTTGACCGATTTAGGTAGGGATTTACTCAATTTATGCACAAATGAACCGTCTGATTGTTTTTCGTAACTATGAATATAATCATCAAAGACACCAGTTACTGGATTATTGGAAGCATCATAATAACGAATACAGTAGCTGTTAACGGTCACGGCTGCTGGACCCGGAATTATCGTCAAATCCCCGTCGATCATAAGCGGGTCCCAGTCCTCATCTATAAAGAAGGCGTCAACAGGACGCATTCCGTCTACCAATTCACCCTTCAAGCTATCAAAACTGTCGAACCTGCTAAGCACAAACTGAGAACCATTTCCTGTAAACAGAATAAGCTTGCCATCTTTCTTAATATACCCATAGCCTGCCGTGAAGGGAAGTTTAAAGATAGGATTAAAAGTGTCCCTATCATAGATGGCATCCGTGCCCAGCACTAAATTTCCTTTAGCGAATAACAAGTGTGCGGAATAATAACCGTACTTATATTGTCCGTAGACCGTGCTCAGATCATTTGCGGCTAATCTTCGCGCACCATAATAAACGTATCCACTATCTTCAATGATTTCCTTAGTACCACTATTGTCCCCATCTGTAGTCTGCTGTAGAATCGCTCCAGTAGTAGTATCCATCTTATAAAGCTGACTTCTTGATGTGCCTGACTCACCAATATATAGAATGGACGAATCCGCATTCATCGTTAGATGTGGCGTACTATAGCTCACTGGATAATTCTTATAAACCGAATCAAATACGCCGATATTACCCCAAGAGCTAGAATTGACATAATAGACTTTGCCTATCCCTGCTGCAACATCCTTGGTTGGTTCCCCGACTTCAAGTTCTGTGATAGGAGCCATAAAGTTGCTTTCGTTCACTGTATCTATCTTGGCAATATGTGAACTGCCACTTAGCGCAACGTATATTATCCCATTTCGAATGTCAACGTCAACTGGATAGGAGCCGATGTAACGATCAGCAATGACCTTGAATGACTCACTGTCAATTTGCAGCAGTCGATTCGTATCCTTCGACACAGCGTATAGGTACTTTTCATTTTGTCCCATAACCAATGCATTTAGGCCGTGGTCTAATGAAATCACATCTTGACCATTCTGATATTCTATCGCCTTAGGAGTAACCGTAGGCAAATTTAAAGATCGCTTGCGTATGACCGTGGTCCCACTATCATTATTGAAAACGTTGCGGCTGTGGTCGACCACCATTAATAAGGTATAATCATTGCTGTTATCGCTGTAGGTGACCACGTTTATGCCTTCATCTTTGGTGTACACACCTAGCCTTGTATAGACATAAAGATCATCGATGGCCAAGATTCCTTCCATATTGCTGGAAATCATCCGTCCAGTCCGCTGATCGCGCTTCGAACCGGCATAAATATTCCCATCGTTTACTAGCAGAGGCGTACCACCTTGTTTAGACCAAATCTTTTCTCCATATGTCGCAAGATATGCACTAACTCTTGGATTGGTAATCCCCTCTTCCCCAGCAAACAGAAGATGTGTTTCCCGGTCAACAACCAGCTTCGGCTCATAAATTAAGTTCTCAATAATCGTATCTTTTCCAGTAAGTAAATCAATACGATGAATGTTGCACCACTGGTCACCAGTGGCATAATACAAGCTGTTGCCATCCACGGCAACCTGGTAAGGTTTCTCTTTCGTAGGAATAGGTGCCTCCAGAGTCTGGGTATCCAAATTAACAACAGCGATAAAAGTTGCACCGCTTAACGCTACATACAGCTTGTTATTCATCATATCCATGCCTCTAGGCTGACTTCCGACAGCAAGTCTTTTCTCGATTTGGAGGTTATCTTTGTTAATTAACAGCAATTGACTGGTTTCATAGGCCGTCGCATACAAATAACCTCTCTGATCATCCATTTTTATAGCTTCTAACTTCGAACCGGTATCGATAGATGTTTCCAACACAACTGAACCTAAGGCAGCAGCATTGGAAACGGCGGACCTGCCCGAATAAATACTGGAAAAACATAACGCAATAATACCTAACACGGCAATTTTTCTTTTGAAATTACGAATCATGCAAATGCTCCTCTTCCCATATCTTCTCACTCATTTCCCAGTATATTGTAAATCACAACTCTATGTATACATAAAAATATTCTATGATTTAGAGAATCGTTACCCAAGAAAAATAGCCCGTAATCTCCTTCTTTCCGATTAACGGAAAGAAGCGATCACAAGCCATTGTCCCCCATGTCAACCTGTCTGTTCCTACTACAGTTGAACTTTGCTTACATATAAATCTCCACAACCGTACCTTCTGCGGTACGAAGACTTTCAAAGTCGGCCCGTTTGATCCGCAAACCGCCTAAACGGTAAGGATTATCCAAGCGCTCAGCCTGCACCTCTCGGCCATTTACCGTTACTGAACGGAGGTGTCCCTCCGAGCAATGATAGATGAAGGCAGTCGGAGCACCCGCAAATTCAAAGTCAAAACGAGTTCCGTTCAGCTCATCCGGCAGGATAGGATCGATGATCAGGTCACCGCCGTCCTCACGTATGCCCAGCACATTGGAGATCAGCTGGTTCATGTAGATTCCGGGACCACTGGAATAAATTCTCCAGCCGCCCTTCACTGCAACCTTGCCACTGCGCAGTTCCTCAAAACGCTGCTGCGCTTCGTAACGGGTAGCGAATTTGCCATCCGAGCTGCTGAAATAGGCATTGCTCTGGCGCAGCTCTGCATTAGGCACAGCATCCCGGATACCAATCGGGTTAATGACAGCCAACCCTTTCCATACCTGATCGCGTTTGCCGATCTTAGCCATGGCCTCCACGAAGCGGATATGGGCATGTACATATTGCAATCCAATCTCACGGCCGAAATTGGCCGCTTGCTCTGCACGTTTGAAGTGCAGGCTGACACCGCCGGCATATTGCGCCGGACGATTCATTAGACGCACGCCATCAGGACACAGGAACTGCTCCTGGATCAGCTGGTAATGCGACTCCATCTGTTCAGGTGTAAGCAGCTCGCCAATCATACTGCGGGTCATTGGCAGCAAGCGGTACTGAATACCGGTCTCCTTGTCATCAGGATGAACCATCAGTTTGGCATCCTGCGGATCTTCAAAGAACAGAAAACCTGGAATCACATCCGTTCCCAGCATGTACTGGTTGAAATCGCTTTTGATCCCTTCTGCTAGCTGTTTCAGTTCATCCGACCAGCCAGTATCTACACCTTGCAGCACTCCAGACAACCCCAGTACCGTTTGATAAGTCAAAGCGACCGTCCAACTACTGACCATATACTGCTTCAATTGGGCGTTTGCAGGCTGGAGCGTATCGTCCCAATCCCCATCGCCGTAAGAGGACAGGTACGTGTCATGCAGGAAATGCGATTTGATATAATCCAGTTCCTTGATCGCATGCTCGCGAACCGAAACCGTCGTCTCCGTGAAGTCGAAGCTGTGCTTGCGTGTATATGGAACTTGCTCATCCAATAGTGCATAATCGCGGGTCACCCGTAAATAATCGCCCAATACTTTAAGTGGCCAGACAATAATGTCGCCATGACTTTCTTCCTGCTGAATGCCAGCATACTTGTCGAACATAAACCATTGCGGCCAAGAGCCATCGTCCTCATATTGATGGGCAAATACCTGCAATAGGATCTCCCGCACTTGTTCGTAGTTGTGAGTAGCCAAGAAATATTCCACTGGGCCTTGGCAAACATCGCGAGTACCCCAGGCTGCACCGCCGTACTGCTCTAGTCCATGCGGCATCGAGTAGTGAACGAGCATATTGTGAGTATACCACCAAGCCAAAGCGTTAACCTTGAACAGTTCCCCTTCAGCTCCGCCCTGCTTGGTCAGCTTGAAGCCATTCATGACGTCGGCAAAAAATTCGCGGTAACGCAGAATCTCATCATCTACCGTATGAGTAGTGAATGGAAGTTCTCTGCCATCCAGCACTCCTTGCACCGTTAAAGTCCAATCGGAGCTTGAATCTAGTTCAAGGACAACAAGGGAAGAGCTACCTTGCAACATTCCATCTACCGCTCCTTGGATCTCTCCTTGCAGCGATCTTTCTACGAGCAGGGACTCATCGCCCAGATGGTAAGACGCACCATCCAAGATCATACGGTAGGCCAGATCCGGATATACGGATGCGCTGGAACCCGACTTCTCAGCGCGGAATGTCAGCATTCGACCATTCGCGTCCTGAGACATTTGATAAGGTACTTCGTACTCGGAGATATTCATCGTAATCTGATTGCTAACCAGGAAGCGGTAGGCTGTCCCGCTTACAGAAGTAACATGCAGCTTTATTTCCGGTGAATCCATGGTTGTATGATTCGTTATGACCAAAGTTTCGGATGCCGTTTTATAATACCAACGAACATAATTGAAGCCGATTTCGAATAACGAAGGCATTGTTAACAAATGGTATTGCCCATCCATCTCCACATAAATGCGCTGACCCGACGTTTTGTACACATTCAATGCGCTGCGGGCATTAGACATCATTTTATTGAAATTTGTATTGCCAACTACGACCTGAGAATTAAAAATACCGTACATGTACGAGGTAGTTGAAATCACTTCCGGGTTCTGCCGCGCATTGTCCCCGCTCATCAGAATATGCCCATGCGGACGTTCGACGAGAAGTTCCTTGCTCTTGAGTACGACATGTTCGTAGGTGTCTGTAAAGAAGGCTAATAACTGATCGCCTGCCCATTCCTCCTCAAATCTCTGTGGGAACAGGGCAGTCAGTTCCTCTTCCAGCATCGTCTCGGTTTGTAGGGGGCTACCCAGTTGCGGAGACACTGCCACACGATTCAACCAAACGCTACTCTCGGATACATTGTCCAGAGTCTGCATCTTCTCCCAAGCTTGGTGCAGAGAGGATTGATACTCAAGCTCCGAGATCGCGGCGGGATGATCTTCACGGAAGAGTCCGTAAAAGGTGAAGCGGGCTTGACCATTCAAATCTATTAGACCAGATTGAAGCGCCGTATAGGCAAATTCGTATTGGTAGACTTCATTTGCTAGTCTCTCCTGAAATAATGCCTCCGGTCTGTCTGTTTCCTTATAAGATAATCCGAAGAACTGAAAACCATCGGTGGAATATCCGGCTGCTCCTGTGAGTAATCCCTGCTGAAGGTACGGGAACTTGCCGTCTTGCGGCTGATTCTGGCGCGAGCAGACCACATATCCTTTTTCCTTATCTTCAAATACAGTATGATCGATATATTGGGATAAATAGGCTTCATTGCTCAAGACTGCACCGGGAGAGGCAATGCCTACGTCCTGCGTATATATAATATCCAACAGCACATCTGTGCCTTCAACCGTTACATCCCAGAACCAGATTCCATTCTCCGCCAGCGTAAATATTACCTGATAGCGGATGATTTCTTTAAGTTCTTGACCTGCCTGCTCAGGAAGAATCTCCCCCTGCCATACCAGGCGGTCGCCATCCTGGCGGAAACGGCTGCCCGATTTGACACCTAGCAGTGGAAACGCTTGAATACCTTCCTGTAGATGCAACCTAATGTACAGATTCCCTGGCGCTCCGTCAACCACATTGGACAGCAGCTGATTGATCATCATCTTGCCACCGAATGCCTGATAGAGGTCCCCGCTTTCCAGAAACGTAAAGGTTAATCCGGCTTGTTGAAGAGACCGTTTGGAACTTGTGATCGTTGTCATTTCTTCGCACTCCCTTATCTCTTGGCGGCTTAACGCCGCTAATATTCTGTCATTATTGTTGCCTTCTCACTTACAGCGGAAGCCAGTCCAGCACCCGTCGCAACTGTCGATCCCAATAGCCCCATTCATGCTCACCAGGACCTTCTTCATAGGTGACTTGAAGGCCTATTTGTCTGGCATGCTCCAGAAATGAACGATTGCCGTCATATAAGAAATCTTCCGTACCGCAACACTGGAATAACAAGGGCTGATTTCCCATAAGGGCAACCTTGTCAGATAGAGCGAACAGATCATCATCGCTATCCTGAAGTTCGCCTACAGATCCAAAGATCCGTTCCACTTCTCCTATATGAAAACCATTCGGACCGCTTACGCGCCCAACAATGTCTACACCGCCAGACAGACTCGCTGCTGCCGCATAAATCTCCGGATGGCGGAGTGCCAGCTTGAAGGCCCCGTATCCCCCCATCGAGATACCGGCTACGAAAGTATCCTCTCTCCTGCTGGATATTGGAAAAAGCTTCTGCACCAATTTCGGCAATTCTTGGCTTAAGTAAGTGAAATAGGACCCGCCCTGCTTCATATCCGTATAATAGCTGCGGTCCACGCGTGGCAGTATAAGTGCCAACCCTTTGTCTTCAGCATAACGCTCAATAGCGGATTGACGTGTCCATTCCGTATGGTCGCCTCCCAGTCCGTGCAGCAGATACATAACGGGCAGCTTTCCACCACGTTCGGCACGGAGCGGAGCATTCAGTGGAATCATTGCATTAACTTCCGTTGACATGCCCAGTGTTTCCGAGAATAGTGATACTTGAACAAAAGCCAACATGAATCATCTCCGATTAACTGTGAGTTGTGACCGACTTGCGTTCAATCAGCTCAATCTTGAGCTTGTAGAAATCATTTACAGTTTCGCCATTCAATTTCTGAAACAACAGGTGACCCGCCAAAGAACCGGACTCATACATCGGTTGTCGGATCGTTGTCAGCGGAGGCTGAATATACTCAGCCAATTGAATATCATCGAATCCAATCACTGAAATCTCATCGGGTACGGAAATTCCGCCTTCTTCGAACGCCTTCATGCCGCCGACCGCCATTTCATCATTAGCATAAAAGATAGCTGAGGGAAGCTCACCCTGCATCAGCATCATCTGGGTCGCCTTATAGCCGCCATCACGGATAAAGCTGCCGCTTAACTTCCATTTTGCTTTTTCTTCAAGTCCAGCTTCGTGCATCGCCCGTAAATATCCTTGATAACGCAGCGTATTGTTGTATGAATTGGCAGGGCCGCTAATGTAGGCGATGGTGTTATGGCCTTTTTCAATCAGATAACGGGTTGCGCTGTAACCCCCCTGCTCGCCATCGACCACTACGTTGATAAGCCCCTCCCCGGAAATTAAACGATCCATCACGATAATTGGAAAGCGACTGCCCGCCGCAGCCTGTAAAATTTCATCCGTTATATTGTGGGCCAGCACGATGGCGCCATCCACTCTTTTTTCCAGCAAAAATCGAACTGCCGTTGAATCCTTTCCGCCCATCGAACTACAAGCGATAAGATCATACGAGTGGGACAACGTTACATCCTGTATACTGCGGATCAGTTCCGAATAATACGGACCGGACAAATCCGTCAAGATCAACGCAATCGTATTGGTTCGGCTTCTTTTTAGATCCATGGCAAAACCATTCTTCTGATAGTTCAGCTGTCTTGCCGCTTCTAGTACCTTTTCTTTAGTCACGGCACTAACCTTGCTGTCACCACTAAGCGCATACGAAGCCGTCGACAGCGCCACGCCTGCCAGCTTGGCCACATCCTTAATCGTTGCCATTCACATCAACCTTTCCCCACAATAAAACTATGACGCTCATTAATAGAACCCTTTCATCGAAACGTTTCGATTATCTCCAAAAAAAATATTGTTTAAAATATCAAATAACATTGACTAAGAATATAGATCTATCTCAAAATCAGGGGTTGATACAGTGCACCGGACTGAGAAGCCCCTATTTGTTCGAAATCAGGCGATTTGAGGATTTGACGGACACCAGTGACGTTATTGACCCAATTCCATCCCTAAAGAACCTGTTTTTGCTTCAATAGTGTCTTCTGAGTCCGCTTCCTGTTTCCAACCTCCCCCATATGCGTTATAGGGGCTCTACAGTCCGCCAGATTTGATCCATAACTATTCAGGCTTAGTAAGTTTGTCTCGTTGTTCTTTTACTCGAATCGTTTCGATGTCACTATTATAATTCTAGTTGTTAGCGATTTCAAGCGTAATTTATACAAAGCTAGATTTTTGTATACGAATACCTAGTAGCATTTCACCTGATTCCCGTATACACCAACCTTGTTTAAGTACCTTTCCTATGAGAAGATGAAGGAAATAGTAATATTTGGGTAATGTCTGTACACATACGAAGACAAGGGGGATTGTTATGAAGATGGGTTATATGGCTATTACATGTATTCTACTTTTGGGATCATTAGTCTCTGGCTGCTCCAATAAAGAACAGGCAGAAACAACTACTGCAACTGCAGCAGTTATCAATGAACCGACTAATGCGTCGACAGAGTCAACCTTACCCAATGTTCAGAAGATTACCTTTTACAGCGAAGCTTTAAGCAAGGATATGAGATTTAATATTTATCTGCCCATAGGTTATCAATCAGAGAATAAATATCCTGTCCTTTATTTAATTCATGGATATGGCAGCAATGAAACGATGTGGTTGTCAGGCCTTGGGTTGGATAAAACCGCGGATAAGCTGCAGATTGAAGGCAAAATCAAACCGCTGATCATTGTAACTCCCCAAATCGACAATAGCTATGGATTTAATTCTACATCTGCGGGCAATTATAGCGATTACCTGGTTAAAGACCTTATTCAATATGTGGACAGTCACTTTAGTACTGATGCGATCAGAGGAAGCCGATATATCGGTGGATTGTCGATGGGTGGATGGGCAGCCCTGTATAATGCCTTTACACACCCTGAATTATTCAGCAAAGTAGGGGGTCATAGTCCTGGACTTTGGGTAGACGATTGGACAAATACTGGTGACCTCCAATATTGGCTCTATCCAACTGACGAGATTCGAGCGCAAAGAGATCCTATCCTGCTTGCGGAAACTCAAGATTTGCAGGGATTATCTGTCTATCTCGATTGCGGGGATGAGGACAGCTATAAATTTTATTTGGGTACCGAGGCTCTCTACAAAAAACTGCAAAGCCAAAACGTCAAATCGGAATATCACCGATCACCCGGCGGACATGAAGATAACTACTGGAGAACACACGAGAGCGAATATTTGCTATTCTACGCCGGTAAATAATGCGGGTAACTGGTTAACAGAATGCAAAAAGGACGCCCGGCGTTATGCCAAAAGGGCGTCCTTTTTGCTGCAGTGGTAGCGTGCTACATGGCCTCAGCTTGTGTAAATCATCGAGACAACACCGTTTGTAAAGGTTACGTAATTATAATAAGCGTACTGCCAGGTTTCCACTTGAATTCCGCTGCCTTGCATCGCAGATTTATTTACTGGCATTCCCCAGCTTAGTTCGACTTGTTGCTTGGTCATGCCCGTAGAAATTTTACCTGCTTTTATCTTGGCCCAAATGGCATCAGAATACTTATAGGTCTTGTAAGGATCGACTGTGAAGAAATATTGCTTATTGCCAAGAGTCTGAAGTAATTCTTCTCCTGACATCTCGTAGGAATTCAGAATTTTACCTGAAGGGAATTTCAAGGCGATGGCATACCGACCTTTATAATCTGGCAGGACATCGACAATGGTCACTTTTTGAAAGCGATAATTGGAGTCGAAATTGTTGATCCAGTAGGTTTTTCCGATCAGCTTGGCGAGATTCCCCTGCGCTTTTTTCTTAACGATTTGGTCCGTTTGCTTCGTCTGCACGGACAGCTCAGCTTTGCCGAAATTGACTATCATCGTCTGGTACGTTCCATCCCAATTTAATTGGGCACCAAGTGCCGTCTTCAACAGCGATGCCGGAAATACAGCTGTGCCGTCAACAGTCTGTACCTTGCCCGTCATTTTAACCTTTGTTCCGTTCACTACGGCAACATCGCTGCCTAACTGAAGCTGGATGGGCAGCGCACCTAACTTGATACTGAATATTTTGGTAGCGGCATTAGCTTGAACAGTGGCTCCCATTGTCTGAAACACTGCCTGCACCGGCAAATACATAGTGCCTTTAATAAAGGCTCCATGGTCAATTGTATATTCCGCACTGATGGAGACGTTTATTGTTTTGGAGGCTGAACCTGCACGAACAGTCACTTTCGTCTCCCCTACCCCTGTTGCTTTTAGCGTGCCGTCCGCTTGTTTTTGCAATAAGTATGGTTTCTCAATGACAAGGTCTGCTTCAGCCAGCGGTATGCGCTTGGACGAACCATTGGACCAATTTTCATATATTTGCACCGGAACCTTATCACCAATAGTTAAATCCGTTGCATCCATTTGAAAGGTCAAATCGGTAATGCCGGGAAGTACTAGCATCTCTAACTGATCCGTTTTGGTATCGTATGCTGCCAAGCTGCCATCTTGCTGACGGATGATAATCGAATCACCCGAGTTTGCAACCAGTCCCGTAACCCCACTAAGCTTGGAATACGTCTTAATCAGTTTGTACGCGTCACTACTGGAAGAACTGGTAGTCGAGACAGTGCCATCTTTTAATAGAACTACTAGCTTGCCATTTCCGTCAAACATGGCATCTGCTGCGTTATCCGTCACCGTTGTCGGTATATATTTGGTGAGATCGTCTTTATCAAAAAGATAACGGGAATACAGAACTACTTTACCAGACTTAAGTACAACCGCAACTTTGTCTACTAGTCCAGCGGCAATGGATGAAACTTCAGAGGCACTATTAAATTGATCTACTTTTTTGCCAAACATGTTGCTAGCCTTCAGTTCCCCCGACCGGGACAAGGTTACAAGCCCACCATCTCGCGTACTGATCATTACAATATCGGAATAGTCCGTTAAATGCTCACCGTCAAGGGTCCATACCGTGCCATCAGCTTTCAGCGCGTAGTTTCCATTAATCTGAATAAAGCCACTTTGATCCGGTAGTAATTTAGGCGCGTCACTTCCCCACAGCAACATCAGCTTACCGTCCTTGGTCAGGCCGTAACCGCCCTGAAGTTCAGCAATATTATAGTTCTTCTGCTGATAGCCTTCACTGTCTACTTCTTGAATCCAGACTGAGCCATCACTCAGCAAATAGTTTCCCCGATCATAGTCAACAATAGCCGACTCTGCTGCCTGCGCGGTGTTGACAGGTCCCGGAATCGCTATTGCAACTGCAATTGCTGCAGCTAGGCTCCACTTGAAATATTTCATTTACCAATTTCCCCCTCTACATATAATCCTTCATAACTTTATCATATTCTCAATGTTTTTCTAGTAGATAAATAGAAAATATTTCACATTATGAGAGTGAATATTAGTTCTTAGGGCTCATCTACCAGGAATATTATGGGTCTTCCGATTTATTACATTTTGTCTCCAATGACCGATATCTTAATAGGGTATTATACATAATTTTATTTTTGAAAAGGAGCTTGTGAATGGAACGGTCTCGTCTGTATTTGAAAAGAACATTTTTTGCATTACTGATCATTGCGTTAGCAATGATTGGAACAACAGGAGGAGGTTTGAAACCAAAAGTCGCCTCAGCAGCGGCTTCATTAGAAGGTTATGTTTATTACGTAACGGACAGTGATTTATACCGGGTACGAACCGGCGGAGGTGCCGCCCAGAAAATCAGTGAAGATTTTACAGGAACAGGACTTGAATCGTCAGGCAATTATCTCTACTTTACATATGATGAGAACTCAACGGACCTGCAGCGTTTGTCCCTAACCGACCCTGAAGCCCTGATCACCAGCGTTGGTGGCGACAACAAAATTATTAATTACAAACTAGATGGTGGTTTTTTATATTTCATGGATGATCAGGGCGGCATTTACCGTTCACTGGCTAACGTCGAAAATGATGATGAGGCTACATTGATTGCGGATTCAGCGAATACAGAGTATCCTGACTTTACTATCGTTGGGGGCAGAATCTATTACAATGCATTGAAAGAGGGCAGTACGAGCTGGGTGGCCTCCAAAGCTAAAGACGGCAGTGGAGTTGTTCAATGGATTGCCAAGGGAGTCATTCCTAATACTAACTACGCCCATATTAATACCACAAACTTATACCTTTTGGTAAATACACAGCCAGAAGAAACACAATATTCACGCAACTGTATGGTCCTTTACACACTACCCCTTAATGGTGGAAGCCCCAAAGCAATAAATGCGAAAGCTCCACTGGATCTAAACGCCGCCTATTCGGGCATGTGGGCTAGCGACTATTACCTAATCAATAAAGGAATGGTTCTCGGAGCCAATGATGATTATGATTATTCCAAAGCCAAAGGATTCCTGATGGACAAGAACGGCAAAACCTTTCAATTAAGTCAAACCGGAGTTAAGGATATTGCCGATTTAGGTGGTAATAAGTTTGCTTATGTAGATTCCAAGAACAAAACCTATGTAAGCACTATAGCTAACGGTAAAGTGACCACTACAAAGGCACTACCCTTAAGTAATGCCAACTCAGTCCTTACCCTAAAAAATGGTGATAAAATAGGAAGTACGGTCTTTTTTACAAACACCGGAGCCTATGTCCTGAATGCCAACTTGACATTAACCAAAATGATCGGTGTAACTTGGGATAATGTCGCTTTCACTGATAATATCGCAAGTATATACTATATAAATGCGGGCGATAATGAACATTTGTACCGAATGAACGCTGATGGTAAGTCTACGCTAAAGCTCTCTAATGTGCCTACCGAAAGTATTCCATTGGTTTCCAGTCACTAAATAACGAAGGGCGGAGTTCCGATTACTGGAACCCCGCCCTTTGTCTGTTCACTCTATACGTTCTGCTCGCTGATCCCCAACACCGGATCGAAGGTAAGCATCTTGGTCGCTATTTTGTCGATAAAGAACCGATCATGACTTACTGTAATAACGGCACCAGGGAAATGAAGCAGTGCCTGTTCCATGACCTGAATGCTTGTGAGATCCAGGTGATTGGTAGGCTCATCCAATATAATGACAGCAGCGCCAGAGAGAAGACATTTGGCAAGCGCTACACGGGCCTGCTGACCACCGGACAGATTGCCAATGAACTTGCTGAGATCCATTTCCGAAAATTGCAGCATGGAGAGGAATTTGTTTACTTTTTTGCGCGTAGCATTTAAGCCAAGACCGGAAATGTTTACAGCATGGCTAACTGTATCCTTGAGATCAAGCTCGTCCCACATCCGATTAAAATAAGCATAGCTAACTCCACGCTCCCAAGTAACCGCACCGGATTCAGGTTGCTCTTGCCCCGTAAGTACCTTAATCAACGTGGATTTCCCACTGCCATTCGGTCCGACAATCACCAAACGATCCTCTTTCTGAATATCGAAGCTGATGTTCTGGAAGATCGAGCGTCCATCATAGGTCTGGCTGATTCCTTTGACTTCGCATAATCGGTCAGGGAATCGCAGATTCTCATAGATATCCGTAATAAGCACATTTACAGGATGCGGTTCGACCTGTTTTTTCATATCCGCTAGCTTGCGGGAAAGCCGATCTTTGGAGGTTTTTTTCTGCGCACGGGTATCAATCGCTTCGTTCTCCATGATTAGCAACTCTTCTTCCCATTCGAACTGGCGGTCCAGCACCTTCTTGCGCATCTTCTTCTTCCGCACGTAATCGGTATAATTGCCTTCGTACTCCTGAAAATGATAATTCTCAATTTCAATCGTGCGCGTCACGACTCTGTCGATAAATTGCCGGTCATGTGAGACTAGAATCATCGCTCCATTAAAGCGGTTCAACCACTGTTCCAACCACACTAAACCTTCCATATCCAAAAAGTTAGTCGGCTCATCGAGCAATACCACATCTGGCATCTCTATGAGAATTTTGGCCAAGGCTGCACGGTTTCTCCAACCTCCGGACAACTCGTCAACCGGCTGATGGCGCGACCGTTCATCAAAACCCAGCTTGGTCAGCACCGTGTTAATCTCGACGGAGACATTCCAGCCATCCAAATGCTCCATTTGATCAAATAGCTCTGCTTGCCGCTCCAAGAGTTTATCCATGTCATCATTCTCTGTAACCTGGCCCATTTGCTCGCCAATCTCCTGCAGCTCTTTCTCAATAAGCGCAACCTGCTCGAAGCACAGCTCCAACTCCTGCTGCACAGACAAGCCGCCGCTTAGCTCCGAGAATTGGGAGAAATAACTGATCTTCACTAGAGGGTCCAGCTCCACTTTCCCTGCTGTTGGTTCCTCTTTCCCCATAATTAGCTTAAACACAGTTGATTTGCCAGCACCATTGCGCCCGATCAGACCAATCCGTTCCCCTTTACTTACCCGAAAATAAATATCGCGAAAAATCAGGGTATCTTCATATTTCTTAGTGACATTCTCCATGCGGATAACGCTCAAGTCTCTTCACTCCTCTTGTTCACTCAAGAGTTGATTATAACATTAGATTGCTTTCTCTGGCTTCTCAGGTTTCTCTACCTCTACTCCATTGAGAATTAGATGCAAGGTGATGTCTGCTTTGAGTGAATCGGAGACGGCACAGTACTTCTCTTCTGCCATCAGGATGGCTTTCCAGAGTCGATAATCGGGCACGTCCCCATCGATATGAAAGTTCAGGTCAATCGCCGTAAATCCGGAAGGACTTACTTCTTTGCGCGTTCCATCCGCTTCAATTTCGAGTCGGGTGATTCCGGGCAGGAACCGATCCAGAATCATCGTGATATCGATGCCCATACAGCCTCCCAAACCAGCCAGCAGCAATTCCATTGGGGTCATGCCTTCACCGTTTCCGCCGTATTTAGGAGTTGCATCCATCCCTACAGAGTAACCGGAAGGACCCATAGAAGTGAACATCCGTTTGCCATTCCAAGTTGTCGATACTTTCACTTATATAACCTTCTTCCTTAAATTTCACTGATCTGACGCAAGAATTTCCGCGTCCGTTCCTCTTGTGGATCTTCAAAAAACCGCTGCGGAGCGGCTTCTTCAATAATACTTCCATCAGCCATAAAAATGATTGAGGTAGCCACTTCACGGGCAAACTTCATCTCATGCGACACGACCAGCATCGTCATGCCCTCCTGGGCCAGCTCACGCATTACGCTCAGCACCTCTCCTACAAGCTCGGGATCAAGCGCAGAAGTAGGTTCATCAAACAACATTACTGCGGGTTCCATAGCCAGCGAACGGGCAATCGCCACTCTTTGTTGTTGCCCACCGGAGAGTCGGGAAGGGTAGGAATCCTCACGATCTGCCAGTCCTACACGGTAGAGTAGCTTCCGGCCCATAGCTACGGCTTGGTCCTTCGGCAGCTTCTTCACGGTGATCAAACCTTCGATCACGTTGCCGAGCGCTGTTTTATGTGGATATAGATTAAATTGCTGGAAGACCATCCCGCTCTGCTTGCGGATATTTCGAGTGGCCAGCTGTCGCGAACGTCTAGATGCTGTGGCATCCACCACGATTCCATTCACTTCAAAGCTGCCCCCCGAGATGTCCTCCAGACCATTCAGACAGCGAAGCAGCGTACTTTTGCCTGAGCCGCTCGGTCCTAGGACGACGACAATATCTTTTGCAGCTACTTGTATATTAATGCTCTTCAGCACTTCAAGATCTTGAAAATGCTTGGATAAGCCTGTAGTCGTTATCATGTTAACGTCATCTCCATGTTCAGTAAGCTTTGGCTAATCTCCGTTCAAACCGCTCCAGAATGAAGGCCAGCCCTGTACTCATGATCCAATACATAATCCCGATTCCCAGATAAAAAGGCATATATTGATAGTATTGGGCAATGAGTAGCTGTGCTTGACGCAGCAGTTCGCTGACCGTGATGACCGAAACGAGTGAGGTTTCCTTCAGCATCCCAATAAACGTATTCCCCATAGGTGGAATGGCAATCCGCATGGCCTGAGGCAACACAATCCTGCGCATCGCCTGCCATGGTGTCATTCCCGTTGAATAAGCAGCCTCGAGCTGTCCCTTCGGGACAGACAGGATGGCGCCGCGAAACGTCTCAGACAAGTAGGCACCAGCATTCACACTAAGCGCAATATAGGCTGCTGTCAGGGAGCCAAGCGTAATTCCATAATCCACAAGCCCATAATAAATGATCACTATCTGCACCAAGAGCGGAGTTCCGCGGATAATGGATACATAGAAACGGGCAATCCACCGAATCGGCAGATTCCCTTTCAGCCGGGCGACAGCCACCACTAGTCCGATGATCAGACCGAAGAACATAGAGACAATCGTCAATAATAAGGTATAGCCTGCGCCCTTCAGCAAGAAGGGCAGATTGTCGAACACGAGTTGCATAGGTTATTATCCCCTTCCCGCCTTAGGGCGCACGCTCCAATATTTATTTTGCGGGTGCCTCACCGAACCATTTCTGGAAAAGAGTGTCGTATGTGCCGTCAGCCTTCATATCCGCTAATGCTTTATTCATGGCATCACGCAGCTCCGTATTATCCTTGCGAAGAGCTACACCCGCCATATCCGATTTGATCGCTTCGCCAACCGCTTTAATCTCAAAGCCATTCTCATCGACAATCGGCTTCAGGGCATAGAGATTATTAATGGTAGCATCAATACGGCCTGCATCCAGATCCTTCAGTGAGGTAATAACATCATCATATGTCTTGATCTCAAATTTACCGACTTTCGGCAGCACTTCAGTACGTAGGTAAGTTTCATCGTTTGTTCCCAGTCCAACCCCAATCGTCTTGCCCTTAAAGTCTTCCAGCTTCGTGATATCCGTATTGTTGGTGTTGACGATGATCTTGACATTGTTCGTGATGTAAGAATCCGTGAAATCGATTTGCGCCTTGCGTTCATCCGTTATCGTAACTTGGCTAATAACGATATCGAATTTCTTCGCTTGCAGACTTGGGATCAGCCCGGAGAAATCCTGAGTCGTGAACTCTGCTTTCACTCCAAGACGTTTGGCAATTTCCTTAGCGATATCAGGATCAAAGCCATCTACTTCTTTCTGTTCATTCAAAAAGGTATACGGCGGATAGGTGCCCATTGTACCTACCTTGATCACACCTGCTGCTTTGATTTGTTCCAGTTCATTTGTGGCTTTCGTTCCCGCGTCGGAGTTCCCTCCGCAAGCGCTTAGAACCAGACCGAACACTGCTAGAGCTGTAATTGTAACCACGGCAAATTTACGTTTTATCATATTGTTTCTCTCCCTTTATCTATATTCTTCCCAACAGTCCGTAAAATTCAAAACTAGCCAATTCACTAGCTAATTGCTGGGCAGACGCCTTCGCAACCTTAGTATGAATTTCTTCGGAGCCAAATAACCAACGCGAGATCAAACCGTCAAACATACTCATCAACAAAGCCGCGCGAAGCTCTATCTCTATTCCCTCCGGCAGCATTTTCAGTTCTATCGCTCTTTCGATATTACGGCGAAAAGCTTGCTCCATCGCATTGCGAGTGTTGGAAATACTGTTCCTTATCGTTTGATCAGCTCCATTCCCCATCAAGAGGATCTCCATAAGATGGCGATTCTCGGCGGCGAAATCGAACAACCGGTGGAACAGCGCTTCTGAAGCTTGAACCATGTCCGCTATATCTCCGGGATCTTGACGGTAGCCTTGAGCGATAGCTTGCAGCAGTTGTTCCTTGCCCGTTTCTATAATCTCCAATGCAATGGATTCCTTACTCTTAAAATGCCAGTAAAAGGTCCCTTGGGCTACGCCCGCTTCCTGAACGATGTCAGATATTTTCGTCTGATGGTATCCGTTCCGGGCAAATTTCTTTAGGGCAATCTGCATCAACTGCGATTTGCGATCTATGTTTCCGTTGGTTTCATCTATAGGCAATCCATATCACTCCCCCGATTGATCGATCAGTCAGTTGTGTTTTTTTAAATCCTATAGGATAACTGTGTAATTGTCAATGGATTCTTGAATAATTCGTACTTTTGTCAGCTACACGACATTTTTTGCCTCTATCTTGTGCTAATATACATATATCACATAAGTTTACTATGATTAAACGCAGCAGAGACTCTACCTATAAGAGGTGACCTACGGATGGATTCAATCCATGATTCAAGCGATTTTTTAGATAAGAATGGGACTAAAGAGGTCATTCTCCGTGCCTTTCACGAATATGGAACTCCAAAAGCCTATAAAAAGAATGAATTCATCTTTTTAGAGAATGATCCAGCTAATGCCGTCTTTTATGTAGACACAGGCTTAGTAAAGATTTCACAATCCTCACAGGAAGGTCAAGGCATCACCCTCTTTCTTCGTTATGCTGGTGAGATCTTTGGAAATGCAGAACTGTTGGCGAATCTCCAACGCAAACGTTATGCCAAGTGTTTGGTCGATTGTCAGATCATCACTTTAGAAGGGCGTATATTCCTGGAATTAGCCAAAAGCAACGCTGAGTTCGCTTATTCCTTAGCTGTTATCGGAGCGCATCGACTGCTGCAGACGCAAAATGTGGTTGAGACATTGATCAGTCGGCCTGTAGCCTGGAGACTAGCTTGGTTCCTGTTCCAAATGGGCACACAGAAGGACGAGCAAATCGAACTGCAATTGCAGCTAAGTCATGAGGAGATCTCTTATGTGATTGGCTGCAGCAGACAGACGGTCACTGAAACTTTGAATAAATGGCGTGAGAAAGCACTCATTGACTACAACAATAAGAAAATTATCATTTATCATCCAAGTCGCTTTTTCACAGATATTTAAAGAGGCGCTCTTAGGCAGGAAGGTGAGCATATGATCGAAATCAACAAGGTCAGCAAAGCATTCAAGCAGCGAAAAGGAGAAAACTACACCGTACTGGATCAGGTATCCTTCAAAGTGGAACGTGGGGAATTTGTGTCATTGGTTGGCCCCTCCGGCTGTGGCAAATCAACTTTATTAAACCTGATCGCCGGGTTTGAGACGCAGTACGAGGGTTCGATTACTGTGAACGGGCAGAGCATTACATCTCCGGGTCCTGACCGGGTTGTCGTCTTTCAAGAGCATGGATTATTCCCTTGGTTAACTGTACTGGACAATGTTGCCTTTGGATTAAAGCAGCGAGGTTTATCCAAAAAAGACCGTTACGAGCTGGCCTATGAGCAGATTAAAGCCGTGCATTTAAGCAAGTTTGTGGAACGGTATCCACATGAACTGTCCGGTGGGATGAAGCAAAGGGTAGCCATCGCCAGAGCGCTGGTCATGGACCCGGAGATTTTATTAATGGATGAGCCCTTTGCAGCACTGGATGAGCAGACCCGTTATATTTTGCAAAAAGATCTGGAGGAAATCTGGCAGAAAACGCGAAAAACCATTTTGTTTATCACCCACAATATTCGCGAGGCTATTCTACTGTCTGAACGTGTGCTGGTCATGTCCACTCAGCCGGGTCGGATTAAACAGGAGTTCGCCGTTCAGGCCGCCCGCCCGCATGCGCTTGATGATCCCTTGATCCATTCTCTCGAAACTAAAATCTTGGCAGTTCTGACAGATGAACTGGATAAAGTCGTCCAGGGGGAGATCGATCATGAATACAGCATTTAGAAGGATACTATTTCTAGTTATTCTAGTGATCGCTTGGGAGCTGGGCTATCGAGTTTTTCAATGGGGCTGGAAGTTCCCCTCTCCCATACAGACCTATCAAGCCTTTTACGATGGATTTTCGCAGGGGAATTTGCTGGAAGCCACTCTTTCCAGTCTGCGCCGCTTGTTGATCTCGTTTGTGCTGGCGATTGGCATTGGTACACTGTTGGGTTTCTTGTTTGCCCGTTATCGTTATTTCGATGAAACCTTTGGCTTCTTGGTAGTTGCGCTGCAGACGGTTCCTAGCATTGCCTGGCTGCCCTTCGCCATCATCTGGTTCGGACTGAACGATACCTCCGTCATTTTCATCACCACCATCGGCGCTACCTGGACCATGTCCATGGCCAGTCGAACTGGCATTATGAATATCTCCACCATCCATTTACGAGCGGCACAGATGATGGGCACGGGCAGTGGCTTTAAGATGTTTTTTCAGGTAATGCTTCCAGCGGCTTTCCCACATCTCATCACCGGAGTTCGTGTAGCTTGGGCGTTTGCTTGGCGCGCACTTACTGCTGGTGAGTTGATTGCCAAAGGTCTCGGCTTGGGTCAGACCCTACAGGACAGCCGCAGCATAGGCG
Organism: Paenibacillus sp. 19GGS1-52; assembly: GCF_022369515.1. Classification (NCBI taxonomy): domain Bacteria; kingdom Bacillati; phylum Bacillota; class Bacilli; order Caryophanales; family Paenibacillaceae; genus Paenibacillus; species Paenibacillus sp. 19GGS1-52. The sequence continues at coordinate 4,114,427 of NZ_CP059724.1, forward strand.
ATACCGCAACGATTCTCTGTGTTGTCATTATCATCGCTGTTATCGGCACCCTGTCAGATCATTTGTGCTTCAAAAGATTGGAAGATCGCATTATGCTCAAGTATGGCTTTAAATCAGCCAAATGATAATTTTGAATTCATCCACTCAAAGGGGAACTATTATGAAAAAAATATCGCTCGTCATCGTTTTACTATTCACACTGGTCCTTTCAGCTTGCGGAAATAACGGGGGGAACGCTTCAACAACAGAAAGTCTAACGGTTAACATTGGACTGTTGAAAAATGTGACCCATGCTCCGGGCTTTATCGCCTTGCAGAAAGGCTATTTCCAAGATGCCTTCGGGGCTAATGTGAAGATTGAAGTCACGGCCTTTGACAACGGCTCAGACTTCTCCACCGCCATCGCAACCAATCAGATTGATCTAGGTTTTGTGGGTCCAGGACCTGCAATCAACCAATTTCTAAAGAGCGAGAACTTTCGCATCATTTCCGGTTCAAATAACGGGGGTGCGGTCTTAATTGCCCGTAAAGATGCAGGCATCCATTCGGTGCAGGACTTGGTTGGCAAAACAGTAGCTATTCCCACCAAAGGCAGCACGAACGAAATCTCGCTGCGTTTGCTTTTACAGCAGGAAGGCTTGAAGGTATCAACAGATACATCCGGCGTACAGATTATCACTCGTGCTCCCGCAGATACATTGGTCGCCATGCGTCAAAAAGAAGTCGATGCCACCTTAATTCCAGAGCCTTGGGGAATGCAGATGGTTGAGGAAGGCACTGGCGAGGTCTTGGTCGATTGGGATAAAATCCCGCCGAATGACGGCAATTATCCATTAACCCTGCTGGTAGCCAGCGATAAATTCCTGAAAGCACATCGTGATCTAGCCAAACAAGCGATTCAGGCCAATCTGGACGGAATTGACTTTATTAAGACACACCCCACAGAAGCCTATGAATTAATCAGTGCAGAGCTCAAAGAGCTTAGTGGTAAAGGGATGGATGTCAAATTGATTAAAGGGGCCATAGAGCATTTGAATCTAACGGATGAGGTTGATCTGGAGGTCATCAAGACCATGGCTAAGGTGTCTTTTGACGCTGGATATATCAAGGATATTAAAGAAAATGAGCTGGATTTAAGCAAGTTTATCGATTTGTCACTATTAGATGAAGTGAAACAGAACAAATAAAGGGGTCTTCATACATGCAAATACAAGATCAGCACAAACAACTACCTGACTTCCATGAGCATTTAAAGGTTATTCTATTAGGTACGGGTACTCCACGGGCTTTCCAGGGTCGAGCCAAAGCGGGCGTTGTCGTTCTAGCGGGAGACAAAACCTTCTTGGTAGACTGCGGTGGCGCTACCGTAGATCAGTTAATTAAGGCAGGCGTCATGCCGCAGCGAATCTCAGATGTCCTGTTCACCCACCATCACAGCGATCATAACTCAGGATTCTTCGACGTATTCATCTCCAGCTGGCGCACTCATGTCAATGCCAATCAGGTATTTCAGGGGCGTTCAAAGCCAATGAATGTTTATGGACCTACCACTACCCAAGAAATTATCGGTAAAATGCGGTTGGCCTTCGATTTCGATGTTAATCTGCGAATCAACTATAACCTCTCTGCTGACGAAGGAGCTAATATCAACTATATTGAAAGCAATGAAGGCGTTATTTATGAGCACGAAGGTATCAAGATCACAGCCTTTGAAGTCGATCACAAACCCGTCTACCCTGCGATCGCTTATAAGTTTGAGTACAACGGGAAAGCGGTGGTCATTTCTGGTGATACCATTCCCGTAGATAACATGGTTAAATACAGCGAGGGAATCGATCTTCTAGTCCATGAATCCTACAACAAAATATGGCTGGATGCCTTGATTGAGAAATTCCCGGATCAAGCCACTTCCCTCGCCAACCCTGCCAAATATCACTCTACTACACTAGAAGTAGCTGAAATGGCCCAACAAGCTGGGGTAAAACATCTGGTGCTCACCCATCACATCCCCGCACCAGCAGAAACGGTAGAAGCGGAAGCTGAGTATAGTCAAGGCATGCAGGAAATTTATAAAGGTCCCATCACTATGGGCCGTGATTTGATGGAGTTTGAGTTGTGAGGACACAGTAATAAATGTGAGCACTTTTTAAAAAAGCGACCGCGGGTGTGTTTTCTGACACTTTCACGGTCCGCTTTTCCTTTATGTCTTAGAATCCCAATATCTAATTTCATCAGTCTTTGACTTATGTCTTCTAATACTTCCTTACCTAGTGTTGTAACTACAATAAAGTGAAGCTCATATCTGTTTAATAATACTTATAAATTTAATAGGTGTATCATCATCCCACTTCTGAGTATGCACAATTATTCCTTTGAAATCAGGAAACTCAATCCCACAATCGTTATCGCCATTAATAAATTCATAAGATATAGGGTCCTTGATCTCAGAAAGTATAGTTCCTATTCTTATTGAGTTTAAAAATGAACCCTTGTATTGATCAAAGACAGTTATTTGAACAATTTCTTTTGTTTTATAGTCGAAAAAAAACTTAATTGAATCCGCCTCAATAGAATGGGATTTACTTTCCCAATCACTTATATTAACAAAGTACTTAAACGTAGCCTCATGTATTACCTGATCCATAGTCCATCCCAGCTTAAATTTCCCAACGCTTGTGCCAGGTATGATTTTTCCACTTAAATAAGAATCATCAGACATAAATGTTCCTCCTTCAAATGAATGTCATATTGTGCACGCTTCATAACGTTCCCCTCCAGGAAGTCATCCTCAATATCGAAGATGCCTATTATACTTTTCAATCATTACTGTATGTACAAACGAAATGACTAAATCTTTATACGGCTATTATATGAGTAATATGTGTTATTGATTGAATAAAGCTTTCATTCGTTATGAAACAACCGCAATCCATTAGGCTAATAAATATACAAGTCAATATAAAACTCCGATTTAATTTCATTAGCAAATTCAATAAATTTGCGGTCAAAGTACATTGAAGGCTTTTCATTGTTTTTTACATTAATAATTATTGTAAATAAAAAATCTGAATTATCTATATTTCTAATTTCTTTTGAATTGGTTTATGCCTTTTCTTAATTTGTATAATTTCGTAATCTTTGAATATATTAATTTTTTTTAAATACCCATTGATTTCTGGAAAACTGTTCTTCAATCATATTATTGTATTTTTCCTCTGTTAAAACTTCAACTCCCTTTTCCAGGAAATTTTTCAATCTGTTATCAAGTAATTCTTGAAAATCTCCTTGTCTGATTTCTGTAGCCATTAATTCAATGGATTCTGGAGCTTCAACAATACTGAGTTTGAATTTACAAGAATCCATCTCTTTGTCTTTTGTCAATACAACACAATTTATAACAAAGCTTTCGTGAATTGCTCTTGCTTCCATTTTACTTTTTGGTCGAAACCATAAGCGATTAGTATTATCTTTAAATGTTTCAATCCCCTCAACAAATGGTTCTGGATAATTATATCCATATTCAAAAAATAAGAACTCGCCAACTTCTGGAAAACTAAAAACTAGATCCAACAAAAAATCTAAATCATCCTCATTGTCTTGAAAAATATTTCCCAAATAATAAACTGACATTTTCAATCCCCCATCCAATCAATGCTTCATCATTACCATACAAGTGCAATTTATTGTTTGTATAAGCTTGGTGGTGTTCCCGATAATAATAGTTTCCTTTTATATTTTTAAATGGTTGGCCTATATGGAGTTCCCCAACTATAGTTCTCTTTTGGTACGAATGTCACCGATCTGACGATAGGCACCAACAATTTCAGCAAACTTTAGTATTACCAAAACTTGACCATCCATATCTTATAAGGCATTCACTTGATCCCAGGTTAGTCTTTTTAGCATTGAATTATAGGTGTAAGAAAACGAAGGTTATTTAGCATATTAAAAGATTCATTCAACATCAGGTATCTCTTCCAAATAGAAACCTTGAAATGGCATAAACGCATTCCAAGGAGGGAAATATCATTTCCTCGATAACAAATCCTAATGAGGCGCCCTTCACTATCCTGAAGTTCTGTTTCTTTTAAAATTGTCCTAATAGTTGTTTTAATTCTTGTTCTAGATTTTCTGTGAATATAATTAGTGACTCTAGCGTTGTACTGAATCTAAACCCTCTATCGACATGATGGATTTTCCCACAAGTTCGTGAAGCCTCAAACATCCATACTGTGCATTGTATTTCATTCTCTTCAACCAAATCATAGAACTCTAGTTCATAAAAAAATTCAAATGTTGAGATTTCTTTTTTTTCAAATTTATTCGTTATTTCCTTTTCGTCAATTAAAGCTCTTAATTTAGAAATCATTAGATTCACTTCAAATAAATTTAGCTTAGGGTCAACTGTAGGATGCATTTTATAAAATTCATTAAATACATTCACTTCAAAATCAATCGGAATCCAATTGTTAATATCATCCTTATATTGCATAATTACTGAGGATCTTTGATGGAAGGATATTTTCAAATAGATATCTCCAGTAATATTTGTAAGTTGAGCCAAGTTTATTCCTCCTTAGTTTCTAAATGGAGAGTCAGAAAAACCACCTTGATTTTTCATCATCCTCTTAATAGTATCCCAATTCGGTAAACTATTACTGCCGTTGCACCACCAATTACTGAAATTATATTATTATCCTTATCAAGTACGAATACATGATAAACGTCCTTTTTCCGTTGACCATATACTATTATTCCTTCTGGTTGATATGCTTTGTTTGTCCAATTATCAACAATACTATCAACCATATTTGCGGTATACCCACGATCATTAGCCTGATCAGCTCCTTACTTAGTAAATGTTCTTCCTCCCTCAGTTGTTACGCCTTGAGATATTGCCCCATCTCCCATGGCTCCTATCATTAAAGCAGCTGTAATAGTCTTGTCATCTTTCCCGTAATAAATGAACTCATCGAGTTGAGATATTGATCATTTAGCAGTGCTAAAATTACTCGATGCACTTGGACCTAATCCCCCATTAGCAGCGGCTGTGTGTCCAGTTGGGTCAGAAAAATTAACGGATTATTCTCTACGTACGTATACAAATATTGAAAGTACGGACGTTTTCCTTACTTATCGCCTCTTGCAGCGCCATAAAGAGGTATCGTGTCCATCTAAACGCAAATGGGGAGGAACGTTTAAGTATTGCTCCCCCTCGCTACGCTCGGAGACTCCGCTTCGCTTCGTCCAGAGTTCGGTTTAAGAAATTGAAATGGTTACAGGCAATTTAAATCAAGAGATTTACGATTTTAATGTTTATACAGTCGGAAGTTCACGTTTACAAGGATTTAACCATCTAGAGTGATTTCTGAAGGCGTAGTATTCATTTTATCGCTTAGGAATTGGGTGTTTCCTAAACGGCTAGCTATTCTGTTAATTAGAGTTCTTGATGTAGGTGTTTTTACGGAAGTCTGTTTATTTTAACTCATCTGGAAGTGTTCGGTGAATGAGTGAGTGAGGTGGAGGTAGTCCATTAGCCGAGAGAAGTGGTTATATATTAATTAAAATAAATAGAAGGCCTTTGAGCACTAATTATTCAAACTTGGTCAATTATACTCTTGGTCCCTCAAAGTCTCATCCAATGAATAAAAAAGAGCGAGGAATCAATTATAATGAATAAAAATATGTGAATAAATATTAAATTATCAAATAAAAAAAGCATTACATAGAATAAATAAAAGACCACATGGAGCATTCACTCACATGTGGTTACAAATTTTATTCCTTTGTAATTTTAACACCTTGTTCCAAGAAAGGTTTCAACCTTGTACTCAATCGCTTCTGAAAATCACCTTCTTCATTCTCGGTAATCATCAACTCAATCGATTCGGGACTTTCAACAACCCTCAATCTGTATTTGCATGAATTAATATCTTTATCCTTCTTTAGAACAATACAATTTATCAAAAAATCGTAATTCAATATCAATTTCGCCTCTTCTTTATCTTTAGGATGGTACCAGATACGATTGACAGTATCCTCAAAATTCACAACCTCTTTGTCATACGGAAACTCATTGATATAAGAATAACCATATTCAAAATAAAGGATAGCGGTATCATCTTGAAAACTAAACAATATATCCAATAAAAAATCTATTCCTTCTTTACGGCCTTGTAACACGTTATCCATATAATAAACTGACATTTCACTTCTCCTCACCATGGGTATTCTTCATCATCCCCATACAAATGCAAATCCATATTATATGCCGGATGGAAATGATCACGATAGCGCAATCCGTTTGCACCTTTGTGTGTTTGTCCTACATGTAGCTCTCCAACTTTACTCCCCCTACTATTCAGGATATCTACTTTAAACATATCAGACATAGAGACAGAGCCTAGTACATAACCATTGGTAGAAATATAAGTCTTTAAATTTCCAACATTTATCCAGAAAGAACTATTGGAAGATGATTTAATATAATTTAAAGAGGCTGTATTATTGGGATTATCATATAACACTCTAAGTAAAGCATCTTTTTCATTTAGTACTCCTCTTTTTTGGTCAAGAATAAATGTCTCTGACAAACCTTCATCAGAAGTGTAATCAATAGCTAGATATCCATCCCCACTATATACAAACTCTGCAGTGCCTCCCATACAACCACTTGGTTGGTAATTACAAGCATTATTCCGTACCTCACTTGCGCCAGCCGCCATAGAAGCTTTGGATTTTCCAGTATCCTTAACATATTTATTATACTGTTTAGAACTCATTTGGTTTAAGAGTTGCCAACCTCTTTGATAATCTTCGATATCTTTCCTTGCGACAGGATTCAAGAATTTATCATACCCATAAGATTGTTCAATCTTATGCCCGCTTGGATCAGCATACATCAACGGATTATTACTTACATACGTATAAAGATTCTGACTAAGCGGATTATCTATCTGCCCCTCATACGTATCCTCATTTAAAAACCGCCCCATACTTGGATCATAATACCGTGCCCGCAGATAGTAAAGTCCGGTTTCTTCATCATATAACTCTACCGTATATTTGAACGGGTTGGATATTTCTTCTGCTGGACGGATGAATTTGGTCAGACAATTCAAAGCATCGTTCACATAGCTCGTCGTTTGAACTGCCCCACTGTACAGAGTTACCGTTACTGTTGTGATATATCTTTTCTTGTCATAGCCATATTCGCAGAAGCTAAATAGTTTACGGCCGAAGGGAGTTGAATTATGACCAAAGAGCTTTATAATTCAGGGATAGTGTTAGTTAAACACATTCATTCCTGAAAGAAGTTGACAGCCATGATTCTTTTCATCCATCGTAAAGATTTACGCATTCATAACCTCCCTGCTCTAGACGCCATCCGCTCGGCCCAGTGTTCGAGCCTGCATGTCCTTATACTCGATCCTTTCCTGTTACGGAATGAACGAAATCTAGAGCATAGCGGGGTTAATTTTCTCCAACATGTTGCTAGGCTGCAGAAGCAATATTCGCGTCTGGGCAAACAGCTTCATGTCTTGTACGGAGAGCCAGCCGTGGTGGTTAACCAACTGCTCCTTAAGCATCCGATCAAGGAAATTCTGTATCATGCGGATTATACTCCTTATGCTCTGAAGCGTGATCTTGAACTTCAGATGCTTGCGGATTCACTCCAAGTAAAGCTAACTAGTTATGACGAAGCAACACTTGCTGATCTGCAAGATTTTATAGACTGGAGCGGACGGACAGAGCCCTACAAGGTATTCACTCCCTTTTACAGGCGTTGGCGAACCTATATTACTGAGCGATTTCAGCCCTCTTATTCCGCAACTCTCGAAGAACTAGAAACGTTGGATTTGGCTCCGGCCATTCTGAATAGCTTCCTCCCCCCGGAAGAAATAAATAAGCAGCTTGAGGATATGCGTAATTCACTGAAAGCAGAAGATGAGTATGTGGTGTTAATGCGTACGCTAGAGCAATTTCTTAGCGAGGGATTAAACGGATATTCGATCAGTCGTGACCAGTACGCTCTTGAAGGTACCAGCCGAATTAGCCATCATCTGAATGCGGGTGCCTTATCTGTAAGAACAATATATGAACAGTTGATGAGCATGGAAGGCGATACCGAGACTTGGCTGCGACAGCTAGCTTGGCGTGATTTCTATATTTACCAAGCCCGGTTAGATCCAAACTTTTTCCGTTATGAGCATATATTCGATCAATCCGAGCTTAGTACAGAGCACTTTCAGGTATGGGCTGAAGGACGAACTGGGGTACCGATCATCGATGCGGCCATGCGGCAGCTGAACGAAACTGGCTGGATGCCCAATCGGCTGCGGATGATTACGGCTATGTTTTTAACTAAAAATCTGGGTTGTCCGTTTATTTATGGTGAACGCTATTTCCGCTTGAAGCTAAGCGATTACGATAATGTGCTGAACCGCGGCGGCTGGCTCTGGAGCTCTTCACTTGGCTTTGACGCCTCCCCATACTTCCGGGTAATGAATCCTGTAACCCAATCCCAGACTCATGATCCAGATGGCAGCTATCTCCGGCGCTGGATGCCAGAGCTTGCACATCTGTCCAACAAAGAAATCCATCTCGCCCGGCCAGAGGCCATTGTAGATCTGAAGAGCTCACGCGCCCTTGCTATTGAGACTTATGGGCGGATTTTGAAAACAAAAAAATAAGGTATGAGCGTATCGGTTACATATATACCCCAAAATAGACAATAGGCATCTTTTGTCTATTGTCTATTTTTGGGGTCTGGATAGTAGCTATATTCATTTCAAGTGTTTTTGATCGTCTAAAATCTTGCAAAGATACCCAACTATGTAGTTTCTCGCTGTTTTTTCTACAATATCTTCATTTCTAACTAAGTCTTCAATACCCGCAGAGAGGATTTTCCACAACTGACTATTCTCAAATTGTTTATAGGGATGTTCCAATTAGGATGACAACTCCTTTCTTTCTGCAATCGTAAGTTATGGAGGCAGCGATTGCCGAGGATGAAACAGCACCCATCTTCTTGGCAGGCGAAATAATGATTCTCATGTTGCTCCCTTTTCTCACCCCCCGAGGGGAATTTATATATAAGCTTATCCTATCAACCTCTTATAGTACCCAATTCCCCTTGCGGAAGACCGGTTCAATCGTTCCATCTGCCAGTTCACCGTCAATATCCAGCTCGGTGGAGCCAATCATGAAATCAACATGTGTCAAGCTGACATTAGCGCCTCGTTCCAATAGTTCTTCGCTGGTTAGCTTCGTCCCACCGTCGATATTGACCGGATAAGCGCTTCCCAGTGCAAAATGGCAGGAGGCATTCTCATCAATCCCGGTATTATAAAATACGCGATTTAGGCGCGAGATCGGTGAATCATGCGGCACCAATGCCATTTCCCCTAGATAAGATGCACCATCGTCAGTTTCAAGTAGGGACGTCAAATGCTCACGACCAGATTCAGCTGCATAGGCAACAACTTTTCCATCTTTAAATGTAAAAGAAATACCGTCAACCAAGCGGCCATTCAAATTAAGCGGAAGCGTACTGGTAACTGTACCATTAACCCCGGTGCGATGTGGCATAGTATAGATCTCTTCTGTCGGCATATTTGCTACAAAATACACACCACTCGCATTTTCACCTCCGCCTCCACGCCATAAATGGCCTTCTGGCATCTCCACATGCAGATCTGTCCCTGGCGCACGATAATGCAGGCTCTTATAACGTTTGGCGTTCATACGGTCCTGACTATCTTTCAAATGGCTGATATGCTCACGCCAGGCCGCTACTGGATCTTCACTGCCTACCCGGTTCATCTGGAATACAGCTTCCCACATCGCATCTACCCGTTCTTCTTCCGGGAGATCACTAAATACCTTGTTGGCCCAAGCACGTGTTGGAGCCTTAATGAGCGACCAGCTGATCTTATTGTTTCTTGTATAACCTTGGTAGTCCTTGCGCGCTACGGCGGCAGCTTTAACTGCTGTTGATACTTTGGAGGAATCTATCCCTTGGAACAACTCAGGGTCCGGTACTTTTATATGTAAAATGGCTCCATGTTCTTCGGCGAACTGCACCAGCATATCTGCTTGCCACTGTGGATAATAACCGAAAGAGTCCTCTGGGGCTTTCTCGTAACGAATACGTGTAACAACCTCGTCCTCCCACTCTACTATTACATATTTTGCGCCTGCTTCATAAGCCTTGCCGACAATCAGGCGGGTAAGCTCCACCGTTTCCAACGGAGCATGTATCATCAGCACTTGACCAGGCTGGATATTCACTCCAACTTTAACAACCAAATTCGCATATTTCTCCAGCATAACATCAAACTCTTTCATAACTTCTCTTCCTCCATCTCATTCGTTTTCGATTCTCGTTGAGCTACTCTTACTATTTTAGCGCAAAACACGAGCAGTTGCGATTCGAGGCTGATAATTCCCCATCTAATTTCCCTCCAGCAACTTCCCCGTGTAAACACCTGCTTCATCTGAACCTAGGAACTGTACATTCGGCTTCACCACAATTGGATTTGCTATATTCCGAATTAAAAAAAGGATGATTTATAGCGTAAACATATAAATTATATTTCAAATAACCTTTTTCAGTATAAATGGCGATCGCTTCTGGGTGCTCAATCCGGGAAGGGTCGCTATTTTTTGGAGAGAATGAAGTGTTGAATCAACGCCGAACAGCAAAAAGCAACTTTCCCGCAGAAAAGTTGCTCTTACGATTTATCGCTATGAAAAGAAAACGATTGTAGCGTTCGTAAAATTAACCTTTGACAGCCCCACCTGTGAGTCCTCTGACCAATGTTTTGGAGCCAAACAGGAAGAGAATAATCAGCGGCAGTGTGCCGAGGGTAAGGCCAAGAATACTTGCTGAATAGTCCGTGCGGAAGACAGTAGACAGATTCGCAATCCCGAGCGGCAGCGTGTAAAGCTCCGGCTTGTTGATCGTTACGAGCGGTAGCAAGTAGCCGTTCCAGGAGCCGAGGAAGGAGATCAGCCCCAGCGTGCTGATGGCCGGCATCAGAAATGGAACAACGATTCTTGTGAGAATTGCCGGCTCCGAGCAGCCGTCGATCCGCGCACTTTCAATAACCTCTGTCGGAACGGAAGAGCGGATGAACTGGGTCATGAAAAATACTCCGAAGGCATTGTTCAGTCCAGCCAGAATCAGCGGCGCATGGGTGTTGTTAAGGTGGAACCACTTCATTTCCATGACGTAGGCGATCAGGCCCAGATGTCCAGGAATCATCATCGTCAGTAGAATGAAGCCATAGAGGGCAGTCTTTCCTTTGAATTCATATTTGGCAAAAGCAAATCCGGTAATTGAGGCGATACTAACCGTTACCATAGTAAACAGAACGGCAACATAGAAGCTGTTCCAATAATTGCGGAGGAAACTGGCCGACATAATTGTCTTCAGGTTCTCCAGCAAATAGTTGCTTGGCAGAATCGGAAGCTGCTTGAACAGGTCTTCGGAATAATAGGTTCCCATCACAATCATCATATAGAAAGGGAATAAGAAGGCGATGGCGATCAGGCTGAGCAGCAGAACGGTAAAGAATTTTTTTGCTCTCATTTGTCGTCACCGTCCCTGTTGATCCATTTCATGCCAACAACCGAGAACAAAGCGATGAATAGGAAGGTTCCATAGGCAATTGCTGCCCCTTTGCCATATTTGAACGCACTGCCGTTGAAGGAAGCGTCGAACATATACCAGATCGGCGTAAAGGTAGATCCGTCCGGTCCACCGACCATACTGGAGCCAGAAGCCCAGCCGCTGAACAGCAGCATCGGTTCTTCCACAAGCTGCAGGCCGCTGATGATTGAGGTGATAATTAGGAATAGATTGATCGGCTTCAGCAGTGGAATGGTGATACGCAGGAACACATTTTTGGACGAAGCTCCGTCGATCACCGCAGCCTCGTAGATAGAGGTGTCAATGCTGGCCATCCCTGCGGTATAGAACATCACGAAGTAGCCGAGATTCTTCCAGAATACCATCAGAATCACTACCCAGCGGGAGGAGCTGGCGGTGCCCAGCCAATTTATCTTATCATGAATAATGCCCAGTTCCATCAGCAGATTGTTGAAGAAACCGCCTTGCCAGTCGAACAGCAGCGAGAAGATTATTCCGACCGCGACCGGAGTTGTCATGTAGGCACTGAATACGCTAAGACGGAAGAATGTTTTCCTGCGAATCAACTTGCTCTCGATCAGACTGGCCATAAGCATGCCTATAAGAACAAGAGCAGGAAGGTATACCGCCATAAAAATGATGACATTAAGCAGAGATTTCCAGAAGAATGCATCATGGAAAAATAACTGTGTGTAATTGCTGAGTCCGATGAAATTCCGGTTCCCGTACAAATCCCAGTCCGTAAGGCTGATGTAAAGGGTGAAGAGGATCGGGAACAAGCTCAGTACTGCGTAGGATAAGAAATAAGGGGTGATGAACAGATACGGCCATTTATTTTTAGTGCTGATTCCTTTCGCTTTCTGCATGATCTTTCACTTCCTGTCCGTTAAAACGGCGGCCTGTTCTTTCGAGCGGGCCGCCGCTTTTTATATAGTATTTTTTTATTCGAAGGTCAGTTCAGGGTGGTTTTTCTTCAGCTGTTCTTCCCATTTCTCCAGTGCCTGCTTGGCATCAAAGCTTTTGTCCTGCGCCATGACCTGCAACACCAGCTCAGAAGAGCTGTAAATATCCTGATCGTATTTAGTCACAGCTTTGGACTTCATGTTTGGGAATACCTTCTCTACCCAGAACTTTCCGAGGTCCTGTCCGCCAAAATATTCATCCGCTCCGGAAGAAAGCTTGGAGGTATCCTTAAAGAAGGATTTCAGCGGTAAAATGTAGTCGGAAGTGGCAAAGTTAGCTTCAGCGCCTTCGTCAGTGCCTAACAGCCAGTTAAGATACGCCCAAGCTGCATCCTTGTTTTTGCTGTCTTTCCAAATGCCGATTGTCGTACCGCCGTATGGGTACCCGCCTTCCGGAGGCACCATCAGACCCCAGCGGCCAGTACTGGCCTTGTCGTTGGGCTTAATTACGAATTCTGGCGACCAGTTCGCCGCCGGGTAGAAGATAACGTTGTCTTGCGAGTAAGAGGCATTCCAGGTAGGCGACCACATCGCTAGTTTGCCCTCACCGTTATTGTCGCGGATGGACTGCAATTGAGTAAATATCCGCAGCACCTCACCGGTATTCACTTTGGTTCCGTCAACAATCGCGGTTGTACTCTGGTTGGAGAAGATGACGTAGGCATCCATCAGACTTCCCAGCATAAACGTCTTACCGCCGCTTTTGTCATATACTTCTTTGCCTTTAGCAATAAAGGTATCCCAATCGGTAAACATTGCTGTTAATTTATCGGGATCATCTGTTCCAAAGTACTGTTTAGCCAGATCACGCTTATAGGCCAGTGCGCCAGGTGAGCCGGATTGTTCCAGACCGACAAGTTCTCCCTTGCTGTTCGTCAGCAGCGGCAGCTCGAAATCGAGCAGATTGGACGTATCGAAGTTGTACGGTTCTCCCGACAAGCTTTGCAGTACGTTCAGTTCATACAGAGCGCCGCGGAAGGCTGCTTCTCCCCAGATAATATCCGGCAATTCGGTGCCGGAAGCGATGGAGGTCTGAATTTTTTTCAAATAATCCCCGCCGATACTTCAACGAACTCCAGCTTGATATTTGGGAACTTCTCGTTGAACTTCGCTGCGGTACCCTCGAACCAGGCTTTGTCCCAGCCCCATACCGTCAATTTACCGGAAGCGGTTGCAGGATCGCTTGAGCTATTTGCACTGTCTGCCCCTTCGGAAGCGCCGTTGCCGCTATTATTTCCGTTGCCGCATCCGGCAAGCACCAAGGTGAAGCATAACGTCAGAACAAGCGCGATAACCGATGCTTTTTTACTAAATAGATTGCGCAAATCAATGTCCCCCTTGCATCTGTTGTGACAGTCGGCGGTTTCTGTAATACCCTTCCGTCCGTCTGTATAGTAGTACTATAATCTTGATGGCATTGCCCAACAACGAGACAATCCGATGGTTTTGTATAAATTATGATAGTGCTTTCACTCTGCAGAATGCTGCCGTGATGGCAGGAGAACGGATATCTTCGTGCCTCCTTGCTCGCTTGAGCGGATGACCAGGCGGCCTTCCTGACCGTACAAATACTCGATTCGTTCCCTGATATTCCACAGGCCAATCTGTTTCATAGCACCCGAAGGAAGGCGTGCTGGTGGTAGAGCTCCGTTCATAATAGCTTGGGCCTTTGCCTGGCTCATACCGCAGCCGTCATCCCTGACTGAAATCAGCAGCCGTCCGCTGCGCTTGCGGATAATAATTTCAATGCGTCCGATAGACTCCTTCTCTGAAAATCCATGAAAAATAGAGTTTTCCACCAGCGGTTGGATCAGGCTTTTTGGAATATAGTCACCCAAAGCCTGCTCTTCCACATTCCAGACCAGCTCGAACCGGTCCGCATATCTGTAATTCTGAATCCGTACGAAGTGATCAATAATATTCATCTCCTGCTCCACCGTGACATACAGACCGGCATCGCCGATATTGACAGCATCATGCAGAATGCCAATGAAGGATTCAATCATTTCTTCGATGGCCGTATAATTCTTTTTTCGGGCCAGATAAACAACGGTGTTCAGTGTATTGTAGATAAAATGGGGATTAATCTGTGCAAACAGCAGCTCAGCAGACATTTTTCGTTTCCAGCGCTCCTGCTCTACCTTTTCACTCATCTGCCGCTCAATATCACCAAGCATCATTTCAAAGCCGTTCTTCAGCACGGAGAGCTCGTCGTTACTGCGGAACGACAGGTGAACATTATAATTGCCCATGGATACCTGCTTCATGGCTTTGGTCATCTGCAGTATTGGCCGGATAATATTTGAAATAATAGGAAGAAACAACAGGAAGCAGAGCATGAGACATAATGCGAGGAAAATGGCCCAGTAGCGCACAATATAACCAACCCACTCGTAGAACCGGTCATTGGAGGTAAAAGTGTAGACGGACCACTGTGATTTATCAAAGACACTAGTCAGATAATAGCCCTTGTCACGCTTGATCACCTGAATGTCCGGTCCACTTATCGTCAGCATTTGTGCTGCTGGAGGATCTGCCGCGATGCCCTGCTGATACAGTAACGAATGGTCCGCCCCGATCCAGGCCACTTGGTCAAAGGACTGGCCTAAATACTGAAATAGGCTCTCGAACGCTGCATAATCGATGTTCAGCAGCAGTACACCCCCATACCGGGAATCGAAACGGATAAAGAAGCTCACGACCTTTTTGCTGCCGCCATCCAGAATGGTGTGGGGGGCTGAAAACCCGCTTTTGGTGTTGCTGTTCAGCGCATTCTGGTACCACTCCTCCTGAAGCAACTGCTCAAAGTATGGATCGAGATACAGCGAAGACCAGAAAACCTTGCCATCTGAACGGACAATGGCCGAGCTTTCAAGATAGTCGCGCAGCACATTGAATTTGGTTAGTTGGGTAACCACATCCCGGTAAGCGCTGAGCTCGTCATAGGTCGAAGGATATTGCAGTCGTTCTGCGAACTGCTGAAGCAGCTCATCGTTGACCATATTGGCCGCATATTTCTGCACATCATCAATCAGATGGTTCATCTGATTCGTAGTCTGCTCCAAATGAATAGTATCTTCACGCAGCGCCTGGGTTTCAAGAATTGAAGAGAACTGCTCATATGCCAATGCACTGATGGCCGTGACAGATAGAGTGACAATAAGGATGACGCTGCCGAGAATTTTGTTTTTTATTTTGCGCATAGCTATTCGCCTCCCTTCTGCTGCAGGAAGTCCTTGGGCTGTATGCCGGTGGTTTTTTTAAATACCTGACTGAAATATTGGCTAGTTTTGTATCCTACTTTCTCGGACACCTCATATATCTTGAATTCACCAGTCTGCAGGAGCTGTTTAGCCAGCGCGACTCGGTATTCCGTCGTGTAGTCCAGCAGGGACTGGCCAGTCTCCCGCTTGAAGGTGGTGCGCAGATGAATGCTGCTGATCTGCAGGTGGCCCGCGACAGTCTCCAGGGACAGGTCGGGATCGGCATAATTGCCCACAACATAATCCATTGCTTTATTCACCCAGCGTGAATAATTATTCTTGAGCTGCCGCCGCTGCAATCGCTCTTCCAGAATCCGGTATATACTGCTTATAATTTGCCGTGCGTCTGTGCCAAGATCTAGGTCGGTGCTGCAGCTTCCGTCCTTGCGGCATTCGTCGCCGATCTCACCAATGACTGCACGCATATCTCCCAAACGTGCCTGGGCGGCTACTTTCTCCAAACTGACTTTCAGACTGTCCAGTTTGCTCTTCTCGGGAGACAATAAATACTGTCTGACTTCATTGGCAATAATGGAATCGTCTCCAGCAGAAAGAGCCTGTTCCAGCAGAAATACAGCGCCTGGCGGCAGAAACATTGAATAATCATACGCCTGTCTGATCGCCGCATATCTCCGGTCCGGCAATTCTGCGCCGCTGCCTGCAGAAATAATCATTCGAGGAAGTACACCCTCACAATACGCCTTCAGACTAACCAGCACTTGAGCCGCAATCTGCCGTAAGTTATAATGCTGCAGCAATAGACTGCTTGAAGAAGACAGCTTCAACAGGATAATGTAGCCTCCTTCATCCATCTCCAAAACATGAATTTCCTCTATATCCGTTGACTGGATGCGAATTTCTTCTTCGATGTTCTTCCACATGATGGATGCCGGCCAGCGTTTGTTCCGGCGGCTTCCATCTAGCAGAATTGCAGCTCCCAACTCAAAATACAGCAGTGCAGGTTGCCCCCGCTGATGTTCTGTAACGAGACGATGCAGGCGCGATTCTTGATTCCCCGTGGGAGCCTGGTACTTGCCCGCCAGCATATCTTTAAGCAAAATATGGAGCGCGTGTCCATGTCCATCTTCCTCGGCTGCATCTGCTGCCAAGCCTTCCTTAAGCAGCTTCAGCTGTTCAAGCAGACGGTTGCGGCTGATTTCGTGCTTAAGCAGATAATGAGCCGCACGCATTTCCAGCGCCTGACGGGCATAATCGAAATCCCGGTAAGCAGTCAGAAAGATCAGCCGGGTTTTGGGGGCAAGCTGGACCACAAGGCGGCCCAGCTCCAGTCCGTCCATAGGCGACATAGAAATGTCGGTGATGACAATCTGCGGCTGTAATTCTTCAAACATCCGCAGCGCCATGCGCCCACTGGTTGCCTTTGCGACTACTTGAAATCCGTTCTCTGCCCATGGAACCATCTGGTAAACATTATCAAGTGCAAGCGGTTCATCATCCACAAGCATGACCGAAATTAATGAATTCATTGTAGATTCCTCTCCGTTCCAGTCGTATTCCTAGTATATATGCAGGTATAACGAAACTTGAAGACGCTGTCAATGGAAATCCTACCCTAAAGGAAAAGAGTCCTGCTGTTATCTAAAAGAGGCTGCATCCAGTACATAGCTGTTTACTAATACAAATAGCCGGGCTCCATTAGGAGTCCGGCGGGCTGCGGCCTATTTATGTTTGCAATAATTAATTTTCAACTAATTTTGTTACCAATTCCCCATACTCCGCGAACTTAGGTACACTTCAAGAGCGGAAAGGGATGGGCACCATCGTGATTTTTCAATGGTCAGGCGTATATATCTTGCTTTAATTTCCGGGAAATTAAGGATGCGCTTATGCCCGACAACCGTACATTCACAGAACCGTTTCCACGAACCCTCATGCAGGTATTCCAGGTGAAGTTTTTCTATTCGCTGACCGGACTGTATATGCTCCTTGAGCACGATAGTATCAAATGTCTGCTCAACATTCAGATCAATTTCAACCCCAGCCTGCTCCGTACCTTCTTTGGGACACCAGTACGTATCTTTATTCCCGTCCAATATCCGATGGGCAGCGTGGTTCTCATCCAGCGTTTCCGTGGCGTCGGCATGCGCTTTCGAGGCAAGATTATGCTTGAAAGTAGACCTGAGCGTTCTTCCGAGCTCGGACATTCGCTTGGAATCATTTTCATGTATGAGTCCGCGCTTATCCGGGGGAAGATTCAATAGAAACGTCGAATTCCCGCCAACCGATTTATAGTAGATATCCAAGAGCACTTCAAGACTTCTAACCTTGTCATCCTCTGCAGTGTGGTAGAACCAGCCAGGTCGAATCGAGGTATTCACTTCAGCCGGGTACCATACGAGTTTATCCTTACCCGTAATGGCTTCTCTGCTGCCCAAATTCTCATCGTGGGAGCGGATTTGCTTGGAGAACTCACCGTCGTCGGCTTGCTGTGACTCTTCTTGAATTTTTTCGCGATCCTGAAGCTCTGCAGGAACGACACTCCATTCGGAATCCCGAGTGTGGCCCGCCTCATTGCCGCACCAACGAACATCTGGACCACATACGGATATCACTGCGCCCGGCTGTAATTCTCGTATCACCTCGTAATACCCTTCCCAATCATAGACCTGTTTTAATCCATTGGGACCCTCACCGCACGCACCATCGAACCAAACACAAAAGATGTCGCCGTAATGGGTCAACAACTCACGCAATTGATCTTTGAAATAGTCGTTGTATACCGAGGATCCGTAACGCTCATCATGACGGTCCCATGGAGACAAATAAACCCCGAATGAAATCCCCCCTTCGCGGCACGCATCGGCTACTTCCTTCACAAGGTCGCCATTTCCGCCGCGCCATGGACTGTTCTTAACTGAATGTTCCGTGTAGCTACTAGGCCAGAGGCAGAATCCATCATGATGCTTGCAAGTCAAGATCAAGCCTTTCATTCCTGCCGATTTGCAAACATCCACCCATTGCTTTGCACTAAATGCTTCGGGATTAAATATAGTTGGGTCTTCGTCTCCAAGCCCCCATTCTTTATCCGTAAAGGTGTTAATGCCGAAATGAATAAAGGAATAGAATTCTAACTCTTGCCATGCCAGTTGTCGTGCTGACGGTATAATTTGTGCTGCGTTTTTGATAAATTCATCCATCTATATGCTCCCCTTTGTTTATCAATTAGTACATTAGAAGTTCTACCTCATAAGCGCCTAAAGTAAGCGAATTCTCAAAATGATTGCCGGACAACAGCCCGGATGCTTCTCGGTCAAGCTTTATGGTTTGCTCTGTGCCGGTGGTGTTCACACAGATTAAAGAGCCGTCATCCAGTTTGCGTGCGACAACGCCTGCAGGGGTTGCGGGACCTTTCTGAATGCCAAGCGTCGGGTACAACATGTCCAGAAGCAAACTTAGAAAATCCGCATCCGCAGGTATGGCGACATAAATCGCCTCTCCCTTGCCGTAACGGTTACGTGTTACAGCGGGCGACTTATCCAATGTATTCGTAAATGCCGCTACCGTCTCGGCCGTGCGGGCTTCCAGTATTTCATAATAGTCAATACCAGGCTGATATTCCCGCTCTCCAATTGAAATAGCCGGCTTTTCACGTTCCAGATGAAGCTCCGTCTTCTCAAGACCACCAGCATTCTCGGCAGGCGTATGGCTTCTGGTTCTCATGAATGCTCCGCTACGGATACCGAATACATCGCTGAGCTCTCCGGGCAGCGGTGTATCAAAGACGCGATTATGTTCATTGACTTTCGCAGAATATGCCGTCATCAGGGCGGTGCCCCCGTCTTCAACGTAGGAGCGAATAGCTGCCGCCGATGCTTTATCCATAACGGCATGTCCCGGCACGATCAGGATTTTGTAATCCTTTTGCATGTTGCGCAAATTCACGATATTACAGTCAATATTTGCACGCATAAGGGCCTCGTAAGCTTGCAATACTTGCTGGGTATACTCTGTTTTGTAAAAACTCCGGTTGCCGTCCATCACCTTCATGCTTTCGTACGAGTAGGCAATGGCGATCTGTGGACTGGTCCTTCTGGGAAGCCCACGTTCCTTCAAAAGATTGAATTCCTCGGCGATTTGTTTGAACTCTTCATACTTCCATCCCGGACTGCCATCATGATCAACCAGACCGAATACATATTGCTCCTCACCACCCAGCATAGTACGCCAGGTCCACGCACAGACTGCTTGCGCTCTATGAACAAGCGAGAGATAGGCATACATTCTCATGGCTTTACGCGGTGAGCCGTAGCCTCCGAAGTCGCCGGTCTGGAATTCAAGGCACCAAATGGGTTGGTCAAGCTCCCCTATGCGATGATCCATAAAGAAGCAGGCGGCGGTCAAAGCTTTTCTGTCTTCTGGATTGGTGCCGGGATAGAATCCGATTCCGGGTAAATCAATGATATCTTGATATTGCTTTAAATAGTCGAACCCGTATCCGGGATTCTCCGACCAATGGTTGGTAGATTCCCTGACACCTGGGGCTAACTGTTTCACTATCCGGCTTAGACCCTTCATGTACACCAAGATTTCATCAGAATAGAACCGCCACATGTCCAGCACTCGTTCCGGTGCGCCTTGAATTTGACCAGAAATCGGAAGTACGACATCGTGAAAACTATTCAATTTACGGGACCAGCGCTGAGTGGTCCATGCTTGGTTCAGGTTGTCTACCGTTTCATACTTTTCCGTTAGCCAAGCTTCAAAGCGGTCTCTAGCGTGACTGGAATAGGAAGGCGCACCTGAACCAAGCTCGTTGCACAATCCAAAAGCATAAAGTGCCGGATGGTTTCGATATTGGCATACCAGTTTCTCGGCGAACTTGTAAGCATAGTCCTGAAAGGCTGGATGACCAACGTCCTCCATATAACGCGTTTGCGCTTCTAATCGAATGCCGTTGGTATCTGAACGATCAATCTCGGGATGTTTTTTGTGCAGCCAAGTTGGAGCAGGGCGAGTTGCGATATCGAGAACGACCTGTATTCCTGCCTCATGAAAAAGATCCATCACCTCATCGAACCACTCAAAAGTAAATTCACCTTCAGATGGTTCAAAGCTATCCCAACACAGATGCCCCAGTCGGACAATATTGAAGGATGCTTTCCGCATCAAATCAATATCGTGTTTCCATCTCTCTCGGGGCCAATCGTGCGGATGGTAATTCGTTCCTGCAAACAACAAATTGATCACCTCATATAAAAATATTATAATACGTAATACATCATAAACGTTATAATTTAAATAAAGAATATAAGATATTAACGACTGTATATAAAAAAATGAAAGTTATTTGTAATGACCAATATATTTATATAAATCTCTTATTATTGTTATTTAAGCGTTACCATTGCTGGGGATATACTAAGCATGAAATAAATAAAGGGAGGTCATTGAATGAGGAAGAGGTTCACGAAGCAAGCGTGTGTAGCGCTTGCGATCGGAGTAACAATGTTGTCTGCTATCGGCTGTAGTACGAAAACCGATCCAGAACAAAATGCCCAAGGGGAAAAAGGAAATGCAGCTCAAAAAGAGGTTACTATTTCATTAGGGAGGGTTGTGGGGTCTGATAACAAATTCAAGAATGGCGAAACCATTGAAAATAATGTTCATACCAAGTGGGCCAAGGAGAAGTTTGGCATTAACTTTAAGGTAGATTGGACAGTAGGAACAGGCGATGCCTACACAACGAAGCTCCGTCTTCTGTTGAATTCAAACGAAAAACTGCCGGATGTCTTCACTTTAAGCGATCCGACGCTTGAGAACCAGGTTGTTGATTCCGGCAAAGTCATGGATATTTCTGAGGCATTCGATAAGTACGCTTCGCCGCGGCTTAAAGAACTGTACGCAAAATATCCTGAAATTTGGAATACGGTTACTTACGATGGCAAGCATTACGGCCTTCCTACCTTCAATGCCAATAGTTCCTTTAGTGTGATGTGGATACGTCAGGATTGGCTTGATAAATTAGGGCTGCAGGTGCCGAAGACCCTCGATGAAATGGAAACTGTCATGGATGCATTCGTCAATCGTGATCCAGACGGGAATGGAGTAAAGGATACCATCGGATTGTCACTTTCTCTTAAAAAAGGTGTTACAGCCGTAAAGGATACTTTCATGGCATCAAGCGATTTCTTGTTCGGACAAACAGCCATACCAACTTACTGGACAGAGGGGGCAGATGGAAAGCTTCAGTACGGATCTGTTCAGCCTACCGTCAAGGAGGGGCTAACCAAACTTAGCGAATGGATGGAAAAAGGTTATCTAGATAAAGACACAGGGATTATGGATGAAGCCAAAGCAGCAGAAAGCTTTGTTCAGGGCAAATCCGGCATGGTCTTCGGACCGACTTGGATGGCTTCTTATCCGTTCAACCAAGATATGAAGTTTGATTATAAACCAGTACCAATACCTGCAGGAATTGACGGAAAGATGGGATTCGGCAGTGAACCGCAATCTTCAGTCCGTTTTTATTTCAATAATGATTTCAAAAATATGGAAGCCTTCTTCAACTATTTGGACGCTATTATGGGACCTGGCTTCTACGATCCATCTTCCGAACTCGCCAACGGATGGGCAGAAGGATACGATTATGTAATGGTTGATGGTAAGCCCGTTTACGATCAGGATAAAATTCCAGGCGGATGGATTGACGTGAAGAAATACACGATTTACGGAAATGATATTCAAACGCCAAAAAAAGAGCTTGAGGTCATGGCCAAGCTAGGCCAGGGAAAAACCCCTGAAACCCCTTACGAAATGTATTTCTCTGCAAGACCGAAGAAATGGGCGGAAGCTGCTGCAGTACTTCAAACGTATATCGACGACGCATCGGTCTTCGATTTGTATACGGGTCCTCCAACAGCAACCATGGCTCAAAAAGGCGAATTGCTTCGCAAAATGGAAAACGAAGCCTTTCTGAAAATTATTTATGGGCAGGAGTCTCCGGATTCTTTCGATAGCTTTGTGGCAAAATGGAAGTCGTCCGGTGGCGACGATATAACTAAAGAAGTAAACGAATGGTATCAATCGTTCAAAAAATAGAGGGTTTGGTCTTGGATAGGCCTTGCGGAGCGATATCGACGCAATGCCTATCTCATATTTCCAAATTATTAAAAGAGGAGTTGTCTGGATGATGGAATGGAAGAAGAGCAAGACGAGGTTTTTTCGTCAACTACCTCTACATTTGCTCATAATGCCATCTGTAATCTGTTTGCTCGTATTTAATTATGCACCAATGACAGGACTACTAATGGCTTTTCAGGATTTCAAGCCTCGTCTAGGCTTTCTACATTCGCCATGGGTTGGCTTTGAACATTTTAAATATATGTTTACCTATCCCGACAGCAGACAAGTAATTTTCAACACTTTACTTATCGCTTCACTTAAAATCATAGCCAATATCATAGTCCCAATCACTTTCGCCTTACTTCTTAATGAAATTCGCGCAATTCTATTCAAAAGATTTGTGCAGACGTTAGTTTATCTTCCGCATTTTTTGTCTTGGGTTATTCTAGGTGGTATTCTAACTGACATATTAGGGAATAAAGGGATTTTTAATCATTTATTGACTTTATTCGGAGCCAATACAATCTTTTTTCTCGGAGACGGCACCTGGTTTCGGATAACAGTCGTGATCAGTGATGTGTGGAAAGAATTCGGGTTTTCCGCGATTATCTATCTCGCAGCAATGAGTGGTATTAACATGTCGTTGTACGAAGCAGCCGAAATTGACGGTGCAAGCCGCCTTAAGCAAACCTTCCATATCACCTTGCCGTCGCTAGTACCTGTTATTCTGGTTGTTGGAACGTTGGCGCTTGGCAACATCCTTAACGCCGGCTTTGACCAGATATTCAATCTATACAATCCGCTCGTTTACCGTGAAGGAGATATAATCGATACCTTTGTTTACAGGGTGGGTCTCATGGACGGTTCATTCAGTTTCGCAACAGCAGTCGGTTTATTCAAATCAGTAATTAGTTTCATCCTGATTGTTACGGCATATCGACTTGCTCACCGGTTTGGAAATTATCGCATTTTCTAAGTAAAGGCAGGTTGATCCTATGTATCACAAGACAAGCGGTTATCGATGGTTTACAGTAACCAATACATTACTTCTAACAGTAATATCCATTTTGTGCATTCTTCCGCTTGTTCACGTTGCTGCCGTATCTTTCAGTTCGAGTTCGGCTGCTACGGCCAATCAAGTTTTTTTCTGGCCGGTTGGATTTACGGCTGAGGCTTACTCAAGAACGCTTACGAATCCTTTATTTCTGCGTTCGCTGGTCTTATCCATGGAAAGAACACTCTCCGGAACCTTGCTGTCTATGGCATTGACAGTTACAGCCGCGTATACTCTATCACGTTCGTTTTACGGAAGAGGATTTTATTCTTGGTTTTTTGTATTTACAATGCTGTTTAACGGTGGCCTGATTCCTACTTATTTGCTGGTAACGCAGCTTCATTTAACCAATACGCTATGGGTACTTATACTTCCTTCTGCCGTTAACGTGTTTAACACGATCCTCATGATGCAATTTTTTCGCGCAATTCCGAAAGAACTTGAAGAAGCGGCCAGTATTGATGGAGCAGGTTATCTGAGATCATTGATCACAATCTATCTTCCTTTATCTCTTCCTTCCTTAGCCACATTATCCTTGTTTTCAATGGTGTGGCACTGGAATTCATGGTTTGACGGATTGATTTATATGACGGATTATCGGAAATATCCTCTTGCGACGTTTCTACAGACGATCATTCAAGGCGGCGACATGAGGAATACGAACATTGATCCCGGACAATTGCAGATTCTGTCGGAAAGAACAGTTCGCTCTGCCCAAATATTGATAGGAGCGCTTCCGATCCTGTTGGTTTATCCGTTCCTGCAAAGGTTCTTCGTGCAAGGGTTGACGATGGGAGCAGTTAAAGAATAAGATAGGCAAAAACTTAGGAGTCCAAGCGGATGAGTAAAAAGGAACGTAGTCTCTTCTCCAAACTAGTCGGTTCGCTTATTTTATTGTTACTGCCTGTATTGATTTTGTCTATTTATTCCAATCGAGTCAATGAAAATGTGATTACTGGACAAATCAAACAATCGAGTATTAGCCGGCTATCTACCTTGGCCACACAAATGGACAATATTATTATGCAGTTGGAGACATTCACCTACATCTTGATTCGTGATCCGAACGTCATTGAATTTCAAGATTTATCTTTGCTGAATTCCAGTTACTACGATCAAATTAGCAAAAAAAAAATTATTCAGGACAAGCTTTATTTGCAAAGTGCCTCGACCGAATGGATCAACGAAGTAACCGTCTATTCTCCGCGTTCCGGACAAACCATTTCCACAATACACGGAACTTCGTTTGATCCGGAACGTCTTCAGAGGCTGAGCAAGGAAAATTGGAATTTTATTCTACACGATGATAAGACAGACAAACAGGGAAAGGTGATTCACCTGACCGTCGAACCATACGAAACGGGCGGTGGCATCGCCAAAGCCAATTCCATCATCGAAATCAGCTTTGACATGAGCAACGTGATCCGTATGCTGGATAAGTTTAAATCGCAAGGAATCGGTGAAGCGTTATTTTATTAGCCCAATGACACCTTTTTATCAACAAGCTCTTTCCCTCCGGTTCTTCTTAGAGAAGCTGTAACCGCTTTAAAGAAGACACAGCTGGCAGATGAGGGCGACATTACTTTGAATGTAAACGGAATTTCATATCTTCTTTCGTATTCCGATGTACAGGTACTGGATGGGTATGTGGTCAACATTGTGCCTTTATCTGAGATTCTAACTCCTTTACGAGTGACCAATCGGTTCGCCTATCTTGTCCTTGGACTGTTACTCATCGTAGGCATTGTAGTATCCTGGTTATTGTACCGCAATGTTCAGGTGCCCTTGCGCGCTCTTGTGAAAGGAGTGCAGCAAATCAAGATGGGACAATACAAAACAAGAATTCCACTTCAGGTGAAAAACGAATTCCGGCTCATTATATCCAGATTCAATGAAATGTCCGATCAAATCCAGCAACTCATCGAGAATGTGTTGGAGCAGCAGCTTCTTACGCACGAAGCCGAGCTCAAGCAGCTGCAATCACAAATCAATCCGCATTTTTTGTATAACAGTCTGTCCTATGTGATCAGCATGACCAAGTTGAACAGGAAAGACGCAGTTCTTCAAATGGCTTACCACCTGTCCGATTATTATCGCTATACGACCCGGGTTGAGAAACAATTGGTTAAGCTGGCGGATGAGTTAAAGAACGCTGCCGATTATCTGAGTATTCATCAGATGCGGATGAAACGCATTAGCTACGGGATCGATGTGGGGAGCGACATGATGGACATCGAGGTGCCCCGATTAATTCTGCAACCCATAGTCGAGAATGCATTGATCCATGGAGTTGAGAATTTGGAGGATGTTGGGATTGTAACGATTACTGGCAAATGTATAGGCAATGAATATTCACTGATTGTAGACGACAATGGCGGTTCCATGACATTCGAACGGCTTCATGACCTTCAGAAACAATTGGTAAGCCGGACTGGTGAAAGGTCGGAAGCCTGCGGTCTTCTAAATGTGCACCGTCGCCTCCAGCTCCGTTATGGAGCGAATTCCGGTGTAGAACTTTCGATAAATGCGGTTTCGGGACTGCGAGTAGAGTTGCATTGGACAGAGAAGGCGGTGGATGATGAAGCTGTTAATCGTGGATGATGAAGAGCACTTGGTTGAAAGCATGACCGCAAGCATATCCTGGGAAAAAGCTGGCATTACCAGCGTATTCTCCGCGTATTCCGGCAAACAGGCTCTGGACGTCATGGATAAGAATGCCGCTGACATTGTAGTAACCGATGTTCGCATGCCTGGTATGAATGGTATCGAACTAATAAAAGCGATCAAGTACAAATGGCCTCAGACGGAGTGTATCCTGCTTACCGGCCATGCGGAATTTGAATATGTGCAGCAAGGGCTGAAACACAAGGCTTCTCATTATTTTCTCAAACCAGTAAAGGATGAAGAACTACTCGCTGCCGTTAAAGAGGCTGCTGATACTTTGCTTGTGGAACGAGAGCAGTTAATGGCATATGTGCAATCGCAAGCTATGGTTTATCGCAACTTGCCAATTCTGCGTTCCAATTTATTGAACAATCTGATTCAGGGACGAATATGGCAAGAGGGGAAATTGATCGAACAATTGGTCCTATACGGTATTCCGATCGGGCTCGGCGATACCATATCGCTGATTCTTATTCGTATAGAGGATCATCATAAGCGGTATGGACCGTCGGAAATGTCGCTTACCGGCTTTGCTGTTACAAATATCGTAGAGGAGTTGCTGTCCCACCAATTCAAGACCTGGAGCTGCGAAGACTTATATGGCCATATCTTGTTTATTGTAAATTGCGGTGCAGAGAACATGAATGATCATCCATTGGAACAGATTGCGGATCATATGAGGCAAACGGTTAATCAATTGCTTCATCTCACCATTTCCGTTATTCTGTCACCTACGGGATCCTTTCCTGCCTCTATGGAGGATCTATACCAACGCTGTATTGCCACAATTCGTTCCCAAATCGGCTACGACAACGACTTCATTGTTCGTCTTGGCGGAGATAACGTGAAACCAGCGTCCCATGTTGTCGCCTCGCTATATTCACCTCCTCTGTTCCCCCATTTGCTTGAGGCGGGAAACTGGGAGGCTGCAAAAGAGAAGCTGGAAGAAGTATTCCGTGAATGGAGAACAAAATATAGTGGTTCGAATGAACATCTATCGGAAATTAATTACTCACTTAAGTCTGCTTTCTCATACTTTGTGCATAAGAACGGCGGGCTGCTGGCAGATTACCGCTTGCATGCATCGACAGATATCAAGAATGTTGGTGAGCTGGAGTATTGGGCTACGAGCATGCTTGACAGGCTGCAGAATGAGATGAACACGGAACTGTCTGCATCCCGCCATTCAGCAGTGGCTCAAATTCATCAATTCGTGCAAGAGCATTTATCAGAAGATGTCTCACTCCAGGCCATCGCCGATTACGTCTATATGCATCCAACCCATGTATCCAAAGTATTCAAGAGAGAAACTGGGGAGAACATTTCAGACTACCTATTGCGGTTGCGGATGGAAAAAGCTGTGTTTTTATTGAATGACAGCAGATATAAAATTTATGAAATAGCGAATCGTTTGGGATATAAAAACCCGACCTATTTTATCAAGGTTTTCAAAGAACATTTTGGGGCTACACCACAAGAATTCAGAGAGAATACGCCATATTAATTGAGATCGCGAAAACTCTGGGGAGTCTTTGATTCAATTTTCCTGAAAGTATACACAAAATGACTACTATCCAAAAAGCCCACCAAAGAGGCAATCGCCTTGACGGTGAGCTTTTTTTCGTTTATCAAATACTCTTTGGATTTCTGAATGCGCAAGTGGATGAGGTATTGGTAAGGACTCATCCCTGTTGTCATTCTGAATAGGTAGTTCAATCGTTGCGAGCTAATGCCAGCGTATTCTGCCAATTGGGTTAATCCAAAAGCCGGGTTAGAATAGTTCTCTTCAAGAAAACGAATCAATGGCATTAATCTTTCGGTATGCTGGGAAAAGGAACGTTGGTTATCAACTTGTCCATATCTTTTCAGGTCCATAAGAAAACGATATACAAAAGCGGAACCATCCATTCCGTTAAAATCAAAGCTCGGCCTTGCCAAATTTTCACTGCTTTTATGCAGAGTAGATAGCCTGGAACTGGGTTCCCAGCTAATCACTGTGGAAGTTGCCAAACCGAGAGAAGAAACAATGAATGGAGCAAGGTTGCCATTAAATGTGATATACCAGGTCGACCAAGGATTAGACTGAGCTACATAGCTATGTGAAGCATTAGGTTGCAGCAAAATCCCTTGGTTTGGCGCCAAGGTGACTATTTTATCCGAAATTTCAAATTGACCTTCCCCCTCAGTTGTTTGCAGCCAATGATAACAGTGATATCCTTGCGGCCGATTAAACTCATCCTGCCTTTCATTCCATCCCATCGTCTCGATGAAAATGGGTAGCGAACGGTCCAAAGCTGTGACAAACATTTGTTTCATATAGTGTTCCATCAAATCACTACTTTCATTTTCTTATATTGTATATGAATTATACCTAACTTCACTTCTGTTAGTCATCATAAATGTTCGATATTAATTTCCAGTCGTATTATGCGTAATTTGAGTAAATTTACATTTATAGTTGAAGTATCCACCTATGTCCTCCTGTTCACTTTTTGCAGTTTACGGGGTGACTATCATATAAATGTGGATTCTTTCTATTCTTTTGATAACTGAAAATAGTATAATTTAGATGTACCGTGGAGCGAAGAAAGAGTAGCGTAATATCGGGATATTAAATATATGAATTTGATGCAAAGGATACTGGTACAGCTTATGAATTCATTTAATTACGTTTTTAGCGAGGGTTCGATTTGTAAAGGCAATGGTCATAAACCTCCAAATTTGCATAAATGGGGCCCGGGTGTCCGCGATGTGTATGCCCTGCATTATATTGTAAGCGGAAAGGGCTATTTGGAGACACAACATACAACTTTTCTTTTGGAAACAGGCGAGAGCTTTATTATTTTTCCGCATATGGAAGTGTACTATTATCCAGATCCGCTGGATCCATGGGAGTATTTTTGGATTGAACTTTACGGGGGAGAGGCCTCACGCCTCTTATCGATGGTTAATTTCACACCTGATTCTCCAGTGGTGGCGCCTTCTCCGCAAGACCTGGGGCCATTATTTCATGTGAGCAAGACCGCCGAATTGGAGCCATTCGAAAGAGAACGTTCCGATGCTAAACTCCATCTATTATTGTCATACTATATGGAGTACTACCCTAGTGATAAAGCTTTTCTAACAAAGGACTACGCATTATCAGCGCGGGAATATATCGAAAGCAACTTCTGGAAGCCTTCGCTGTCTGTTCTGGATGTAGTAGACTACGTGAAAATTGAGCGAAGCTACTTGTTTCGGTTGTTTAAGGAAGAAAATGGAGTTTCCCTATCTGGCTACCTAACCGCATTCAGGATTCGGCGTGCCTGTGAATTATTAAGAACTTCTCACTTATCTGTGAAGTCGGTAGCCTACTCGGTTGGCTACCAGGACCCGTTGTATTTCTCAAAAGTATTCAAAAAAGCAACTTCGTATACTCCTTCGGAATATAAAAAGGTATATAGCACCGGAAATACTGTCTCTTAGTTCATGTAGGTGTCCCTGCGGCAGGCAGTCATGTGGTTCAGTACCTCTCCGCTGCTTTCTTTCACTACCTGCCAATAGGGTCAACAATTCACCTTAGCGAAACAGTACACAATTCCCGGATTCCCGGAAATATGTTATTAATTTCATAATGGGGTCACGTCCGCATTTCAGTTGTTCACCAAGACAGTCAATACACAGGAAATCTTGAGCGTTGCGCGTCACAAGCTTCAGGTATATCGCCACATCATCAGTCGTTAAAGGGACTTTGCATGTTCGGCATGTTCTATTCATGTTCATGCCATTCCTTACACCAATTTAGCCCGTACAATCAGACAATCATGAGCTGGAACTACTGGAGCGTATCTTTCTCTGAATACGCCTATTTCTTGATGCTCCCAGCAGTCATACAGCGACAGCGACTTTCCGGAAGCATAAGGAAGTCCGAAATCCCAGAATTGCAGCGACATTTCCCTTTGACCATCGCTCAGATTGAAGAAGCCTATGGCAAGGTCTCCGTCCGTTAACACTTTTACCAGCATAAACACATCATCCGCATGAAACCACTGCGGTTCCGGCTTGATGCGATAAGCACCGCGGCCTTCCACATCCTGATTAATGGCAATCAAATCCCGGTTCATCAGGATATCCCTGGTGGCCTGGTTGGCTTTACGGATGTCGCTGCCAATCATCAGCGGAGACCCCATCATGCTCCATAAAGAAAAATGGGTCTTGTACTCCACATCACTACATCCGCCGACTTGGCTTCCGATAAAGTCGCTGTTGCTGCCTCCGTACATGCCGACAACCAGCATATCCAGATCATTATGGCAATAGGCTCCGGTATAGCGGGCTTTATCAAGCTGTGATAAAGCTAAGCTCTTGATCGAATCCCAGCTATCCTGAATATCTCCTGTGGATCGGTACATATGCGCACCTGATTCACGGATCCAATGATACACATTGTCCTCGCCCCAATTGCATGCTGAGAACAGTATGTCTCTTCCGCAGTTTTTAAGCGCGAGGCTCATTCGTTTGTACAGCAGTTCCCCCGACATATGTCTGGGCTTAAAGCAGTAATCATACTTTAAAAAATCGACGCCCCACTCTGCCAGTGATTCCGCATCCTGAAATTCATGTTCAAAGCTCCCTGGATACCCTGCGCAGGTATGTGTTCCTACACAAGAGTACATCCCGAATTTTAGTCCCTTGGAATGAATATATTCTGAAAGCGCCTTCATTCCGTTCGGAAATTTAAGCGGATCAACAACTAGTTTCCCATCCCCGTCTCTTTCTTTCAGACTCCAGCAGTCATCAATAACAATGTACTCATATCCCGCATCCTTGTACCCCTCTGCAACAAGTGTATCTGCAGCTTCACGAATAAGTTGCTCATTAATGTCCCATGTAAAGGTATTCCATGAATTCCACCCCATAGGTGGTGTCAGACCGAACTCTTTTTTGTCCATAAAAAATATTCATCCTTTCGCTTAAATCAGAGATTAGGTGTGAGGTCAGTTGCAATATTCTTTATGTATTTAATCATAGGCTACGCTTAGGGTCTATAGCTTGGCGTTGCTTTCATATGGACATTTGTTGCTTTTCTCCAGAAGTACAGCAAATTCCAAAATCTCGCTCCGACCCATGCAGGATATGCCCTTGGGATACGTCAGACCTTCAAGCTGCTTATTTCTAAATGTTCATATAGCTACTTGGATTTAAGTTAATATTTTCTATTTTATTTAAAATATTGATAATTTAATATTTTTCTGTAATTATATCGTGGTTTTATCTAATAATAGATCAATAAGTCGTGAGGATAGGTCATTGTTTGAAAGAAACCAATAATTTATTATTGTTCCATAGATATGAAAGCGCTATCAATACAGAAGGGGGTTAGCGAGCCGGACAATATATTTAAGGGATAGCAGCCCAGCTGAAAGCTTCCATTAAGCAAATTTACAAAGAGAATACGAAGAGGAGTGAACCGATGCGTAGTCCCAGCATGAGAAGCAATTCGATACGAAAATTCCTTTATATTTCGCCCTTCATGGTTTTGCTTGCTGTCTTTGCCTACTACCCGCTCTATGGATGGGTTTATGCCTTCTTTGACTATATGCCACCGATTCCGCTGTCACAATCGCCTTTTGTCGGTTTCAAATGGTTTCATTCCTTGGTAGAAAACCAGGTGAAGGTCGATCAACTACTTCAGGTCATCAAGAACACGTTCGGCATTAGTGGGTTGAGTATACTTTTTTCTTGGCTCCCGATGATCTTTGCAATCTTCCTAACAGAGATTAAAGCTGTGCGTTTCCGAAAATTGATCCAGACCGTAACCACTCTTCCAAACTTTATCAGTTGGGTACTGGTCTATTCACTGGCATTTTCCATGTTCTCCAGTGAAGGTGTCGTCAATGGTTTTTTGAGACAGATCGGGCTGATCGACTCTCCTATACTCTTTCTTCAGAACTCAGAGCATGTCTGGATTACGATGTGGATATGGATTACCTGGAAATCACTAGGTTGGTCAGCCATATTGTATATAGCGGCAATTATGGGGATTGATGAATCTCTGTATGAAGCGGCTTATGTAGACGGTGCTACAAGAATGCAGGTCATCCGGCATGTGGTTTTGCCAAGTATGATTCCGACCTATTTTGTGTTATTGATGCTCCAAATTGCCAGCTTCCTGAACAATGGATTGGAGCAATATTTCGTTTTCCAGAATGCCTTCAACAAAGATACCATCCAGGTATTGGATTTATATGTATACAACCTGGCCATGGGAGGCGGCAGCTATTCCGTTTCCGTCGCGATCAGTATGCTGAAAAGCATAATTAGTGTTGCGCTTCTCTTTTCTGTAAACGGACTGTCCAAATTGTTAAGAGGAGAGGGCATCGTATGAGTGACCACCAGACAGAACTGGCGCCGATTGCCAAAGAAAATAACAGCCCCTTCTCCAAAAAAATAAAAATGCAGGTCAGTACAACTGACAAAATGATTTCTGCTGTGGTCTATGTCCTCTTTTCTCTCTTTGCATTTATATGTGTATATCCCTTCTACTCCATCATTATCAATACTATAAGCGCCAACGATCTCAGCGCCAAAGGTGAAATTGCGTTTTGGCCAAGGGGGATCCATTTCCAGAACTATGTTGACGTATTTAAAATACCGGGGCTATGGAATGCATTTGTCATTTCTTTGGGGAGAACCGTAATAGGCACACTTTTGACGGTCGGGGCCTCTGCCTTTTTGGGCTTCATGTTTTCCCAGGAGGATATGTGGGGGAAAAAATTCTGGTACCGGTTTACCATTATTACGATGTTTTTTAATGCCGGTATTATCCCCTGGTATTTGACCATGAGATCCCTGCACCTCACCAACAATTTTCTGGCATACGTCCTGCCGTCCATCGTAGCTCCATTTTTCATCATTCTAGTGAAGACATTTGTGGAATCCACGCCGAAGGAATTGCAGCAGGCAGCCAGCATTGACGGTGCCGGAATTATAACGATCTTTTACAAAATTATCTTGCCCATCAGCAAACCGATACTCGCGACAGTCGCCATATTCTCGGCAGTCAACCAGTGGAATTCCTTTCAGGATACGCTGCTGCTGGTGACGGACAGCAAATTGTACAGTCTGCAGTTCATTCTGTATAACTACATCAATCAGGCCAGCTCCCTATCCACCATGGTCAATCTGCAGAACGCCGGATCAACGGCCATGGCCAGCCTGTCCACCAAGCAGACCACCACGTCCATTCGCATGACCGTTACCATCATCGTTGTCGCACCTATTCTGCTGGTTTATCCGATTTTCCAAAGATTTTTTGTAAAAGGAATTATCATTGGTGCAGTCAAAGGTTAAATTGCACTATTATGATAAATTAATCAACTGGGGGGCTGTACATGAATAAAAACAATAAGCTGGCAAGAAAATATTCAATGTTGCTTGGTACCTCTCTGCTTCTGTTAACAACGGTATTAAGCGGATGTAGCGGCAACTCCAACAATGCGGCTACAGCAACAGGATCGCCCGATCCGGGAACAGCAACCGAGTCATCCAGTCCAGCTACAGGGATCGATCACAGCAAACCGCTGACTATTACCGTGTTTGACAATGCAGCAAATTACCAGGGAGAGCAAACCGGATGGTACGGAAAACTGATTAAGGATAAGTTCAATATCACATTAAATATTCTGTCTCCGCAAGTTGCAGGGGATCAGCTATACAAGACAAGGTCGGCATCTGGAGATCTGGGAGACCTCCTGATTATTGATAACAGTCAGCTGGAGGAATTGCTTCCGGCGGGTATGATTATGGATCTCACGGATAAGATCAAGAATACAGAGTACCTGTCCAAATATGTGGACAATCACTTCAAGCCTTTCAATGCTGCATTCGAGAGCATCAATCCGGATGGCAAGATTTATGCACTGCCGACCTTTACATCGGACACTTCCCCGACAACATTCTCGGAAGAACTCCCTTACTCCAGTCCGCTTATGCCTTGGGATTATTACAAGGGAATAGGGGCTCCCAAGCTGAACAATCTGGCTGACCTTCTGAATGCACTGAAGCAGATGCAGGAGAAGTATCCCAAGACACCTGATGGTAAACCGATCGTTCCGATAACCCTATGGAAGGACTGGGACAACGGAAGTATGGAAAATGTACGCTGGCTCAGTAACTGGTACGGTTATGAACAGCCAGAGGGAACTACGACCATTCAGTTAAATGCAAAAGGCGATATTGTTCCTCTCGTTGACGACAACAGTATGTACAAAAAAATCCTCCAATTCTATTATGACGCCAATCAGATGGGTCTGGTTGACCCTGACTCCCCATCCCAGGATTGGAATAAAGTCAATGAAAAGCTGACCAGTAAACAGGTGCTGCTCTTATGGTATTCATGGGAAAGAGGTTTCTACAATACCATTGAAAGAGGCAATAAAGGTGACGGCAATGTTGCCATTCCGATCGCCGATACCCATATTATTCAGAATAGTGATGCCTACTTCGGAAGCGGAAGAGTATTTGCAATTGGTGCAAAAGCAAAAAATCCGGAAAGAATCATTGAATTCATGGATTGGCTGGCCTCTCCTGAAGGTCTGCGCTACTATACTAATGGATTCGAAGGCTTCAATTATGAAAAGACAGCAGACGGCAAATTCAAGCTGACTGAAGTAGGCCAAACGGCCTTCCAGGATAATACTCCCGTTCCAGAAGAGTACGGCGGCGGCGGATATCAAGATGGCCAGAGCAAGCTCAATACTATGATCATGAGCGATTTTGTAGTAGATCCGGATACGAAGGAATTCTACAACAACACCTATTGGAGCTCAACCATAGAGGCGAATAAGACAGTTCTGACTACAGAGTGGCAGAAAGCTTATAATGCAACCACTCCGACAGAATACTACCAGAAGAACAATATGATCGATATCGTACCCAATATTAATACAAGTCTTGGGTCGGATTCCTCGGACATTAAGAATAAACGCAGCCAGATCTCAGATTATGTGAAGAACACATCCTGGAAAATGATATTCGCCAAGGACCAATCAGAATTCGATAAACTCTGGACCAAGCTGCAGTCCGATGTAGTGGGTCTTGGCTGGAATGATGTCCTTGCCGTGGATACGGAAAGAGCACAAAAAATCGTTAAGATGCGTGCCGATGCAATCGCCAATAAATAAACACTAATCCACCAGATGTATGCGTGTATCCGGTTCTAATCAATGAAGCAGGGGCTGAACCAAAAGCCATGAAATGGCTGCTGTGGTCAGCCCTTGTTTTTTTGCATAGGATATAGGCGAGCACTTTGGGAGGACGCCCCGCAAACGGAACGTTGTTCTCATCGCTATGCTCTCCTTCACAGCTCACCCGCAAGTGAGGGGGACTGAGATTCCGCTATTTGGGCAGACCGGGAGAAATTGCGGGTCAACCGGACTGAGATTCCGCTATGTGTCCGGAAGCCCCTCATTTTGAGCTCAAAGCAACAC
Organism: Paenibacillus sp. 19GGS1-52; assembly: GCF_022369515.1. Classification (NCBI taxonomy): domain Bacteria; kingdom Bacillati; phylum Bacillota; class Bacilli; order Caryophanales; family Paenibacillaceae; genus Paenibacillus; species Paenibacillus sp. 19GGS1-52. Next base: position 4,150,578 of record NZ_CP059724.1, read on the forward strand.
GTTAACGGAAGCTCAGTCCGCTTCAGGCTCTACACTAGGTTTTTTCGGGAAATAGGGGCTTATCAGTCCGCCGTCTCTACCGAAGATCCCTATATGGCTCACGTCCGGTACAATCAAAGGGATTTCATAATCTCATAAAGCCAAAAACGCAAAGCAGCGATCCTCCAATAAAGGGAGAGTCGCTGCTTTGACCCTATTTTGTCAGCTGAAAACCAGCTTCGAGAACTGATACAAGCCGTTCTTCCAGACCGGCCAATCATGATCGCCGTGTTCCTCCACCCAGAGATGCGGCACGGAATGCTGTGATAAATAGGCATGCGTCCGGTCGCTGACATTCTTGAGACTGTCCAGATCTCCGCACGATAACCAGAGCAAACTGAGCAGCTCTGCGGCCTTCTGCGGTTCCGGGAGCAACTGCTCAGGTGGCCTCATATTGGGAGCAGGAGAGAAGGCCCCGATCCAGGCGAAACGGTCCAGATTATTCAGACCGATATTCAAGGATTGCCCTCCGCCCATAGATAATCCAGCAATGGCACGGTGCATTCGGTCTGTCAGGACAGGATAATTCGCTTCGATATAGGGAATAAGATCATCGAGCAAATCCGATTCGAAGGTTTCGAACGCCTGTACCTTGTCGGGTGCAAAAATCTCGCCTTCCGCCCGGTCATTCGGCATCGCCCGGCCGTTCGGCAGCACAACGATCATAGGCTTCAGCAATTGATTAGCATACAGATTGTCCAGAATAACCTGGGGCTTGCCGTGATTGTACCATTCGCTCTCATCTCCGCCAATCCCGTGCAGCAGATACAAGACACTGTATTCCCCGGCGGCCGGATATCCGGGTGGCGTATATACCATTGCCTTCCGGGGGTTGCCTACTGTTCTCGAAGGATATTCTATAGTACAAATCTCTCCCCGGGCGATGCCTTCCCTCTCTGTATCATATCCGGCAGTTTGTATCGTATAATCCGACTTATTCTCGTTCATTACCGCTCATTCCTCTCGTAGATATGAATGGATTGACGCTTGAAATATTGCCCGACCAGAAATTGCATTACCTCACCCGGAGGCTTCTCTACAAACTCAGCCTTGTCCGCAAAAACCATGCCGTAAGGCGCTTCCGGCGTACACGGTTTCCATAGTGGCAACTCCTCACCGGTAGAATCCTTGCCGTTCGGATCGCCCGTACCAATGAAATAGGCAAGATAATTGCACATCTGGCGGGCGAGATCATAATGCCTGCCCACAAATGGCCGCCAGCATTTGGCCAGCGTTTCGAAGTGGAACCACAGATCCACCGAATGGAAGGTTCCCGGATCATCCCAGCCCGGAATGTCGGCCTCAAAGGTATAATAATACATCGGGACGCCGCTTCCGGAATCGCTATTGGCCTTCATGGCAACACGTGCCGCATATTCAATATTGCTCACCGAGGCCGTCCGGATCATCTCCTCCAGATTTCCTGTATCAACCGCGCATAGTTCAAGGTACTCTTCTGCTTCTCCGCCGAACATTTCAAAGGCCATAGCCCGGAATTCCTCCACGCTGCCGGCACCTGGAACACCGAAAAATTCGGATGAGGTAGCTCCCAGCATGACCGGCACTTTGTGGTGGCGCCCCTTCAGAAAAAGGGCATAAGGATCGCCGGGACAATATAACTGGTCCATAACCGTGCCCCAGAAGCTGCCGTACTCCAGCATTTTATCGCGGATATAGACCGCATCCAGCTTACGAGCCTCTTCCAGAGTCGACACTTCCATAAATTCAAAGAAGGCTGTCCCCTGCTCTTCCGCCTCCTTCAAGGTCCGGTGCTGCGGAGGTACCGGGTTATCCGGGTACAGCGGAGTAAAGATCCCGCTCATAATCACGGCCCGCTGAAACAGCCCTTCATTCTGCGGCGAGGTAAGCTGGCTCAGCACACTTCCGCCGCCAGCCGATTGTCCCCCAATTGTAATCTGGTCAGGGTCTCCTCCAAAAGCAGCGATATTGCGTTTGACCCACTGTGTACCCGCCTGTTGATCCAGATGTCCGAAATTCGCAGGAGCACCGGGAGATTCCACAGTAATCTCGGGATGACTCAGGAAGCCAAACACGTTCAGGCGGTAATTCACGGTCACTACGACAATCCCCCGGCGGGCAATGCGTTCGCCGTCAAACTCCATTTCAGCGGTATGGCCGACCTGAAGTCCTCCACCAAAATACCATACGAAGACAGGAAGCTTCTCATCAGCGCAGACGGCCGGTGTCCAGACATTCAGGTAAAGACAGTCCTCATCCATCGGAAGATCCGGATCCACTGACCATTCACGTGTATAAATATTATTTACATCGATAACGGTTGGGGCCTGCATGGAAATTGGGGCAAAATCATACGCTTTCAATTCCCCTTTCCAGTTCTGCGCAGGCTGGGGTGCACGCCAGCGGTTCTCCCCCACAGGCGGAGCCGCAAACGGAATTCCCTTGAAGCTGGTAATTCGCGGATCAGCCGCCGGAAGTCCCTTAACGAAACCATTTTCAACACTTGCTACTCTCAACATACAGTTACTCCTCTCTGAATATCAGCGCTTAAGAACACAGGAATCTGCTTGCCCGGTTTAAGCAAACAGCGGTTTATCTCACGGTTACTTCTATAGATACCTTTCTTAGCTCCCGGCCCAGATCTTTATCTTCTGTAAGATCCAGAACCGGAACACCGTCAATATCAAAGTGCACGCGGCGCAGACCGGAACTTCTGGGTCCATCTATTCCAGGTCTTGCATGGTAAGCGTTCCAAATGACCCCATCCTCATCTGTGACATAGGAATTGTGGCCGGGTCCATATTCGCCAGGCACACTTCTGGAGGTCAGCAGCGGATAATTGCCTTTGGTCCAGCTGCGGGTGTCCAGCAAATCCGCATCCTTACCGGCAGTCAAGAGGCCTACAACATAAGTGGCATCCACTGCTGCGCTGGCAAAGGTTACAAATAACCGGTCATCGGTATAAAGGGCGAACGGCCCTTCATCTACAAACGTATGATTATTGGCCCAGCCATAATCGGGTTTGGTCAGAAGCACTGGATCACTGGTCAGCTTCCAAGGCTCCTTCGGGTCCATTGTGGCGATATAGATCCAGGCTCCGAGATCAGCAGGCACGAACTGGCGCTCCGACCACGCGGCATAATGTTTCCCGCCCCAGTGAATCACAGTCATATCCAAGGAAATAGTCTTGCCCGCTTCACACAGATATGTACCGTCCTTCTTCACTACACGCACAGGCATTGACCAGTCAGCAGCACACATCGGATTCCCGCCTGTCCGCAGCTTCATGGTATGGGATTCTTCGCAGAGAAATTCACCCGGTGTTGCCGCATGAAAGATATAAAGCTCCTCTTCAATGATATGAAGTTCCGGGGCCCACAGCAGTCCGCCGATCTGCTCATAGGTATTCGAATCCAGAATCAATACCTCCCCGGCATCGACCAGCCCTGGGATGGTATCTGCTTCCCGCATATACAGCGTGTGATTGTGGTCCGCATCATTGGTGGAAATGAAATAATACTTTCCTTTCCATTTCGCAATACAGGGATCCGCCCGGTCATACGCTATCGGGAACGGGTAATGATCCTGATGGACCTCACCGGATATTTTATAGGTCCCCGCCTTATCCCAATCAATTTCATCTGTATTCCACACCACCTTTTTCAGCGCTTTGGTGCCGTCACTATACAGAGCTGTAGCCCGGATCTCTTCCAAATCCTCTTCGGATGCAGCGCTCACGCGTTCGGGGACTTTTATTGCAATATTGTTCGGAACCGTAAGCTTACAATAGAGCTTGCGGGCTATTTCCCGGGATACGGAGATATAGTTACGCGGCAGGATCCCCTCAATGTCAGCAAACACTGTATCCAGGGTAAAAGGCTGTGCCGGTTCCGGTGCAGAGAGCTCCTTCAAACTCATGATATCGGGAATAACATTCTGATAACCATTCCCCAGCTCATCGATCCAGCGGATCACGTAGCTGTTCCGGTCAGTATCATACTCGCAGATGACATCGCTTACAAATGTTTCTGCCCCAAGCTCCAGCAGTCCAACTTCGCGGTATTGCAGCAGATCACTGGAGAAGAACAGCAGCACCTTCCCCTTACTCTCTGCATCGGCTTCACCCTCTGCCTCCGTTCGCACTGCGATCACCCCGAAATTGCCCTCGGCAGTGTGGAACAGATACGGATTCTTCAAGCTCTTAGCACGGAGTGTACCATCCTCGTTCTCAGTCGCCTTGGCGAATAGAACCCCTGAATTATGGTTTAATTCCTGAAAAAGAAGCCCGTCGCTACAATAAGCCAAATGCATGCTGTGCGCCAGTCTCGGAGCATATTCCATATCCTCCTGTGGTAACCGGGTATAGCAGAGGATATAATTCCGATCTTCGTTTTGATGCGGTGTCATTAACAAGCAGCCTCCTATCATTATTGATAATTTCTAATGATCAAAAAAATATTTTCTCAATAATTTATTTCAAAAATTTACCCAAATGTCCTTATTTTATAATATAATTATAGAAAAGTATTGAGTTCCAAACAATGATATATCCGATCCATTAATTGATGTATCCAAAGAAAGGAGAAGCCGATGCCCAAGATTCACTATGTTGAATTTGATGCTACTCATTCTGACGATTTTGTCTTCAATATACCCGAGGGCCATGATGCCTGGCTTCTGGTACTCACACAAACTGCGGCGTTGTTTGAAGTGAACGGAGAATTGAAAGAGTATCCGGCCCACTCCGCTGTCCTGTATCCGCCAAAGCACCACATCTATTACCGTGCCTGTTCCAAAAGATACATTAACGACTGGGTCCGTTTTGATGCGGACGAGTCTTATATTACAGAAAACGTCTTACCTATCGGGGTTCCCTTTTCGCTCCCGGATCCCAGCTATTGCCATCAGCTGTTTCAACTGCTGACCTTTGAGCATACATTTCAGAATGACTACCGGGAGCTTTCCATCGACTATCTGTTTAGAATAATCTTCAATAAGCTCTGCGAAGCCTCCGAGGATAAGCTGAGTCCCCAATATTATAATCTTCTGAACTTGCGCAAAGCTCTTTACAATAATCCCGGCCATCCCTGGACCGTTCCAGCCATGGCAGAGTATCTGCACATAAGCGCAGGCTATCTACAAACCATATATAAATCCACCTTCGGAATCTCCTGTATGGAGGATGTCATTCATTGCCGGATCCGGCTGGCCAAAGAAAAACTTGGCTACGGTCCGCATAAAATTTCCGAGATCGCCACGATTTGCGGTTATGCCAATGTGGAGCATTTCTGCAGACAGTTTCGTCAGCTTACCGGCTACTCCCCCCGAGCTTACCGGGAAACACTCTCCTCCAAAGAACAAAACGTCCAGACAGAATTATAAGGACCTGCAAGGCAGCAGAGTTTAATTACAATGCAAAGGGCGGTCCTTACAGGGCCGCCCTTTGCATTGTACTTTGTAGCATGATCAGCGGCGCTATACCTCTGTAAGCCTTGTGCTAACTCCGCCTATGATAATGGAAATAATCAAAATCGGCATAACCGCCGGACTGCTTGGTCGCGTAGTTGAACAATCCGATTCTATACCCCATAAAATGATCCAGCGTATATTTCATATGCAGCGTCCGGCCGATTGGCTTCCACACTGTCCCGTCTTCCGAATAGAAGAACTGTGCCTGGTCAAGACTATCCTCAAAATTGAAGTCAATTTTGAGATAAACCCGTTCACCGGTGAACATGATGCTCTCCACCGTCTCCTCGCTGCCGTCACCGCCGTTGATGCACATAGTAACGCTGAACTCTCCCTGCTCTCCCGCAGCAACACCTACAGTACCGAACCCATTCTGCAGCGCCACCAGGCCTGCCCGGTCACCGGGCTTCATACCTGAAACCTCCAGCACTGTCTCCGCGCTGCAGGCTGGGCCTTCCGTACGCTGCGTCAGCGTATTGCGTGCAAATAGGATGCTGTCTGTGAATTGACCGGTGCGGAGCCGCAGATGGCCCGGACGTTCTGTCACAGACCATAGCCCATGGTCAGGATTATGGTTCCACTGCCAGTTCAGGGCCAACCGGTTGGTCTCATAGTCGAACTCATCGCTGATTACCAGAGGCTTAGGTTCCGCAGCTGGAAGCTTTGTCTGCACAACTTGAGGTACTGAACCATTCATCCCGATGATCGGCCAATCGTTCTCCCAGCTCACAGGAAGTACGCAGGGGATCCGTCCGACAGCATCATGATCCTGGAACAGCACGGCATACCAATCCTGATCCAGGGTATCGACAATGCCGCCTTGCGCCACACCCTTATTATGATAGCCCAGATCATCGTCCAGCATAATTTTCCGTTCATAGGGACCCGGAAGCCCGCGTGAGCGATAGCCTATTTGACGCCTGCGCATATTTCCGGTTCTCGGCCATTCAATGAAGAATAAATAATAATAGCCATTCAGCTTGTACGCATGACAGCCTTCGATCCGCAGGCCGATGTCTTCTCGTTCGCCTTCGATCAGCAGCTGATCGGTTCCGCCCGGCTTCACCGCTGTCAGATCTTCCGTCAGCTCCTTAATATGGATATCACCGTTCCCGTAGATCACATAGTTGCGGTTATCGTCATCCAACAGCAGTCCCGGATCATGATAAAGGCCGGGGATTACCGAACGCTCCCATGTCCCATGCTCAATATCCTCTGTCCGGTAGACATAGAACCGGTCCATGTCATTGGATGAGAAGCAAACGTAGAAGATTCCTTCCTTATAGCGGAGGGATGCCGCCCAAGAGCCGCTTCCGTAAATACCTTTGCCGTCCTGCAGTCGGTGGGCCTCGTTATCCTCTAAGGTATCATATACATAATTCACTATTTCCCAATCCATTAAATTAACGGATTTCATAATCGGACAGCCCGGCATGAAGTGCATGCTGGTGCTGACCATATAGAACACAGGCCCAACCCGGATGACGTCCACATCCGGCACATCTGCCCACATGATAGGATTGGTTATGATCGCAGTACTCACAGTATTGCCCTCCCTGTATGAATGCCTCTACTCCATGAACTGCCATGATACAAACTTGAATAAGGGTATTCCTATTTGTCCTCTAAACACCAGATACAGGTCGTGGATTCCTCCAATTCCGTGAACCTCCGTCTTTAACTCCACCTTATTCTCCGGCCCGTTCGCAGCAGGAACAAGCAGTTCGCCAATGAGTGGACCTGCCGGTTCATCCAGATGCAGTTCAATCGTACCGCCGCCATCAAGGCTTATGACAGAGGCACAGAATGCTTCAGCACCTTGACTTCCGAAATCAACTCCAGCTACCCCGATCCAGTCCCCATTGTCAATATCCGTTACAAGCCTTTCTCCCGCGACCGTCTCTAATTCCGTCTTTACACCTGCGCTCCATCCTATCGTCGCCGCCTGTACACGCTGATACGGGGTTAAAGGTTTGATTTGCTGCACACCTGTATAGTCAGCTTCAACCTCCTGAATAGAACCGTCCTCGTTATGGAAGAGGCGGCCCAGATGCGTCGAACGATAGCCGTTCGCGATTCCCTGTGCCTTGGACAAGGTTTGTGCGTGATAAGCGATGTACCAATCCTCATGAAATTGGAAAATCGCATGATGGTTATTACCAGATACTCCGAAAAAATGTCCCGGATTTTTTAATATCGTCTTACGATATGTCCAGGGGCCTATTGGGTTGCCACTCGTCATATAGGCAATCTCACCTGCCGGAGGATTGCCTTCCGGACGTTCCCCATCATAGAAATTTGAACAATAGGTATAATAGTAGACGCCTTCCCGTTTATGTATGCCAGCATCCTCGAACATGAACGGGGCGGGCACAACCTCAGCCGTACCTACTACGCTGGTCATGTCTTCTCCGAGTTGCATCACCCGTGCTGTACCCGGCTCTGCGTATTCTCCTTCCGGTACCCCGCCTCCGAAATAGATGTAACTCTTGCCGTCATCATCCACCAGAACCGCCGGGTCAAAAAGCCAGGTTACCTCCTCAACTCCCGGAGTTGAACGCAAAATGAGTGCCTCGCCAATGGGGTCAACCCATGGACCCACCGGGCTGTCACTACTCAGAACGCCGATACCGCTGGCGTTATTGGCGAAGTACAGGAAGAATTTATCCTTGCCTCCGATCACCTTATGGACGGCTGCAGGCGCCCAGGACTGGGTAGCCCACTTGGCTGCCCCATCCGGCCCTGCTGCCGCAATTTCGCCATGGTCGGTCCAGTTGACTAAATCACTAGAGGAGATTACCGCAATCTTATTGATACTGCTGAAAGTGTTCTCTTTTACCACACCGCTTCCGTCATACTCCAGCGCATCATGGGTCATGTACAAATAGACCCGGTCTCCGAATACCAGGGCATACGGATCGGCCCCATATCGATTCGCAACCAACGGATTACCGTTAGGCTGAACCTTTCCTATGGCTAGATTCAATTGAAATGTCATGATATGTCCTCCAATTTTGAATTTATCGAACTACATCAAGGGTTATCATTTCGAGGCAGCCAGATCGACAAGCCGTCCGAACGAAGCTTTGGGCTGCTGTTGTACGTCAAACAGAAACGGCCAGTTTTTACGCCCGCGAACCGGGAAATCATCCAGCCAGGTATAGTCATCAGCTGCACCCCAGAATGTAACAGAATCAATAACCTTTCTGTATTCCAGCAGAACGGCAAAAATCTCCGCATAACGTTCTTCCTGAAGCTTCAGCATCTCAACTGTTGGCGCTTTCAAATCAGCTCGTTTGTCTTCGAACCGGAACATGGAAAGATCCAGCTCAGTAATGTGGATTCTAAGACCAAGAGAAGCATATAGCTCTATTGCACTGCGGATTTCGTCGATGGTTGGGCCATAGATGTTCCAATGGGCCTGCATGCCTATCCCGTGAATAGGTGTATTCTGGTCAAGTAAACCACGGACCAGCTTGAAGATTTTGTCGCGTTTGACAGGATCGGTCTCGTTATAGTCGTTGTAGAACAGCAAAGCGTCCGGGTCTGCCTGATGAGCCATTTCAAATGCCTCACGGAGATAGTCCTCTCCGAGAATTTCCAACCATTTCGTATTCCTCAAGTATTGGTCGGATTTATCCTCAATGGCTTCATTGACCACATCCCAGGCATAAGCCTGCCCGCGGTATCGCCCCACTACAGTATTAATATGGGTTTGCAGACGGCCGAGAAGTTGCTCCCTGGTGCACGGCTCACCCTCTGAATTGCGGAACATCCAATCCCCTGTCTGATTATGCCAGAGAAGTGTATGGCCCCGGACCGCGATGTGATTGGCCTGTGCGAACTCAAAGATACGGTCGGCTGCATCAAAGGTATAGATTCCTTCTTGCGGCTGGACCTCCTCCGGTTTCATCACATTTTCAGCTGTAATGCTGTTGAATTGCTTAGCAATGAAAGAAGCATGAGCAGATAAGGTGCCCATGCTGAGCGCAGCGCCAATCTTGAAGGCATCTCGGAATACTTCATGCAGTGCGGGCAACCCGCTGCTTGCCTGTGTCATCATCTATAACCTCCTATAGTGGATGTAGTCCGGGTAGTTAAGTCTATAATATCAATTTTGTATGCGTTTACCATTACCAAATTAAATAAGGATACCTCTCATTTTTCAGCTCTAGCCTGGTTGCGATAAGCGATCGGTTTCAATGTGGTCCGCTTCTCAAACTCTCTTAAAAAATGATGGTAATGCACATAACCCACATTCTCTGCAATCTTCCTGACGGTCTCTCCCGTTTCAATCAACCGCTTCTTGGCTTGATCGATGCGCAAATTATGAATATATTCAAGTATGCTGATCCCATTCTTTTTAATAAACGCCTGGCCCAGGTATACCGGATTGATATAAAAGTGCTCCGCAATCTCTTTTACGGTTAAAGGCTTGGAATAATTGTCCTTCAAAAAACATTCCACCTGTATATGTGGATGCTCGGATCCGCGTTCCTTATGCTGCTTGATGTATTCCATACATGAGTTCAACAAATCCTTAAGGATGCCCTCCAGCACTACAAGGGATTTTGGTTTGGTTTTAAAAAATTCAAAAGAATCACTCCACTGCTCAGCCTTCCCTCCGAACTCCTTCACTAGCTCCATACTTTTCAGCATGATATCGATGCCGGTCATCCTTACAACCTCAGGAGCAGTTCTATTCAATTCAAACATTCTGAACATTTCCTTCAATTGGTCCCAGGCCTTCTGCTCCTGTAATCTTTCAACTGCACCCATCAGTTCCTCAGTCAGATCTGCGGAAGGAAGATTATAGCTAAGCTGGCTCTCGGCATCCTTGGTTGTGTCAATAGGTCCACTTGCTTCCGAATAAAAAAGGTGGCGGGCGGCAGCCCCTGCAGCCACCATATAGGATACGGGCAGCTCCCGTAGAGACTTAACACCCGGCCCGATGCTCACAGAACCTTTCACGCTGTTACGTGACAACTCGTTGTATACCTCCCTAGCCAGCTCTGATGTTGATGCTGAGTTCTCCACGACAAGTCCCGCCTGATCACCGGGCAAATCAATGAACAAAGCACCCGCTGCCCCAGCGAGCTTCCGGCAGATTTCCGTGATACTGCTTTTGGCGCCATCCACATGTATATATGTCCATCCCAAAACTGCCTCGTCCAGATAATCCATTTGTTCGGCAATCTCCTCTTCCGGCTCCGCCCACTGCCCTTCAAGCATACGTGCGATCGCAACGGGAAGAAGCTGGTTCGCCAGCATGTTCTGCTGCATCTTGTGCTTGACACGTAATTCCAGCTCGTCCGTAATGTCAGCAAGCGCCTTTTCCCATTCCGCCTCAATGACAGGCTTCAGCAAGTAGTGCTTCACACCGTAACGGATTGCAGTCCGTGCGTATTCAAACTCGCCATAACCGCTGAGGACGATAAAGAGGGGCTGTTCTCGATCCAACTGGCGTACGCGCTTGATTAGTTCCAATCCATCGATGCCGGGCATGCGGATATCGGTAATGACAAGGTCTGGCGAGCATTCATCAATCATAGTGAACGCTTCTTCCCCGTTCTCACACGCTCCGCAGATTTCAAAACCCAGTTCCCCCCAATCAGTCAACGTTCTTAATCCCTCTAACGCAATCGTTTCATCGTCAGCTAAAACCACTTTAAACATGGGATTCCTCCAACTTTGGGTCCACCGCCAAGTCTATGGGAATTTGAATGGTGACAGCCGTCTGTTCATACTCGGTACTCTCAATGGTAAACCGGGCTCTGCTGTCATAATACATCATCAGTCGTCTATAGACGTTTCGAAGCCCGATATTACTATCGGATTCTTGTTCCGATTTCAGGTGAGATTCGATCCACTTCAGCTTCTCCTTATCGATTCCCTTACCGTTGTCAGTTACAACAATGATCAGAGATACGTCGTTCATGGAAGCAGACACGTGAATCCTTCTTGCACCTTTAACCCACTGCAGACCATGCTTGCAGGAATTCTCCACCAGTACCTGAACGCTCATTTTCGGAATCCGGCACTTCAGCACGGCGGGGTCGATATCAATGTCGTAAGTGAATCGGCTCTGAAAACGGAATTTTTCAATCTGCAGATACATTTCAATAAAAGATATTTCTTCCTCGACGGTGATCAGATCATCCTTCCAGCTTAGCAGTCTCCGCAGAATAAGAGCCAGATTTCGGATCACATCGGTGACCTCTTCATACTTGTATTTCTTGCAAATGACCAATATAGCGTTCAGTGTATTAAAGAGGAAATGCGGGTCTACCTGACTTTCCAGATAGTTCAATTCGGCTCTTACCCGCTCAAGCTCAAGATCCTTTTTCTGGATTTCCAGCTTATATACATCATTGATCAAATTGCGGATTTTCCCCGTCATCAGATTGAAGCTTCGGATCAAACCGCCGATCTCGTCCTTCCCCTCATACATATCAATGTTCTCAAACTGCTCGTATTTGACCAGCTTCATATGTTTGTAGAGCAGCCTTACCCTCAGATTATAAGATTGCAAAATAACAATCATTAGTAGGGTAGGAATAATTATCGTCAGCACAGCAAAAATCAGTGAAATCCGAAGCGCATGGCTCATCTCATGATTGACCACTCTGCCTTCCGGAGTTCCGATCAGCTTCCAGCCATTCGTATATCCTGCACTGCCCAAAGTACGAATAATCTGTTTGGACGACTGGCTGTCTTCCGTGTCTACATTCAACAAGGCGTTTGTATCGAGTGAGTAGTAGGAATGATCCGATTCCAGCACAACACGGTTCTGCTCATCCAGAAGCTTGAACTGTAAATAGTCGCGTTCTTTCTGGAACAGTTCCTGCACATTGTTCAACCGCAGATCAATTCGTAGATATTTATGGTAGGGCTGTCCCGTAGCGTTATCCAATTTGCGGATCAGGCTGACAAACACTTCCTGCTGAGGCGGATTGAGTGGGTTCGTACCCTGATACGCGGTTAACAGTACCTTGTCTGCGCCACCAGTAATTTTGCGATACCATTCACTCTCCTTGTCACTGTCGGACAAAACAAAGTAACTGTTGCCATTCTGGATAGTCGGATTCGTAGTATACACGCCCATCCAGTAAATATAGGAATGTAGATTGCTGTATTGCCGCAACTTATCCCTCAGAATATTATTGTAGGCTTCATAATAAGCCTCATTATCCGGATAAGTATAATCCATTATTTCATTGAAGGGACGGTCCGCGGCAACCGTATTGCTTATCGCCACACATTCATTCACGATTTGCATGAAATCATAGACCACCCGGTCTACAGAAATCTCAAGATTCTCTCTTTCACGGGCATCCACATTGCGGCTGATCTGAACATAAAAGAGGGCGTTAATGCTGAGTATCGGAACAAGAACACATAGCAAATAAATAAACAGAAATTTGTATTTGAGCGGGATATCATTGACGAAGGCTGATGGTTTCCTTTTGCCTTTCATGCTGCTCACCTCCCCCTTGAATTAGCCCTTCTTGTACACCGAAGGCGAGACGCCATTCAGCGCTTTAAACTTGGCCGCGAACAAATCTGCATCCGAGTATCCCACACGTTCCGAGATATCCGAAATGCACATATTCGTCTGGCGCAGCAGTTTCTTGGCTTTTTCAATTCGGAATTCATGAAGAAATTCGTTAAAAGAAATGCCGTAACGTTTCTTGATTCGTTGTCCCAGATAAGCAGAATTCACATGCAAATGCTTCGCGATGTCCTGCAGCTTCAGCTTCTCCTGATAATGCGCCCGGACATAATCAATCGCCGCCGTAACGAGCAGGTCCTCTTGATTGTTGTCCGCTGAGGCGAACCATTCAGCCACTTCGTTCAGATCCTCCGCCGTCTGCCGTTCAAACAGCGGCAAGCAGCAAGCAGTTACCCGAGGGGGAAACCATTTATCCGCCCATACTGCGGATTCTCCTCCTCTGGCGTCGATTTCGCGTAGCAATTCAACTTTGATGTTGCTCAGGAAAGCATCGATCCATGCACTTGAAGTACTATTCGCCGAGAAAATTTTAAATATATCGCTCAGTTGGGAGCTTGATGGGTCAAGCTGCCCTTCGGTAACCGATTGGAGCAGCGATCTCTTCAGCCCTGCAGCAAGCAGCGCCATTCCATCCTTGTCTTGCTGCTGGAAGAAACTAATCCCGCGGGTATTCAAATCCGACCGGCATAGTTCAGCGGCAAGCGCTTCGTGATAGGCAGCATTCAGAAATGAAGTTCCCTGATGCTCAAGGCTTGCCGAGAAAAGAACTAGACCGTTATATTGAGTCCGCATTTCATTTATCCAGCTTGCCAGCATCACCGGTTCAAGCTCTGGGCCTTCTGGCGGGGAAACCAGTAAATAGCCATGCTTATGGCTTCCGGCCATAAAAGGATACGCGGTTATATTGCGGAACGCTTCCTTGACGTTCATGGAATAGACTTGACTTCGCAAATGTAAGCTGTCGGGCGAATCGCCCTGAACCAATACACAGCATATCCGGGAGCCGGGGTGTATATCCAGCGCCTTAAGTGCCTCTTTCACTTCCTCTGAAGTATTCTCACGCATGAGAAGACGGGATACGGCTTCTGCCTGTATGAAGGCGGAAACCAATTCCTGCCGTGAAGCATGCTTGCGCTCAGCGCGTATTTGTTCGGCTACAGTTAGCAGAGCCTCTGTTAATTCTCTTTCATCCAAGGGTTTGGTCAAATAATTGGACACACCGTATCTAAGGGCTTCCTTGGCATACTCAAAGTCTGCATAACCACTAAAAATGATAAATTTTGGTTGGAAATCGCTTTCAGCAAATTTCTTAATGAGTTCAAGGCCATCGATCACTGGCATACGTACATCAGTTATAACCAAATCAGGCCTTGTGCTATGAATAAGCTGCAGCGCATCTTCACCATCCATTGCCTCGCCGCACACTTCAAAGTCCAGCTCCTCCCATTCCACCAGGATTCGAAGTCCTTCAAGCATCAGCGGCTCATCGTCGGCAAACAGTACCTTAAGCATCGGCATCACCATCTTTATTTCTAAATTTTGAATTCGGAAAGCTAAGCCTTGTTGAACAGGAGAAACCGCTTCGGTCGCTGCCGAAACGGTTTTCATTAACATACAATCATTTAGATATTATAAATTCAGTTATTCTTTAACACTACCCAAGTTTAATCCTACCACGAAGTACTTCTGCAAGAAAGGATATACGAACAAAATCGGCACTGCGGTAACGATAGTGATGGCTGCACGGATGGAAGCCGGTGTCACCAGGGCCTGAATCTGATTGTGCTGATTGCCTGCCAGCGAAGATGGATCGTTGTTCGTGCTCATGGTGGAACCGAGCAGCTTCATCATTTCATATTGCAGTGTGCTGAGCTTGATATCCGAGGAGGCATACAGGAATGTATCGAACCAAGAGTTCCATGCGCCTACGGCGATGAACAAAGCAACGGTTGCCAGCACGGGTGTACACAGCGGAAAGATGATTTTCCAGAAGATTCTGAATTCTCCTGCCCCGTCGATCTTTGCTGACTCCGTAAGACTGCCTGGAAGGGACCGGATATACGTCCGCATGATAATCAGGTTGAACGCGCTGACCATGCTTGGAAGTATATAGACCATAAAGCTATGAAGCAGACCTAACTCTTTAATAAGGAAGTAATTCGGAATCAGTCCGGCATTGAAATACATGGTCAGGATGAACAACATGCCAATTTTTTTACGGAAAATATATTGCTGCTGCGCCATTGTATATGCCAGCATGGTGGTCAGGAAAACGCCTAATACCGTCGAGATCACCGTGCGGGCCACAGAGATAAAAGCGGCATGGTAGATCGTCCCTGTAATAAAGACGGCTCTGTAGTTCTCCATAGTCCAGGCACGGGGCCAGAAATAAATTCCACCGGCAAGTGTGTCACTGCCATCATTTAAAGAAACAGCCAGCGTGTGGAGGAATGGATAGAGCGTGATGGCAACCACAAAGAGCATAAATATCGTGTTGATCGTATGAAATACAATCGGCTCAATGCGGCCTGAACTTTTCGTCACAGATTTCATATGGGTTTCCTCCTCTATACTAATCGCTCTTCGCCGAGGCGTTTTGCGATATAATTTGCGATGAATACGAGAATGACACTGACGATGGTTTTGAAGATCCCTGCCGCCGTAGCCAGAGAATAATTCCCCATAGAAATACCATACTTCACTACAAAGATATCAATGGTTTGCGACCAGTCCACAGTAAGCCCGTTACCAAGCAAATATTGAAGTTCAAAGCCGGCATCCAGAATATGTCCGATGTTCATAATCAACAAAATAACGAATGTGGCTTTAATCCCCGGAAGAGTGACATAGCGCATCTTCTGAAGACGCTTGGCGCCGTCAATGGACGCTGCCTCATACAGAGAAGGATCGATCGAGGTAATGGCTGCCAGATAAATGATGGTGCCCCAGCCCACCTCTTTCCACACGTTCGAAGCCCCGATAATGCCCCAGAAATATTTCCCTTCACTGAGCCACATAATCGGTTCTTTAATAAAGTGAAGCTTCATTAAGATGATATTGACAATTCCGTCATCAATCGACAGCGAAGTGGCAACGATGCCCGCTGCGATAACCCAGGACAAGAAGTGCGGCAAATACGAAATAGACTGAACGATACGCTTGAAAAACTTGATTTTGATCTCATTTAGCAGCAAAGCCAAGCCGATAGCCGTAGTAGTACCAAGTACAAGGTTTATGAAACTCATGGCAATCGTATTGCGCAGTACCATTAAAAAGGTATCATCCTCAAACAGAAATTTGAACTGCTGCAAGCCTACCCACTCTTGCTTGCCGAAGGGGAGCGCCGGGCGGTAGTTCTGAAAGGCCATTACCCAGCCCCAAATGGGAGCATAGTTAAAGATAATTAAATAAATGGCAATCGGTACGGACATGAAAATAAGCTGCTTCTGCATTTTCAGCGTCTTCCAGCTAAGACTCACACCGATTTCCGGATCGACTCTGCGTTTTCTGGTCTTCTGTATTTTGACCGGTTTGTCCAGTACGGTATCAGACATGTAGTGTTCCCCTCCTGTAAGATCATTCTCTCCATACTATCCGGATTAATGAAGAGCGGGAAATACGATTTCCCGCTCTATCCTTTGTCTTGAAATCGACTACTTCACACTCCAGTTTTTGATGCGCAACTGGATTCCTTCATTTATCCGGTCTTCATAAGCCTTGATGTCCAGCTTATGAATGTGGTCGACATAATCTTGCCAGACCCCATCAAATTCAGCCGGACTGGCCATAATGGCCTTCGGCAAATATTTGACTTCAAGGTCATTCAGCTTGGACTGCGCAAGCTTGGCTGCCGAACCGTCCTTAAGAACGATGGAGTAAGCAGGGAAGTAGATATTATTTTCTTTCGGTTCCTTGAAGAATTCGGACCATGTTTTCTTGTTATACGCTTTCAGGATTTTCTGATCAGAAGGTTTCAGACTGTCGAAGAATTCCTGCGGTTGAGTTCCGGCATCCGCTGCATTCCCGTCGCTGTAGGTACCTTGAATTTTCGGCATATAACCAAACATAGTCGTGATTTTGTTAGCCAACTGCCAGCTTGTTTGATCTGCGTTCGTCCGCTCTTCCGGCGTCCGGTAGAACGTGCCGTCTTCCTTCACTTCATAGTCTTCGCCTTTGGTTCCCCATTGGAGAGTTTTCTGCCAATCTTCTGTAATCATCTGATCCAAGAATTTGATAATCCGGACAGGGTCCTTGGCATTGATCGAAATACCTAATCCGCGGTTGGTGCCGACCGCTCCGCGGTCACGATACCATTCCTCCGCGCCCGGATAGAGCAGAGGGAAGCCGATATACGTATTTTCTCTTTTGCCTTGAGAGATCAAAGAGGTTTCTCCATCTTGGAAGTTCCAGTGCTGGTCAAACATACCGATGACCTTGCCGCTTGCGATTTTGGCCAGGTACTGGTCATAGTTCTGTACGAAAGCTTCTTTATCCATCAAACCTTGAGCGTTAATTACATTAAGCTTCTTATAATAGGTCTTGGAAATGTCCTTATCGGCAAAAATCTGCGCTTTGTTGTTGTCTACAACAACGCCCCCGTCATTCGGATGGCCCGCCAAGTGCTCAGGAGCGTTCTGAAGCGGGAATACACGCCAGTCGAAGTTGAGCGATTCAAATCCGATCATATCCGGGTGCTTCTCTTTATATTTGGCAATGATATCGAAATACTCATCAAGAGTCTTCGGTGTCGGATATCCCATTTCCTCAAGCACAGACTTTTGAAGCCAGAAGCCTGGTCCCTGGTAAGTCGGTTCGGTAATTTTACCTTGATATACACCATAGCTTGGCAAAACGTAGATATGTCCGTCGGTCTCATCCTTGATCTGATTCCAGACCCCGGCATAATGCTTCTTCAGGTTGGGAGCGTACTTCTCAATCAAATCTTCAAGCGGAATGTACGCCTTGGCATTGAGTAATTTGTCATCGCCCGACATAATGTCCGGGTAGTCTCCTCCGGCAATCATAACCCCCAGCTTCTGCTGCAGGTCGCCCACCAGAAGCTCCGTATTGAAGCTGACGCCGGTTTTTTCTTTAATCAGTTTGAGAATCTTGTTGTCCTCCGTAGGCGTCTGCCCGGGACTAGCCAAAAATACCGAGAATGTTGCCGGAGCATTGTCGTCTCCATTTGCGACTGGACTAGCCGTTGCCCCATTAGCTGAATTGCCGTTTGAATTGTTCGAGCTGCAGCCTGACAGAGCCAGTGCAACCGTGAATACACCGACCGCCAGCGCTCTGGCGGAACGTTTTACCTTTTTATGCATTTTGTTATGCCTCCCCTTTTTTGGCCTAATCACTTCGTATGTTCAATCACCTAGTGACAATTTAATTATATCTTTCAAGAATACGCTTACAATTCATAAATTATAGGTCTTCCCCCCTAAAAATACGATAATATGAAAACGCTTGCTATTGATATGACCCATGGACTTACTTACGTTCAAGGCTTATCCATACCAGATTCCAGAAAATGAGTTTCTGAGGGGGAGTCTAAACGCAATGCAGGACAATTTCAAGAAACATGGATTGTACAGCGGAATAGGGCTGGCGTCAATACGCCACCCCCTGCCAATACAAACTTATAGAACTGACAAATTGGACACCTTCCTGTTCATTCTTTAACGGGTGAACGTATAGGAGCTTCCGGCTTCTCCGTTGAACGAAACGGAATCAAGACCAGGACCTCCCAGCCGGCATGGACCGGAAACCGCGCAATTCACAACCGCTTCAGTAATTAGTCCCTCCGCCCACGCGAAATCGAGGGTATATCCTCCCCTCGCCCGCAGGCCCTTGACGCTGCCCGCGCTCCAGCTTTGCGGTAGCGCGGGCAGCAGCTTGATTCCCTCGGCATGGCTCTGGATCAGCATCTCGGCAATCCCCGCCGCTCCTCCAAAATTGCCGTCAATCTGGAACGGCGGGTGGTTGTCAAACAGGTTGGGCAGCGTGGAATGCTCCAGCAAAGCGCGGACATTCGCATAGGCCTTGCCCTCATCCTGTAATCTGGCCCAGAAATTGATGATCCAGGCCCGGCTCCAGCCGGTGTGGCCTCCGCCGCTGACCAGCCTGCGTTCCAGCGTCGTCCGGGCGGCTTCAGCCAGTTCCGGCGTATGCTCCACGGTGAAGGAGTCGCCGGGGTACAGCGCAAACAGATGGGAGATGTGACGATGCCCCGGCTCCACCTCTTCATAATCCTCCATCCATTCTTGAATCTGGCCGTATTTCCCGATTTTCGGCCTTGGAAGCCTTGCCAGAGCAGCTACGAGCTCTTCACGGAACGCCTCGTCCCTGCCGATAATCTCCGCACTGCGGATACATGCCCTGAAGAGCGCTTCAATAATCTGAAAATCCATTGAAGCCCCGGCGCAGAGCACACCCGATTCGCCGCCCGGCAGCTTATAGGTGTTCTCAGGGGAGACGGATGGGCAGGTAATCAGCCGGCCTTCTTCGTCTTCCACCAAATAATCTAATAGGAACTGAGCCGCCTCTTTCATCGTCTCATATGCCTGCGCCAGAAAATAGCGATCCTGGCTGAACCGATAATGTTCCCATAGATGCAGGCATAGCCAGGCGGCACCTAGCGGCCAGAAAGAAGCAGGCAAGTAGGTATCCTGCGGAGCCGTGTCTGCCCAGATATCCGTATTGTGGTGCGCTGTAAACCCTCCGCAGCCGTACATAACCCTGGCTGTGACCCGCCCCGGCTCCCGCATCCGCTCGATCAAATGAAACAGCGGCTCATGGCATTCGGCCAGATTGCAGATTTCGGCTGGCCAGTAGTTCATTTGCGCATTGATGTTAATCGTGAATTTGCTGTCCCATGCAGGAGTGAAGCTGTCATTCCAGATGCCCTGCAGATTCGCAGGCAAGGAGCCTGGGCGGCTGGAAGATATGAGCAAATAGCGGCCATACTGAAAATAGGTCGCTATCATACCATTGTCCTCCTCCCCCTTCTGAATCCGCTTCAGTCGCTCGTCGGTCGGCAATTCGCTCTGATGCAGGTTCTCCGGCAGTGTCAGCGCAACCCGCCCATACAGTCCGCGGTAATCCGTGATATGCCGGGCCAGCAGCTCTTCATAGGAAACACAGGATAGTTCTTCTAGCCGTCTTTTGGCGTGAAGCTCCGGATCGGGATTGCGGAACGTAGTTCCCGCAGCAAGCAGCAGCGTAACCGAGCTTGCTCTATCCACAAGCAAATACTCGCCGACGGTCTGACATTTGCCGTCTTCCGTGACCGCCCTCAAGACAGCAGCAAAGGAGCTACCCCCATGGCCGCCGCAATCGCCGCTCATCGCCAGCCCGTTGTTCTGCCACTTTTCAGTTTTCTCCAGATATCTCCAACTGTGACGGTTAAACCGCGCTTTCAGGGAAACCCCGTTCTTATGATCGGAGGAAATCCGGATGACAATCGCCTGATCCGGGAAACTTGCCAGCAGCTCACGGGTATATCGGACCTCACCGATCCGGTACTTGATCCGGGATACACCGCTCTCCAAATCAAGCTCTCTTCTGTAGTCTTCGGCAGGCTGGCCGTGACCTCCAAAGGACAACAGCAGTTCTCCCAGTGGCAAATAATGCCGCTGCGCTTCAGGAGTTCCCGCCATCGACATCGCTGCCAGCTCCTCCGCTTCCCGCAACTTCCCTTCCAGAATCAGACTGCGGAGCTTAGGCAAGTGAGGCAGGGCATCTTCGTTGTTGCGGTCGCGCGGGCCGCCGTACCATACTGAATCCTCATTGAGCTGCAGCTTCTCTTCGGCTGTACCGCCAAAAATCATGGCACCGAGCCGCCCATTCCCAATCGGCAACGCCTCATTCCATTCCCGCGCCGGTTGGCTGTACCACAACTGCTGCTTGTGTTCCACGCTTGTCATGACTGCTTCGCTCCTCGGCCATTAAATTTTCCAGGAATTCAAGTCCTCTTCTCTGACAGCTACTGGATCGTCCTGATAAGAAACGACGCACCTGAGTATATCCGAGCGCTGCTTTCTTTTATACAACGCTATCAAATTTTGCTCCCGGTCATTCCAAAGTAAAAGAGGCCAAACTGGCACCGCCAGTGCCGGTATACGTAAAATAAAGTGCTTGTACACCATCCGGAATAACCAGTGCAGTGGAGTATTCCTCCCAGACATTCGCGAAGTTTACCGGTATCCGTCCGAGAGCCGGTCCATCCCACGACGTTTTCACTTCAAAGATGCCCTGGCAATATCCGCGCACCTTGATCTTGACTTTCTTGACTCCCTCGCAAGTAAAATATTTAAACCCGGCGGTAGCCGAATCCGTCATATTGGCAATATAGCCAATTTCCTCTTCGCCATCCATGCCGTCCTGAGTAATCTTTGGAAACCGGCTGTCCATCCATGCTCCGATACGACCGAAGCCTCCGGTGTACATCTCCTGATCTTTGCAGAACAAATGACAGGCCAGGTATGCCGGATATTCTCCCCGGCCTTCAAGCGGCCCTCCGTTTGGACCGCAGGAAGTCATCTCCACCTGGGGGATCGTGCCATCCCCGCGGAATTCAATCCTCTCGATGCAGCCCTGCCGGGAGAATGCCATCCCATTGGTATGCCGGTGATAGAAAATGTACCATTCCCCGTTGATTTCAACAATGCTGCCATGGTTATTGCCGCCATAATACATCGGCTGTCCCGCCGGCTTGTACGAATCGATATGAAGATCACAATTGCTAACAATGACTCCCTGGTACTTGAAGTCTTTGGTCGGATGCTTACTGGTCGCATAGCACAGCTCATGCATGGAGATCGAGGAATAGATAAGGTAGTAGATATCTCCCCTTTTGCGGATGGAAGGTGCTTCAAAGAACTCGTAATCTTCGAATCCGCTCCCCTTGCTGTATGACTGGCTCGGCGCAACAAATACAGGCTCTTCGACAATCGTGAGCATATCCGGGCCAAGCACCATTGCCATTGCGCCGTGTCTGGATGGGTCTCCATATGCGCAGAATCCGGTGTAGAGGTAGGTATTCTCACCTTCGGTCAGCACGCCCGGATCAAACTGCGGCTCGTCGCCTTTCCGCTCTCCCAGGCGCGTTCCATCGGCATATCTCACATAGCCGTAGAATTCATATTTACCGCCTGGAGTATCGCAGACAGCCACCGAAACAACGGGAACCTTGTCCAGTACATAGTAGAGATAGTACCGCCCATCCGGTCCCACAGTGACATCAGGAGCATACAGGCACATGCTTCCTTCAAGATTAAGCGGATCATCTGTAGTCCGGTAGATTACACCCTCATACCGCCAGTCGGCCAGATTCTCCTCCGGCGCAGACCAGCAGACATAGTCATTTAAGCAAAAGGCGTGTCCGTTAAAACGGTCATGCGATCCATACACATACACTCTGCCTTCGAATACATATGGTTCACCGTCAGGTACATATTCCCAAGACGGGAGATACGGATTTAATCCTTGTTTTTTTGTCATTGCAATTTCATCCTTCTCATTTATAAATTTTGTCTTTTTTATGGTTCTTGCTGTAGGACTTTGGTTTCACGGTTTGCCCCTTACAGTATAGTGAAGCGGTTTGAACGAAGTCCATGACATATAAACACCTAACATTGATCTATTCTGATATTCCGGGAAATCTTGTGGGAATCATTTTTATGGGCGGAGTACATGTACTAATCACCAATGATTTTCAAGGAAAATGCTTTAATTTCTATACCTCCGCATATGTTATGCTTTGAAAAAAACATATCCAATGGAGGATTGTTATGAGAAACCTGTTCAGAGAGAACGGAGTGTCGGAAGAGGCGATCCGGGAGAAGCTTGACGACACATGGAACGAATTGTTCAACGGAGCACCTGATGTCCGGATCTACCATCCCATGGATGACGATAAGGGATATATCGTGGATACCGGCAATACAGATGTGCGTACAGAGGGAATGTCCTATGGAATGATGATGGCTGTTCAGATGGATAAGAAGGAAGAGTTCGACCGGCTGTGGAAGTTCGCCAAGGTATATATGCAGCATACAGAGGGCCGTTACAAGGATTATTTTGCCTGGCACTGTAAAATGGATGGAACTCCGCTGTCGCCCGGTCCGGCGCCGGACGGGGAAGAATTCTTTGCAATGGCCCTGTTTTTCGCCTCAACTCGCTGGGGTGACAGCGCCGAACCGTTCAACTATTCCGAGCAGGCCAGAATTATTCTCCGTGCTTGTGTTCATAAAGGGGAAGACGGGGAAGGCGATCCGATGTGGGACCCGACGACCAAGCTGATCAAATTTGTTCCTGAAACCCCTTTCAGCGATCCCTCCTATCATCTGCCGCATTTCTATGAATTATTTGCCCTGCAGGCAGATGAACAGGATAGAGCTTTCTGGAAAGAAGCCACATCTAGAAGCAGAGCCTATTTACAAAAAGCATGTCATCCGGCTACCGGTCTTTCCCCCGAATATGCGAATTATGACGGAACTCCAACTGAACCCCAGCCGCATGGGGACTTCCGCCACTTCTTCAGTGATGCTTACCGGGTGGCGGCCAACATCGGGCTTGATTATGAATGGTTCCGCAATGACCCTTGGCAGGTGGGACAGTCCAACAGGATTCAGGCCTTTTTCCGGGACATTGATATAGCCGATTACCGGCGCTACACCATTGACGGTCAGCCTTTTGAGGAGCCATCCCTGCATCCGATCGGCCTTCTGGCAACGCTGGCCATGGCCTCGCTCGCTGCCGATGGCCCGAATGCCGGGCACTTCGTCCAGCTGTTTTGGAGTACGCCGCTTCGCACCGGTGAGCGCCGGTATTACGACAACTGCCTATACTTTTTCAGCTTGCTGGCTCTTAGCGGGAACTACCGTATCTATATATAATAGAAACAATAAATCGCTCTAAACAGGATGAATGGTTTCATAGCCTTCCTTCCTCTAAGGAGCGATTTCTCTATTTGGCATGAACCAAAGTTCTCATAAACCATTCCGTGCCTTTCTTTGATTCCGTTCTCATGTGCACATTTCGCTTCGCTTAGCTGGCGCTATGGCCTGAGCAGCTTCAGGTCTTCCTTGAGTTTTTGATATAATTCAGAAAGCGTTTCGCATGCCCTGAACTCTCCGGATTGGCTTCAAAGGAAGCTCCTGTTCTATACGCCCCCTAAGAGCGGCAATCTCCTGCTTGTCGATCGATTTCAACAGATAGTCCACCACTCCCGCGCAAAAGTGCTTTCCGTACATATTTTCGTTAGCCCCAAATACGTATTCATTTCTGATGCAATTTGATGATAATCGGTTCACATTTTGTATCCATCGGTTGTCATAAAGAAAGTGGTTAATTGGGGTTGTATGCCAAGAACGTGTCGTAAAGGCCAGCTGATCTAATTTGTAACTAATGTTAACTATACCCAGCCTGCCAACCTACTGTATGATTATAGGGACATGGAAGTTGGGTATACAACTACGTAAGCTTTGTTTTTGTGAGTATCTATCTAATTTCTACAAAATAAA
Source organism: Paenibacillus sp. 19GGS1-52 (assembly GCF_022369515.1). Lineage (NCBI taxonomy): Bacteria > Bacillati > Bacillota > Bacilli > Caryophanales > Paenibacillaceae > Paenibacillus > Paenibacillus sp. 19GGS1-52. Next base: position 4,175,100 of record NZ_CP059724.1, read on the forward strand.
TATTTCGGAGTGTGAAAAATGTTTCACTCGTATCTCTTTCCAATTTCTTATGCATTTTTAACTTTCCCGCTTGCGGCTCTGCTCTTCACATTGCCTTTTCTGATTGTGCAATACCGGAGGCACGGCTATATCAACAAGGTTAGAGCTCTGATGTTATATTTGCTGCTGCTCTATCTAATGAATGCTTTCTATCTGGTCATGCTGCCACTTCCCGCTAACCGGCATAATTCCCCGCCCTCTTTTGGCGAGATCCAGCATATTCCGTTCTATTTCATTCAGGATATACTGAAGCACTCCAATTTTTCAGTAGATCAACCGGCAACCTACCTCTCTATTTTAAGTGAGCCTACCTTTCTCCAGATTATATTTAATATGGTGTTGATGGTGCCTTTCGGGATGTTTCTTAGCTACTATTTCCGTACACGCTGGGTGGTGTGCATTCTCTTGTCTTTTGGAATCTCCTTGTTTTTCGAGATCACGCAAATTACTGGCATTTACGGTTACTTTGATTATCCCTACCGTGTATTTGATGTCGATGATCTGATCACCAATACCCTCGGCGGTATCATTGGGTTTCAAATTGCCAGCTGGATATCCGGCTTGCTTCCACGTATTGAGCACTTGGATTCAAAAGTAGATCTGTCTGCTAAAAGGATTACTTATACGCGAAGAGGCCTTGCTTTTCTACTCGATAGCTGCGTATGGATAGCTGGATTCTTCCTGCTCTCAACCCTGCCTATTAAGGGGGCCTTCTGGATCGCAACGGGGATTTATTTCATGCTGATTCCTTATCTGACCAACGGGCGGACGCTTGGCAAATGGATCGTGCGCATTCAACTTACTGGCAGAAGTCCACGCATCTCATTAGGGAGTCTTATCGTCAGGTACGGTTTGCTATATTGGGTGTTGCTCGGGCTGCATATACTTCTATTCGAGCCCTATGTAATTGACAATCTCTCTGCTGTATTGACTCTGATCCTGCAAATCCTCGTGCTGATTATCGATTCTTTATTCTTAATCCATCTGCTTTCACGAGTATTCACCAAAAATAATCAACTGCTTTACGAACGCTTAAGCCGGACCTCACATGCCATTTCGTGGCCGAAGCAGCAACAGAACACGGATTCCGGGACAGCAGCTAAACCAATTGACGGGTAAGGGAGAATTTCATATGGATAGCCAGGAATGGATTATAGAAGCGGATATTAACAGTATGCAAACGGCTATGCAGAATGGTTTATTAACCTCTGAACGTTTGGTTTCACTTTATTTAGCGCGTATTGAAAAGTACGACCAGACCATAAATTCCGTCTTGGAGCTAAATTCGGAGGCTATCGATATAGCCAGAGCGTTGGATAAAGAACGACAGGAACAGGGACCCCGCACCAAGCTGCATGGAATCCCTCTGCTGCTTAAGGACAATATAGATACCGGTGATCTTCTGCACACAAGTGCTGGCTCCATCACGTTAGCAGATTCTTGTGCCTCCGAGGATGCCTTTATTGCTGCCAAATTGCGAGCTGCTGGAGCTATTATCTTAGGAAAGGCAAATATGACCGAGTGGGCCAACTTTATGTCTCCTACGATGTGGGCCGGTTATAGCTCGCGCGGTGGACTTGTACTGAATCCTTATGGACCAGGCGAATTATTCGTAGGGGGTTCAAGCTCTGGAAGTGCCGCCTCTGTAGCCGCCAATCTGATTGCCGCTGCTATTGGCACTGAAACCTCGGGTTCAATCATCGGCCCAGCCAGCCAGAACGGTATCGTCAGCATCAAACCTACAGTTGGCCTGCTCAGTCGCTCTGGAATTATTCCGAGTACAATCTCTCAGGATACGGCAGGACCGATGGCCAGAACAGTTACAGATGCGGTGATTCTGCTGGGAGCTATGACTGGAATCGATGACAAGGATCAAGCTACGGCTACCAGCCAGGATCACGCTCATCAGGATTATACTGTTTTTCTGGATGCGGACTATTTAAGTGGTGCCAGGATAGGTATACCCAGAGCCTATTATACTGAACTCGACCCCGCAGGTCTCGAAATTATGGAAGCTGCTATAGCTGTGCTGAAGGAAAAAGGGGCTCTTATTATCGATCCTATCGAACTTCCCTGTGAGAAGCAGGAATGGTCATCCACTGTATTGCAATATGAATTTAAGAAAGTTCTCAATTCTTATTTATCGCAACTTGACACCACCGTTCCAGTTCATTCTTTACGAGAAGTGATACATTTCAATAACCAGCAGAGTGAACAAGCTCTGAAATACGGCCAGGGTACGCTTGAATGGCTGGAAGAATCCAGCGATTCTATTTCCGAACAAGAGTATTTGGCGCAACTACAGCTAAACCAGGAACAAGCCCGCAATCAAGGAATCGATTACGCACTGAAAAGCTACAGACTAGATGCGCTTATGTTCGCTGGCTTTCATGGAAGCGACATCGCGGCAAAAGCGGGCTACCCGCTTATCACCGTGCCAGCTGGGTATGCAACCACAGGTATAATTGCACCCGGTGGTTACATCACCAAAGGACCGGTTGGGGTTACTTTCTCTGGGACTGCTTTTAGTGAACCTACCCTTATCAAGATCGCCTATGGATTCGAACAGGCTACGAAACAACGCTTTCCACCTACATTAACTTAAATTATTTTTTACATAGTGTACAAGGCACAAGTTGTTATAAAATGGATATTGTGAGATTCTTCTTAAGGGGATGATATTATGACAACTGTAAGCGCTAATCTTCAGGTACCAAGAAGCCAACCGGAAGAACAAGGTATTTCATCATCAGCAATATCCAATTTTCTAAACACGGTACAGAGTAATCATTTGGGGCTGCACAGCTTCATGCTCCTGCGGCATAGTCACGTTGTGGCTGAAGGCTGGTGGGCACCGTATAAGGCCGAGCTTCCGCATATGCTATTTTCTCTTAGCAAAAGCTTCACCTCTACGGCGATCGGCCTCGCTGTTGCCGAACAACTTCTTTCTCTCGACGATTTAGTGGTTTCCTTCTTTCCTGATGAAGCTCCTGAAGAGCTTTCCACTAACTTAGCCCAAATGAAGGTCCGTCATTTATTAATGATGGGTACAGGACATGTCGTAGATACGACAGATTTCTTACGTAAAAGCGAGGATGGTAATTGGGTTAAAGCATTTTTTGGGGTTCCAGTGGAACAGGAACCAGGAACTCATTTTCTGTATAACACCGGGGCTACTTACATGCTGTCAGCCATACTCCAAAAGATCACTGGAGAGACGCTGCTGGACTATTTAGAACCACGACTCTTTACTCCACTGGGAATACGCAATGCAACTTGGGAATCCTGTCCGCGTGGAATTAACACTGGAGGATTCGGCCTGAGCCTCACCACCGAGGACATCGCCAAATTCGGCCAGCTATTCTTGCAAAAGGGCAGCTGGAACAACCAGCGAATCGTGTCTGAGGCTTGGATCGAAGAAGCCACATCCAAACAAATCTCCAACGGAGATGGCGGCGATAATGACTGGTCGCATGGCTATGGCTATCAGTTTTGGCAATGTCGTCACGGTGCATACCGTGGTGATGGAGCGTTCGGACAGTTCTGTATCGTTCTACCTGAGCAAGATGCGGTTATAGCTATCACAAGTGGTACAAGCGATATGGGGGCGATAATGAACGCTGTCTGGGAGCATCTGCTGCCTGCAATGCTGCCGGAGCCGATATCTATACCAGACTATACTCAGATCTCAGATCTAACTGCCCAATTAAGCGCTTTGTCAATTGATCCCCCACAACAACAGCCATCTTCACCGCTAGAGGATGTCTTGGAAGGCAAACAATATAAACTAGATGATAACGAAGAGGAATGGAGCTCATTCTCTATATCTTTTAGCGAGAATGAGGCCATTATTACTTTACACAATAAGCTAGGTAAGCATATCATTCATGCGGGTCGTGGTACTTGGGCTGAGAGCTTTGCCAGTGTACTTGACCATACGGTGAATCGCATCATGTCCAGCATTACCTGGATAACTGCCGATATACTCCAACTGACACTCCAATATATTGAAACCCCTTTCCATTTCATTATCGATATCAAGATCGAGGAGAATACGATTGTTCTTACGCAGCAGGTCAACGTTGCCTTCGGTCCGCCTGAAGCGGTAACAATCATTGGCAGAACTTAACTTCTTATCCTTGCCTTCACACCAAAAACAAGGCCGAAACCCTCTACCCGAGGATTTCGGCCTTTACTATACTAAATCTGTAGAATTAGATACTTACGGTTAATACAATCGGACAATGGTCACTCCCCATAATGTTGCAATCGATGGCAACGTCCGTCAAGGAGGTTGCAAGCCTTGTTGAGGCTAGAAAATAATCAATTCGCCAACCCACATTCCGTTCTCTGACCTTTAGCATATAGGACCACCAGGTGTAGGCACCCTCTAGCTCTGGGTTAAAGTGTCTGAAGGTATCGATGAATCCAGCACCCAACAATGTTGTCATTTTACCCCTTTCTTCATCTGTAAATCCAGAGTTCCCCCGATTAGGCTTCGGATGCTTTAAGTCGATTTCCGCATGCGCCACGTTCAGATCTCCGCATACGATCACTGGTTTGAGCTTATCCAGCTCCAGTAAATAACTCCGGAACCTATCCTCCCATTCCATTCTGTAGTCGAGTCTCGACAGATCACGTTTGGCATTAGGGGTATACACATTTACCAAATAGAAGTTATCGAATTCCAAAGTGATAATTCTGCCTTCAGCTTCTGTATCCTCTTCCATGCCATATCTTACGGAAAGCGGTTTGATTTTGGTAAAAATAGCGGTTCCCGAATAACCTTTTTTCAGCGCATAATTCCAATATTGATGATAATCGGCTGCCTGCTCCAGATTAATCTGGCCTGCCTGAAGCTTTGTCTCCTGCACACAAAATATATCGGCATCGCTTTCCTTAAAATAATCATTAAATCCTTTAACTACACATGCTCTTAGGCCATTTACATTCCATGATATCAGCTTCATGATTCTTTTCTCCTTGCTGTTTACTAAGATTTATCCCATTTTAGCATAATATCAACTGAATGGATGACCTATCCATGATACAATATCAGAATTGGCTCAAATCATCCTATGAAAATACGTGAGGTATAACCATCTTATGAAAGCACCTACTCTACTACGAGGCTTTAACTTTTTGTATTTTGCATTGCTGGCTATGTTTATTCCCTTTCTGCCCGTCTACTTGGATGACCAAGGTTTAAATCCGGCTCAGATTGGCTTTATCATGGGTACTGGCGGATTTGTAACGATTATTGCTCAGCCCTTATGGGGAATGATCAGCGACAGAACCAAAACCATCCGTAAAGTGCTCTTAGTCCTGCTGCTGTGCTCCGCTATAAGCGGCTATCTGCTATATGACTCCACCAGCTATGTACTGCTTATCTTATACGCGATGTTGCTCTACTTTTTCCTAATGCCCATTGATCCGCTCACAGAAAGCTTAAACTTTCGGATAGCCGAGGCATCAGGGATCAGCTATGGCTCGATTCGTACCTATGGTGCGCTTGGTTATGGTGTAATCGCACTGCTTACTGGATATGTCATGTCCTATTTTGGTGCGCACAGTCTAGCCCTGCTCTTCGCCGGAATTGGCGTACTAGGCTTTCTGATAAGCTGGTTTATGCCGGATGCTCCTGTTACAGGGAAGCCCGTTACACTGAGCAGTCTCAAACAATTTTTAAGTAATAAAGAGACACTACTCTTCCTGCTGCTTGTGTTCATCAGTTCCGTTCCTGCGCGGATGAACGATACTTTTCTCGGAGTATATATTCGTGAGCTTGGCGGGAGTCCTCAACTGGTCGGACAATCCTTTTTTCTGGCAGCAAGCAGTGAGATCGCTGTATTTGCCCTAAGCTTCTGGTGGCTGCGTAAAGGCAAAGAGCTAATGATAATCACACTCGCCGGCGCTTTTTATTTCATCCGCTTTTTCCTCTCAGCTTGGATAACTGATCCTCACCTGCTGGCTTATCTGCAAATCCTGCAATTGTTGACTTTCCCGATCTTCTACTCGGCAGCGATTCAATACCTGTACAGCATTGTGCCCGAGGAATGGCGCGCCACCGGCCAAACGGTATTAGCCCTGCTATTCTTCGGAGTATCCGGCATTATTGCCTCTTATGCAGGTGGCGCCCTTTATGAAGCCTTTGGGGGGCAGACCCTGTATTTGTCAATGTCCGTCATGTCTTTTCTGGGGATGGGTTTCGGCCTAATTCTTCACCGTCTTTATGGTAGGAAATCCTCCAAGATAGGTTCATCCGTATAGTAGTTCTATTAAAATGTGCTAACTTCCTATGTCATTTGTGATCGCAATAATAGAATTACAACATAGAATATCCTATCAAAAGAAAAGGAGGTCGTTACTATGGCTATCTTATTACCCCAACAATTCTTCGATTTAGCACCTAATGTCGGTAAATCCTACTACGAGAATTTGGCTGGCGGGATTAATGCTGCAGTTACAGTACAGAACTTCTCTGCTCTGAACCCAGTATCACTAGTTCTTACTCGCGTAAATGCTCCAGTCGTCACTTACGTCATCCCACCATTAAACAGTCTAACTATTGCTTCTAACAAACTTTTAGTTGCTGCTCTGTTATCCGGTGCTGGAGCTGTGACTGGTACCATTGAAGTTGCTACCTCTGATTTCTAATATAAACCCAGAGTATTCCTCCTCATACTCACTATTAGGAATCTCCCTCTGAAATAAGGCTGTCCCAAGGGCTATGTAGCGCCTGCCGGGACAGCTTTTTTTAGCTCTAATTGCAGAGTCAATTTTATAGTCTTATATGTAATTCACACACAAAAATACGAGTGCCAATTCGCTATGGCGACCCGTTTTTTTGTGTAAATATCTTCTTGTGCGGTATAGATTAGCCACCAATCGCAATAGCAGTGAAGGTAATTGGACCGATAACCCTTGCGGTAGAAGCTGCATTACGGTTTTCAACAATTAATTGATAGTTTTGTGTTCCAAGTGGAGCATGTTCTATCATTTGCAAGGAAACGAGCGAGTATTCATCAACGCCATCAAATGCGTCTCCCGCCAGTGCATAGTAGATTTCCGTACCTGCACGCCATAGACGAACAATTATTTCTGGTTCCCCACTAATAGAACGATAACCGAAAGTCGCATTCAATTCCACTTTGTTCGTCGAAGAAGCAGGATTGGCAGGATCAATATTAACCGAAGTAGTTGCAATGGAAACGCCTGCTGGACTCGTGGGTATCGGAATATTCACTCCGTTGGCAATGGGCGTTATTACAGATGCATTGTAATCAATAATAACTTTAGTCATTTCTTTCATCTCCTTCTCATCGGATACTCTATTCTATGAGACCAGAGAGAAGTTGCTTGGACAATCGAGAATGGTCAATACCCTATTTTAATGGGTAGAATAGAGAATAGGATTTGATGATGAATACTGGCAGGAGGAATATTTAATATGAATAGCAATATCAACGTTCTGATAGAGCGAATGCAGGCAAAAATGAACCCGCACGAGGCTACAGCCATGTCCGCTTATATGCGTGACCAATTTTCTTTTCTCGGAATCAGGTCACCACTGCGCAAAGAACTACTCAAGGAATTTCTGGCGCAGTATCCCCCGCAAAAAAAATGGGTTTCTGTACTTTGGAACCTGCCGGAAAGAGAATACCAGTATTCGGCTTTGGATATTTTGCTCAAAATAAAAAAACAACTGAACCCTGATGATCTCCCGCTCATTGAGAGCTTTATTACCACCCGTTCCTGGTGGGATACAGTAGATCTTTTGGCCGCTAATGCTGCCGGTTTCCTGCTGCTACAATCACCAGATTTGCAAGAGGAATTTGGAGAAAAGTGGCTCCATTCCGATAACATGTGGCTTAACCGGACTGCCATTCTGCATCAGTTGCATTATAAGCAGGATACAAACGAAGAATTGCTGTATCGCTATATCCTCACACACGCAGCTTCTTCCGAATTTTTTATTCAAAAAGCCATCGGTTGGGCACTCCGGGAGTATTCGAAGATCAACCCTACCTCTGTCAGAAACTTCATCGAAAATGAAAACCTGAAACCTCTTAGCAAACGGGAAGGTCTGAAATGGATCAGCAAAAACAACTAAGCCTTGCATGGTCAGCCTATCGCATATTGCTCCATCAACTGCTTCAGCTTAGCTTCTGTATTCGAGTCACCACTTGGAGTATATATACTACAGCGCAGATCCGTACTGCCATGCACCTGCAGCGAAGTCAGATGAAACAACATCTTCCCCGCCTTGGCATGCCTGAATTCGAGCACCACGTCAGGAGCCGAGCTTACCTGGCTTTGTTCCCACAGCTCATTGAAGTCAGGATGACTGTCCTTCATTTCCCGAATAAAATCATCGTACCAAACATCCTCCACATATTGCCCGTAATACGCTCTAAAAATAGATAAATACCCACTGACGAACTGTTTCCAATTCACCGCCAGCCGCTGAAATTCCTTACGTACGAACAAAAGGCGAATCATATTCCGTTGCTCTACCGGCAGCTTGGCAAAGTTCAGAAATACATGGGCTGCTGCCTCATTCCAGCCCACAATTCCACAGCGACGATCAGATATGATCGTTGGACAATATTTAAGTTCCTGCAATATCTTCTGCAGTGATGGACTGAGCACAGAGAATTCCTCCTGCTGAAAAGGCACAATACCTGGGCCAGTCTCCAGTGCAAGCGCGAACAAATACTTACGCTCATCCTTGCTTAGTTGAAGTGCTGCTGCAACACAATCCAGAACGGATGAGGACACTTTGATATCACGTCCTTGCTCAAGCCAGGTATACCAGGTGCTGCTAACTCCAGCCAGCTGTGCGACCTCTTCTCTTCTTAGGCCCGGAGTCCGTCTGCGGGTGCCTTCCGGCAGTCCTATGGAGCTTGGCTGTATGGCTGCTCGGCGTGCTTTTAAGAAATCCGATAATGCCTGAAGCCTCGTTTGATTAGACATAAGTATGTATCCTGCCTTTCTGATCCAATCTATGCTCCTTAGTATAGTACTGATTATACTAGTATAAACTACAACTTGTAATAGGATAATAAAAGTGAAAAGATACACTTACATAAAGGCACGATTTGAGCTTATGCTGACAAAATTTGAGCCAATGCTTTCGAAGTGTTTTATTGCGAACTACATTCAGGGAGTATAGCTCCATAAAACTAGGCTGATGCTTTCGAAGTTAGTTTTGCGAAGAGGAATCAAGAAGTAGATGCTATCAAAACTTGAGCTAATGCTTACGAAGTGTTTTATTGCGAACTACATTCAGGGAGTATAGCTCCATAAAACTAGGCTGATGCTTTCGAAGTTAGTTTTGTACGAAGTAACTCGATGAAGCTGATGCTAACAAAACTTGAGCCGATGCTTACGAAGTGTTTTATTGCGAAGTACATTCAGGGAGTATAGCTCCATAAAACTAGGCTGATGCTTTCGAAGTTAGTTTTGTACGAAGTAACTCGATGAAGCTGATGCTAACAAAACTTGTAGGAGGATCAATATGGAACGAGTAGTCATAACGGGTATGGGATTGATATCGCCGCTGGGAAATACTGTCGAACAATTCTGGGATCGGCTAGTTAAAGGAGAATCGGGTATTTCCCCCATCACTTCATTTGATACATCACATTTTAAGACTAGGATTGCCGGAGTCGTACATGACTTCGATCCCGAAGCCCGCTTCGGCCGCAAAGATGTCCGTCGAATGGACCGGTTCAGCCAATTCGCATTGGCGGCAGCTGAGGAAGCTTGGGCGCATGCTGGACTCCAGCACGATAAGATCGACCACGAACGACTGGGTGTATACGTTGGCTCCGGTGTAGGGGGCATTCAGACCTTAATGGATCAAGGCGATCTGCTGCGAGCCCGGGGACCGGAGAGAGTCAGCCCCACCTTGATTCCTATGCTGATCTCCAACATGGCCGCTGCAATGATCAGCATTAAACTCGGCGCCTTAGGCCCGTCCATGTCGCCGGTAACGGCATGTTCAATCGGCAATACGGCCATTGGTGAAGCCTTTCGGCTGATTCGGTATGGCGGAGCTGACATCGTCATAGCCGGGGGCTCCGAGGCAGCGATTACCGAAATCTCATTAGCCAGCTTCGGCAATGCTACTTCACTTTCTACCCGTAATGATGAGCCCACGCAGGCGAGTCGGCCTTTTGACGGCAAACGAGATGGCTTTGTGATCGGTGAAGGCGGCGGAATTGTCATCCTGGAGTCGCTCGCTCATGCTCAAGCTCGGAACGCTCGCATCCACGGTGAAGTGATTGGCTACGGAGCCACCTCCGATGCTTATCATATGGTGGCCACGCACCCTGAAGGAATTGGCGCTTATCAGGCTATGAAGCTGGCACTACGTGAAGCCGGACTGCAGCCTACGGATGTAGATGTCATCAGCGCCCATGCCACAAGTACCCTAGTCGGAGACCGCTCTGAAACGCAGGCGATTAAAAAGCTGTTTGGCGAAGACGCCAGCCGTATTCCCGTTACTGCCAATAAATCAATGACTGGACATGCACTTGGAGCAGCCGGAGGCTTGGAAGCTATTGCTTTGATTAAGAGTATACAAGAAGGCATCATCCCTCCTACCATTAATCAAGAAGAGCCAGATGCCATCTGCGATCTGGATTATGTACCGAACGTTGCGCGGAAAGCCAATCTCAACATAGGGATTTCCAATTCTTTTGGCTTTGGTGGACATAACGCGGTTATTGTCATTCGCAAATACGAATAGCTCGCAAAAACCCCCGAGATCAGCTGATCTCAGGGGTTTCTACCTTATTTCGTCATTCAGGCATATACTTCTTCAAAAGCCTTTTCTACCTGGGGCAGAATAGTATCCCACTCGGCATCGGCGGTTTTGCTTACAGTGACAAAATCTCTGATTCCAAAGATGTTATCAATCCCTTCAATAGCCAACAGAGCATTGGCCAAGGGGTGTTCTGTGGCATCCCCACTTTTTAGAGATGTGCTTGAGGGACCTTCAAAAATAGTTTGATCGGTGTTGATTTTGATCGAATTCGGATTCGGTGTATTCTGAATATTAATACTTATAGCCATGTGATCACTCCTTCATTTGCTATTGTACCATCTTTGACAGCTATTACTCCACTGAGACGTGACTTCCCCAGATTGACACACCCTCCTTGGAGGTTGCCGTGAACGTCATCACTTGGCTACCGGTTCCCTCGTTCCACTCTCGTAGGAACACACCGTAATATATAGTCCCGTCAATGGTCAACTCGGCAGTATGTTCTCCGCTAAGCTTCCATGTTCCTGTGACCGCTCCTGAGATCTTACCGTCATCAGTGAGTGCGATTGGTTCAGACTCTACAACATCAGCCGTTATATCCTTGTTGTGATTAATATATTTGTAGTCACCCGTTACTTCCTTCTGCTTATATTTGCCGATTGTTTCGCCACTATAGCGATGAGGAGCGACAACGGGCCAATCTTCACTATTCATAAACATCTGATGTACCCGCACCTCATGTTCCTCACCTCGACCAGGGAAGCGTGTATGGAAAATTAAATAATACTTGCCTGTATCCTTATCATAATAGGCCGAATTATGGCCAGGTGAGATGTAACCGTCGCCAACCGATGCCGATTCAACCTCCGTGTTCTGGAATTCAAAATTGCCCATCAGTTTGACCCCATAAGGTGAGTAAGCCGGATCGTCGAACAGAACTCCAGCAGTTCCCTGTGCATTAATCATTTCCTGGCCTGCGGAGTCCTCAAATGGTCCATCAGGATTCTTGGAACGAGCTACGCGGATGTTATAGCCTCCACTAGCATCCAGTCCCCCGTACGAAAGAAACAGATAATAATAATCGGTTTCGGGACTGTATAACATATAGGGACCTTCAATCCGGGCATGATTGGCACCTAGCAGCTTCTTCCCATATCCCTGATCCGGCAACGGGAAGCCTGTCTTCGCATCCAATTGCAGTACAAAGATACCACCAGAATATGATCCATAAACCATCCATAGCTTACCATCCTTATCAAAAAAAACATCCGGGTCCACTACATTTGGCTTTACAGTAGCATCATAAATTTCACCATCATCACCTACACCAGTCATCCCGGATTTCAGAATAATGCCCGCATTCTTATACGGCCCTTCAATACTGTCTGCTACGGCTATGCCCATCGCAGATAGCGGAGAATCTCCTCTACAAGCGTCATAATACATATAGAACTTTCCATCGGCCAGTTGAATGACATCAGGCGCCCATAACGTATCTGATTGGGCCCAAGCTAAGGTCTCACTTAATTCTTCTTTCACATTTGGAATAAGTACATTTCCGTCGGCTACTCCTGACGATATTTGCGTCCAAGATAGCAAATCCTTTGATTTGGCCGATGCCAAATGGGAACCAAACACATAATACGTATCCTCTACTTTAATCACGGAAGGATCATGTACGGACACATTTTGAAAGACGGGTGCTGCAACGATCTTCGTATTGCTATTCGTATTCCCAGAATCGGATCCACTGCTGCAGGCTGTAAGCAAAGAAACAGAAAGCAAAGCGGTTAATGTTCTTTTTCTCATCATTCGACCTCCTATGTATACCCTTTCATTTTGGAACGAAAGCGGAAAATAGTCAATCCTTTTATTTATATATGTTAGTTTTGTTTCATATTTATATAAACTATAAGTAGAAGTAGACAAAAAAAGAAACGACTTTACCATCCGTAAAGGGACGATATTCGTTTCGCGTACTGACCTAGTGAGGCTTGCTTCGTTTCATCCATAAAAAAACGCCAAGCCCTAAAAAGCAGGCCTGACGCGTTAAAGTTTATTTCAAGTTGTACTACAGCCTAAAATTCATTATTCTCAACTAATATCGGCTGAGGATAAGCATTCGGCAAGACACGTTGTCTCTTCTTCACGACTGCGGGTGGCTCTACCACTGGGGCTAACGGATGCATTAACCATGACTTCACTAGATGCGTATCCGATACTCTGTAAGTTGGCGGTTCCTTCTCCATATCAATCTGCATAGCATAAGTGCTGCGCAGTGCAAATGCATCACCTTTTGGTGGTTTGATTAGATCGGGAGGCGTACCAGGAATAGCTGTGAGCAACGATCCTTTGCTTTCCAGACTTGGCATTGATGCGAGCAATCCCCAAGTATACGGATGACGTGGATCGTAGAAGATTTCAGCTGCAGTACCCATTTCTACAATTTGTCCAGCATACATAACGGCCACACGGTCTGCCATTCTGGCTACAACACCGAGATCATGGGTAATAAAAATAATTGCGGTGTCAATTTTCTTCTGCAATTCCTTCATCAAATCGAGAATTTGCGCCTGGATGGTTACATCGAGTGCAGTTGTTGGCTCATCCGCAATCAGCAGCTTAGGGTTAGCAGCAAGTGCCATAGCTATGACAACCCGCTGGCGCATCCCGCCACTGAATTCATGGGGATACTGTTGAAAGCGCCGCTCAGGAGAAGGAATCCCCACAAGATTAAGCAGCTCAATACCCCGTTTGTGTGCAGCATCCTTAGACAACTTCTCATGTTTGAAAAGAACCTCAGTAATCTGTCTGCCAACCTTCATCATTGGATTAAGGGAGGTCATCGGATCTTGAAAAATCATGCCGATCTCTTTGCCGCGAATCTTCTGCATTTGCTTCTCGGATTTGCTAATCAGATCTTCACCATTGAACAGAATCTGACCGCGCTTGTATTCACCTGCTGGTTCCGGAACGAGCTTCATGACTGCTTGTGAAGTTACACTTTTACCAGAACCGGATTCCCCTACGATCGCTAGGGTTTCTCCTTTATCCACATGAAAACTCACGCCACGAATGGCTTGTACTTCTCCTCCGCGTGTTCTGAAAGATATTGCTAGGTCTTTTACCTCTAAAAGGCGCTCCATCTTGTCACCCTCTCTAATTTCCATATATTATGATAATGATTCTCAATAATTATATAAGCAATAAGATATATTCTATCTATTTTTATAGGGTTAAGTCAAGATTTTTCTGAAAATTGACCACTTGTTGAATACACATCATTATGATTTCATAAACTGTCCTTTAGAGTTTCTCCTGAAACCGTTCCCACCCCTCCAAGAGATTGTCATGCGCCCATTGTAAATGGCCAACACTGTCGTACTTGCGGGAATAACATTCAATGAAGTAGATTAGATCAATATATAAATCATATAAGTTCTTGCGAGCGGATTCATTAGGACTGTCAAAATTGCGTCCATACCCTCTGCAGAAATGTTCGGAGTTCTCGATATAGCGGAAGTAATATTCCATTAGTGGGTCTCCCCAAAGTGCCCGCTCCCAATCAATCAGCGCTACGATTCTGCCGTCACGCACGAACACGTTGCCATCCCACAAATCCCAATGTATCAGTCGTGGCTCCGTCACTTCATCCAGGACGTGTGAAATTGTCGCAACACTGGCCTCAATAGTCTCCACAGTAATCGGCATCTCTGCTCCCAGACGTCGTGCATCCTCCAATAAACTGGTAAACATATACATGAAGGTATCACGCCACGAACTGGCTGCTGCCTGTGGTGCCACACTAAATAATCCAAAGCGTTCTCCACGGATCTCGTTAATGATACGATTATAGCGTCCCAGCTCAGACTCAATAGCAGCTCGTTCTTCAACTGTTAGCTCATCCTTGATTTCATTGTAGGGTTGGCCTATTATTTTCTCCATGAAGAAGTAATCACATGGTATGATCGTGCGGCTGGTATCATAGCCAATCACTTGCGGAACTGGCACAATCCCTTTAGCCTTTATCAATTTCAGCGCTTCAACTTCAGCCAGCATAATATTGTGTTCATAGCTCAATATTTCGATCTCAGCAGCTGGTGCAATCTTAAGAATGACTCCTCTGCCGTTAGATAATTGCAGATCATAAGCTGCGTTAAAATATCCACCTGTAAGCTCCATCCGCTGGACAATGGTCACTTGGCTTCCAAAAGCAGTACTCACCATGTGGTCCTGCTGCTCTACTGTTATTTTTGATTTTGTCAGGCTTTCCAAGGCATCAGCACCACCATTTCATCTTCTATAAATTCTTTCTGATCTATATTATAACTGAAAGCGAGGAACTAAAGATGATGATCATCAAACCCAGAACACGCGGGTTTATCTGCACCACTGCACATCCGGCAGGCTGTGCACATCAAGTACAGCAGCAGATAGAGTATGTACAGTCACAACCGCAGATCAAAGGTCCCCGCAAAGTGCTTGTTATTGGCGCCTCAGCTGGTTATGGTCTAGCTTCGCGGATTGTAGCGGCTTTCGGAGCTGGCGCCAGTACAATAGGTGTCTATCGTCAAAGCATTAGCAGTGAAACCAGAACAGCTTCTGCCGGCTGGTATAATTCAGCGGCTTTTGAGAAGCTCGCCCAAGATGCCGGACTGCAATCCTATAGCGTTACCGGCGATGCTTTTTCCCAAGAGACTAAGGATCGAACTATCGAGCTCATCCAGAGCGAAATGGGACAAGTCGATCTTGTCATATACAGTGTTGCATCCGCACGTCGAACTGATCCAGAGACGGGAGAGAACTTTAATTCCGTACTTAAACCCATCGGCAGCACCTATACCAATAAGACGGTAAACTTTCATACTGGTGAAGTAAGCCTTGTGTCCATAGAACCGGCTACAGATAAGGAAGTACTGGACACGGTTAAAGTAATGGGCGGAGAGGATTGGCAGCTATGGATTAATGCGCTGCTGCAAGCCGGAGTACTTACCAATGATGCCGTAACTATAGCCTACTCTTATATGGGATCTGAGATTACCAAAGCTGTCTACCGTGGAGGAAGCATTGGACGAGCGAAAGATCATCTCGAAGCTACAGCTTCACAGCTTAACGAACAATTAGCGGTGCATGGAGGCCGTGCTTATGTAGCTGTAAGTAAAGGACTGGTCACACAATCCAGCTCAGCGATACCGGTTGTACCTCTGTATATTTCTGCCTTGTATAAAGTCATGAAAGAACAAGGGCTGCATGAAGGCTGTATTGAACAAGCCTACCGCTTGTTTGCGGATCGGTTGTACGCTGCTGAAGGGACGGCGGTTGACGAGGAAGGACGGATCAGAATCGATGATTTAGAGATGGCTCCATCTGTACAGGATGAGGTTACTCGGCTTTGGGCCAAACTGTCGACAGAGAATATCTACAAACTATCTGACCTGCTTAACTACCGACGTGAGTTCTTCCAGCTATTTGGTTTTGAGATCGAAGGTATAGATTATGAAGCTGAGATTGAGCAAGCGGTGACGATTCCCAACTTGCGTTAAGTAACAAACTCATAATTTATGGAGATTGCCAGCAAGAAGGCCGGAAACCTCGCTAGAGGGGTCCGGTTTATTTTTGTGAATAACTTTACCCTTCAACCCCATCAGCGCCTCTGAATCGGTTCCAGCCCTGAATCAGGTTATCATGAGCCCACTGCAGATGGTCTTCATTCTTATATTGACGTGAAAAACATTCAATATAAAGGATAAGGTCAAGGTACAGATCATACATTTTCATGCGCAATTGCTCGTTTGGACTGTTAAACTCAACGCCATAACCCTTGATGAAGGCCGGAGAATTCTCTAAATGGCGAAAATAGTACTCTAACAGCACATCGCCCCACAACGCCCGCTCCCAATCTATGATGGATGTAATTCTCCCATTCTTGACAAACACATTGCCGTTCCACAAATCCCAATGAACTAGCCGAGCTTCGGTCACTTCATTCAATATAGGTAGATACTTTATGATCTCAGTCTCAATTTCTTCAATTGAAGCAGGCAATTGTACGCCAAGGCGACATCCGTCAGCAAGCAATTCATGCATCATCGAAGTAAATATAACTCCCCAGGTAACCCCCGCTTTGTCTGAAGATTGTGAGAAATAACCGAAGTGTTCTCCTTTCACCTCATTAATGATACGGTTGTAACGTCCCAACTCCGTTTCTATGTACTCTTGCTCTGCTTGAGACAGGCTTTCTTTGATCTCATTGTAAGGCTGACCCTCAACTTTCTCCATAAAAAAATACGGACAGGGTATCTGCTTCAAACTATCGTCATAGCTATATACTTCAGGCACGGGCACTGACCCTATACCCCCAATCAAGCGCAGTGCTTCTACCTCAGTAAGCATAATATTCTTCTCGTAGCTCAGTGTTTCAATCTCCTCGGAAGGAGCCACCTTTAGGATCACTGATCGACCATCGCTTAATTCAAGTTCATAGGCTGTATTAAACATACCACCAGTCAGCTCTGATTTATTATTGATGCTTGTCTCAAGGCCAAAAGCGGTCTGCACCAATAGATCCAGTTGATTGTCCGTTAATTTTGTTTTTGTAAAGCTCTCCATATTCTTGCCTCCCATTATGGATATTCAGAACAGAAAGCCGCCAAATATCTCTGGCGGCTTCATTATGCTGTCATTTCATATGAAATTTCTGGATCTAAATGATTAAACCCACCACATATCGGCAAGCGGTTCCTCAATTAACACTTGGCGAAGATTATCCACGGCCTTGGAGAAGCCTTCTTCGACTGACATCAGCCCATCTTCATGTTCAATGCTGACGACGTAATCATAACCTACCAAACGCAGAGCACTGATGATATCAGCCCAGGTCTTGAGATCATGACCATAACCAACCGAACGGAACTGCCAGGCACGGTCGAGCATATTTCCATAAGATTGCATATCTGTTACCCCATGCATATTGACATTGATCGGATCAATGACCGTATCTTTGGCGTGAAAATGATGAATGGCTCCTTGACGTCCCAGAATATGAATGGCTTGTACCGGATCGATACCCTGCCACCACATATGACTTGGATCCAGGTTGGCTCCGATAACCTCACCCACCGCTTCTCTTAACCGCAGCAATGTGCCTGGTGTATGCACGGAGAAACCTCCATGCAGCTCCAAACCGATCTTCACATCATGCTGTTCAGCAAACGCTCCCCATTCCTTCCAATAAGGAATGACTTTGTTCTCCCATTGCCAGGACAGAATTTCCTGGAAATCATTAGGCCATGGTGCGACCGGCCAGTTCGGATATTTCGCATCCTCATGGTCTCCCGGACAGCCTGAGAACGTATTGACGACAGGAATGTTCAGCTTCTGTGCTAATTTGACCGAGTTTACAAAATCCTCATGATCCTTGCGGGCAAGTGCCTTTTGTGGATGCAGCGGATTGCCGTGGCAGCTCAGCGCACTGATTATAAGGCCACGAGAATCTACAGCATGCTTAAATTCTTTAAGCGCCGTCTCATTCTCCAGCAGCAGCAACGGATCACAATGACTATTGCCGGGATTGCCACCTGTACCGATCTCAACAGCCTTCAGTCCTTTGGAGACTACATAATCAAGCGCATCCTCCAGCTTACGACCTCCGAATAACACCATAAATACTCCAAGTTTCATAATATGCCACCTCTCAATAGAGAACAATTTATTTCAATCGACTTAATAGATGTCAAAATCCTGTACCACTTGATGTGTTTCAGCTGCTTCAAAGATGACTTCGATCAGGTTCAATACACGCAGAACCTCCGTATTAGTAACAATAGGCTCTGCTTTCCCCTCAATCACGGCTGCAAAATTATCATAGAAGCTAGAAGGAAGCTGTGAGGCTGGCGGCAAGGCTTCCGTAACAGTAGCCCCTTCAGAAGGAGGCGCCATTGTTTTGGTGAGTCCAACACCAGCACGGATAGGTTTAGGCTCAATAATAACCGAATCATGATTTCGCGTCACAATTTTACCAGTCAAGGACCAATCCTCAATTATAGCGGTTCCTTCAAGTCCTTTGACATACCATCTCGGCAAGGTAATGAAATTGGTTGTCCCAACCTCAATCAATGCTTTGACACCATTCTCAAATTGCAGAGTTGCTTCAAAGCCGTCATCTACTTCATTACCTAAAATATAGCTTAAATGGCTGGTTACACTTGTGATCTTACTATCTATTAAGAATAATAGTTGATCCAATAAATGCACGCCCCAGTCCAGAAGCATGCCCCCACCCTGTGCTTTTATATGACGCCAGTCACCGGGAATGCCATTCGCTCCATGTACGCGCGATTCGATTTGGAACAATGTTCCAATGGTTTCCCGTTCATACATTTCTCTAATAACCAGGAAATCTTCGTCCCAGCGTCTATTCTGATGAACCATCAATATCCGTTCAGCTTCTGCAGCTACGGCAAGCATTTCTTCAAATTCAGCCTTGGATGAAGCAACAGGCTTCTCACAGATGACATGCTTTCCGGCTCTCAGGGCATCTATGGCGATATCTTTATGCACATCGTTTGGTGTTGCTATCAGAACAGTCTCCACCTGTGGATCTGCCAACACATCTTCGAAACTTTTGTATACAGAATAACCTGCTTCAACGGAGGCCGCCTGGCGGTAATCTAACAAATCGTAGGTACCTACAACTTCTAAGGAAGCATTCTCCTTTATCAGCTGTGCGTGATAGCTGCCCATTCCCCCAAAGCCAATGATGACTACAGAATGTTTTTTTGAGCTCATGGATTCCACTCCTATTTCTTTAAATATACTCTATTTAATTAGTTAATTTAATTGTCAGATGTTCCGTCAAAATAAACAGCGCGGCCGGTACGAGCCGATTCGTAAATAGCTTCCAAAATTTGCGTCACAACGAAAGCTTGCTCTGGCTTCACTACAGGTTCTGTATCTTCTCTGACTGCCTTAAGCCACAGACGGGCTTCTCGTGCAGCTGCATCCTCTTCGCCGCCACTATAGAAGGCAACTCCGCCCGCAGACAGGTCTACTTTGGTCTCGAATAAACGTCCGCCCTTATCGCCATTGAAGCGCAGGCCGTCCGCCATATCCGCACCACCTTCAGTACCTGCAAGCAGCGTCTTAGCTTCTCCGATCTCGGAAACATTCAGCGCCCAGCTGGATTCCACTACGATGGTTGCTCCATTCTCCATAGTGATGAAACCAAAAGCCGAATCTTCAACCTTGAACTGTTCAGGGTCCCATGTACCAAAAGCATTGCCGGCACTGCCAACATTTTCCCGTTGTCCAAGCTTATGGAAGGTAGAGCCAACCACCATGCGCGGTTTGTAATTATCCATCATCCACAACGTCAGATCAAGTGCATGCGTACCGATATCGATCAGAGGGCCGCCGCCTTGTTTCTCTTCATCCAGGAATACGCCCCATGTAGGAACAGCACGTCGGCGCACTGCGATCGCTTTGGCATAATAAATATCACCGAGCTCCCCATTTTCACAAGCAGCCTTCAGGTACTCGCTATCAGCACGGAAACGATTCTGGTAAGCAATAGACAGCTTCTTGCCGGTGCGGCGCGCGGCGTCCAACATTTCCTGTGCTTGAGCTGTTGTCTTGGCCATAGGTTTCTCACACATTACATGGTTACCAGCTTCCAGTGCGGCAACTGTAATCTCAGAGTGACTGTCATTCGGTGTACACACATGAACGATATCAAATCCTCCAACTTCCAACAGCTTGCGGAAATCAGTATAGACAACTGCGCCTTCAGCTCCAAAAGCCGCAGCGGCTTCCTGTGCACGTTCCTCTACGATATCGCAAAAAGCCACCATTTCTGCGTCAGCTTGACGCGACAAACTAGGCATATGTTTCCCGTTTGCGATACCCCCGCAACCGATAATAGCAATTTTCAACTTATTAGACATGAACTTTTCCTCCCTGATCTGCGTATGCTTTAACCCATTTCAAACTATCTGCAACACTTTCAAGTGGTGAGCGGCTGCAATAATCCTGCTCCACTACAGCCCATTCTGTGCCTGCTTGTTCAGCAGCTGCCAAAATGGCGCCAAGATCCACTATGCCTTCACCCAGTACAACGGTTTCTGCTGTTCCATCTTCACGTTTCTTCATATCCTTCAGATGAATGATCGGCAGACGACCTGCGTATTTGTTAATATATTCTACCGGATCATAACCACCATAATAGACCCAACAAGTATCCATCTCAACCTTTAGCAGCTCGGACGGCACGGTTTCAAACAAAAAGTCAAAGGCAGTGCGGTCACTAAAGCGCTCCGTAAATTCAAAATCATGATTATGATACGAAAGTACAGCTCCACCTGCTTGGCACTTCTCACCGATAATCCGCAGATTTGCAGCCACTTCTTCCCAGTTGCGCTGTTCCTCAGTCAAATAGGGAACGATCAGATTAGAATTGCCAATCTCAAGGTTAAAGGCAATTTCTTGTTCTGTATCCTTCAGCAAAGTATCATACGGACGGTGTGCTCCAAGAGCGACTAGTCCGGTATCCTTAAGCAGTTGCTTCACTTCTGCTGCGGTACGGTCGAAAAAGTGGTAAAATTCCACTCCGCTATAACCGAGCTCTGCCACCTTGCGCAGTGTTCCTTCGAAATCCTGCTCCAGCTCTTCTCTCAGCGTGTACAATTGCAAGCCTAACTTCAACATCTTCTAATCACTCCAATGGTTTGGGTTTAAGTTCTAAGATATTACCGCTAACTCGACCCATATCAGGAACGCCTACAGCGATCACCTGAACAAAAATGCTGTTTCTCGAATTCATCAACGAAGTACTCTCTGATATTCGGACAGCCTATCAGGCCTGCTAATATAGCTTTAATGCCCCAATATAGCCTCCTCTAGTCAATATGTATCATTCCGGCTTAGATACATGGTAATATGAAAGCGTGTGAAATAAAATGAATAATATGATCGAAACATGAACAATTTGCTTATCATTTAAAATCACTCAGGAGGTCTCATGACATATACTGCTGCTTGTCACGTTCTTTCCGCAGGTTTTTCCTATCACCGCAAGCCATTTCACATGTCGCAAAGTGAAGGAATCAAGAATTATCTGATTCGTCTGCAAACCGAGGGGCGTAGCCGTGCCCTTATCGATGGAGTGATGTCTCCTGTGGAAAGTGGTGACCTTATGCTGTTCGCCCCCAATGATCCCTATTATCTAAGCATAGACAAAGAGAACTATCCTGTAGGCAAACCGCGCATTGTCAGCGGCGATTATCATATCTTTTGCGGTGGAGCCTGGATTGAGGAATGGTGGAATCGAGTTCAGCGTCCCGCTCGTCAAAGCTTGCCGCTAAGCGACAATTTTCTGGGTTTATTCCGCCAGCTTGTACTTGAACAACGGCGTTTATCTGACTTCTCCCCGGAAATTTCCGCCTGTTATCTACAAATTGTATGTATGGAAATTGATAGGCTGATGACAGATCAGCCTGCGATTACTCCAAAAGGCTATCTGGCCTATCGCATGAAGCAATATGTTGAGGAGCATGCAGCATTCCCCTTTCACTTAGAGGATGTCGCAGGCCACGTTGATATTTCCGTCTCTCGGGCTGTTCATCTTTTTAAGGAAGCTTTCGGCAAGAGCATTATTAAATACGTCAATGATGTGCGACTTGAGATGGCGCGGGAACGAATCACCTTCAGCCCAATGCCACTCGAGCATGTAGCCGAAACCTGCGGCTTTGCCAGCTATACCTATTTTCACCGCGTGTTCCGCAACCGGTTCGGCATGTCACCCAAGGAGTTTCGTGTGCATAGCAGAGAGCTGGTATGAAGTATATACACTAGGTCGAAAGTTGAATTCACCGCATACAAAAGGAGCGCCATCAGGGAAGATCCGCTCCTTGTGTTTAATCTTATTCAGTTGCTCTCGCTTGCTTGGTGTCACCCGGACATGCTGGGAAATAGCGCCATAATCTTGATTGATTCTCCGTTTGTTGACTTCGCTCCACATTCCGGAACGCTCAGCCTTAAGCAAGGCTTTTTGGGTTTTGGTTCGTGCCATGTAGCACCACTCTCCTGTTCGTTGGGGGATAGTTTTTAATATTAAATTATAACTTTAATTTTAGCATAAATGCGTAAATTCTGCAGCACAACAACGGCAAAATCCCTAACATTTACAGTAGACTATGAGCGTAGCCGTGATTTCAGTATAATGAGAACAAAGCTGTCTATCCTTTTCATAATAGATTCGGAGGAGTATAGGAA
This sequence comes from Paenibacillus sp. 19GGS1-52, assembly GCF_022369515.1. Taxonomy (NCBI): domain Bacteria; kingdom Bacillati; phylum Bacillota; class Bacilli; order Caryophanales; family Paenibacillaceae; genus Paenibacillus; species Paenibacillus sp. 19GGS1-52. The sequence continues at coordinate 4,198,180 of NZ_CP059724.1, forward strand.
TGAAATACGATATTTTGTATGAAGGTGCGTTTGCAATGCTTAAGGTACATTTAGATTCGGGTGAAAGCGTCAAAGCAGAAATGGGAGCAATGGTCGCCATGTCACCTAACGTTGAGTTGCGCGGAACGGTGGATGGCGGGTTGATGCGTGGACTAGGCAGAATGCTGAGTGGAGAGAAGTTCTTCTTTCAGGAGCTTACTGCCACCAGAGGCCAAAGTGAAGTGCTGCTATCCCCAGGCTCCCTCGGTGATATTCAGGCGATTGAGCTGGACGGCTCCTATAAGCTTTTTGTACAGAAAGACGGATTTCTGGCTGGCACACACGGGATTCAGGTAAACACGAAGATGCAGAATCTGACCCGGGGCCTCTTTTCCGGTGAAGGGTTCTTTATCATTGAGATCAGTGGCAGTGGAACCGTATTCCTATCTTCCTTCGGTGCGATTCATGCCATCAACCTGGAGCCTGGGGAAGAAATGATCATTGATAACGGGCATCTTGTGGCCTGGCCTGATTATATGGATTACAAGGTGGAAAAAGCAGCCTCCGGCTGGCTGAACAGCTTGACCAGCGGCGAGGCGCTAGTATGCCGGTTCCGCGGCGAGGGCGTAGTGCTGGTGCAGAGTCGGAATCCCGGCAGCTTCGGGACATGGATTAAATCTTTTGTGCCGAACAGACCTTAATTATGGAAGCAACCTGCATCAATTGATCGTTTAACGGCAATTTTTAACAGCATTTACTGATGTTAAATCATTGGGTTTATCTACATTCCAGAAATTAACAGCATATAATGCCGTTAATTTCCCTACAGTTTAAGAAATCAGCATCCAATCGACGAATTAACGTCAGAAATTCATGTTAATTGGTCTTCAAGACAGAAATTACTCAAATTAGCAGCAGAAATTCATGTTAAAAAATTCTACTTTGCTACTTAGGAGCGAATCTCTAATACTCCCACCAAAAAATCCAGTCTCCATTTCATCAACGGAGGCTGGATTTTTTTATTTGGAGCTTATCATAATATTATTAAGAAACTGCCTTGCATTCCTTTTCTCTTTTGCAGCCCGTTCTATTGCAGGTCTCGTAAGTCCCCTTGAAATCAAGACGGTGATCCGTAACTTTAAAGCCGTATTCCCGTTCCACTCTGCTCTCCAGCTCCAAGAGCCAGTCATCCTTGATTTCTTCCAGTCTTCCGCAAACACTGCATATCAAATGGTGATGCATGTGGTCATGATCATTATCACGCAGATCGTAGCGAGCTACTCCATCGCCGAAATTCATCTTCTCCACGATATGAAGTTCACATAACAGTTCCAGCGTCCGATAAACCGTTGCCAGCCCAAGATGCGGATAAGTGCTCTTGACCATCATGTATACTTCCTCAACGCTTAAGTGATCCTTCTCATTATCTAACAACACCTTGACTATAGCTTCGCGTTGGGGTGTTAATTTATACTGTTGCGCTGCAAACTGCTGACTGATATTCATAATTGGATTCATAGGGTCTCCTACCTTTCCGGAACGATGCAATATTCGCACCTTCTGAGACGTACCTCATCTAAGTAACTTAACATTTAGCCTAATTAGTAATGGTTACGATATAAGCATAACAAAATTGCCCACAAATGAAAAGAGCCTGACATTAGTATAACATCTCTTACCCTACATCCAAAGCTACTTTATAACAAAATTGTTTATAAAATATTTCTTATGTCCAAGCAGTTGTACAATCAGAACTCAAGCCGCTCCCCATACCTTATATAAACTGTTTATTTGATAAAGGAGAATCGGGCTGGATGAAGCAATCATCAACAAAAGAACTCCAATCAACAAAAGAACTCCAAATACGCCGGAACGCTCAAGCACTGCAAAAGGTAGCTAAATCCATGCTACCCTTCTATAGAAAGATCGCCACGAATCGCACCTTCGCTGGGCAATGGTCAACAGCTGTTACCTCTGCCGATCTCACGCTAATGGGCAAACTGCTGGCCAGTATCCCTGCACTTTCTAAGACTACGGATTACGGGACGAACGGTATCGGCTATTTTGTTTCTTTCCCTTTCCCGTATCCCATTGCCTTCTACACTAATGGCACAACGATTCCACCAGGGACTGTACAGTTCACCTTCAGCACAAGAGCACATCGCAGCATCGCTCGTGCGCTCCTCCCACTGTACCGGAAGTTAGCTACCTGCTGGAGCTTCGCTGAAGCCTTTGCCCGAGCTATCGAGAACAAGGACAACAATACTATTACCTATATGGTTCATAAATGGGTAACATCAAGCGATCTGAGAACTGTGAGCATTGAGGATTCGGGTGTTGCTCTGCTGTTTAGGCCCAAATTCAGTAATTATCCATACCGTAATCTGCTGTTTCGCGAAACTCATTAAAATTTATGGTTTTCAAATAGATTGCCTGCAACCTTTCCCGAATTTGCTTCGTCAAAGGAGTTGTAAATGGCCAAGCGGCCTAACTCTACTACGAGGTGGAATAACTATGAACATTAAGAAAACAACTATCGCAGCCATTACAACTGTATCGCTGCTTACCTTCTCTCTTGGAGGACAGATTTTTGCAGCAGGTGGTAGCTTTAAGGATGTAGATACTGTAAATGGCAAAGAAAAGATAATCTCCTTAAAGGATCAGGGTTTGATTAAGGGTGTTTCGGATACCCAGTTCGTTCCCGGTTCCAAAGTAACTGTAGCCCAAGGTATTCAGTTCATTTCCGGTGGACTTCAACTGAGTCTTGCTGCTATCGACTTCAACAAAGCTCCGGTAGCCAGCGGCTTATTCACACATGTTAAAGATAACGCTTGGTATGCTGAAGCCTTTATCAATGCACACTACAATGGTGTTGAGATTCCTGCGGATATTGATCCTTCCAAGCCAATGACCAAAGAGCTGTTTACTGTCTTACTGATGCAGGCTACTGAAAAAGTCGGCAATCTGCCAATGATCAACATTATCCCGACTGATATTGCTGACTCTGACCAATTCGATCCTGCTTCCCAAGGCGGCATTCAGCGTTCGCTCAAATACAATATCAACACCTTGGATGCAAAAGGCAACTTTAATCCAAAAAGTGAAATCACCCGTGCTGAAGCTGCTGTGATGCTCTATAATGCTGTTGAGTTCTTGAAATCTCGGGCTGACGTAACTCCACCACAAAGCTAAGACTCTATCTATATGCAGCAGACTTTGAATTAAACCAAAGGCAGTCCAAGGGTTATCCTTGGACTGCCTTTTGGTCGTATTCTACTTATATTTCTTCTCCGTTAAGTCGGTTGAGGAATTGTAGGGCACGTGGATTCCTTGGATGCTCCAGCACCTCCTGCGGGCTGCCTTGCTCTAATATGAGGCCGTCATCCATCAGTATAATCCGGTCTGCCACATCAGCGGCGAATTTCATCTCATGGGTTACAATAACCATGGTCATACCTTCTCTAGCCAATTGCTTGATAACCTTCAGCACTTCCCCCACTAGCTCAGGATCAAGCGCCGAGGTGGGCTCATCGAACAGTAGAACCTCCGGCTCCACAGCCATGGCTCGGGCAATGGCCACTCGTTGCTGCTGTCCACCGGACAGCTGATGTGGATAAGAATCTGCTTTATCAGCCAGCCCCACCTTGTCCAGCAACGCAAGTGCGCGCTTGCGCGCTTCCTCTTTGGAGCGCTTTTGAACGGTTATCTGTCCTTCCATCACATTCCCTAGCGCTGTCATATGCGGAAACAGATTATAAGATTGGAAGACCATCCCTGTTTTTCGACGTAAGGCTAGCACTGATTTATGCTCTATTCTCTTCGCATCCGTAAAGTTGATCTTCACATCGGCCAAAGATATGCTTCCTTGGTCGGGTAATTCTAACAAGTTGAAGCAACGAAGCAGTGTCGTTTTGCCGGAACCGGATGGGCCGATGATTACCAGCACCTTACCATGTTCCAGACTAAGATCCACACCCTTCAGTACTTGCAATGAGCCGAAGGATTTATGCAAATCGAGTATTTCTATCAAGCATATCTCTCCTTTCTAGCTCGCCGAGTAACGATCCAGCCGTTTTTCCAAGTAATTTTGCAGCGCCGACAGAACCGAACAGAACAACAAGTAACACACTCCAGCTTCGCTATAGACCAGCAACGGTTCATAGGTTGTTGCAGCCACTTGCTGCGCAGTTTTAAACATTTCCATATAAGTGATAGTGGCAGCCAATGAAGTGTCCTTAACCAAGCTAATAAAAGAGTTGGATAACGGAGGCACCGATACACGTGCTGCTTGTGGCAGAATAACGCGACGCAACGCCTGACCACGGGTCATGCCGACCGAAAATGCAGCTTCCCACTGGCCTTTATGTATGGACAGTATGGCGGCACGGACAATTTCTGAAGAATAAGCACCTACACTAAGCGTGAACCCGATTGTAGCAGCAATAAACGGGTCCAGCACAATTCCAACCGCAGGCAATCCATAAAAGATAATAAAGAGCTGTACCAATAACGGGGTTCCACGAATGACCCACACATAGAAACGGGCAATCAACTTTGGAATCATCCAAGGGGATAGACGAACTAGTGCAGTTAATACCGCCAATAGTAACCCCAGCGCAAATGAAACCAAAGAAAGTGGAATGGTAAAAGCCACCCCGGCTTTAAGCAGGGGTAGCAATGAATCTAACAAAATCTGTATTTTACGGTCATCCATTGTTCAGACATCCTTCTTGGACCTTAGTCCATCTGTTATTTGGAAACATCGGCCCCAAAATACTTTTCGGAAATTTTCAGATAAGTTCCGTCGCTCTTAATTTCTGCCAGTGCATCGCTGACAGCTTTGACTAACTCGTCATTTCCTTTAAGGAAAGTTGCAGCACTATGCGAACCTTCAGCAATTTCGTCTACCACTTTAATCTTTACATCCGGCTTTTGCTTCTTAAGATCCAGATAGGACAAACCATCGTTTACTGTTGCATCAATGCGCCCTGAAGTCAGCAGATCAATAGCCTGATTGAAGCCATCCGTCGCTACGATTTCAGCACCATTATCGCGGGCAATGTCGGATAAGTTGCTCGTCAGGGATTGACCGGCTTTTTTACCCTTGAGATCAGCGAAGGTCTTTATGTCTGTGTTATCGGCACCAACGATCAGCACAGCCTTGGACACAATGTAATCATCGGAGAAGTCATATTTCACTTTACGTTCATCTGTAATAGAGACTTCATTAAAGATAACATCGAAGCGTTTAGCATCCAGGCCCGCAAAAATACCATCCCACTGCGTTTCGAAGAATTCGGCCTCAACGCCAAGTCGTTTGGATACTTCTTCTGCGATCTCCACATCAAATCCGGTTAGCTTGATAAGTGAAAGGTGCGTATGTTCCTTCTGTAGCAATTCGTAGTTTGCCGCTGGCTTTAATAACCTCAAGACTATTCTGTTCCGCCGGTGCAACTGTTGCAGCGGCTCCCTCGGTTGCTGCTGCGGTAGGTTCGGCCGCTGTATTGTTGTTTGAATTATTGCCGCAAGCCGCCACAAGTACCACAGTCAGCGCCAATAGAATAATCAAGCTAAGTTTTTTCATTTCGTAAATCCCCTCTCATAACATTCTCTGTATTTTCCGGATTATTACCGGGCAAGTTGAATAGTACACTGTCATGTCATATTCGTCAATGATTTTTTCCGATTAATAACATCGGATTAATAATGTTAGCTAATATTTCTAATTCAGACACAAAAATATCCCCGCAGCCTTGTTAAAGGCGCGGGGATATTTGCACAATGCTATTCGGTTAATAATGCGACTTACAATATGCATTAGCCGTGCATAACTTCAGGAATAGCCTGATTCTCTGGGTCGCTTTCCTCTCCCTTGTGGCCTCTGCGCAGCAGAAGACCTAGTACAGCACCGCCGATTGCCACGAACATCATAATGTGGAAAGTATCGTCGAAACCTTTGGCCAGCACAACCTGTGCCGCTTGCTTCACTGCCTCAGGGGATGTGCTGCCTGTGGAAGCACCTGAAGCAGCCGCTGCCTCCTTCATTTCAATCCCGCGCGCGGTAGCTCTGGAGGTAAGAATGGTCACCAATGTGGAGACCGCCAAGGAATTGATGACTTGCTGCATCGAATTGGTTAGTGAGGTCACCCGATTAACGAGATGACGAGGCGCCTTATTCAACAGATGCGTATTCATGGGCATCATCATCATACCCATCCCTGCTCCACACATAATCAGGGGCAGTATAATATCACGACTCTGCGTAGTTAAATCTACATGTGAGTACTGGTAAAGTGCCCCTGAGACCAGACTCAGCCCGCAGACGACCAGCCAACGTACCCCGATCTTATCAAACAAAATGCCGGCAATCGGCATCATAATCCCAGAAGCAATCGCTTGTGGCAGCAATGTCAATCCTGTATCAAAAGCACCAAACCCGCGCGCCTGCTGCAGAAATTGCGGAAGCAGGAACAAGGCGCCATATAATCCAAACTGGGCAATCCATTGCACCAGAATACCTGTGCTGAAATCTATCGAGCGAAGTACACGCAGCTCCAGAAGCGGTGTCCGTGTCCGCAGTTCCACTATAACAAAAGCGATTAATGCAATAATACCTACAGTTAAGCCAATAAGCGTCTTGTCAGAGGTCCAGCCCTGTGCGCCCTGGCTCACAGCATAAGACAATGAGGCAAAGGCTAATGGCCCCAGAACCATTCCATACTTATCGACACCGGGTACCTGTCCTCTTTCAACCTTTGGCAGTTTTCTATATCCTATTAGCAGACAGATGATGCCGATTGGAATATTGATCAGAAAAATCCAGCGCCATGAATGGTACTCCACCAGCCATCCTGATAGCACTGGGCCGATTGCCGGAGCAAATAACACCGGAATGCCCATAATTCCCATTACAACGCCAACTTTACTCCGAGGTGCCAGTTTGTAAACGTAAGCCATACCAACTGGCAGCACGCAGCCTCCACCCAGACCTTGAATAACCCGAAACACAATCAGCCACTCCGCACTGCTCGGTGTAGAACAGAGAATCGAGCCTAATGTAAATAGAACAACTGCGCTCAAAAATACGGTTTTGGCACCAAAACGGTCTGATAGCCATCCGGAAAGCGGAATTACTGAGGCCTGCGCCAGCATATAGCCAGTCACGATCCATTGCAGGGTATGCAGATCCGTATTAAAGTCCTTGACCAGTGTAGATAAAGCCACATTCATCGCTGTACTATCTAGTACAACCATAAATACACCAGCAATAATGGCCAGCAACGGAACTAAAATACTTGATAACCGAAAATCTGCGTCCGACTTCAGCGTTTGCTCCATTCTCTTTCTCCTCCTGTTGTCCCAGCAGTGAGTATGTTGACCTCTTCGCGGGTTTGTCTATATAATGAGTTGAACGGACAACTGTCCGCTGTCTTTTTTATTAGTTTACGGACAATTGTCCGCTGTGTCAATTAAATTCTCCTTCTTTTCTGCAACTATTGCAACTATATGATGTGTTTCTGAAAGGAGTCTATGATGACAAAGATAAACGGGGATGCAAATTCACCTCCCAAACAAGCAAACAGTTCACAAGAGGCTGCCAAGGATCCTTACGTAGAGCGAATTTTGGATGCCGCTCGCCAGCTATTTCTAGAGAATGGTCTGGAAGCCGTCAGCATGCATAGAATCGCCAAAAAAGCCGGGATTGGACAAGCCTCCTTATACCGTCGTTTCACAGATATAGGCGAGATTTGCTCGGTACTACTGCGAGACAACTCCGAACGCTTTTTGAATGGCATGGAGCAAGAGATACAGTTGACCTCAGAAGATCTTCCCGCTTTCGAACGTTTACAGAGCAGCATCGAGCGGGTGGTGGATTTCCTAGAGCAGCATGCGGAGCTGTTGAATCTTATTAAGACAGAATTCACCGGCAAAAAACAGCTTACTCAGTTCGAGCATCCTTTTTTCCAAAGACTAAATGTTATTCTCTTTCAACTGCTGCAGCAGGTTGCCGCACGAGCCGAGAGCATCCCGATTGATCCCCAGTTTGTTGCAACGGCGCTGGTTTCCGTGCTCAGTCCAGATCTCTATTTGTTCCAGAAAAAGGTTCATGGCCGGTCTAAAGAACAAATCACAAAGGGGATCATCACACTGTTCGTCACGGGGCTTCGGAACCCCTGATTTACTGCCTCCGTTCTTTACTTCTCGCGAAGATATGATATATTAGTAAACAAATCAAGAAGAACGGCTTCGCCGTCCTTTATGGACGGTACCCGTTTCTTCGAGAAATATATTGACCTATTAATTTCACTAGGGGAGTCTTTCGACTGAGACGGAGCAATTATGCTCTAGACCCTTGGAACCTGATCTGGATCATACCAGCGGAGGGAAGTGGAACGAAACCTTCATGTGATGCATTCTTGAGTCTATGCAGACAGAACTTTCGGCCCATTCATTTCCTCTATGGAAATGGATGGGCCTTTATTTGTTTAAGCCTAGGCTCCATAAAACTAAGCCCATGCTTTCGAAGTAGTTTTATTGCGAAGGTTCTCAGAGGGGGTAATGCTCCATAAAACTTTTAGGAGGTTTGCTCATTACGGAAACACTTACGATTCGAGATTTGGCCTATGCTTATGCTCATTCTTCACAGTCCTCAGTATTCGCGGAAGTATCTATGCATATCCATCAGGGAGAGTTCATCTCTGTGGTAGGCGCCAGCGGATGCGGAAAAAGCACATTATTCAAGATCATTGCTGGTTTATTGGAACCTACTAGCGGAGAAATTAACTTTCACAGTGAAGTTTCCTACTCTACCCGCTTGGGCCAAATCGCTTACATGCCTCAGCAGGATCTGTTATTGCCCTGGCGGACGGTATTGGACAACTGTCTCTTGCCCTGGGAGCTAAAGCTGAAGCGGGACCAGAGCAAAAAAGAGAGTATCGCTCAGATTCGCGGGATGTTGCAGCGTTTGGGTCTAGCAGAGCTTGAAGATGCTTATCCGCAGGAGCTGTCAGGCGGTATGAAGCAACGGGTTGCTTTTCTCAGAACACTTGTTGCCGGAGGAAATCTGATGCTGCTGGACGAGCCCTTTGGTGCCCTTGACGCTATGACTAAACGAGAAATGCACAAATGGCTGCTGGAGTTGTGGAGCGAGCTAGATAAGACGGTGTTATTCATTACACATGATCTTGAAGAAGCCCTGCTGCTCAGTGACCGCATCTATCTGATGACTGGTGGCTTAGCGGGTGGAATTCAGGAATTCATTGTCGATTTACCAAGACCGAGACATTACAAGCAGAACTATGAGCCGCGGTTTATTGCCCTGCGTGAGGATTTGGAGCGGAGACTGTATGAGACCCACACTTATTAAAAAGCTGCTGTCGGACTACGGTCCCTTCATCTTGCTTGTCCTTCTAATACTGATCCTCTGGGAGTTGGTGGTACAGCTGGGCTTCATTCCGTCTTTCATCCTTCCTGCACCGACGTCGATCTGGATGGCCCTGTTCACGCACCGTAAACTATTGTTCGGGCAGCATCTGCTGGCAACACTTCAAGAGGTATTGCTAGGCTTCATGATGTCGGTTACCTGCGGCACACTGCTGGGCATTGGAATGCACATGTTCCGCCCGCTTCAAAAGGCTCTGTATCCCTTTCTGATCATCAGTCAGACGATTCCGTTAATTGCCCTCTCACCTATCTTCATTATGTGGTTCGGTTATACGCTGTGGAGCAAGGTTGCTGTCGTGTTCCTGACCGCCTTTTTCCCGATTGTCGTCGCTACCTATGACGGCCTGCATAAAAGTGATCGAGCTTACGAAGAACTGCTGTTAACGATGGGCGCCTCTCGCTGGCAAGTACTCAGGACCCTTGGGCTCCCGCTGGCGCTGCCCTCCTTCTTCTCCGGCCTAAAGCTGTCCATCGTCTATTGCGTTATCGGCGCTACGATTGGAGAATGGCTTGGCGGCAGCCAAGGACTTGGTTATTACAGCCGCCGGATGGCGGGGAGTATGCAGAGTGACGAGATGTTTGCCGCTGTATTCCTACTCTCAGCACTTGGGATTGCATTGTTTCTGGGCATAGCCCTGCTCGAAAAGATTACTTTTAAGAAAAGAGGCTCTTATCGATGATTTCTTCCCGCAAATCACACAAATTGTTGCTGCCCGTAATTTCCCTCTGTCTCGTTCTGCTCTTGAGTGGCTGTGGAAATAATGAACAATCAGAACCGGCAACTGCTAATTCTCCCCCAAGTGAATCTACTCAACCTCATAAGCTGACGTTAATGCTCGACTGGTATCCCAATGCGGTGCATTCGTTTCTGTACGCTGCAGAGCAGAATGGATATTTTACCGAGGAAGGATTGGACGTTGAAATCAAAATGCCCGCCGACAGCAATGATGCTCTGAAGCTCGTTGCCGCGAATCAAATTGATCTGGCCCTCAGCTACCAGCCCCAAGTGCTTATGGCCCGTGCTGAGAAGATCCCTGTTAAATCTATTGCGGCCATCGTTAGGCATCCTCTGAATCATCTCATGGTTCCAGCCGACAGCGGAATTAGCAGTCCCAAAGATTTAGCTGGAAAAAATATTGGCTATTCCTCCATCCCGCTATACGAAGCAATGGTTCGCACCATGATCAAAAGTGATGGTGGTGATCCTCAGGCAAGCAACTTGATCGATGTAGGCTTTGACTTGATTCCCGCTATTACCACAGGACAGGTAGATGGAATTATGGGTGGATTTATCAATCACGAACAGCTGATTCTGGAAAAAGAAGGCCATCCTGTCACCTCGATAAACCCAACGGATTACGGTGTTCCTGACTATTACGAACTTGTGCTTGTAGCCAGTGAGCAAGGCTTGCAGAATTCTGAAGCCTATTTCACCAAATTCATGAAGGCGATCACGAAGGGTCAACAGTTCGTTCAGGAGCATCCGGATCAGGCACTCGCTCAACTGCTGAAGCATGAAGATGCAACTTCACCCCTCGACCAAACCATCGAGCAGGCAAGCTTGCAGATTCTATTGCCACTTATGGATGCTGGAGAAGAACCCTTTGGATATCAGGACCCCGCATCTTGGGAAAAGGTACATCAGTGGCTGAGTGAGAATGGATTGCTGTCCTCTGAGATCAAGACTGAGGATGCATTCATTAATCTCAAGTAAAATTAAAATTATAAAATTATATTGGAGGAATTAGAATGAGTTATCTAACTAAAGTCCGCGAGCAAAACCCATTGATTCACAACATCACCAATATCGTCGTAACCAATTTTACAGCAAACGGCTTGTTGGCTCTGGGAGCTTCCCCATTTATGGCCGATGCCCATGAAGAAGTCGCCGATGTGGCCAAAATGTCAGCTGCCGTTGTTCTTAATATCGGGACCTTAAACGAGCATGCGATTCAATCTATGATTCTAGCGGGTAAATCAGCTAATACGCATGGCGTACCTGTGGTCCTTGACCCTGTAGGTGCTGGAGCAACAGCCTATCGGACAGAGATTACGCACAAACTGATTAGCGAAATGCAGATTACGGCGCTTCGGGGCAATGTAGCCGAAGTTGCCCATGTAGCCGGTGAACAATGGTCGATTAAAGGTGTGGATGCCGGGGAAGGTGAAGGTGATGTAGTAGCCTTGGCGCAAAAAGCCGCTCGCAAGCTCGGCTGTATCGTGATCATTACCGGTAAGGAGGATGTCATTACGGACGGAGAAGTTACCTTCATCGCCAGTAACGGACATCCTATTCTGACAAAAGTAACCGGCACTGGCTGCCTGCTCAGCTCAGTCGTAGGTGCGTTTCTGGCTGTGGGTGGACAATCCGCGCTGGAAGCGGCGGCTGAAGCTATTTCCTTCTACGGCGTGGCCGCGGAGATTGCTGCTGAAGCCACTTCAGGGCAGGGACCAGGAAGCTTCCAGATCGAGTTCCTGAATCAATTGGCGCTCGTTACACCTGAAGTATTCCTAGAGAAATCTCGTCTGCAGAAGCAATAAATGAAGGAGACCAAATATGAAGGTATACAAAGCCTTAACCATCGCCGGCTCGGATAGTGGTGGTGGTGCGGGGATTCAAGCCGATCTCAAAACCTTTCAGGAGCAGGGTGTATACGGCATGTCGGCAATAACAGCTGTAACTGCCCAGAACACGCTTGGTGTGCAGGGAGTTTATCCACTGGGACCAGAGGCTGTCGCTCAGCAATTGGACTCCATTGGAGTAGATCTGGAGCCGGATGCTGTGAAGACCGGTATGTTGTTCAGCAGCGAAATTATCCGCATTGTGGCTGTTAAGGTTCAGCAATATGGCTGGCGCAAGCTCGTCATTGATCCTGTGATGGTTGCCAAGGGCGGCTCTGCGTTATTGCAGCAGGAGGCTGTACAATCGCTAATCACCCTTCTGATCCCTCTTGCGTTAGTAACGACGCCCAATATTCCGGAAGCTGAAATTCTGACAGGCCAGAAGATTGTAAGCCTGCAAGACCGTGAAGCAGCGGCTCAAATCATCCTTGATATGGGCTCACGATATGTAGTTCTAAAGGGCGGACATGACGCTGGAACCGAAGGCGCAGTAGACCTTCTGTACGATGGGCAGGAGTTCATCTATATGGAGAGCAAGAGGATCGAGACCAGACATACGCATGGTACCGGCTGTACCTACTCGGCGGTAGTAACCGCTGAGCTCGCTAAAGGAGCAGCCGTGCCAGCGGCGATTCATACGGCCAAAGCCTTCATTCAGGCGGCCATTGAAGAGGGTCTGGGCATAGGCGGTGGACATGGACCGACGAACCATTTTGCCTACCAAAACAGATTGCGGGGTGCTCGTTATGGAGCGCATTAACAGTGATGTCCTGCGCAGGCTGCTGAAGGTGTACTTCATTATGGGCAGCATCAATTGCCGTAAATCCCCGGAAGAGGTTCTGAGCGAAGCTATCTCCGGCGGTATTACAATGTTCCAATTTCGTGAAAAAGGACCCGGAGCGCTCACAGGCGATGCCCGATTGGAGTTAGCTCGAAAGCTCCAGCAGCTTTGCCGAACTCACGGTGTACCATTTATCGTTAACGACGATATTGAACTGGCAATTGCCCTGGATGCGGACGGCATTCATGTAGGACAGGACGATGAACCCGCCAAGGCGATCCGACAGCGGATTGGAATAGAGAAGATCATTGGTGTTTCCGCCCACTCTCTATATGAGGCACGTCAGGCGATCACAGACGGTGCAGATTACCTGGGGATTGGCCCGATCTATCCCACCTCCTCCAAGGACGATGCGGAGGCCGTTCAAGGCACTTTTGTAATTGAAAGAGTGCGGAATAGCCGCATTGCCATTCCTCTGGTTGGTATTGGCGGGATTACTGTACATAATGCCCTACCCGTAATTAACGCAGGAGCTGATGGAGTTTCAATCATATCCGCCGTTGCCGGTGCCGAAGATGTGCGCGCCGCTGCACAGAGCTTTGTGAAAGTCATACAAGGGTAATAACCACACTGCAAAAGGGTAGAAACCGGTAAACGGCTTCTACCCTTTTTGTGTGTACTCATTCTAAATCAGCTGAAAGTTTAAGAAACAATATTTACAAATCGAAGCTGCAGAGTTATATTTGGTTTACAACGTAAACAGTTTACAACTATAACTATCAAAGGATGGAATAAACAATGGTGGATAAGCAACAGACCATAGAGGTCTATAATTCTTTTTTTGCCGTAGCTCGTCAGCTCAAGAAGCTGGCCCATCAAAGCGCTGCTAACCTTGGGCTGACCGTACATCAGATTGGAATCTTAAATTCCATTCGCACCGACCCTGGTTTAACGCAAAAGGAAGTAACCGAACGTCTCGTATTTGCCAAAAGCAGGGTAAGCCTCCATATTGATGCTCTGGTCGAAAAAGGGCTCGCTACCCGTGAGGCTTCCGAACTGGACCGCAGAGAAACCAAGTTATATGTAACTACTGACGGTGACCAATTATGTCTGCGGTATAACGAGGAAGCCTATTCGCACAAGGTGCTGGAAATAGCTCTGCAGCGTTATTCTAAGGAAGAACTGGATTCCCTTGTGGCAATGCACAAACAAATACTGGCTCAATTATAAATAAATACTAGGGGGTGAACATGTATGGCAAAAGGTGCTGGAGGACCGGGCAGCAGCATGGGAATAGGCTTTGGGCGCATGAAATTCGATGACGATGAATTAAAAGGGCACAAGCCGAATATTTCCAAAGCTATGCTGATCCGCATATCCTCTTATTTTAAACCGTATTGGAAGCAGACGCTGCTCGTAATGGTTATCTTATCTATTTCCTCTTTCCTGGGTATTTTACCGCCCCTATTGATTCAGCGAATCATCGACCGGGCTCTTCCAAATAAAGATTTCCATTTGCTGCTTCTGCTTGTGCTTGCCTCCCTCGGCACTACAGTGGTTTCAGGGTTAATTGGCGTACTGCAGAATTATCTGAATTCGTATATTTCGCAAAATATTGTCTTTGATATGAAAAATCAAATGTACCAGCATCTGCAACAAATGCCGCTGCAATTTTACTCGTCCGTCAAGCAGGGTGAAGTCATTACGAGAATGACTAGTGACATTTCGGGAATTCAGGGTGTTTTTAGCAGTACGGTAGTTAATTTCGCTAGTAATCTATTTATACTCGTCACTACTGGGGTAACGCTTTTTGTAATGAACTGGAAGCTGGCCCTGCTGGGGATCATTGTAGTTCCCTTGTTCATTTTCCCCACTCGCAAAATGGGCAACGTACGCTGGAAACTGGCTAAACAGACGCAGGAGAAGGTCTCCGAGCAAAACCAGATCATCCAAGAAACGTTGAGCATCAGCGGTTATATGTTAATGAAGCTGTTTACTAAGGAGGCGCAGGAATTCAAAGGTTTCCGTACGATCAATGCGGAATCAACGCGTCTACAAATCAGGGAATCCACAGCTGGCCGCTGGTTTATGATGACGTTAACTACCTTTACCAGCATTGGGCCAATGCTTATTTATTTATATGGAGGTTATCTATTTATTCAAGGGGATCTTACAGTAGGGTCGATTATCGCTTTTGTAGCGCTGCTGGGCAGACTTTATGGCCCTGTTGGGCAAATGACCAATCTGTATGTAGATATTCGCAGATCGATTGCTCTCTTTGAACGTATTTTTGACTATTTTGATATGGAGCCCCTAATCGTGGATCAACCGCAGGCCGTCGCTATGAACACAATGGGTAAAGACATCACCTTTGAGCACGTTAGCTTTGCCTACCAGAAGGATAAGCCTGCCCTAAGTAACATCACTTTCACCGCTGTTTCGGGAACGATGACTGCACTGGTCGGACCTAGCGGAGCCGGCAAAACTACGATCACCCACTTGATTCCGCGCATGTATGAACTAGATGCCGGGCATATCCGCATTGGCGGCATTGATATTCGCAAACTCACCCTGGAATCTCTGCGCTCACAGATTGGATTGGTCACACAGGACACTTATCTGTTTAATGGAACCATTAAAGAAAATCTATTGTATGCGAGCAGCGATGCAACCGATCAAGACATTATTGAAGCTTGCAAAGCTGCATATATCCATGATTTTATTGTGGAATTACCAGAGGGGTACGACACGGTAGTTGGGAATCGAGGCATCAAGCTGTCCGGTGGTGAGAAGCAAAGAATCTCCATCGCCCGAGTACTGTTGAAGAATCCAGCGATTATCATTATGGATGAAGCCACATCATCTCTTGATACAATCTCCGAATTCTATATTCAACAAGCGATGTATAAGTTATTGCAGAACAAAACAAGCATTGTCATCGCTCACCGGCTCTCCACCATTATGGCTGCAGACAAGATTCTTGTTGTCCAGCAGGGAGCCATCGCTGAAGAAGGCAGCCATGAACAGCTGCTCGAGAAGCGTGGTGTATATAAAGATCTGTATGATAAACAGTTTGAGCGTAAAATATTCGCCTAGGGGGCTAATCCAGCTGTGAGAGCAGGAGGTTAAGCTCTTCCTCGCACAGCTTTCTCCAGCTCCCTCTTTCCAGCCCGTTCAAGGTAATATTCATAATTCTGATCCGTTCCAGCTGCAGCACTCGGTAACCCAACGCCTTGCACATTCTGCGTATTTGCAGGTTAAGGCCTTGGGTCAGGATAATACCAAATACACATTCACTAATCTCGTACAGCTCACAAGGCTTGGTTCTAACTTCAAGGATGTCTACACCACCAGACATCGCCTGTAGAAATTGCACCGTAACCGGCTTGTCTACCGTCACCACATATTCCTTCTCATGGCCGTTTTCTGAACGCATCATTTTATTGACGATTGCTCCATCATTCGTTAATAAAATGAGACCCTCAGACGTTTTGTCCAATCTGCCAATGGCAAAGATTCGTGAAGGATAATTCACGAAGTCAATAATATTGCCCGCCACATGGCTGGCTGCTGTACAAGTAATGCCCACTGGCTTATTCAGAGCAAGATAAACATTCTCACCTTTTTGATCGGGAATAGCTTCTCCATCAATCCTAACGTCATCCCCCGGCGCCACTTCAGCACCAGCTTCACAAACTATGCCACCAATAGTAATCCGTCCAGCAGCAATTAACCGGTCGGTTTCTCTTCTAGAGCAAAAGCCCGTTTCACTTATGTATTTATTGATCCGCATTCCTTACCTCCCTACCTTATTAAAAAACACCTGATTTCAGCTTACAAATCAGATGTTTACCCTCAGGAATATCTATGAAATTAAGGCTAGCTTATTTGCTGCCTCCATCTGTATTCCCGCTTTTACCTTTTGCGGTGTCTTTTTTAATGGGATAGCCCGCGGCGGTAAGACCTTTTACTGGCTTTGCTGTTTTGTTCCAGCGTGTCCAGCCCTTACTGCCAGTTCCTCTACCCGTGCCGCCACCCTTGCTTTTTGCCATATTATCACTCCGTTACGTATTCAATATTCGTATGTGCATATACACTTATCCTATATTACCATACAATCACGCTTTCTGTTTACGCAAGGGTTGAGCTTTTTTCATCCAGCCCTCAGTATGATCATAGGCTTTATCGTTAATCAGCTGTTTATATTCCGAGACATATCCATCTTGATCTACTGTCTGATTGGCCCATTCATAGTAGATTGGAAAGCGATTTATACATTCAGTCATTCGGTCCAAGAGTAAATAAGCAGAGATTAAGGAATCTAACGAATATTCACTGGGTGTATCTTTAAAGCGCTGTTCTCGCAAGATGAGTTCATTCTCCCAGTATTGTTGAGTCTGCTGGATATTAGGCACATATTGCTCGTTCTTCCACTCGTACACTGAAACTTCTGCTGGCCCCAAAGGCATTTGTCCTGAATAGGTATAGCTTAGTAGTTCCAGATTGCCGTCGTGATCAAAATCCTCGAATTCCACTGCTACATTATCGTTGACGGTAACTCGCATTTTGTTATCGATCTCCTCAAGAACTAGGGTTGCCAATTCAGGACGATTATCCGCCAACTCAAATTTAAACGTAGGTTTGGAATTTTGCACTAGGGCCTGCACCCATTGCTCCTTATCTTTTGTGCTATTGAAACCACCTTGAATCTTTAGCCCAGCCTTCTTACTATCAAAGACTACATGCTGATTCTTCGTAATCACGAATTGAGTATAATAAAATTCACCGGTGTTCCAATAATAAACTTCATATGCATTCGTAAACAATGTAACTAGATCCTTATGTACAAAACCAGGGTACTCGGCTTCCACCTCTGAAGCTATTACATCTGGGCTGGCAACAACACTATCTTGTATACTCGCATGGACTGGAGAATGGCTGACGATTACATTATCTGTCAAGAATGAATAGCCAGAAATTAAAAAAAGGGTGAGGAATAGGTTCGCTATTTTCATTGTGCTTACAACCTCAGTCATTGTTTATTTGTTGAAAGCTCATCCGAGTTGAGTTCCACATAAATCCTATTATATCATATTATTACATATACAAAGGTAGCCTATTGCGTTTAATTTTATATAATATAGTTGAATTTGCAACAAAATCAAGAGTGAACTCGTTAAATATACGAATAACTGGAGGAGTTGTTATGAATGAGAATGAAATTAGGAGTGTTATCATTTGTAATTCTTCTTTTTCTAAGTTAAAAAGGCATTGGAAGCAGAGGGTATTGAGATGTTCTTACAAGAAGATCAGTCGGATTGGATTCTTAATAATGTTAAGGCCACTAGATTCTCCATAAGCCGACCAACTGAAAAAGCTGCTTATTCAGAGTTCATTTCTATATACATTTACAATTCAGAACAAGAGCGTAAAGAAGGTCTAACAGATTTTAACTTGCAGAAGGAAAAATATAATATGGTGATACCGAATATTTACGAACTCAAAAATGTTCTTATACTCTATTGGCATCATGAGAACTTAAATAATGCCAACAATACTAAGTTTGGTAAACAAATTGAAAGGGCGCTTCAAAGAATCAAATAAGTAAAACAAACCCGGCAAAGATCATTTCGATCTTTGCCGGGTTTGTTATTAGCGCCAGCCCAATCAGCCTACGCAGCATGCTATTTATTTAGGTTGGATATACCCTTCAGCCTTCAGCAGCTCGGCAATCAATACCGCGCCACCTGCAGCACCGCGCAGTGTATTGTGGGAGAGGCTCACGAATTTGTAGTCGTAAAGAGTGTCTTCACGCAGTCTACCTGCGGAGATACCCATACCCTTCTCAATATCCCGATCCAGTCTTGTCTGAGGACGATTCTCCTCTTCGAAATAGGTGATGAACTGTTTAGGTGCACTTGGCAGTTCCAGCTCCTGCGGGCGTCCTTTGAAGGTCTTCCAGAGATTCAAAATTTCTTCTTTAGATGGTTTCTTCTCAAAGGAGACAAATACCGCAGCCAGATGGCCATCAGCCACAGGCACACGAATACATTGCGAAGTAATGATCGGCAGCTCACTCTTTACGATGGCCCCATCCTCAATACTGCCCCAAATACGCAAAGGCTCTTGCTCACTCTTCTCCTCTTCCCCACCGATGTAGGGAATCACGTTATCAAGCATCTCTGGCCAATCCGCAAAGGTCTTGCCGGCACCGGAAATCGCTTGATAGGTTGTGACAACAACCTTAGTGGGTTTGAAGTCATTAAGAGCATGTAGCGTAGGCATATAGCTCTGAATCGAGCAATTGGGTTTCACAGCGATAAAGCCTGTTGTAGTGCCCAAACGTTTTCTTTGCTGTGCAATAACCTCCAGATGCTCTGGATTGATCTCTGGAATAACCATAGGTACGTCCGGAGTCCAACGATGTGCCGAGTTATTCGAAATTACTGGAGTCCCCGTGCGAGCATAAGCTTCCTCGAGCGCTTTAATCTCATCTTTCTTCATATCGACAGCGCAAAAAATAAAATCGACTTCTGCAGCTACTTCATCAACCTTGGAGGCATCCTTTACCATGATTTTCTTGACACTTTCGGGCAATGCTGAAGCCAGCTTCCATCTACCTGATACCGCTTCTTCATAAGTTCTGCCTGCTGAATTAGGGCTGGCAGCAATCGCAACTACCTCAAACCAGGGATGATTCTCAAGAAGTTCGATAAATCGCTGCCCCACCATTCCTGTGCCGCCTACTATACCTACTTTAAGCTTGCTTGACATCAACAATTACACTTCCTTTTGAGTAACAGTCCTATTCATACAATAGGCCGATAATTAATGATATACGACACTCCAGCCATTTGCGTGTGCCGTCCTGCAAAATATTATTATGAATATAACACAATCAAGTAGAAACGGCTACGCTGTCCTTAAATGGACGGTATCCGTTTCAGCAAGAAAGATAAGTAAATTTAGTGTGCGCAGCATATAGAGTCACCCTTGAAGCGCTCCCAACCGTTTGGATAACTCCGCCAAATCCTGCCCTTTAAGTGCACCTTCCACCAACGCAGGCAATAAAGCAGGTGTACAGGCAAAACAAGGAGTCCCATCTCGGGAGAGCTGCTTGGCAAGCTGTTCATCATAGAAGGGCTTTCCCCCGTCTGACAAAGCCAACAGACACATCGTTCGAACACCAGATTCTCGCAGTTCACGCATCCGGCGGATAAGCCCAGACTGATTGCCTCCTTCGTACAGATCCGAGACAATGATAAACAGCGTCTTCTTTGGCTCTTCAATAAACTGCTCGCAATACTTGACCGACTTATGGATATCCGTCCCTCCGCCCAGTTGTATACCAAACAGCATATCTACAGGATCATTGCCACATTGCTCGGTCAAATCTACAACCTCCGTGTCAAATACCACTACCCGTGTATTCAGGGACGGAATGCTGGCAAAGATTGAACCGATAATGGAAGCCCAGATAATCGAGTCAGCCATTGAGCCGCTTTGGTCAATATCGACAATAACAGTCCATTCCTTACTGCGGCGCGCCCGGTCAAAATAATAAAAACGCTCCGGAATGATCAGCTTCCGTTCCGTATCATAGTGCTTCAGATTTCGCTGGATTGTCCGCTTCCAATCCAAACCGCTTAATGACGGCAGCGGAGAATGCTGACGTTTGTTGAGCGCCCCAGTCACAGCACGGCGAATATCCGTTTCCAGTAACTTGACCAGATCATCCACGACAGCTTGGACAAGCTGGCGCGCCGTATCCTTGGTTTTCTCCGGAATCTTCCCTTTCAGTGACAGCAGCGTTCCCACCAGTTGGATATCCGGCTTGACCGTAGCCAGCAATTCCGGTTCAAACAGCAACTGCTTCCAGCCTTTACGTTCCATGGCATCATTCTGAATGATCGAGACTACATCCTCCGGAAAAAAAGTGCGTACATCGCCCAGCCATTTGGACAGATGGATGGCAGCATGTCCTGATCCGGCTCCTTTGCCCTTGCCGGAGCCAGAGGAAGTGCCACCACTGCTGACCACACTGGTATCATCATAAATGGCCGCCAGTGCTGCATCCATAATCTGTTCCTCGTCGCTCAGTGCCAGATTACCGCCTTCACAATAGCTGGATAATTGTCCTTCCGCTTCCTGGCCCAGAATGAGCCGCCAACGGGATACAGTACTTGCTTCTCGGCCTGGGTTCATCATCAAAGGTCCCCGAAATCAAAATCATTCAGCTCATCCAGCATTTTGTTCTCTTCCTCCTTAAGTTCACCCGTCAGAATCTCCGCCGCCTGCTCCACATTCACTCCCCATAGCTCTCCTAACAGTTCAGCAATCATAGTCTTTTCCCTTGCTGAAAAGGAACTAAAAGCTCTTCTCAAAAAAACAAGCGCGCGTTTAAATTCTTCGTCCTGCAAGGAGTTGATATAATCATTAAGCTGCTCCCACAGACTCATCCTTGACAAAAGACCATAACGGTTACGCATGGAAAGCCCTTCGAACCAGCCCGCTCCTAGATCAGCTGGAATGCCTGGTGATAGACGGCGCGAGACCTCAACGGCACACTGCTCGGGGGTAATCGCTCCACGCTCCATTAGGATGGCACAAGCAAAGCCGGATAGACGCGGATTTCGGTCATCCCGCTCCGACAAGTGTAGAAGTTCCTGCAGCCATAAGGCTTCATCCACTGTTTCACTATGATTCAGCGCGATGGTGTTCAATTCATTTATAGCAATAATTAAACCGCCTGCTGCTTCATCGTTGCAATTACAAGCATCCAGCAGGTAGAGGCTACCACGCAGGAACAGTTGCTCCAGTAACGGAACAAGCGGTGCTGTATCAATCTTGCGGATATCACCGAAGCTGATAATCGTGGATAGCTCACGGGCTGCCGCAGCAATTTGCACCACATCGCGACTATCAGCAGCAAGCGCCTGTAACGTCTGTCTGCCTACCTCCATTTGCGAGGTCATCCCGCATTGGCAAGCCATGCGGATGAGTGCTGAGGCTTCGGCAATAGTGCGGCATTCCTGCAGCTTCTCTCCCAGCACATATGCACAGGCTACCTCAATTGTCTCACCTAGCAAGGTGGATTCAACGACCTGGATCTCCACCTCCGGTGACCACTGAATGATCCAATTCTCCGCCCAGGTTGCTCCCTGCTGTCCACTTGCCTGAATTCTTACGAAGCTTATCCCGAGAAAACTTAAGCGATGGAATAGAAAGGAACGGTTCAAGTCCAGAAAAGCAGCTTCCACCGAGCTTACTCTCCGGTTCTCCCGCAGATCCAGCGCTAGATCGCTGGCAATAGTTGTCTTGTACTTCTCCAGCTTCAAACGTTTCAGCCAGCGATTCAGGTCATCCTGAATCGGTGTCTGACTTACTCCCTCAGCAAGGCTCCCGATCTCTGTACCTACGTCAATTTTAGCCAAGGCCTCGGCGATTACAGATAGATCGCCATGTCCAAGTAGTGTCTGAGCAGCATCACGCAGATCACGTAGGGTAGGAGCACTTCCACCATGCAGCGCTGCAAGTGACTCAGCCATCCGGACCGCTTCGATCACTTCAGCAGTAGAACGATGGGTTCCACCACTACGGACGTGCCGGGCTACGGAGGATAAATACAGATGTGGCAAATCCTCCGGCGTTCCCGCCTCTATGGCTTCCCACATCATCTGATAATAATGAGGAGCACCGTTTCCCGCGCCATAGCCAGACATAGTGGACAGCTTATAGTACGAATAAGGCATTAGTGTGAGCTTGGTGCTGCATGACGGCATTCCCGCAAGCTCTGCGTCACTCATGCTTTCTGTCAGATCAGCGAGAGCCGCAGCATGATATGCACCACAGATCACGACGATCCGCTGCGGATCATGTCCTTCAGCCATCGTCTCCTTGATCTTCCGCCGCATATAAGATTCACGCACATAATTATACGCATGCTCCGCAGGTTGCTCTAGCTGTTCTTTCTCCTCCGAGAGCACTCTCATCTCTGCCGAGAAGGAAAGTATCGCTTCGCGGTAAGCTCCGGCATTCAAGTTGTGCTCGTAATTACGCTCCCAGTACATGTCGTAGTCATACTCCCCAGCCAGCTCTGCAATACGGCTGTAGACGGAGCGTTCTTCTTCGACCACCTGGGGTGATAACTCCACGGGCTCAGCAACCACTGGCTTGGAATCGTCCTTGCCGTTGCGGCTTAAAGCACCTTGCAAGGCAAGATTTACCGAAGAGGGTAAATCGATGAATGCCGCTAAAGCTCCATGCTCCTTGGCCCACTTCATGCCCTGATACTCTGGAGAATAAATGGCAAAAGGCCATAAAACCGTACGCACCGGCAATTCCTCGGTAAAAGCCAATATCGCCACAGGAGGTTTCGTCACCTGATTCGTCAAATGGCGGATTTCTGCCGTAGCATCGGCGGGGCCTTCAATGAGTACTGCCGTCGGCTGAAGTTCGTCCAAGTAATCCAGTACATGCTTGGCACCACCTGGTGACAGATGCCGCACCCCAAAAATATGCACCGCAGCTTCAGCAGTCGCTTTCACTCGTTCATCTCCTTACAGGCCTGGTACAGTCCCCGCCATTCTGCGCCTCTTTTCTTCATTACATTATCTAGATATTCCTTCCAGACCAGCTTATCCTTATCATCATCCTTGACGATTGCCCCCTGCAGCCCGGCGGCTAAATCCTCATCAGTCAGTTCTCCGCTGCCGAAGCTGGCAGCCAGGGCCATACTATTCGTAAGAAGTGAAATGGCCTCTGCCGTAGAAATAACACCTGCAGGAGATTTTATTTTCTCCTTCTTATCCAATGTCATCCCGCTGCGCAGCTCACGGAAGATGGTCACTACTTTAAGCAGTGCTTTATCGGCAGGCAGAGAAGCCTGCAGCTCATAGGAAGAGGCGATCTCCCGGACCCGCTTTTTGACAATTTCCAGTTCTGTTTCTAGATCCGCAGGAGCAGGCAGCACGATAATGTTAAATCGTCTTTTCAGAGCGGCAGACATTTCGTTAACTCCGCGGTCTCTAGTATTCGCTGTAGCGATGATAGAGAAGCCTTTACGTGCACTTGTCTCTTTGCCAAGCTCAGGCACAGAAATCGTCTTCTCGGACAAAATGGAGATCAAGGCGTCCTGAACCTCCGAAGCACAGCGGGATATTTCTTCGAACCGGGCAATTCCGCCATCCTCCATCGCCCGCATAATCGGACTCCGCACAAGCGCTTCGGGTGTGGGGCCGTTCGCCAACAGCATGGCGTAGTTCCAGGAATAACGCACATGCTCCTCACTTGTACCTGCGGTTCCTTGAACAACCAGCCCCGAGTTGCCATAAATCGCTGCTGCCAAATTCTCGGACAGCCACGATTTAGCCGTACCGGGTTCTCCAATCAAGAGCAGCGCCCGATCAGTTACGAGCGTTGCAATGGCCATCTCTATCAAGCGAGTATTTCCTATATATTTGGGCGTAATCACTGTTGAACCTGCTTTGCCTCCGGCGATGAAGGTCAATACGGAGCGGGGAGACATTTGCCACCCGGACGGAATCTTTCCTTTATCCTCACGGCGCAGTGCTTCCAGCTCCTCTTGATATAACACCTCAGCCGGCAATCGCATATAATCTTGAAGCTGCTCTTGATCAGTTGTCATTTATACATCTCCCTTTTTGCTTATTAAGTCTATTGCATACTTAAGCTGCTGTTCGCCTTCGTACTTATAAGTAGGCAATACAGCTACCAATCGCTGTATATATGAAGCAGGCAGCTTACACAGTTGCTCAAAAACATACATATCAAAGATGTAGCAATTATTATTACGTTTATCTTCAAGTGCTCTCACCAAGGCCTCCTGCCGCAACTCTGGTTTAGCCTCGGCACGCTCTAGCCCCCTCAATACTAAACTGGCCGTATTATTGCGGAATTGGGGCTGTTTCTCCAAACTGTGCAGCAAATACTGCACAACCGCTGGTTCACCAGGCGTTGCGAATACAGTGACCAGTTCGGCTTTATCCTTATCCACAAACCATTTTAGCCAACGGGGGTCCCAGTCTGCCGCAATTTGCTCGCGGGAAGGCATTTCAGCTACAGAAGAGGAGATTTCCCGCGAAGAGGAGATTTCCCGCGAAGAGGAGCTCCATACGGCTTCACTAGTCTGATATGTCCAGGTTAGTACCATCTCTTCGATCGTATCTAGCACCCTTTGGTCTCTCACTTTAGTTCCCTTCTCTTTGCCGATTAAGGATTTGAGCTTATTCATTAGAGTTAGCCCATATTGATCATACAATTGCTGGGCGGATAAGCTGCGATAAGCCAAACGGAAGGCATTCGGCGTATAGGAACTATCCAGCTTCTCCACCTCCTGCAACAGGTGTAAGGCTACCTCTGAACTCAACTTCTCCATATAGGAAACCGCATGATCCAGCAGATTACCTATTCGTAGTGAGGAATATAAAGAATAATTATTTAGTACATCCGTGTAAATAGCAGTTAAGGATTGCGATTGTTTCCCTCTTAGAGCGACCATGAAGTTCTGAAGTCTTAACCACTGTTCTTTAGCTTGCTTATCATCCTTACTTACTTCGACTGCCTTACTCAGCTCCACAGCAAAATCTCCCACAATCCGTTCATCGAGTTCCGTTATGGGTAGGCCACTTAAGGCGTGAGCGACAAGCTCCATGTCTTTACCGGAGAAAGCTTCATATAGACGCTCCAATACCCCTTTGGTAGAAGTACTGGTTGCCAGTGTATGGGTTGCCAAAGCGTTATAGGCCGCTTCCCGAATGACCTTTTTCTTTTCTTTCGTCCATTTCAGCATGGCTTCTTCATAGCGCTCGTCACCAGCGAGCAAGGCTATCGCGGCAATTCGCACCTCATCCGATCCGTTCTCTGCGGAATTATAGACTAACTCCAGTGTCTCTTCTCCGCCAACTTTGTGGATAACCCGCAGCTTGCGTGTCTCACTCCTGCCGCCAGCAGGGTTAAAGAGCTCAATTAAATGGGGAGCAACCGTTGGCCCGTAAGAGGGCAAGATTTTATTCATAGCAAATTCAGCAATCTCTACATAAGGATCATCCAGTGCCTTGATCGCGAACGGAAACAACCTCAAGTCATGGAACATCCCCTCGGCAAAAGCCGCAACTACAATCTCATAGCGGCCGCTCCCGGTTGTGGACAACGCTTTTTGTACCTCGGCCAGTTTACGGTAAGTGAAGCTTGTAGACAAATAGATCTTATGGCTATCCATTTCCATAATTTCTCCATCAGGAGCTGTAGAGCCTTGTGTATATAACACTGAGCCTAGCAATAATGCTAGGTCCTGCAGCTGTATTGCGGATGCCTGCCCTTCTGCCGGCTCCAATAGTGCCGATATGCCTTCTCCCAATCTTTTGAAAATAGCTGCCCGTTCGCCAAGCTGTTGAAACTGCGGCAGAAGACGTTTTAAACGAAAATCTCCTGGAGCCAAATCACTTCCGGCAATATATAGCCTTCTCACCTCTTGATGTAGCTCCTGCAACAACGCTGTACTCATGGGTTGTCCCCCTATTGTTATTATAAGATTTAGTATAAAAGACGAGTAATGGCTGCATCCTTAACAATTGTGAGCGGCTGGGCAACAAGTCGGCCCTGATCCATTCGATGCTCGAACATGACCAGTATAGAGCTATTATCCACTTGAGCAGCATCGAGGTAAGGAAGCAAACCTACCGTACCCTCTGGCAAGGCCGAGATATCTTCGAGCACTAGCTGGTAACCAGACTCATCCGTAATGGCAAACTGTCCACTTGCTGTTCTGCCTAACTTGGCAGCATGCAGCAGCAGAACTGGCGTTTTATCACTGAGTGGGTTTTTTAACTGATTTTTCACCTTTTTAATGACCTCCGCGTAGGAACGGTGCGCCTTATCCCCAATTTCGGCCACATCTCCAGCAGTTACAGGGCGAGGTGTCATTTGTTCATACCGTACTCTGGCATTCATCTCACCCGGATACTTATATAGCATTGAAATCTGAGCAATCTCGAAGAAGCTATCATCCTCACGTAAATGCTTCGCCGCCTTATGAGGGCGATACTGTACTGTCCGGTGAATTTCGCCATTTAGTAACTCCAGCCAATAACCGTGGTCAACAAATTCTTGACGTGCGGCATCATCATAGCTGAAAAAGGCTAGCTGGAGCAGCTCGACTCCTTCTCTCACCTTTCCGAATGCCTTCAGTTCTGTTAACTGCCACGCATGACCCAGCCATTCCTCCATCGTAGACTCATGATCAAGCGTGAGCTCTGGGTCCTCTTGCTTGTTAATCAGATACGCTCGGCCCTTCTTAATAAAAGCATGCAGCTCAGTCAACTGTTCCGCAGCATATGTATAACTCTCTTCACGGTCACGATCATCAGCTAGCAGCAGGGCGAACCGACGCAACTCAGTCTGCGCTCCAGACAAATAGTAGTTGCCCATTTGCTTCACATGCTCGTGAATATTTTTCAGCATTTTATTATCAATTGTACCTAGCCCGCTGCGAATGAGCGAAAGAATCAACTTTTCCAACACATCCAGACCTTCCAGCTGGGCGGTAATTTTTTTCTTCAGGGCGGATTTATTTACCTTCTTGGGCTTCAGTTCTGCAGTTCCGCTCTCTTGTTCGGCTTTGGTCTCTTCCCGCTTCTCCGCCTTCTCCCGCTTCACGGAAATATCCTCAGGTATAGCCGCTACAGTAAACTTCATCCCATCGCTGTAGGCATACATCAATCCTAACACGTGTTTACATGGAAACTGGCGACTGGGACATGTGCAACGGTACACGGGTTTATCCTGAATGATGAAATCTACTGAGCATACATAATTCGACTTTCCACTGCCAGAGCACTCCCCAAAGAGCAGTTCTCCAGTTTCGGAGCAGTTCAATTGCACAAGACTCTTTTTCTTTACTAAGCCCTGGCCGTTCTTAATAGCAGCGGCATTGGGTGCGAGCGAATCAATATAGGATGCGGTGAGTTGAAGCAAAGTGAGTTCCCTCCCTGTCTAGTATAAATATGACTCTATGATATCTGCTTTCTATTACCCACTCCAGTAGATAAGATCACATGTTTGCGTATAATTTTAACAATAATTAGGTAACTGGAACATATGCGCATAAACACAAAAATTTCTTCAAACACTCCATTTTCCATATACCTATTTAACGGTAAACTAACTTAGAGGAAGAAATTTGTATCCTAGAGACAAACTCCGATGAAGGCAGGTATTGAGATGAGTATCCGTTACGCTTCGAATATTGAGATTATCACTAAGGAGGCACTTCAAGAATTATTTCTTTCGGTAGAGTGGGAATCAGGCAAACATCCAAATGACCTTTTGCAAGCGATTAAAGGATCTCATTCGATTGTTGCGGCTTGGGATGGAGATAAGCTTGTCGGTCTAGTAAATGCTCTGTCCGATGATGTTTTAACAGTATATTTCCATTACATGCTTATCCATCCTAGTCATCAGGGTGAAGGAATAGGTAAGAAAATGATGGAAATTATGCTTGATAGATATAAAGGATGTAAAACGAAAGTACTAATTTCTTATCAGAGTGCAGTGGATTTTTATCAAAAATGTGGATTTTCCAAAGAGGATGGAGCCACGCCTATGTTTATTTCAGAGTTGGTTTGATTCAACTAACGGAGAACGCTAGCTCAAGGAGGTTTTAGTATGAAGTTACGTAGTATGGGGGGGTTAATGACGCAATTTTATTTCATTCGCCATACTAAAACTTGCTGTTACAGCAGGAAATTCGATAATTTATAAGGAATTCTAGCCCTTTAATTGAGCGACAATATTTTCCACCTTGTGGTATGATTTCACTAGTAGCAAATATGTTCGTTTTAGAATTTCAGGAACAAAAACATACCAGGAGAGTGACATCTGCTATACAACCATACAAACTCCTTTCAGACCTCCTATCCCGAATAGAAGAAAATGTTTCTGGTACGAGCGAGACCGAATATCTGAACGATCTCCCGATCTCCACTATTCATTTGCGTCGACTTTTCAAGTTCGCTTTTGGCGTGCCGCTACAAAGCTATATCCGCTCTCGAAAGCTAGCCGTCAGCTTAGAGGATTTGATGAAAACTGAGAAGCGGGTCCTCGACATTGCCATTGATTGCGGTTATGAACATGAGCAAACCTACATACGTGCGTTTAAGCGCGAATATGGGCTTACGCCTGGTGAATGTAGAGTTTCCGGCAGAAACATTCACGTAACACCTCCTCTTCATCTGTTTCCAAAGAATAGTGTTTGCGGGAATATGGTATACGGGCCGGAAATGGTCATGATACCATCCTTTCATTTAATTGGGCGAATGTATCAAATTGAGATTGCTGAAGCGCCGACAAAAGCACCCGAAGTAGCCAAACAGTTTTGGTGGGACAATCGGCATAATATTCCTAATCTAGTAGAATCCAATATCTTTTACGGTCTAACGAGGAAACCTGATCCATCGCTTAGTTGGACGCACTATCTACCGTCTATGCGTGTAAGGGATCTGAACGATATTCCTGACGGCTTTACAGGTGACACAGTCCCTGCTTCTATGTGTGTCGGCTTTCGCTACATTGGAAACCATCATTACGAGGAAATTAGCGAATTACGCGCAGAGGCGCTGTATACTGCCATCGATAGGCTTGTCAAGGAGCACAACGGGAGATACGAACTTCTGGATAGCGAATTCTTCTTCGAAAAAATTGACACGGATGCATATGATGGACAATATTGTCAAATGGAATGGTTTGCGCCCATCAGAGTGAACAATGCTTAATATGATCAAAAAAGTCCATTGAGCTTGCCGCTATTAAGGTATGCTCTTTTTGTATTCATAAATTGATGGTTGTACGAAAAGGAGAGATAGTTATAAATTACAACGAAGTTGTTTCAATCGGAGATACCTATTTACTTACAGTAGTATCAGAGTTGTTCGGATTAGAAGGCTATGTCATCCGGCAGATTCCGCCACATGAGGGCGGGAGGAATATCGTATACACCTGTGAGAAAGAAGGCGCCAACGCAAAGATACTAAGAATCGCTTTTTTGCCTGACAGAAACCGGGAAGATTTTCTGGGAGAAGTTGAGTATATCAGGTATTTATTCGAGCATGGCGGAACTGTCGCGGATGTAGTCAGCTCCAAGAAGGGAAACCTGCTGGAAGAAATTACTCACAATAACCACACTTTTTTCGTCTGCCTATTTGAAAAGGCCAAGGGCAAAATGCTTGTGGAAAATCATTATCGGTACCGGGATGGAGCTCCGATTACTGAATATTATTATAATTGCGGTAAAGTTCTGGGGAAACTGCACCAAATATCAAAAGGGTATACGCCTGTTCATCGCCGTTATAGTTTTTTTGATAAATTTAATGCTGAATATATCGATAAACTGATTCCAGACTCATTATCCCTTATTAAGGAAAAAATAGTACATATTCTCAATACTTTAAAAGGATTGGACACGAATCAGGAGACTTTCGGTATGATCCATTTTGATTATAACGATGGGAATTATTCGATAGATTTTAATACCGGGCAAATAACCGTATATGATTTCGATAATTCATGTTTCGGTTGGTATATGTATGACCTGGCAAGTCTCTGGACTCACGGTGTGGGCTGGACTCAATCTGAACCAGACGCCGGTAAACGCAGAAAGTTTATGAATGATTATTTTGAAACCGTCCTCGCGGGATATAGATCCGAGACCAAACTCGAAGATTCAATGTTGGATAGGCTGCCATTATTTATTCAAGTATGTATTATGGAAAGTATTGTGGATGCTTTCGAGGTAATGCAGAACATCGGTGAGGAACCGGAGTGTGACGAGGAATTGTCGTATCTCATAAAATGTTTGGAGGACGATATCCCGTATAAGGGATTTTTCCATGACATTTACTCTTGTGAAGAACCTTTTGAGTATGAGGAACGAAATAGTTAGCCCAGACCTGAAACCCATTATGATGCACACCTACAAAGAATTTGGATTGATTCTTTGTAGGTGTATTTATTTGAACTGTTATGTTTTTGTAATTCGGTTCGCCGTTAGAGTGATAAGGAGAACCGTAACATAAATTAGAACATGTCATTCTAACGGGACACGTTAGTTCAATAAACCAGCGGCAGTCTAGGATTTTATTTTTCAGTCCAAAACTGCTGCTAGTTTGATATTGGGGTCAGAATTAATAAATCAAAACTAATACTTTAATTTCCTCGAACAGTATGTCAATATTTGTTAATATATTTATTTAAACCAGCCTTTTTCCTTAAACCGGGTAATGGCCTCAATGCGGTTGCCTACACCAAGCTTATCGAGAATGACAGATATGTAGTTGCGGACAGTACCTGTAGTGATATACAGCTGACTGGCGATTTCTTTCGTGTTTTTGCCGTCAGCGATCAGTCCCAGTACTTCCTTCTCCCGCTGGGTCAGTGGGTTCACTTCGCCACTATAGGCTTCATCCATTAGCTCTGGCGCATACATGCGTTTGCCTGCCATCACACTGCGAATCGATTGCGCCAGCTCTTCACTAGGGCTGTCTTTAAGCAGATAGGCATGAACACCAGCCTTAACCGCACGTTCAAAATAGCCAGCACGGGCAAAGGTAGTCAGAATCATTGTCCTGCAGCCGGAGTTCTTCAGCGCTTCAGCCGCTTCCAGTCCACTCATGGCCGGCATCTCAATATCCATAATGCAAATATCTGGTTTATGGAGCTGAACCAGCAGAACAGCTTCCTCCCCATTGCTTGCTTTGCCTACTACCTTCATATCCTCTTCCAAATCCAACAGCGAGGCAAGCGCCCCAAGCAGCATTCGCTGATCCTCAGCAATTACAATCTTAATCATGAACCCTTCGCCTCCCGTTCCGGTTGCTGAAAGGCGTTCGGCACCTTAATGACAATTGTTGTCCCCTCAGCTCTTACAATATCCATGCAACCATTCACAAATTCAAGTCGTTCTCTCATCCCTTGCAGTCCATGCCCTTTAAAATAGAGGTTTGTCCCAGGTATTCCATTCCCGTTATCCTTTACCTTAATAATTAGGTCTGTACGAGTGGGCTCAATAATGACCCAGCAGGCAGCAGCACCACTATGCTTCACTACATTCGTAACGGCTTCCTTGATGCACATGCTAAGCACATTTTCCGTAATCAACGAAGTATTCGTCAGCTTGGGGTTGCCTTCCAGCTGGAAATCAATCTCGGCTGCCTTCAGGAGTTGCTGTACACGCATCAGCTCATCCTCCAGCCGAATGCCCCGCATCTGCGTAACCATCTCACGCACTTCCTTTAAGGCACTTCTCGCTGTCTGACGGACATCGTTAATCTCGTTGATCGCTTGCGCCGGATTTTTAGTGATCAGTTTGCCGGCCAAGTCACTTTTGAGCCCAATCAGCGACAGTTTCTGACCAAGTGTATCATGCAGATCACGGGCGATTCGCTGGCGTTCCTCCAGCTTGACCAGCTCGGAAATACGTTTATTGGCATCCTCCAATTGGACCTGCAGCTTATCATGATTGTTGCGGTTGTAGGTAGTGATCGGAAGCAGAATGACCGCGATCATACTGACCAGAACAAAGGGAAGCTGGCTTATAAATACCTGATTTCGGGATAACAATTCATAATTAATTGTAATAATAGTAGTCAATAGGTGGATCGAATACAATGTGAAGAACCCGACTCTTTTCTGGATATTCCCGATAAAAAAAGCTAAAAAAAGTGCGAAATATACATAGCCGAACAGCAGCGTCATCGTGATAGAAACCACAATTTGAACGCTTGTCCAGAAATAGACCAGCCAGCCTTTGGAGACGAATGAAAGTACATAACATACAAAAAACACAACAATCATTATGATCCCGTAAACCACCTGATAGGGTGATGAAGAGCGAAAGATAAAGTAAAAAGGCAGAATGTAAAAAACTACCCATACATAGGGGCTTAGACCTGTGCTTTTATGAAAAATATGATGCCACTTCTGCATGTCCGCCATCCTTTTGCCAATGATATTTACTTTTATTTTAGCACAAATTGGAGGTATTCCGGCAATTCACAATAAAGAGAGGAAGAATAGAGCACGAAAATGATCTTCGGCTTTATCCTTCCCCTCATTTGATCCTATATTATTCTTCGGTTTATGAACTCTTTAGGGTTTTATGCGGCAGTTTCGGATTACGAAGTCTGGACTTAGTCTCTCTGAAGCTGATGAACTCTTTGTTTTCCTCATCCCAGAGACGGAAGTTGATCGCTTTCAGGCTGCTTGCAATGGTGATGGTTGTCGCTTGGTGCAGCGGCGGTGTGGCATTATGTGCTAATTCCAGATTGTAATTGGGTACCTTCGGGCTTAAATGATGGACATGGTGAAAGCCGATATTTCCAGTAATCCATTGCAGAATTTTAGGCAGCTTGTAATATGAGCTTCCTTCCACTGCAGCCGAGACATAACTCCACTCTTCTTCTTTCTCAAAGAAGGTATCCTCGAACTGATGCTGAACATAGAACAACCAGATTCCGAGACAACCGGAAACAAATATGATAGGCACCTGCACGAGCAGGAAGGCCTGCCAGCCAATAGCCAAGATCAGCGAACCATATATTACCACAAGCGAAACATTGATCAAATAAGTATTCATCCGTTCTTTACGTCTTGCACCCTTGATATTAAAGCGGTATTGGATCAGGAAGATGACGATCGGACCCAGTCCAAAGATCACCAACGGATTGCGATAAATTCGGTAATACAGACGTTTCCAGTTGGAAGCCGCTGCATATTCATCCACGGTCATGATCCAGATATCGCCGATTCCTCTTTTATCGAGATTGCCGCTGCTGGCATGATGAATGGAATGACTGAGCTTCCACTGCCGGTAAGGAACCAAAGCCACAATACCTGTTATAGTACCAATGATATCATTGGCTTTCCGACTTTTGAAGAATGATCCGTGTGTACAATCGTGACATATAATAAAGGTCCGAATGACAAATCCTGATGTTGCAATAGCAAAGACAAGTGTCAGCCAATATGAAACGGAGAGGCTGAGGTAAGAAGCATACCAGAGTAGCACGAGTGGACCTAATGTGTTAATGAGCTGAAATATGCTCTTTTTGCGATCATATTTTTCGTAAGGGGCAACGCTTTTTTTTAGGCTGGAAAGTTGTGATGTCTGTTTATCGGTCAGCATTATCGTTTCCTCCTTGATGCGTCCTGCTTAGGGATACATTTAAAATATAAGAATTTATATGTTTCACAGGATAATTTATCCTTATATTTCTCGAAGAAGCGGGTACCCTCCATAAAAGGACAGCAAAGCCGTTTCTTCTTGTCTATCTATATTATAGAGAATGATGTGTCACCTTATACAGTCATAAACATCAAGTAGAGGGTATGACATATGTCATACCCTCTTGATCCGTTCTTCGTGTCCAGAAAGAAAATCGCTCTATACCTAGGCTGTAAATAGTTACTCCCTTTTGAGTTGCTGAGTGTTAGCAATATAAAGTGTAATCACCAGCACAAGTATTGCACCTGCATAAAGTAGTGTGTCCATTGGACTTTCGTGATCGATAATGATTAGCCGGATAATCGCTGTAATTCCGATATAGATAAAATAACGGAGCGGGAAATGATATTTTGCCTCGAAATACTTAATAATTAATGCTATAAATTCGAAATACAAGAAATAAACCAGCAAGCCCTCAAGTAATTCCAGCTTCGATAAATCTCCTCCGACATTAATGAAGTGAAAAATATAAAGCGTCTCTTTACCCAGTAAGACTACTAGAATAAGGGCTAGTACAATCAAGGCCAGATTAAGTACCCATTGCAGCACGAGCGGAACGTACCTAAACTTATTGTTTATTTTCACCATATCATCTCCCGCGCTCAAGGTAATCCACAGTATAAAGGTGGTTACGTTTACAGTGCAAGCCGCTCTGCAACATTCCATTCTCCACTCTCCAAAAGCTGGCTTTACATTGGATTTATTCACTGTCCGCAGTTATACTATTTTTATTTCCATTGTTTAATCATAGCCCTAAAGGAGAATAAGACTATGTCCGTTACACGTCCGTTACAAACAGACAGCGATTTCCAGGAAGCCCAGGATCGTAAACTGCCTGTCCGAGTTTTTCAGGATGACCATTTGGTTAATTCAGGAGCCACTATTGTCCGCTTTACCGAAACAGATGTTATCATTCAATCCCGAGTTAGTGATTTAACTTATTATTCACGCCGGGAATGTCAATTCTACGAGCTTAGACGTTAAATTTATTATTTCGTGTATAGATTGCGTTTCGTGGAGACACTAAAAGCTGAAGATAGGCAGTGACTCCAAAATCAATCTATAGCGAGGTGTTTGCATGTTCAAACGATTTGACGAGATTGCAATTGAAATTCCTGAGGTTGAACGGCCAGACCCCAATGCGGCGGCAGCCGTTCAAGAGCTGATGGGTGGCAAATTCGGAGAAATGTCGACTCTGAACAACTACTTATTCCAATCCTTTAATTTCCGCAGCAAAAAAAAGCTAAAACCATTCTACGATCTTGTTACTAGCATAACCGCTGAGGAATTAGGTCATGTGGAGCTGGTTGCCCACGCGATTAACAAATGTCTACACGGCTCCACCTCGTATAAAGCACCTGATGAAACTCCGCTTGGACCATTAAAGGATGTACGCAATACTTATCACGCGTTAGCAGGTGCACAGGCCGCATTGCCGATCGATTCAATGGGGCGCCCTTGGAGCGGCGAATATGTATTTAACAGTGGCAATCTAATATTGGATCTGCTGCACAATTTTTTCTTGGAATGTGGTGCGCGTACGCACAAGATGAAAGTATATGAAATGACAGATCATCCGGCTGCCCGTGAAGTGGTAGGTTATTTGCTCGTTCGGGGCGGGGTACATGTTGTTGCCTATGCCAAGGCTCTGGAGGTAGCTACAGGAGTGGATGTCGGCAAGCTGATCCCCATTCCATCTCTAAGCAACAAAGCCTTTAGTGAGACACGTAAATATGAATCCAGAAGCCTCCATACTAAGCTCTATACGAATAGCGACGGAGACTTTACAGCGATTAAGCAAATTTGGAAAGGACTGCATCCAGAAGATGGCCAGCCCCTCGAAGTCATCGAAGGATCTCCCAAAGGCTTCCCGATTGCGGAAGCGCCTGAGGTTCCTGAAGAGTTCGCACCTGGTTTCTCCGAGGAGGACTTTCTGGCGATTGCCGCAAGACTACAGCAGGCAGCTAATATTCACTAGATCTCGGAAATGGAGAAGCCGGCCCAATCGACCTCAAAGGTCTTTCGGTCCGGCTCTTTTCATGCTATGCACATTTGGATTCGTGCTTATTTTGTCTTTCCATTATTTGCTCTCATTTTATCATTTAGGACATCCTGAAAGCTCTGTATCTTCTCATCATTTTTCTCTTGCTTGGAATTAACTACGGGTTGAGGTCTAAAATATTGATGATTGTAAGCCATAAGATTATGTATTGTCATATTCATTTGGTTCAACCTCCTTCAATGAATATCCCCAATAATTCAAGCACTTATTGCGTATAAGTGGCATGATCCAAAAATTTCTTACATCATATATACCCTTCTTATTACCGTCTTAAACCTTTTTGCAAAATAAAAAATACCCCCAGGCCACTCATAGGCTCGAAGGTTATTTGGGATCTATTAAATTTGATTGAATATTGTCTGCTATTTCAGTGCTGCCAGTGAGGCTTCATTCAGGTGTTCCAGTTCTTCCTTGTTAAGCTGAAAAGTCATTGCCCCAATATTCTCCTCTGCATGCCGGACCTTCGATGCACCTGGAATGGCGACTACAGTGTTTCCATGGTAATGAATTAGCCAATTCAGAGCAACTTGGCCTGCGGTTGCATCATATTTGTTGCCTAGCGTCACTAACGAATCAATTAGTGGTCTGCTCCGGGCCATACTCTTCTCATTCAAACCCGATTGCATCCGCCGCATCCGGGAAATACTGCTAATCTGCGCAGGATCTTTATGAAACCGTCCTGTTAGTATCCCTTGCTGTAGCGGAGAATACGCGATTATAGAAATGCCCCGTTCCTTGGCTGCATCCATAACTCCATTCCGATCAATCGAACGGTCCAGCAGATTATATTTCACTTGATTAGAGACCAACGTCAAGTCATATTCTTTTAACAACTTATGCGCTTGTACCATTTGCTTGGCTGAATAATTACTAACTCCTACATAACGGATCTTACCTGCCTTGACTAAACCTGCCATGGCCTTCATTTCACTTGCTATTGAAGATAAGGAAAAGGGCTGATGAATTTGGTACAAATCTATGGTCCGACCACCAAGACAACGAAGCCGTTCCTCAATCGTAGATGTGATAGACTTAGCTGTACGCATTAGCGGCCACCATTTAGTAGCGATAAAGGGCGTAGAGTGGGCACTTCCCTCTTGCTTTAATTGATCGAGAACATGAGCCAGCGCTTCTTCTGATTTGCCACCTCCATAGATCTCAGCCGTATCTACCCAGTTCATCCCGCCTTCCAGACTAACCCGCACGATATTCAGGATATCTCCTTCTTCAAGATTGCTCCAATACCGCCCGACCAAACCACTACCTCTGCTGAATTGCCAGCAGCCTAGCCCTAGTGGAGAAACAGACAATGAAGATTGTCCTAACGGACGCAAACTTACAGCTGTTGAACTCGGCTCCATCATTCATCCTTCTTTCTAAAATATGTAACATACGAGGAAATCTCGCCAGTTTTAGCGCTAACGAAGGCTTCTTATGTATGGCTAATTATACCATCAATCTTAATCCAAACCCACTTAGCTATGGAGCGCTGAAGTTAAATTAAATAATACTTATCAAGACTACCCTCTTATGTATTTTCGCTCAAGTCGATCATCTCTTATTCGAGAGTTTCTGTCTATTTGTGCCATCTTCTCTTCAATTGCTTCGTGGATAATATTGTTTAAATAAAAACTTCTCCTTGATGCAAATATGAAATATATAAAAAAAATAATTAAAATAACAATAGGGATCATTGCAATTTTCATGAATGTATCATTTTTTTCCCAAAGCTTTAATTTTGATTTTTCTGTTGATTCAGTGATCATTTGTTTAAGT
The DNA here is from genome assembly GCF_022369515.1 of Paenibacillus sp. 19GGS1-52. NCBI lineage: Bacteria > Bacillati > Bacillota > Bacilli > Caryophanales > Paenibacillaceae > Paenibacillus > Paenibacillus sp. 19GGS1-52. Next base: position 4,236,139 of record NZ_CP059724.1, read on the forward strand.
GTTTGTTTAGTAGTATCATCTACCTCTTTGATTTGATCGATATTCGCTATTTTCATAGTTTGAAGGCTATCTATTGTAGAAGATTTAATTGCACTTTCATTTTGTTTTATATTTGTAGTAATCCCTACTAATAAAGTAGAAACAATACAAATCACTGCCAAGAAAACTGTTAATATTTTATTCCATTCGCTTAATGTTTTGGCATTAGCCTTTAATACTCTGAGTTCAGATATGCTCCGTTTATTTAATTTTCTTTTTAGTTCTTCTGATTCTGTAATCGTTTTCGCTTTTAGCCCTACAGCAAATTCTTTTCCGAACATTTAATTATCCCCTTTTTTTCCATTTTCCTCTTTTTATTATAGCAGTTCTGTAAATAAGTTCATCATATAATTCCCTTCTTTGTGATATTATTGTAATCAAAATACTGGAAACACAATGATAATGGAGGGACATCATGTTCAAATTTTTTATTGGCTTTATTCTATTAAGCAGGTTAGTAGGCAATCCGTTTCTGGCCTTAATCATCCTACTCGTTATCTTGTATATTCTCGACCGCCGATATGTAGGCATCTTTCCCAGCGTTATGAAGCCCTTTCGCAGAGCACGACAAATTTCCAAGCTCCGATCAACAATTTCGCTTAATCCTAATGATGTATCTTCCAAATTCGAACTCGCCAGGCATTTGACAGAGCGCAAGAAATACAAGGAAGCGAAGGAATTACTTCTGCAGATCGAAGACCGATATGAACAATCCGCTGAATTCTGGGTAGAAATAGGCTATGTGAATCTGAAACTAAATCACTTGGATGAAGGAGAATCACAGATCATACGGGGGCTAGCGATTAACCGAAAGGCTCAATACGGGCAACCATATCTGCGACTGGCCGAGACCTTCCGCCATACGGACCATGACAAAGCATTGAACTATGTAACACAATTTCAGGAGATTCAGACCTCGTCAAGTGAAGCCTATTATCTAGCTGGTTCTATGTACAAAGCATTAGGCAGAATTGAGGATGCAAAGCGCGCTTTTGCGGAATCCACTGCTATCTATCGCTCGCTCCCTAAATATAAGAAACGGCAGGAACGCGGTTGGGCGTTGCGCAGTTTTTTCGCTAAGCTGCGTTAAGCTTTAGAAGATTACATATCACGTGGAAAAACCTCTGACGATCACGTAGCAAATGTGATCGTCAGAGGTTTTTTGAATTCCGGTTCGGCAGAGGTTCGTTGTAGCCAACTTCCTCTTAGAGAGATGGGTCGGCCCGTCGAGCCGTTAACAAAGCTTGGGGCTTCTATGGGTTCATCCCTCAATACCATCCAGTATTCCAACATCCAGTTAAGGGTTCAAGCATTGGATCATTACCCTTTGGATTTAAGCACGACTTCTCAGACTTCGATGATGCGTTCGTGAGCGAGCACCGCTCACATGAACGGGACGACATCAGAGAATGACGAAATACCCCCGCAAAATAAGACCGCTCATCCGAGACCAGTCTATATTTAGCGGGGGTAGATGGGTGGCTTTACTACCACCCCATAGTCTTACATATGAATATCATGCTTCGGAGCTTCGGAGCTTTCTTTGACCCGGAAAGGCCACCAGTTGGCCCGACCGAACATCCGTACCATAACTGGAACGAAGAACGGCAGGAATACCAGTGCATATAAGGCCAAGCCGACAAGGACTACTGTAGCAATCTGCATCATCGACAGCACCCCTGAAGGATACATTGAGGCAAATGTGCCACCTAGTATAACTACGGCTGACAGAATAACTGTGCCCATATTGCGCATGGCATGCAGAATGGCTTCACGAACATCCCAGGTCTTATTCTCATTAAACCGGGCCATCAGGAAGATACTGTAATCCACACCGAGTGCTACCAGCATTACGAAGCTGAAGAACGGTGTCGTCCAGGTAATTCCATCATAACCAAGCAGCTTAACGAATATCGCTTCTGTCACTCCTAACGAAGTAAAATATGTGATCACTAGCGATAGAATAAGATAGAGCGGCATGACGATGGATCGTAGCAGCAGCACCAGAATAATGAATATGCCGCTCAGCATCAAGATAACAGTCCGCGAATAGTCTTCATTAGAGATTTTCTGCAAATCGCTATAGGTACTGGTAACCCCACTTATTGCAGTCTCAGCATTCTCCAGCTTCGTACCTTTAACCGCACGATCAACAGCAGCTTGAATATCACCCATACTGTCAATGGCTTCTGTGCTGTACGGATTATTGGAGAATACAACATCCAAAGTCATAACCTTGCGGTCTGTGGACAGGTAATTATCGAATACCTGTTGAATATCTGACGATTCAAGAGCCTCAGCAGGCACGAAGAATCCGCTCAACTCATCATCCTTAGCTGCCTTAATCTGATTAAGGTAATCTTGTGCAGAGCTCAAACCGCCTGTGATTTGCTTCAAGCCATCCGAACTATCACTTAGCCCTTTAGTCAACTCTCCAAGTTGACCAGTCAATTGCCCAAATCCATCCACTAGCTGCTGTTGTCCCCCTTGCAGCTGCGTTAGCCCGCTACTGATAGAAGGAATCTTGTCTACAATCTGGCCTTGACCTGCGGCTGCCTGATTCAGACCTGTTTGCAGCTGTCCAATTCCTGCTACCAGCTTCTGCAGCCCTTGCGCAAGTGCAGTTTGCCCAGCAGAAGCCTTGACATAACCAGCGTTAGCTTCATTCAAGCCTGCAGCTGCACCCTTCAGCTGTTCAGAGATTTGACCCAGCCCTGTGGCAAGCTGTGTAACCCCCTTACCACTCTGTGTCACTGTACCTTTAATCGTCTGATAATCTGCATCCTGCAGCAGATCTGGATGGCTGCTCTCCAGACCTGTAAAGGAAGTATTAAGGCCGCTCAAGGCTGCTGCCACACCCTGCAGTTGCCCTTGCAGCTGACCTAATCCACCATCCAGCGCAGTTAAGCCACCGCCGATTTTTTTATAACCTGCCAACAGTGCTGTGTTAGCTTCTGCAAGCTGTTTTGCACTTGACGCCGCTTGCTGAAGACCTGCTTTGAGCTCTCCTGCTCCGGCGGAACCACTCTTAATGCCACTCTCTATACGGGATAATCCGTTACCCAAGGCGACGATACCTGCTTTGAGATCTGCAGTGCCTTCCGTCAGCTTAGCGCTGCCAGATACAGCATCATTAAGCTTTGGCGCATTATCACTAAGCTGCTTGCTTGCATCTGACAATCCCGTTTGAATCTTGGTTAGACCTTCATTAGTCTGATCGAGGCCGTCAGAAAGAGTTCCCACCTGAGTAGGTATGAGGAAGTCATTGATTTGTACTCCTGTCGGACGCGACATGCTGCGCACCGATTTAACACCCTCCACCTTTTCCAGCTCACGGCTGATCTTCTCGGACAACCCTATATATTCCGAGGTATCCATGCGATCATCATTCTTAATTACAATTTTACCAGGCATCGATTCACCGGGGCTGAAGCTATCGGATATGATATTAAAGCCTTTAACTGAAGCATAATCGGAGCCAATCTCATCCATGCTGTTAAAGGAAAGCTTCCCATCATATGCGACGAGGAACGGTACAACTATCACTGCTACGATCAGCAATGCCACCCACGGTCTTTTTAAAGAGAACGAGCCTGCCGCGCCCCAAATACGGCTTTCACTATGCTCCAACTTGCCTCTTGATGGCCAGAACATTTTTTTACCCAGCACAGCCATGAAGAAAGGAACAAGTGTAACGAGGGCCAGCAGCATAACTGCAATCCCTACGGCGACGGCCACCGCTGAACGATACAAGACGAATTTCGAGAGCCCAATGGCCAAAAAGCCCACGAATACGGCCAAACCGGAATAAAACACAGTTCCACCGGCTTTCCGGTAAGTTGCCACAATCGCACTGTGGGTATCTTCCGATGTTGCAAGCTCTTCTTTAAATCGGCTAATCAGCAGGATACAATAATCTGTCCCGATTCCGAACATTACGGCGACCATAAATATTTGTGTGAACGTCGATAATGGGAAATCAAAACGATCCACCAGAAAGCCTACTATGGATTGCGCAACTATGTAACTCAGACCCACAGTCAGCAATGGAACAAATGGAGCCACCATCGATCGAAACACTACAAACAGAATTAGTAAAATAAAGACAACTGTAATATATTCCGATTTCTTAAGACCTGCTTCTGAACTGGCAATAGTATCTTCAGTAATCAGCCCTTCACTAGTTAAGTAATGAGCTGCATCCACATCAGCGAGCAATTCATCAACCTTAGCGGGAAGTTCTTGAACAGCCTCGTTTCCGCCTTTTATTGAAAGTGCCACCATAATTGTCTTGCCATCTTTGGCAATCAGCGTATCCTTAAGCTCACTTTGGGAAAAAGGATCTGTAATGGCATCAATATTTAGAGCTTCTTTATTCTTGCTCAGCTTCTCAACGCCCTGCTTAATACTTGCAGTTTCTTCTGCCCCAATTCCCTGCGGCTTGTTAAATACAAGGGCAACTTGATGCAGCTTTTCTCCATTCTTGGAGTCAGAAACCTCCTGCAAAATCTCGTTAGCTCTAGCAGAACTATATCCGTCTGGAACTGAGATATCACCTTTCTCACGAACAAGATCTGACATTGATGGAGCTGTCATAAATAATACAACCGCCATTGCAAGCCAGACTACGATCACTGCCCATCTTGCTTTTAATATCGTTTTCAATTGCTTTTCCCTCCCGATTCCTGCATTAAACGACCCAGCTTCTCAAACATCATGATAAAGTTCTCAATATCTTTTTCCTCAAAATCAATCAAGTACGGAGATATGACCTCCTGTATTTGCTTCTCTGCTTCTTCATACACGCTTCTTCCATCTTCTGTCATCGACAGATAGACCTGGCGCCGATCATTCTCGTCACGAGTTCGCTCGACCATTCCCGCCTCAACCAGCCGGTTAATGATAGCCGTAATTGAACTCTTACCCACCGCAAAAGATTCTGCCAAATATGTGGAGGTACATAGCTGTTGACCGTTAATTAAGCGAAGAATGAGGAATTGATCATTAGTGATGCCGGCAGCAATACTATCTCTTATCTGCGCATTAATGCGCCTTGTTACCACTAGGTAAACATCCATATAGCGGTTAATCCAGTGACTCGCATCTTCATTCAAAACTTCAACCTCCTGCTAATAGTTCATGTATAGAACAGTTTCATTGTAAAACTATATTATTTCCACATTAAAAAGTCAAATAAAATCTCAGTTTATTCTTCTGAGACTATAATTACTCCTTAACAACAAAAAAATGACTCCATGTTCAGAGTCATTTCGCATTCACCTCTATATACACTCATTCACAAGCTCGTTTTCACTTCCGTCGAAATTTCTGCAACTCTGCAATGAAGAAAAGAGGGGTTCGTCACCCCTCTTACAATTACCAAAGCCAAGACGTCTTATTTATAAAAATTACGAATCCAACGGTGCGCCTTCAGTTTGGCAAGCTGGTCTTGGGAAAGACCGAGACCATCTCCGACCTTCATGTTGCGTTCCACATTGGTAATGGAGCGCATACCTGGAATGACTGTTGAAACTGCGGGATGGCTAAGCACATAGCGCAGTGCGGTTTCCGCCATATCATCAACAGAAATATGTAAATCAGCAGCAATTTTCTCCACCCGGTTATAAACTTCCTGCTTCCGCTCATTCTTAAAATAACTGTTGCGGAAATCCTCTTTTGCAAAGACGGTCTCTGGCGTAATTCGTCCCGTTAATCCACCTTCATCAAGTGCAACCCGGACGATAACGCCGACATTATGTTTTTCACAAGCTGGCAGCAAATCGTCTTCCGGACTTTGATCAAAAATATTATAGATCACCTGCACCGTGTCCACGATACCGGTTTCAATCAGTTTGACCGCATTTGCAGGCTGATGGTCATTGATTGAGACGCCGAAAAAACGGATTTTCCCTTGTTCTTTTAGTTTACGTACACCTTCCAGCCAATCGCCTTTACCTACCCATTCATCTGACCAGACATGGAATTGCTGAACATCAATGGTATCTAGACCCAGATTGCGCAAGCTTTGTTCCGTGCTGGAAATTACGTGCTCAGCTGTAAATGTCTCATCCGCTGGTACACCGGCACGAGCGGGCCATTGTCCGTTTTTCGGTGGAATTTTGGAAGCGACATAGATGTTCCCCGCATGTTCCCGAGCAACTTGCCCAACAAGCTTCTCGCTATGTCCATCCCCGTAACCAATCGCTGTATCAATAAAATTCAATCCCAACTCAATGGAACGATTAAGCGCGTTAAGCGATTCCTGATCATCTGCTCCGATCCATGCAGTTTTGCCGATTCCCCAGGCTCCATAACCAATTTCGGATATTTTCATTCCTGTTTTGCCTAGTGTTCTGTAGTTCATATACTTCCCTCGCCTTCTTAATTTCAATTTCCGCATTCCATTCTCAAGTATTATTCTTCGTCCTCAGATTCTTCTACTTCGTAGACGCAGCGGAACATTTCAATTCCGGCGGCGTTCTCACCAAGACTGTATACCATAAAGCCATGACTGCGGAAGAAATCTGCAGAAACCTCATCTTCTGTTTCCGCTAGCAAGTATCGCGGCTGGCGCACAGTCAGCAGCTCCAGAATCATCCCACGTGCATAACCCTTGCCACGATTCTCCGGCAGCACGGCAATATGCCGAATTACTAAGGAACCATCCTCAGTCTCTTCGAATCCTACGAGTCCAAGCAGCAGCTTCTCCTCTTCCCAGCCGCATAATTGCAGCGCCGTTTGTTCGCTATATTCAGCCGAGGTATGCAGGAGTGATTCGGGTTCATCAATAAGTGCATAAGTCATCAGTTCGTTTACCTCAGGGGTGCCTAAAAGGTGCTTCAGATCAATCAGCATCGATTGTTACTCCTCTACTTCATATTGTGTGTATCAAAGGCAGCGTCTGAACAGGCTGTAACCTATCCTGACACCTATTAAGTTCAATAATAAATCATCGATATCAAAGCTCCCGACATGCAGCAGCATTTGCAAGCATTCCAGAACTAATATAAGTGAAGCAGATGAGAATGTGAGCTGGATCCAGGAAGTCCAACCTTTAGCCAAACGTGGAAGCAACCAACCAAAGGGAATGAACACAACCACATTTCCGAGCAGATTCACCAGCCGAATGGCAAGCGACAACCCGTTTCCTGGGTCCAAATATAGCAGTACTGTCCGCAGCGGTATGAGATTGAATTGAAGCGGGCCACCCGTATGAGGCTCCCGTCCGAAACCAATGAACATCCAATAGATAACAATAGCACTATACAGAGCCAGCACAAACCCTGTCAACCGTCGCTTGTGCTTAATTCTGTTTTCCTCTTGTTCCAATTTGGAAGCCTTCACGTTATCTCTCCATAATCAAATTTCCCGTTTAGCCTCAATGATTTCTATACTTCCATCGTTCTTCCCAATGATAGCGATGTCCGCAATTCCGATAAAAAGGCCATGTTCCACTATTCCTGGAATGCTCTGCAGTTCCAGCGCCAGCTTCATAGCAGATTCTATAGCTTCAAAGCGGCAATCCGCTATGTAATTACCATTATCTGTCTTGTACAGTTCTTCCCCATTTCGCCGCAGCTCCGGCTTGCAACCCAGCTTGGCAATCTCGGCAAGCGTCCATTCCCAGGCAAAAGGAACAATTTCCACCGGAAGCGGGAATTTTCCCAGCGTGCCTACCGCTTTGCTCTCATCAGCAACTACAATCATACGAGTGCTATTGCTGGCTACAATCTTTTCGCGCAGCAATGCGCCGCCGCCGCCTTTGATTAGCTGCAGCTCCTTATCCAGCTCATCCGCTCCATCAATAGTCAAATCCAGATGATCAATGTCTCCAAAGGCCACTAGAGGGATCCCCAATTCACGAGCTTGCTCCTCTGAAGCGCGCGAGGTAGCTACTGCCGTAATCTTAAGACCTTCACGAACGCGTTCCCCAAGCTTGCGTATAGCCCAGTATGCGGTTGATCCGGTTCCCAGTCCAACCTTCATCCCATCCAATACATACTCTACTGCTTTTTCAGCGGCTAACTGCTTCACATTGACGTTCATTTTATTACCTCCACATTTTCCGTTATAATGATCTATATTAATTCTATAATACAACTTAAGCCAACAGGAGGATTCAATCATGAGGACCGAAAACCAGATTCAATCTAAAATCAACGAATTAACGCTCCAGCGCAGATCACTGGAATCACGACTCGCCCCTTTAGCCGAAGAGAGTCCGCAGCTTGACCACCTGAAAGACCAACTTGAACGTCTTGAGGATATGATTACAATGCTGGAATGGGTACTTAACGCACCTGTAGGCAAATATCACGCTTGAGTTTGTTCTATTTAACCTTGTTTCAGAATTTTACCATAACAGAGGCTGTCAGGATCTCCTACATAAGGACCAAACAGCTCAATCGGCCGGTAGCCATGCTTAACATAAAGCCCAATGGCTTCTGGCTGCTTAATCCCAGTCTCCAGTCGGATCTCTCCGTAGCCAGCTGCTATAGCCTTCTCTTCTAGAAATAGCAGCATGCGCGTGGCAATCCCCAATTTGCGACAGCCCGAATCCACATAAAAGCGCTTCAGCTCCATGGAAGGACTGTTCAAGCTCATATAGTCAAGTGGCCGTAAACCACCACAAGCTACAGCTGTTCCATGCAGATAGGCAACCACAAAGGTCATTTCCTTGACCTTAGGGTCGTCAAAATCAACCACATAGATGGTCTCATGCGGATAACGCGCAAGCAATTCCTCATCCAAACGGGCAATAAGCTCCCGCAAGTTTCGATTATCCGGCTCAACAACTACAAATTCAACTTCCGTCACTGATAACACTCTCCAATTTCATTAACATTTCCTGCTCTAACGGGTCAGCAGCTTTGTCCAAAAAAGCCTCATGCGTAACGAGAACACTTTGCTGGGCGAATTGCTGAAGACTGTTCAACATCCAGCTCTGCGCGTCAGCCAATACCATTTCACCTTTACCCGCTTCAACCCTGCATAGGGTGAGCGTTAAACCCGTACTCGAATCTCTCAGAGATCCCTCCACACGCTCTGCAATGCTTAACCGGAACAATGGAACGATGTTGAATGTATCGGCAATATCAGACAGAGGATGAGGGTATACAGAATACTTCATTGATGCACTATAAGACTGAGGTTGAGCTGGATTCCGCTTGGAAATTAGTTTGCTATTCTCATAAGCCAGCTTACCGGCAACAATCAACAACAGGAGTACAACCGCCATTACTGCATAGTTCATCCGGTCCCTCTCCATCCATTTGAAGTATTCATACCGAGTTTATTTTATCACGGGAGCGATACGGGCGGGAATGACAGATTTCAAAAGCAGCTATCGATCTTTAAACAAAACTCATTTACTGTGTAAGCGCGACTAATTCTATAAAGTTATTTTGAAATATTCAAAATAACAGTTGAAACTTCGTTGGGCATGTCTCATAATGTACATATGAACGCTGCTTGTCAATCCATAAGGAAATCAAGGGAGGATAAACTTAAATGAAATTTTTCTTGGATACCGGAAACATTGAAGAAATCAAACGTATAACCCGCCTAGGACTAGTGGATGGCGTAACGACAAATCCGTCGCTGATCGCTAAAGAAGGCAGACTCTTCAAGGATGTAATTAAAGAAATTGTGGCCATCGTACCTGGTCCGGTCAGCGCTGAGGTTATTGGACTCAAAGCAGAAGACATGCTTAAGGAAGCATACGAAATAGCTACATGGGCATCGAATGTTGTAATTAAACTGCCGATGACAGAAGACGGTTTGGAAGCTTGTTATGAACTCACTAAAAAAGGCATCAAGACTAACGTCACTCTTGTATTCTCCGCTGCGCAAGGCCTTATGGCTGCTAAAGCAGGCGCAACCTATATCAGCCCATTCGTCGGCCGCCTGGATGATATTGGCGTAGACGGCATGAAGTTAATTAAAGATCTTAAGACTATTCTAACCAACTACGATCTAAAATCGGAAATCATCGCTGCCAGTATCCGCAACATTGCTCATGTTGAGCAAGCAGCGCTTGCCGGTGCACATATTGCTACCATTCCGGGCTCGCTCTTACCTTCACTGTGGAAGCACCCGCTAACAGATAGCGGTATTGAACGCTTCTTGAAGGATTGGGAGAAAGTTCCGCAAGTATAAACAACGATAATTTAATTCACAACTCTATAAAATGGCCGTTCAGGGATAATCCTTGAATGGCCTTTTTTATTTTCTCATATCGACTAGCATTGACAAATTTACTTGTCATAAATATAATTGTTATAACATCTATATTTGAAAGGATGCTTGTCCATGCCCGATTCCTCTCCTCAACATTTCCTTGGTTTCATAATAGGTTCCGCCTACAGGGGGATCTCCAATCAATTCGCTAGGGCGCTTAGACCCTATGATATTACTCCAGAGCAATGGTCTGTCCTTTTTATGATATCAAGAAATATTGGTATTAACCAAAAAGAGGTTGCCGCTGCAGTAGTTAAAGACCAGCCCACGACTGCCCGAATCGTTGAGTTGCTGCAAAAGAAAGGTTTAATTACAAAATCCACTAGTCAAAGCGACCGTCGGGCTTTCCTCTTGTATGCCACGGAGGAGGGAAAGGCCTTAATTGAGCTGACACTCCCCCTGGAGCAAGCGAATATTTCAGCCGCAGTTGCCGGATTGCAACCTAAACAGTTGATCGAATTGCGTGAAATGCTGGACCTTATTTATCAGAATACCGGAAATATGCATCAAGAATAGGAGAACGACAACTTGAATATACCTACAGAACGTTTATGGACAAAATCATTTGTGATGCTGACCTTATGCAATCTTCTGCTCTTCATCGGACTACAGATGACGCTGTCTACCCTGCCAGCCTATGCTGAGGGATCATTACATGCTACATCGCTACAGATCAGCCTCGTAACCAGCTTGTTCGCACTAAGCGCCATTGCCTCACGCTTGTTCTCGGCTAAAGCCATGGAGAAAGGTGGGCGCAACCTGCTGATCTACCTCGGACTCGCTATTTCGTTCACTGCCGTAGTAGGTTATCACTGGGCGGACAGTATCCTCGCTTTGCTGCTGCTGCGCATGCTTTTTGGGATCGGTTTTGGCATGGCCAGTACCGCCTTCCCCACTATGGCCTCGGATGTCATACCCATTCGCAGAATGGGTGAAGGGATGGGCTACTTTGGACTATCGACCAGCCTTGCTATGTCAGCTGGACCGCTAATTGGACTCAGCCTGCTGCAAGGTCCCGGATTTGGTTCATTGATTCTCGGTACTGCGGCTGTAATCGCGCTTATTGTACCGCTTGGGTACCGCCTAACCTCAAGCTTGCCCACCCACCATAAGGAACCTCCAATGATTCCTGCTGAAGCTGGACCTAAGACTGGAGCTTTCCGCAAGCTGTGGGTCCCTTGTCTATTGAACTTTCTACTATCCGTTTCTTATGGCGGACTTCTGGGCTTTCTCGCCTTATACGGATCTGAAGCACATTTAGCTCATGTCGCCTACTTCTTTCTGTTCAATGCTGTGGCCGTTGTGATCGTGCGCCCGTTGTCGGGCAAAATATATGACCGCTACGGCCCCGCAGCCCTGCTCATTCCCGGCAGTCTCTTCATTATCGCTGGTTTAGTACTACTATCCTACGCTTCTTCAACAACTGCTCTATTCCCGGCTGCTATCTGTTATGGCATCGGCTTCGGTTCCATGCAGCCCTCCCTGCAAACCTGGATGATTCAAGCCGTAGATCCTCGTCAACGAGGAATGGCCAATGGTATGTTCCTGAACTCGCTCGACCTCGGTGTAGCTACAGGCTCCATGCTGCTCGGCTCCATCGCCATGTATACCAGCTACGCTGTCATGTACCGTTTTTCTGCGTTAGCCCCTGCACTCCTGCTAATTGTCTACATCACTATTCTGGCCTTGCAGCGCCGAAGCAGACAAAAGACCGCCTTCGCAAAGATACGAAAGACGGTCTGATCTTCAACTAATATGGCAACAACAATGGCAACAACATCAGCTCTGCGCTGATTCGGCAATCAAGGATTGCGTACTAGCGGAAGTTAAAAAACGGTTCGGCTCACCCAGGCAATAAATATGCAGCAAATGCATAGCCCGTGTGCAGGCGGTATAGAACAGCTTCCGTTCGCTCTCCCGATTGTATCGTTCTGCTGATCCATCATAGATAATAACTGCATCGAACTCTACACCTTTGGCCAAATATGCGGGAAGCACAAGTGTTCCCTTCTGGAAGTTAGGGGTTTCCTTGGTAACCAGCCTAACAGGTATTCGACTTAGCAGCTCCTCATGTACTTCTGCGCTTTCTTGCGCGGTTTTGCAGATGACGGCTACATAATGATAGCCTTGGGAGTGCAGCTCCTGAATATCTTTTTCAACAGAAGCAAGCAGCTCCGATTTACTGGCCACCACGCTCAGAAGCGGTTCTTCTCCACGGCGGTTAAAAGGTACGATCTTCTCCCCTCCGGGGATCATGGAGCGCGTAAACTCCACAATTTCATAGGTTGAACGATAGCTGCGGGACAGCGAGATGACCTCAGTATTCTCTTCACCATACACACTAACCAAGCTAGCTAAATCTCCTAATACCTCCCCTTGGGCATAAATGGCCTGATTAAGATCACCTAGTACGGTCATTTTTGCACGTGGGAACAGTCGACGCATGAATTCCAGCTGAAAAGGAGAATAATCCTGCACTTCATCGACAATGACATGTCTGATCAATGTATTGGTACGAAAGCCCTGGCTTAGTTCCTTCATATATAGGAAGGGCGTCGCATCTTCATAACAGAGTTCTCCTACTGCAATAGCTTCCAACGTTTGACTACAAATATCGTCCCAGACTGCTGGTAGAGAATGCCCAACGTTCAGGGACTCCATAAGCTCACGATCAGTAAAAAGAGTGCTGTAAAGTCCTTTAACATCGACGAAACGTCCTCGTTTAATCCATACTCGCAACGGTTTCAGGCGTTGGCTAACCAGGTGGCGGGCCAGTAAGTCTTTCTCAGTCTCATAATCATCGAAGCCTTCTTCTTTGCCCCGCTGCTTACGGCGCATCAAGTTATATGCACGTTGGTACTCGCTGGAATCCAGCAGCTCAATCTGATTCTCTACCCACTCTGAATTACGCTCCTCCACACTGAAGTCCGCAATTTTCTTGAGCAGCCAGCCTGTCATCAGCTCAATCCGGTTCGCCAGCTTGATCGTGGGGTCGTAGGAGTAAAATTTCCGTGCCATCTCCTCTTTGCCAACAATTGCTCTTCCCAGAAACATAAGCGACTTGAATAACATGCCCTCATGCTCCAACAGATTCACATAACGGCGGATAACGTCCAGAAAGGCTACAGATGACTTGTAAGCAATACCCTGGCGTCGTATTGCAGCCTCAGGACCATCTGGTGCATTCAGCAGGCTTTCGGTCTGGTTAAAGACATCCTCCAGTTGAAATTCCTGTCCAAGACGAACCTCCAGATACATTTGGAACGTTGTCTGCTGCATATTCTCTTCACCTAGCTCTGGCAGAACCGTGGAGACATAGCTGTTAAACAAGGGATTGGGTGAGAAGAGCAGCATCTGGTCGGCCTGCAGCACTTCACGGTATTTGTACAGCAGGTAGGCAACACGCTGTAACGCTGCGGATGTCTTGCCGCTGCCTGCAGCCCCCTGAACTACCAGCATCCGGCTTTTATCATTGCGGATAATCGCATTTTGTTCCTTCTGAATAGTAGCGACAATACTTTTCATCCGGTCATCTGCACTATGGCTTAATACCTGCTGCAGCAATTCATCGCCAATCGTAACCCCTGTATCGAACATAACTTCAATCTTGCCGTCGTCAATAACAAATTGCCGTTTAAGATTCATCGTGCCAGATACAGGACCACTCGGAGTATCATAAGCCGTTGGCCCAGGTGCTCCGTCATAGTATAGGCTTGATATGGGTGCCCGCCAGTCATAGATTAGAAAGGTGCCGTTATCCTTCATCAATGAGCCAATCCCAAGATAAATTTGCTCTTGCTCTCCAGCAGAGCCTTCCGAAAAATCAATTCGCCCAAAGTAGGGAGATACGACCAGCTTCTTATATTTTTTCAGAGCTTTACTGGACTGCAGATGATGACGCTCTCGTTCATTCAGGATTTGCGACTGCTGCCGCAGACTTGTCGATGTCTCTCCTAGATCATCCGGGCTGCTGAAGTTTACCGTTACCTCTTCCCAGAAATCTTTTCGCATATCTACTACATCGGTGCGATGAAGGCCAAGTTCCTCTGATAAACCCCGAATATGGGAGGTCAATAGCTTCGTTATGCCAGTTACCCGCTCCTGCTCAGCTTTCCATTCGCTATCATTATTCTCCACTACAATTCATCCCCTTTGGAAGGTTGACATTCCAATTATTTCGTGATATAATTAAATTGAGTATTTATGTTTAATATTTATTACTCATTTGATATCTTTTTATTTTAGCAATTTCTCGGCATGATTTCAAGCTTTCTAACTATATTATATTTTATTAAGCATATATTCTATAGATTATGGATCCGGTCCTTCAGGGAGCGGATCTTTTTAATTTGAAATTACCTGTAGTGAATTGAATTATCCTAAGTTTATTATAAAGGGAAAAGTTCCCTCTAATTCACTAAATATTGCTTGAAATTAAGAATTAAAGGGATTTACTCCCTCTAAATTCTAAGAATAAGCTAATCAAGCAGCCTTTCAGGAATATTAAAGGGAGGAAATCCTTCTATTCCGCTCTAAAGAGCCTACATTTCAGTATTAGAGGGGTAATTTCCCGCTATATCTTAGAACGGATTTCAATATAAGAGCGCTAACTCAAATTTTTAAATTAGTCTCCCCTATCCTTATATTTTCTCCGGAACGTTATGTGTATCTTTATCCTCAGTCAATAATCGATTCATTTGCTCTGCCACCTTATCCAGACGTTCCAGCTGATATCCATAGTCATAAACCGCAGCAGCTACAACAGACAGCCGCAATTGACCCGATTTCTCAGCATTATAACCGCGAATCGCTGCTTCTAAGAAACTATCATTATCATCTCCCAATAGCACCGTATCAGCTGAATTAGGCTTCAACTTGTCTTCGAATTTGAGCAGGATATGCTCATGGTATTTAATTAATTGCTCCAAATGACGGTCAAACAGCTGATCTGTAGCCTCCGAACGCTCGGCCTGAAAATAATGGCGATCAACAGCCTCAAGCACATCAAAACCTTTCTGCAATGAGAACAACAAATTCTTATATACCACCATTTGTCTGGTATGACTGTACTTGGCCCGCCTAAGTTGCTTCTGTTCCTCTTCGAACAAACTATACTTGTCCGCCAACGATTTAATGGCGCTCTCAAGTCCGTTCTTCTCATCGCGGAAGACACTTTCCTTCATCTCATGCGAAACTGCCGTACGCAGCAGCAGGGAAAGACTGGCAAAGACATTTTCAATTTGCTGGATATATTGTTTACGGGGTTTCGGAGGCAGCACAATAATATTAATTAGAAAAGCAGAAACGATACCGGTAAGTGTAAGTAAAAATCTAGTCATAGCAAACTGCCATTGACCCGATGCTTCCATCACAGAGATTACAGTAACCAGTGTTAGGCCGATGGTATCGGCCCGGTTCATCTTCATACTAATCATTATAACCAAGATACAGATCAAACCGATTGCAATCGGTTCATTCGACAAGAGCATTCCTCCCAGTAACGCGAGAATCGCTCCCATCGTACTGGTCTCAATTTGTTCCAGAAAATATTTCCAAGATCGATATATGGAGGGCTGCATGGCAAAAATAGCAGCGATTGCCGCGCCTACAGGTGAAGAGAATTGCAGCAACGCGGATAAGTATAGGGCAAGGGTTACTGCCATTCCCGTTTTGAATATACGAGCTCCAAAAGCCAACTCCATCACTCCTTTACAGACATTATTACCCAAGCAGCAAACTGGCGAATTTTTAAGTTAACTTAAGCTAGGGTTCAGGATTATTTCAGCTTTCTGGGAATACTGAATACAGTATTCCCACTACAACACAGACGAGGTGAACAAATGAATAACAGTATCAAAAGAATTACAGTAATTGCAGTAGCTGCTCTGTTCAGCATAACGCCTGCTATGGCTTTTGCAAATCCTGTAGTAACTGAGCGTACACCTTCCACCGTTCCAGATTCCCATCTATCCGAGAAAGCTCATGGAGCAAATCACGGCAAAGAGGGTAGCTTCCGGGCCGGAGGTCATTTCATAATTATTGAAACCGCGAAGCTGCTGGAAATGGATCGCACCGAGCTTGTAAACAAGCTGAAAGCAGGGAAAACGCTATCTGGGCTTGCATTAGAGAAAAAAGGCTGGTCTGAAGAGCAATATATTCAGAAACTTAGTGAAGCTGCCAGCCTTAAGCTGGATAAAGCCATTACTGAAGGGCGTTTAACTGCAGATGAAGCCACGAAGCTTAAAGCCGCTCTTCCTGCGATTCTGAAGCTACGAATAAATAAGGTTGAGCATTTCCATGAAGGCAAACCTGCCGAGCAGCAGACCAAAAGCCTTAAATAAACCTTATACGGTAACAAGCGCGGATACCTTCAGCATTCCAAGGAGGTATCCGCTTTTTCTTTTTACATCTCACATATAACACTTTATGCAGAAGGTACAGGCTTATTTCCTCTATGCCCCTGCGAGACCCGGTAAGCTTCGAATATTGTAATGCACAGCATCAGCCAGGCTCCACTTGCCGCATATCCACCGATTACATCACTTGGATAGTGTACCCCTAAATAAATACGGCTCCAGCCAATTCCCCCAGTAATGAGCACAGTAAACAGTACCAGCAAGATCCGGGCAAATTCCCGATGTAAATGGCGCCATACTAAATAAGCAATTGCACCATAAAGGGAAAAAGCAGCCATCGAATGTCCGCTAGGGAAACTATATCCGACCTCTTCGATGATCCGGTGCAGATTCGGTCGTTCTCTATGAAACCATAGCTTCATCATTGTGTTTAGCAGCTGTGAACCTAAACCCACGCACAGAAATAAAGCTAACTCCAGCCGATGCTTCAGCAGAAAGAAGAGCAGTAGCATAGCCAGCAGCGATATCCCGATCGCCTGTCTGGATGAACCGACCAAGGACAAGCTCTTGGCTAGTGAAGTAAGGGCAGGAGACTCTGCGGATTGAACTACATTAATTATGTATTCATCAAAAAAGGCCACCTTGTTCAGCGCGACTAGCGCTGCAATCACGGCGAATCCGGCCGTAAAGCCTAAAAAAAGCACAAAACCTCTGGACCAGTAACGAAAATAAAGCATAACTTCCTCCTTGTCTAATCTATGGCTGCTGATCTCATTTCCTGAGAGAGACTTTCCCGTGTTATAATTACACAGTGATATCAATTTATAAAAGATGGAGTGCTGCCAAAGTGGAAAGTCTAAAATTGCAGGAACGTTTGTTGAACCAGTTCATCTCAACAAAGGTACCCGTGACGATTTTTACAACTAACGGGGTCAAAATGCAGGGTCTGGTTACCTCTTATGACGCTTTTACCATCACGTTAATTGGTCAAGGTGACGGCAGACAAAATGTGCTCTTCAAATCGGCGGTATCCACTATTGTACCGTTAAAGCCAGTCTCGCTCAAATAAGCTTTCCCTAATGCTATCTCTCTCAACCAAGATTACCTTCACAAGCCCATCAACCCAAAGGGAACACCGGAATTAGAACCCGGTGTTCCCTTTGTCAGCTCTTAAGGCTGTTAATGCGTAGCTGGAAATACACCGATCTTTACACATACCGGCTTAGATACTTCTGCTATATTTTCCGTATATAAAAGTCTGCCACTCACTGGATCTACGGAGAACACCACCAGATTGTTTGCATCACGATTAGCAACGATCAGGTAACCACCATTCGGTGTTAATGTGAAATGACGCGGGTGGCCTCCACGCGTGGATATATGTTCGACAAAGGTAAGCCCTGCGGAGTCAGGATCCACTGCAAAGACAACAATGCTGTCATGCCCACGGTTGGAGCCATACAAAAAACGTCCGTCCACTGACAATGCTATTTCTGCACAAGTATTTTCTTCTTTACAATCATAATCGGCCGGCAGGGTAGACACAGTTACAGCCGTGTGCAGAGTACCTTCTGCACTGTCATAGGTGAACGATGTAATTGTAGAATCCACCTCATTAATCACATAGGCTGATTTCCCATCGGGATGAAAGACAAAATGGCGTGGACCTGCTCCGGGATGAAGTATTGTATCTTGATGAGCTTCCAAGGTCTGTTGCTCTCTATTGATCGTGTAGGACCGAATCAGATCAAGGCCAAGATCAGAGACAAACAAATAACGACCGTCCGGACTGAATACAGCGGAATGCGGATGTGGACGATCCTGACGTTCCGGATCAGAGCCATGACCAGTATGTATCGCTACATCAGTTAAAGAGAGAGGATTCCCCTGCTCATCTAAGGACACCAGACCAATTTTCCCACCATGATAACTGCTTACTACTACATATTGGTTCTCTAAATCCCGTGAAATATGGCAAGTTGTCGTTTGGAGTTTACCTTCAGCAAGCATGGTCGGGATACGCTTCAGTTCACTTAATTCTCCGGTCTGAGGATCTATGGCAAAAGAAACAACCTCTCCTTGCTTGCCCCCTTCTCCATTTGTTGTCTCTCCTATTGCATATAATCGCATATTAACAGAATCTACATTAATAAAGGTGGGATTTGTAATACCTTGAACGGAATTCAATAGCGTTAGCGTGCCTCCGGCTTTCCCATCGAATTCAAATACTTGTACCCCACTCTCCGTAGCACTTGCATAGGAGCCTGTAAATAACAATAATTTAGAACGTTCTTTCATTTCTAACTTCCTCCTCTATGGTCAGCTACCTTCTATATAATCTACATTTTTTCACCGTCTATGACAAATACTACGTTAAAAATGTCATAAAACATTTAAAAACTAAGGCTTCTCAAACTCAAATCCTTATGATATAATGAAAGCGCTAACATAATATTTTATTTCGAAAAAGGGGGAACAAGAATGAGTAGCATCCTGCTGGAAGCCAAAAATGTGTATGAGGACTTCGAGGTGGAAACGGACATTCTGTTCTTTAAGGTCGGGGACCATGATTTGGTCATTTTTCACGGCAGAAATTATAACATTAAAAAGAGAATGACTGCCGAGCAACTAAACCGTTTATTGTTAAGTTCAAGTTATTATCATGTTTATGGTGGCTGCTATGTCAATTTAAACAAGATCAGCTCTATCGAAGAAGATTGTGTTTATTTTGGAGAGAAGGGCCTTTACGCCAAAAATGTCCGTGTACCTAGACGGAAACAGGAAAGTATTCGTCTTCTACTTAGAAATCTCCATTCTTAAGAGTTACCTATACCGCTGCCTTAAGCAGAAACGGCTAAGCCGCCCTATTACAGGGACGACTTAGCCGTTTCTGCGAGAAATATAAGGATAAGCTATTGCGTGAAGCATATAAATTCTTTTATTTCCAGTAAAAGGCCGGAAACGCATGGTTTATCATGCTATTTCCAGCTTTTTTTCATTTCTTAATGAATACTTAAAAACTATATGTGCTTTTTTATACTTTCTTAAGGTTTGAGATCTTGATTTCTGGTAAAGTTGTAGAAAGACAGGCAACACCTATATTGAAGGGAGTCATTAATTATAATGGACAAAAAAGATCTGAATGAAAATGAACACTTGGAGAACAACGGTACGACGGAAGAACTCAACGCTTCCGAGAATGCAAATCTTGAAGCTATTGAGCTGCAAAACACTCCAGAACCCGTGGTTACAGGCATCGAGGAGAGTGTTCCCGTGATGAGCAAAGTTGGCGAAACAACGCCTCCTGCACCCCCTTCCGCTTCCTCCAGAAGCAACAAGGGCTGGATGATCGCTTCGATCGTTCTGGCAGCCGCACTCATCATCGTTCTGATCAAACCACCTTTCCAAACAGATGACAGCAAAGCAGCTGTTGCATCGGTTAACGGAACTGATATTACAAAACAACAACTTTACGATAAACTGGTAGAAGCTGGTGGAGAAACTACACTGCAATCACTGATTACGACTACTCTCGTAGATCAAGAAGCTAAAAAAGCCAATATTACGGTGTCTGACGCAGATGTTACTGCTGAAATTGAAGATCTTAAAACGCAGTTCGGTGGCGAAGCTGCTCTGAACTCCGCTTTGGAACAAAGCTCAATGACTCTTGACGATCTGAAGAAACAAATGCCTTTGCAAGTAGAAATTCGTAAGATTCTTGAACCGCAGGTTAAAATAACAGATGCGGATATCAAAACTTATTATGATACAAATAAAGCTACTTATAACACAGAAGAAGAAGTGCGTGCTTCCCACATCCTTGTAGCAACCAAAGAAGAAGCAGACGCAATTATTAAACAACTGAAGGATGGTGCGGACTTTGCCGCACTTGCTAAAGAGAAATCTTCGGACACAGGTTCTAAGGATAACGGTGGTGACCTGGACTTCTTTAAACGTTCAGATATGGATGCCGATTTCGCCAACGCTGCCTTTAAGCTTAAAGTAGGCGAAACAAGCGGCGCAGTGAAAAGTCAATATGGCTATCACATTATTAAAGTGACTGACCATAAAGATGCCCACAATTACACTATGGAAGAAAAGAAAGCGGATATCACCAAAGCTCTTATCTCGCAAAAAGTTTCCGAGCTATCCGCAACATGGTTGAAGGATTTAACAGCTAAATCCAAAATCACTAATACTCTCACCGACGCAAAAGCAGCTGACGCATCTGCTGCTCCAGCTGCAAGCGCAGACCCTGCAGCAGCCGAAGCTACAACAGCACCAGCTAAATAATGAAATAATTAATCAAAAAAGCAGGACAAGCGTTAATTCGCCTGTCCTGCTTTTTTTGTGTCTGCTTATTTAAACACTTTTACGCGTGCTTCGATGGGCTGGAATTCTTTTTCACCTGGTGCAGTAACGGGTTTACCGAATGGCAATTCAGCAATCAGTTTCCATTCTGCCGGAATGCCCCACTCTTTCTTCACATCTTCATCAATCAGTGGGTTATAATGCTGCAGTGAAGCACCAATTCCTTCTTCAGCAAGTGCTGTCCATACTACAAATTGTAGAATACCGGAAGATTGGTTAGACCAGATGGGGAAATTATCAGCATAGAGAGCAAAATTCTCTTGCAGCTGCTTTACGCCTACTTGATCTTCAAAGAACAGTACAGAGCCGTAACCTGCTTTGAAAGAAGCCAATTTCTGAGCGGTGCCTTCAAATTGTTCTGTTGGAACGATTTTGCGAAGGGCTTCTGCAGTAATATCCCAAAGTTTATCGTGTTGCTCACCCAAAAGAACAACCGCTCTTGAGGTTTGGGAGTTAAATGAAGTTGGGCTATGTAGTACTGCCTCTTCAACAATTTCCTGAATCTTAGCATCGGATATTGTAGATTCTTTGCTGATCGCATATACGGAACGTCTACCTTTTACTGCTTCAAAAAAATTCTTAGACATAAAATAACTACCTCCGTTTAATTTAGTAACTAACTTTTATATATCTTAACACTTTTTTTCGGAATTGCAATCCCTATACACAACTTTTTTGGTCGGGTATCAGACTGCCAACTTTTATTATTACTGAAAAGCGATTAATTATTCGCTCGACACCAGCCCATATACAAACAGCCTATAAATAAGCTACAATGATTCAGCGAAAATGCTGAAAGAAGGTTTGAAATTGAAGAATAAAACAACTATTTTTGCGGTATTACTCTTACTTTCCTTGAGCCTGGTTATTAGTGGCTGTAAAGTCACAAATTCTTCTCTTTTAAATTCAGTGAAATCTGAAGGGAACGACAAAGATCCCGTATCCTTCTGGGTGGCTTCCGATGTTCATTATCTGGATAAAGGACTCCAGGATGGTGGACAGGCTTTTCAGACCTATGTCACAGGTGGTGATGGTAAGATGCTGCCCTACAGTGATGAAATCGCCGAATCCTTGGTGAGGGACGTCGAGCAGCAGAAACCCAAGTTCATTATCCTTAGTGGAGATCTAACGAACAATGGTGAAAAAAGCAGCCACGAGAAATTAACAGCTAAGCTGAAGCGAATTGAGCAGCTAGGAACCTCTGTCTATGTAATTCCAGGAAATCATGACGTGTTTAACCCTTGGGCAAGATCTTTTAAGGGGGACAAGCAGATCATTGCCGATTCCATAACCGATAAGGACTTTACTGATCTCTATAGCGATTTCGGCTATAATGAAGCCCTTTCCCGTGACAAGGAAACGCTCAGCTATGTCGTTAAAGCCGCCCCTGGGTTAATGCTGCTCATGATTGACAGCAGTCAATATAATAACAACCAGAAGTACGGATTTCCACAAACGGATGGGCGGGTGGCCGCCTCCACGCTCTCGTGGATTGATGAATGTGTGAAACTTGCAGCCAAGGAACATGCCTCTGTGATTACGGTCTTCCACCACAATCTGCTGGATCACACTTCTTTGTCCATCGCCGGCTTTAAGCTCAATAACAGTCAAGAAACCCTGAAGGTTCTGCGCAAGCATGGACTGAATTTAGTCCTGTCAGGACATGTTCATTTGCAAGATATCCGCCGAGATCCGGCTGTGGGTAAGGAAGACTCTTCTTCTCCTCCGCTAACTCCGGTATATGATATCGCGACCAGTGCGTTGGCTGTGAATCCACATCAATATGGAGCCATGACGTTTGACCCGCTCACCAGAACTGTGAATTACCACACGGCTACAATCAATGTCGAGGACTGGGCTAAGGTTAACGGGAGCACTGATCCTAACCTTTTAAACTTTAAAACTTATGCCGAACAAACCTTTGCAACCAGCTCCTACAACAAGGCTATGACAAGTCTCAAGGACAGTAAGTTCACTGCGGCGGAGAAGCAGTCGATGGCAACGGTGATGTCCAAGCTGAATGTGCAGTATTTTGCCGGGACAGCCGGAAGTGCTTCCGCTGACATTAAAGCACTGCCAGGCTTCAAGCTATGGGAGAGTGCAACGGATAATTTCCTGTCCGGCTATGTGAGTAGTATGGCTGCTGATAAGGAACTTAGCAATGTGTCATTGCAGGTTGTTTTGACCACACAGTAAATTAGAAAAAACAAAAAAAACCGTGCTTCCCCCGCAGTTCTGCGGTTTGGGAGCACGGTTTTCTCGAAGAAACGGCTTCGCCGTTCATAAAAGGACGGCGAAGCCGTTTCTTATTAACTAATCACGTTCAATATAAATCCAGCCATCTGTATCCTTCTCCACAGTCGCATGAAGTGCTTCTGCCAACAGGCGAAGTGGAACGTAGGCATCTCCGTATTCGTCAACGAATACCGGTTGTTTAAGCTTCACTGGAGTTCCGTTAATGGTAGCCACGGAGGAACCAACTTTGAATACCAGCTTGTCACCATACACATCCTCGGTAACATTAATCGCATGGTTCACTGCATCCCACTCTACAGTTGCATCCAAATCTTCTGCTAAATACCGCAGTGGCACATAAGTCGTGTTGCCCTCGACAAGCGGATAATAATAATCGTCGTCAGGAGCAATCTCGATTGATTTCTTCGTAATACCGAACTCTTCTTTCATTAAGCGATGTGCATCCGAGCCTGCTTCAAAGTTTCTTAAAGTCTCACCCGGTGTAAGCTGTAATGCAGAAATGTTAAGTGCACCGTCGGTGCTGATAACATCAGCTGTTACCGGCCCACCAATATTCCAGACCTGACTCTCTGCTTTAAACGAGATACTTTGCAAGGGCAGATCCTCACTCGCTGGAAGCGCCACTAACAGATCAATATTCTGTTTACGTACATGAAGTCCACTATCCACGAATACATCTACTTGCAGTTTTGTATCTTTGCTAAGTACTGTCTTAAGCTCAGGTGTAGATTCGTACAGATTATCCAGCTGTTTGTCGTACACTAGAAGCAAGGTATCAACAGCCATCTTGGCAGCATCATGCAGAACAGTTACAACCGCCTCTTTATTGTCTAGAGGGATTTGGCCCGCACCCAACCCAAGCAATTCACCCAGATCAACATCTTCTGCCTGAATCACAGGATAGAGGTAGTCATAAAGACCACTGATTAGTTGAGTAAAGCCTTCGGAATCCTTCGAGATGGATTTGAGGAATCCCTTTAACAATGCCGGAAGCTCATCACCAGTCACCTCAGTATGTAGCTTTGTAAGGTTCATAGTCTGACCATAAACAGCCTCATTCACGGAGGAAACGCTAATCACACTTGGATTAAGCAGATTCTTGACCACGAACTGGGTAACTTGCTTGGAAAATGCTTCTGTTTGGGCAGGATCAAGTCCTTTTATACCCACCATATCTTCAGCATTCTGGATCGGGTAGTAAAAGGGCTGTTTGGCTCCTTCAACCGTAAACACTAGAGCTTCCTTATCCATAAAAAAAGTAAAGGGAAGCTTCAATTGTTTGTAGCCGACAGTACCTTTGGCAGAAATATTGCCGTTATCCTGCAGCTTCATATTGCTTACATCTAAGGAGAAAGAATTAATAAGGTCTACTATTTCCTTGTCTTCCGCACTTATCCCTACAGCAGGGACAGCATTTAAGGAAAGGTTCATGCTGGACTCAGAAGACTTCACGTCTAAATCTCCGAGCAATACTTTGTTGACGTCTAATCCTCCAACGGATTGACAGCCAGCCAGAATCAGCAGGATTGCGATGAAGGGAACGAACCACTTTGTTCTTGCTTTAATCTTCCTCATAGCATTTCTCCTCTAACTTGTATTTTGTTAAACCCAACCATTATCTCAGTAGTGGCAGGATTTGTAAATCATACTATAGTACCATGTAAGGGATTACAGGTTTATTAAGCTCCGCCAATCTATATGTACCCATTCCTTAAATACCAGAAACTTAACAGCTGCCAAACAGGCTAAATGTGCCGGATAAAAGGACCACCATACCCACCGCGGGAGCCTCCGTCGTTCTAAATATGTCCAGAACACAGGTATGATGACAATCAGCAGAGTTGGAACAATACTGACCATCTGGACTAACCAGCCGTTATAGAACAGATAGAATTCATTCAGCAGGAAATGGGCCAGCACCAGCCAGTACGATCGGGCATAGCGGAATATCAGCACCAGCAGCAGACCATAAGCATTATAATCCATAGGTAAATATTCCATGAATACACAGACTGCAATCACTATCGGCGCGCCCAGCCACGGATTAGGCAACTTATCCAACACTACCAGCACAATTGCCGATAATAGAAGCGTGAACACGACATTTAATCCGCCAGGGTCCAACGCCAGATTATAGGGAACTTGGGCAATCACAGCAATGAGCAGCAGTCTCCATAAATATCTGGGCTTGGAGGAAGTATGTATATGCCCTTGCACCAACGCATAGCAGTAGATTGGAAAAGCAATTCTCCCAATATATCGCCAGCCAAGCTCTCCCGGAAAGAAAATGTAGCCTATGTGGTCGATAAGCATAGTCAGCATAGCCATAATCTGCATCTTTGGCCTCCTGTAAAATAGTATGTGTGACTGTTATTATCCAATGGTTTGCCATTATTCGCAAGCCATACGAACTGTTCCAAATATAGCTCAACAGAAATGAAAATAGCGGTAGATAAGGACTTTGTAATTAGTCCTTGTCTACCGCTGTTAATTTATTATTTATTGCTGTGGGAATAGTTCAACAATTGTGTCTTCAACTTCCTTCAACATGCCTTTATAGGCTACTTCATCGAGATATCCGATGCTGCCTAAGAACAAATGTCCTACCGATTCAATACCGACAAAATCGAAAATACCAACGTCAGATGTCATTTTCATTCCTGCGGTCATTCCAATGTTATCGTAAACAGCGTTAGGCGTACCATGTGTATTGATGATTAATCCTTTTTTGCCGTTCAGAAGCTTTATAATTCCCTCTTCGCCAGCACTATAAGCAAAACCGTAAGAGAAGACACGATCGATATAACCCTTCACAATAGCAGGAAGTCCTGTCCACCAGATGGGATAAATGAAGGTGATAGCCTCCGCTTGAGTAATAAATTCTTGCTCAGTCTTAATGTCCTGCGGAGTTTGACCCGCTCTCATATTTGCCGTATCCTCCGGCTTCAGTACAGGCTGGAAATCAAGAGCATACAAATCGCGCACAACAACCTCATGACCGTTATTCTTCAAAGCTTGCACCGTAGTTTCCAAAATCGAATGGTTTAAACTCTCTGGGTTTGGGTGAGCATAGATAATTAGATGTTTCATTTTTCGTTATACCTCCATTTTTTGTGTATAAATGTATTATTCGTAATAACATAGATATCTATGCTTTACTACAAAAAAATTTATAGCCTTGTAAGAACCTTTTCTAGCAGCAATTCCAGCTGTTCTTTCTCTGTGTCATTTAGTCCGCCATATAAGGCATTATTTAATTGATCTGATATCTCACGAAATACCGGCTCCAGTTGGAGACCTTTATCGGTCAGATTGATCAGTGTAACTCTGCTATCCTCCTTGCTCTTTACTCTTTTTACATAACTTAATTTCTCGAGCTTATCCACCAGAACAGTTACAGTCGGCTGTGTACGGTTGATTTTCTCAGCGAGTCCCTTTACGGACAATCCGTTTTGTTGATACAAGAACATCAAAATACCGCCATGAGAAGGGACAATGCCCTCCAGACCATGCTTTTCAAGCTCTGAAATAATCAATTTATTGGCGGCGTCACTAATTTTCCCAACCATCGAGGCAGCATGAAATTTTATCATGCCCTCATTATACATAGATATCTATATACTTTCAAGTCAATTCAGTACTACGTGAAAAGCCCCTCCCCAGAATTCTCTGAAGGAGCGGCTCTAGACTCACTTTATTCTGATCTTCTCCGATCCTTCTCTTAAGCTGTCTTCGACTTGTTATAAATATCAAACCCAACGGCCAGCAGCAGCACAAGTCCCTTGATCCCTTGCTGCCAATCTACGCCAAGGCCAACAAGCGACATGCCGTTGTTCATTACGCCCATAACCAGACCACCGATAATGGCCCCGACAACCGTTCCGATTCCACCAGATGCGGATGCTCCACCGATAAAGCAGGCGGCGATAGCATCGAGTTCAAAGTTAGTACCCGCTTTAGGCGTTGCGGAATTCAGACGTGCAGCAAAGACGAGGCCACATAATGCAGCCATGACACCCATGTTAACGAATACCCAGAAGGTGACTCGTTTGGTTTTGACACCGGATAGACTAGCTGCCTTCTCATTGCCACCCAGTGCGTAAATATGCCGGCCCATGGTCATCCGGTTCATGACGAAGGAGTACATTGCTATCAGAACGAGCAGAATAATTAGGATGTTAGGTATCCCGTTATATTGGGCAAGCACAAAGGTAAAGAGATTAATGATGATCACCAGCGCAGCGGCTTTGGCCACAGAGAGCCAGACGGAACCCTGCTCAAAACCGTATTTTACAGTTGTTCTACGAGTTCTGAACTCTTGATAGATCACAACTAAAGACAAAAGAATGCCAAGTATCAGTGTTAGGAGATGCTGTGAGCTTCCACCGAATATATCCGGGATAAAACCTGAACTGATTTTTTGAAATGATTTAGGAAAAGGAGCGATGGATTGGCCGTTCAGTACGATCATTGTCAACCCGCGAAACAGTAGCATTCCAGCTAGCGTAACGATGAACGCAGGTATTTTGATATAGGCTACCCAGAACCCCTGCCATGCGCCTACAATTGCGCCCATGAGCAAAGACAGAATGACCGCCAGCACCGGGTTCATATCCATCTTCACCATCATTATCGCTGAAAGTGCGCCGATAAAGGCGGCTACGGAGCCGACCGAAAGGTCGATATGTCCGGTAATAATGACCAGTACCATACCAATTGCCAGCACAAGAATATAGCTATTCTGCAGAATAAGATTCGTAACGTTAAGTGGCTTCAGCAGAATACCGTCTGTAAGAATCTGAAAGAAAATGGAGATAAAGATCAAGGCAATGATCATGCCGTATTGGCGGATATTCCTTTTGAATAATTCGTTAATGGCTCCCATGTGGTGCTACCCCCTGCTTCGTGTCATATATTTCATCAATGTCTCCTGCGTTGCATCCTGCCGTTCCACCTCACCGGTAATCCGTCCTTCGCACATCATGTAGATCCGGTCGCACATGCCGATGATCTCGGGCAGCTCAGAGGAAATGACAAGTACGCCCTTGCCTTCAGCCGCCAGCTTATTAATGATCGAATAGATCTCGTACTTGGCACCCACGTCAATTCCCCGTGTCGGTTCATCCAGGATGAGAATATCCGGCTGCGCATAGATCCATTTGCTGAGCACAACCTTTTGCTGATTTCCGCCGCTGAGATTCACCGTTTTTTGCAATATGCTTGGTGTCTTGATGTTCAGCTTCTTCCGATATTCCTCCGCGACCAGCACTTCCTCATTCTCATTAATGATGCCGTGACGCGAAAGCTTCTTCAGATTACTCAGGGAAATATTTCGTTTGATATCCTCGATTAGAATCAGCCCATATTGCTTTCGATCTTCGGTCACATAGGCCAGCCCATTCTCTATTGCTTTATTGATATCCGTCAAAAAAACTTCTTTGCCATGCATGAACACTTGGCCACTGATCCGCTTGCCGTAAGCTCTCCCGAACACGCTCATCGCCAGTTCCGTTCGTCCCGCACCCATGAGTCCAGCAATGCCGACTACTTCCCCGCGGCGGATATGCATATTTATCTTATCCAGCATCTTGCGGTCCTGCTGTGTCGGATGATAAACCTCCCAGTCCCGGATCTCGAAAATGGTCTCTCCGATATCCGGAGTACGGTCTGGATAACGATTGGTCAGATCGCGACCGACCATGCCTTTAATAATGACATCCTCCGTGACTTGATCTTGCTTCATATCCAGGGTCTGTATGGTTTGTCCGTCACGCAGTATCGTTACAGAATCCGCTACCTTCTCGATTTCGTTCAATTTATGTGAAATGATAATGGAGGAAATCCCCCGCTTCTTCAGCGCCAGAATCAGCTCCAGCAGGTTCTCACTATCATCCTCATTCAGGGCCGCAGTCGGTTCATCGAGAATGAGCAGCTTAACCTCCTTGGAGAGCGCCTTGGCGATCTCAACCAATTGCTGCTTGCCAACACCTATCGTCGATACCTTTGTAGACGGCGATTCCTTGAGGCCGACGGTTTGCAGCAACTCTGTGGTCTTCACCGTCGTTTCATTCCAGTTGATCACCCCGTGCTTAGCCTGTTCATTGCCCAGGAAGATGTTCTCCGAAATCGACAAATACGGAATCAGTGCCAGCTCCTGATGAATAATGACAATCCCGAGACTTTCACTATCCTTAATATCCTTAAACTGACAAACCTGATCTTTAAATAAAATATCCCCCTCATAAGTTCCAACCGGGTAGACACCGCTAAGCACCTTCATCAAAGTGGATTTGCCCGCCCCATTCTCTCCACATAAGGCATGAATTTCGCCTTCCTTCACCTTCAGATTCACGTTACTGAGCGCTTTCACACCGGGAAACGTCTTCGTAATGCCTTTCATCTCCAAAATATAGTCTGCCATTGCTTCTCACCCAGCTTTCAAAAGTGACTGTACTCATGAATGCGGCTGGCAGTCTTCCATAAAGACTGCCGCCGCATATACAGGTTATATGAATTTCAACTGATTATTCACCAAGCTCGGCTTTAGTGTAATAACCACTATCTACAAGGACCTTATCTACATTAGTTGCATCTACAGAAACAGGTTGCAGCAAATACGAAGGTACAATTTTTACGCCGTTGTCATAGGTTGTCGTATCATTCACTTCAGCTTTTGTTCCTTTGAGTACACTCTCTGTCATTTCAACCGCTTTTTTAGCCAGCTCACGCGTATCCTTAAACACAGTTTGTGTCTGTTCTCCGGCGAGGATCGACTTTACAGAAGCAAGCTCGGCATCTTGACCCGTTACAACCGGCAGCTTCTTGTCGCCAGAACCGTAACCTATCCCTTTAAGAGAGGATAGTACCCCGATGCTGATGCCATCATAAGGAGAAAGCACAGCATCCAGATTATCACTGGCATAGTTGGCACTCAGCAGGTTATCCATACGCGATTGAGCTGCTGCGCCGTCCCAACGAAGAGTGGCGACTTGATCCATAGTGAGCTGTTTACTGCGAACTACTAGTTTGCCAGAATCAATGTAAGGCTTCAGGATGGACATCGCGCCATCGAAGAAGAAGTACGCATTATTGTCATCCGGCGAACCACCGAACAGCTCGATGTTGAAAGGTCCTTTGCCATCTTTCAGGCCAAGCTTGTCTTCAATATAAGAGCCTTGCAGCACGCCAACCTTGAAGTTATCAAATGTCGCATAATAATCGACATATTCACTTTTTTTGATCAAACGGTCATAGGCGATAATCTTAACGTTGGCATCATGCGCTTTTTGCAGGACATCCGTCAGTGCTTCACCGTCAATTGAAGCGATTACAATCGCTTTCACACCTTTGGTAATCATGTTCTCGATTTGGGAAACTTGATTCTCCACGACATCCTCAGCGTATTGCAGGTCTGTACTATATCCCAGCTTCTCAAATTCCTTCACCATATTGTTGCCGTCATTCACCCAACGTTCCGATGATTTCGTCGGCATAGCGATACCCACCTTACCACTGGCTCCATCTGAGCCTCCACTTGAACTGTTTCCATTACCGCAAGCAGATAAAATGAGTACGAGTGCCAACGTCAACATCATTAATGAATATTTTTTCATTCCTTCACAACCTCCTGAACTATTCTTTTGCCCCTACAGGGAACGTTCTCCCTGTTTGACAAGTTGAGTATAGCAAGGGGAGGCATGTATAGTATTTACAATGAAACTACTGTTTTTATAAAAAACAAACCTTTTTGGTAGCGTTTACAAAAATGGTGTGGAATGGAGTGGAATACACTACAACGACAAACAGCAAGTCTCCATAGATAGGAGACTTGCTGTTTTTTGGAATATATACCGTTTTATTAATGAGTATGTTTCGAAATCGCACTAATTGTGGAAAGAAAATAAAGTTTCAGAACATATATATACTGCTGACAAGTGGCTCCCAAAAATAATACCGGCAGTTTCCATGAAATATGTATTAGACTGACCCAACAATAAAAACAACGGTAAGCCTTGGACGAGAAAATGAATTTCTAGTCTGCCATTGTTTTATTGAGCTAATGTTTCTTGTTAGCGTAATGAACAGTCTGGCTTAATTACTTCATGCCTATGAATGGACAAATAAAATAGCAAAGTTTTTACCTTTATACTCTTTAAAAAAGCTATCTATATATTCTATCCACTTTTTTCTGGGCTCAATGTTGTCTGGGTGTTGCTTAAAACCGTTATTAAAATCTAAAATTGGTTTGTATCCATAGTCCCTCTCAGAATGCCAAATACCATCTGGAGTAACTACAGAATATGGTAATACTTCATTTATTAAATCATATCCTTTTTTAACGCCATCAATCCGAAAGCCGTCCCAACGCCATTGTTCATTAAACGTGGTAATCCAGTAGTATAATCCATTCTCTATTCCATCATCATTATTATGATTTTTTAGGTGTTCTTCAAAATCAAATAAATTACTAACTCAACTTTCGCAGAGTCAAAATTGAGTTGACCCCAAGCTGGGGTTAAGGTGGAGTCGGTTTAAGTAAGGATCTTGCCAACATAGAAAAACACCACTTCGTTTGGTAAAGTGAGATTGTCGAGATCCACTAAACCACAGAAGAGGTGTCCCTTCTATGATAAATCAAAAGTCGTCCCTAGATCAACTCCCACCTGAAATGAGACCTGCTTTTCAAGAGCTCGGTGTGCTGAAGCATCTGAGGAATGCCGGGTTCAAAAAGACGTTTGGCTATACCTGTTCCCATCTGTTCATGCTCGTTTTTGTCTTGCTCTTTCATCAGAAGAATTGGTTTCGTCTGCTCGAAAGTGCCAAGGGTGAAGCCTTTCCTGGCAAAGATGCCGTCTATCGCTTTCTCAATCACAGCGGATTCGCTTGGCGGCGTTTCTTGTCTTCTCTAAGTAGTGACACTGTGCAGCGAGTCGAAACCTTGACCTCCGTCACGCGGACCTCCGTATTCATTGTGGATGATTCCATGTTTGAGCGGAATCGGAGCAAAGCTGTGGAATTGTTGGCTCGCTTTAAGGATCACGCGACGGGGGCTTACTATAAAGGCTTTCGCATGCTCACCTTGGGCTGGTCAGACGGTCATACGTTTCTCCCTTTGGACTTCGCCTTGCTGAGTTCCGTGAAGGCTGGACTCACCGGCATACATCCGGGAATCGACAAGCGATCCTCTGGATACAAACGCCGGAAAGAAGCTCTGCTTTCTGCTCCGCATCTGGTTTCTGAACTGCTGGATCGAGCCATTACTTCCGGGGTTTCTGCGGCTTACGTACTTATGGATAGCTGGTTCACGCATGCCCCCCTGATTCAGCGGATTATAGATCGCAAACTGCATGTGATTGGCATGGTGAAAAACGACAACAAGCGATATCTCGTTCACGGTCAACGGGTGGATCTTAAAGGTCTTTACCGAGCTGCTTTGCGCGTCGAAGGAAAGCACCGGAACCTCTTGCGTCAGATTCACACCGAACTTGTTCCTGGCATTCCAGTAGTCGTGGTCTTTGTTCGCCATCGCTCCAAGAAAAACGAGTGGCTCGCGATTCTATCGACGGATCTAACGCTGACGGCACCGGAAGTCATTCAAATCTACGCTCTTCGCTGGGACATCGAAGTCTTTTTCAAATGCGCTAAATCCTTGCTGCGCCTGCAAAAAGAGTTTCAAGGCCGCTCCTATGATTTGCTCATTAGCCATACAACGATTGTCTTTTCCCGCTATATTCTGCTGGCTTGGCAGCATCGACAAAGCACGGATCAGCGGACGCTCGGTGGACTCTTTTATTTGCTTTGCGATGAAGTCGGTACCTTGGACTGGGCCGTAGCATTACAACAATTGGTGGAATTGATGAACGAAATCGCCAATCAAGTCGGTAAGAAACTATCCGCTATGATTAAAAGTCAACTCCAGCACTGGATCTCTGCTTTGCCCAGCTACATCAAGGCTTATCTGCCGATTTCATGCTGCGAAAGTTGAGTTACTAAATCCTTTTCGTTTTGCAATTTCTAAAGATTCTTTTTCAGAAAAGAATCTTTTGTACGGCTCAACTTCTAACTCGGAATAGTAATTAATAATATGATTTTTTACAAATATATAAACCGTAGTATCATCTAAAAACAAATTATCAGGCAAAACAACATAGCATATGCTTTTCACACCTATCACCACCACCAATGAGTCCACTTATAAGAGATAGTTTAGCTAATTTCAAGTTTAAACGCCTCCCCTAAGCTTTATCCATATGTCACCATATATTGTAACTAAACTGCCCGTTACTAGAGTAAAGGGCTGAACAAATTCAGCCCCTCCTCATCAAACCGTACGTGAGGTTTTCCCTCATACGGCTTTCCGATGTTCGTCATTCATGGGCATGCAGTTTACAATAGCGTTTTAAGTCCATACTGGATGGCAATGTACTTAACCTCTTTCAGTGACCCCATCCATCTTCTACGTTGTCTTTTCTTGGCGTACCAACGGGTTAATCGCTGCAAAATATACCAATCCAACTTGGCTAATCTCTTTTGGCTGTAGTTCGTGTAGTAATAATTTCTCCACCCTTGAATCTTTGGATTGAGCCATTCTACCTGTTCCACGAACGATTTCGAGCGCATGCTTGGGGAGGCCAATCTTTCTTTGACCACGCCTCGAATACGTTCCTCTGCCTTCTTCGTTAGCCACTGCTGTGTGGTATAGTACACCTTCCCTTGAGAAGTTTCTGCTTTGGTTTTCCGGTGATGCATCCCTAAGAAGTCGAATCCTTCGTCCCCTGTCCATAAGCCTACAATGCGAGTTTTGGTTGGGTGTAGGGTTAACTCCAAACGCTCCATAATTTTGCGTATGAGCTCATACGCATGTTCCGCGTCCTTCTTGGTTTTGCATACCACTACAAAGTCGTCTGCATACCTTGTGAGCTCCCCTACTCCTTTCCCGTGTTTCTCCCACAGTTGGTCGAAGTAATTTAGATAGATATTCGCAAGGAGCGGTGAAATCACGCCTCCTTGCGGAGTCCCTAAATCCGAGCGTCTTACCGTTCCTTCTTCCATAACTCCCGCTTGTAGCCACTTCCTCATTAATTTCAGTATCCTCCTGTCATTGATACGCATCTGCACCAATTTCATAAGCTTCTCTTGATTAATGTTGTCGAAGTAACCTTGGATATCGACGTCGACTACCCAATTTCCTTTACGGTTGCAGGCTTTACGAATACGTTCCAACGCCCCTTTAGCACTTCGTTTCGGGCGAAACCCGAAGGATACTTCCTCAAAGTCAGCTTCAAAGATAGGCTCAATCACTAGTTTGGTTGCCATCTGTAGGACTCGATCCCGCACAGTGGGTATACCTAATGGCCTTTGCTTGCCATCCTTCTTCGGGATATAGTGTCTACGTACAGGTTGCGGATGGTAGTTGCCTTCTTTAAGCTCTCGCTCACATACCTTGAGAAACCATATTTCTCCTTGTTCCTCAATGTCTGCTAGCGTCACGGCATCTACTCCCGCAGCTCCCTTGTTGGCTTTCACTCGCTTCCACGCTTCGCACAGTACATCCCACCGATAGATCTTGTCATACAATGCATGGAATTTACGCTTTTTGTTCGCCTTGGCCGCATGACCTAGCTTTTCTTGGAGTTGTTGAACTTTTTCCTTGGGTGTCGTTAGCCGGTTGGCATTCACTCACTCGTACCTCCTCCAAAAGCATAAACAAAGCAGGGCTCCTTCCCTCCCTAAGGTTATGTTGTCCTTAGGTTCTTCGGTACTATGAGCCCCTCGGACTCCCTTCCCACAGACGTTTCACTTCGTCTTTTGGACTTATAGAGCGTCTCTTTACGGATTCCTAAAAAAAAAAAAAATCGTGTGGGGGAGGGTCTCCCCAGTTCACTGCATTATCTTTCAAACCCATGCCGTTCCCTATACGCCGGAGGATTCTTCACTGCTGCTCCAAGTTCTGCACAGTTTCCATGGCCTTCGTCTATATTCTCGAGACTCGGCACCCTCTTTTCCCCTTTGCAGGGCCTTTTTGACGACGCGGCAGGATTCACTTCATGTTGCGGCCTGGATTGTCGCTCGCCCTGTCTCTGACAGGTACTTTTGTCGATGCGCTTTTACACACAGATTTCTCCATGCGCAAGCATCCTAGCTACAAGAGTGGCTTGGCCCCTCTCTTGGTTGGATTTGCACCAACTAGATAATGCGTGCCTCTGGGCACGCCTTCAATGAAAACAGCAGGCTACCCTAGCGCCTGCTCATTAATGTGTATCGTTCAACTAAAGTTTTCCGTTAGTTGAACAAGCACGCTTTCTTTTATTACACAATATCTTCGTACTGTGCAACAAATCTCGATCGAATGAATAGCACTCAGCAACCTTGCAACTTGAAAATATTAACATTTAATTATAAAATCAAACAAAGGCGGTGTTAAAAATGAACTTAGTACAATTCATGTTGATTGGAGTAGTCGCGATTTTCTATTTTTCATTAGGAATCATCATTATCAAGGTATTACTTACAAGAAAATTACCAAGTAATAATTACACTCCATTTGACTACATCACGGCCCATTCTCTTGTTGAGTTTCACGATGAGAAAAAAGAGATAGAAGAAGATGCGGACCATGGTGATGATAAGAACAAAAACATCATTTCGTTATCAAAACGACCTTCTCTTCCCTAATGCGCAATATGCGTCAAATGCGACATAAAACCTCCATCTATCTTGTTCAACTATCCTGCCCGTTACTTCAACAAACAAAAAAGGAGTTGCTGCGTAGTAAACTCCACAACTTTCGTTCTTCGTTAAGTTAATGCCGAAATTCGTCGGCAGACAGAGGGGCAACAGCTCCAATGCTTGAATTTAGCGTTATCTGATAGATTCGCCTTCTATGAAACACTAATCTCTCTTTTAGTTAACTTCTTAAATGCAGAGTAATCCTGATCGGATTTAATAAGACTTAACATTTTTTCGGCACATTCTGTTGGACTCAACTCTTCAGTATTTACTTCAAGGTCATATTCATTAAAGGAATATATTTTGTCGTACTGGGAATTTGCTAGTCCAATCTCCCGATCTCCTCTGATTTGTTCTCTTCTAGTGAGTTCTTCTTTCGAGCATAATACGCCTACAAACAATGTAGGATGATCGAAAAATAGATCAAGGCAATCATTAAACCGCTTGTCATTATCGATTACGGTATCAACGATTACATTCAAACCCATTTCTGAAAACAATTTAATTGTTGCATAGTACACTGAGATTATCGGATCAAAAAGTATTTGTCCGACATTATCCACTTCTCTTGCAGGTTTAATATTTGGAAATTTATTATCAATAAAATCATTGTAATTACCAAAAAAATCATCTATGGATAAATGATGAAAAGGAATCTCTTTCTGATTTTTCAGTTCCATAGAAATACTAGTCTTTCCTGAACTTGAAGTTCCGTTCAAGAACACAATAAGTCCTTGCTTCAAACGAATCACCCTCACATATAAGATTTACGTATCATTCAGACAATGTTATATTCACAAAGTTCTTTAAATTATCCAACTGATAAAATATTCGAGAAGCGATTAAACTATTCTGCCCGTTACTTCAATGAAAAAAGCAGACTGCCGTTTCAATCTGCTCACTCAGCTATCGTTTCCGTTAGCGGAATGCTCTCATAATTATTTTGAATAATGTCCTTCAGCAAGTAATTTTCGATACATTTTAAAACTCACTTCTGCTCCCTGGATATTCCCTATTTTTGTTAGCACAACACCTTTGTTGTAATGGTAGTCCAAATCACTTGGGTTTATCTCGATAGCCTTATCAAAATGCTCTAACGCTTCCTTAAGCAACTTTTGAGCATACAGAAGGATCCCCAAATTGTAATGAGCTTCATCATGGGCAGGGTTAATTTCAATACATTTTTTATAGCTTTCAATTGCGGCATTATCTAATTTTAGTTCCTTCAATGCAATAGCTTTATTGAAATATGCAGATGAATGGTTTGGCTCTGCTTCTATCGCTTTATCGTAAGCTACTAATGATTCTTTGTACCGTCCTAGCCTTTTTAGCTCATTTGCCATGTTGTAGTATGCGGAACTAAAAAAAGGGTCAATCTTTATGACCTCATTATATAAGGCGATGGCTTCGAGCGACTTCCTCAGACATGAAAAAGAATTAGCCTTATTGTAAATACAATCAGGATTGTTCGGTTCCAATACTAACGCATTGTCGAAATAAATAACGGCTTCATCATGACGGTCTAATTCAGCCAGCGCATTCGCTATGTTGTAATGTATTGGTGCAATGTTCGGGTACAGGTGTAGCGCTTGTTGAAAGCAGGAAATTGCCTCTTCAAATTTGGATTGCTCTGCGAGTTTTATACCTTCACGGTTTAGTTGCGTTGCTTGTTTTTGAAAGTCCATTCCTCAACTCACTCCGTCTCCGTTTTACTACGCGTTAACGAAATAACGGCTGCTTTGTGGCAGCCGTTCAAGTATCGTTCTCGTTAGCATAAATAACGATTTACTTTTTCGATAATATGTATCTCGGTGGAGAGCCAAATTCTTGCTCTGCTTCGAAATAAATTAGTTTGTTTGGAATGCACGAAATAAGGGTCGGCATTCCAAGACCAACTGCCTTTTCTAAAGCTGTTGTTAGTGGCAACTCTTGAGTATCAATACTATCACTCCAAGAAATCACATAACAATAGTCTCCTGCACCGTAGTTCTTTAATAAATTCGCAATATGCAAATAATTAGAATTGGGCTTTGGTATTTCTATCATGTAGTTTTCATTCAAAGTCTGCTTATATTGATGATTGAGGCGACCTATTGCATCCTTACGTTTTTTAGGAGAGGACAACTCGAACAGAACTCGTTCTTGGATTCTCTTCTCGAAAAATGTCTTTACTACGATGATTTCTAATTCACTGTTCATTTTTCACACCTGCTCATTCATCTTCTAGTTCAATTATAAACGGTTGTAAGCATAACTGCCCGTTAGCTGAATAGGCAGCCACCCAGCCACCACGTTGATAGGGTGCCTTCTTGTTTTTATGGAGCTATCGGTTAACGATAGTTCAATCATTTGCAACGTTGTTTATAGTAGGATTGGTTTGTAAATCGTTTTTAGCTAAATCGAAGGCTACTGCGATTTTAATCTGAAACGTTTTACTAAGTCCCTTTATCCAATTCTCAATTGAATACACATCGACTATCGGAGCAACTGTTTTATCATAACGGTCCAGTTCAATCTTAATAACTGAGTGAGTATCAATAAGAAAGCTAATAATATCCTCACCTTGGTCGGGTGTCCAAGAAAAAACGTAGGCTGTCTTCATCACGGGAAATGTCTATCTAATTATGTTTAAAAACCTACGCATGGATATATCATTGAATAAATGAGATTTTGATGCTATTAATTCTTCTCGATATGACTCTTCTGTCATAGTTCCTTTGAGTTTCATGTGGTGCCTGCTTTCCTTAAAGATGCGACCCATTCGCGATTACGGCAAATAATTAACTTTGCCCTTATATATTCAAGGTAGCACCATACTATCCTGCCCGTTAACGTAATAAGTAAATCAGTTTAGGAGTTCTAGAACTCATCGATCAACGAAATCCCTTTAGTAATACGTATTCTACTTTCTTGCAAGAAATCGCGGGTCCAATCATCGGGTTGAGTTAAATCCCAACTCCGGTACATACCGACGACTACGATAATTTCACGTAATTTAAGAAAAAGCTTTATCTGATTTTTCCATCCATCAGGCATTTGTCGGTCATCCTCAGTGTAGCCTAGCTCGAAATGTTTAATAAAAAGTTCGTATTGTGCCTTACGTTCAGACTGCGAATCTTCCCCGAATACATATAGCAAGTAATAGAGTTGGATAGCAATGTCCTCGACATACCAACTGTACTGACACTCATCGAAGTCAAAGAGCGTTATTTGCCCTGATTCATTGACCGTGAAATTACCTACGTTGATATCTCCGTGAATTAAACCAAAATTATCAGATGTTACAGGCAGACCAGCCAGATTTGCTTTAAGTTCATCAAGGGCATGAATAATTGGTTGAAGCTCTGCCGGTAAATAATCTTTCGCTCGTAAGAGGTATTCATTACATTCCCAAGTGTGTCTTGTGGATATAGGTTTATACAGTTTGGTCAGTTCATGAAGACGGCCTGTTATGCGACCACATTGTTCATAAAGTATTGAATTGCCTAGGCATTCTGGATATCCGATTTTTCTGCCAGGTGCATAGTTGAAAGAGGTTGCGTAAAAATCCATTGTATTCCCTTCGATATGTTCAAAATCCTTTCCATTAACCGATAGAACCGAGTCTGAGACCGACAAACGATTGTCCGAAAGGTAACGAATCCATTCTATTTCAGCTGCAAGTCCTTCCGACGTACGAAGTGTGCTCGGAGTAAAACGGAGAATATATTTTGATTCGTCACGAATATAGGAATAAATAAAGTTTTGAAAGCCTCCAATGAAAGTCAGATCTTTTGGACTGATCCCAAAGCGCTCAGCACCTTCAGCAGCATGTTCGTCTAGGAACATAAGTTTTATTTTTGGGTCCATGATTTCTCCTTGGTAATTGAATTTAGATCGAATACTATAATTCCTAACGACATGCAAAAAACCACTTTCAAACTATTTCTATTACTAAGCAATCATACTTATCCATATTTTTACAGTCAATAAAAATACCTGAGTCATTGCGTTAAACTGCCCGTTAGTTGAGAAAAGCCAGTGCGGTAGACCTTTCGGTATTGAACTATCACGTCAATCTTTCGGAGATAGTTTTACTTATTTCTTCAGGGTTTTTAACATCAATGATTAACTTTGATATTTTAAATTTACCAACAAGAAAATTATTCAAGTCAAAATGAAGGGTATCAACCTCATTATTAAAAAAGTAGAGATGATAACCTCCATTAAATCTAAATAATCCATTTCTTTTTCCTCCAAAAGAAGCACCATAAAGCTTGAAAGCATTTGGTATGGGTCTACCTGTTGTTATCCCCTTAATCGAAGAGTATGGAATTTGCAACCCTTTATCTAATTTTAAAAAGGGCGAATTTCCAAGATCGATATTTAAATGGGTTTCCATTAATTGAATTGTATTCATTCGTTTAGTCCACCATTTCATAACGCTTTAGTATTTTTAAAATATTTTTACATATTATACCATATATAATCTTATGTATAGTATTTATTGAGCTAATTTACCCAAGAACTGAACATGCAACCGAATATTTCGCCGGTTGCATGATGGAATATTACATTATACTGCCTATTGTCATGGTGCTATCGATCCTCGTTAGCTTAACGAACAAACCTGTCATCCTGGTTAAGCTTATCCTCTGAATTAGATAATAACCGTACCAAATTAACTTATATCCTCGTTTGAAACGATTTATTGACCATCTTTACATTGTTCATTTTTGCCCAACTCTTTAAATCCGAAATACCTCTATCTTC
Source organism: Paenibacillus sp. 19GGS1-52 (assembly GCF_022369515.1). NCBI lineage: Bacteria > Bacillati > Bacillota > Bacilli > Caryophanales > Paenibacillaceae > Paenibacillus > Paenibacillus sp. 19GGS1-52. The sequence goes on from NZ_CP059724.1 coordinate 4,276,881, forward strand.
ATACATTGAATACCTAAATGCCATACCCAATGGGACAATCTTCCTCCTGTAAGGTAATATGCCAATAACAGGTTTAAAGTACCCCTTAATCATTATCACTTTAATATCCCTTGAATTAATTATATTCCCATTTAATATAATTCGCTCATTGGATAGGCATAACTCAGTTTGTTTCTTAAATAATGTTCTGTACAATGCGAGTAACAGTCCAACTAAACCCATAAGAGCCACTGTTAACGAAGTGTAGAATACCCCCCTCTGATCCCCTAATCTCAATACAAGAATAGATTGAGTCGATATAATTGCAATCATGCCTAAAATGGCTCCAATCCTTGATGGACTCTTAACGGAATGCTTTATTTCCCCCAACATTGTCCCCTCCTGTTCAAATCCCTTCCTTAAAATACCATGTATTGGAACTAAACTACTCGTTTGTTGAACAAAGGCAGCCGATCTCAAGGTAATCGGCTGCCTTCTTGCTTTTATTCAGCTATCGTTTCCCGATAGCTGAATAAATGACAGTTATGGACTAAGAAGACGGGATTAAAATTAGTGAATTACATTTCCCGTCCAATCCACGAAAATGAGACTTTCTTTATCCATCAGACCCCATTTAATTATGTTTTTCACAAGACCTGGCGTTATAACGTCGTCATCCCACAAAGGCGTCTGTACTCTAACCCAACTGCTACGAACGCCATTTTCTAACCCGCCAAACTCCAAGCCCATGACTACGATGTAGGGGATTCGTTCTTTTTGGGATTGTCCAACTTCGTAGGAAACGATAAATTTTTTATCATCCGAAACAATAAAAAGTTTAATTCTTCCGTAGTCTTCATCATCTTCTTTGACATACCAAAAATAACTCTTTTCGCCATGAACGAACTTTCTTTTCCCCTTTGTATTAACACCCAATATTGTCGTCCCCACTTTTCGTCTTTAATCCCATATGGGCTTGTGCATGATAATTCACCATCGTTCAGGTTGGACATCTGATATCCCAAACTTGTAGCCTTCGCCAATATCGTATGGTTCCAGTACTTTCAACCCTTCTCCTTCTGCATCGAATATGCAGAGTTACCAGTATCATTATTATAATCCACTTTTTGAGTTAGCCGCCACGCTAAACTGCCCGTTCGCTTAACGAAACAAGGGGCAACTGCCGTGGCAAACGTTTTCTTGTTTGATTCAATTAGTGCTTCCCGTTAGTTGAACAAAGGTAGCCGATTAACTGACCAGCTGCCTTGTGTCTTTATTGAGCTATCATTGTTTTGTTGAACTAACATTTCCCGTTTGCTTAACGTTTGCTTAACGTTTGCTTAACGGTTAATTACTCGTCAATCCGCTCACCATTGAGATTAAATAAATGTCATAGCCACTTTTAGCAACGGGTTCCATACCATTATCCTCCGTCTAATCATATAAAATCAGCCCATCAAAATAATTACTATAGTCCACATCCTCATCGCCCATGGTGTACCAGACTTCCTTGCCCGTGCTGGTCTGAAGCTTGATATGGCCGAGCTTGTCGTCACCCAGGAATTTTACGTTGTCACCAGGTTCCAACGAAAAGGATTCGTCCTTGCCATCTTTATGAATCTGCACGGTAATTTCCTTTATGATCGTTAAAGACGTCGGTGGTTCCATAGGATAAAAATCCTGTTGCTCTTCATGGAGGGAATGTTTGGCATCCAGACGGAACACCAAATCACGGAACCAGGTTTGAAAGTCCTTGCTTTCTTGTGAACTGACCACACGCCCATGGCCGTCAAACATCGAGCTGTGTGCCGAGAAATCGGGAAGCGCACCTATCTGCTTGAGGGTTTCACCGTCATAGGCATAGAAAGATGTTGATCGTAGAAAGTCCATCTGCGAATCCATTTGAAGTGCAATCTCGAAATATGGATCGTCAATATCCAAATCGACAATATCAAGATAAGGAAGCAGCTCACTGCCCACCTCCATCGTGATGTTGTTCACCTTCAGCTTGAAGGCCCCAAATTCCGTTTCCGGCGGGCTTAACTGGATCTCTTCTTTACGACCATCCCCGTTCAGATCCACTTTCATCAGCTTCTGTTTAAAGCCCGAATCGCCTGTGTAATCCCGTAAATGGACATCATCTAGATGGGCAGGTTCGAGCTTATAGTCAGCGTATTTGGCTTCGTAGTCACGAAGTAGCGCAACGTTCTGTTTCTCCGTTGGGCTAAGATGATCCTTGTAGGCAGAGTCTGGATGATACCAAGGCTTGGCGGCAAAGTAGTCCTGCAAATCCTTCCGCTTAAATACATATCCATGCCTTGCAAATATCTCGTTACGCGCAAGCTCCAGAATGCGGTTGTCTAGACTACCAATCTGATCCGGGGACAGCAACGTGTTCGAGCTGTCTTTCAGAATATACTCCCGTATTCCAACAGTGGAAAGAGCAACAGTTGTCTCACTTGCTGCTACTGGCTTACCGACCACTCCTTCATTGGCTTTCTCTTTTTTCGCATAAGTACAGCTAGAAACGATTAATGAAAGAGCAATTACTCCATACATAAACCGAAATTTCAGAAAATACATTATGTTGACACCCACTTCGTCATATGAATTCAAGTTGATAAACGCGTATAAATATATCACAAAGTGAAATCTGGCGTATAGCACAGAACGAGCCTTCCACTTCTGAAGGACCCTCGACTGTTTGTATCGCCTTCTGATTTGAAAGTTCGCTATCCTGCCAGTTAGTTGAACAAAAGCAGCCATCACGTTGACGGTAATTGTCAAGACAGTTGTCGTGATTTCATAGAATGTATGTAGTCATTTTAATTGTTCTTCATCGGTGTCCATAACTCCGTCTTTTTCAGGATTGAGCCATACTTTTTCATTCAGTTTCCAGTTGCGTGTCTCTCCAGACCAACGGCTAGGATTTTTCGCTTTTGCTGCCTCATAGACGTGCTTTCTCTTCTCAAAAATTTCTTCAGAAAGACCTGAATGTCTTTGATTGGGGGTTAAGAAATTTAACCCACTGTGGCGATGCTCGGTGTTGTACCAACGGACAAATCGTAGGGTCCATTCCCGTGCCTCATCCCTTGATCCGAAGCCTTTGAGAGGGTAGTTTGGGCGGTATTTACAGGTTCTGAAAATAGATTCCGCATAGGGATTGTCATTGCTGACTCGCGGTCTGCTGCGGGATGGAATAATGCCCAAACTGTATAACGTTTCAAGCAGAGTCGCGCCTTTCATAGGACTACCGTTGTCCGAATGCAGAATGAGCGGGCTTTTTCGAACGGCACATTGCTCACTCAACACGGTTCTCCGCATGAGCTGACTGGCATATTCGGAGGATTCTTCTTCCCAAATCTCCCAGCCTACGATTTTACGACTGTATAAATCGAGCACGAGATAGAGATAGTAAAACACGCCTTTGATCGGACCCTGCAACCAGCTAATATCCCACATCCAGACTTGATTGGGTGCGGTGGCGCAGTGGCTAGTCAGAGGTTTAGAGGTAGGCTTTAGGCTACGCCCACGGTGATGCTGTTGCTGATACTTGTGCATGACCCGATAAAAGGTAGACTCGGAACCGAGATAGATCCCTTGATCTGCGAGTCTAGGGACAATCTGACTGGGTGGTAAACTCTTAAATTCCACTTGATTGATTACGGAAACAATCTGCTGTACTTCGGGTTCGCTGAGTTGATGAGAAGGCGCTCGCTTAATGGCATGGGGTCGTTGATCTTCGAGCGGCGTTCGCTCACTACGCCAGCGCTGTAACGTTCGTTGGGTCAAAGAGAGCTCTAGACAAGCCTTTCTTTCTCTTGCTCCTGCCTGTACGGCTTCCCCGATAAGGGTGATGGCGATTTGACGATCTGAGGCAGGAATCATTCGTCCTCGGGGTCCCCCCAAATCGCTCGGGCCTTTTTTCGAAGCACCAGTAAGGCAGCGGTTTCGGCTAAGGCGGCCTCTTTTCGTTTTAACTCGCGGGCAAGGTTCTTGTTCTCTCGTTCTTTGTTACGTAGTTCTTTTTGCAGCCGGGTGGCTTGTTCAGCAACGCCTCCGTTGGCTTGCATACAGGCGTCACGCCAGGCTTCGATTTGTTCAACAAACAGACCTTTTGCTCGACAGTACTCAGACAATTCGATCTCACTTAGTGTGGCTGTCTCGACAACAATGGCGAACTTGTCTCGGGTGCTCCACTTCTCTGTTTCCTTTTCACCACCAGGGAAAACGCCACCGGTCGCCCGGGCTTCCTTCTGCCACTTATACAAGGTGCCTTCCCCGAGGCCGCTGTCCCTTGCGATCTGACTCACCGATTCATTGTTTGGGGGCATCATCCGCTGCATAATCCTATGTTTGAGTTCGTCACTGTATCTAGCCATTGTCGCTCCACCTCAGTCTCTCTTTTAATCTACTTTACATACTATTGAGAGGTACGACAACTAGCATGACACAGGGGGTTGATTATGGAGCTATCGTTCCTCGTTAGTTTAAAAAGGGATCTTCTACTACCTTAAGTGGAACGAGATTTGAATGACCCAAAGTGTAAATGTTGCACACTTCTTGAGATACATACAAATGTGCTTAAATGATTTTGATAATAATGTAGTTCATTTCTTCTTAGCTTTAAAAGAGTAGTAAGTGTTTGTTTTCTTTCATCTTCTTCCGAATAAACTTAAATAAACCTCTTAAAATAATTACTGATAAAATAATAATAATAATTGGACCCATTTCTAAAAAAAATACTGGTACTAATGTAGATAATGAAACAAATAATTCATAAATAAAAAAATAATCAGCAATTCCAACTACGACGACTGATAAAACAATGAATTGTAATTTCTGATAATAAAAAGCGATTGTATAAAGAACCCTTCTAAGGAAATAAAGTAACCTCATCACACACCTCATTGTAATATATTTACATATAATTACGACATGATCTTTAAATGGTTTCGTGTATTTGTACAATTGCGTATGATTTTATTTGCGAACTCTGTCAAAACTTCTATCTTGAGTATTCGGGAAGTTATTAAACTATCCTTCCCATTAGCGGGGAAAAGGCAGCAGATAATATTGGCTGCCTTTTCCTAATGGTTATTGCACTAGCGTTTCCTTTTAGCTAAATATTCACCTATTGGAATGAATCAAGGCACTTTTTTATGGATGTTCTTATCTGGAATTCATCTAACTTTTCTCAAGGAATCTTCTTCTTTCTTTTACTCAGGGCTGCTTCTTGGCCAGTTATGAAATGCTTATTGCGAAGTTACGGCGGAAATCTCGAACTTCGACCCGACATCTCCGGCGAAAACTATGGATCCTCCCAAGGGCAGTACGACCTGATCCTTGTTTCCGATGACACTGAAGAAGAGGCATGTTCCCTTTGCATCATAAATAGCGAAGGAAGCGTTCGAGGACATATTTACCTTAATGGCCTTGCCCCCGTCCTTTTCGCTTATCGTATACCACCTGGCGTATCCGCTGGGCGGAATTGTAACGGTTGACTTCTTAGCAAAGTTAAAAGGCTGCACGGCATCCTCGTTCACTAAGATGAATCCACCAAGACTCAAGTACTCAACGCCGTCTTGTGTAAAGAACGTAAGACTTGAGAGATCCCGCCCGTTCGCTCCCGGAATTTGCAATTCGGAGACGGCTGAATTAGGGCCGGTTATTCGTTTATCCAACACGTACCCCGGCAATTGTTTCGACAGATTCAAGTTGGTGGTTACCGATGTTGTCAAATAAGCAATCGAAGTATACTTCTCAGTTAATAGATAATACTTCTTCCCGTCACGCTGCATCCATGCTTTCTGGGTCTCCGCCGGAAGATCTTGGGGCTGGAGCTTCTCGGCGTTGTACATTGATATAGCTATCTGCCCAAGACCCGATACAAAAACGTATTGACGAAGCCATTCGTAAGTGCGGCCATTCTCCTCCGTCACGAAGCTGACCATCGTATTCCCGTCCGCACTACGGAATGTACCGTCTGCCGAATACTCGTAGATCTCGGCTGGATTAGCGGATTTCTGCTCCGAAGTGACGGACATGATACCGCCTTCGGATATTTTGATGTTCATCGTTGTACCGGTCGCGCCGTAGATTCCCGAATACTGCAGCATGGACTCCGGCATATCAGATTTTACCGGCGCACCGTATGACTTTTCAGGCTTGAATTCAGTAATTGTCCCTTTCTCTTTCAGCGCCTGAAGCAAGATTTCGTTCGCCAGAAGCTGATCGTACGTGCTGGTCCCGCCGGAAGTGACAACCGCTGCCGCCATGTCCTGTTCGGGAAGCACAACGAGCGACGTGTGATAGAGAACCGTGTCCCCGCCTTTGGTCAGCGCCTTCATTCCGTATTCGCTGAAGGGATACAGATCGACGCTGTCCCAGCCGAGACCGTATCCGATGGAGTTATCCGCATCGTCAGGCCACAAAGGCGTCTTGTACTCATCTTGCGCCGTGGCCGTAGCCGATTTATCAGACAAGACTTCTTCCTCTTCCCCCGTGAAAACTTGTGAGAATCGAACCAAATCTTCCGCTGTGGAATAAATGCCTCCCGTTCCGATCAAGTTGACCGTCTCGTTAGGAAGTTGTCCTGTATAGGTAGGATAATAGAGTCCCGCCATCTTCGCTTCGTCCGGAGAATCGAGCGGCGTTTTCGTATTGACCATACCCAGAGGTTCCGTAATATATCGATGGATATAAGAGGTAAATTCCATGCCGCTGACCTGCTCGACCAGAATCTGGGCCAGTGTAAATCCGTCATTGCAGTAAACCGAATAAGCACCCGGATTCGCCTTTAAGGTCTGTCCGGCCAGTTGCTTCAGCAGTGTGTCGTGGGCGTATGTATCGTTATCTTCGAATAAAAAGACGTTAGTAAATGAGGATCCCATTAACCCAGAGGAATGATTCAGCAGCATACGCGGTGTAATCTGCTTGTAGCGTTCATCCTTCATCGTAAACTCAGGGATATACTGGACAACCGGCGTATCGAGATCAATTTTCCCTTGTTCGACCAACTGCATAACGGCAACCGTGGTAAACATTTTACTGGTTGAACCGATCCCATACATCGTGTCTTTCGTGAGCGGCCTCTGTCCCTGCTCATCATTCTTGCCGAATTGGCCGGATACGACGATGTGGCCATGATCGATAAGGGCGTATTGCACGCTGTTTGTATCGTAAGCTTCCGAGAGGAGATCGGCTTTTCCCTTTGCAGCTTTCATGGTTAATTCGTAGGTGAGCCCAGCTTCGTTAGAAGATGAATCCACTTCCGCCGTTGACACGGTTACCGGAGCAGCACTTGCCTCAATCACCTCAGATGTATTTAGTGCCTCTGCTGTGTTCTGCATCTTAGCCACTGGTGTGTTGTCGTTGCAGGCGCTTAGCAGCAGAAGCAGACACAAAAATAGTACGGCTACAGTTATCCATCGACTTTTCATCATTAGAACTCTCCTTCTGAAATTTTGGTAGATATGACTCTAAATTGGTATATTTATATATTAATGAAAAATTAGTATTTATGCAAAACTGCCCGCTAGCTTAATGAGAGCGTGCAGTCTAAGCTTTATTTTCACGGTCTATTAATTTATTTTTCAATCTATACTTTGTTTCGCTGAACACCAATCGGGAATTGTATTTCTCCGCCCCATACGTTACACTCTTTATATTGACATATTTGCAGGTCTATAAAAGGAGGTTCACGCACCCATGTGCCCCCGTACCAAAGAACAAAATGAGCTTATACGCATGCAGCGTAGAGAACAGATCCTGGACTACGCCGCGCTCGCCTACTTTCGCACGGGCGGCAGCTTTGATGTTCGCGACGTCGCCCGCGAAGCCAAGCTCGGTTACGGCACGGTATACCATTATTACCCCAACCGGCATTTACTAATAGAAGATGTGCTGGGCAGCGGCTTCGAGCGATGCGAGCAAGCCCTTGCAGAATGGGAGAACATCAGCCATAGCACCTCGGATAACCGGCAACTATTGATGTATTGCAAGGTGCTGCTCCGGCTGTGGCAGTCGGACGCCCGCGCATATCTCGTCTACAAAATGGCGGCGGAACATTATGCAGGCTTGCCTGAGAAGGATCGGAACCCCGCCAAGAGACGATTCATGGAACATCTGTACGTTCCGCTCAAATCGATCGCCCAGCGCGAAGACGACAGCGTCGACTATATGCTTGCCGTGCTGGTCGGCTGTTGCGGGCTGCACTACTATGCGAGCACTTCCGAGCTGGACATCGATCGAATCGCCCAGCTCGCGATTCAAGCTATTACGAAGGAGTCCTGAAACAAACATGATTATCTTAAAAAGCAAGCATGAAATCGAGGCCATCCGCAAGGCATGCCAAGTGGTGGCGGAATGCCATCGCACGATCGCACCGCTCATCAAACCGGGCATCACGACGAACGAGATTGAGCGCATATTCGAGGACATTATTGTGAAGCACGGTGCCAAGCCATATACGAAGGGCTACAATGGCTATAAATATGCAACCTGTGCCTCCGTCAACGATGTGATCGCACATGGCTTCCCTACAAATAAGCCACTTGAAGAAGGCGATATCGTAACGATCGACACGGTTGCGGAGCTCGACGGCTGGCTCGGCGATTCAGCCTGGAACTATGCGGTCGGAAAGATCTCGCCGACGGCCGAGAAGCTGATGCGCGTCACGAAGGAATGCCTTGATCTCGGCATCGCGCAGGCGCAGCCCGGCAATCGGCTCGGCGACGTGACGAGTGCGATCCAGCGACATGCTGAATCGCACGGCTTCGGCGTCGTGCGCGACCTTCTCGCTCATGGCATCGGTCGGGACCTGCACGAGATGCCGAACTACATGCATGTCGGGAAGCCCGGCAAAGGCATCCGCATCAAGGAAGGCATGGTATTCACGATCGAGCCCATGATTACCGAAGGCACCTACTACATGAACATCGATCCGGACGGCTGGACCGCCCGGACGCTGGACCGCAAGCTCGCCGCCCAATACGAGCATACCATTGCCATCACCGCGGAAGGTCCACAAATCCTGACCGCGCAATAGAATAATTAGAGGCCGACCAACGAGATGGTCGACCTCTTTTTTACGTATTCGGCATAGCATCTTATCGATTTAAAAAAGTCAGGTATGTCCCTTCATATGCAGCATTTAACATAATCTCCGCTATTCTCGGGATCACCTAGATCCGTCAATGACATTTTGTTTCGGAGAGCGTAGGCATTTAAGGTTCTCGGACTAGCGTTTCCCCTTAGATTAATGAGAAATCTACTTCAAATCACTAAAGTAATCTATGTAATATCCTTCAGAATCCCAGTAATCTTCATATTCTTTATAAATATCGATAATCTTCTCTTTAGGTGTTCCACAACGTTCAAGAAGCCATTTCATTATATAATCGACATCTTTATTTTCATCCTCCCAAATAAAATCTAAAATACCTGATTCTTTGGAGCCACTGTCCGGCACATAAATAGCAAAGGTTGATTTAAAATAACTCGCTAAATCGAATGTAACCTTCTTTAAATAAAGCTGAAGCTTCTCATCTAAAAGAAAACTTCTCCATCTTATATAATGATGAAAATAACATACTTTTTCTGAGAAAGTAAATTGCACTCCGCAAGGTCCATTGATTTCCACAGTGCCACCAATTCCTTCATGAACCGTCCAAGGCTTTCCTTTATCCTTAGGGTTATGAGGGAGCAGGAGGGTAATGAATTCATCGACGTGATTTAATGATCTAGAATTTAGTGCGTGACATAATATTTGAATTTCATCTCTATTTAGCTCATGGCCTAAGAAAGCCGTAAAATCTATCCCCATTATCTTCCCCTCTCAGCTCCTGACAGCTCAATTTAAACTCATATTGGAACTACCCTGCCCATACATTTCCCAATCTGCCTTATGAAATCAAATGCTCATGCTGTAGTTTAATAAAAATAGGAATGGATGGCGGAGTAATGTTCTCGGGTAGGTTGGCAATTTCAAACCATTGATATAACCTGCTCTCGCTATTTATGGTGATCTCTCCCACATATATGCTAGTTCTATAAACTGTATCAACGATATATACCTCGTCTCCATGAGGATATACATAGTGTAATTCTTTTCCGGAAAATACACCGAACAGCTCTAATTCTTTCACTTGTAAGCCCGTTTCCTCATACACCTCTCTTCGTGCTGTTTCCTCCAACAGCTCTCCTAGATCCATCGCCCCTCCAGGTAAACACCAACAATCGTTATCACTCCTAAGAAGCATAAGAACTTGTCCTAGTTTGTTAGTGATAATTACACTAGCTCCGCACAATAATAATGGCTTTGTTCCAATCATCTGTCTCATTTCTTTAACATATTGGATCATAGAATTTCTCCTTCGTTTATTTAGAACTGATTCTGGCATTTCTTTATGATCGCCCGATATACAAATTTGGGTAAAGCAGACTGTCTACGCCAGCGAGATTTTTGTCCTTTTGCAACAGGGACAGTAAGTAAGCGATGAAGCCATTCTAAATTCAGTCTCTTCCAAATAACTGGTGTAGACTTTACTTTCCCTGCTATTACGTCCAGGCTTCCTCCAACCCCAAAAACAACCTTCACACCCTCAAGTTTGCGCTTATGTTTATAGATCCATTTATCAGAATAAGGTGCTCCCATGGCTAGAATTAATAGATCAGGCTTGGATTCCTGAATTTCCTGGAGTATGTAATGTTCTTCTTCTGCGGAAAAGAAACCGTTATGTCGACCTGCAATTCTTAAATTGGGATAGCGAAGGTTAACCTCCTCCACTGCTTTGAGGCTTGTCTTCTCATCCGTCCCCAGAAAAAAGAAGCTCCAACCCTGTCCATTCCCTTTGACCAATAATCTAAGTAGCAAATCATATCCAGTAACTCTTTCTGGAATGGGTTCACCCTTTCTTTTAGAGGCCATCACAATGCCTATTCCATCAGGAGTAATCAAATCCGCTTCTTTAACAATGGTTTGAAGTAACTTGTCCGTTTGATAGGCTATCGTAATTTCAGGGTTCGCTGTGATTAGATGAAACAACTTGGGTTCTACTTTTTGGATATGTTCGGCCAATCGCTGTGTCGTTTCATTAAGGGTTAGCTTGGAAAAGGGTACGCCCAATATATTTACTGATTCTCTCATATAATCACCTTTCGCATTTTCTTAATCTTTATATTCGATCATCATCCTAAATTTCCCTTTTTTAGATGATGAGAGAAAAAGACCCTATCCACTCGAATTACGCGAGTAGATTAGGGTCTTCTGTCTGCATGCATATTTGGGGATTCTTGATTATGCTCTGTCGGTCATACCTTTGCTAAATATTCGTCGAGTTGATCGAAGGTTGCTCCGAATCCTTGCTTCATAGAATCGAACATGCCTTTGAAAAAATTCAGCTCTTCGTCTGAAACATTGATCGGACCACCGCGCAAGGTTATTGTTGTTTTGCCTTCTGTTTCGGTTAAGGTCAAGTGATTGTATATTTCCAATGGGAACGTAGCGCTGAATGAGGCCCGAACGATGTTGCCTTCTTGATCAGAATTACCTACCAGTAAAGGGCCCGCACTTAAAAGTTCGATAATGGCTAACCTGTGAGGTTCGGCAAGAGCACTAAAAATCATAGCATTCATTAACCAAATTCACTCCAAACTCTAATGAAATCCTCCCAAATCGAGCAATTGTTGAAATTGCCAGTTTCGTTCCTTGGCATTGTTGGCGTTGGCATCAGCGGGGTCAGAGGCATAGGTAGCAGCTTTGGCAGCGTAAGTAGCGGCATGCACCGCATGACTTGCAACATGGGCGGTTGCTGCGGCGTGACCGGCGGCACGGGCTGCAGCACATGCGGCAGCTTCAAGGATTTCTCGCGCAGCGGCGTGGGCAGCAAATGCAGCAGTACGCGCTTCACTCATCGCGATCTCACCACATGCCCAAGCACGTCCTGCTTCGATTGCTTGGCGAGGTCGGTTATCTGTCAGGTTCTCCTTCTCAAAATAGATGAGTACATGCTCGGAGCAGTCCGTTGCCCAAAGCACCAATGTTCGGTGATCACACTTGCTCACAAGCTCTGTAATCGCCGTACTTATGCTTGTGTCTATGAATTTCACTTTTCCAACGGCCAATGTAATCCCCCCTATATTAGTTCCTGTGATTAATCACTATTCTCGTCATAATATACTCTGCGGGGAATATTCTCATCAAGGAATATTCACAAATGAAAACCGGATTAGTTCAGCTAACGTATAAGAGTAAGGGTCTTTTAAGTCCTGTATACTTCTTTTAAGTACTATATACTTCGCCCGTTCTCCTCCAGATTACGAACCTTGTGTAGGTCCACTCTCCTCCGACATCACACCCTTACGAAATTGCAAGGGAGAGACGCCAGTCTGTTTTTTAAAGGCTGTACTAAAATAATGCTGGGTTTCATATCCGGTTCGTTCTGCGACTTCATATACACTTATGTCCGTAGAATGAAGCAGTTGGGCTGCCTTGCGGATACGAATTTGCGTCAGATAGGTGCCAAACGATTCTCCAAGCTCCTGCTTAAACAATCGGCTTAGATATACTGGGGACGCCTGAAGGGTGCCCGCAATCGAATCCAGCGTTAACCCGCATTCACTATAATGCTCCAGCATATATTGCTTCACTCTACGAACCATCGGAGATAAGGGCACCTCTTTGGAGAGAGTCACTCTACATCTGCGATAGGCGGCGGCCAGCTCTGTAATGTCCTCTTGTACTTGCTCTATACCCACCTCAATCGCGATTTTGAGATTGGAGCGAACTTCCTGCTCGATTCTTGCCAGCGAGCCTTCGGCCGCTCCATCCCAGAGAAGAATGATAATCAGACCGGATTGATCACGAAAAATCGCCAATGGGTACTCCTCAAGCAGCTCGGCTGTAATATTCTCAATCGCAAAGAGAAAGAGCTGGCGTTCCTTCTCCTTCATACCTGACTGGTGCGCTTCCCATCTCCAGCGGAGAATACCAAGCAACTCAGGGCTTCGCTTAGGCAATTGCAAGAAATTCAACTGCTCCAGAATCTCCTGCCGGCTGAGGTTGCCATCTAGCCATTCCTGACAGAAGCGTTCCCGCAGCAGCGGGAAGTTCTTGATAATCTGCCGGGAAGCCTGCTGTAAATGCTGGCTCTTCTGCTGCTCCTGCACCAATTGATCCCGAACCCCACGCAGAACCTGTTCCAGTTGCAACGGATCAGCCGGCTTTAAGATATAATCGTTTACCTGCAAGCGAATCGATTCCTGCGCATATGTAAACTCATCATGCCCGGTGATGACAACGATTTTGCACAACGGCAGTTGTTCTCTAAGTCTCTTCATCAACTCAATTCCATGCATGATCGGCATATTGAGATCAACAAGCGCAATATGCACCTGATGCTGAACCGCCAGCTCCAGCGCTTCTTCGCCATCCTCGGCTTCAGCCACTACCTGTAAAGATAACGATGCCCAGTCTACACACCGTTTGATGCCTTCGCGAATAATATCTTCATCATCGGCAATCATAACCTTCCAGAATTCCATAGCTTTATTACCTCCATATCCCCAAATCTAGGCTTCTATGCTATTCAAAATCCTTAGAACTCTTTTGTGTATTGCTGCTATCACGGATCATTGGATGCTGAACGGTCACCACCGTTCCGACACCTAGCTCACTTTCAATATGGAGACCATAAGGCGCACCGTAGGTCAATCTTATTCGGGCCTGTACGTTTAGAATTCCGTAGCCGCTACCTGCACTGTCCGGGATAGGCTGTTCGACTTCTGCGGATTCGCTCTCGCCTCCAACACTTTCGAGCTTCTGTTTCAGCATAGCAAGACGTTCCGGTGGCATCCCCTTCCCGTTATCACGAACGGTCAAGAATAGATCTCCCTCTCGTTCAGCTACCTCTATGGAGATATGTCCGGGTCCTCGCCGCTCTTTGATTCCATGATAAATGGCATTTTCTACCACTGGCTGAAGCAGCAGCTTCAGTACATAAAGCTCCTGGAGCTGTGGGTCTGCCTCAATACTGTAAGCCAGCTTGCTGCTATAACGGACATGCTGGATTTTTAAGTAACTCACGATATGCTCCAGTTCGTCGGAGAGTGGAATAATATCGCTGCCTTTGCTTAATCCAAGGCGGAACAGTTTCGATAGAGACTGAACTACCTCTGCTATATCCTCTGCTCCTCTGCTGCGGGCCATCCAATGAATCGTATCCAGCGTATTGTATAGAAAATGCGGCTTAATATGCGCCTGCAGACTGCGCAGCTCTGCCTCCCGTTTCTGCCGCTCCTGCAGCTCTGAAAGCGACAGCAGACGGCTTATCTGAGCTAACATTGTATTGAAGCTGCGACCTAGCCGACCAATCTCATCGGAACGATCTCCCCAATATCGAATCGTTAAATCACCGGATTGCGCCTTGCTCATAAAGGAAGCCAGCTGTCCGATCGGTCGAGAAATGGAGTAGGCCAGATAAAAGGAAGCGGTCATTCCAAGCATACAAACCACAAACACAAAGGTGACCACATTAAAAGTAATCTCCCGTACGCCATAAGCTGATTCGTCCATCGGAAAGACACCCAGAGTCGTCCACCCTGTAAATGGTGAAGTTCTGTAAATAAGCTGCAAATGCCGCCCATCCACCTTTTCCGAAGTAATTCCTGAAGTCTCGGTAAACAGCTCTACCGGTATATTAGTCATAAAAGGATGCTGAGGAGCGTAGATCATATCGCCGTTGTTGTCGACAACGGTAAGATATCCTGTTTTGCCTAACGTAACATCTCTGGCTTTCTCAGCAATGACCCTCAGCTTCAGATCCACCAGTACCACACCCTGAACGACCTGTGTCTCCGGGTCCACAATGGCTCTTACCGCAGAGACAACCTCGCTTTCCTGATAATCCACGTGGGACATCACAGCCCGACCATAAGGATGCCCGATAATCTTGAAGATTCCTTTATTATCTACGGCTTCTTTATACCATTCCTCATTGGTGACGCTAGTTCCCGGCCGGGAGTACATTTCATTGCTAATGAAATCGCCTTTGCTATTCACGAGCATAATGCCGGCGATCTCAGAGCTTAAAGTGGTAAAGCCTTGCAGGAACTTCCGAATATTATAATCTGCCGATTCCCCATTAGCGGTCCCGTTCCCCGTCTGCTCCTTCTCCTTCATTTGACCGCTTAAAAAGGATTGCACGCCTGGATCAAACGAGATCAGATAGGTGATCTTCTGCAGATTCTCCACATCATTCTCCAAGGCAGAATTAACCTTGCTGATCAGCTGCACTGTGTTCTGGTTGCTCTGATCCTCAACAATCCGGTCTACTGTCCAACCGATTAATAGCCCCAAACCAATAGACGGCAGAATGCTAATGAGCAAAAAATGTATGATCAGCTTATACCGAATAGGTAAATTATTGAACGCCAGACGCTCCATCTTGTTCATTCTACTTGGCATAGTAACTATCCACATTAGCCCGTGTAACTACATCTATCCCGGTGTCGACCAGATCAGGAACAGGCAATGGCTTATGATTAGCATAGGCAGAGGGGTCGGCAGCCAGATCACGGTGAAGATGGAATAGCTCCATGAGTGACCAATATCCCATATTCCAGGTGCCTTGAGCCATCGTCGCTGCAATTTTCCCTTCCTTCACCAGATCCAGAGTCCCTTTATCCGTATCAAAACTAATAATTTTGGGTGAATTGCTGTTCCCCTTGTAGGCTTCTACCGCCTCTGCCACGCCTATTCCCCCATTCGACTCTGTCGCGAATATACCCGCAAGCTGCGGATACTGGGATAATATCTGCTCAGTAGCTGCTCTGGAAGCCACTTGATCGCCACGGCCATCCTTGACCGCTATGAGCTGCATTGCAGGGTAGTCTGTCCTGATCGTGTCCCTGAACCCATCTGTTCGCTGCTGATGATTATGCTGATCTGGGGTGGTTATGATTGCAACTGCGCCCTTTGCTCCTGTCAACTCGGCCATTTTGTGAGCAGCCTCTATCCCAGCATCATAATTGTCCGTCCCCAGAAAAGAATAGGCTTTGCTATCAGGTGCCCCCGAGTCAAATAAAACTACAGGTATGCCACTTTCCACCGCTTTATTGATGGTAGCTGTCAGCAGCTTGGAGTTCACAGCGGAGATGGCGATGCCCGCGGGTTTTTTGGCGATAACCTGTTCTAGTACTGTCATTTGTTCGTTGGCGTTATGCTGGGTAGACCCGTGATATTCTACGGATATATTTAGTTCCTCAGCGGCATCCTCGAAGCCCTTGAGCACGCTTTTCCAATAATCGATTCCACTTTGAAAAGTGACCATAACATAAGCATCCTCTATATTCCCGCGTAATCCTGCCGTCTCCCATGGATCTGTTGTATTGGCCTGCTGCAGCTTATAATTCAGTACATATACCAGAAACATTCCGATCAACAGAGCATAAACAAGCCACAGCTTCTTCAATATGTAACCCCTTTCATAAAGCGTTAATTAAAAATTTACTGCAAAACCCACTTAAAATAGCAGGCTTTGCGAGTAATTATCTCCTTCTAACAGGTCATACTCTACTAATCTGTAATCATCCAGCAAAGCCTGCTGTGCAGCAGTCAAATCAGATATAATACCGGAAGTACCGATTAGCACACTTTTACTTAATCCGGGAATCTCCGCCTTCACTTTCTCCAGGAGCTTGTAGTATGCAGGCAATTTAAGTCCTGTCATTTGAAACACTGTAGGTCCAATATAGGCAGGACTCATCGTACCGAGGGATTGCTTGCCAATATCATAATTAGCCATATAGAGCAGTTTCGTTTCATGCTTCTGTCTTGGGTTGCTGTCCCAGCCTGCTTGTGTGTATATTCCTGCTGACAATGCTGGCAGATGATCGCCCCAGAAGACAACAAGAGTTGGCCGCTGAATCGTCTTGAGCTGCTCGCTTAGATAGGACAATGCCCCATCCGTAAGCTTCGTATCCTGCACATAGGTTTCAAGCTCGTCTTTCTGCGCAGCCTGTACACCCTCGACTGAGATCGTATTTGGCCCATTCGGCCCTTTGACAAAGGGAAAATGATTCTGCATCGTAATCAAATGGAGAAACGTTGGCTGCTCTGAAGCCTTCAGCTCTTTTACTGCCTCCTGTACGGCAGACATATCGGAAATATATCCATTCGGTGTGATCCGTCCAGCATTCTGAAGGTCTTTCTGACTCGTAAAGCGATCAAATCCAAGGATTGGATAGACCCGATTGCGGTTATAAAACGTCTCATCAAAAGGATGAAGCGCCAGCGTCTGATAGCCCCGCTCTTTGAGGATGCTCACTATTGATGGCAGCGAAGACATTTTCACAATTCGTTGCTGATAGGGAATCGAACCGTCCTTCAAAAAATACATCGACAATCCCGTTATCGCCTCAAACTCAACGTTAGCCGTGTTTCCGCCAAATTCAGGGGATAGCAGAAATCCTGAGGGAGTTTCCTTCTCCTCCTGATGGATAAACGTTAGCGGGTCAGCACTCAATGTATAGGTCGGCAGACGTGTAGGATCAAAGAAGGCTTCATCCATCATATACATTATGTTCGGCTGCTCCGTTGTTTGGTAGCTAGCGGCGATATCTGGCAGCGCACTATATTTCTCGGCAATTTTCGTTATAGCTTCCCGACTGTAACCCTCTGGTTTCTCCATCAGATTCTGCTTCAGGTTACCTGTAAAAGCAAACACAAATCCGTTCTGAGTATAGTTTACCTTTTGATTCCAAAAGATATTCTGATACTGAATAGAAGAGGCAAGTGTATATTGGCCTCCGACCATCAAGATAAAACCGGTAACCATGGCCAAGGACAGCGTTGTAAAAAAGATCCGCAGCGGCAGCCGGATTTTGATCTTTGGAAGGATAGTTAGGAGGTGAGTCAGTCCGGCAATCACAATAAGGGACAGTATAACCGCCACCGGTGATACCATTCCTTGGGTGATTCGAAGCATCTCTCCGGTATTCTTGACCAACATTAAATCCCAGGGAAATAGAGGTTCACCTGTCGTGATCAGCTTCTTATAATCGGTAATGCCCAGCAGAACACAAGCCAGAACTGTAACCAGTGGACCCGTATATATATTAGGCAGAAGCGCAGCAAATCCCAGTAGAACGAAGAAGAAGAATAGACTGCCAAACAAATATAACCAGTAGAACTCTGAAATCCAGTTAAAAACACTCCATACATTCATATCGAATGAGGCGGCCTGCAAGAAGAAGTTTAACAGAAATCCGCTAAACAGCAGGGTAAGCAGTAATAACCCCAAACGCTTGTTACGAAATAAATGACCCACCTATAATCCTCTCCAATCTTTTCTAAACGACTAGTATACGCCTTATTCCTTAAAAGAACATTAAAAAAGGGATGCAGAAATAAGCTCTGCCCCCCAACTTTGTCATGTAATTATCTTATTCAGCCTTCAAAACTATTTCACGTATATCCGTGCGCGTTCTTCCCAATATTCTCCAGGCTGCAGACTGAACAATCCGATATCCTCTGCCGGAAGATCTACGTTTGGCGCGTTCACCAGGTTAATCTGCGGTTCAGGACAGAAGAAGCCCTCTGTTGCACCGTTGTTCCAGATCATCCACTGTTTGTAGGAGGTTCCCACATCATAGACAAGGGTTACACCCGCCTTGCTGTCGGTCAGTTCCATCCGGTTACGACCATTCTGAGGTACTGCAGTATAATGGTTGTCCATAGCTCCATAAAAAGGATTAACGCCTTCACCCTGCAACTGTAATTCTTCCGGCTGCAGCTCTTGGAAAGCTCCGGTAGGCAACATCCGATCATTCAGTTCCCAGCGTTCACCAATTGTACATTTCACGCGATAGTCCTGAGCAGTGCTCCCCGGTGCGAAAGGGGCGTTCACTGCCGTATGGAAAGCTAGCAAGCAAGGCATCACGTCGTCTCCATCATTGTGCACCAGCAATTGTTGGGACAATCCACCTGCTCCAAGGCTATAACGCAGCTTAACTGTATATTTGTGTGGCAGAAAAGCGTAGGACGGATGATGCTCATCCACTTTAATGGATACGGTTACGAAGCTTTCGGTAAGGCCGCTGCCAAACTCTTCAACCTCCCAAGCCGCTGTATGTAAGAAACCGTGCAGATGGTTGCCCGTTGCCACTTCATTTACCGGGAACTGATAGGTTTGTCCATTCCAAGGAAATTTGCCATCCTCATAACGGTTTGGAGGGAATAATACAGGAATACCATGAATGCCCGGACTTGCTTTGAAGGCTTCCATCCCCTCTGCCTCAGGCTCGTGCAGGAAACGGTAACCGTTTTCGGTATCGCGGAAGCAAATCAGATTGCCGCCGATGCCTGGCAGTATCGCTGCCTCGTAGCGTCCGGCTTTTAGCCAGATCGCGGCTTCCCCTTCATATTGTCCTTTAAATGCTGTAATCGTCATAATATAGTCATTCTCCCTTCAACAACTCAAAATAACTCTCCACTTGATAGATTACCACATCTTCCCCAGTGGCAACATGGCATTTTTACAACTGTTCCACTTCTACGCTCATTACATGCTCGATCTGCTTCACATCATAATAGATTTCCGTAGCATAATCCCGGTCAGGTGCAGACAGAACCATATCAATCATTTGTCTTCCATCATCCAGATCTTTAATCTTCATCCGACGGATCGAACGGGCTGGGCCTCTAGATTTTCTGTTCTCAGTCGTTTTACGTTTCTCAATTTTCTGAATGACCTCAGTCAGCACAAAATTAGCCTCCATAATAATTTTGACCGAAACCTCATGCTTATTCAACACCTGAGGACCAATCGAGCGGATCAGATGTGGCACCACATTCACCGCGAACATCAGCAGAATTACCGCATAAGCCGCTTCTACATAAAAGCCGGCGCCAATCGCTATCCCGATACCCGATGCTGTCCAGATCAGTGCGGCCGAGGTAAGACCGGAAATGGCATCTCCTCCTCTGCGCAGAATCACACCGGCACCCAGAAATCCGATTCCACTCACAATTTGTGCTGCCAGGCGCATAGGGTCCATATTAGGATGCTGCGAACCAAATTTATCATATGCATTTATCGAGACTATCGTCACGAGACAGCTTGCGATACTAATGACCATACTGGTCCGAATACCCAGCGGTTTTTGTTTAATCTGCCGATCTATACCGATGAACAGTCCGAACAGCATGGCCAAAAGTAATTTCATTAAAGATTCTACATGTAAATCCATTTTTTGGCCTCCTTTCCTCACAGATAATCAATTATAACGGAAAACTGTGGGAATGATTAGCTTATTTTTTCAAAGTCAGAGCGCAAACATTGAAATAAAACGGATTACTTCCTCATCGAATGCTTTCGCAGCCTGTTCGGCTGCGCCTAGCGATGTGGAAATAACCCGCTTCTTGTATAAAGATTATTATATGCAAACTCTCCGTGGATTAGAAATAGACGAAGTCACCCATGCAGCAGCGACTCTGCACCGTCACAATAAATTTCGGTTCCAGTAATATGATCCGAATCCTCGGAAGCCAGGAACAAAGCCAGCTTCGCCACCTGATCGGGACGTCCCGGTCCTTCCTCCAGTGGTTGTCCCCCCTTTGGAAATTCAACAGGGATCTGGACTTCCTTGAGATCCTCGGAAGGGTACGTATTATCATCGATGTTCGTTGTAATCGCGCCCGGACAGATCGCATTTACGCGAATTTTGTATTGAGCCAACTCCAAAGCCGCCATCTTCATAAAAGCAACCTGCCCCGCCTTGCTGGTACTGTAGGCAGAGAAGCCAATGTTTGAAAATACCCGATTCCCGTTAATGGAGCTGTTAATCAGAATACTGCCACCACTCGTTTTAAGATGCGGGATGGCATACTTCACGGTCGCAAAGGTCCCGCGCAGGTTGATGTGTATCGTCTGATCCCAGGCCTCGATATCCATGGTTTCAATCGGAGTCATGGCACCGTTAATACCTGCATTGGCAAAAACGATATCAAGTCTCCCCCATTGGGCAGCAGCCTGCTTTACGGCTGCTTCTACCTGCTGCGGTTCAGCAATGTCACACGCAATGACGACGGCTTGCCCACCTTCCTGTTCCACCTGCTGCCTTACCTTCTCCGCATGCTCCACAGTACGATCAAGCATAATTACCTTGGCACCATTTCTCGCGAATTCAAGTACCGTAGCCGACGATGGCAACCTTGTCCTTCAGCTTCTGATCCGCCATTTTGTAATATCCTCCTTCACGATATGCATGCTTTCCAGTTAAGTTCTTTCCTTAACCTTACCCTCGCATACGGAAAGATGAATCGCCTATTAACCGTAGAGATTACTCTTCGTCTGCAGCACCTGAGCCAGATAAGCCAGCGTCAGCCCTTGGCCCCAGCCTTGAATTCGTTTCTTTGGCACCTGCCGGTAGCCGTCAATATCATTCATAACCGCGGTTCCTGCAGAGACATCGGTAACGGTGCCGTCTTCCTTGATCTTTGACAAGATCCCTTGAAGCGCAAGGTTAGAATATTTGTTATACAAACGTCCCTGCATCAACACTGCGGTGGCAATACCTGCGGAAGCAGACGTTTCCAGATAAGAGGATTCATCATCCAGCACGGTATGCCACAAGCCTTCAGGTGATTGCAGACGAACGATCGCAGCCAGTTGATCGCGAAGCGAGCCTTCAATAATCATGAAGGAAGGATGGGTAACTTCGACCAAACGCAGAGCTTTCGCCATGGTTAGCGCAGCCCAGGAATTCCCGCGTGCCCAGTACATCCCGGACATATTGTTCTGATTCACATGATCCCAGCCGTGATAATACAGGTTTGTGTCCGGATTCTGCAGAAATTGCTCATGACCGTGGTATTGGGCCAGCCCATCCTCGATATATTCGCGATTATTCAGCACATAGCCGATACGCAGCAAATAATAACCAGCCATAAACATCGTATCCACCCACGCTTGCTGAGGAAATACATAACTAAGTGAGTTCACCGTATGCTGAAAAATCCCATGGGCAAACCGCTCAGCTTTACCGCGCAAGAATTCCGCCATTTCAATCGCTATATCCAAGTATTTCTGATCTCCAGTAGCTTCGTATAGAGTCAACAGACAATGTCCGATGGATACCCCGTTGACGGAAAGCTTCGGGAGTCCTTCGGCCAGATTCTCATCTACCCAAGTCTTCAGTGCGATGAGATACTCTTCCTTGCCTGTCGCTTCATAAGCTTCACATACGCCGTAAAAAGCTACACCGCCCGGCCAATCCCAGGAAAAATCCATACGCAGAGTACGGTCTACCACACGATCAATCGTTTTTTGAATTTGTTCTTCATCAAAGGTAAAAGCTGGCATGCTTCTTACACCTCTCTCTTAAAAATGAATACTACCGTGCTATTCTCCTTGCCGCAGATGGATCAACAGATCATGAAGTCTGGCTTCACGGATTCCTTCCACCACAAGCTCTGCCAGCAGACGTGCTCCTTTAATCTGAAAATGAGTATTATCCTGCACTCCAGCCGGGTGATTCATATATTCACCGGGATAGCTCCACATGAACAATTCCTTCGACTCTTCCGGACCATATTCTTCAAAAAGCTTGCGGCTCTTCTGCTCCAGATCAATCAGCGGCACCTGCTCCGTTTCGGCCAATTCCTTCATAGCACTCAGATAATCCCTATGACTGTCCACAATTTGGCCTGCCGAATTGAACCGTCTCCGGTGTACCGGTGTTACAAGCACCGGATACGCCCCTGCACTTCTGGCCGCTGACAGCAGCAGCCGCAGGTGCTCTTGATAGGTAGAAAAGGGCTGGGTATGCCGAGCTTCATCGCCCTTGGAATCGTTATGTCCAAACTGGATAAACAGGTAATCCCGCGGCCTGATATCTGCCGCAATCGCCTTTAAATGTCCTTCCTCGATAAAGCTCTTCGAGCTGCATCCTGATAACGCCCGATTATCTACCGCCACGCCAGCTTTGAAGCTTAGCGGCAGCAGTTGCCCCCAGCCTGCATAAGGGTAACCGGACTCTCCTTGATCTGTCACCGTGGAATCACCTGCCAAATACAGAACTAGAGCTTCAGTATCAGGTTGAATCTCCAATGCATTTATCCGCGGCGCAGAGCCGGAGAAAGACAGCCGCAGCTGCCCATCCCTAATCCTCAGCGAGAAGGATTCCCGCAACCATTGTCCGGCCGGAATATTTAATGGGTCCAGCACGAACTTCCCGTTTCCGGCGCGGATAACCGTGCTGGTATCTGCAAGAACGTCACCCAGAAACAATGTTATCCGGTAAATTCCATCTGGCAAATCCACAAGAAATACGGCATGGTGCGGAATGCAGAAATCATTCCGTAAAGAATCATCTCCTCCTCTAAAGCGTCCGAATACGGACGAATCCGTTGTGAAGCCATACCCCTGCTCCAAGGTATAACGCGTGTCCGGCTGTACTTTGGTATAGCCAGGCGTTGCAACCTCCAGACCAAAATCAAAAGAATAGGATTCCAAATTCAGCCGCACCTTTCTAAAGAAATTAGCCTTTCAAGCCACTGGTGCTGATTCCATCAACAATTTGCTTTTGGAAGATAAAGAAAATAATCATAACAGGCATTAAGCTGAGCACGGACATAGCGAACATCGGGCCCCAATTAGATACAGATTCACTGTCCAGGAACATTTTCAGTCCCATAGAAACCGTGTATTTGGAAGGGGAGTTCAGATAGAGTACCGGTCCGAGCAGATCCTCCCAACGCCAGTAGAAGGAGAAGATTGCTGCTGTCGCCATAGATGGACGGATCAGCGGAAGAATGATTTTGAAATATAGCCGGAATTTGCCACAACCGTCGATCGTAGCTGCTTCATCCAGTTCCAATGGAATAGTCCGAATGAACTGCAGCATCAGAAAGGTAAAGAAAGGTACGCCGAAGAATTGGGGAATAACGATCGGTCGAATACTATCCAACCAGTTCAGCTTTGTATAAATAATGTATTGCGGTACTAGTACAACATCCGAAGGAAGCATTAACGTCATCATCATCAGGCCGAACCATAATCCATGCCCTACGAACTTGTTACGGGCAAAACCGAAGGCCACCAGTGAAGAGGAAAAGACGGCTCCAAAAGAAGCTATTATCACAATCACAAATGAATTCTTTATGAAGACTCCGAATGAGTATCCTGCGACACCTTCCCAGCCTTTGGCGTAATTTCCCCAATCCCATGGATGAGGGAACAGCTGCTGAGCAGTAACCATTACTAGGCGGCTTTCTTTAAAGGAACTCATGATCATCCACAGAATCGGGTACAACATAACTATGGCGAGTCCTCCGATAAGAACATGGTACAGCGGCCATTTCATTTTTAATTTCGTCATGGATTATTTTCCACCTCCCGATTCGTAGAAGACCCATGATTTCGATGTCTTGAATAAGATACCTGTCATAATACCGATCAACAACAGCATGACCCAGGCCATTGCCGAAGCATATCCCATGTTATTGAACATGAAAGCCTGACGGAATAAATAGAGAGAATAGAGCATTGTCCCATCCATTGGACCGCCCTCACCCTTGGATATGATGTAGGCCGGCACAAAGGTCATAAAAGCGCTGATCGTCTGCATCACTAGGTTAAACAGGATTACTGAACTAAGCAAAGGCAGAGTGATCTTGAAGAACTTCCGGAAAAAGCTGGCCCCATCAACACTGGCCGCCTCATACATTTCGCCGGGAATATTCTTTAAGCCTGCCAGAAATATCAGCATGGAGGAGCCGAACTGCCATACGGACAACGTGATCAGCATAAACAGCGAAGCGCTTGGGTCACCGAACCAGCTTACCGGTCCAAGACCGAAGAAACTGAACAATCCGTTAATAATCCCGGTATCACTAAAAATATTACGCCACATGATCGAAACTGCGACACTGCCGCCAATAATGGAAGGCAGGTAATATACCGTGCGGTACGCACCAACCATCCGCGATTTCGTATTCAGAATCATCGCCACGAACAAGGCAAAGCCCAGTCTCAGTGGCACACCGATAAATACATAAAGAAAAGTTACCTTTAAGGAATGCAGATATTTGGGGTCATTCGTAAACATCTTGGTATAATTGTCCATCCCCACCCAGTGGGGCGGGGAGAACAGATTATACTTGGTGAAAGACAGATACAGCGATACAATCATTGGCACTAGTGTAAAGCAGAGAAAACCGATTACGAACGGACTAATAAAGGCATAGCCAGTCAGATTTTTTTTCAGCTTACTGGTTAGTGTGTTTTTCTTTTTATACATTATCGGACTCGTAGAAATAGGATTGCTAACAGCCAAGGTCCTCCATCTCCTTCTCTAATTTGCTTGAATCACAGTATGGCCAGCTGTTCTATTACCGACTCTCGAGAATGGCATTTGCTTCTTTGCGGAACTGAACGGCAGCGGCATCCGGCTTAATCTGTCCGAAATTCATCTGCTCAGCAAGGTCAGTCAGCAGCGCCACTACTTCAGGGGATCCCACTGGTGGACTCATCGGTGATGTTTTGGGTTCCATATCAGCTACGAACTGAAATACCTGCTTGCCGGAATCTGATAATTCAGTAGCCAATGATTCTTTGATTTTGCTGGAAATCGGTACGCCACGTTCGCCTTTGATCAACTTATTGGCTTCGACGTTGTTCGTCCAGAAGTCAACGAATTTGGCTGCTTCTTCTTTAGCCTTGGAGTTAGAAGTAATGGACCAGTACATACTAGGCTGCATATATAGACCTTTTTCCATATCCGGGCCAGGCATTTGCGCCAGCGCCATTGGACGGTTAACAGCAATTTGCAAGGCTACGTACTGATTCGACCATTGCCACATGCCTACGCCGGTTGATTTCACGACATCTGTTTCTTCAATAACTCCCTTGTTCTGGCTCAGTTTATCCTGACTTGGAACGGCTCCCGCTTCAATCAAACCAGATAACATTCCAAAAAAATCACTAAACAACGCATCATCTTCATACCCGAGTGCAGTTCCATCAGTGTTATACAATGACATCCCTTTAGTCCGCAGATAGTAATTGAAGAACACATCTGCAGCCATCGAAGTATCCATATACAAGCCTGCTGCTTTTGCTTTCAAGGCAATTTCCTTGTATTGATCCCAAGTCCAGTTCTCCGGTATGGAATCTACCCCTGCCTTCTTCAACAGTTCTGGATCATATTGAAAACCAAGCACGTTTACGCCAAGCGGAACGCCATACTGCTTGTCACCGATTTTACCAGTAGCCAGCACGTTCTCATTGACATCAGCAACCTGGATTTGTTTATTTAGATAAGGTGTCATATCTTCCAGTTGTCCATTAGATCCATATTGATTGATATAGGAAACATCCATTTGGACGATATCGGGAAGACGATTCGCAGCGGCCTGTGGAGCCAGCTTCTTCCAGTAATCATCAAACGATGCATACTCAGGTTCAATAGTTACATTCGGGTTGGCCGCTTCATACATGTCAATAACTTGCTGTGTATAAGAATGTCTTGTGTCCCCGCCCCACCAAGCGATGCGTAATGTCACTGGTTCAGCCGCACTTGTGGCCGCCGGTGCATTACTTGCAGCAGCATTGGTTGCAGCGTCAGTTGGAGCAGCGTTGTTGTTATTCCCACCACCACAACCGGACAGCATGGATAAAAGTATTGGGATTGCCAATAAAGCAGATCTTTTTTTCAATTTCAAATCTCCCCTTTTGGTGCAATTTTTAGAAAGGCTATTCTTTCACTGTTAGCGCTTCCATGTATAGAATCTTCTCAAATTATCAGTCATTGGTGAATACAAAAAACCGTTTTGTTTGTGCAATAATCAGTTCGATTGCGGTTTCATAAAGTCTGTTGGTGTCTGACCTGTCACTTTTTTGAAGACTTGACTGAAATACTGGGCATTGCCACCAAAGCCGAAAATTTCGGCCAACTCGAAGACTTTCACATCCCCACTGCGGATAATATGCTCTGATGCCTTAGTGATCCGATAATGCATAACGTAGTTAGAGAATTTCTCACCTGTCACCTTTTTGAATATTTTCCCCAGATAATCAGAGTTCATATACAGCATCTCAGCTGCAACGGAACCTAGTGACAGCTCCGAATTCTGGTAATCCTCGGCAATGATTCGCAGCATTTTATCCACGATCGACGATTGACGGGATATGAAATGGCGATCATAAATCGCCGTCAATTTGGCGGCCACTTGTTTGACATATACTTTAAGACCACACAATGTCCCAAGCTCTGCTAGTTCCACCATCCCTGCTGTGAAGGCACTTCTTTCCTCCGGAAGACACAATCTGATCATTGCGGAATACAGCTGCAGAACGTAGGAACGGGTCACATTCATATCGAATCGCTGTGCAGAAAGCACACCGAATAGTCGTTCCAGCTCGTGGTCTACCGCCTCTATGTCCCCAGCTTTGATTAGTTGGCAGATTTGCTCTTCCTCTAAATCGATCTCCTGCCCTCCATCCAGTTCATCAACAGGAATATCACTACCTGTAATCAGACTGCCTGCATCAAGATAGAAGCGATGATTCATACACTGCAAGGTCTGCCGATACAGCTTGCGTGAGTGGATCATCCGATCAGCGTCACTGACCGCAATGGTCACGTCTATTTTATAAAATTTGCAAAAGACCTCTCTTACTTCGCCAATACGTGTGAGCAGAGTGTCACTCTTGACTGTGTCTTCCTCATGCTCTAATAAAATCAGCAAATGGCTGCCGATCGTAGCACTCAGCAATACCTCCTGGAGCATATCCTGAGCAATATTTTGCAAGGCGAACAAATGCTCATATTCGTAGGAATCTTCAAGTCTGAACAGAATCAACCGGACAAACTTGCCGTTCAACTCAATGCCGAACAACTCCTGATAATACTCCAAATCATGGCTTCCATAGGTTTTATTAGAAATCCATTCCTTCAGGAATTGTTCCTTAACATGGGGAAGGACTTTGGTCAGACGCTGCTTCATACTGGCGACAAATAACTCTCGGCTATCCAGTTCCTCAAGCTCTTGTACCAGCTCTACCAGTGCTTCATGGATCTGATTCTCGTTACAGGGCTTTAGCAAGTAATGCTTGACTCCATGCTGCATGGCTGTTCTCGCATAATCAAAATCCTTATATCCGGTAAGCATAATGAATTTCACATCTGGAAAGCGCTCACTGCAGCGTTGCACCAAGCCCAAACCATCCAACCCGGGCATAGCAATATCTGTGATGACAATCTGCGGACGCAAGGATTCAATCTTCTCCAGTGCTTCAATGCCGTTTCGAGCGGTACCCACCAGCTCCACACCAGCTTTCCCCCAATCCACAACCTGAGACATACCCTCTAGTATTAGACGTTCATCATCAACGAGCAGCAATCTATACATCCTTAACCTCTCCTCTCAAATAGGGAATCCGTACATGAATTGTTGTTCCTCTACCGGATATACTTTCAATTCCCGTACCCCATTCCTGGCCGAAGACCAGCTGAATACGCTCCGTGATATTAGCCAGTCCAATCCCCTCGCCACGAGTCTCGATTCTGCCTTGTTGCAAGGCGCTGATAAACTCAGCCGTCATACCTGGCCCGTTATCACTTACCCGCAGATCCAATCCATGTTCTAGGAGCTCGACTGTAATTGAAATCGTACATGGCTCAATATTCGGTTCGAGCGCATAACGAATTGCATTCTCTATCAGCGGCTGTAGTGTCAGCTTCGGAATCATGGCATCCTGGAAACACTTAGGGATATCCATGTGAAAATCAAGCCTTTCCTCAAACCGTGTCTTCTGAATGGTGACATAGCTATGAACGATACTCAGTTCCTTTTCCAGCGTGATCAACGGATCTTTGAGACCAATGGAGCTGCGCAGCAAGTAGCCAAGTGCTTCCACCATCTCGGAAATTTTGGACTGTTTGTTCATTTTAGCCAGCCAGTTAATAGATTCAAGCGTATTGTACAGAAAATGCGGATTTATCTGTGCTTGCAGTGCTTTAAGCTCAGTCTCCCGAATAATAAGCTGCTTCGAATAATTCTCATCAATGAGCTCCCTAATCCGGCGGATCATCATTTTGAAGGTCCGGTTCAGCTGACTAACCTCATCCTGTGCCGTTTGTGAGACCATGCCGAGCGCCTGTTCCTCCAGATTATCCAGATCGCCCATTTCGATCTTCCTCATTCGGTCTGTCAGCTTTGAGATTGGACGCACGATACTACGGGCGAACCGATAACCCAGTAGCAATCCCAGCAGTAAAAGACAAGCAAATATTATAACTACCAGCCTTTTGACTAAAGAAATTTGCTGAAACATTCCGTTAAAAGGAGTGGCGTTAATGTAAGTCCAATCCATATAAGATGATTTAGTCTTAGCTAAGAAATAAGTCCCGCTGTCATAGCTTGCTGTACGATAAGCCTCAGGGCGTTCTATCTCCCTTGCCAGCTCCTGCGGCAGAAGTATCGATTTTTCAGGATAAATGGCTAACCCAGTTAGTGTGTCGGCAACAATTAGCTGCCCTTTGCTCGTTGTTGATTCGGTATTGTCTGCGATAATTCGATCAATGCGGATGCGTATGACAAGTGTCCCGAGATTATCCAGGGTAAAGGTTGAACCCGTATAAGACTTGATCTGCCGGACAGCCAACAAGGAGTTTTTGGTGCCTTGGTTGTACCATACATTACTGCCGCCGGCTTCCATTGCCAGTGGCTTCAGCTGGTCCTGAAGGGATTGCGACACTCCCTCGCGATTGCCAGCCGTCATTACCCCATCACCGGCATCCATGAGCATCATAGAATAGACATATTTCTCCGCACCGGCAAAAGCCACCAATCGGTTGATGATCTTATTATTTAGTACCTGTCTTTCATAAGGTTGAGGATTGTTACGCAACTGGCGCAGGCATTGCTGAATCTGTTCATCAGACACTACCGTAAAGGATAGCTGCTCCAATTCCCGCAGTTCACTTTCAATGCTGATTGATGACATCCCTAGTACCTCTGATGCCTTCTCGTAAATCTGCTGATCGTATATTCGGTATACATACTGAAGGACAGTTAGGGAGATAAAAAAGGAAAGTAACAATAAGAAACAGATCAGCATTATCATTTTATTAAATATTCCCGAATTATTGTAAGCGCTCTTATTTCTGCGTATCATCAGCATTACCACTCTTCTTTCTAGGAGGATTGAATACTGCTTTAATTATTAATTATTTCACTTTAACATAATTCAGTATAGAGTTTTGTGAAATTAAGCACCAAAAAGGCTTGAACATGTTCTCTGAGATCAGACAACATGTCCAAGCCTTTATAATACCTGCCCCTAAAGTCTATGCACTAACCGAGCATCATTCGATCATCAGCCAACTTATGTCCGCTGATCGTTTCGAATTCGCCTAGCAGACGCTCTACGGTCAGATCTTTCTTGCGGGTTTCATCAATATCAAGCACAACAGTTCCTTTGTCCATCATAATTAAGCGGTTGCCCAGACGAATCGCCTGTTCCATATTATGCGTTACCATCAGCGTAGTCAGCTTCAATTCACGAACAATGGATTCAGTCAGCTTCGTGATCAGTTCTGCACGCGAAGGATCAAGGGCTGCGGTATGCTCATCCAGCAGGAGAATCTGCGGCTCTGTGAAGGTAGCCATCAGCAGGCTGAGCGCCTGTCTCTCCCCGCCGGACAACAATCCCACTTTAGCGCGCAGACGATTCTCAAGCCCGATACCCAAGCGGTTTAGTTGCTCACGGAACATCGTGCGTTTCGCTGCGGATACGCCAAAGGCAAACCCTCTATTCATGCCGCGCTTATAAGCCATCGCCAGGTTCTCTTCAATCGTCATATGTGGTGCTGTTCCTGCCATAGGGTCCTGAAAGACACGGCCAATCCAGCGGCTGCGTTGATATTCCGCCAAATGACTGATCGACTTGCCTTCAACGCGGACATCCCCGAGATCCGGCTTCATGACACCAGAAATAATATTCATTAGTGTCGATTTGCCAGCGCCATTGCTACCAATAATAGTGACGAAGTCACCGGAAAGAAGCTCCAGATCAATGCCGAGCAGTGCTATTTTCTCATCGGGTGTACCTGGATTAAATAGCTTGGAGACGTTATCGAGCTTTAACATCGACCGCACCTCCATTCTTCTTGATTAAAGCCAGTTCAGCCAATTCAGCTGTCCGCTTACGTCCCGAACTTCTCTGCTTGAAATAGCGCTGAATGGATGGGAATACAAGTGCGATTATAACGATAATAGCTGTTATAAGCTTTAGGTCTGAAGCCTGTAGCCACTCCACGCGTAAGGCCAGCGCTACCACGATCCGGTAAACGATAGAACCTAACACTACCGCCAAAGTAGCACGGAATACACTACCAGATCCGAACACGGCTTCGCCAATAATTACGGAGGCTAAACCGATTACAATCATCCCTACACCCATTGAGGCATCCGCAAATGTAGAATACTGAGCAATAAGTGCTCCCGAGAGCGCAACTAATCCATTGGACAAGCTGATACCCAAAATAGTCGTATTGTCCGTATTCACCCCAAAGCTGCGAATCATCCGCGCATTGTCACCTGTCGCCCGCAATGACAACCCGAGATCGGTACGCAGGAAAAGATCCATTAGCACCTTTACCGCTATCACTATAAATGGCATGACCAACAGTGGATTAACGGATGTGAAAAGCTGATTTTCACCCATTAGCGACACATTCGGTTTGTCCAAAATTCGCAAGTTAATAGAATAAAGTGCAATCATCATCAGAATCCCGGACAGCAATCCATTGATCTTGCCTTTAGTATGTAGCAGACCTGTACACATGCCAGCCGCCATTCCACCAGCGAGCGCGGCCAAAGTGGCCAACCATGGTGAATAACCGTGTGTAATCATTACCGCTGCAATTGCACCACCCGTTGTGAAGCTACCATCCACAGTCAAATCTGGAAAATCTAAAATCCGAAAAGTAATGTATACACCTAAAGCCATAAATGAATATAACAAGCCCATTTCAACTGCTCCAAGCAATGAATCTATCATAGGTGACTTCCTCCTTCAAGCGGCAAGGGGCGTCCTCTTAGGAATCGCCCCCTTATTTCCTGTCTTATTGAATAATATTGTTAGTTGGATCGGCAACTTCTGCCTTCATGGCGTCAGTCACTTCAATACCTTGCTCCGTTGCTGCTTTCAGGTTAAGAATAAGATCCAGCTTCTCTTGCATAGTTACTTTCAGATCTCCTGGGCTCTTGCCGTTCTTTAATACCTCAACCGCCATTTGTCCGACTTGGTAACCATGATCATAGTATTTGAAGCCGACGGTTGCAAAAGCGCCTTTCTCTACCGTATCACGGTCACTGGAGAAGAATGGGAGCTTGTTGGCATTTGCAGTTTGGATAATGGTATCCACACCACTTACCACCGTGTTATCCAGCGTGATATATAAAGCATCTACGCGTCCTACAAGAGATTCAGCTGCTTGTTTCACTTCTGAGGTATTCGTAATAGGAGCCTTCACAAGCTCAATACCATGCTTGTCGAGTGCAGCCTTGGCTAAATCCGCCATAACAACCGCATTGGCTTCACCTTCATTAATGACCAGGCCTAGCTTCTTTACATTAGGGAACTGGGTAGCAATGAAATCCATCAGTCGCGTAATCGCTGCTGGGTTCGTATCAGAAGCACCGGAGACGTTGCCGCCCGGATGTTCCAGATCAGTCACAATCTTAGCATCTAGCGGGTCCGTGACAGCAGCGAACAGAATTGGTGTCTTTTTATCCTCATTCTGCACAACAGCCTGGGCTGATGGAGTAGCGATAGCCAGAACCAAATCATTATCGTCAGCGGCAATCTTCTGGGCAATGGAAAGGTTGTTGGCTTGATCCGCCTGTGCATTCTCAAGATCTACTGTGAGGTTCTCTCCCTCAACAATACCTGCATCCTTCAAAGCGGCTAGGAAACCCTCACGAGTGGCATCCAGTGACGGATGTTCTACATATTGGGAAATCGCAATTTTGTAGGATTTGGTTTCTGTATTCGCAGCTGCAGTAGCTTCTGCCTTGTTGCCAGAGTTTGCAGTATTACCTGTGTTAACTGCTGTATTATTGTTATTGCCACAACCCGCTGCTACCAGCATCAAGCACATGCTTAAACCAACCCAAATATTTTTTCTTTTCATAAAAAAACCCCTTTTCGTTTACAGTATTAGCGCTTGTCTAGATGTGAGCAATGCAGCATTGGCGCTTTCATTTGGGAAAGCGTTAAAGCATAAGCTCACACGATGCTCACATAAACTTTAACAAATCTATTAAACTTATATTATATAAAGGTTGTTTATCCGTCAATCCTTTATAACCCCTCAACATATTACAATATCCGCACATTAACGATCCCAGCTATGAGAAACTCCTGTATTTTTTACATTTATTCCCTATTCCTGCTTTACATAAAAAAAGCCCCCCTGCACAAACTTTACTTAAAGTTTGAATTGGGAGCGTGTCCGATGCCAAAATATGAAATGAAGCTGTTAAGTATGGCTGCCTTGATACTAACTGTTGCACTGTCAAGTGCAGGCTGCAGCTATTCCAAACCCGCTCAGACCCCTAAAGTTAACTCAATAACTCCTACAGGAGCCCATGCATCAAGCTACTATGAGAAATCCCCAATCACCGACAGCCAAGGCAAGTATTGGATTCCGCTGAAACCAGCCGTAGCTTCTATAGGATACCGGATGAAAGATGATACCGCTAACGGGGGAAATGTTAAAGTAGGCTATAGCGATGTTATGTTCATGCTGCGCCCAGGCTCTAAACAAGTCACCTCTCTCGGCCAGAAGCTTACTCTGCCTGATTCTCCTGAACGCCGTAAGGGTGAAATCTATATTACACCGAGGGCACTATCCAAATTATTGCAAACCGAGGTCGGCTGGAACAAGAGCTCTGGCGAAATCAGTATTGTCACACCTTCGGACAAGGATACCGCATTGAAGATACAACAGACCGATGAGGCAAAACCATTTCACATTCAGAGCTTATCTTCCACAGATAGTCAGGAATTAGTTAGCTATGCGAAGAAATACCTTGGTGTACCCTACGATTTTGGCGCAGGACCTTACGAGGAGACTAAAAAGTTCGACTGTTCTTCCTTTACACAGCATGTGTATAAAAAGTTCGGTGTAGATTTGCCTCGCCTCGCCAAGGATCAGGACAATCTGGGCAGACGCGTTACCCGTAACGAACTTATAACGGGTGATCTAATATTTTTCACGGTGCCCGGCCGTTTCAAGAGTGACGCCATCCCGGGACATGTCGGCATTTACATTGGAAATGGACAGTTTATCCATACGTGGGGGGGCCCCGGAGTTCAGATCAGTGATCTGGACAGTGGCTATTGGAGCAACGTAATTCTGCATATGCAGCGTATTCTTTAGTGCTTAACCGCCTATTTTCCAAAAAGACTGATATTAATAGCCCCCTCCTACGGGGGCTTTATACTAATCCCACGCTTTTCCCTTGTCACTAGAGCGAATGTACAGCTTCACCAGTTCTACAATGACAACAATCCCCAGTGCCGCAGCGCAAACAATTCCCCATTGGACAAGGTTCAGATGCGATACACCAAACCAATTATTCAAGCCGGGAATTAGAATGACCAGAACCAGCATTAATCCGGAGATCAGCGAAGCCCACAGCATGTAACGGTTGCTGAACCAGCCGATCTGAAATAACGATTTGGTATTGGATCTAACGTTGAAGGCATGTGTGATTTGCAGTAGACCTAATGTGGCAAAAGCCATAGTTACCGCAACACCCTCACTGTAATGGGTATGTGCCCAGTTATACACGAATAGCGTAAGCGCCGCCTCGACAACTCCTTGGTAGATAATACCCGTTCCCACACCCCCAGCAAAAATACTGCTGCTGGACATACGCGGCTTCTTGGACATTAAGTCATCGCTCGCTTTTTCCAGTCCCAGCGCAAGAGCAGGCAGTGTATCGGTTACCAGATTAATCCAAAGGATATGTATCGGCTCCAGAATCCGCCAACCTATCATAGTAGCAATAAACAATGTCAGCACCTCTCCCAGATTGGCGGAGAGCAGAAACTGAATCGCTTTGCGGATATTGCTGTATACCTTGCGTCCTTCTTCAACGGCAACAACGATCGTAGTGAAGTTATCATCCGCCAGCACCATGTCTGATACTCCTTTGGCAACGTCAGTACCCGTGATCCCCATACCCACACCGATATCGGATGCCTTAAGGGCTGGCGCATCGTTCACACCGTCACCGGTCATAGCTACGATTTTGCCTTTTTGTTTCCACGCTTTGACAATACGCACTTTGTGCTGTGGTGACACGCGGGCATAAACCGAATAATGACTGACCTTCTCCGCAAAATCCTCTTCGCTGATTTGATCCAGCTCACGCCCTGTTAATACACTGCTATCATCCTCAATGATCCCTAGCCTTTTGGCTATAGCAGCCGCAGTATCACGATGATCACCAGTAATCATTACTGGTCTTATGCCTGCTTTGCGGCAGATAGCAACAGCAGCGCGAACCTCATCGCGCGGCGGGTCAATCATACCGATCAGACCGATGAATACCAACCCTGTCTCTGTTGTGTCCGGTGATGGATTCTCCACAAGCTGCTCATGTTCGCTATAGGCAAAGGCCAACACACGCAGGGCTTCGTCTGCAAGACCCTTGTTACTGCTGATAATACGCGCCGAATGCTCCTCTGTAAGGGGTATTACCTCTCCGTCCATATTGATATGAGTACATTTGGACAAGAGTACATCCGGTGCACCTTTGGTCAGCACTCGATAACGTCCGATTTTCACTTCATGAATCGTCGTCATCAGCTTGCGGTCTGAATCAAAGGGCACTTCTCTGCGACGCGGATACTTCTGCTCCTGCTCCCGCTTATCAAAGCCAATACTAAGTGCGTAATCCACAAGCGCTGTCTCCGTAGGATCGCCAATAATGGATTTACCACTTCGACTCTTCCCGCTTTCTTCAGCACCCTTTCCCTCTCCCACCTCAATACTGGAATCATTGCATAGCGTCATCGCTTGCAGCAATAATTCCCCTCCTGGCATGGTGGAGAGCGCATCAGTTGCCTCTACTGTTGCGCCGTTAATATGCAATTTCTCAACAGTCATCTTGTTTAGCGTCAAAGTACCTGTCTTATCCGAACATATAATTTCAGTGCTTCCTAATGTCTCCACTGCTGGAAGCTTGCGGATAATCGCTTTACGTTTAGCCATCCGCTGTACCCCGAGCGCCAGAATGATCGTCACAATAGCTGGCAGCCCTTCAGGAATTGCCGCCACGGCCAGTGAGATCGAAGTAAGCAGCATATCCAGCAGCTCTCGGCCCTCCAAAATGCCTACGGTAAAGATAATTACACATACGCCTAGTATGATATAGGTAAAATATTTACCGAGTTCATCCAGCTTCTTCTGCAGCGGTGTAACTTCGGATTCTTCCTCAGAAATGTAGCCAGCTATTTTACCAACTTCCGTTTCCATCCCTGTAGCTGTAACCACACCTACACCTCTGCCATAGGTCACACTGCTGCTCATATAAGCCATATTAGTCCGATCACCAAGGACAGTGTCACTTCCCTTAAGCACTCCGGCGTTCTTATCCGAGGGTAAGGATTCCCCCGTCAAAGCAGCCTCTTCCGTCTGCAGCGACGCTGTTTCGATAAGTCTTAGGTCAGCAGGAACAACATTTCCAGCTTCCAACAATACAATGTCACCTGGCACAAGCTCCTCACTTTTGATATCAGCAACCTGTCCTCCACGCCGAACTCTCGCTTGTGGAGAGGACATGCTTTTTAAAGCTTCAAGTGCTTGCTCTGCCTTATTCTCCTGCACAACTCCGAGCACTGCATTCAGAATGACTACCAACAGAATGATGATGGTATCCGTCCATTCACCAAGTACCCCTGACAATACTGCAGCAGCCAAAAGAATAAAGATCATAACGTTCTTGAATTGCTCAATAAACTTGGCCAGCAGAGATTTGGTTGTGGCTTCCTGCAGTATATTTCTCCCGTAGCGCTGCCGATGTTGCTCCACCTCGCCAGAGGATAAACCTCCTTCTGTAGTCTCCAACCGCTTTAGAACTTCTTCCTTACTCAGCGTATGGAAAACAATATCCTCTTGCCCCTTAGATGAATTTGCGTTCAAGCCTTCAGTCTCCTTCCGGTCGTCCTATTTGGTAAAACCTCTCATATGAGTCTTACCCAAAAAGGCCTCGGAGATTCGGATAAAATATGTGGATTTACCAAATATAGAATTTGGCAGTCATCTCCTGTGGCTAACATTTACTAGTAGGCAGTTTCCTCAACACGTCGAAAACCCTTAAATCTGCTGCCCTGATAAGAGAGCTCCCCTAAATCTCCCTCGACGATCAGACCAAAAACACGACTCTGAACCTGCAACTCCACACGCGAACCATTTTCCAGCTCAAACGTTACGTAATAACTGGTGCTAGCACCGGTATCTCCTGAACCTCCCCATACCTCCGTCCGCTTTGTGACTGCAGTACACCTAGCTATTACTAATGGACTTGCATTGTTGGACATCCACAAATTGACCATTCTAACAATGATGAAAATAAAGAAACCTACAATAATCAAGAAAAACAGCTTAAAAAATAGTGGCGTGCTACTCATAAAACTATCTGATCCGTTCAAGTTCATCACTCCCATCCAGAAAAAATTCATAAAAGTAACCTTCGCTACTAAAATACGCCTTCCTGCTGCTCTGGTTTCATTGTTCCAATTACTGCAAAGTCATAAAAAAAGGAAT
Source organism: Paenibacillus sp. 19GGS1-52 (assembly GCF_022369515.1). Taxonomy (NCBI): domain Bacteria; kingdom Bacillati; phylum Bacillota; class Bacilli; order Caryophanales; family Paenibacillaceae; genus Paenibacillus; species Paenibacillus sp. 19GGS1-52. The sequence goes on from NZ_CP059724.1 coordinate 4,314,711, forward strand.
CGCTCCAATCGGAATGTCGTGTTGCTTCCATTCTGAGAGCGATTCCTTATAGGTGAAACAGTACTTTGGCAGCTAGCTTTAACGGAACATCCCCCACAACCGGATTAGATGGAAGGTATTGCTGGGATCAATCTTCTGGGCAATTATAAATTTCACAATTTGCTCTTCCTGAGCTGAGGTCAGCTTCTCGTTCAGCACTGACGACGAATTACGCACCAGTTTGCGTACAACCGCCGTGTCCTGCAGCTCTTGCTTCGAGACTCCATTAATCATCTTCTTGATGCGTTCCTTGGCAGGTGGATTCTTCATCTTTAATTTAATACGATCCACCAGTTGGGGGCTAATTCCGAATTGTTGATAACCACTCAAGCGCAGCACCTCCCGTCATATCCCAATCTTTCATAGTATATGTGCGTTGGACGCTGCATGTGCCTATTTAATCCATTAAATCCCCCTGAAAAATCTGCTCATTCTGCAAATAATTCCGCAGCGGAGCAAATTCAGGTGAAGTCCAGAAAGCAACGTCCCGAAGCAATTCGGCTACATCATCACGCGCCTGCTCCAATACTTCAAAGTCAGCGGTCATATCCGCTAGCCGGAACTCTGGCAGACCGCTCTGCTTCGTTCCGAAGAAATCACCGGGGCCGCGCAGCGCCAAATCCCGCCGTGAAATCTCAAAGCCATCATCCGTTTCCGTCATCGCGGTCATCCGCTCCCGCCCAATCTCTGATTTCGGATCCGCTACCAGCACACAATAAGAGGCATTCTGGCCTCTGCCTACTCGTCCTCGCAACTGGTGCAGCTGCGATAACCCGAAACGGTCCGCATCCATTATGATCATCAGCGTAGCGTTAGGAACATCGACACCTACCTCAACGACGGTAGTAGATATGAGCAGCTGCAGCTCATTACTATAGAATGCGCGCATTACTGCATCCTTCTCACTAGGTGTCATCCGACCGTGCAGCAGTCCTACCTTGTAGTTCGGAAAAGCCTGCCCCATCTGAATATGCAGATCAATCGCATTCTGTACATCCAGTTTCTCCGACTCCTCAATGAGCGGGCAGATGAGATAGGCCTGCCGCCCCTGATCGATCTCGCGGCTGATTAGTTTCAATACCCGTTCCATGAGATCATGTTTGACCCAATAGGTAGTGATCGGAATACGTCCTTTGGGTCGTTCCGATAACGTGGATACATCCATATCTCCAAAGACTGTAATCGCCAGTGTACGCGGAATTGGTGTCGCAGTCATTGTCAGCACATCCGGATTATAACCCTTGCGGCGCAGGACGCTGCGCTGGTTAACACCAAATCGATGCTGCTCATCTGTAACCACAACGCCAAGTCCACGGAAGAAGACATCCTCCTGAATCAGAGCATGTGTACCAATAACAACATCAAGCATCCCCATTTGCAGCGCTGCTAACAAGTCCTTGCGTTTGCGGCCATTCACACTGCCTGTCAACAATCCTACAGTGACGCCAAAGGGTTCAAACATCTTCGTTAACGAGCGTAGATGCTGCTCAGCCAATATCTCAGTGGGCACCATAAATGCTCCCTGATTTCCCGATTTAACGGTCGCAAAGAGAGCGATGGCAGCCAGCACTGTTTTGCCTGAACCTACATCTCCTTGCAGCAGACGGTTCATGCAATAAGGAGAACGCATATCATGCAGAATTTCCAGTTCCACATGCTTTTGGGCATCTGTAAGCTCAAACGGCAAGCTTCGTACGAACTGGCGAACGGTTGTATTATCTACTGTATGCACCACACCGTCCATTCTACCGCGATTAAGCACCCGAAATGACTGTACCTTGAGCTGGAACAGGAACAGCTCCTCATAGACCATCCTGCGCCTTCCCTGTTGACCCTCCCGAGTATCCTCCGGCTGATGAATGGTAGCAATGGCCCGTTTGCGGGGCATAAAGTCATATTTTCGCATAATCGAATGCGGCAAGATCTCCGGAATCATATCTCCGAACTGCTGAAGTCCCTGATTAATGATCTTTCTGATCCACGACTGGGTAATTTTTCCCCCAATTGAATAGACCGGCTGCAGCGTGCCTGTCTTCCCTTCTCCACGGTCCGGAAACTCATAATCTGTCACGGTGATTTGCGTGCGCTTCTGATCCCATTTGCCTGTGAGCACAATTTCCCGACCTACGGTCAGTTGCTCGCGCACATAATGACGATTAAACCAGGTTGCAGTGAACATCCAGGGCTCTGCTATCATTTTGCAACTTAGCCGTGACTTGCCACCAAAACGCTGCAGCACAGGAATACCGATAACTTTAGCTTCCAGCGTCACTTTGTCTCCATGCTTAATCTCACTAAGTGAGCGAGGGCGGTAATCTTCATATCGAAAAGGATAATACTCCAGCAAATCCTTTACTGTAAAGACGCCAAAGGCGTGAAGCTCGCCTAGCTTTTGAGCACTCACGCCAGTTATTGTTTTTACTTCAATTGTATCTATTGTCGATGTCATGTTTATCCCTCATTATGCGGGCCAAATGAATACGGCTAATGTACCGTTACCTACATGGCTACCTACAACAGGGCCAACGTTGGTCAGCACTTTCTCTTCCAATGTGAAGTGTCCGGCAAGCTCATTCAGGAACTCCTCACCGGAAGCCGGTTCAGCCGTATGACCCACGGCCACGTTGATTTTGTCCACGCCCTGCAATTCGCTCTTGAACAGCTCGATCATGCGTGCGACTGCCTTCTTACGGCCTCTAACCTTTTCAACGGCATAGATAATGCCTTCTGCATCAATCGAAAGAATCGGCTTAATATTAAGCAAAGTGCCCAAGAACGCAGACGCTTTGCCAATTCTCCCGCCTTTTTGCAAATATTCAAGTGTATCCACCAGAAAATAAAGCTTGCGTGACTGGCGCAGACGTTCTACAGACTCCAGTATTTCCTGCGGTCCCTTACCTTCAGCTGACAATCGGGCGGCTTGCACCACCATGAAGCCAAAGCCATAGGAAGCGGATAAGGAATCAACAACCGTTATTCCTTCCCCTGCCTCCTCCAGCATCGATTTAGCCAGTACGGCCGATTGATAGGTTCCGCTAAGTCCAGAAGAAATATGAAAAGACAGAATGGAACACTCTGGATTCTGCTCCAGGATGTTTCGGTACACATCCATATATTCAATCGGTGACGGTTGGGATGTGGTTGGCAGCTGCGGTGAGCGGGGAAGACGCTCATAGAATTGCTCCGGTGTCATATCCAGATTATCCCGGAAAGCCTCTTCGCCGAACATTAATGTCAGCGGTACGACCTTTATTCCGTACGCTTCCACCATGGCTAGCGGGATATCTGAAGTGCTATCGGTGACGATAATGGTACGATTCATGGAATTCCTCCCCAAATTAGAATTAAGCCAACCTCAGAATGAGAAGATTATGTGTTTATGCTAACTAATTCTTCGATGCCACACTAAGGCTCCACTGAGAAGAGATAATAATACAGCGGTTGGCCACCTTCATGCACCTCTACCTCTACCTCAGGATAAGTCTCCTGAAGCCACTCGCTCAATGAATCAGTGATCTTTGCATCTGCTTCAGCTCCAAGTAGAATCGTGACAATCTCATCACCATTCTCCAGCATGTTGGACAGCAGTGCCTGACTGGCTGCCAGCAGATCATCAGCAGCAGCAACAATCTTGGAATTGGAAATTCCAATAAACTGTCCGGCTTTGATCTTCAATTCTTCAATGCTAGTGTCTCGAACAGCATGGGTCACCTGACCAGACTTCACTTGTGCGATGGCCTCCAGCATGTTACCTGAATTAGTGTCTACAGAATCTTCCTCCTGGAAGGCAAAAGCGGCGGCAATTCCTTGTGGAATGCTCTTACTTGGGATTACGGTGATATCCCGTTCGCCTTCCAGCAGTTCTTTAGCTTGCTGTGCTGCCAGTACAATATTAGAGTTATTGGGCAAAATGTAAACATGCGTAGCAGAAATCGAAGAGATCGCATTCACGAAATCCTCAGTGCTAGGATTCATGGTCTGACCCCCTGCAAGTACTACATCTACACCCAGACTTTTGAAAATGTCGGCAATCCCTGATCCAGAGGACACCGCGATGAAGCCATAGGGCGCCAAATCATCTGCAGGTGGCTCAGCTGGAGACTGTATGCTGCTAATCTCTTTAGGAATATCTGCAAATACATCCGGCATGGGAGCAATATCCATCCCTGCTGACAGCAGGTCCCGATGCTGCTCACGCATATTAAGAATGTGAATCTGTGTAATCTCCCCATATTGCAAGGCCAAATTAAGTACCTCACCTGGAGCCGTAGAATGCACATGCACTTTAATCGTGTCGTCATCCGAAATGACAATAATTGAATCGCCATTTACTGATAACGCTTTCCTAAAAAGTTCATCATTAAAATTGGCTTTAGCGTTTCCACCAAGCTGACGGTTAATAAAAAATTCCATATCATATAAAAATTCGATGTCTTCCGTAGACAGTTGTGATTGGGCGGAAGACTGGACGGAGGATAATACGTGATCAGGTTTAGTTAGCACAGTTGTTGGGGCAATAATAGGTACCGGAGCTTGTCCGGGTGCAGATGCAGGCACAGACGCACCGAAACTTCCGCTCAGCAAATGCTGGTGAAAACCTTCATAGATATAGACCAAGCCTTGACCGCCGGAGTCCACAACGCCGACTTGCTTCAATATAGGCAAAAGCTCTGGTGTATTGGCTAATGCTTCCTTGGCTTTGGCTAATACCTCTGTCATCAGCTCCGTAACATCACTAGTACGCCGTGCGTAATATACAGCATGTCTCGCAGCTTCCTTAGCTACTGTAAGAATAGTACCTTCCACCGGTTTAACAACTGCCTTGTAAGCAGTCTCCACTCCGGTTTGCAGGGCTGCGGCAAACTGTTGCGTGTTCAGTTCATCATATTGTGCAGAATAGCGACTGAGGCCTCTGAACAGCTGTGACAAAATAACTCCAGAGTTTCCCCGCGCACCCATTAACAGGCCCTTTGAGAGCACGCCTGCACATTGGCCAATAGAGGCAGTATTATTCTTCTTCAATTCGTTCGCGCCTGCAGTCATCGTCAAATTCATATTTGTTCCCGTATCTCCATCTGGAACCGGAAAAACGTTCAGGGAATTGACGTGCTCTGCATGCTGCTGCAGGATCTCCGCTCCAGCCAAAACCATTGCGGTGAAATCTGCTCCGTTTATTGAACGCTTACTCAATGAGAATTCCCCTTCCTAACTTCATGCCTAATCAATTCTATGATTAACTGGACATAATACACTAATTTATATTGTACTATAAGACTCTAAAGAAATAAATGTTTTTGAAGCAGTTGACTTAGCAATTTTTGCTGTGATATTATATTAAAGTATTGTTTTATGCGAGTGTAAGTAACAAGGAGGTGTAATCTATGTCCCGCACATGTACTATTACTGGCAAGAAACCGGGTAGCGGCAACAACGTGTCACACGCAAACAACCGTAACCGTCGCACTTGGGGAGTTAACGTTCAAAAAGTCCGTATCCTCGTGAACGGTAAACCGAAACGCGTATACGTCAGCACCCGTGCTTTGAAATCCGGTAAAGTTGAACGCGTTTAGACCGAGCGATATCTCATATTAAGCAAAAAGCACCCTTTACATTTGTAAGGTGCTTTTTTTCATGTCTTTTTTTCTTTTACAATCTCAGCTTTTCTGAAATGTGTTCAAAATCGCTTTAACAAAACCTCCCAAAAATCTTGGCAGCTTAAACGTGTAAAATTTCATGTTTTACCCTCCCATCAATTCATGCCGTACGGTAGGAGACTTTCTTCTATTTCACTGTCCAAACGTACTGCAGACCTCTCTTATAATACTTTCTTATATTTCAAAAAAAGGCTACATGAGATTTCTGCTCATGTAACCATGTTTATGCGTTAAGGACTTGGCCTATACCTTTAGTCTGCGAAGCAGCCTGTTAATGAACCGCTGCATTTGCTGCCGTACGTATAGCTAAAATAGCTGCGGCACGATCGCTCCGCCCAAAAACAGCATTCCCGGCTACAAGTACATCTGCACCAGCCTCAGCAACTAAAGGTGCGGTTGCTTCAGTTACTCCGCCATCCACTTCAATTCGCAAGCCAGGATTCACTTCGTTCGCCCACTGGCGAATTTGACGGATTTTGCGCAGCATGTTCGGAATAAATGCCTGTCCGCCGAATCCAGGATTCACAGTCATTACCAGCACCATATCTACATCCTCCAGCACCTCACGCACAGCAGAAGCCGGAGTTCCGGGATTAATGGCTACACCGACCATAATTCCAAGCTCCTTGATCTGATGGACTACACGGTGCAAATGAACACAAGCTTCGGCATGAACTGTAATCACTCCTGCTCCAGCCGCTGCAAAATCGGCAACATAACGCTCCGGTGCTTCAATCATCAGATGAACGTCTAGTGGTAAAGAAGTATGAGCCGATACAGCTTTGACAATAGCTGGACCCAGCGTGATATTCGGGACAAACTGTCCATCCATAACATCAACATGTATCCAGTCTGCGCCACTAGCTTCCGCTTCTGCCACTTCTGCGCCTAAAGCTGCAAAATCCGCCGACAATAAGGATGGAGCAATTAAAATCATGGATTTAGTACCTCCGCTTCTTATCTTTCATTTCAGTATAGAAAAGCTGGTAATGATCATAACGGCTTTGGGCGATCTTACCTTGTTCCAAAGCTTCAATCACACGGCAATCCGGTTCATGCAGATGGCTGCAGCCACGGAATTTACAATTCTCTGCAAGGGGGACAAACTCACGAAAACAAGTGGAAAGCTCTTCTACCCCAAGCTCCAGAAAATCAAGCTGGCTAAAACCGGGGGTATCTGCTACAAATCCACCCTCTCCAATGTCCATCAGCTCGACATGGCGGGTAGTATGACGGCCACGGCCAAGACGCAAGCTTATCTCCCCCGTCTCCAGCTTTAGTCCCGGTACAATCCGGTTCAGCAAGGTTGACTTGCCCACACCGGATTGCCCGGCAAAAACACTGATACCTTGGGTTAGACGCTTGCGAAGCTCCTCGCTGCCCGCACCCGTTAGTGAGCTAGTTACCATGACTTCATAGCCAATACGCTCATACAGTTCTTTGACATACAAGGTTGCTTCCCCATTATCTTGGGCTAAATCCTGTTTCGTTAGAACTATCAGTGTATTTAATCCTGAGTGCTCAATATGAACAAGGAACTTATCCAATAAATTCAGATTCATATCCGGTTCACGAACAGAGAACAACAGTACGGCCAGCTTGACATTAGCTACAGGTGGCCGGACCAGTTCGGATTCTCTCGGGTGAAGCTCATCGACCATGCCTTCTCCATTCTCAGTCAGACAATAGACAACATGATCGCCAACAAGTGGGGTTGAACCATTTTTCCTGAATATCCCCCTTGCCCTGCATGTAATAGCCTCTTCCTGTGTCGCTATCAATCCCTCACGGAGCGGTTTAACGTAATAATATCCGCTTAAAGCCTTAACTATTATTCCTTCAGGCATACATAATGAGCCGTCCTTTCCTGATTTTACGAAAATAACCCAAGTATAATCACCCGGGTTACCTCGCTGTGGCAGCAACTACTATTACTTCTGGTCATTCAATCTCCAGATTTGCTGCCACTTTACTCTTTAGCTTTATCCTTAATCTTACTTAGCTTTTTTATGCTTTGAATTACCTGTTAAAAATCCCGTCTGATCCGCAGCTCCATTAACAGGAGCATCTCCATTAGTAGCACCTGGGTCAGGCAATATTTCCGGTTCAATTGTCGGATCTGCAGAAGCTGGTGCTTCAGAAGGCGTCACCGTTGGTTCGGGAGTCGCTTCCACTGGAGGCTCTGGCAGCTGTACCGTGCCATTCTTAGCATCCACATAAGAAACAGGATAAGTCTCAAAGAACACACCATCACGATAGATTGATACTACTCCATCTTTATTGGGTGCCAGAACAAGATCAACAGACAACACTTGGCTCTTTCCAATCGTGCGTGTTCCCCACTCCTGATTCTCGCCATCATTACGTGCGTCAGCAAATACAATCCTGATTTTGGTCTTCTTTCCTTTCTCGGAAGGCGCTACAGGCACATTAAAAGTATAATTCAAAGCTTCCGGAGGGTATCCTGTACTTAAATAAATGGTGATCGCCGTTTCTGGAGGAACCGCCGCACCCTTCTCATATGCCCATTGTTTTGTTACCTTGCCTTTTTCAATCGAGAAGCTTGGTTCTTCTTTGACATCTCCAAGTACAAGATTGTTGTCTTCCAGCTTCGCCTTGGCCTCTGCTTCGGTCAGTCCGGTGAGATCCGGCATAGTAATGCTTTCTTCACCTTTGCTGATATACAGCACGATTGATGCCGTGTCAGGATCGAATTCATTGGTTGCCATTGGATCTGAGCTAATAACCTGTCCGGACGGCGTTGCCTTGTCATAGCGTTCATCGGATGTAATCCGGCTCTGGGCTACGCCTTGATCCATCAGTACTTTAACTGCATCATCAAAAGTTTTTCCTGACAAATCTTGCATTTTCAACAAAGGTTTCGCCGTACTTACTGTGAGCACGAGGTCAGTTCCCTCTTTGACCATCGTATCTTTACTTTTACTTTGTTTTGAGACCATATTCTCCGCAAAATTTGGGTTATACTCATAGATTACCGGATCCGCCACAGCTAAACCTACTTCGGTAAGCTTAGCTGTCGCGTCCTCCAATGACAGGTTAACTACATAGGGCACGGCTACTTCTTTTACTACAAGCTTGGAATTAACATACCAAACGACGCTAGCCATGGCCAGCAGAAGCAACAAGGTAAGGCCAATCCACAATGCAGGGCGTCCCCATTTTTTCTTACCTGTCGGAACCGGATTCCGCTCTTCCTCTTGCCTCATCCGATCCTCGCCCCCATTGCGGTTACCATTGCTTTTTCTAATGGGCTTGATGGCCGGAATAGCCCGCGTCCGATCCTCGTCATCTTCATCGTGGAAGATCAACTTAGCTTCACTTCTCCGCTCAGGGAGCAGACAGGTTTCGAGATCCTGCAACATTGCCTTAGCAGAGGAGTAGCGCTCCTCTGGATTCTTGCGCATCGATCTCATAATAATATTCTCGACACTTTGTGGGATCAATGGATTGATCAGTCTCGGCTCCTCAAAATCCTCTTGTAGATGCTTTAAAGCCACGCTGATCGGACTTTCGCCTATAAAAGGCAGGCTTGCAGTAAGCATCTGATAGAGCACTATTCCCAATGAATACAAGTCGGACTTTTCTCCTGTTGTGACTCCCTTGGCATGCTCTGGCGAGAAATAATGTACTGAACCGATAACTGATCCCGTCTGCGTTATTGTTGTTGAAGTGACTGCCCGGGCAATCCCGAAATCTGTAACCTTAACCCGGCCATTTCGACCAATCATTATGTTATGAGGCTTAATATCACGGTGAATAATCTGATTCTGATGGGCATGATCAAGTGCATCGCAGATTTGCGAAGCAATCCGTACAGACTCGTCTACTTGCAGCGGAGCACGTTCTTTAATAATTTCGTTCAGATTCTTACCTTCTACATACTCCATAACGATATAATGGATTTCATCTTCCTGTCCTACATCATAAATGCTAACCACATTTGGATGGGACAAGGATGCGGCAGATTGCGCCTCCCGCCGAAATCGACGGATAAATTCCTCATCATGCACAAACTGGCTGCGCAATACTTTTATGGCGACGTTTCGGTTTAACAGGATGTCATGGGCTCTATAGACTAGCGCCATGCCACCTCCGCCGATCCGTTCGATGACTTGGTAACGGCCTCCCAACTCGTGACCGATCATCTATCCAACTCCTTTGCTTCGGGCGCAGCGGCCTCTCCATGATGTTCTAACATAGCGACGGTTATATTATCTCCGCCGCCGGCAAGTAATGCCAGCTGTAGTAAGCGATCCGCTCTTTCCTCAAGCGATATTTCATATATTCCGGCAACCTTGCCTAGATGTTCAGTGCTGACTAAATTGCTTAACCCGTCACTGCACATAAGCAGAACTTCTCCTGCTTCCAAGCTTACAGGCAACAGATCGGCAGAGACTTTAGCATCCGTACCCAATGCTCTTGTCAGAACATTGCGCCGTGGATGACTATCAAGCTCCTCCAAGCTGATCTGGCCGTTCTTGAACAGCTCATTGACCAGCGTATGATCCTCGGTTAACTGAATGGCCACACTGTCCTTTATCTTGTAAGCTCTGCTGTCTCCGATATGGCCTATGTATCCATGGGAACCCTTTATCAGAGCAACTACGACGGTCGTACCCATATTATGATACTTTTCGTCGCTGGAAGCTTTCTTATAAACAGTGTCATTTGCTTCCAGTATGGCGGCGGATAATGCAGTACTCAGTTCCTCGTCCGGCAGATCAGGTTGTAACCCGTCGAGGCTATTCCTTATCGTATCCAAAGCGAGCGAGCTTGCGGTTTCACCCGCCAAATGTCCGCCCATTCCATCGGCAATAATGCCGAGTGTGTAACCGTGACGCGTAGCACCGATCCAGACCGAATCCTCATTGACGGAACGGACCCGACCAATATCGCTGGCATGAACTGTTCTGATCAAATATCCTCACCCCAACTCCATATGTTTGGCGCGCAGCTGTCCACATGCGGCCGCTATGTCATGGCCTTGCTCACGACGTATAGTAACATTTATGCCATGATCGGACAGAATACGTTGAAACTCAAAGATATCATTGCGTGAAGTACGTACATATTTGCGTTCCGGCACATGATTTACCGGAATCAGGTTGACGTGGCATAACATTGTTTTTAGCACGCCAGCCAGCTCTTCCGCATGCTCTGGCTGGTCATTGATACCACCGATCAGAGCGTACTCAAAGCTGACGCGTCGACCTGTCTTGGCCTGATAATAGCGTAATGACTCAATCACATCATCAAACGGGAAGCGTCGGTTAACCGGCATCAGTTTCGAACGAAGCGCATCGTTAGGAGCATGAATCGAAATCGCCAGATTAATCTGTGTATCCTCATCAGCGAATTTATAGATATTGGGTACGATTCCGCTTGTTGAGACAGTAATGTGACGTTGTCCAATATTAAGACCTTTTTCGTGGATCATGAGACGCAGAAATCTCATTGTGGCGTCATAATTCTCGAATGGCTCGCCAGTACCCATAATGACTATGCTGCTGACACGTTCGCCGCGTGTATCCAAAATTTGCTGAGAACGAACAACCTGAGCAACAATCTCACCCGCCGTTAAATCCCGCTTCAACCCACCAAGAGTAGATGCGCAGAAGGTACAGCCGACTCGGCAGCCGACCTGTGTCGTTACACAAACGCTGTTGCCATAATTATGTTTCATAATAACTGTCTCAATCGCATGATCATCATGCAGACCGAACAGGAATTTCACTGTACCATCCTTTGATTCCAGCTTCGTAATCTCTGTCAATGCCAGAATCGAAAACTGTTCACTCAGCTTCTCACGCAGCGATTTGGACAAATTACTCATAGACTCGAATTCCGTTACACGCTTCACATACAGCCAGTCAAAGATTTGTCCGCCGCGAAAAGCAGGTTCTCCATTGTCCTTCGCCCACTGCTGTAACTCTTCCAAAGAGAAATCATATATTAAAGGTTTCATTATTATTAGCACCTATTCTTTCATAAGGATATGCATATTATTTCTCATTCTTCCTATTTTAACACAAATTTCAGAGACGGTAAAAGAAAAAGCCCGCCGCACCGGAGTCCAGTGGACGGGGAAGACCAGAAAAGGTTGTGAATTTGCTAGATTAGGTGTTCCGCTGAAGCCGAGCAATATAAAACCCATCACTACCGTAATGCTGTGGCAAAAGCTGAAGACCTTCTCCTGCAGCAAGAGCAGTTCCCTCCAGCCTCTCCCATAAAGGTGAAGCAAAGGTTACTGAAGCGAAGTTAGGATTCTGCTTCAGGAAGGCTGCAACAATTTCCTTGTTCTCTGCTTGTTCTGTTGTACAGGTACTATAGACCAGCACACCTCCCGGCTTCAACAGCTTGGAGACCGATTGCAATAGTTCTCCCTGCAGCTTGGCTACGCTAGCCACATCCTCCGGCTGCTTACGCCATTTGAGATCGGGCTTGCGGCGGATTACACCAAGACCAGAACAAGGCGCATCAAGCAAGACTCTGTCAAAAGATTCAGGTTCGAGGGTTTGTTCCAGCTCCAACGCATCAACGCTCCCAGTTACAATACATGCTAATCCAAGACGCTGAGCTTGGTCAGAGACCAGCTTGGCCTTATGAAGATGCAAATCATTAGCATAGATGTAACCCTCATCTTTCATCAGCTCACCCATGTGTGCACTCTTGCCACCCGGAGCGGCGCAGCAGTCAAGCACTCTCATGCCCGGCTCCGGAGCTACAGCCTCCGCCACAAGCATGGAGCTCTCATCCTGAATGGATAGATAGCCGTCACGATACCAGGAGGAAAGTGCCAGATTGCCGCCACCTTTGACGACAATACCAAACGGGGTAACCTTAGATGGTGCAGCTTGCAGACCTTGTTCAACCATTTGATGGAGCAGAGAATCGCGACTGATCATCGTAGTGTTCACACGTACACTGACTGCAGGCGGCTCATTGTTGGCAGCGCAGATAGCTTCGGCAGTATCAGCACCATACTCGGCAATCCAGCGCTGCACCATCCAGAGCGGATGGGAATGCAGAATGGCAATACGCTCATCGACGCGAAGATGTTCAGACAGCTTAGGTAATTCTCCAGCACGGAGAACACTGCGAAGAACGCCGTTGACCATACCGGATATACCTTGATGTCCGCGTTTCTTGGATATATTCACAGCCTCGTTAACGGCAGCATGAGAAGGGATACGATCCAGATACATAATTTGGTATAAACTGAGACGCAGCAGGTTGCGTACCCATGGCTGCAGCTTAGCGATTCCTTTACTAACGAAATCTCCAAGCACATAATCAAGCGTATACGTCCGAGAGATTGTACCATAGACGAGTTCGGTTACCAATCCGATATCCTCTCGGCTTAAACTTGATTTTTGCAGACTGCTGTTCAGCAGCAAATTGCTGTATGCTCCCTGCTGCTCCACTCTGACGAGAATATCAAGTGCAACTTCCCGAGCTGAGCCGGCCGAGGATTTCTTAGGGTTTCCGGTCTGATTCCCACGCACACCGCTGCCTCCGGTGACGTTATTACCCGCGGTCATATTAACACCGTGCCAGGCTTCATTGCGGCACCACGGCTGAAATCAGCAGCGCTCATGACTTTTTTGCCTGCTGGCTGTACCGATGTCAGCAGTATGCTACCGTCTCCGGTCTTCACCTCTACGCCCTGCTCGTTTATAGACAATACCGTTCCAGGTTCTTTATGGTTCCCATTCTTTCCTTGCACAGCAACTTTAGCGGCCCAAACCTTGAATGTCTCTCCGTTCCAGAGCGTGAACGCACCCGAGAAGGGGACCAAGCCACGAACGCGATTATACGTATCCAGCGATCTTGCGTTCCAATCTATCCGTTCATCCTCACGGCTCAGGTTCGGCGCGTAGGTCGCTTCGCTGTCGTCCTGTGGAGTTGCTGAGCGTCGTCCAGCCGCCAATCGTGGCATTTCAGCCTTCAGCAGATCCCGTCCAGCCAGACTCAGCTTACCGAAAAGGATGCCGGAAGTATCCTCATCCTCAACCGGTACAACTACACGAGAGATCATGTCTCCGGTGTCCAGTCCTTCAGCCATATACATTAGGGTTACACCCGTTTCCTTCTCACCATTTATAATGCAGCGTTGAATCGGCGCACCGCCCCGGTATTTGGGCAAGAGCGAACCGTGAACATTCACACAGCCGTTGCGAGGTAAATCCAGTACCGCTTTGGGCAAAATCTGTCCGTAAGCTGCTGTAACAATTAAATCCGGCGCATAGGTGGCTAGCTCAGCTACTGCCTCAGGACGGCGCATCCGCTCTGGCTGAATCACAGGCAATCCCAGTGACATTGCTGCTTCTTTGACCGGTGAAGGAACCAGGTTCTTCTTTCTGCCCTGCGGACGATCGGGCTGGGTAACTACGGCCACAACTTCATAACCCTCATCAATCAGCATCTGCAAGCAGGGTACTGCAAAGGCAGGTGTGCCCATGAATACAATCTTCATTTCCTTCACTCCTCAGATTCATCACGCTCAGCCGTATACTCGTATACTTTCTCGGCAATATCGGTAAACAAAACTCCGTTAAGATGGTCGATCTCATGTTGAAAAGCCCGTGCCAGCAGACCGCTGCCGGTAATCGTTATTTCCTCGCCTTCCCGGTTCAATCCACGTACAGTTACTGTCTCTGCACGGCGCACATCACCGTTAAGGCCTGGAATGCTTAAGCAACCTTCCGCACCTAACTGCTCGCCTTCCATACTGATGATTTCTGGATTGATCATTTGAATCAGTCCATGCTCATCATCCGCATCAATTACGATAAGTCTTTTCAAAATGCCGACCTGTGGCGCAGCAAGACCAACGCCTTCAGCATCGTACATAGTATCTCTCATATCGTTGAGTAATTTTTTTACATTTGGTGTAAGTACCTGTACTTCTTTCGCTCTCTTGTGCAACACTTCATCCGGTTCTTTAACGATCATCCTAATCGCCATCTCTGTTAACACCTTCCCTATCTAAACATTTCTTAATAGTAACACATCTATTTCTTACATTAACATCTGTGGATCAACATCAATGCTTATCTGTAAATCTTTATCACGCACCGAATCCTCAAGTGCCTCAGCGACTTCACGAGCAAGTCCTATAGCATTTATAGCACCGCGCCACTTGATTATACACTGGAATCTGTATCGACCCTTCAGACGTGGCATAGGCGAAGCAACGGGGCCCAACAAATCTAAGGCATCTGTAGACAGCTTGTCCAGACTGCCATACCAGCGCAATTGTCTGGCTTTACCCTGAATATTCAGAGCATAGTTCTCAGCCATGCGCAGCAGAACCGGAAGCTGTTCGTGCGATAAAGTGACAAGGATCAGTCTGCAGTAAGGTGGATAATGCAACCCTTTGCGGTGCTGCAGCTCTTCCCTTACAAAGGAGCTATAATCATGAGTACTGGCATGAATGATTGAATAATGCTCTGGGGTGTAAGACTGAACTACCACTTCTCCGGGAAGCTGATGTCGGCCCGCTCTTCCCGCTACTTGAGTCAGCAGTTGGAACGTCTTCTCTGCAGCGCGAAAATCAGGTAAATTCAACGCTGAATCCGCTGTAATCACGCCGACAAGCGTAACATCAGGAAAATCCAAACCCTTCGCAACCATCTGTGTACCTAGCAATACATCTGCTTTCTTATCTCTAAACAAGTTTAACAGTTTCTCATGGGAACCTTTTTCTGTAGTGGTATCCACATCCATACGAATAACTCGCATGCCAGGAAACAGCTTCCCAAGCTCTTCTTCTACCCGCTGCGTCCCCGTTCCAAAAAAACGGATATGCTCGCTGGCGCATTCTGGACAGACCTTCGGTGCAGGTTCGGCGTGACCACAATAATGGCAGCGCAGGTTGTCACTACGGCTGTGATACGTAAGCGAAATGTCGCATTCCGGACAACCCGCCACATAACCACAGCTCCGGCACATCACAAAGGTGGAGAATCCTCTGCGGTTAAGGAGCAGAACCGTCTGTTCCTTACGTTCCAGTCTTTCAAGCAATGCGGCATGCAGCCTACGGCTGAACATCGAACGATTACCTTCTTTGAGCTCATCACGCATATCTACAACATGCACCTTTGGCAGTTCATTGCCAAGCGCTCGACTAGGCATTTCCAGGAGTACTGGGGAGAAATGAATATCACTTTGCGCTCTGGCTGCGTGATAACTCTCCAGCGAAGGAGTGGCAGAACCTAGAATTACCGCCGCCCCACCTTGCTCCGCTCTGCGAACAGCGACATCGCGGGCATGATATTTGGGATTCTCCTCCTGTTTATAGGAGCTTTCATGCTCTTCATCTACAATAATCAGGCCAAGATTGGCAAAAGGGGCAAATACCGCCGAGCGGGCGCCAACAGCAACCATAGCTTTGCCTTCACGTATTTTGCGCCACTCATCATATCGCTCCCCGACAGACAATCGGCTGTGCATGACTGCCACACCGCTGCCAAAACGACCTTTAAATCGTTCCACCATCTGCGGTGTAAGCGCAATTTCAGGGACAAGTACAACCGCCTGCCTGCCTTGATTCACACAGCGCTGAATACACTGCAAATAGATTTCTGTCTTCCCGCTTCCCGTCACACCATGCAGCAAGAACACTTCATGACTCTGCTCATCTACCGTGCGCGCAATGCGCGCATATACTGCTTCCTGTTCTACAGTCAAAGGCAATGGCAAACTTGGCTTGAAATTACGGCCGCGGTAAGGATCACGGTACACTTCAACCTCATTGATCTCTACGCAGCCCTTTTCCTCCAGTGCTTTAACGGTACCGGCTGATATTTGCAACACAGCCAGAACTTCTTTAAGGGGCAACGGAAGCATGGCTTCCATTTCTATCAAGAATGTTAATAATTCCTTTTGCCGTGCGGATCTACCCGGGAAACTCCCCAACATTTCACGTGCCGAAGCAACGTCAATAGCCAATTCAACTGTCTTCAGCTTCTTCTTGCCCATTTTGTCCTTGATCGATTGGCTTTCCACAAGGACTCCACGCCGCAGCATAAACTTCACAGTCTCGGCAGCCTCCGGGAAATTACGGGTAAGCTGCTTCATCGAAACCTCACCGTTTCGTCTAACGAAATCAGTAATCCCTTGTTCCTCAGGGTCCGTGTCGGAAAACATCGGGAATAATTCATCCTCAGGAGCACTTGCTTCTTCACCAACATCTCCTAGTGAGATTAGACGCTCAGCCTTGCCCTTAAGAGCCGTAGGCAGCATGGCCTGCAATGCTGAAATACGTCGGCAAGCATATCGCTGACTCATCCAATCAGCCAGTTCTATAAGCTCCGGGGATAGCGGTGGAAGCAAATCCAACACCTCTTGAATGGCTTTCAAACCAGGAATAGTACCATGATCTCCTGATTCCAGAGAAACAACAAACCCCTGCACCGTGCGGTGTCCAAATGGAACCGCCACTCGACTGCCTACTTCAATCCACAGTTTCAGAGATTCTGGAATAAGATAATCATAAGGCCGGTCAGTGCTTCGCACAGGAACATCAACAATGACCTTGGCAATATCCATTATAAAGTTACTCCAGAAATACATTCAGCTGCCAGCGTAAGCAACCGCCGTGCCACCTCATCCTTCGATTGTAAAGGAAGATCAAGTACTAAACCGTTCACATCATATATAGATACGATATTGGTATCCGTTCCGAATCCGGCCCCCGCAATTGCTACATCATTAGCTACGATCAGATCACAGTTCTTACGAACCAGCTTGTCTCTGGCATAAACTTCTGCGTTGCCTGTCTCCGCAGCAAAACCAATCAAAAATTGCTTTTGCTTAGTCTTACCCAGTGTTTCCAATATATCTGTAGTTTTTATAAGCTCCAGGGTCATGGTTTCTCCGCTTTTTTTGATCTTTAATGCAGAGCTTTGTTTAGGGCGATAATCCGATACAGCAGCTGCACTAATCAGAATATCGCAGTCATCCCATACGGCAGTGACAGCCTCATACATATCTTGAGCAGATTGAACGCGTACTACTTGAAGATCAGGCTCTTGCGGAGGTGCTTCGTCCGTTCGGGCGGCGATTAAGACTACCTCAGCCCCCATTGCCCGTGCGGCGCGCGCCAATGCAAAACCCATTTTACCAGAGGAATCATTGGAAATATAGCGGACAGGATCAATTCGTTCGACTGTTCCGCCAGCTGTGATGACGACTTTTTTGCCCGCTAGGGGTCCGGAAGCTGCACTCTTCTGAAGTGCAAAAAAAGTCTCAATGCAACTTACGATGGTTTCCGGCTCCTCCAGCCGTCCTTTGCCTACATAACCACAGGCTAGCAAACCTTCGCCAGGCTCTATGAAATGTACCCCGCGACTGGAAAGAATGTTCATATTATTCAGCACCGCAGGATGCTGGTACATATGAACATTCATCGCTGGAGCAACCATCACTGGCGATGTAGCAGCAAGAAGCATAGTAGACAGCATATCATCAGCAATACCATGGGCCATTTTGGCAATGATGTTTGCGGTAGCCGGTGCTATTAGTACAAGATCTGCTGAATCGGCTAAATCAATATGTGAAATGGAGGACGGGTCTCGTTCCTGAAAAGTATCACTATATACACGCTGCTTAGACAAGGACTGCAATGTGAGTTCTGTAATAAACTGTTTTGCCGATGCAGTCATAATGACATGAACCTCGGCTCCCTTTTGCACAAGCTTGCTAGTCAAAGAAGCCGCCTTATAGGCAGCTATCCCACCAGTAATACCTAGTACAATGGTTTTACCTTTCAAGCTCTTCAATCTGATCTCCCCCCGTTTCCTAACCTAACCATAAATGATGTGGTAAGAATATTTTGTATATTTCAAGCAGGAAGAAACGGCTTCGCCGTCCTTTTATGGACGGTGTCCGTTTCTTCGAGAAATATAAGGATAATTTATTTTGTGAAACATATAAATTCTTATATTTAAAAAAATAACAACCTTCCGGTTGTCAGGAACAGCCCGGTCCGGGCTATCATCACTAAGTTAGTTGCCTATAACCTAAGAAGAAACGACCTCGTCGCCCTAAATGGACGACAGACGTTTCTCGTAGACAAATATTCTTGCAACATCCTAATTCTACTTTTCTTTCTCGTCTTCTTCTTCACCACGGGTTACAATAATCCGATCTTCATAAATCTCTTCAAGAGCAACACCAACATACTTATAAGCTTTGGGGTTCTTAATATCAGTGTGTCCCCCTTCACGCAATTGTCTTGCCCGACGAGCAGAAGCGACAACGAGCGAATACTTACTGTCAACCTTGGTCATCATTTCATCAATAGATGGATATAACATAGGGGCACCTCTTCATAGTTTACTTATCTCACCTTACAATGTTCGGCGATAATGATACTTTCTATTCTCTTGCAGGCCAGATCAATCTCGTCATTGACTACAGCATAATCATAATGTCGCATAAGGCCAATTTCGTCCTCTGCCACAGACATACGGTGATCAATCACATCAGGATGTTCTGTACCACGACCTCGAATACGGTCCTTCAACTCATCCATCGAAGGAGGAAGAAGGAACACAAAGATGCCTTCAGGAAATTTTTCTTTGACCTTGAGAGCTCCCTGAACTTCGATCTCCAGAATAATATCTCTTCCGCTATCGAGAGTTCTCTCTACAAAATCACGTGGAGTACCGTAACAATTGCCTACGTACTCCGCATATTCGAGCAATTGATCGGCTTCAATCATTGCTGCGAACTGTTCTTTGGTTTTGAAAAAATAATTGACGCCGTCTTCTTCGCCCGCACGTGGACTGCGGGTAGTAGCAGAAACCGAATAAATAAGTTTCGGCATTCTAGGCCGCAGCGCAGTACATACAGTTCCTTTACCAACACCGGAAGGACCGGATAATATGATCAGCAATCCTTTTGACATAATACACTCCATTTAGTTGTTATTCGTCGTTATCGTCGTCTTTACTGGATAAGCGATGCGCGACAGTCTCCGGTTGAACTGCTGACAGGATGACGTGATCACTATCAGTAATTATAACGGCACGGGTCCGACGGCCATAGGTGGCATCGATCAGCATATGCCGGTCTCTAGCCTCCTGAATAATACGTTTAATCGGTGCTGATTCCGGGCTGACGATGGAAATAATTCGGTTCGCCGACACGATATTCCCAAAGCCGATGTTGATAAGTTTAATTGCCATGTTCCGGTTGTTCCCCCCATGAGTTACATCTTAGCTTTTCCAGGTTCTCTTATTCTATATTCGCTGCTTGCTCACGAATCTTCTCTAGCTCCGCCTTCATGTCAAGCACAAGGTTGACCAGCATCAGATTGTTGCATTTCGACCCTATTGTATTAGTTTCCCTGTTCATTTCCTGAATGAGAAAGTCCAGTTTGCGTCCCACTGGCTCATTTCCGTTCAAAAGCATTCTGCATTGTTCAAAATGACTGTATAGCCGGGTCAGTTCTTCATCAATATTGCAGCGATCTGCAAAGATAGCAACTTCCAATCCGAATTTATGCTCATCAAAAGGGAACGTCCCGTCATTCAACTCGCTCAGCCGCTGCCGCAGCTTATCACGATATTCACTTACAACAACAGGAGCAAGCTCCGCCATTCCAGAATGCAGCTTCTTCAGATGGTTCAAACGCTGCTCTACATCAGCTACAAGAAAGCTGCCTTCGCGGGCACGCATTTCCATTAATGAATCCAAGCTCTGCGTTAATCCAAACTCCAGTACTTCTGAGAAGTCTTCAAGGGCAGCAGGCAAAGAGCTCACAGCTTCCTCTTGAATCTCCATTACACCGGGCATAGAAAGTATATCACGCAGTGTCAATTCTCCACCCAGCCCAAACTCATCTTTCAGCTCGTCTGCAGCTAGCAGATAAGACTTAACAGCAGACCTATTTAACATAGGTCCAGAGCCAGCCTCTTCATCGCGCTCTCTATTGATGATAACATCTACCCGTCCCCGTTTGATATGCTGTTGAATCTTCCTTCTCAGCATATCCTCATAACCCGTCCAATCCCGGGGCATCCGCAGCACAACTTCGCAGTAACGGTGATTCACCGATTTGACTTCGAACATAATCTTGTAGCCGCTGAATTGCAGGGACGATTGACCGTATCCGGTCATGCTAAATGACAACGGAATCACATCCATTACACTATTGTAATTGATTATTACTAGCGAAACAAGGGGGACAATTTGCGCCCCTGTTTCTTCCACACATACTCCAGCAGCTCCGCACTCATATCATAGAACATGAATGGGGTCATTAAATAAATGCCATTGAAATGTTCTGTCGCTGCGTCAAGCAGCTCTTTGGCGATAGCAACGCCTTCTGCACGTCCCGCCGCCCCTTCAAGGCCATCCATCCGTCTGCGCACTTCATCCGAGAGCTGAATGCCAGGCACCTCATTGTGCAGGTACTCAGCATTGCGGCCGCTTGCCAGCGGCATAATACCGATAAACACGGGAATATCCAGATGCTTTGTGGCTTCGGCAATATTCGCAATCAGCTCCGTGTCATACACAGGTTGGGTCATAATATAATCTGCACCCGAAGCAATCTTCTTCTCCAGACGCTGCACAGCCTTGTCCAAATGTTTAACATTTGGATTAAAAGCTGCACCAATCACGAATTTCGCTTTTTGCTTAAGCGGCTTGCCCGAAAAGGCAATCCCATCATTCAGCTGTTTAATCATACGTATAATTTCAAAAGAGGTTAAATCGTAAACCGAGCTTGAGCCTGGAAGATCTCCAAATCGCGCTGGATCACCAGTCACTGCCAGAACATGATCAATTCCAAGAGCGTCAAAGCCCATTAGATGTGACTGTGTTCCAATCAGATTGCGGTCACGACAAGCAATATGCACCAAAGGCCGCAGCCCAGTTCGAGCTTGCACCAGATGACCTAGAGCCATGTTGCTCATACGTGTGACGGCTAAAGAATTATCGGCTAGTGTCAAAGCGTCCGCACCTGCTCGGCGAAGTACCTCTGCACCCTTCATGAACTTGGCGATATCCAGATCCCGTGGTGGATCGAGCTCAACAATAACCGTATGGCGTTCCTTGACAAGATCAACCAACGTTGGCTCTCCACCACCGGGTCCTTCCTCTTCACCAAAATGCTCATGCACAGTAATACGTTTCAAACTTTGCGGTACTGGTACTGGAAGCGACTGTGGCACATAGCCCTGCAGTGCGGCGGATATCTCAGCAATATGCTGTGGTGTTGTACCACAGCAACCGCCAATAATCCGACTGCCCATTTCAGCAAAGGTTAAAGCCATTTGACCAAAGTATTCCGGAGAGGCGCCATAACGGTATTCTCCATCCACATAGTCTGCTACTCCAGCATTAGGATATACGGAAACCGGAAGAACAAGGCTGCCCTGTAAAGATTTCAGCGCTCTCTTGATTCCATTCGGCCCGGTACGGCAGTTGAAGCCGATGATGTCGGCCCCGTCGTCTTCCAGAATGCGGAAGGCCTCAGGCAATGTCAATCCATCCAGCGTACGTGCAGATTCATCCACGGCTAACTGGCAGATGACAGGTAGTGGGCTAAGCTTACGAACTGCTCTCAGCGCCAGATGAAGCTCCTCCACATCATAGAAGGTTTCCAGCATAATACCATCTGGTTCTTCTTCCAGCAGTGCTGTAATCTGCTGCGAGAAATATTTCTTCAACTCTGAGGATGAGAGATTCGCACGTTTACCGGCACGAATGGAACCAACAGCTCCGACAACATATCCGTCATCTCCGGCAGCACGGCGAGCAATCCTTACGCCGGCGCGATTAATCTCTTCAACTTTGGTCTCCAGTCCATATTTCGACAACTTGTCATAGTTCGCTGAGAAGGTATTACTCTCAAGCAGCACTGCCCCAGCCTCTATATAACTGCGATGCACATCTTCAATGACCCCGGGTGAGGTTAAATTTAATTCTTCGTAGGAAATGCCAACTGGGAAGCCTTTCTGATATAAAAAGGTACCCATCGCTCCATCTCCGACCAGCACTTTTTTTGCCCATGCGGAACGTAAATCCGGCTTCACTGCAGACCCTCCCCTGACATTAGTTTCATACTAATGTAACATAAAACGGGATGATTGATAAGCTTTTGCAAGGAAAAGCATTCTTGACGCCCGCTTATTAGTAACAACTCTAGTTAGTTAATTTTAAATGTGCTGGCTATCTGTAATAGCTCCTCAGACATCTTGGCTAGAGCAGAAGATGCACTGTGTACTTCTTCTACAGTAGCTAATTGTTCCTCAGCTGAAGCAGAAACACTTTGTGTGCCGTCTGATGTTTCACTGATAATCACCGAAATGGCTTCGAAGCTTGCGACCAAGTTTTTGGTATCAGAGGACATATCTTCAGCAGCAGCCGATACTTCATGAATCTCTGCAGCTACACCACTCATTGCCAATTCAATCTTATCAAAAGCTTGGCCAGCCAGTGAAACTGCATGGATCCCAATACGCACTTCTGCTTCGCCTTGAAGAACCTTGTTCACACTATTCTCAGTCTCAAACTGTATGTTCTTAATGACCTCGGCAACCTGCTTACCTGATAGGGCCGTTTGATCAGCAAGTTTTTTAACTTCTGCGGCGACAACCGCAAAACCTCTTCCCGCGTCGCCAGCTCGTGCAGCTTCAATAGAAGCATTCAAGGATAATAGATTGGTCTGACTTGCTATCTCGGAAATAAAGCTGATGATTGTTCCAATCTCCTTCGATTTCTCTCCAAGAGACTTAACAGATGTAGCGACCTCAGTAGAATTCGCCTGAATCGATGACATTTGATCAATCGCAGTTTGGACAGCATTGGACCCCTCTACAACTACCAGAGAAGCATTTACTGCTGATTGACTAACACTTTGAGCACTTTCGGCGATTAGTATCGCTTGTTCATCCATTCCATGCACCAGCTTAACGCTTCTGCTTATGCTCTCCACTTGCTTCTCGGTCCCTTGTGCAAGATCCTCTGTTACGTGGGCGATATGTTCAGTCGCAAGGCTTGTCTGTTCCGCTCCAGCAGTCAGTTCCTCCGCTGAGGCAGCCACCTGCTCTGCATGAAAGCCAATCTCCTGAATGAGTTTACGTAAATTATTCGACATAAGATTGAAAGCATTAGCCAGATCGCCAAGTTCATCTTTATTCTTAATATGGATCTCATTAATCGTTAAATCATTAGAGGCAATCTTAATAGCGGCCGCCTGCAATTGCTTAATGGGTTTGGAAATCTGCATACTAATCAGAATTGCTGATAATGCTGCTGTAAGTAAAGATAATACACCTATTATTGCAATCGTTAATTGTATCGACTTGGCTTGGTCATGCGCCACTGCTATCTCTGCATTCGCTTCGGCCTGTTTCGTTATAACCAGCTTACGGGCTACCTCGACAAATTTATCTAGAACCTCACTCTGATTTACCGCTATATCAACAATGTCAGCTTGCTTCCCTTTATTTTTGGCATCGATCATCTTATCAGATATGACGATAAACTGTTGCTGCAACAAGTCTAATCCAGCTAAAATTTGGCGCTTATCTCGATCTGTAATCAATTTATCCAATTGTGCATATATAGCTATGAAATCAACGCGATGATCCGCATAAGCCTCAAATTTCTTCGCGTCACCGGAAATAATGAAATCGGAAACATTGGCATGTTCAGCTTCGATCGTGGTGTTCATATCCTTAACCAGACCAATAGTTTTGACCTCTTTATTTAATAGATCAGTGTAGGTAGTATTGATTTGCGCTATATAGGTATAGCCAATAGTACCTAGCAATACTAACAAGATCAGAACAATACCAAAACCCATGTAGAGACGTTGCTTAATACTTTTCGCTCTGAATAGCTGGATGAATTTCATCATTTACTCCCACCCACCTGTCCCAGAATATGTTCCGCTTCTGTTCTAAATGAACTCGCTGCTTTTTCAGGAGTGGTTTTGCCTTCTACCACATCATTCAACATGATTTGGTAAGCATTCTGCACCACCCCGTCAGATTGAGGAGCAGGAGGGTCGATAGGACTGGAGTGTTTGGCAATGTAACTCATATATGTGAACTGCTCTTTGCCTTGTTCGTTGGCTTGACTTGATAGTTGTGCAGCAACTTGGGTCGCAATAGGAACCCCACGGTCACCCCGAAGAATATCGTTAGCTTCTTTATTGTTGGTGATAAAGTCAATAAACTTCGCCGCCGCTTCCGTATGTTCTGAATAAGAAGATACGGCAATAAACATGGATGGTTTAATGTAGCTACCTTCTTTTTCCCCATCGTAGGTAGGAAGGCTTAATAATTTAAGAGTCCTGCCGGCAGCATCGCCAAGAGAAACTATCAGATTACTTGAGATCTGTAAAAATGCCGTTTTCCCCGTCACAAGTGCATTCGTTTCATCAGTAGTAGGTGATGTAACCGCATTACTTGGCTTCAGAAGCCCAGTATCCATCCATTTCTTCATTAATGTTAAATATTCAATGATAGATTTATCTGTGTATCCTAGGCCCGTTCCCTCCTTATTATAGAAGGATTCGCCTTTGGTTCTAAGCCAATACGACACATCAAACATAATGTCTAGTGGATAAAAATCCGGAGTGTTAACCTTCTCTTTAAATAGCTGCATCGTATGTTGTAAATCATCCACACTATAGCCGTTTTGCAAGGGTTCTATTCCATATTCCTTAAACATGGCTGGATCGTAAGCAATAGCTAATGCATTCGATCCCATTGGAATCCCATACTGCAATCCTTTATATTGTCCAGAGACCAGAAAGGATTTATCGATGTCAGATAGATCCAGAACTTTAGACTTGCTAAAGGAATCCATGGGTTCAAGTAAATCGTGCTTAATGTAATTAAAAATAAAACTGTAATCTGCCTGAATAAGATCAGGCATTGTTTGATCAGCTGTATACATCGCCAACTTTGTGGCTACGTTAGCATTGCTGGAGTAATCCTCTGTCTTGAATTTAATATTAGGATTCGCCTTCTCAAACATCGCGATAACCTTTAAAGTAATTTCCTTGCGGCTGGGTTTACCCCACCAAATAAAATTCAGGGTAATCTGCTTGTCGGTACTTTTCACTACTTCAGTGTCATTTCCCCCGCAACCAGCAATCGTAAATACTAATGCAGAGGTTACTAGAATGGAGATAACATTTTTAAATGTTATTTTCATAAATATCCGCCTTTCTCAATGAGCTACAGGATGAGTTGCTTATGTATGTTAAATGAGTTAGCACCTACTCACTTTCTCTATATCGGATATTTAACACGAAAATGTATATTTTTTTTGACATTCTTCGACAAATTAAAACATTTTTCTTTAAAATGTCATTTTAAAATAAATTTATTAATCGACGTGACACAGTGACACCAAAAAGAGCTATCCCGCAAAGTAGAATAATCCACTTTGCGAAATAGCTCCTTTCATACTCTTGTATGCAATTTAATTAGCTGTTACCTTATAAATTCACTGAACCCGTATATACAGCCTGTGCAGGGCCGGTCATATACACATGATTGTCTTCCTCGTTCCATTCAATATAAAGATCGCCGCCCTTCAAGCTAATCCAGGCCGAACGATCGGTCAGACCGTTAAGCACGGATGAAACTAGGGTTGCACATGCACCGGTCCCGCAAGCAAGCGTTGGTCCGGCTCCACGTTCCCAGACACGCATATCGACATGACCACGGTCCAGCACAGTGGCAAATTCAACGTTAACCTTTCGCGGAAATAAAGGATGCACTTCAAGTTTGGGTCCCCAAGTCGTGAGATCAAAGGATACAGCATCATCAACATAAATTACACAGTGTGGATTGCCCATGGATACCGCAGTGAACTTAAATTCTGTACCCTCTGCTTCAATGGGTTGATCCACAACATTCTCCGCATCTATCGCTACCGGAATCTGCAGACCCGACAATACAGGTTCGCCCATATCAACCGTAACGGTTTCCACTACACCGTCTTTCACATTTAGAGTAACCTTCTGCTCCCCAGCGCCAATCGTTTCAATCACAATCTGCTCCGAACTGACAAGTCCTTGCTCATACACATATTTGGATACACAGCGGATCGCATTCCCACACTGCTCCGCCTCCGAACCGTCAGAGTTCATTATGCGCATCATATAATGTCCACGCTCTGAAGGCAGGATGTAGACCAGACCATCCGCTCCGATGCCGAAATATCGGTTGCATAAGTTGACTGCAAGCTCTGCAGCATTGCTTGGAAGCTCCTGCTCGCCGTAGACGACGATAAAATCATTGCCTAGGCCATGCATTTTTGTGAATTCCATTGAGATGTCCACTCCTAAAATTTCTTAGTATACGAGCTATTAACTGCATCAAGCATACCTTAAGGAGTGGGGCAATGCTATTGACTTTATGCCGAAATTTTTGTACTTTTTATCATCGGCCGGTGGCGGCTCTGCTTCCGATTGCCACCCCAGACACTTCCTGCTCCCATCAAGAAAGTTGGAATACCAGATGATACCAATACCAGACACCACTCGCGGAAATTCAACGGAACGGTTTTGAAGACCGGCTGGAGCAGCGGCAGATACATCACCGCCAACATTAGCAGCACAGATGACAATACAGCGAGCACTAGATACCTATTCTGAAATGGGTTGCGGTGGAACACAGAGCGGGAGCTTCGGCAATCAAACACATGAATCAACTGGGCCATAACTAGTGTGGCAAAAGCGACTGATTGAGCGCGGACCAGCTGTGCCGGATTCTCAGGTGCAATCCGCAGCGTGAGCCAGAAGGCAGCCAGCGTGCAGAGGCCGATCAGCAGCCCACGACTGACAATCTTCCATCCCAACCGGCGGGCAAAAATATTCTCTTTGGCTCCACGTGGCTTGTGCTCCATTAGATCCTTCTCAGGCTGATCTACCCCAAGCGCCATTGCCGGAAGTCCGTCAGTAACGAGGTTAACCCACAGAATCTGAATAGGCACGAGCGGCAGCGGCAGACCTAGCATCATGGCAAAGAACATGGTCAATATTTCCCCGACATTGGAGGCCAGCAGATAACGGATAAATTTACGGATATTCTCGTAGATATTTCTGCCTTCTTCGATGGCTGCCACGATAGTGGAGAAATTATCATCTCCTAGGATGAGTGAGGATGCTTCCTTGGTGACATCCGTACCGGTGATCCCCATCGAGATTCCGATATCCGCCGCTTTAATCGCCGGAGCATCATTCACGCCATCTCCGGTCATTGCCACTACATGACCATGACGCTGTAATGACTTGACAATCCGCAGTTTATGTTCAGGAGAAACACGGGCGTATACGTACACATTATCAGAAATCTTATCAAGCTCATCATCATCCATTCGGGTCAGTTGGCTGCCTGTGAGCACAGTCCCTCCCCGCTGCAAAATACCCAGCTGATGGGCAATGGCTTCAGCAGTCGCACCGTGATCTCCAGTGATCATCACCGTCTTGATGCCTGCCCGACGCGTAATGCTGATCGCATCACGTACTTCACGCCGCGGCGGATCAATCATGCCCGCCAGACCGATAAAGATCAGTTGGCTTTCCGCTTCCTTCTCGCTGTTCACTGATTCGTTCGGACGCATATCACGATAGGCCATGCCAAGCACGCGCAATGCGCCCGAAGCTAATTCCTCATTGGCATCCAGCACCCTTTGCCGCAAGGTAGGTGTACAAGGTACAACCCCGCCATCCCAGAGCATATAAGTGCAGCGGCTTAGCAGCACATCAGGTGCTCCTTTGGTGCAGAGCATCCGGCCACCTGGATGACCAACAACAACCGACATCAGCTTCCGCTCCGAATCGAAGGGGAATTCCTTCTCCCTAGAATAGGTAACGGCTAGCGATTGCGAGGTCAAGCCCATTTTGGCGGACAGTGCCACCAATGCTCCTTCGGTTGGATCACCTTTTAGCTCCCATATGGAAGAAGAGGCCACCCCTTTATCCAGCTCATTAACCTTATCCTTCGTTTTGCGTTTTCCGCGCATTTCGGAAGGAAAGGTCTCGATGATTTCTGCATTGCTGCACAGTGCGCCCACTTGCAACATCCGGCGCAGACCTTGGTCGTGCTTGAGGTCTACCGCCCTACCCTTATCCAGAATTTGTCCTGTCGGAGCATATCCTTCACCCGTCACCGCGAGCGCGCGCCCACCTGTCCACAAGCGGGTTACCGTCATTTTATTCTGCGTAAGGGTGCCAGTCTTGTCGGAGCAGATCACGGAGGCGCAGCCGAGGGTTTCAACAGAAGGCAGTTTACGAACGATCGCCTTGCGTTTGATCATCCGTTGCACACCCAAGGCTAACGCAATTGTTACTATGGCTGGGAGCCCCTCAGGTATCGCAGCCACCGCAAGACTCACCCCAGCTAGAAACATGGCTGTAGCAGGCTGTCCGTGCAAGATACCTGCGGCTACAACCACAATAGTCAAGCCGAGCGACACATAGATCAGGATCTTGCCAAGCTGTTCCAGCCTATGCTGCAGCGGCGTCTCCTGCGACTCGGTATTCTGGATCAGATCGGCAATTTTGCCCATCTCTGTATCCATCCCGGTACGGACAACGATAGCCCGCCCGGTACCCCTAGTCACCATAGTCCCCATAAAGCCGATATTTTTCTGATCACCCAGCGGAATTTCTTCTGCATGGATAGGCTCGGAATGCTTGGAGACGGGCAGAGATTCACCGGTCAGTGCAGACTCCTCCGCATACAGCGCACTGCATTCCAGCCAGCGGACATCTGCCGGAATCCGGTCGCCGCTCTCCAGCAGAACAATATCGCCAGGCACCAGCATTTTAGCTGGCAGGATCTCACTTTTTCCATCACGAATGACTTTAGCAGTAGGTGCCGATAGCTGCTTCAATGCCCTGAGCGAACGTTCAGCGCGAAATTCCTGGACAAATCCCAGCGCTCCATTCAGCAGGATAATGGCGATAATTGTGATGGCATCCAAATATTCGCCAAGCAGGCCAGAGACCAGGGTTGCTCCCATGAGCACTAGCACCATAAAATCTTTGAACTGGTTCAGCAGCAAAGTAAGCGGAGATACCGTCTTTCCTTCTGAAAGCTCATTCTGCCCACTCTGCTTACGTCTCTCCGCAGCATCCTCTCCGCTAAGGCCCTTCTGCAGATGAACACCGAACATTTTCTGCAGTTCCTCTGCACCGAGCCGGTGCCAACTATTCTGTTCCATAACTATTATTTCCCCTCCCGGTCGTTTCTTGACTTCAGGGCGGCACACAGCTTTTCCACCTGTTCTTGACCAATGTATTCAGGGTCGTCCAGAAATATCACCGCAACAAAGCGGCTCCTTTTGCACGAATGTCCTAAAGTGTGGCATCATAGAGAGGAAAGAAATCAATTTTATGGCGACAGGAGAGCTTTATCATGGCATTAGACGGCATTGTTACCCGAGCTATCGTGCACGAGCTGCAACCCTTCATAGGTGCGCGCATAGGCAAAATTTATCAACCGAACACCCACGATCTTATTTTCACACTACGCGGCTCCGGTGGTGGTGGTAAGCTTCTACTCTCAGCTAACCCTACTTATCCGCGTCTGCACCTTACGGATAGAAGCAGCATTAACCCTTCTGACGCGCCAATGTTCTGCATGCTGATGCGTAAACACTGCGAAGGTGGGGCTATTGAGAGCATCACCCAAGTAGGGATGGAACGCATTATTCATATAAACGTCAAGAGCAGAGATGAGCTTGGAGACTTCTCCGCCAAAAAGATCATTATCGAGCTCATGGGCCGGCACAGCAATATCATCCTGACCGATCTGGCTACCGGCACTATCGTGGACGGGATACACCATGTAACCCCTTCAATCAGCAGCTATCGGGTTGTCATGCCTGGGGTTGCTTATACAGAACCACCACAGCAGCACAAACTGAACCCGCTGGAGCTTGGCAAAAAGGATTTTCTACAGCTCATTACGGCTGCCGAAGAGAACGCCCTGCTTGTTCCGGAGGAGATTGAAGTCGAGGAGCCTATTGAGGGTGAACTCGCGGGTCTGCTCAAGGTTCTAGAGGAACAGAAGGCCGATGGCTCTGGTGGTCCTGCACCTTCGGCTGATCCTATGGGCTGGATGGTGCATGCTTTTAGCGGAATGAGTCCACTCGTGGCTGGAGAAATCATCTTGCGTTACAGAAACTCTGGTGATCAAGATCACGCAGTAGTAAGCGGAGAAGCAGATTCAGTACGATTGTGGAAAGCCTTTGATTCCGTAATGGGACCTGTTCGTGAATTCCAGTTCGCACCTGCAGCAGGCGCTAATCACAAAGGGAAAATGATTTTCTCAGCGATTCCATTAACACTACTCGAAGAGAATGTGAAGAAGTATAGTACAATCAGCCTGTGCATGGAAGATTACTACGGAGACAAAGCTGAACGGGATACGGTGAAACAACGGGTAAGTGACCTGATTCGTTTCCTCGGCAACGAACGGAGCAAAAATATCAAGAAACTCGCCAATCTGCAAAAGGATCTGGATGAGGCTCAAGATGCTGACCGTTTCCGGATTTGGGGTGAGCTGCTATTTGCCTCCCTGCACAAGGTATCCAAAGGTGACAAGCAAGCAAGCCTGATCAATTACTATGATGAGAACCAGGCCGAAATGATTATCCCGCTTGACCCGCTGCTCAGCCCCTCAGACAATGCTCAACGTTATTTCAAAAAATACAATAAATATAAAAACAGTCTACTTGTCATTGATGAGCAGTTGATCAAAACGCATGAGGAAATCACGTATATGGAAAGTCTGCAGCAGCAGCTTGCCCACGCCTCTCTGAACGATATTGAGGAAATCCGCGATGAGCTTGTAGGACAAGGATATTTGCGCGACCGCAGCAAAAAAGGTAAAAAGAAGAAAAAAGCTGCAGCCCGCCCAACGCTGCAGGTGTTTACTTCATCTGAAGGTGTCGACATCTATGTCGGCAAAAACAATCTGCAGAACGAATACGTCACCAATCGACTCGCTTCTCCAAATGATACCTGGCTGCATACCAAGGACATTCCCGGCTCACATGTTGTCATTCGCAGCGAGGAGTTCGGCGATGCTACGCTGGAAGAGGCCGCACAGCTTGCCGCTTACTACAGTCAAGCCAAACAATCGAGCAGCGTACCGGTAGACTGCACCCTGATTCGCCATGTACGCAAGCCGAGTGGTTCCAAGCCGGGTTTTGTCATCTACGATCATCAGAAGACCTTGTTCGTCACCCCCGATGAGGATCGGATTAAGAGTCTGCCGAATATTTTAAAGAACTAAATCCGTAAAAAACATTAAAACCTCCAACCCTCTGATGAAAGCACGTCAAAGGTTTGGAGGTTTTTGAGTTAGGATTACTTTAATTTCTCCAGCACATCGGCTGAGACTGTTACACTACCAATGTCCCCGTGGAAAATCACACCTTGACGCGCACCGTGAAAGTCCGAGCCTCCAGTGATGATAAGGCCAAATTCCGCAGCCAGAAGAAGATATCTTTCTTCCTCGGCAGGCCCATGATCCGAATGATAAACCTCAATTCCCCGCAGTGCACTCCGTTCAAGGATGCCCCGCATCAGTTCATCATCTCCGTATAAGCCAGGATGTGCCAATACCGGAGAACCTCCGGCTTCAACAATCCATTGACAGGCTTCCTCTGGCGTTATACGCGGTGGCAATACGAAAGCTGCAGCACCTTCAGCCAGATACTTGTTAAAAGCATCCCGCATGTCTGTCGCTGCTCCCAGCCGCACCAGTTCATCGGCAATATGTGGCCGCCCAACACTTTCATCCGGCTTCAGTTCACGCCCCATGCCTGCTATAACTTTTTCCAGGGTAATTTCAATACCCAGATTCCGTAATTTGTGGACAATTTCTTCATTCCGCTGTGAACGGGTATCTCTCAGCCCTTCCAGTCGGGACAGAAATAAAGTATTGGTAGTATCCATATAATAACCAAGTACATGGATATCCTTGCCGCCTGCACGTGTACTGATTTCAACACCGGGGACTACCGTAATCCCATATTTTCTTCCGGCTTCTTGGGCTTCGGCAATGCCTGCAACGGTATCATGATCCG
Source organism: Paenibacillus sp. 19GGS1-52 (assembly GCF_022369515.1). Taxonomy (NCBI): domain Bacteria; kingdom Bacillati; phylum Bacillota; class Bacilli; order Caryophanales; family Paenibacillaceae; genus Paenibacillus; species Paenibacillus sp. 19GGS1-52. Next base: position 4,347,509 of record NZ_CP059724.1, read on the forward strand.
TAATTGCCACAGCCGCAAGACCTTTTTCAGCAGCAATTCGGACATTATCTGCTGGTGGCAACATTCCGTCCGAAGCTTGTGTATGTGTATGTAGGTCACAACGTGCAGATTGATCGATTTCGTTCTCCATTCATACCACCCATTTCCTAATTTATAAGTTCTGGGCTAACTCCCACTCCTCGCGGAGAATGCCCATCTTGATCGCATCATAATACTGGCCGCGAACAATTCGCGCTTTACGAACACGCGCCTCTTCTACCATACCGCATTTTGCCGCCAGCTTCATCATTCTTACATTACCGGACCATGTACCCATTCCGAGCCGAACAGTATCCATAGCTTCAAATAAATATTTCATCCACATCCGAAAAGCTTCCGTGCCATACCCCCCTGACCAATAACGCGAGTCACAAATGACAATTCCGATCTCGAACCAGTTGGTTTCTTTAGCGACCCAATATCGGCCTACCTTACCCTTTAGTTCACCGTCTATCTCGACCATCAGACAACGGCGTGGTGCATCTGAATATGCAAGTTCGACATCTTCCCGATATTCTGTGGCGAACTCTTCATAGCTCACAGGACTCAAGGGCTTATAGGGTCCATTCCAGTTCAAATGCTCCCGATCATCAGCTTCATGATAGTAGTAATACAATTTGCGGATGTCAGCTTCCGTAATGTCGCGCAGCACAACTTTTTCTCCACTCAGCAATATCTTCATAAGCTATCCAGAGAATGCTGGCGTAAAAACGTAAGAAATGTTACGGCCGAGATCGGCAGCAGTGTGGACTTCAGATGAATGGCGTAGAATTGTCTTTTTAAGGACGCATCTGAGATATTTACAATTTTCAAAAGACCCAGTGTGACCTCGTGCTTGACAGAAGAAGTGGAGATCATTGTAATCCCGAGACCAGCCTCCACCGCTGATTTCACAGCTCCCGTACTGCCCAGCTCCATCACAATTCGCATAGACGCCAGGTCAAGTCCTTTGGCCAGTATTTGTTCCTCCATAACACTGCGCGTACCCGAGCCCTGCTCACGCAGAATAAACGGATGCTGCAGCGCCTCCTCCAAAGTCACTTCATGTTTAGCCGCCAGCGGGTGGTCCCGGGGCACAATCAACTTCAGCTCATCCCCCATCACAGGTTCAATGACCATATCAGGGTGCGATACCGGAGCCTCAATCAAACCAAAGTTCAGTTGATGCTTATGTATCTCCTCCATGATCTGCGAGGTATTCATCACCTTCATCATAATCGAAATATTAGGATACTCCTTGCCAAAAGGACCGAGCAGACGCGGCAGCACATACTCACCGATTGTCAGGCTAGCCCCAAGCTGCAGACGTCCTTCCAGCATATGGGTAAAAGCAGACATAGCCTGATCCGTCTCACGCATCAGCTCAATACTGCGCTGCGCATAAGGCATAAGCATTTGGCCTGCTTCGGATAGCAGAATCTTTTTGGTGGTGCGGTTGAACAGCTTGGTTCCAAAATAGTCCTCCAGCGCCTGCACCTGCATCGTAACTGCCGGCTGCGTCATATGCAGCGTTTGTGCGGCCGCCGAGAAGCTTCCCCGCTCTGAAACGGTATAAAAAATATGCAACTGATGAAAGTTCATGCTTATGCCACTCCTTATTTGAGGCCATGCTTGATTACCTAGAAATAAACAAAAGGACATGCAGCTTCCTGCCGCATGCCTAGTGCTAATGATACTATTTGCGTCTGCGTCTGCGCTTAATCAGCTTCAAGCGCCGCGAGTGCCGCAGCAGCGAATAATAAGATTTCAAATCCCGCAGTTGGGGAGTCACCGAAACTTTGCCAAGAAACGAAACAACGGTCAACGTGTAAAGTGGATAGCCTGAGAGATTAGTCTCGCCTGGCAGCTCTGTGAACTCCGCGATTATTACCAAATCCTCGTCAATCAAGTAAGCATTCTGCTCACTATTCGAATAGGATTGGATCCGTTTCTGCTTCAAGCATTGCCATATCCAGGCGACAACATCTCCGTCAACACGGACTTCAACGCTGATCCGCTCCACGTAACGGCTTCTCGCAAAATCCGTTATAACGATATTTGCAACCCTATAGTCATTCAACATGATATGGAAGGGTTCATACGTACCCAGCCATTCCATTCCATGGTCACGCATCCTCATCACACTCCACCGTATGCATGCACTTATTGTTGTCAATCTTACCTCATTGCCGAAAGTTGTACAAGCTTGTGCCCCTCCACAAAAAATACCCCTGCCCATAAATCAGGCAAGGGAAAATTCATATTTATTCAGTATGTATGCAATTACATGGATGTGGTCGAGCCTGTTCCTAGACCGGAGCTTAATTCAAGCTCTCGTTCTCGCTTATGCAAATCCGCCTTAGAAGTTCGAAGAGCAGCTTGCGGCCCTTCAAAATGATTACGGTAATAGGAAAAATCCATTATGACCAAAATAACCATCATGCCGATCATGGCGTAAGCTGCATTCTCATTGGGTGGAATCATCATCACAACACTGATAAACACGATCCATATTAACGAAAGTACCGAGATAATAGTGCTGTACTTGCCCAGATTCCACGGTCCCAGATGCTTGGGCAGGAATGTCCCTTTTCGCTGAGCCAGCAGCTTCAGAAATATTGGAATTCCGTAGGCAACATACAAGCCAACCACACTGACTGCGGTAAGAAATATGAGCGTACCGTAAGTGGCATCTGGATTGATCATTTTAATTATATAATCGATAAAGGCCAGCAAAAAGGATAGGGTTACGGACAGCCAGATTGCTTTTGCCGGTGTGCGGTATTTCTTGGAGATTTCAGCCCAATGCCTGCTAAACGGCATGCCTTTATCTCTGGAGAAGGCATACATCATTCTGGAGAAGGACGTAATCGAGGAAAGACCACAGAACCACATCGCCAGCGTAATCAACCACAGAATCACCTTGCCAAAGGTGCCGCCGAGCGCCTCGCTGATCACGTAAATAAAGGCATTATCCGCTGCTGTTGCAGCACCCGCATCCTTAATGGACAAGGTCACAAACGCCAGCATAATAAATCCGAAGACAAAAGAATACGCTACCGAGGTGAAAATACCCCAAGGAGCTCGAATCCGCGGATTAACCGTCTCTTCAATCGTATGGGCAGATGCATCATAACCCGTAAAGGTCCACTGGGCCTGCAGGAGTCCAATCAGAAAGGCTAGTGCATATGGCTTGTCGGAAAAGGTTTCCCCTACCTTGAACAAGTAGCTTACCGGCTGAAGATCGGATTTGGTGAAGAAGGCCAACGTTACTACCAGACCAGCGGCGATAATAATATGATACCAGGCCGAGAAATCGTTCAGCTTCGCAACCATACGGATGCCAACATGATTGCAGATCCCATGGCTGAGCAGGATTACAACAAAAGTAATAAGAATGGTTGTATCGGTTGAGGTATAACCAAATACATCTGACAGTAGAGGATCGGCAAACAAGGCTGCGGAATAATCAATGCCTGCGACGATACCGATTTGCCCGATCAGATTAATCCAGGCCGTATACCAGCCCCAACGTTTGTTGGCAAGGACGGACGCCCAGTGGTACAGCGCTCCTGCGGTAGGAATGGCCGAAGCAAGCTCCGCTAGAGCCGCCGCGATCAGTAGTACGAACAAAGCCACCAGTGGCCACCCATATCCCATCATCCCTGGCCCACCATAGGTTAGACCATGCCCATATAGGGAAATCGCCCCTGTCAGAATTGAAATAATGGAGAAGGATATCGCAAAGTTGGAGAACCCGCCCATGCTTCGCAGCAACTCCTGGGCATAGCCGAATTTATTCAATTCCTTTTTGTCGAGCAGTAGTTGATCATTCTTAGTCTGATTCATAATGGTCATCTCCCCTCCAAAATTGTTATCATCCCCCAGCTACCTAACCTAAAAAGCTCTCATGGCTGGATTCATCAAATTCTCGTATATTCTTGTTAACTGTTACGGTTATGCCCAGAATAACGGCACAAGGCACTAATATAAATACAAATCCCAGAATCATCTTCTTCACCTCCATCCGTAGTTTCAGAGCAGAAGTTCAACACCGCTAATCTTTTGCTCCAGCATTCTGGCAATCAAGGTACCCAAATGAGCACCTGCCTCAACAGGAGGAGTCCCGCCTTGATGGATATTTGAAACAACAATACGGTTGGAATCGGTCATTCCCGAACGAGGCTTGTAACAGAGATAGGCGCTCATAGAATGGGAAGTTATCAGTCCCGGGCGCTCTCCGATAAACAATACAATGACCTCCGGTTGAAGAATATCGCCAATAGCATTCATACAGCCTACCCTGCCATTCTGGACAAAAAACGGAGTTCCACACGTTAAACTGTGTACCTGCAACGAGTCTAATAACGCTGGATAAACATCCCGGAGATTGTGCTCAATGGCACTGGCGCTTAATCCATCCGAGATGACAACCTGCACCTCAGGCTCATGGATACATTGCAGGCGAATACTCTGAATACTGCCCTCCGGCAGCACCCTCCCCAAATCCGGACGCCTCAGGTACACCTCCTTGTCATCCGCACTCGACTCTACTGAAAATAACCCCAGCTCATCCAGCAATGTCTGACTGACCCTGCCGTAAACCGTATCGACAGCCGCCGCATGATCGCAGCGAAGCTTAAGCAGCTCGCTCGTTGTAGGACGGCTTCCGGCTCTACCGGTCCCGATTCTAGCTGGTGTTGAACGCTTGAGTTGTTCCAATTCCTCCGTATGCTGCAAAGTCATTTTCCAAGAGCCTCCTTCACATAAATAGGGTAGGATCACCCGCAAGGGCCGTCAGTCGCCCATTTTGTAATATTCCCAGCTTTTCTGCCCAATCGTTAAACTCATTCCCGGGTTTCAAGCGCAGTAATTCTCGCAAGGTAGCAATGTCGTGATAGCTGAGCGATTGATAATTCAGCATGCAATCGTCAGCCATAGGGACGCCTATTAAGAAATTCACTCCTGCCGTAGCCAGCAGCACAGCTAAATTATCCATATCATTCTGGTCGGCTTTCATGTGGTTTGTATAACAGACGTCCACTCCCATCGGCAGCCCCTGGATCTTCCCCATGAAATGATCCTCCAGCCCGGCACGAATCACCTGCTTGCTGTCATACAGGTATTCAGGCCCTATAAATCCTACTACCGTATTCACCAGAAACGGCTTGAAGCGTTTGGCAAGTCCATAGCAACGGGATTCCAGGGTGAGCTGATCAATCCCATGATGTGCATTTGAGGATAACTCAGAGCCTTGCCCTGTTTCAAAATACCAACGGTTGCTCCCTTTTGCAGTCCCTTCTTCCCGAATCAGCTGATCTGCTTCCTCCAGCAGACGCAAGTTTACTCCAAAGGACTCATTTCCACGCTCTGTTCCAGCTAGGCTCTGAAAGATCAGATCCGCTGGAGCCCCTTTGCGAATAGCTCTCATCTGAGTCGTTACATGAGCCAAGACGCTGTTCTGTGTCGGAATATTCCACTTGTGGATGACATCCATCGTTTCATGAAACAGACGCACGATATTGTCAGTAGTGTCGATAACCGGATTTATGCCGATGACCGCATCCCCCATCCCGTAGCTGAGTGCTTCGTAGATGGAAGCTCTGACACCTTGGGGATCATCTGTAGGATGATTAGGCTGCGCTCTGCTGCCTAACCTTCCCCGCTGTCCGAGAGTTGTATTGCAATGGCTGAGCACAACACATTGCGCTGCAGCCTGGATCAAATCCAGATTGGACATGATCTTCGTTACCGCCGCAGCCATCTCACTGCTGAGTCCCCTGCCGATCGACCGCACCTCCTCCTCTCCAAGGGAGAGGAGCTGCTCCCTGAGCTCTCCTACGCTCCAATTGCGGATTTTTTCATATACTTCTTCATCCATGCCTTCCTCAATCACGCGGGTTACCTCGTCCTCTTCCGGGGGCAGCAGCGGGTGGTTGCGAATCTCAGCCAAAGTAAGCTCCGCAAGCACAAGTTTAGCTGCCATCCGCTCTCGGGCATTCTCCGCTGCAATTTCAGCGAGCTGATCTCCAGACTTCTCTTCATTCGCCTTCGCGAACAGCTCTTTTAGATTATGGAAGCGATAACTCTCTCCAAGATAGGTGACCGTAAGTTTCATCAGCATTGTTCCCTTTCATTATCGCGAAGTTCTCTCAAGGCAGAGAAGGCCAACGTCTTGATAGCAACTGGAATACATTCCTCTGCTACGGGCTTCCCTATGTCGATATAATCACCATGCTCCACACTAATCTGATCCAGGCAAATACAGCGCAGCTTTCCAGTGCTCAATACATGAATACAATTCCCGAGCGCCTTAGCTGCATCATTCTCACAGATAATCACCAGGAGCATTTCAGGATTCTCCCGCTGAATAGAGGCAGTGCTCACGGCTACAATCGCTGCTGCAATTTCGCGGATGACAGGATAAGAATAATAAGGAAGAGCCGGAAGCACGATAGCAAAAGGTGGTACACCGAGCTTGCCAAATTTCCTTATCCCCTCAGCAAAAGCTTCTTCAACCGCTGGCTGAATTTCAGCCAGTCCCGATATGGCTCCCTCTGGCCATTTCAGTTTCACAACTGGAATATTTCGCAGCGGCAGCAAATAAGGGTCCACAAACACGGTTGATCCGCTTAACACCGTAGAGTGCACGCCCGCTCCGATAACAGTTGCCCTTTGAGCACCGGGAGGGACCTGCAACCGAAATGGATAGGTGCTTCCCGTTTTCTTTAAGGCCTCAGCTAGCAGCGGGCCAATATCTCCATATACTGCAGCTTCCTCCATTGTGCGAGGCGAAGCCTGTTCCATCAATCGCCCCACACCTCCCGAGATCCACACCTCTGCAATTTTTTCGGAGTAAGTTAAAGCTCCTTCACGCTCACCATAAATCAAAGGACAGTTCCCAGCATCAAGCGGACTCATCAGCGTTCTAAACAACATTTCACTCCAGCATTGGGTGATTTCCCGCAGTTCATCCATCGATGTAACTCCCCCCATATTCAAGTGGAAGCCTTCGTTGACCAGCCAATCCTGCACAGCGGGATATATTTTAGTTATAGTCCCGGCACTGTCCAGCATGATAAGTCGACCGCCAATATGAAAATTGAGTGTTCGCTTGCAGCTGCCTTGCTCGAAAAAGGCCGCATTCGCTGTACCTCCCCCGATATCTATATTGACTACCATTCCCTGTGTCACGATGGACCTAGCTTCTGCTCCCGAACCTTTCCCGGCCAGAATAGCCTCCAAATCCCCGCCTGCCTCAGCGACTACAAAGGCTCCTGCTTGTTTGGCCAATCCATGGACTATGGAGTCCGCATTTTGCTTCACCGCCGTCTCACCGGTAATAATGACAGCTCCCGTATCTACATCAGAAGTGCGAAGCTCAGCATTTCGATACTCACCAGAAATAATGATTTCAAGAGTGGAAATATCAATCTCCGTTTCATTCCTAAAAGGGGTCGGGTGCATTGGACTTTCATAACTCAGTATCCTGTCGGTAATATGAAACTGCGGAAGCATGGACGGACCATTCCGCCGCTCGATCTTAAGCCTGCTGAATACACATTTAGTCGTGCTGGTGCCCAGATCAATACCTACACTGGTAATCCACTTGGCAGAATCTATGCCTTCACCTCCCTTGTACTACCTATAGATTCTTCTATTTCATAAAAAGACACCTTACCCGCCTGCACGTAATTCTGTATGCATGGCTCATAAAGTGTCTTCGCTTTAAGCTATATTCATTTGTCACTTACTATTATGATGTTGCTCTTTTGAAGCAATCGTAAGATAATGACAGCTAATTGTCAATATAGTTTCCACGCTTTTCTCTTTTTACTTATAAAATCATTATTCAGAGTCATATTATATAACATAATCTAAGCTTTTAAAGTACAGTACAATGTTTTACATTCCGTCATGTCATATACTATCCTTTTAGCAGCCTCTCATTACCATTCTTATTCCTTCACTTTCCTTTCCCTGTTTTACATCATCTATGTAACAGTTTCCTTTGACCATTTTGCATCTTTTCTTGATTCGTGCCGCTTCTTCGGATATATCCTCTATCGAATCGAATTTCCGGAACCGGTTGGTCACGACGGCAATGGACAGGGAAACCAGCGGAATTTCTTCAATAACTCCAGAACGGCTCTCTGTAAGAACATATTGTTGTTGTAAATGTTGCTCGTGATAAAATCCCTTTACTGCAGTATCGAACTCCCTAAGCATGGTCTCACAGCTTTCCAAATAGTTATAATCATTCAGAAAAACAATGAAATCATCTCCGCCAATGTGTCCCAGAAATCCACCCAACCGCAGCGTGCAATGCTTCAATATCTCCGCTGTGGACTGAATCATCCGGTCACCTTCCTTAAATCCATAGGTGTCGTTGTACGCTTTGAAATGGTCCAGATCAATATATAGCACACTAAACTGATCCTGAAGCAGCGATTTCACCAGATACTCATTAATGCTCAGATTTCCTGGAAGGCCCGTTAACGGATTCAAAAAGCTCGCAGCCAGCGCTTGTATTTCGGCGAAATTCAGCAGTAGATCGCGCACACTTACGATGCCAAAGAACCGATCCTCATGCGTAACAATCACGTAGTCATACAGGTTCTCCTCCTTCCGGTTCATTGCAAGCTTGCTAACTTCAGTAATTGGTGTTTTGTACGGAACCACAAGCGGGTCCTTATCCATTAACAACTCTACAGATCTCCCCATAAACAAGGTAAAACCATACAAGGTCCCTATCTGCTGATAGAACCTTATTCGCATAATAAGCGCGACCGGATAGCCGTTGTCTGAGACGACCACTCCCTGAAGCTGCGGATTGCTTTTAAAAATTTGATCTACGAATTCGCATTTGCTGTTGGGGGGGATTTGCGGAATTTGTTCCGCAATCTCTCCAATTTGGAGAAGCATACTCATAACCCCTTCCTGCGTGACTTGTATCTCTACACCATTTACTTAAACCAGATCTATTCCAATAGATCCATCCTGCGGTCGAAAGATAGGCCTGCCTAAAGCATAACCCTGACCATAATCAATACCTGCGTTCTGTAAAAAAGACAGCTCTTCCATTGTCTCGATACCCTCGGCAATCACCTTCGTTGCAGCACGTGCAGCGTACTCTTTAATCAATTCAAGCAATTCCTGCTGCTCGGAATTGCCGCCAATCCCACGAATCAGAGACTTGTCCAGCTTAATAAATTCCGGCTTCAAGTACACTAAGGTCTTCAGGCTGTTATAACCAGAGCCTGCATCGTCAACCGCTATGCGGAAGCCCTGCTCACGATAATGGGACAATACTCGCTCAAAGCTAACGTAGTCATGCACCGCCTGCCGCTCCGTCAGCTCGAAGACCACACGGGAGGGTGATACTCCGAGCTCTCTTAGGAGCTCCAGTGTCTCTCCGCTTTTATGGTGAGAATCATTCAACACCCCAGGATTCACATTAATGAAAATAAGCTTGTCTTCACTTGTCGCAGATTTGGGCAGTCTCTCCACATAACGCGTGAGCGACATCCGGCGGCAGTATTTCTCAAATCTGAACATCTGTTCGGTTCGTCCAGCGAATTCATAAAATTGCTCTGTAGTTGGAAACTGTGGGGAAGCTTGCGGTCTGTTCAACGCCTCATGTCCGATCGTCAGCCCGCTCTGCAGGTGAAGGATCGGCTGGAAGTAAGTATCTAGCAATCCCTTATTCATAATGTTCAATAGCTCGTCCAGTCTCTTCAGCTCTTTGAATTCGCTCCGCATTCTTCCATTCAGATGCTGAAGGTAGTGAGGGAGCACGAATATTTTCTTATACATCTGCAATTGTTTGTCCATTCTCTCTCCCAGTAGGCCTATAATCTTGAGATTCTACCACTCTCTCCCCCAGCATACACAAGAAATATTAACGCGCGATAAAATGCCTCTTGCTTATTCCACAAAAAAAAGGCTGCCCCATAACTTGCTAAAGCAAGCCGCTAATGGATCAAAAACAAAAACGAGTCAGTCTCCAGTTACCTAGAGACTGACTCGTTTTTTAGCTTTTACAGCTTCGAAGTGCAAGAAACTGTCTTATTCGCAAAAAAGACAGCCCCTTAATTATACTCCTGCAATTTATAAACCATAATATTGTGTTTTGTCCGGTCCGTTGCTGGTGTACTCTGTCTTTATTTCGTTGCGGTAAGATCTTTCAATCTTGCGCACATAAGAGAGTCTGCGGACATTCTTCATTACTTCCTCGGCACGTTCTGCATTCACGTACATAACCGCGTAATGCATCTTTCGGGAAACATAATGCAATGTTCCGTATTTCTCCAGATTGCGCGCCGCCTTGACGTCACTAACCCAAATGATATATCCTGTGCGTTCCGCAAACATAAACTAATCCGCCTTTCTTTCTCTAACTACTAGGAGCAGCTTATCCGCAAGAGCATGAGCCACCGCTGCCGCATCCGCCTTTAGGAGAAGGATTATTACTTGGAACCTTAATGTTCTCCGATACTGAAAAAGCAATGGTTTCTGACATAGAGAACAGTATATCGTCCAGAATCTTCTCCGCCTGCTTGAAGCGGATAACCTCTTCGAACTGCTCCATCTCTGCTTCTACAGCTGAAACCTCGTCTTTGGCCGAGTGATAGTTCGGGTGAAAGTGTCCGAACCGCTGCGTCTCCTCGAACAGCTCCTTCTTGCTTTGAAGCTGTTTAATCATCGTCTGAATTTCGGGGTTCGCATCAACCCGCCCTTTCCAGTATAGGTAATCCGACACTTCTGCGGATTGATTAATCATGTCGCCTAATTCATAGGCGTATGTCAGCACTTCGGCCATATCGACCGTATTCATTTCCGCTACGCTCATGAACTTCAACTCTCTTCTTTAGTTAGTATTCTGCCCTTGGCATTAGACTTCCTTATCATAACATAATCAGTTGCTCAAGCAGAAGAGGAATTTCTCTGGGCACTGGGTATAACGAGTCTCATCTCTTTCCAATCTCCTGCAGTTAGCTCTATTTCTTCGACTTCCTCTGTTCTGGATGACAACTTTAATCCACTTACTCTCCACGGATTACCACTGACCTGCACAGGGATGAAATCGCAACTCTCTCCCTGAAGGGAGAGACGAACCTTAATGCCCCAGCTTAGTGCCTGCTCCATAATTTTCTGCGCGGTTGTACTGTGATAATGACGCCATTCTCTGCTCCACATCGTGGGTACACTCTCTATTCCCGGCAAGCTATCTTCCTGTGAATTTAGCGGCGCAGGTTGCAGGTAACGATCAGGGTTTCCAGTGCGGAATAGTCCTCGCTCGGAATGCAACGGTGGTAGGGTATATCCGATTGAAGACTCTGGACTAGGCAGATGCAAAAATACTTTATCCGCCACTGTCGCCTCCAGACGTCCAGCAATAGAGCGGGGCGGGGCCATTCCGGCTGCGGACAGCTCCCGGCGCACCTGCTCTAAACCCTCCTCACGCACACTAAAGTGATGGGGGCCGAGCCGAGTGAGGTTCTCCTGCAGCCGAGGATGAGCCGCTATGGCATCCCCCTCTTCCTCACTGCGGCAAGAGAGCAGAATAACCTCCGCCAACGCCGTTCGGCCGATTCCCCTGCCCCATTGCTTCAGAGCGAATTCCACCTCATTAGGGAGTTGGCCCAAAGCATGAGCATTTAACCAGAAAATGGCTTCCTCCGGCGATATTCCTTGTTCGGCAGCAGATTCCAGTCGCTCGCGGGTCAGACGAAAGCTCCATAAGGTATCGCTTTGCAGCAGTTCGGCACAACCAGCCAAGGTCCAACGGATAGCATACGACACCTCTGGTGGAACCAGCACCTCAAAGTCCGGCTGCACAATAAACATTGGGGTTGAGGAGGTTACTTGAATACCTAGGTCAAGAAAATCACTGGTTTCATCTATCAATTGAGGCTGTGGTCCGCTCCAACGGAAACAGTGATCTCCATCCGGTTTCGCCCCGAGCTCACACCAGCCAAAGCCAGCCAGAATTCGCAGCCAGCTCAGACTCGATATTTCCAGCTCTGTACGCATTTCCGGTGCAACCAAATGAGTGTTTACCATCCAGTCCATTATTCCTGAGAGTGTTGTCCACTTTTGCGACTGGAATGAAGAGCTGGATATCAGATATCGGAAATGCTGGTCGGCAGGCTTCAGACTTCCATAGCGATTAATTACGACAGTGTACAGAATTGCTGCCATCCCTGACTCCGAAAGATGAAACCACTGCTGCAAAGCTTCCATCTCCAGTTCATACGCTGCACCACGCTCACTTATAAGTCCTAGATACAGCATTAGATCCACTACTACTGCTGCGGGTACTGGATATGTCTCCAGATAAGGAGAGGAGATAAACAGTCCCTCAAGATGCCTTTCCTGACAGGACAGCTGTGCGTTCAGACGACCGATATTCTTTTTGTGAATGCTACCTTTGATTGTTAAAGGCAGCCCCTCACGCGCAATATACAGGAGCGCCCTGAATAAATCCCCAGTCAACCCCGCACCTGCTTCCATAGTCAGCTTTATTTCATAGCCTTCTACAAACTGCGGCTGATACGAAAAAAAGCCACTTTGAAGCAAGGGCAGCCGTTCCACTGGGATTTGATAGAGCTTCTCCCCCCACATTTTCTGCCGCACTTCCAGCAGACCGTCAGTCAGCAATTCATTCATGGCAAGCCTCTGCTCAGCGCGACAAAGATTGGGCGGCCGCAACCGTTCTTCCTTCCCTGCTTCAAAAGGCATCGCTGCATAAGCCATACAGATCCGTCGTAATACCTCCCGCGCTTCTTGTGTAAGCTGTTTCAAAGGATACCCTCCTCCTCAGCACTTGGCTCCACAATTCTCACCGCGTACTGGTAGCCCTGTTCCGTCAGAAACATCCGGCGGCGCCAAGCAAAATCCTGTTCACGGCTGTCTCCAGTCACCAGCGTATAGAAATACGCCTTATTCTCACCCGGCTTCGGGCGTAGAATGCGTCCCAACCGCTGGGCTTCCTCCTGCCGCGAGCCAAAAGCACCTGAAACCTCGATGGCAACCGAAGCATCCGGCAGGTCCAGCGCAAAATTGGCCACTTTCGATACAATCAGAACTTGCAATCTCCCAGCATTAAAAGCCGCATACAGCTCACCTCTCACCTGCTCTGAGGTTTTACCTGTGATCAGAGGGGCCTTGATAGCTTCAGCTAATTGGCTGAGCTGGTCCAGATACTGACCAATCACTAGAACAGAGGAACCGCGATGCGCTTCCAGTAGCTCTAACACAACATCGATTTTGCCCGGGTTCCCAGCAGCTAGACGGAACTTTTCTTTATTTTCCGCATACATATATTCCCGTGTTAACACCACATTCATAGGTACAGTCATCTCTATACACTCAACGGTGGCGATCCAACCCTGCTTCTCCAGCACCTTCCAGGGCAGATCGTAGCATTTGGGTCCGATTAAAGAGAACACATCGTCTTCCCGGCCATCCTCTCTGACAAGAGTAGCCGTTAGCCCTAGACGGCGTGTGGCTTGAATGTCCGCAGTAGCCCGGAACACCGGAGCCGGCAGCAAATGAACTTCATCATAGATGATCAGACCCCAGTTTCGTTCGTTGAACAAATTTATATGAATGAAGGGACCTTCCTTCCTACGGCGATGTGTCAAAATCTGATAGGTGGCTACAGTCACTGGCCGCACCTGTCTTTTCTCGCCAGAGTACTCACCGATCGCCTCACCATCCAGATTTGTTCGCTGCAGTAACTCATTCATCCATTGCCTAACAGAGGTTGTGCTCGAGGTGAGAATCAGTGTTTCGCACTGCAGGCTTTCCAGAACAGCTATGCCCACTACCGTCTTACCTGCTCCGCAAGGCAGAACGACAACTCCACTCCCTCCGGTACCACCAGTCCCCTGAAAGTGCTGAACGGCTTCCCGTTGGTATTCTCTAAGGCTTATTGAGGTGCCAGCTTCACCGTCTGCTTCCGTTCTGTCATGAAAGTTGTATTCAGGCTCTCTCCATGCGACATTAAGAGCTTGCCCCTCATGATAGCCTGCATAGTCCATAATGGGATACCCGAGTCTTGTCAGCTCTTGCTTCAATTGACCGCGGAAGGTCTTCCTGCACACGCACTCTACAGGTCCGCTTCTTCGTAATCCAGCTTCATAGAAACCAGGGTGCTTCTCCAATTCATCCAGCAGCTCCGAAGTATCGGCACGGATTGTAATTAGCTGTGACTCCCTCTCATGGGTATGCAGTGTTAGTCTGCCATACCGGGACATGAGAAGTGATATCTCCTCCATAACACCCGTAGGTATATTCCAGCGGGCAATAGATCTGAGACTAGTTGTAATATGCTCTGCCTTATAACCAAGCGCTGCGGCGTTCCAAAGCGACAATGGAGTGATCCGGTAAGTGTGGAAGGCCGTGGGACTTTTTATAAGCTCAGCAAAAGTAGCTAGAAGTTGTCTGGCCGCCTCAAAGCCTGGGTGAGCACATTCCAGCAAAACAGTCCGGTCTCTTCGTATAATACAAGCTCCTGTTTTCTCCATAGATTCCCCTCCTTGCTTAGTGAGTCAGGCCTCCGCTATGTAACTCTATTTCAAACTGCTGCTGAATAGCAGGAAAAAGCCCACACCCGGATAACCACGGACATGAGCTTTACCCATTCTTATTGTTAATGCAAATGCTGCTGGGAGATTCCGCTCAGCGCTTCTCCAGCCTCATCGGCAAAAATATTACGCACCGCGAGATCACCAATCGAGACGATCCCGATCAATTTCTTGCCATTTGTCACCGGTAGCCGGCGAATCTGCCCCGCAGCCATAAGTTCTGCTGCCTCATCCACAGAGGTATTCTCTGAGACGGCACGAATATCTGTACTCATGACTGTCTGCACCGATGTGGAACCTGCATGCTTGTCTGCGTACCCTCTAATAACAAGATCACGGTCTGTAATCACACCGAGCAATTGCTTGCTGTCGTTAGAATCAATTACTGGAATAAACCCAGTATCATTATCCCTCATTTTGATAGCAGCCTCAAAAATATTATCCTGCAATGTGACTGTTACAGTATCGGTGGTCATAACCTCTTTAACCGTCTTCAAGTTGAACCCTCCTGTCATGATCTCCATGTTTCGGAAATAGGTTCTCCTTAACCAAACAAATTATACGCTTTACTTCTCCTTAAGACAGGAATCTGCCATCGCTATCAGCAACTTCACTCCATGCAGCATAGCATCCTCGTCGAAATCAAATCGACTGTGATGATGTGGGTAGTCAGCCCCTTTATCCGGGTTACCCGCTCCTACGAACATAAAGCAGCCTGGGATGCTCTTTACATAATAGGCAAAATCCTCTGCCGGCATAAGCCTCTCCATCAACATAACCTGAACGGATTCCCCTAGTGCTTTCGGAGCTTCATGGAAAAAACGTTGATATTCACCTTCATCATTTACAAGGGGGGGATATCCCATTAAGTAGTCTATCTTCACCTCGGTGCCATATGCAGCAGCTATTGAAGTCGCGATCTCTTCGATTCTGCGCCGGATCAGATAACGAGTCTCCTCGTCGAATGCCCGTACGGTGCCAGTTATCCGGCATTGCTCAGCAACGACGTTCTGGGCGAACCCGCCTTGTATGGTCCCCACACTTAATACCGCAGGCCGCAGCGGGTCAACAGAACGGCTCACAACGCTCTGAAGTTGTGTCACGAGGGCCGCCCCGGCCACAATGCTGTCAATCGTACGGTGCGGCATGCCGGCATGTCCACCTTTGCCAATAATGTCAATGAAAAACTCATCGGCCGATGCCATTAGTGGACCTGGTGCACTGCCTACTGTACCTATAGGAAGTGGAGTCCAGAGATGGAGGCCATAGACGGCATCGGCATTCTCTAGCACTCCTTCAGCAATCATACCCAGCGCCCCTCCAGGACACACCTCTTCGGCTGGCTGAAAGAGAAAGCGAATCTCTCCTTCTAGTTCATCCCGGCGGCTACTGTAGTAAGCCGCTGCGCCCAGCAGCATCGACGTATGACCATCGTGACCGCAGGCATGCATGGCCCCGTCATTTTGCGAAACATAGTCGCTTTGCGTTTCTTCCAGGATGGGCAGAGCATCCATATCTGCCCGCAGAACAACCGTTTTCCCCGGCTTCTCGCCCCGCAATATCCCTGTAACACCATATCCGGCAGTGCTTCTCTTGACTTCAATCCCGAAATCCGCCAACTTATCTGCTACATAGGCTGAAGTCTCCTTCTCCTGATAAGACAACTCCGGATGCCGATGCAGATGACGGCGCCATTTCACCATATCCGGCAGCAGTAATTCAACCGGTAACCTCTCCATACCTCTTCCATCCCTTTCTCTTACGTAACCCGCTTCGTCAGCGTTTAACGACTGCCCTAAAACCATTCTCTCAGCCTAGTACAACTATATTTCTTTTATTGTAGCAGAAACGCAAAAAACTGTGTATCACAGGGTGTCCTCCGCCTTGCGCTCCCTTTGGAAACATACTATCATGAGATAGAACATCTTAATTCGGATAATGAATGAATCATTATACTTCATGAGGGGGATATGTGCGCTATGATTTTTGAGAACACGGGCCTCGTAGGATTAACAAGCGATCTTTTCTATTTGGATGAAAGTGCCGCCAAAGCTGGTTTCGTTCGCTGGCAATGGGAGTACTATCGCGCCACTTACGATTGCAAGATTGAAGATCAGCAGAATGGCGGCGACTATTTTCTGCGCTTTAATACACGCGCTGTCGAAGGTAAATTGGAGAAGTCGGATGCCGTGCTTGCGATTGAAGCCGTTTACTTAGGGAAAGCAACCTATCCACACGGTCTAGAGTATGAGTCTCCTGTGCCTCAACCTATTATGGACATCGCAGCTCAGCGGATTCTTCAGCTGAAGCAGCTGTTGGAGGTTTGAGTAACGGGAAGGGAACGACGAAAAAAAATGTCAGCCTGCCCAAAAGAGGAACGCCCGATTTCCAATTGCTTATTCTGACCTTGCTGCTTGTTGGCTTCGGTCTGGTTATGGTCTTCAGTGCCAGCTCCAGTCTGACCTTGGCCAGCAAGAAATTCAGCTATGACCCTTTTTATTTTATGAAGCGCCAGATTATCTGGGTCGTGCTGGGAAGCATCGTTATGTTTACAGTAATGAATATTCATTACAGCAAATTCAAGAAATGGTATGCACCTATCTTTATTATTACTCTAGTCCTTCTATTGTTCGTAGCTTCTACCGATCGAATTAACGGTGCCAAGAGTTGGTTAAGTATTGGGGGCATGGGAATACAGCCGACTGAACTGGCCAAAATATCAATTATCTTATATCTGGCCGCACTCATCACCAAAAAGGGTGAACGGCTGAGAGATTTCCGCACAGGTTATATACCCGTAATGGTTATAGTCGGTATTGTAGCCGGACTGATCATGATGCAGCCGGATTTAGGCTCATGTCTGATTCTCGTAGCCACCAGTGGGCTGGTGATTTATGCTGGCGGCGCCAGTATGAAGCACATTCTGGCTTCTGTTGCTCTGCTAGTACTGGGTGCGGCACTCGTATTGGGAGCCAAAGGAGCTATCGACTCCCTTTCGCCTGTCTCGGAGAAAGTTATTGCTAACCAGGACTACAAACAAGAACGTTTCGATGCCTTCTTGAATCCTTATCAGGATGCTTCAGGCAGTGGGTTTAATATTATCCAATCCTTGACCGCTCTGGGAGAGGGAGGAATTAAGGGTTCCGGCTTTGGACAGAGTGTGCAGAAGCTCTACTATCTGCCTTACCCTTACACCGACTTTATCTTCGCCGTAATCGGTGAAGAACTTGGTTTTGTAGGGACCACGATCTTCTTGCTGCTGTATCTGTACTTTATCTGGAGAGGTATTCTCATCGCGCTAAGATGCACCGACCCCTTCGGTACGCTTGTTGGGATTGGTGTAATGGGACTTATCGCTATTCAAGCCTTCGTTAACATCGGTGGTGTGACCAAAACCATTCCTCTAACCGGTGTGACCCTGCCATTCATCAGCTATGGAGGCTCTTCGCTGCTAGTCAGCATGTTGTCTATGGGCATTATGTTAAGCATTTCAAGAGAGACCAACCGCCCGGCCAAACAGGAAGTAACTAAATCCGTAACAACAGTCAGACAAGTACGGGCACGGTGAGTTCGGCAATACGATCCATAGTTGCATATTAAGAAGCAAAAAGTGTCCTCAATCCATGTATGGATTTGAGGACACTCTTTTTTTGTTGTTATTCTTATAATGTGAACAAATTATATTACTAATTAAGAAATTTCATCATTCTTGAAGGCAACGCCTTCAACCTTAACATTCACTTCAACAATGTGAAGTCCTGTCATGCTTTCCACAGCTTCGCGTACGTTTTGTTGAAGCATCCGGCACACCTCGTGAATCGGTGTTTCATAAAGAACTATAATACGCAAATCCACGGCTGCTTCCAGCTGCCCTACTTCAACGGTAACACCCTTCTGCACATTCTTACCACTCAGGCGCTTCGCCCAGCCTTCCGATAAGCCGCCAGACATGGCTGCAATTCCTGGAGTCTCCAAGGCAGCCAATCCGGCAATTTTAGAGACGACGTCATTTGAAATTCGTATATTTCCCATTTCTAGTTGAAGTTGTTCTGCCATGCCATATCCCCCTCACACTCATTATTAATTATTGTAATTCCAAAACAGGCTAAAAAGCAAATGACTTTCTCTCAATTCCGTTTACACTTAGGAACAATTTGGGTATATTGATTATGAAATCAACTTACATAAATAGACTGGAGTGTGCAACACATTGAAAAAATGGATTTCTCCGGCCCTGCTGGTCATTACCTTTGTCCTTAGCGCCATTGGACATTTTGCGAATTGGGACCATACGCTTCAATTCGTATTGTCTGCGGTCTCTGTCGTCTTCGTAGCTGGCTTTCTAGGCCGGGCAACAGAAAGCGTAGCCCATTATGCTGGGCAGAGATTAGGCGGCTTTCTTAATGCCACCTTCGGCAACGCTGCGGAGCTGATCATTGCCTTCTTCCTGGTAAAGGAAGGACTATTCGATATGGTCAAGGCTAGTCTCACCGGCTCCATCATCGGTAATCTGCTGCTTGTTCTGGGCCTTAGTATATTCGCTGGCGGCATGAAGTACAAGGTGCAGAATTTCAACGTTACACTCGCCGGACTCAACGGCTCACTGATGATCGTCGCTGTAATTGCCCTGTTCGTGCCTGCCATGTTCTTCAATACCCATTCGATTACTGAGAAAGATACAGATGTGTTAAGTCTCATCGTAGCCGGACTGCTTATTGCTTCCTATATTGCCTGGCTCGTTTTCTCTATGATTACACACAAGAAATACTTGGGGGACGTCACGGAGGACAATGAAGAAGAATTGCCGAACGAACATGCTCCTGCCTGGTCCATGAAAAGATCCATCCTCTATCTGGTGATAGCAACCGTTATGGTAGCCTTTGTTAGTGAATGGCTTGTTGGCACATTGGAGACATTGACTGAACGCTTTGGCTTCAGCGAGCTGTTCGTAGGTGCATTCCTTGTAGCCATCATCGGCAACGCAGCTGAACATAGCGCGGCGATTATGCTGGCTATGAAGAACAAGATTGGGGCCGCAGTGGAAATCGCCGTTGGCAGCAGCCTGCAAATTGCCTTATTCGTAGCGCCTGTGCTAATCTTCGTCAGTTATTTTATGGGAACTACAATGGATATCGTATTTACGACGATTGAGATTGTCGCTATTGCAGTCTCCGTATTCATTGCCAAGTCGATTATACAAGATGGGGCAACCAACTGGTACGAGGGGCTGCTACTACTGACTGTCTATCTGATTCTCGGGGTCTCCTTTTATCTTGTATAGTACTTAAACACAGCAAAAAGCGCACATGAGCGACCCACCTGTCCTCATGTGCGCTTTTTTATAACATAAATTAAACCGTGCAAATAATACTATGAATTCGCATTCGCCTTGTTATTCAGTGCTTCATAAAGTACCGACAAATTGCGCTCCAGTTTACTCAGCACCATTTTCCCAGTCAGCTCTTGTACTAATCCAACTCTAACTGCAAAATCGACTTGTCTGGAGAAACCATACATTTGGGTATCCAGTACTTCCTCATAGAGAGGGCAGTACCGTGTTGCCAAATTCTCCATCTGCACTTCGATAAGCTTCTCAATTTTATCGGCATCTTCTTGTAGAAGAGTGATCGCTCGTAGATTGATTTGTTCCTGCAAATCTGATGAATTCATAGATTTTCCCCCCCATGTCCAAAAGTTTCAGCTGCTATTGCTAGTTTATTTAATATTAGTCGAAATTGCATATCAATACAACAATTCAGTTTGCAAAAGCTTTTACTTTCATATATATTATGAACCCTTATAATTTATTATATTTTAAAAAACGCCCCGCCGCAAACCGGCAGGACGCTTTTTAGAAACAAATAATTACTCTGCTACTACTGTAAAGTTTAAGCCATGTTTCGCAAATACTTCACTCATTGCCTTCTTAGCTTCTTCAGCATCTGCTCCATGAACATGAAGCTCGTAGCTCTGGCTTGATACCAATGTAGTGAACAAACCGAGAATACTCTTAACATCAATGTACTTGTTTTCCGCTTGAAGAACGATAGATGAATTGAACTGGCTTGCCGTTTGAGCAATATCCACGATTGCCGCATTGTTACTGGACATATGAATCCCTCCGCAACTTGATTATGAAACTTAAGTCATTTGTAATCAATTCCATGATACATTGAATCCGCTTACTCACGCAAGGAGTTTTCTTATCTTTACATTTTATTTCAGGTTTTCGGGGTTCAGACCTGCTAATTCAGGAACTACAAATAAGCCATCCTTACGGATCAGGATATCATCAAAATAGATTTCTCCGCCACCATATTCCGGACGTTGAATCAGCACCAGATCCCAGTGAATCGAAGAACGGTTGCCATTATCAGTCTCTTCATAAGCCTGACCTGGCGTAAAATGCAAGCTGCCAGCGATTTTCTCATCGAATAGTATATCCTTCATCGGGTGCAGGATGTAAGGATTAAAGCCAATCGCAAACTCGCCGATATGACGGGCACCGTCATCCGAATCTAGGATATCATTCAGCCGCACAGTGTCGTTGCTGGAAGCATCAACTATTGTACCGTTCTCAAAGGTGAATTTTACATTTTCAAAGGTTATACCATTGTACAGGGTTGCGGCATTATAGCTAATGGTTCCGTTCACAGAATCGCGGATAGGCGCACTGTAGACCTCTCCATCCGGAATGTTCTTCTGCCCGGAGCATTTCTCGGCGCCAATTCCCTTAATGGAGAAAGTAATATCTGTACCTGGCCCGGAAATGTGTACCTTATCTGTACGTCTCATGAGATCTGCCAACGCGTCCTGGGCTCTGTCCATCTTGGCATAATCCAGATTGCATACCTGGAAGTAAAAGTCCTCAAAGGCTTCCGTACTAACATTGGCAAGTTGTGCCATACTTGCGTTGGGATAACGCAACACAACCCATTTGGTATGCTTGACGCGCTGCTCACTATGTACAGGGTGCGAGTAAAGGGAATTATACAACTTCATGTTCTCTTCCGGGATATCGGAGAGATCATTTACATTCTCCCCTGCACGAATACCAATATAACCATCCATTTGCTTCATACGGTTTAAGTCTATTTCCGCCCATGTCTGAAGACTTTCGCGTGTTGCATATTTCAGCATGCTGCGCAGGACTGTCCGGTCTGTCAATTGTACAAAAGCATGACCGCCAGCTTTGCCGATCTCCTCCACCACCGCTTTAATTAAATCTCTTTCACTGCCAATCATTTCGACGAGCACATTCTCGCCAGGTTGAACGTTTACAGAGTAGCTTACAAGGTTCTTCGCAAGCTTCTGAATTCGGGGATCCATCATTCTTCTTTCTCTTCCTTCCTCATTTGCGTAAATAAAATGCCTTTCTATTGTAACACGCTAGCGCACAAAATATTGTGCAAACTTAACAAGAAACATCAACGGTAACCATAGAAATCAACCTGCATCACATAGGTCTCGGTGTCAGTTTTTCCTCCGCTATAATTCACCGTTCTTTTCCAACTGAGCCGTTTGGGCAGATTACGTTTCGTGTCAACAGTCACATGGTACACTGCTGATATTTCGGCTTGCTCAAGCTTCTTTTGAAGCTCACTGTTCTTCTTCTCCCACAAGGTCAATAAAGCCTCATTGACTTTCAGTTCCTTCTCAGTCGTCTTCTGGTTCTGATCCTTGAGAACAGGACGCAGGTCCATCATCGCTCGTTCCAGATCGGTAGACAGCTGATCTCGCGCCTGTGCAGGGGTCAGTTCAATTCGCAGCACCCTCGTACCTCTTGCAGCACCCATTTCTTCAGTCACCACCTTATCCATTACCTCCAGCTCTTCAAGCTGGTGCAGCGGGTTGAGGGCAGGCAGAGGGTTATCCTCTCCAGACGAGGGGGCGGCCGACAAAAGCTTCCATTTGCCTTCTTGTTTCTCCAACTGGCTATAATAGGACAATGCCACTGTCGGACTCTTCGCAAGTTCTTTAATATCGCCAGTGGCTGCAGGTAGGGATGGACTCTTATCCGGCAGAAGCGTATATAAACTTACCTTATTGTGATTTTCGACTTTACCTCCATAATAAAGCGTTGCTTCCGGAACGGACTTCCCTCCGCGCAGCAGCGTGGCTGCTCCTTCAAAGGTAAGCGCATCGCTTCCTGCAACACCAGATAGCGCCAAGGCCAAATCTTCCTTAGCTGGCTTGTCTTTAATTGCGCTGCAACCACTGCAAACCACGCAATTAAACATTATGATTACAAATATACACCTTTTATAGAATAACATCTCGCTCATTAACCTCATGCCTTTCCCGGACTGATTAAATAACCTACTATAGGTTATCCCTTGAGCCGGGACTTATACTGATTATAGTTTCAAAAAAAAAAAGAACCCTCAGGATCACCCAGGGGATTCCTCAAAATGATTTAATTGTCTTATTGTCAACTATAACCAGGTTGCGCCCATTGTTCTTTGCTTCATACAGCGCCATATCTGCTCGGTAGAACAGCGACTCTACACTTACGCGCTCATCCGTCCAGCTCCATTCAGCAATTCCGCAGGATACTGTGACCTGTGGTTCTGTCTCCCTCATCACCCGTTCGCGAATCCGTTCAGCGACTAGTACAGACTGTTGTACGCCAAGCTGTGGCAAATATACAGCCAATTCCTCACCGCCCCACCTGGCGGCAATATCCCCTTGACGAATGGATGATTTCACAATCTCACTGACCTGTTTTAAGATCTTATCGCCCTTTTGATGGCCGTAGGTATCATTTACAGCTTTGAACTGGTCGATATCAACTACTATCAAGGAACCACAGAAATCTGTACTTTGTCTCTCCTTAATCATTTCGTCCAGATAATGACGGGCATATAGACCGGTCAGTGTGTCTCGGTTCGCGAGACGCCGTACTTCCGCATGTAACCGCGCATTTCCAACGGCAAGTCCAATATGTCCTGCCATGGCTTGTAGGAGTCTGTAATTGTCATAAGAAAAGTAATGAGCGTCTCGGTGGGCAAGCATAATCGCTCCTCGCACTTCTCCACCCACGCTTAATGGTGTAGCAATTAGCGACTGCGACTCTGTAGAATCCATTAACCGTGAAACCGTCGCATTATTATTTATATAGTCTGATAATATTAGGGGTTCCCCTGTGGCATACACCTTTCCACCCAGTCCTTGTCCATTCTTTAATATCTCGTGGAGTAAGGGGGGATGGTTACAAGCAATCACCTCAAGGCCGCCTTTTTCTTCATTCATATGTACAATGCAGCAATAGTCGGCCTCAAACATTTCCAGCAGCTCTTCAAAAGCGAACTGAAAAACCTCCCCCAAGCGCAAGCTCTTGTTCAGTCGTTGCGTTAGTTCATTGCTCATGCGCAACTCGCGGATTAGCTGGTTGGAGCGCTCATACAGCTTTGCATTCTCAAAGGCTGTACCAGCCGTATCAGCTACCATGGAGAGAAACTGCAAATCCGTGTCTGAGAAGACCGGATTATCCATGACCATATGGAATACACCATAAACTCCCTGTTTTCCACTAAGTGGAAGGCCAATCTCAACGACGTGACTGTCCTCCATGCTTGTTTCTATTGCAACCCTGCCATCCTTAAAAGCCCTAGCGCGCACATCGTTTTTTGTCCAAAGTAACGGAAGTGGTTTAACCTGCGGATTAGGACTGCGATGATCCTGCGACATAAACAGTTCCAAGCGAGCACCAGGATACATCGCAGAAATACTATCTATAACCTCTGTTAACACGGCATTCACATCTATATTGTCATGCATCCTCTGGACGATCTGGAATAATAGTGAACGGCGGTTGCTCTCCCGCTCTGCATGTAAATGAACATTTGCAAGATCAGATACAAACACATGCTCAAACCTACGGTAAAAGCACGTTTGGAAATGCAGTGCCATGGCTTCAGCGGTATGCTTTCCGCCCTGCTCATATTGTTCTGTAGGCATCGCACACCCAAGCAAAGTAAATATCTCCCCGTGGTTGCGCGTAAGCATAGGTATTGTAAAGAAATTCACATCTCGCCCCTCGACTGAGAACTGAATTGTATGCATTCTGCCAGAGATCACACTTACAGCTGCTACCTCTTCCCATTGCGGTCGCCACTGCTCTTGCCTCTCTTTTATGTTGTCTATCCATCTACCTTCAGCGTCGAGAACACACCACTCCCAAGTCTTCGCAAACGGAAGAGCAGTAAGTTCTCCCAGCCATTCGATGAAGCTATCTGCAATCAGATTGGCTGCATAAGGGAAATCATAGGATACAATGTCCGTTTCCCTGAGCCACGCGGCGGGATCATCAAAGTCTCCGTCTGATTGCATCGTGGTCTTTAACAGCATACGACTGTCCTTAGGACCGTATGCTTCCTGTTCTGACATAAAGAGGATCCCCTTTGCATCTAAAATTAAAATCTCATTTTCCGATAACATCTAATTAGCTATATTTTACTCTCTTTCCTCCCGTAATGCATTATATTTTCCTCATTTCCGGGATTTTTTTTAGGTCCTAAGAACTAACGACAAAGTTTTACAAAAACTCTTATAAGATACGCTTGACATTGACTGTTGTTTTCATATAATATTTATTGTTGAACAAGACTGTAACCAGTCTTACATGGCGTAACGTTGTGTCACCCTCACGCAATTCGTTACTATCAGGACAGCGGCTGAACTTTCCTGACAGTGTGAGAGCATTTAATTGCTATTCACGGATACGAAAAGCGGCACAATAGAGCCTAATTCAATTGAAATTACAATTAAAAAGGAGTCTATTATAATATGGCACGTTACACAGGACCGAAATTCAAACTCAGCCGCCGTCTAGGTATTTCCCTTAGCGGTACAGGAAAAGATCTTAAACGCCCTTTTCCACCAGGACAACACGGAGCTAACCAACGCAGAAAAGTAAGTAACTACGGAATGCAGCTTATGGAAAAACAAAAATTGCGTCACATGTACGGTTTGGGCGAAAAGCAGTTTAAGACTCTTTTCACTAAAGCACAAAAGATCCAAGGTATTGCCGGCGAAAACTTTATGTTCTTGCTTGAAAGCCGCTTGGATAACCTCGTTTACCGTCTTGGTTTTGCTAACTCCCGTGCTGGTTCACGTCAGTTAGTATCCCACGGTCACGTAACTGTTAACGGCAAAAAAGTCGACATCGCTTCTTACCGTGTAAGCTTGGGCGACGTTATCGGACTTCGCGAAAGAAGCCGCGCTATGGGTTCAATCAAAGAAGCTCTTGAAAACCGTTCACACCTTCCAGCTTACTTGGAATATGCTGATGGATCATTCGAAGGCAAATATATCCGTTTGCCAGAACGTTCCGAGCTGTCCCAAGACATCGATGAAAAACAAATCGTCGAATTCTACAACCGTTAATATCTCGCTTATAGCGAGTATGATCAAAGCCCCCGGATTTTCCGGGGGCTTTTTTTGTTGATATTAATAGCCTTTAGGCAAACAACAGGCTGAAAATGCTAAACAGCAAGTCCCACTGTACCGGAGACTTGCTGTTTTATAATTCCTAATTATAAGATTAACGCCTTATGACAACGTTAGCTTAGCGAATTTCCGTTTACCTACTTGCAAGATATCGCCCTCCTGTGGCGTCAAGTCCGCATTAGGGTCCTCCAGTTTCACCTCGTTCAGCTTAACTGAACCCTGCTGAATACTGCGTTTGGCCTCCCCATTGGAGCCCGCAAATCCAAGCAGAGTGAGCAGTTTAACAAGTTTGATCGTGCCATCTTCCAACTCTGCGGCAGGAACTGCAAAGATCTCGATATCATCCGGCAGCGCACGCTGCTGGAACACAGTGACGAAATGCTGCTGTGCAGCATCTGCCGCAGGAACACCATGATACATGCGTACAAATGTGTGAGCCAATTGCATTTTAGCATCTCTCGGATGCGTTACGCCCTCTTGCAACGCCTCTTTCAGAACCACAAGCTCACGATTGCTGATATCAGTGGCCAACTCATAGTACTTAAGCATCAGTTCATCAGGTACCGACATCGCTTTGCCGTAGATTTCGTTCGGCTCTTCATCGATACCAATATAGTTACCCAGGCTCTTGCTCATCTTCTGTACGCCGTCAAGACCTTCAAGCAAAGGTGTCATAATCGTAGCTTGAGTATCCACACCATATTCCTTCTGCAGCGTACGCCCCATCAGCAGATTAAATTTTTGATCCGTTCCTCCAAGCTCCACGTCACTCTTCAAGGCAACAGAATCCATTCCTTGCATCAGCGGATAGAAAAACTCATGGATACTGATCGGCAGACCACCTTGAAAACGTTTAGTGAAATCATCACGCTCCATCATACGTGCCACTGTTACTTTAGCGGACAACGTCACAACTTCAGCAAAGGTCATCGGGCTAAGCCATTCCGAGTTGTAAAACACTTTTGTTTTATTCGGGTCTAATATCTTGTAGATCTGCTTCTTGTAGGTTTCGGCATTACGCTGTACATCTTCTTCCGTCAATTGCTTGCGCGTTTCCGACTTGCCTGTAGGATCTCCGATTCGTCCGGTGAAATCTCCAATAATAAGCTGCACTTGATGTCCCAGCTCTTGAAACTGGCGTAATTTATGCATAACAACTGTATGACCGACATGGATATCCGGCGCTGATGGATCAAGCCCCAGCTTTACATTAAGGGGTACACCCGTAACCACAGATTTGATGACTTTGCGTTTCAGTTCTTCTTCCGGAACAATCTCCACGACACCACGAGATATGACTTCCAGCTGATGCTCTACTTCCTGCTGTTGAACGTCCGATAATTCTTCCCATTTCATACTTATGTTCCTCCTCTAAGTTCTAACTGTGCCACCACGACAAAAAGAGTCTATTTCTCATCCCAAGGGACGAGAAATAGACTCGCGGTACCACCCTAATTAAAATCCCTGCTATGTAGGTTAACACTGCAAAGGACTTTCACTTCATTACATATAACGGGATTGCACCCGGTCCCAGACTACTTAACAGGCAAAATATGCTTGTTGTTCCTCCAGACAGCTCCAGACTGTAATTCAAAGGGGCTTGTTATCGGTTCACACCACCCACCGACTCTCTGAAAATACAAAGCTTGCCTTCTACTGATGTCTTTCTGCGCTTTTTTTGATATCCAATTGAATCTATTTATATCACAAGCACATTTCAAAAGTCAAATCCTTGCGGAAAAATTGCTCTCAAGTATAAGCGCATTCAAAATCGCCAAATTGTGCTATAATAATTCCGTTAAAAGGAGGATTATCGTCGATGGTTGAGGAGATCAAAAAGAAAACTGTAAAAAAGCATCCACCCCGTAGATCCTGGTTCCGCAGGTTCGGCTCCGTAGTCAAGTGGATGTTTATTCTTGGCATACTGGGCATTCTGTTTGCCAGTGGCGCTGTGGCAGGTTACGTCACTTCTATAGTGAAAGAAGACCCTGTCCGCTCCGAGCAATTCATTCAACAACAAATTAGCCAGAACTCTATCACTGGATTCGCTTATTTCCGTGATGGAAGCCCTATCGGCCAGCTCCGTACCGAAGAAGACCGCAGGCTCATTGAATACAACAATATCCCCCAGCTTATCATTGATGCAGTTCTTGCAATAGAGGACAATAATTTCTATGAGCACAATGGCGTAGATTTCAAGGGTACCTTACGTGCCGTCAAGCAAAAGCTGCTGAACGAGTCCGTTCAGACTGGGGGCAGTACGCTTACCCAACAACTCGCAAGACGTGTATTCCTTAGTCTGGACCGGACAGAAGACCGCAAAGTGAAGGAGATTTTATTATCACTGAGACTTGAACGCTTCTTATCCAAGCAAGAAATTCTAACAGCATATCTGAACAAGGTTCCCTTTGGTAATGGCTCTAACGGCTACAACTTATTTGGGATTAAAGCAGCATCCAAAGGAATATTCGGTCAGGATAATCTGGACAAACTGAATATAGCCCAAGCTGCGTATTTAGCAGGTCTACCTCAGCTGCCATCCGCTTATTCCGCCTTCAACGGACTGGGCGAGTTCAATGAAACGGCATTCAACAGGGCCTTGGAACGGCAGCATCTTGTACTTCGCCGGATGCTGGAGGAGAATAAAATCACTACCTCCCAATATGACGAGGCTCTCGCTTTCGATATCAAGAGCTCTCTGGCACCGTATACGAAGAAGGCTTATGCTACCTATCCTTACCTGATGCTGGAAACAGAACGCAAAGCAGCCGAAATTCTTCTGACCCTGAACAACGGGAAGGCAGATGTGACAGGCACTGCTAGTGCCGTCAGTACAGATAGTACTGCCGCTGTTACGGTTGGTACTGATGATAGTGCAGCTCGTCTAGAGGAGGCACGGCAGCAGTTAATGACTGGTGGTTACCGGGTCTACACCACAATTGACAAGAAAGTTTACAGTGCCATGCATAGCATCTCGGAAGACAGTAATAACTTTACAAAAGACAGCAAAGCCAGAGGCAAGGAACAGACAGCTGGCATTATGATCGACAACAAAACCGGGGCAATCCTCGGGATGATCGAAGGCCGCGACTTTAAAATTGAGCAGATGAACTACGCAACGCAAATGGTCCGTCAGCCCGGCTCTACCATGAAGCCAATTGCTGCCTATTTACCTGCCCTTGACGCGGGCCTAATCCAGCCTGCTGGCATTCTGGATGATGCACCTATTATTCTGAAGGATGGTACCAAAGGCTTCCACATCCCGAAAAATGCCAACAATCGCTATCAGGGTCTGGTCACCGCACGTTATGCGCTTAACAAATCATTAAATTTGCCAGCACTTAAGCTGTTTAATGACAAGGTTGGGATAGATAATTCTTGGGCCTTTGCCAAAAAGCTGGGGATTACAACGATTACGGATGATGATTACAACGCGCAGACAGGAGTTATCGGTGGACTACGTTACGGCGTATCTGTCGAAGAATTAACTAATGCCTACTCTGCAATTGGCAATCAGGGCGCATTTAATGATGCCTATATGATTGAGAAGATCGTGGATTCGGAAGGAAAGATCGTGTACCAACATAAGGTGAACCCTGAACAGGTATTCTCCAAGCAGACCGCTTTTCTGATGACTGACATGCTGCGAACCGTAATTACGGAAGGTACCGCCAGTGTAGTCAAAAGCAAATATAAACATTTCAACGATGTTCCAATCGTCGGCAAAACTGGCTCAACCCAGAACTATGGAGACGTCTGGTTTATGGGCTATACTCCGGACGTTACACTTGGAATGTGGGTAGGTTATAAGGAACAGATCAATACCCTTCAGGGAGATACTCAGAAACATCAGGCTCAGACTTTATGGACCAAGGTTATGAATGCAGTTATTAATAAACAACCACAGATCTTTGTGACGAAGAAATTTCCACAGCCTGAAGGCATCGTCAAAAAGACAGTTTCCGCCTACAGCGGCAAGCTTCCTACTGCACTGACCGACAAATTTACCACAGACCTTTTTAATGTGAAATATGTACCCACAGAAAGTGATGACGGCATCTCCAAAGCTAAATATATTACTTATAATGGCGTCAATTATATCCCGCTGGATGGAACGCCCGAGGATTTCCTGAAGGAACAGATTGTGGTCAAGCGCGAAAAGCCGATTCAGGATCTGGTCAAAGAACTGATGGCCGCCTTCCCTGCTATGAAAGAGCATGAACCGATAGCATATTATATGCCAGCTGATGCGAAGACAGATTATCCTACTGAGGTTGATCCACGTGTGGATGATGGCACAGCCCCAACAGCACCGCGTAATGTCAGAGTCTCCTATAGCACTGGTAAAGCTGTAATCAGCTTCACGCCAAGCGGCTCATCGGATGTTGTGGGTTACAGATTATACCGTTCCTTAAACGGTGGAGCTTTCCAGAAACAGGCTGTTCTTATGGCAGGTGAGACTTTGGTATTCCAACCTGGAACTCCTTCTAGTGTCAATGCTACATTTTATGTAACTGCCGTGGATGTGGCCGGTCATGAGACGGCTTCGGGCAGTGTAGCTGGCGGGGCTACGCCGACACCGGAGGTTACACCAAGCCCAGAAGTGCTGCCTGAGACAACACCAACACCTGGAACTGAGATCCTTCCCGGAGGAATTCCAGATGATCCTGGAATGATCATAGTGCCGCCTGCTGGAACTACGGATACGACTACGAATGGTGGAAATGCACAGGCCACAACAAATTCTGCAGGTAATACTGCAGAAAAACATTAATAAGCAAAATAGATTTTTCAATTAGTCTAAGATCTCTATACTCGTTTCAATACTAGCAAGATCAAAACCCAGCAAGTCTCCCGTTTGGAGACTTGCTGGGTTTTGTTTTCGTTCTATTACGTCTTATTGATATTTCGTCGCGCTAATCCTCTATAGTCGATAAATCTCCAGCTGGAAGATGCAGCTCCCATGCCTTCAGCACCCGGCGCATAATTTTGCCTGAACGGGTCTTGGGCAACTTATCCTTGAATTCGATCTCTCGGGGGCTGCATGCGCTGATAGTCCCGCTTTGACAAAAGCAGCGATTTCTTCTTTTAATGCTACCGTTGGAAGATACCCCTCCCGCAAAGATATGAAGGCCTTGATAATCTCCCCCCGAATAGCATCGGGTTTACCAATTACACCAGCCTCAGCTACAGCTGGGTGCTCCACCAGCTTGCTCTCTACCTCAAAGGGACCGATACGCTCACCAGAAGAATTGATGACATCATCGATTCTTCCTTGGAACCAGAAATACCCCTCTTCATCCATATAGGCTGAATCACCAGAAATATACCAGCCGGGAATACGAAAGTATTCCTCATACTTTGCCGGGTTGTTCCAAATGGTACTCATCATAGAAGGCCATGGCGTTTGGATTGCCAGATTGCCCATCGAATAGGGTGGCAGAACATTGCCGCGATCATCCAGAATTGCAGCTTGGATACCAGGCAACGGACGACCCATAGAGCCCGGTTTGATGTCCATCCCTGGATAATTGCAGATCAGCTGTGCGCCAGTCTCCGTCATCCACCACGTATCATGGATACGCTGGTGATATACTTTTTCTCCCCAACGTACTACTTCAGGGTTAAGCGGTTCACCCACAGACAGCACGTGGCGCAGACTGCTCAAATCAGTTCCCTGCAGGCTGCTCTCCCCTGCCCCCATTAACATGCGGAATGCAGTCGGAGCACTATACCATACAGTCACTGCATTGCGCTTAATCGTCTTATACCAGTCCTGCGGACTAAAGCGCCCGCCTCTAACTACATTGGTCACACCATTCAGCCAAGGGGCGAAAATCCCGTAAGAAGTTCCCGTGACCCAGCCCGGATCTGCTGTGCACCAGTAAATATCATCTGGCCGTAGATCCAGTACTATTTTGCCGGTATAATAATGTTGAATCATTGCTCTTTGCACATGGTAGACACCTTTGGGTTTTCCTGTCGAACCACTTGTATAATGCATAATTAGACCATCGTCCAAACCTAACCATTCCAAATCCAGCTCTGTTGAGGCTGCGGTCATTTCTTCTTCATATCCAAAGATTCCCTGTGCGGGCTCCGAAACACCACCTACCAGAAAAATATGGCGCAGTGCAGGCAATTCGTCACGCTTTACCCGATGTAATAATTCAGGTGTCGTCACGAGCGCTACAGCCCCGCTATCCTCCAATCGATCCTTGACGGCTGACTCCATGAATGCCTCAAACAAAGGTCCGGCTACAGCCCCAACTTTAAGTATGCCAAGCAGGCTAAAATAGAGCTCAGGCTGGCGTGGCATAAATATAAATACCCGCTCTCCCTTGCCGATGCCATATTTACGCAAGACATTTCCGAACTGATTTGATCTTTCCCGCAGATCGGCAAATGTATAGGATTCTTCCCGCACAGCATCACTGTATAGCAGGGCGGTTGACTCACCCCGTCCTTCGAGGACGTGACGATCGACTGCCTCGTAGGCCATATTCACCTTACCGGTTTCATACCAAGAGAAACTTCGCTCTACGTCCTCCCACTCAAAATGGGTTACAGCCTGCGTGTAATCAGGCATATTAGAGCTCATGCCACGGCTTGGCAAAATTTCACTATGGACTTGACCCATCACTCTTGCCTCCCTCACTTTTTTGATTTAAGCTCTAAGGGTGAGAATCTTCTCTTAATTAATGATGTCAATATGCTTATTGTGAATTTTTTATGTCCAAATCAGTATATCACAGGAAGCGTTTACATTCCATAATTTATGCAGACTGAAGGGAGCTTTGGCCATGGAACATTACAAAATCCCCATTTCTCATACGCTTGGATACGCCGATAGAACAATTACGGTGAGCGGACCGCGTTCTCCTGAGACTCTGGAGGGCCTCAGCATGCATAAAGACCTTGATGCCTTTCGTAGTCCACGTGAACAGTTAGAAGCCCTTATAGAGATCGCCAGACTGCCTGAAGGCCGTGTAATCGCGGCTACTGAGAATCAAACCATTATAGGCTATGTCACTTTTCATTATCCGGATGAGCTTGAACTTTGGTCGCAAGGGGGTATGAAGGATCTTATTGAGCTGGGCGCAATAGAAGTAGCAAATGATTATAGGGGGATGGGACTTGGAAGGCTGCTCATTTCTACCTCTTTTGAACAGAAGCAGTTGGAGAATTGTATCGTGTTCACTACTGAATATTATTGGCACTGGGATCTGCGTGGAAGCGGACTAGATGTGTGGGCTTACCGCCAAATGATGGAGAAGCTAATGAAGACGGTAGATATGGTCTGGTACGCTACTGACGATCCGGAAATCTGTTCACACCCTGCCAACTGCCTAATGGTTCGTATTGGCCATGAGGTTCCCCTGTCTTCGCAGGAGACCTTTGACAGAGTGCGTTTCAGACAACGTTTTATGTATTGAATGTTCACAAAGAATTGATTACATCGCCTTCAGCATGTACTCCAATATGGCATGAGAGCGCTCAGATGCTTCTACAGTAAATTCCCGGAAATTCACATGCGCAGATCCATCTGCCTTGTCCGACATGGAACGAATCACTACAAAAGGAGTGTCGTACATATAACATACCTGCGCCACTGCTGCCCCTTCCATCTCGGCACATGCTCCGTCCAACTCTTTTCGCAGTTCGGCAACAACATCAGCACTAGCGATAAACTGATCCCCGGAGAGCACCTTGCCAATCAGATACTTTTGCTTAAGTTCTACGCAAGCCTGCTCAGCGAGCAGTACCAACGCCGGATCTGCGGAAAAAGCAGACACTTCCTGATACGGAATAATGCCTTTTGGGTAGCCAAGTGCTGTAACATCCATATCATGCTGCATACAGCTTGACGATATAACAATGTCTCCTATGTTCAATTCAGGGTGCACTGCTCCTGCTACACCAGTAAACAGGACCTGGGAGGCCCCGAACGTATCGAGCAGAATTTGTGTGGTTACCGCTGCATTCACTTTACCAACCCCGCATTTGCAAAGCACAACAGACTTACCGAATAGGGTTCCGGTATAATAACTGATTCCAGCCTTAACCACTGTCATCCTTTCCTCCATACCCTCTAGTAGCAGCTTAATCTCTTCATCCATCGCACCTATCAAACCAATAATCCTAGGCATATGTACACCGCTCCCCATTTATTTACTATGTAAAAAGCATAAAAAGCTCCAAAAGGAGCTTTCCGCCGAACATTTATTAAATTCTCTATTTACTTATTCAAGTGATTTACGGACAAACGCAGAATCGTCTCATGCGGCAAAATAACCCGCGGATTCTCGACTGTTTCTTTCTTCATCAGCTTCGTCAGAAGTCTCATAGCTACCGCACCTAAATCGTACATAGGCTGTGCTACAGTAGTGAGCAAAGGACGAACCATGGAAGCCATACGAATATTATCCACACTTATGATTGAGAAATCATCTGGAACCTTCAGACCTTCATCCTGAATACTATGGATAGCGCCAATCGCCATCTCATCTGTTGCAGCAAAAATGGCTGTCGGCTTATGCTTCAGACCGAGGAAATACTTCATAGCTTCAACACCGGATTCGTAACGATAGTTACCAATACGAACCAGATCCTCTTGGTACTCGATTCCAGCCGCTTCAAGCGCTTTCTTATACCCTTGGAACCGTGCATAGCCATTCGCAGGATCCTGCAGCGTACCGCTAATCATCGCGATCTCACGGTGGCCGTGACGGATCAATGTATTCACAGCATCAAACGCAGCAGTTTCGTGATCGATATCAACAGAAGGATAATTCCCTTGTTCATCGCTGGTAGCACACAATACAATCGGAACTGAGGAAGTCTGAAAAGCCTGGATATGTTCTTGCGTTACTGTTCCGCCCATGAAGAGCAGCCCGTCCACTTGTTTCTCTAAAAGAGTATTAATAACACGAATTTCCTTCTCTTTACGCTTATCGGCATTACACAATATAATATTGTAGTGGTACATATTGGCGATATCTTCAATCCCACGTGCAATTTCTGCAAAAATCGAGTTTGAAATATCTGGAATGACAACCCCAACGGTTGTCGTTTTCTTACTGGCGAGTCCTCTCGCCACGGCATTTGGACGATAGCCCAAACGTTCAATCGCTTCAAAAACTTTCTTCCTAGTCTGCGGTTTCACGTTCGGGTTATTATTCACAACCCGTGATACCGTAGCCATAGATACGCCTGCTTCTCGAGCTACATCGTAAATGGTTACCGTCAAATTACTCTCTCCATTGCGATAAATTTTATCGTTCGACTAATTAAAATTATGATACGACACTTTGTACAATTGTGCAATGATAACGCTTCATTTTCCTTTCAAAATTTCTTTCAAGGCTGAAGTCACCATCCGAAAACGAGGTTTTGCCCATTTTTAGTTTCCAATTCTAGCAATGGTTTCCATCCCCTTTGCAACAATAATGTATCTTCTTTCTATCGTAACAAAAAGTGCGTGAAAAATCCAACATTCGTGAAAGATTTTCATTGTTTTTGCAGAAAATTCTTTCATTTGGCACTTTCTGCCGATTGATAGGTCAATTGAGATAGTCTAAGCCCTGTGTCTTCCATCCATTTCTGATCTGCACAATCACCTGCGAACCTAAACACATCAAGTAATAAATCAATACGGCCTTGTATGGACTTCCGGATGGCTTCGTCGAGTTCTGGAATACCACCTGTAATGAAGCCGGAGAAAGTTTCCTTCAGAACACTGGCCCATTCATTTCTTTCCGTAAAAGAAACAGACCTTCTTGTCCAAGACTCTTCCAGCTCTTCAATTAACTTTCCCAAATCTCGTTTGATGCAAGGCAAAGGTTCATAACGAGCACACTCCTGGCAAGTATATACCGGAACATGATTAATTTTCACTTTTGAGCTATAGATCAGCGTATGCATATGTATGGTCATGACACCACCGCAATTACACGACTTCTTCATTAGATTTTCTCTATTCATTTCTCACACCTCAAGCATGAAATTTATAAGAATTCGTAAGTTAGCCTTTTCAAGGGCTATATTCGACCTCCTCTCTTTAAAACCCTTCTCATTTGCATAAAATGATTTATTTACCAAAAATTCAAAGTGTTATCTCCCTAAAGATGACTTCATATTTTAAATTTGATAGAATGAAAAAGTTGAAGTTAATCGAAGGGAGTTGCACAGAATGAGACTAGCCGGCAAAAAGGTCATCGCACTCGTAGACGATGAATTTGAGGATTTGGAGCTCTGGTACCCCGTGTACCGGGTCAGAGAAGAAGGTGCCGAGGTTCATCTGGCAGGACTCGAAAAAGATAAAACTTATGTAGGTAAATACGGTGTGCCTGCCAAGGCAGAGTATTCCTGGGACGAGCTTAATGCCGCCGATTATGATGGCATCTTAGTTCCTGGTGGATGGGCGCCTGATAAAATTCGCCGCTATAGCGCAGTGCTAAAGCTAGTGCAGGATTTCAATACTGCCAAGAAACCAATTGGCCAAATCTGCCACGCCGGATGGGTGCTGATTTCCGCCAAAATATTGGAGGGTGTTACTGTTACCTCCACTCCGGGTATCCGCGATGATATGGAAAATGCTGGAGCGATCTGGAAAGATGAAGCGGTCGTCACAGATGGACACATCATCTCTGCCCGCCGCCCGCCGGACCTCCCGCCTTATGGCAAAGCCTTCTGTGATGCGCTTGCGGGGGAATAACTACCGATCCAATATTTACTAATGTGGAAAAGCCTCTCTTGAGATCACGTTTACCGTGAGCAAGAGAGGCTTTTTACACTATTTGATTATCGTTGCCCGTGTCCAGTGAAAATAAAGTATTAGACTCGACTGTGTTGATTCGCGCAGGTTCAGCGTCTTAGAAAGCGCCAGGTCAGCTTAAATAAGTATTTGACTTACTCAATTATAAAACCAGCGACAGCTGGACCGAAAAAATAAAGTCCTAGACTGCCGCTGGTTTATTTAACTATCGTTCACCGTTAGAATTCCTGTAAACTGAATCATTTCGAGGGAGCGTAACGATTAGTTAATCGAACTCTCAATTAACATCTGATTTCGACGGAAAGTGATTGTTCCTAATGTTAAGTCAACAGAAACTCTACTACTTCAGCCTTCAGCGTTTCGTGAAATTGCACGCGATCAAAGCCGGGCGGGTCTTGCGAGGGAGGAAAGGCTGGTGAAATCATCTCAGTTGGGAAAGGAGTCAGGAAGGAATAATGTCCGGCATTCTCCACCGTCCGATAGCGAATCATTTGCGGTTCAGCAACACTATTCATGATGATCTGCGCGTGAAAAGGAGGTGTGTAAGGGTCTTGCTCGGCATCCAACATGAGAATAGGGAGCCGAACATTGCTTAATGCTCCCTCATTACGGAACCAAACGGACGCCGGTGCTAGCAAAATCAGGGACCGGATGCGTGAATCATATGGAACATCGATCTGCTGCGGCTTCCCATCCGGGCTCTCAGTAGGGAAGGAGGTCGGGATGCCGCCAGCTGCTGCAAGCGCGGTGTAGCCCCCCATGGAATGCCCGATGACCGAATGGCCTCCCGGCTGGAGAAGCCCCTTAAACCTCTCATCTTCAAAAAACCAGTCGGCTGCCATGCGAAGGTGCCGGGGGCGATAGGTGAGGTTTTGGACAGTACCTTCCAAACTATTATCGTTGCGGTTATTGAATGGATGTTCGAGCAGGCCAACGATAAAGCCGCTGCGCGCTAAATGCCGAGCGAGCGACCGGTACACAAGCGGTGAACCGCCTGTACCGTGTGAAATGAGGACTAGCCTAAATTTTCCATCCAGCGGCGCTGCGTCTCTGGCCACCTCCAACGAGTACGGCCCTATCCTATCAGTCTGTTCCGGTGCATCTGTCGGATACATCACGATCATGGGAACGGTCACCCTCAATGCGTTGTCGGTAATTTGTACCTCGCAGCAACCTGCATATACTTCAACAATGTCTTCTATTTTGTTCATCTTGATTTCTTCCTCTCCTTGAGCTACATGCTCCTAATATGGCGAGCCAACGGGAATATATATGTCTAATACCGAATCCTCGTTCATCGGACCTAGATATCGATGGTCGTAACGCACAAACTCCGGGCAATTCGTACGAACGCTGCCTGACTGGGGTAACCACGTTTCATAAATGTACTGGAACGTATCGTTGAGTCTCGATAATGTCCCCTTATGAGTAAAAACCGCATAAGTTACCACTGGGAGCAGCTTAGCGACCATTCCCAAGGGAACTACCCTCTCCTCGCTAGCCACCTCGACACAAGCGATATACGTGATTTCCCATTGCCTACCTGTAAGTTCAATGACCGCATAAAATATGTCTTCCGTATCCGGCTTTCGCTCAATTTCAAACAAACGCTGCCTAAAGCTCCGCCATAGCTTTCCGACCTCGTCCGAATTGACACCCGGTATTGACATGCCGACCAGATGCAGCTTATTCAGGCAGACAAAAGCTGGCACGAGGGAGACGCTCTTATTCAAATGCTGTAGCCCCACTTCATCCAAAGGAAGCTTCTCCATTGCCCGGAACAGCGTGTCCTTCATGTCCCTTTGCTTTCGAAATTGTCCAGGCGAGATGGAGAACATTTTCCAAAAGGCTCGGGCGAAGGATTCCTGAGACTCGAACCGGTACAGGATGGCAATATCTATGATCCTTTGGTTGGTATAAAATAAATCGTATGCTGCTTGTGTCAATCTCCGCTTGCGTATGTACTCCGAGACGGAGTTTCTCGTAACCGATAGGAAGATCCGGTGAAAATGGTACGGCGAATAGCCCGCAGCCTCCTTAACCTTGGTGCTTAAGCTCTCATCGGTCAGATGATCCTCAATATAGGTAATGGCCTTGATTACCAAATCCTTATAATTCACTTTAATGCCTCCATATCGATATACTCATTTTACGACAGATGGAACGCTCTGTTTTGATATTTTTTGCGGAATTTTACTTTACTCAACAGCTAACACTACTTTCCAAACGCAGATAGTTTCCTGATCAGCCACACTCTTCGGTTCGCCAAAAGAGCGACCTCTGGCAATTGCTCAGTCTCGCTGGTTTTAAACAAATCTGCCCGTCCCTCGGTTAATGATACATCGTTAGTCTAAGACTTTATTTTCTTTCTTCAGCCCGATTGTCTATATGATCTGTAAGGAGGCTTTTCCCATATCCAGCCTGAGGTCACTTCTCATGTCCATCATTTCGTTGTCATACCGAGCAGGCTCTGTTGCTCCACTCCGCTTTCTGCATTTCAATTCATCATTGCAGCAATTGATCACAATTCGAATGATCCAAGGTGTAAACCGCTCGGGTCTTTCAGGCTTTTGCGTTTAATCCATGCTCTGCAGGTAGCCTCCTGCAGAACTTCCAGTGCGTCAGACTCACTCCGCAGATAGCTGTAGGCAATCCCATATAGTTTCCTTTTTTGTAAAGATACCCGTTCGAAGAAGAGCTCTTCTTGACTAGCAAGCAGCTCCTTGCCCATTATTATATTGTCCATTGCCTATTGGCCCTCCCTGCTTTCCTTCCCCAAACGAAACAGCTTTTCTTATTCTCTATTAATTGACTGTGCTGACAGGCAAACGGTTTTATTTTTTTGTAATGATTTGTAATAATAGTGACAAATGCAAAAGGCCCGGCATATGTGCCGAGCCTTCTTTTGTAATTGCTGTAAGAATTCTTTGCAGTTTTAGGTCTAAGAAGTTTTCTCCTTGGACTCCCCGTTG
This sequence comes from Paenibacillus sp. 19GGS1-52, assembly GCF_022369515.1. Classification (NCBI taxonomy): domain Bacteria; kingdom Bacillati; phylum Bacillota; class Bacilli; order Caryophanales; family Paenibacillaceae; genus Paenibacillus; species Paenibacillus sp. 19GGS1-52. Next base: position 4,387,321 of record NZ_CP059724.1, read on the forward strand.
GCACCGAGCGTAGCCCCACTTCTCTCGGAAAAGGCCCCAAGCTGTTCTTCCGTCTCAGAGCTTGTACGATTGCGGAAACAAGCAACGGCAACTCTTCTGGCATCGGAAGCCACAGTGTTCAGCGCGCGATGCTTCACTCGCAGCAGTGCCTGTGGCGACATGCTTAGCTCGCTGATTCCCAGTTCCAGCCAGAGCGGCAAAGAGCGCTCATCCGCGGCCATTTCACCGCAGACACTAACATCGATTCCTGCATTCCGCGCTGCTTCTACGGTCATACGGATCATTCGTAAAACTGCCGGATGATATGGATGGTACATGTGAGCGATTTGTTCATTCATCCGGTCTACAGCCAGTACATATTGCACTAAATCATTCGTACCAATACTGAAAAAATCCACTTCTTCAGCCAGCAGATCAGCAATCATAACCGCTGCCGGAACTTCGATCATGATCCCTACAGGCATATTCCGATTAAATGGAATACCTCGCTGTTCCAGCTCTTCCTTTACCTCATCCAGCATCGCTTTAGCTGCCTGAACTTCATCTACCGAAGATATCATCGGGAACATCATCTTCACATTGCCGTATGCACTGGCCCGCATAATCGCGGTCAGTTGGGTCTTGAACATGTCCTTACGATCCAAGCTGATCCGGATAGCACGATAACCCAGGAAGGGGTTCTGCTCCTCCGGAAGCTGGAAATAATCCAGATGCTTGTCTCCCCCAATGTCTAGCGTCCGGATGACTACGGTGCTGCTGCCAACCTTTTCAGCTACGAGCTTGTACACCTCAAACTGCTCCTCTTCCGTAGGAAAAGTATTACGATCCATATATAGAAACTCCGTACGAAATAGTCCAACACCTTCCGCTCCGTACTTCTGTGCCAAGTTCAGTTCCTTGACCGAGCTGATATTGCCTACCAGTCGTAAGGTAACCCCATCTTTGGTGATGGCCTCCACTGTAGCGAGCTGCTCCAGCTGTTCTCTCTTTTTATGCTGCTTATCACGCATGGATGCAAATTTAATGACCGTTGTCTCATCAGGATGCAGTTGTACTGCCCCCGTCTCGCCGTCAAGAACGAGCATGTCCCCGGTCTGAATCGGATTCACCAGCTTATTCTCAAGGCCTGCTACAAGCGGGATACCTAGAGCTCGAGCCATTATGGACGAATGAGAGGTCTTACCACCCATCATAGTCACGATTCCAAGAACATAAGTAGGGTTCAAATGAGCTAACTGGGAAGGCGAAAGCTCTTTCGCTACTAGAATATACGGCTGAGTATCGGATGGTAAAATAACCTCCGGCGCACCCAGCAGATGCTTTAACAGACGGTTGCCGACATCCTTGATATCCACCGCCCGTTCCTTCATATATTCATCGTCTAGTAGATCGAACATCGCTACAAAGTGATCAATGGCTTCCTTGACAGCCACCTCTGCAGCCTTGTACTGGCGCTCAATAATACCCCGAATTTCACTCATAAACACCGGATCATCCAGAATAGCCAGATGAGCGTCAAAGATGCTTGATTCCTCCGGACCCACGATCTCCCTGAATTCTCGCTTAATAAATTCAATTTCGTCTTTGGAGGTGCGGATACCTTCGTACAAACGCTCAAACTCATTAGCCAGATCAACAGCATTCACTTGTGTATCCGGCAGACTCCATTCCCAATTCGGCAAGACAAAGGCCTTTCCGATGGCAACACCTGCTGAGGCGCCTATGCCTTGAATCATGCTTCTATCCCTCCAACGTTACTTTCATGTAATACAACAGACATTACAGATGACTGCCCCTTTTTAACATTTTTGAATGGAGCATAGCTCCAGGATTTTACTCGGTCAGGATTCGTAATCACCATCGGTGTCGCCAGTGAAGCAGCATGTTCACGCAAGAAATCCACATCGAATCTAACGAGCAGCTGTCCTGGCTCTACACTGTCCCCTTCCTTCACAACCGCCTCAAACGGCCCCTTAAGCTGCGAAGTATCGATACCTATATGCATAAGCACTTCCAGCCCTTCAGGCGTTGAGATGCCCACGGCGTGCATTGTAGGGTACACATGCATGACCTTACCGAATACCGGTGAGACAAGCTCTCCTTTATCTGGTAGAAAAGCCACACCATCACCCACCAGCTTCGCAGCAAAAATATGATCCGGCACTTCCTCAATCCGCAGCATTCTGCCTTGCACCGGAGAACTGAACAGTACCTGCGGCAAGTCCCGAAGCAAGAGCTTATTAATCTCCTCACGGATAAGCTCCGAATACGTTCCGAACACCACCTGTACATTACCTCCGCCAAGCTTAATAATTCCCGCAGAGCCCAGTCCTTTTAGCGCACCTGTATCGATTAAACGGTCATTATGCACGGTAAGCCTCAGACGGGTAATACAAGCCTGCACCTGAACGATATTTTCCTTCCCGCCAAGCGCTTCCAACACAAGAGGTGCCTGATAAGGAATATTACCCGCCCAATCTCCAAGCTCAGATCCTTCTTCACGCCCAGGTGTTGGGATCTGAAAGCGGCGGATCGCCCAACGAAACAAATTATAATAAATAATACCGTATCCAATGCCAATCGGAATCAGTAGCCAAGCCCGCTGTGACAAGTGCAGATTGAGGAAGAAATCAATCGCCCCAGCCGAATAGGAGAATCCATGATGAATCCCTAGCGAGTAAGTCAGAACCATGGCAAGACCGGACATTACAGTATGCAGAATAAATAAAGGTGGTGAAGCGAACAAGAAAGCAAACTCAATCTGTTCAGAGACACCAGTCAGGAAGCAGACTAATGCGGCACGCAAAAAAGTCTTTTTAATCTTTGGCTTCAAATCCTCGCGCGCTTCCTGAATAATAGCAAAAGCAATTGCGGGCAGAGCAAACATCATAATTGGATACAGTCCGGCCATAAAAATACCCGCCGTAGGGTCTCCAGCAAAAAAACGTGGCAAATCCCCCTGCACAACAGCACTGCCATCAGGAGTAGTATAGGTACCCAATTGAAACCAGAATACATTATTGAGAATATGATGCAGACCAAAAGCTGTCAACACCCTGTACAATACCCCATACACAAAAACACCAAACCCACCCGTACGTAAAATGTCCTGAAATAGGACATCCAAAACGTTCTGCAGCAGCGGTGCAACACCCAGCATTACCCAGGCAAACAGCGCTGAAAACAAACCCATAAACAGCAAAACAAAACGAGACCCTCCAAAAAACTGGATCGCCTCCGGAAGCTTAATATGTTTAAATCGGTTATGAGCCACACCCGCCACTATTCCGAGCATAATTCCTATTAAAGTTGCAGGCTGGATATGTCCGTCTCCCATATTGGTAACGATCCGGTCATAAGTAAACATCCCTGCCAGCGCTGCCAGTCCAGCCGGTCCGGCCTGATTGGACAATCCCCACGCTACCCCGACCGCGAACAAATAAGGCATAAAGTAAAAAATCCCTTGCCCCGCGTAAGTTGCCACTTCGGATACCGAAGAAAGTCCCCATGCAGACCACGGTAAGCTGCCCAGACTTAGCAGAATGGCTGCTGCTGGCAATACCATGGTAGGAAGCATAATGGCTCTGCCCAACTGCTGCAATGATCCGAGCCAATTCAAGGTGACCCTCTCCTTTCATACTATATTGAATGGTAAGCGCTGCAGGAGTTTTTGTCAAAAGAATATGAAAGCAATTTAATCCATCAGACTCGCAAATTCTATACGGGATATATCAAAACCGAAATTTGATGTAAATTTACTTTTTTGTCCATTTGGAGCTCCTTCATTAACGTCAAAGAAGACTTCTAATGTATTTTGTGCAATAGAATCGCAATATAATTACTAGAAACCGTGTTCTATTGTATTTTGTACAGTAGAATTTTATTGACTCACCTAAAATAGGGAAATCTACTCATTTCTACTGCATAAAATGCAATCAAAACATTATTATTGTGATTTTCGCTAAATTCTATTGTACATAATGCAATCACATTTTGCAGGAGTTGAAATTATTAATGAATAACCCCTATCATTCGTATCAACAGTGGCGTTACCAAGTTTGGTCTGGATTTATCGCTTTTAACTCATAATATCTAATGCCTTTCCCTCCTACTATAGGTTGAAGCAAACCCTTATCACTTAATCCGCCTAGCAGTTTGCGAGCTGTCCGAAAGTTAATGCTGAAATGATCTGCTACATCCTTTGGTCGAATCGCTCTTCCTAGACGCCAAGCCAATCGCAATACTTCTTTTTCACCTGACAATGACAATATATCAACACCTGTTGATTTACGAGCTAAATAAGGAGCTAATACCAGTTGCAACAGCATCCGGCATACCTCGGGGCGTTGTTGAATATCGTCAAAAGAAAAATGCAGCATTCGCCAACCCATGCCTGTAAGAAAGGTATCCCGATTTAGCGCATAGCTAAATTTCTCCCGATCCATATCTTTCACATGGCTCTGATAACCATCACATTCAATTCCGAAACGGCCCCCATTCTGCGGCAGATAGGCAAAATCCAGAAATTGCGATTTACGATTCCAGTCGTATATCTCATATTCCGGATGCAAGTGCTCCAGCGACTCAAATAACGGCCACCAAACGTTCTGCAAGAAGAGCTTCTCCGCAAAATTATGGCCCCTAAGTAGTCTACCCTTCCGCTCGCCCGTTCTTGCCTGCGAATGCTGCTCAATAAATAGGTTGTGTGCTTCATCAAATTCCATAGCTTATTCCCTCCCCTAAAATAAAAAAACGCCCTCAACCGCAATGTAGACATGCGGTAAAGGACGTTCTTCGTCTGGCTAAAGTATAGCATTCGAACATCTTGCTGGAAATGAAATTCACGATCAGCTACAAATGTTACGAACAACTGATATTGCTGTTACGTAGTTTAGGTTCTGATTAGTTTCAAAACTGCCACAGCTTTCGAACTTCAAGCCCGGCTGCGCCCGTGCATGGTGATGGCTTCTTCGACCTTGATGCAGCGGTCCATAATTGCAATCATGCCGTGTTCGGCAGCGATATCAGCGGCTTCCTGGCTGATAACACCCTGCTGCAGCCACAATACACGTGCACCAATATCAGCGGCTTCCTGGGCAACCTCTGCACAGAATTCGCTGCGGCGGAACACGTTGACGATATCAACAGGCTCCGGGATTTCTGCTAAAGTGTGATAGCATTTCTCGCCCAGAATATCTCCATCTACTGATGGATTAACCGGAATAATACGGTAGCCGCGACTTTGCATAGCACCTGCAACCATATAAGAGGTGCGATCTGTTTTATCGGACAGACCGACAACTGCGATGTTACCGGCTGAAGCGAGAATATCGCCGATCTGCTCCCGAGTAGGGTTCTCAAAGCTCATATTAACAACACCTTCCCTTAATGAGTATTTGTACTATTATTCTACCCATTCCACATTCGCGCCAAGCGCACGCAGATGGTCAAAAAATTGCGGGTAAGACTTCGCAACATGGTGTGCGTCCTTAATAACCAGTGGCAGGCGGGCACGCAAGCCCACAACGGTCAACGCCATAATGACCCGATGATCATAATGCGCATTAATCGTGACGCCGCCTTCGACGCCCTCCGGCATGCCATGGACGATAATCTCGTCACGCCGCTCTTCTACATTGGCTCCTGCACGGGTCAGCTCCGCCAAGTAATCGGTAATGCGGTCGCATTCCTTATAGCGCAGATTCTCCACATTATAAAAGCGTGACGTTCCTTCTGCAAATACAGCAGCAGCCACCATCGCCAATACGGCATCAGTTGCCGCATCTCCGTCAAACTCAATCGCCTTTAATTTGCCGTTCCCCTGCACATGAACTGTGCCTTCTTGATGGGTGAGCGGTACTTCCATCATACGCAACACATCGACAATCGCTTTTTCCCCCTGCTTGCTATGCTCGGCCAGCCGGTGAATCTTCACATCCGACTTCGTAACCGCTGCTGCCGCAAGCACTGCCGCAGAACCTGGATAGTCACCCTGTACCGTATAGGACTTGGCAGCATAGGCTTGGCGTCCAGGAACCTTGAAGGACATATAATCTTCAGCCGCGTGAACCACGATTCCAGCCTGCTCCAGTACTTCGAGCGTCTGCCCTACAACTACCTTCGACTTCAGATCATCAAGAACGATGATCTCACTATCCTCCTGCAGCAAGGGCGTCAGAAAGAGTAAAGCACTGAGATACTGAGAGCTAACCGCGCCTGAAACGGTGATTCGTCCTCCAGTTGGATGGCCGCCCCGAATGGTAATCGGCAGCCGTCCAGCATTATGCTCCACTTCCACTCCAAGCTGACCGAGGGCTGTAATCAGGTCATCATGCGGCCGTTTACCCAAAGAGTCCGGGTATGTATTCACGAAAGTAACCTCAGGACTAAGGGCTGCTACAGCCATCAAAAACCGCAGAACCGCACCTGCATTGCCTACATTCAGCTCTTTAACATCACGAGGATGGCGTCCAAAACCTTGAATGACTATTTTCTCATCATCTTCAGTAAGTACCGCTCCCAGATCCGCAATACAGCGGCGGATGGCATCACTGTCCTCGCTATGAGCAGGGTGGTAGATCGTGCTGACTCCTTCAGACAGGGCTGCAACAAGCAGGTAGCGTGTTGTATAATTTTTGGAAGAGAGGGCTCCAAATTCTCCTTGTAATGCTGGCGTTGGCCTAACAATAACGTCCATAATCTAAACTCTCCTTAGTAATTATAGTCTGCAGCTGTAAATCTGATCTGAATGATCATATTCGGTCAGCATATGTAGTGCTTCGTTTGACAGGGTATTCTGCACATGTGTTATCATTAGAGCATTCTGCTGAGGAAAAGAGGTCACAACCATGAATGATATCCCGCAAATCACGGCGCAGGAACTGCGTCTACGTCTCAAGACAGGTGAGAACCTTATTCTGATCGACGTTCGTGAAGATGAAGAAGTCGCCCTGGGGATGATCCCCGGTGCACAGCATATTCCTATGGGTGAAATCCCGCAGCGTACTGAGGATATTCCGGCAGATGCCGAGGTCATCTTCATTTGCCGCTCCGGCGCCCGAAGCCAGCGCGTCTGTGAATATCTGCAGCAGTTTGGTTATAACACAGCCACTAACTTAAGTGGCGGAATGATTGAATGGAATGAAACTCTGGAAGATTAGCATAACATGCGAATGTGCTTAAAAGCTCAACCGCGGTAATGCAGTAAAATATGTTGCGACACTTGTGCCGCACTCAGTCCCGTTGTATCGACCGTGCAATGCGCGAAACGGTAAGCCTCACGCCTAGACTCCATGATGCGTCTGACCCGTTCTTCCGCATTGCCGGCGAGCAGCGGTCGGTTATGATCTCCGCTAACACGGGCAATAATCTCTTCTACTGCTGCTGTTAAAGCAACAACAAGGCCTTTATCCAGCATTAATGAAGTATTCCCCGGTGCCAATACCGCACCCCCACCTGTCGAAATCACTCTTCGCTCAGCCTGCAGGACACGTTTCAGTACAATTGTTTCTACATTCCTGAAGTATTCTTCACCCTGATCTGCGAAGATCTCGGCAATAGTCCTGCCTTCCGTCTCGACAATAACCTGATCCACATCGACCAGCTCATAAGCCAATTCTTCAGCCAAAAGAGCACCAACTGTCGTCTTGCCTGTAGCCATCATACCAACCAAGATGATGTTCTTATTGCCTTTTATATTGCTTAAGCTTTCTAATTCTTCTGGATCTCCAGCCATGACTACCCTCCAACCGCGACATTTGTCATATCATAACACAGGGTCAAAAAAACAAAAAGACCCGAAAAGCCCGCTATTTCTCACGAAGCCTTTCGGGCCGCTGATTGCGGCTATCTCAACATATAAGAATTTATATGTTTCACACGACAACTTATCCTTATATTTCTCGAAGAAACGGATGCCGCCTCTTTCAAAGGACGGCGAAGCCGTTTCTTCTTGATACTGTTACTCTGCCAACCAGTTGTGGTGGAAGACGCCTTCTTTGTCCACACGTTTAAAGGTGTGCGCTCCGAAATAATCACGTTGTGCCTGAAGCAGGTTCGCTGGCAGGCGTGCTGTACGGTAGCTGTCATAGTAAGCCAAAGCACTTGCAAAACCTGGTACTGGAACACCAAGTGTTACAGCTGAGGCAATTACTTTACGCCATGCAGTTTGGTATGAACCCATGATGTCATTAAAGAATGGATCGAGCAGCAGGTTCTTCAGCTCTGCGTTGTTCGCATAAGCATCCGTGATGTTCTGCAGGAAACGGGAACGGATAATACAACCACCGCGCCAGATTTTAGCGAGCTCACCATATTTAAGATTCCAGCCATATTCGTCGGAAGCTACACGAAGCTGTGCGAAGCCTTGCGCGTAAGATACGATCTTGCTCGCGAACAATGCTTTACGCACGTTCTCGATAAATTCAGCTTTGTCGCCCTGGAATGGCTCGTTAGTAGGACCGTTCAGAACTTTACTTGCTTCTACACGTTCGTCCTTCATAGCTGAGAGGAAACGTGAGAATACAGATTCAGTAATCATGGACAAAGGCACGCCAAGATCAAGTGAGCTTTGGCTTGTCCATTTGCCGGTACCTTTTTGACCTGCGGAATCCAGAATTACGTCAACCATAGGTTTGCCGGTTTCTTTATCATATTGCGCAAAAATATCTGTAGTAATCTCGATCAAATAGCTGTCGAGTTCGCCTTTATTCCACTCTTCAAAGATATCATGAAGCTCTTTCGCATCCAGACCAAGTACATCCTTGAGCAATTGATAAGCTTCGCAGATCAGCTGCATGTCGCCATACTCGATGCCGTTGTGCACCATTTTAACGTAGTGGCCCGCACCGTCAGGTCCGATATATGTACAGCAAGGCTCTCCGTCCACTTTGGCCGAGATCGCCGTAAGAATTGGTTCTACAAGCTTATACGCACTTTCTTGACCACCTGGCATAATGGAAGGTCCTTTAAGGGCTCCTTCTTCACCACCGGAAACACCGGTACCGATGAAACGGAAGCCTTGATCTTCCAGATCTTTGCTGCGACGAACTGTATCAGGGAAGTAGGCGTTACCTCCATCGATAATAATATCACCTTGATCCAGAAACGGCAGAAGCTGTTCGATCGTTGAGTCGGTTGCTTTACCCGCCTGAACCATGATCAGGATTTTGCGCGGTGTTTCGAGTGATTCAACAAATTCCTCGATGGTAAAAGCACCCGTGAGGTTCTTACCTTCCGCTTCGCCAAGAAGATCATGTGTCTTCTCCGGGGAACGGTTAAATACTGAAACGCTAAAGCCTTTGCTCTCGATATTCAGAGCCAAATTCTTGCCCATTACCGCTAAGCCAATGACGCCGATTTGTTGTTTTGCCATCTGGTCCTCCACCCTTTGCACCCTATATTTTTGTGAAATCCATTTCTCGCAGCACTAGAAGAAACGGCTTCACCGTCCTTTACCGGGGACGATACCCGTTTCTCGTCAAAATATAAGCTAAGTATGACTCAGGCTTATACTTGCTTATATTAAAGAATACCACCCTTTGTCAGAGACAGCAAAGTCAGACTGCAAAATGAGATCAATTTCATTGACAAAGACCTAAAAGTCAAGGAGATTGTATCACAATGACTATTTTAACGTATTTAGCAGCAGAAGTGAACCCCCGTGTGTAAATTATGTCACAAAACAAAGACACCCCAATCTTACAGGGTGTCTCTGATAGCGACTGTTGCCCATTAACTCACCATTCCAACATGCCTAATTCTTTGGTCAAAAAGGTAAGCTTCCTCGTACATTCATCCACTAGATCCTGATCCTTCACCTTCAGTGCCTCATTCAGCCGATCCAGTTGCTCGTCAACATCTACTCTACACTGGAGAATTCGTTCTTCTCCCTCAACAGAGTAATAGAGCTTTGTTAGTTCCTGATCCGAAAGCAACGGACCTTTCTGATACAACACACGCTGTTGATACCCTGATATCTCTACCAGACGGATTACTTCACCGAATAAAATGTTCTCAATAATAATCTGGCGGTCACGGAAACGCTTGACGATGGCGTGTCCGCGCATGTCACCAATCAGTTTCTCCATCCATTCGGAGAGACGTGCATCGCGGATCATATAGTCTCCTACCAGCTTATAACCATCCTTGATCCGTTGAAAGCGCAGCTTCACCAACTTGCGTCCAGTACGTACCGAAATAACAAAGATACTTTCGTTCTCGCTCCAATAAAGGGAATAGCCTTCTTGGATCAGATCTTTTATAAGGTCCTGAATATGCTGTCTATCGAAGCGCAACTCCAGATTACAATACTCCACCTCATCGTTTTTGTTCAAGGCAATCCCCCCTCACAGCTATACGCCAGCATGAGCCAGCTTCGCTTAAACTTAGAGTGATACTGTCCGCAGGACCTCCACTAGAAATGAATTGATTTTGCGTTCGTCTTACACTTATTTTATACTTCAGTTTATGTAGCGGTAACTTGGTTTATTGACTATTTTTACCCGCAACACACCTTTTCCAAACCCTTTAGCAGAACTTTTGTTGCGTTTGGGTACTTGGATGGGTTATTAAATAAAGAGGTTTCTATAAAGAAAGCCGCTGATGTGTACCGGATACAATCCGGACACCAGCGGCTTTTGCCGTTGTTAGTTCAATTAGCGCTCAATTTCAGCTTTGTTCGGTGGACAATGAGCAGATGCAGCACGAACAGCAGCAGCATGACAAAAGCGCTGGCAAGAAAAGGTACACCATGTCCAACGGTATCCCATAGTTTACCCGACAACACGGGTCCCACGACCATACCTGAGCCTTGCAGGGTTAGAAATAAGCCCCATACGGTTCCCCGTTCTCCTTTAGGTACCTGCTTCGCCAAAAAGGCGTTCCAGGCCGGCAGGATAAGCGCATAGCTCACACCAACTAGTGCCACTGCGCAAAATGCCAGCGGCAGCCAACGAACTTGAGAGAACAAAGCTAGCGAAAATGCAGCAAGCAGGAAACCGATATTCAAGAACACAGTTGTTCCTATTCGGTCCACTAAACGTCCAGCTGGAATTAGCGTAAGAACCGTAATCCCTCCACCGGCGATCAGGAGCAGGCTGAATTGGTTCGGAGTAACATGAAGTTCAGTACGTGCGAATAAAGTAACTACAGGAGTCATGAGACCAATGGCAAAGGCCTGCAGAAATAACGCAGGGTATAGCAAACGACTAACCTTCAGTGACGTTCTAACCTGCTGCAGAGTTCTTTTGAGACTTCCCAGCGGACCTAGTGGCTTACGTTCTACTGCATCCCCCTCTGAACTACTATCCCGCACAACATGTGGTGTGTTATGTCCGATTCTTTTAGGCAGCAGCAAAGCAACCGCTACTACAGCTGCAGCGCAGAACAGCAGGAACAAAAAGACCATTCGGTAGCTCTGCCCACCATGATCCATCATGAAGTTCACAGTAATGGGGCCGATTCCTGTTCCAGCAAGCGAGGCCATTTCTACGGCACCCATCGCTGCACCGCTGCTGCCACTTTTGGTAGATCCAGCCAGCTCGGTTACACCCGTCATTACACAAGGCCACAGCGGAGAGGTGCCTATCCCTAAGATCAGGCACGCAGCTGAAAGCGACACTGCATCTTTAGCATAGATAATCATCCCCAAGGCCACCAGAATCAGCAGCAGAGCTCCTGTCATCGTCCAGCGGTAACCGATACGCTCCATAATCCAACCGGACGGACTGCGGAAGAGGTTGTCGCCCAAATATTGCAGTGCAAAGGCGAAGCCGACTACCGTAACCGACAAACCTAACATATTTTCCATATAGACCGGCAGCAACGCTACCAGAAGCGAACCTTTGACGAACTCAACCAAAAAAATGATGACCCACATCTCGACAATAAAAGGTGATGTCAAATTAATATGCATACGCTGTTGTACTTTGCCAGGCATTCCATCACATCCTAGTAATATGTTGATTGTTTTGTTATACTGATGCTTGCTTGAAAATTTGCGATTTACGAAAGGTTGTGACAGCATTAAATGAATCAACACCGTACTCCCCTCTTCACTGCTCTTAAACAGCATGCCGCCGGTAACCCAGTTCAATTCCATATTCCGGGGCATAAGAAGGGGCTAGGAACCGATGCCGAATTCCGTGAGTTTATCGGCGATAACGCTCTATCCATAGATCTGATCAATATCGCACCGCTTGACGATCTTCATCAGCCCACAGGCGTGATACTAGAAGCTCAGAAGCTGGCTGCGAAGGCTTTCGGCGCCGACTATACGTATTTCAGCGTACAGGGCACGAGCAATGCCATCATGACGATGATCCTCTCTGTTTGCTCACCGGGTGACAAAATTATTGTGCCGCGCAACATTCATAAATCAGTGATGTCGGCCATTATTTTCTCCGGAGCCAAGCCTGTGTTCGTCTCACCCGTACAGGATGAGAATCTCGGGATAGACCACGGCATAACCACCAGCTCGCTGGAACGGGCATTAAAGCGCCACCCGGATGCCAAGGGAGTTCTAGTCATTAATCCTACGTACTTTGGCGTTTGTGCCGACCTTCGTTCAATTGTGGAACTGGCTCACAACTACGACGTTCCCGTTCTGGTAGACGAGGCACATGGAGTACTGATTCATTTTCATGAGGATCTACCGACATCGGCCATGCAAGCCGGTGCGGATATGGCAGCAACCAGTGTACACAAGCTGGGCGGCTCCATGACGCAAAGCTCGGTACTGAATCTGAATGCTAAGACCGGTCTGATCAACCCACAGCGGGTGCAGACCATTATGAGCATGCTGACAACAACATCTACATCTTACATTTTACTGGCGTCTCTGGATACCTCCAGACGCAATCTTGCACTAAACGGACATGAGATGGCAGCGAGAACCATCGCTTTATCCAATTATGCTCGGGATACTATTAATAATATTGAAGGCCTGTACAGCTTTGGAAAAGAAATACTTGGCACTGAGGCAACCTTCGACATTGATCCTACAAAACTTAACATTCACGTGCGCCACTTGGGCATCACCGGTTATGAGACCGAAAACTGGCTGCGCGCGAAATACAATATCGAAGTAGAACTTAGTGATATGTATAACATTCTTTGCCTGATTACCCCAGGAGATACCCAGGATTCAGTAGATAAATTACTGGCTGCCTTGCGGGTCTTATCTGCTATTCATTACAGCAAAGGGGAAATCTACGAGATGAAGGTGCAGGTTCCGGAAATTCCACAACTGGCCCTTATTCCGAGAGACGCCTTCTATGCCGATACGCAGCTGATACCCTTCCGAGAATCAGCAGGTTACATCATCGCCGAATTCATCTACGTGTATCCACCAGGAATCCCGATTCTTCTGCCTGGTGAGATTATTACCCAAGATAATATTGACTATATCATAGACCATGTAGAGATTGGACTTCCAGTCAAAGGGCCTGAGGATCGCAGTATAACGAACATTAAAGTCATTGTGGAAGCAGACCCCATATCTTAATCTTCTTCCTTACTAAAATGTTATACAACCAAGAAGAAACGGCTTCGCCGTCCTTTTATGGACGGCACCCGCTTCTTCGAGAAATATATGGATAAGTTATTGTGTGTAACATATAAATCCCTATATTACAAGCAAAAACCCGATACTCTTATAGTATCGGGTTTTTGCTTGTAATATCAGCTATCCTAAGGATAACTTTATTCGTCACCGAAATCTATTCTTGCGTGGCAAGCAGCTCGTTGTACGCCTCTTCAACAGCTTTCCATTCAGCTTCGTCTTCGATATTGTACAATACCATTTCCTCATCTTCTTCTTCCATGCGCAGAATGATGCCATCAGCTTCAGGATTTTCGCGTTCCAGCAGCAGTGCGTATAATTTCTCGCCTACGTCGAACGTTTCCACCAGCACCATCTCTACATCTTCACCCTGCTCGTTCGTCAAGGTCAGCACAAACTCCTCGTGCTCATGGTCATGATCATGTCCGCAACCGCATGCTTCACCATGTTCATGGTCATGCTCATGTTTGTGATCGCTCATTGTAAAACCTCACTTTAATTGAATTATCCTACAAAGGGTATCGTATCATGCTTGATAAGTTCAGGTCAATTTGACAGTGCCACAAAATTCCTAATTAAGCGCAGTGATTACTTTCTCTGACACAAGTACGTAATCTCCGTTCTTTGACACCTTGATATAGAAGCCTACCCGATATTTACCGGAATCTTTGAAATCATACGTAATCTCCGAGCTTGAGAACCAGAAATCTTCCTTCTTCGTTCCTTCCATATCACGGGAATCGATATCCTTGATGTTCCCTGATGGATCGGTAATCGCAACTTTGACGGAAGAAATATCATCAGTCAGGCTGTCTACTTGGGACAACACCTTGAATTTGAGTTTGCCTACATTTACATTCCCAAAAACAGTATCACCCTTGAACAAAACAATTTGCACATTTGGCTTAAGAATGGTCACTTTTCCAGAACCATCCCAGCTCACAATCCCCCCTGCTTCTCTGGCAGGGATATAAGTCTTACCATCAATTAAATAACCGCCGTCCGAAATTTCTTTTCCGTTGCTCCATACTCTGATTTTCTGATTTACTGCATCCGCGAATAATAATGAGCTGCCCATGAGGGAAAACACGAGTACACACAGAGCAATTTTTTTCCATCTCATCATTTGAGACCCTCCAAGTAATTCATGCTGTTAATATATACTACCTTTCCTCCGCCAAGTTGCGCTGCATACAGGTAATAATTTCATTACACCGCTGCTGGGTTTAATAAAGTGCGCTTCATGCTACATAAACCTATTCATTATTGGACAGAAATGTTATGATCACACCTAAAAACACTGAAGTAGGGTGAATCCACTTGTCAAATGTGCTGCGTGATCGACGCTTGATTATATTACTTATAGCCAATATTTCCTCTTCCATAGGAACGGGTATTACAATGATCGCAGTACCATGGCTGCTTGTGAATCGAGAGAACGGAGAAGAACTCTATGGTTATGCTGCTTTGAGCGTGACGATCTTTCTATTCTTTCTGTCCCCTTATATCGGGGTATTGATAGACCGTTATTCCAGAAAGGCTATCCTTCTCCTGAATGAATGGGCTGGGATGCTAATTGTTGCTTGCTTTGCCATAGCTGGTTTTTCCACCGGAGAATTCCACACCTGGCATCTGATCGGGATATATATGGGAGGCACCTTGTATTACACGATCCATTATCCTGCACAGTTCGCTTTCAATCAGGAGATTTTTGAACGATCCCAATACCGCACTTTGAACAGTGTGATGGAAATACAGAGTCAGGTTGCTTCCATGGTTGCCGGTGGACTGGCCAGTCTTGTCATTGAGAGAACAGATTTGAGCATTCTGCTGCTTATTGATGCCACGACACATATCATAGGCCTTGTACTACTCTCAATCATTCCGTATGCCGCCTCAAATTCCAGAAGAACTGTAGTCAGAATATCGATGTTATCGGATATGATAGAAGGTTTTGCATATTTAAAGGTACGTCCTTTACTGGTCTTGTTCTATATCAGCTCTTTAATGCCGTTCATTGGTGTCATGGTAGGAAACTATCTTTGGCCGATCTATATCGCAAAAAGTTTACAGGCAGATGCAACTGTGCTGGGTTTAGCAGATATGATCTATGCTATTGGGGCGGTACTTGCCGGATTTACCATTCCACTTATGCTGAAAAAATGGGGGGCCTATGTTACGGTTTTCCTATCAGTTACTATTTTTACTATCGGTTTACTGATAGCGGCATGGACAACTGTTATTGTCATCTTCCTTGGTCTAAAAATATTGCTTGGATGGGGAAATTCCGGAGCACGGGTAGCCCGAAATACTATTATGATGGATCTGGTTCCAAATGCGCTAATCGGCCGAGTAAACAGTTTCTTTAGCGCTGTCGGAATGGGGATGAGGGTTGTACTGGTCAGCTTATTCACACAAAGCATTCACTATACAGGGGCTTCCATTTCGCTTACTATTGTGGGAATTCTTCTATTAGTTTCTATTCTCGGGGTGATAATGAGCCGCTCTATTATGCAACATGACTACTCTAGTCAGGGGTAATGCCTACAATTAAAAACCGGCCGGACATTCGCGTCTATAGACGCCTGTCCGGCCGGTTATATTCATTCCACCTATTCTAAAATAACGGCAGTTGGTCAAGGTTGTTCGTTGGATCTCCATCCGCGTCACCGCGAATATACAGTTCCCCGTCCCTGCCTTTAAAAACATTCACTCCGGCAATATGCCCTGCCTGTACCTCCTGAAGTGCCTGCTGGTAGTCAAGCACACGTCCTGAAGAGGTCTGGAAGCTTCTTAAATCTCCATCACCATTCTTCTGTGCCGCTATAAATCGTTCACGTTCGTTACTGGATTCCATATCGTTCGCCCCTTGCACTTGGATTTGCCCTCATGAGGCACATCATAGCTTGTGCAAAGGAAAGGTGGATTATGTGTATAGTTCTAATAATTAGAGAATTTTCTGCATCCGCACATGCAAAATTCCAGCATCATAGAAAGGCTCCGTAGAAATCACTTCATAACCCAATTTGGTGTAGAAGGTCTCCGCCTGACATTGACCGTCAAGAATGGACGCTTCCAAACCCAGCTCGCGGGCTAGTTCCTCCATCGCCAACAATAGGACACGTCCGTAACCCTTGACGCGATAATCTTTCAGCACGGCAATTCGCTGCATTTTGGCAGTGCCTGCTTTATAATAAATTAATCTGCCCGTAGCTACAGGGATTCCTTCATCCATGATTAGGAGATGATGCGCATTCGGGCCAATTACATCGTATTCGTCGATTTCCTCCTCAGCCGGTACCTTCTGTTCCTCAACAAACACCTTTTTCCGAATATCCAGACCCATTTGAAGCTGTTCATCTGTGATAACACGTACGATTTCCGCCGCCATGATTGCAAATCCCCTCTCTATGTATGAAACGATAGTTGACCTATTATACAGAATAATGGGTTAACTGTATAGGAAGGCAAGTAATCTACTCTGCAGAGTAGACCTCGTCTGGAATCGAGCGGCTATATACATCCTGCATAACTGGAGACTGGGGGCCGTATGGGCTCTGCAGGCCTCCATCCAAACTTGAGATTTGTCGCATCTCTATAACACCAGGTGTCTGCTTCACCATAGCGCAACCCGTTAACCACAGCAGCAGAAATAGTAGCGTAGAGACTGCTCCCCATTTCACTCTTGCACGCATGCTTAACACCCCTTCATCGTTGTCTGCCGTTGTTCTCACTACAGCTTTGACGATTCAGGAGTTTTTTAAAACCTTAGAGATTTACATTCCCCACCAAATGAACCAAATACATCATGCCCGCCAGGAAACCAGCCAACAGAAAATAGGCAGCGCCGTATTTCCAGCGTATGCTTGCCGGCACATCATAATACTTGTCGTTGTCAAAGGGAGTATACAGGATCTCGAGATGCATTCTGAGGTGAAGTCCATTCTCGAGCGTCACCTGTTCTAGACGGGTAATCCGCACCTTACTTATGATAGCTTGCTGCGTCAATACAGCTGTACCATTATAATCGAGTGTATCCCAGTTCACCTTAACATATTGCTGCCTGTGCAGATCACTATAGGTCGTAAAGGGCAAATCTCTTCTATGCTCCGGACCCGGAATCATGTATCCCACATCCTTCAGGTGCTCCACAGGAATCAAAAAGCCTTTGGACACAGAGGACAAGGTATTGCCCTGGCCCTTCTTACGCTGCATAATGTATTTTTTGTACAAATCGTAAGCAAACAACGCCCAGATGATAAAGAATAAAATGGAACGCAGATAGAGAATGACTGCTAAACCACCCACCAAACCCACTAGCCACAGCCAGCGGGTTACCGCTACAGCAATGCGTCCGCCGTCCAGCGGATGGATCGGCAGCAGGTTGAGCAAATTTAGCAGCAACCCGATATAAGCTAGAGAGTATAGCAGCGGGCTGTTAGTATAATAGGCCGCTGCAAAAACAGCTACAGCACCAATCGAACCCAGTATAGGGCCGCCAAAAGCAATATAGGCTTCACTTTCAGCATCAAGCGGCTGTCTTTTCATCGCGATCAGAGCACCGACAAAGGGAATAAACAAAGGGGCACTGACCGGAAGTCCCTTCTGTTTAGCTGCAATGACATGACCCAATTCATGAACAAGCAATAGCAGCACAATACCTACTGCGAACCCCCAAGGATAAATCAGGGCATAAGCCCATATGGAGATCATCATTGAAATTAGCGGGCCGGCGATTTTGCCGATTTTCAAGAGAGACAGGATTGCCTTTCCTTTAAGCAGGAGCATGGCAGCTCCGCCTCCCAACCATTTCATTGGTGTGGATGTATTTTTTTGCGGTTCTTTTTGCGGCAAGATCTTGAGCCCCTTTGACTAATGAATTTTTCTTTGAAGATAGCTCCTTCTATTTTACCATAACGGTCTGGGAAGTTCCTCTGGGCACCGATTCATGATCCATGAGAGAACAACAACAAGTCCGCTCTGGCAAGCAGAGCAGACAGGTTAAGAGACTATTATCAGGTGAAATCAGCCATGCTCCAAATAGTCAATTTGTCCAGGAGTTAATCTTACATCAAGCACTTCCATGGCTTCTTCAACCTGCTCCACCGAACTGCTTCCGATAATCGGCACAACTGGGAAGGGCTGACTGATTAAATAGCCAAGCACAACAGATGAAATCGAAATTTTCATTTGTCGTGATACTTCCATTACGCGTTCCATCCGTCCTCTGTTAACTTCATTATAGTAACTGTTTTTTAACGTATCCTTAAGGGATTCACTACCTCCGGCATGCAGTTTCTGAAAGAACCCCTTCGCTTGAGAAGTAAAGGCGAACATGCTGAGCCCCGTTTCTCTATAAAATTTCAATCCATCCTTATCCATGTTGACTGTTGTTGGATCAGAACCCGAATCTTCGTTCAGCTCGGCCAAGCTCCACTGGATCTGACTTGCAACAAAGCTGCGCAGCTCATGAGTGCTGGCATATTCTGCAGCAGCCCGAATCCGGTTAGGTCGCCAGTTGGAACAGCCAAAATAGCGGATTTTACCAGTATTAACTAAGGTATTCAGCGTGTTGAGAATTCCATCAACCGGAATGCTCTCATCATCACGATGAAGCCAATACAAATCAATAGTATCTATACCCAGACAATTCAAGCTCTCTTCGACATCAGACATAATATCCAGTTCCCCCAGGCGAGACACCTGCATCGCTGACATTTCCGGATGGGCTCCTTTAGTAGAAATCAAAACATCGTTCCGAAGACCTCTATGTCCCAGCCATTTCCCTACTGTGATTTCACTTTTCCCATGACCGTCAGGCAACCAATCGGCATAAACCCGTGCTGTGTCAATCCAGGTGCCTCCACCTTCAACAAACCGGTCCATGATCTGAAAAGAACGTTCTACACTGATGGCGCTTCCGAATTCGGCTGTACCCAGCGCCAACGGTGCAAATCGTAGATTAGACCCTGGCATTTCAGTAAGCTTCATATGAGTTCTCCACCTCTTCTGTTGAGAGTTATAAACTTCTTATAGCCATAATATAGCCTTACATGTGAAATATCCATGCGTCATTCGGGTCTTCATTACCTTCAGGTACCTATATAACCTCAAAGTGCGTACTTCTCAACCTGCACGACGTAGTGCACAATTACGATGAACCCAAGCACGAAGAGAGAAAGGGAGGTTGTTCCTGTGGGAGTTAATCAAGTTTCATCTAGGAAAACTGCACTTGTCGTCGGTGCCAATGGCGTTATCGGACGAAATCTGATTAACCATCTGGCAGAACTGCCCGATTGGACTATCATTGGCGTTTCTAGACGTGGCGGAACACCTTTCGGACGAGTACGATATATAGCGGTTGATCTGCTCGATGAAGTCAACACTCGTGAGAAACTAAGCAAACTAACGGAAGTTACTCATATTTTCTATGCCGCCTATCAAGACCGTCCCACCTGGGCTGAACTAGTCCCGCCTAACTTGGGCATGCTCGTAAACGTTGTTAACGCCATCGAACCCATTGCTGCCCACCTTCAGCACATCAGTCTAATGCAGGGTTACAAAGTATATGGTGCACACCTCGGGCCTTTCAAGACTCCAGCCCGGGAGACAGACGCCAACCACATGCCGCCCGAGTTCAACATTGACCAACAGCAATTTCTTGAACAGCGGCAGCGGGAAAGTAGTTGGACGTGGTCGGCACTCCGCCCTTCTGTGGTCTGCGGGTTTGCTTTAGGCAATCCTATGAACCTGGCGATGGTTATCGCAATTTACGCTTCGATCTCAAAAGAATTGGGCCTGCCGCTCCGCTTCCCCGGCAAACCAGGCGCATACAGCAGCCTACTGGAGATGACCGATGCTGGGTTATTAGCCAAAGCGACTGTTTGGGCAGCGACCGATACCCGCTGCGCGAATCAAGCATTCAACATCAACAACGGCGATCTTTTTCGTTGGAACGAGCTTTGGCCCAAGATAGCCTCTAACTTCGGTCTGGAGACCGCACCTCCGCTATCTATGTCTCTGGAAACAGTCATGGCAGACAAAGAACCTTTCTGGAAATCCATGGTAGAGAAGTATGAACTAGTGGACAACAGCTACAAGGATGTTTCCTCCTGGGGTTTCGGGGACTTCGTCTTTTCTTGGGATTACGACTTTTTCGCCGATGGTACGAAGGCTCGCCGCTTCGGCTTTCATGACTTCATTGATACGGAAACCATGTTCTTGAGCATCTTTGATGATCTGCGGCAACGTAAAGTGATCCCTTAAGGCAAAACCGAGCCAATCTCCAATAACCCGGAGATTGGCTCGGTTTTTAGCTTTTACGGCTATGAAATGTTGCCAGACTGTCTCATATGTGAGAAGCAACTTCTTTTGGGACAGCCACGCACTAATTAGGCCTCTCCAGTTTGTGGAGGTGCAGCCAACACCCTGGCCTGATTTCCATATACCCGTGTGATATGCGTTTCACCCCATCTGCACATGAGATGGAGAATTTCTTTCAGACTCATTCCATACTCCGTTAGTTCATACTCTACTTTCGGGGGCACCTGGTTGTAGGAGATTCGCATGATGACACCTTCCTCTTCAAGCTCACGCAGTTGCTGAGTCAGAACCTTCTGTGTAATTACCGGCATCAAGCTCAACAGTTCACCATTGCGCTTCTTGCCAACCGTTAAATGAAACAAAATGACCGGCTTCCACTTCCCGCCCATCACTTCAAGAGTTGCTTCCACAGCGGTGTTGTATGTTTTGCCCGGTTCCTGCTCCTGCATAGTGTTTATCAGGCCTCCTTTCCTTAAAGATACCTCCTCATACCCATGGGTGCAAGCTGGAGAATTACATGAAAAATTTCCTCTTTACATGACCCAATGACTTAGTGTACTATTGCATTAATACATTAGATCAAAGGGGATGAATGGGATGAGCACATGGGTAGCTTTATTAAAAAAAGATTTCAAATTAACAAGAACCATTTTTTTCGTTGGACTTGTCATTAATTTATTGTTTGTCATGTTGACGATGTATGTGGGGAAGATAGTAGATAATACATTGCTTATGTTCATTCCCTTAGGAGTTGCTATTGTTTTTCATATTTTCTATGTTCCGATTATGGTATTTATCAGTTTGAAAACAGAGGCCACTCAACTGCACTTATGGCTGCACAATCCCCAACCAGCTTCTAGATTGCTGCTTAGTAAAATAGTCAACGGGCTGATTATGGTAGTAATTTCATTATTAATGTTGTATGTGATGTCTGGATTGCTGATCGAACCCAAATCCAGCTTCATTGAACCGTATTGGACTGATATTTGGACCACGGGATTAATCATATTCCCCCATTTAATTATACTTTCTACAATGATCGGCGTTTGGGTGTTATTTCTTTGGACGCTATTTCAATTCTGCAAATTTAGAATCGGACGTTGGAGTTGGTTAGTAGTGATCGGGGCTATTATCATACCCAATTGGATAACATCCCTATTCGAATCCACTAACCTATATCGATTAGGTACAAACTGGGGCGGCTTCACGTATAATTTCCCTTCTTTTTCAATAGCCCCGATACAACTATATACAGGAGAATATCTCTATAACTTCATTATTATCATTGGATTATTTATTCTGACCGCATGGATTATTGACAACAAAGTTGAGGTGTAACGATGGATGAATTTAATGCTTCAAAGCCCATTTATCTGCAATTAGCAGATCGAATCAGTCGACAGATTGTAAGCAAAGAATTGAAAGCAGGTGAGAAGCTACCTTCTGTCCGGGATATGGGGATCAAATATAGCGTTAATCCAAACACAATTCAACGTACTTACAGTGAGCTGGAGCGTGAGGGTATTCTGGAAACGAAAAGAGGTCAAGGAACATTTGTTACGGAGCATGAAGAACGTTTGGTTCAACAACGTAATCAATTGCAACATGAGCAGATTCAGTTGTTCGTCCAGGTCATGCAGGAAATGGGATACAGCTCACAAGAAATCATTGCAGGGCTGAATGACTACTTAAACAAATTTGATGCAGGAGATGAGTAACGTGATTCAAATGACTAATGTTACGAAAAAGTATATGCACCAGTCCGCTCTTCACGAGATTTCATTAACGTTACCCATAGGTAAAATCATTGGCATTGTGGGTGAGAACGGTAGTGGGAAGTCCACCCTATTAAAGCTAATTTCCGGACTGGCGTATCCCACGACTGGGACTGTAACCGTAAATGGAGTGACTGCCAATCGAAGAATAAGCAAAGTCGTCTCTTATTTATCAGAGCTGGATACCTTTTATTATATGTTCACAGTAAGCCAAGCTATAGATTTCCAAGCTTCACAATTCCCTGACTTCAACCTTGCTAAAGCTGAAGAGATCATGAAGTTTATGCAGCTAGAACCTCAGATGAAAATCAAAAATCTCTCCAAAGGAAATCGCGCTCGATTAAAAATCATGCTTACTTTAGCGAGAGAAGTTCCCTATATTCTGATGGATGAACCCTTGTCCGGACTTGACCCGATGGTGCGAGAATCTATCGTGAAAGGGATGATTTCTTATATTGACTTGGAATCTCAGACACTAATCATGACGAGCCATGAGATTGCGGAAATTGAACCCTTACTAGACTGCTTCATTGCGATCAAAGGCGGAGCATTGCTTAAAATGGCTGATGTAGAGGAATTACATGAATCTGAGGGGCTAGGTATCGCAAGTTGGATGAAGAAAAATTATGTCTGATTCATATTTTTTCAAAAAAGGAGACAAACCCATGAACTTCTCACTTAAAATGAGCTCGAAAATTGTAGGCGTACTATTTATAGTTGCCGCGGTGGCGTCAGTAATAGGTCTTCTTTTATACGATCCAATCCTAAATGGTGCCGATTACCTGATTAGAGGTTCTGAACATGCCAATAAGGTGAAACTGGGAGCGATTTTCGAGTTGATTACTGTCGTTACAGTGATTGGTACAGCAACAACCATGTTTCCAATTCTCAGAAAATATAATGAAACTATTGCGCTATGGCATCTTTGCTTCAGGTTTCTTGAAGCGATTGCCATTACGGTGGGTATAATCAGCGTACTATCCCTATTGACCTTAAGCCAGGAATTCGGATCTGCAGGAGCCCTGGATCCCGCCTCTTTTCAAGCTTCAGGTACATTATTAAAAGCAGTGCATGATTGGACCGCTTGGCTTGGGCCTAGTTTCTTGCTAGGCATCAACACGATGATGTACAGTTATATATTTTATAAGTCTAAGCTCGTACACAGATTTATCCCCATCTTGGGTATGACAGGCGCGACACTTATTTTCCTACAAGCCTTGTTGGTCATGTTCGGTGTAATTGAACAATTTTCTGGTTGGGGTGCCCTTACAGCGCTACCGGTAGCAGCTAATGAAATAACTCTCGCAGTGTATCTCTTAGTCAAAGGATTCAATAAATCTGCCCTCGCATCCTTGTCTGCTATGGGTAGCCTATAGCAACGTTGAAAATGAATCATCCGTCCGTTTATTAGAGCGAGTTGGCATGAGAAGAGAAGGTTATTTATTGCAAAATTATTTTGACGATAACCTTGCCTTTTGCTCTTCCTGTTTCTACATATTCCATCGCCTGTTGTGTTTCTTCAAAACTAAAAACTCGATCTATTACTGGCTTTATTTTCCCATGTTCTATTAATTCCTTGATATATTCTAATTGAAGACCACTCGGCTTCATAAAAAGATAAGTATATTTTACGTTATATTGCTTCTCGAGAGCAGTCAGCTTTCGGCTTACAATCGATAATAATATTGTTTTCACAAAACCGGCCTGGGTGCTTCTGGCGAATTCGGCATTTGGCATTCCGGATACGGATACTATTTTTCCATAGGGCTTTAAGATTGAAAAAGACTTCTCGAGAGCGTCACCGCCCAATGTATCATAAACAGCATCATAGTCTGCCAATATTTCTTCAAACTTATCTTCTTTGTAATTTATGATTAGATCCGCCCCTAATGATTTGACTAAATCATAACCTTGTTCACTGACCGTAGTGGCCACAAAAGCTCCCATTTCCTTGGCAAGTTGGATAGCGAATGTTCCGACTCCCCCTGACCCGGCGTGTATGAGTATCTTCTGACCTTTCTTTAGTTCCAGAACCTCCGTTAAAGCTTGATAAGTAGTAAGGCCCACCAGTGGAATGGATGCCGCTTCTACAAAATCTAGATTACTTGGCTTTAGAGAAATATCTTCCTCGTGGATGGCAATATATTCGGCAAAGGTGCCGATTCGGTTTTTTCGCGGTCTGCCGTATATTTCATCTCCAATCTTAAATTTGGTAACTTGCGAACCCACCTTAACAATAGTTCCGGAGAAATCATTCCCTAAAATTAATGGCATAGCGAATTTCAAGAGTAACTTTACCTTGCCTTCTTTGATCTTAAAATCTATCGGATTAATGCTGGCCGCATGAATCTCTGCCAGAACATCCCGCTCACCAACCTCAGGTATCGGCATTTCTGCCAGTCTTAACGGCTTATTCTTGCCATATTTGTCTATAACCATTGCTCTCATCATTCAGGCCTCCCTTAACTGCAGCTATTTTCTAAAGAAATCACAAAGTGCTTAAGTCTTTCTAGGGTCTGTTTTAGTGTAAGATAATAAATATTTTCCGTTGCTGATCCTACTGCAAAGCATTGACTTCATGAGGAGGGCACCCGATGCAAAAATATCAAATTTCTAAAATGCAAGACTTTTCAAATCATCAGATCGAGCAAATCCGTTGGTTAGAACATCTATGCAAGACATCCGACAACTCAAGTTTAAGAGTGGGCATAGAAAGCCTTAAGGCGATAGATGGAGATGAGGCCTTCCTGTGCCAAATCGATAATCAGTTAATCGGTTTTCTCAGTTGGTATACTTCAGATGGTATAGAAGCTAATATCAATGGAATGGTCCACCCGGACTTTCGTCGCAAAGGGATATTTCACGGCCTACTGAATCATGCAGCATCAGATATGCAAATCCATGACATCCAAACTTGCCGCTTTAGGATACCCTCAAATTCCGAACCAGGCATTGATTGTATAAGGCATTTAGGGTCTACCCTAACAACGTCTGAATTCTCAATGATTCTGAATCGGTTACAAACTGTTGATCCACTTCGCTCCAGCTTAGTATTACGTTTAGAAGAAGATCAGGATTTAGAGTTCATGGTTACGTGTTCATCACAAGCCTTTGGTGATTCAGAAGCTTGGACCAGGAATTATTTTGCGCGTACAAGAGAAGCCGAACGGGTTAATTACATTGCTATGAATAGTACAGCCCCGATTGGCCTGATTAGAGTTAATTATGTTCAGACGGATACGGCTGTTATTCATGATTTTTGTGTACTTCCGTCATACCAAGGTAGAGGATACGGCCGTGAAATTCTTTCTGGGGTAGTTAAAATCTTGCTAGAACAGAAGTGCTCTCATGTTCGCCTAGGCGTAGTCACTCAAAATAGACGCGCGTTAAACCTGTATGAGTCGTTAGGGTTTGAGGTGTCTGCAGAGTCTCATTATTATGTAAGCTCATTTGCTGACCTCTGTTAAATAATTCAAAGCCCTTCCCGTTATGGGAAAGGCTCTTATATTTGGCCGCTCTCCCTCATCCCAAACCATGCGTCAAACCAAATAATGGGGTCAGTTGCACATCTAATTTATCAGCAATAAGAGTATAGAACTCAGGAAAACTTGGGTCTTGAGCATTCCTTATCTCTTCAAATGTGCGGATACATAACCCTTCGGCGGCCACTGAAGTTATAATATCACCGACTGTCCAACTCCGCGTCAAAACCTTACCTAATTCGGATCGTTCTTCTTCGGGAAGTAGCTTGGCGAACGCAATTTCGCCTTCTTTGATGTTATTATCAAAATAAATTCCTGTGGGATCCTGTAAATTTATAGTTGTCATCCACGTCCTGGCAAAAGGATGAAAGTCCGTTAACATCAACCGCCCCTTTGAATCTAACCTTCTGCTGACCACAGAAAAAATGGACCTTAAATCCGTAAAGTAATGCAAAATCCCAAACTCCATCAATACTATATCAAATTTTCCAAGAATCTCTTCATTGGGAATATTTAATACATCTGAACAGATATAGTTTAGTTTAACACCAGCCGCCGTCGCAACTTCGTTAGCGTACAAGCGATTTTCTTCTGAAATATCTACCACCGTAACCTCAGCACCCAATAGTGCTAAACAAATCGCTTTCCTACCGTGCGAACCAAGCAGGTTAAGTACTTTCTTGCCTGATGGATCACCCATGTACTTCAACCAATAACGCAAAGGCTGTCTAGGGTCCATCTGCAATTTTTGAGCAAGTTCATTAGGTGTTCCGTGATGTCGTACCCAAGCCTGATACGCTTTCGTTTCCCATGCAGCCTTATTCGTACGTGCTAATTGTTCTTGCATATAGTCCCCCTAGAAAAATATGGTAGTTTCCACTTGTCTAAGTTTACAAATAGTGGACTGGATTTTCAATGGTTTTTAACTGTTTAAGAGAAATGTACTAGTTCCCGAAAAAAATATTGCTAATCCCTCACATCCTATGGTATTATAAATTTCGTTGCAGGACGGTAGCTCAGCGGGAGAGCACTATCTTGACAGGGTAGGGGTCATGGGTTCGAATCCCATCCGTCCTATATGATTTAACGAAAAAAAGCCTTGTATATCAAGGCTTTTTTTTATTTTCTTCAAATGAGCTATTCTATTAAAAATACCACTGATACGAATTTGATACGAATCGCTTTATATTCTCGTATCAGTTTAATTGATCCTCTGGGAAGATATCATCTTTTCTACCCTCCAGCCAATTCCTGAATACTGCTTTACTGATATATAATTCCCTTCCTGCTTTTGCAACATGAAATGGTGCATCCCCTAAGAACTCATACAATTTAGCTTGACTCAATTTCATTATTTCCTTTACATGCTTCGGGCGGAGTGTCATCGGGAAGCTTTGCCAGTTAAGTTCTTGATTCTCCGTTGTCTCTTGCAATATTTTCGCCCTCCTCCTTACTTGCTATTTCCACTACCAAATTCAGTTCTAGCGCTAATTTATAAAAAGCTCTCCATCTAATTTTGATGTATGTGGGTGCGCTTATCTGTGGCTTAAAAGAAAAGTTATAGACTTTCTGATCTGTGATGTAATCATGTTCGGTTGTCATATAACGCTCTTTGATCAGGAATCCTTCCATCTTCGGCATGCGACCAACCACCCGTTCGATCCGATAACAGAAGCTAATGCGTTGAGCTTGGGTATCCACATTAAAGATAGATATGTTTGCTGTCTGGTCACTACTGGTTCCGGTGAAGCCCTTCGGAGAGTCCGACCAGGCTGCAGTTGTTGTTGCCTCCCGTTCCTCGAAGGAAAGGAACTTGTATATCCTATATTTTTCTAGAGCCGCCTCAACAGCCGCGTGCGTTCCCTTTCTATCTCTGGCAGAAAGCTTTGTTGCACTTTATAATTGCTCCCCTCGAATTTGGGTTTATATTCTGCCATGCTTATAAAATAGGATTAGTGCAGCAAGTAGTGCTATCTGGCCCTGTAGCTACTCCGGCAGCGAAACTCAATAAGTTGATCATTGCTTTCCCCTATAGCCGTTATATTTTCGTACTGCGAAGTAATGATAAGATTATTAAAGTAACTATCCAAAATTTAAGAAAAATGCTAACCTATTGATATCTTGTAGTTAATACGGAGGAGTTAATTTGCACAGAAAGAAGTATCTTACGCTCTTACCACCATTCTCCATTCTGGCTATCATCTTATCCATCACACTTCCGTACGAAAAAAGATATTATTCCTTTCTCGCTCTATTTGCTTTTTGCGTTACATATCACATTTGGATTTATATTGAGAAGAAAAAGAAACACCACCAGTAGGATTTGCTACGCTAAATGAGTCCACTGCGTCTTAAATACTTTCACTCATATGACCTTTCCTCCGTGCCATTGTGGCCGTCTGGCGTTGTAAGCCATCTTCTCGGTAACGGCTTGTTCCAAATCAATGCCATACCGCCCGCAGGCATCCATTACCCGAATCACGATGTCAGCCAGCTCTGATGGAATGCCGCATGGTTTCCGATCTGGATTTTTTTCAGTCAAGCTGACGCGCTTTGTCTCGTACCAGACCTCTGTCGGATCGTGCCCATTTCAATAATCTTCCAGCGCTTCAGACGCTTCACTATGAATAAGAGCGATAATCTCACCAAAGCTTGGTTCTTTATCCCACCAGCCCTTACTGACTGCGTTTGCGTGAGCCTTGGAGACCAGTTCATTTATATTATTGTTCATACCTTCGCCGCCTTTCCTAGTATTTCCGGGTTCTCGTAGATATTGCCGATGAATTCTATGTTATCGCCGAGTATGATCCAACTCGTTTCCCCACAATCGTGATAGTATGATGCTATTCTGGTATTCCATTTGATTAAGCCGATCTCAGACTATGGGTCATTCCATTCAGATCTTTCAGGTTCGATATGCCTTGCTATATCACCATCGAACGTTTCTTTCTCATGGCTGTCTGGAAGCCCGATATAGTGCCCTACTGTCTCCGGTCTGACCGCATAAGCAAACGGAGCTCCCGCAGCATTTGAGATATAATGTCCTGCTTTGTTGCCAGTTGATTTAAGGTCTTTGGCAAGAATCGCTAAGTTACCGTAAAACCAGCGCCCTTGTAAATTCATGCCCCGGAATTTGTACTCTCTGCTCGTACTGGTTATGCCTCCCCAACTATAGGTTTGAAATCTCCAATGTCCTCGCCTTAAGAACCTTTATTTACTTCACAATCATGTTCCCAACAGCCCCGGCACATCCGTTTAACGAGAGCCATGTCAAACATATGAGGGTGACTCAATTCCGTGGCCTTATCTCCGCACCAGTCACAGGTCAGTAGTTCTGGCAGGCTGGAGAGCCACGCTGTAATTTCCATAGCCAACTGCTGGTTGCCTGTAGCCTTTGCATAGGCCATCAGTGCCGCTCGCGCCGCAGGGTTCAGCAGTAGGCTTGAGCACGAAATAATTCCCTTCGGATTCCTGGCGGTCTCGCGGTTAATGATCTGGTATTTGTTATATAGTCCCTTATCTTGGTCGCTCAATGCTTATCGTCTCCTTTATGGGGAGAGGGTGTGGTTAACCTTCAACCTCGTCATCGTCAAACTACGGTCTATCATCCTCTTCAATATCCAACGGTTCGTATTCCTCGTCCTCGCACATCATACGAGCTTCTGCCCACTCTGCTCCGCATCTGCTGCATACCAGATCACCGCCGCAAGTTGTGGGAGGCATAGGGTTATTGTAATACTTGCATTCAGGGTGCATCGTTTATCTCTCCTTATGGGCTATGCCCGATTGATTAGTAATAATTGGGTAATAACTCATATATCAAATAGTGAGAGGTGTTTCCATATGTGGTTTCTGTTAGTTGGTGTAGCTGGTGTATTAATTGGCACCTTTGGAGTTTTTAAACCTGAGCTGCACATGAGGATTCGTCAGCACACTGCGACCTATCCTGTTACTGATGATCCTCAACATTTCAAAAAACTTGGGTACTGGAATCTCGCTGTAGGAGTCATTTGTTTAGGGATTTTTGCTTATAAAAATTGGTTCAATTAATCCTCCTCAATTATGTCAAAGGGTGTCTCCCGACTTCGATCCCGGATGTAGGTCCTCCAGCGTTCGCCACAACCGCAGCTCATAAAGGCCATAATAGTCCAGGGACATTGCCGCTTTAGATCCACCCGGCGATTCTCTTTGCCTGCTTTGCCGCATATGGGGCAGTCCGTCTTAATGAATTCTCTCTTCACTCGCAGCATATGCAGAACTGCAGGCTGGAACATCGTCAAACTCCAGCGCCTTGATCAGATCGTATTGTTTGCCCCCCGGACTGTCTTTGACCACTCGACCCAGCCATCAATTCCGGTTGGCATATTGTGAGCAGTAGAGAAAAAGATTGCCTGTCGGATATAAAATTCTCAGAGCCCTCTCCACGACTG
Organism: Paenibacillus sp. 19GGS1-52; assembly: GCF_022369515.1. Classification (NCBI taxonomy): domain Bacteria; kingdom Bacillati; phylum Bacillota; class Bacilli; order Caryophanales; family Paenibacillaceae; genus Paenibacillus; species Paenibacillus sp. 19GGS1-52. The sequence continues at coordinate 4,417,892 of NZ_CP059724.1, forward strand.
CAGCAGCCTCGCTATCTGTCATTCCCTTTTGTGCTGGTAGCCAGGTCCAATCCTCTTGGACCCATTCCTTTGTTGTATCTTCTGGTTCCCAATCTGGACTTGCAGAAAATTCTTCCCATTCCCCGGTATATGTTCCATACCAATGTCCACGAACATCTGCAGTCAGCTTGTGCGGCCAGTGTTCCTGAACGTAAAGGCGCTTTCGAGCGATACAGGCGGTAAAGTCTGCCTTCACTCGCTGTATCGGCCCGAGTGTCTTTTCAAGGTATTCCAGATATTCTTAGGTCATTGGGTGTTCATGGACGGTGTCAGCAAACACTCTCGTCAATTCGACACCATGCTCCAACTGTCCTTATATCCACATTGCCGTGCTATCTTTACCACCTGAAATGGAGGCTACATTTGCGATTAAGTTCATGTCTTGTTATCACTCTCTGGGGCTATGCCCTCTTATTTATTTGCCATAACTCCGAATAATTGCTTATCCTTTATTTCGCAATTGGGCATCTGCCTAGGCAATGAACTAGGCATCAGCATAGGATGGCGTATAAATTATTTAGGAGGTAATGATTTGAACTATCCTATAAACCAAATGAATTCAATGCACCAAATGCACCAGATGCCCCAATCTATTGTGGTATACCCTGTTGATCCTTATGTTGTAGAAACCTTAAGATCCGTTATTGGAAAACATGTTCTTTTGGAAACTACTCGTGGCGGAATCAGTGGATGCGTTGTTGATGTCAAACCAGATCATGTTGTTTTAGAAACAAGAGGAAGAAATTTCTATGTCCGTATTAGCGAGATTGTTTGGATCATGCCTGAGTAATTTGTACCCCCCGGAGAGCTCACAGCTCTCTTTTTTTACTTTTTCTCGCTTGACGCAAATGTCTTGTTATCCATTTCTAGGGCTATGCTCTAAAATAGTGACATCTGCCTAACCTGACCAGCTGCTTACGGATTGATTCACATAACTTCTTCCCGACTGCCCCCGTCAGCGCCTGCAAAGTTATCTATGATGATCTCTCTCATGAGTTGCCGCCTTTCTGCTCAAAATAAGAGCGTATGTTCCGTCTCAGGCATGTGACTGCCCGCCGCCGCAGGCTTCCCTCGGCGTTTGCTCGGTTTTTTCTTCTTTTCGTCATATTCCTTGTACGCCACTGGATCAATGATCGACCAGATAACCTGGTGCTAGTAAAGGCTTTATCCTTAAGCAGAACCTTTGACCCTACTTCTCCGGCCCAGCTGTGGACGTCTACATATTTTTTTACTGCTAGTGGCGCGTGATCCCAGCTGTAGCCAGTTGGCCGACCTGTGCCACTCGCCAGCTTTGAGAGGTCATCTCGCTGTTTGGGCGATCATGAAGTAGTTCAAATACCGGATGACTGTCTGCCTTATCCTTTCCGCCACCAGGTCGCTTTTTGTACACGAATAAAAGCAACGTTCCAACACCTTCAGAGAGTACTCTCACGCAGCTGAAAACGGTTATGAACTTCATCGCCTGCGCCTCGGATATTTTGTCTCCTGGGGAGGATTGTCTGCCATACAAAAATACCCTATCGACCATTTATTAATCACATCTTTTAGCCCGGGAACCCAAAGCAAGGTATCTTGCATGATACAGTTTAAAACTATACTGTAACCTGTTCAAACTTCTCAATATCAGGACTAATTTCGCTTAAATTCCTATTTTCACGCTCAAAAGAGTTTTAAAAAGAACGAGAGAGGTAATAGGAAGGAGTGACATCGGAGGAGACTAGTTACTTATGATGCAAAGTGAAATCGAATCGATTTTAGCGAGTAAAACTTCTTTGAGCATTCATCTTATTAGCGGTGAAACATATATAGGTTTTTTTGATTTTAATCTTGAAACTAAATATTTGAACGTAATCGGTATGAATATTACTTTCCCCGTTTGGGCCATCAAACGAATTAAAAATACCCCGTTGACCAAATAAGGTTGACGGGATATTTTTTTGTGTACTTCTGGATCCGTCCACCATAATCAATAAACCATGCTCTGTGAACTGGACACTCCCAGCAAATCCGCGATGAGATAACTCATACACGTTCGTTACGGATTCAAACGTTAATTAGGAGTTTATAATAAACTGTAGTCAGAAAGAGGGTCCGTAATGTATTTAAGCGAGTTTGCCAACGAATATAGTGAGAATTTTGAAGTATTACGAAATGGTAAAATAATATCGGTTACAAAGGGCGTAATTAGCCACAGTAAAGGAAAGAAGATTATTCAGTTCTCTCTTGATACGGATGTTTTCTGTGGAGATTGGATCGTGTCTCGTCTATCGAATAAAAGGTTTTATATCGATGATGTAATTTCACGTAAAAATTTTAATAATCGTCCTCGGTCAAAGGTCGTGTATTATTCTACTGAAATAGAACATGAAGCGAAGACTACCCTGCTCACTTCAGCTCCTCTAATGCTCACCGATCAAGATTCTCACATTCGAGCACAACCTGACTCCACACTATTCACTAATGTTTCCGATGAGCAAATCGAAGATTATATAGAGAATAACTGTGGCGAAGATAAGGAATTAATGCGGGGCTTGTTACGAAGTATTAATGCGGTGATAGAAAATAATATACCTGTTCAGAAGGGATCGTTTAGCGTCTTCTCTGAGATTTCACCCAAATATGCCTGGCTTCTAGGTATATTAACAACAAAACTACTTGTTCACTTTTTTAGTAATACCATTACTCCGGATATAAAGCCGATTATGCCCTCAAGTGAGGCATCACCTATAACTAATTAATGACCTAATTGTCATCACTATTCATATAAATTCCATCCTCATCATCGAGTAAAAGCCTTCCTGATTAAGGAAAGGCTTTTTTATTTAATTACTTTGGTTGCTCGACAAATTGTCCAGTCAATGGATCATAATGAGGTCGCTCTCCAGCAATCTTTAGTTCAATTCGATGCATCGATTGCAGAAGTTCTCCAAAACCAATAAAAAACACTCCAACTATAATTGCCCATACGACAACCTTGAAACTGGCAAGTATGCTACCTGAGCCTATCGGGACAGCAAGCAGTATTCCAAGGACTATAATGCCACTTCCAAAATACTTAAGATGTTCACCTTTCATCAGTTTCCTCCTTCATTAGTTCATTTTCTTCAAAATATTAATCTATTTATTTGTAGATCCTGCTCCCTATCCGATAGGATCCCAAATAAAAGTTGCTTGTAATCGTTTAAGTCAAACGAAGAATTATTCACTTTTTGCTGAGCTATTGTGATGCCGTTTAAAATTTCTTCTTCCAATGCCCTCCTTGCCTGAAGAACGTGCAGAGTTCCTTCTACACCCTTGTAACCATGCTCTTGTCCATACCCTTGGTTTGTATAATATTCAATAAATCCCTCTGACCATTCCTTAGGTCTTTCCTTAACGATCTTTCTAAATGAATGCTCTAGATCGTTCTGTTCTACGTAAATCAACAATGGATTCAATCGCTCCACAATCGCTGCAAGTTCTTTAACATAACTTAGTATTTCTTCTTTGTTCGCGTCATATTTAATCATTCCTATCGTTACAGGATTCTGTATAAAACAACAATCAAAAATAAAGATGTCTGAACCTATCAAAGCACTCTCTACAAACTCCCTCCATCTTTTTGTGATTAGTTCCCTGTTTTGTTCTAGCGACAATTCATAAATATCTTTTTTGACAACGGTATGCATGAATTCATCTGGAAAAATCAGCTTATCTTCACTTATTATTTTCCGATATTCCAATAAGTAGTTGTTATCTTTTTTAATCATACGAGTTCTCAACAATTCACTAAATTTTTCATAGGTGCTCAATAATTCATCGAATTCTTTTTTATTAAAGCAGGCAACTCCCTCATAATCAGCGGGATGTTCCAAATCTCCTTCTAAAAACAATTGAGATTTAATATTCATTTCCGTAAGAATCTCATGAACTAGTTGAGCCGTAGTTGTTTTTCCGAATCCTGGTAATCCCTCAATTAATATTAACTTTGTTCTCATATAAACGTTCTCCTCCATTTGATATTCTGCTATTGATAAGGACTCATGATGTCAAAGTGATCCTTGCGCAGCGACGGCTTCCTTATCGCTTCCCAATCCGGCGGCGCAGCGAAGAAGGTCTTCAGTCGATCAAAGATTTGTTCTCGTTCCGCGAACCGAAGGGTCCATGTTGTTCTATTAGCTTCTTCGCCTCGCGCATATGAGTCTCGAATCGAATCAGATCAAATAATAAGGAGAAATAGCCCATCAACTCTTCGAACATCCCGCGCTCCGTGTCGCCTATCGGGATATTGGTGAAACCATGTCTCAAGCCCTTTTTAGACTCCTCCATATAGGAGTAGTTTAAGCGCGCTAAGTTCGCTGCGTACACAGTTCTGCCGATACGATAGTGGTAGAATGCGCTACACAGCAGCCAGACAAGAGGAGGATAAATCCACCAAAACTATTCCGAATGGTCCCAATATAAACTGCGATTGGCCGTTCCCAGCAGCTCGAAATAATCTGCAAGCGTACCGACGTCACCTTGCTCGTATAATGGCTCCATTAATCCACGAAACTCATAAAGTCCGAAAGCGAAATGGTTCTCGATCGTATATCCTTCGGCTAGGTAATCACGATGGTCCTCCTCCGTACGTTCGACCTTCTCCTTTAACCCTGCGTAGAATAATAATCGATCATTCATATTCCGCATGCATGCTCCCTAATATCCATATACACCCTTTTATAGTAATTCTGTATTGCTACCTTACTGTCCTGCCTAACGAATCGTCTTGCTAGGGAGGAGGGTATAAGCAAGGGGAATGAAATGGTTTTAGATATGATTACTAACAAGTATGAGTAAAGAGCATTTTCAAATACCTAAATAATTCGAGCTGGTTTAGGAATGCCTAGTAGCTGTAGCCAGTGGGTAAAAATATAACCCCGCCATGTTCAGCAGGGTTAATGCAAATTATCTTCCACCAGTTGTCATATGAACCCTCATTTCAAATCATTTCCTTTTCCCGAAGAGGGGAGAGATCCAATTAATCAACGATGTAGTTCTAGCTTTATACCTTAGATACTTTTCGTCAATCGATTTGTCATATATAATCTCATATGTAGAATACAATAGGTGAAGTATTTTGTCCGAAGAATGGACTGAACCTTTTTAACACGATGAAAGCTGAAGATGAGGAGGATATAAATTGGAGGAAGTACGAATTCAAAACAAAGATCGTACCGTTAGTTTTAGGGTCGCGGAAGCAGCAGGTGAATTTATCGTCTTTGATATGTCACTATCTAGCCCCACGCGGAATAGAACAACTTACAGTGGCACTAATTTCAAAGACGCTTGGAAAGCAGTAGAATCTATAATTGGGGAAACCGCTATACCTAATGAATTCCAAAAGCATGCAACTTCCTGAACAACAGAAACGGCCCCAAGCAATTAATGGGACCGTTTCTTTATGAAGTCACATCAATAACATCTTCTATTCGCATCCAATCCCAATCATCATCTGGCCACCGAAGTTTAATACCCAGCTGCCGGTCTACCTTCATTACTATACCTTTGGCAAATCGGTTCTCAAATGAATCGTACAAGGTGAGTGTGACGGCGCTATGCTCCTCCATAGACTTGTATAACGCCTGTTCGATCATTTCTCTTTTTGTTAATTCACTCATGCTATCTTCCCCTTCTTCACCGGCTGCCAAGCAAGGATGCTATGGGTCAGAAATACACGCGGTGATCCGGTAGTCAGACAAGTTGCTCTTATTCGACCGTCTCGGATACCTTCAATCTCAATTTTCCGTTGCGTGATCTTCCCTGCTTTGTCCTGGTACATTATTTCAATGGTTTGGCCGATACTCATTTTCATTTTGACCGCCTCCAGGTATAAGAACGTTTGTTTGTATTATATGCGAACATTCGTTCTTTATGCAATGTAAAATAAAGGAGCCTCTATTATTTCCAAGGCTCCTTCTTCCTTTTTAATCGGTTGGTTAATGCTATAACGTACTCCAAGATGAAACGGATAAATTCTAATCTTTTTTAAAATGCACCCGCTTGTGCAACACCACTAAAAGCGACAGGCCCAGTAATTGTGATATCTGGTCCCTCGCCAGTGTCAGCAGCGTACATAGAGTATCGTAATTCACCTGTGCCAGGAACAACTGGATGAAAATCTACGGCATGAAATGAAAGCAGGTTATTTCCTGTGAACAAATCTACGACTGCAGTATAGATTAAGACACCAGTACCACTTACTCCTGTACCTCCTCTTTCAACGGTAATCGTAACCTCGTTTGCCGCAACTCCAGCAACACCGATTGTTCCCCACAATTCAATACGGACATCCGCAGCATTTGGAGTTGCTAATACATCCGCGACTTGTAAACCGATATCACCCAAAAGCAGGGTTGGAGTTGTTGGAAGCACAGTTGTACCGGTACTAAGATTACTAAACTCAGAGACTCTAGAATCTAGAAATTGTATAGCCATGTGGATCACTCCTTATTAAATTATTACCTTCCGGAAGGCATAATATAATATATGTGATCTTTTAAAAACTGATTGGACAAACTAACTATATAACAAGAAGAATCGGCTACTGGAAAATAAAAGTGCCCCCTAGAAATTCCATCGGATTTACCAGGGGGTTTATCCGATGTCTATTCTAAGAGGCAGCTATAGTGGAAGGTTTGAATTTAAATCATGAAAGTCTTAGTGATGATTACCAACAAAATAAACAGAACCAAAATTGCAGTGGGAGATGTAAATCCACCATATCCTCCAGCAAATTCACCCATTATATTTCCTCCTTTCTAATTGAAAAAGGCTTAGAATATACAAGCTTTTAAAATAATAACTAATAAGATATAGAGTACCAAGATTGCTCCTGTCGAAGTAAAAGGACTGATGACTCTATGCTCATGTCCACACTCACTCATTTGTTACCCCCCTTTGCAATTGAGTACAATTTAAGGTATGAGCAAATGCTTACTAAGGATTGGGCAAAGTGGCAAAATTTCACCCAAGTGAATTCCGTCATTAGTAATTGGTTATATTAATAACAAAGGAGTTGTTTTTTATGTCATGGATCATTATTGTGATCGTCTTGGTTGTAGTTTTTGGATTGTTTAACAGAGGCAAACGTCGCAGATAATGCGGCGTATTTTTTTGTCCGGAGCTATTACTTACGCATATTAGCTTAATTTGGTGGACTTCTATCTTTCATCGTCATATCCGTCCGCGGCCTTGCCCTGTATAATTGCTATTAACAACTTGCAAGGGGTGTTTAGTTTGCGAATCGCCTTCTGGATTATTTTCGCTTTTGTGTCAGTTTTAGTTGTGTTTGTGGTCGGTGGATTGATCGGACGTAAGCGACGCAAGTAAGTTATTGGGGGCTGTGCCCCTTTTTTTGTGTTTCCAACTGCTCCTGTCAGCTTCACCGCCCAAATATTATTACTTATAGGCATTCGCCGTGAACGATATAGGTTATAGTCCATAGACTGTTGTCGAGATATATTATCTGAGGAGGTTATTCATGGATACAAATTATCAACAAGTCAGTTGGAGTTGCATGAATAAATACGTTGGAATAATGACGACTGATGGTCAAGCACACGATGGATTTATCGCTCACGTAGATCAGGATTATGTCACCCTCGCTATCCCTACAAATGAAATGATGGGTCATATGAATGGAATGCCTGCGCAAAATTCTTCTTATCGACAATTTGGGTTTCATCCAGGCTTTTTCCCAAGACGTCGCTTTATCCAAAGACGTATACCTTTTGGCGGCATTGCCGCTTTGTTTTTGCTTCCATTTTTCATTTGATGATTGCTCGGGGATATGTTTGTGCATATCCTCTTTCTTTTTCAAGGGTATCGCTTTCCCTATATACCCCACTGCATTGATGGGCATACAAAAGGGCCACTCTCTATTAGCAGTGACCTACGTAATTAAGACTTATGTATTAGGTTGTCTATGCTTCTTGTTTCATCAAATCATCCCACGCTTCAAGGATATACTCCTCACCATCTCTGACGCTGAAACATACCTTTATGGACACCTGGAACGGGCCTTCTTCTCCACAACACTGAATGATTGCATAATACGTCTTGGTGTCACTCGAAATGACTCCACCCACATACTGCAGCCCGTTAATCTCCTCGCTTTTGATCATTTTTCTGATCAACTTCATCCCCTCCTCATACCATAATTCGGCATTTGGAATAAAAACCCTTTAATCGCAAATACGCAAATTTCAACCGCCATAATCGTTCGCAAACTAACAAAAAATATCCGCCAGATTTCGCTGACGGATGATTACAAGATTATATCAAGAATGCTTTAGAAATAATTACTAACAGGATGAACAGAACCAATATCGCTGTAGTAGACGTAAATCCACCACCAACACCGCATCCTACTCCACCAACAACACTGTCATTCCCTCCACATGCACCACCGTACAGAGCCATCAGGTAATTCCTCCTTTAAAATTGAATACAACTTAAAATATGCGAATTACCTTTAAACGCTTGGGTGTACTGGAAACAAGAAGCAGTAGCTTCACCGTCCTTTATATGAAGACAGCATCCGTTTCTTCGAGAAATATAAGGATAAGTTAGCGTGTGAAATATATAAATTCTTATCTGTTGATAAAAGCTCTCACACTTTCTTACGGTACCTTCTTATAGAAATATATACAACACTCAGTAAAGGAAATATTCCTGCCACCGGCTTTGTATAATATACGGACTGAGCCAGTAGAAACACAGTAGCAGCATAAGCCAAAATCATAAATATTTGTTCCAAGGATAGCTTCTTTTTAAAAATATTTTGCGACACCCACTTCGTTAAGAAGAATGCAATTAGAGAATAAAAGAGTAGGATAAATAACATCATTCCTATGGCAAAAAAAAGTATCACTATATTCACTCCCCTAATCCAGCTCTGATATCTTGGCACATTGACCCTGACATTTTGTGCTGAATGAGTCAGTAATCTCACTATACTGGATATGGAACATTATGTAAAATAAAGAGATACCCACATCATTAACTGATGTGGGTATCTCTTTATAACATTATTTAGAATTATTTTTGGAAATCAGCATTTATTGTAGTCTCTTTCCATTGTTCAATATTTTGCAGTAGATTCGTAAATTTGTGTGTGGCTGCTTGGTAGGCTTGATTTCCTAAAAGAAGACGCATTGGTGGATTTCCAGCTTCCACTACGGTTAGCACTGCTTCTGCTGCTTTTTTTGGGTCACCCGCTTCCTTACCGCCACCCAGTGCCATGTATTGAAATGTAGGAGAAAGCGTTTCTATATAATCAGGAGTACTTGGCTGTGTCTTAGCAGATGAACGTCCGCTCCAGTCTGTCCGGAATCCACTCGGTTTAATTAAAGTTACGTGGATATTAAAGGGTTTTACTTCTTGAGCAAGGCTTTCCGATATACCTTCAACCGCATATTTAGTAGCATGATAATACCCCAGAGTCGGAAATGAAGCTAGTCCACCTATGGAAGAGAAATTAATAATATGTCCGGATTTTTGACTTCTCATCTGTGGTAACACCGCATTCGTTACATGCATAAGTCCCCAAAAGTTAATTTCAAACATTTTTCGTGTTTCTTCTTCAACGCTTTCCTCCACAGAGCTAAAGTAACCAATTCCCGCATTATTTACAAGTACATCAATTGTGCCAAATTTCTCAATGGCTTCATTAACTGCGTTTAGGATTTGTTCTGAATTGGTTACATCCAATTCCAATGCAAGAACATTGGACTCATTACCCTTGACCAGATCATGTAAGGCATCCTTATTTCTAGCTGTTGCCACAACCTTGTATCCTGCTGCAATAGCCTTATCTGCAATTTCACGTCCGAAGCCTGTAGAGCTTCCTGTAATAAACATTACTTTTTTATTTTGAGACAATTCGCTCACTCCTTTAAGTTGATAGCTATAGCGTACAACTTAAAGTTAACTTCATGTCAAATCAGCATTCAATAGATGCTTTTACCCATTACGACCAAATCATAGAAAGCTATTTTTTGAATGATTTTTTCCATGTTATTCTGCGTTTGTGCCATTTGATCTTCTACTTTTTCCTTATGTAAGACTAGAAAGTCTCTTCTCTCTTGAATTGTATCCTCACCTTTTAAAGCTAGCTCCAAATATGTCTTAATCTCTTCGATGGTCATTCCTGTATCCTTCATCGCCATAACAAACCTTAACCAATCCATCTGTTCTTCTGTATATGATCTTCTCCCACCACCATCCCGACTGATTTCAGGTAGTATTCCCTCTTTCTCATAATATCGAAGTGTAGATGCCGGCAATCCGCTGATCAACTGAACTTGTTTTATTGAATACATCATGTTTCCTCCCGATATAGCTCAAGTTAACTTTAACTATAAGTATATATTTTAGGAGACAGCAGTTCAATCAAACAAAAAAAACACCGGTTAAGGTGCTTTTTTTACGGACTCTACTGCAACTCGAACAACAATTAAGTATTTTCTCCAAGAACCCCACCCTTTTCTTCACACTTGTATGTAAGTGATATGCTCAATAAACCAGTTGGCCAACAACATCCTAAAGTAGCTCATAAAGCATCAGGTACAAGTGCAACACCGTTCAGTGATCGGGTTCCTCGTTCCACACAGGCTTATTTTCTACCTAGAAGCTTCTGCTTTCCTGCATATGGATATAGTTGATACCTTGCGCAGTCAATACAGAACCATTCGTATGTGCGACTAGTACTGTCTTTTTCCCTTTTCCCGAATGCGAAAAGCTAACATTATGGGCAAGCTTATTTTCAATAATCTGTTCAAGAGCACTGTGAAAGCTACCGATTGTGGCTCCTTCAAAATCTTCCAATGCTGGTTCTTTTCCAGCCTCTATGCTCTTGAGGATTTGATACAGTAGTGTCTTTGTTCCGCTCATCTGTTGTCACCTCCATACCTATCACTATTCGACAGCTATGGGCCAGTTCCTCTTCTTCCCAAAAGATCCGAACACTGGATTTAATTACGATGGAATAAATTCGAGGAAAAAAACAAAAAACACCGGGAAATCCCGATGTTTTAAGTCTAGAGACAATCGATTGAAATCCCTCTTTATTCTGTAAAGCTGCTTTCAATATATTTTTTCAGTACAGTGGAAACTTCAGCTCTTGTTGCCGTTCCTTTGGGATCATAGAGATTGCCTGGCTTACCACTGATCAATCCAAATGCTTGGATATTCGCCACGGCTTCGCTGGCCCAAGATGAAATTTGCTCATTATCCGCGAATTTGGCGATTGGCGTCGTACCTTCAAGCTTCTGATTCAAATATTTCAGATAATTGTTCAGTAGTACAGCCAATTCTTCTCTGGTAACAGCTTTATCCGGTGCAAAGCTATTATTGCCTATGCCTTGGAGAATGCCATTTGCAGCTGCCCAGGCAATATAAGGCGAATAGTATTTATTTGCGGACACATCTGTAAAGGTCGGAACACCCGAAACATCCGCATTTGACATTTTTCCCAGCACGGTTGCGAGCATTCCGCGTGTCATGGTCTGATCCGGCCCAAATGTATGATTGCCCAATCCGGTAAACCATCCTCTTGCAGCCGTAAAATAAACACTGTCTTTACTCCAATGGCTATCAATATCGGTAAACTCTGTATACTGATATCCTACTGCAAATTTCGAGAAATGTTTGGTTATAAAGTCAATCGTTTGAGCCGTTTCATTGTATTTGCTTGTCACAGGTACGGCATTACCGCTGTTGTCAATATAATACGCTACAATTGCATTTATATTTTCTCCAGCCCCTCTTACATAAGGGATTTGTACCTTCACCGATTCACTGCCAAAACTTGTTATCTTCGAATCTCCATCGGTAATTGTAAAATCATAAACCGGTCTGCCGGCTACCAAAGCCTGTACGCTGCTCGTTAAAGCAGTGCCTGACGCTCTTTCAACGCTTATTTTGAGCTCTTGCCCTTTGGCGGCCTTACTAATAGCATCTACTGCCAAATTCCCAAAGGTAATCACTGCAAAACCGGTATTGATTTTCAAATCAGTCTTTGTTTCAGACGACAGTTTCTTCAAGAACTCGTTTGACAGCTCTACCGTAACTTTTTTAGTCTCTGTCGTAGCTTGTCCGCTTATTTCCACCACAGTCTTCATTCCAGCCTCTTCGTTCGCTTTGGCGTTGTCCAGCAGCTTCTGAGTAACCTCATCCGCCAGCTTAACCGTTGCTTCGCCTGTCACTGAATTTAAGGACAATTTCACCACAGCCACCGTATCAGTTACGGTTACTGTTTGTGGACTTCCTGTTGGTTGTGCAGACGCAACTGGTTGCCCTGGTGTCGGTGTTGGTGTTGGTGTCGTTGGAGTTGGAGTTTCTGGAGTGTAATATCCTTTGGGTATTTCAATGACGGATACCGTTCCTGAAACCTCGTTAGCTACAAGTAACAGCGGATAACGTGTAGGACTTTGATCTGCTGCAACAAAATTCTGCCCTTCGGGAGAGACATCTCCAGCAATTTGATACGCTGGCTTTGTACCTGTATTATCCACCGAATTCTGGAAATCCCTTGTATTCAGATAGTCGTAAAAAACAGGGGCGTTTATATGTGAAATGTCGTACATCATATTGCCGCTGACCCGCTCCAGCCCAATAAACACATAGGGTTTTCCGTCAACAACCCCAACTTTTACATCTTCAGGCTCAGGGCCCTTTTTAGCGCTTCTTTTCTCGAATACAAAATCGTCATTGGACCAGTTGAAATATTTGGGAACTAGCTTTGCAGTCTGCTTTTCTAGGCCAGCACCGCTGTCGTACACAAGGGACATGTCCTCTGCATCCCATATGGAGAAGGAACGTGCACCAAACAGATAAGTTTTCCCGCTTATAAAGCCAGCTCCATTTACACCTACTTCATAGTCTGAAGTATCAAACGTTGTTACTTTCATATCCTTGGTGGCATCTCCATCCTGCCCTTTACCAAGTTTAATATCCTTCTCGTTGATATAACCGTTCCAGTCTCTTGAATCCCCTTCGTTTGCTGTAACGATATATGTTTTCCCGCCAGTTGTATATGTGGTGATTCCATCTGGGTTATAGATGCCAAACACATTTGCTTCGGTTTTAATTTCTATTTTTCCATCCCTGCGCATATCAAGTTCATTTCCGGCAGCACTGTGATCTTTAAAACCCAGACCTTTTATACTTGTAAAAGTCCCCTTAGCAATATCCAGAGTGGCAATGGCATTGGCCTCCTGAAGGGAGATGAAGGCTAACTTGCTGTCGGCAGATACCGCCGCATATTCAGGCTCCAGATCTACGGAAGGTTTTGTTTGTTTTTTTAGGATGACATTATTGGCCAAAAGTGCATTTCTCGCCTCACCGCTGTCAAAGCTAGTGAAATCAATCACCTTGGCTGTTTCGGCCTGCAAATTGATAAGAGTGACAGAACCTTTTGGATCTACTGCAGGTGCAGTATAACCTTGGCGAGGCTCACCCTCATCCGCCGTTAACAGATATTTGTTATCGGGAGTAAAGCTCACCATATCGGGCTGAACTCCTGTTGTGTAATGTTTTTTGTAATTCCCGTCATAGTCCAGCAGTAGGACTGCACCAGGCTTACTATAATCCGCCTCTTGAATGGCAATCGCAATCGTATTCAGCTCTGTATTAATATCCACACTGGTGATATCACCAAAGGTGAATCCGTCGATCATCGAACTGACATCAATCCGTTTTTCCAGAGCCAGGGTAGTCTCCTGTCCGGATACCAAAGATTTAAGGCTGACAATATCAACCTTCTTTTCCTTGCCGTTAATCAGATAGAACTTTTGATTATCGCTATTATATTTGACAATCTCGGCAACTCCGCCTCCCAGATTAGAATAGCCTGTAGAATAGCTGCCTATCTTAGTCATGATACTTGTTGTGATCAATTGAATTTCATTTCTGTCGCGCACACGAATTCTCTTGCCAACAGGATCGATGGACGATAGCCCAATAGCTGAAATGTGATCTCCTGCTTCAAGGAATTCAAGATTTACTGTCGGATTAATATATCCATCAATAAATACTCTTACATCCCCGGAGCCGTCATTTATCACAATTGCTCCAACTTTCCCGCTATCCAGACTTACTGATTTCACAGTACCCTCAACCTTCACCAGGCTTCCCCGGGTGGTATCGGCAGTAGCTGCAGCTGTTGTGACCAGAGCTGGAGCTATTTCATTTACACTGCTGTCCAATATCTCAATCTTCTTCACCGTCAGCTGTTTCTCACCCAGATAGCCGCCTACTGTTCCGGTGACCTCCACTTTCTGCCCAACCCTGAAGTTTCCGGAGACTGGGAAAAGATTAATGCCCGCTGTGCTGTCCTGTACATATATAGAGTCGAAAAATGCAGTGCTTTGATCATACCCGCTGGCATTGGAGGTAACGGTGCCTTGAATCGTAAACTGTGCACCTTCCTCTGCCGCCTGCACTTCAGCAATGGGTGTTACCGTTCTTGGAGCTATATCCTTCAAGATATTCTGCGTGATGTTGTAGTTGCTGTAGCCAAGCTCTGTAGCATTATCTAACGTTGCCTGCACTTCAAAGTTGGACATAAAAACCGACCCGGCTACAAACAGCTTGGCCCCATGCTCCAAGGTTTCCACCGTTAGGACCGGAATATTTCCTTTTGTAACTGGATTGCCTTCCCCGCCTTTGCTGTCCTTATCTGAATCCAGACTTTCAGAGGTAGCATGGGAAGTCACGATATTGGTTACTGCTGCCCTGTCGGCCTCGGGTACCCAAAGTGATGCACCACTGTAAAAGCTATACTCCTGCGCCGGATTCACGCCAAGGTTATAGGGACTGCTCATATTGTAGTTCTTAAAGCGGAGCCTGAAATTCTGGTTAGGTACGAATGTGGTGTTATCGATAAGTTCATCGTCTACTATGCGGGTTTTTGCGTTAACAGCCGCAAGTATTGCATTTTGTTGATATGAGGCATGATAGCTTGCGGCATTCGTTCCATCCCCATAATCCGCAAGCCCGCAGACAATCAGCGTTTTACCGCTTGCCGTAAAGGCTTGGATAGCCGCAATTTCTGCTGCTGAATACTCTCCAAGTGCACCAACAGTCGCTTTGCGGTTAGGCGGTGTTAAGATCAACCCTTTTAGCCCGGCCAGCTTCTCCGCTGTAATCCCGCCTTTGATCTCTACAAGTCGGACATCATATTCCTCGGCCAGCTTGGCAAAATTAGTCATGCTATTGGCATAGTTGCCGGCAACATATTCATTCAGATGCGAGGCATCCACACCTATACTTATGAGCTTGGCAGCCTCTCTTACCTTTAATTGCAGCGATTGTGTGAGAACCCTGCTGATACCGTTCACCTCAGCATTTACCGTCACATCTACGGTAATCGTTCCTGCGTCAGTAGGTGTATAAGATATACTGTCTTTCAGCGTTGCCAGAGAGGGAATTTGTCCGTTTATGGATTTATCCGCAACAGTTACCCCTCCGATTTTATAATGAATGGATTGAATGGTAATGGGAGTGGCTTCATTATTAAAAAGTTCGGTTGAGATCTGAAGCGCTTCTCCGGTCACTGGCATGCTGACCGATGAGGTTATTGCATTAATGCCAACCTTTTCAACTTCTCCCACCCAGACAGGTGCAGTTACAGCGATGTTGCCATCTGCTTCAACTACCCGGATATAATAATATCCGTTAGCCGGGTTGTTTATTTTCACAGCATAATTCGCACTGTTTGTGGTGAAATTCTGAAGATTAGTCTCCTTGCCGCCACTGGTGATAAGCGATACTTGTCCGATTTGATCCGAAGAATCTGGGTCTAAGAGATCAACGTTGATATTTAATTCACCGATGCCTGAAGCTAGACTTGTGCCCATCGGCTCATCATTTGCCGTATATTTAATCTCCAGATTCTCATCTTCGGTTGCATATACATGCATTTCACGGAGCGCTGCGTACACGCCTTCCTTAGTAAAGTTATCCGTTACAATTGCCGTTCTCGCTGTATTTGCATTGCCCCACAGTCCTTTATGATTGTCCTGATTGTTGGTAGGTGCCAGATGCCAGCCTTTGTCGAGCGCATTGTTATAGTACTCATAGGACCGGAAATATCCGCCTGAGCTTACAGCTCCTTCGCCGTTGCCCACCTCTATCAGTGTCATATGCTGGTTGATTTCAGGATCATAATTTGAGAAATTATTGAAATCGCCAAAGGTGGGTCCCGGATGATTAAATTGGCCGATAGACCCCGGAACATTCTTCAAAAGATTATAGTAATTGGTCATGCCCGAAATACCTGAGGCATACGTTTTATTATTTCTGCTGACAAAACCTTCTGTAGCAAAGGTGTTAATATGCCCGGGCCCGCCTGCCCAAGTCATTTCATAGCCGTAAAACGGTACGAAATCAGCTGTCGCCGCCGCTGCTGCCGTGGTTTGCCCCAACTGCCACTTGGCATTTGTTGAGCTTGCCGCATATTCTACAGGAGCACTGGACGTATCAAAATAATTAGAATGATCCGTTAAAGCGAAAAAATCCAGCTTGGCAACATCTCTGGCATAGGCATAAGCCTCCGCCAGTGTTCCAGAACCATCAGACTGAACGGTATGTCCGTGCAATTGCCCGAAATAAACTTGTTCTTCTGCACTTCCATCCTTAAGTGTGTAATTGAAGGTTGATTTCACACTGTCCTTATAACCTGCCATTATAGCAGTTGCTTCTATTTTGACGGGAAACATGTCTGACGTTAATGTAATCGGACTACTGTAAACAGCTTCTGAAACCACAGTTTCGCCTGTTAGGCCAGCTTTTTTGGTAAGGACATAATTTATTGCCGCTCCAGCGGTTGGTGTAGACAGTGAGATTTGCGTACCAGCCGCAACTGCACCTGTTTTGCTTGCTGATACCGGTCTTACCTGTGCCTGGGTGTAAATAAACGTTCTAGCTGCACTTTCATTCGTGCCTTTTACGGCCTTAGCCGTGATGACTGCTGTATTTCCAGACTGATTAAATTCATCGATCACAACAGTACCTGACGTTGAGTTAATCGTCTGTGCAGCCCCGCCGTTCAGCATGTACTCAATGGTTGCATCTGAGGTGATTGTAGATAAAGTCACCGTGCTGCCTTGGGGAACTTCCGCACCATGATCCGGAATTGCTGTAACAGCTGCCACCGTGGTGGAATCTGCTTTTTGTTCACCCGTTATTTTGATGTCTGACATTCGTGAGGTTCCTGTTGCAGCTACTGTTCCTGCTACAATAGATACATTGCTTGTCTGCAAAAATCGTAAATAGACAGTGGCATTATCATTTACATCTGCAGGCAAAGTAAATTCCGATTTTGTCAGAGTTCCTGTGTTTGCATATGTTCCGTCCTGGATATCTGTAAAAGTAACCTTGTCTGTACTGTATTGCAGTTTGAAATCTTTGGGGCCTGTAGTGGATCCATATGAACTAAAATCCAGTTTCAAATTCTCATAACCGGCTGATGACAACGCTATTTGCCAATATTTCGTATTGGCGCCATTATCCCAACCGTTTATAGAAATAGACCTATTACTATTAGTATAAGTAGATATCGTTCCCCCTGTCGCATTAACACCCATATAAGTTGTGAGTGTTACTGTATTGGCAGCAGCAACTCCACCGGTTGCCGGAAAACTAGTTAAGGTCTTTGTCACATCGGGATTATCAATAAAGTCCCATTCAGCAACAGTTACAGCAGCAGAAGCATTTACATAAGTGGATATTGGCAACATGATTACTAACATGATTACAACCATGAATGCGCTTAATATCCTTCTTGGATTTTGGATTCTCATATATACCTCCCTAGTAGTATTCACTTAACTATAAAAGGGATATGTAAAATCCTTAGTAAGGTTATGTTAATCTTTTAGTTAAATGTTAATTATTCCTACGCCTTGGTCTTTTTAATTTCTTTTCGATTCCGATTGATTTCTGTGCGGATTTATTCTACAATAAGCTCATAAACGCGCGTTTACAAGATGGAACAATGGTAAAAGGGGGCCAATATGCGCAGCGAAGATATAGCCAAGTTGGCTGGGGTTTCCCGAAGCACGGTATCCCGCGTGATCAACAACTATTCCAATGTCCCTGAAGAGACTCGTGCTAAAGTACTGAAGGTAATTGAACAGCATCAGTACGAGCCGAACAGCTTTGCACGGGCTCTAGCCGGTAAGAAGACGGATACTATTGGGCTGTTCGCCATTAGCATGAACGAGAAAGAGAATACGACCCGGATCTATCAGAATAACTACTTCGCTCCATTCGTCGATGCCGTAGTGGATACAGCGAATGCTCGCGGATGTTATGTGCTGATTCACACCGTATACTCTCCCGACGATTTCCTGAAGGTGAAGCAGGCCTTTCTGCAGAAACGGATTGACGGCGGCATCATCGTCGGCACTCAGAAGGATATTGATATTGTCCGGGAAATGGTGGGTCTTGACTCCCCGCTCGTGCTGATTGATTATGACATTTCAGAGATTATGTCAGAACATCTCGATCGTAATCATTTAGCTGTTGTGAACTCTAAAGACTATGAGGGCACAACGGAAGCCATCGAATACTTGATTGGCCTTGGACATGCAGAGATTGGCATCATCTGCGGACGAATGAATACGTATTCAGGACGAGAACGCTATATGGCCTATGAGGATACGCTGAAGCGGCATGGCCTTCCGCTGAATGAGAACTTCATTCTGCAGGGGGATTTTCTGAAAGAGACGGCTTATGAAGTGGTGAAGAAGCTACTGGCTTCCGGTGGGCCTTTACCAACTGCTTTCTTCTCTTCGAACGACGACATGGCTATTTCAGCGATGGAAGCGTTCTCTGAGCAGGATATAGCTGTTCCTGAGGAGATGTCGATTGCCGGCTTCGATGATATCCAGATGGCCTCGCGCATTCAGCCCAAGTTAACCACCGTCCGCTTGCCGATCTACGAAATGTCCAAAGCTGCCGTAGAGAAGGTGATCGAGCTGTGCGATTCACAGCAGCCGACCTTTAGCACGATCAGTTTTCCGGCACGGCTGATTGAGAGAGATTCCTGCCAGCCGCCCAAGCAGTAAGCTATTTTACGCCTGACCCCGGTTTTTCGAAAAAAAACCCTTTACCCCGAGGGACTTTTTTTTCAGATCTATAAACGCGCGTTCACAATCGAAGGGAGACTATTCTCACATGAAATTCGGAACTTTTGATGACACTCGTAAAGAGTATGTAATTAACACACCTAAAACGCCTTACCCATGGATTAACTACCTCGGCAACGAGCAATTTTTCGGCCTAATCTCTAATACTGCCGGTGGCTATTCCTTCTATAGAGATGCTCGTCTCAGAAGATTAACCCGTTACCGCTATAACAATATCCCGATGGATTCGGGTGGACGTTACTACTACCTGTATGACGATGGTGATTTCTGGACCCCGGGCTGGATGCCGGTTAAACGCGATCTTGATTTCTACGAATGCCGTCATGGTCTGGGCTACACTTCGATCACTGGCGAACGTAACGGAATTTCTGTTAACCAGCTTGCTTTTGTACCCCTCGGCCACAATGCTGAAGTACATCGTCTGGTCGTGAAGAACACGGGCACTGCGCAGAAATCAGTTAAGTTGTTCTCTTTTGCAGAATTCTGTCTGTGGAATGCTCAGGACGATATGACCAACTTCCAACGCAATCTCAGCACAGGTGAGGTTGAAGTGCAGGATTCCGTGATCTATCACAAAACAGAATACCGCGAACGCAGAAATCACTATGCTTACTACTCTGTGAACAAAGAAATCGCTGGTTTTGATACTGACCGTGAATCCTTTGTAGGTATGTACAATGGCCTGGAAAGCCCACAAGTCGTAGCTGCCGGAGAAGCAAGCAATTCCGTAGCCAGCGGCTGGTCCCCTATCGGCTCCCACGCGCTGAACATTACGCTTGAACCAGGCGAAGAGCAAAGCTTCATCTTTGTACTCGGCTACATTGAGAATGAAGAAGATGACAAATGGGAATCACTGAACGTCATTAACAAAAAACCGGCACTGGCTGTTGTAGAGCAATTTGCTACAGATGCTCAAGTGGATGCTGCTCTTGCTGACTTAGCTGCCCACTGGGATAACCTGCTGTCCAAATATCAGATCAAGAGTGGCGACGACAAGCTGGACCGCATGGTTAATATCTGGAACCCGTATCAATGTATGGTTACCTTCAACATGTCCCGTTCTGCTTCTTACTTTGAATCCGGTATCGGCCGTGGAATGGGCTTCCGCGATTCGAATCAGGACTTGCTCGGATTTGTACACCAAATTCCTGAGCGTGCACGCGAACGTATTCTCGATATCGCCGCTACGCAGTTTGAAGATGGCAGCGCGTATCACCAATACCAACCGCTCACCAAAAAAGGCAATAACGAAGTCGGCACCGGCTTTAATGATGATCCACTATGGTTGATTTCCGGAACGGCTGCCTACATCAAAGAAACTGGCGATACTTCCATTCTTGATGAGCAAGTTCCATTTGACAGCGACCTGAACAACACCGCTACCCTGTTCGAGCACTTGAGACTTTCCTTCGAGCATGTCACCAATAATCTCGGACCTCACGGCTTGCCGCTGATCGGCCGGGCGGACTGGAATGACTGTCTGAACCTGAATTGCTTCTCTACAGAACCCGGTGAATCCTTCCAGACGACAGCCAACATCGAAGGCCGCGTAGCTGAATCCGTCTTTATCGCAGGTCTGTTCGTCTTCGTTGGACCGGATTATGCTGAAATCTGCCGGACGCGCGGTTTGAGCGACGTTGCTGCTGACGCCGAAGACAAAATCGAGAATATGCGTGAAATTACTCTTACGCATGGCTATGACGGCGATTGGTTCCTGCGTGCTTATGACCACTACGGCGACAAGGTCGGCAGTAAGGATAATGAAGAAGGCCAAATCTTTATCGAGCCACAAGGCATGTGTGTTATGGCTGGTATCGGCGTAGAGAACGGACAAGCGGAGAAAGCTCTTACCTCCGTTAAAGAACGTCTGGACACTAAATATGGTATCGTCTTGCAACAGCCTCCTTACTCCAAATATTATTTGAACCTGGGCGAAATTTCGACGTACCCACCGGGCTACAAAGAAAATGCCGGCATTTTCTGCCACAACAACCCATGGATCATGATGGCTGAAACCATGCTGGGCCATGGCGACAGAGCTTTTGAACTGTATGCCAAGATCGCTCCTTCTTACCTGGAGGATATCAGCGAAATTCACCGTACGGAGCCTTACGTCTACTCCCAGATGATCGCTGGTAAAGATGCGGTTCGTCACGGAGAAGCGAAGAATTCCTGGTTGACGGGTACTGCTGCTTGGAACTATGTAGCGATCACCCAATCCATTCTCGGTATTCAAGCGGATTTCAATGGTCTGAAGATCGATCCTTGTATTCCTACCGAGTGGGACAGCTTCGAAATCACCCGTGTCTTCCGTGGAGATACTTACGTGATCCAGATCAAGAACCCGAACCATGTATCCAAAGGTGTAGCTAGTATTACACTGGATGGCGCAGCTGTAGAAGGCAACATCATCGCTCCTGTGGGCGACGGCGCTGTGCATACAGTAGTTGTTGAGCTTGGTTAAGAAGGCGACTGCCTTGACTTAGCCAATTATATTTCAAAAAAAGCAACCCGTTCCGTCCGCTAGAAATAGCGGTACGAGCCGGGTTGCTTTTTTGTATCACGCGATCAACAGCTTACGCTTTGCCTTCCGGAATCCACACCTTCATCTCCCCGCTGCCACGGTTCCCCCATAGATAATAAGGAATCGCCTTGAGCGTAACGGGTTGAACCGCAGCCTTTTCTCTGCCGTAGAGACCGCCGTTCCAGCTCTCCTGCTCCACGCAGAAGCCACTCCCTTCAACCACTACCGCTCCTCCGAGCAGCGTCTTGTCAAAAACTTCTGTGAACGCCACATCTCCGCTTAGAGAAATTGAGCTTAAAGACTGGCCGTTATCGGTGCCTTCGAGGCAATATACCAAGGGTCCACGTTGAATGGCGGTCTTATGGGCATCAGCCTGCAGCAACGGATGAGCATATACACGATGCGCCTCCATCGGCACTTGGACTTCAATAACATCCCCTGCTGCCCATACTCTGCGGATGATCCGGTAGCCCTGCTCTACATCCATAGCCATATTCAGCAGTTCGCCATTCACTCTAATCTCCATCCCCTGGCTCCAAGAAGGGATACGCAGCGCAATTCCGAATTCCGCTGCTGCTGCCGGATTAACCTGCATAGTCACTGTGCCTTCCCATGGATAATTGCTTTGCTGGTGAATCGTAACCTGTGTATCGCCGAGTTTCGTGTTCAGCTCGCTGCCAATATATAAATTGGTGTAGAGCGTGTCGCCATGGGTGGTGTAAATGTATTGATTGAGCGAGGTCAGCAGCCGGGCCACATTGGGTGGACAGCAAGCGCAGCCGAACCAGCCTTGACGCTCAGACTTCACATGCCGTTTATCCGGGTTACAGTTGCAGGCCTGTGGCCATACTTCGAGCGGATTGACATAGAAATAATGCTTGCCGTCCTGCGCCATAGAGCCCAGTACATTGTTATATAGCGCCCGTTCCATCACATCAGCGTACTGTGCATCCGGCGAGAGCTGCAGCATGCGCTGTGCGAAAAAAATCAGACCAATCGAGGCGCAAGTCTCTGCGTACACCGTGTCATTCGGCAGATCATAATCGAATGTGAATGCTTCACCCGCATGTGTGGACCCAATTCCACCCGTAATGTACATCTGCTTATCTGCCAGATTGTTCCACAGTCTAATGCAAGCCTTGCGCAGTGCTTCGTCACCTGTAAGTGCCGCCAAATCAGCCATGGCTGTGTACATATATACAGCGCGGACGGAATGACCTACAGCCACACTCTGCTCCCTTACTGGAAGATGGGCCTGGTTGTATTTCACATCCAGAGTGTCCGTCTTTCCGACCCAATAACTAGTACGCCCGCGTTTCTCCCATTCCTGCTCCAGAAAGTGTGGCTGCTGCCCTCTTTGGTCAATAAAAAAACTGCTGAGCAACAGGTATTTCTCTTCTCCGGTTAGACGATACAATTTAACAAGGGCCAGTTCAATCTCCTGATGCCCATCATACCCACGGATCTTGCCTTCTTCTGGTCCGAAGACCGAATCAATGTAGTCGACCATCCGGCACATAATGTCGAGCAGTTTTCTTTTGCCGGTGGCTTCATAATAAGATACAGCGGCTTCAATGAAATGCCCGGCGCAATAAAGCTCATGGCAATCGTTCAGATTGGTCCAGCGTTTGCCGGGCTCTTTTATCGTAAAATAAGTATTCAAATAACCGTCCGCCTGCTGCGCTTCACCAATGAGATCAATGACCTCGTCCGCCTGCCGCTCAAGCTCGGCATCACGCTTAATGGTCAATGAGTAGCCCACGGCCTCCAGCCACTTGGCCACATCACTATCCTGAAATACAAAGCCGTGGAATTCACCTTTCTTCCGGCCAGCAGCAATCTCGAAGTTAGCTATCGCATGGCTTGGCTCCGCTTCTGGCACCCTATCATGCAATGCCTCATATTGATACGGAATAACTACATCCTGCACTAGCTGAATATAGCGTCCCCAGAATTCGTCTTTAATCGTCACTTTGCTCATTTCATTCTTCCTCTCCGTCTATTTCATCCTCGCTAATTGCAATTATAGACTGTAAAATAAATAAAAAATACAAACATAAGCAACCGTATTTTTGTACTATTTCACACTAAATAAAGTAAGCTTGGAGTGGGAAAAACAATGACATTCAGTCCTTCTTATATTCACCTTGCTGCACCGCCCTTTCCCTATTTCCTAGAATGTGATCGCACGGTATATCAGCCTGGAGATCAGCATCCAAACCGGAACTGTATGGGCAAATTTGACCTACTGCTTGTCGAGCAGGGGTGTTTATTCATCGGTGAAGAGGATAAACAATGGGAAGTGACGGCTGGATCTACCCTGCTGCTGCTGCCTGACCGCTATCATTATTCCGTCAAGCCCTGCTTGGAGACTACCTCGTTCGTATGGATTCATTTTCACACGGTTGGAGAATGGACTGTGGCCGAGGGTGAGCCTGTCTTTGTCAATCGTGAAATGCACTTTCAGCAATTTCTCACACATCCATATACGATTCGCGTGCCACAGTTCGGACCGCTTCCAGGTTCCTTTGAGCATAGTGGTCAAGCAGAGCTGTTATTGCAGTTAGCCAGCGGGCGACGTTCAAGTGCGGTCTGGCAGCAGCAGCGGATCTTTGAAGAGATGCTGCGGATGATGGACCTGGCCCAGCATGATGCCTCAGGGAGTCAGGCTGTGGAAATCGCCGAGCAAACTGAGGCTTATATCCGCAACCATTATGCGGAACCTGTCACCAATGCGTCTCTGTCGGAAGCTCTGCATTTTCACTACAATTATCTGGGTCGCTGTATGAAGCGCGTGTACGGGCTGACGCCGCTGGAATATCTGGCAGATTACCGTCTGGAGCAGGCCAAGCTGCTGTTGCTGAAGACAGAGATCTCTGTAGCGGGGATAGCGGAGCGTACCGGCTTCGAGAGCACCCCCTACTTCTCGCGACGCTTCGAAGAGCAAATTGGCATCTCTCCGCTGCGCTTCCGCAAGCGTTACTCCCGGTAGCCTTTTTCTCGCATAAAACATGTCCTGGCGGACAAGCTAATTTAACATTCATACTTATCTATAAAGGAGCTATGCAAATATGGGAATTCTAAACGGCAATCCTAAAGATGAACCGATGCACTATGGTGAAATTTTCAGTGTGTGGCAGTTCTCCGCCAAAGCCAAAATGACCTTATCTACGCTGCAGGCCTTTCATTATCATGCCGGGGATCAGGACTTAAAGAAAATGATTGATGATTTAATGGATCAGGCCCAGCTGGAAATCAAGAATTGCGACAAGCTCCTTAAAGCCAATGGAATTACTCCCTTTCCGCTACTTCCGGACCGTCCTTCCGTTAAACTTGAGGATATTCCTGTCGGTGCCCGGTTCTCCGATCCGGAAATCGCTGCAGCGATCTCTGCGGGTGCCTCGATGAGCCTGAACGAATGCAGCCAAATTATGGGAATGGCCATACGGGAAGATATCGGAGCCTTATTCTTAAAAACACATGCCCAAATGGCGGTATTGGGTCTCGCCCTTTTGAAAATGAATAAACAAAAGGGTTGGCTGATTCCGCCACCCCTTCAGGTGAAAAAACAAGAGCCTGTGCATGCCTGAGCTCTGGTCTTAAGTTTTCGATCCAGTTCTAATCCTGCTCATGCAGGATTTTTTGCTGTTCAGCAATTTTTTGGAAGTGAGAAGCATATTCATAAGACATGCCTTACTTTGGAGTTGTTGAATATGCGGTCATGGCCTAGATACGTCATCATTTTGGTAGGAAGCTTATTTATTGCCGTAGGAACTAACTTTTTCCTTGTCCCTTACAAAATTCTGGATGGCGGGATCATCGGGATAGCCCTTATTATCAATTATTTGTCCGGTGCCAAAATTGGACCAGCAATTATACTCTGCAGCATCCCGGTATTCCTGCTGGCTTGGCTGAAGGATCGGGATGTCTTTTACACTAGTGTATTGGGTCTGTTATCTTCGTCGTTCCTCATCGAGTTGCTTGGCCCGTTTCAGTATTACTTCTTGTATTATATTGAGCTTGGCTCTATCTCCAGTGCTATAATCGGCGGTTTTCTGATGGGCAGTGGTCTCGGGCTAATGCTTCGCTTCAAAGCAAGTACGGGCGGCACGGATCTGCTTGCCCGCTACATTACGAGGTATATTCCGATGAATGTTGGACTCATCATTTTCTTGACAGATGCCTTGATTATTAGCGCGGGCGGGGTATTGATTTCCAAGGAAACTTTTCTGCATTCGATCTTGACCATTGCCTCCGGCGGAGTGGCTACTGGCCTGTTAACCCTTGATTCCTAAACCTGATGGAAATAAGTATGCATATACACGATCATATGTTCGTATTATA
The DNA here is from genome assembly GCF_022369515.1 of Paenibacillus sp. 19GGS1-52. Lineage (NCBI taxonomy): Bacteria > Bacillati > Bacillota > Bacilli > Caryophanales > Paenibacillaceae > Paenibacillus > Paenibacillus sp. 19GGS1-52. The sequence goes on from NZ_CP059724.1 coordinate 4,443,974, forward strand.
CTTAGTAACAAGCCTCACCCTGGAGTGTGTTAACCCATGAAGAAAGATCGAATCATTATGCTGTCCGATTGCCAGAGCTTCTATGCTTCCGTGGAGAAGGCCTCAAGTCCCCATTACAGCAACAAGCCACTCGTCGTGGCCGGAGATCCGGCAAGACGAAGCGGAATTGTATTAGCAGCCTGTCCTCTGGCCAAAACCTATGGTATTACCACCGCCGAAACTTTACGCGAAGCCCTGGCCAAATGCCCTGAGCTGATCGTGGTCAGACCACGAATGCAGCATTATATAGATGTCTCCGCCCAAATTACTGATATTCTCCGCAAATTCAGCGACCTCGTGGAGCCTTATTCTATCGATGAGCAGTTTATTGATGTTACCGGCAGCCTTTCCCTATTTGGCAGTCCACGGCAGATCGCGGCTGCCATTCAGGATCAAATCCGCCGAGATACAGGAGTATATGTGCGCGTCGGCATCAGCTATTCCAAGGTTACCGCCAAGATGGCTTGCGATCTGTGGGCCAAGAAGAATGAGGAAGGACTATTCACCCTCACGCGGGAACAGCTACCGACCTTGCTCTGGCAGCTGCCGATCAGCCAGCTGTTCATGGTAGGACGCCGCATGTCCGCCCATTTCCAAAGCATGGGTCTGGTAACCATCGGTCACTTGGCGCAGTTGCCCCTCGCCGAGCTAAAGTGGCGCATGCGGGAGAAATTCCATAAGAATTGCGACGTTGATGCAGAGCTTTATTGGCGAATTGCCAATGGTGTTGACGACAGCCCCGTAAATTCAGCAACCTACGAGGTGGCTCCTAAGAGTGTTGGCCACCAGATGACACTCCCTCGCGACTACTATACACTCAAGGACATTAAGACTGTGCTTCTGGAGCTCGCAGAGCTGGTCTGCAGGCGCTGTCGCAAACTGAAGGTAAATGGTGCAGTCGTGTCTGTTGGCTGCCAGGGTGCCAGCTTCGATGCCCCTACAGGATTTTCAAGGCAGAGCACGATGAGCGACCCCGCGAATGCTACCAATCTGGTATATGAGTCAGCCGTAGCTCTGTTCGTATTACATTGGGATGGTCAGCCCGTACGTAGAGTCCACCTAAGCCTCTCTAGCCTCTCCGACGAAAGTCAGTATCAGCTGACACTATTCGAATCACGGCCCCGCTACCGCGCACTCGAACAGGCCACCGATGATTTAAAGAATAAATATGGGGATACAATTATTGGACGGGCCGTTTCCTTTACCGATGCCGGGCAGATCAAGGATCGGGCTGGCAAGATTGGCGGACATTACAAATAATAATTTTTAAATAAAAAGATTAAGGGTTGATCTTTTCTACTAATGAGGCGACAATCGGATATATAACATTCCAGGGGAGGATCAAGAAGAGTTGGATAGTACCAGCAATAATAGCAACACTTCTATACATGAAATTATTGACTTATGCCTCCTAGCAGGGAAAATCATGCTCCAAAGCGGTGCCGAAACTTATCGCGTGGAGGATACAATGACGCGGATGGCTGCGTCCCTCGGCTTTCCAGGAGCGCATAGCTACGTAACGCCAACCGTCATCATGTTCACTACCAGTAGAATGGAACCAGTCAAGCTCTTCCGAATCGCGGAACGAACGACAGATTTGCAAAAGGTGTCCGAGGTCAATGATATCTCACGCCGCCTCAGTGAACGTCAAATCACAGCGGCTGAAGCCCGCGAACGGCTGGGTGTGGTGGATGACTCTGCGCATGCCTATCCCATTTGGCTGCAGATTGCCGCTGCTGCCCTGACAGGCGCCTGTTTTACGATCATGTTTAAAGGCAGCTTATGGGATGCTCTTCCGGCACTGTTGATCTCTGGGCTTGGCTATACGGCTGTCATCTACTTGCACCGAATAGTCGAAATCAGGTTCTTCGCGGAATTTACCGCCTCCTTTCTGATCGGCTTGCTTGCCTTCTTTTCCGTTAAATTTGGTATAGGGCATGAGATGGATAAAATCATTATCGGCTCTGTGATGCCGCTTGTACCAGGGCTGCTCATTACCAATGCGGTCCGTGATCTGATGGCTGGCCACTTGGTCTCCGGCCTATCCAAGGGAGCGGATGCTTTTCTGACTGCGTTTGCGATTGGAACAGGCATCGGGCTTGTGCTGTCACTTTTTTAAAAAAGCCACACGATAACTTATCCTTATATTTCTCGAAGAAACGGGTATCGTCTATAAACGGATGGCGAAGTCGTTTCTTCTTGACCTAGGTGAAAGAGGTTAACTGTTTATGATTTTGCAACTAGTAACCAGTTTTATCGCGACTGCCACGTTCTGCATTCTGTTCAATGCGCCGCGGCGCGCGCTGCTGCAATGCGGAATTGCCGGCATGGTGAGCTGGATGGTCTATTTACTGCTGGACCAGCAGTGGGAAGCGGTCATTGCGACTTTCGGGGCTACCGTTGTGGTCGGGTTCATCAGCCAAATTTTTGCCCGTTCGTTCAAGATGCCTGTGATTATTTTCAGTGTCGGTGGCGTGATCCCGCTTGTCCCGGGTGGACTTGCTTATGACGCGATGCGGAAGTTCGTGGAGAATGATTATATCGAGGCGGTAAAGTTTGCTACCCAGGCTTTATTGCTCTCCGGGGCTATTGCCGCCGGGCTTGTGCTTAGCGAGGTGCTTGGACAAATGTTTCTGCGGAGAAGCAAATGATCCAGCCTACCTTAAGTTACAACCCCAACGCTGCAGTCGGGTCACAACAAACAAGAAGAAACGGCTTGACCATCCTTTTTATGGACGGTATCTGTTTCTTCGAGAAATATAAGGATAAATTATTGCGTGAAACCTATAAATTCTTATATTTAGTAAAAGGGTGCCATTAGCCAATTCCGGCTTAGTGGCACCCTTTTGCTACAAAATCAGGCGTTTATGCTATTGATACTATTGCTCTTGATCCAGGCCATTGCGAGCGTACCTTCACCCGCATGAATGCCGGCAACAGGAATAAAGGTCATGATCTCTGTCCGTAAGGCTGGAGCCATATTCTTAATTTCTTCTTCCAGCTTCAGCGCTTCCTCCATATTATTGGCATGCATAATACAAACGTCTGTGATCATCTCAACATCCTTTTTTAAGTTATCGAGCAGTTTCTGCTTGGTCTTCTTAAAGGTACGAATCTTCTCTTCTACAATAATTTTCCCATCATCAAAACGCAACAGCAGATGTATCCGCAGCAGTTGGCTGAGCACAAGCTGAGAGCCCGTTACCCGCCCGCCGCGGTGAAGCTGGGTCAGATTGGATGGAATTAAGTAAAAGGACATATTCTGAATGATATTCTCGATTTTTTCTTTGATCTCTTGCACCGAAAGGCCAATGTTCTGCCAATGAATTCCCCGCATAATCATTTCACGGATCGGATAGGCGCCTACCTTGGAGTCAATTCCCACGACATTTGCTTGAGCGATCTCAGCAGCCTGCATAGAGGTACTGAACGTACCGCTAAGATCTGATGAACAATGAATGGCGATAATTTCCGCGTATTCTTGCTTCAATTGTTCGTACAGTTCAATAAACTCACCAATCGGCGGTTGTGAACTGCTCACCCGTTCATGCTGGCGCATTTTATCATAAAATTGTTCAGAGGTAATATCTATATTTTCTTTGTAGCACTCGTCATTAACCAGGAGGCGTAGTGGAACAATATATACATGATTGTTCTTGGCGAATTCAGGATCGAGCGTACTGGTGCTGTCAGTTACCCAAGCGATTGGTTTCACATAAATCACTTCTCTCTTTCATGTCTGAATGTCTGAATACTTTAGCGACGGCAAGGCGTCACTACATTCATAAACTATACATGATAGGAAGCAACGATACAGATTTACCAAGCCTTTCATCCAATCTTTTTTCGACATTTTTCGATATATATACACATTACACATGATAAATATACCTATGAATACAGCGGTCCTTTATGTTATGTGATCGTCTCAGCCGATGATTTTCTGGTAGCTGGCAATATCCAGCCTTCTGCCGAATTTGGTGCCAATTTCCTTGAAATAGGCGCTCTGCTCATATCCATTTTTTCGAAAAAGCTTCAGGCTGCTCTCGTTCTCCGCGCATACGGTAGCCACCAATACATGAAACTCCAATTCAACTGCCCGTTCTTCAATAAACCGCAGCGCACTTCCACCTATTCCTTGTCCACTGCAGCCCGGCTTCAAATAGATGCTAATCTCCCCAGAGGCATCATAGGCCTGCTTGTTCTTATGTCTGGTGATCAGCACATAACCTTGCAGCTCACCCTCGCGGAGAATAGCGTAAGACTTAAAGCGGACATCACCATTTAGTACAGAATTCCGCATGTCAGCTAAGCATAAAGGCTCTGTATGAAAAGAAACCGTGGTGTTCAGCACATAATAATTATAAATATCCAGCACTTCTGGCAGATGCTCTTCCTTAATTTCGGGAAATGACAGCCCACTTGCAGTTATATCACTCATAGTTTAAGTTAATCCTCCCATATTGACGTTTCCAAATGATCCACATACCGGCGCAGCTTGCCGGCGATTTTACGGTTAATCGTCCCTTGCTCATACAACTGCTGAACCTTATCCCGCTGCTCCTGAATGGCTTTCAGCTTCAGTTCAAGCTTCTGGTCATCTACCAGTCCATCCTTCGTCCAGTCGCTTCCCTGTCTCAGTCTGGCAATTATCTGCTCATATTTGCCCATAACCTGCTGAGAGGCTTCCTGATTATCCGCGTTCAACTGGCTTTTAACAGCTTCAATAGCCGCTCTGCACATCGCTATCTTGGCAATTTTGGCACTTTCAGCGTATTGAACGGCCTGCTGTACATCGTCTCCCTCACGCTGGCCTGAGAATAGGCCGGCGAATAGCCGCCGAACCTCTGTTACAGAGATTTTAATTTGCGAGTTCAGGGTGCTGGCCAGAAAACCTTCAGTATGATCGAGCAACTCTTCCATCTTCAGCGCTACCGGAGCCGGGATCTCGGTATGCTCTAGTAGACGATTCAACTCTTTGCGCTCAGCATGCAGCCCAATGATTCGGGTCTTAATCACCAATTGGCGGAAATGCTCCGACAAGGGAGTATTATTCTGCTCCGTGCTGCCTAGTCTCTTGATTTGGTCCGTGAACTCTGTCAGCGCAGGCAATGCCGAATCCTGCTTGTCTTCCGTCATCATGCTTCGCAGCAGTGTCATCCCGGCATTCATTACAGCCGACCTGGCAGCTTGCTCCGAACCCACGAGAGTGGCATCAGCCACAGCCTCTTCCTTGCCTGCGAGCAGCGGTAAGAAGACACTGGCAATCAGCAGCGACATCAGAATAACACCTGCGGCAATGAAGATGATTAGATCGCGTTCTGGAAAAGAAGAACCGTCACCCAGCACCAGAGGAATTGAGAACGCACCCGCTAAGGTAACCGCTCCCCGCACACCCGAGATCGAGGTGATCAGATGTGATTTCATGGGCACCTTCTCCATTTTTCGCAAACGGCTTCCCCACAAGGAGAAAAGATACACCCAAAGGAATCGCAGCACAATCAGCAGCGCAGTAATCGCCAAGACATAACCGACCACCAACAGGTTATCCACCGCATCATCGCGATAGATCACTTCAATCACGTCAGGAATGGATACACCAAGGATGAGAAAAACCATCCCATTCAGTATAAACAGCAGGACCGACCAGGTACTGGCCGAGACTAATTGCAGCTTGTACTGCGGAGATATGGTGCGGTCTTTCTCGATCGCATGGATCACACCACCAGCAACAACTGCCAATATGCCGGATACTCCAATTTCCTCACTGACCAAATAAATAATGAACGGAGTCAGGATTTGCAGCAGCATATGGATCGTGACATCCTCCATCCCCAGTCTGCGGATAAATACACTGAGGCGAATGAGTAGGAAAGCCAGTAGTGCTCCGGCTAGCAATCCCCCTACAGCTATGAGAATAAAGCTGAAAGTCGCCTGTCGTAAAGAGAATACCCCGGTTACTGTTGCCGCAATGGCGAACTTAAATGCCACAAGTCCTGAAGCGTCATTTATCAGTGACTCGCCCTCCAGAATACGGTGAATACTCTTGGGCAGATGCAGCCTTCCAGCTAGTGCGCTTACTGCAACTGCATCAGTAGGCGAGAGAATTGCCGCCAGCGCAAACGCAGCGGGCAAGGGGATGGTAGGGATCATCCAATGAATAGCATATCCGGCTATAAAGACGGTAGCGAACACCAGCCCAAGAGCCAACATTAGGATCGGAGCACGCAGGCTCCATAGCTCGTTTCGGGGTGTCCGCTTTCCGTCATTGAACAGCAGCGGGGCGATAAATAAGACCAGAAACAGTTCTGGCTCCAGTGACATATGAATGCCTGAGGGTAAGAGTACGACAATTACGCCAAGGCCAATCTGGATCAGTGGAATCGGTACGAACGGAATAAAACGGTTCACAATATTCGATACTGCAATCAGTCCCAGCAGCACAAGTACAGCGAGAAATGTCTCCAATCTTCATCAACTCCCAGAGGTTAGTTGCAATTATACTTCTCTACATTCTCTTGGAATAGTAATTGGATAATGTAATGGCCAGTACAAGCTCCAAAAGCAACACAGAAGATATCATGATAATGATGATCACATTCGTGCCCATAAATCCAAGTGCCAAAACAATAACAGTAAGCGCATATACGACAATTCGATTAATTTGCGCTCCAACCTTTTCTCTAATTCGAGTATTTCGCTCATCGTTCATTTCAATATTTTTCTTGCGCACAAGCTCTTCATTCTCAACCTTTGAAATGATCCCTGCGCCGATTAAATTACCGATTCCCAGACAAAATAGCGCTGCTCCCAAACCAATGCATAATCCAGAGAGACTTTTGAGTGCATCTCCAGTGAAAACAAAACCGCCCATATAGACAGAAGCTGCACCCAGAACGGCTATAAATGCGTACAACCCTATTCTACTCTTATGCATTCCCCTACTCCTCCTCATATATAAAAATTTCTTCAATATTCAGTTTAAAATATCTGGAAATTTTGAAAGCAAGCAGGATCGACGGATTATACCGTCCATTCTCAAGTGAACCTATGGTTTGTCTAGAAACCTCCAAAGCTTCGGCAAGTTCTTCTTGCTTGATGCCTCGTTGCTTTCTTATTTCTTCGAGCCTATTCTTCACGCGGAACCCCCCTGCGGCCTTAATGGAAAGCTAACTTTCCATTAAATAATAGCACAGGCACCGTAAAATGGAAAGATTACTTTCCATAATTCCGAAAAATTCATAGAATATCCCCTTAGTCTATATTGACAAAAATATTTATATGTGTTATAATATATAACTATTTTATTGATTGATAATAAATTTTTAATTAAAATATGCATTAGCCTTACCCAATCACTCTTATACACGAATAACGGAGGGATATCATGCATATTGCCAAAGGAATAGAAATGTTAGAAATTTCAGTGCAAGTTATGGGAGGAAGCAACACCATTTACCCTACATTGCTCTGGGATGAGGAAACTGCTGTATTGGTAGATACCGGATATCCAGGCCTGCTGTCCAAATTCAAGGAGGTTATTGAACAATCCAGTATCCCTTGGAAACGACTGCACACAATTGTAATAACCCATCAGGATGTGGATCATATTGGCAGCTTGCCTGCCATGCTGGCAGAAGAGGATACCGTGCTGAATGTGCTAGCCCATGAAATGGAGAAGCCCTATATCGAGGGAGAGAAAATGCTGCTCAAACATACACTGGAGGCCTTAGCTGCAGCTGCAGCGATGATCCCACCTCATGTCCCGGAGGAATGGCGGCGGGCGTTCCTATTCACCTTGTCCCATCCTCCCAAAGGAAGAGTAGATCATACCATTGGAGAAGGTGACATTCTGCCTGTTGCCGGCGGGATTACAGTCATCCATACGCCTGGACACAGTCCTGGACATCTCAGCCTCTATCATCAGGAGAGCCGCACCCTTATTGCTGCTGATGCATTGACCGTCCTAAATGGCGAACTGCACGGACCAGATGTTACAGCTACACCAGATATGGCGACTGCACTTCACTCCCTAGCCAATCTTGCCGCTTATGACATCGATACTGTAATTTGCTATCACGGGGGATTGTATCGCGGAGACGCAAACCGCCGTATTGCTGAATTGGCTCAAGGGCTGACATAGGTTTGATCTCTAGGCAGACTCTGATAAGCAACTATAACAAAGAAGGCACAGCCGGATTGAACGGGCTCTGCCTTCTTTTTCTAATCATATAATCACTTTCAGCCTGACTTATAGTTTCTTTACAATCAATCTAATCCCAATGTTCCAAGGATCTCTAAACGCGGGTACGCCGTCAATATCTTCAACAGCATATCCTGCCTGACGCACACGATCTACTACAGCTATACGTTCTTCTTCATTAGGCAGGAAAAGAGTGAAATAATCAATGCCCGCAGCATCTACAGGGGCCGCTGGCGCACCCTGACCCGCCCAAATATTAAGACCGATATGGTGATGATAACCTCCGGCCGAGATGAACATAGCTGCATCCCCATAATGGGCGGTAAGCTCAAACCCTAACAGATCAACGTAGAACGCTTTAGCCTGGCCCAGATCACCAACGTGAAAATGAACATGCCCCATAACGGTCCCCGCTGGCAGTCCATTCCAAGGCAAGCCTGCCGAAGCAGCCATCAGTCCATCTACATCGACGGGGTCCGTAGCCATCTGCACATGGCCTTCTGTATCGTGTTCCCATGAATCCCGGGGACGGTCCCGGTAAATTTCAATGCCGTTATTATCAGGGTCCTGAATATATAGTGCTTCACTAACCAAATGATCTCCCTGCCCCACATGAATACCTGTAGAAATCAGGTTGCGCATGACCAACCCAAGACTCGGACGATCCGGAACTAGTATCGCAAAATGATATAACCCTGCCACCGAATTACGACGCAGCACCTTAGCATTCTCAATCTCACGCAGAATCAATAACACACTCTGACCGTCAGCGGTCATCTCCACCTCGCGTCCAGCCTGCCGCAGAACACTTAAACCTACAACGTTCCGATAAAAAGCTAATGAGCGCTCCAAATTACTTACTCTAATCTGCACAAGACCTATCGAAAAGTCGGGATGTAAAGTTGTAGCTGCTGTCATATAACTTCCTCCTCATATACTTATCAAGTTATTATATTGTAACTATACCAGTTACATAGTTGCTATACTTATTATAGTTACATTCTATATGTTTGTCAATTACCTCCACTCACAATCTTTTAATTCCGTCATATGTTATGTTTCATTACGTAATTTAATGAATAACGCTACAAAAAGCCTAAATATTATTTATTTTAAATTTTTACGTTATATTTATTGACACGAACCTAAAAGCTATTTATAGTAGCATTATAAGATTTCAACAACCAAATGGCACAATGTTGTGTCAGCTACTTCAGACAATTAAAAAGTCAGTCACGATGACGTGACTGCACCGGCAATGAGGCCGATTAACAAATTCGCAAGTATGCGGGTTCTGTTAGTCGGTCTCTTTTCGTCTACACATTTAAGGGGGAATTTGCGATGGAAGCAAAAAGTTTTCGGAAATCAGGCCATTTTCCAAGTTTGGTGTCAGCTTTTCTGTATTTTGATGTAAGCTTTATGATTTGGGTAATGTGTGGAGCTTTGTCACTCTATATCACCAAGGATTTCGGTTTGTCGGATACTCAGAAAGCGACAATGGTCGCCATCCCCATATTGGGTGGTTCCTTCTTCCGAATACCGATGGGAATATTAGCGGACCGTATTGGCTGTAAAAAAGCAGGCCTTATCGGAATGGCGCTCTCCATTGTCCCTCTGCTCTGGGGCTGGTTAGGCGGCACTAGCTTGCTTCAAGTTCAATCCATCGGATTCTTGCTCGGATTCGCAGGTGCGAGCTTTGCCGTAGCGCTTTCCTTGGCTAGTCGCTGGTATCCACCACAATATCAAGGGCTGGCTATGGGCATTGCCGGAGCGGGAAACAGTGGTACTGCGCTAGCTACCTTTTTCGGACCGCAGATCGCCCAGGCTTACGGATGGCATAATGTTTTTGGCATCGCAATCATTCCTTTGGTCCTTGTCATTATTGTGTTTGCAGTTTTAGTCAAGGATGCACCAAACGCCCCTGCACCTAAAACCTTGAAGGATTACCTCAGTGTATTAAAATTTGCGGATACCTGGTGGTTCTCCATTTTCTACGCGATTACATTTGGCGGGTTTGTCGGATTTGCCAGCTACGCTAGTATTTTCTTCTACGATGTGTACGGTGATAATGTTCACGCCGGTGGTATAACCAAAATACAGGTCGGTTACCTCGTTACCATTACAGTTATAGCAGGCAGCTTCTTTCGGCCGATAGGTGGTTGGATTGCCGACAAAATTGGTGGTATGCGCTTCTTGACGATGTTGTTCGGTATCATTTCAGTATGTGCATTTGCCATTGCTACAATGCCTGATTCCTTCCTATTAATGCTTCTTTATACAAGTGTTATGATGGCTTGCCTCGGTATGGGAAACGGCTCGGTATTCCAGATAGTTCCGCAACGTTTCTCCAAGGAGATTGGAGTCATTACCGGCTTCGTCGGAGCTGCAGGTGGTTTAGGCGGATATTTATTGCCCAAGTACATACTGGGTCCACTAAAAGAATCTACTGGCTCTCACGTGACTGGATTTCTGGTTATAGGTTCCATCGTTTTAGTAACAACAATGGTATTCTACGCTGTAACCCGCTCTTGGAAAAAGTCTTGGGCTACCAAGGAATCTGGAGTTAACTTCTAAGACTGTATAAATGAAACAAAATCCGTGCTAAGAGCACTTCCCTGGGGGTGAACCAACATCAACATGACCACTACAAAAGTGAAAAGCGTCTGCCCCTATTGCGGTGTTGGCTGTGGAATTGTGCTCGAAGTATCTGATAACCGTGTGGTCAAAGTCACAGGCGATAAAGAGCACCCTGCCAATTTCGGTAGATTGTGTACCAAAGGAAAAACTTGCGCCGAAGCCCTCACAGAATCTGGGCGAATGGAATCTGCGTATACACGTCTGTCACGAAAGAACGAACTGCTCAGTACCGGAATGGATGCTGCCATCACTGAAACTGCAAATCGCCTGCGTAATATCCTTGATCAACATGGCCCAGATGCCCTGTCCTTTTATGTGTCCGGCCAAATGTCCCTAGAGGCACAGTACTTGATCAACAAGCTAGCCAAGGGTTTCGTCGGTACGAACAACATTGAGTCCAATTCGCGCTTATGCATGGCGAGTGCCGGCAGCGGCTACAAGCTTTCACTTGGGTCGGATGGTCCACCAGGTTCTTATCAGGATATGGATCAAACGAACTTGTTCTTCGTCATTGGAGCCAACATGGCCGACTGTCATCCCATTCTGTTCCTGCGGGTCATGGATCGGGTCAAAGCAGGAGCCAAGCTGATCGTCGTAGACCCGCGCCGCAATACCACTGCGGATAAAGCAACTCTATATATGCAAATCAAACCTGGAACTGATCTCGCCCTGCTTAATGGTATTTTGCACTTGCTTGTCAACAATGGGCATACCGATCCGGACTTCATCGCTGAGTTTACCTCCGGTTGGGAGGATATGCTCGACTTTTTAGAAGACTATACGCCGGACCGTGTTGCCGAAATAACAGGGATTCCCGAAGCGGATATCCGCCAAGCCGCCTTATGGATCGGCGAGTCACCCGAGTGGATGACCTGCTGGACCATGGGGCTCAATCAAAGTACACATGGAACGTGGCATACGAATGCCATCTGCAACCTGCATTTGGCAACTGGGACGCTATGTCGTCCAGGCAGCGGCCCCTTCTCGCTCACCGGTCAACCGAATGCGATGGGCGGCCGGGAGATGGGGTACATGGGACCGGGCTTACCAGGGCAACGTTCGGTGTTAGTCGAAGCTGATCGTAGGTTTATCGAGAATTTGTGGAACATCCCTCAAGGCACGTTGAGGACCGAAGTAGGCACTGGCACCGTATCGATGTTTCAGAGTATGCAGGCTGGAGACATCAAAGCCTGTTGGATTATCTGTACGAATCCCGTGGCCACCGTTCCCAATCGGAAGACGGTCATCGCCGGCTTGCAACAGGCGGAACTGGTGATTACACAGGATGCATTTTTGGATACCGAGACTAACCGATATGCAGATATTATGCTGCCTGGCGCATTATGGTCGGAAGGCGAAGGCGTAATGATCAATTCCGAACGCAACTTAACCTTGCTGCAAAAGGCCGTTGATCCACCCGGAGCAGCATTGCCCGATTGGCAGATCATCGCTCGGGTAGCTTGTGAAATGGGCTACGCTGCCGCTTTTTCCTACACCTCTACGGCTGATGTCTATCAGGAAATCCAACAAGCCTGGAATCCCAAAACCGGGTATGACATCCGCGGGGCTACTTATGAACGGTTACACGAAACATCTATGCAATGGCCCTGCGCCCCGGACAGCCCAAGTGATCGAAATCCGATCCGCTATTTGAACAATGGGGTCAGTCAGACGCTCATAGCATATGCAGACGGCAGTAACCCACGCCTCGTATTTCCGACGGAAAGTGGAAAAGGGATTTTTCTGGCGCGTCCCTATTTACCACCCGCAGAGATGCCGGACAGCGAATATTCTTTTGTACTCAATACTGGGCGCCTGCAGCATCAATGGCACACCATGACCAAGACGGGTAAGATTCCTACCTTAAATAAGCTAAATCCGGGACCCTTTATCGAGATTCACGCCGAAGATGCCGCAACGCTTGGCATAACCGAGCGAGATCTTGTAGAAGTCCGCTCACGACGAGGTTTCGCTAGGCTGCCAGCGGTTATAACCGATAGGGTTCGTCCGGGCAACAGCTTTGCTCCCTTCCACTGGAATGATGTATTTGGCGACAATCTGGCCATAAACGACGTCACTAACGATGCGATCGATCCCCTATCCTTTCAGCCTGAATTTAAATTTTGTGCCGTTTCTCTTGTGCGAGCCCCCATGCCATCCGTCGAAGCTGAAGTGAAGGAGGAATCATATATGGCGCAAGTGGATTTGCTAAGCAGCATGCTAGGCATTGAACCTACTTCAACCCTGACGCTGAACGATCATGAGAAAATATACATTTCCGGATTCTTAGCCAGTTTGCGTACGAAGGATTCGATATTGACTCCGGGTATTCCCGTACTTCCTCCCACTGCACCTTTTGAACCGGCCACACGGTATTGGATGGATGGTTTGCTTGCGGGTATGTTCTCCCGCACCTATCTTCCTGATGCAGATCTCATTCCGGCACCTACACTACCAGCCTCACCAGAGTCCAGCACATTCTCGCCTGCAGTAGAGAGTGAGAGCAAGCTGCCTGTCACTATTCTTTGGGCCTCACAAACCGGAACGGTGGAAAATGCTGCAATCAGCTACGCCAAGAAGCTGCAGGATTCCGGTCATAACATACGGCTTGTAAATATGAATGCTTATTCCATAGCAGATCTCCCTAAGGAACATCTTGTCTTGTTCATGGCCAGCACCTTCGGTGCTGGTGATCCGCCAGACAACGGTGAATACTTCTGGCAGGCCCTAAACGCAAATAACGCGCCTCAATTATCCGGTCTTCGCTACACCGTTCTTGCGTTCGGCGATTCTAGTTATGATCAGTTCTGCGGATTCGGACGCAATCTTGATGTCCGATTGGAGCAGCTTGGCGCGCAGCGGCTCCTGAATCGCACCGATTGTGATACGGATTATGAAGAGCAAAGTGAATCGTGGCTCAGTGCGGTCGAGCTGTCATTACTCGAATCAGCTACTAATCCCGCTTCAACTGGGAATCACACTCTTAGCGATATCATATCGGAACCCGCTGCGGAATCTACTGCTACTGTCGAGCTTATGATGGAAAATAAATATGACCGCAATCATCCCCTTCAGACGTTTATCCTAGCCAATCGACGGCTGAACAAAGAGACCTCCGAGAAAGAAATACGCCAATATGTGTTCAACCTCAAAAACACCGGTCTGCAATTTGAAGCCGGTGATGCACTGGGCATATGGCCGACCAACTGTCCAGAGCTCGTCGATGATATTTTAACTGCCATCAAGCTTGATCCTTCCGTTCCAGTGAGAGTTAAAGACCATGGAGAGATGCCCCTCACCGAAGCGATGCTTCGGCACTTCGAGATTACTCATATCACACTCGGTATGCTTCAATTTGTTCAGGAACACTCGCACAGCAGCATATTGGGTGAGCTTCTTAAGAGTGAAAATAAAGCACAACTGAAGAAATGGCTAGGGGGGCATCAGCTGGTTGATCTACTACAGGAGTTTCCGGTAACTACCACTGCAGCGGAATTCATTCAATATCTCAAAGCTATGCAGCCGCGCTTGTACTCCATTTCATCAAGCCCGAAGGCTAAACCAGATGAGGTACATATAACCGTGTCAACCGTACGTTATGAAGTAAATGGAAAATCGCGCAAGGGTGTATGCTCCACGTTCCTCGCGGACCACGCCGAACAGCATACTGAAATTCCGATTTTCATTCAAAAGGCGGCCCATTTCCGCCCACCCTCCAATCCGGATGTACCGATGATCATGGTCGGACCGGGTACAGGAGTCGGCCCATTTCGCGGCTTCCTACAGGAGCGTCAAACCATCGGGGCCAAGGGCAAGAACTGGTTAATCTTTGGAGAACAGCGGGCGGATAGTGATTTCCTCTTCAAGGATGAGCTTGAGACGATGCAGCAAGAAGGCTTCTTACATCGTCTGGATACCGCCTTTTCACGTGACCAAACTCAAAAAATTTATGTTCAGCACCGCATGATTGAGCATGGAGCGGAGTTATGGGCATGGCTAGCAGACGGTGCACACTTTTATGTATGCGGAGATGCCAATAAGATGGCCAAAGAGGTCGATGCTACGCTTAAAAAAATCATTCTGCAGCATAGTGGGCTGAATACGGATGAGGTTGACGATTACGTGAAAGAGATGTCATTAAGCAAACGGTATTCGCGGGATGTATATTAGCTCCCCCTTGTGAAGGTTAACCCAATTCCTCATACTTTAATTACTCATTAAACATTTTTTTAACATTTGGCTATTATACTTGTTGTGGAGGATGATATAAAGCTCAATCAAATTGTTTGCACCTATCTAAGCAATAACGGATACGACGCAAAAGGATGTTTGAACCCACGCGAGGCCTATGTACAGCCATTTCCAATACCGTTAAACAAGTGGACGGTGCAGTAGGTACTTCTCTGCTTGTTACCGTCATGGCCAGCAGTACCAAGACTCATATGCAGGATATGATGGCCGCAGGCGGAACACAGAAACATATGATTATGGAAGCTTCGATTCAGGGCATCAATGATGCCTACCTCGTAATCGTAGGGATCAGTATAGTTGGATTGCTGCTCTCCTTGTTCATCAAACAAGTTGGGCAGAAACCCGAGAATCAATTTTCTTTGCGTAATTTCCCGAGCAATATTAGCAAGTATGCTATGCTAAATTTAGGGTAATTCGATATATTCTGAAACGCTGGATTCAAGGAGTCCCACTAAATCTTCATCCATATATTGATAATCATCCGGTATGTTTAGGCAAATCATCCTCTTATTCAATAAACTGCTTCTGAATTTATCCTGGATTCTTCTGGCATGCTTCTTCTCCATCACAAAAATAATGTCCGCCCAACCTACATGTCCTTCGGTTATCTTAATTCTCGCATGATCCTCTGTTCCAGCTGATCTGACCTCATAGCCGTTAACACCTTGAAAAATCTTCTCCGCCGTCAAACTCCGCCATCTATTCTGGCTGCACACAAACAGGATTTTGATCTTGTTCACCACCCTAACAAAATACACTCAAGTAAAAGTAAACGCTCAACGATCGGCGGCCTGGATGAAGTTTGGCAAGCGCTGATCAATTTTATAGGCAAGTTTCCAATTTTTAATACTGGCCATTGATATATTTCCTTTTGTTTATAGACGCATCTTTGATCCAATTCATTAATTCATCTCTACTGATGAAATACTCATTGTCGATTTTTATATAAGGGAACATAGTACCTTGAAAAGATCCAGCCACACTTAATACTTCATACTCAGCTTTTATAATATTCATTACTTGATCTTCCTTCATATTCCATATTATTATTAATTAGTGAGCATCCAATAATAAATGAAATACCTAGAATAAGACTTGCAATAAGAATAGAAATTTGAGTTGATTTCATAAGCTCCTCCACTTTATCTTTTATTCCTTATAGGCACGTATAACATCCACAGATAGCACTTCTTTTAGTAGTCCATTAGTTGAGAAATCATACAAAGTCTGACGCAAATCAGTTTCAAACCGATCCACATTATTGCCAAACAGACGCCTGGAGGCGAAAGAAGTGGAGTATAGGTTACCGATTATTGAATCGATAGTCCAGATGTGAGTGTAGCAGGGCAATTGGTGACTTTCCACTCTTTTGAATGGGGATCTTGAAAGGATGTCCTCATATTTTTCTGCTGGAGGAGTGTATGTACTGTTTCCTGCTTTTCTTTCCTCCCCTAACCAACGCCTTACAACCTCGTTTACTTTTTGTTGCCAAATCTGCGGCTCCTCTTTTTTTAGACTATTGTCTATTATTGCAATCCCGCCATTACTGGCAACGTTATTGTACAATAGCTCAAGCACTCTACCTCTATCCATCCAATGAAAGGCTTTCGCTATAGTAACAAGCCGAAATTCTCCAAACTCTGCAGTTATATCCTCCGCCTTGCCATTTAACCATTGGATGTTATCCACCCGAGATTCAGTGGCTAAGCGCTTTGCTTCATCCAGCATCTCAGGTTCAGTATCCATGCCCATAATTTGTTGAAACCAATCTGTGAATCTCAAGGCTAACTGACCACTCCCACAGCCTAAATCGAGCATCCGCCCTGTACCATCCAGTGCAAATTGATCCACTAAGTACCGAACAAGTGATGAAGGATATAAGGGTCGATATCGTGAATAATAGGCGGCTGTTCCTTTAAATAATTCCAGACCATAATCTTTGGCTGCCATCTCCTCACCTTACCTTTGCAAAATATCGAGTCAAACTTAACAATTAGTCTTTAAGCCCTCTGTACTTGGCGGTTCTAAGTTCTATTATATACGGCTCCAACATAGGCATATCTACATCAACGGCCTGCTGAATGGCTAACTCAATATCATATGGAACCCTTATAAATTGTATATTCAGAGGTGCCAGAGACAACCCTCCATACTCCCCCTCCATAATTACATACGATGCTTGCGTTAAATCCAGTGGATTCCCCACACTCCCCACATTAAATAACGTCTTACCTTCCAGATTCTGAAGATACGCATTATGAATATCTCCATACCCAACAACGTCTGCCTGTTTCGGTTCTTCACACAACTCGGAGGATTCGAATAATGAGATTCGTGTGTCGTAATCATCCCAAGGCTGAACTCGTTCATACAGACTGCGAGGTGAAGCGTGAAACAATCGTATATATTTACCGCTCATCATAAACTCAATTGAAAATGGTAGCGTACCTAAGTAGTCCAGACGCGATTTACCCATAACTTGCTGATGCCACTTTATTGCAGCATATGAACTTCCCTGGGTCATTAGATCATCCCAATTCCCCATAACAATCCGTTCGCAATGCTCCTTCACTGAATCAAGAGCAACATCAGAGCTTGGCCCTTTCCCGACGATATCCCCCAGACAAAATATTCTAGTAATCCCACGTTGCTGAATGTCAGCTAATACGGCTTCCAGAGCCGTTATATTTCCGTGAATATCAGAGATTATTGCAATGCTGTCCACATAAATCCTCCATTTGTTCCTAGCAGCTTGTATAAAGCTGTTTAGTTTATTTGGGTTTATACTTTCTTATCTATGATATGTTTATTATTCTTGATATCTTTCCGCAGCAGTCTGATTTCCTGAATTAACACATCCATTTTTGCCGCAGACTTTGATCCGTCTATAGCGTTTCGGATAATGAGTACCAGTACCACAAGACTCAATGCCCAAAATCCTACGAAGAAGAAAATCCCATCCATCCTTCCCAACTCCTTTTCATTCTCTATAAATTCAATATTCCCCCTATAATCCCTTCTTTCCCCATTATTCGCTAGGTAAAGTTACTTCATTCCACGCAAAAAAAAGACCAGAAACACGTTGTCACGTTCTGATCTTTAGCAGCACTGCATTATAAAAGAGTTAAGAAACAGGAATTTCATTCACTATTTGCTCAAGGGTAACCTCTTGGAGAACACTCTCCATCGCTTTCTGAGCGAGCGAGAACACGGGGACAATCGCCCCGGCAATGTTCTTGCCCACGGGACACTCAGGATTGGGATGTTCATGTACAGCGAACAAGGAATCCTCTTCCACCGCATTTACCGCTTTGTAAATCTGCAGCAAGGAAATCTCGCTCACGCTACGCGTAAGCTGAGCTCCTGCAACACCCGGGCGGACGTCCACGAGACCTGCTTTGTGAAGCATGCTAGTGATTCGGCGGATAACTACTGGATTAGTATTAACGCTACCTGCGATCCATTCAGAGGTGCTTTTGCCGTCTTTATTGCTGTCGATCAATGTTAAAATATGAATAGCAACCGCAAATCGGGTGCTGATGTTCATAGGAATCGCTCCTTTTGTCCAAATATAAGAATTTATATGTTGCACAAGATATCTTATCCTTATATTTCTCGAAGAAACGGATGCTATCCCTAAAAGGACGGCAAAGCCGTTTCTTCTTGTCCGTTGACAAGTAGATGCAACAATAATAGTTACATTTCAGGCCTTTGTCAACCCATGAGGAGGAAAAGGTCAGCAACCTGCGAGACATATTTTTTACTCAGCCTTGCTTTATCTAGATTACTTTTCACTATTTTACTGATCCGGGCATCGCCGCTCTCTGCGAAATGCCGCAGCATAGCGAATCCAGCCTCCGGTTCACTCGCTACGAATACGCTGAGACTATACTCTAGCCCTTTGGATAATACGCGAAAATGCTCTCGGTCGCTTGGAGCTCCAGCACTCGAAAGTAACTCCTCCATAATTCCGGATGCAAGATTAAGGCAATACCGAGTGTTCTCTTGTACCTTAAGCAAGGGCGGATGGGCTAATGCTGCTACAAAAGCCCGCTGCTCCAGCATATTCGCACCTACTCTCCATGTATCCAGTAGCTGCCGCAGGAGTGCAAAGTCAAACTCCCCGATGTTTTGCATCGCCATCGCTGCCGCTTCGCGCACCCTCCACCTCGAATCATTCATGGCGGATTGAATCATAGCCCGAATTACACAGCGCCGCTCTTCCTTCGCATCCTCATAATGTGCACCGGCTGCACAGACGGCACAGAACGGCAAAAACTCGCGGGGGTCATTTGTTCCTGCATCTGCTTCGGCAATATTAGCCCAAGCCAAAAGCAGCTCCCAGGCTGTTTCTGTTACTGCCGAATGGCCATATAGCTGTGCAAAACTCTCTGCCAGGCCTAGATTACTCCGTGGTCCGGGCAGATTACTCTCCTGCCGCATATATCCGGCAAGCTGTTCCCACTGTGCTTTATCGTTGATCCATTGCTGAAATGGCGCTTGCGTATTCTTTTGCCCACTCATCCTTGGTTCCTCCGATTATCCCCTTCGTCTTTACCGCCGGGTTATACCTTGCATATCATAGGGGTAGTCCATTTGCTTCTTCACCAGCGAATTGTGTGATTAAATACAGCCCAAGATCGATTGAAGTCGAGACTCCACCACCTGTGATCATATTGCCATCATGTACAATACGTGAGTGCACAACTTCTGCACAATAAGGCTTAAGCAGATCGTAAGCTGCGGGATGCGTGGTGGCGATTCTTCCTTCTAGGAACCCGGCTGCTCCAAGCAGCAAAGATCCGGTACAGACAGATACTTTATAAGGGACATCCTGTGCTCCTCTTAACCACGCTACAAATGCCTCATCATAACGAAGCTGTCTGGTACCCATTCCTCCAGGAACAAATACCAAATCATACGGCGAGAGCTCAGGCAGCACCTTCCCAACTTGTATAGTCAGCCCCAGCTCATCGGTCACTGTCGGCGTAATAGCACAAATATCCCAAGCCAGTTCTTTACCAACAGCAAATTGCCCCAAACGGTGAATGACATCATAGAACCCGGCAAAGTCCAGAAATGTGATACCGTCAAAAAGAATAAAGGCAATTCTCACTCCGCATCATACGCTTGCAGCGCGATAGGCAAAGCCTGAATCACAACGTTCCCTACTGCCGGAAGACCAATCAGGACTGCGCTTATAATTTCCTCCCGGGTTGCGCCTAGTGATTTCGCATGTTTCACATGAAAGGGCAGCCCACTCTCCAGTCTAGCTGCGGCAAGAACCGCAATATAGGCGATCTCTTCTGTTTTGGGGTCAAGCTTGCTTGCCGCCTCAAGTTTCTGAACGGTCTCCATCCATGCCTGCTGCTGTTCGGGCGCTTCCTTCATAAAGGTCAAAAAGGCATTGCTTACTTGCGGTAAATCCCCCATTGATAACCCTCCCTTACGCGCTTGTTAGGATAATCGACTCACCCTTGGTCACGATAATGGTATGCTCATACTGCGCTACTCTACTGTTGTCCGCCACACTCAGTGTCCATCCGTCTGCCTGCTGTTCTACATAATCTACCCCAGTTGAGAGGAAGGGCTCGATCGTAATCACCTGTCCCTCCTTCAGAACTGCAGTTCCCCGCGGATTATAAAACGGCAGAATTTCAAAGGGTTTCTCATGCAGTGACTTGCCGATCCCATGACTGCACAGATTTCGAACTACTCTATAGCCGTGTTTACGGGCTTCCTGCTCCATCACTCGGCCAATCTCATTCACCTTCATGCCAGCTCTGAGATGATTGATCACGCTCATCATCGTTTCTTCCGTACTACGGCAAAGGTGCAGAATCTTATCATCATATGGAGGAAGTTGAAAAGAAACACCAGCGTCTCCGAAATACCCATTCAGTTCCGCCGAGACATCAATATTGATCAGATCACCAGCCTCAATAACTCTAGAGCCTGGAATGCCATGTGCTACCTCTTCATTGACACTGATACAAGTGCTGCCTGGGAAATTGTATGTAACCTTAGGAGCTGATTTCGCGCCAAATTGCTCTAGTATTTCTGCCCCCAGCTGATCAAGTTCTGCCGTCGTCATGCCGGGTACCACTTTTTTCTTCATTTCGGCAATAGTGTAGCCTACCACTTTACCTGCTGCTCTTAATCCGATCAAATCCTTCTCTGTATCACTCGTCATCTGACTCACTTTCCTCTCGCATCTTTACTTGCCCAGCATTACTGAATACCTCTCAGGGCTGCTGATAATAAGCCCAGTCACAGGCTCAATCCCTAGCTCCTCAATTGCATTATCTTTACCAAGCGTAAACAGCTTATAGAAGGAACTATTGCTTGAACCATACTGCCCGATGGTAAAGTCAGGGTTATCGGACCTGTGACCGAGACCTTAGCATCTACAGATGAGGCGCCGTCCACACCAGTGGCATTAGAAACTCCGAAGATGAGATCTCTGAGTTTATCTGAGTTTTTAACCGGAATGGAGTAGCCTTGGCCGCTGTTCTCAGCGGAAACAAGCAGACCTTTATATCCCTTTTTCTCCCCCAGAGCCAGATAGTACTGTTCCGTATAACCATCTCCATAAGTCAGCAACATATCAAATTCAGGTTCGTAATCTAGCTCGCCGGAAAGTTTCTTGCTATTATTCATCGCTTCCGCCATTGTCTTAATGAACGCAGCTTCTGTATATACTTTGGCCTTGATCGGGTCCTGCTGTTCCTGTTCAACCCGATGCTGACTGAGGGAAATCTCGGTGATCCACCTCGCATTAATGAATCCAAATGCATTCTGACATCCGCTTAATACTAAACCTAAAAGTAAAGGTACAATTAGAAATAAACGCCTAATGGTAACCACCTCCAAGACATATGTATAACGCAATTATAACAGTGTCAAGAAGTGAAGAGAAATGTCTGTACAGAGATGGAGATGCTCCCTGCCAACCTATATTCAGAATTAACTCGGATCAAGCGGATACTTCTGCCCATTCTTAATCATTTTATTGCGAATAATGGTCTCGATATCAAAATCCATGCTATTCGCCATCGTAATGCAGTAAATGAGCACATCCGCCAGCTCGTCCCCAATTTCTTCGCGTTTATTCTGTGCTGGTTCATGCCAGTCCCCCCACTGAAAATGCTCCAGAAGCTCCGAGGCTTCGAGGCTGATGGAGATCGCGATATCTTTAGGTTTGTTGCGCTTTGTCCAGCCGCGCACATCGCGGAACCGGATGACGTCGGCAATTAGTTCTTTCATTGTATATTCTCCTTTCAAGCTCCATGGCTGGGCTATTCTTGGTTCACACGATTTGAAAAAAAGACCGAATCCGCATGTTGGATAACGGTTCCAGCCTTTCACATCAAGAGAAATCGTAAAGATTCGAATCAAGTATCCCGATTAGCTTAACGCCCCTACTGCTCTCAACCAGGCCTCAGCAATAAGCGCATGGCCCGCAGGGGAAGGATGCACACCATCCGGTGCCCAATACGCAGACTCAGCCTTTACGGACGCCGCCGCAAACAGACCATCAAGCGGTACAAGCAGTGCACCATATTCACGTGCCAGCTCACGGACAATGTGGATTTTGGGATCCAAATCCTGACGCCAGCCTTTGCGGTCTTCTGGAACAGGCAATACGAAGGGCTCAATAAGCACCAGCTTAGCATCCAGAGCTATCTTAGTACGCTCTATCAGATCACGATAGGCTGCTTCAAACTGTGCCGGCGTAGTTTCCTCACCCGAGTCAAAGTAGCGCCAAGTGTCATTAATACCGATGTAAATAGATACCCAAGTCGGTTTCAACTCCAGGCAATCCTTATCCCAGCGTCCCTGCAAATCCACTGCACGGTTGCCGCTGATCCCGCGGTTAATAAACGTAAGATTCAACTCGGGATACAGATGACCTAGTCGTCCGGCAAGCATAAGTGCATAACCTACGCCAAGCGACGAGGCATCCTCGTAATTCCGTCCCCAATCTGTGATGCTGTCGCCTTGAAACAAGACGACGTCGTTTTGTTTAAATCCCATATGAAGAATCCTCCTCAAGAACTGAATATGTATTTATTTTTCCTCATCCATTATATCAAACTCAACTGAAAAGCGGACAGGCAGATATTGAATTTCTTCATTTCGTTGCAGATTCATACCAAAAAATAAAATAAAATGTGTTTGATCATTGACGACCCACATCAGCTGTGTTATGTTGAGTAAGTAACAAATAGTAAGCTAATTTACTAATATCAGTCATTGATTATTATCAACCAAAATAGATTATGGAGGCTTACCTTATGAGTACTTTTTCAGAGTTGGTTCAATCCCGCAGATCGGCTAATAATTTTGTGGAGGGTGTCAAAATTCCTCAAGGTGAATTGGAAGAGATGTTCTCTTACGCTCGGCTTGCACCATCAGCATTTAATCTGCAGCATGCCCATTACAAAGTGATCTCCGATGATACCTTGAAAGAAGAAATCCGCGCAGGTGCATATGGGCAATATAAAATCCATACAGCCTCAGCAGTCATTGTAGTCCTTGGTGATAAACATGCCTATCTGCAAGCTCCGGAAATTTACAATGGACTTAAACTGCTAGGGGCGATGACCCCGGAGCAATACGACGGAGTTATCGAATCTATTAATGGTGCCTACATTGGAAATGACGCTTTCCAACGCGATGAAGCTATCCGAAATGCTTCCCTGTCGGCCATGCAGTTCATGCTGATTGCCAAAGATAAAGGCTGGGATACTTGTCCGATGATCGGCTTCAATGCGGAAGCTATCAGCACTAGTTTGAAGCTGCCGGAGAATATGGTTCCTGTTATGCTGATCACGATCGGCAAAGACAACCAGCAAAAAGTCAGACCCCGTGGTTACCGCAAGCCGGTTAATGAATTTGTTGAATTTTTCTGAGTTGAATAAAATACAGCAAACGGTCCTTCCGGAATGATTCCGGAAAGGACCGTTTTTAGGTTCTGGCTGATCCAATTATAATTTTGCTGCTCCATCTGTGACTTTTTTGAAGCGCCATAGAATACTTTGGAAGTCTCCATGCAGGTCAGGCAGAGGTAATCCAGCATACATCAGATGATCTCCACCATATATGCCTCCCCCTTCAATCCACTCATAATCCGCTTCCGGATCAAGACCCTTCAAACGCAGGTGATACAGGGAATCATTCGGTTCAGCTAGGACCCGTGCATAGACTACAACGGCCTCCGATTTATCTTCTGCAACTATTAACCAGGCTGTCTCATTGCCTTCAAAAGGACTGAGTAGTCTGTATTGTTCTCCAAACTGCACAAGTGAACGGAGCTCTTTGTATAGAGCTACCTGATCCTTCACGGTTTCCTTCTCTGCCTCCGAGAACTTGGTCAAATCCAGCTCGTAGCCGAAATTGCCAGACATAGCAACATGCCCGCGCAGCTCTAATGAAGTATTGCGGTGCACTTGATGATTCGGCACAGCCGAGACATGACTACCCATTGAACTGAGTGGATACACGATGCTGGTTCCGTATTGGATTTTGAGTCTGCTGATCGCATCTGTATTATCACTTGTCCAAGTCTGGGGCATGTAATAAAGCATACCTGGATCAAAGCGACCGCCGCCTCCGGAGCAGCTCTCGAAGAGTACATTCGGGAATTCCGAGGTTATCCGTTCAAGCACACCGTAAAGACCAAGTATATAGCGGTGGGCCGTTTCCCGTTGTCTCTCGGCAGGTAGCAACGCGGAACCAATTTCGGTCATATTGCGGTTCATATCCCATTTCACATAAGAAATCGGCGCACTGCGCAAGACATCAGCAATCCTGTCACCAATCGCCTGGCACACATCTGCGCGTGAGAAATCAAGCACTAGCTGCATCCGTGCTTCTGTTCTGCGGCGGCCTGGTACATGTAGGCACCAATCTGGATGCTCACGGTACAGCTCGCTATCCGGCGAGATCATCTCCGGTTCGAACCAGAGCCCAAATTGCATATCTAGCTCATTGACCCGACGGGCCAGATCCTCAAGCCCTGCTGGCAATTTCTTAGCGTCTACGAACCAATCTCCTAGTGAACTGCGGTCATCGTCGCGATGTCCAAACCAACCATCATCCAATACAAACAATTCCATGCCAAGTTCACTGCCAGCACGGGCAATATCCTCAATCTTTTCAGCATTGAAGTCGAAATAGGTAGCTTCCCAGTTATTGACCAATACCGGCCGCGTCTGATCGCGGAAACTGCCACGGCACAAGCGAGTACGGTATAATTTATGATAGGTTCTGGACATCGCACCGATTCCCGCAGCTGAGTAGACCATTACGGCTTCCGGAGTCTGGAAAGACTGGCCCGCTTCCAGCAGCCAGTTGAAATCAAAGGGATTAATACCGATGGACAAGCGTGCTGTCTTATACGGCTCAACCTCAACTTGAGCAGAGAATCCACCACTATATACCAAGCTGACGCCATACACATCTCCATGATCCTCATCAGCACCCTTGGAGAGCAAAGCAATAAATGGATTGTGCGCATGGCTGCTTGAGCCTCTGCGGCTTTCCACACCCTGCATTCCAGAAGCCAGCGCTCTGCGCTCTACATATCTTTCCCGCGCCCATGAGCCAGACAAGTGGAGCAGATCATAATTGGAGTCACGGAAATCCACACTCATACTAAGCCCGCGCAACAGCTTCAGAGCGTTCATTCCTTCATTTACAAAACGAACCGAGCGGGTAATAGCGTTCAATTCCCCAAACACGGTATAGCTTAAAATAATCCGCAGCCCAGCAACAGTATCTAACAACTCTAGCTCCAGTGTCTCAGCTTCGTCTTCATGCTCGGCATAAGTAGCCGGCAGTCCTTCCAACGAAGGCTTGCCTTTATAAATCCGGTGCTTGTCGTAAATAGCCTCTGAGGCCGTCGTGCCGTTCTCCGCCTGAATCTGATACGCGGGATGCCGAAAATCCCCCACCCCATATGCCGGATATTCCTGTGATAACGTATCATAGGAGAGTGTCATATCTTCCGGAAATGGACTTGGCGAGAATGAGCATCTTTCTGCCCGCTGCAGGATGGTAGACAAGCCGCTAGAGCGAATTTTTCTCCCCCAATATACATGAGCTGGAATGCCGGTATGGAGCAGTTGAATAACGTAGCTAGTTTCTTTACTTTGCAGATGAAAGATCCGTTCCTTCGAATCATAGAAAATACTCATGATTGCCTCCATGTGAATTCAATTATTTGATAAGGTACCAACATGTTATTTAATCATACTCATTATATATGGTAAACGCTTTATTTTCACGTCTCACGACGAAGTTTCAGTTCGAATAATGCCCGCTTCATTTTGCATAGTTTAGAAGTGCTATCGCTGCTCGTTCCCGCCGCTCCACGTCCTCACTGCGCAGTGCCTGTTTCAAGATATTTAGCGCTTCGGCGAGCGTCCCTTCATCTACCTGAACAGGGCCTTTTTCCGTTAATTGGGTGGCCTCAGGAGCTGCTCCAGCCGTAACCCACAGATCCAGTCGAGCACTCGGCAGTGGTCCTTTGTACTGTGAAATCGGCTCACTTACGGCGAACCATTTCTGGACTCCGGCATTTAGCGTGGCACGGGGAAGACTTTTTAACCAGGTTACCCCCCGTCGATGACATTTACCTTCCTCTGGAGTATCAAATACTTCATAGTAAAAATAATCGCCAAGATCACCTAGATGTACCCAATCACCATCAGCAACCAGCACATAGTCCCCGTCTTGCATGGTGTGTACAAAACAATGAATAGCTGCAAGCGATGCACTCAGCTCTGCTTCGCTATATGGATAAATCTGCTCCAGCTTATTCTGGAGTTCATCGGCACTAATATTCGTTAAATCACCAATCCCCGGCCAACCTATACATACAAAATTATCATTCAGAAACTCACGCTTACGTTCAATTCCATGAGCGTTAGTTGTCATCTGAAACAGGTTCATCATTTATTCCTCCATATCGTTGCCGCGCTTCAAAAGGTATTTCTAGCTATATAAATGCCAACTATAGTCATAGTTCTGCCAAAGTGCAATATGCTCATCCTTTCCATCAGCTGAGATACAAAGGAAAAGACCGAATTAAAGCGCTTTCATTAGCAATCCATTGAAAATATACCCTAGTTTAGACTATTTGCGTTTTTACTAATCCGCAGAATGGAGGTATAGTTTAACTATCAACTCAAGGAAAAACAATCTACTAGAAGGAAAACTTAGCGGAAAGGTAAAATCTATTCGAAAAGCAACCTTTAGTGGAACGAATCCATGAGATTGATACTATATCTTTTATCCTAACGGTAAAGATTTCAAATTCGTCTCTAGTACGAAATGGTATGAGCTGCTTACAGCTTAAATGATGAATAATCAATCCTATTCGGTACAAGAGTATGGAATTGAGAAGATTTATCGAACAGGATAGGCCGAAAAGTTGCTGCCTCGGACGATTTCTATCGAATGAGAACAAAGGATAGGATAAGGAGTCTGAGAAGAACATGGGTATAGTAATTACAACGTAAACCCCTACTATTGATGAACTATCAATAATAGGGGTTTTGCGTATGTCCTGATGTCTTCTAGACTTAAACTCCACGTGTTATCCGCAACAATTGATTCGCACCTTTTTGAAACTCATAGGGAACCTGTATTTCTTCCGCGCTCCAACCCTGACTTACAATATAATCCATTAGGCGATCCAAGTGTTCATATCTCTTGCTCGATAGATCAACCAGAGGAAAGATCCGAATCTCTTCCTGCGTCACACGCATCAGCTCCTGCAGTGTCCGCACATGAAAATCATAGTCCAGCCGATCGCCGTACATAAACAGGAAATGAGCTGATAGCGTCAGATCAAAGGCTTGATCCGAGAACGGCAACACAGGCAGTGTAACAGGAACGTACCGCTCCGGAACTTGTTGTCTATCGTGTGTGCTAGCCATCAGTGCTTTCGTTCTAGCCTCTCCTAAATCAGCAATAGATTTGAAATAGTCCCAGCGGAAATTATTCTGGACCTTTACCAGTTCGAGCATGACATGCTCAATATCCTGCAGCCCTTTCTGTTCAAGCTCTTCAGCGGAGTAGGAATAAGCGATATCTGCTGCGGTTGCCGCAGCTCCAAATTGATGTGCTACAGCAGTAAACGAACAGGCGCCTGAAGGACAATCGAGGATTCGGCGCCCGGCTAACTCCTCTCGCTCCAGCTTGAACATCTGCATATATTCCTCAAATGTCCTGCCAATATACACAATCCGCTCTAAATCCAGCTTAGTCTCAGCTCCACTCATCTCAGCTCACCTTTCCTTTTCTCAGCTATACTCGGATTTGTTTCATTAACTCCTGCCGTAAAAATTGCTGCAGCCTTAAGTTCGCCTGCTTCAATGGATAATCGGCGACTCGGCAAAGAATGCCGCAGCTCATATTAATGGCCTGCCCCGCAAGCTTCTTGACCACGGTTCCGACAGGAGTCGGATTCAGCATAATTTCGGGCACAAGGGCAAGCCCTAAACCACTCTCCACATAATATTTCAGAGCGGTCATGCTCCCGATCTCCATGGTATTCAATGGGGGTCCGCCGGATTCCTGCAGCACACTTTCCAGTTTTTTGCGATAAGGACAATTGACAGCAGTAATTAGTAAACGGTGACCCCGGAGCTCCTCCGATGTCACAACCTGCTGATTGGCTAGTGGGTGCTGTTCCGGCATTAACAAGACGAATTCCTCCGTGAACAGCGGCTCAAAGTATAGCTCCTTACTCAGCTCCGGTGCCGAGCATAGCGCGAAATCCAGCTCTCCACGGAGAAGCCGCTCACTGAGAGCCGGTGTGCCTGCTATATCTACAGACACCTCGATCTTGGGGAAAAGAGTCATGAACTGTTGCAACAGCAGCGGAAAGCGATAACTGGCAGTAGGGTCCGTAACTCCCACACGAATACTGCCGGCTTCTCCTATTTTCATATCCGCCAAGCTGCTCTGTAACCGTTCCATATCTTTAACAATATGTAGACTTTGTTCATGAAACAGCCGACCGGCTTCCGTTAAAGTAATCTGCTTCCCACGTTCGATGAGTTGGACACCCAAATCAGCTTCCAGCTTCTGTATTTGCATCGTGACGGTAGACTGGGCATAATTCAGTTCTTCTGCCGCACGATTGAAGCTCCCTGAATGTACGATGGTTTGGAAGGTTTTTAATATTTTGAGATCCATGGCTTATTCCCTCCACTAGACAATTCAATAATATTGAACTAAAACTTCAATTAATTCAATTATACAAAGTTAAATAAATGAAATACTCTTAATATATAGCATACATCATCATAAGGAGGAGATAAGGATGGAATTAAAAAGTAAAGTGGCACTGGTAACAGGTGGGGGTACGGGAATCGGCAGGGCTGTTTGCCTGGAGCTGTCCCGGCGCGGAGCAATCATCGCAGTGAACTATTCCCGTTCTGAAGCAGAGGCACAGGAAACTGTACAGCTGATAGTTCATCAAGGCGGGCAAGCTATCGCTGTACAAGCTGATGTTTCGAAGGATCAGGAAGTTCGTCGTATGGTAGATACAATCGCATTGCAATATGGCACGGTTGATCTGCTGGTGAATAACGCCAGTATCACGAGTCATATTCCCCTCGAAGATTTAGAAGCCGCTACAGAGGAGATTTGGGATACGTTATACGATGTGAATGTCAAAGGCATGTTCTTCTGCGCCAGAGCTGTTGCTCCTTATATGAAGAAGAATAAACAAGGAGCGATCGTCAATCTCGGCAGCATCGCGGGCCAGACCGGATCAGGCTCTTCTCTTCCCTATGCTGTATCCAAAGCTGCTGTCCATGGGCTTACAAAATCATTAGCACGCGCCTTGGCTCCAGAGATTAGAGTCAACTGTGTTGCTCCAGGTGCCGTCGCGACCAGATGGTGGGCTGGCAGAGAAGAACAGATGCACAGATTGGCGCCTAATCTGCTGCTACAGCGCATTGCAACTGCTGAAGACATTGCTAATTTCATCTGCTCCGCATTGGCACAAGAAGCAATGACTGGACAGATTATTACAGTGGACAGCGGTCAGACGTTGTGATGCATAACAAAAAGGACCGAGCAAGGGTTAGCTTGTGCGGTCCTTTTGCATCCGTATTTAGCTTTAGGAGGGTTCGTTCCCCCATACAAGGTTGCCTGTAATATAGGCCGGCACCTTAATCCAATCCACTGCGTTCGTACTCACCGCATTAAAGGAATAATCTCCCGTCTGGGTGTAATTGCTCCAATCTGACTTGGCCACCCGAACCTGAATATCCAGGCTTGCACCAGCCGCCAAGGTCCCAGCCCCACTAGTAAAACCTATCTCCACATAATAATCCGCTCCAGTCTTAGCTGTGGGCAGCTTCACAAAGACTCCAGTCACATTCGCGCTTCCAGCCTGCGACCAGTCACAGAAGAAATTCTGCGTCTGCTCACCGTCAATCGTATAATAATATCTCAATTTTACATTTGAAAGTGTGATGGCGCTTGTAGTCGTGTTAACCAGTTTAAACTTTGGACTCAGCGTATTGGCAGAAGATGACAAGGTGCCGTTATACATCTGTACTTTAAGCCCAGTAGTAGGTGTAGCAGTCGGCGTTGCCGTTGGTGTTGCGGTAGCAGTCGGCGTTGCCGTTGGTGTTGCGGTAGCAGTCGGCGTTGCCGTTGGTGTTGCGGTAGCAGTCGGCGTTGCCGTTGGTGTTGCGGTAGCAGTCGGCGTTGCCGTTGGTGTTGCGGTAGCAGTCGGCGTTGCCGTTGGTGTTGCGGTAGCAGTCGGCGTTGCCGTTGGTGTTGCCGTTGGTATTGCGGTTGCAGTCGGTGTTGGTGTTGCGGTAGCGGTTGGTGTTGCCGTTGGAGCTACCGTTGTATCGACTATAGTCACGGCCAATGTTCGTGCTACTCCTGCGCTAAAATTAAAGGTTAGCGTTGTTGTTCCTGCGACTTGGGTAGCCAAATATGCTTTCTTGATCGTTACGACTGAGCCGCTAACGGTATAATCCGTCCCTGCTACCAGACTGACCGTTCCGTTCTTGATTGTGCTCAGAGTGTTGCCATTTAGGGTTAAGGTCACCGCTATATCCGTCTGATTCGCGGTCTTCTTATCAAAGTTCGCTGTTGTTGGTGTAATAGTAGAACTGCTGGCTGGCGGATTTACCGGATCGGCATACAGAGTACCCCGTCCATTCGTTCCGAGATACACCCGGCCGTATATTCTTGGATCGCCGGTGATCGCCATATTGATTTTGGCATACTGGTGGGCATCATCATTAATCCGCACCCAGCTGGCGCCAATATCATCCGAACGGAACACACCCCGAACGCCATCAATCTTCGCTACGGTATACAGTGCCATATAACTTTGACCTGGCGCTGCCATTCCATAGCCAATCAGATCGGCTTCCTGCACATTCGTCAGCTTGGTGAAGCTCGCTCCTGAATTCGTAGAGTGCCACAAACCATAGATGTTCTCAACGGTATTGCCGCCCGCAAACCAGATATCCCCTTCTATTCCCGGTACAGCTTTTATGCTGATCTGGGCTTGGTTCGGCTGTAATCCGCTTACATTATTTGTGGGGAAGCCTGCTGCCGCACTGGCACTAAAGGTTGCCCCGCCATCCAAGCTGATGTAGAAGGTTCCCGCATAGAATGCATAGAACTTGTTCGTGTTTACTCTGTCGGAAGCTACTTTTGCTCCTGCTGGCAGTCCAGTACTAGCAGTCCATGTGTTCCCTGAGCTTTTGGAATAATATACTCCAATGTCCGAAGTGCTCCACACAATGGAAGTGCCACTAGCAGATACGGCAACCTGCCCTTGACCCGCCGTAGTTATAGTTCCATTAGAGGGCTCAGCGTTGGGCATGTACCAATTCGTCCCCCCATCATTGGAGAGGCCGATCGATTTCATGCTCGGAGATTTCTCCTTGTCCGCACCGCCCACCCGTACGACGAAGGACGGATTTAACTCCGCAAAATCGATACTATTTGTTGTTGCCCATGAAGGGCTTGTTTGCGCTTTGGCCGGCACTTGTGTCAAATCCGTCTCATAGCGGAAGCCAGACACGTCGCCAAGTGCAGTGATCAGATGGGAAGTTCCTGAAGGAGGGCTAATTAGACCCAGCACAGCTGTTTCCTCCACACCCTTAGCCATTACCGAGATATTCACTGTTCCTCCAGAATCCCAAGAGGTCAGATTATTCGTACCATAGATCGTAGCTCCGGTACCATACATCATCCGATTGGAGTTGAACGGGTCAATCTCCAGATCACCCATCATCCAGCCCATCTTTGGTGAAGGGTCAAGAGAAGTCGAGTTGCTAGCATTGCCAAGCCAAGGTGCAGCGGTGATATCCATACTAAATTTATAAGTCCGTTCCGGATAATTGCCCCAATCCCAAATTCGGCTCCAGGTCGCACCACCATTCGTACTGCGGAAAATAACCTCATCCGGCCACCAGGCATTCAACGAGGTCACCATAACCGTATTCGGATTCTGGGCATCCACCGCTAGTCCGCCAAACCCGTACCAATTATCCGTGCCGGTGGTTGGGCTGATGTTAGTCCACACACCACTTGTCGTATTGAACTTCCAAACCTGACCTTTAGCTCCATCATATGGACCTACGCCATCACTGTAAGTGATATAGAGATCGCCTGTCGATGAAAGAACACCATGATGCGGCAAATAGCCTGCAGGTTGACCAGCCAGTGCCGACCAGGTGGCTCCGCCATCTGTACTCCGGTAAACACTGCTTGCCGTGTCAGCTACACCTACATAAATAGTTTGTGTAGCATTGCCAAGCGTGCCCGTACTCTTATCAAAAGTAATCCAGGACAGCCCAACGAGATCATTGCCGTATTCCAGTGTTGGGTTCTGAATATAGGTTCCGACATTTGGGAAAGAAGTTACCTTTGCCCAAGTGACGCCGGAATCTGTGCTTTTCCACAGTCCATTGCCGCTCCGCGCCCCGAAATACAAAACACTGTTCTTGTTGGGATCAATGACGAGACGCTCCCCCGCCGACCGACCAGGCATATTGCCGCCGACTTTGAAGGGCAGCGTAGTCACTTGCCAGGTATTGCCGCGATCACTCGAACGCATAATCTGACCATTGTTGTCCCAACTATTCGTATAAGTTCCAGTTGCCATGTAAACCTTGTCCGGATTTATAGGATCGGTAGCCAGAGCGTCAACACCATTCTTGTTCCAGTCCACCCAGCCTACAGTATCACTGATCGAAGTCCAACTTGCAGTTGCCTGATTCCAACGGTAAGCCCCTCCGATATCTGTTCTTGCATAAATTAGATTAGGCTCGCTCTGGTTAAAAATAATCCCGGGTACGAAGCCCCCACCAGCTCCCGTAGCTACGCTTTTCCAGTTGTAGGCTTCGCTTGCCGCAGCACGGGTAGTAGCTGGAAACGCTGAGAATAAAGAACCTACCATTGCGGAAAGCAAGACGATTAATCCCATTCTTCGGATACGGTTACGAATCACGTTTTACGCCTCCTATAATTTTATTGTTAACGCTTTCATTATAAGATGTATAGTTTCTCAATAGTTAGTGAAAATGGTTATTTTTAGCGGAAAACAGTAGCCTATTATCGTACCATTTTCTCATTAAATAATACATTTTCTGTTTTTTGTATAAATGCTCAAAAAAAGACCTTTGAAGATAACTCTCAAAGGTCAACTAATAAACTATTAATGCTTCAGCACGAACTCATCCAGCATCGCGCCATCCACATCATACGCCTGGTAAGTCAATGTATCTCCGGTGACTGTAATTCCCGCGAACATTTGCTTATTGTTCTGGAAATGAACCAAGTGATAGAACTGATCTTCTTTCTTCTCATTAAACTTCGCACCCGCGGCATTGGTCACTACATAGACGGTTCCTCGCTTGGCTCCCACAGGGTTCTCGCCTTCTGGCACAATGGCCCCATCCAATAGTGGATAGGATCTGGAATACTCATGATTATGCCCCTGCAAGACCAGATCGACCTCATAATCGTCAAAAATCTTCGTCCAGTCCTCCACCTTCTTGTAGGTGTTCCCTCCATAAGCCGGACGGTGCATGGCGACGATCTTCCATTGCTTATCCGTACCTGCAAGATCCTCCTCCAGCCACTCACTCTGCTTCTTCAGGTTGCTCTCGGTATTCAACACCGTTACATGAACGGGACCGTAATCGAAGGAGTATGAGGTTCCGGCAATCGAATCCTTAGCTCCATTCTCCGGTAGATTAAAATGTGAAGTGAAGTTATCTGCAACACCATCTACCTCATCGTGGTTTCCCGTAACTGGCATTAAAGGAATACTCGAAATCTGGCTCTGCACGTTGCCAAAGAACTCATCCCAGCCTACTGTATCCTCCGGGTCCTCCGTCAAATCACCGTTATGCACAATAAAGCGCGCTTGCGGGAAGGTCTTGAAAGCTTTATCCAAGGTGTTCCCCCACAGCTTGAAGTCAGCTGCCGCAGCCCCTTGGGAATCCGCCACATTGATAAAAGTAACACTGTCGTTTCCGCTCTCCTCTGTAGTAAATACAGCGGTGGTGCTCCATTCTCCCTCTACTCCGCTGCCCACTCTATAGGTATAGGCTGTCCCAGGCTCAAGCCCTGTCGCTTCGACTTTGTGTACACCTCGCTTGCCTGTATCCGTCTTTAAGGATGTACTGTCCGCTTTTACTTTTAGGACGTCACCAGAAGCAAAAGAGGCCTTCACTCCTTTAACAATCTCAAGCCAACCTGCTGCATCCGGGTCCCCGGTATACCAGGTAAATGCTCGGCTCGTTCCGGCATCCCCCTTAAAGGTAGTCACTAAATCATACGGTGCTGCGGAAGCGGTAGGGCTGTCCGAGCGTTTGATCCATTCCATTCCAACAACTACTAAGATCAATATAATAATAACTGCTCCTATGATAATGATAGATTTGTAGTCCTTCACTTGCCTTTCCTCCTTAACCTTCTCTTACTAACGATAGCCTCCAGCCAAGCTAGAAGTCAAATCAAATACTATATAAACCTAATTTGTTCGTGATGTTTGTTAACGCAATGTAAAACTTTCAGCTAACCTTCAGGGCCTTTTAATAG
Source organism: Paenibacillus sp. 19GGS1-52 (assembly GCF_022369515.1). Lineage (NCBI taxonomy): Bacteria > Bacillati > Bacillota > Bacilli > Caryophanales > Paenibacillaceae > Paenibacillus > Paenibacillus sp. 19GGS1-52. The sequence continues at coordinate 4,479,213 of NZ_CP059724.1, forward strand.
AATAATCAGGTACACCCATTACTATAGGTTCTGGAGATTAGATTACTTGAGAGAGAAAAGAGGTGTGAGAGATGAATAAGAAGCTTCAATTCCGGCATGAGCTGAAATTTTTCATTAACTATCATCAATACCTTATATTGCGCCAGCGACTGCAGAGCCTGATTGATACAGACCAGCATGCCAATGAGCGCGGGGAATATCACATTCGCAGTTTGTATTTTGACGACATGAATAATACGGCACTATCCGATAAGCTCGGAGGACTGCGGGAACGCGCCAAATACCGGATTCGTATTTACAACATTCAGGATAATATCATTCACTTTGAGAAAAAAATTAAAATGGACGATTATATCGCCAAGATCAAAGAGCCGCTGACCAGACCTATGTACGATGAGATCATGGCTGGCAATTTTGAGGTGTTGAATGTTCCGGACAGTCCGCTATTTATGGAGCTATACAATCAGATGCGCCATAACCTGCTGCGGCCGAAAGTCATTGTCGACTATGTCCGTGAACCTTATGTTTGCCATAACGGCAATGTACGGATCACGTTTGATAAGGATTTACGTACCGGGCTGCACAGAACGGATATCTTCAATAAGGATTTGCATCCAATCCGGGCGATTGATGAGAACTTTATTATTTTTGAAGTGAAATACGATGAGTACATTCCGGAATACATCAAGCTAGCGCTGCAACTGGAGGGACTGAACAGACAGTCCGCTTCGAAATACGTTATTTGCCGCAAATTTCTAAAAACCAACACTTGGGAGGATTATTGATATGAACGCAACACTAACTACTCTAGCAGCTACAGCAGCAACCACTCCGGCGGCGCAAGCCACGGACACGACCACAACCACTTTTACAGATATGATTAAAAACTCGGTGGTTGATAACTTTGTTTCCGATATTAGCATTTCTAAAATACTGATCACACTGGGAGTCGCTTTTATCATCGGCTTCTTTATTTACCTGCTCTACAAGCGTGTATTCAGCGGCGTGTTATATTCCAAAAGCTTCAACGTTTCACTAATGGGCATGACCATGATTACAGCAACAGTTATTATCGCCATCAATTCCAACCTCGTGCTGTCACTTGGTATGGTCGGTGCGTTGTCCATCGTCCGCTTTAGAACTCCGATCAAAGATCCAACCGATCTGATCTTCCTGTTCTGGGCTGCAGTAGCAGGGATCGTCACAGGTGCAGGTTTCTTTACATTAGCCATCATCGGCTCCATAATTATCGGTCTTATTCTCTTCCTGTTCATTAAGCATTCTTCTGTAGAAACACCCTACTTGCTGGTTATTAACTGCGACGGCGACGATAGTGAGCGTGAGATACATAACCATTTGGTCAAATCCGTAAAACGCTACAACATTAAACAAAAGACCGTAATGGCCGGAAATATCGAGTTGACTTTGGAGCTTCGGCTGGATGATAAGGAAGGTGGATTTGTGAACACTGTGTCCGATATTAATGGTGTCAAAAATGCACTTCTGATCAGCTATAGCGGCGACTATGTATCTTAACCCAGCCTCAATGCACCTAATCTCTTATCTTAAAATGAAAGGCTGTGTCTTAGATGAAGGCAAGAGTTAAGCCGATCCTGCTGAGTCTTTGTAGCCTGCTGCTGGTTATCGCTATAGCCGGGTGTCAGATTGCTAATCCGTCTACTACGACTACCTCTGCAACAGATGTGCAGAAATCCAGCGATGAGCAAGCTCTGGACGAGCAAGTATTTCCTAAGGATAAGGTAGTTGACGTCAAAATCACTCTGGACCCTGCTGACTTCCAGGACATGTTGGATAATGCAAGCAATGAGGAGTATAAGACTGCTACCGTCGAGTATAACGGGGTCACCATGGACAATGTAGCCATTCGGACGAAAGGCAACCTTAGTCTCAGAAGTGTAGTCCAAATGACGGACTCTGACCGCTACAGCTTCAAGCTTTCTTTTGATGAGTATGTAAACCAGAATCTCTTCGGCCTTACCAAAATCAACCTCAACAACAATTATAGTGATGCTTCATATCTGCGCGAGTTCCTGACTTATGAACTGGCAGAGAGCGTCGGACTGCCGACACCAAAATACTCATTTGTTAACGTTTACGTCAATGACAAGCTATGGGGATTTTATCTCGCTGTAGAGCAGATCGGTGACGCTTATCTGGAACGAAACTTTGGCAACTCCTACGGAGCTCTCTATAAAGGCATAATGACCGGACAAGGCAGCGATCTGACCTGGTTGGGTAATGACGCCTCGCTTTATACGGGGCTCGAGATGAAATCTGAAAAGTCTAACGATGACATCGTTCTCGATATGCTAAATGAGCTGAATAACGGCACCGATTACGAGAAATATATCGATGTCGAAGAATCTTTGAAATATATCGCGCTGAATGCGGTAACTGGCAATACAGACAGTTATTTGGGCAGCAATAAGCAGAACTATTACTTATATGAAGACGATGGGATCTTCTCCATCCTGCCATGGGATTATAATATGGCCTTCGGCGGGCTCGGAAGCTCGGATACGCTGATTGATGAACCGACTCAGGGCGCTTTGGCTGAACGGCCACTTATCGCGAAGCTGCTGGCCAATGACGAATATAAAGCAAAATATCATGAGATTATCAGCGCGATGACTACTGGTTATTTGCAGGATGAAACGTTCCAAGCCAGAATCAAAGAGCTGACAACCCTGATATCCAGCTATGTTAAAAATGATCCTTCTTCCTTCTATACCTATGCAGAATATGAAAGTGGAGTTACATCTGTAGAGACCTTCATGAGCAAATCGAATGAAAATATCGCTCAGCAGCTCGATGGTACCATCCCTTCCTCCGGTGACGGAACAGGCAGTGGTGGGGGTATGGGCGGCGGTATGGGCGGCGGCATGGGCGGTGCGGCACCAGGGACGGCTGCTGATACAACTACCGGGAAAGCGGCGGCTAGTGCTGCCCAGGGTGCAACGGTAGTGCCGGTTGTCGCTAGCGGGCAGGCGGCCACTAGTTCACAGCCGGCGGCTGGTGGACAGGTGGCTGCCAATTCGCAGCCAGCAACTGGAGGGCAGACGGCCACAGACGGGCAAGCACCACCGGCGATAGACCAAGGTGGATTTAACGGAGCGGCTGGTGGAGTTCCGGGTGCCCAAGGCGGACCGGCCATTCCTGATGGCGGCGGCATGGGTAACGGCGACTTTGGTGGTGGTGGCGGCTTTGGCGGTGGTATGGGCGGTGGCGATTTTGGTGGCACCGGAGCAACGCAGCCGAAAGGCAGTGTAAGTGAAGCTGTCACAACCGGAATAGCCATCGTTGTTCTGCTTCTCAGTGCAGCCTTCATCACCTTCTATAAACGCAAACGGTTATAGTTACTACACGAGCTGCACAGTTCAAACCAAATACCAGTTCAAACACACAACCGTGTTTTGACTGGTATTTGGTTCGATTATATAGTCAGACAAGCATTACACAACCATCAAATTGAGATTAGCTCATTTAGAGTAACTCTGTTCTTCCCCGTCTCTTTTGACTCATAAAGGGCTTTATCAGCACGTTGGTATAACTCTTCGATTTCAACTCTATCGCTCGTAGTAAATACCATACCAATGCTGGTCGTAACCCTGACTTGACTACCTATGTCCAACCGTATGGTTGCACTTTCGATTGATTTCCGCAGATGTTCGGCCATTTCGCTGCATTGCTGTTTATCCATCCCCGTTAAGAACACCGCAAATTCCTCACCACCGAATCTTCCCACTAATGTACAGTTGCCAGCAGCTTTCTGCAGGATAAGCGAAAAATCGGTTAATACCTGATCACCGGAAATATGGCCGTATCTATCATTAACGCACTTGAAATCATCAATATCAAACAACATTAATGACACATTCACATGTTCCTCCCTCAATCTCTTCCTAGCTATGTCCAGAAAATGCCTACGGTTTAACAACCCGGTTAGTCCGTCCGTTGTCGCGTGAAATTGCAGTTCTTCTTGTTGCGCTTCCAATTCTTCCTTTTGCGCTTCTAATTCTTCATTTTGATCCTGAAGTTGCTCCAAATACATTTTGGTGTTAGCTATAATACGACTCGCTTGATCAGCGATTTCTTTGATTTCCACATAAGGTTTATCCATTTGTAGACCCTGTTCGAACACCTCCGACACCTCACCATCCGCCAACTTCTGAAATTGGTCCCTTAATTGTGCAAGCGGACGTATCATCGGTGCAATCAACCATCTGCTCAATAGGTAATTAACAACCAAACAAAGCATGCCTAACAAAATTACCACAATTGAAATAGTGGAAAAAGCCATCACCAAAAGCGGCGGATAAATACGTGTCGTTACCCTCCCGATTTCATTATGAAGCGAATCTAACACAGGGGCGGAATAAGGTCTGTTGAAGTAGCGCATCAATACATTCTCTTCAACCATCACCTCTTTGCCCTGTTCTACTGCTGATAGCAGATTCCTGCTAATAAATATATTTTCACCCTTAATTTCAACAATAATGTCGACCGCATGAATATGCAGGAGACCTTCTTTTTTCCTTCCTTCATTAAGGGTCTCATCCCCATTCTCCATTGGGAGTGGATATATTATTTCCTCCTGCTGCTTGATTGTATGCTTCAACCCGTCCATTGTGTGCTGTCCATCCTGCATATACTCCAAGCCCCTAATGTTCTGATCTTTGAGAAAACCGGGAGAGAACATTTCTCTTAGAATAGATTGTGCTACAGACTGCGCTCCAAAATGAGCCAAGGGGATAATGACTACAGCTATGAGCAGGGTGATAAATAATGCAAAAATAGAAACGGTAATTAATGTGGAAGAATTCATGAGATATAGAATAAATTTCCCGAACCTGCGTGTTTGCTCTTTCCTAAACATAAGAATGCCTCCTATCCGTCTGAGATGCGAAAATAATGAATGCGTATACATTGCCTGTGATAGGTATGCTAATTAATTATATTATTGGCATTTAGGTCTCTAAAAGTTTATCGGCAGGAACCGAAGACATCTTAAGTAGAAGTTATTTCTATTTCTATTTCTATAAGTCCTAATCATCAAAAAGCCCCGATAACCCTTAGGGTCATCAGGACTTGTTGAGAAACAAAACCTTTCAATATTAAACTCACACACTCCGTCGTCTGAATACAGCAACTATAGCTAGCACCAGCGCCAATAACGCGGCTACTAAAGCAATATAAACGAGCGGTGAAGCAGGTGATGTTGACTCGTGTTCATCCATCACCATCGATTCAACCCCGTCCATATCCATGGAATCATGGGAATGACTGTCTCCAGCTACAGCTTGAACAATCGCGGTAATCGCATGCGGCGTTTCTGTTGCTTCGTCCCCGGACCATTCTACTAGGCTTCCGTCCGCATAATGCTGGTAAGCGTCCCATGCGAGTTCACCCGCAGCAGCAGGATTCTGGACAGTGAAGTAGAAACGTTGAAATTGTCCTGCTTGAATCCCTGCTCCGGTTGTTTTCCAGCTAACCTTATTACCTTCGATGCTAACATCCCAGCCTGGCGTGGGCTCATATTGCTTGAATGTTGCGCCTTCGGGTATACGCAGATCCACTTGAACTGTAGCCACAGCTTTTTCTGAAGGAACTTTTAAGGTATAAGTCTCCCATGCTCCAGTACTCGATTGTGCCGGAACGACCGACACATGGGCACTGGCGACTGCCGCGAACAACAGCAGGACTGCTGCTGAAGGGGCGATTAGAGTCATTATTTTACGATATAAGCTTTTCAAGGTAGCCCTCATTTCGTTATTTAGGATGCTATCTATTTCTTTTTATGGGGGAAATCCCGCTCTCGCGAGGCTAGGCCCTGCTCCATAGCGTAACGCGTCAGTTGCGTCCGGTTTTGAAGCTGGAGCTTTTGCAGAATGTTTTTGAGATGGTTTTTTACCGTATGCTCCGATATTCCGAGGTTTGTTGCAATCTCCTTATTCGGCGAACCGGAGGACACACAGCTCAGTATTTCCTTCTCGCGCGCGGTCAATGCCTCTCTTTCCTCTTTCTGAGAGGTAACCGCGAACTCCTTCAATATTTGAAAAGCCAGCTCCCGGCTAAGCGGAACCTCTTCACTAACGATGGCTTGCAGATATTGAATCCAGGTGGAGGGGGATAGATTTTTGAGCAAATAGCCCTGTGCCCCCTGCTTCAACGCTTCGAATAAATAGGCGATATCATCGGACACTGTAACGATAACGATCTTGACATAGGGATACTCCTGTTTAATGCGCCGCGTGGTCTCCAGCCCATCCATCTCCGGCATCCCAATATCGATCAGGATGAGATCAGGCATCCACTGGCCTGTAAATGCAATAGCTTCAGCACCGCTCTCCACTACCCCAATCACCTCAAAGCTATCATCCATGGACAAAATCTCGCACATCGCTTCACGCGCATGCGCATGATCATCAACGACAAGAACACGGCAGCGATTCATCATGAAGATCCCCCTTTTGTAATCTCTACAAGTGTCCCTGCACTCCCCGATTCCAGCTGCAGCTTCCAACCCATCTGCTCGGTACGATCCTGCATGATCTGCAGCCCGTAGCTGCCACTCACGGAATAGGGATCTTGCACAAAACCTCCGCCATTGTCCACAACCGCAACTCTCCACTGCTTCTTGTCACCATTTCCGAAGATGGAAACCTTGGCTGCCCGAGTGTGTTTGCGCACGTTAATAATCGCCTCACGGATGCAGGACAGCAGCTCGACCTTTTCCAAAGGGGTGAAGATATCATCGGGCAGGCTCCAATCCAGAGAAACTTCAATCATTACCTCGTTGGCGATTCCAGCAAGCTGGGCTTGTACCGACTGTTCCAGTGAGAGCGTTTGCGGGTCAGAGAAAGGAACCTTCAGGTCAGCGATCGCTTGCCGCACATAATGATTCACTTCATGCACGGTCTTCTGAATCTGATGCACACTTTCCTCGCTGACTTCACCGTTTCTACGGTTCTGCTCCAGACGGTCGATTTTGACAGATAACAGAAATAAGGATTGGGCAATCCCGTCATGAAGCGACCTGGCCAGTCCTTCCCGAGCCTCCATGGCATGCTTCGCCGCACGTTCCCGCTCCAGCTCCTGCTGGTTGCGCTCCATGATCGAGAACAAGGGAACGAGCAAAACAATAGTGAATACAAACACGAGAATTGGCGTTAAATAATTGCCCATATTCATGGAGAGATAAGGCATTAGAAGCTGATGGCGCAATATCTCCCAGATCCCGACCATCAGCGTAGGAATCAGCAGGATCATTAACTTGATTCGTTTATACGTTGCTGTCCCCTCCCATTAACGTTACGGATAACAATATCATCGCTCCCGCATGATTCACATGACTCTTTCGGGCTATTCAGGCTATCTAAGTATTAATAATGTTACAAATATAAGTATTTAAAATTACGAATAGGCTTTGTTTGGGCAATTCCATCAAAAACAGATGCATCTTACGATGCACCCGTTCAACCTTATATCGGTGAAGTGTAGCGGCTATACTGGATGTCCATCTCTTTGAATGAGTTCCCATCTTTATGCAGAAAAAGGGAGTTCACCCCTTCCGCTCCCCACCACTCCAGCCCAAGCACCAGACCGTTTGCAGTTTGGGCTGCGAATAATATTGAGAACATCTCCGGTGTGACTTCACCCCCATCATCCACCCGCCACACCGAATTCCCATCATCCTGGAAGACAGCGGGATAATCGGCAAAGACTAACCCGTTACTATCTTTGAGCACGAAGCTGAATAGCATATTAGCGTCTTGTTTTACAAATTGAACGAGATACAGCTCCTGCTCTACAGATACATCGGCAAGCTTCCATAGATGCAAGACTTCACGACCTTTTGCTTCCGCAATACTGCCTCGCACACTGTCTTCTGCCGTTGCTGATTCCTGATTCACACCCGCTGGCTTTACCGGTAAAAGCGACTGCAGATTGAAGTCCGCAGCATCTACCATATAATAGGTTTCATCATCCGGGACTGCACTTCCTTCTTGCAGAGTAAAAAGATATCCAGGCAGATTAGTGAAATTAAGCGCCACCTCTCTGCCGTTATTCTGCTCGTTCCCTGCCTGCCATTTCTCAAATTTCACATCGAGCACTTGGCCATTATTACCAATGGCTTTATTCAACAATGCCATTTCCTGCTGTTTCCCTTCATCCTGCCCCGTAACAAGAAGGTGCTTGCCTTCCCCGTCGGCAAAACCGAAAGTCGCCCCTAGATGCCCCGTTTCTAGATAAGCAGACGAAAGCTCCACTGTTGGAGAAGGTGTTGAAGCAGGTGTTTGTGTAGGCGTTTGTGTAGGTATCGGGGTCGGATCTACTGCAGCTGTATTCGTATTTGGACCTGTACAGCCTACCAGCATAAGAAGAACAAAGAAACTCCCTAAATGTCTATTCATACGCATCCTCCAGGCGAAAGATCAGAATATATCCATGCTGAGATAACGTTCTCCGGTATCGGGAGCTATACAAAGCACCCGCTTACCTGGACCAAGATGCCTTGCTTCCTGCATTGCTGTCCATACTGCTGCTCCACCAGAAGGGCCGATCAAGATTCCTTCCTGTGCAGCCATAGCTCTCACAGTATCCAGCGCAGCTTCATCGGAGACCTGTACAATCTCATCGTAAACCTTTGTATTGAGAATGGCCGGAATAAACCCCGGACTGGTGCCAACCAGCTTATGAGGTCCAGGCTTGCCGCCGGAAAGAACCGGCGATCCTTGTGGCTCCACGACTACAATCCGGATATCCGGGAGATGCTGGCGCAGTACTTCACCAGTTCCGGTTATAGTGCCGCCAGTACCGGAAGTAGCGACGAATACATCCAGTCTTCCCTTCATCTGTTCCAATATTTCCAGCGCTGTTGTAGTACGGTGAATATCTGCATTGGCTTTGTTCTCGAACTGCTGCGGAATAAAGCTGTCGGCAACCTGCTGTCCCAGTTCAAGCGCTTTGGCAATGGCACCGGGCATTCGCTCTGCAGCAGGAGTCAGTACAACTTCTGCACCATAGGCTTTTAGAATATTAATGCGTTCCTTCGTCATATTATCAGGCATCACCATGATGGCCTTGTAGCCCTTTGCCGCTGCATTCATCGCCAGCCCGATTCCTGTGTTACCACTCGTGGGTTCAATTATAGTACCCCCTGGCTTCAACAATCCTGCTATTTCTGCTTGCCGAATCAGGTTGTATGCCGCCCGATCCTTTACACTGCCGCTGGGATTGAAGAGCTCCAGCTTCACATAAATTTCTGCGTCGAGAGGTCCGGTCAACCGATTAAGCCTTACTACCGGTGTATTCCCGATTAGTTCGGTGATATTGTTAACTACCAGTTGTGACATGGGAGAGCCTCCTTCATTCCTGCTATTTAACCTCCATTGTAGCGCGACCACGACTTCATGTCGATTTGCGGGACAAGCGGGCGTAGGAAATCAAACCTAAAAACCGCCTCCCTATTTAAGCAGAAGGCGGTTCTTTCATGCAAACTGTAATCAAAATAGTTACGGATTAACGTTAATTGTAAAGGTTGAAGTCGTATTTTTAATATTGGTTACTGTGTTGGTGATCTTCAGATTGTTAAAGGTAACCGAGCCAACTGCCGGACCTTGGCCGGCTTCAGCCGCTTCATTCGCCCAAATGCCGACACCCGATTTCGCATCGAAAGCGTCCCCGCTCTTTTGCGCACCGGAAATGGTGATATTCGTGAATATCGTGTCTGCTACAGGGAATTGGGCTGTTGAACCGACATAGTTGGTCTGGAACATGATGCCGTGGTAGGTTGGGTCGATAATATCCACATCACTGACCCGAATACCTTGGAACACCTTGGAGGCTGAGAAGACCCAGATCGCCGGAAAGGTCTGTGATCCCCAGAAGTGACCGCCTGCCCGCACAACCGAAATGTTTTGGAAGTTCGTAGTTGGCGAGGCGCCAAATCCATTCATCGGATAACCAAAATCGAGCGAGCTGATGGTGATGCCGGAATAACAAAGCGTATCCGCGATATAAATGTTGCGGAAGGTATTAGCATAACCACCATAAACCGCCACACCCGCTGCACGCCAGGTCAGGATTGAGGTCAGATTCTCGTAGATGTTGTCTTTCATATCCGCTCCGCCGGAATCAATCGCTGAGAATAACGCAAAGCTGTCATCCCCTGTTGCCCGGGCTTCATTGTTGGACACCAGGTTGTTCGTGCTGCCGTTAGTCATATTGATTCCATCGGCGAAGGTGTCGCGGATACGAGAATTCTTGATCACCATGTTATCTGTATTTGCACCCCAATACATACAAACCTGATGCTCAGTCCAGATATTATCAATCGTAATGTTGGCGACGTTCGCGAAGTCAAATACTTTACCAGGACCATCGATACGGGAGGTATAGTTGCCAAAGTATGAAAAATTCGCAAAGGTTGATCCGTTGGCCGTATCGCTTGCTCTAAATCCAATGTCGGTATTGGATTGTGAAGTTGGAGCGACAAACCGCGTATACCAAGGACCCGCACCAATCACTTTCATAGCTTTGCCATAGACCTGAAATTTGCTAGAGGTTTCATACGTACCAGCAGGCAAGTATACCCCTACAAGGTTGCCGGTTGTATCCATGCGTACTTTATCCAGCGCATTTTGCACATCCTGCTGCGTGAAGCCAGCAGGTACCGCATATTTGGCCGGATCTGGATTAGCAATCGGTGTTACCTGCTCCAGACTGACAAAGTCGATCGCATACTGCGAGGTATTGGCTGTATCCTTTTGCAGTCTGATCGTACTTCCGGCAGGTACAGTGCTGTCGAACATGATATTTGCTTCATCATAAATATGGCGTGGAGAGCCAGCTGTTGGCAAATTTCCAGGCGCTGTCTCCGAGCCGTACAGCCATGCAAACTTGGATGTTAGACTAATCGCCTTGGTGAAGACGCCATTCACATAAATATTAAGTGTAGCATTTGTGCCATCCCCACCTGCTGCATCCGGAATAGAGAAGCGGGTTACGAGGGTGTTGGTACTGGCTTTAGTCGTGAATTCAACATAACTGCCTGTTGTATTCAGCGTGACTGCTCTTCTGCCCGAGGCTTCACCGGCAAGATCACCGATCGTGCGGTTGGCCGCAAGCTTAACTGCTCCTCCGCCAACAACTCCATCTTCCGCTTCGTACATATCGTAAGGCATGTTGGCTCCACGGCCAATGAAAAGTGATTGGGTCTGAATATTGTTAGCCCGCTTTACTGCCAACTCATTAGCATCCACTGCAATTTCACTCTTCACAGTGTATTTACCATTGACTGCTGTCCAGCTACCCAAGCTGATCGGTGCAGTCGTAATTCCACTGGCAATTACCCCACTGTAAGAAGCAGTCATTGTTTTGACCACTGCATTGGTAGTGGCGTCAGTAACGGTTAGCGTAATGTTATGCGTACCGCTGGCTGAAGCTGCTGTTCCTTGATTCATAATAGCTACCGAGAAGCTGACTGCATTGCCACCGGCAGGATTGCCTGGTGTCCAGCTAACCGAGGAAGCGATAAGATCGGAGCTGGATACGGGAGCTACTGTTAGTGAAGTTGGATTAGTGAAGCTATTGTTAGCATCATTCAATTCAATAACCGTATTGCTCTCATCAACCTTTGCGCTTAATGCATAGGTTGCCGCATCCTTGGCACCCAGATTAAGCGATACATTGGTCGAAGCACCGGCTGCCAGAGCAACCACCGGAGCCGTTCCTGCCAGTGTAGTTCCCAAGTAGAAGTTAACATTCGTCGCACCCGAAGCTGCGGTGCCGCTATTTTTGACAGCAGCAGTTAACGTAATGGCATCTGTCTCCACTGGAGCAGCAGGACTCCAGGACATTGCTGTTACGGTTAAATCCGGATTGGCAGCGGGTGTGCCGATAACCTGGAATTCTGCAACCTGACCCGCGCTAGAGCCGGAATTGGCAGTGAATTTCAGTTGTACTTCGCTGGCTGTTGCTGTAACCGGTATAGTCACGCTATTGCCAGTTGTTGGATTGAAGGTATAGACGGTCGCCGGAACAAGACTTGAGAACGCGCCCGTTGTCTGATTGTGTCCAAGCACCTCCACCGTCTGAGTGCGGGTGGCCCAAGCAGTGGCGGGATTTAGCTTCAATACAACAGAGGTAATGTTGGCATTTGCACCAAGACTTACGGTCAGGGTATTCGGATAGCTTCCGCCTGCACCCTCCCAATAAGTCGTAACATCGCCATCATTCGCATTGGCTGGCACGAAGGTAAATATGGAGGATGAAGCATTGATAGACTTGCTCAGCGCCAGGTTTGCGCCCGGTCCTGTTGTAGGCGTTGCGGTCGGTGAGGCAGAAGGTGTCACTGTTGGTGTTGCGGTCGGTGTAGGAGTAGCTGTAGGAGTAGCTGTTGGAGCTATGGTTGGAGTTGGAGTAGGTGTTGCTGTCGGCGTTGGTGAAGCTGTTGGCGTTGCCGCCGGGCTCAGACTCAGATTATCCAGATTCACATTGCCCGTATCTGTCGAATCATACTTATAGGTGATTGTATTAACACCAGCAGTTAAGGCCAGCGTTTCAACTTTGGTTGACCAAGTATCCCAATTCGCCAGATTGGCAAGGGTAGTTTGTTTAATCTTCGTTCCGTTTACATAGATGCTGAGCGTCTTGGCACCGCCGGACGCATTTGCATATTTAAGCAGCGCATCATAGTTGCCGGCGGAGGAGACAGTAACGCTAAAGCTGGTAGTTGCTCCCTGAGTCAGGTAGCCATCCACAAACCCGCTTCCCGTATAGCCAGTATGATCTGTATTGACTTTGGCACCACCGGATAATGCAGCAGCTTCCGCTTCATAGGTTCCTGTAGGAGCGGATGTTGTGCCATAAACTTCAAATTCTGAGACCTGCGCTGCGGGCCAAGTTGTATTTGCAGTAAAGTTCAATTTGACATAGCGAACGTTTGCTGCCGTAAAATTGATGGTCACCGTATTGGAGCTGCTGGACGGATTAAAGGTATAACTGGCTGCGGCGACCAAATCGCTGTAAGCAGAGTCATTCGTGCTGCCTTGCACGGAAAGCGTCTCCGTTCTTGCTTCCCAAGCCGCAGGCAGTTTGAGCACAACCTGATTCACACTGCTGTTACTACCTAAGTCAACTTTTAACCATTGTGGAAAAGCATTGCTTGCGCTCTCCCAGTATGTCCCTTGATTACTGTCATTGGCATTACCCGCTACATATACATCTCCAACCGAGCTTGAGGTTATGACCTTCCCTTGAGCTAAATTGCCTGCTGCTGAGCTAACGGATGGAAACAACGCCAATTGTCCTATAAACAAAACAACAATTAAAGAATACATCAGAACTAACTTTCTAATAGAAGCTTTATGTGCTGCCATCATTAACAATCACCTCCCAGGATTTTTTGGAGCTGTGCTCCCTTAAGAGCATTCTGCTAATCTCTCATTTCGTATGCGCTTTCATAAATGTTCTCCTTATAGTTTTCTCCTTATAATACTCGCCTCCTGAATCTGAAGTATGAGACTCAATACTGGGTATCACAATACTCCCTATTACTAGTTGTGAGTTTATAATAGCCGCAAGGTAATCTTAACTTTCGCAGCAAAAAGAACGCTCAACCTCTTGCGTAAACAGGCAAAACTACCAACCTTAATCGCAAGTTACTGTGACCGAACCTCGAGTGCTGACTATAAACTAACTAATAATGGTAATAATATAAGATATCGCTAAGTGTTCGTCGATGGCGATTTCTATCCAATTTAGGTGATATCTTACGATCCATGAAAGGAATGCTTCTCACATAAAAAGAAGGGGCTGTCTCAAAAGTAGATTTTCTACGAGCAGAGACAGGCCACCTTCAATTTCAAAAGCATAAAAGTCAACAGAGCAGCACACCTCCTGTTATTGGAGGTGTGCTGCTCTATGTTTTTGGTCTATGGCTGCTCGCTTCAGTAAATTGTGGGCAAGCGAAAGCCACCCGACCTCAAGCGTCACTTTTTCCATGCCGCGAAGCAGAAAGCGCCGGAAGCCCCGGTTATTTTTCAGTTGTCCAAATACACTTTCCGGTTCCGTCATTCGGCGTACGGCCAGGGCGTAACCTTCCTCACTTCGCAAGATCTCCCGAGCCTGCTTTTGGTAACGCAGTCGTTCCATACTAACAACCACTTCCCGATCTCCAGCTGCCTTCGTGCAGCGTTCCTTCAACGGACAGCCCTCGCAGCTCTGACTTCGGTAATGACGTTTGTGAATTTCATATCCACTCTGTGAGATTTCCTTACTTTCTCTGCGGAAATGCAGCATTTCCCCGGCGGGGCACGTCCAGTTATCCTCGGCTGCATCGTATGTCCAGTTCTCGATTTTACCAACATTCGCTTTCCAGGCTTTGCTCTTTTCCTTGTGGTAGCTGCCGTACTTCACCACCGCCTGAATCTCTTTCTTTTCCAGATAGGCGTAGTTTTCTTCGCTGCCGTAGCCTGCATCCGCAATGACTGTCTTGGGCAGTTTTCCGAGGATCTGCTGCGCTTTTTCCATATGCGGCTCTAAACAGCGGGTGTCGGTCGGTCTTTGGTGTAAACTGTAGGCTAAAATAAATTGGTTTTCGGTCCCGATTTGCACATTGTATCCCGGTTTCAGCTGGCCATTTCGCATGTGGTCTTCTTTCATCCGCATAAACGTTGCATCTGGATCTGTCTTACTGAAACTGTTCCGGTCACCAAGGAGCTTTTGGTATTGTTCGTACTTCAGCAGTCGGGGAAGCCAATCCTTGCGCAGCGTCCGAACAGCTTTTTTTAAGGGCTTGTCTTTCGGTTTTTGGGCCAGCTGAGCTTCGAGCTTTTGCACCACCTGTTCAAGTTTCACGCTGCTCACTTCGGAATCTGTGCCGAGTTCAGCCAGGTCTTTGCCTGAATTCTCTTGTTCTTCCTGTTCTTCTTCCGTTTCAATGTCAGCGAACAGGGCCTGCACCTTATCTTGCAGTTTGACTTTGTGTTTACTGACGGCTTTCCCCCAAACAAACGTGTAGCGATTGGCGTTCGCCTCGATTTTGGTTCCGTCCACAAAGTAATGCTCTAGGGAAACGTATTTTTCGTCAGCCAGAAACTGAAGCACGGCGGTAAATACGGTTTCGAGAACGTTCTTCATCCGCTGGGAACGAAATCGATTCAACGTCCGAAAGTCTGGCCGCTGCCGACCGGCGAGCCACATGAAGGGGATGTTCTCCCGAATGGATTTGGCGATTTGGCGAGAGGAATAGATGCGCTGCGTGTAGGCGTAAATAATGACTTTGGTCAGCATTTTAGGATGGTAGCTGTCACGGCCACCACCTGGGTAGGCCGCGTCAAAAATGCCGTCGTCCAGCCGGTTAACGGCGGCATTGACGATACGAACGAGGTGATGTTCTGGAATGTCGTCCTCTAAATCCATTGGCAAGCAAAGTTGGTCCATGGTATATTGAATGTACAAAAGAAACCTCTCCTTGATTTAAAATGGTTGGTCGCACTTCCATTTTAACAAAGAAAGGTTTCTTTTTTTATGATTTTTAGAAGGATTGTAGATACGAGTCCCGCTTAAACAGCGGAGAGGACGGAACGATTGTGGAAAAGCGATAGCGTTCGCCTTGGTCTCCGGATTTTCACCGCTAAGGGGAATGAAAAAAATCTGGAGACCACAGCGATTGAAACAACGGTCCGTTCGCGGAGCGTCCTCACAAGCGCAATGTCTATCTGACTCCAAAAAAGAGCTGTCCCAAGCAGCCATTTCATGGCTTATGGGACAGCCCCTTCTCGTAGAAATAGAAGGAACTCTGGAACTCTGTCAAGAAAGTGGACACAACTTAAGCTAAGATAGGCTCCTTTTTTGGCTCACAGCCACATCAGCAGTTGACCTGTTGTGAGTAGAGCCGCTACGCACGTTTAGTCAACCACTGATTTTTACTAGAGCCCTATTTAATTGATCTTTAAGTTATCACATCAATAGCTTCGCTAGTTCCGCATAACTGCTTACAACTGCATAAGGCTCGTAATTAGAGTCAGAGGTAGCCGACAAAGGGTTGAACCAGAGCGCACTCCACCCTGCTGCGTTTGCACCAGCAATGTCTTTCTGCCAAGAGTCTCCTATATAGATACAATTGCGCGGAGCCGTTTCGGTTTGCTCATTGGCTAGCTGGAATATTCGGGGGTCTGGCTTCGTATATCCCACAGCCCCGGAAATAAAGATCCGCTCAATGGGTATGTAACGTTCCAGACCGAGAGTCCGGATCTTCTTCCACTGGTGCTCTTCATTACCATTCGTAATAATGCCAACTACATAATCCTTCGCAAGCAACTTTCCCAGTAGCTCCTCCGCACCCTCAAACAGCATCATCTGTTCCTGAAGCCGGGTATAGTGCTGCTGAATTTCTGCGCCCCGTGCCTGGCTTATGCTTATGCCAAACTCTGCTAGCGCGTCTATAAAGCGCTGTTCTCTCATCAATCTGGACTGTTCATTATGGGGTGAGACCTGTAAAAGATTACCCTCTAAAGATAACCGCTCACTATGCTGACCGATTCGAAAATAAGCTTGCTCGTAAGGAAATGTATCCGGCAGCTTTAGTACGGCATGTAGCGCAGCCTTAGTTAAAGCAAACTGGCTGTATAATGTATCATCCACATCGAAAAATACAGCTCTCTTACTACTCTCTAGCTCTTTCAAATGTATCACTACTTTCATTGGACATTAGAGCCGAAGGGTACAGGAAGTGCTTCAGCTCCTTCTTCCTCTTACTTATTCTCGCTCTGTAATCTCAGCTCCTGCGTTCAAGGCTACACATTAAATCTAGCTACTAGTCCCTGCAGCCCTTGAGCCATTGTACTCAGTTCACTCGCTGAGGAAGCAATTTGCTCTACCGAGGCCATTTGCTCTTGCGAAGCTGCCGATACATTCTGAGTGCTGGCAGCCGTGGTTTCAGAGATTAGCGTAACGGTACGGATCGATTCCACAATCTCATCCGTGGCAGCAGTGATCTCTTCTACTGCTCCTGATACCTCCTGAACTTGTCCGGCCAATGAATCTATGGATAGACGAATCTCTCCAAAGGAACGTCCAGCTTCCTGGATAATTTCCGTGCCTCCCTCTACTTCGATGATGCTGCTCTTCATAACCTTCATTGCCACATCAGCATCTGTCTGAATCCCTTTTGCCATATCAGCAATAAGATTGGCCGATTCAGCGGATTGCTCCGCCAGCTTGCGGACCTGATCTGCAACTACAGCAAACCCTCTGCCATGCTCGCCTGCCCGCGCCGCCTCAATCGTTGCGTTCAGGGCCAACATGTTTGTCTCAGAAGCAATTCCCTTAATTACACCTACAAGGCTGCTGATTTCCTGGGAACGTTTCACGAACCCTAACACTTGTCCAGACAATGTTTGTATAGAGCGGTTGATCGAGGCCATCTGCTGGCCAGCAGCTTGAAGTGATTCATCACCAGCAATTGCAAATTCTGCAGAGCGCAGCGAAGCCTCAGAAATATCCTGTACGCTAGAAGCAATCTGACCGATCCCTATCGACATTTCATAAATTGTCGTCATATTGGTCTGTAAATCATTCATCTGTTGGCCAGTTCCAGAAGCGACCTCACCCATAATATCTGCTATCCGTTCCGTAGCCTCAGCTGTCGAGCCACTATCTGCCGTAAGCTTGGCAGAGGACACGGCTAACCCTTTAGCCGATTGATTAACCTGCTCGATCATTTCTCCCAGATTATCTGTCATTTTATTGAAATTAGTCGCCAGTTCACCGATTTCGTCCTTCGAACGGACGATTAGCTTGCGCGTAAGATCAGCATCTCCATCGGCGATTTCTTTTAATTGATAGTTCACATCACGAAGCGGTTTAAGAATCCGCGCCGATAGCAGCAGCGCAATAATCGCTGCCAGTACAACCGATAATCCGGTCACCCCAAAGCTGACAATCATTGCATTGTTACGGTGCTCATTCGCTTGGGTCTGCTCTTTTTGGATTTCCTCTGTCAGCATTTTTTGGAAGACTACTTGAGATTCAATCATCGAATTCAGAGATAAGTTGGTGAATGATTTCTGCGCTTCCGGAAAATTCCCAGCCTTCGCCAAGGCGAAGGATTCCTTGAGTACAGTCAGGTAATCATTCCATTTCCCTTCCAGATCCGTGACTCCTTTGAGCTCAGCCTCACTTAACCCATCGCTCTTAAGTGCAGTTATCGATTCGCTAATGGTCGGCAGAATGGCTTCGTACTGAGCGAGATACGTGCTTCCAGCATCCGTATTGCCCATGATATAACGGGCACCCAGTTCATCCGCGTTACGGATCTTATCCGTCAACCCTTGAACCAGCGATAGCTTATTCCAGTTGCGATTAGCCTGATCTGTCAACATCGAAACTTTTCCCTGAAACAAGGTATTGCCCGCAATAGCAACCAAGAAGACAATGATAACAGCAGTGAACCCTAATAATATTCTCGCCCGAATTCCTCTAAACATAGTTATTCCTCCATATCTATATGTAGCTTGCTCCGTGAAACTTGTAAATCAGTATGTATATTCTGGAGCCCTCTCTGATACTTTCATCCTACAACCCTAGGCTTAAATGAACCTGAATTCGAACTGAGCGTAATCTGAAAGTACTATTCTGATCTCAAAAAAGAGATTGCCACAAGTCATAAAAATGACCTAAGGCAATCTCTTGTTATTCAAAGCTCTCATTTTCCTTTGAAAATCAGAATTCCGCCAATCATCACGCCAATACCGGCGAGCTTGTTCCATTGTAAAGGTGTCTTCGTCACACCAAAGAGCCCCATACTATCGATGATCAAAGCAAAGATCAATTGGGCTACCAGTATAAAAGCAACCGAATACGCCGTTCCGAGTCGTCCCATCCCCTGCATAACCGAGAATACTATGAGCACGCCCAAAGCACCGCCGAGCATATAACCTTTGTTGGCTGATTGAAATTGGCCCAGATGGCCATCACGAATAAAGAGATAAATAATAAAGGATACAATAAATCCCGAGCCGTGAACAAAGGAATTGGTTAGCCAAAAACCTACTCTTTCACCTAAGCGCGTATTCATTGCCCCTTGAATTGCAATTACGATCCCTGCGAGCAGAGAATAAAAGATGCCTGCCATGATGTCCTCCTGTCTATTCGTACAAATTACCATTTGCCAGCTCCGACAGCTTCGCTTCATCCAGCACACTCAAGCGTCCTCGCTTACGGGCAATCATCCCCTCATCAATGAAACGGCGCACAATTCGATTCAGATGCCGATAACTCGTTCCAAGCAATTCTGCTGTCTCGATCAGGCTTGAGGTACGGATCTCCTCCACACGCTGGACGCCACTGTTATCAGCAAATAATGACAGCAAATAGCTGGCAAAACGGTTCTCCACCGGATATAGCAGGTTAAGGGCTGAGGTCTGCCCTAGTGTGTATAGCTTATGGCTCAGCTCCCCAACCAGGAAACGCAGCAAAGCTGCATTTTCCTCCAACTCTCGCAGCAGCAGCTTTCTTCCCGCCACCAACAGCAGGCTGTGTCCCACGGAGTTGACCTGATTTTTGACCGGATACTGGTGTAATAATTCTACATCTCCAATAAGCGCCATCGGTTTAGCAAACCTCACCAGCATTGATTTTCCATTAGGCAACAACGTCTGGATCTTGAGCTTCCCTTCGACCAGCACAAACAGCCCATCAATATGATCGCCAACGGAGCAGATGGCTTCCCCATCCTCATAACACCGCAGCTCCATCTTCTGGGTAACCCTCGGGCTAAATATACCGTCCAGACCATGCTCCACCGCCAGGACGCGGATTGCTTCATGGTCATAAATCGTCTGCATTCTCTGCATCCTCCTTGTGTTTACTTGCTCCAGTGTAAATTAGAATGCCCTCCAGAAAAAGGACATATGTCCTTAAATAATAATTCCGTGCTTATGCGGACTACATAATAAAAACCAAATGTTCTCAGTCCACTACAAAGGGACTGGTAAACATTTGGCCTGAGTTAGAATTACTGTTACTATTATCGAACTTGGTTAGCTAATTCAATTAGGCTGGATTCATCTTCTTCATAATAAGCTGGTTTTCCATTTACAAGTTCTAACGTTGGAATCCCAACCTCAGATAACTCCTCTGGTTTGTCCATAACTTTACTCAATATATACCTTATTTCATGAGTCGTTTGTTTGTTCTTATAATGAAATACAAACTGTTGGAGAACATCAATATTATCAACGGATACCTCCGTATGAACTTCATTAACTTCAAACGGGAATTTCGATGGTTCTTTAAAGTTATATAACATTGTTGTAATTCCCTTTTCCGTTTGATGGCTACCGCTGCATCCACTCATTAATATAAGAAATATCAAAAATACAGAATAATGTTTCCTCATCGTTCCCCCCTATAAAAGTCCTCCCACTTTTGTACCTAGAGTTTGGTCTCTCCCGGGATAGCAACAATGAAATAGTAACGTGTGTCGGGCCAGTCATTCAGTTGACCTGATTCTGCTGAGGTGGTGCCATCTGTATAAACCATTCCATAAAGAACCTGACTTCCCCATATACTATTATAGAAATAAGCATACCCATCAGATAGAGCGGGTTCTACTCCATATTCTTTTTGAACAGGGTGTCCGAACAGTGACGTAATATCTTTGTTGACCGCTTCCTTCGAGCTGTCCAGAT
Source organism: Paenibacillus sp. 19GGS1-52 (assembly GCF_022369515.1). Lineage (NCBI taxonomy): Bacteria > Bacillati > Bacillota > Bacilli > Caryophanales > Paenibacillaceae > Paenibacillus > Paenibacillus sp. 19GGS1-52. Next base: position 4,499,933 of record NZ_CP059724.1, read on the forward strand.
CTGCTGCCCACATCACTTTTTTAATATTATGGTTGATTTCGTAGTACGTTACTAAATCCCCATAAACAACGAAATAGCGATCCGACTTTCCTTTAGGAAAATAATACGATACAGACAACGCCTCATCATCAGCGGTCAGTTGATAGGGTTCGCTTTCATCGATCGGCATCTGCAAGGCAGCTTTTCTCGAAATAACCAGGTCACTGCTGTTAAAGTTTTTTACAATAGCTGCACTAGCGCTTTCCTGAATCCAGACTGTTTTTGTTGCAGCATCTACTTTCACTCTGGCACCCAGTGCCTCAGCAATGAATCTTAGCGGTACAGTGACTCTGCCTTCCACTATCTTTACGGGAGCGTCCAGCGGTACAAGCTTGGAGTTAACTGACGCCGTCCGTTCACCGGCAATAAGTTCAATAACCGTAGCATCTCTTGTTATTGTCGCTTTCTTTGCTACAGCGTCCCACTGAATAACCGTATTATTAAAACTTTGAAAAGCCTTAATCGGCACCATCGTTCTGCCAGAAACAAGCAATACTCCATAATCGACACTGGAATTATTTACCATAATATTAAGATTTGAAGCTGCAACAGCCGAACCGATTCCGCATAAGGACAAAAGCATGAATATCAAGAACTGCAGCCCTGTCTTCCGGATCATTGTGTCATCTCCTTAATATCTTCACTCTTCAAAATATTTCTCCAGCGCCCGTTCCGCCCGATACTCTGACACATTAAAGGACTGCCAGCTCCGTTCCTTCTTCCTGAAATCCACCAGTTCATCCCGCAGATTGTTATCCAATAGCCCATTCTCTTTACGACTAAAGCTGATTAAGGTAGGAATTGCCTCAGGTGACAGTCTGGACAAATACGCGGCATCTATATTGCTACTTACTTCATAACGGTCGATATTATTATTCGCGATGATAACGTCCATTCCTATATAGTTCATAACAACATAGGAAAGCAAACCGAGCACAATATAGCATTTAGCCAGTGGAAACTCCTTCTTGCTTATCCGTATTGCGGCGAGACACAGCAGCAACGCCAGAAAGATCATAAAGGAATGAACCAGAAAACGAATATACGTATATCCATAGGCTTGTTCATAAAGCGTCAGTCTAGTGTAAGCAGAATATAACATTACTGTGGAGCAGCCAACCAGCACATACAGCAGGACATTGATGATCCTATGCAGCAGCAGGTTGCCTTTTTCACCCGACAGCAGTGCCAGCATCAGAATCACGAAATTAATCGCCGTCACCATAATTAACTCGAAGAAACCGCTTCGGGCATAATCCGCATAGGAACTGTCGGCAGGCAGGATCCCCTCCCAGGCACCGAACAAATAAGAAAATTGTACAAATACGAACAGTACATAAACCGTATTAATAGCGATGAGTATAGTCGTTATGATCACCGGATCGACTTTAAAGGTTGTCGGCTCCAATTCAAGCTCGCTCTCGTTAGGCTGTGGCAAGGTCCAGTTATAGATCTTGGAATCGACAAAACCCCATACTAAGCCGAAGAAGCCCAGTCCCAGCACAACAACCCAGAGGACCCGCACAAATCCTTCCCCAAACGAAATTCGCTCCAGTAAGGTAGGAAATTCATTCAGTATATGCTTGAACACCCCATCTGCCGATGAGAGCAGTGAAATCACAATCAGCAGCAGCGGAAAGGATATAGCCAATCCGATCAGCACTTTTACCAGTACCTGTTTGCGTTCATCCTGCAGTTTGCGGCCATTGGTTCTTTTGACGATCGTTAATACGGTGTTCCAATGCCTTAGCGTCTGCGGAAAAAAATGCTCCAGAGCATTGCCAATAATTCCGATCCGACTCCAAGACGGCCGCTTGTCACTAAGCATGTAAGTCATATGTAGTACGATCAGCACCGGGATCACCAACAAATTCAGCTCGAAGAAAAACCAGTTATGAAATAAGGCATTCGTCAAGGAAAGTAGAGCGATTACTCCCAGTAAAGTATAGCTGAATCCTGTAGGCTTGCGTATCTTGTCCTTGGCATAATACAGCATAAAGATGTAGAACAGACTCACAAAGATGGGATAGGATACGCCCGCCAGCTTTCCATAGAACAGATACTGATGAATAATAGCCAGCAGGAATGCAGCAATTAAGGCGGATACCGGCCTAGAGATAGCTTCATCGGTCATGGTAAATACCTCCATTTTATTACTTTCTATTCCTTATTTTAAATGATAAAATAAGAAAATAAAGAGAAAGAAATTCTGAGATATTTCCTATTTTAGAAGAGGGGCTATACACAATGAAGCTGCACAGCCAATTTTTGAAGCTTCACTCCCACTATGGACAAGCAACAGAAATCTCTGTCACTCTGGATGAGCTGGCTTTGGTCTTGGACTGCACACATCGTAATGTACTGCATATTATCAATAAAATGGTCAAGCAGGCTTGGATCACCTGGACTCCCAGACGCGGACGTGGACACCGTTCTATAATGGAGTTCCTTGTTCCCTCCGAGGAAATTGCCCTGCAATCCATGATGCAAGCCATTAGCCGCCAAGATATTCAACATGCCATCGAAGGCATTAAGACACATGCCCGTTCTTCTGCGTTGCAAGATACGCTGCAGGGCTGGCTGCTAACCTATTTCGGCCACCATTCCGAGATACGCAGCGATAAGCAGATTGATACACTCCGATTGCCGATTACTCAGCAGTTGCACAGCTTTGATCCTCTGTATATGAATCTGCTGGCGGAATCCTTTGTGGCCAGTCACGTATTTGATGGGCTAGTGGCGCGGAGTGGCGAAGGAGACAAGATTATACCAGGTCTTGCGCATGCCTGGGAGGTGGATGAGAGCCGCACGGTCTGGACTTTTTTTCTGCGCAAGGAGGTCCTGTTCCATCATGGGAAGGTGCTGGTGGCTGAGGATGTTGTTTATTCGTTTCAGCGGCTGATGCTAACGTCACAACGGACTTTGTATAGTTTTATTTACAAGGAAATTCAAGAGGTATCGGCGCTGGGTCATTCTGCGGTCCGCATACAGCTTAAACAGCCGAATGAGCTTTTTCTTCCCTTCTTATGCACTAGCCGAGCCGCTATTGTGCCGCGTAAGCTGGAAGGAATGAGTGAACTCAGCTTTGGCCGCAGGCCGCTGGGTACAGGACCGTTCAAGGTTGTCGAGATGAATGAGGACACTTGCGTGCTGGAGGTTTTTCCGTATTATTTTCAGGGACGGGCTCACTTGGATCGCGTAGAAGTCATCTATGTTCCATGGGATATTGAGGCAGCTTCAGCAGAGAACGGCGCTGCCTTTCATGTCATCCAGAATCCTTCCTCCGCTGACCCTTCCTCCTGGAGCCGGATTCATTCCGCGTCCTCCACCCGTAAATTTGTGACCTGCAACACCAAAAAGAAGGGGCCACTGAGTGATCCCTCCCTGCGGGCAATGATTGTATCCTGTTTACAAGAAGAATCCATATGCAAGGAATCTGAACAAGTCGCTGTACAGCCATGCTCTCTACAGATTGCGACTATCCCACAGTACGCCGGTGATGCAGAATACATTGTTGCAGCTCTGGCAAGGCATGGCTATGCCTGCAAGATTGTCACGGTCTCCCCGGAGGAATTCAAAGGCCCGATCCGGCTGGAATCCGATTTTATCGTCTTCTCCCTATTCCGCGATCAGGATGAGCAGCTCCGGCTGTTTGACCTTTACCTAACCTTAGCCCAGCATATCGAGCCACATACCCGGATGGATATTGAAAGCAGGCTAAAGCGGATCGCGCGCGAGCCTGACTCACAGGCTAGAGCCGCAGCCTTCAAACAGATTGAACACCGTCTGACGAGTGAGCATCACCTGCATATTTTGTATGAAAATCCTACCCAGACTGCCTACCTGCCCTCCGTCCGCGGCGTAACCTTCAACAGTCAGGGCTGGGTTGACCTGCGCCATGTGTGGTTTCCGCCGCTTTTATAATCCACCAGGCAGACTGTTCATTAACCCCTTGCCAATTAGATTTGCCGAGACCGGCGTCTTTCCAACTTCTCTGGCCCAAATGGACAATTGCCCCACATGATGTATTTCATGGGCAATTACATGGCGCATTACTTCACCCCAAGCATCGGTAACCACGGACCCATCCGGACGGTGGTCCTCATATATCTTCCGCTCCAGCCCCTCATTCCAGGCCATTACAAATTGCTCCACCTCGGGCCGGAAGGCTGCGTCCAGCTCGCGTACCTTTTGCAGATTGCGATACTGCTCAAAGTCCTCCTGAAAATCCGGTTTTCCCTGAATAGACGTAATCCAGCTCCACTCCACATCGGCAATATGGAACAGCGTCTTCAGAATCCCGCCTACTCCACCTGTACGAGGTTTCAATAGCTCTGCTTCAGGCAAGTTCTCACACCACTTATACCATTCCTCGCGGACCATCCAGTTGTAACGAAACAGGGTTTGCATGCCATTCCTCCATTAAAGTGAATTAAACTAATTAATCTGCTTCCATTGTACACAAAAACAGGCACCCGTTGGGGATGCCTGCGCGCTACTTCATATATTTGTTTCTTTTCCCGCCTGCGATATCACAAACTCATATTCGATAATTCCGTCAGAAGGCACGCGGTACTCAGGATGCACTGGAGCGCCCCAGCTATCGTCACCGCCGACGCCCATCTGTTCTCCAGCTATGGTAACTACTGTATAATGAATCGGCGGCAATTCGTAGTGATGATAGGCATTTTCCAGTTCAAAAGCTGTATAAGGAGAGATGCGGCATTGCAGCGGCTTCGCAGCTAGAGCACTGATGACAATCCCCGCTCCATCCTCATTGGTAATGCTGACCCGACGGACACCTGTGCGATTGCCGGATTCCTGTGGTACGACATAGCCAGACAAGCTGTCGGCAGCGGTGTTACTGAATTCTCCGAGTCTTGCTCCGTGAGAGCGGTCGTTATAATTCTCTTCGGGCCCCAAGGCAAGCCAATTCAGCTGGCTGTAATCCGCCGGGATTTTGAAGGATAAGGCAAAGATCGGAAGCTCAGGCAGTCCCGCTGTTCCCTCATACCGGGATTTAACAACCATGCTGCCATCCGAAAGAACGGTATAGGCCACAGTCACCTTCACATCGGGGCTGATATTCAAGCGGTAATCGAACGTTACCGTTGCTTGACCCGCCTCTTCCAGTACCTCAATATTTACACATCTTGGCAGCAGACTGGCTGCATACCAAGCCCCGGCATGAAAGCCCAGTGCGGTTCCTTTATCATTATCTGTAGTTGCTCTCCAGAATAACGGTGCTGGCGGATAAGCGATCAACTCTTTGCCGGAGTAGCTCAGCGAAACAAGACTGCCTGCCCCTTTGGAGAACAGGATACTGAAATCGCGACCTTTTACGCCGATATTCACATCTCCATGCACAACCCGCAACGCTTGGGTTCCCAAGTTGTGCACTGCAGTCGTTGCTCGATCAATTCCGTCAGTAGTGCCAGCTTCAACCGTAAATATCTTTTGACCAAAAGCGATCTCATGTCCAGCCTCTGCCCACAGTGTGCGCTCTTTAAGCCGCAAAGACGTATTGATCCAATACTCGCCAGCAGCAGTCAAACCTCCAAGATTGAACGCTACGAACTGCTTACTTTGCGCTGCCACCTGTACTTCTAATAGGCCACATTCCAGTTCACCGTACTCATTGTGCAGGCTATAATGCAGAGCATACTGATCTGTTCCCAGAAATAAGCCTTCATTTCGCAAGGTCACACCGGCTTGATCCGGCAGAAGCTTAATATCCTGATACAGGAACTTCACCTCCTGCATCTTGGGCGACAGTTTGCGGTCCGCGTATACGATCCCATCGGTACAGAAGCTATAGTCCGTGGGCCGATCGCCGAAATCGCCACCAAAGGCCAGATACTCCTGGCCGTAACGGTCTTTTGCCATCATTGCCTGATCGATGTAATCCCAGATAAAACCACCCTGATACAGCGGGTACTTCCCTTCCAACTCACTGTATTTATGCATTCCACCCAGCGAGTTGCCCATAGCATGCATATACTCACAGCTGACAAAAGGTTTCTGTGGATCATTCTGCAAATATTCCTCAATACTGTCTACCTTGGCATACATACGGCTCTCCATATCACTAGTATCATTATATCTGCGGTCATTAAAGACTCCTTCATAATGGACAAGTCGGCCTGGGTCGATCTGCTTAAAGTATTGCGAGACCTTATAAATTACCTCTCCACCAAAAGATTCGTTGCCGCAGGACCAGATGATAATTGAAGGATGATTCTTGTCCCGCTCCACCATCGACACCGCTCGGTCCATCACAATATCCAGCCACTCCGGCCGATCACCGGGGATCACCCAGGACGGTTCTATCGCGCCAAGCTTTTGCCAAGAGCCATGGGTTTCCAGATTCATCTCATCGATGACATAGATCCCGTACTCATCACACAGTCCATACCATTCCGACTGGTTCGGATAATGTGAGGTTCTCACGGCATTGATGTTGTTCTGCTTCAAGGTCTTGATGTCCCAGAGCATATCCTCCAGGGTCACCGCCCGCCCTCTTCGGCAGTTGAACTCGTGCCGGTTCACCCCTTTAAATACGATCCGCTTGCCATTAATACTCATGATCTTATCCAGCATTTCAAAGGTACGGAAGCCCACCCGTTGTGGAATAGCTTCGATTAACTCCCCCGCCTCATTAAATACATGAATATAAAGGGTGTATAAATTAGGAATTTCCGCGCTCCATAGCTCAGCAGCCTTTACTTCCATAGATAAAGATAAGGGTACTCCTAACCAATTGGCTTCCACCATACCAGCGGATTGATCCGCCGGGTTAAATAGACTCAACTTAACGCTTCCGGCAGCGACGTCCCCTGCCAGATCCAAACTGATCTTAAGCACTCCATCCCTGTAGGATGAGTCAAGTTCTGTGCGGAGAAATAAATCTCTCACATGGATCTGCGGAACCGTATACAGGTAGACCTCGCGAAAAATCCCCGAGAAACGCCAGAAATCCTGATCCTCCAGCCACCCGCCCGTACTGCGTTGATACACCTCTACCGCAAGCTTATTCTCTCCCTCCTGCCGTACATAAGGAGACAAATCGAATTCCGCCGGAGTGAAGCTGTCTTCGCTATAGCCTACAAATTCTCCATTCAGCCATAGGTAAAAAGCCGACTCCACACCTTGAAAAGAAATATATAAAGGTTTGTCCTTCAGTTGAGCAGGCACCACAAATGACTTCACATAGCTGCCTACCGGATTATGCTCTTTCGAAATATGCGGCGGCCGGAGCAACTCATGACCATCCCACGGATACATCGTATTGGCATATTGCAACTGGCCGAAGCCCTGCAGTTGAATATGACCGGGTACAGCGATATGTCCCCAGCCCTCCGTGGAGAAATCCTCCTGATAGAACTCGGCCGCTCGGCTAGCCGGATTCACCGCATAGCTGAACTTCCAGCTCCCATTCAAGCTATGGCGCAGCGCCATGGGCCCGCCCTTTTCCGCCTCTTGTACTGTTTCATAATATTTATGGTCCGAATGTGCTTTCAGTCGGTTCACCGCAAATACTTTCACATCCTCCAGCCAGTCCAGGCTGGGCATGATCTCTGTCACTTGAAATCCCCTCCTTTTGCTCTACTAATGCTAATAAGGAAATAAGCCTTATCGTCTTTAGGTTGCTGTACATTGGGGTGGCGAAAGCTTGTTAGAAATCTAAGAGAAATATATGTAACCTCAAAAGTATTATAGCTTGGCATAAAGTCAAAAAGGAACGGAGAGGAAATTTGGAACTGGAGAAGCGTAGCGTTCGCCTTTATCTTCGGATTTCACCGTTAATAACGGTATAATCAAGAAATCCGAAGATAACAGCGATCGTAAGTCCAAACTTTCCTAGTAATGACGATGAGTTGACCAACCATCTTTAATAATAATTCAAGAAGCATTATTTATTCAGCACTAATCATCGTATGTTCCGAAGCAGCCCTTACAGCAATCTAACAACGACCCCGCTTATTTCACCGAGCCGATCATACCCGCCACAAACTGCTTCTGCATCAAAAAGAATACCAACGCCGTCGGAATCGTGCCGATAACAATCGCAATCATGATCATCCCGTAATCCGGTGCATATCCCGAACCCAGCGTGGAGATCAATAGCGGCATTGTTTTGGTCTGCGGAGTTTGCAGTACAATCAACGGCCACAAATAACTGTTCCAGCTGGACATGAACGTAATAATCGCACCTGCCGCATAGGTCGTCTTCATCGTAGGAAGATAAATCCGCAGGAAGATCCCCAGCTCGCTGAGGCCATCCATCCGCCCGGCTTCGAGCAGCTCCTTAGGGAACATTTTCGTACTCTGCCGAAAGAAAAAGATGAGAAAAGCCGTAGTTACCGTAGGTAGGATAACCGAAGTCATCGTATCAATCCCCATCCACGGAGCAACATTGGAGATATGTCCAAAGAACCGATACAGTGGAACCATCAGTGCAGCAAAAGGAATCATCATCGATAACAGTAAGATATTGAATACAATATCCTTCGCTCGGCTGCGGAACACTTCAAATCCATAACCCGCCAAGGAGGCAATGAGCAGAGCCAACACCGTAGTCGTAATGGAAATTTTCGCCGAATTGATTAGCGACAGCTGTAAGTCAGTGGTGTCCAGCAGTTTGCGGAAATTCTCCAATAGATAACCACCAGGTAATAAACGTCCACGCGTTACATCTACGGACATATTGGTAGAGCTGATCACCATCCACAGAAACGGGAAGATGGAGACAATGGCAACAATACTTAATAATAGATAGGTGAAGAAACGTTTGCCCTTAGCCATTTTTATCACCTGCCACTTTGAACTGGAGGAACGAAAGCACACCGATCATAATTACAATAGAGTAGGACACCGTAGCCGCATAACCGAAGTCTGCCGAATATTTGAAGGACAGATTGTAGATATATTGCGAAATCGTGAGCGTAGCGTTACCAGGCCCACCTTTCGTAATATTCATAACTTCGTCAAATAGCTGTAGTGTACCAATCGTGGAAGTGATAGAGGTAAACAGGATGATTGGCTTCAGCAGCGGTACAGTAATTCCAAAAAACTGCCGGGGTGCCGAAGCCCCATCAATTCTGGCTGCCTCGTAGATCGAATTGTCGATATTTTGCAGCGCGGACAGATAGAAGATCATGTTGTATCCAGTCCAACGCCAAGTGATTGCAATAATAATAGTAATCTTGGCCCAAAAAGGATCGGTCAGCCACCCTAATGGAGCATCAATCCAATGTAAATTCATGAGGAAGGTGTTCACCAAGCCATTACCAGCGAATAAATATTTGAATACGATGGAATAGGCAACCAGTGAGGTCACACAGGGCAGAAAGATGGCTGTCCGAAAAAATCCCTTCATCTTCAGCTTACTGTCATTGAGCAGTACGGAAATGAATAGGGCCAAAATGATCATAATTGGCACTTGCACCAACAGATAAATAAATGTGTTCTTAACGGCAGTAATAAAGGTTGTATCTTGAAATAACCGCTTATAGTTGTCAAATCCAGTAAATTCAAGATTGCTGCCGGTACCTGTCTGGAACGACATAATAAGGGCCTGAATCATCGGATAAAAATAAAAGACAAAAATTAGAATAACCGCCAACAGGACGAAGGACCATCCGGTTAATACACTTTTACGGCGGAAGTTTAGGTTTGATTTTGCATTATTCACACCGGTCCACCCCCTTCTATATAGGTATTAATAAACCTTGGACGCAACCGCCAAGAGTAGCAGGTCACGCCCAAGGTTAGCTGTAATACGTTTAGTTATTTAATTTGTGATTCTGCCTGTGCCTGTGCATCACTAAGTACCTTGTCAATGTCTTTGCCATTCAGGTAGTTCTGCATTTCTACAATCAGTATGTCCTCAATTGCATAAGTGTTGATACCATAATTGACACTAGGAATCTGTTCCGTCCATTTTGCAAAGTCGGAGACTACCTTTTGTCCGCCGAAGAACTCACTAGCCTTGCCATAAGCTTCGCCACTAGCCGCTGCTTTGAATGTACCGATAACTCCGATATCGGTTAGCAGTGTTTGATACATATCTGCATCGGAGCCGAAGGTTGTAGCCATAAAGTCAGCGGCTGTCTCTTTGCCGTCCACATTCATGACATACCATGAACTGCCGCCGAGGTTGGTAGCATGAACCGATTTATCATTGCCAGGCAGCGTCGGAATTGGAGCGATTGCCCATTTACCGGATTGCGTAGCTTCAGCGGTGATCGAAGGGGAGATCCAGTTGCCAGTTGGTACCGATGCAACATCTCCGCTATTTAACGCCGCTACGAACTGGCTCCAGTCGGCATGTACGTTAGCTACGTTGGCCTCCGTCATTTCTTTATAGATCTCGAAAGCTTCTTTCAGGGCTACATTGCCTGCAATATCAGGTGTCTTACCGTCTGCTGCCAGATACCATGAGCCTGCAGATTGAATCATCATGCGGATCAGGCCGAGGTCATTAGGGTCTAGTGTAATCAAAGCTTTACCCGTTTTCTCTTTTATCTTTTTGCCGATTTCGATGTATTGCTTCCAGTCAATATCCTGCAGATCAGACAGCTTGTAGCCAGCTTGCTCCAGATAGTCCGTTCTGACATACAAACCGGTTACTCCGGAATCAAAAGGAACACCGTATTGCTTGCCATCAAGGCTTGTTGGTCCGCTCTTATAATCTGCAAAATCCGTACCCTTAATGGAACCGCTGAGATCGTAGAATGAATCTTTATAGGACTGCAAGAAACCCTGCGCCCGATAATCCTCAATCAGCACGATGTTCGGCAATCCTTTTGTCGTGCCTGAGTTGAGGCCGGTATTCAGCTTTTGAATAATATCACTCTGGGCATACTCGACAATATTGACCTTCACATCAGGATTTGTTTTTGCATATTCTTTTTTGGCCACTTCAAGTGCAGCAATATTAAAGGCCGGGTCCCATGCCCAAATCGTAATTTCCTTAGCTTTCTTGGTTCCGGCGTTTCCCGCTTCTGCATTGTTTTTGGTGCCTGAATTTGAACCACAGGCTGTTAGCATGATCATGCAGATCAGCAATAACACAAAGCTCTTTTTCATTTGCTTGCTCCCCTTTTAACCGTTTTGTGTTTGTTGAAAGCGCTTGCTGTTTACATGAATATCTTATCATCGTCTCTAAAGGGATCGTTAGAAATTACTTTATACGGATTAGTCATTTTATTGCCACATTGTAAGCGCTACCTTCCAGACAATTTGTTCTTTATTTAGAAATTGGTATTAATTTTATTTGTTAATCAGCGGCAACCGTATTTTTATAGCCGTTCCTTCGTTTAATTTGCTCACAACTGTAATTCCATATTCCTCTCCGTACAAAAGAATTATCCTATCATGTACATTTTTCATTCCAATACCTGTGAACAGCTGGCGTTTGCTCTCTACTCCTGGTAGCGACAATTCCGAGTCTCCACTATCCATGCCATCCCCGTTATCTACAACCTCACAGATCAGTGAACTGGCATCCTGGGAAATCAGCACATGGATATAACCCTCACTTTTTCGATTAAAGCCATGGAAAAAAGCATTCTCAATAAACGGCTGAATAATCAGCTTAGGCACATGAAACTCTGTACAATCCGGCGAGATAAAGAAATTCACCCTGACCCTCTCTCCATAGCGTACATGATTAATAAACACATACGACTTCAGATTCTCTAGTTCCTGAGTCACCGTAATCGTTTCACTGACATTGCTCAGTGCATTCTGCAGCATGGAGATCAGCGCATGAATGGTATGCACTGCCTTCTCCTTACTGCCTTGCTGCACCAGAAAGTTAACTGAAGCCAGCGTATTGTACAGAAAATGCGGATTAATCTGATGCTGCAATGCAGCCAGTTCGGCATTGCGCTGTTCCTTTTGTGTCATTACGAGCTTCTCCACATAATCATTTAACTCATCAAGCATATAGTTATAGGCATGACCAAGCTCCTGAAATTCAAAGCTCCCAGTAACGGTAATATAATTATGGAAATTCCGTTCCGTAATCTTCGACATTTGCCGCGTGAGCAAGGTTAATGATCGAGTCAGCCTTCTAGAAATTAAAAATACAACAGTCAGAGCTACCAGTACGATTGCCGAGCAGATCAAAGCAACCATTTTGCTATCCACCATCTGGCCTAAAGCTGTCTTTTTGTCGATCAGGTTCACGATATAGAAATCATAAGAAGGCAGATAATCCGCCAGCACGATCATGTCTTTACCTTGGAAATCCACGTTCACATAATCCAATCCCTTATCTTCAATTTCCTGCGCATAACCCAGCAAATCGTCCGCTTGTTGTCCAAGTAGCTCTGTGCGATTGCTGGAAACAATCTGCCCCTCTTTATTGAGAATGGCTACATCATTACCCTTACTTACAAAGCTTGCGTAAAAAGGCTGGAAATTCTTTTCTTGAATCGTTATGTACAACGTTCCATAGATATCTCCTGTCGTCCGCTCCATTAAGGCCTTGCTTGCTACAATCTCCGCCTCTTTCTTCACGGAGGACGTACTGCTTTCTTGATAGAACTGGTACATCAGTCTTTTGGGTTCGGCCAGAGTATTTAATGTCAGCTTATGTTTTCTTAGCTCCTTGTCAGTCATCACTAGGTTGTTTATATTTGTGGAAAAACTGCGGCCATTTTTACCCATAATTTTGATTCCAACCTGATAGGCGTCCACATTGGATTGAATCTTTTTCATCTGCGTAGTCATATTGTAGTAGGTTCTCAGCACCCGCAGCGAATTGGAATCCTCCTCGGTCAGGAAGCTTTTAATCGTACCGCTTAGCGCGGTGTTATTGGTTGCCGTCACAATTGAATAATGAAAGGATTCAAAGTTCGCTTTAATTTGGTTAATGACCTTAGAGTTAGTGATGCTGAAGGTTTCCATGAACAGCCGCTCCGACATCCGGACCGTGGTCCACGAGGCTGCAATGGCCACAGTAATAATGCTGAACACCATAACGATAAATATTTTGATAAACAGACTATGAAACTTGTAGCGTTCCCAAAATCCTCTCATGGTCATCTCCTACTCCTGACTGTAATATTGCCTTCTATAGCCGCTCGGCGAACAGCCCGTATATTTTTTGAACACCTTGCAAAAATAACTATGATCCCCGTAACCGACCATGCTGCTAATCTCCGAGATCGGCGCCTCGCCCGCACGCAGCAGCTCTGCTGCCTTGTCCGTTCGAATCTTATTCAGATGCTCCTTAAAGCCCTCTTTGTTGTACGCAGTGAATAGGCTAGACAGATAAGAAGGATTAAAGTGGAAATGACGGGCTAGGTCAGTTAGACTAAGTGGCTCTGTATAATGCTCCTCAATGAAATCCAACAGCTTCTTCATATTGGCATTACTACTCGAAGAATGGCTTTGGAAAGCGGTCTGTTCCAGCACGAGATCCAAAAAAGATTCCAGAATCCCCAGCGCCTCAACCGCAAACTGTGCTTCATCAATCGCCCGAAATAACGCATATTTCTGCTCTTCCAGATCCTTGATCTGACTGAACTGATTGGTAACATTGAAGATAATATTGCCTAAGAAGGATTTAAACTGAAAGATATCGCTTTCATAATGCAGTGATATAGCAGTCACATACTGTCTCAAGTCTGTGAACGCCTCCTCCAGTTGCAGACGCTTGAGCTGCTCTGTGAACGGGGTCAGATTGAACTTTTCGGGCTCGGCCCCCAGCGCCGGAAGCTCATTGTGGATCAGTAAGACCTGATCAGGGAAAAAGAAACGATATTGCTGCAGCTTCAAGTGGCTCTCCTGATACACGCCTGCCAACTCGCCAAACTGCCGAAAATCCTGGCTAAGTGTAAAGCGCAGCTCTGGCTCACTCTCTGCGATGGACTGTGAGAATGCTTTTATTGCCAGAACGGTTTCCGGCCACCTTTTCTCCTCCACATTAAGCAGCAAGAGGATTCCCTCTTGCTCTCCAGAGATCTTATATAGCACTAGACCCGGAACCTGCTCTTTAAGCATCTCTTCAATACTTTCTCTAAGCTGATTCATATAATGCTTATCCTTAAGTACGGAACGATTGACTTCACAGCCCAGAAAAGTGAACAGCCCGTGCGGAAAGTGAACCTTAACCAAATCTGCATCAAGCTCCATTTTGTAACCGGATACAAGCCTGCTGAGTAAAGAATCTACCGAAAGGCTATGATCCTGCGGCGCCCGCTCTGATTCGAGACCGTTAATTCTTCCTCTTGTCTTTTTTAATACCTGAAGCAGCGCCTCCGCTTCCAGCTTCGGCTTCAATATATAGTCGGCTACCCCATTCTGAAAGGTAGAGCGTACGTAATCAAATTCACTGAAGCTGCTTAGTACAATGACCTCCATATCGGGATGGTCCCGCTTTACAAGCCGCGTCAATTCCTCACCGTTCATCACCGGCATCACGATATCGGTGATAACAATATGTGGCTTCTCAATCTTTAGGAAATCGAGTGCCTCCTGCCCGTTCGAAGCTTCCCCCACAATTTGAAAGCCTTCCCGCTCCCAGTCCAACACGTATTTGATCCCCTGTCGAACCAATATTTCATCATCCACAATAAGCACTTTGCACAGTTGGTTCACAGTTAACCCCCGCCTTCTTTAGTTAAGACTTACGTTCGTTCCATCTATTAAGGGATTATAGAGCGCTTTCGTCTGCATGGTCAAACACTAGTTTCTGGCTGCTGCAAGAAACTCTTCCTGTTAGTGCATCCATATCATACAAAAGGCAGGCCAGAGAATTAAGCTCTGGCCTGCCTTTTGTATGATTGATTCCGGACACAAACTACCAAGTCTTCCTATGCATCAAGCGGCAGCCCGCAGCTTTTTGCGGCGGATCTGTTGTGACTTTAGTACCTTCACGGATAATATAATACCGGTAACGGTAAGAATAATCATCCCGATGGCGGCAAGATCCAAGATCCAGCTGATATCCGTATTCCCAATTCTTCCTTCGTGCAGGTTTTTGATAAAGCTAACCGCCCCGCCTCCGCCATCCATCCCACCGCGATCACCGAACGCGCCTCTACCGGAAACTGCAACGTCTGGAGCATTCGCAGTGGTTGTACTGCCTGCGGCAGCCACTGCAGTACTTGCATTAGCTCCAGCAGCTCCTGCTGTTCCGTCTGTTGACGCTGTTGGAGCGGCGGACATTTCGCCACGTCCACCTTCGCCACCTCCGATAATCCAAGGCTCCAGCAGCAGCAAGCCGGTTACAGATTGTAGCAGGATAAAGACCGAACAGATCAGTCCGACCCATAAGTGAATTTGACGATTTCTTTTCATAAAGACCCTCCGTAATGTTGTATTTGATTAGAATAAGGTTATTCTAAATTCCAAAGCTGAATACAACATGAGTCTCTGCTGAATGTTCACTGAAAGTTCACTTAAATGACTAACTGCGGGTTCTCCCTTTTCTGTCACCAAGCGTGATGAGTGCCGGAATGAACAGCGGCAGCATGACCAGTACCAATAGGATTAGAACAACAATAACAGCTGTAGCCAGTTGCATTAAGGTTAATAGCCCGGTAGGGTAAATCGCCGCAAAGGTTCCGCAGAGAATAATGACAGCTGAAACGATCACGCTGCCGGTATGTTT
This sequence comes from Paenibacillus sp. 19GGS1-52, assembly GCF_022369515.1. NCBI lineage: Bacteria > Bacillati > Bacillota > Bacilli > Caryophanales > Paenibacillaceae > Paenibacillus > Paenibacillus sp. 19GGS1-52. The sequence goes on from NZ_CP059724.1 coordinate 4,515,600, forward strand.
CATCACTTGCTCAATCGCTAGTTGAGGACCTAACTCACTGTACTCCCGATATCTCATCATCAGGAAGATGCTGTAATCTACGCCGAGCGCCACAATCATAATGAAGTCACAAACCGGGGTAGTCCAACTCCAATCAGAATGACTGGTAAAGGTGCTGAAGATCGTCTCCGTGAAAAGTTAATGTGAAGTCAGATGCTTCCGATAGCCTTCAACCGGCTCGTCTCTATAGCCTAACGACTCATAGAACACATGCGCTTCCTTCCGCTGCGCCCCAGACACCAAGATAATATAGTAGCAGTCACGTTCCTGCGCGATTTCTTCAATAGCCAGCATGAGTTTTTTACCAAGCCCTAAACGCCGGGCAGTCGAAGAAACCACTACATTCTCTATGACCATAAACGGCTTACAATCTCCTACAAGATCCTGGCAGACAATCCCCATCAACGACCCTAGTAGTTCTCCATCCACAAAAGCACCCAACACTATGTAGCGGCTATCCGCCTTAACTACCTTAAAGACCTGCTCCAGCTTGTTAAAGTCAGTGGGTCTGTTAATCAGCTCCTGATATAACCCGCTTAATGCAAGAAGCGATTCCGCTTCAATTTCTTTAATGATGACCATTTATGTTATTCCTGCTTTCTGGTTTATGGTGAGTTACTTTCACATTAGCTACATTATTTACGGATCTTCAGCTCAAACTGCTCTTTCATCGATCCCATTCCACCTCGACTTTAATTACAGAATCATCCCATTCATATGCACCATTTCCAGAGCTCACTGACTTTAAAGTCTCCGCACTAATAGCGCCCTCCATTGTTCCTCCGCCTCCTTCTGCAATCCCTTTATAGCTTCTCCCCAGCCACAGACCGCACCGGACAATATACTCGGCTCCATGCTATGCATATCCTCAATTGTATATTTTTACATAAAAAAAGATACAGCTAAACACTAAATCAGGTGAATTTAATATGTTCAACTTAGCACTCGGTCGTAGCTATTAGGAATGCTTAGACTTCACACTAAGCGGACTGAGAAGACCCTATTTACTCGAAATCAGGCTATTTAGTATTTTCGCGGACTTCAGGGACGCTATTGACCCTATTTTTGCCCACATGAACCTGTTTTTGCTTCAATAACGTCTCCTGTGTCCGCTTCCTGCTCCCAACGCCCCCTCCAAAGTGAAATAGGGGCCATACAGTCCGCCAAGGTTGATCTACAACTGTTCAGGCTTTATATGTTCTTTGAGCCTCATTAATTTTCCAACTCTTGGTAGCTTTCTGGGTATCCCCCATATATACTTTATTCAAATCTATTAAAGATGGGGATATCAAATGGCAGATAATGCAAAAGATCAAGCGAAACGATTTAAAGATTGGTTAAGTTTGCAAAAAAAAGCGAACGGAGAAAATTATACCGCAAATACAATAGTAAGCTATGCATCCTCATTATCAACTGCTCCTAGAAGACTTACTGGTATTTTATTGAAAACTACTAATATCTATGAGATAACATCAAGTGAGATTTTCAAAAGAGAACGAATCATAATGGAAAATGCAGAAAATTTTAATGAAGTCAATGACAAAGCTGGTAACAGAGCCTTCCAGTATGCCCTCAAAAACTATGAGGATTTTCTGATCCACCAAGAACAGCAAGCTATCCTTGATCCTGATGGTCATTCTAAACTTACTTCACCCATAAATTCGCTAAATGATATGGAGGTTATACCCATGGACAAAAATATTATATTATATGGGCCTCCCGGAACAGGGAAAACATATAACACAGTTGTTTATGCAGTTGCCATTATTGAGAATAAAGCGCTCAGTACCATTTATCAGGAAATGGAGACGGCCGGTTATGAGGAAGGCTATAAAGCTATTTTGACTCGATATCATACCTACAAGAATAATGAACAAATTGTATTTACCACCTTCCATCAGTCTTACGGTTACGAAGAGTTTATTGAAGGGATTAAGCCCCAGCTTGAAACAATAGGTGATACAGAGAATAACGGGGACAATTTGTCATATCAAATCAAGCCAGGAATATTCAAGAAATTCTGTGAAACGGCACAAAATCCAATCATACAGGATCGAAATGAATATGGAATCGGCGTAGATCCGACAATTTGGAAAGTATCTCTAGGTGGATCACGTGAAAATTATGTACGGAGAGATTGTCTTATCAATAATAGAATAAGAATCGGTTGGGACATCTATGGAGAAATGATTACGGACGAAACAGATTTCAGTACAGATAAAGGAAAAAATATTTTGTCGCGCTTTATTAATGAAATGTGTATTGGAGATATTGTACTATCCCTATACGATGAAAAAAATATAGACGCAATCGGTGTAATAACTGGTGATTATGAATGGCTCAAGGATGTGAATGACTATAAACGGTCACGAAAAGTAACTTGGCTCGTCAAGGATATTCGAGAAAACATATATGAATTAAATGGAAATACGGTAATGACCTTAGGCTCAGTCTATAGATTAAACCGGATAACACTTGCTGATACTTTGAAAATAGTACAAAAACACAGTTCCGCGCTAGGTACCAGTGTCACTGAAAACACAAATAATTATGTATTTATCATTGACGAAATTAACCGTGGAAATATTTCCAAGATATTTGGTGAATTGATTACGTTAATAGAACCCTCAAAACGTATTGGACAAATGGAAGAGATTAAGGTGAAACTACCTTACTCACAGATAGAGTTTGGCGTTCCCAATAATGTATATATACTTGCTACTATGAATACCGCTGATAGATCCATTGCTCTGATTGACACTGCACTGCGTCGCCGCTTCCAATTTTCTGAAATCTTGCCTAATCCGCAGATCTTTAAGGGTATTGAGGTTGAAGGCATCCATATCAACGATATGCTGTCCTGCATGAATAGCCGCATAGAAGTCCTGTACGACAGAGAACATACTATTGGCCATGCCTACTTCATGTCACTAATAAGCACGCCCACTTTAGCGAACCTTTCCCGAATATTTAAGAATACAATCATTCCACTATTGCAGGAGTATTTCTGTGAGGATTATCTTAAAATCCAACTTGTGCTGGGAGATCACAATAAAGAAATAACAGATCAATTTATTAGCGCAAAGCAAATTGATTCAAAGAAGCTGTTTGGGAATACAAGCTTGATAGATTTGGATGATGAAGTCGTATACTTCGTGAACGAACAAGCCTTTGGAAATATTGATTCCTACTTCAAAATATATAACTTGTAGGTGGATGAGATGAAAAAAACATATGTGATCGTAGAATACGATTCCTTTACCTATAATGAAGCTGCGCAATCAGAGCATCTACATTTCCTACCCCAGCCAACCTTTGACCAGTTGGAACAATTTATATTGGCAAATAAACAAGATTCTGATACATCACCATTAGAATTAATGAGCATTTCCAGTAAACGTGGAGTAGGGAAAATTATCAGTGCCAAAAATTATGTCGGCTTGATCACCATGAAGAATGGTACTGTAATTGAAATTCTGCCTAAACTATATAACAAAGATAATGTTGGTTCTGAAATCGAGATTAAACGAGTATTTCTAGAAATGCTAAAGTCACTCAAGGAGATTCCATTCAAGCATTTTAATGTTGCCAGTCTACATATTGAAAAAAACAGTGTTTTCGAAATATTCATTCGTATGTTTATTGAAGAAACGTATACATTGGTCAAACGCGGGCTGAAATCTGCATATATGGCTCAGCAAGATAACGAGTATTTCTATAAGGGGAAACTCTTAGTCTCACAGCACATCATCGCAAACATTGCTCATAAAGAACGCTTTTTTATTGAGTATGATGTCTTTAATGTCAATCGTGCGGAGAACAAATTGGTTAAGGCAACCTTGTTATTCCTAAGGAAATTAACTTCCAGTACGACTAGTCAGAGAGAACTTCGGACTTTGTTAACCGCATTTGAAGCTGTCGATCCGTCCATTAATTACGAGGTGGATTTCGGGAAAATTATATCGAATCGCAATATGAAAGAGTATGAAAATATTCTAAAATGGTGCAGAGTCTTCCTGCTTAATAAAAGCTTCACCACCTTCTCCGGAAGCCAAGTGGCTTATGCTCTTCTATTCCCAATGGAAAAGATCTTTGAAAGCTATGTCGCTGTAAAGCTGAATCAAGCATTGGACAAATCTTATTATCAAATGAAAACTCAGGATAGAATGTATCACCTGTTTGATGAACCCGAACGACGCTTCCTATTAAAACCTGACATTGTTGTCCAGCATGATAATTCCACTATTGTACTGGATACAAAATGGAAGCTGTTATCAATGACGAATAGCAATTATGGGATTTCGCAAGCTGATATGTATCAGATGTATGCTTATAGCAAGAAGTATAACTCCCAACTGGTTATTCTACTCTATCCTTGGAACCAGCGCGTAAAAGATTTAACTAAACCTATTACCTATCATAGTAAAGACAAGGTAACTGTGCTTATTCACTTCGTGAATTTGTTGGAGATGAAAGAGAGTATTCAGCAGATTATTATGCAAATAAAAGAATGTATGAGGATATAGATAGCAGACAGACCGCTTCTCATAAAGCAGCAGTCTGTCTGCTAACCTGTTATTTCTCTCTATCCGCAATATCTGGAGGAATCCGGCGGGCCATATCCGTAGCTATTGCTGCTTCGATGACTGCCAGTCGGACATGCTCAACTACTTTTTCATTAAAAATACTAGGGATAATATACTGTTCGTTTAATTCATCCTCAAGGACAACCGAAGCAATAGCCCGCGCCGCCGCCAGCTTCATTTCGAGATTCACTGTTCTGGCTCGGCAATCCAAAGCTCCGCGGAAAATACCAGGAAAACACAACACATTGTTGATTTGATTCGGATAATCACTTCTTCCAGTCGCCAGTACCCGTACATGTGGCTCCGCCAAATCCGGTTCAATTTCGGGAGAGGGATTAGCCATGGCGAAGACGATATTGTCCGGGGCCATACTTTTTAAATGATCAACGCTCAGAATGCCCCCACCAGACACCCCGATGAACACATCCGCACCCAACATTGCTTCCTGAAGTCCACCCACCATTCCTGCGGGATTCGTCAAAGCGGCCAGCTTCTGCCATTCCGCATTATCATAGTGTATTTCTCGGCTGAGAATGCCCGCGCGGTCAACTGCACTTATATTCTGGACTCCCGCAGCCAGCAATAGATTGCAGATGGAGACTCCTGCCGCACCGATGCCGACAACAACAATTCTGACGTTTTTGATGGTTTTTCCTACTACCTTCAGCGCATTCAACAGACCGGCCAACGCTACAACTGCCGTTCCGTGCTGATCATCATGAAACACCGGAATATCCAATTCGGCCACAAGCCGCCGTTCAATATCAAAGCAGCGTGGAGAGCTGATATCCTCCAGATTGATCCCGCCAAATCCTGGTGAAACCGCTTTCACAATATTTACGATTTCATCCGCATTTTTTGTATTTAGGCACAGGGGGAAGGCATCAATACCAGCCAATTGTTTAAAAAGCATGGCCTTGCCCTCCATCACCGGCATCGCCGCTTCCGGTCCTATGTCCCCTAACCCAAGCACCGCTGTCCCATCGGTAACGACGGCTACCGTATTCCTTTTCATCGTCAACGAATAAGCTTTGCCAGGGTCTTGAGCGATTGCCATGCTTACACGAGCCACACCAGGTGTGTATACCTGTGACAGATCCTCCCGGTTCTTGATGCGCATCTTTGGCGTAATTTCTATTTTGCCACCGATATGGGCCAAAAAAGTCGAGTCCGACACATTAATCACTTTAATCCCCGACATCTTAGATAATACGCTTACAACCTCTTCATTCCCGGCATCCTGCACATTTACAGTGATATCCCGGGTAGTCACATCCTTACCCGCACGTATAACATCAATAGCAACAATATCCCCGCCCGCAGCGGCAATTCCGGAAGCCACATCTCCAAAAGACGCCTCCGATTTTCGAATCTCCAGCCGTATTATCATTGTTGTAGCTATCGACATTGGTTGAGCCTCCTCTTTAGGAATAGTTCAATTTTAATATACTACATTCTCCATATTATACAAAGCTTCTCTAACTTACTCTATATAGCTGCGCAGTATCTGATACCCAAGTAACCCTAACATAATGACAGGAACCAGCGGTAGCAACGCATAACCATGTGCTCTGTTACTCCGTTCCAGCACCTTATCCTGATCAAGCGTAAATCCCATGCTTAACTCCCGGCCAGCATAATCAGAGTTATAGCGGCCAAATGAAATACGGATGCTGATTTCTCTATCTACCTCTGGCAAAAGATTCAAGAGCCTATCCACGTCAGTTTCAGTTATCGGCTCCTCATTGGATTTTACGAAATTCAACCTTATGCTGTTATCATAGTACGGAGTATCAAAGTTACTGCTCTTGGAATCTAATTCCATAGGTGAATCGTCTTTCTGAAGAATACTGTTCAGTTGAACTATGTAATCGTCCTGATGTTTGGAGGCATAACTTTTCTTATGTTTATCTTTCAAGTCATCTAGAGTCTGGATAATAGGTAAAGTAAAAATTACAGTGGCTATCATGAGTGCCAACGCTAATGGAACCAACCTTTTATCAAGCTTAACTCCCAGAGCCAAATAACCTCCCACGCCTAACAACATTGCTATCAATACCATACAGACACCTGCCGGATCTTTCTGCGTGAAAAGACCATCTCCAACACTGAATGCTATAAACAGCAAACCATAGAAACAGCCGACTCCGATTACTACCGACAACAAAACGTAGAATACTTTAACGATTCTCATCTCACACACCCAACACCTTCATAATCGTCACATAACAAGACTCCTTGAACCCGGCATGTAGTTCGTCCTTGTCCGTCATAAGCCACTGGACCAGGCAGCCATCGATGATAGCGCGGATGATAGGGGCTGTTTGTTCTGCGGCCAAATTCAACGAGAAGATTCCTTCCTGCTGTCCCAGCAGTAGCACCTCCGTACTAATGCTTGTGCAGTTATCATAGAAGCGCTGGTTAATCTCACGATAGACGGAATTGCGGCTGGCCTTCGCCAAGAAGTCAAGGTAGACGCGGTAAAACGCACGGTTCTTCTCCGGTGAGACAAAAGCGGAATTAATATACGCTTGCAGCTTCCCTGTGGCCGTGGTCTGCTCTTGTACTGCTGCGAATTCCTTCTCGAATATTTTGGCAGTCAGCCATTCCAGCAGTTCAACCAGGACTGCTTCCTTGCTCTCAAAATAATAATGCACAACTCCCTTGCTCACTTTAGCATGATCCGCGATCACCTGCAGAGTCACAGAATCATACCCCAACTCAGACAAAGCTTGAAAGGCAGCGAAGAGAATTTGCTTGCGCTTTTCCTCGGATTTCTTATAACGGACCATAGTAGCCTCCACTGTATATCATAATTACTGCAAATTATATCACAGACATAAAAAAGTTGACCAGTCAGAATAAATAATATATAAAGGAGTTACAATCTAATTCGTTAAAGGGAGATTACACTCATGCCAGAAGCATTTCAAGCACTAGTTGTTGATAAGACGGAGTCTTCATTTTCCGTTACTGTTAAGCAGGTTACTTTAGAAGATCTGCCCGCAGGTGAAGTTGTCATTAAAGTTGCCTATTCCAGTGTGAATTATAAAGACGGTTTGGCCAGTATTCCGGACGGCAAAATCTTAAGAAATTACCCCTTTATTCCGGGTGTGGATTTATCGGGCACCGTGGTCTCTTCAACAGACGACCGCTTTCACGAAGGACAAGCCGTTATTGCCGCCGGAAATGGCATTGGGGTGTCCCACTTTGGAGGCTTCAGCGAATACGCACGTATTCCTGCTGACTGGGTAACTCCTCTTCCAGACGGACTTACTCTAAGAGAAGCCATGATCTACGGTACTGCTGGCTTTACGGCCGCATTGTCCATTCAAGAACTCGAAGCTAATGGATTGAGCCCAGATAAAGGTAAAGTCTTGGTAACTGGGGCTACCGGCGGTGTCGGTGGGACGGCAATCGCCATACTCAGCAAAAAAGGCTATCACGTAGTGGCCAGCACAGGCAAGACCGATGCAACCGACTATTTAACAGCCTTGGGAGCAGAAGACATCATCTCCCGCGAAGATGTTATTGGTCCTTCAAGCAGACCTTTAGACAAGCAGCTATGGCAAGCAGCTGTCGATTCTGTCGGCGGTAGCCCGCTGGCGGCAATATTGAGCAAGATTGCCTATAAAGGCTCGGTTGCCGCAAGCGGTTTAACTGCCGGAACTTCGGTGCCAACCACTGTTCTTCCGTTTATTCTGCGTGGTGTAAACCTGCTGGGTATCGACTCTGTGCTATGCCCAATGGATATACGACTCCAGGTGTGGGAGCGGATGGCTGCCGACCTGAAGCCGGAGCAGCTTGAGAACCTCGTAGACCGGGAAATAACCTTGAATGAATTGCCCGAGGCGCTGGCAGATATTCTGAAATCCAACACTAGAGGCCGTGTGCTTGTCCGCTTGTCCTAATACGTAAAACCTCTCTGGATCGCTGATCCAGAGAGGTTTTTTGGTAAATATAAGAATTTATTCCTGAGTGCTTGGGTACTGATATTGCGGGTACTGCTGCACATACGGTTGCTGCTGATAATACTGGACATATCTTTGATTATAATATCCTTGAACCGGAAGCGGTTGTTGATAGCCGTAAGCTTGTTGTGTCATAGGATATGCATTTGGATATGCATTGGGCTGCATATTTGCAGTATGTTCTGCCTGAACTTTACTTGGTTCACAGCAGCCAACAGGTGGGCCGATGAAAGTTCCCGGTTTAATTGGGGCTAAAGCATCCTTCACTTTTGCCTCATTCAGACAATAGGTATGAGCGAGTACGTTCGCCGGAGTTAAGCTTAAGATATCCGAAGCAAGAATGACCTCAGGGATAGGCGCATCGAAGATGGCCAGCAAATGCGTATTATCCATAGTTGCCACCTCATAATGCCACCAGCCTTGCGGCACGTTCGCCACTTGACCTGGACAGATCGGGAAGTGCAGCAACTCATTCGTGAACGGGTTGATTAAGGAAACCACTGCAGCACCGCAGATACAATAGACGAGTTCAGCAGCATTCTGATGATAATGAGGTTCGACCACGTTGCTTCTGCTAAGAAAAATATCAAGCAGCGATGTATTCTCCAGGGTGTTCAATTCCTTAATAGACAACGTATTAATGTAATTGCAATCATCTTTTTTAAAAGTCGTGTTGCAGTTCACATCGTAAGTAAATTGCGTATTAGGAGAAGTATAATCCATGTATGAAGTCAAGTTACATTCCTACCCTTCTGTAGTAACGATTTTTGTTGTTCCTAAGGATAAGATATGCATTCGCCCATGCCCAGGTGCAGATATTTCCCGGGTACTTAAACTGTAAATCGTTAATCGGCAATAATGGTCTTGTTTCGCCCCTGATGCTTAGCTGAATATAAAGCTCTATCTGCTCTGTGCAACAGCTCTTCCCGGGATTTCGCATGTGAGGGATAATGGGCGATCCCTTGCGAGACTGTAACTCGCATAGCTGTAGGCACATCGCTTTTTTCCAAGGTTTTGCGAATTCTTTCGGCAACGATATATGCATCTACAGCTCTGGTGCGCGATAGAAGAATAATAAATTCCTCACCACCATAGCGGCTGCAAATATCACCTGGACGAACGGAAGCTGTAATAATACCGGCCACTTGCTTCAATACCTCATCACCGGCAAGATGACCATAGGTATCATTTACGAACTTGAATTTGTCTACATCCATGGTGATGAGGGAAAAGGGTATTTCCTCCTCAATCCATTCCTTCATCATTTGTTCCAGTTTTCTACGGTTCATCAATCCGGTTAGAAGGTCCGTCATGGCTTCATTGGTCAGTTGTTCTTTTTGCCGCTGGACATCACGCAAGGCAAGAAGGACTGCTCTGTTCAGCAGATCGGCTTCCCTGTTCCAATGAGGTTTTATTACCGACAGCTCGACTTTTTCCTTCCCGAGCTTATTTACCAGATCTGCAAGATGTACAAATGGCCTGGCTAATCTTCGCGCTAGAATGATAACACCAAAGAGAAGACAGATGAAGGGGATTGCCGTATACCAAAGCACCTTTTTAAGGTAGCTTATTAGCTGTCCCTGGATAATGCGGGTGGGCGAGACTACGACGACTCCCCAGCCATTTGCCGGAACACTGGCATAACCTGCAAGCATTGGCACTCCTTTTATGTTAATCACCTGCTGCTGTCCACTGTAGCCTCTCAGCAACTTCTGCACCACTGGGTTAGAGCTAATATCCTCACCGATCCGTGCTTTATCAGGATGAAATAGCAAATGCCCGTCAGATCCCACAATATAATAATAAGAACCTGAATTATCAATGGCACTGTTGCCTATAATCATATTCAGAACATTATTCTCATGCAGATACAGGGTGCCACCAACGACTCCCAGATAAAGTCCCTCATGATTAAATACTGGTTCGCTCATGAATAAAATAAGTCTTCCAGTTCCACGAACGGTACCGGGTTCAGATAAATAAGGAAGTTGCTTTTGCAGTGCATCCAAACCCGCTTTGGAGGAGATATGCTGGCCGGCCATTCCTACGGTCTCTGGTACAGCATTGAGAATTAACCCATCTGCATCGATAAAAGCGATCGAATTAAAATAGTTGCTGCTATTGCGCATTAACTCAAGATAATCATCAACTTCTTTTGTCTGCATAGTTTCAACACTTGAGAGTACATTCGCACTGTACTCTAGACTAATTCGCATCGAACGAAATAGGGAATCGACTGTCTGGCTCATTCTATTGGCATTTGAGTAATTTAAATGTAATGTCGTTTCTATTAATGATTCCTTTTTGGATTGGTAAGATGCCACAAGAAGAATGGTTGATGTCAGCACTACCACCAGTGTCACCAATCCTGTTAGCAGCGCAGTTAAACCTAATTTTCTCTTTCGTCCAGAGCGCATCTCTTTCAGCATAGGTATTTCGTGGCCCCCTTATGTCCCTGAAGCAACAGCTACATAAAATTATAGTATATGTGAGAAAATTCGACAAAAAATATAGCAAACCCTTTTTTATTATAAACTATAACGAGGTAGAAAGGAGCAGTCCCATGGGGCAAATTTCAGATGAAAAAATTAATGATATTGTGTCCCGTTTCCCTTGTCTGTCCAAGGGCACTAATGAGGACTGGAATACAGACGAATTACAGAGAGCCAACGTCTGACTATTCTGCAATGTGACAAAGCCATGAAAAATCAACATGATTACTCCTGCTTTTGGGCATCATTGTTAAGACAAACTTTGCCCACATTAAATCAGGAGGCTCACCATCATGAAATGGATTAATAAAAGTATAGTAATGACCTTGACCCTCGCCGTATGTTTATTGCTTATACTCCTGCCCTGGAATCAAACCCAAGCTGCTGCTGTAAAGAGCAACGGAGTAAGCGAGAAGCCTTTAACTTTCGTTCTGGTTCACGGCGCTTGGGCGGATGCCAGCTTTTGGGATGAAACAGCCGCTGAGTTGCGTAAATTAGGGCACACTGTCTACACTCCGGAATATGCAGGTCATGGTGAGGATACGCAGACGAATGTCACCCATGAGCAAATCACCAAATCAGTCGTTGATTTCATTAACAAAAAAGACTTGCATGACATTGTGCTGTTAGGACATAGCTTTGGCGGTTCAGTGATCCAAAAGGTGTCCGAACAAGTACCAAACCGAATTAAACGCCTGGTATTCCTTGATGCTTTCGCACCTTTGGATGGTCAGAGCGTTGCGGATCAGTTCCCCGCTCCAATACTCCAAGCATTTGAACAGCTAAGAGCAGCTTCAGGCAACAATTCGATTATGCTTCCCTTCTCCCTCTTCCGTGATAATTTTGTTAACACAGCCAGTCTTGCAGAAGCTCAGGCCTTATACAAAAAGGTCAAGCCCGAACCAGCAGGTCCCTTATTTCAAAAACTGGACCTCAAGAAGTTCTATAGTCTGGATATCCCGAAAAGTTATCTTTATTTAACTGAGGATACGGCTCTTCCCCAAGGACCTTACGGCTTCCATCCGACCCAGTCCAGTCATTTGGGACAATTCCGTTATATTGAAGGCACCGGAGATCATATGACGAATTTCCATACCCAGCCTAAAATGATCGCCGAAAAAATAGTGATGGCCGGCAGAGACTAAGCGAAGTTTTCAGCTTATGTAATCACAGAACGAGCAAGCGATGAGTTACCTTCGTCGCTTGCTCGTTCTGTGATTTGGAATCCTTTGGGATTCTCATTCCTTTTTTATCCATTAGTGTTACTATGGTAAAGAAAAGAAGGAGATGAATGAAATGAGAAAATATATGAATATAGGTCTGACAACCGCCCTGCTACTCTCACTAACCCTAGGTACAATTGGTACGGAAACGGCTGCCGCTAAGGCAACAACCTACAAGAACTGCACAGAAATGCATAAAGACTACAAGGGTGGGGTTGCCCTTTCCAGCTCTACCAAGAACAAAGGCGGTAAAACCAAATATAAACCTTACGCCTCTAAAGAGCTCTATGAAGCCAACCAAAAAAGCGACCGCGATAAAGACGGGATCGCTTGCGAGCAATAAGTTCACCAGCCCTTTCTACTTATAAGTGAAGCGATGTGGGCCATATGATGCCGGTTATGCCACACATATCTCTCAAGCGCGGTGTCCAGACTGAGCGTACCCAGACCCATGCTAACAAAGATTCTCATATAGTCCTCTTCTCCAAGCGAACGCAGCAATGATACAAAGCGCCGTTGCAGGCTCTCTAGCAGCATAAGCGAAGTCTCCACCGGCTCCTCACTATAATCACTTAGCTCAGCCCATAGCTCCTCTCGGTACGAGGGAATAATGGGCTCTTCCTCAGTTAGTCCTCTTTTGAAACGAAGATATGCGTTCATATTATTATCAGCCAGATGATGGATAACCTGTCGAACAGTCCATCCCTCTTCCCGATAAGGGGTATCCAGCTGTTCTGGAGTTAGGTTACCCACGCTTTCTCTTAAAAGATCTGCCATGGAGGATATTCCCTCTATACATTGCTCCCGCTGCTTGGGCGTCAGCTGTCCCGAGGCTGCAAAATGACCGATGGGGTAACGCAGTTGTTCCATATATTTATCCATTAGAATACACTGCGCACTAATCCACCGTCTGCCCGTAAAGCTGCACCATTAATGGCTGCGGATAACGGACTGCTGATGAACGTTACAAATTCCGCGATTTCCTCTGGGCGGATAAGCCTTTCGATAATCGAGGTTGGCCGGTTTTCCTTCATGAAGCGTTTCTCTGCTTCTTCGATGGTCAGGTTACCCTCCGGATACAACGTCTGCAGCATCGTTTCCACTCCCTCCGTTAATGTGGACCCTGGCAGCACCGTATTTACCGTCACCCGAGTTCCACCCGTCAGCTCAGCCAGACTCCGCGATACGGATAGCAGCATGGTCTTTGTAGCACTATAATGGGCCATTTCCTGGGAAGGCATTATGGCCGCCTCGCTGCCAATAAAGACAACTCGACCTTCATTCCGGGCAATCATGCTCTGCAAATAATGACGTGTCAGACGAATACCACTCATCACATTCACCTCAAAAAATCTAAACCATTCCGCATCATGGATCTCAAACAACTCCGCTGGCTGAAAAATCCCCATATTATTAATCAGTATATCCACTTCGGGATATTGCTTGATCATGTCAGCACAGCCCTGTTCATTTCCCAGATCAGCAGCAGCTGGCAGAACTTTAGCCCCCGTATAACGGCTATTCAGTTCATCTACAACTGCATTTACTTTCTCCTCATTACGTCCATTAATCAGCACAGTCACACCTTCACGTAACAAAGACTCCGCTATCGCTTTGCCTATTCCGTTGGTTGATCCTGTCACCAGTGCGGTTTTGCCCGCTAAATGAAGTTCCATTTCATTGACACCATCCTTATCAACTGATTCGTACCTATAACAATTCATAGAATTCGTCTAGAGTTGTAACTATATAATCAGGCCTAACTTCACTACTCCAGGTCTCTTGATTCCTATTTAACCAGCATGCCGTAATTCCTGCTTTTTTAGCCCCAAAGCACATCCGCAACGGAGTCTCCGATATGAATAATCTGCCCAGGAAATGCTCCGTCTCCGCATAAAGCTCCGCCTGCCTGTGCTCTGCAAACAGAATATCTACAGCGTCCAGACTATCAAAGTCCAAAGAGTGAAGTAAGAATACTGTGTTGAAACTTTCTTGGTAAATCTCTCTAGTCGTGTAAAATTCGCCTAATTCCCGAGCCCTATCGTAAACCAAATAATACTGACCCAGTAGCAATGCACCCAGCTCGGCTGCAAGCGCATCTGAATAACCCTGCTGCAAAATCGGCTTCCAAACATAACTTGTTCTGCTCTGCACATTCACTAGAGTCTGAAACATATCCAGACTGATTACTTTGAACCGCTTCATGATTTGGACTCCTTGGTACGAGTTTGTAATTATGGAGGATAAGTACTGAACGAGGCAGCTATTACTAATATAACATTAAGGGAATCTTTGGTAAAATGAGAGCAATGAATCGTTTAGCACTACTGTATACATTCTGATGAATGAGGTGTTGCTTTGAAAAAAATTATTTTAGGCTTAATTTGCGGCTTTGTTATGGCTTGCTCTACGGTTGCTTTTGCCTCGGATTCGATTCAGGCGTAGGTAGTACCCACAACATGGTCGAAGCTCGATTATCTTTTTATAATGATAACAGCAAGCAGATTGGTGAAGTTATCCTAAAAGGAAATAAATTCGGAGTATTTGCCCAAAACTTTGTCGGAGAAGGTGTCGGGGACTTTAGAGCCTACTCAGCAGTCAATCTCCAGATTACCAAGGTGAATAATCAAAGTATTCCTGAAGCAGCGAGCATACTTTACATAAATACGAAATATCATTTCACGCTAGCGCTCCCCAAGTCATGGGAAGGTAAATATGAAGTAGTCGAAGCCGTAAATGAAGTTTCGGGGACCGAAAGAAGATTGGAAGATTAACGGCCCGTCTATGATCGAGGTTGGGCAAATCTAAAAAATAGGTGAAGATGGTGACAAAGTATTTACTCTAAACCCTCCGGGAGATGTGAATTACAATCCCAATGATACAGAGTTAACAGCCACGTATAGTTCTATGAGCAAGAAAATTAACAATATCAGAACCACATTTAAACTGATTAACTAAACCCTCACCTGCAAATGATAAACAGAAAAAAAGACCGGAGCAACTTCTCCGGTCTCTCCAAATTTTGTTTAGTAAACAGCTGCTTCACATTACTTAATTACCTGATCAACCGATGCTGCCATAATATCGTCGTATGCCCAAAAGGAAGTAGGGACATCGCTCCACACAGCTGTCTGAGCAGTGGCCGTTGGTCGTTTCAGCAGCTTGTTGACCAGTGTCACCGTTTCAGCACGACTAATCGGCTGATTGGGATGGAATGTGCCATCTGTGTAACCCGTAAACAGCTCTTGCGCTACGGCTGCAGCAATCGCTGCCTGAGCCCAGTGACCCTGTACATCGCTAAAAGTAAGGACTGTTGCTGAGTTGCTGCTAGGAGTCCATGCGTACACATTAAACAGTATTTGTGCCATTTCAGCACGGGTAACTGCTTGTTCAGGCTGGAACATGTGATTTCCGGTGCCTTGCATCCATCCCTGCTCTGCAGCGTTCTTTATGCCCGTTGCTGCCCAGTAACCGGATGAAATATCCTTAAATGCTGTGTTGCCCGCAGATTTCTGGCTGGTAGTCATCGTCCGGCTCAGAATCGCAGCAATTTCAGCACGCGTTACACCTTTCTCCGGCTGGAAGCTGCCATCTGGATAACCTTTCATATAGGCTTTATATTCGCCTGTAGGTGTTATTTTGAAATTATATTCCACAATCGTCTGACCCACATGAATGTTACCCTCGCGGATATAACTGTCTGTACCAAATTGCGCTGTGGCCGTATCTTTTCGACTATCAAAAGCTACATACCCAGATTTTTCACCCAAAATGTAATAATCACCTTCGGGATAGACCATCCAACCGAAACGACCGCCATCCGTGCTGGTTTGTGGATCATGGTTCTTGTTGGGTGCAAAATCAGGCAATTCTGGCAATACAATCAGTTGATCAGGTGTACGTCCTTTGGAACGGTTCAATGCTGTATCTGACCAGTGTAAGGTAACATTCACACCGTCTACCGGTTTGCCCGTGACCGAGTCCGTGATGATCCCGTAGGGATCGATCAATTCTGCGTTGATTGTAGCATTACCGCTGGCATCTACCTTTAAGGTCGCCAATTGTCCAGCTAACCGCTCTCCATTAGGGGCAATAACATTCAAGGCCAAGATATACGTACCCGCTGGTACATTCTGCAATAAGAAGCTTCCATCTGGATGAATCGTGAATTCGCCTACATTAATCGCTTGTCCACTTGTTGTATATAACTTGCCAACTGTGCTCAACGTTGAGCCGATGAGTTGGGTAACTGGAGTGTTAGCGATTACCCCATCGCTAGTATTTGTCACAATCACTTTAACTGTTTTGGCCGAAGTAGGCGGATTTGTAACTACCACATCTGGAATGACAACGACGGATGTGGTGAAGTGCATCAATTCTCCGTATACAATCCCAATAGGCGTTACTGCGTAGGCACGTACATAATAGGTTGTTCCTGGCTGCAATCCAGTCAGATTCACCGTAAAGGGTTCACTGCCTTCTGCAGTTGCTTCCATCTGGAAGGTTTCTCCTGACAGATCAGCCTGTGTACCATATTCGATACCACGTGTAGTTACAGTACCTAGGGCAGTTCCCCCCACTGTAGCTGATGTCGTTGTTACATTCGTTGCATTTGCAGTCTGTACAGAAACAGGATCAAATGAACGGAAATTCAGCACAGTCAATTTCCCATTTTGAGCATTATCGACAATGGCAACGTGTGGAACCGAGTTGATGACCTGAATCCTTAGTTCAGAAGCACTCCCTGCTGTAAACGCAGCAGCACCAACCGTCAGCCAAATGTTGTCCTTCAGCTTCTTAACGGTTACTTTTCCGGCATTTGTGGTGTCTGTATAAGCAATATAAGGTATGTCATTTCCGTCAAATGTTAATGCCAGTAATTGTACCGGACTTTCACTGATTCCACCCGGACCATAATCATTCCAGCCCTCATAATAATCAATTGCTTTGAGATGAACTCCACTGGAATCCTGATAGGCTACATAAGCTTGACAATTATGATCCGTTACTTGTGATAATAACTCAATGGCTGTCCCGGACTGAGTCTGGATGACCCATTGATCTGGATAAGTCAGGTAAGCCGTGTTTAACTCGCCTGCTTGAATATAGCTGACTGTGTAATAACTTCTATAACTCTCTGATAGTGTAATGGACTGAACGGCTCCGCCGGAGAATCCAGCTAGACCTGCATATTCCCAAGCTCCGTCCGTGTAACGAATAACCGAAGCAGAACCAGCCTGCGCAGCATCAGGGAAAGCAACAATAGGTACACCATAAGCAAAACCAAGTGAAAGAGTACTGGATGCAGTCACTGCAGCCTGGGTCGGATTCAGGTTCTTCCATCCTTTGCCGTCCAATGTCGAGACAACAATATTGTTACTGTCCTTTTCGGTATAAGCAACATACAATGCCCCATCCTCATCGGAATGGAAAGCCATTGAAGCCGTAGTAACCGGATTATCTGAGAATCCCGGACTGCCTGCATATACCCATGAAGTCCCATCAAATTTCATCACTGATAATCGATCACCGTTGTTACCATCTGCAAAAGCCACAAAAGGCATGCCTGTTGCATCATAAGCAAAGGAAAGTCCATGCGCTGCAGCGGTGAATCCAGCTGGGCCGACAAGCTGCCAAGCATAATCACTAATCTTCACCTGGACCTGGGCTGTCAGAGCATTCGGATTATAGTAACCGCAATCTCCTCCTCCACCCATAGTTGAAAAATCATCTGTCGTTTTGCGAGCAAAATCTTGTTGGAAGCAGCCTGGTGTACCTATAAATGTATACGTGCCTGCTTCACCTGTAAAAGTTGGGGTGCCCTCATCCCATGTAACCGGAGGCGAGGCTTCTTGACCATTGCTGAATGTCATCGTTAGTTCATTGGGCAGCAGCCCTTTTACTTCTGCCAGACTTGTCCCAAGAGGTGCCGTTATAGTCTGTACAGCCGGAATGCTAGTTAGATTTGGATAGTCCACTAATATCGTCACCCGTGGTGTTAGATAGGTGTTGGGAGCGTATTCAACTGAACCGTCACTCGGCAATGTTAATATGCCCTCAATGGTTCTGTAGCCTCCGGATTCTTTGAATGTCCATCCATTGCTGCCTCCCTGATCATAATAGCTCAGATCCCATTCTACCGGAAAATTCCCTTTCGTATTATCATCAAAGGTCACTTCCATCGTTGCGGGCAGCACCAGATCTGCCTGATCTGTAAGATTGGGCACATTGATCTGATCCGGTATTGTTAAATCTATGATGTGTTGAATATCCTGATCTGGCAGCGTGGTAAAACTCCTGATATTGCCGCAATTTATAACTGTTTCATATATGACGCAAGCTTGATAATCATACTGGGTATTGGGTTGAAGAATCGAAGGCCCTGCACTGATGTTAGGGTAAGCATATTGAGCTCCTATACCATTTGCATTGACTGGGTGTTCAGTAACTCCATCGATATGAGTCCAATAAAAAAAGCCTGGATTACCGGTCTGATAAGTAACATTTGTCACCGTGCCATTTAGCTTGACTGACGTTTTCGTAATCTCCGTCGCCGGATTTGTCGTTACTCCCGGTCCTGCCTGAATTGCATGCACCGGCTGAACTCCAATATTCAAACCCGCCGAAAACAATAATACAGCGATGAGCAAAAAACTCAAACCCTTTTGAATAGTCTTTCTCATGTATGAATCATCCTCCAATTTTCTAATGACTAGATCCAACGTGTTGCTCACTCAATCTGAGTGGGAGGTAATATTAAAAAAGATAAGTTTCCCCTTTCCGCCGATACATCAACGAGGCTATATAAATCTCTTATTAACGATTAGCAGTACGTCCATATACTAACGGCTAGCCAAATGGATATTATTAGCATTATTTCTAAAAGTAAAAATATTGGACTAACAAAAAGAAACGGCTGGCTACCCTTTTATGGATAGCGCAGCCGTTTCTAAGAGATATATAAACTACTCTACGACATTTGATTAAAGCGAGCGACAACGAACACTGCTGGTGAATTCCAGTAGATTGTGACCTCATTTGTAGAATAGCTCAGCTCGTGATCGGCGAAGCACTGTGCGGCAGGCTTCCCCTGCAGATGCTCAACCACATATTCGTCATGAAGTCCACGGTCAGGACCCCCTGACACTAAACCGGGTACCGGTTCAGCCACAGTGTCGCCTACCGATGGTCGATGATGCGGGTGCATAACCGGACGATCACCAAAACCTGTGACATAACTGATATCCAGCACATTACGTCCCAATAAATAGTGCAGGTGATCCTGTGCACAGTCTGCAAATCTGGAATCTCCACTACAATGTTCAGCAGCCAGCAGCAGCATGGCATTATTCATCACCAGCATATTGCTGCCCCAGATATAGTCCTCCTCCTTCAAGGAGATATGGTAACCGTCCTCAAGGCTCACTTGGTATAAACGTTCAGCTTCCGTAAGAAGACCTTCCTTCAGGGAATCGTATAGAACACTGTCAGTAGGTTTTTCGCCATTTAGCAGATAGGCAAGCGTACCATATCCACCCATATCCGCCCATCCTAGACTGTATTTTGGAAAAGAGAGCTGGGCCAGCTTCTGAAACACCTGATGATACGTTTCTTCACCTGTAGTCCGATATAACTCGGCAGCGGCCCAGTAACGTTCATCGTCATCCACTTCATCGCCGTATTCGCCAGTAGTGATTTCTGGCGGATTTGTAAAGCCTATCTCTGCTGGATGCTGCACGAGCCATTCCCAGGCTGCAAGTGCAGCTTTCAGACATTTTGCCGCGTAAGCTGCGTCCAATGGTGCATAAATCCGCGCCGATAGGGCCATCACTCCGGCAAAGTCCCCTGTAGCCGCAGCAGACACTGGTGAGAAATACAAGTCCGAAGTATCATCCTCAGGCATAACATCCAGCCCTGGGAAATTCAACGTTGTCAGCTTATGATATATCCCTCCAGTATCCGAATCCTGCATTTTGAATAGCCAATCCAGCTCGACCTTGCATTCCAGCAGTACATCCGGTACTATTCCATCACTTCCAGGGAGCGTAAAAGCGTTTGCAAAAGCGGACGGATATAGCTCATACGCTAGTAATAGATCAGCGAGAGCCTTGGCTCCAGGACCCGCATATTTTCCATAATCACCCGCATCATGCCAGCCCCCACTGCTATCTAGTCTCAGCTCGGAATGTCCGTGTACAATGCCTTCGGCAGTGTGGCATGCCTTGTGCTTCCACGGTCCAGCGTAGTCTTCAGTCAATTCCACACCGCAGCGGTAATAATAAAAGGCTTTTAACAAACCTTGCTGCAGCTCATGATACGGCTTATCTGTAATAGGAAAGGAAGCCGAAACAGCGCCATCATTTTGCTCAATCCGGTAGTGTCCGGCTGCTCTAACCTCAGAGAAATCTCCGGTATGTACGGAGACCCCACTGGCTTTATCCCATTTAGCTACACCCGTCTTGCCTGTAAAAACCACAGTGCCACTATTCTCCTCAAGCACCTGAAAATCATGTCCAGTTCCCGTAAATACAGCAATCTTCTTTCCACTCAGCGGGTAGCCCATTTGATTCACAGTAATCTTACGGAATTCATGCTCGTCCATCTGCAATCTCCTTATGGATCAATTTAATTTAAATATCTACTCAGATAATAGCTTAATAAAGTTAGCCGGGAGTGTAAACTGCTGATTGTTAATCATAATCCGCCGGAGCTCATCGTCCGTATCATCCTCATCCTGAGCGTCCTTAATTTCTTTGATCTCACGATGTAGACGCTCCATTTGCAGATCAAGTGCATAAGCCGAATCCGCCGCATGCTTCAATTCACGTGTCATACTTTCGGGTACCGACTGCTGATATTTATAAAAGATCTTATGCTCCAGACTTGCCCAGAAATCCATGGCAATCGTTCGGATCTGCACTTCCACACACACCAACTCCTGACAATCCGACATAAAGACCGGCACTTCCACCAGCAAGTGCAGACTCTGATAGCCGTTAGGTTTCGGGTTCTTAATATAATCCTTCACTGCGAGAATCTTCAGATCGTCCTGCTTCTGGAGCATTTCACTAACCTGGTAAATATCCGAGATAAAAGAGCATGTGATCCGCAGACCCGCAATATCTTTTATACTATCTTTGACAGCAGTCAAGGAGAACTCATGATTTTTACGTATCATTTTATTCATAATGCTCTCTAGGGACTTAATCCGTGATTTTGTATGCTCAATGGGGCTGTAGTCATGCAGTGACTGAAATTCCTGCTTCAATATTTCAATTTTAGTCTCCATCTCATCCAAAGCAAATTTATATATCAGCATGAAACGGGTAATATCATATTTCATTTTTTTGAATTTTTCGATTTGACTGCTTTCATTACTCATGGTAAATTCTCCTCTTCAGCTTTCCTTAGCTCTGTTAAGCATAGACAATCTACTGATAGAATTCAAATTCTTACACGAACTGGAAACGTTAAAAGGCTATCACTTATGATCTACATAGACCTTAAGTGATAGCCTTACCATTGATTAATGGAACATTATTTCACCTTAAATAAATACCTCTTCAACAGATAAATTGCGTTCCTTAGACAAATCCCTGAACTTCTCATCCACCTTAACCAGTGGTTTGAACATATCTAACGGATTATTCATAATAATTGTCCCCAACTCGCCATTGCTAAGCTGCACATTCTTGCCCACAAAGTTAGGCAGTAAGTGTGCGGTAAGTGCTTGGACCGCATTTCCGTTCAGCTTACCAAAACCAAGCTCATGTACTTTGCGGAGTACGGCAACAAGACCTTGCTTAGGTTGATTGGCTCTTGCAGTTGTCATGCCCATATATACATTAGCGACCGCTACAATCTGGGTGTAGGGATGGATCTCACTTTTGTGAAGCATCTTAGGATAACCAGTGCCATCTTCGAACTCATGATGCTGCAGTGCAACCAATGCTGATGTTTCATCACTCATCGATTTACGGATGATATCATAGCCGTATTCAGTGTGACGTTTCATTTCTTCCGCTTCATCTGCAGTTAAAGCACCCAACTTATTCAATATTGATGGAGAGATTTGGCTTTTGCCAATATCGTGTAAGTAACCTGCTCTGCTAATCTCGAACCGTTCTGCCTTGGAGTGGCCCAGCCAGGTTGCGATGTAATACGATAAGAGCCCGACCTGAAGGGAGTGGTTATAGGTATCAATATCATCCCGCTCAAACAAGAGCAAGAGAGAAACAACATCTTTGTGCTCATCCAGACTTACAAGCATCGATTGTAATGAATCATCAACAATAGCTTGAGTGAAGCTGCCTTTAGTCAGTGCTTCCAAAAAAATGGACTCATAGTTCTCAATTGCATAGTCAAAAGTATCTTTTAAATCCTGGCTTAGCTTTGTATTCTCATCCAGTTGCGGCATGCTTCGCGGTTCGATATCGACATAATCAATTTTATGGCGAATTAGAATAGTAATTTCTTCAGCTTGGACAACAGTCTTCTGGGGGAGCACATGCAGGCCAACACTATTGAAAGTGTCTGTTGTAAGGCAATCGCCGTGTTTGAGATCTGTGACATGAACTTTCAAGAATTAGCACCCCTTTATATGTATAGGAATATTTTCCTTATGCGTTTATTAATCATAGTGAATACCAGTCAAAGTAACAATATGGTTAAAGTCACGTTAACACACCCGACTAGTTCAAATGAATCGCTACTTAAGCCCCCCTAGTAGATAAGACGCTACAGCCATTTCATGAATTTTTTATAAATGATTCTGATCCCGTTTGCTTCGGCCCAGGTATTTAATTGCTTCATCGCCTTATCCTTATCTTCAATAAATCGAAAACATAGATAATCTGGAACAATTCTTTTGCCCTTGGGCTTGATCCCGATCATTGGAAATAAATAACCATATATCATGATCGAATCTATATCTTTAGCGACAATCCACTTTTTATGGATGAATAGATTATCTGTACCCCACTTTATTTCGGTAGCTTCTTGGAGTACTCTATATATAATAAACAGCAATACCACAGAGCAACCACTTAGCCAAAAGATAAGAAAGAAATACGCGATTTCATGATTGTGATTGTGATCATTATTCAACATAATTAATTGTTGTATTCCTAATGAAAGAATTACAATCATCGAAATGATCTGTTGTATGGACAATGGATTTTTGATTGTGGAGGAGTTAGATTCGTTCAGCATAGTTATTATCCTTTCATGATATGTGCTAGCAGGAATCATTTATTGATGAGAATAACAGAGGGGGATTATCAAATGTACGAACATATTGTTGCTTTTCAGTTTAATGCGAATTATCAACCACAGGAGGAACGTCGGCTGGTAGAGACTCTCTTGGCTCTTAAGGACCAAGTGCCAGGCATTGTCGAGTTGACCGCCGGTGTGAACACAACGGAAGAAACGGATAATATACATGGCTATACGCTGGGGCTCCGGGTGACCTTTGAAGATCAAGAAGCCCTGCGTTTATATGGACCACACCCGGCGCACCAGGCTTTTGTAAAGCTGCTCGAGGGAATTATTGAGAATGTGATTGTTATTGACTATCCTATTCAGAAGTAATTGCCACTAAAAGGGATTGCTGAATTCCAGGACCACTTTTCCAATCAGCTTATCCTTATCTACAAAAGGTGTATCCCATAGATGAGCATCGTAGCTTATATTCCGGTTATCACCGAGAAAAAAGTAGTGATCTGCCGGAACAGTGATAGGCCCGAAGGTATAGTTCATTTTTTCCTGAAGATACGGCTCGTCGATGACTTCGTCATTTCTGTATAGGTTTCCGTCTTTAATCTCTATGGTATCGCCGGGGAGTCCAATCAGTCTCTTCACATATCTCTTATTCTCATCACCGGCTACCGGCGGATTAAATACGACTATATCTCCATGTTCAAGTGTAGTCATCCACAGCATCTTTTCTACAATTAGCCGGTCGTTAATCTGGATTGTTGGAATCATGGAGCCTGTAGGTACTTTCATGGCTTCGGCGACATAGGTTCTAACAAACAGGGAGATGACTAACGCAATCACAATACTGGGGACCCACTGCTTTGCATATTTTAACATTTGGGCTTACCTCACTTTTCTATAAAATGGCTTCTAACATCATGACTTCAGTTCTCAAAGCGCTCAATAATCCGGTTCATTTCCCCATCCACATCCATTGTTGTATCCTTCGGAATATGTATGACGAGAAACCCGCCAAAAATCTGCTCCCACTTGCCTTCTATTTCCGCTATACGTTGCTTAAAAACCGCTATCTCTGTTGAGTTGACCGTCTCTTTGCTAAGCAGCCAGGCGTATCTATCTAGATTTGATTTCTCTACCGTCTCAACATAGTAATAGATACCCTGATCTTCTTTAACTCGGATAATATCACCTAAGGTCACACCTGGATTAAATATGGGAGTTTCCTCCACTCTATAGGTGTCCTTTTCCAAGAATGTAACATCTAGAACCTCAATCTCACGACCGAGTTCGTTGAAGCATATATGCAATCCTATAGGTTCAGGCATAGGCACACCTCAATTCATCACATGAAATTTAGCAAACCAGCAACTCCAAGCTTTAGGTTAGTCCTTTGGCGATCAAACGCTCCAACCATTTCCAGGGCAATAATGTTTTGCCTAGAATCAAGAGGCGAGAGCCCTTACCAATGGGATAACGCAGCCGTGGCGCTCTCATACTAGTAATTCGACCAATCAGATCAGCTACCTGCTGGGGATCTGGCGCAGTTTCGGCAGCATGGCGAGAATATTTCAGCACTGCAGCCAAATGCTCTGCATAAGGAGATTCCTCGCTAGTACTAATATGGTCGATTCCCTTGCCCCAAATGGGTGTGCGGTATGAACCAGGCTCAATTAATACTACCTTTATCCCAAAAGGCGACAGCTCGTGACGCAGGCTTTCGCTAAAGCCTTCAACTGCAAATTTGGAAGCCGCATAAGGTGCAAAACCGGGGAATCCGGATAAGCCACTCACACTGCCCACATTAATAATAATGCCACTTCCCTGCTTTCGCATCGCAGGCAGAACCGCCTTAGTCACTGCCACCAACCCAAAAAAGTTAGTATCCAACTGCTGGCGCCAATCCTCCATGGATACCTCTTCCACAAAACCACCAACGGCAAAGCCCGCATTATTAACCAAAACGTCGATTCTTCCAAAAGTGTCGTGGATCGCAGCTACCGCTGCCTCAATCGAAGCACCTACGGTCACGTCTAGAGTCATCACATGAATTCGATCGAGAACTCCGGCCTCTGCGGCTTGCCGCTCCAGTTCAGCTTTGCGGCTTAAATCACGCATAGTAGCGACAACAATAAAACCTTTTCCTGCCAGCGTGACCGCAGTCAGCAGACCAAACCCGCTGGATGTTCCTGTAATCAGGGCAATCGAGTCCTGTTCAATAGCTTGGTGAGAATCCATATTTATCACTTCCTCTACCAATATTTGTAGTAACGATAGTTACAATTTCAGCTTTTGAATGATAGGAATTCCAATCCGATTCAGCACTTTCTCCAGTACGGACCAAGAAAAGCGTGTGCGCAAGGGCAAATATCTGTCATAGACAGCAGAAACCTCAATGGCTGCCACTGCCCCTCTGTTCCGTTTGAATTGTCCAACACCAGAGCTCTCGTGCAGGATATGTCCGTTCTGCTCAGCAAGACCTATTAATACTGCCGATAACATTCGGTATAGTCCCGTCGACTGCGGTAGTGTTGTATCGTAGCCAAACAGTGGTGCTGTCATCAAGCCTGCACGGCAAAAGAAGCCCATGGCAGCATCCAGCCTGCCGTCTTTGCGCAACCCATACAAGGTTAAGGTCCCAGTATCCAGCGCGAGCTTGATAAACGCCTCCGTAAACATAGGGTTATGTTTAGAATACTTATGTATGTATAACAGCTCATACAAATCCACAATACGAGAAATATCTTCTGCACCGATTTCTCCTGGTCCAACAATCTGGTACCCCTGCTTGTCCAGTAAGGCCCGGTCACGTTTGAGTAGCCACTTGGCTTTGGAAGGAGACGGTTGCTGTAATAAGTATATTTGACGGCTCGGCACAAGCTTGCAGCCATACGAACTTAAGGCTGTCACGGCCGCACCGCTCGTCTCCCTATTAAGCGAGCGAAAGAGAAGGGCGTAGCCTGGAAATCGCTGGCGCAGGAAATCCAGGATGGCTATCAGTTGTTCTGCACTCACGTCAGGATAGAGGTTGGTGGACAACAACCAATTGTTGACCTGTACGACACGGTTAAAGTGGGCGCCGCGCAATAGAAAACCAATACCGCTTAGCAGGGCAGTCAGCCCTTTCTCCAACAATCGGTTGTTAAGCAAGCTCAATTCTTCCCGGGCATAGCTAACATAATGGGTATACGGGGAGCACACATACGTATTCTCATATTCCTGCTCATTTATGGTAATGGGGATGGGAATCCCATCCACCGTCACTACTTCTATTCTTGTACGCACATTGCGGATGAAATGTTCTGCTCGATGCTCCAGTAGCGGCAGAATATATTTACAAGCATATTGACCGTACTCCGTATCCGGCCATTCCAGTGTTCCAATATTACTCTGATCATATAGAATGACTTTTGCGCTCACAGCTTCCATCTCCTCTCCACCCGCCGCAGCTTCTGCCGACCGGGAACAAATTCATAAGGTGTGAACACGAACTGTGGAACAATGCAGCCTAAACGGGAACAGAGCCGGGTCAGCTCAGTGCTGACTAAGGCTTCAGTGTCTTCACGGCAACCCGCAAGCTTAGCCAGCGATATTTCCATTTCCAGCGGGCTATGCTGAATCACCCGATAATGCGCAATACTCGGCGAAGCCGCGAGCACCGCCCGGGTCACGAAATCGGGAAACAGCGTAATCTGCTCGCCACTTTCGGCATGGGGCAAATAAAGAATATCATCACAGCGGCCTTCAATCCGCTCAATAGCTGTAAAATGAGAGCCGCAACTGCAAGGTGTCGCTGCTTCCGTCAAGATATCATTCAGGCGATAGCGGATAATCGGCTGTGCCATTCTGGAAAAGTCGGTCACAATAGGTACAAAACGGCGTGTCTTTGTGTCCAAATATTCTTTTTCGATATGTACAATATCCTCGTTCAAATGCAGGGTACCCAGCTTACAGGTAGCTCCCAGAAAGCCCTCCGTACATTGATAGGCCTGATGCACCCGTTGTCCAAAAACCTGTTCAATAACCATCTGATCCAGTGGGTCGAGAACTTCAGCTACGGAGATGATTCGGTGCGGCTGCACGGTCAGTCTTCCTGCCTGGTGCTCATCCGCCAACATCCGAAGCATAGAGGCAGGGGCAATCCAGATCTGCGGATCGTATTCTTGCAGACGTTGTACAAGCTGCGGAATCGGCTCCATTAGATCAAAATATTGAAACTGCAGACGGCCGCGTCTCACTGATTCATATAAATTACTGTTCGCACGCAGAAAAAAAGCGATCTTAGCCCGTTTCCACAGTCCACCAGGCAGCAGCTTGCCCAGCACCGTTCCCGTCCAAGCGGACTGCTCCGCTTCACTGACCAGAAAGAGGCCACGGTTGCCCGATGTCCCTGAAGATAGGCCAACCGTAATTCCATGAATAGTGGGCTTGAATATACGACTGTTTTCGGCTTCATAGGCGGCTGCAAAAGCTTGGCTTTTCGTGATTCCAACCGTATTCAGAGTATCAAAATGATCCATCATCATCGCTTTGTCAATAATGGGGAACTGACGCCACTCCGCAGTGGAAATACCTGACCATAGCTCACGGTAGAACGTTGAGTGCTTGCGAATTCTATCTATGTGGCGCATGATGCGCCGCTCCTGCCATTGCTGAAGCGCAGCTCGATTCTTCCAGCTTCGCGCTCCTCGGGCAAGCAAATAATAATAGAGTGTCATTGGGCCACCCATTACTGCCCCCCTCCGGTTCCCCATGTTGCCAATGCATCACGGCAATGACTCGGAACGATTCTGATCTGCGGAAATTGCTCATGGAGCTGGCGCAAAAGTTCAAAATTACGAGCATAGTCCGCGCGGTTGTCCATAATCAACCCCGCTGCTGGATGCGGCTTGCGGTTCTCACGGAACGCCCTGCTCGACCAGACCGTATCCGCACAGAGCAAATAATCATGCTCCGCTGTAGAGACGAACACTCCGATCATGCCAGCAGCATGACCCGATAATTCCACGGCGAGCATACTGCCATCCCCCAATAAATCATAGGCTTCTGTCAAGAGAAACCCCGGCTCAAAACCTCGCTTCATAGACGCCGCACCAACCGGCAAGGAACGCTTCAAGAAATCATCCGGCAGCAGTCCCGGCAGAAATCCTGCACGCAATGCTTTGATCTTCCCCAGACTGCTGACCGCATCGTAAGATTTCTGCAAGTATATGAACTGTGCATTGGGAAAATCGCGCACTCCTCCGATATGATCGGCATGAAAATGCGATAATACGACATATCGGACTTCCTCCGCCGCAATCCCTGCTTCCCGCAGGCGGTTAGCCGCACTGTCTTCCTCTTGATAAACTACAGGCGTAATATGCCGATACAAGGCATCAGGAAACTTGGCGGTTTCTTGGAAAAAGCGCGCGCTATAGCCCGTATCGAACAGAATCGGACCGAATAAGGGATGCTTGATCAAGGCATAACCTGCCGGAAAAGCAACCGGACGAAACGAGCCTCCCCGCATGGTAAGCCGTTCGGGATGCAAGCAATACCCAGCAGCTAGTATGGACAACGAAATAGGCATTGTTGTAATCATGACTGTTCTCTCCACCAATCTGCGAAAAGCTGAAGACCCTCCGCAATAGTTACACGAGGTTCATATCCAAGCATCTCCCGTGCCAATGAAATATCCAGCGTATGGGCAAGCGCAAGTGTACCTACCGAATAGCGGGTCAATGCTGGTTCGCCCAACAGAGGCAACAAGCGATGCAAGACTTCCAAAACATTGGCAGCCCTATAAGCTAATCGGTAAGGCAATACACGGGTGTGCAGCGGAATGTTTAGCAACGCAAATAACTTGGACACTAGTTCTCTAAATATGACCGATTCTCCGTTGGAGATGTTATAAGTTCTACCTACAGCAGAGGCTGAGGCGCTGCAGCTGAGCAGCATTGCATCAACCACATTATCTACATAGGTCAGATCAATCAGAGTCTCTCCGCCATCCAATAGCGGAACCCCCTTACCTATGTTAGCCTGCAGAATCCGTGGGAATAGTGCATTATCCATGGGGCCAAATATAGCTCTTGGACGCAAAATAATTGCCTCTAGTCCTTCTGTGCCAGCCTGCTCTACGGCCAGCTCTGCCAAGCGCTTGGTTGCCACATACGCATTGGCAGGTTTTACAGGCACAAGATCATTTTCCTGAATCCCATAACGGTTCTTAAAGTTAAAATAAATACTGGGTGTCGAGATATGAATGAGTCGCCTGACACCATGATGTTGGCAACCTTCAATAATATTATGGGTAGCGGTGACGTTGCAACTGTAGAAATCATTATATTTCCCCCATGGAGAGGATAGCGCTCCACAATGAAAGACATAATCCTGACCTGCACAGGCACGTACTACTGCATCAAGGTTCCGCAGATCTTCACAGATGAAAGCTGCACCTTCCTTAGCGAATTGGCTACCGATTTCCCGGTTGCGTCCCAGCCCACTGACCTCCCAGCCCAGCTCTGTCAACCTCCGCAGCGTATGCCGTCCGAGAAAACCCGTAGCTCCAGTTACCAATGCTTTTGTCATCGTTCACCATTCCATTCGATATCTTCAGTCAAGGATTCCATTACAGACATTCCCATCTGCCTCGCCATCTTGCAAGCTTTGAATACTATTCTGAACTGCTCATAAAATGGATGCGGATCATCTTGTTGGTACACCACATCACCTGCCTCGCGCAGTGCTCTCCACCAAGCATGCCAGTCCTTGAAGTTCCAACCCAACTTGAAGCCACAGGCCAGCATGGGCAATGTAAGCATTGCTTTCCTGCCCGAGTTCGGGGTAATCACCTCTCCAGTGCGGACTAATATCTCCGGAAACAACAGTGCTTGTTCAAGCCTATCTTCTTGTGCAAATAAATGGATACCGCTTGTTGCTCGTGGATTACACTCGATAGGGTATACGATTCCATCCTCAGCTTCAATGAAATCAAAGCCAATTTGCCCTGTAAAGCTAATAGCCTTAACAAATTGGCTTACCCATTCATAGATGGGTATATGCTTCAGATGCTCAAAATGAACACTTGCCCCCACTTTTCCAGTTCGATAATGACTTTTGTAGGTGGCATGTGCTACTACTGTTCCTTCGTGCACGATTGAATAAGTACATAGAGCTGTGCCGCTAATATACTGTTGAGCTATCCATGGCGCAGCAACGGACCCTTCAGACCATGGATCACGTTGATTCATTCGGCGTTGCTTCCGTTTCGCCTTTAATAGCTCGCTTGGCATAATTACCTTGGAAGCAAAACGGGAGTAGGCTGGCTTCAGCACCATTCTTCCGGCCCTAAATTCATCTTCCATGACACGCTGCCATTCCCTACTGTTCACAATGAGCAGTGTATCCGGCACGTTGAATCCGAATTGTTGGGCCTGCCTGATAAAATCACCTTTATGATGCAGGCTATGCAGAAGATCCAGCCCTACAGAAAGTACCCTGCAACGACTGCTCAGACGCTCTAAACCAAGTGCAATATAAAAAATTTCCTCACAGGTCGGTACGAGCAGATCAATCTGCAGGGAGATAATCAACTGCTCCAGTGCCTCAATATAGGCCTGCGGATGATGACGAGGTGAGGGTACCTCGAAGCTCTCCTCTACTGCATCGGACACACGACATAAATGATAGGGAGTGCTCTCAGCCACGAATACCTGGTGATCTGCATGATGGAGCAAACGCGCCAGATCGAGAGCAACAGGTGCACGTCCTCCTGTCAGAAGAATATTCTGCTTCTTAGGGATGCCCAGGTGGTCAGTAGTCAATAACCATGCCTCCCAGTGACAGCCCTGCTGCGGTACCGATCAGCAGAATCCGGTCTCCACGCTGAATTCGTCCCTGGTGAATCGCCTCATGCAGTCCCATTGGAATCGAAGCGGCAATCGTATTCCCATGATTGGGTGTAATATTTAGAAATTGGCTCTCGGCAATCCCTAACTTCTTCTGCAGCAGCCGCATCGCCATAGCACTTCCCTGATGAGGAATGACCAGCCGGAAATCATCCATTTGCGTACCAGACTGCTTCAGCAGCTCCTGAATGAAATCAGGTAACAGCTTTGAAGCCATCCGAAAGATCCCCTTGCCGTCCATATGGAATAGATAGGACGATTCATTATGTTTACTGTATTTTTGGGCGGTGAGCTTACTTCCTCCGCCAGCGATCTCTGAATAACTTGCACCTTTGCTATAGGTTTTGAGTGATGTGTGAATGATACGGGCAGAATCCTGAGCTCCCGATGGGCCGATTACAACTGCAGCGGCACCATCACCAAAGAGTGCAGCACTCTCTTTTTCCTGCCAATTTAACCCAACTGAGGCGATTTCCGTAGCTACAAGCAGCACATTTCGGTATCGACCGGCTTCAACCATATATGACATTACATCGAGTCCAACCATAAAGCTTAGACAGGTGGCATCCATATCAAAAGCTGGGACCCCTGATTCTCCTTGGCCCATAGCTTGTTGAATAAATACAGCAGTGCTGGGCAGCGGTTGTTCCTTGGTTCCACTTGTACAGACTAGGCAATCGACATCAGAGAAGCTTAACCCTGCATCCGCCAGGGCTCTCTCCGCTGCTCTCGCGCCCATTTGCGATGAGGTTTCACCCTCTGCATAGTGACGCACACCTACGCCAGTTGCTTTGTTAACCCAACCAGCTGGCACCCCTAGACGCTCGTCCAGCTCTTCATCCGTTACTAGCCTGTCCGGTAAATATTTGCCGGTACCCAATATCTTCACTTTTCTAAGCTGCATCATGTTTCATCTCCCTATTGGACTGGCAGTGTTAGTCTCGCAAATGTGATGTTTAATGTAAACTATACTATACTAGCATTCTACTAGACTTCTGCTCAGAAGAACATTCCATCCGCTAAAAAGCAAACTAATGTTCTATTCAGGATTGACTATCCATTAATTTCAAGTTATAGTAAATGAAAATTACATGTGCATTTGCGGGCGAAGCACCTCGCAAGACAGGCATTTATGCCTATCTTGGAGGTGCTTTTTTTCGTATACTGCTTATTTCAGATGGGAGCTGTGGCTAATGATTAACGATTTACGTAAGAACAGAAGTACCCGAATGATTCACAAGGCACGCTATTGGAGAGGGTTTGTAGAAATTGTCATTTTGCTAACACTCCTCACCGCTAATGTCACTCAAGCTAGTGCAGCCTCTGATTGGGATAATGCACTCGATGACATTAATGCTATTCATGGAGAGTATACGGCTCTGCAGGGGGTTATCAAGGCAGACAGACTGAAGATCCAGAAACTTCGCAAAGAGAACAATGATGACCTAAAGACTGTAAATGCACAGCTGCTAGCTGTTGACCAAGCTCTGTTAAGCCGTTTGAAGACCGAAACGGAGGCAATCCGCAAGAAGTACGCTCCGCTACTGGAGCAATATTCAACACTTAGCAAGCAGTCTACTGCTGCCAAGAAAGCAGGTGACACTAAGACAGCGACACTGCTCGATCTGAAACGCAATAAGCTGAAGGCTGCTGTTACCGCCGCCCGGGCTGAGGTGAAGAACAAGGTAGATGCGCTGGCCGCTGCTCGTAAAGCAACCGCTGCTAAGACAAAGCCAGCCAAAGATGCTATTGCACCCGTTGCCGCCATTAGGAAGCAGATTGTTGCCGGGAATAAGAGTCTCGCTGCTGAACAGAAATTACGCTTGGAAGCAGATACACGCTATAAATCTGCTGTTAAGCAAGGAAATGCGATCACAGCAGCTGTAGAGCTGAAGCTCTCATATGCGCATATGAGCAAGATACATACCATGCAGCAGATGCTTTATAGCTCGGAGCAGAGTATTGCCCTTGCAGTCCGTACAGCAGAATCCAAGCTGCCCAAGTAAGGTCTGCATATTTCGTTCGGGCTGACTTCAGATCAGCTTCACCAGCACAATAATTAAATGGGCGGCCGGAACAAACACAACCTGACCCAGCAATGTGCCCAGAAATCTGGAGCCCATTAATAACATGTAGATTTTACCAAGCTGATCCCGGTACTCCACATTCTCGGTAGCTTTATGCGTGATGATGCCCAACTGTGGATCAATGAATATCGTTAGCAATATCGTCGCTATTCCGTTAATCATTCCTGATGCTTGAGATGCAGTCGTGCTTAAATGAGGTACTAAATGGGCGGCGTACAGTGAAGATAATACACCGACCGTATAGAATGCCGTAACAAATATATTCATGATAAGAAACCGTTTGGGTATGCCCAGGTATCTGATATTATAAAGTCTCATTTTCGGTTTGCGTATGTATTTCCTGCTGTTTTTCAGTTGCCCTATAGTAACGCTAGTAAGTAGTTTAGGTATAGAGCCTTCTACCTCCAGCTTAGAGATGACTCTTTCGAATAAACCCACAAAGGTAGGAAAAAGAGCAATAGCTATTAAGGTACCTAAAGAGGACGCTAGCAAAATAATCCTCAAATAATTAAGCAGCGGAAATCCCTGATCAACCTTGGCATAATCGACGAATTTTGCTGTTAGTGGAGCTTGAATCATATTTGCGGTTCTGGATACCAGTACAATAATACCAGTCAGGGACAAAGCGATCGCAATCTTATTCAGCTTCACTCCGGCAAAACGCACGGAATAAGACAAGGTTTCAGCAGTATGAATAATCATCGTAAGCAGGAACACTATTATTAAACTGTTCGTCATCAATTCTATCATCTCCACTGAATTTGTATGCAGGTCCAGTTTCTACTTTTTAGAAACGTTATACCAACGCCATGCACAAATATCCAAGCCATAGGAAAGACCAATACCCACCGTATACCTGAGAAGATCTATCCACAAGAAGCCTTTTCCCAGAATCAATCCTCCCACCAGAGTGGAGCGTAAGCTATTTATCCAATCCTCTTGATACAGCTGACTAAATTCGATACCAAAACTAAATATCAAGCTTAGGACGAGAGAGTGCAGTTTCTTTTGCTCAGTGAACAGGACCCGAAACCCGAAATAAACCATGCTTCCCCATAACGCATCTCCAAAGTGTCTGGACACAAACAAAGGTAGCTGGTCAGCGAAAGCTCTCGAGCTAATGCCTAACACAATCACTGTGAGAAAGATGCAGATATAGACTATAGATTTCAAATGTTTCATTCTTATTTCTACCTCTATCCAGCGTTTGACTTGCCCTCAGTAAATCCGAACATATTGATAAGGTTCCGCATTTTCAGTTCCTCCTTAACTCCACAGCCGCTCAACATTAACCAGTTCCATTTCATGAAATTCCAGCTTATAAATATCCGGTTTCGAGGTTTGCTCAAAGAATTCGTAACCATAGGTCTCATCAAAATAATTCAGAATAAGCGTCATGATATTTCCGTGGGTGCCCATAGCAATTCTGCCGCCTTTGTGCTGCTCAAGTAGCTGCTTCACAAGGGGGATGGATCGCTCCTGCGCTTCCCAACTACTCTCCCCGTCCAGCATTTTATAATGCTTGTCCGTGAACGAAGTCCGAATTCCTTGTAGAATTTCTCGGGGTTTGATCTCAATCTCCGTACTCCCGATAGCTCTTTCCCTGAGTTCCTCATAGATCGCAATTTCCTGATGAGACGCTTCAGCCAAATATTTAAGCGTAGCGATTGCTCTTCTATAGGGGCTGGAGACAAAATGGGTAATTCCGGCATTCGCCAAAATCTCCTTGATCCGGAGGGCATCCACTATCCCTTGCTCGGAGAGTCCCCGATTCCGCTCATCCCCCACTACAAAAGGTGAAACTGCATGTCTGACCATATAAATATACGTATTCATAATTCCCCCTGAGTTCATTAAGACAGGTTTATCCTTTTAAATGCTGATCCAAATCCATGGCGTTTTTAAAATATTGCTTGAGTGAGTGTAAGATCGCATTTATCCTCTCCCTTCACCTCCATCACTCAAATATACTTCTTAACATCCCTGTATCTTTAATGAAAAGTTCCGGCGGATAAGGAATGGCAAGCTCAGGGCGTTCATTCTCCTTAAAAAACTTAAGCTCCTCCACCTCCTCATCCCCTCCTCTAGGCGTTCCTTTGACAATGGAGCATTCAAAAACAACTGTCAAATACTCCACCTGATGCCCATTACTATATTCATATTTATATTTCTCACCACCAAAAACACCTAATATCCCCACAGGATTAACCAATAATCCCGTTTCTTCATATACCTCTCGCCGCACAGCTCTTGATGGGGTCTCTCCTGGTTCAATCGCTCCTGCGGGCAAACCCCAGAGCGTTTCACCAGGCTTACGGAGAAACAAAATTTCTTCCTCGGCATTTCTTATGATCGCAGCTACCGCTGGAATCATTAACAGCCCGGAGCCGACTGTCTCCCGCAAATCCCGATAATAAGCAGACATTGGCATGATCATCATCCTTCATTTGTTTTTGTTGATTATTATGCTGCTCATTCAACTTGAATTCCATGGAACGCTATAAGTTTTCCTTCCAAAATACCACTATGCCTATCTTCTCATCATTAGGACGATTAGCACAGCTGGTCAATTCAACACGATAACGATCCACAAGTTCATCTAGTTGAATGCCTTTGCACACGTATTCGGTCTTTCCCGTATTAGTGCTCATACCATCTCTCGTATTATCAACAATCCAATGCAGCTCTTTGCCGTCTGAATATATGTCATGGATTTCTGCCCCGCTGTCTATCGTCGGACTAATCATCATAAGATTATCTCCTATGCCTTCGCTAAAGCGATGGATCATTTCTTGCGTTCTGTTTAAGTCGAGTTGATCAAAATGCGTGAGTATGTAAGAACGGTCGTTCATACGTGGTGTTGGTTTGTTCACGGCTATAATCAAAAAGCCGGTTAAAACAACGATAACCAACAGTTGAAGAACAATAATCCATTTTGTATATTTCATAATTCTCCCTCTTTTAATTTCAAAAAAAATCTATCCTTTACAATATACAACAAAAAAATGCCTCCGAACTCAAAAATTTCTGAGCTCGAAGGCAAATTCAGCAACGCCTCTTAGGATTTCCCCTTGGGGTTAGCTAACTGTATAATCATAATGACAAGAACGAGCAATGCTATGAGCTGATCAGTACTCATCTGCGTCCGCCTCCATTCCCAATTGAAGGATGGCTCTTCCGGACGGCATTTCCTCTCCCAAGGATACTGCTTCGTTCCCCCAATTTCAGAATATGAGGCATGGAAGCTGTTTATTACCGAATCATTAGGAGGGGGTAGCTATTTCTCTTTTCAGAAGGGTAGCTTGTTGGTTGTCTGTAATTAGCATATTGATTTGCTTAGGTGACTACTTGGGAAGTGGGTTGGCGAATATAATCCTTGTGCGATTTAATCCGGTTCTCGATGCAATCAAATTTACTGAACCCTTTAGAAACTGGATGATTGATACTGAAGATACAAAATGGGCGGCCGATAGCGCCTTGATTAGTCTGCGGTTTCCAGCTTACCTGATACACTTCGGAACTTTTCTAGTCACGGGATTTGTAATTGATTTCTTTATCTACCTTTTCAGACGAAAACCTTTCATCAGCTAGATCGCTTATTTTACAAAAAAATCCATGCTGCACCAACTTCATCCTTCGTTATCCTTCACTAAGCTCCAGTTCTTTCTCGCCCCGGCGCCGGGTCCAGCAAGTCCATAACAGATCGGCCGTCGCATAGAGAGCAACCGCTGGCAACAGTAACTCCCACATTGGTTCAACAAGGCGATACAATAGCTCCAAAAGCGGTTGAATCAC
The DNA here is from genome assembly GCF_022369515.1 of Paenibacillus sp. 19GGS1-52. NCBI lineage: Bacteria > Bacillati > Bacillota > Bacilli > Caryophanales > Paenibacillaceae > Paenibacillus > Paenibacillus sp. 19GGS1-52. The sequence goes on from NZ_CP059724.1 coordinate 4,552,899, forward strand.
ATACAGGCAGGCCGTGGCGAGCAACCACCAATACATAGAAAAGCGCAGACAGATATGACCCTGCAGCTGATGAGGCATGCTGGAGTAATCCCACCATTGCTTATGAAATAGCGTCTTCAGCAGCCAACCACTGACATATTCAACCATAGAAGGAATCACTAACGTTAGCAATAGAAATAACGGAAGCGGTACTTGCAGATTCATTGCGATGAGCAGCAGAAGTGGTGCAAAACCGTACATCGGTTTAAATGGCCCTTTTAGAAATCCTTCCTTACGAAAAGCTCCAGTACTGTACAAGTTATAGGTTCCCTCCAGTACCCAGCCCAAGAAAGAATAGATCATAAAATAAAAGAAGTATTGGCTGGCAACAGCAAACGGCATGAAACCATCTAGCGAAATTTCTGGTGTAATCAAAATATATCCCGCCTCCCAGTTGTCAGTATTGGCATCAGGTATTATCGGGACATATTATGCCTTAGTTTGACAGGAGATATGCGGGTATACTTTGAACCTAACGGGAAATTATCCCTCTAATTAGCCAGTTAGTGCTTAGAAATAACAATTAGAGGGATTTTCTCCCTATAGATTCTGAATATATGCCTATATATCACCAAATGGAGTTTTTAGAGGGAGAAATTCCCTTTATTCTACTCTGAAGTCCCAATAAATGGAATTTAGAGGGAGGATTTCCCTCTATCTCTAAGCTCGAGTCCCTTGTTTAGATAAGAACGACAAAAAAGACATAACCCAAGGGTTATGTCTCTAGCGGGACAAGAAAATTATACTCACCCGTGTTTCTATTCTTTAAGCTGTTCCTTTAGATTCAGCGGCAGCAAGTGATCGTCTTGTTGCCTCTTCAGCGTCTCGAGCTTCATTTCACTGCGCACGCCAAAGTCGGAGCCGTATTTCTTTTCGAGATTTTCCATGAGGGCACTCCCCCGTTTTTGCCGATACCGGCCGTTCTCGTTTCGACTTCGCATTCCATTTCCTCCTCGCAATAAATTGCTGTCAGTCCTGAGAGTTCTGCGATGATCTTGGAGAATAAGATGTGTTGAGGTTGTACCTATTTCCAGTATACATTATTTAACATAAAAAAAAGACTGCCCGCTAAGGACAGCCTAATATTTTATTCACTTATTCATTTATTGCTGATTCTTGGGTAGCGGGTCTGGATGAGCAGTGTCTGCAGGCTTGGCTACCCACGCGTCTGCTTCCGGCTCAATATCCACACCATTTTCCATTTTCTTTTGCTCCGCCAGTGAATCACCGTCTTTATTTTCTTTGTTACGGAGTTGAGCTTCGTCTTGAATATGATCTGCCATGTGGAGTCCTCCTTCATACGCTTTGCATTTCTTGTTCCTTAGTTATAGTTACCCGTTAGGGTATATTACAAACATGGATTCAAGATACTATCTATGCTTACGTTGTAGATTATCCGACCAGTCCTTTTGCAGTCGTTGGTATAATTTCACAGCAGATTCCCTGTCGGTTGCCGGAATACTAATAATGATGGTGTCGTGAGTAGTACTCCCTTGATTGAGACTGTTATAGAGATCATTTGTGGTGTCGTTGGCTTCATACGTCTGTTGTGGAACCTCAAGACTCCATTGACTGAAGTCCTTATTCGCATAGACACGCCCTGAAAATGGAAGCCAGACAGCTTCAAGCGCACAATTCATAAATCCCACTTCTGGAGACAAACTGCAGTAGCTGTACTCAATGTCATTAATTCCCAACTTACCTACATACGACTCTGACTTTTCGTCAAAAGCACCCTTCAAGGCAAGAGTCACGGGCTTCGCAAAACTGGTATCCTGTAATTTATAAGCAGTGACTTCGATATGGCGATCCAGACGAATCACCTTTGGGGCACTTGTAAAACCATAGATAATCAACCCGGTTAGTATCAGGATAGCTATACTCCAATAAAGCAGCTTTTTCATAACCATACACTTCCTCATGTCAAAAGATGAGTACCATATTTTAACAATACATGAAATGTTATGGTTGTGACAATATATTTTGCTGCACTACTGATACATAATCCAGGCCACCAATGGACCAATTATGGAACCCACGATGGCACATACGGTCATCGCTACCGAGCTCATGGAAACGGAGCGTTCGCCATATTCCAGCGCTTTCGCTGTCCCAAGTGCATGGGAGGCTGTACCCATACCAATACCGATGCCCACTTCACTTTTAATTCTGAACAGCTTAATGAGATAAGGTCCTGCAATAGCGCCTGTAAACCCGGCCACCATTACAAAAACAGAGGTTAAGGAAGAATCCCCGCCAAGACTGCTGGAGATCTGTATGGCTACAGGGGTTGTGATCGATTTAGGCAATACGGAGAGCACGTACAATTTCGAGAATCCAAATCCGGCCGCTAGCAGCAGACCGCTAAACATTCCAACAAGCAAGCCAGTGATAGCCCCTCCCAAGATGGCAGGAAAGTTCTCCATCAACACATTGCGCTGCTTATATAAAGGATAGGCTAACGATACAACTGCAGGCCCGAGCAAGTGATTAATCCATTGGCCGCCAATCATATAGGTATCATACGAGATATGAAAATAGAGGAGCAGCCCAACCACTACAACAGTTGCGGTAAGTGCGGGTATAAGTACAGGAATACGAAAACGCCTGTAGATCCCAGACATGATCAAATAAATAGTTACATTAAGTAGAACGATTCCGACTGCGATAAAAAACATTATAATTCCTTCCCCTTCTCTTTTATACTGCTGCGGCCGCTTCTACTGCTCCATCCTTCCAGCCACTGACTGGAATGCGCCGCTGTTACCATCGTCAATACCGTGCTAACAATGAGGATAAGAATCAATAATAAACCTCTGCCATCAAAAATATCTAAATGGTTCACAATCCCGGCAGTCGCCGGAATAAAAAATAGCGGAAGATATGATAATACTGCAATTGACCCATTCTCGATCCATTTCACAGGCACAATTCGAAAGAGTAGTAAAATAAATAATAATATTAGTCCAACAATACTCCCCGACACTGGGAGATGCAGTAGCCTTTGCAGATAGTCGCCCACCATATAAAACAGATATAATAGCGCGACTTGGACAATGATGACCAAGATTTTCATGTGACAGAATCCCTTCAGTATGAAATTAATATAACCTACTTAAAAGCTGTACTCTACTAGCGTAACAGAATTTTCATGAAAATTTCAATTTTTTCCAAAAATTAATATCCGTTTTCAATTTCAATTTCATATTCTTCTTTTATGTTAGGCGAATATAAATGCCTGTCTTGTCATCTGATATTTTGAATCGGGGGTACTGAATACATTCAGTATCCGCTCTCTCCAATTGCAGCAGCCATTCTGCATATTGTTCAAGACTCTTTTCAGTAACATAACGAACAAGCGAGTTCACCAGATCTTCCTCCGTATTCCCCACTTCTCCTGGATAGAAGAGCCCGTCTGTCACTAGCAGCAGGCTGTGCAGCTTAATCAGATTTATTCTGCCATATTCAAAAAAGGGCTCCGCCTCTGCCATTCCATTAATAATGGAATACCCTTCTGGTGTGTTCATCTTTTGCTTATTGGCTGCGATTACCGGCTTGACCATTTCCCATAATAATTCTTTGGTAAGCACTCCTGTCGCAATGCCTTCCTCCCAGATTCGTTTGGACTGCAGGTCGATTGCTGCCACATGATCACGGGTTAGACTACGGATGGAGCCATCTTCATACATGGCATAAATCATGCAATCGCCAACCTGAATGAATTCAATATAGGTATCCGTTATCCGAATAAGGGCTGCGCCTGCTGTCCATAGTTCATCTTTCGAATGCAGATTAATACCGCAGCGTTCCATCTCCTGCCCAAGCCTGCTGTTCGCTTCCTTCAATAGTGTGTCCAACCCATTAAACTCGGTAGAAGTCAGTTGCTCAGCATATTGTTTAATCAGTTGAGACGCCAGTCTTCCACCCGTCTCCTTGCTCGTCCCACGGTAAGGAACTAGTGAAGTAGCACCGTCCACTACACCATATATTTTTAAGTCATGATTAAGAATAACCGCGTCCTCGTTCCACTCGCCTGTACCCTGAACCGAAATCCAATCTATATCTGCACCCATATCCATCATGCTCCTATCTCTCTATTCATTTTTCGATTCTCCAACATAAAAGGCAAGACGGAGTCCATTCCCGCCCTGCCTTCTATGTGTTGTGTTTACACCCACTGAACCACTTGATCCGCTGTTTGCCGTGTTTTATTAAGAGGCTCATGCAGACGATACCCGAAAGCCACCATACAAGCGATCCCAAAATGCTCAGCATCCATGATTCTTTCTTCTACCAGAACTCGCTCAATCTCCGCCTTGTCAAAGCCCTCCATCGGGCAAGAATCAATGCCGATCTGCGCGGCGGCGGTCATCATATTACCGAGAGCTAGATAGGTCTGCCGACAGCCCCATTCGAACATGGCCCGTTCGTTCTCCTGCAGCCGGAAACCCGTCTTCAAGAACGCATCATAAACTTTTCCTTTTCCCTCTACACCCTCTGGAGGCAATTGCTGAACATTCTCCATCATCCCTTGGATATAGTCAGAGTCAGCAAGCATGTCTTTAGGTAATCTTGCGAGAATGAGCACAAAATGACTAGCGGTCGGAAGCTGTTTGTTGGCTCCTCTCGCATACGGACGCAGTTTCTCACGAATCTCCGGGCTTTGCACAACCACAAATCGCCAGGGCTCAAAGCCGAAGGAGCTTGGTGACAGGCGTCCGGTCTCCAGAATAAATTGGAAGTCGATATCACTGATTTTTTTGTTGCTGTCAAATTCTTTAGTAGCATGTCTGAATTGGAAAGCAGACAGAATTTCATGCTGGATTGAGGATAAACTTCCCATGATTCGTACTCCCTTTCTTGGCGCATATCAGATTTGACTGTTTGCCGATCACATGCTTAATATTAGAGCAAATTTGCTGAATTTAAAAGTATGTACTAGTACGCTGATTCCAATTATTAAGCTTATGGAGGACTGGCGTGAAGTGTACAAAATAAAGGGGCTATCCCAGAAGCCATGAAATGGCTGCTTGGGACACCCCTTGTTTTTGAAGTCGGATAAACGATTGTGCTTGTGAGGACGCTTTTGCGAAGTGACCGTTGCTCCAAAGACTGACTCATAAGTGAAAAATATCTTCTTTTAGGACAGCCCCTTAGAAGGAGTAACTGACAGCATGTTGTAAGCTAACGCTGGACCGTTATTTTTGTCCGTTGAAGAATACTTCTGACTTCTCTTTATGCTCATCTGTTACCTGACCCGATAACGCTCTAATGCCCGCGGCAATAACAGCAGCATCATCTGTAAAGCCCAAGCCAATCAGCACATCAGGTATGGCATCCACAGGGGAAATAAAATAGGCTAGTGCACCGAAGGCAATGCCTTTGGCCCATAAGGGTGTTTTGGCATCAACTGCACAATAATACATAGCGATAGCATCTTTGGTGAAGGGGATTTTACCGACAACTCTCTTTGTTTTGGACCAAAAGTTTGTTGTGACGAGTTCTTCATTAGCTTTGTTGTATTCGAAATTCCCCACTGCAAGTTCCATAGTGTTCTTGTCCTCGTTATGCTTCATTAGGGAAGGCCTCCAGATAATTTCATATGAAATGGATGAGAACCATTATACCCTATATTACACGCCCTACATGATTTGACGCTAGCGATGGATTCCAATAATTTCATATCCTCTATCTCTTGAACAAAACCTCCTGTTCATAGTGCTTCACTTCCGTTAACCAGCCTTCCCTGAGGGGAACGCCTTGCTTGGCGCAATAATAATCCCATACAGCTCCAAACGGGTAGGATTTGAATTCCTCTACCAATGCCAGCCGTGAAGTATAATCTCCATCCAATTCGATTTGCTTCAGCTTGGCAAGTGGCTCCAACATGGCTCTGAGCAGTGCTTTTAGCGTATTACGCGTACCGATAACCCAAGCGGCGACATGATTAATACTGCCGTCAAAAAAATCCAAACCGATATGGGTCCGATCCAGGAAATCACCACGCACCAGCTCGCGGGCAATCTCCAGCAGCTCATCATCGAGAGTCACTACATGATCGCTGTCCCAACGAACCGGTCGGCTAACATGCAGCAGAAGCTGATCTCCGAAGATCAACCACGAGGACAGCTTATTGGAGATAGACTCTGTGGGGTGAAAATGCCCAGCGTCGAAGCAGACGGCTTTGCCCCTGCTTAGGGCATAACCCATATAGAATTCATGGGAGCCGACCACGTAGCTCTCCGAACCGATTCCGAACAGTTTACTCTCCACTGCATCAATATTGTAGCTTTCGCTGATATCCTCACTAAAGATCTCATCTAGTGACTCCTTAAGCCGCACTCTTGGCGACAAGCGGTCAATCGGTGCATCCTTATAGCCGTCAGGCACCCAAAAGTTAGTCACGCACGGCTGGCCTAAGGCCTGACCAAAGGACTCGGATATTCTGCGCGCTGCCTTGCAGTGGGCAATCCAGAAAGCGCGAATGTCGTCATCAGGATGACTCAGCGTAAAGCCGTCTTTGGCTTTGTCATGCGAGAAGCAGGTGGGATTAAAGTCGAGTCCTAACCCCTGCGCTTTGGCCCAATCTACCCATTTGGTGAAATGTCTTGGCGCAAGCTCGTCTAGCTCCACCTTCTCCTCGGTATCGGCATATATGGCATGCAGATTAACCTTATGCTGACCAGGAATAAGGGCCAAAGCCATTTCTAAATCGCGGCGCAGCTCCTCGGGATTTCCAGCCCGCCCAAGATAGCTCCCAGTAACAGCAATGCCGCCACTGAGCTCTTTTTCCTTATTCAGAAATCCTCTGACATCATCGCCTTGCCAGCAGTGCAGCGAAATCTTGATAGCTGCAAGCTGCTCCAGTACTTGTTCTACATCAATACCATGTTGTTCATAAAGCTTTTTCGCTTCGGTATAACTGCTCTGTATGCTTTGCTCCATTATGTTCTCCCCGCCTTAAGATTTAAATTGAATATCATTGAGTACCATACGCGTAAGCGCGTTAATCTCTCATAAACAACTATCCGACCAGCAGAGCGAACACTATTCCCGGGCCATGCACCCCGATGGTAAGATCATTCTCGATATCCGCGGATCGGCTGGGACCAGAGATAAAGTGAATACCCGCCGGCAAATGGGTAGGTCCAGCTTCGTCAAAATCAGCCAGCACCTCGCCAAGGCGGGTCTTAAGCCGCTCCACCGGAATCACGGCAATCAATACTGTAGGCAGTAGGCTGACTGAACGGCCTTTATCCGCTGAAGACAATACGGTGATCGATCCGGTATAAGCCACTGCATAATCTGCGACCACAATCCCGATATCTGCCTCTGCCGCCCGATCCTTCCAGGCTTCTCCAATGTCGGTATTCCATACGGATACAAGGGTATCGCTCAAGTCTTCTTCGAGTCGCAGTTTAGCGAGCTCCTCCACATTTTGCCGGAGAATATAGCGTGCACTCAGCTCAACAGACTTCGCAGTAATGAAGGCTTTGACTTCATCCATGTGTTCCATATGGAATACAGCTCCACCTACGCTTTCAAAGTTTGTAGTGAATTGGCTCACACGCTCCTCCGCACTCCAGCGGAACTCCTGCCAATATTCAGGTGCGCCGCGGAAAGGATGCGCTGGGGCTGCTATCGTTCTCGGCCGCTTCAGGCGGCGCGCAATATCGTTCATGAACACCTCCTGCTGCTCGCAGGAAGCCTGTTGCATCCGCTCCAGCCATTCACCATATGAATCAGCCATGCTCTGCCCCTCCTTCATCTTTCGTCATTCGCTGATAGAGTGCAGCTTCCATCCGGGCCTGTATCTCAGGAAGCAGCTCCTTAGGGTCCTTATCCAGCTCCTTCTGCAACCCTTTCCAGCTCTCCCGAAACGATTGATCCGCCAGCTTCGGTGCGATCCGGTAGCTATTCCAGCCCTTAAGCGGACCTAGCTTCGACGGAATCCCGCCATCACGAACGAGCAGCTTCTGGCCCACTCTTCCAAGCTTTAGCGTACGGCTGAACCGCTTCGAATTGGACATAATCGCCCCGAATCCTTTCATTCCGACTCCTTCCACCTTATCTCCGAATCCGCGCTCTACCTTGCGGCGGCGCAGATAGATCAGCATATCATGCAGGGGGATTTTGACAGGACAGGCTTCATAACAAGCTCCGCAGAGGCTAGAAGCAGAGGCGATATCATCCCACTGGTCCACATTCTTGTTCAGTGCAGGTGTAAGAACGGCCCCGATTGGACCGCTGTAAGTGCCACCGTAGGCGTGCCCGCCGATATGGCGATACACGGGACAGGCATTCAGACATGCGCCGCAGCGGATACAGTTCAGCAGTTCCTGAAACTCAGGATCACCTAGCTGCTCGGAGCGGCCGTTATCCAGAATAATAATATGCTGTTCTTCCGGACCATCACCATCGTCCTTCCTGCGCGGACCTGTAATTCCTGACATGTATACAGTCAGCTTCTGGCCCGTTGCCGAACGTGGCAGCAAGGTTGCCATCACCTCAAGATCGCTCCAGGAAGGAATAATCCGCTCCATGCCCATTAGGGTGATTTGTGTCTTCGGCAGGGTAGTAACCATGCGGGCATTCCCCTCGTTCTCGAACAGCACCATCGAACCTGTCTCGGCAATCGCAAAATTACAGCCTGTCATACCGATGTCTGCATCGAGAAACTTCTCCCGCAGCTTGCGCCGCACGAATCCGGCCAATATTGTTGTCTCAGGTTGTAGCTCCTCACCCGCCTCCTTGGACAAAAGCTCGGCGATCTGGTAACGATTCTTATGAATCGCCGGAATAATGATATGTGAAGGGGTCTCCCCGGCAAGCTGGATAATATATTCGCCTAAATCTGTCTCTACCGTCTCCACACCGATGGATTCCAGCGCCTTATTTAGATGCAGTTCCTCGGTAACCATCGACTTCGATTTGACCACTGAAGCTGCCTTTTTACGCTCTGCAATCTCCAAAGTAATCCGAACCGCTTCTTCACCCGTTGCTGCAAAATGAATATGTGTCCCGTTTGCTCGTGCATTATCCGCAAACAGATTCAAATAATAGTCCAGATGGGCGATCGTATGCAGACGGATCTGCCGGCCCCGTTCCCGCCATTCCTCCCACTGTCCATGATCATCTGCCGCTTTCTGCTTCCCTTCCCGCAGTCGCTCTGTCGTAAATCGTACTGCCTTGCGCAGAAATTCATTATTCAGGGCCAGATCGGCGCGTTTCTTAACCGTTGCAGGCTTGGCTGCTTCAGCTTTTGCTGATGATGTTGCAGAGACCTTCTGACTCATCTTCCACTCACTCCTTCATACAGCAGCTCCGCCAAATGCATCACTCTGACTGGCTGGCGGCGGTAGCGCAAATTCCCAGCAATATTCATGAGACAGCCCATATCAAGCCCAGTCAGAATTTCAGCTTCCGTCTCCAAGATGTGGTCAGATTTCTCGGTGACCATTGCCCCGGAAATATCGGCCATCTTGATCGCAAAAGTGCCGCCGAACCCACAGCAATCCTCCGCAAAAGGCAAGGGAATCAGCTCCATCGCCCTCACATTCTGCATCAGCAGCAGCGGTTCCTCGCGTATCCCCAGAATCCGGGTGCCATGACAGGAAGGATGATAGGTTACCCGATGCGGAAATACAGCCCCTAGGTCGGTCAGACCGAGCACCTGCACCATAAACTGGCTGAACTCATAGGCCTTGCGTTGCAGGTCCAATGCTTTCGCTAAATTCACCGGATCATCCTCAAAAAGCTTAGGGAAATGATGCAGCATTCCGGTGCAGGAACCAGATGGAGCAATCACAAAATCACTGCTCTCAAACGCACGCAGAATCGTTAGCGCTGCCTGCCTTGCCTCGTCCCAATAACCGCTGTTAAACGCGGGCTGCCCACAGCAGGTCTGCACCTCGGGAAAATCCAGCCTCACACCATATCTGGCCAACAATCGCAACATCGCTTCCCCGACTTGTGGATAGACGGCATCACTGACACAGGTAATAAACATGGATACCTTCATTCGCTTCACCTCCTCTTCCTTCAGACCGTTGTAAGAGCTATGTTCAGCTCTCGCAGTTGCTCCATTTGCTCTGCCACAGGTCTGTAATCCGTAATCACTGCGTTCAGTTCCCTCGTTCCTGCTACATGTGTGAAGGACTGAATTCCGATCTTGCTGGAATCGCAGAGCAGAATGATCTGATCCGCAATATCAAGCATTCTCCGCTTCACCATGGCCTGCAGCTCATTGGACTCACTAACACCGTGTTCGAAATGAAAGCCTTTGCAGGAAAAAAATAGCTTATCCACGTGATACAGGTCCAGCGAGCGTTCGGCAAGATGACCCACAAAGGACATGGATCTCCGGCTAAGCTGGCCCCCGGTAGAGATGACTTCAATCCGCTCCTTGCCGCTTAGCTCTGTCGCGACTTTAATAGAATTAGTCAACACCGTCAGCGGCATATCTGGCAGCAGGGTAGCCATATACCCAGCGGATGTGCTGGCATCCAGCAGAATCCGTTCACCGGGCTTAATGAGCAGTACGGCTTCGCGTGCAATCCGCTGCTTCTCGGCAGCGTTCATAATTTCACGTTCGGCATAGGGCATTTCCGGCTGACGATCACGCAGGCTGACCGCTCCGCCATGAGAGCGGAGCAGGCGCCCTGCTTTCTCCAGCCGGTCCAAATCACGGCGTATTGTTTCTTCCGTAACCTGGCACAACACGCTTAGCTCCGTCACCCGGATGCTGCCTCGATCATTCACCAGTTCTACAATCATTTCATATCTGTCCGCAATCAGCATGGCTTCCCTCCGTTATCTATTTCTGTAATAAACTTATATTTAGCGGGTAAAAGCCGCCGGCACACCGCCGTCAATGGTCAGCATGCATCCGGTCGTCTTCTCCGATTTAGAAGAAGCAAGAAACGCAACGCCTTCAGCAATGTCACGCGGGTAGATGTTCACCAGCAGCGTCGTGCGCTTGCGGTAGTATTCCTCCAATTGATCCGGCGCAATGCCATAAGCCGCCGCCCGCTCATTCCGCCAGTTCGAATTCCAGATGGCCGAGCCCTGAAGAATAGCATCCGGCAGAATGGTATTGGCACGAATGCCGAACTCACCGCCTTCGGCTGCAATACAACGGGCTAAGTGCGCTTCTAGCGCCTTGGCAGAGCTGTAGGCTGAAGCGCTTTTGCCTGCATAGACAGAATTCTTAGATCCGATGAACACCATACTGCCACCGATATTCTGTTCCTTCATCAGCCGGAAGGCTTCGCGTGCGACAAGGAAATAACCTGTGCCCAGCACGGAGATATTCAAATTCCATTCCTTAAGCGTTGTCTCGGCAAAAGGGCTGGAGGTCGCTAGTCCTGCATTGTTGACGATAATATCCACACCACCATAGAAAAGTGCTGTCTCGGCATAAGCTGCTGCTACCTGTTCTTCCTGGGTTACATCCATTTTCACAGCAAACGCCCGATTCTCACCGAATTTGTCGTTTATCTCTATGGCTACTTTCTGGGCTCCTTCTAAATTAAGATCCGCAAGCACAACATGGGCACCTTCCGACACCAGTCGCCGGGCGGTTTCGCTGCCGATTCCACCCGCACCACCGGTAATGAAAGCGACCTTGCGCGAGAACTCAGCTTCCGCAGGAGCCAGCGATAATTTATAAAGCTCCAGTGGCCAATACTCCACGTTATATGATTCATTCTCGCTGAGCGAGACGAAATCCCCCAGTGCTGTTGCTCCGCGCATAACAGCAATTGCCCGATGATACAGCGCTCCGCTCAGCTTAGAATTACTCCAGCTTTTGCCAGTATTAATCATTCCTATTCCTGGAATGAGGATCACGCGGGGCGCGGCCTCAAACATGATATCCCCCTCATGCTTATTGCTCTCGAAATAGGCTGTATACTGCTCCTTATACGCGATGATGCCCTCAGTCAGTTTAACCTTCAGCCCTTCTACATCGTTGGCATCCGCTGCCCAGTCGATAAAGAGCGGAGCGGCCTTGGTATGCACAAGGTGATCGGGACAGGCCGCACCAACTCTGGACAGTTCAGCCGAATTAGCACCACCGACAAAACGCAGCACATCCGCTTCGTCGTCAAAAGACAGCAACATTTTGCGGACATCACTCACAGCTCCTCTAATGAGCGGCATCACTGCTGCCGCAATAGACCGCCGCTGTTCTTGAGGAAGCGCTTTCGTTCTAAGACCTCCGAACAGTCGCTCTTCTTCCACTCTAGTCTCAATATAGTGTTCAGCTTCATTAATGATGGAAATCGTCTTGGCATAACAGGCCTCAGGTGTGTCTCCCCAGGTCACAAGGCCGTGTTTCTCCATCAGCACCAGTTCAGCCTGTGGATTAGCCAGCACGCCTGCGGCGATCATTTTAGATAAGGTAAAGCCGGGACGGATATAGGGTACCCATACAAAACGTTCTCCGTAAATCTCACGGGCAATTTCCTTACCGTTGTGGGCGCAGCATAAGCTGATAATCGCATCTGGGTGAGTATGATCGACATGTTTGAAGGGTAAAAAAGCATGCAGCAGCGTCTCTATGGAAGCCCGCGGATGCTTGGCATCCAGCATACAGTTTGCGAGGTAAGCCACCATTTCTGCATCAGGCATCTCGTCTCGTTCGAACAACGGGCCGATATCCTGCAGTCGTAAGCCCGTAAAATTCCCGGCTTTCATCGTCGCTAAGTCGGAGCCGCTGCCCTTCACCCACATTACCTCAACATCACGTCCACGGAAATCTTGCTCAATCGTCTTGCTTGAGGTATTGCCTCCTCCCCAATTACAGACTCTGCGATCTTCACCGAGAAGATTGGAGCGGTACACCAGTGCTTCCAGCCCCGTGTTGAATTCCGTTGCCCGAGATGAGTCCCATAAGCTTTGTACCATTTGTGAATACCTCCGTTTTTGATTGTTTACTTTTTTGTTTATTTTTGTTTGTTTTAATTTTAAACTATTTGTTTGTGTTTGAATAGAGCGCTTTCAATAAAATTTTAATTTGTTAACTTAAACATGCTTTATGTAAAACTTTTGTAAAAGGGTTGTATTACGCGCAATCAACAGCTTAAGATATAAGCGAACTTAGGTGTTTTTCCGGGAAAAGGAGCAGTCAATGGAGATGAAGGCGAAGCGACAAGAAGAATTGCAGAACAAGCAGAACAAGAGAAGAAGCAACATCTCCGCCATTCTGGAAGTCTTGAGTGTATCTACAAAGCTCGGTTTAAGCTCATTTGGAGGGCCGATAGCGCATCTCGGTTATTTTCATAATGAATATATTCGGCGGCGAAAATGGATGGATGAACGAAGTTACGCTGACCTGGTGGCACTTTGTCAATTCCTGCCTGGACCGGCAAGCAGTCAAGTCGGAATTGGTATCGGGTTGATCAGAGCGGGGATATGGGGCGGAATTGTCGCCTGGATAGGCTTCACACTTCCCTCCGTCATAGCTTTAGTGGCTTTCGCCTTCTTGCTTAGAGGCTTCGATATCGGCAACGCTGGCTGGATTCACGGACTCAAAATAGTTGCTGTAGCCATAGTATCCCAGGCCATCCTGGGCATGGGCCAGAAGCTGACACCGGATCGGAATCGGATCACCATCGCGGTAATCGTTGCTGGTCTTTCTTTACTTTGGCAGACTGCATATAGCCAGCTGTTGCTTATACTTGTGGCTGGAGTGGTCGGAGTATGGTTTTACCGCAGCACAAAGGTGGAGCAAGCTCCTCAGCTACCTATTGCCGTTAGCAGGAGCTTTGCTATCAGCTGTCTCTTGGTATATGTGGCCCTTCTACTGGCACTTCCACTTCTCAGACAATGGGGACAAAGTGAAGGCCTAGCTTGGTTTGATAGCTTTTATAGATCTGGCTCTCTAGTATTCGGGGGAGGTCATGTCGTACTGCCGCTTCTTGAACGAGAGGTCGTTCCTACGGGTTGGGTAAGTAAGGCAGAGTTCCTGGCAGGATACGGCGCGGCTCAAGCGGTCCCGGGACCGCTGTTTACATTTGCCGGCTATCTTGGAGCCATGGCTGGGGGAATATCAGGGGCAGCGATTGCCGTTATTGCGATCTTCCTGCCTGCCTTTCTCCTTGTAGCTGGTGCTCTACCCTTCTGGAACAGCCTGAGAAATAACCCCAAAATTCAAGGTGCACTCACCGGAGTTAACGCCGCTGTCGTAGGACTGCTACTAGCTGCTCTATATGATCCCCTTTGGATTACAGCCATTGTGCAACCTGCGGATTTCGCATTGGCGGCCCTGCTCTTTATCCTGCTTGTATTCTGGAAGCTTCCTCCTTGGATGGTCGTTCTCGCAGGAGCCGCAGGCGGAATGCTGCTGTAATTTGGAAAATAGTCCTCTATTATCGGATTGCTGGGCTTGAGCCGTTGACCATATTTTACATTCCGCTGACTTTGTCCACTGTGTAAATCTCATAAAATCGATACATTATACGCCCCAAGAGAATGACGCCAACAAGGATTCCCATTGCGTCTGAGATCAGACTAATCATATGAAAAGCCCCCTCGAATAGGAATATCAGTCCAATAATGGAGAAAATAACGGTAAATATCCTCATTCTTCTTAGATTCAACGTCTGCCAGCCTATACTTCGGCGCACACGCAAAACGATTCTGTACACAATGAAGGCACCTATGATCACGTAAATAAAACTTTGCAGTTGCATGCATTTTTTCCCCTTATGATTATACTTGATAGTTATAAGGGTACTTCTTTCCTCTCTACAGAACGACTAGCTTAGGATACAAAATAGCTAGTTAAACGAAGTGGAATATTAGGAGGAAATACGGTGACATACCGCTCGTTTGGAAGACCATTTGCCAGCACCGCAGTCCTCTTTTTCCTTATTAAATCTGGGCATCTTTTTCCATTATCCTGTTTGTTCCGAAATCATGGTGGACAAGATCACGTGTAATATCTGCTGGCTGCGTCCTTTACTTCAATATTCGCAACCGGATGCAGAGAAATGAAATGTACGAATTGAACAAAAGACAATTGACAGAACTGCAGGAAGCTTACGATCAACTGCATCATTCGCCATTCCCAGGCTACATTAATGGAGGTTAGCCTGAACATGGCGGCAGAACACATTGTAATGCATATCCGGGATAATAGCATTTTGGAATCAAGCAAAAAGATCAATGAAGGATTTGGCTTAAAGGTTATGAAGACTAGAATGGAAGAGAGAGGTGGACGACTGAGATACCTGATTCCAGAACCAGAGGTGATAATCAAAGTTTTGCTCGCGGACGATCAGAAGATGATTCGGCAAGGACTTGGGTATGTGATAGGATTGCAAAAGGAGATTCCGGCAGTTTCCCTGTACGGCCCATAAACCCCTATTATTGGAGCCATTAACAGACCGAGAGCAGGAAACGGCATAGCGTTATTACTATTAATATATTAGCAAAACTTACAAATCAAATTCAAAAGGAGATGGAATCCCATCAGATACGGAACTTTAGCACATACGTTTGGCTGCTTGCCCCTCATGCAATTAACAACGGCACTTCAGAGCTATGATATCAGCTTTGTGCAGCTGGCGCTGTCCAAGGCGATACAAGATATTGACACTTCTCCTGGCAAGCTTAGTCCTGGCCTAGCCAGCTACGTTGGAGAGCAATTCGATAAAGCAGGCATTCGGATTGGTGTGCTCGGCTGCTATATCAACCCTATTCATCCCGATCCGGTTATCCGGAGAATAGAAATCGACCGATTTAAGGAGCATCTTCGTTACGCCCGCCAATTCGGCGCACCCATGGTGGCCACTGAGACGGGGGCACTAACCACTTTTAAAGAATATGATCCCTATCGTTACGAGGAGATAGGCTGGGAAGCACTAAAAGAAACCGTGAAGGAATTAGCCGAGGAGGCGGAGAAATGTGGCGTCTTTCTGGGCCTTGAAGGTGTCTTTAACCATACGCTTTCCACACCTGAGAAAATGCGGCGCATTCTGGATGAGGTCCCTTCAAGCTCGATTGGTGTGGTATTTGATCCAGTTAATTATATTGGAGATAATATCCATTTACAGGATGAAATCGTCGACAGCTCCTTCAAGCTGTTTGGCGATCGAATCATTGTCGCACACCTGAAGGATATTTATAGGGAAGAGAACCGGATACGCCATGGCAAGGCAGGCCGGGGACTCTTCCATACTCAAGCTTTCCTGAGCAAGCTACAGGAGCATAAACCGATGATTGACGTGTCTTTGGAAGACATTGCTGGATACGAGATCAATGAGACGATTCATATGCTGCAGAAACTCAGTTCTATATAGAAATCCCGACCCTGGTTAATGGATATATCATCCATAGCTAGGGTCTTTTTTATGCTGGAGGGAATTTGGAATATGCCCGGCATGACTGCTCTTAGAAATAAATTGGCCGAGCAAGGAGAACGTGATGCTGAAGGTTGGCCCTGGAATAATAGTGTTAAGCTCCTGGAGCAGAGAGTAATCAGCATTTTTACAACAAGCTGATTTCTGTATCTCTCCTTTTTTCACAAACTTCCGTGCATTCTGCACTGCATTTCGTGAATGAATAGTTTAAACTGTTACTATCAATACTAAATATACCGGAGGTGAGGTAATGAATATGAACGAAACGGACCAGGAATCTGTAAACTTGGAGTTCAAATATATGGTAAGCGGAGATTCTATTTCCAAAGGTGTTGTGTATGATGAGGCCAGAAGCAAGTATGTGATCTTGGAAGACAACTATGTCTCTCTCCTCCAAGGTAAACTGAAGGGTGCGCTGCGCAATACAGCCCGATTCGGCAACACGTTGATGAAAGGCCTAAGCAATCTGAAAAGAGATGTTCTAAAAGAGAAGCCCGATGTGGTTCTCATTGAGTACGGCGGAAATGATTGTGATTTCATTTGGGCAGACATTGTAGACAACCCTGATGCAGAACATAACCCCAAGACAGATTTCTCAACATTCGAGAAGATGCTGCTGGATATGATTGATTTTCTAAAAAAACAGCAAATCATACCGATCCTTATGAGTCTCCCTCCTCTGGATGCCGATAGCTATTTCAAATGGGTTAGCCAGAATAATCCGGCTTCTGAAGTGAATATCTTGAAGTTTCTGGGGAGTGTGACCAAAATTTATTGGTGGCAGGAAAGATACAACTCCACCATTATCAAGGTCGCAGAGAGTACCAAAACAAAAATTATTGATGTTAGGGGAGCCTTCCTCCAACATCCGGATTACACCAAGTTCATCTGTTTGGACGGAATCCATCCCAATAAAGAAGGACACCGCATTATCTTCGATAAAGTGCTTGATTTCATTAGAAGCAGCGAACCCCATCTACTGCTGGATAGCACTGGACAAGCTGCACCAAGCCATTAATGTAAAAAAGTCTGCAGACATGTGCGAGGCCACTGAAAAAGTCCATCAGGATCTCAAATAGACATTCTCCTCATTTTTTGAGGAGAATGTCTATTTTTTTCGGTATACTTAAAGTATCAAATCAAAGGCTGGTGGTCTCCATGCTCCCTGAGCAGCAGAATTTTATCTTGAGCCCGTATATCGAACTTTACAATATACTGATTCCTAAGGATAACTTGCTACGGCGAATGGACGAGCTGGTGGACTTTAGCTTTGTTTATGAGAAACTGAACGAAACCTATTGCCACGATAACGGTCGAACCGCGGTGGACCCGGTCCGAATGTTTAAATATCTACTGCTCAAATCTATCTTTGACTTGTCCGACGTCGATCTGGTGGAACGCTCTAAAACCGACCTGTCGTTCAAGTTTTTCCTACATATGGCTCCGGAGGAAGGGGTCATTGACCCCAGTCTGTTGACCAAATTTCGCAAGCTGCGACTGAAAGATATGAAGTTACTCGATCTGCTCATTGGCAAAACGGTGAAAATCGCCATTGAAAAAGGCGTCATTCGCAGCAAAACCATTATTGTGGATGCGACTCATACCAAAGCGCGCTATACCCAAAAGACCCCGCAAGAAGTGCTGCGAGAACGCTCCAAAAAGGTACGTAAAGTGATCTACAGTATAGAGGAGTCAATGAAAAATGTTTTTCCGTTCAAGCCGACTACGGATGTCCTTGAGGATGAAATCGAATATTGCCAGCGGTTGGTTGCGGTGATTGAGCAGGATGGACGGTTTACGGGACTTCCCAAGGTAAGCGAGCCTTTAAATCTGCTGAAAGAAACGGTCGCCGATGATGTGGAGCATCTGCAAACCTCTACCGATCCGGACGCCAAAGTGGGACACAAAAGTGCAGACTCTTCTTTTTTCGGATACAAAACCCATATCGCCATGAGTGAAGAACGAATAATTACAGCAGCGACGGTTACGACGGGCGAACAAAATGACGGGAAACAGCTCCAAACGCTGATTGAAAAAAGTAAGGCTGCAGGGATGCAGGTTGAAATCGTAATTGGAGATACGGCCTATTCAGAAAAAGACAATCTGTCCTACAGTGCTCAAAACGAAATCGAGCTCGTCTCCAAATTAAACCCTTTGATTACGCAGGGAAACCGAAAGAAAGGGGACGAATTTGAATTTAATAAAGATGCGGGAAGGTATGTATGCAAGGCTGGCCATCTGGCCATTCGTCGAGCGCGGCAGGGAAAGAAAGGACGGGGGAAAAACCAGACTGACACCTATTATTTTGACGTAGAGAAATGCAAACGATGCCCACTGCGCGAAGGCTGCTACAAAGAAGGGTCAAAGAGCAAAACCTATTCGGTAAGTATAAAGAGCCACGAGCATCTAGAGCAGGCAAGGTTTCAAGAAAGCGAAGCCTTTAAAGCCAAAGCCAAGGAGCGTTACAAGATTGAAGCTAAGAATAGTGAACTCAAGCACAGACATGGGTATGATGTTGCGTCTACCTCGGGTCTGATTGGCATGGAAATTCAAGGAGCAATGGCGATATTTGCAGTGAATCTGAAACGGATTTTGAAGCTCATGAGCTAAAAAGGGCTCAGTCCAGCAACAATACATCTTAAAAAGACGACATTCATTCGCCAAGATCCGAATGAATGTCGTCTTTTGGATATAGTTGTTTCCAATCTTCCGAGAAGGCCATGTTTTTCAGTGGCCTCGACATGTGCTGCGGGCTTTTTTTTGTAACTTATCTACTCTTGCGGTATATCCCAGGTGCCATTCCATACCTTTCTCTGAATACGCGATGAAAATAAGTATAGCTGCCGAAGCCTGTTTCCTCCGCGATCCGCTCCAGGGTGTAGTTGCTGTTATCCATTAACCGCAGCGCCATTGCCAGCCGAATCTGTCCTGCATACTGCATAATGGAGTATCCAAACTGCGCTTTGAATAAATGGACTGCCCTTGTAACGCTGATGCCGGTATGCTTGGCAACTTCTTCAAGCCTGATTATCGCTATGGCATGCTCCTCGATATAACTCTTCATCTTGAGTGCCAGCAGCAGCGATGTGGAGGAAGTTGCTGGTGCTTCTTCAATAGCCCGATCCAGCAGCAAACATAATGCTTTGAAAAGAAGTTCTAGAATGTCGGTGCTGCCGCCGTCGAGCCTTCTTTTCTCCAGAATGAGCTGCTGCCAAATACTCTGAAGCTTACCGTCATCCGCAATTCTCACTTTCTTGGGTCTTTCGCGCTCGTTCCACCAGTGGTCAACCCAGTCACCTGTGCACATAACATAATAGTCTGCACTAAATCCCAACGGACTTTCCTTCTCGCCTATCCGCAGATCATAGATTTCGCCAGGACGGAATAATAGTAGATCTCCAGGCAGAATAGTAACCATGCGGTCTTCAATCAGGGCTTCAGATTCGCCTTCCGCTTGAAGTCGGATAATATAGGTATCCAGTCCATTTCGAAAGGGTTGTCGAAAAGGCTGAATATGGCGGGAAAAGGCACTGAGATGAATATGAACATTGTTTCTTTCCATTACAGCTCCTCTATTCTTTTTAGGGTGATGACCAGATTGTTGAGGTTATTAGCCATATTGTTTCTTCAAAGAACAACGGAATTCCTTCTATAATAGAAAATAGAAGAATATGCTTAGGAGGCTATCAAACGCTATGACTAAAGGAAACATTCGCGTAATTCAAACAGCCAAAGATAACGGAGACCGCTTAACAGAGTTAGAATCTTTAACTTTCACTCCCGATTCCGCAGAGAAGGAAATGGAACTCATCAATATTTATGATGATTTGGAATATCAGGAGATTGAAGGCTTCGGCGGTGCGCTTACAGAGGCCTCTGCCGTAACCCTAGCCAAGCTTAGTGAAGCGAAACAGAAAGAAATTATCGATGCTTATTTCCATCCAGAACACGGAATCGGTTATACTCTGTGCCGCTCACATATCCAGAGCTGCGATTTCTCATTAGGCAATTATTCTTATGTTGAAGATGAAGACCCACAGCTGCGCTCGTTTAATATCTCACGGGATCAAGAATCGATTATCCCACTGATCAAGCAGGCAGCGGCCACCGTGGGTGAGAACTTCCGTTTGTTCTCTTCCCCATGGAGTCCACCGGCTTGGATGAAGACAAATGGTGAAATGAACAACGGCGGTAAGCTTAAACCGGAATATCGGGAAGCTTGGGCGAAATTGTTCGTTAAATATATTCAATCCTATGCGGAAGCAGGCATTGATATCTGGGCAGTGAGTGTGCAGAATGAGGCCAAAGCCGCTCAAATATGGGATTCTTGCATTTATACCGCTGAAGAAGAGAAGGATTTTGTCCGTGATTACCTCGGCCCTGCTCTGGAAGAAGCGAACTTAGCCCACGTGAAGATCATGATCTGGGATCATAATAAAGAGCGGGTCTACGCCCATGCGAAGACAGCATTCGAGGATGCAGCAGCCTCCAAATATATTTGGGGTATTTGCTTTCACTGGTATTCCGGTGATCACTTTGAAGCGCTGTCCGCCGTACATGAACGCTTCCCCGACAAACACCTATTCTTCAGTGAAGGCTGTCAAGAAGGGGGCGTGCAGCTCGGGTCCTGGAATACAGGTGAACGTTATGGACATGATATTATCGGCAACCTGAACAACTGGATGTCTAGCTGGACGGACTGGAATATCGTGTTGGATGAACAAGGCGGCCCTAACCATGTAGGCAATTATTGTGATGCTCCAATCATCGGTGATACCAAGAATGATAAGGTCATCTTTGAGAGCTCATTCTATTATATCGGACATTTCAGTAAATACATTCGTCCAGGAGCCAAACGGATCGGCAGCTCCAAATATACCGACAAGCTGGAAACAACTGCTTTCCGCAACACTGACGGAACGATTGCCGTCATCGTTATGAACCGGACCGACAACCTGTTGCCATTCACACTCAACTGTCAGGGACAGGTAGCCGAGACTACTATTCCGGCTCACGCTATTCAGACCTTGCTGTTCAGCTAATTGTAGTTTGCAGCAAATATCCATATCATAAAAAAGACAGTCCAGAATGTTGTATTCAACACTGGACTGTCTTTTTTTAAATTAAGAAGAATTACTTGATTACACTTAAATCAGCTTCAGGCATAGGTCCAGTGTACAATGATTCAGGCCGAAAAATACGATTAATACTTGCTTGCTCCAGAATATGGGCAGTCCAGCCTACGATTCTTCCTAAAGTAAACGTAGGTGTAAACAAGTCAGGGGATATCTGAACAGCGCGCAGTATTGCAGCCGCATAAAATTCTACATTCGTAAACAGACGACGTCCAGGCTTGTATTCTTCCAGTAAACGAATGGCAGTGTTCTCAACATGAATCGCCAGTTCGAACGAGGGGTCTTCCCCTGTCATTTGCAAAGTGACAATCCGGAGCGCCTCCGCACGTGGATCATTAGTTTTGTAAATACGGTGGCCAAATCCCATCAACCGGGCTCCATGTTCCAGCGCGTTACGCATCCAGGGCTCTGCTCGATCCTTCGAGCCTATTTCCTCTAGCATAGATATCACTTCGTAGGGAGCTCCGCCGTGCAGTGGGCCCTTCATTGCACCAATAGCTCCGCATACCGCTGCGTTCATATCAGATTGGGTAGACAGAATAACTCGACCAGCAAATGTCGAAGCATTCATCCCATGTTCCATACCCAGAATCAAATAAGCATTAAGTGCTTTACTATGCGATTCTTCAGGAAGCTGGCCTGTTAGCATATACAAATAATTGGCAGCATGACCTAGCCGGGCATCTGGTTCTACTGTAGGTAATCCGTTTAATTTACGATATCTGTAAGCAACAATACTCGGGAGGATTGCGGTCAATCGCTCGGCTTGTTGCAAGGTTGGTGGCCAAGCAACCTCTGCTGCATCCCCAAGCGCTGCAACAGCAGTCTGCAATACTCCCATCATGGAGATCGACAGGGGAAGCAGGTCAATGATCTTGCATATATATTCCGGTATGTTCCTCAGGTTAGCCAGTCGCATGTGCAACTGCTCCAATTCATCTTGTTCCGGCAGCTGCCCGTTCCAGAGCAAATAAGCTACTTCCTCATAACTCTGAGTAATTGCAAGATCCTTAGCTAAAAACCCTCGATAGACCAAACGGCCTCTTTCTCCATCTACTAAGCTAATATCCGTTTCTGCGGCCACAATGCCTTCCAATCCAGTAACCTTTGCCATCGTCCCTTTTCCCCTTTGATCATTTATATATATAACGAATGAACCACTGTTTAAAAGTATATACTTGATTTTCTATATTGTATGTTTATTGTTTTTTATGAACCGATAGAAATATTTGATAGGATTACACCCCTATAGATTGGATCGCAAAATAGGGCAGAAGCCCGTGAACTATGGCTGCTGCCCTATTTTTATTAGAATGTATTTAACCTATCCGCTTCATTGAAGCTAGTCTGACCAGCAGGCTACACTTCTGGACTCTCCAGCGGATAAGAGAGCGGTATGTCCCAGATCCTGCCGTAAGCTGAACGCCCTCAACACTTTCCTCCATCGCTCCGATCCCCTCCACGTCGGTTAGCGGATTCCCACTTTCCGTCAGTCTGCCCAGCTTCGCACCGGAGAGTGTAATTCGGGCAGTTGTATTCACTGGAATTTGGACTTCGAGGGTGCGCCGTCCCTCTTCCTCAGTCCAAGACGATTCGATTGCTCCATAAGGAGATTCCAGTCTGGCGGAAGCAGAAGTTAAACGTCCTCCGGCAAAACGGGGATAGATACGAATCATTTTATATGCCGTTTCCGTTTCATCCATATCCAGCCCCGCTAGGTAACGGTACATCCAATCACCAATCGCGCCGTAAGCATAATGATTGTACGAATTCATGTCATCGCTCCAGAATGTGCCATCCGGCTTGATGCCATCCCAGTGCTCCCAGATCGTTGTAGCTCCCTGAGAGACTGAATATAGCCATGAAGGATAGTTGTCCTGCAGCAGCAGCTGGACGGCTGTATCATGGTAGCCATGATCCGAGAGCACCAAACACAGATATGGAGTGCCGACAAAGCCGGTGGTCAAATGATACTTATTGTTCACAACCAAATCATTCAGTTCGCGCGCCGTACGTTCCCGGTCCTGCCCCTCTACTAGACCGAACATCAGGGTCAGGACATGTGCAGTTTGCGTTGGTGCTGCCAATCTACCCGCCGGAGTAACAAATTCGCGGCGGAAGGCTTCAACAATACGGTTCAGCATGTCGCTGTAATGCCGCACTTCGGGCGATTTGCCGAGAACAACCGCCGCATCTCTGAGGATTCGCACAGAGTTAGCATAAAATGAAGTAGCAATCAACTCGAGTGGAGTCGCCCCAATGTAGCTATTCTCTTTGGCATCCAAGGCAAGCCAATCCCCAAAATGAAAGCCTGTATTCCACAAATATTCATTATCACCTTGTCGCCGAATGTACTCAACCCATGCCTTCATGCTGTCATATTGCTCACCCAGCAAGCGCTCATCTCCGTAGCACAAATACTGTGTCCAAGGACAGATAACTGCGGCATCTCCCCAGGCTGCCGATGTGTTCGTCTGCCCTTCATTGGCATTTGCGGCATTGTTATCAAGAATATTCGGGATCACAAAAGGCACACTGCCATCAAGCCGCTGGTCCGCCTCCAAATCTCGCAACCATTTCCCGAAGAAAGGGGCAACCTGATAATTAAATGCTGCTGTGCGGATAAATACCTGCGCGTCACCTGTCCAGCCCAGACGTTCATCACGCTGCGGGCAGTCGGTTGGCACATCGATAAAGTTGCCCCGTTGGCCCCATACGATATTGCGCTGCAGCTGATTAATCCGTTCATCAGAGCATTGGAATTGCCCAGTCGGCTCCATAGCGGAATGCATAACTTCACCCGTAAAACCCTGAAGAAGTTGAGTGTCATTCAGCTCCGACAGCCCCTCAATCTTCACATAACGAAAACCCTGAAAGGAAAAAAAAGATGCAAAGTTAGCCACTCCCGCTCCCTTGGCGATATATTCCACTCTTTGTTTGGCCGAACGGAGATTACCTGTATAGAAATTGCCCTCGCGGTCCAGCACTTCAGCATGCTGGAGAATAAGGTGGGTGCCTGCCGAAAGATGTAGATTTAGCCTGACACGCCCCACCATATTTTGTCCCATATCAAGCAGTGTATCGCCAGATGGGGTATGAATCACCTGTTGCGGAGTGAGGATCTCCGTCACTCGGACAGGCCAGTTCTCCTGCGCAACCAGCTGAGAATAGGGCAGCTTCGCAACTATTGTCTCCTGCCAGTCCAAGTCATCAAAGCCATCTTCACTCCAGCCGGGCTGTTCCTTACGTGCGTCATACAGCTCACCGTCATAAATTCCAGAGAATAGAATTGGCCCCTCCGCTGCTTTCCAAGAGGCATCCGTGCAGACCGTCTCCTCACTCCCGTCCTCATACCGGACATGAAGCTCCAGCAGAACCGCCCGCTGTTTACCGTAATGACCACTCTGTTTGTCCCAGCCCAACCGCCCTGTATACCATCCATCGGCCAGTTGAATACCAAGTGCATTACTGCCTTCGCAAAGATATTCTGTTACATCATAAGTCTGATACTGATGGCGGTGTTGGTAGCTGGT
This sequence comes from Paenibacillus sp. 19GGS1-52, assembly GCF_022369515.1. NCBI lineage: Bacteria > Bacillati > Bacillota > Bacilli > Caryophanales > Paenibacillaceae > Paenibacillus > Paenibacillus sp. 19GGS1-52. Next base: position 4,577,973 of record NZ_CP059724.1, read on the forward strand.
CCAGCCTGGTGTCAGCCATTCTTCTCCCACTCTGCTTCCATTAAGGTATATTTCATATAAACCAGCCGCTGTAGCATAAATACGTGCAGAGGTGACTGCTGTCTTCAGCCTAAAAGTCCTGCGCAACATGGACACAGGCAGTGAAACCGTACCTGTTGTATCATCTGAAGGCGTAATCCAGCTTGCCTGCCACTCCCTAGAATCAAGAAATGCCGTTTCCCACCATTCTGCTGCGCTCCATTGTGATTGACGTCCAAACTGGTCCCAGACTTGGACTCGGTAGTAATAACGGGTTCTTGAGAGAAGTGCAGGACCCTCATATTCAACTTGTATCGAATAATCTGACTCCGTTCTGCCCGTGTCCCATATGGGCCGGCTAAAGTCCGCTGCATCCGCAACCTGAATGCGGTACGCCTGCTGCCTCGTATTTCTTTTCTCTGAACGAATCTTCCATCCAAATCTGGGTATTACACAGTCCGTTCCCAAAAGTTCTGTTCGATACTCGCAAACAAGCTGTTCCAACTCTAGTTCACTCATCCCTAATTCCTTCTCCCCATATATTTGACAGCCGCTTACGGCCTTGCTTTTTTCTCCTCTTCATCTTACGATGAATGAAAACGTTTGAAATGATGAAATTCAGACATTTGCATAGGGTATATCAGACATTTTCGAAGGAGTTGGGGACAATAGTAATACAGCGAAGAATTGATCTGATGAAGGGAGAGTTATTCTTCTCGCCGGGACTGCCCCTGTATGTAAATCGATGTGTCGAAGCTTTTGATCTGCATGAACACCGCCATGATTTTCTGGAAATCAGTTATGTCAGTGAAGGCAGCGGCACACACATGATGGGCGATTCTGCCGTACCCGTCACTCAAGGGGATATTTTCCGATTGCCCGTGGGCATCTCTCATGTCTTTCGCCCAGCTTCAACGAACGGGAAGCAGCCTTTAATTGTCTATAACTGCCTTTTAGATGTGAACTCCTTTTCCGCGATCAGCCAGTCCTTCCCCGGAGGCAATGAACTCCTTCCGTTGCTGATGGATGACCATTACCAACACTATAAGGACCACTATGGGGAATTCCAGCGCCTCTTCCAGCAGCTCCACCACGAATACAGATCGGATCGTTGCGGCCGGGAAATTGCCCTTTACAGCACTGTTTTTCAACTTCTACTCTTCCTGCACCGGCTTGAGACTGAACCGGAAGGTGGGGAAGCGTCACTGTTCATTCGCCTGGAATCCGTACTAAACGATCTACATACACGTTTTTCTTCACGGATTACTGTGGTAGGGATGGCTCAAAAAATGGGCCTTAGCGAACGACAGTTCCACCGTATCTTTCAGAAGCAAACCGGGATGAATATGACTGTATATTTACAAAACGTCAGAATTCATGCCGCCTGCAATCTGTTGCAAACCACCGAGCGTAAGATCAGCGATATTGCAGCGGCAGTTGGCTATCAGGACCTATCCTATTTCCATACTATCTTCCGCAAAAAAGTTGGCCTCTCTCCACAAACCTACCGTCGGTCCCTAGTTTAATTTAATACAGTTGTAACATGAAACATCAAATAAGCAGGCCCCTGTTACATTCAGGAACCTGCTTGTTTACTGGATACTCTACCAATCTATGAACCTAATTCAATGCACTCACACTCAAACCGGCAAAAGAAACAGGAATCCCTTCAGGATGACTGATCTGGATTATGCGTATTTCGTTAGGCAGCAGATCAAAGTAATTATCACTAAAGCGAACTCGACCTTGCGGCAGATCGATTTTGACCATCCGCGCCAAGGTACCCATTGCGGTTATCGTCACGGTCTGAGATGCCTCATCCGATACGATCTCCAGTTCTGCAGCTTTCATTAGCAGATCCTTCTGATCCCGCAAATAACAAAGGTTATCTGGAGCAGCAAATCCTTCAGCAGATACCTTGACCACTACTCCTTCAGCTAAATTACCATTAAGCGCTTCTGCCTCGTCTACTTGGCCTAGATATACTGCCGTATTACAAGGGACATTAGCCTCCCAAGCCTTAACGAACACTTCCTTACCTTCATAAGTAATGACTTGTAAGGTTACTTTTCCAGCATACGATTCTAACGTATCGTTTACTACCCATACCTGAAGCGGCTCACCCGGCTCATGCTCAACAGATAACAATAAAGGATGATAGAATTTTTTGGCGTAATAGTAAGAAGCTTTAGGCAACAGCTCATAGTCAATCATCGACCAGCTTGTCCCCGGCCAGCTATCATTTAACTGCCAGATCAATGTACCGCTTGTCCGCTGCTTATTCCGCCGGTAATGTTCCACACCGTATTTTAAGCCTTCAGCTTGAGTCAGCATAGAGAAATTCATATACTCCTCAATGTTCTGGGGAATCCCGGTGTACCCTTCCATCAACAAAATACCCTTCTGATGATTGGTATCCTTGTTCCGGTAGGCCATCTCCACACTACCCCAATAGAACTGGCCTGCGGGTATATTTTTCTCTAAGGTATAACGATTGGCTGAAGCATGCATACCAAATTCACTATTAAATAAGGTGCGGTCTTTCTTGAAATTCTTGAAAGTTACCCCTGCAATGCTATAATCCAGCACAGGACGATCTCCGAATTGCCGCGGATACACAGACCCATGCCATACCTGCCAATTATGCCGGTCTCCTACGTCCGGATCATTATCATCATTACCTCCGTAAGGAGAAGACGGCCAGTAGGCACGGCTATCATCCAGCTCGGCAAGCACCTCAGGAATCAATTCATGATAGATGCTTCTGCCATAGAATGGCGAGGTAATATCCCCGCTGGAGGATTTCATATCATACAACCAATCAATCTCATTATTCCCGCACCAGAGCGCCAGAGAAGCGTGATTACGTAATCTTTTGACATTATAAATGACTTCATTTCGCACATTGTCCATGAAATCGCGGTTGTAGTCTGGAAATAAGGCATTGGCAAAAGCAAAATCCTGCCAGACCAACACTCCCCGTCGATCACATTCGTTATAAAAAACATCCTTCTCATAGATCCCGCCTGCCCACACGCGCAGCATATTCATATGACCTTCGACCGCCAGATCAATCAACTCACAATACCTGGCATCCGGTGCTGAACCGATGAAATGATCTACAGGTATCCAGTTCGCCCCCTTGGCGAATACCTTGACTCCATTTAGCAGAAAAGCAAAGCTGGGATTGTCGCGCTCGTCCTGCAGCTCTAATTCAAGGGTACGGATACCAAGGGTTTGCCGGCTGCTATCCACCATCTGTCCATCTGCGAACAGATTGACTTGCAGCTCATACAAATAAGGCTGCCCCAGATCATGTGTCCACCATAGCTGCGGGGAATTCAACACTAAATCTACACTTGCGTTTGTACCTTCCACAGCGACCCTATCTTCTGCTACCCGCTGTCCCGCTTGATCCAGAAGGATAATCTCGCAGTCTATATGGAGATGTTTAGAATAGGCTTTCACCTCTACATCAATTAATACAGTCGCTTCATCTTTACTGGCATCTGCTGTTCTAGCGAATACGGAATTTAGCTTGGCAACAGACTTCCGCTCTATACACACCGCTCCCCAAATCCCGACAGTAACCATACGCGGACCCCAATCCCAGCCGAAATTCATCGCAGCTTTACGAATCCACGGACGTTCCTTTGTATAGGAGGACCACTGGAACAGCTCTTTCTGTTCATGATGCTTACGGAGTGGATCGAATTTCACGGCGATACAGTTCCAACCATTCCGTACAATGCGGGTAACATCAAAGGCATGAGCCATCATCATATTGTGGGTTGACCCTACTTCAAGTCCATTCACGAATACGGTTGCAAAAGTATCCAGACCTTCAAAGATCAACTCATGCCGCTCATCCGATTCTGCTGTAACCTCATAATTAAATTGGCCCCGGTACCACCATTCCTCATCTTCAATCCAGCGGCTCTTGATATCGTTATGACCGAAATAAGGGTGATCTATAATATTACGCTCGATAAGAGTGCTATGAACATCCCCCGGAACCTTGGCAGTAATCCAGAAACGATCATCGAATCCGGGAGTAGCCAATTCATAGGGTTTCATTTGTCCTGCTGGAAAGTGTTGAAGCTTCCACGCCGCGGATATTTGCATGCTCATCATCTCCTAAAGGGATTCACACGGTGCAGACCCGCGAAATTCGCTGGGTGTTTTGCCCGTATGCTTTTTGAATATTTTACTGAAATATTTGACATCACTATAACCCACCTGAGCGGCAACTTCACTAATTTTGGCAGGGGAGCCCGCTAGGACTTCCATCGCTCGCTGCATTTTGATCCGGGTGACGAAATCCCCAAAGGTAATACCGGTCTCCTTCTTAAATACATCACTCAAATGATTGGGATGGACATGAATATGCTTTGCGACACGTTGCAGACTGACATCCTGCTCCAGATGCACCTCAATAAAAGCTCTAGCTTTGTTGATATGTGCGGCTTGACCTTCAGCAATATCCGTATGATACATCCTCATGATATTATACAGCTGTTGAAACAGCTCATCTTTAGAAACATTGTTCATACTGGCTTGCAGTTGCACGGAATAGTCCTTCAGAATATTCTCACGTCCCGTGATTTTCAGCAATCGATCCAACCAACGTTGTGATACGATCGTAACCGATTGTATCGCAGCTGCTAGCGATTGAAGCGTCAATTGCGGGTCATCCATCAATTCTTGAATATACTGCTGCACCCAATTTTTCAGCGCAACCACGTCATTATCCAGAAGGATCACAGCTAGTCTTTGTTCTTCTTCTCGTGTGCATATAGTCTTGCCACCTGTACGTTGCTTAATCTCCTCATAGTTCCAGCTCTTCTTTGGCAGGAAAGATTGATATCCTGTTGCATAATCAGCAGAGCTATAGGATTCATGTAGCTCTTGTACGTCTGTGACAGATACTCCTGCAGCTGCATAAAGAGTACATTTGAGCAACCGTTCTATTTTGTGGCAGATGAATTGATCCGGCTGAAAATCACCGCTCCATTGCTGTGAAGGTGTGACAACAACAATGCGGTTCTTCTGAATTAAGGTGGCACAAGTTAATAACTCATGCAACATATTCTGAACAGCATAAACCAGCAATGAGTTAGCGTCTCTGGCATGATCCCAGCCTTCCGCCACGATGATTACAACCTGCATGCAAGTGTTTCCATACTCTTGCTGTTTCTGTAAATGACTCAGAAACAGCAGCTGTTTCGGTTTATCCAGTGGAATCGATTCACCGTCAATGACATAACGCTGGAACATGTGGTCCTTCTCATCCGACTTGGAGATGACATTCTGGCTATGATTAGCCCAGCGTTCCTCAGCACGATGCTTCGCCTTTAGAACGGTATTCATAATCTCTTCCGGTCGACTGGTCTTGAGAATGTAATCGCTGATATTCTGCCGGATCGCTTGCTGAGTATAGACGAAATCATCATACCCCGATAAAATAATGATCTCTAGCTCAGGCAGGATCAGACTTGCTTCCTCTGCCAGCTGCAGACCACTTTTACCTGTCATTTGAATATCCGTTAACAGAATATGGGGTTTCTCTTGCGGGATTCTCTCCAGTGCTTCTTCCGCAGATGCGGCAGGCTCGAGCAACTCTAATCCTAAGTCATTCCAATTAATGACTTTAGCCAACCCTGTTCTAATAATGACTTCGTCATCAACAATCATGATTCTCATATTATCCCTCCCGGATGGGAATCGAGAAAGAGATGCGAGTTCCCTGGTTTACACGACTCTGGATATTCAGCTGTGACTCCGACCCATAATGGAGAATAAGGCGTTCATTCACATTCCGCAAGCCATACCCACCCAGCCCCTCAAGGGGTATATCCTCTGTACTCAGGAGGTTGTTTTTCACTTGATCCAGCTGCTCTACGGTCATGCCAATTCCATCATCAAGGATAAGAAAGCACATAAGCCCCTCTTTTTTCTCCAGATATATCGTGATCGTTCCCTTCTCCTTCTTCTTCTGAATTCCGTGCAGCATCGCATTCTCCACCAATGGCTGTAATAGAAGCTTCAGCATAACTTTATCATTCAATTCAGCATCAATGATGAAATCGACTTCAAATTGATCTGGAAAGCGAATCGATTGGATCTGGGCATAATTTTGGATATGGGCCAATTCCTGATGGACGGGATAGTAGTCTTTTCCTTTATTCAGACTTATACGCAGAAAATCACTTAGCGCTTGAACCATATCGGCAATACGCTTCTCATCATCCATCAGCGCAATCCAGTGAATAGAGGATAACGTATTATACAGAAAATGCGGATTAATCTGCGATTGCAAAGCCCGAATATCGGCCTCTTTCTTCCGAACTCCATCACGGATCAATTCTTCTTTCAAGAGAGCGATTTGTTTGCCCAGCATATTGTAGCTTTTACCCAGCATGCCAATCTCATCTGTTGAAGCACTCGGAAAAATAGGCAGCGGACGTTCAGGATCAATTCGAGTCAGCAGCCTCGTAAGCACACGCAGCGGGTTGGTCACCCGCTGAACGACAAACAAAATCAAACCTGCACTGAGCCCTACAGAGAGCGCTACGGCAATAAGGGTGAGCTGCCAGATGTAACGATTCTGTGAGCTATAGATGTCATACGGTATGGTACCGATCAACATCCAGTCTAAATTGGGGTGACGATAGTGTAGAATGGTTTGTTTGGCATCACCATCTCCAAAGGTGTTACTTCCCGTCTTGGCTTGACTAAATCCCTGTATCACTCCTGGATACAAGGAATCGAATGGCTTGGACAGCCAGCTTTTATTCGTAGCGGAGAGAATTTCACCTTTATCATTGACTAAGGCAACTTGACCTTGCCCCTCCCCAAGCTGCGGCTGAGACCAATATTCGGAGATCACCGCTTCGTCTAAACTGATGGCCAGCCAGCCTAATGTATTGTAATCATGAATACTCCGCAGCGGTCTTATAAAGGTGATGATATTCTTCGCTCCTGCATAATCACGGACCGAATAGACACCTGTCCATTCCTTCTCTTTCACTGCGCTCATATCCAGTTGACTGGTTAAATCAGAATTATATAAGGTAGTCGTTGATAATGCTGTTGAGCCTTTGGAGGGGTAGAGCGTAATGTCAGAAATGTAGGGCTTAGAGCTGGCCAAATTAGTGATCATACCTACGATATCCCCACTGCTGCTGCTGCTATTGCTACTACTGCTGCTAACCTCGTCTAACGAACCCAGCCACTGCTGGATTTCACGGTCCCCGATGAGGAAGAGCGAAATATTCTCAACATCCTGGATGATAAATCGTAAATTCCCATCCATTTGCCTTAAGGTGTCCATCCCGGCAAGCTTTGTTTTGTCTTCCGTAATTCGCAAAGAAATGACATAAGCAAAGCTACCTAGAAATAACAGCGGGATCAGGATCGAAACCAGCATTAAGATAAACAGCTTGCGTCGCAAGGAGCTTTGTATCCATTGTCTCATCAGTGCTTGTTCCTCCATCTTCTCCGCCTCTAGGTAGCTGCTTTTATAACAGTTGTCTAGCCTTTAACCGCTCCTGCTGTCATCCCCTTCATCACTTGATCCTGGAAGATCAGATAGATCAGAATGGTAGGAATGACGGAGATCGTCATTGCAGCCAGCGTGAGACCATAATCCGTCTGATAGCCATCGGCGAAATTGGCGATTCCCAGCGGGAGTGTTTTTAGTTTTGTTTTATTAATAAGAACTAACGCAAAAGAGAAGTCATTCCACGAATGTAGAAAGCTTAAGATCGTAACCGTTGACAAGGCAGGAGTGGATATCGGCAGAATAATCCTTCTGAATAGCCCCCATAAGCCTGTGCCATCGATAAAAGCTGCTTCTTCAATCTCTTTAGGGATCGTGCTCAGGTAAGCGGTGAGTACAAAGATCGCCGTAGGCAGAGCAAAAGCCGTATATGGAAATATTAAAGCCCAATACGTATTCAGCATGGACATCTGTTTCATCAGAATAAAGAGCGGAACCAAGGTGCTGTGAATGGGAATCAGCATTCCGACGACGAAGAACGTCATGATCCAACCCTTTAAGCGGAATTGAAACCGGGCCAGAATAAAGGAGGCCAAGGCTGCGACAAATAAGGTGATAATCAATGAGCCTACAGAGACAATCATCGAGTTCATAAAAGCGGTTCCAAGCTTCGAGCTTTCCCAAGCGCGAATGAAATTATCAAAGTGCCAAATCTTCGGCAGCCCGAAGGGATGGCTATAGAAATCTTCATTGGTCTTAAACGCACTGATAATAAGCCAAAAGAAAGGGTACAGAGTAAAAATACCATATCCCGTCAATAACGTCCAAAATAGTCCTTTTTTCATTCTCATTATATACATGATCGTCCCTCCTCTCTGATTTACTGTTTGGGCTTTCTACTGGTAATCCATTGGCTGGTCCCGATTAGAATAAGACTGATTAGCACAATGGTTGTGGAGATTGCACTACCAAACCCATAACGGTAAGAGGTAAACGTTGAATTATACATATAGGTGGCTAAGAGTTCTGTAGCATGTGCCGGTCCACCTTTGGTCATGATGTAAACAAGGTCAAAGGATTTCAGACTGCCTGAAATACAGAGAACCAACGCTACTTGTACCGTTCCCCAAATCATAGGAAGTGAAATCGAGGCTAATTTCCTTAATCCAGTGGCCCCATCGAGCTGGGCAGCATCATGAATTTCTCCAGGAATATTCTGTAGTGCAGACATAAAGATAATCAGATACAAACCTACGAAGCTCCAGATCAACGGAGGAATAAGCGCGAAAATAGCGATTTTATCATCAGATAACCATTGCAGCTTCCAGCTTTCCAAACCTAATGCATCCAAGAAGAAATTGAGAATACCAATCTGCGGGTGGTAAATATACTGCCAAATCATCCCGATAACGACGGTAGACAGCACCATTGGCAAGAAGATTGCCGAGCGCAAGAAACGTTGCAGGAAATTATTTTTACTCAAAAGAATAGCTAATATAAGTGCGAGTGGCACCTGACCCAGCACGGCTGCTCCGACAAAAATAAAATTGTTCTTCAGCGCACGCCAGAATATCGGGTCATGTACAATTTCCACATAATTGTCTAATCCAATAAACGATGAAGCTCCGATCCCTGACCAATCGAAGAACCCATAATACGCAGACCAAATCACGGGTACAAAAACAAATAGTGCATAGATCAGCATAGCCGGAAGTAAACCCATTATTATAAAACGACGACTTCGCAAAGTATTCATCAAGTTTCACTTCCCTTATGAAAGGTGAACCCTCCCTTACGGGAGGGCCTGTATGGTGTATCTTATTTACCAAGCGCCTTAGCTTGAGCATCCTGTATTTTCTTAGCGATATCTTCTGGATTTCCACCCATCAGCAATTCCTGCAGACCATTATTAGTGACTTCAACAGCAGCAGAGCTTAATTTGGCGTCATATACCGGGCTGATCTTTACATTCTTCATCAATTCATGTAACTCAACGAATAGCGGATTTGCTTTACTTGGGTCCAATTCAAGGTTATAGCTTATCAAAGTACTGCTATCCAGCGTGGCCTGTTGTCCATCTGGACCGGACAGGGCATATAACAATTCCATCGCCGCGTCCTTCTTCGCACCTGTTAATTTTTTGCTAATTCCCAGTCCTGTTCCCACAACACCTGCGGTAGAACCTGCATCGCCCTTACCTCCAGCAATGGAAGGAATAATGGTAATATGCGTGTTATCCAACACTTCTTTAGGTGCATTGCTTACCAGGTTAGCCAGCGCCCAGCCTCCATCAATAACCATCGCCGACTTCCCTTGGAAGTAGAGCTGCATCATTTGAGTTTCATCAATACCATTGAATCCATCCTGAAAAGCTTTTGCTTTACCTAAGTCCTGAAGAACTGTTAGGGCTTTGACAAACTCCGGATCCGTAAACTTTGCGCCATCCTGATTCACGGCCTTCAAGAACCAATCCGAACCTGTTACACGATCTGCGAGAGTACTAAAAATAGTGGACTGAGCCACCCAATTCGTCTTATTCCCTAAAGCAATGGGAATGATATCATTCTTATTAAAGGTATCAATCGCGGTCATCAGCTCATCCCAAGTCTTAGGAATAGCCACTTTATATTGATCGAATAGCAGTTTATTGTAGAAGATAAACGAAGTTGGCGCTAAATTCATCGGAACAGAATAGATGTTATCATCGATCGTATAACCATCGAGCGCATTCGGAATGAAATTATCTCTCCACTCTGGCTTGCTGTCCAGAAATTCGTTAATCGGCTGGAGAAGATCCCCTTTTTGGAATTCCTTAGTCATGGCATCAGGCCACATCACGAAGAGATCAGGCATTTCATCAGCGGCAGCTACAGTTCTAAGCCGTGTCTTCAACCCATCAGTCGGAAGTCCTTCATCTTCCAGCGTGACCTCAGGATGCGCAGTTTGGAAGTCCGCCAATAATTTTCGCATGGTCACCGACTTCGCGTCCTGACCTGTCCAGTTATGCCACACCGTCAAGGTCACTTTTTCCCCTGTGCTGCCTCCATTATTGGCTGCTTCCTGATTGCTGCAGCCCGCTAGCATGATTACCGATAGAGCAGCGGCCAAGGCTGCTTTTGTAAATTTTCTCATTTGTGACCCTCCTATAAGTTTTATGAGTCTACGCTGCTTCAGTTCTATGATCTAATATCATTCTAATGTTAACGCTTACAATATGTCAGGGGTCAAATTACAGTGACAGGGTAGACAAATATAGGACATCCTACAGTTTTGTTTGCTATAAAAACTCCCCTATATAACTTGAACTTACAATTTTTCTGAATCGGCATTAACTATAACTGCGGTGAATGTTTGGACTTTCGGCCGCTGTTGTCTCCAAATTTCTTGATTTATTCCGCTAGGAGCGGATGAAATTCGGAGACAAAGGCGGTCGCTATCGCTCCTACAGTTCCAAAATTCCCCTCCGTTACTTCTGCCTTATTTCATATTTTCCAGTTCATCTTATATAGCGCACACAAAAAAAGCACACCATCGCTCATGACAGTGTACTTCATTATTCCAGCATTCCCTAACATAATCTGGTCATTCCAATCCATCGACATACTTCAGATTAGGCATACGGGATAAAAATCTAGGGTTAGTCTTTATCAGATTGTTGCTGATACTCAAGTAACGAAGCCCTGTTAACTGTTCCAGCTCAGGAGGCAACTCTTGAATTCCCGTATAGCTGATGTTTAACGTTTCTAACTGCTTCAATTGCCCTAATTCTGGAGGAAGACGATCCAATAACAAATCAGACTTGGCTTTTGGACTCCACCCTGGCATTGTACGGTCTGAACTGCCACAATAAATCGTTAAATGCTTTAGCTGCTGAAGCTTGGCGATCTCGGGTGGAATACATTCCAGATCGGCAGTCATCAACGTCAACGTTTCTAACGTAGCCAGCTCAAATAAGGCCAGCGGAAGTCTAGTGATGTCCTGTTCGAAGACTTCGAGGAATTTCAACTGCTTCAACTCACGGATACGGTCCGGGATCTCTGTAAGCCTATACGAAGTTAGTGTCAGTGAATCTGTTTGATGCTTAATCGCATCATTGATGAAGCAATCCACATCCCAATGGGCTTCAAACTCCATGAACAAGCCAGGAATACGTTCCGCCAATTGTCGGGCCTCTTCCTCACTCATCTTAAGGCTACAAATTTTCTCATGGGAAACGCTGTACAGATAATCAGCACCCTCTGCATCCCAAAAGCACAAATCCTCAGGCATATGTGGCTGCTGCCAGTCATATAAACCATGCACCGCTTCTTTCAACACAGCTCCTGCTTCAGCACAGCATTGATAGATATAATATGTACCTGGAGAATAATTAGCTCCGCTCTTGGCCTGCATTTGCTCCATGGTGTTTTGCTCTACTAAAAAAGGCTTTAGCTTATCCATGACTTCCGTATACAGTTTAACCATTCCATAATGCTCATCCCATTCCGATAGGACAAATTTGTCTGTACGCTCAATTAGAAAGCCGATCAGTCGCTTGTAGGCTTCCCCCTTGGGGCCCGTATAAAACCTTATCATCATGCGTAACCTCCCGAATTAGCATATAACCATTCAGACTCCTAGAATCTTATAACGGTATCTTCGCATCCTCCACCCATGATTCCAGTTGGGAATATTCTGTTATCTCGCCAAGCACAGCTTTTCTAATGACTCCACTCGCATCAATGATAAACGTCGCTGGCAGTCCTGTAATTCCATATAATCCTGATGCTCTTCCCGTAATATCTATACTAACAGGAAAAGAGAAGTGTTGACTCTCCAAATAGTCCACAACCGTCCCTTTGGATTCACCCACATTGATAAACAATGTTGTTACCTCAGGCGCCTGAGTTTGATGGATACGATCAATTAACGGCATCTCCCGAACACAAGGACCGCACCAAGATGCCCAGAAGTTGATCACTACAACCTGACCCTTATAGTCTGCCAGTCGAACCTTCTGCCCCTGAATCGTGGTTAACTCAAATATAGGGGCTACAGCTCCAGCAGCTTCCTTCCCATCCGGGCCTCTAGATTGGATAATCGTCCAGACTCCTGCGGCAATTAGTACAGCAATAATCAGCAGCGCAACCCAGCGTTGTCTCTTCATTTCAGACCCAGACTGTGATTAAACGCAGCATAGAGTGAACCAAACTGTTCACGTATTTGCCCAGTAGAACCCTCCCCCACATTTCGCCCGTTGCTTAGAAATACGATATGATCCGCTGCTTTATCCGCAATTTCCAACTGGTGTGTAGAAAAGATTACAGTATGCCCCTCCTGCTTGATGTTGTGTAATCGTTCGACGAATTCATTCATCCAGAACGGATCAAGACCGTTGGTTGGCTCATCCATAATCAGCAGCGGCGGTTTGGCTAATAGTGCTTGGGCATATAAAATACGCTGACGCATCCCTTTGGAGAAGGTATTCACCAGACTTTTTCTTTTCTCCGCTAATCCGACCAACTCAAGGACTTCTTCCACCCTTGTCTTCCGTTTGGGAACCTTCCGCAAAGCCGCCCAGAACATCAGAGTTTCTTCAGCCGACAGTCCCTGATTGAATTGATAATCATCTGGCATGTAGCCGATTTGCTGCGAGAATAGCTTTCGTTCCTTGCTCCAGCGAAGATTGTTGACTGTAACCGTACCGGAGGTAGGCTGCAGTATGCCCGCAATCATTCGTAATACAGTGCTTTTACCTGCTCCATTACCGCCGCATAGGGCAAGAACACTTCCCTTGGGAATTTGAAAACTTATATCTTCAACCAAAGTTTGCTTGCGAATGACCTTGGATACGCCGGCCACATTCACTACAATCTCACCCACGGGAACGCCCCCTCTCCCAGATCCAGTACACAGCAAAGATAGAGGCAATAATCCAGCTCAGACATATGCCAATAAACAGCAAGCTGCCTTCGGGACGTCCAATCCACTCCACCCACTGATAATATTCAGGTCCAAGTACTGAACCTCCTCCAAGCTTAATCACAACAAACAACCTTACCAGCTCAGCAGGATTCATAATCGTTAAGACCACTAACAGAGGCTTGATCCATAAATACGGTAAAATACCTAATACGGCAATCAGAAAGGTTGGCCATCCAATGACTAAGAAAAACCAAACAGAGACAGAGATCGTCAACGCCTGCCAGCGATTTCGGGACAACGAACCTATGAATAGAGCGATGGTCAAGAATAGCAGGACTAGTCCAGCTGAAAAAACAAGAAAAAGAAAATAGGTTGTGGCATCAAAATTGACTCCAATCAACCCACTGATAAACCCCATTAGACCATAACCAAACGCTACAATAAGGAGCAGAACTGCAGATAGACCTACATATTTGCCAAGAATAAATGACATTGTCCCCATAGGGTAAGTAGATAACAGCTGCCAGCTGCCCTCCTCCTTCTCTGAAGTTAAAGAGAAAGACCCTAGAAACAAGGTCATCAGCGGCAGAAGATACAATACAAGACTTAGCATCGAGCCCGTAATGGCCGAATAGCCTTGTACGATATTCTGTGAATTGATGACCAGTAAGCTTAGACTAAACGTGCAGAACAGAGCCAGAAAAGAATAGGCCCAGGGATTGCGGAACCCCATCTTGATCTCTCTTCGGGCCACTTGCATCATATCTGTCATAAATCACATCTCCAGCTTCTTAAGGTCACTTATCCATATCCATCCCTTTATCTGCATCCTTGCTCTCCATATCATCAGACATTTCCCCGTCCTTGTGTTCTTCGTCGTTCATCATGTCCATGTTCATCATATTCTGATTTTGTGTCCATTCATGAGAGGCCAGTTCTCCAGCGGTCAAGACAGTACCTAGACCCTGTTCTTTTACAAAAGCTTCCGCAGATCCTGCATCCTTGAAGCTGATCACGCCATAGGCCATGGGTGTCCGGAGGGATTCATCGTAGACATAACTTGCTTTACTAAATTCAATCCACTCTTTGTCGTTATAATCACGGACATAATCCATCCCAATTTCTTTTGACCCATTTTGTTCTTTCCATTTATTCATACAGCCGATATCATCAAACTTATAATTTTTCCCATCTTTTGTGGTAAGCTGTGTAGCAAATGCATCATCCTTAACCTGCATATTGCAGATTACACAGATATCTACTTCTTCATTGATAGGAAGAGCTGCATATTTCTTCTCCCCGCAGGCGGACAACAACAACATTCCAAGCACTATTAACCCAAGCATATACCACTTCTTCATAAACGTAATACCCCCAAATAGATTATAGTTACTACAGACAGAAACAACAGAAGCCAGCCCACAACCATTACAATCCCATAACTTGAGGCAGTCTCCGCAGGAGCCCCGGTTGTCAGCTTCATAAGCGGTGTGTGATCGGTAGACCATTCTTCCTTGCCATTTGTAAACATATCGCTCAAAAAGGTCATTCCCGGTGATTGAAAAAATAACTGATAAGCGGAGTTGTTACTAATTAACTGCTGATAGAAGGGGTTGATAGCATAGGGTATATCGCTTGTCCCCTCATTCGTTACATCCAGCCCCTGAAAAGAATCCCAGAAATTCCTGTTCATCTTATTGTCCTTGCTGTCTGTTGCCTCCGCTTCAATAACATTGGCGATGAACCCGTTATTCTGAAACTGATTGCCTTCCGCACCCAGAAACTGAACACCAATGAAATTCCTAAGGATAATATTGTCTCTTAGATCATTATCGGAAGATTGTTCCATATATATGCCTACACGATTTCCTTCCACCGTGTTGTTCACAATAGCCGACGTATGTACGTCATACAAGAGAATTCCCTGGGAATGAACATTCTGGTTTTGTTTACGGAAGGAGTTGCCGGATACCACTACATTCGTCACTCCCATGACCATAGCACCGGTGATATTATACTCTCCAATATTGTTGGTCACGTAAGAACCATCGATATACATGCAGTGGATTCCATAGCGCAAATAATAGAGCTTATTCTGGTCTACTACTGTATTTCGACTGTTTTCCAGATAGATTCCATCCCGCAAATAAGTGATCTCATTCTCCATAATCTTTGTACCATGAGAATTATAGAGATCAATCCCATTGCCACTAGTACCTGGGGCCTGCCCTTTGGGGATGAACCAGCGAATTTTGTTGTTCCGGATCACACCTCCGTTTGCATCTCGAAGTATAATCCCGTACCCTCCGGTATGAATAACCAGATTTGCTAAGGTTACTTGATCGGCTCTCACCACAATTGCAGCCGAATCTCCGTCTGCATCTTGCTGAATGTTCATCTCCTGCAACTTCACTCCACTCGAGTTAATCTGAATGGCTGAATCTTCTGAATGATTCAATAACGTAACGGCTCCCTCACCACTGATAGAGAGCCGTTTATCAATTACCACAGGCCCGAGATAAGTACCTGGAGCCAATACCAGTACATCTCCAGTTTGGGCTTGATCAATAATAGGCTGCAGAGCGATCGCCTCAGTCTGTGATATCGAACTTGCAGTGGCTATACCGGCATTCAGCGGAACGATCCAAACCACATTCATCAGGATCAACAGGAACCAAACACGAACCTTATGTATATGGTGTGATCCATTACCTTTTCTGGACATCTTTCACCCCTTACGCACAATCATTTTATATTTTGATTTTTAAAAGTTTTAATTTAAGCATACTATTGGATGGATATCCATACATGACTCAAAGGGGCTATCTATACCCACAAAACCAAGCTTAATTGTGGACAATATATGAAAAATACCTGACTAATCTGCAAAATAATTCCTAATATGATTTCTATCATTCCCCACAAAAACACCAACAAACCCGATGAAAATCTCTTCATCAGGTTTGTTGGTGTGGATTCATGCAATTGTGAATTTGTATCCTTAAGAAGTATAAGATTGGCCCAGCCCCAGTTCAGTAAGGAGCTGCCGGTAAGCAATGGACGTGCGGTCTGCCGGAATATGAGCTTCGGCCTGCAAATCCAAAGGCAGATCTTCCGGTGTCTGTGCCTCAACCATCTCCCGATCTTCCTCAAATACCTGCAAGTTAAACTTGATCGTATCTTCAACTGGAGCAGTCTTGTCAAAATTTCTGGAGATAGGGCAGAACAATCGGGTGTAGCGGGCAGAAACGGGTGACGCACAGTTCAGAATTCTCAGTCTTCCTTCATCCGGAAAGTATACCGTCAGAGATGCCGCAAATGGAGGGAACACACGGAATTCACGAAGCCACTGAAAACCCTCCGGGGCAGGATTATCCTGGCCCTTCCCGTAATTGCTGACCGTACTCCAATATTCAGCCACCAGCTCATCGCCTTCACGTCTCACCTTATATTGGGGCACTTCAGTGTTATTACGATCGCCGAAGGTTTTGGTGTGTACATAGGCAAAATGCGATACATCCAGAAATCCCTCCATCTGGCGTCCGGATGAACCCGCGATATCGAAACTTGGCGGAAGTATATTGATATAATCCGGATCATCCCATCCCGGAAAGGCGGGAATCTGCTCCGGTGTTGACGCCAGGCTGGTCCAAATCAAGCCATAACGTTCAACCGCGGGATAGACTATCAGTTTCAGCTTAGGTGAGATTTTGGCGCTTGGATGTGCCGGAACAGCCGTACACTTGCCTTCACAGTTATAGCGAAAGCCGTGATAGGGGCAGACAATCTCCCCATTCTCCACCCAACCCTTACTTAATGGCGCTCCCCGGTGAAAGCAAAGGTCGCGGGCAATAACAACCTTGCCCTCACTGCGGTAACATACGAGCTTCATATCTAAAAGCTTCACAGCAAGCGGTTTATCCTGCACTTCTTCCGCAATAGCAACCGGGTACCAATATTGAGCTAATACCAGCCAATCTTCTCGCGAGAAAGTGCAATCACGGGGAAGTTCGAGTTCAACCGGTTGTATTTTCTTTTCCTCTATCATGATCGTTCCACCTCTCTGAACATGTTACGTTATATAACTTATTATGTTTATTTTAATATCATATCGCTTTAATAATCAATTAGTCACTAATTATTTTCGTTTTCATGCCTAAATAACACATACTAATGTTATGCATAATGACATTTGTCACAAAAAAAGCCTTCTGAATGTTCAGAAGACTTGTTGTTAAGATTTATGAAACGAATGAAGTTCTGACAGACGGAATGATTGAAGGATCAAATAACTCCCGCACTGCATTACACATAGCGAGAACACGGGTGGAGTCGGCCGGCTGGGGCGTTCCATGAAAATAGTCATCCAGAGAACAGATCCCGAAGATGAAGTCCAGTGATCTGATCTCTTTATTCAGTTTCGGCGGGAAATCAACAACGACGCTTTCTACAGCATTCATAAGACAGATATAATTGTGATTAAGGGGCATGATCCCGTATAGATGACACAAGGCTACTAGGTAACGCTCCAGCGCAACTGATCCTACATTAAAAACAAGGCTAAATCGCTGTCCTTCACGTAAAAATTGTTCTGCTCTTCGATGGAAGCCTATCGCATCCCGATAATTTTCTTCAAATTCCTCTACATCACTTTCGCCTACCATACACTCAGAACCCATTCTTTATTTTTCTTATACTCCATATCAGTGAATAGTGTATTCGCGATCTCTTCAGCTAACCAAATCGCGCCTGCATAACCGACGATCGGATGACGATATAGTCCGGCACGATCATAGGTTGGGAAACCCACACGTACCATGGGAATATTATTGTCGATAGAAGTAAATCGCCCCTTGGAATGGCCCAGAATCAGATCAAGCTCAACCTCCTTGTTCTTGATCCGGTTCTCCAGCTCCATCAGATCCGCATTCAATACGATCTCCATATCGAATTCCACATTTTCCTGCAGAGCCTTGATGCGAGGGTCGTTCTTATAGGTCGTATTGTCGTCACCAAGGAGTACAAGTACGGGCTTCATCTCCAAGTCAATGCAGAATTCAGCCAGACCGATCACCAGATCGGGGTGTCCATAGATAGCGACTTTCTTATCGGCCAGGAACATGTGCACGAGATCAGCCAAGGCATCGATGGCAATCCCCCGTTCGCGAACGAGCGATTCAGAAATGGATTTGCCAGTTAATAGCTTCACATTTTGCAGAAAAGTGTCCGTGTTGCGAATGCCGATTGGGGTAGGACCGATAATAGTTGGAATCGCGAAGTTTTTCTCCAGATATTTGGCCGCTTTTCCCCCTTCGTATTTATTGAGCGCGATCGTACCCAGTGCATTTGCCGTTCCGGTCATATCCTCTATTGTCGTGCTCCCGTGGGATTCGCCGCTTTTGTCCGGCATAATCGGTGAATCGAAGGATTCGATTTCAAACAGGACGGTCGCATCCACATCCATTTCTGCCAGAAGGTGCTTAAGCGCTTTTACGTCTCCCGGATTGACCCAGCCTGTAATCAAGTTCAGCTTGCCGTTAGGTTGATCTTTCCGAGCAAAATGAGCGACAATAGCTTCCACGGCAACATCGTATCCACTAACCTGGCTTCCCACAAAGCTTGGGGTATGAATCGCTATCAGATGAACTTCGCGGCCCGCATATTTTTCCTTCAGCAGTCCGTTATTGAGCTTCATGATCACACCGTCAACGTCATCGCCAATGACCTCCGTCGAGCAGGTGGTGATGATTGGGACCACTTTTACATCCGGGTACCGCATCAAAAGCACATCAACCGCTTGTTCCACACGATCCAAAGCGCCGAATACGGCTCCATCCTCATGTACAGAAGAAGAGGCGATTAAGAAATTATCCTTAAAATGCTGCGAGAACAGCAGGCGGACGAACATTACACACCCCTGTCCACCATGGACGATTCCAATACAATCCTTGATTCCGATGCTGGCATATTGCGCACCTGCTGGCTGGCAGGTAAATATCGGATTAATCACACCACTGCGGCCTTTTTGTACAATTTCACAAGTCATAGTCTTACTCCCCCCGCTCCAGAATTAATATAGTTTGACAGTAAGCTCTTTATTCAGAGAACCCGTAATGGTTACATAATCGATACGATCCTTTAGCCCTTGCATTAGCAGCTTAATTTCCGTTTTATCCATTGCAGATAACCACGGAAAGCGAGTTTTGTAGGCTTCGGCTAGAACCACGGCATCCACCCAATAACATTTATCAGCGGGTGTGCTCTTCTCCACAGGCTCTTCACATAGGATCTGCATCGTTTTGGTAAGTACGCCCTCATTTTGTTTTTCTCTGTCCCAGGCCCGGGAGTTGAATTGCCATAGACATTTCTTCATAATATAATTCTCCAGCTGCGCAATTCTGTCTTTCATCAGATTTTCCATTCGGGTGCTCCTCCCCTATGCTCACACACTGGCAAGCTGATTTTGTGTAATTGGGTATGTCTTATTTCTCAATTTGGAAACAGAGTCATATTCTCCGGTATACTGTCTCATTTCAGTTGAAGTTCTGATCTCTTCACTCAAATTCACATCGGAGGTCATTCTTTGGGTAGAGAATCCTTTATCCGTTGGAATCTTATCCTTGCTGATATCGAGGGCCGAGAGCTGATGAATCGGTGAATAAATGGCGTTATAGATATCGCGCGCGAATCTGACCCAGCCTTCATATCCCTTATAAGGGCCATTATGGTACGCATGCGCATTGAGATATGGAACCCGCACCTTCTTGGCTACTTCACCTGGACGTTTGCCGGTCAAGATGATATCCGGTTTCAGCATCTCCATGGCTTCAAGACCCTCAAGCTCATTCGGATCATCAATAGCGAGCGCACCTTGTTCACAGCGGGCAATCCCTTTTTCCATATCACCCTGGTGACCGAATTTCGTATACATGGAGACGACCTCAAGCCCCATCTCCTCATGAATTACATTTGCCCAGTGCCACAGCTTAGAACCGCCGGGCCACAGACATACTCTTTTCCCTTGCAGGCGTTCCTTGTACCAGTCCAGCTCCGGCTTCCATCTGGCGGTTTGCTCATCAATGATCGCTTGCGCCCGATCCTCGATCCCAAAGAATAAACCGACCTTGCGAAGAGATGCCGAGAGCGGTTCGAAACCAAAACCATCAATATCCAGACGTGGAATTCCATATTTCACTCGAAGTTCGTTACAGATGTATTCAGCCGATCTCGCACATTCCAGTACGTTAAGATGTGCTCCGTGCATCGCTCGGAGGTCGTCGTAGGAGCCATTTCCAGTAAAAGTGGACAGCACCTGAATACCCATAGTCTTAAAATAATCCACCATTACTTCCTGATCACCTTGAATGTTGTATTCACCGACATAATTGATCACATAATCGCTGGTGATTACCGGTTCTACCGTTCCAACCTTTTGTTTGATCCAGGCAATATTAATGATATGATGTCCGCCTGACTGGCTCGGACCCGCGAATCCAGGAGCATTGCAGACGAAGATATCTACATCAGGCATTTCTTCCATGACCTCCCCCGCAACTGCACTTATATCGTCCCCAATCAGTGCTGTAGCACAGGTGGAGTAGATGGTCATTCGTTTGATCTGGGGAAAAGCCTTAAACGCTTCGATAATGTTCTGCTTCAGCAGTTTTTCGGCTCCAAATACGATATTCTTCTCCTTTACATCCGTCGCAAAGGTATTCTTGATCTGGAAGTTGTCATTGTCGCTAATATAACGTTTGGTTTGCCAGGTATCATAGGTGCATCCAACTGGTCCATGACTTAAATGGATCACATCCTTCATCGGTGTCCCGATAACATGTTTGGCTCCGCAGTACACACAGCCACGTTCCGAGATGGTCCCTGGAATAGTGTTCAGATAACCTTCGGGAAGGGCCGATGTCAAATCCTCTCCAGGACCTTTCATAACTGCATGCTGTGTCCGTTCAGGAATACACTCGCTGCATTTAAATGTGTGATGTGGCATGAATCATTCCTCCTAAATTTTAATGCCCTGACGGGTCTAAACTTACTTCGAAAGCATATGATTTTTTAGAAGAAATTCTAATCACCAATCCCGTATTTAACGACCATTGCTTCTAATTCATCCATGGATAGAGGTTTAGGAATCACAAAATTTTCATTTTCAAGTATTTTGCGTCCCAGCTCTCCATATTCATGGGCCTGATTGCACTCAGCGTCATATTCAACAACTGTCTTTTTGTTAAATTCAGCTTTCTGCACAATGTTATCGCGGGGTACAAAATGAATCATCTGCGTGCCGATCGCTGCCGTGAATTCTTCCAGAAACTCTCTTTCCCTATCCACATTACGGCTGTTGCAGATGACACCACCCAGACGAACACCGCTTTGTTTGGCATATTTCACAAGGCCTTTACAAATATTATTTGCCGCATAAATGGCCATCATCTCACCTGAAGCAACAATGTAAACCTCTTGGGCTTTGCCATCGCGGATTGGCATTGCGAACCCGCCGCATACAACGTCACCCAGTACATCAAAGAACACAAAATCTAAATCTTCTGTATAGGCACCATTATTTTCCATTAAATCAATGGCTGTAATTACACCGCGGCCCGCACATCCTACTCCCGGTTCAGGACCGCCCGATTCTACGCATTGAATACCTAAATATCCGGATTTCACAACCTTCTCTGTGGTAATGTTCTCTGAACCTTCATCACGGAGCATATCCATTAATGTCTTTTGATTCATCCCACCAAGGATCATCCGGGTAGAGTCTGCCTTTGGGTCACAACCATGAATAAAGATCTTCTTATCATGAAAATAGGCCAGTGCTGCGGCGGTGTTTTGCTGTGTAGTCGATTTTCCGATTCCGCCCTTACCGTAAATTGCAATCTTTCTTGTCATCTCTGTACACTCCTTTTTAATTTACAAGATTTCAGAACTCAGCATGATGGCGATGAACTTCACAACTTATTTCCAGCCCCTTATACGACCGCTCTTCAAAAGCACGTTTAAGTTGTTTAGATCATAGCAAAACTGAAAAAACTGTCAACGGATAAGGCAGACGTTCAAAATCCGCAGCAGCTTTTCATTCGTAAAACGAGCATTGTAACCGTTATATTTTTAATTTCATTGCATTATTAAGCATCAATATCCGAACTTTATCTTTCGCGAATCTTATGATAGCGCAACCAATACCGGGTTGTTAACGGTTACACAAGACTGGTGTGATATTATATAACATATTATTTGAATCTATTGTTAAACCATCCGTTTTCCATTGATTAGAACATAAGGTGAGAGGTAAAATGACGTGAGACGATATGAATAAAAGGAGAGAATAAGTTATGAGCACTTATGTCAGTGTTAACAAGGAAGCTTGTATTGCATGTGGTTCCTGTAATTCCGCCGCCCCGGATATTTTCGATCTGGATTATGACGGGATCGCTGAGGTGATTTATGCGGGGGATAAGAATCAGGGGATCACTCTCATCTCGGAGGACTTACAAGAGGAACTCCAGGAAGCCATAGATGGCTGCCCAACTCAATGTATACTGCTGGCCGAGGTCCCTTTTGCTTAAAGATTAATAAGTTTTAGACTGATCCATTAAAAAAACAGCGGCAGATCAAGACTTGATAAATACAGTCTTGGTCTGCCGCTGTTGTCGTTGAACTAACGTTCCCCGATAGTTGAATGATTTCTTCAACAGTCAAATGTGATTATAATTCTAAAATCAGATTTCTCCTTTCTTCCAACTAAGTTTCTGACGACATCCAAAAGTTTGCTTCCGCATTCCATATAATTTACTGAGTCAATAAATACTTCGCCGTCCATGGTTTCGTCTTCATACTCAAATACTTGATCCCAATTAAATTCAAGCAGTTCTTTGGCAGTAAACCACGTAGTACTATGAAATTCACCGTACTCTATTTGAAGTCGTATTTCTTCACTAACATCTTCCGGTAATCCACGTGGTTCACTGATATAAGGCATGTTCTCAGGATTTCGTATATTGGCTAAGATTGCAAAGAGGTCGTAATTCCGATCCTTGAAAACCATATCGTTGGACTCAACAATCCACGTCGGAGATTCGTCACGTTCAGGATAAAGAATCGCCCAGCTACTCTTTGTCCATTTATCAATCGATATCCATTTCCCTGACCTATCTGGGTCGTTGTATCGATGTCGATACATTTTTTGTTCCACAAAATAGTGAATATCCGTCCCCATAATGTTCCTCCACTTTTCTAGACATCTTTGAAGATATTCTATGTTTCTCCAAACTATCCTGCCCGTTACTTCAATATAAAAAACAGATTGCATTAGCAGTCTGCTCTTTACGCTATCGTTTACCGTTAGAATCAGAAGGGTAACAAGCTGGTGAATTATTTTCAATGGTCCAAGAAATAATCGTCGCACTATCTCGACCTTTACCAACGTGGACGGCTGTTAGCAATTCTTGAACACATGTGTCTAAAGAAAATTCAAATTGAGATTTTAAGCAATCATATATATTTCTCGGATTGTTGTAATGACATTCTCCGAACTCTAAAAGACCATCAGTCGTCATAAGAATCATGTTTTTCCCAGGACGAAGTTCACGTAATCCAGTGGTATAACAAGGTATTCCATAATTAAATGCACTCTGATTTCCAAGCCATTCGTAAAAGTTCCTTTGGTTCATGGCAAACTGACCCATTTTTTGCAGTTCTTCATGAAGGAGGTAAAGGACACAGTCGCCTATATTAAGCCACCATAAATATGGTCCTTTTCTAACGCAGATTAGACAAGAAGTTTCTCCGACAATGTCTTTGCAAGCTACGTATTACTAATTCGGCACTTTGTGCGGTATTATGGGCATCTAAAATCACTAAAAATTCACAGCTATTATCCTCACTACGCCAAATAAGAGCCCCGTCCTCATTTTTGTTGGCACCAGAAGAAGTATTTCCTCCGTATAAGCCAATAGTGATGTCTTTATAATTTGTTACAAAGGGGGCATCTAAGTGCTTATCTACATCACCTAACCAAATAAATTGACTTAGTTTCACAATTCCCACCTACCAACTGAAGTATTTATTGTTACTAAAGCAACAAAAAACCTATTGTCTACAAAGAGGCAATAGGTTTTTCCATCGCGGTACCACTCTTCTTGATTCGCTATTTAGTCGATAACGAATCATCTTAGAACCTAGTTACGGAGGTTAACCGTTAAGACCTTTCAACCTACCGCTCATGGGTGAGTTGGAGGGACTATCGGCTGTCTCGCACCTACCGAAAGTTCTCTGAGCAATAGATAACCTTTAATACTTCCAATCAATGCATTTAGCCGTAAATTATTTGAATTGAGTATATAATCCCCAAATGTTCCCTGTCAACAAGCATTATTGAGTTAAACTGCCCAATAGCTTAAAAGACTACCGATCTACTGGCAGCCTTCTGTCTTTACGCTATAGATCTGGTTGTTGAGCTATCGTTTCCCGTGAGCTCAATAGTCTTATGTTTTAATTAGAGTCGCTGCTTATAGTTGTGAGGCTTGCCGAACACCTAATGCAGTGACGTCCCGACGGGCTTAGGGGGCTGGATGTGGTCACTCGCTTCTCAGAGTGACCCGGAGCATCAATATGGTGTTAGCCGAGGGAAGTTCTGGAAGCAGCCATTGCATTTAAGGCGTTCTCAAAATAGCTATATACTTCATCTGCAATTCCCAGAAACTCTTCAACAAGTACATTACTATCCAAGTAACAAGCATACAGATAATCAACTAAAGCGGAGTCAATCTCACAATAGTTTAATATGGCATTCTTCATCTTAATAATGTCATCTTGCCATACACCTGTATCTTCTAAAACCAAAGAGTATAATGCACGAATTAATCTCTTAGAGTAACCTTTGATATATCTAGTTTCCATTGTGTTATCACTAGCATTAGAAAGTAAACTATGTATACGATCCACTTCCTCCTTGGTCTCTGTATTTAAGTCTAAAATGAACTCTGGAGAAATAATTATCGGTGGTACTTTTTCACCAACGTCATGACCATATATGCAAACACAAATTATCTTTACCCAAAAACCCCACTCATTTGGTTTACTTAATACATCGTCAATCGAGCAAATTATCGTATCAATCTTAGTTATTACTGGATATTCTTCCAAAAGCCTGTCTTTAATATTTGACAATCTTTCGTAATCAATATCTTTGGGACTTACACATACAATAGTAAAGTCTGCATCTGAATTAAAAGGTTTAGCAGTTCCTTTTGGAATCGAGCCACACATATAAATGCTATGAATCTTACCTTTAAATTCGGTAAGTATATTATCTATATACTTATCAACAAAATCCTTATATTCACTTTGTATTACAATTCTATTTATAACTTTTTCTAATATCATATAGACTCCTCCTAAACTAAGAACTTCTTTCGGCTAACGTCTTTTTTGCGAACTTCGTAAATTCGTCATGACTTAAGTTATTCGCGAAATCATTCAACTATCCTGCCCGTTCGCTTAAAGGGCTACCGATCTACCGGCAACCTTCTGTCTTTACGCTATAGATCTGGTTGTTGAGCTAACGTTCACCGTTAACGTAATGACAAACAAAAGAAGATTGCTCTTATTTTATCATTACGCACCTTGTTTCACCGAACATATAGATATCGAGAACAATGCAACTCCAAAATGAAAAACTATTTTACAGTAGAAAGCATACATATCTGGACAAGAAAATAAAGGTGTAGACTGTCATTTGTATTGCTCTGTCGTTTATCGTCTTATTACTTCTTAAGGATTTCACGTTAAAATGAAACTTTTCCAATTAATGTGAGTCAAAACATTCAGAATATGAGGAGGGGAAACTATGATTCCGTTGTCGTCCATTCACGTTATTCCGTCGCTTCGCAAGATGATGCTTATCTTTACGGCGCTGGTGGCCTTGTCGCTTTGGCTGTTGGGACCGAACTCGTACGCTCACGCGCAAAATTGGGAGATCTACTTCAAGGGCAAGCCATTGGTCGTGCCCGAAGGCCCGATCGACCGGAACGGAACGATCCTGGTGCCGCTTCGCGCGTCCATGGAACCGTTCGGATACAAGGTCGATTCTTTAGGCAACGGCGCTTACCGGCTGATTGGCGGAGCTATCGGTAGTGTGGACCTAAAAATTGGTGAGAAAAAGGCAATCTACAACACTTCTGTAACGGAGGAGCTAAGAACGGCTCCGGTGATTATTAACGGAACCTTGTTCATCGACCTCGATTTCACCGGAGTGCTGACTGATATCGGCACGGAAAAGATTGCAGGCAAGCCGATCATCGAATTGCGTGCAAGCGCGGACATCATCGATTACGACAGTCAATATTGGTATGCCGTTCAAACAGCGGGGACCAAGGGTATTCATTTCGTCAACAAGACAGGCAAGACGATGCTGACAACGTCTTATGACGGCGCTTCCGACTTTGGCTATGGGGGGCTGAGCGCCGTCTATCAACAAGGCGTGACCGTCGGCTATATCGATCGAAAGGGCAAGCTGACCATTCAAGCTTCCCATTACCGACTATCCGGCTTCTCGGAAGGACTCGCTCCGTTCAAGGACTTGATAAAGAATCAAAACGAGGGCCTCCAAGTCAAATACGGCTATTTGAACCGCGCCGGCAAAGTCGTCATTCCTGCCGGCTACGATGCAGGATTCGATTTCTCGGATGGTCTTGCGAAGGTCGTCAAAGACGGCAAAACCTACTACATCGACCACGACGGACGCATCGCGGTCGGCACTATCGCGAACAGCACGCACACGGGTACGTTCTCAGAAGGCTTGGCCGCAGTAAGCGTGCTTACGAAGGTAGACGGGAAGTCCGTCGAGAAGACCGGCTTTATCGATACGCAAGGGAAATTCGTCATCCCCCCCAAGTTCGACACCGTAGGCATGTTCTCCGAAGGGCTCGCGACTGCGGTAGTCGGCAAGAAGACCGGGTATATCGACCGAACTGGCAAGTGGGTCATCGAGCAGAAGTACGAGAACGGCTTCGCGCATGACTTCCACGAAGGGTTAGCGAACGTCATGGTGCGGACGGGGGAGGGCTCGTACCGAACCGATTTGGTCGACAAGATCGGCAAGACACTTGCGCTTCCCATCACGAGGGATAAGAGTGACGTCTCGGAAGGAATCTTCGCTTACAGAGACGGGGATCAGACGGACTGGCGCCTCGGCCTCATGAACATAAAGGGCGAGATCGTGGCCATGCCGCAATTCTCGTCGGTCGAGCCGTTTCATGCAGGCGTGGCCCGGGCAAGAATCGATCATGGACAGGGGCGGTACGAAACGGTGCTCGTAAACAAGAAGGGCGAGATCGTCTGGCGAAGCGAGCCGGAGACCGCTTCCTAAGCATCGCCTTCACCGCTTTATAAATTCCACCTTCGCCGCGTGCTTCTGAGTTCTGTTGGAGCTTAGTTTGGTTCTCGATACTCGCGGCGTAGGTGTTACCCATTTGTCGAACAACTTCCCGACAACGGAACAGATGTAAGATGTATAAAAAGAGATAGACGGCTCTGAAAGCCAAAAATCAGCCATGAGAAATATGTAGGCTTTAAGAACATCATTAACCATTTCTGCCCGATAGTTGAACAAAAGCAGCCGTTCACCCGGAGACTGGCTCGTTTTTTCTCCGTAGTGGCCTGCTTTAGCAGGGAGAAGGTAAAACAGATACTGGGGAGAGTGCTGACGCCCGGATCGATGCGGCAAAAATAGCATCGTCTAGCCGGTTGACGGCGGTATTGACGACACGAACGAGATGATGACTCGGGATATCTTCTTCTAAATCCATTGGCAGTCAAAATGGGTCCATGGTACATTGAATGTACAAAAGAAACCTCTCCTTTGAAAGGGTTGGTCACTCTTCCATTATAGAAAGGTTCCCGCTGAGAATAGCGGAGAGGACGGACTGATTGTGGAAAAGCGGTAGCGGTCGCCTTGCTCTGCGGATGTACACCCCTGAAAATAATTCAGTACATCTGGAGAGCACAGCGATTGGAGCAACGGTCCGTTCGCGGAGCGTTGCTCCAAGTTCCTATTGCCCTCTACCTTGATGATTTATATTGATTCCATTTTTCCGCAAACTCCATATCATTCCATGCGCTTTCCAGACAGACCTTGATTAGAGAATGTGTCGGATTGGAAAGATCAGGCTCCACATCAAACCTCTCAAGTATTTGCTCATCCAGGCAATTATTTTTCTGTAAATACTTTCTTAGCAGCAGTGCAAAAGCCACCCTCTGTTTAGTCAATAAATGGGGATCATAGGCGACACCATAGGCCTGCAATAACGCTTCTGTATCAGCAGCACTAGACATATCCTCACCTCCTTGATTTCTCCTCATGACGCTTCAATGCGTTAACCAACCACAAAGGTGGACGCTCTTTCAGCATTTGCTGAAGCTGGTCAAGCTGCGGGATAATCTCGCTTCCTTGTTCAGATTGGAGAATAATGATCCCGGCTTTCAAAGTCCTTTTCGTGGCATCGCCGCCGATTTTAGTCACAAACAATACCGTACAATCCTTAATTAAATCGACCCTTAGTTGAAATTTGTCACACTCCTCTGTCTCCTCCTGCAGATTAGATACCGATC
Organism: Paenibacillus sp. 19GGS1-52; assembly: GCF_022369515.1. Classification (NCBI taxonomy): domain Bacteria; kingdom Bacillati; phylum Bacillota; class Bacilli; order Caryophanales; family Paenibacillaceae; genus Paenibacillus; species Paenibacillus sp. 19GGS1-52. Next base: position 4,607,023 of record NZ_CP059724.1, read on the forward strand.
TGTTCTCTAGCCAGTGATATCCCTTTTTACCGAAATCAAAGATCGCGAATGACTTACATTGTCCGAAGTGACAGTCAAGTAATCTACCCTCATTTGACGCAAAAGCCACTTTCATCACTAGATCCTCTCCTTACTATTTAAAATATTAGCGAAATCATTGAGTAGATCGGCTGTTCCACGGTATCCTACAGTGATGTTGGCCGGTGATCCGAACCGATTAAAGACAGGAAAACCCAAAGGAATGTAGGGTATATTGTTCTTATGTGCGATCTGCTCTCCATAGGAATTGCTCACCCATAGGTCAGCCCCACCAGAAGCCATCCGCTCTAGGTCGTCTAAGTCACCGATCTGCACAGATCCCGGAATCAAAGCCAATGCTGGGGAAGCCGTAGAGATTACCGAGCTAAAAGATTTCATTCCTATCTCCGAAAGACACTGGTACAGCGAAACCAGATGATCCGGCTCAAGCGCCGCTACGACGCGTTTCCCCCTAAATACAGAACGGGTATCCAGCATCCCATCCAACAGAAACTCCCGCTGCCACCGATATTTATTTTGACCTTCATTTTGACTGAAGTTTCGGAGAAACAGAAAGAATTCATCCGTTTCCCGCAGCCCGGTCACTCCGTTGAAGACTTGATAAGGGATTTGCAGCTCTTCATACAACAGTTTGGCACATGACTCCATGGAACTGCCAAGGGCTAGAGTATGCGCGGATGTTAACATCTCTTTTAAATAATCAAGGGGAACGCCTCCTCTGGAGAGAGGTGTATATCCTGTCATCAGGTGCCCGGTGAGCGAAGAGGATAGATCCGGCAACACGATGACCTCAATTCCAAAGGAAGAGATAATCTCTTTAAGTTCCATAACATCTCCAGGTGTTAGATGCACTCCTGGCAACAGGTTAATCCGGTTGCGCTTTTTCTTTCGTGTCAACCTCCCGCTACTCTGAATGACTTTTTTAATTACGGAATACACAGTCCGGGCATACCCCGACTCCATGGAGCCTTCATAATCAGGGAGGTATAGCCCAAACAGCAGCTTATCTCTAAACCATTCTTTGTTTTGTTTGACATAGGTCTCAGCAGCTCCCAGCAAATCCTCTCCTACAACCTCCGTAAGTGATGTGCCGATCAAGGCTATGACATCGGGACTGTGCTTATCCATAACCAGACGGATGACCTTCCGAATGCCTTCACCTCCGCCAAAAATCAAATTGTGATCGTGGATGGCAATATTCTGAATCGAAATAGGCTCGCGAAAATGACGGGAAAGCACCGTTTTCACCGATTCTGCGCAGCCTTGCGCTCCGTGCAGAATCGGGATGGAACGATAGATGCCCTGCAAGGCCAGTACACCCCCGATCGATTGGCTGGTTTGAAAGGGATTAATGGACAGGGGCTTGGAGGATAACTGATTAGTCCTGTCCATAGCTGTTCACCTCCCATGGTGAGCGTCGGTAAATCATTTTCCAGATCGGCTGTTCCAGCGTATCTATTAGATCCTGAGCAAATCGCCTAACCCCGTTATATCCGGCATAACCTCCATGCTGTTCCTCGTCTATATTTATAAAAGGGATTCTCTCTTTAAGTGGCACATATGCATTGCGTCCACTTACAATCATCAATTCCGCTTTTCGTTCCCGATAAAGCTCAAGAATCTTAGTCTCATCACTTCGCTGGATGAGTATCGCATCTTCTTTCATTCTTTCTTTAATCCGCGACAAATCCTCCTGCGCATTTTGATTCGTACCAATCGCGACGATCTTCATACCTAGCTCGTAGAGCACCGAGAGATAGATCCAGCTTTCTATACCATCCGTAAAAAGCACAACTTTTTTCCCTTTGAGCGACTTATAGGATCGCAATATATCCTTGTGCAGACGCTCTTCTTCCCTGCGCATATAGCGGTGAAGCTGTTTGTCCAGCTGGGCACTTTGAAAATGAAATGAAAGCTGCCGCAGAGAGAAGCGGATTTCCCTGGAACCACAAAAGGAGCCTTCGAAATAAGGGATGCCAAAGGAATCACGCATTTTCCGGGCCAAGGTAACCATCGATCTGCTGCACACTAACATGTTTACCTTGGCCTGATGGGCCGAACGCAAGTCATTGAAAGAGCATGCACCGGCGATTCGCGAAATGACACGGATGCCTATTTTGGCTAACATGGCTTCAATTTCTTGTCCTTCGTTTGAAAAATGGTAGTCGCCAATAAGGTTAATATCAAATGGAGTTAGCTTCTTAGGGTCTGAATCTGAGGTGCCGATCACCTTTTCGAACAGGGCTTCGCCTGCCTGCCGATTACCCATATTCCCACTTCCACTGAACCCTGAATTGTGAAGCGGGATAATGGGGATATTCCACTGTTGCTCGGCCGCATCGCAGACGCTGTCCAAATCTTCAGCAGTCAAGAAGGTGATGCAAGTAGCGTATACAAATACACAAGGAGGGTGAAAATGCTCAACAATATAACTGATTGCCTCCAGCAATTTTTTCTGACCGCCAAGAATGATATCCATTTCGGTTAGCCCCATAGAAAAGCCAAATGTAGACAAGGGACCTCCAGGCAATCCTGCTTCCAGCATAGCCCAGCTATTCTGGAGACAGCCAGGCGTTCCATGCACCAAATGCGCAGCATCAGAGATAGGCAATAAAACGGCTTGAGAGCCTTGAAAGGCACAACCCTTTGTAAGTTCGCCCGGATGGGGAGTGGTACAGCTTTTTGTCACCTGACCATTGTGTTCACAAGCTGGCTCAATGAACAAGTTAGGGATACCTTTGGGCATTGCACAACCCTCCTTCTCTTATCATCTGAAGCTTATTTATATCTACATATAATGAATACAAGCTAAAATACCATAATTAATATTCTACTTATATCTAATTATATTAGTTTCATTCTATTTATAATTCAATGCTAAATACAATATCCTGTCATTTTGTCATCGCATGTGTCAGAAGTTATAACTCATACCTACCATAAAGCGTTTTCAGGTTGATTTTCATCATGCTTTCCGAGCCTTTCAGTAACTCAATACACAATACTTCCAGACATAATTAGACGTTAAATGTATTCAACCGCATGATTTCGCCCGCTATAACTTGTACGCTTTGTGAACAAAAAAAAACTCCTTACCCGAATCTTGTGGTTAGACAAGTACGGTTAAGAAGTTTTATCCAGAAATTATTGAATTTCTTGGAGATCGCCATACACATTTTCTTGATGGCTACCAAAAGAAGTATTCAGCAAAGCGCTCTTTAATTCATCCATATCAATAGGCTTACGCAAAGTATCGATTCCACCCTTGCCGAAAGCATGTAGAACAAATTCATGACTGCTGGTCACAATAATCTTGCTGGGCAGAAATTGGTCTTCAAGACGGTCAAGCATTGCCCCTTTGAATAATAGAAGCAAACTGGCATCTGTAACAATAATATCTGGCTGCTGTGTCTCAATCAGTTGAATAGCTGCTTGATCACAACTTGCTTCCAGAATGGCTTCATAATTAAAAGGTTGCTGCTCCAATACTTGTTTTAGGGTATCCCGGACATGAGGTTTGTCGTCGACGAGTAATATCTTCATAGTGATTCCCTCCTGTTGTACCAAGATAATGTGCTTGCAATATTATCTTGCATTTGGTTATAGTATAGTTAATTACTTATAATTAATGAATCTTTTATCTGATTGGAAATCTCTATTATTTGGCTGGACGGTGATTACTGTGGATTTGCGGCTGCATGCCTGCGCTTATGCTTTTCATACTTTGCCTTTCAAGACCTCCTATACGCCACCGCCATTTTTCCTCTTTCGTCTGCAAGTAATGGGCAGTTGCAGGGCGTTGGTAAACGGGAAGATGAGTCTTATTGAGACTGGGGATTTGTTAATCTATCGTCCAGGGGATCCGTATCATTTAGTGGTTGAGGAACAAGAAGGAAAGATCGAAAGCGGAGATTATTATCTGCTGTGCGAAGGAGCTTGGGTCGAAGAATGGTGGAACGCAGAACGCCGATCTACGCAGCAGCGGATTCATTTGGATACTGGATTGCTCGCGTTGTGGCAGCAATTATGCATCGAGCAGCACCGGATTGAACAGGCGAACTCTGATTTGATCCAGCATCTGCTCTGCGCCCTCTGTTTGTCTATTGATCGGTTGTTGGTTGAAGGAGTTTCCCTCCAAAGTCCCAAGCGTTCTAATGAACTAGTAATGAGGATGCAATATTATATTAACGAAAATGCGCTGAGTCGATTAACCGTCGAAGATGTAGCTAACTTTGCCGGACTTAGCGTATCCAGGGCCGTACATCTTTTTAAGGAAATTACGGGCTATACCATCATTCACTTTACGCAGGAGATTCGCTTGTCCAATGCCCTGGAGCGGATACGCTATACGGATTTAAGTCTGGAGAATATCGCCAGCACCTGCGGTTTCGGCACGTATTCCTATTTTCACAAAATTTTCAAAGCTAAATATGGCGTATCTCCTAAAGAAATTAGAAAGCACCCAATCGATCTAGACCAGAAGAACAACCTGAGCGTTAATGGTACTGGCGAGAAGTTAAGCGGCCTATCCCTTTCTGCCCAGCGATTTCTGAGTTCAGGAAGACTTAATGCTGCACAGGACGCCAAGATCGAGTAGATCGCAAAAAAAAAGTCGAAATGATCACCCCGCTAATTAAAGCGCGAATCATTTCGACCTGGGATCAAGCTGGTTTCTTGCGCTCCATATAATAATAAATCGGGAGCCCAATCAATGTGATCCCGATGCCAACTAGCGAACGAATTGGATCACTGATAATAGTGCTGACTATAATATATCCTCCGCCAACAACGCCTATGATTGGGGTTATCGGGTAGAAGGGAACCTTATATCTTCCTTTTTGGGAAGGTATTTTTTTGCGTAAAATAAATACACCGAACACACCCATTGTGAAGAAAATCCATAACACAAAGACCAATAAATCAGTCAACGTATTAAAGGTACCCGAGAAAATATAGATAACCGCCAGCAGGCCTTGAAATATTAGCGCATTAGCAGGAGTCTGGAACTTGGGATGGATACTTTTCAACGTACGTGAAAAAGGAATCTGCCCTCTTTCCCCCATCGCCTGAGGCACTCTAGCTGCTGTCATTAAATAGCCGTTAAGCGCACCCAACACAGACACGATAATACCCGCTGTTATAAATGCTGCTCCTCCACTGCCGAACAACGCTTCCGCCGCATCTGCACCTGGAGTTTTGGAGGTTATGATCGCCTCGTACGGCAGCACCTGAAAGATGGCTATATTAAATAATACATAGACAACAATGACGAAGATAACACCGATGGAGATTACTTTGGGCAGCGTCTTAGACGGGTCCTTCATTTCCCCCGCCATATTCGTCACCCCAATCCAGCCGTCGTAGGCCCACAGCGTACCAAGGATCGCTACACCAAAACCTGCTCCAGATACCGATGCCTGAATGCCGCTAAAGCCCGGTGCCAAATCCGAGATTAGGCCGAAGGCTACAATACCCACCACCGGGATGAGCTTGCCCACGGTTGCTACCGTCTGGATAATCCCACCGAATTTAGTGGCGATCACATTCATGATCAGGATAAAAGCCAGTATGAATACAGCAAGCAGCTTCTGCTGCAGCCCATTCATGGGAATGAAGAAATTGGAATACGTAGCAAACGCGATAGCTAGCGCCGCAACCGAAGCTGGATAAGCGATCACAGCCTGTACCCAACCTAGCAGAAACCCGAAGACACTTCCGTACAATTCCCCAAGATAGGTGTATAACCCTCCAGATTTCGGGATGGCAGCTGCAATTTCCGCTACGGATAACGCCGAAGCCAATGTGATCACCCCACCAACAACCCAAGCAAGAATGCCCATTACTGGAGTGCCGGCATTGCTTAACACAATTCCCGGCTTTAGAAAAATCCCCGATCCGATAATCATCCCCACGACGATTGCCAAAGCTTCAATAAAGGTTATAGATTTTTTGAGTATACTCTTTTCCATAGATTCTCAATGACCCTTTCTCTGTATAAAACTATTAGCAAAACAATACATAAATTATAGCTTACACCATTATGTAATTTATGATTGTGAAATAGTTTACAAAGATGAACGAACTATCGAGCATGTGCCTCTTGTATAACTTGTTCGATAAACTCCATCATTGACTTAGCTTTCTGCTCATCAACCGTTAGGACGCTTGCAATCATGGTCGAAGGATCAAGTGGCAGTCCGGAGGCGAACTTCGTATCTGTAATATCTAATCCTACAACTTCTTGAAGATTACTCTCTAGATTCTTAGCCTTCTTTAGCCGTACATCCTCACTAGGAATTCCTCTGGCGGCAACAACAGCATCCAGATTACGCAGGCCTGCCTGCTGTCCAATCCATTGGAATGCAGCTTCATCCATAATCAGAATATCCGGCGGATCAGCGGCTAACTGAACAATAGCTTTTTGTTGATAGTTCATATCTATTGAACCATTTTCCGTAACGGGTAAATAGACTATCTGCGTTTCCACCCGCTTCCACTTTGGATATAGCGCAATAAACGCCTCTTCCAATGCCGTGTTTTCGGCTTCAGAATCATGTAACATATAATTGCCTACGAACATAACCTTCGCATCTATAGGTGGTAAAGAAGCTAAATATTTCTGATTCTGCACATGCGAATAAATACCTCTTCCAGCAACGATGAGGACGATCACTACAATGAAGGCTAGTATCGTATGCATTTTGTACAATCGGAAAAAGTGTTCTACTTTGCGTGCGATGCCGGTAAATCGGCCCCATTTATTCAACCTGAGGTTCTCCGCCGCCTGGATTTCCTGTTGATCCAAGGAAGCGAGAATGAATTTATAGGCTTGAAATTCTTCTTCATAGGATTGCTTATCTCCTTCAGCGGAAACAGAGCGCATCCGTTTCAGAAGCAGATCGAACCGCTTGTCCAATTCCTCACGCGTGATGTTCTCAGACAAATTCAAGCGTTCATAGGTTTGCTTCAGTTGCTCATTCATGTATGAGATTCTCCTTTCATTTATCAGCAGCAGGAGTGACTTTTATTGATTCAAGATAATCTTAACGATTGTCCCCTTACCCTGCGTACTTGTAACGGATATCGTACCTTGGTGACTCGCAATTATTTTGTAGCTGACCATTAAACCTAACCCCATGCTATCTTCTTTTGTCGAATATATGGTAGCCCCCAGGTTGACTAGCTTGTCCTCAGGAATACCGATCCCATTATCGCTAAAAATAATGTTTACTGATTCATCATCGTTGACCTTCACTTTAATTAACAAATCTCCTCCAGTTGGCATGGCCTCAATACCATTCCTGATAATGTTGCTAAATACAATTTTGAGTTGATTGGGAACACAGTTGACGAAAGGCACAAGATCGGCAAATTTCGTTATCATCTCTACATTAAAGACCGTTGCCTGTGGTTCATACATGGAGATGACTTCCTGCAATATGTGCACTACATCATTTTGTTCAAAATGCTGCTTCTGCGGACTAGCCAGGATTAGTAATTCATCCGTTATCGCTTCTATTTTCCCTAGCTTCGAAGTTATGATGTCCGTATCATGAATCTCCTGTTCAATGCCCGCTGCCAAGAGGCCTATAACTGAGAGCATCTCCGAGGAATGTAATAATTCCAGCTTATTCTTTTGTTCCGTGAAATCTTCAGACATTCTTGCATTCTTAAATTCAGTAATGTCGATTAACGTAACAACAATTCCTTGATTGAGAGAATCGTATGCTAAATAAGGTAGTAGAATGATGCTGAACCACTTATCATTTGAATTCCGAATTTCTTTTTTGACAGCTTCACCCGAAAAGAGTACTTTCATTGCATCTGACATCAATTGGTCATACTGTAAATTATGTTGGATCTCGCCAATGGAACGCCCTATGTCCATGTCTGCCAAATTGATTTCTTTCCTAACTGCAGGTGTAAATTTACGTATATTCATCTTGGCATCCAGAAATATAGTCGCAATATTGGTATTGTTAAAAAAATTGGAGATATCATTATTTGAATCGGTCAATTCCTGAATCTTCGTCTGATATTCTTGATTGACGACCATTAATTCTTCGTTTCCTGACTGCAACTCTTCATTTGTACTTTGCAGTTCCTCATTAGAAACAATCAATTCTTCATTGACCATTCCTAACTCTTCGTTAGAGGTCTCTAATTCTTCGTTGTACACCTCTAACTTCGCATTAGCCGTCTGTAGTAATTCTCTTGCATGAACCAATTCTTGATCCAGCTCCTGAATGTGGTCATTCATATGTTTCTCCGAAAATTGATGACTCTGTATCAAGACTTCATCTATTTTATCCTTGCCAGGAGCTTCTTTCTGTTTAGTTGCATCTTCAAAGAATATAATCATCAATTTGTCATCTACCGAGTCGATAGAGAATGACTTTGCTCTCAAATGAATAGAATGTCCCTGATGACTATCCTTTATGGCCACATCCCTATAAACAATTTCCTTAAGTTCTTTTCTCGCTTTATGAAGCAAACTCCCAATAACAACGCCCAAATATTCTGGAACCAGCTTAAACAAATTAAGGGTTGGTTTACCTTTAGGGAAGACTAAATATTGGTTAGCATTCCCATTGATATGGATGATATCGTTATTATTATCAATAATGATGCATGCAGTCACATATTCTTCGATCAGCTTGGTATAGACGGTTTCCAATTTAAGAATTCGTTCCGCTTCCTTTAATCTTACAATCACATTATTTCTGTGACTCATTTTTTTCTCATTCACATGATCCGTAATACCAAAGGAACCCGCTGCCGATGAAGAACCGATTACCTTGTGGTGATATATATTCCAGCGATTATCCAAAGGTGAGAATAGATTGGTTAGTTTCCCTAACGTTTCGCTTGGACCTAGAAAGAGATAAGCATCTGATTTTAATGAAAAGTGAAACAGTGAGATTACCTTTTTCTGAATAGTTTGTTGTAAATAAATTAATAAATTACGACATAAGATTAAATCGAGCTGGGTAAACGGAGGATCACTCACTAAATTGTGCTGAGCGAAAATGACCATCTGTCTAATTTCCTTATTTACTTTATACTCATTTCCTTGACGGGTGAAGTAAGTTTCCAAATGCTCCTCCGGCACGTTCTTGGCAATGATGTCAGAATATACCCCTTTGCTAGCAAATTGAATAGACTCCTTATCCAAATCGGTGGCAAAGATGGTCACGTCAAAGGTTTCTTCAATTTCCTCCATATATTTTCTAATTATAATGGCCAAGGTGTAGACTTCTTCTCCAGTAGAACAGCCAGCGACCCAGACCCTGATTTGCTTCTCTACCCCTCGTTGCTCAAAGATGATAGGTAGAACCTTGTCTGCAAGAATCGCGAATGCGACCGGATCACGAAAAAATTGCGTCACTCCAATTAATAAATCCTTTTGCAAAGCAGTGACCTCATTGGAATGATTATATAAATATTGATTGTATTCCTTGAGATATTGAAATTGTTGAATCCCCATCCGTCTTTGAATACGACGCATAATACTAGCCTGCTTATAAACAGAGAAATCCACACCCGCAGACTGCTTCAGGATCGAAAATAATGTACTTAATTGTTCGTCAATCGATTGTTTAGTCTGATTCATATAGAAATCAATGTATTCAACAATATGTCCTGGCATTTCCTCCGGAGCAAGCAAATAATCGGTCTGATCAATTTCGATATCTGTTCCGGTTAAGCGAACAGGATTGGTCGTATCCGTTTCCTCAACAATGATTAGACCATTTGCCTTTGAAATCCTTTCAATACCAAGTGTACCGTCTCTGCCCTCACCAGTAAAAAGGATAGCGATAGAATTGCTGCCAAAACTGTCAGTAAGTGAATACATAAACCGATCAGCAGATAAATCGTTACCTTTGTTAGTAGAATAATCCGTTAAACTTATTGTTCTAGATTGAAAGCTAATATCATGATGGGGTGGCAACAAATAAATACAATCCGTATGAATTTCCATCTGATCTACTGCATGAAAAATCATCATATGGGTATGCTTTGAGAGCCGTTCTAGTGGAAATAAATCCGATTGGATAGAATCATGGTGGGCAATGAAATAGGTAAGTCCATGGACGATATCCAGATGATCCAGAAATTGCTCCAGTCCTTCCAACTTTTCTGGTGAAGCTACAATGCCCACCACGCTAAATTCTTTGATCCTATCATATTCAGGATTATTCTGATAATTTATTATTTTTTCCATTAGACATGATCATTATCCTTTCCTGTATATCTAAAATATAAGTCGAAATTCATAATTAAAGCTTATCACCCGTTGTTATAATAATAACATAAATTGATAATTCAAATGAAAATAAGGATGATAGGCTTCTTTCGGTGCGTTCATTAAATCTAGAGTTACGCTCCTTCTTCCCTCCAGATTATGCTAATATGGGTCTAACCACACATTCGAGTATACAGGAGCTGCTGTAATAACGATGAAGGTACTAGATACTCATGCAATAGGTGAAGTTAAATCGTCGTTTGAACAGGAGACCCACCGCATCGCAAGCTTAATCGACGCCAATACTTCACAGGACGGGACTCATGAAGCACGCATTCCGGGGCTGTACTTGAATCGCTATTCACGGACAGAGGATGCGGATTATATTAATACGATGTACTGGCCCATTATTGGCGTTGCGGCTCAAGGTAAAAAAGTGATTACCGTAGGCCAGAAGGTTCATGAGTACGGCTCTTACTTATCGGGCATTGTTCTTGAAGTGGGCATGTTCTTGCCCATTCTCGGCAATGGGACCAAGTTCTTGTCCAAAGAAAAGGACAAGAACTTGGTCCCTTAAAACAGAAAACCCGCGCGGGGCGTGGGCGTGTCATCCAATCCTGCTACTGCTGCTTGTCTCTGATGATTCTGTAAATATCTTAGAGCATCTGCTTGTCCATACATGTGATATATTCTGAGGACTTGAAGAATTGGGACAGCTTTTCGATCTGAGTTGTTCGGAATCCCTACCCTACAATATACCGATCCTTGTTCTCTTGAGGAAATATTATCGATAGTAACTCTACGACAGAATGTAGCCTTGTTTATATCAATCACCTCCATAGCTTCTGTTGCTGTCATTTCACCTACTATCCCCCCTTTATAAACATAAATAAACTAATCATCAATATCTTGTTTGGCCTGTCGAAAATATCACCCTGTCTCAAAAGAACTCTGTGTATTTATTAAGCGATTCGGAGATAATGCATCCACTACTGACCAGCTTAACTGACGGACTCGGGCGAGAAGTTACCCTACTACTAAAATATTTCATGGTTCGCCTCAATTGACTCCCTCCCCCGCTCTCCAATCTACCAAACTAAAGTTGATAGAAAATTCTTGATACTCTCCTTGGTGTTACATAAGATTTAAGGTACAATGTAAAAAAATCCTAAATACAGTCCAAATCCTATTCTATGAGGTGTCTCATGCATCATTTCAACGAAGTCTTTATTCAAATTTTGATTTTGCTTGCTATTTCGATGGGAGTTATTGCGGTTACCAAAAAAATAAATCAGCCCTATTCCATCGCGCTGGTTCTGGTAGGACTTCTACTTGGAGTCATTCATGTACCTATTTTAGAGGATGCTGAAGTATTTATTACGCAATCTCATATCTTTCAAGCGATTATTATTTCCTTATTTCTACCCATACTATTAGGGGATGCCGCACTGAAACTCCCGTACTCTCACCTTCGCGAGCAAAGAAAACCAGTGCTGGCATTAGCCTTTGGTGGAACCTTGCTTTCCTTTCTCATCATCGCCCTTGCTGGTTATTGGATTCTGGGGTTGCCCTTAGTTGTTGCCTTCACCTTTGCAGCTCTTATGAGCGCCACGGACCCCATCAGTGTAATTTCTATCTTCAAATCTTTGGGTGTTCCGAAGAATATTGTCACGATTATCGAAGGTGAATCGCTCTTTAATGACGGGATTGCTGTCGTGCTGTTTCAAATTTCATCGGTATACTTACTGTCTTATATGGAGATGGGCTGGTCAGGGATTGGCAGTGGTCTTCTGCTATTTTTACAGTTTGGACTCGGAGGGATTATTATTGGAGCCATCATGGGCTATCTTTTTTCCCAGCTCATACGATTCTACGATGACTATCCGCTGGAAATCGGCTTTTCCATGCTACTTTTCTTTGGTAGTTATTTTATTGCCGAGCATTTTCAAGTATCCGGGGTTATAGCCGTTGTGGTAGGTGGTTTAATATTTGGTAACTACGGCGCGAGGATAGGGATGTCAGAAACAACAAAGATGAATATTAATTCGTTCTGGGATGTAATAACGCTATTAGCGAACTCTTTGATTTTTTTAATGATTGGACTTGAAATTAAAAACATAAATTTCTCGGATAAATGGGGACTAATTGTGTGTTCGATCTTAATTGTACTCCTTGGCAGAACAATTGCTCTTTATGCAAGTCTTCAATTTCTGAAGAACTTCCCAGCTTCATGGAAGGCTGTATTAAATTGGGGGGGGCTAAAGGGTAGTCTTTCCATTGCACTTGCACTTAGTTTGCCCATATCCTTCGAAGGAAGGGAAAATATCTTGGTGCTAACCTTCAGTGTAGTTCTGTTCTCCCTACTAGTCCAAGGGTTGTCGATTAAACCTTTAGTGACACGATTGGGATTAACGCGGGGGAAGAAGCCTGATGAAATTACAAAATGAACTTCCACATATTTTTCATGTAGCCGATTAATCTAATACTAAAACACAAAACCCTGACGACCATATAATGACGGTTGTCAGGGTTTCCCGCTTAACCTAGCCAATCAGCAATTTTTCTTCCGGATAACGATACTTTTGTTTGATGGTTCTTTGCGCCAGTGCAAAAGCCAAGGTTAACGGCCCAAGTCTGCCAATAAACATTGTAATAACAATGATTAATTTCCCAGCAGGTGAAAGCTCTGAGGTTAACCCCAAAGACAGACCTACTGTGCCAAACGCAGATGTTGCTTCAAACAGCAGTGATAAAAAATCACTATTATTATGGTATTCAGTAATCGTTAAGAGAAATGTAGCTGCAATTACTACTCCCATAGAAATAGCCATTACTGCTAGTGCTCTAAAAATCACTTGCTGAGAGATACGTTTTTTCAAAAGCTGAACATCTTCCGAGCCTTTGACTGATGCCAAAATACTTAATGCTAGTACAGCAAAGGTACTAGTCTTGATGCCTCCACCAGTCGAACCTGAGGATGCCCCTATAAACATTAGAAAAATCATAAAAAACTGGGAAGTTGGCAACATATTAGAAATGTTAATGGTATTGAAACCTGCCGTTCGTGTAACTACACTTTGAAAGTATCCAGCCCATATCCTGTCGCTCCAAGAAAGTGTGCCAAACGTTTTGGTATTAAAAAGTTCAATCAGGAATATTACTAGAAAGCCAACCAAACTAAGTAGTCCGGAAGTAATTAAAACTACTTTTGTATGAAAGGATAGGTCTCTCCAGTGTCTCTTTCGGTATAGATCCAGAATCACAGTAAATCCAATGCCTCCAATAATAAATAGAAAAGAGATAACTATATTTATTAGAGGGTCTCCAACATGACGATTCAAACTATCCGACCAAAGCGCAAATCCAGCATTATTAAATGCTGAAATAGAATGAAAAAAACCGTAGTAGAGCGCCCTTATAACGCCCATTTCATTTGACCAACGAATAGTTAATAATAAGGCGCCAAAACTCTCAACAATGAATGCAATATAGAAGATGTTAAGCGATAACCGTACAACCCCTTCTGTACTTACTGAATTCGTGGATTGTTGGATAAGCAGTCTGTCTTTTAATCCAATCTTCTTTCCCATCACCACTGCTATTAGTACACCAAAGGTCATAAACCCCAATCCACCTATTTGAATCAGGACTAGGATTACGATCTGACCAAAGTGGGAGAAGTCCGTGCCCGTATTAAGAACAACTAATCCAGTTACGCAAATTGCTGAAGTTGAAGTAAAAAAGGCATTCAGCCATCCTACACTGATTCCTGTAGATGATGAAATCGGCATTGCAAGTATTATTGCTCCTATAAAAATTAAAATAGCAAACCCCAAGAGAATTATCCTTGAAGGAGTCAAGTTTAGTTTCTTCATCACCTTTGGAGAATATTTTGAAAACATTTTTTCTGCTCCTGTTGGTTAGTTTTATGTGTGTATGGTATAAAGTCTTTCAGCCGCTTGATATGAAATGTTAATGAATCGCCTATTGGGTCCTTGATTGTGAGATTATTGTAATGTAGGGTCTATTGAGCTTACATGATCATTATTGATTACTTCTTGAAAAAGATCGCCACTGTCCATATTTCCTTTTGATTCCAAACCTAATATACGTTCTAATTCACCAATGGTTATTGGTTTGGCATGCCTCATTAATTCGTATCCAATTTGACCGTTAGGCTCTAGTGTAGCAGTCTTGACATCTTTAATGTTAGAAACCCCCTGCTGTCTAAGCATCATTTCAACCTGATCAACTGACATTCGGACGGAGCGAAGAGTATTTATATTTAATTGACCATTTTCTATGATCACTTTTGACCTTCCACTTAAGGCCCTTTCAATCCAATCATATTTCAATTGTAAATATTCAATTATTATTAGAGATACAATGAAAACTGCAGCTGAGCCGATTGCTTTCCACAAATGATCATTAGCAATAGGTTGCACAATAGTCGTTCCGATTGAGATCATAATTACTGTCGTGGCGACACTCATTTGTGAGATTGATTTTCTCCCTGAAATTCGCAAAAGTACCATTCCTGCAATAACTAAGAGAGCAGACTTCCAGATCCAATCCATATCCATTAAATTCCCCTCCTTTTAAAATACAATAGTTATTATGCCTAATATTTTAAATAATTATGAGGTTTAATCATATTTGGACAGTCTTTTCCTATCAGTCTCTTCAATTGTCGAAACTCACTGGGGATGCTTAAAATGCTCCATGATTTTCGCCCAAATACGTTGTGTTTCAAGGAAGTCACGATGATGTATTTCAACATCTTTATTGTATTTCTCCAATTCAGATAACACATTCATAAAATCCATTTCCCCGAAATAAGCACAGATTTTAGGCAATGTCTCTTTGAGCTGCTCACGCATCTCTGCAATCTTATCCTCATAATGATCTCGATCCGTAATGTAGAGTAGTAATGGCTTATAACGGATCCAACCTATACAAGCCTTATAAAATCGAGTAGTGATCTGTTCGTTATCTGCTGTAATAAACTTTAATTTCACAGGCAGAACACCTGCTAAAAGGTGGTTATACGTAGAGAATCCATCATGGAATGTGTAACATGGAATTCTCACAACTTTCCGATCGCTGAGGCAGGTACTTAGAAAGGTATCTTCACCTCTAGCTCCAGGAGGATTGTAGAATGGAAAAACACGGCTCGAATCAGTAAGGTTAATACACAAATTAGCACCCGATATAAATTTAGCATGATTCGTTTCCTGTACCTCCACGGCCTCATCACTGGTCAAAACAGCTGTGTCAGCATAGGTTACCCCACCGTTTTCCATAACCCTTTTCAAAGTATCCCAGTTAATAATATCATTGGATATAGCCTCAATATATGAACGGAAATCTGCTTCAGTCATACTATCATTAAATTCCACATAAGGAATAGGCGATATATAGCCGCAGTGATGTCCATGAGTGATATCTGCTTGAGCGATATGACTGAGATGAGTTGAGAGTACATGCTGCCCACCCCAAATTGCTGTCTGACGTGATTTAGTGACCGCCATCGGGTATTCATCGTCGTCTAGAAAAATCAGATAATCCATCTTGTTTTTTATTGCTTTATAGAGCACTGCATTACGTTTGGCAGCATATCCTTTTCCAAAGATCATGTTAGCTTCTTTCCTATTGATAACATTTTCTGTTAACAGATAATCAATTTCTTCTTCTATATCTTCATTCCCAATAAATTTACTACTATTAATATGTTCTGCTAACTCCGGGTGTATATTAGTGTAATCCGTTATTTTAGTTTTATGATAACTAAGATCATACGCTACAAAAAGATTCAAACTCACTTTTTGATTCTCTACTAAATTGGATTCCTTCCAGTTGTGTATGTAGGTTCTCAACACTTTTTGAAAACTCTTTCTCCCCGTTGCGAAACCAATTCCAACCTTAATTTCTTTCCCCTTATACACTTTATCAATTCCTTTCAGTGCGAAATTTTATGGAGCAGTTCTTTAAATGCCTGTATAAAATTCGTTGGGACAGTCTTTACTGTAAAAGGATATACCCCTTGTTTAGTATGCAAATAGAGAATCCCATGATCCTCTCCTATATTTCTAAAAGACATATCATATACCTCAAGAATAGGAAACTCACGATAAGAGGAAACAATTTTTGTTTCATACAAATACATCACACGTTGATGAACGAGCGTTTCCTGTGCAAAAGAAGTCATCGCTCTTTCTACTTTGTAATACGGTAGTTCAGCAATTACCTTATACATCCGAATCCCTCCATATGATCAAACACTGCTTGAATATAGAGAATCTCCAAGAAATATCCGTTGTGATGGATAGGCAAGTCTAATCCCTTCTTCCTCTAATACTCTCATTACGGAAAAATTGAATTTCTGCCTTGTTGTCAGATATTCGGACCAAACCGTTGATTTTGTGAAGAAGTAGAAAAAGATACCAAGACTACTTTCATTGAAATCAGTAAACCTTACTATTATGGTGTTCTGATCGATTTCTTCTTCCAGGATCAGGATTGATTCGATCTTCTCAATCACTGCCAACAAACGTTCCCGGTCAGAATCCAAAGCTACATTTAGTGTGAAACTAACTCTACGCTTCCCCATTCTACTCCAATTTGTTATTGGTTGGTCCGCGATAGAAGCATTTGGCACCGTAACAATAGCATCAGCAAAAGTACGAATTCTGGTGCTTCTAAATGAAATATCCTCTACTACCCCTTCAGCCTGAGGTGTTAGGATCCAATCTCCTTTAGTAAAGGGTTTCTCAACAATGATCACAATACCCCCAAATATGTTCCCTAATGACTCCTTGGCAGCCAATGCTATGGCAAGACTTCCTAACCCCATTCCAGCTACCAATCCGTTAACACTGAACCCCCATTCCGCCCCCACCAATGTAATGCTAAGCACTACAACAACAACTCGCAGGACTTTTGATATGAAGGGTATCAACTCACTGGAATCATCCTTACCAATTTTTCTATCTATTCCATTCATAAATACTGATGTTTGTGCAAAAAACGAATACAAACCTGATCCGATCAATATAATTAATGCACTACGAAAAAACGAATCAAGACGAAAACTATTTTCCCATTGCTGTGGCATTACATATTCCAGTCCAATATAAATCCCCAGCAACACCAACAATGAACGCAACGGCTTTTCGAATACCTGAATCCACATGATTGTCTTTTCAGAACCGCTAAACTTTCGAATTAAAAAAGAAAATACGTATCTCGCAAGCAATTTATTGAAAAGTAAAAACACTGCCATAATGCCGATGGAAATTAAGAGATCCGTCCACCCTATTTGAGTATGAAACTCTGTCACCCACTCCCAAATTCTCATGGTTAAACCTCCTGAATTTCAATATTCTTGTGTGATATAATGGGTTGAAATATTAACCATGGAAATTGTATTATATAAAGCATGTCAAAAAATGAAATGAAGAAGGTCCTGGAATTGAATGAAAATCATACTCGCAAATTGCTCGACAACTGGTTTAATTTCAAGTTCCGGCTGTTAGCTGGTGGAATTGCTGTTGGGGTGTTATCTGGATTCGTTGTTGTATTGTTCCGCTTTGTCTTAGAAGAGCTTCTGGATAATGTTCTTATTTTCTATCATTATCAGCTGCAACATATATGGATAATACCTCTCTGGATGATCTTGTTAGTGATAGCCGGATGGGTAACTGGGGTGCTCGTCAAGAAGCAACCGGCCATTTCCGGCAGTGGTATTCCTCAAGTTAAAGCTGTATTACAGAACAAATTGCAGATGAATTGGTGGAAAGCTGTTAGTGCCAAATTCCTTGGAGGCACAATCAGTATCGGTGCCGGACTGTCGCTCGGCAGAGAAGGACCTTCCATCCAGATTGGAGCGCTAATTGCTCAAGGTTTCAGCCGTTTATTACGAAAATCGAAGACAGAGGAACACATATTGATCACTTGCGGAGCAAGCGCCGGGTTGGCAGCAGCATTCAATGCGCCGATTGCAGGTGTTATTTTTGCTTTAGAAGAAGTTCATATGAATTTCTCACCTTTGGTCATGATTGCAGCACTCTCCTCATCGCTTGTGGCTGATTTTATATCCAAAGAATTTTTTGGCATGAATCCAATTTTTCACTTTGCCAATATTGGGGCCATTCCGCTTAATCAGTACTATCATTTAATCATTCTAGGCATTATTGTAGGCGTAATGGGGATTGTTTTTAATAAAGGGATTTACGCCTTTCAGGATTTATACCTGAAAATGACCTGGCTACCAGCCCATTGCAGACCTATTCTCCCTTTTTTGCTGGCTGGGATACTTGGGCTATCTATGCCAGTGGTACTCGGAGGCGGTAACAACCTTGTAAACGATCTGGTGACAGGTCATTTTCAATTAAAACTATTAATTATTATTCTGATTGTTAAATTCTTGTTCACAATGTTGAGTTACGGTTCTTCTGCACCCGGAGGAATATTCCTGCCCATGCTGGTCATTGGCGGTTTGATTGGTGTTATTTACTGCAAGCTCATGAACGGACTTATTGGCGAACCTGTACTTAGTGAGAGCAACTTTCTTATATTGGCTATGGCCGGATATCTCACAGCAAGCCTGAAGGCACCCATCACTGGAATTATCCTAATCACCGAAATGACTGGTTCATTCTCCAATCTTCTCTCTACTGGCGTCGTTTGCCTCACTGCTTATATGACCGCTGAATTGTTTCGTTCTTATCCAATATACGAAGTACTGTTAGAACGTTTCCTGCATCAAGGAAAGGGATTCTCTGCAACGAAAACATCAAGCAAAGTCATTCTGGAAATTCCAATTCATCATGGTTCACAGTTGGATGGCATTTTAATCAAAGAGTTTAAGTGGCCCCCACAATGCCTGATTGTTTCGGTGAAGCGCGGATCACAGGAAAAAATACCACATGGTGATTTTATTTTGCTTGCGGGAGATTATTTGACCATACTTACTGGTGATGAAAATGCTCCCTATATCAATGAATCCTTAAGTCAAGCCGCCAACATAGGCACTCTAGCTTAGGGTATAGGTTTCCCGTGGCAAATCATTGACAGAAATAATAGCCTTGTTCTTTTTCACCGGTTTGTTCCAATGTTCTTCATTACCCGGAAGATCATCGAACCATTCCGCATCATTGGGACAATCCAGTATCATGAATTTACCGTGCTCATTGTCTCTGGACTGATGATACTTAAGGTAAGCTTTTCCTTGACTAATTGCTAAAATCTCTATTTTTCCAGATGTATGACTCATAGATAAACGAACTCTTTTGCCTAGTCCGGATGTTCTTGATTTGGCTTCCTCCACAATTTGATAAACTTGTTCAAGTGGTAAAACAAAGTCTCGGTTGCCGGCAATTGGCCGGTTTACAAAGAAATAATAGGGTGTAACCCCAGCCCAGGAAAGACGGTCCAGCAGTTCTCCCAATACCGCCGGGTCATCATTTATACCTTTGAGGACAGGCGTCTGATTTACGACAATGGCACCAGCATCGTGAAGAGCTTTGAATCCTTTTTTGGCTTCAGGGGTTATTTCACGGGGATGATTAATATGCGCCATCACATATATTCTTTTTTCTTCAGTAGAATGAGTGCGAATCAGATCGAGCAGTTCTCCATCCTCATAAATGCGCATCGGATTAAATACCGGAATCTTGGATCCTAATCTAATAATCTTGACGTGTTCAATTCTTCGCAGACTTTCAATAATGAATTTGAGTTTGGGAGTCGAGAGAATTAAACTATCTCCACCCGTAAGAAGCACATTGTTAATTTCTGGATTTCCTGCGATGTATTCTAATCCTGGTGTGACATCAGACATCGCCTCTTTCACATCATTGCGAAATAAACGTTTACGAAAGCAATATCTGCAGTAGGCTCCACATACTTCAGATACAATAAGGAGCGCAGTCGTTCTATACTTATGCTGACAACCTGGCACAACATAGTTCGTATCCTCATCGGAGGCATCCCAGCGACCATATTCCTTTAGTTCACCCTCGTTAGGGATAACAAGCTTTCGAATGGGATCCTCCGGATCCTCCCAGTTGATCAATGAAAGGTAGTAATCATTCGCACGGAAAACAAATTTGTCCGTGATTTCTCTCAGGCTTACCTTTTCTAGTTCAGATAACATAGCAACTCTATTAATATCTGTTATATACTTCACCTTTTGCACGTACATCTCTCCTTTGTCTCATTGTATGAGAAAAGAGGGAGCCTTGAAGTCAAATGTCAAACACGCCAGCAGGGTCAAAAAAAGCACAAAAAGAGACCCTTAGCAAGGGTCTCTGGTTATTTAAATAACTACAAAGCAGACCCATCCACTACTGACGAGGTTAGCTGACGGACTCGGGTAAGATGGTACCCTACATTTCAAATGCTCAATGATTCGCCCCAATTGACTGGTTCCCCCGCTTCCCAGCTAAATAAACTGGAAATTAAGCGTGATTAAAGTATAACTCATAAAGTTTTAAAAAGTCAAAAATAAAGGTAAGGCTAGCATGACTGTTAAACATGTATGCCTCTTTACACACAGATTTGGCTATACGCAATCTTAATTCAAATAAGCATTACATTTATAATAGGCTATGAAATGATTGTCACTAAATCCCACGCTATTTCTCAATGCCTGCAATCCATGTACTAACCTTATCCTCATTACCGTCTACCCATGTCTTTGCTGCCTCTTCAGGAGACATTCCACCTTGAATATCTACCATAACCTGTGCCATATCCTCAGCGGTCCACTCAAATTGATCCAAGAAGGTATATACATCCGGCATGTCTTCCTTCAAACCTTTACGAGCCATAGTATGAATTTGCTCATCACCACCGTACACACCTTTGGGATCTTCCAAATATTTCAGATCCATACTGGCGAACATCCAATGCGGTGTCCAACCCGTAACTACGATCGGTTCATTGTTATCATAAGATTTCTGCAGCTCCTGTGCCATCGCTGCCGATGAACTTTCAAGCAATGTATAATCGTTCAGTGCATATTCGTCTAGAGCCTTCTCCGTTGCCATCATGATACCAGCACCCGGCTCAATTCCGATGATCTGATTTTTCAGTGAAGCCGCCATCTCAGGATTGTTTAAATCCTCAATGGACGTAATATCCATATAGGCAGGAACAGCAAGACCGACCTTTGTCCCATCCAAATTCACGCCTAAATCGTCAATGTCATTCCCGTATTTCTCAATATAAGAAGCATGTGTACTCGGCAACCAGGCAGCTACCATCGCATCTGCACTACCATCTGCGACTCCAGCCCACATCGGTCCGGCATCAACTTGTAGCATCTCTACAGTAAACCCAAGCTTCGACTCCAGTACTTCCTTCACTACATTCGTGCTAGCAATTTCTGAATCCCAAGCTACGTATGCGAGCTTAACCTTTTCATTCTTCCCAGATGACGTAGAACATCCCGTCATAGCAGTAACCAACAACACGAGTAACAACAATCCCAAGTTTTTCTTAATCATCATTTTCTTCAAGCAACAACACTCCTTATTCTTTTTTAGATTTCAGTACGTTCTGTGTCAAACGATCCAGCAAAATCGCGATAATTACTATGGCGATACCCGCTTCAAAACCAGCACCTGTCTTGGCCTGTGATACCGCACGGTATACTAATGCACCTACACCTTGTGCGCCAATCATAGAGGAGATGACTACCATGGAGAGCGATAGCATAATCGTCTGATTCACACCAGCCATAATCGTCGGCAAAGCAATTGGAAGCTGCAATTTAATCAACTTTTGGGTTGGGGTTGAGCCAAAAGCATCAGCGGCTTCTACAAGCTCCACAGAAACCTGACGAATACCTAGATTGGTTAAGCGAATGGTAGGTGGAATTGCGAATATAATGGAAGCAATTACTCCTGGCACCACACCTAGTGAGAAAAAGGAAACCGCAGGCAGTAAATATACAAAAGCGGGCATTGTCTGCATGAAATCTAAGATTGGCGTTAATATGCTTCTTATGGTATTACTTTGTGCCGACAAGATGCCCAGCGGTACACCGATTAGTACGGCCAGGATAGATGCAGTCAGTACTAGAGCAAGTGACTGCATCGTTGGGTCCCAGAGACCCATATTATCAATCAGCAATAGACCTATCAAAGCAAACAGCGCTAAACGCCACTTCCCAACCCAATAAGTCAAGGCTACAAGGAGGACGATCAGTATAAGTGACGGAAGGAAGATAAGTGCAGCTTCAATGCCATTCACCATTCCACCAATAACAAGTAAAATCAGGTCGAAGAAGGGACTGAAATAAGTTGTCAACCAGTTCTCCACCCACTCAATTCCTTGACCTAAAGGTAATTTAGGGATATTCATTTCAAAGCCCCTCCTTCCGTTACCGCATTTCCAGCAAGGGCGGAAAGAACAGCTCCTTTAATGACGATCCCTTTCAGTTTATCCGACTCATCCACAACAGCGACGGGTAGATGCGTCTCTGACATCAGCTCGAACAAATCGTTCAGCAGTGTTTCGGGCCGTACGCGTGGAATTTCCCGCCGCATCACATCAAGGATCGATTTATTCTCCTTGAGTGCCTGTGCTGCATCCTCGGCGGTTATAACACCCTGCAGCTTCATTTCATTGTCCGCAACATATAGACTGGATACACCACTATCGCGCATCAACTGAAGCGCTACACGGGGACCCCGTTCAGGTCTGACCATTTCAGGCTGGCGCATGACATGCGCAGCCGTCAATACCTTGGACAAGTCCACATCTTCCACAAACCGTTCCACATATTTATTGGCTGGTTGAATAAGGATTTCTTCCGGCGTGCCGATCTGCACAATGACACCATCCTTCATCAGTGCAATCCGGTCTCCAATCCGCAGTGCTTCATCCAGATCATGTGTGATGAACACAATGGTTTTCTTCAATCGGGATTGCAGCTCCAGCAGCTCCTGCTGCATATCCTTGCGAATCAACGGATCTAGCGCGCTAAACGCCTCGTCCATGAGCAGGATATCTGGGTCGTTGGCTAGCCCACGTGCCAATCCCACACGCTGCTGCATGCCACCACTTAATTGGTCAGGGCGGTGATTCTCCCATCCACCTAAACCTACGAGCTGCAGAGCATCCATAGCGAGCCGAGTTCTTTTCTTTTTCTCTACACCCTGAATCTCAAGCCCATACTCCGCGTTCCCTAGCACCGTCCGGTGCGGGAACAACCCGAAATTCTGAAACACCATGCCGATATTCTTGCGCCGAAATTGCCGTAACTGCTCGGCATTCATCTTAACTACATCGTTCCCTTTAAAAAGAACCTGTCCCGCGGTTGGCTCAATCAAGCGGTTCAGCAGACGAACCAGCGTTGACTTGCCACTACCCGATAGACCCATTATGACAAATACTTCCCCTTCTTCAATACTAAATTCGGCATAATTGACACCAACGGTCAACTTCACTTCCTGAGCGATCTTCTCTTTAGACCACCCTTGCTCTAATAATGGAAGCGCCCGTCCCGTGTCATGGCCAAATACCTTGGTTAGCTGTTTCACCTCTATAATCGGCATGCCGACCTCCTTCTTCCCGCATCTTTAGCGAGCGTGTTCACTCCTTTTAGTCTAACCGACTTGTAAAAAGCAACGCAAAGTCCATAATCGTTTAAAATTATGCATACAGTTTTAACTTTACGAACTTTATGTACAGTTTACTCTGTTTAACGGAGAATTTCTTTGCAAGTGAATTCTTTACTTATTGTAGAGGATTTGATTACAATACAAGATAGAAGAGGTCCGCAATATTAGGCCATTCCTCAGGGAGGGACACCATGAATGATTTAGAAGGGCTTATGCCCGAACAAATACAGCGAATTAGCAAGACCCGGGAAAGAGTCATCGATTCCATTGGCAAAAATTTAGATCTGTACGGTATAACATTGTCTATTGGACATTTATATGGTTATATGTACTTTAATCAAGGACCTATAACCTTAGATGAGCTTAGCCAAACGATGGGGATGAGTAAAACCTCCATGAGTACAGGCGTACGTACCCTGCTAGATCTGAAGATGATCGATAAAGTATGGGGTAAAGGTAACCGTAAGGATCTGTTCGAGGTAACGCCGGACTGGCATCAGAACTTTAGTGATTATTTCTCTATTAAATGGAGAAAAGCCGTTGAAGGAAATATGAACGCGCTAGCGAAATCACTTATAGAAATCAAAGACATGAAGACCGAGTATAACGAGGACATACAATTTAATGAGTTGCTTAGCACGGATGAAAATAAGATTGAAGAAGCCATTAAATACTACCGCTGGTTGCTAAAACTGATTGAAGCACTGGAGAACGGCACAATCTTCGATTTGATCCCTAAAGAAGGGTAATGGGTACATTTGTTAATAACAGAAAATAACAGGCAGCTAATTTTTATAAACAGGAACATTTTCCTCGACCTTTTGAGGAAAGTGTTCCTGTTTTTCCGTATAGTGCTTCCAGTCCTTCTAGGTGGTATCCCAGATGAATTTTAAGCTATAAACTCTCAACCTCCTTCCATTTAAGCCATTTACGAAATAGTAATGCCTCAAGATGATCTGTTCACTGAATTTTACATTCGTATCAATATATACAGCAAATTTATCCACGATTTTCACTTGCAGAATTCATATTCTTAATTTGGAAGTGGTTATCATTTTCACTGTATTTGATCACCACTTTATCAATGGGTCCAACAGCTGAGTCATACCATATATGTGAGTTGGAGAAATCAATAACAATATTGGACTGTTAAACGGATAAATCGAATGATTCCAGAAACTCCTTCACTGAAGCAAAGTTAACCTTCTACTTTATATAGGGTTTGATTGCTCACTTCACGCTTTCAAACCTCAATTTTTGAAACTTGTCCACGAAGAAGATTGTGCTCAATATTACCAGCAAGAAAGAGATCGTGGGTGCGACAACAATGAGAACGGTGACCAGAATCACGACTGCATCACTTTTCGGCGCTTTCCATAAAATACTGATGGAGAACAAGTCAAACGTACCGATCGAAACTATCGGTGGGATACTTTTTATTGATTTTGTTAAATACATGGTTAATAAATTCAGATTCTGCAACTACAACTTTTCAGAACACTAGCTTTTCATTGCTAAATATAATATTCAATGAACTCTTCACTATACTTATGTTCTGATCTCTTCTGAAAAAGCGCTATAAATAGTGCAGCAGCGCTCAACAACCCAATAAGCACAAAGGAAATTCTATAAGCCGTAATATTTGATTGTTTACTTGTAGCTGGCAGTAACCGAAGCGATATTTGGTATAACATACCACTAAGTGTAACACCCATCCCCATGCCAATTGTCCGACTCATATTTAGTGTTGCACCAGCCACCCCTAGTCGCTCTTTAGGAACACTTCCCATGATATGACTGTTATTAGGAGGTGTAAAAATCCCCATCCCAATTCCAACTAACAATAGACCAGAAAGAAGAAGTGGAGTATCTTGTTCGTTCTGGATAAAAGCCAGTAAAATGCATCCTCCAAAGACTGCACTCATCCCCATAATTGCTGGGAAGCGAATACCAAACCGATCTGATATGAAACCGGAAACAGGTGTAAAAACAGTCATGCCGATCGGAACAAATGACAAATAAAATCCGGTCATAGCAATGGTTGTGTGAAATTCGCTTTCGATTAAAAACGGACTGAGAAGCAACACACCATACATCGCCGTAAAAGAAAGAAAGCTCGAAACATTACCAGTCAAAAAGATATTATTCTTAAATAAATTCAAATCAAGCAATGGAGAATTCGAACGGCGCTCTTCTCTGATAAACGAAGTTAGTGCGAGCAGACCTGTGAACAAGCATAATATAATAATTGGTGAGGTCCATCCTTTGATCTCGCCCTTATTCAATACATATACAATCATGACTAGAGCAGGGATGAGAAATGAGACCCCCCAATAGTCGAAAGGTTCTCGTTTCCTGCCTCGTATGTCTTTCGGAAGCAAAAGTACAGCAAGGATCGTTCCTATGATACCTATTGGAATATTGACAAAGAACAACCAACGCCAATCACCTATCGAAAGAAAAGCTCCACCAATTACTGGACCCAGGCTAAGTCCAATTCCTTGTGCACTCGCCTGAATGCCAATGGCTTTTCCTCGATGCTTCAGTGGGGTAGAGGCAGTAATAATGGAGACACTATTGGCTTGTAACATAGCTGCTCCAATTGCTTGCAACACCCTAGAAAGTAACAGCATTGTTAAACTAGACGATAATCCACACAATAAGGAACTGAACAGAAATACACTAAAGCCAGCAGCATACATCCAGCGGCGACCAAACATATCCGCCAGTCTTCCAAATGGAATAACAAGCGACGCAAGCGTTAGCAAGTAAACCAGACTAATCCATTCCGCATCAGACATGCTTATACCAAATTGCCGAACCAGTGTTGGTAGTGCAAGATTGATTATGCTTGCATCTAGAGCTGCCATAAAGGCACCGATACACACCGTAAAAACAACCAGCCAATGGTAACCTTTCCGGTTGATAAGACTTTCAGAAGGACTATATGCAAAGATTTTTTTTGAATACATGGGTGATTATTTCCCCTTTGAGTGTTAATCAAACGCGAGAATATAACTAAGATTGGTCATACTAAGTTACACATGTTCATTGTCAGCTTTCAATACTTTACAGTGAGAGTTCAGTGGGATGGAAATAAACACTCCCAATATGCATCTGGTTTACAATCCAATCAGGAAGATGTAGCTTGTCCTGCAGAAATTCCTTTGATACGGTCCTGCCATGCGCCTCCTGATTTATACAGTTCCCCCATCGGCCGATCATTTGACCAACAATCAAACCTGGAGCACAAATATCAACAATGCGCAAAAAACCGTATCCCTTACGGCGGGTGTAGAACCAAGTTGCAATTAAGGCGGCAATCAATGCCCCATATATTACAATACCCCCATGCCATTTTGATGATCTCAGGGAGGAGTGTTTTTGTAACTGTCCCATTGAAAAGCAACGAAATAGATACGGGCACCCACCAATGCAGAGGGAAGTCCTATCAATACCAAATCCTTAAAAAAATCCATATGTACTCCAAAACGTTTGCCTTCACGGATGGCAAGTATGAGCCCGAGCAATGCTCCTATCCCGATAATGATCCCATACCACCGAACTGTCCAGGCTCCCAGCGAAAATACGATGGGACTAATTAAGATATACATTTGATTCTCCCTATCCAATACAAGTACTCATTATTTTTATTATAACACTCAACACTTCACGACCATCACTCCGTAATGAAAAATCTCCGAGATTCTCAACTATTCTTAAGTATATATCTTTGAACCTAACGTTGATGGCCACATCTCCTATTCAATAGCAAGACCGCTATGTTTGTCTCTACAACCGCCACCATAATGACTGTACCACGTAGTATCCAGAAGTCCAACTACCCTCCAATAAAATCCAGCCCCCCTACAACTCTACCAGTCTGCTATATTATTTTTTACATATTGCAAAATAAGAGGGAAGTGTGTATTCATAAGTAAGAACCATCGATTACTGACTTCATTGATCGTTCAAGCGAACAAGTGGATATTATATAAAGAATCAATTTGTTAACCTTACATCTCACCTTTCTAAATTCATTTAATATTAGAAACTGATTCTTTCATCAACTCATAATTAATCGCGCCCTGAAATTTCCCCCGAATGACGCCAGTTGAATCCAACAGATACGTTGTAGGATAAGCTGCAATCTGATACTTTTGCATTACGTCCCCTTCAGGATCAAGTACAATCGGAAACGTCAATTTATGTTCACCCACGAAAGACTGAATCGATTCGGTGCTCTCTTCAGTTGGAGTTAGGTTTACACCTACAATAGCCACACTCTCCGATTTGTAATCTTCATAAAACTTTTGCATTTGGGGCATTTCCGCCCGGCAAGGTGGACACCAAGTTGCCCAAAAATTAATTAATACTTTCTTCCCTTTAAGTTCAGAAAGTTTAACAGGGTTACCATTCAAATCGTATAAAGTAAAATCTGGAGCAATCTGGCCTTTTTGAATGCCTGTCTCCAGAATGGATACACTTTTATCTTCTACGTGTTCTGAAACTGAAGCGTTCTCCGCATCTGAAACGGATTTATTATAATAATCGTAGCCCCCGTAAACGACTAGCCCCAATAATAAGAAAATGACAATCATATTTTTTTTCATACGGCTTACTCCTTTTATTAAATATTAAAATCCCAAAACGTATATCTCGCAAGCCATGCACTGATTTTTTGCATTTGTCCGGTGAATAACAGAAACCCCATGCCAATAAGAAGCCACCCGTTTATTTTTGACAAGAGCGGTATCCATCTGTTCATTTTTTTCATGATGTTCATCGAATATGTCAGTAGCCATGAAATCAACAAAAAAGGAACTCCCAGCCCCAGGGAGTATACAGCCAGCATCCCAATTCCTTGCCACAATGAATCTGAAGACCCAGCCATAAGTAGAATAGAGGATAACGCTAAACCAACACACGGACTCCATCCTGCACCAAATGCCACACCCGTAAGTAAAGAATGGACCGTGCCGCGGCTTGAATTCCGATTCGACTCCCATGTTCTACCGGACATAAAAATGCGGAGCTTTAATAATCCAGCCATCTGCAGGCCGAATACAATAATCAGTAGACCGCTTATAAGTTGTACCAGTTCACGTTTCTGGGCAAATATACGTCCAATAGTACTCGCTGATGCCCCCATAGCAATGAAAACCAAACTAAACCCGACAATGAAGCTTAGTGATTGATACAATAAGCTCACCCGGTTGACAACTATTTTCCCCTCTTGAAAAGAAGAGCCTGTTAAATGAGAGACATAGGCAGGAATGAGCGGGAAAACACAGGGCGATAAAAATGATAACATCCCCGCAGCAAAGGCAATGAAAATCGTTACATCATTCATGGAAGACTCCTTTCTGCTTCTTTTCGTCTAACCAGGTCCATCCAGTCAAGAAACCAGCGATCACAAGTAAAACGATTTGCTGTTTACTGAATGATAGTAACCACAACGGGCGTTCAGTGACTAAAAATAAAAGCGTAATATTTCCAATTAAAAACCAGATCGCAAATTGAATTCCCTTTAAATTTTTCGTTCTTATTTGTGAAATGAACATGGTAATCAGAAGAATAACTGTCAATCCGGCGGTTGCACTATGGAACCAAGCAGGGTGATCACTCATAATAACTAACAACACATGGTAAACAGTCCAACCTGCGAAAGTAAACCATACTCCGATATCAACCATCACCCTAAAAGACAAGTTCAGTTTAGAGAACCTATACCAGATATAAGCCAAAACAGCTAAGGTAGCTAACCATCTCCCCTTTACTCCACCATCGAAATATAACAATGAAAGCGGATATTGAATGAATTCCACAAAGTGAAAAACAAGATAACTCCCTTTCCATACGATCACCCAAAGCCCAATTGCATCTAGTGTGTAAGACAATACCGAATTCTTCTCCGGTAAATTACGTAGCCGATGTCGTAATATCAACCATCCTGCTGCTCCACAACTGAGGTACAGAATTAGTTGTCCGTTCAAAACGAAAGATCCTAACTGTAGATTATTCAAATCCATCTCCTCCTTCTTGACGAACGTTCTACCGATCTTCCATATAAAACAAGCCCAGTACCGACTGGTACTAGGCAGTACTTAACATGAAATCCACTCAATTAAATCAGTGCATTTCAACTTAAGTAGATATAATATTACTGACTTTTATCCACACATGTGATAAGGCGCTTTTCTATATCGGACGCGATGGACATTAACTTGTCATTTTCTATGAGGCCAATGAGACTCGTTGGCTTCGGCAACCCGATTTTGGTAGTACCGTTTTCTTCATAAACCACTAGCTTGCAAGGAAGGAAATAACCAACAAGGGCATTTTCGGACAATACGTGCTTTGCTTCAACAGGATTACAAACCTCCAGGATATGATAGGTCATCTCAAGTTCGACGCCTTTTTCCTGAAGTTTCTCCTTCATATCCATCTGCCAAAGAACGCCAAACTTCTCTGCTTTCAGGTTTTCCGTAAGAGCTAATATCGCTTCTTCAGGTGTTTTGGTTGTTTCAACAGTATAATGGAACATTACGCTTCATCCTCTCGTTATCATTTTTGTACGATCAGAACATAATGAGCGTTAGTTGGGTGATGAACTGGTAATCCGTGAACTGGTGCATTATTTTCCCATTCCAGGTAAACACAACGTCCGCCTTTACGCAATACTCTATGACTCTCAGTCAGAGACTGAATTAGTCAATTTGCGTTCTTCAGCCTCTTGCTTATGACTGTAAGCATCACGGGTCAATATCCAAGGGATAGACGGAACCATTCGTTCGTTCAGCAGCAGTAAAATTATCATCACCCTAAATTGTCTATCCTAAACGGATGAGTCTCTTATCCGCGTTTCAGCTTACCGCTCCAGCCGCTTAAGCCACCTTGTAGGTGAACAAGCCCTGTAAAACCATTTTTGATCAGAACTCTTGCCGCATTCTTGCTTCGCATACCACTTCGGCAATATAAAAAAATAGTATTATCCTTAGGTATTTCCCCTAAGCGACCAGACAGTTGGGATAATGGAATGTTCTTCGCACCGTTGATATACCCAGTCTTATACTCTCCCGGCTCTCGTACATCGATAAGTATCCGTTTATCAGTGCGCTCCATCATATTTCGGAAATCCTCAGACCTTAGCGGCTTTAATCCTTTAGCAGGTCTTACACGGGAATAGACAAACCAGAGCAACAATACAATCACTGCTATGTTAATGATTGAACCTGTGTTCACAATTCCTTCCTCCTTTTACGGGAATTTCATGAAAATTTGTTTGGTCAGGCAAAAAATCACCTTGTATTGCAAATAGACTACGAAATCCATGCTTACGGAGGATTCTTGCTGCTTTATTGCTTTGGTATAAATTGTTGGACAAAATTAATACATCATTATCAGGAAATAGATCGTGTTGCCAAACATAAGGTAGACGCCCTAAAGATATATTAATCGAGCCGGAAATATGTTCTTCCAAATAATCCGAAGCATCCCTGACATCGAGCATTTTCAAGTTTAAGCTATCCTTTGTTTGAATCCAGTCCTGAGCATTAACATAGGAAAGTGAACGAACGGGCCAAAACTGGCGCCAGAACCATAAAACCACCGTTCCAATTAAAAAACACAATAGTATTATCATATTCCCCTGTCCTTTCAATAGCGCTGCAGCAACTGGTAATTGCCCAGTTACTGCAGAACCGTCATGTAAGGCGTTAGTCACGCACCAGTTCATCCGTCCAGGCATTAAGTCCACCCGTCATGTTCACAACATTAAATCCCTTTTCACTCAGTAGTTCGCAAGCCATACCGCTCCGGTTCCCGCTTCGACAGATGACAATGGTTTCTCGTGCAGGATCCAGCTCATGTTGCCGTTCCAAAAGCAGTCCCAGCGGAATATGCTTGGCACCTTCGATATGTCCTTCTGCCCATTCATCAAGTTCGCGAACATCCAGCATAATAAGGGTCTCCCCTTTCTTGAGCTGCGCTGCTATCTTCTGGGGTGTGATTTCTTTTGCAATCTTGAAAGCCATGTTAATCTCTCCGTTTCTTTATTCGGTATTAAGCTCTCCGTTAGTGACTTTTCACAAGAAGCTCGACGGCTTCCTTGACTATTTTCTGGGTATCTTGATTACCCCCAGCTTGTTCAGCTAAGATACATTGATGCAGGTTCTCCGCGACAATTTGGGCAATAGCTTTGTCGGATGCATTGCGTACGGCAGACATTTGAGCCACAACTTCTTTGCAAGACTTTCCTTCTTCCATCATTCGCAACACCCCCCGAACCTGACCCTCGATTTTGCGTAAACGTGTCTTCATTTCATCCGGATAATTGTAATCCATCATTAATCCTCACCTTTCAAGTTATACCAGTATGGGTATAGTATAATGCAATAAACGCTGCAAAAGAATTTTCAATTTCACGTCTCTCATATACTAGTACCCCTATAGGTATTAGTATAACATGAAAAATTGTTAACACAACTCCTTTTAGGTATGTTTTTGCATGATTATAGAATGGAAGACCATACCTTTACAGCCGTGAGGGCAATTAAGACGACTAATCCATACCGCAGAACATTAACATTAATTTTGGAACTTATCCTTGATCCAAGAGGTGCACCCAGTAGACTCCCGATTACAGTATAAATTGTAGGTTCCAGAGGAATACCCCCAGCCGAGATTTTACCGATCAACCCACCGATTGCTGAAATAAAGACGATAGCGAGTGAGGAGGCAATAGTCGTACGTGTTGGTATTTTGAGAACGGTAAGCATTATGGGAATGAGAATAAACGCACCGCCAGCACCTACGATTCCTGAGACAATACCTACCAAAAGAGCTGTGCCTATTGCTATGATTTTATTGAATGTTAGATTATCTGATTGTTCCTCACTTCCTTTTCTAGGGATAAGCATTAGAATAACTGCAACGACCGCTAGAATTCCGTATATCAAGTTGATAACTTCCCCGTCAAGCAGACCTGAGATATAACCTCCAACCAGGCTGCCAACGAGAATGCTGCTCCCCATGTACACTACTAAACCTTTATGAACAACAGCCCCATTATTTTTTTTTCGCCGAAAAGCAATCACTCCTGCAAGCGAAGCAAAAAAAACTTGGAACATACTGATCGAAGATACTTCGTGAGCCGAGAAATTAGCCACCCCAAATAATGGAGGTACATATAAGAGAAGGGGATAATTAATAATGGCTCCGCCAATCCCAAGCAATCCGGAAAAGAAAGAACCGACCAGACCTAGCAATACCATTACGATAAAAAGCAATATATCCATCGGTTTTCACCTTCCTTTACATGGTTTGAAGAAAATAAAAGACAGTATACGAATCAGAAATAAGTGGGTATAATAAAACCAAGTAAAATAATGTGAAATGAGTGATTAAGCATGTTTAACGTGTTGAAGACTCTTTTTGAAGATAAATGCCCTATATGCAGCGATAAATTGCATGCCGATAGCAATGCTGTCTGCTGTACCAAGATATGCCCAAAAGGCCATTATAAAGAAGAGAGCTATTGCTCGCTTGGCGTCCGAATTGTCTATGACGGCTTGAAATAAGCGAATACGCTCGAGGCGTATTCGCTTATTTTTTTATATCTTCTTTACAAAGAATTTATAGATGCCATTTTCTTCTTCGTATTTAATAAGCTCGTTTTGGGTTTGTTTGACCCATGCCTGAAAATCATTGATGGAACCTTTGTCCGTTGATTGAACTTCCATAATTTGACTAGATGTAAGACCATCCAGGGCTTTCTTTGCTTTTACAATTGGCATTGGACATGCCAATCCTTTCGTGTCGACCACAAGATCTACTTGCATTTTATTAAATCCTCCTCTTATTAATCGTGAACTGCACAGCGGTTTGGACCTATTTCCATCTCTTGCTGTTCTTCTTCACTTGGTGTCATTTTCCCCATATTCGTTTGACGGATTTCCTGGTATGCATTCGGCTGAGGTGGCAGATTTTCAGTTACAGTGCGCCGGAATGCTGCTTCCTCTTGAATATTCAGACCTGGATTTTTACCATAGAGTTCCGACAATTTTGCCATAACTTTTCCGCCCACTCCAAGTTCGGATGCTTTTCCGAAATGAGCTGGAAGAACGATTAAACTCTGCGACAGTTCTTTGTAACGGTTATAGAGTGTTTCACGAAGGTCTCCGACCCAATCCTCTGCCTTGCCAGCTAAGTCAGGACGTCCGATAGATTCGATGAAAAGGATATCGCCGGTCAACAAGAATTGTTCGTCAACGATAAGCGAGGTGCTGCCGATCGTATGCCCCGGTGAATATAGCGGCTCAATACGAATCATTGTATTTCCAACAGTGATATTCTGTCCTTCTTCCAATTTCTCATAAGGAAAAGTTACTTCGTCAGCATCCTTGGGTGGCAACCAATAAGTTCCTCCATTCTCTTCAGCCAACTTCCGACCGCCTGAGATATGGTCAGCATGAAGGTGAGTATCTAGGGTATGCTTAATCGTCGCACCTTGGCTTTTCGCAAATTCTTCGAAAACTTCCGTCATCCGGAGTGTATCCACTACGGCTGCCTCACCGT
Organism: Paenibacillus sp. 19GGS1-52; assembly: GCF_022369515.1. Classification (NCBI taxonomy): domain Bacteria; kingdom Bacillati; phylum Bacillota; class Bacilli; order Caryophanales; family Paenibacillaceae; genus Paenibacillus; species Paenibacillus sp. 19GGS1-52. The sequence continues at coordinate 4,641,517 of NZ_CP059724.1, forward strand.
CTGAAACAATCATATAAGACAAGCATCCTTTACCGATCCGAACGAACTGGTAGAGCGATCCCCCACCCTTCAATTCACTGATCTTGACAGGTTCTAGATGCTCACTCCAAGATTTCATTCCGCCTTCTAGATAATGTACATTATTTCTTCCCGCTTCAACAATCTGCTCTGCCACAAATTTGGAGGAACCTTCCTTTGAACATACGACAACGATTTTTTTGTCATTCGGAATTTTATCAAGTGCAGGGTCCGCACCGTCCAATAGCTCAAAATAAGGGATATTAATCACATCAATCATTTCGCCCTCAATTTTCCAGTCATTAAAATCGCTCTCATTGCGAACGTCTAGAATAAACAATTCTTCTTTGGCCAGAACTATTCGTGTAAGTTCCTTGGCTGTCATTATACTCAATCCTTTTGTAGCTTCCATGTATCAGTTCCTCCTTTGGTTAGAATGTTAAAGAGACATTCGCATCCTTAGCGAAATCTAAGAATGTTACTGCGCCTCCGACTTCGATTCCATCGATAAATTCTTCCTTCTGCAAATTCATTACATCCATAGTCATCTGGCAAGCAATAATTTTGACACCCAGCTCCTGTGCCATTTCAACCAGTTCGGGAATGGATGGAACGTTGGCATTTTTGAAGCCTTCAGCAAAATGTTCCCGTCCCTCCGGCAATGGCAGCTGGTGATGAGCCTTTTTATGAATCAAATTCAGTCCTTCAAAGGTGAAGAAGATTGCAACTTCTGCATCGGTTGCCGCAGAAGCTGTTGCAATATTAAACACTTTATATGCATCAAACAAACCACCGTTACTTGCGATAATAGCTACTCTTGTACTCATTATGTTAAAACCTCCATTTTATGTTTAGGTATTCTACTAGTTTCTTTCCGTTGGTCCTGTCCATCCGGACATTCCAGGTTCAACATTCTGCACAGCAGAGAAGTCTTTCTCAGCTAGCAGTTGGCAAGCTAGATCACTACGTGTTCCCGTCCTACAAATAACATGGATATTATCTTCTCTTCTGAGTTCATTCAAACGATTTTCCAATTCACCGAGAGGAATAGAAATCGCACCTGGAATTCGATGAAATGCATATTCAGCAGGTTCACGGACATCGAGAATCATTACCTTCTCACCACTCGCCATTTTTTTCTCAAGCTCTTCATTCGAAACGACATGCTTATATTTTTTTTGCTCCTTAATCTCATCGGGGCTGGCTTTGCGAAGATAATGTTTGAGTACGTTATCTTCTTCAATGGTTCCTAAATACTGATGTCCAGTATTCTTTGCCCATCCTTGAATATCGGCTAGAGAGCCTTTATCGGTGGCTTGAACTTCAATAATCTGACCAGCTTCAAGCTGGTCCATCGCTTTCTTTGTTTTAACGATAGGCATCGGGCATGCCAGTCCTTTGCAATCCAGTAATTGATCTGCTTTAATCATTGGAAATTTTTAACCTCCTTGAAATTTTTTAATCTACTGCTAAGGTTTTATACCCATACCCGTATGAGTAAATATATATGTATTGATCTCCTTTGTCAATAGTATTTGTAAGTAACTAAGCGGCCTCAAGTTCATTTATTCCGCTGAAGATGAAAAAATAAAACATCTCGTACAAATATTAAGGGAGGAATAAACATGGGTCATAGATGTTTGAGCGAGACCCATTATTGCATTAAAGAAGAAACCATAGCATTATTTGCCTTCTGCTATCTTCCGTTGGTAAAACTCGTAGAACAAGGGATTACGCTGTTTCTTGTTGATTCCTTTGGCTACTTGGATTTGCTGAACGGCAAGGTTATGGAAGATGCTGTTTAATACCCGATTGCCTTGTCCGCTTGCTTGGTTTTTGCCCTTGCCGCCCGAACTAAAGAGTATCGGTGCAATTCCTGCGAATCGTGCTCTTATACTGGTATTACATGGGTTACGCATGATTGGACTCAGCCGCCTGATTCATTCGGCACTGGATGGGGTATAAAAAAGACCTTGAGGATTACCGCCCCCAAGGTCAATGCATATCTTAGTCTGTGCTGACTAGATTCTCCTACCTAAATCTCTATCAGCTTCTATCTGAAGTTCTATCGTTTTAGATCCCATGTATTTCTGTGCAGTTCCTAGAATCGATCTGTCATTCCCGAGTATTTCCAAAACTGTAACCGAAAAAACGTTCATCAAGTGAGCATCTTCGTCATTAGATACTTCTTCAAAATATTTAAAAATACTTTCTAACAGATTGATGTTTCTTTCCTCGCTCAATAGTTTAATTACTTCGGGCATGAAGACGCTCTCAATTATTACAGTTTCTAGCACCTCACCGCTATCTGCGATTGATTTTCTATACGCATCATCAGTTGACGGTAAAAAATCTAACATTATTCTCAAGAATTCTTCCGATTTTTTATTCATAACCAACAACTCCTCTATTTAAACAGACGTATTGCCTTCTCTAAATCATCTCTTAAAGCATCAACTATATCTAAGTCATTTAAACCAAGTTTCCCGGATTTCGCTAGATTATTTAACTCAGATAAGCGGTTCTGTGCTTTTTGTAAATGCTTTGAAGAGCCCTCATAAAACTCCGTTGTTAGTATGGAAGAAATTCCAAATGAACTTTCGGCTACTTCAACAGAATATCCTACTCCGACTTCAGCTTCAAACATTGAAAATACAGAGGTGATATATGCTAAGCTTGCTGCTTCATTCATAATTTGCCATCTTAGTTCTGCAGTATAAGCATCAATTTTTTTTGTTCTTGAGCTTTATTTTTGGCCTCAACTTTAGAAGCCGCCGCATTCACCTCCATCTGAGCTTTTATCGGTGCCACTATCTCCATTTTTGCTATCGAAACTAGTGAGTTGATCTGATCCGTAGTAGCTTGTTGACCCTTCGAATTCTCATGAGAAGTCTCTTGGATTACCTTTACTGCCGTAGCCACCGGATTATAATTTGCCACAGTTTTAGTAGTTGTCGTCAAAATTTTCTGTTCAGAGGAATATGAAGAGATTGGAACACTAAAAGTCAACCCACTATATTTTACTAAATCAGGTTTATCAGAGAAATGAAATTTGGCCGTATACTCACCAATTTGTTTTTCACTTTTTGCAATTAGTCCTACTGTGCTAAGTTTTCTTTGTAAAGCTTCTCGGTTAGCAGCTTTAATTTTGTAGATATTATACTTGGGTATTTTATATCTCCTTCATGGTTTTCCATGTTAAATAAAATCATTGCATCAAATAGGCACAAACAAAAAAGAACACGGCAACATAATGAAGCATGCTGCCGTGTTCTAGATGTAGTTACGATGTATTTCTATTCACTTAAGTGTATGAATTTATATTATCATTCACTAAATATTCATTCAAAATCCTCAACCACACCGACTATACCCACAAGTACTGCAAGTCTTACAGCCCTCAATATTAATTAATGACGCGCTGCCGCAGGATGGGCAGAGGTCACGCGAGGCTGTGGAATGGTTGTGACTACTATGACCGCCGTGTCCATCATCTGTGGCGGTTGCGGCGGGAACGCTGGACTTCAGTTCGGCGTTTAATGCCTCTGTGAAATCTCCAAGCTCCAGTGTCGCTGCAATGGGTGCAGGGATATGATCGTCTTGGGCATTGTTCTGCACATGCGTTTCCAGTGCTTTGGCGACAGCGTCAGCAATGGATTCTACACGGTTTGCACCAAAGCCGATGGCGCCGGAGCCGCCGATGCCTTTAAGATGTTTGATCAGCAGTTCTACCTTCTCGCCATGATCTCCATAACGAAGGAATAGCGAGCAGACCCGACCCAGTGCTTCAGCCATAGCGAATACATCTGATCCTGCCTTCCCTACATTCAGGAAGATTTCTGCTGGAGTGCCGTCCAGATCATTAATGGTAATGTACGCCATTCCAAATGGTGTATTGATCTTATAAGTAGCGCCGCGCAATACCTGCGGACGTTTCTTGTATTGTTTATCCACTACTTCGGCATTAGCTTTCGGAGTAGGGCTTACAGCCACGGCTGCAGTTGAACTTGCACTCACACTTGAACTTGCACTAGCCGTTACATCAGTTGTCGCCGCAGCTTCAGAAGTTGCAGCTGATACTGCTTCTTCTACATCCTTTTTGTCTTCTTTTTTCGTTGTCTCCAGAATTTGTACATCACGGCTGCCGTCACGGTAGATCGTTACGCCTTTGCAGCCTAAGTCGAAGGCCATTTCGTACAGCTCAGCAGTCTCTTCTACGGTAAAGTCAGCCGGACAGTTAGCGGTCTTGGAGATCGAGCTGTCTACCCAGCGCTGAATTGCCGCTTGCGCACGAATGTGATCCTTGGCCGATAAGTCCATCGACGTTACGAAGTAATCCGGCAGATCTTCACCAGGGTGAGCTTCCAGCCAATCCTGAGCAATCGGTACGAATTGTTCATCATAGCCAAGACGACTTTGACGGTAATATTTGAAGGCAAAATAAGGTTCAATACCCGTTGATGTGCCCACCATTGTACCCGTGCTGCCTGTAGGAGCTTGGGTGATAACAGTAACGTTACGCATTCCGTGCTTACGGATGGACGCGCCAACCTCAGGGTACGTTTCGGTAATATTCTTCATAAAGCCGCTCTGTAAGTATTTCTCGGTATCAAACGCTTGGAAAGAACCCTTCTCGCCGGCAATTTCTGCCGAAGCAAGATACGCTTCACGAGCCATAAAGCCATACAGCTTGTCCAGAAACTCAAGTGATTCCGGGCTGCCGTAACGGATGTTCAATTTAATCATCAGCTCAGCCAGACCCATCGTGCCCAAACCAACACGGCGTTCCTTCTTCTGATTCGCTTCATTTTCCGGGAAATGATATGGAGTCTTATCAATAACATTATCCAGGAAACGAACGGAATAACGAGTGGTGGTCGCCAGATCTGCCCAGTCTACATCATGATTCTTCTCATCATAGAACTTGGAGAGATTGACAGCTGACAGATTGCAGACGCCCCAGCCAGGCAAGCCCTGTTCACCGCAAGGATTCGTACAAATGATCGGGTTAAAATACCAGCTGTTGGACATTTGGTTGTAGTATTCCATGAATACTACACCAGGTTCAGCCGACTTCCAAGCCGATTCAATAATCGTTTTCCAGATATCACGTGCTTTAACTGTGCGGTAATGAATGACGCTGCGGCCATCGGCCTTCCACTTGTCAAGATCGCCATCCCACAGGGTGTCATAGTCAGGTTCAGTTGTATCCGGGAATACCAGCTCCCAATCCAGATCCTCCTTAACAGCCTTCATGAAGCTGTTGCTTACGCATACGGACAGGTTGGCATTGGTCACTTGACCCATCGTTTGCTTCACCGTAATGAAGTCCAAGACATCCGGATGCCAGTCGTTGATCATCAGCATCAGCGCACCACGACGGCTGCCGCCTTGCTCGATTAATCCGGTTGTATAGCTGAACAGACCGCCCCAGGATACAGAACCGCTCGAAGAGCCATTAACACCTCTGACGATAGCCCGGCGTGGACGCAGTGAAGATAGATTGATTCCTACGCCGCCACCGCGAGCCATAATCTCCGTCATTTCCGACAACGTCTGCATGATACCGCCACGGCTATCCTTAGGAGAAGGTATTACATAACAATTAAAAAGTGTCAGTTCTTCACTAGCTCCCGCACCTGCTGCAATGCGCCCTCCTGGTACGAGCTTCCAGTCATCCAGAATCGAACGGAATTTGCCTGTCCACTCCTTTTGAAGCTCAGGCGTCTTCTCGACGGAAGCCATCGCTCCAGCCAGCCGGTCCCACATTTCTTCAGGCGTCTTCTCTATATTAAGGGTAAGCTTCTCTACATCCGATTGCACATGTTCACCGCTGCGTGTCTTTACCGTTACAATGCGGCCGCTGCGTTCTACAATTTCGCCAACTTCCTTCGTGGGAAACTTCGGGTCATCCTTTGTCAGCACAAGCACAACATCGCCTACCTTGGCATTGTTGCTGTCTGCATCCTTCCAGGCATAACGATCCAAAAATATTTTCTCACTCAGCCCTTCCAAGTGTTGTTTGCGTTCGACTGTACTCAATAAAAAAACCTCCCGCTTATGTGATTGTGTTACTTCCGATTCATCGTGTGGGTGTTCTTTTTGATACCCACAACATAAACTTCCTGCACTAAGCATTAGCCTCTAAGAAGGTACTCAGGAAGTTCATCTTGTCAATATCAAATAACCACTAATCGCTCAATTTAAGCATAATTTCAAGCATTTGTCACAATATATTGTGTGCGTCAGCTTTTAAACTATACCACATATTGTATCATAGGTCGTTTTCGAAAAAAGAGCCGTTCGGCCGATATTTCAGCAAAAGATCACCCTTATCCTCCCTTTTACTCACTTTTTTCTAGGCATTCTAGAAAAATATCAGGTTATGAAATCTCTTTTTTTCGCGCATACTACTCCTACGCATTATTATATGATTCAGCGCCGAAGGAGGCTGCTTATATGTCGCAATTTTCCCGAAATTCTCTGCTGCTACAGAGCAGTAAGCCCGCACCATTGGTGCCTGTTCCGCTTTCCTTTGACCGAAACTGGCTGCAGGATTTGGAAAGTAGACTCGACAAAGGTGGTCCATGGGGAGACTGGAGATTGTCACGGCTTGCCGTACAAGGAGAGGAAACAGGGCTGATCACCAGCTTCGACGAGCTGCAGTGTATGAAGCATTTATCCGGACTGTCTCCGCTCCCTCACCAGCTCGATACCGCTCATAAAGTACTCTTTCAAATGTCAGGCCGGGCGATTCTCGCCGATGAGGTTGGACTAGGCAAAACCATCGAAGCAGGACTTGTGCTCAAAGAATATCTGGTGCGCGGACTGGTCTCCAAGGTATTGATTCTGGTTCCAGCCTCGTTAGTATTGCAATGGGTGCGGGAGTTGAACGCTAAATTTGGTATTTCAGCTGTCGCCCAAAAGAAATCCTATTCCTGGGGTAGCGACATCGTCGTCGCCTCTATGGATACCGCCAAACGTGATCCGCATAAAGAAGTCCTGCTGGAGAATGAATATGACATGCTGATCATCGATGAGGCTCACAAGCTGAAGAATAAGAAATCTACCAATTATCTGTTCGTACAGCAATTGCGCAAAAAATACTGCCTGCTGCTTACTGCTACACCCGTCCAAAATAACTTAAGCGAACTGTTTAACTTAATCACACTGCTGAAGCCTGGACAGCTTGGAAATCAGGGGGATTTCGCCACTAATTTCGTTGTCGATAAACGCCAGCCCAAGAACGAGATCCAACTTCGGGGTGAGCTTTCCAAGGTCATGATCCGCAATCGGCGCGGCGAAGGTCCGGTCAATTTCACCAAGCGTAAGGTCCGCAATATCCCACTGACACTCTCCACTGAGGAGAAGGTATTATATGACGGAGTTACTGCTTTTGTCAAAGACCAATATCAGGAATCTGGGGGCAATCTTAGCAGTATGCTCTCCTTAGTCACACTTCAGCGCGAGGTATGCAGCAGTCGTGATGCCGTATTCATAACCTTGGTGAATCTGATCAAGAAATTGCCTGAGGACTCGCCGAAACGGGACCGGATGATGGGTCTGCTACAGACCATTCGTACCGTTAAGACAAATACCAAAGCGGAGAAAACATTAGAGCTAATCCTGGAAATGAAGGAAAAGGTCATTGTATTTACAGAGTATCGGGCAACTCAGGAATATTTGCTGCAATTTTTCCGCGACCATGGGCTGATGTGTGTCTCTTATTCCGGAGGGATGAACCGTGGTAAAAAAGACTGGATGATGGACCTCTTCCGCGGCCGGGCCCAAGTAATGATTGCCACCGAAGCAGGCGGCGAAGGCATTAACCTGCAATTTTGTCATCACATGATCAATTTCGATCTGCCCTGGAATCCAATGCGAGTCGAACAGCGGATTGGGAGAGTACATCGGTTAGGTCAGGAGAATGACGTCATCATCTATAATCTGTCCACTCAGGGTACGATTGAAGAACACATCCTTCATTTGCTGCATGAGAAAATCAATATGTTCGAGATGGTTATTGGCGGGCTGGATGTTATTCTGGAACGTTTCGAGAAGAAGGAATCCTTGGAGAAAAGTCTATATAAAATAGTGCTTGAGGCCCGCACCGATGAAGAACTGCGCAGCGGGCTGGACCATATTGGCGAATCCCTCAGTGAATTGACTGAAGACATTCAAAAGGAAAGTGAGGCCGCGACATGACCCTCTCCCCGCAGCAGGTTCGTACACAGGTTATGAATTATCTGGAGGTGACAGAATGCGCCATCATTGAAGCTTCACCACTTCATGTTACGGTGAAGCTGTCCCCACGCGCCGACCGGATGCTCACGGACCGTCCCTATTATTGGGGCTTCGTGGAAAGAACCGGAGTGGAGCCGGAGACGTTATCGTTCACCTTTGTGTTTGATCCGGAGAAATATGACAGCCTGACAAGTGCAGCTTCGAATCCGCCACCAAATAGAGGTACTAAACCAGGTACTCCCTCAACCGATCCGCAGGACAGTATATTAGCCCGCTACTTTGGGGTTGTTCCAACACAGCCCTGGATCGGCCCCGGTATGATCAGGCGTGAAGATGTGATCTATGGCAGCAAGCGGCTGCTGCAAATTTGGTCAGCGGCCCGCGATGAAGGCAAATGCCTTTATCTGTTTGAGAACCCGGGAAGCAGGCAGCGAACTACCCTGTTCTCAGCCGCCTACGAACCGTGGCTTGGCGTTTGTTACAAGGTGGAAATGACCTGCGATCTGAAGCGGGAGGAACTGCATTTTGTAGGAATCTCCTTGGTCACTGGAGCCATCATTGATGACTTTGGGACAAAGCTGAATCAAATTGAACTGATTCCCCGCCTGCCGGAGAATGTGCATATTCAACCTCTTGAACTAACAGTCTCCGCAGGTACCGATCGACTGGAAGCTCATCTCACAGAGCAGCTTGCCGAACTTGACTATGCATGGGCGGAGGAAGCCCGCGCTCGGCTGCGGCTGGAGCTGTCTATTATTGATGTTTATTATGAGGAGCTACTGAAGGAGCCTGACGAAGAGAAACGGTTGGGGATTGATGAGCAATACAATCGCCGCAGAACAGAAACCACCTGGCAATACGAGCCACAGGTTGCAGTTTCTGCGGTGACTTACGGGCTGTTTCATCTGCGGAGCACATAGAATGTGACCCCACTCGCTAAAAGCAGGCAAAAAAACAGTGAAATTCCTTAAGCCTAGCACGACAGTAAGCAACACCCTTTTTAAGGCTTGTCCTCTACAATAATTAGTAAGTAGCTCTTCCCCTTTAGCCGAAAAAAGAAAGGTGAATAAAGCCATGAAAATAAGATTACGATGGAGGCCAGCTCTTAGGCGGCAGGGTCGATTCCTCCTGTTGCTCGGTCTGGGAGTGGCCATAGCTGGCGCAAGCTTCCCCACTGCGCTGGCAGCTACCGGCAGCCGAATAAGTGTTGTACAAGCCGTCTCCGCAGATCTGCCTGTGCTGGAAATGAAATCAGTCAACTCACCCGTCACGGTGCAGGAATTCAGTCAGCAGATGATTGATAAGCTAGCTGCGGAGGCACCCTTCACAGATTGGAAGGACGCTAGCCCCATTTATTATCCGCTTGGACCGGGTACTCACAGCTGGCTGGTTAACGTGATGAACGGTCAGCAACGGATAGGATATATGATCATTTCCGCCACCGATCAAGGCGGTTATATGCTTAGTGAATACGGAGCCGGAACCTCCGGACTTCCCTTTAGCCTCAGTGAACTGCGCCAGTTTCTGGTGCAGCAAGGACTTATCACTTCATCATCTGTGTCAGATATTACGCTTACAGCATTATACGCACCTCTGCTGCCCATCTGGAAAATAACCATTGAGAATAAGACATTTTTCATTAATGCATCCGTGCCGCAAATTTTACCGTGGAGCCTGAGCAAGGCTGAAGCCGTACTCAAGGGAAAGTTAACCGCTAAGAATGTAGTGACTAGCCGTGATGTTTATCTGTCTCCCGGTTCAGCCTACCGGAGCGGTGGAGTGGATGACCCGTATGCTGATTTACTGTGGCTGACAGTCCCTAAGCTGCCACTGGTGAATGCTGATAGTTTCATTTCTCTGATCCCGAAGGGAGGAAGCATCGCTTTTCAGGCCGCAGGCCGAAATGACGCTTTAGGTGCTCCTTTTATGATTACAGGATATCAACGTTGGCTGCTGCGTTCAGGCAATAGTACAAAAGAAAATAGCACTGTATATGTTGCTTCAGGCCATGCAGGAAGGCGCTATCTCCCCCTCTCTGCACTTCAGGATAATGGCACATTGCATAAGCTGAACGTAGATAAAAACAATACCTACACTGATATATGAAACAGCACAAAAAACCTTCCATGCGCCGCCATCGTGCGGTCCAAGAAGGTTTTTGTGCTGTACAGCGCACTCATTCCTTGACTTTATGACTCCAACTACTCCGCCAAAGAGACATGCCAAGCGGAAGCATACCGAACCATTTCTGCGACCATGGCTGCTTCGTTGCTTCCCGGCGAGCACGGCTGCTGCGCGGGTCCTCCATATACACTACGACTTTTTCGGTTATATACTTCACTAGTTCATCCCCATCGGAAGCCATTTATGCCACCTCCTTAATCTAATTAACAGAACCATTCGTCCATCACTATATTTAGTGTGCACCGTTAGGGCTGTATTTAAACTGTGGACAATGAATCGTATAGGTTTACCAAAGAAAGCACAATCTAACAGAGACTAATGGATGAACATTCTTGTGAAAAGGGGTTTTGCCACTTGAGACTACACTCTATTCAGAGAACAGCTGTTGCCCCGCGTAGCTTTATTATCACTCTGGCGGCTGCAGGACTGATATTCCTTCTAGCCGGAACAGTACAGGCTAATGGCATTCCTACTCAGACAGATGTTAAGGAAGAGCGCCAGCATGTACTCGGTCATGGCCATCGAATGATTCTGATTGATGCCGGACACGGCGGAATTGATGGCGGCACTTCCTATGGCAAAATTCTGGAGAAGGATATTACCCTTGAAATCTCGCGCCGTTTATTTCTGCTGCTGCGCAGCGATGGCTTTGATGCCATTCTAAACCGTAATGGCGATTATGCGCCCAGTGATGAGAACTTCTGGCTCCGCAGCTCTTCCCGCCATCTTAGAGATCTGGCCCAACGTAAAGAATTGGCCGAGATGCTGCCAGCGAATGTAGTAGTCAGCATCCATATTAACTGGGCACCTTCACCTTCCAAGCATGGACCACTGGTTTTGTATCGTCAGGAGGGACGCAGCTTCATGCTTGCCCAATCCATTCAGAGCCAGTTGAACAACCTTTATCAAGCGAAGACCGACCCAAGACAGGGCAAACCCTTTTATTTACTTAACAAAATCACTGCCACAACCGTTATCGTTGAAGCGGGCTTTATTAGCAGCCCCTCCGATCGAGCCATGTTATGCGGCAAAGTAGGTCAGCAAGAGATTGCCGAAGCAATTGCAAACGGGATTGCCGCTTACCTCATGGAAATTTAGGAGCTGGATTCCATTTCCACTCTTCTTTGACCAGATCAGATATCCCGACAAACTCAACACTGTTGCGCATTTCTGCTATGCCGCTGCGAATACCGGCGGCAGTCTCTTTGCCTTGCAGACCGACATGGCCGATCGTTATGCAATAATGCTGTTCCAGCGCACGCTCCTGAACAAGACGCATTTGCTTCAGCACATGGCTAGAGGTATGCAGATCATCCAGGAAGATATGGTTCTCCACGCGGGGCAGCCCCTTCTCCAGTGCTATTTTACCGACCACAGAGCGATAATTGGTTTTACTGTCCACAAAAAATAACCCCCGTTCCTTGCAGACGTTCAGCACGATGCCCATTACCCGCTCATCACCAGTTACCCTTGAACCCATGTGATTGTTGATCCCAATTGCATACGGGATATTATCCAGCGCCGCTTCCACACGCTGCCTAATTTCCTCATCACTCATCTTCGCCAGTACCGCTCCAGGCCCCAGCCATTCCGGCTTGCCATGACGCGGCTCCATCGGGAGGTGCAACAATACGTCAAACCCGCGCTCATGTGCACGCCGCGCATCGCTGATCGATGTGGGCAGAAAGGGCATGACCGCAACCGTAATTTTGACCGGCAGACTTAACATTTCATCTGTCCCCCGCATTCCGTTGCCAAAATCATCGACAATAATGGCTACACGACTGCGGCTAGAACCCTTGTTTTGTCGTCGTACAGCAGTGCTGTCTTCAATGGAATTAGCTACTGGTGCAGCCATTCTCTGGGAGGAAACTTCTACGGCGTTTCCGCTTACAGCAGGCGTAGCCATAACAGACAGCGGTGATCCCATTCCACTCCCGGTGAGCGCTGTTACAATCATAAACAAATATAAGAAATAACGTTTTACAGTATGACTGCCCTTATTCAATTAGATCTCCTCCTTAATCTTCAACCAATGTTCTCATTGTTTGGATTAAGGAGACTAAATATGTGCGTAGACCATACTCAATAATTAGCAATTGCCTTATTGTTTATTGTCCCAAACGGTCAGCAGCAAGAATAGCTTCCAATACCTCTTCAGCATGTACCTCAAAAGGCATGTTCTGCATCGGACTATCCTCAGCACAGCTGGCCCGTGCAACTCTCATAAGTTTTTCCAAGTCGAGGCTAGTGATGCCCAGCTCACGTAAGGTCACCGGAAGACCGATCTCCTGACAAAAACGAATGACCTTTAAGGTCTCATCTGCAGGTGCCTTTTCCAGCACAAGCTGCACAATGGTGCCGAACGCAACCTTTTCGCCATGATATATATTGCGACATTCTTCAAGGAGGGTAAGTGCATTATGTATGGCATGCGCTGCGGCAAGTCCACCGCTCTCAAACCCGATCCCACTAAGATAAATATTAGCTTCAACGATATGCTCAACAGCCGGTGAGGTACGCTTGTGCTGAACGTCATGCAACGCCTCCACTCCATCAGCGAAGAGGGTATCCAGACAAGCCTTTGCCAGAGAAATAGCAGCAATAGAAGGAGTCCCACCAGCGTGAGTTAACGCCTGTGACTTCTGACAAGCTCTGGCTTCGTAATAAGTCGACAAAGCATCTCCTATACCTGCAGCAAGCAATCTGGCAGGTGCTTTGGCAATAATGTCTACATCGGCAACCACTAAATCCGGATTTCTTCGTAAAGCAAGGTAGTGGTCAAATTCACCTTCGTCCGTATAGAGTACGGACAACGCACTGCACGGAGCATCCGTTGATGCAACAGTAGGAACAATGACGACAGGCAGCGAAGCAAAATGACTGACCGCTTTAGCCGTATCCAACGTTTTGCCGCCGCCAATGCCCAGAATGACATCGCTGGAACTGAGTTCGACTACTATGGAATCCACCTGACTCTGGCTGCATTCCCCCCTGAATTCCCGAAGTTGTAGTGGAATGGCTGCATCAGCAAAGCTGCGTACAAGTTCCTCCTTGTACAGCGAAAGAATATAAGGATCGACTATTGCATAAGCCTGCGTTGTCCCTAGCTGAGCACAATAAGACCCCAGCTTGTTAATTTCACCGCTGCCCTGAATATATTTGGATGGTGAGATGATGATCTGTGTCATTTATTAACAGCCTCCTTATGATTGGAATACTTCATCATACGTGCAACCGATCTTTTTCAGCAATAAAAAAAGCTCCAATCGGAGCTTCAGGCAAATCATTTTTTTAACTTTAAGATTCAGGTCAGCAGTTTATGCCCTCCGTCTGCTTGTAGCATTCATCCAATCGGGAGCCCAGCCCCGCTCCAATGCATCTAAGGTTAGGCCTGGAGCAACGATCGTATCAATGGCGTCCAGTATATCTGTGCTTAAGTGGATATCTGCGCCTTTTATAGTATCCTGCAACTGACCAAGTGTACGCGGACCAATAATTGTGGAAGTAATTGACGGATGCACCTGAGTGAAAGCGATCGCCAGATGGGCGAGTGTCATTCCTGATTCGTCAGCGAGCTGCTGTAGACGGCTAATCATATCGAACTTTAGAGTATTCTCTTCACGGGTGGGGTCAACGACATCGCCTAGTGTATTCCCTTTAAAACGGGTAGCCCGGGAATCGGTCGAGGCGGTCTGACCTTTTGAATATTTACCGGTGAGCAAGCCACCTGACAATGGACTCCACACCAGAATACCCATACCATATTTTCTCGTAGCTTCAAGTACGTCAAATTCAATCCCGCGATTCAAGATTGAATAGGGCGGCTGCTCACTAGCAAAACTGGCCAAATTACGTTGTTCACTCACAGCCTGAGCTTCTGCAATCTGCCAGGCTTGAAAGGTGGAGGAACCAAAGTAACGGATTTTACCTTCCTGAACCAACTCTGTTAATACACTAAGCGTCTCTTCAATATCGGTCTGTGGATCAGGACGGTGTAGCTGATAAAGATCAATATGGTCAGTTTGCAGCCGGCGCAAGCTATTCTCTACTTCCTGTTTGATCCAAAATCGAGAATTTCCACTCTGGTTTAACCCGTTTCCCATGGGCAATCCCACTTTGGTGGCAAGCACAACTTCATTACGCCGACCTTTTAAAGCTTTTCCGACAATCTCTTCTGATACACCTGCTGAATAGACATCAGCAGTGTCAATAAGGTTAATACCTTCAGCTAGAGCTTGATCCACAATTTGAAAACATTCTTCCTCATTCGAATTTCCCCACCAGCCAAATGATCCTGTACCCAAACTATAACTGCTTACTTTTAAACCCGTACGACCTAGAATGCGATAATCCATAGTGAATTTCTCCTTTAAAATTATTTTTATTTACTCTATCCATGAAACTAAAAAGCAAACAATAGTTAAAGAATGAACATTCTTTAACTATCAAAAAAAATTATCCGTTACTGTGCAGGAATCATAACATATTGGGAACGATCGGTAAAGATATAAAATTAATATACCTTAGTTAAATTACATACTTCGAGGACAAGAGTAACAACACTGGCTTAGGTTTATAATGACAGCATGAATATAAATATCATTGAGGCCATTACCAAAAGTCCGCTCAGACGCTCGCTTTATCACTTCACCAGAGTCAGAAATCTCCAAGCCATAGCACATCTGGATGGCTTATATTCGTCCGCTCTCCTCTCTCCTGAGTTCTCCGAAGGAATTCGCCGGAACGAAACAAAACATATCGCTGTTTACGGTCAGTCCATTGTTCTAAATGCTCATTTACGTATCCACCCTGAGATGATGGACCCTGACACCACGGAAGAGCACTTTCGAGCCTGTCTGGACCGCCACGTCTTCTTGTGGCCAACTGAACGGGACTGTTTGGCCATGGCCAACATGTATTCCCGTAGAGAACCAAATGAATCCTTTGCGATTCTTCAATTTGCAGCGTATGAACTGCTGGCTGATCATTATGCAGCGATTAAGCTGTCTAAGTACGATTCTGGAAGTTCGCCTCGTTATCCGCATCGGACCTCCTACCGCAAAAGTTGCAGGATGTTTCTCCCCCTAGACAGCTTCAGGCAAACCACGGATCGCTTGGTACCGATCAAACCTTCCGAGATCAAAGAGGTTCTTGTTGAGAATACGCTGGTTCCGCTCAGCAAATATTTACAGACCGTTTATTGCTCTGAAGTGTTGCAGGTACCATCTGAGTGGAGAGCTTTGGTTAAACCATTGCTTCTGTAACTTATGAATTCAACCAAGCTCTAGAGTCTTTCATACCTACTTCGACTAATTTACTTACAAGTACTGCCGAGGCAAATAAAACAGTGTGCGGACACAGAATCCTCTATTTTCTGGAAATACCTATATTTATTGGTCTCGCGGACTGAGGTTCCACTATTTGTGCTAAAACTGCTTATTTGGATGGCATTTAAGCGTTATAACGGATTCTCTGTCCGCCAACACTCCCAAACAACACAAAATAACTAGATTAGCGGAATTACAGTCCGCTGGGTTTCATTTGGTTTGTTGAATTTCTCAGTAAGCGATATAATAACTGCATAAAGGCCGTGAAGAACACGCCGCTTTCATACAATGACATCCATTTTTCAGTAAATGGGGGGAATTGTATTGAAGCGGTTTTTGTTTTTTTCTATGAGAGGTTACCGAAATGTCAGTTTAAATTGAATCTTTGGAGGGAAATGCAATGTCACAGTTCGAGCAGCTATATGAAGAATGGTTACAGATGAATTTGGATCATGAGAGCAATCCGAGAAGAAGGGAATTTCTTCAGAAAGGTCTGGGACATGGAACTATCGAATTCCTACGGTCCGTTTGGTTCCCAGCTATCGGGAATTTCAATCACTTGCTTCCTGAATGGGAGGTTCGTGACTTTAACAATGGATTCCGCTATTTAGATCTTGCTTATATGCCTGGAGGCGCAAAAGGTGGGATAGAAATTCAGGGGTATGGTCCTCATGCGAGAGATCTTGATGTCAGACGATTCAAAGATTTATGCCGACGCCATTGCTTGTTGTCATTGGATAGTTGGACATTTCTACCCATCGCCTACCCCTCAATCGTTGAAGAACCCAAACAATGTCAGCAACTGGTACTCGCATTTATCGGAAAGTTCATTGCCACAGACGTTCTTTCTACATTATCTTGGTTGGAAGCCGAAACGGTTCGATTTGCGCGGCGCTTGTTGCGGTCTATAACACCTTTAGAGTTTGCTAAACACCTGCGAGTGAGTGATCGGCAGACTCGGCGAATATTGCATAGTCTGGTTGAGCTACAAATACTGGACATCGCAAGTGGTCAAGAAAGAGCACGTACCTATAAGCTTCGATTGTAACTACAATAATTGTGAGTCTTGTGAGCAGTACCGCGCAGCGCATTCTAGCACATTACATTACCAACACATCATATATTTACTATACATTGCAAACTTCAAACAGATAGCACCGATTGTAGCAAAGAAAACTAACTACTTCAGAATAAAAAAGAGCATCTAGTGGACACAGAATCCTCTATTTGCTGAAAATGCCTATATTTATTGGTCTCGCGGACTGAGGTTCCACTATTTGTGCTAAAACTGCTTATTTGTATGGCATTTAAGCATATAACGGATTCTCTGGCCGCCAACACTCTCTAAAAACACAAAATAACTGAAATAGCGGAATTACAGTCCGCGTGCCACTGACTTCTGACTTCTGAACTCTGATTTATGGATTTATGGATTTATATGCCTATTTGATTTGGATAAATCAAATAGGCACAATCGAGTAGGAGGGGGCGGTGAGCCCCCGACCTCTCACACCACCGTACATACCGTTCGGTATACGGCGGTTCATGAAATATTCCGTAAGGAGTTGTATCTGTCCAACAAGCTCTTTAATCCATTGGATTCCCAGTATTGGTTATTCAATGCTCGTGACAAAATTGGACTTCCTGCTATTCGCCAATACCCTTTACGGGTATTCCCCCACTCATAGGCTCTATCCTTGGGCATGCCTAGAGATAAAAGCCTTTTAACTTTGGTTCGCGGGTTCTTCCATTGCTTCCATAGGCACATTCGTAGCCTTCTTCGTATCCACGCGTCCATCCTTTGAAAGATACTTGGCGTATCCGCAAGCGAGAAGTACCCACACCATCCCATTAGGTATTGGTTTAGTTCCTTCATTCGCTCTTCCATCCTCATCGGCTTCTTTCGGGAGGTGATCTCTCGAATTCTAACCTTCGCTTTCTGTAAGGACTGTTTTGCAATTCTCACTTTCGGCTCTTGGTCTATGCTAAAACTAAACCCTAGAAACTTCCGTTTCCATGGACGGTCTACCGCGCTCTTCGCTGGATTGACCTTCAGTTTTAGCCTTGTCTCGATGAATCGGGTGACGGATGCCTTGACTCGTTCGCCTGCTCTTAGCGTTTTCACGTAGATATTACAGTCGTCCGCATAGCGGACGAAGCGGTGTCCACGTTTCTCTAATTCCTTGTCCAGTTCGTCTAGTACGATATTAGATAATAACGGACTCAAAGGGCCCCCTTGCGGTGCTCCTTCTCGTGTCGGTTGAACGAACCCGTTCTCCATTACGCCCGACTGAAGGTATTTACGAATGAGTAACAGGACTTTCTTGTCCTTCACTTTCTCCGAAAGCTTCATCATTAGACGGTCATGGTTGACGCGGTCAAAGAACTTCTCCAAGTCCAGGTCGACTACGAATCGGTAGCCTTCTTTCATGAATACTCTGGCTTTCCTCACAGCGTCATGTCCTCGCCGCTTAGGGCGGAAGCCATAACTATGTTCCGAGAACTCTGGATCGAACAATGGGGTTAACACTTGGGCGATCGCTTGCTGTAGCATTCGGTCGGTCACGGTAGGAATGCCTAACTTCCTGACACCTCCGCCATTCGGTTTCGGGATTTCGACCCGACGCACGGGGCTCGGCTCATAGGTTCCCTCTTCTATCGCTTGCCGTATCTTCTGCCAGTTTTGTACAATGTGTTCGCGTAAGGATTTTACGGACATCCCATCTACGCCATGACTTCCTTTATTCGATTCGACTCGCTTTAACGCTTGTAGAAGATTTTCCCGTGACAGCAACGGCTCCAACATTTTTTTTACCTCTCTTTACGTGATTTGTGCCTTCTTCTTGTGCCAAAGATGAATTCTGCCCTGCCGAAGCTCCACACGGGATTCACCGCTTCCTTCTTCCGTCAGGTCCTTTCGGATGTTCTGCTGTCATGACTCATCTTGAACGCCTAGATGCACAAATGCCTATTTCATGTTCAGCCCTTCCGCTCGTGTTGCAACACGAAAGCGTACTATGGCGTCTGCTGACTTCTGTACGTTCAGCTTACTTTCACAAGTAAGGTTATGGAAGTTGTTCCACATTCCGTACAGATCTCCCCAGGTAAGAACGCTATCTTCCTCTCCATCTATCTGCTTCATTTACTCTCGTACGCCTTTGGCAGTATGGACTTTGGTTTGTTTAGCAACCTCATCCAACGTACGCTAGCCTTATATGAAGTTCGTGTTCCTCAGACCAGAGATTTGCCACCGGCTTCCTTCAGATTCCACCTTACGGTGGACACCCTTGCCTTAAGCTAATGACTACTACTGCCTTCGCCATTCGGGACTTCAACCCTAGAGATAGCGCCCATGCTGGGCGCACTAAAAAAACACTCTGGAATAATTCCAGAGTGTTTTAAAAACTATGATGCGGTCAAGAGGACTCGAACCTCCACGATATTGCTATCACTGGCACCTGAAGCCAGCGCGTCTGCCAATTCCGCCATGACCGCATATTATGATGTTTCGCTTTCGCGGCAACAAAGTAGATCTTACCATGCTGGCATTCATCCGTCAACTCTTTTTTAGTTTTCCATTTTTTCATAATTTTTTGTATAATTATTGCTTTTGTTTGTGTATTTCATGTATAATGAGAACAAAGGTTCGCATACTATAAATGAGGTGATTTATAATGGCGACTACTAAGATAAACACTCCAAACACACTACGGAAACCAGCAATTATTGAAGATATAACCACAGAAGAACTGTCCCTTGTCAGAAGTTATCTGCTGCTAACGTTTATTCATAAAGTATTCGAACGTGATTGCCGAGTAATCAGCAAGAGCGGCTTATTTAAGACTCCTCAGCTTTATATGGAGCTAATATCCAGCGGAGCCAAGAAAACCTCTCTAATGCTAAATGAGGTTACACGTGAGCTGACCTCCCATGATCTGCGAATTACCACCATTCGTCAGGATCAGAATGGAGTTGAAGCCAGCTATTCCTGCAGAGGCTACAAGGGTGAAATGAACATCCTGTGGCCCGGCTTCCGCAAGGAGATGCTGCTGCGCATGCGTGCCTATCTTGGACTTGCCACAGAGCTCTCCATCCTCTCCAGAGAACAAAGTTCATTAGAGCAACTAGCCCTGTCTATCTAACCCCTGTCGATACTGTAAGACTCATACATCTATAACAGAACAGCTCCCCGCTCAGATCTGAGTGGGGAGCTGTTCTGTATTGAACGTCATACCTGAAATGAAATAACAATTATATATTTTCGAGATCTTTTCTTGGCTCGGTGAACGGCTGAAACAAGTAATTACGATCCAGCTTTACGATTCGTTTATTAGGTCGGCGGACCATCACTTGGGTCTCGTCCCAGGCAAGTACAATCCCCTTCACGTCATTGCTCTCCAGGCCATCGCGTACGACACGTATTCTCTCACCGGAAATACGGTACGCATCCAATTGTTCATCGCTAATCATGGTTCACTTCCCTTCTCCTACTAGTTTACCCTAAATCTCTTCAAGAAAAAGACCCAGATGATAATTCATCGGGGTCCTGTGTAAGTAATAAACAACCGTACTTGTCTTCTAAAGCTCTCCTATATCAGCGCTTCATTCTTCTCAAACCAAAAATCAAGAACTTTAGCGGACATCACTCGTGTTTCCAGATACTCCACTTGGTTAGGTGTAAAGCTTTCTCTCCAAGAGAAAGATAATTCTTCACACAAGCCTTTGATTGTCAGAAGTTCTGACCAGGCTACATAGCGTTTGTACCAAAAAAACTGAGGATGTTCAACCATATAGGGATACAGGTCGTCAAACTCCGTGTGTTTACAATCCAGCGCACGCTCGAAATGATCCTTGGCTTCGGTCAATTTATCAATAAAAAATTGCTCTGTCACCGGTTCTTTCCCCATTGTGACGCCTCCTCTCCTATGTCTAATATTATTATAAAGGAAAACTCATAGTGTGAAAAGCAGTTGTTTCGAAAATAGGCTTTGTTCTTACTTCTGACACGGTTTAATCGTCAAAAACAATTTTCCCATCGCTAAGAGACATAATTCTGACCAGCGACTCCAACCGAATGCCCTGTTCTCTGATTGTACGAGCTCCAGCTTGGAAGCTTTTCTCCACGACAACACCCAGCCCAACCAGCTCCGCACCGGAGCGCTGAATGATTTTAATCAGCCCACGCGCTGCATCACCATTGGCGATAATGTCATCGATAAAGAGTATTTTATCCTCCGAAGAAATGAACTGACGCGATAACATGATGTCCGTAACAATACCTTTTGTAAAAGAAGGTACTCTCTCACACAAGGCATCCGGGTCAGCCAACAGCGTTTTTTTACGGCGTGCAAATACCAGTGGCACATTCATTACGTATGCGGTGGCAAATGCCACGGCAATGCCTGAGGATTCTACAGTAACTATTCGCGTAATGCCACAATCGGCAAATCTCCCAGCAAACTCCCGTCCCATTTCCATCGTCAGCTGTGGATCAACCTGATGGTTCAATAGAGCGTCCAGCTTCAGCACCTGATCTGAAACTACGACCCCTTCTTCCAAAATCCGTTGTTTCAACACTTCCATGACTCTGAACCTCCAATACCCTTTATAATTGCAGACCTTCCACTGTAACAATTACCTTGACTACAATTCAGTGGAAGTCATGTCCTTCTGTTCCTCATCATAACCTGTACTATACGGAGTGCACAAGGCAATCCTGTAATACAGAGTTTTGGAGCTTAGTATTCGCTAATCCCGAAGATACGAAATTTTCGCAAAACTTTTAGGGGGGCAGCCATGAAATCTCATGTCCGCACACTGCAGATCGCATTCACTTATATTGGCACCATTGTAGGAGCCGGATTCGCGACGGGACAGGAAATCCTTAAATTCTTCACCCAATACGGTCAGTGGGCAGTACTGACGATCTTGCTCTCCACCATACTTTTTATCTGGCTAGGCACAAAAATGATGATTATCGCCAGGCGGATTGAAGCGGAATCCTATGAGGATTTCAACCGTCACCTCTTCGGTGAAAAGGTGGGCAGCAGCATTAGCCTATTCACCATGGTTATTCTTATCGGTGTAAACAGCATTATGCTGGCCGGGGCGGGCGCTATTTTTCAAGAGCATTTAGGTCTTCATTATCAGACCGGGCTGCTGTTGACGTTGTTGGGCTCTTATTTCCTGCTGAAACGCGGTATTTCCGGTATCCTGCAGATGAATAGCATCGTGGTGCCTTTAATGCTCACTCTGTCGCTTATTATCATCTTCAATACTTTTGAGATACCGAATGCAGGCCGATTCCTGTTCCTTGACACCGATAGCAGTATCTTTGGGGCCTGGATGTCCCCACTGCTGTATACTGCCTTTAATCTGGCAATGGCGCAAGCTGTACTGGTTCCACTAGCCCGGCATACCGACAAAGAACGTGCCCTTGTACGAGGCGGCATTCTTGGCGGTATAGGCATAGGATTCATGTTGCTGGCGGCCCACTTTGCCATGAGCTCGCAGATGCCAGGGATCTTGCAGTTCGAAATCCCCATGGGCAGCATTGCCTTCCGGCTAGGAACATTGGTGCAAACTGTCTATCTATTGCTGATCTTCCTGGAAATCTTCAGTACCTTTGTCGCTGATATTTATGGCGTCGGTGAGCAGTTGAAACAGCATTTGCGGATTGCACCTTCGCTGATTACGCCGCTACTGATGTTAATCTGCTATTTGCTCAGCCAGTTTGGGTTCAGCTCTCTGCTCTCGGTATTCTACCCTATCTTCGGCGCCTTGTCCCTGATCTGGGCAGTCAAGCTGCTGCGTACTCCATGGTCATCTCCGCCGCATAAAAAGCAATCCTCTTCACCTCACGGCTCGGATGGTAAAAATATCTCCAGCATATCTCCTAAACCAGTCACTCGGTTTACACGGAAATGACCGCTGCAGAAGAAATAATTCTGGCCGCAGCTTCTGCCACATGACGATGGCAGGTCAGCATGACGATTTGGCGGGAAGCGGATAGTTCTCCCAGAAGGGAGAGTGCTGCATGAAGACGGCGCTCATCGAAATTCACAAAAAGATCATCAAATAACAGCGGCAGGTTGGCTTGCCGTGACATGGTCTCTGCCAGCGCCAACCGGATGGCTAGGTACAGCTGCTCCGCCGTCCCCCGACTGAGCAGCCCGCTGTCCAGGAGCCCAGCATCCTTATGTTCTGCCTTAAGTTCTTTATGACCTAAAGTCATCACAACCCGTAGATACTCCCCTTCGGTCAGCTTCGCAAAATAAGCGGAAGCCAGCAGCAGCACCTGCGGCTGCTTCTCCTCCTCATAAATACGGCGTGTTCTGCCCATTAATTCCGCAGTCAGCGCAGCTACAGCATATTGCCCGGCAATCTTTTTCAAGGCCGCCCGCTGTTCCTCCAACTGCTGGAGAACAGTATCCTCCATGCAGCGTTCCAACAGAAATTCCCGCTCTTGCAGGAGCTTGCCACGTTGCTGCAGCAGGGTATTGCGAGCTTCCTCCTCTTGGGCGGCAGACTCTTCTATAGCAGTCCTCTCCTGCTCCAGCGCTGAAGCATCATTCTGATCCAGCAGTTCCAGCAGCGCTCCTGTTCTCTGTGACTCCCAGCCTCCAAACATAGCCAGCTCTGATTGGCGAACCAGCTTGGTAAGCTCACTGCGCAGCTGTACACTGGATGATCTGCGTAAGAAGTCCTCTCCGTCAGCAGCTCCTCCTTCACGCAGCAGGCTTTCGCAGCGCTGGCGCAGTTGACTTAGCTCTCTGAGGCTCTCCCTTAACTCGCCCTCTACTTCAAGCAGCCGTGAGGTAAGGTTATTCCGTCGTTGCAGTGCTATCTTCAGCTCTTCCCAAGCTCTTTTTCTTGCGTCCAGCCAGCTTAGTATCGTTAACGCAGAATTCCCTGAGCTGTTGAATGTATTACTGAAACCATTCGGATTCACAGCTGTTCCAGTTATCGTGCTGCTCTCCACTGCTGCTTCATTCATAAGCTTCAGGCACTCTTCCTCGTAAGCAGCGCACTCACCTTCCAGTTCCCGCAAACGTTGGGAAAGCTTGGTCTCCTGACGCAATAATTCATTACCTTGCTCCACCAGACTAAAGATATCCGGCAGCCCTTCCGGTGACAGACCTTCTGGCAGCTTGCGCTGGCGCAGCCATTCTTCATAACGTTCTGCCGTTTCTGTAAATACATTCTCCGCCTGTCGCATCTCTTCAGCCAGCGCCTTCTCCTGCCCGGCTAAAGTAGCCAGCTCAGTCCGACAAAGCTCACGCTCGCTGCCTAGACGCTCCAGTCTTTGCTGCCAGGCTCCCCAGGCATCCATCAGCCTGCGGAGCTCCTTCATCCCCGCCTCCAGCCCACTTGCGGCTGGGCTCGGGGATTCGGGCGGCCGCCGTCCCAGCCGCCCGGTAGCCGCGCTCTCCGCCGAGGCGCCGGAGAGCAATAGCTCCCGCAGCCGCAGCATGTCGGCTGCGGCTGCACTGCCGTCCCCGCCATGCTGCGGCGGGGAGGTTTCCGGCCGGCGCGCGCTGCGCCAGCCGGCCCACAGGGCCAGATCGGCCGCGCCCAGCAGGCCGAACGCGATCCATGCGCTGAGCGGCGGTGCGCCGGTCAGCCACAGCGCTGCGGGCAGCAGCACGCTCAGGGCTGCGCTCGCCAGCAGCAGGCGCCGGTATAATGCGGCCAAGCGCTTCGCGCTGGGCCCATCACTCCTGGCGCCAGCGCCGCTCTGCAGGCCGGCGCTCTGCAGCGCCTCGCGCCAGCGCTCCGCGGCCTGCTGCAGCTCGTCCCACAGCTGCAGCACTTCACGCGCGTTGCGCGGAGCCAGCTGCGCAAAGGCTTCTGCGCCGGCCGCATGCTCGCGTGCCAGTGCCCGTTCCGCAGCCTGCAGCGCAGCCGAGGCTGCAGCCAGGCGGGAGCGCAGCGCTTGGCGCGCTGCGCCCTCCGCTTCCATGCGGCGGTCATAACCGGAGAACGCCGCCGCATAACGCCGCGCCGCTTCACGATCCACCGCCGCGCTAGAGAAGGCTGACAGCTCGGCTGTACTCCAGCCACTGTCAATACCGCGCAGAATCCGCTGCAGATGCTCGCGCAGCGCCGCCCGTTCACCCTCCAGCCGCTGCCGCTCCGACCTCCGGTCCTCATAGGTGCTGCGGCGACGGTCCAGAACCTCCACTGCAGGTCCTTGAGCTGCCAAGAGGCTATCGGGGGGATTCTGGGCAAGCTCAGCTGTCAGTTCGCTTTTCAACCGCTCCAAGCGGCTTACAGCTCCCTCCACATTTCTAATCTCTCCTTCAAGGCTCAGCCAACGAGCAGCTCCGTCTTCAGGAAAGGAAGAAATGATCGGTAAGCCTTGCAGTTCCAGCCGGGCTTCACTCCATTTGAGCCACAGACCCCGAATCTCCAGCGCTTTGCGGAACATAATCAGCTTCTCACTGGTAAATCTACGCTGCTCTTCGAGATTTAACAGCTCAACCTCAGTATTCTCCAGCGCAGCAATATTGCCATTATAGCGTGGGAGAAAGGATCTACTTTCAGCAATTTGGCGCTCCAGCTTCTCTATGGCCTGCAAGATCTTTGCTGCCTCCTGCACTTTGCCCCGCGGTTTGTACAGCTTCTCGACATCCTGCAATAAACGGCGCTCCGCCCGCATAATGTCACCACCACCACCCATACCCGCGTGGAAGAGATAGCCGCTCATTTCATCGGACTGCAAGGTGGCCAGCTCCTGCAGCTCGGTAAGCGACACTGCGAATAGCTGGCGGAACATGCTCCGCGAGATGCCACCCAGCAATTGCCGCTCCATCTCAGATTGTGCCAGCTCCTCTATAGTTCCATCTGGACGGCTCAAGCTAATATTCAGTTTTTCGCTTCGCCCTTGGCTCTCCCCACTTGTGTAGCGACGAATGGTCCAACTGCCGCCATCCCTGTCGCGTGCGGTAAGAATCCCGCCGTGTAGACCACCCTGCACGGGCTCATATCTCTCGCGAGGATTTCCGCGTCCGGGAATTCCGAACAACATGGAGCGGATAAACTGGAGCATCGTGCTTTTGCCAGCCTCATTACGGCCATAGAGTACCGTCACGCCTTCTGCCAGCTCGATCTCCCGGTTGTGAAGTCGGCCGAATCCACTAATCTTTAATTGCTCAATGTTCATCCTTTTGCCCTCCGGCTTGCCGATATGGCGGATTAGCAACCTCATCCGCAGAATCCTCACGCCCGCTGAGTAGCGTAGCTCCCAGCTCCGCTGCCTGTCTCAGCCAGTCCAACTTCTCATCTGCGCCTACCGATGACAGTAGCTTACGCAGCTCCTGATTCTCCATTAGCGGCTGCAGTGCACTGCTCATTAAATCATCCAGCTCACTCGGAGAATGCTCGCTCCGCACGGCAATCCGTAGCATTTCTCCAAGAAAGCTATCCTCCTGCAGGAGCTGTTCCCGGTCAATTGCAAGACCCGACTCCACCGCGAAGCCTTCTGTCCAGACAAGCCCGTTATATTGCTGCCGCTCAGCCAGAATAGTCTCACGCCGCTGCAATTCAGCCAGCAAATCCTCAACTGCTCCTTTTTCGACAAGCAACCTATGTATACTCCCCCGACCTGTAAGCTGAAATCGAACAACAGACATCGCTTGCGAATGCCTCTCTCTGATTTCTTCCACAGCCCGCTCCACAGCTTCAATCCATTCGGCTTCATTGCTTAAACCTTCAATCGAGATCTCCTTGACCCACCAGCGGACCGAATCCAGCTCATGGAAATGCAAAGCCACTCCCCCCTCTTCCTCAACATCGACCACATAACAACCTTTGGGTCCGGTCTCTTTGATGCTGCGCCCCTGAATATTGCCTGGGTACACAATAGCAGGCCGCTCCTGCAAAATACTCCGCGTATGGATATGCCCGAGCGCCCAATAATCATATCCACGCTCAATTAGATCCCTGCGGGTGCAGGGAGAGTAAGTCTCGTGCTGAAGATCTCCATCCACATTTCCATGCAGCAGAGCAATATGAAACAAAGAACTGCCTTGCTTTCGGTGAAAGGTCAATGCAGTATTCTCCGTCACTTTTGCCGTAGGATAAGAAATCCCGCTGACAATAGCCACTTCCTTGCCGTCACTGCGACGATAGCCTACAGCATGTACTGGTTCTTCACTGCCGAATACCGTAACATGCTTCGGCGGTTCCGAAGTCAGACGTGGTCCATCGAGCGGATCATGATTGCCATGAATCAGGAATACAGCAATACCATGACTCCCTAGCTCCTGCAAGGCTTCCTGAAAGCGCAGCTGTCCCTGCAGTGAAGCGTCGGAGATATCATAGATATCTCCGCTAATAACCACAAAATC
This sequence comes from Paenibacillus sp. 19GGS1-52, assembly GCF_022369515.1. Classification (NCBI taxonomy): domain Bacteria; kingdom Bacillati; phylum Bacillota; class Bacilli; order Caryophanales; family Paenibacillaceae; genus Paenibacillus; species Paenibacillus sp. 19GGS1-52. The sequence goes on from NZ_CP059724.1 coordinate 4,668,644, forward strand.
AACCTTCTCCTGAACGGCCACGCCAACTAGCCGCCCGAGGGCGGCAAAGGTGGACTCTTTCAAATAGGAGCGTACAGAGGAAGGAATATGTGCCAGTCCGATAAATCGACTATCGAGATGCAGATCCGCAGCATGCAGGAAACGAAAAGGAATCATACCTGCTCACCCCTTCGCCCCTGGATGGTACTGCAAATAAGTTTTCTTGAGTTCATTGGCTACACGGGTGAGCGAGTACAGGCTTTTCGCCTTCTCCCAGGCCGATCGTGAGAGTTCGTAGCGGTAAGACGGATCGGCAATAACTTTTTCCAGCGCATCCGCCAGGGCAATTTCATCGTCCGGATTTACCAGCAGACCGTTGACGCCGTCTTCAATCTGCTCCGGTATCCCGCCCACATTTGTACCCACCAAAGCCAGACAGCTGAGCGCCGCTTCCGCAAAGACCGAACCGAACGATTCCGCCCGGGAAGGAAGTACGAAGATGTCAAAGAAAGGCATAAATTCTTCTGGATGCAGCGTATAGCCATAAAAAATCGTCTCATTGTATATGCCTAGTGATTGGGCGAGACTTTCCAGCTCTGTGCGGGAAGGACCATCCCCGATAATATGCAGCACATACTCATGTCCGCGCTTTTTAAGCTCCGCACAAGCTCTGAACAAGGTATCAATCCCTTTGGCCGGAACCAGACGAGTCACGGTAACCAGCTGCGGAATCGCATTCTCATGTGGAACCGGCTTAAATCTTTTCTCATCAAAACCGTTCGGAATCACGCCGATGCGCTCTGGCTCCTGAATGTATGGCGCGAGATAATCGGCAAAAGAACGCGATACCGTCATCAGACGGTCGCTGACATGCTCCAGTTCACGGTATATGGATACCAGGAACTGATGCTCCAGCCCTCCCTCGATGATAGCCCCATTAAGAATCAACTCACGCTCATAGCTGGAATGTAAGGTCTGGATCAGCGGAATATCCGGATATATTTTTTTCATGGCCAGTCCGGCAATCGGATGATGAGCATGAATAAGATCATATTGTTTACTCATGCGCAGCTTTGTCCACCATAAGTAATCACGATAAGTTTGAATATATTTTTGGACGACCGGACTTTCACCATACTGTGTCCAGTCAAAGGTTTCGAATACAATATCTTCGCGTCCCTTGTTGCGAATCCGTTTGGGCAGCCAGAACAAATCCATCTCCCAACGGCTTGAACGAAATCGTTCCTGAAGATACGGAATCATGGACGATACACCACCGGGCTGCTCCGGCGGGAAGAAGAGCGCTTGCAGCAAATTCATAAGGTACATCCCCTTTACTATTGCCCTGAATACAGTGAGACCCGGCAATTATGATATAGTTGTGTATATGTACATTTTCAGGTGCTAGTTGCCCCACCCTTTGATTTTATCGGTATAAACCTGAAACAGCAACTAACAAAAAGGAGAATGATGTATGAGTGAAGAACGGCTGCCCGCCGCTTACACCACAAACATGAGAGAGATGCTGGGACAAGAGGCGGACGCTTTTCTGGATAGCTATAAGGCCCGGCGGACGCAGGGCTTGCGCTTTAATCGCTTAAAGAGCACCTCAAGCTTTAACCACAGAGCGTCTGAACATACCCTCTCATTATTCGGACTAGAGCCTGTTCCGTGGTGCCCGGAAGGATATTATTATGAAGAGCCCGCTCGCCCGGGTCGACATCCTTACCATGCGGCTGGATTATATTATATTCAGGAACCGTCGGCAATGTCCGCAGCCGAGCTGCTATCTCCCCTTCCAGGAGAGACCGTTCTCGATCTGGCTGCTGCCCCCGGCGGAAAGACAACTCATATTGCAGCATTGATGAAAGGCCAAGGCCTGTTGATATCCAACGAAATCCACCCCGAGCGGGCCAAAATACTGGCAGAGAACGTGGAACGTCTCGGCCTCTGCAATACGATCGTCACCAGCGGGACTCCAGGCGAGCTATCGCTGCGCTTCCCGCAGACCTTTGATCGGATTATGCTGGATGCCCCCTGCTCCGGCGAAGGCATGTTCCGCAAGGACCCTGCGGCCGCTCTTGAATGGTCACCCAAGCACGTGGAGATGTGTGCAGCGAGACAATGGGATATTTTGCAGGATGCCTATATTATGCTAAAGCCAGGCGGCACCTTAGCCTACTCAACCTGCACATTTAACCGGATAGAGAACGAAGAGGTCATTGCCCGGTTTACAGACAGCTATCCTGATATGGAGCTGATCACCAGCAAACGACTCTGGCCGCACCTGCAGAAAGGTGAGGGACATTTTGTAGCCTTGCTGCGCAAAGGAGGATCGGACGAAGCTGAACAAAGCCGTTCTAAACGCAGTAGCGGTAGTGGACGGGGCAAAACTGGCCCACGAACCAACTCCGCTCTGCGTGATGCCTTCCAGCAGTTTCAAGCCTGGGCCGCTATAGAACTGCCTGGCTTCGCTTGCCAGGGCGTGCCGCTTCTCTTCGGAGAATCCTTATATTTGCTGCCTGAGTCCTTTAAGGATACCCTGCATGCCGGATTACTTGATGGACTGCGGGTTCCACGTGCCGGGTTGCATATTGCCCACTTGAAGAAGAACCGGATTGAACCTGCTCACGCACTCGCGATGGCCCTCCAGCCTGAACAGGCAGCCCGCAACTTTAATATGACAGAGGACGGACCTGAAATACATGCCTGGCTGCGCGGCGAGAGCTTGCCAGTTCCTGCAGAGCTGCATGGGTGGACACTCGTCAGTGTAGATGGTTTACCCGTTGGCTGGGGCAAGGCCAGTTCAAGCCAGCTAAAGAACCATTTGCCGAAAGGTCTGCGTATCCTAAAAGCCCATATTGACGAGCACTAGGCTGCTGACCAGCTCAAATGATCTCCTTCTGAATATGATGTCATTATCCCAACTCGCTGCGTCAGCAGACAAAGCTATGGGAACTAGACTTGAGTTAAGGGAGGAATCAGACATGGGTGCAATGCCAGTAGGCTTCACTTCGACTGGAGCAATTTTGGTGCTCTTCATCTTGCTCGTCATCATTTCTCGTTCGTTGTTCGTCTAAATACATTCAGGGCTTCATAACCCTCATACTTCAAGCGGCTGTGCCGTCCCTTTTTAGGGGCGGTGCGGTCGCTTTTTCTGCGAAATAACTTTAGAACCAAAATAAAAAGAGCATAAACAGCTGCCCGAGGGTTTCTGAGTTATGCTCTCTTCATTCTGTTCATTAGTAAACTATAACTATCCAACCAAACAATACTTAACCAGCGCATCGCGCACACCATGCTCATTGTTCGTTCCTGTAATGGCATCTGCTGCTGCTTTGACTTCAACTGGCGAATTCTCCATGGCAATACCCAGACCTGCGTAGGTAAGCATCGAAATATCGTTAAAATAATTACCAATCGACAGGACTTCCTCCTGAGGAATTCCGAGCTGCTCTGCTAAGTGCTTTAGGGCATTGCCTTTAGAAGCTTCTGGATGCATAAAGTCAACGAAGAACTCACCGCTGCGCAAAATGTTATATTGGTGAGTCCAAGTGCCCCATTCCCGTTCAGCTTCATCCAGTGTATCCGACTGTGTAAACACAGTAAATTTTACAATGGGCTCGTGGAAATCCTCCCAAGCGGGCAGCGATGCCGGCATAATCTTAAAATGCTCATACATATGATTGGCTTCTTTTGCCAGATTCTCAACATTATCCACATACATATCAAAAGCAGTATTCACATCAAAATGAATATTATGCTCACGGCAATAAGCAATATAGGGATCTAGACCACGTGCATCCAAACCGAATTGATGCAATATTTCCCGGTTCTCTACTCGTACAGTTACTGCACCATTGTGGCCCAGCACATAACCTGACAAGCCCATTTCCTCCATAAAAGGAATCGAGTTCTGAGGGCTTCTGCCTGTGCATAACACGATTTGGCCTCCCTGACGTGTAACCTCAGCGATGGCCTCCTTATTCTCAGCACTTAAGTGGTGATCATCACTTAGCAGCGTACCATCTACATCAAGCGCTATAAGCTTGTATTTCATACTCCACCATCCTAATCCATCTTATTATCTATAGAATTACTATAACTGAACTTTGTCATATAACTGTTAACTCTCTAGTTAAAGCTCCGCTGCACCTGCACTCAGCAGATTAAGCTCTTCTTTCGTCAGCTCCCGGTAAGCGCCCAAAGCCAAATCCTCATCCAGCTTCAGCTCACCCATCGATACGCGCTTCAGAAATGTGACTTTCTTGCCAACTGCCTGAAACATCCGCTTCACCTGATGGAATTTACCCTCGGTAATCATTAAGGATATAAACGAGATTGTGGTAGTGCCACGTTGCCTGCTCAAGATGGTTAGATGCGCAGGCAGCGTGACATAACCATCCTCAAGCTCTACTCCAGCGGCAAAGGCTGCTACATCATCTGCGTCGACTTCACCCTCTACAGTAGCCTCGTAGATCTTGGGTACATGCTTGCGTGGTGACAGCAGCTCATGTGCAAGCTTCCCATCGTTCGTAAGCAACAGCAGTCCTACCGTATCCTTATCCAACCTTCCCACAGGAAAGGGCTCGAACTGGGCATACTCCGACTTTAATAGATCCAGAACCGTCCGGTCCCGCTTGTCCTCTGTTGCAGACAACACATCCGGTGGTTTGTTCATCATGAGATAAATATATTCACGGTAAGTGACTACCTCACCGTTAACTTCAACCCTATCATTATACGGATCGACATGAAACCCACTGTCCTTTACAACAGCACCATTCACATGAATCAATCCTTGCTTCGCTATTTTACGGATATCACTGCGTGAACCCACACCTATATGGGACAACATTTTATCTAGCCGTTGTTTTTTAGCTGCATTGCCTGATGAGCTCATGCTTATGTCCACCTCCAGCCTGCGGGATATTCATTCTTCAGCATCCCATCCTGCCATTTGCCCCATCCCGCACTATAGCCGTCAATACAGACCAGCATATAGCCCTTCGGAGTGCTTCCTGATCTTACAGACAGACGTTCCAGCGGAATCGCCAGTGTTTCTCCTTTAAGATAAGACACCGCTTCACCATTACTGGTTGATAAGGAAAGACTGCGACAGCTCTCTGGAGGATGCAATGCTGTAGCCAATGGATGGCTGGGTATAAATCTTCCGTTACGGAGATGTCCCACAGACCAGCCTGGACGAATTGTCCTAAGCCCGTTCAGCGACTCCTGCGGAAGTGGGGAGATATACAGGTGGTCGCCAAAAAGCACAGGGTAACCTTTAGGCTCCCAGCCTAGCTGTTCATTAATAAAATCACCATAGGCGGCCAAAGCAACCTCTACACTGACGTGCTGTAGATCACGGCTCGTTCCGCTAGTAGTTTTTCCAGAGGCTCGTCCACCTTTGCCGTGACCCCTTTCAACTCGGGTTACAGCTGGTTTAGCTGCGGGTTTGCCTTTAGAATTCCTCCGCTCAGAAATAGACAACGAGATTTCCTCAGGTTCTGGTTCCTCAATCGGAGCCGGGGTTCCGTCATGGCGCAGCACGGCCATGAAGTGGCCTTCACCTTTCACCTTGTGCGGCCACAGTCGGGCCGTTCCTGGCAGTTCTCCGAAACCCATGGCAAAGGAACCCGTTCCGCCAACCGGAACAACCGAAAACTGCGGATGGACAGCGAGAAACTCAGCAATTGTCCCTTCATTCTCTTCTATTGCGAACGTGCATGTCGAGTAGACAAGCGTCCCACCCGGTGCCAATGCTGCAGCCGCCGATTGTAAAATATCCCGCTGCATAACAGCATATTTGGCTGGTGTTTCCGGTTCCCACTGCTTCACCATATCCTCATCTTTGCGGAACATGCCCTCGCCGGAGCATGGCGCATCAATCAGTATTCGGTCAAAAAAGTGCGGGAACGCCGCCGCGATATGGTCTGGACTTTCGTTCAGCACCACGGCGTTGCGCACCCCATAAAGCTCTAGATTCTTGGCTAAGGCCTTTGTCCGCTCAGGATGAAGGTCGTTGCTGACCAGTAAGCCCTGCCCTTGCAGCTTCGCAGCAATTTGCGTGGATTTACCTCCGGGAGCGGCGCATAAATCCAGCACCCTGTCACCAGGTTTAACGCCAAGAAGCTCAACTGGCGCCATCGCACTTGGCTCCTGAATATAATACAATCCCGCATGGTAATACGGATGTTTGCCGGGCCTTACGCCCTCCTCCGTATAATAGCCAGTTGGACACCAGGGGATTGGCTCCAACTGAAAAGGGGATTGTGCCAACAGGCGCTCCACCGTTATTTTTAAAGTATTGACCCGCATGCCTCCGTATGGGGTCTCCAGATACGAATCTGCAAACTGTTTATATTCTGTTCCCAGCAAATCCTTCATCCGCTGTGTGAAAGAACTGGGCAATTGTACTGCCATGATGCCGTCCTCCTGCTTGATAGACCAAAATAGTTAAGGGAACACCTTTAAGGGTGTCCCTTTTGTGCAAATATAAGAATTTATATGTTTCACCTGATAACTTATCTTTATATTTCTCGAAGAAACGGTTACCGCCTCTTTCAGAGGACGGCAAGCTGTTTCTTCTTGTTGCTTATCGTTGTTTATTGTTGTTTATTTATGATGAGATGATGCCGGACGCTGTGGGCCGCGACGTTGCGGGTTGTTCGGTATAATGGCATCAGCCATAGCCGTCACTTCTTCTGCCAGGTGCGAGTCTACGATATCAATGGTCAGATCATAATATGGAAACGAATGCTCCTTGTAATGCTCCAAGCGCAAGGCATAGTTCTTGACTTCCTTCACCAGCTTATCGAGATTAATCCCGAGCGTCACTGCTGGATAATCCTGAAGCTGGGCAGCTGCCCGGTTTAAGAGTATTATTCCACCGCGCACATTGTGATTACGGAAATGGTATAAGCCTACTGCAACCTGCAGCAGAGCCTTGTAGAGCGGGTCGCGTCCCTGAGCAAGCCATAGCTCTTCCAACACCTCGTGGCATTCAAAATAGTCTCTGTCGCGGTTGAAATAGATCAGGTATGCCAAGTACAACGACTCATAGGCCATGCGGCAGACTGCCCTTCTTAGCTTCGGACAGCAGAGCCCGCACATGATCGAGAAGGACCCTCATCGCATCCATATCCTGAGTCTGCCATATTTCATTAAAGCGTTCCTGGCTTTCAATCGCCTCATTGACCAAGTGATAGAAATACAATTGATGAATTGCCTTCAGCAGTTGTGTTGTTGTGTTCGAATTTTCCTCAAAGGTCTTTTGTGCTTCCAGAATTTCTTCGCGAATGCTGGACATTTCACTGTCTAGAATTGAGGCCGCTTCCGCTGCTGTTTTTAGTCGTAATCGCATTTCATCCGGCAGACTTTCCCGGTATTTATAATTCAGGGAATGTTCAATCGTCGCCCAGAAATTCATCGCCAATGTGCGGATTTGAATCTCGGCAAGCACTATTTTTTGTCCCAGAGCTGTTTGTACGGGATATTTAATAATCATATGGAAGCTGCGATAGCCGCTATCTTTGTAATTGGTGATGTAATCCTTCTCATAGAGAACTTCAAGATCCTTGCGGTGCCGGATAAATTCGGCCACTCTGCGGATATCCTCCACAAATTGACACATAATCCGAATACCTGCAATATCTTCTATACCCGTCTCGAGATCCTCCATCTTCACATTCAGGCGTTGTGCTTTCTCCAAAATGCTTGACAGCCGTTTAACGCGGCCGGTTACGAATTCGATCGGTGTATATTCCTCTCTCTTTTTCAACTCCGAACGCATCGTTTTGAATTTAACTTTCAGTTCCTCCACTGCCTGTTCATATGGAAGCAAAAAAGTACCCCAGTCCCTGACGTCCATCGTCTTCGTCCTCCTGTCTTTTCGTCTCCTTTAGTGATGATCGGCGCCCACCGCTTCAGAGATATTGCGGAATCCGTCCCGCCGTAGCAGCTGCCGTAGTCCCGCATGTATCTTGCGGTTAACCTCCGGTCCTTCATAAATAAGAGCTGTATAAATTTCGACCAGACTTGCGCCTGCCCGGATTTTGTCATAAGCATCCTGACTGGTGAATATACCGCCGGAGCCAATGATTGGCATCTTCCCGCTAGTCTGGCGATATATGCTGCGGATGATATCCGTTGAACGATCACGTAGTGGTTTACCGCTTAAGCCCCCGGCCTCTCCAGCCTGCATGCTCTTAAGTCCTTCGCGGTTTACCGTGGTGTTGGTAGCAATAATACCATCCATTCCAGCTTCTGTCAGCGTATGTACCATATATTCCAGTTCTATATCGCTAACATCCGGAGCGATTTTTACCAGTAAACTTTTGGAAATACCACTCTTCTTACGCTGAAGTTCCATTTCCTCCTTCACCTGAGCCAACAGGAATGATAATTCATTGCCATGCTGGAGGCTGCGCAAACCGGGCGTATTTGGTGAACTAATGTTTACCACAAAAAAATCACCGTACGGATAAAGCGTACGGATGCACTGGCGATAATCCTCGTGTGCCGCTTCATTGGCCGTAGCCTTATTCCGGCCAATATTGACAGCTACCGGAATTCTGCGCTTCTTCAGTGCCTTGAGCCGCTCTGCCATTGCCTCGGCCCCTTCATTATTGAAGCCCATCCGATTGATCAACGCTTCATCCGAAAGAAGGCGAAAGAGACGTGGGCTATCATTACCTGGCTGGCCCTTTGGTGTGACCGTGCCCACTTCCATAAATCCAAAACCGATGGATGAGAACCCAGCAACTGCCTCGGCATTCTTATCCAGTCCGGCTGCAAGTCCTACCGGAGTCGGGAAATGCTGACCAAATAGCTCCACAGCTAGATCAGCGGTCTCCGGAACACCGTACATCAAGCGCAAGGCTGCGCTGCCTCCAGGTAAGGTAGCCGACTTATCCAAACCGCCTACTACAAGATGGTGCGCTTTCTCCGGGTCCATTTTAAAGAAAAAAGGTTTGCCAAAATTACGATACAGCACCATTCTCGCTCCTTCAAGGGTTTCTTGCTTGTGCCTCAAGTCTCCCTGTTTCTGTAGGTTTCTTCTTGATTTTAGCCTTTTCCTGGTGAAAAGAAAAGTTTTTAACCTCACAGGACCCTCGAGCCCGAACCTTGAGTATAGTAATTTTCCTGTAAACGCATTACAATGTAAGGGTAATCAGCGATTAAGAGAGAAAGAGGGTATGACTGGTATGACAACTAAACGCAAACCTCCTACATTGCAACAGAAGAAAGATGAGGTTAACCGCAAAGCAATCCTGTGGATCGGCGTAAGCTTAGTAGTACTAATTCTACTTATAATCATTCTTTTTATTGTAGCAGGTAATTAATTCAGCCAGTGATATACTTTGCGGGGGTTGGTCTGATCATGGGGTGCAGAAGAGGAGAACCGTTCCTTTGGCAGCACCAGCTCTTCAGGCAGAACCCCTTTACTAATAGTTACCTTTGTCCCCTTGGGTACCAGAGCAAATAACTCCTCCACATCCGCGCGTTTCATCCGTATACAGCCTTGTGATTCATCCTCGCCGATACTATTAGGATCATTGGTTCCATGAATAGCATAATTACTCTCCGAAAGCTGCAGACCGCGGCTGCCGAACTCCCCATTCGCATGACCATTCGGGTTAACCACCTTATCCGTGATGACAAAGTTACCTTCCGGTGTCTTATTCCCACCAAGTCCGACCTCATAATTCCGTAAAATAATGCTGCCGCTGACTATTGCCAAACGGTGATTTTGTTTATCTACAATAATGGTAAGCGGCCCGGCAAAAAAAGGAGTGCTCCCCTCGCCACCTCCGCTAACAGCGGCAGCATTTGGTGTGCCACTTGCTGCCGCCGCTCCTGAAGTACCGGATGCTGCATCAGGTGCAGGGGATGCTTTAGTTGCTCCCGGTGCTGATAAAGAAGCCGCTGCCGCTCTCAGTGCCGTAAATTTCTGTTTCATAACTGGCGTAGTTCCCCCAAGCCAATTTCCTGGAAAGGGACTTGCCAACTGCTGCAGCGAATCAGGCAGACTCCCCTTGTTCTTCTGAAATGCCGATATAGCACTCCACAGCGTGGCTAGCTGTTCTTGGACGGCCTGCCACTGGGCAGCCTGTTTGGTAAGCGCCGCATGCTCTGGCGGCTTACACGCGCAAGCAACAGGGTCGTAAGACTGATATACGATAGCCCCAGCCTCGCTTGTCTCCAAAGTGGAGGTAAGAGGAAGCTTCTCTTTCCACAATAGCCATTTACCGGCGCGCTTCATTCCCAATACAGCTTTTACAGAAGGTATCTTACTCCCGATCATAGTAGCTAATGCCTTTCCAGATGAAGCCGTATCTCCAATCGCTTGAGCCGTAAAGCTTACCTTTTTGCTTCCTGTGGGAGGAATACCTTTGGAAGTTGCCGCAACAGGCACATCAGCTGCTGCTGCATGGGACACCAAGCCAGTCTCGTATTCTCCCGCGAGAGTGGAACCCGGAGCCTGGGCGGCAGGCATGATAACTAGTAGAAACATTGCAAATAGTAACAATATACGACGTGTTCTCTGATTGCGCCGTCCTCGCTGGCGTCCCTCTTGCAACAATCCTTCCTCATATTCACGCAGCATTTCAGCAGGCACCTTACTGTGCTCGAATGCTTCATAGACTTCACCTGCCTGATTAAAGCAATAGTTACCCTTTCCATGCTGGCCGTTCTTATAGTATTCCTTACCCAGCAAGTACCATGCCATCTTATTTTCCGGATGCATCTGTACATAGGCTTTGAGGTGCTGCGAGTTTTTCATCGGTACCTCCACTATTTGTAATTCCTTCATTATTAATATCGGTCAGAGGCAAAAAAATAAAAAGACATCTCCCTGCCGAATTTGCACCGGTTAGGAGATGTCTTTTATAAAAATATAAGAATTTATATGCTTCACGCAACAATTTATGCTTATATTTCTCGAAGAAACGGGTGCCATCCATATAAAGGACGGCACCCGTTTCATCTTGTCTCATATGATATTTACCAATAAAACAATTAGCCTTCTTTGTTAAAAGGCGTATCAGCGATTTTAATGGAGTCAGTCGGACAACCGTCCGCAGAATCCTGCAAATCATCAAACAAATCGTCTGGAATAACTTTCACACCGTGGTTGCCATCATTGTCATAAATGACTTCTGCCAAGCCTTCGTCATCGTAATCAAAAATATCAGGGGCCGTCGCTCCACATGCACCACATGCAATGCAAGTATCTTTCTCGACCCAAGTGTATTTAGCCATAATTTTCTCTGCCTCCCGTTAAACAATACAGCGCTACTGTAGCAGCGTGTTATTTTTCTCATATTAATATAAATAGACTTTAATTTCAATTCATTTTCATCATGTTTACATTTTCGCCGCATAATACGGCAACTAAATTGACATGACATAGAATGTTTATTTCACTCATTATCAGGGTCTACCGTGTGCAAATTATCCTTTTGCAGCGAGGTTCCTCGCTCCTTATGGTTGCGCAGCCTCGCGGAATGAGAATCTGTCAGCATTCCAGCAGTCAAAACTGCGCTCTCGCCAAATTTATTACGCAGAATATCCATAGCTTTGTTCAGTGATTCCTTCTTTGGCTGACGTTCATAATCGAACAAATCAAGCTGAATGGCCGACTCTTCTTTTGGGGTTAGGCCTTGCAAAGTCACCCCAAGAAGACGCACCGGTTTCTCTTTGTTCCAATGCCGCGAATATAGCTCACAGACCGCCTTGTAAATATCCTCAGCGGTCTCTGTGGGTACTTCAAGCTGGCGCGAACGGGTTATCGTCTTCATATCGGGTGTACGAATGGTTAGCTGCAATCCGGAGGCTACCAAGCTTTGCTTCCGCAACCGCCTTGCTACCTGATCGCTCAAGTTTAGTAGAATCGGTCTGGCTTCAGCCAGACCGATGACATCCCGGGGTAATGTAGTCGTGTGGCCGATAGATTTACTCTGCTCCCGCTCAGGATTCACTAAGCCATGGTCAATGCCGTTTCCAGCCCGCTTTAACCAGGAACCCATAACCCCAAAGTTCTCCACCAGCATTCCCTCATCTGCAGCAGCTAGTTGTCCAATACTATAGATGCCTAGCTTACGAAGCTTCTCGGCAGTCTTGCCACCAATACCGAACATTTGGTCACAAGGCTTGTCCCACAGAATTTTTGGCACATCTCGCAACCTCAGCACTGTAATACCATTTGGCTTCTTCAAATCCGAACCCATCTTAGCCAACAGCTTATTGGGGGCAATCCCGATGGAACAAGGCAGACCCAGTTCATCCATAATACGACGCTGAATGATCTCGGCGATCTCCAGCGGATTGCCGAACTGGCGCGATCCTGTAATATCCAGATAACATTCATCTATTGACACTGCTTCAAGCAGCGGAGTGTAACTATAAGCAATCTGCATGAAAGCATTGGAATACTTCCGGTATAGATGAAAGTCCGGCTTAATAACAATTAAAGCGGGACAAATACGCAGCGCCTTCTGGACCTGCATGCCCGTTGATATCCCTTGCCTACGTGCGGCATAGGAACAGGTAACGATAATTCCCTTCCTGAGCTCTACACTTCCTGCAACTGCAGTAGCCTTACCACTATATTGCTGCGGGTCTTCCGCTTCATGTACAGAACAGTAAAAAGCATTCATATCCACATGCAGGATGACCCTTCCACTCGTTGGATAATATTGATCCACATTCTGCACAATGTCTACCTTCTTATCTTTAGGGTTTCTATTGTCAGATTTAGAATACCGCTCCAGTGCCTGAAGGTCAACTTCAAACAGACAGCCTGCAAAGTTCTTTGTTACATTCCCGCGTAAAAATGATATAATGTAAAAATTCATTTCCCTTAAGCGTATGCTTCCAATGCGAGTTGTGCACGAAGCGAATTCCGGAAGCCGAAGCTCACAAAACTTTTAGGAGGACTCTCATGTCTAAGTCCATCTCCATCTTCGATACAACACTGCGCGACGGCACCCAAGGTGAAGGAATCAGTCTGTCAGCGGATGACAAGCTGAAAATCGCCAAGAAACTCGATGATCTGGGTGTGCACTATATTGAAGGTGGCATTCCGGGAAGCAACAATAAAGACATTGAATTTTTCAAAAGAGTCAAGGAACTGCATCTCAACGCCAAAATTACTGCATTCGGCAGCACTCGCCGCAAGAACTCCTTGGCAGAACACGATGATAATCTCAAACGAATGATCGACGCGGGTGTTCCTGCAGTCACACTGGTCGGGAAATCATGGGATTTCCATGTGCATACTGCACTTCAGACCACTCTGGAGGAGAATCTCGCTATGATTGGCGACTCCATATCCTATTTGAAACAACACGGTCTAGAGGTTATATTCGATTCTGAGCATTTCTTCGATGGTTATAAACACAACCCAGAGTATGCATCAGCTGTGCTGGCCAAAGCGCGGGAAGCCGGGGCCGATTGGCTAGTTATGTGCGATACGAACGGCGGAACGCTACCGCATGAAATTCAGGAGATTGTATCGGCGATGTCGCGTCACCTCCCAAGTGCCCCTTTAGGAATTCATACTCACAACGATTGCGAGTTAGCAGTAGCAAATACGCTTAGTGCTATCGGAGCAGGAGCCTCTCAGGTGCAGGGTACAATTAATGGGTATGGTGAACGTTGCGGTAATGCTAACCTTTGCTCAGTCATTCCTACGCTTCAGCTCAAAATGGGCTATCACTGTATTCCTGGAGATTCTCTGCCTCAGCTCACGAATACAGCACGCTTTATTAGTGAAGTCGCTAACGTTAATATGCCAGTGAACCAACCGTATGTCGGAACTGCCGCTTTTGCCCATAAGGGTGGGATTCATGTCTCGGCCATCATGCGCGATTCACGTACCTATGAGCATATCGCACCTGAATTGGTCGGCAATAAACAACGCGTGCTCGTCTCTGAGCTTGCTGGTCAGAGCAACGTGGTTTCCAAGGCACAAGATATGGGACTGAGTCTGGACCCAAGTAGTGAGCAGGCCCGGAAGGTAATTGACAAGATCAAGAACCTGGAGCATCAGGGCTATCTGTTCGAAGGTGCTGACGCCTCACTTGAACTGCTGTTACGCGAAGCCACCGGTGAGATGAATGAGTTGTTTACCTTTGAATCCTTCAAAATGCTAGTGGAGAAAACGGCCGGGCAGCCCGTAGTGTCAGAAGCGTTCGTGAAGCTCAATGTAGGTGGCGAGAACCTCTATACAGCCGCAGAAGGCAATGGTCCAGTCAACGCACTCGATAATGCCTTGCGCAAAGCTTTGCTGCCATATTTCCCGCAGTTAAAGGATATGCATCTCTCCGACTACAAGGTGCGTGTGCTGGATGAACAAGATCAGACAGCTGCCAAGGTACGAGTCCTGATCGAGTCCAAAGACTTTACCAATACCTGGAGTACTGTTGGGGTGTCCAGTAATGTGATTGAAGCCAGCTGGGAGGCGCTTGTCGACAGTATGCGCTACGCCCTGCTAGGACAGATCTCGCTGAAGAACGATAATGAAGCTAATAACGAGCCAAGAGGTTTGGTAAATCATTAAAGTTCTATCCCACAATAGGTGCTACTCTAATACAAAGAACCCCCTTCAGACTGAAGGGGGCCTTTTCATTAGCAGCGCTACAAGTGGACCTATGGTCGAGTAAGTTTAATGATCTTCTTCTCCAGCTCCTCACGGCTCAGAACACCCAGAATGATCTCGGAAATCACTCCGTTCTTATCAATCAACACGTTAGTAGGAAAGACCGCTCCATTATATTTGGCAAATACTTCACCTTTCAAATCAAACATAGTTGGAAAAGCGAGATTATATTTCTTGATAAAACGTTCTGCATTTGGCTTATAATCGTAACTATTCACGTTAATACCGTATATATCCAGAACATCCTTGTACTGCTCAGCTATTGCATTCAGCTCTGGTGCCTCTTGCTGGCAGGGATCACACCAAGACGCCCAGAAATTAAGCATTACCGCCTTATCTCTTGTTCCGCCAATAGAATACACACGGTCGTTGCTTCCCTTAAGGGAAAATGACGGAGCTAACAGCCCAGCTTGAGGACCGATTCTCATTGGAAGCCCTTTTTGCTGTTGAAAAACAGCGGCCGTTTCGGGTTCACGATTATGCCACACCGTCAGAATCAATAGAAAAACAACAAGGGCCATAACCGTCAAATTCCGTTTCTTAACAGCATTCATAGAGGTATGTTCCTTTGCGAATGGAATAGTGTCCTCTTATTGTACCCCCATTTGCTTTAGTTTCAAACCTTACATTTCTAGACAAAAAAAGGGATTCCGTCCATAGACGAAACCCGAGTGAAGAGAGGGGTGAACAATTGACAGCAATCCAGGGAGATATTCAGCCCATAAGACTGAAACCGTCCGTACAACAAGCGCTGGGGAAGCATCTGTTGTCCTGTTATCCACATGAAGCATGCGGAGTCCTGCTGGGTGCTGCCGCAGCGGGAGGCATGCTGATCGACACTTATGTGCCCATCAGCAACGTAGCGCCTGACCCGCTGCATGCTTTTGTGCCTCACCCTAGTGAATGGATTAAGGCCCTCTATAATGTACCGTCCCCTATCGGTTTGTTTCACTCTCATCCGCATTCAACACCCCTGCCTTCTGCCGCTGATTTAAGCGGATTAACGGCACTAGGTGCGGAATTCCAGATTTATGTGATAGGTTCTCCCGGACAAGGAGATAACAATGTCCCATACTTTGGAGGATATTACATTGATCGGCAGCTTGTGATCGACGGAAGGTCCTCCCCTAGGCTAATACAAGCCCCAATCTATGCTCTGCTTAAATAAGTGTATAAATCGCCTAAGGTCTCTAACTGAGGCTTCTGAGCGATTTCTTGAAGATAGGACACCCACAGACTCGCGGTCATTTTGGCGTCCTCCAGAGCATTATGGCGCCCGCTGATCGGAATCCCGTGCACTGCCAGCAGCTCATCCAGAGTATAATTGCTCCGCTGTGGCTCAAGACAGCGGGCCAGCATCATTGTGTCCAGTACGCGATGGGTCAGCTGGACCTTGGAGGTTTTCCATAGTGCTGCATTAAGAAAAGACTTGTCATGAGAACTTGCATGAGCCACCATCACTCGCTGACCAACAAATGACATGAAATTATGAAGACCATCCATTAGGGAAGGTGCTGAACGTGTCATTTCCTCAGATATTCCTGTTAATTGCGTAATATTCTCCGGAATAGCAGTCTGGCAGTTCACCAGTGTATAGAAACACTCATCTTCCTTAATAGTCTCACCTACGACTTTAATCGCACCAATTGACATAATTTCATCACCGTGTTGATGAGCAAAACCAGTGGTCTCCAGATCAAAAATAACAGTCTCCAGTTCCGATAATGGAGTACGTAGCACCTCAGGACGCCGCTTTTCACGCATCAGAGAACGGATAAATGCCATTTGCTGTGCTGTTTGCTGTGCTGCTTCCCCGCCTCTCATGGACGCGATGGCAGACGGCATTCCGCCCTGTCTTAAGTTGTTCCAGAACCCTCCGCCTTTGTTCGGCTCCTTCATGAACTACCTCCTTTCCGCTGACCGGAGCTGGCGTTGCAAAGCCCGATGTAAGCGCCTGACAAGCAGCAAGCTTTCTCGCAGTTCGGACATCAGCTGCTTATTCTTTAAATCACTCTCGGCAACATAGTCACTGCTAGTCAACAAGCCATTCTCTGTACTATACGGCGTATTGACACGCAACCGCAGAGCGGTTAAAAAAGCTCGCCTAATATCCTCCAAATGTTGATATTTATGCATTTCATCCAGTATTTTAATCCGCTCCAGTGTTGAGCTTTCACTTATTCCATGCAGTAAAGACAAGTGTCTAACTATATTCAGAAGTGGGATATAGACTCCATATTTAATATCGAATCCACCGGCATAATCGCCGAAGCGCTCCGTAAGTACCTGTCCGAGAAGATTAAGCGTGGCTTTATGCCGAACTGTATTGCGCAGAACTGCTGTTGACAATTTCTCATTGTCGACAAAGCAATGATGCAAGGCTTTCAGCCACTCCGCAGACAATTCAGTGCTTCCTGCAACATGACGCATGTCTGAAGAGATAATTAGATAACGGATCGGCTCCCATTCCAGCTGATTAGCCCAGCCTTCAAGCTGCCTTTTCCATTCAGGCAATGTTTTTCGCCACATCGGTTCAGAGCACATCACCTTGCCTTCGCACTTCTCATATCCTACTTCTTCCAGAATATCGGACAGCATGGCACCAAAATCTTTAAAATACTGGTTATTAGCAACGTCCGGTTCACCTTCTACAATTAATCCGTTATCCTGATCGCTCCAAAGTGTAGCTTCCATTCTCCCTGCGCTGCCGAATACAATAAAGGAATAGGCGCAGGGAGGCGGGCCAAAGCCCGCCTCTTTCATCTGCGCCTCACATATTTGTACCGCCGTCTGTGCAATGAGATCATGCATCGCATTCACACGGAGCATCCATCGTTCAATTGGGATAACATTTAATTGCTCAAGAAGCACGCTTTGACAGGCAGTACGCCTTTCTTTAAGCTCCTGTGGCGAACCGGCCGTTACGATGGACGTATAGCTCTTCTCTTCGTTCCAATCTGTTGTCTCCATCGAAGCCAATCGGTCCGCCTCCCTATTTAAGTAAAATGATTTTTATAGTTTAGGGGTTTTGGATTCGGAATCTGCAATCAATTTCATCTGTTCAGGGTAGCCGTAAGTACCATGCTCACTGATATCCAGACCCATCAATTCTTCTTCTTCTGTAACACGAAGTCCGATAGCAAGCTTCATTACGTATAGGATGATGAAGGACATTACTGCTACGAATACGAAGGTTCCAACTACACCCAGTATTTGTACCCCGAGTTGATGAAATCCGCCACCGTAGAATACGCCTGCTTTACCGATACCGACTTTTCCTACCAGAGTAGGTGTTGCGAACAAACCAGTGGAAATTGCTCCCCACATTCCTGCAATACCATGAACTGAGAAGGCGTAGATCGGATCATCAAGACCTGCACGTTCCAACCATTGGGAAGTCATGAATGTAAATGCACCAGCGATAAAACCGATAAGAATGGCAGCCCAAGGCTCTACAAATGCGCAGGCACCTGTGATTGCTACCAATGCAGCCAGAACACCGTTCAGCATTGCCGGAATATCAGACTTGCCGAAGTATAACCATGAGACAATTAGTGCAGCTAAACCGCCAGCTGCTGCTGCCAAGTTTGTTGTCAATGCTACATGGCCGAAGAAACCACCCATTGGGGACAACGCACTGCCTGGATTGAATCCAAACCAGCCAAACCAGAGAATGATAACACCGAGAACAGTGAACACCTGGTTATGACCTGGAATAATGACTGCTTTGCCTTCTTTATTAAATTTACCAAGACGAGGTTTAAGTAAGATTGTCGCGACAACAGCTGCGGTTGCACCTGTAAGATGGACAACTGTGGACCCTGCATAGTCTTGCATACCCAGTTCAGCCAACCAACCGCCGCCCCATACCCAGTGAGCTACGACAGGATAAATCACGATGGAGAACAAAATTCCAAAAATGATATATACGCTAAGCTTTGCACGTTCCGCCATACCACCAGATACGATAGCCAGTGAAACTGCCGCAAAAGCCATTTGGAATAAGAATTTAACATTTAGGGTTACATCAGAAGCGGCCAATGATCCAAATACCGATTTGGTCGCATCACCATCGTACCAAAATCCTGTGGTACCGAAAAATCCGTTACCATCACCAAATCCTAGTCCAAAGCCGAGTGCCCAGAAACACAAACTCGCAATTGCCAGTGTCAATACTGTCTTACCAGCTACGTGACCTGCGTTCTTCATTCGTACCGAACCGGCTTCGAGCATTGCAAACCCTGCTTGCATAAAGAATACCAAGATAAATGCCAGGAAAGTAAATGCCGTATCCAAGCCAATCTGTAAATCCGCATTAGTTGGGCCATCTGCAGCAAATGCACTTACCGGATAGGCCATCAATGTAATCATGGCTAGCAACATCATCAACCACTTCTTTTTCATTATTACCCCACTCCCCAATGTTATATTTTCTAACAAAGCGTGAAACTCTTAATGTCATTATAATCAGAAGTCAGGGAAATTGACAAGACTATTTTTTTGAATGTTTTTAATTTATTTATGGAAGCTCACGATTTCTTCACAGTTTATTTACGAAGTGAAGTGGTTGCAGGATTGCCTAATATAGGCCTTTCCTAAGTCCCCATTGATATGGAAACGCATACAGACGGTTCTCATTTTACAGTTCTCTTATCTGTATTTTTATTAAACAATAGTATTAAAAATGCTATAAAATTATAAGTTCACATAAATTGGCCTACTATGTTATTCCTTTTTTTAAAAACTGCCACCATTATTATAAGGAGGTTTTCAAGGTATATACATGACATATCATGTGATATTCATCCTAATTATATTCAAAATAACACATGTTTCACTACATTTGATATTGGCTTGAGAAGAGATGTATTCTAGGTAAGATGCAATACCTATGTATTTCTGCCTTTTCCATTGCATATACTTTATGTAAGCATGACGTTTGACTGTACGGTTTCTAGTTTGATATCATTATAGGTATAAATAAAAATGATGATTGCCTCTATAACAGCAATCAGATTCTACAGCGAGGTGAGATAACTTGGAGATATGACTCTATACCGGATCGGCGAACTAGCAAAGGCTGCCCAAATCAGTGAACGTACCATTGATTATTACACTAAGCTGGGACTGATCACTCCAGAATCCAGAAGCATGAAGAACTATCGGCTCTACAGCCATGAAACCATGGTTGCTTTAGAACGTATTAACCAACTAAAGCAAGACAAGTATACATTGGAAGAGATTAAAGTCTTAATGAGTAAATGGCATATGGCTACGCCTGAAACAGATGTTTCCGACAAGCTGGTCGAACTTGAGCTTCACATGCAGAGACTTGAACGTGAAGTAAAAGCACTTGAACCGATGATTAGTGGTTTGAAGCCGAGCCAGGCCAGACGCGCACTTTCGACTCTGCTTCCTCAGGGTATTGCCTGTATGGAAGCAATTCGACTCTTACTCTCTCAAGGACCGCCAATGTAAACACCTTATTTTTAATACAGTGGAGGAATGCATATATGATGTATCTATTAGTAATTATCGCTTTTTTATTCTCGTTATGGGCGCAGTTCAGGGTAAAGGGCACCTTTAAAAAATGGTCTACGGTACCTAACATGAACGGTATCACCGGTTACGCTGCAGCCAGACGCATGCTTGACTCTAATGGCCTTAACGATGTTCCCATAGAATCAATACCAGGCGCTCTCTCTGATCATTATGACCCCATTCACCGGGTTGTTCGTCTATCAGAGGCCGTATATCACGAAAGCTCCATCGCCGCCGTCTCCGTCGCCTGTCACGAGGTGGGGCATGCTATTCAGCACAAGGAACGTTATCCCATGCTCTCACTGCGCCATAGAATGTTCCCTGTCGTTAATTTCGCTTCAAGTGTAGCTCCATTCATGCTGTTGGCCGGATTCATATTCAATTACTTGAATCTCGTCGGCTTGGGCATTATCTTCTTCTCCGCTGCTGTTGCATTCCAGCTAGTAACACTGCCAGTAGAATTCAATGCCAGCAACCGGGCTCGTGGAGTCATGGTTCAGCAAGGTTTCATCCGCAACGAGGAAGAACGTGGGGTGGCCAAAGTATTGAATGCCGCAGCATTAACTTATGTTGCCGCTGCTTTAGTGTCACTGCTCGAACTGCTGCGCTTGGTATCCGTTTTTTTTGGCAACCGCAACTAACTAGTGTCAGGTTAACTTATATTTCAAGCAAAAAGAACACCCTCGAAGGCTACGAGCCAACTGGGGTGTTCTTTTGTCTATCACTGAAATAGTTTAGGAGGAAGGCACGGAATGAGCGGGCAACCAAGGGCAGCTTGCCTTCCGTACGATGAATTAGTCCGACCGTTCTTGTCACAGAAGGCTCCATGACTCTCACCTGCGCTGGTTGTAAAGGGTTCGTCTGAAAAAGTGCCATCTCTGGCAGCAGACTCACCCCCATGCCTGCTGCAACCAAACCGCGTATAGTATCAGTTTCTCCGCCTTCAAAGGCTATCTGCGGTTTAAATCCAGCCTGCAGACAGGCTTGCCAAACAATAGGACGCAGTGAATAGCCTTGGCTGAACAGAACAAACTTCTCCTCCTTCAACTGCTCCAATCGGATTACAGACTCCCCTGCCAGCGGATGGTTCTGGGGAAGGATCGCGAATAGTTCCTCCGTCATCAGGACATCTCCAGAAACTTGCTCATCATCCTCCGGAAAAGGAGAGATAAAAGCCAAGTCCACTTCTCCAGCCAATACATCCTTAATTAATGAAGGATAAGAACCTTGCTTGAATCGGAATTTAACGTGCGGATACAGCTGGCGAAATTCCGCGACAATAGATGGAATCAGATTGGTTCCTAAGCTATGCGGAAACCCGATACGAATCTCACCGCGTTCCGGATCCAGAAATTCATGTACTTCAGCCACCGAACGCTCCAGATCCTTCAGAACGATCTCCACCCTCTTACAGAAGAGCTGTCCAACCGGTGTCAGCTGCAGATTGCGTCCTTTTTGCATAAACAAGTCTACGCCAAGCTCCTGCTCCAGCTGATGAATCTGGCGGCTTACCGCGGACTGGGCCACATGCAGCTCTTCCGCCGCTCTCGTGACATGTTCTTTTTGGGCAACCTTTACAAAATATTGCAGCTGTCTTAGCTCCACGTTATCATCGCTCCTATTTTCGGCTTTTTGGGAATATGCGAATAATCAATCCATAGAGGAAAAAGCCGGCGACCAAACCGCCAATATGAGCTGCCCAGTCTACATTCGGTGTTGCAAAGGACATAATAATACCCAGCACAAGCAATCCATACAAGGTCTTACGCGAGCTTTCATCCATTATTGCCCGTTGCATCAAGGCAACATATAGAAATGCGCCATACACAGCGTAGATCGCCCCTGAAGCGCCTACAGACACGGTAGCAGTCCCAGGAGCTGGCGCACCCCCAAGATAAGTTGACAATACATTTGCCAGAATACCTCCAGCTAAATACAGCACTGCATAGCGCCACCAACCGAGTAACCGCTCCAAAGGCGGAGCAAACACCAACAGAGCAAAGCTGTTAAAGAGCAAGTGAGAAAAGCCATTATGCAAAAAGACCGCCGCCGCATATCGCCACAGCTCTTCCTTTTCCGGGCCGGCATCGACCACAGCTCCAAACTTCACAAGCGTAGCCAAATTTGTTGAGCCGCCATTAAATGTCAGGACCACAAACATAATTACATTGGCCAGCATAAGAAGACAGGTTACCGGATAATACCGGATATAGCTTTTCCAATTCTCATATCGTATGAATATCATAGCACCCATCCTTTTATGTATCGTGTCCAGTTGGACATCACCCTGTTAAAAAGATTATAATTTACTGTGGCAGCAAGAATCCAATATAACAATTCGAGGAGGAATCAAGAATGACGCAAGAAAGAACAGGCGTAGCTACTTTCAAAGGCAATCCAATCACTCTAGTAGGACCTAAGTTAACAGCAGGTGATTCCGCACCAGATTTCGTTCTTAGTAAGAATCTTTTGGAAGAGGTATCCCTTAGTGATTATGCCGGCAAAATTAAGCTAATCAGCGTTGTACCTTCTCTTGATACCGGTGTATGTGACGCACAGACTCGCCGTTTCAATAGCGAAGCCGCCGAATTGGGCGATGATGTTGTCATCCTTACTGTCAGTGTAGACCTGCCCTTTGCTCAAGCTCGCTGGTGTGGCGCAGCCGGTATTGATTCTGTCATTACACTTTCCGATCACAAGGCTGTGTCATTCGGACAAGCCTATGGAGTCCTGATTAAGGAGTTCCGATTAGATATGCGTTCTATCTTCGTAGTTGACAAGAATAATACCTTGACTTATGTAGAATATTTAGGCGAAATGGCCGAGCATCCTAACTATGAAGATGCTATTGCTGCTGTAAAGAATCTTCTATAATGTATTACTTTTAGATATTTACAATATTTTAAAAAAGCGGCAGAAGGACATCCTTCTTCCGCTTTTTCTTATTTAGAAAAACATCTGTGTATGAGATGTTGTCTAGAAAACGCATACAACCTCTAAATAAGAAAGCTAATTCGTTACTCTCCCATTCAGTCTGCTCTATATTTCCCCAGTTTTTTGTCCAATGATCCATACAATCGTTGTATAACACGATAATTGGCGCCCAAATCGCCGAGGGAACCTCTGGATGCGGAATACAAATCTACAGCACAACGCACTGGCGTTGTATTCAACACCGAGACGGTGATATCGAGGGTACGACCAAATGCGGTCTTCTTCTCCAGTGTAATTTCCCCGACTGACTGCACTTCATGCAGCACCTTAAATCCAGGAATTTTCTTTAGCGTTGCCGATACTTCATCCCACGCCTTGTCTTTAGAAAGATTGTAATAACGTGTCTTTAATGTCGGATCTTTTGCGCGGTCGCTTGTTCCATCCTGACTGCGAAAT
This sequence comes from Paenibacillus sp. 19GGS1-52, assembly GCF_022369515.1. Taxonomy (NCBI): domain Bacteria; kingdom Bacillati; phylum Bacillota; class Bacilli; order Caryophanales; family Paenibacillaceae; genus Paenibacillus; species Paenibacillus sp. 19GGS1-52. The sequence goes on from NZ_CP059724.1 coordinate 4,692,222, forward strand.
AAGCCGACCAAGGTTCTTTTCAACGACAAAATTCTTCCCCCTCTACAAATCCCAAGTTCATTATTCTAAGTGTAACACTCTTGCCTCTGGAACAAAAGAGCATTGCTCACTTTCTCCAGTTTCAGAAAAAACAAAAAAACGCCTCATTTCCGCAACAAACGGGAAACAGGGCGCCTGACAAAAGCATTAGAAAAACCCGCCTATGCCGTCCGGCTACAGTGTCTTCTGAACCTGCTTGAGCAGGTGGGTGACCGCAGAAAACGTTTTTGAATTCCCCAAGTCATATAGACGGGGCAGTTCAGCTGCGCTTCGTGTAGATCTCCCAAGACATTATCATTGGTTCAAAACAACGAGCAACCGTAACGAACATCGCAGGATTTATATTTATTATATTGCGTTTTGACGAAAATGTAAACCTGTATGCGCTTTAATTAACATTGGAATTAAATTCCTGCCTACCCTTACGAGATCATCCTAAGGTTTGTTAAATGTGCTTCAAATCTTGCTCATCCTGAAACTCAGCTTCGTTCTTTTGCGCTTTCTCTTCAGCTTCCTGCTCTTCCAGCTTCTTCTTCTCTACCTGTAGCTGCAGCTTGTTGTAAGTGGCATAGAAATTAAAAAATGCGACCATAGCGATCAGTGTAGGAATACAGATGAAGTAAAGTGCCGGGTATCTGAGACCTATATAGACAAGAACCGCTGCTCCAACCAAAGTAGAAAACACTCGAATTGGCCGAGCGATTGTCAATAGAATGGAATTAGTTACCACTTCTTTAAAGGTCATTTGATAGTGAACAATAATGGAAAAGAAATTAAACATGGAAATAAACAAAATAATCATCAATACAAGCATTAAAATACCAACGATTTTGAAATTGGCCATTTGTGTCATGTAAACCGTCACATCAACATACATAACGACAAACAGAAGGGTGTAGATAATTCCTCCAAGCATGCTTTTTACATAATTCTCTTTGTATCCCTGAAAATAAGTACGGAACGTGCTTACGTCAGTATTGCCCATTACCCATTTGCGTACAACTGTAAATAGCGCTGCTGTAGCGGGAAACACTGTGAATGGTGCTAAAATGCACAGCGCCCAATTCAAGGTAATCTGTTCGTTAGGTCCACCTGTACCCGAACCCAGCATAATAACCTTCAATACAGCAACTAATAAAAACGGAACTGAACATAGCGCCCACAAAATATTACTGAAAGCGATACGTGATATCCATTCCGTGACACGGTATAAACCGCCCATAGCTCCCTTAAACTCCAATTCCCTTCCTCCTGTCTTTCTAGCGAATAATGCATACCTTAACTATACCTTATTTGATAGGAGCTTTTCCAGAGCCCAAGTTCTGATTTCTGGATATGGTACCTGGACTTCACTAATTATGTATCAAGAAGAAACGGCTTTACCGTCCTCTGAAAGAGGCGGCATCCGTTTCTTCGAGAAATATAAGGATAAGTTATCGTGTGAAACATATAAATTCTTATGTTTCAAAAAATAAGACGAGAACCGCCTGGCGGCATCTCGTCTTATCGGTTATATAGAGAAATCTCCTACAAATCGTAAGATGAATCTTCACGTTTAGCAGGACGTGTAGTTGTGCTGCTGCTTGGACGCGCTGCAGGTTTACGATCTGCACTACGACTTGCTCCAGCATCACGGCTAGCTCCACCAGCATCGCGATTGCCTTTATAGCCACCGCCATATCCACCGCTGCCGCTACCATAGTTGCTGCCGCCGCTTCCACTGCTGTATCCGCCACGACTGCCGCCACCAGTGCTGCTATCGCGATTGCCGCGATATCCACCACCGCTACCGCCTGCACCAGAACCACCAGTTCCGCCACGGTTGCCACCATAGCTACCGCTTGGTTTACGACCGCTGCGAATGTCATTCTTGGCACCGCGACGTTTAGCGCGAATTGGATCTTCCGGTGTCAGTTCGATCTCGGAATCCTTCTTATCGCCAGTCAAAAGCTTCATTGCTGCGGACAGTAATTGTACAGAATCATATTGCTCCAGCAATTGGATTGCCATACCTTTGTATTCATTTAACTCATCGCTCTCAACCATAGCAAGTACACGCTCAGCAGTGATGCGTTGTTTGCCTTCGATAGCCTCAGCCATAGTTGGCAAAGGTTTGCGAGTAATCTTCGAACGTGTAACACGTTCGATTAAGTGCATATGATCCATTTCACGCGGAGTCACGAAAGACCATGCAGTTCCTTCTTTACCAGCGCGTCCTGTACGACCGATACGGTGAACATAGCTTTCCGGATCTTGTGGAAGGTCAAAGTTAATTACGTGTGTTACTCCTGAAACGTCCAGACCGCGTGCTGCTACATCAGTAGCTACAAGCACATCAATGCTGCCATCACGGAATTTGCGCATAACTGCGTCACGTTGATTCTGTGAAAGGTCACCATGCAGGCCATCAGCGGAATATCCGCGTTTTTGCAAGGCTTCTGCAAGCTCATCCACACGACGTTTCGTACGTCCGAATACAATCGCCAGATCAGGAGATTCCATGTCAATCAGACGGCTGAGTGCTTCAAACTTCTGACGCTCAGGCACTTCAACATAGTGTTGATCGATCAAAGGAGCACTGATCTGTTTCGGAATCACTGATACATGCTGAGGATTATTCAAGAACTGTTGAGCGAGGCGTTGAATGTTCGATGGCATTGTTGCCGAGAAAAGCATAGTTTGGCGTTCAACTGGCACAAGCTTCAGGATCGATGTAATGTCTTCCATAAAACCCATGTCCAGCATTTCGTCTGCTTCATCTAATACAACCGTTTGAACATCGTCAAGACGAATCGTTTTACGGTTGATGTGATCCAGGAGACGTCCCGGAGTACCGATAATGATTTGCGGTTTCTTCTTCAGCCCGCGAATTTGGCGGCTGATATCCTGTCCGCCATAAATAGCGAGCGAACGCAAACCTTTAAAACGTGCCAGTTTGCCAATTTCTTCAGCTACTTGAATAGCCAATTCCCGTGTTGGCGTCATAATAAGGGCCCGGATTTTTTCATCTTCCCGGTCAATTTTGGAGATTAGAGGAATACCGAATGCAGCAGTCTTACCTGTACCAGTCTGCGCTTGGCCAATTAGATCCGATCCGGCCAATGCAAGTGGTAAAGCCTGTTCCTGAATTGGTGTTGCTTCCTCAAAGCCTAACTCCAAGATTGCTTGCAGCACTTTAGGCTGTAAGCCGAATTCTGCGAATGTTTTCAAATTATTCGTGCTCCTTTTATACAGTGGACATTCCACATGCTTGTCTGTATTCTTAAGTAGCGGTAAACACATTTATAGGCTGTCCAATAATTCCGGATTCTCTGCATGGTTTAGCGCGTATTTGGGACGAAAAGCCGTCCTATCATCAGGCCACTCAAACGCACCTGAATAACTGTAGCTTCACATCCGATGCAATGCAAAATACCATTGTAACGTCCTACTCAAGAATATCCTATACATTATATCACAAACCTAAAGAAGAATACCAGTGTATTCCTTTCTTTCATTATTTACAAAATACGTTAGAGGTGAATTTGCTTGTTAAGAAAATTTTGGAATTATCTGGCCATCGTTTTTGGTTCAGCGTTGATTGCCAGCGGCTTTAACCTATTTTTGATCCCTCACCGCTTACTAAGCGGAGGCGTGTCCGGACTATCCATGTTAGTGGGTTATTTCACACCGCTAAACATAAGCTTATTATATTTGCTGTTCAACATCCCATTACTTGTGGCAGGCTGGTTCCAATTGGGACGAAGATTTATTATTCTCAGTATCTTGTCCGTTGGGGCGACGACGTGGTTAATGACGTTGGTCCCTATTCAATCCATTACCTCAGATATGCTGCTTGCCTCCGTGTTCGGTGGAGTGCTTGTTGGCATTGGCAGCGGAATATCCTTTAGAGTCGGCGGCTCCTCAGGCGGGTTTGATATTGTTGGCTCCATCATTACTCGTTACCGAGACTTCCCAGTCGGGAGTGTCCTGGTTTCCTTGAATGCGCTGGTAATTCTGGCCGCTGCCTATTTTGACAACAATTGGAATTTAGCACTTGCATCGATGGTTTCCATCTACGTCAGCGGCAAAGTTGTCGATCTCATCCATGTCAGCCACATCAAGGTTACTGTATATATAGTAACAAACCGCACGGACGAACTGCTCCAACAACTCTTTGGCCTGCAACGCGGTGTCACAAAAATTAAAACAGAAGGCGCTTATTCCCATGTGGAAAAGGACATGCTAATGACAGTAACAACCCGCTATGAGCTCGTTGAACTACAACGAATTATCAAAACAACAGATCCGCAAGCTTTTGTAAATATAGTTGAAACCGTTGGTGTTATGGGTTCTTTCCGCAAAAGATGAGCCAGAAAAATGCGCATATCTTTAAATTATGATATATTATACTAGCGCAGACCCTAATAAAATTTCATAAAGATTAAGCTTTACCCCTCTTTTTTCCAAGGCACTTCGTTTTCCAATGAACCCTGAATTTCAATTCAGCACCATTCGAAAAAGGAAAGGGTGATTTTTGTGGAAATGGAAACGGTAAAACTGTCAGCAATCGTCATGAGGTGGTATCCTGATATGATGCCGTTTCTCAAGCAGAACGAATTAAATTCTGTAATTGTTCTGCGTGACGGGCTAAGTATTCTGGAACCGGCAGATGCCATGGATATCATCCATTACAGCATTTGTGAACATCAGAATTCTGCGTATCTTCAATGAAGTAAGCTGCAAGGGCTAGTCTTTATAGTTGCCGCTTTGGGTTAGGCTTTTGCCAAATCCAAGCGGCATTTACTTTATTATCATACGTTTTAGAAATGTACATCATGTTTATATACAACAAGGACGGTTTTTTTGCTACCAAGTTGAAACAAGATTGTTACAAGTCTGTTCATTTTGGAGGCATTCGTTCCTTTATAATTTATGAGAATGTACATAAAGGGAGAGAATACAAATGAATATCACCTGGGCTCTAATGATGATGGCCTTGGGAAGCGTAGGCGTGCACAACAACCAGCATGACGCCGATGTGGCAATCGTATTGAGGTCTGCCATGAATCCCCCCATCGTCGCACAACACAGCAGCAATCCTGACGCAGTAACACCTTCACAGAACGCTACAGGAGAGAATTTATCACCATCTCCAACAGCGACCGCGGTACACAAAGATCCACAGCCTGATGCACCCAAGGTAAAAGGGATCTATGTAACCGCATATAGCGCCGGTGGATCACGCATGGAGCAGCTACTTGCTCTATTGGATAAAACCGAACTCAATTCGATGGTTATTGACATTAAGGATGACACCGGTTATATCACTTACAAGACGGATAATGTGGAGCTTCAGCAACTAGGCCATCCACAGTCATTCATTGGCGATATTCATAAACTGATGGAGCGTCTGAAGAAACATGACGTTTATCCGATTGCCCGAATCGTTGTCTTTAAGGACTCCATACTTGCCAAGAAGAAACCTGGATTGTCATTTGTGAATGCTGATGGCTCCGTATGGACCAATAAAGGCGGCGACAGCTTCGTTAACCCTTATAATGAAGAAGTTTGGAAATACAACGTGGATATTGCCAAAGAAGCAGCAAAGCTGGGCTTTAAGGAAATTCAGTTCGATTATGTTCGCTTTCCGGAAGGCTTTGAGAAACGTGCAGATTCGCTTAAGTACACCAAAAGCAATAGACCTCGTGTAGAGATCATTGCTGATTTTGTGAAATATGCCCAAGCAGAACTGGAGCCGCTCGGTGTTCGTGTATCGGTTGATATTTTTGGCTATGCTGCTTCCGTTCCTGCCGCAGAAGGCATTGGTCAGGATTTTGTGAAAATATCCAAGAATGTGGATGTCATTAGCCCGATGATTTATCCAAGCCATTATTCAACCGGATGGTTTGATGTTAAAGATCCGGACAAAAATCCTTATGCTACCATTAAAGGCTCCATGGTTGATACGCATAAAAAGCTTGACTCGTTGGGCAGCTATAAGCCGATTATACGGCCTTGGATTCAAGACTTCACGGCTAGTTGGCTAGGAAGTGGACATTATGTTAAATACGGCAAGCAACAGGTCGAAGATCAGATTCGCGCTTTGAAGGAAGAGAACGTGGAGGAATTTTTACTCTGGAATGCCAATAACCGATATACCTCTGGAGTCGACTACGAAAAATGATGTTTACAGCTCTAATCCTGATATTTAAAGCATGACATACTTACATTTGGAACCCGGCGTTCGCCGGGTTTTTCTCTGAGGATATATTCCGCGATAATAATGCAGTAAGCGAAAAAATTAGATAACGAGGCACAAACCATGATACAGACTACATCACTGAAGCAAAAAGTAATCCAATTGATGCATATTTTATTTCCGATTCTTGTCTCCCAAATCGCTTTGTCCGCCATAACCTTTTTTGATACTAATATGTCTGGCAAATTTGGCACGGCCGATCTGGCGGGAGTCGCTATAGGCACCAGCCTTTGGATTCCTATTCAGACGGGCTTAAGCGGAATTCTTATAGGTATCACACCCATTGTCTCCCATCTGATGGGCAGCAGAAAGGAAAAGGAGGTCGCATTTCAGGTTATGCAAGGCTTATGGCTGTCGCTAATCGTGTCAATACTTGTTCTCTTGATCGGCTTCATCGCCCTTTCCCCCATCCTGGATTTTATGAATTTGGAGTTTGCTGTAAGGGATATCGCCTTCCGTTTCCTGTGTGCTATCTCCTTCGGGGTTATCCCATTATTCGGCTATACCGTTCTACGCAGCTGCATCGACGCTCTAGGGCAAACGCGCGTTTCCATGTTCATTACACTCATAGCGCTGCCAGTTAATGTGGGACTAAACTACCTGCTGATTTACGGGCACTTTGGGTTTCCACGCATGGGTGGTGTAGGAGCTGGTGTCGCTTCAGCCATTACCTATTGGGTCATATTCGCAATTGCCTTGCTCTTTATTTACCGATCCGAGCCCTTTGTAGGCCTCCAGCTGTTCCGTAAGTTCTACTCTATATCGCTGCGAAGCTTCAAGGATCTGTTGAAGATCGGTGTGCCTATCGGCTTTTCGATCTTTTTTGAGACGGCGGTCTTCTCTGCTGTAACACTTCTGATGAGCCGCTTCGATACCATGACGATTGCCGCTCATCAAGCAGCGATCAATTTCGCCTCAACTTTATACATGATCCCACTGAGCATCTGCATGAGCCTTACGATTCTTGTCGGCTACGAGACAGGGTCCGGCAGACTAAAGGATGCACGCCAGTATGGAATTATGGGTATCGGTTTAGCCGCTGTATTATCACTGGCAACGGCACTGGTCCTCTTTTTCGCGGGAGATCATGTTGCCGGTCTATATTCAGATGACCCTAATGTCGTAGCGCTAATTCAGCACTTCCTGATCTATGCGATCTTTTTTCAAATCTCCGATGCGATTGCAACGCCTACTCAAGGCGTACTCCGGGGTTATAAAGATGTTGTTCCAGCCTTTGTCATTTGCTTTGCCGCCTATTGGGTCGTAGGGCTTCCTACAGGCTACCTTCTGGCCACTTACACCGATCTAGAAGCTTATGGCTATTGGATCGGATTGATCACCGGATTAGCTATTGGTGCTATTTTGCTCATGTCACGGTTAGTTAAGGTTCAACGCCGTTATGCTGTCAATTATGCAGAAGGACAATCTCAGACGTAAAAGGGGAAAGCAAGTATCTGACGCTGTGATAATATGGGGCTGTCCCAAAGAGCCATTGTTGTTTAGAGTAGTAACGACGTTAGCACTTTGTGCGAATCGCAATACCTTCGTCAAAAACAAACAGAGATACCAGCTTTCGCTTGCTTATAACCTGCTGAAGCAAGGCGCTAAAGATCGAAAACGAAAAAATAGCCAGTCTCCAAGTTATTGGAGACTGGCTATTTTTTTAACTTTTACAGCTTCGAACCTATTGAGAAAGACGGGAAGCCAATTCGTATAGCTCCAGATCGAAATCTTTTTTCGTATTCACAACTGTATCAATATCCGTAAGCGTCAATTCACCTTTAATAATGCCACAGGCTTTATCTGATTCGCCTGCGATCAGACTACGTACAGCAAAGTCGCCAAGACGGCTGGCCAAATTGCGGTCTGCTGGAGTTGGAGTGCCTCCCCGTTGAATATGTCCAAGAACGGTAACGCGTGCGTCCAGTGAAGCATGGCGGTCTTTCAGTGCCAGTGCTACATCCTCGCCTTTGCCAACGCCTTCTGCAACGATTACGATACTATGACGTTTGCCTCTAGCAAAATTATCACGCATCCGGTCAGCAACCTCATTCAGATCGTAAGGCATTTCCGGAACCAAAATAGTTTCCGCGCCGGAGGCAAGGCCTGCATGCAGGGCAATATCACCACAGTGACGTCCCATAACTTCTACAATGGAGGAGCGTTCATGTGAGGACATTGTATCACGCAACTTGTTGATGGCATCAACAACAACACCTACTGCAGTATCAAATCCAATCGTGTAATCCGTGTAGGAAATATCATTATCAATAGTGCCCGGCAAAGCCATCGTGTTAATGCCCAATTTGCTGAGTTTGTTGGCCCCTTTGTAAGAACCGTCTCCACCGATAACTACAAGTCCGTCGATACCCATTTCATTCAGAATATCTGCGCCCTTTTGTTGGCCTTCTGGCTTCAAGAACTCCAGACAGCGTGCGGATTGCAAAATAGTGCCGCCCCGTTGGATAATATCACCTACACTGCGCAGATCCATCGGGAAAATATCACGGTTCAGCAGGCCTTGATACCCGCGTTGAATTCCGTAAACCTCAACCCCAAAGAAAATTGCGCTCCGTACAACCGCACGAACGGCAGCGTTCATGCCCTGCGAGTCTCCCCCACTGGTTAATACTGCGATTTTTTTAACTTTAGTCATCCTGTTGTTCCTCCTCAAAATTGTGTGAAGCCTCATCCTTCTTCTGAATGACACTCCACAGCATGCTAGTACATGTGTTTGCGTATCCAACGGCTGTTAACGAAGAAGAATAGTCTCGTAAGCGGACTTCCTTTCATTAGACGTTTAGATACGGAGCGAACCTCCCGCTGTTCGCTAACTTTAGGATCAGATAAATACAATGCCAGCAAGCCCTCGATAACCATGCGATGCATAGAAGTCTCAGGAAGATTCCGGACATCCTTGCGGGCCCACTCCACAATGGAAGCAATCCGATTCAGCATGGTATCCGTGTTGTCATAATAATTGCAGAAATTGAGATCACCACCGGCCCGGTCTTCATCCTGATCAATTAGGTAATCCAGCATAATGTGCAGGCCACACACATTAGGGAAATATGCTGCTCGAATGGATGCCGACGCGCTCAGGCTCAACTTGGGATCGCATGAGGCCAGAAATAGCATAAATACACCCAGAGTAGATCCCGTGGCCGCCGCAAATTCATTCCAGTGCAAATGCGGTGCCCGGTAACCCTGCTCCTCCCACCATTCCTTCAAGGCAGTTTCCCTGAGTTCTGGTCGGATATGCTTATAAACTTGCAAATCCGTATAGAGCACGGCCAGTTCACGAATTTCCAATGCTGCTGCAGAATATCCTGGCAGTTTGGCAATCATCTCCTGGCATTTGCGGACTAACCTGCACAAATACCCGCCGTCGTTCTGTTCGCTGCGCAGCGCATAATAATTAACGGGCTCAGCGGCCGGATCAATAGCATCCAGCATAGATTGATGCAACAGCCTGAAATCGGCCGGATCTAGCGAAGTACTGCGATCACATAGGTTGTCCAGATAATCACTGATCGTTTGATAAGCAACAATAAGCGGAATAAGTATATGTCTCATAGACAAATTGCCGGCGGCATAAATACCGCCGCCTTCGCAATGAAACTGTTTCGTTTCAAGGCTGGCAAGCGCTTGCTTCCGGAGTTCGGGATCGGGAATCCCTTCCGCATCTTGGCGCCAGAAACGGAGACATTCTCTCACTTCTGGCAGAACGTACTTGTAGACCCTGCTCATAAGCCCAATTGGGCCACGAGGGCTAAGGTAACGGCCTTGCTCAAATTCACTCAATGACAGTGCCTCCACATTGTTGTCTCCTTATCCAAATCATCATTATTATAATATGATCATCGTATTTGTACAAACAACAAAATCACTTTCGCAAAACCATGAAAGATTCAGAAATACTGCATTTTAACAAACATGATTCCAGCGCTTTATGCTATACTAGCCGTATTTGATATCTGGAGGAGTGCAATTCCATGCTTTTAGATCGGACCAGCGGCCGTTATAGTGATCAGAATTGGCTGCGTTCCTTTATGTTTACTCTTTATGGTACTAGTGTCCTTGTGGTATCTTACTTCCCGTTATTTTACAGCCATTTAGGCTTCAGTAGTTCACAGGTAGGGTATTTGTATTCCCTCGGACCTCTTATTTCTATCCTGTCCAATCTATTCTGGAGCATGGTAAGTGACCGACTGGGCACGATTAAGAAGATTTTGGTTATTCTGCTTGCTGGACAATTAGTCACCTCTCTTTTACTAGCCAGAGCCACCGACTTCTCATCTGTCATGCTCATTCTATCTTTTTTCTATTTCTTCTACTATCCTGTATTTCCACTTGCAGATACAATGGCTATCAAAATTGCCCAGCGGCACGGACGCAACTTCATTGCAATTCGTGTGTTTGGCTCTTTGGGTTATGCTTTTTTTGCGCTGACGGTGGGATATATATTGAGAGCTTTGGGTTCCTCTTGGAGCATGGCCGTTTGCATCGTCATCATTATAACAGCACTGATCCTGACGTTTTGGTTAAAGGATGTCAAGCGAACTACTGAAGATATCCCTAACAAGGAAGAATCCCTAGATACTTCAGTTAAGGGAAATGGCCTTAAGCAAATTCTGTTGCAAAAAGAGGTGCTGTGGTTCTTCGGTTGTGTCTTTGTCCTCGCGCTCGGCCATCGAATGAACGAGGCTTTTCTCACGATTAGCTTAAAGCAATTGGGCGCAGGTGAGGAGGTCATTGGCTGGGCACTGCTCGCTTCAGCGTTAAGTGAGATTCCTATATTCTTTCTGCTCAGTAAATACGGCGATAAATTCAAAGAGCTCCCGTTGCTTGCCTTTGCCAGTCTCATGTATGCACTTCGCTTTTATCTAATGTCTGTAGCACATCATCCGGACTCTATCATCGCCATTCAAGCAATGCATAGTGTTTCCTTCGGCGTGTATTATGTAACGGCAGTCCGTTATATCACGCGGATCATCCCTGACCACCTGCGTGCCACAGGGCTTGCTATCTTCACTGTTGTATGGTCAAGTGTAGCTGGACTGCTTAGTGGTACATTTGGCGGACTTATTTTTGAAGAAGCTGGACGTTCGACTTTTTATATGGTAGCTGTGTTCTTCTCTCTTGTAGCGTTTATTGGCTTCCTGGGTAAATATTTATTCGACTCTAACATCGATCCGGTGCGCTATTTCAAAAATAAAAGAAAACCCTTTGATAAGTCTTCATTATAAAATACAAGACCGCTATCTATAGTATAAAAAAGGCCTTTGCCTCCCTATTGTAAGGGATTGCAAAGGCCTTTGCCATATGTACAGTAGCACAAGCTGTTATCCGATGCGTTCCATTTCTTCATCACTAATCTCAAAATTGTTGAATACATCCTGAACATCATCATTATCCTCGAAAGCATCCATCATCTTCAGCAGCTTCTCTGCATTCTCGCCCTCAACAGCAATCGTATTCTGTGGAATCCAGCGTACCTCTGAGCTTGCAAAATGGTATCCCTGGCCTTCCAGTTCTACTTTAACTGCCTCCAGCTCATGTGGATGGGTCAGAATCTCGAAGCTATCCTCTGATACAGTCAAATCATCCGCTCCGGCTTCCAGCACTTGCATCATTACAGTATCTTCATCCAAGCTGTCATACGCTTCGCGGTCAATGGTCAGAACGCCCTTCTCATCAAACATATAGGACACACAGCCTGATTCGCCCATGTTTCCGCCCCGCTTACTATATATGGACCGCACATCAGCGGCCGTACGATTGCGGTTATCTGTAAGGCACTTCACCATAATAGCTACGCCACCGGGACCGTAACCTTCATAGTAAATTTCTTCATAGTCCACGTCCTCGTTGCCGCCAGTGGCCTTCTTAATCGCCCGTTCGATATTATCGACCGGCATATTAATCGCACGTGCGCTCGCGATTGCTGTCTTTAGTCCGAAATTCGCATCCGGATTGATCCCGCCTTTGCGTGCCTGCACATAAATTTCGCGGGCCAACTTAACGAATTTATTATTTTTGGCTTGATCGGCCTTGCCTTTACGATCCTTAAATAATTTAAACTTCATGACGAAACGCTCCCCATCAAATATGACTTTCAAATTACATTCCTCATACAAAAAGCACTATTTATAGTTTATCATTCTATGACACCTGAGGTCAAAAAAACACAGTTCTCGAAAGAACTGTGTGTTGATTAAATCGATTTGGTTACTAAACCTTGCAACCATATAACATATATTACAGCTGACAGTTTAACTGTCGTTGCTGTTTATTATAATTTAACTACGTTCGCTGCTTGGGGTCCACGGTTACCATCAGTAATATCGAATTCTACTGTTTGGCCTTCGTCTAGAGTCTTAAATCCATCACCTTGAATTGCTGAAAAGTGCACGAATACATCCTCGCCGCCATCAACTTGCAAGAAACCATAACCCTTTTCTGCATTAAACCATTTCACTGTACCTTTCAAATGAACAACCTCCTAAAAATAGCGCCATATATGGCGTATACTTACATTATACTCCGAATTATCCCTTGGGGCAATTCAACTTTTCCTTCAATATATTGATTTAATTTGCTTTTCCCTTCTCTCGTGCGTTATCATTGAGCCAAAAGTCAAAAATCGCCAGGGTGGTAATGAAAATGATAAAAAAACATGAAATATACAAAACAGATAAGTGGAATATGATGACGGTAGAAGTTCAAGGCCGGTATATCATTCTCCGGGAAATCTCAGATCAATGGGGTGAAGAGACCCATACCTTCATGAGTCGTCCAGCTATGATGCAATGGGTCAATAACCGGTTCAACAAAGAGTCCTATAAAGATAATGAAGATGAATACAAAAACATTATTACAGCTTTTAAACAGGTGTAGCCCATTATGGACAGTGAGAACCTCACGATTTATATAATTTCCGTCCTATGTCTGGGCGCAGTGCTGATTATGGCAAGGGACCGTGTTCCGCAACAGTTGAAGCGGGGCATGGCCCTGACTGCGGTCATCATGATTCTTCTGGCTTTTGTCTTAATTATTTATAACTTTGTAGCATAACTTCCGCATAACGCAGCCCAAGGATTAATAATCATGATTTGGCAGGGCATACTAAGCTGACCTAGAACTAGGAGGCGGCCGTCTTGTCCATTACAACCAAGTCTCTTCCTCTTTTGCTTGCGCTTAGTCTACTGCCTGGTGATTGGTCATCCGCAGTGCTGCAACGGGAGAATACACCTAATTCATCTCATCATTCGAGGAGGATTTCCATGGAACAATTATTGAAGAGAAGTGAAGTGCCTGCTGAGAACCGCTGGAAGCTTGAAGATATGTTTGCTTCACAGAAAGAATGGGATGCAACATACGCTGAAGTTAAGACTATTATTAAGAAAGCCGCTGATTTCCAAGGAAAGCTCGACTCGCCCGAAGCGCTTAAAGATTGCTTCAAGCTGGATGACAAGCTGTCACAGCAAACGGAGCTCCTGTATGTTTATGCACATATGCGTCAGGATGAAGATACGGCTAACTCCGTTTATCAAGCTCTTTCCCAGAAAGCGAAGCAGCTTAGTGTGGAAGCCGGTGAAGCCCTATCTTTTGTTACACCGGAAATTCTTGCCTTGCCTGTTGAGAAGCTTGATGAATTCATTGCTGATCCTAATCTGTCCGACTATACCTTTACTTTAAAAGAAATGAAACGTGAGAAAGCTCATGTTCTTTCCAAAGCAGAGGAAGCTTTGCTCGCCCAAGTAGGCAATATCTCCCAGGCTCCGCAGAATATCTTCGGCATGCTGAACAATGCAGATCTAAGGTTCCCGAAGATTAAAGATGAGAGTGGCAAAGAAGTTGAGCTTACTCACGGAAGCTATATCAAGTTCCTGGAAAGTCCGGACCGCGAGGTTCGCAAGAACGCTTTTAAAGCAGTCTATGAGACCTACGGTAAACAAAAAAACACAATTGCAGCCACTCTTAGTGCAAATGTGAACAAAAATGTATTCTACTCGCGTGTTCGCAAGTATCCATCAGTACTGGAAATGTCTCTCTATGGCGATAATATCCCTAAAGAGGTATATAGCAATCTGATTGATACGATTCACGAGAGCCTGCCGCTGATGCACCGGTATATGAAGTTGCGCCAGAAGCTGCTCGGTGTGGATGAGCTACATATGTATGACCTGTTCGCTCCGCTTGTAGATGAATATAAACTGGATATTACCTTTGAAGAAGCCAAGAAGATTACAAAGGAAGGTCTAAAACCACTTGGTGAAGACTATCTGAACGTACTTCAGGAAGGCTACGACAATAGCTGGATCGACGTCTACGAGAATGAGAACAAACGAACCGGCGCATATAGCTGGGGAGCCTACGGCACCCACCCTTACGTCCTGCTGAACCATAATGATAATCTCAACAGTATGTTCACACTGGCGCATGAGATGGGTCATGCTCTGCATTCTTACTACTCAGATAACACACTGAAGTATCGTGATGCGCAATATACGATCTTTCTGGCAGAGGTTGCTTCTACGACAAATGAAGCGTTGCTAATGGATTATTTGCTTAATAAATCGACTGATCCGAAGGAAAAAATGTATCTGCTCACCTACTATGCCGACCAGTTCCGCACAACCGTGTTCCGGCAAACGATGTTCGCCGAGTTCGAGAAAATTATCCATAAACGTGCTGAAGACGGTGAAGCACTCACAGCCCAGGATCTCTCGAAGGCTTATTACGACCTCAACGTTAAGTATTATGGCGAAGATATGGTTGTGGATAAGGATATCGAGATGGAATGGGCTCGGATTCCACATTTCTATAATAGCTTTTATGTTTATAAATATGCGACTGGCTTCTCAGCAGCAACCAGCTTTGCCAAACAGATTCTTGAGGAAGGCAAGCCGGCAGTTGACCGTTATCTCGGCTTCCTGAAGAGTGGTGGCAGCGACTATTCCATTAATATTTTGGCAAAGGCCGGTGTGGATATGTCTTCACCAGCACCGATTCGTGAAGCGATGAGTGTGTTCGAAAGCATTATCTCGCAAATGGAACAGTTGACCAAATAAGTGGGAAAGTTTACTATTAGACTAATCCCCTGCCCATAATGGGCAGGGGATTTTATACTGTCACAATAGTCTTGAGGAGGAAAATTCGATGAAATTTCAATGGTCACTTATTGCGGGTCTAATCTTCGCACTGCTTATAGCTCTGTTTGCAGTCATCAACGTAGATCCAGTTGAGGTCAACTTCGGCTTTGATGTTGCTAGTATTCCGCTTATACTCATCATTGTTGGCTGTGCCTTAATCGGCGGGGTCATTGTCGGTTCTTTTGGCATTCTTCGCCAGTACAAGCTGCAGAAGCAAATTAAGGTCTTAACTGCTGAGCTTGCGAAACTCCAAGATGCAAACAACTCACTGGAATCCCTTAACATTAACAATGAAGCCCCACCTGCTAATAGCACACCTCAGCTTTAAGGAATCAAGAACAAACGGCTTTGCCGTCCTCTGAAAGAGGCGACATCCATTTCTTCGAGAAAGAGAAGGATAATTTATCGTGAGAAACCTATAAATTCTTATCTATTGAAATACCTCAGGAGGACTAACACATGCTAAGTATTCAACCCAATGAAGATTACATTCTTACCATTCTCAAAAAATTGCTCGACACCCCTAGTCCTAGCGGGTTTACTGCTCAGGTAATGCGTCTTGTAGCCGAGGAAGCAGCTGCGCTGAACATACCCCTTAGCTGGAATGAAAAAGGTGGGGTAATATTATCAGTCGCAGGACTTGATCCAACGCGTACTATCGGAATTAGTGCACATGTTGACACCCTTGGCGCTATGGTTCGTTCGATCAAATCAAACGGCACTTTGCGGCTAACTTCCGTCGGCGGATTTACGATGCACAGTATTGAGAATGAATACTGCATTATCCATACCCGCAGCGGCAAGACCTATACAGGTACGATTCTGACCAGCCACCCTTCCGTTCATGTCTATCCCGATGCACGCGATTTCAAGCGTCAAGAGGAGAATATGGAAGTGCGTATTGATGAGCTGGTGTCTTCCAAAGAAGATGTGCTTAAGCTCGGTATTTCCGTTGGTGATTTCATTTCCTTCGATGCCCGTGCGGTTATTACGTCAAGTGGCTATATTAAATCGCGTCACCTGGATGATAAAGCTAGTGTTGCGGCACTACTTGGCCTGCTGGAAAGTATGAAGCGCGAGGGCTGGAAACCTCTGCATAACCTCTCACTGCTTATCTCCAATTATGAAGAGGTAGGACACGGAACAGCCTGGATTCCTGCAGATATAAATGAAATGATCGCGGTAGATATGGGTGCAATGGGCGATGACCTAAGCTGTAAGGAAACGGATGTCTCGATCTGCGCCAAAGACTCTTCGGGCCCATATGATTATGTTATGACAGGTCGTTTGGTTGAATTGGCAAATGCGCTGGCGATTCCTTACGCTGTGGACATTTACCCTATGTACGGTTCCGATGCTTCTGCCGCGCTTAGAGGTGGCAACAATATTCGTGCTGCCTTAATCGGTCCAGGGGTTCATGCCTCACATTCCATGGAGCGGACGCATAAGCAAGCGGTAATAAATACTGCCAAGCTGCTTGCCGCTTATGTCGGCGAGCACTGATACCAGCAGCCCCAATTCCAAGCTGCGGCAGCTTTGGGAACGTAAGTACTGGCTGATCATTTCAGCCTTGCTGCTGGCGATTATTCTGATCGTGGGATCTATTTTACTGTTGACGCCTAAGCCACAGAAGGAGGTCTTTGACGGCCTCCCTCATTCCTATTCTTATACGGATGTCAGAACTCCGCAAAAGGTACAGCTGCATATGATGTCTATTAACCCTGAAGACATTGTTCTGCAGACGGCAGGCACACCACTGCGCCAAGTTGCGGCCTACGGCATCAATGGTGGATTTTTTTATGGTAAGGATCTCTTATCCATTGCTCTTATGAACGACAAACCGGTGAACGGAGTCAAGAAAGCCTATGGTTC
Source organism: Paenibacillus sp. 19GGS1-52 (assembly GCF_022369515.1). NCBI lineage: Bacteria > Bacillati > Bacillota > Bacilli > Caryophanales > Paenibacillaceae > Paenibacillus > Paenibacillus sp. 19GGS1-52. The sequence continues at coordinate 4,709,532 of NZ_CP059724.1, forward strand.
CGGCTGGTTTAACGCCAAGTATGCGCGGGGAACGCTTGTCTGGGATGCCACTAGCCGCAAATTTTCAGTGCAGGTGGTCTCATCCGGAGATGAACTAATCGTAGCTGACCGTAACCATTACTTCGCTCAAGGCGGCATCAGTATGAACCTAGAGTACGAGGAGCTATGGGAAGCTGCAGCTACCGTAGAGCACCTGCCTTATGCCGATGAGAGACGGATGCGTTCAGGCATGGTGTATGATAATACTGGCAAGCTGTGGTTAATTGTCACGCCAACTCTCACTACGGCCGCAGAATTCCGTACAGCCGTGCTGCAGACTGTTCCCGGCGTTGGTCGTGAGGGCATCTTCCTCGATGGGGATGGCTCCTCGCAGATGAATGCCGCGGAAGTCGTACTGACCGGCGATCAGCGTTCGGTAGTGCAGATGATTGCGGTGGCTATCCACTAACAATAACGAAAACAAGCTGACACCCGATAAACTGGTGTCAGCTTGTTTTTTATAAAGTCTAATCATCAAAGTTTAAGCCTTACCAGCGATTCTCTCCGCCAGTTCGCTTAGATACGTCCAGCGTTCCATAAGGCGCTCCAGCTCTGCTTCTGCTTGCTGCTGCTGCTCTGTAAGCTCCTGTAGCTTAGAAGAGTCGGCAAAGGCTGCTTCCATCTTGGAGTTAATCTCAACGATACGTGCCTCAGTCAGTTCGATCTCTTTATCGATACCCTCATATTCCCGCTGTTCTTTGAACGTGAATTTGGGTTTCTCCGTACTTGACTGAGCAGTTACTACATCAGCTATAGGTTCAACAGGTGCGCTAGGGATAGAGCTTATTTCTCTTTTGTTAGAGGTTGAATTGCGGACTTGTACATTCTTGGCTAACCATTCCTCATATTCGGTGTAATCACCCACATGAAGCCGGATTTCCCCGTCTTCAAAGGCAATGAGTTTATCCATAGTACGGTCTAGGAAATAGCGATCATGGGAGACAGTAAAGACGACACCAGGAAATTCATCTAGATAATCTTCCAGTACAGCCAAAGTACCAATATCCAGATCATTTGTCGGTTCATCCAGCAGCAACACATTGGGCGCGCCCATCAGCACACGCAGCAGGTAAAGACGTCTTTTCTCGCCACCAGACAACTTGGAAATCGGTGTCCACTGAACTGCTGGAGGGAACAAGAAACGTTCCATCATTTGGCCTGCCGTTATCAAACTGCCATCAGATGTCTTAATGACTTCTGCTTCTTCCTTCACGTATTCAATCGCACGCAGACTTTCATCCATATCCTGATGCTCTTGCGTGAAATATCCCAGCTTCACTGTAGTCCCAAGCTGAACCTCACCACTGTCAGGTTCAATTTTACCGGCAATCATGTTAAGCAGCGTAGATTTGCCACTACCATTCGGTCCAATAATACCTACCCGATCTTGCGGTACTGCAATATAGGTTAGATCTTTAATAAGCTGACGACCATCGAGCGCCTTGGACAGACCAAGAATTTCAATGATTTTGCGACCCAAGCGTGTCGAACCCACAGAAATATCTAGGGCACCAGCGGAAGCATTCCCCTGGACGTCCTTCAACTTCTCATAGCGATCAATTCTGGCCTTTTGCTTCGTTGAACGGGCTTTAGGTCCGCGACGAATCCACGCCAGCTCACTACGTAACAGCATCTTACGCTTCTGTTCGGCTGAGGCTTCGCGTTCCTCACGATCGGCCTTTAACTCGAGAAAACGCGAATAGTTCGCTTCATAACGGAACAAGCGACCTCCATCCAATTCCAGCATTACTCCAGCGACACGATCCAAGAAGTAACGATCATGCGTGACCATTAATAAGGCGCCGCGGCGTCTTTTTAGATATTGCTCCAGCCAAGACACGGATTCCGTATCAATATGGTTAGTAGGCTCATCCAGGATAAGCAGTTCTGAGGGTGTAATCAGTGCTGCCGCTAGTGCCACACGCTTGCGCTGACCCCCGGAGAGAGAATCCATTAGAGCATCGAATTGGGTAATGCCGAGCTTCGTAAGTACACTCTTGGCTTCACTTTCCAAATGCCAAATATCCGCCGAACCGATATCATTTCCAATCTGTACCAGCTTGTCTTCCAGCTTTGAATTACCCGGATCACTTTCCAAAAGAGCTATTGTCTCCATATAGTTACGCATCATTACCAGTTCCGGCACATCTCCTGCAAAAACTTGCTGCAGTACTGTATTCGCTGGATCATACGGCGGATTCTGCGCCAGTGTCTGCACTCTTATACTATTTCCAATTGATACTTTGCCTGCATCTGGTGTTTCCAACCCGGCAATAATACGCAAAAAGGTTGATTTTCCCGTACCATTCACACCGATAATGCCGATCTTGTCCTGGTCTTCCATACCAAATGAAGCTTCACGGAACAGTACTTTTTCTCCATAGGTTTTGGAAAGATTCTCCACAGTCATAATGTTCATTCTATATCCTCGTTTGCTATATTATTTTCTTTATCATCCTCTGCAGGATGCAGGTTATTCATGGCTCCGTTAATAAAGAGGTTAGCGGCGAACTTGGCCCGCTTAAACGCATCCACCTCGGTAAAGGAGGGGTCGAACAAAATATCCATTTTGAGACGATCCAGCATGCCAATGTAAGACTGTGCCATCAATTCAGGCTCGGATGCCCGGCCCTCCAGCAGCACTTTTACAACCGCCTGCATGTATTGTTCCATAAAAAGCGCCATATACGCTACTAGCTCCGGGTTATTGTTAGGAGCAAGGAAAAAAAGCTTTGTATGCTGCTTGCGCTCATAATAATAGAATATATGATGCTTGGCGATCACCGACAGCTTATCTGTAAAAGTAGTGTGATCCTGAAGCTTATTCTCCAACTGTTGCAGATATCCCTCACAATCACGGCGCGTTACCGCCATAAACAGATCTTCTTTGCTTTTGAAATATAAGTACACGGTGCCCTTGGCAATCCCAGCCTGCTCCGCCACATCCGACATCTTCGTTTCGTAAAAACCACTTGAACCGAAAAGCGTATGGGCAGCATCCAGAATTGCCGTGTGTTTGTCATTGGATACGTTGCTCATCGGTTCACCCCCAAAGTGCGCCAAGCAGCAAAGCAATGGCAGCACCAATAATTGAACTGATTGTATTGACCGCATCATTGCTCATCCAGCGCCAGCCCCGGGCGTGCACAGTAGGAGCACCGCAATGCGATTCACCTTCAACGATACGGCCGCATACGGTACAGCGGTTCATCCGCTGCACAGTTGCACCAAGGACGGAGTCGGCAAAAGCACCCGCCAGACCTCCAAACAGCCCTGCCAGCGTAAGCAGCCAGAAAGAATGGCCCGGCATGCTAGACGCTGCCCGAAGCACCCAGGAAGCGGCACCTATGAGGACTCCACCGCAGGCAGCGGCAAGAGTACCCAACAACGAAACGGCACCAGATGCACCTGCCTGAAGAACTTTTCCTGTCAGGACTGAACGTGGTGGCTTCTTGCTAAGCGTGCCAATTTCCGTGGCCCATGTATCCGAGGTCACGGTAGCCATTACACCAATGAACAGAAATCCCCACATCTCCATAGGGAAAATGGCATTCAGCAGAACCAGCAGCATGCCGATCCCCCCGTTTGCGAAGACCTGTCCGGCATCACGCCGACCCGTTTTGGCGTATGTTAACTCCAGCTCGGCTTTATTATCGTGGCGAAGCTTGGACAGCAGACTTGAAGAAATGAAGAACACCAGCAAGATACCAAACCAAAAAGCATTCCCTGCACCGAAATAAATAGTACCCATCATTACTGCAGCAAGCATACCGGAGAGGCTTAGCGATTGTCTCCAATAAGCCACTCCGGCAACAAACAGGGCGCCACAGGCGCCGATGAACCACAACATATATTCAACTCCTGCTAACTAAAGTACCGTCATTATCCGATCAGGCAGGTGCCCATCAGCTTGTCGCCCCAGTACAGCTCGAACGAATCACCAGTTACGGTGGGTCCGACACCTGCGGGAGTCCCTGTAAATATAATATCATCTTTGCCAAGTCCGTAGCGTGCCGCTATAAAATCAACAATCTTCTGGAGTGAAAAAATCATACTCTTCACATTTCCACGCTGTACTTCCACACCATTCTTCAATACCGTAAAATCTGTTCCTTCCAGCTCTTCCTTGTCAGGAAAAGCTATGTAAGGAGTCAACGGAGCTGCGTTCTTAAAGCCTTTGGCGGCGGTCCAGGGAAGCCCTTTACGCTGCAGATCATTATGCACATCCCGCAGCGTAAAATCCAGCCCAAGTGCCATCACATCTACTAGTTCTTCGACTGTCATCCCCGGAACGTAATCGCGTGCAATACGCAGTACAAGCTCACCTTCATAATGAACCTGTCCAGCATCTTTTGGAAGCTCAATAATCGCTTTATCGAGGGAAATAGCCGCATGAGAAGGTTTCATAAAGATCAGCGGTTCCGTCGGCACTTTATTGCCAAGTTCCTCCGCATGTTGTTTATAATTACGTCCAACACAATATAGGTTATTAACAGCAGCACACATTAGACATTCAGCTCTCTTTCCCATCGATTATTTAGTATTTAGACCTTCAAGAACGTGTCGCCCCATATATCCGGACGGTTCGTACAGATCATTATATCAGACTGCATCTCCGCAAGGCGACGCATCTCCTTCGCTTTGTCCACCGTCCAGGCCATAATCTTCACGCCTCGTTCGGCCAGAAGGTTGGCCAAATTCGGATTTAGACGTGCAAAGCTGATCGAAAGAAAGGAGCAATCCAGCTCTTGCAGCTTTCTTGCCGGATTACCCCATCTGGAATCAAAGATCAACCCCGTGCGGAAACAGGGGTCAAGCTCTTTAACTCTTTGCAATGCGGCGGCATCAAATGAGGTCAGCACAACCTCATCACGCATGCCTTTAGAGGAAACAAGCTCCATAACGGCTTTCTCAAGTCCCGGATACATATCACTCGAAGTTTTGAGTTCAATATTTAAACGCAGCCTGCCGGAAGCCAAAGAAAGAACTTCTTCAAGTGAGGGTATCTTCTCGCCCCGAAAAGCGCGCCCCTTCCAGCTACCCGCATCCAGGCGCTGCATAGGTTCCCAATCCATATTCTTAACCTTACCGTGACCATTAGTCGTTCGGTCCAATGAGAAATCATGAATGACAACGGGGACACCGTCCCTTGTGAGTTGAACATCAAGCTCCATCCAACGAACATAAGGCAAAGCAAGTGCTAAGCGAATAGCTGCCATAGTATTCTCGGGTGCTTTTCCGGAAAATCCCCGATGGGCTACACATATGTTATTCATCATTTGTCCTCCAGCAAGATGAAACGGCTTCGCCGTCCTTTATATGGACGCATCCGTTTCTTCGAGAAATATAAGGATAAATTATTGCGTGAAACCTATAAATTCTTATACTTCAACAAGTTCTCTGTTAGAACCCTACCTGTTCACTTGCTTGACCTTACCATCACTGCCGATTGTAATAAGTCCTGCGGAGAGGGACTCTAACCTCTTTAGCAAAAGCTGCCCATCGACTTCATTCATAGGCACAGACTGGGCCAGTTCAGCATCCATAGGCTTCAGCTGTAATGAGCATTGCCCTTTTATAGTGCATTCCGCCTGAAAAATCGCCGTCTTCCAAGTAGCAGGAACTGTTGATCTCGTGAATATAAAATTACCGGTACTATAGGCTATCCACTTGCCTTTATAGGGTTCAATCCCTTGCAAGACATGCGGATGTCCTCCAATAACAAGATCCGCTCCCGCATCAATAAAGCTGTGTCCAAGCGATTGCTGAATACTATCATACTGTTCTACTCGTTCTTTGCCCCAATGGACAACGACAACTACCAGGTCTGCTGCTTTCTTGGCCTGAGCAATCGCCTTCAGCCCTTCAGCACTATCATAAACCGTAGCGACTCCAGGTGAACTCACTCCAGCCATCCAATCCGACTGTGGAATGACTCGCGTAAAGCCAAGCACAGCAATCTTTATACCGTTGCGTTCAAAATATTGCGCCGAATAAGCTTCCTTGCTAGTTAGACCAGCGCCAACATAAGGAATTCCCCTTTGGCTAAGGTTGCTTAGCGTATCCTCAAGCCCCTGCACACCCTGATCCAGGGTATGGTTATTAGCCAGATTCACGGCGTCTACTCCGGCCGCCTTCAGAGCATCCAGCGCCTCCGGTGCTCCTTTGAATACATATTGCTTATTGGCAGCCATTCCGCGCGTGGTTATCGGTGTCTCCAAATTGAGTACCGTTAGATCGTCTTGCTTGAATAATCCATTCAAGCCAGCATAAGAGTATGCGTAACCCTTCTTGTCGAGCAGTTCACCCACTTTACCGGAAAAAATAGCGTCTCCCGCAAAATTAAGTGTCACGGTACGCCCATCAGCATCCTCATCCGAAAGTCCTGAGGCTAATCCAGAGCCTTGGGAACTGTCTATATCTGACTCAGGCTTTTCAGTGGGAGCCGTCGTTGGTTCCGCATCGGGTGCCTCAGTAGGAGTATCTACTACCGGTGATGGTGACATTTCAGGAGCTTCTACTGGAACTGAATGTTCAGGCGTTGCAGTCACTTCAGGCGTCGGAACTGCCGTTGGTGCCAGGGTAGGATCTGGAGACGGCGACACCAAAACCTCACCTTGTGGAGGTGGTGCAGCGTCTTCACTGCCGTTTGAACTTATAAAATAATAGGATAACGCAGCGGTTATCAACAAAAGCAAACTTACGTTAATCCATGTCCATGCCGTTCTGCGGCGGCGTTTTCTGGTATGTTTACTCTTCTGTCGTGAACGTGATCGCGGCGGATACATGGGTACTGGTGATCTCCTTTGCACTCAAATTGTTTCTATTATAGCATAATTTATACTTCCCTCTACACATAGGAGCTTTAGCTATTTTGTAAGTACAACAAAACGGTGAAGCGTCATAAGACCCCGCTTCACCGTTAAATCCTGCTTTTTATAGCTGAAATTTTAGTTCTTTCACTAAATCCTTCGCAGCACTTTCCGCTATAAGTTTAGCCTGCTTTATGCAATCCGGCATTCCAATGCCGTCATATCCGGCCCCGAAGGCATAAACACCAGGCATTGACGTAGTCAGTTCGCTGCGCAGTCTGGCAATATTCTCTGGATGTCCCACAGGATACTGTGGCATGGAATGCGTCAGCCGAGTAATCTCTGTGAACAAGGGTTTGGCCGTAATGCCCATGATTTCTCGCAGGTCCTTGCGCACCAGCTCCGTCAGGGCCTCGTCTGGAAGCTGAACATTCTGCTCATCCCCCGAACGCCCTACATAGCAGCGCAGCAGCACCTTATCCTCAGGGCTTGTATGCAGCCATTTGGTGGACGTCCAGGTGCAGGCTGTAATATTGCGTCCTTCCTTGCGAGGAACAAGAAAACCCGATCCGTCATAATCACTGACAATTTCCTTCTTCGGAAAAGCCATAACTACATTCGCAACGGAAACATAATTCACAGCATCCAGTGCCGAGACATCCACATGTGTGCGCAGAAGATCAGCAGCAGCGAAATTGGGCACTGTAATGTAAATATCATCAGCAAGCAGCCGTTCGCCATTTTCCAGTTCAACTTCATAACGAGGAGAGTCGGCAGGAATTATAGGCTGTCCGTTTGCCGTGTTAGTTGTTCGAGCGGTAATGGAGACTGCTCCAATTTCAGTCCGCTGTTCTACATCATGCAGCTCATGAATTAAAGCGTGTACCAGACTCTGCAGTCCTTGGCGAAAGGTTAGGAAGGCGCTCTTCTTCGTCCCTGTGTGTGTCTCTGCGGGCTTACGCCCAGTAGTCATTCCGCGAATAAGACTTCCATATTGACGCTCTACCTCACCGAATTGCGGGAAGGTAGCCTGCAGGCTGATCTTGCGCATATCACCGGCATAAATACCGGCTAAGAGCGGTTCGGTCATATTCTCCAGCACTTCTGTACCCAGACGGCGCTCAATCAGCTGGCCTAGCGACTCATCTTCACTGCTGCGCCGTGGCGGAATAATGAAATCCATCATAGCCCGCATTTTGCCGCCAAAAGAAACCAATCCGCTTCTAAGAAACGGCCGAAGCTCTGTAGGAATCCCCAGTACCAACCCAGCTGGCATCGGATGCAGCTTGTCACGCTGCAATATGTACGTCTTCTTGGCATTCGGATTGGTCGTCACCAACTCATGATCAAGCTCCAATTCCTTGGCCAGATCACTCATCGCTGTTTTGCGGGCCAGAAAGGAATCGGGTCCCTTCTCAATGACGAAACCGTCACGGTGCAGCGTTTCGATCTTACCGCCGAGCGTCTTCGTTTTCTCCAGCAACACAATGTCAGGCTTAAGGCCTGCTTCCTTATAATACTTGCGCACATAAAAGGCAGCGCTGAGGCCGCTTAAGCCTCCGCCTATAATGACAATCTTTCGGGGTACGCCGGTCATAATTGGCTTACCTTCATTTGATTTGCCTGATTACGTACCACATCACTTAGTACTGACATATAGGCTGGATCGCTATTTAGCGATTCAATGCGCATCAAGCGAATGTCCAGCTCGGAGGCCACGGCTTGTGCTTCAATATCAAGATCATACAGGACCTCCAAATGATCAGACACAAAGCCGACCGGTGCCACCAATACGTATTTCACCTGCTCCGTGCTGAGTTCCCGGAGTGTAACAAGTACGTCTGGCCCAAGCCAAGGCTCGGCTGTACGGCCAGCACTTTGCCACGTGAACTGCCACGTGGCTACTCCTGCTTGGGCTGCAATAGCTGCTGAGGTTTCCAGCAATTGGTCACGGTAGGGGTCGCCCATGCTCAGAATGCGTTCCGGCAGACTATGTGCGCTGAACAATACCCGAACCTCATCGCGATTTGCGCCAGCTTCCTCAAATTGATCCAGTCTGGCCGATACTCTCTTGCTCAGAACGTCGATCAGCTCTGGATGCAGGTGGTAGCTTTCCACAAAGCTCATCTCCACATGACAGGCATCTGCTTTCACCTGTGCACGCTTGATGTAAGTGCCCACGCTCATACTGGAATAATGAGGAGCAAGAACAATGCCTACAGCCTGGGTAATGCCATCTTTAGCCATAGCCTCCACTCCGTCTTCAATAAACGGATGAGCGTGCTTAAGTCCCTGATAGCAGACAAATTCATATTTCCCATCATTATCGCTATTCAACGCGGCCTGCAATGCCTCAACCTGCAGGTCTGTATTCTTGCGCAGCGGAAATACACCACCCACAATAGCAGCATATCGATCCTTCAGTTCTTTTAGCTGCTCCGCTGATGGCGGATTGCCACGCCGGATATGCGTATAATATGCTTCTACGCCTTCCAAACTTTCAGGAGTGCCATACGACATTACTAGAACACCTATTTTAATTGCCACGAATTTCCAACCCCTTCTAAGCTAAATATTTAAATGATTAGAGAGCTTTGTCGCTTCTTTCATAACATTCTGCGAATATTCGTGGATATACTCGGTTAATTCCCTTAGTTTATCTAATGAAGCTTCAGGGTATAGTCCATGTCCCAAGTTAAATATATAACCCGGCTGCTGCAACCCTTCATCAATTAGTTCTTTGGCGCGTTCCTTCAAGATATCCATTGGCGCTGTAAGCAAATATGGATCAAGATTGCCCTGAACCGCGAATTTCTCTCCGATTCTGCGCCGCCCTTCGGTCAAGCTAACACGCCAATCCAACCCGATTACATCTGCCTGAAGATTTGTTAGACTGGGCAGCAATTCACCTGAGCTTACACCAGGAAAATATATTTTGGGTACATCCAGATCGGACAATTCAGCAAAAATCCGGGAAATGGTTGGCAGCACATAGGTCTTGAAATCATGGGGCGCAAGCGTACCCACCCAGCTGTCGAACAATTGGAAAGCTTTGCCTCCACTACGTACATGACTGCGCAGATAGGCGATAACCATATCGCCAAGCTTGTCCATCAGCTTCTCCCAGACACGTGGTTCATTGTACATCAACGCTTTAGTGCGAATATAGCTCTTGGAGGGTCTGCCTTCGATAAGATAACTGGCAATGGTAAACGGTGCACCTGCAAATGTGATCAGCGGCACATCCAGCTCCTTGTCGAGTATAGCGATCGTCTCCAGAATGTGACTGAGATCGCCTTCAATATCAATCGGCTTCAATCTATCCACGTCCGCTGCACTGCGAATCGGATTCTCGATTACCGGGCCAATATCCTTGACGATATCAAATTTAACCCCAATAGAAGCGACCGGATTCATAATGTCCGAATACAGAATAGCTGCATCCACACCTAGCTTGCGCACGGGCATCATTGATATTTCCGCGGCCAGGTCAGGCTGTTTGCAGATTTCAAGCAGTGAATACTTTTCTTTGATTTTACGGTACTCGGGATCATAACGGCCAGCCTGCCGCATGTACCATACGGGAACGTGCTCCGTGTCCAGCTTTCGGCAGGCACGGATAAAAGTGTCGTTGTAGGTCATGATAAGGTCTCCATTAGATTTGATAAAAGATTTGTAAACGCTATTACCTATTATGCCCTCTTTAAAAGTAAGTAACAACCGCTTCACCCCATACGGAATGACAATCCAATGACATTACTATGATAAGTATTGCACCGCCGACTCTTAAAAATATGATATACTGATATAATGTCAATTTTTCGTGAATTATTAAATGCTTACTCTTTTGAAAGGAAGTGAAGCACTTTGAAGAAGTGGGAGACCTGGAAAGTCAACCTCATGGTGCTTTGGTTCGGCCAATTTCTAGTCAATGCTGGGATGACGATGATCACACCGTTCCTCTCCCTTTATCTTGCCAAAGATCTCGGTGTAGTGGGTGAGCATGCGATTGGAATATGGGCCGGACTTATTTTTGCCGCAAATTTTCTGACATCATTTCTGTTTCAACCCTTGTGGGGCAAGCTCGCAGACAAATATGGACGCAAAATCATGCTGCTGCGATCAAGCTTCGGCATGGCGGTAGTCATTCTATTAATGGGCTTCGCCCAGACGCCGATGCAGCTACTGCTGCTGCGTTTGCTGAACGGCACCATTGCCGGATTCAATCCGGCTTCGATTGCACTCGTCTCGGCCACCACTCCCAAAAAAAACATGGGCTTCGCCATGGGGCTGATGCAGTCCGGGTCTGTAGCCGGTACCATTCTTGGGCCGCTCATCGGTGGCGGACTTGCCGATTGGATCGGCTTCCGCCCGATCTTCTATGTCGTTGGAGCCTTGCTGTTCGTCGCTTCCCTGCTGGCACTATTTCTAGTGAGGGAGAAATTCGACCGTGTTGAAGCCGCGCAGGAGCCTCAGGTTTCAGTGCTGGCTGGCTTGAAGGAGCTTGCCAAAATTCCACAGCTGCCTGCACTATTCGGAGTAACCTTTCTGCTGCAGTTCGCGATGATCAGTCCCATGACGCTGCTGCCCCTTTATGTAGAAAAACTGCACGGCTCTGCCGTAAATATCGCCTTTTTGGCGGGAATGGTCAGCGCGGTCACCGGGATCTCCAATATGATCGCTTCTCCAGTGCTTGGCAAGCTAAGCGACAAGGTCGGCGCACACCGAATTCTCACCTTTGCGCTGATCGGTGCAGCGGTATTTCTCATTCCTCAGGCGTTCGTCACCAGCGTCTGGCAATTGATTGTGGTTCGTTTCCTTATGGGGGTCTTTATGGGCGGTCTTCTGCCCAGTGTTAACGCCCTTATCCGCTCCTATACCCCTGACGGCAAAGAGAGCCGGGCCTTTGGCTTCAACAGCAGCACATTGGCTCTTGGCAACATGTTGGGAGCCATTATTGGCGGCTTTCTGTCTGGCTATATCGGAATTGAAGGTCTCTTCATCCTCTCCGGCATTTTCTTGTTGATCAATACAGTATGGGTACGCCTGAAGTTGTACAAAAAGACTGAGCCGAGATTATTTCGTTAGCCCAGCTGCTCTTTTTATTTCACAATAGCCAAGGCTAATCCATCGTAGGCTGGTAAAAGCGTACTGGTCAGACGCTCGTCATGGGCCATCATTTCATTAAAGTGGCGCATGGATTGGATAGCAGGTCCATTCCGATCTGTATTAAGCGTCCGTCCGCGCAGAAAAATATTGTCTCCAGCAATGATCGCCCCAGGTCGTGCCAGCTGTATTGCGTATTCCAGATAATTCGGATAATTTTCTTTATCTGCATCAATAAAGAAGAAATCGAATTTCTGGCCTTCTGCTGCAAGATTGCCCAAGCTCTCCATAGCAGGGCCTACTCTGTATTCTACAGCATCCCCGTAGCCAGCAAGCTCTAAATGGCGATGCGCGAGTGCGGCGTAGTCAGCCTTCAGCTCGAGCGAGGTCAACATGCCACCCGATGCCAGTCCACGGCAGAGGCAGATGCCACTATAGCCGCCAAGAGCTCCAATCTCCAAAATGCGGGATGAGCGCGACAGGCGGACCAGCATGGTGAGCAGTCTTCCATATCCGGGAGTGACCGAGACGGGCGGCATGCCACTTTCGAGGATCGCTTGTTTTACATTCAGCAAGATTTCGTCCTCCGTATAAAGATGTTCACTGTATTCTTCCTGACTAAGCATAAATAATCTCCTTCACCTATAAAATGACGGGCATTGTGAAGTATCCCGCATTCACCTATACTTATTGTACAGGCTATTCGTATTTATCTACAAGTTAAACGGAGTTGATCACACTTGAGCAAATTTCAATTAATCGCTACCGCCCCTATGGGTTTGGAAGCTGTCGTAGCACGAGAATTAAACGAACTGGGTTATGAGACCACGGTCGAGAACGGACGGGTATTGTTCAGCGGTGATTACATCGATATTTGCCGCTGCAATTTATGGCTGCGCACATCCGATCGCGTATTAGTTAAAATGGGCCAATTCCCGGCCAAAACATTTGATGAGCTGTTTGAAGGCGTTAAAGCCATTGATTGGGAAGACTGGATTCCGGAGAATGGAGAATTCCCGGTTGAAGGACGGTCACATAAATCCCAGTTGACCAGTGTACCTGCTTGCCAAGGGATCGTCAAGAAAGCCGTCGTTGAGAAGCTGAAGCTTTCTTACAGTACGGACTGGTTCCCTGAAACTGGACCTCGCTATGTCATTGAGATGATTCTTTTGAATGATATTGCCTTAATCACCCTTGATACTACTGGTCCTGCGCTGCACAAACGCGGCTACCGCCGACAGGCAACGGAAGCTCCGCTGAAGGAAACCATGGCTGCTGCCCTGATCCAGATCAGCCGCTGGAACGGCCATCGTCCCCTGTACGATCCATGCTGCGGCACAGGTACATTATTGATCGAAGCCGCCATGATCGCCTGGAATATCGCGCCAGGACTTCGGCGTTCGTTCCCGTCTGAGCATTGGCCGGATATTCCACAGCGTCTGTGGGAATCCGCCCGGGAGGAAGCCTTCGACGCCGTGCGTGATGATTATCCCCTACAGCTGACCGGCAGCGACATTGATCCTGCTGCCATCGAGCTTGCGGAAGCCGCCGCCAAAAGTGCTGGCTTATCCGGTGAAATCACCTTCAAGGTTGGCGCTGCCGCCAAAGTAAGACCTCAAGGCGAATATGGCTGTATCATCACCAACCCGCCATATGGTGAACGGATCAGCAGCGAAAAAGAAGTCGAGAAGCTGACCCGCCAGTTTGGCGAGATGATGCTGTATCTGCCGACCTGGTCTTTCTTCGCCATTAGTCCCTACAAGGAATTTGAGCAGTATTACGGCCGCAAGGCTGATAAACGCCGCAAGCTGTATAATGGGCGAATCGAATGCCAGTATTACCAATACCTTGGCCCGCTGCCGCCGAGAAACCAGAATTAATCTCTCCAAAAAATATTAAGAAAAGCCTTAGACTCTGTGCTCTGCACGTGGTCTAAGGCTTTTTGGCGTTACAGCTGGCCCGCAGCTTTCTAGAAGAGCAGCTTGTCCGGATCTGTACCTATCCGTTCACCGGCATCCAATCCGCTTACAGCGTTCACTTCAGCTTGCGACAGCTCGAAATCGAAGATTTCGCTGTTTTCTTTAATTCTGGAAGCTGTGACTGATTTCGGAATGATGACAATCTCATTCTGAAGCCCCCAGCGTAAAATAACCTGTGCAACCGTTTTGCCGTATTTTTGGGCAATCTCTATCAACAGTTCATTCTCTTGAAGTCTGCCTTTCATGAGCGGAGCCCAAGCTTCGATCTGTATATTATGTTGTACGCAAAATTCATGCAGTTCCTTCTGGATAAAGCGGGGATGCAACTCTACCTGATTAACCGCTGGCACAGTGCTGCTGTCCTTTAGTAGCTCCTCTAGATGGTGAATCTGGAAATTGCTGACCCCAATGGCCCGGACACGGCCTTCTGATTGAAGACGCTCCAGCGCGCGCCAGGTTTCCTTATATTTGTCTTTTCCTGGCCAATGAATTAAATACAGATCAATAAAATCAAGTCCCAGCTTCTTGCTGCTAGTCTCGAAAGCGCGTAGTGTCGTATCGAACCCTTGATCTTCATTCCAAACCTTAGTAGTGACGAAAAGACTGTCACGTGCCACACCGCTCGTGGCAATGGATTGACCAACTTCCTCTTCATTGCCATATACCGCAGCGGTATCAATACTCCGGTACCCTATCTCAAGTGCGGTGGATACTGCATTAGCAACTTCTTTACCCGCCGCTCTATAGGTACCCAGTCCAAACCAAGGCATGTTAATCCCATTGTTCAAAATCTTCCCATCGGTAATATGCTTCATAAGATTCCATTTCCTCCTGTGTGTAACTGATTTTTACCCAATCTATTAATTATACCACGCTGATCCGTTCTATCCAAAAGCGGACCTACTCCTACAAACGCAAAACACCTCCGCACAAAGCTGTGCGGAGGTGAAGTGACTGAATCATAAGTGTGATTTACAATTATAATTATTTCTGAACAGCTGGATGCTTGACGAAAGCTTCCACTTTCTTCAGTACTTCATCCTCAGTTGGAGCACTGATATAACGGCCGTTAATAAACACGAAAGCCCGTTTGCCGCATGGGCCGCAGTATGACTTACAGCCGATCTTGATCTCGGCGTCAGGCGCCATCTTGCGCAGCTTCGGCAAGATGCTCTTCATACTCATGAAATTACATTCATCACAAACTTGAATATCATTAGCCATGTTAGTGGTCGCCGTTATTCCCTTTAGACGGATTAGTAATAACAAAACCTTCCTCCGGCAAGTAGAGGTAATCGATCTTTACGCCGTCAAGTAAAGGTTGATTCGGATCTAGAATAACATCGATTTCCTTATCTGTGGAGACTACTACATCATTCTTCTTAGGCGTGTCCAAATCAAGACCGTAGTGGGCATGATCTCCGTGGGCATGCGTAATCGTGACGCGCAGCTTCAATTCGCTGTTTCCTTCAAGCTCCATCTGTTTCTTTATCACTTTAGCCGCATTGCGGGTAATTTTGACATTCATCTTCATTCCATCTCCCGACACCTTTAATTTAAATACTCAATAATTTATTTTAAAGGAACATCGGTCATAAAAGCAACTACATTGCTGAAATAGATAGCAAGGAGCTGAATAAAGGTTCTTCAAAATTCATCTTCCGTTCAATTCACAGATTACTGGATAACCTTCACATCGTCTATCCGAGCAGCGCTTGTATGCATTCGGATGCCTATTTTTCCTCCAGCTGGCTGGACCGCCGTATCCGTCCACTGAATCAATTGGACACCTCCAACAAACGCTGTGATTATATTGCCGTTGACCGCCACCGATACATCGGTCCACTGGCCGGGAAGAACGGCAACAGCAGCGCTGCTTACCATTGTCAATGTGCCGGCGGTTTTTTTGTACAATTCCACCTTGTCCAACGCGTCGTTCAATCTGAACATGTAATAATTGGAGGCATCCGCATAGCGGAACACCAGCCCCACGTTACCGGTAGCTGTCAGCAGTTTAAGTCTGGCCGAATACGTATAATCTCTCCAGGAGGCATCGCCAGCATAGGCCAGCGCTTCACCCGACGCCAAGCTTTGGGACAGCCCCTTCGTACCGTCATCCGCCACACTCCAGGTGCCTCCGGAGGTTGTCCAGCCGCTATAGTCATTGTCCTCGAAATTATCCTGAAACAGCGTAATCGGCTGCGCTACCGTGCCCTGAAATTCGAATGCTCCGATATCCGGCACGCCGTTATAGAGCGTATTATGGAAGTAGTCAAGGCCTCCGTTCGTAGCAATCGCCACACCGGTATTTATCAACGGTGACGACGACGCCAGCTTGTATCCATCTGCCGAATTGAGACCCGTCGCTGTGTTGGGACTCACGAATTTGGGATCGCCAACAATTTTGTAAGGATCGCTCGGGACGCTTGAATTGAGTCCGTAGAAGCTGTTGTGGTCATATGTCATTCGTGGACTGTTCGTATACTGTCCGCTCGCACCGTTATAAAAAATATTATTCGAATAATACGCCATCCCCGTATTGCTGGCATGGGTCAGCGCCTGGTTCTGTGTTCCCGAACGGTAGATAACGTTGTTGTAGACATACAGATTTCCGCCGCCGCTGATTAAATTAAACGCCCCGTTGCCGTCCAGATCATTCTGGCTGATATTGTAGCGGAAGATATTATTATCCGTATTGTTCATGACCAGCAGCGTGCCGCCCTGATTGTCGTGGCTGTAATTGTATTGATAAATACTCCCGCGCACCTCGACGTCAAAATCCCATGGCTGGCCGTCTCCCTCCAGCTTCCGAGTGTCAGAAGCCTCGTTATACTGGAATACCGCGCCGGTTGTATAGTAGGCCCACTGCGCCGCGACCACGGCAATATGATCCAGGTAGCTGACAACGGAGGTATCCACGTTGCAGGCTTCCCCGATAGATCTCGTCGTATTGTATTCGATCAGCGGCGAAACGCTGGCTCTGACCAGAATACCGTCCCGATGTATTTGTTCCACATCATTGCCCCGGATAACCACATTCCGGAAAGCATCGAATTTATGTGTCCAGGCGCTGTTAGAAAAAGCGTCCGTCATCGTCTGGATACCCGTATCCGCCACGTTTACAATGGTGTTGTTTTCGATCAGGATGCCATCCCAGGTGCTTTCTGGAGCCGTGTTTGCTCCCCTGGCATAAATATTGATGCCGCCTGTTCTGCGGTCGGTACCAAAGACATCGTGAATATTGAGATTTTTGATATAAATATGCCGAAAGTTCCCCGCTCCCGTTCCTTCTCCGACCACAAGGACACCGCTTCTTCGCATATCCGTCGCCTGCTGGCCACTTGTAATTTCCAGATTATTGATCTCCCAATAAGATACATTTCGCAGGCGAATCCCGAAGCCTTCACCGTTTACGGATGTATTGCCGAAATGAATCACCGGCTTGGAACCTGTCCCGTAACGGTCCACCGTAATCGGGCTTCCTTCAGTGCCAGAGCCCAGAAAATCAAGATACTGATTGCTCCACACCTCTCCTGCTTTTAGAAGAACGCGGTCGCCGGGGCCAAATGTAACGCTATTCACCTTGCTCAGTGTCTTCCATGCTGTGATTTCACTCGTGCCTGAGGAGCTGTCGCTGCCAAGCGAAGAATCGACGTAATAAGTGGTCCCTGCGGCTTCTGCAACCGGACCAAGCGTCCCTGAAACCAGGCTGAACAGCAGAAAGGTTATCATACCCAGCAGGGGTAGGGTCATTCTGCCCGACTTTCCTTTTCTATTCATCAAATCACTCTCCCCAAATTAGTTCTGCGTTGACAAAGCCTCGCCCAGCCAGGCTCCTTGCCGAATCAGCTCACGTTGAAGCTCAGCTATATTCACTTTCCGGCTCAGGCTATCCGCTCCGGATGCCATGGCTGCCGCCAGCCCCGCCGCCTGGCCCATCGCAAAACAATTGGGCATCACCCGCAGCGATCCCTGCACGACCCGGTCTGACGAGGCTGCGCGTCCCGCCACCCAAAGATTGTCTAAACCAAGCGGCAGCATGCAGCGATAAGGTACTCCATGAGATTGCCCAGGGGGCAGATGATGAATATGCATCGCACCGCTGCTGCGTGCCATATGGATATCGATAAAATAGGCATTACGCGCGATATCATCCGTAAATGAAGCCATATTCATGAAGTCTTCCTGTGTCAGGACGTAGTCGCCGACAATCCGTCTTGTTTCACGGATACCGATCTGCTCTCCGGTAGACACAAGATGGGCTTGTTCAAATCCAGGAACATATGCTCGAAAGAAATCCAGCTGACATCTAACCAGTTGACGCCCTTCAAGGGCTCCTCGAGTCAAGTCCTCTGCTCTGGAACCGTCTATGCCGAACACATGACCAAAGTTTACCCCGACCAGATAATCGGCGATCCAGGCCAACCCAGAGACGGAATCCCGGCCTTGTGGCAGATTCCCCTCAGCTTGGGCTTTTTGGACCGCTTGGTGAATTTGCTCAGTGTCACCGCTTTCAATTAGATACTGCGCAAACCGAGGCCGATCCACATGGGTCAGCAGATAACACATGGTGGCGGCTTGCAGCTCGCCTGCTTCTCCGCCTTTATGAAACGGTGCGCCTGCCAAAGCCGCGAGATCGGCATCACCTGTAGTATCGATCACCGTTTTCGCCTTAATGACACTTCTGCCGGATTTGTTGACAACCACGATTCCCTCGACTCTGCGCCCGCCTTCGTCCATCACAGTCTGGCTTGCGATCGTGTGCAGCAGCACCTCCGCTCCACTCTCTGTTACGGCTTCGTCATACACCCGCTTCAAAACCTCCGGATCGATGGGAACCCAATCCAGTTCAGCACCGAAACGTTCTTGGAAGTCGGGCTCGCATTGCAATTTCATTCGCTCCAGCAGTTCCAGCCCGATTCCCCGTATAATCGCCTTCTCTCCATCACTGTATGGACAAAAAGCAGGAACAAGGGCGACGGTGCCCATTCCTCCCAGGAAACCACGCTGCTCAATCAGCAGGGTCCGCGCGCCGGACCTTGCCGCCGAAATAGCCGCGGCAACGCCAGCAGGCCCACCGCCAGCAACCAACACATCTACTTCCTTCGAAATAACCAGTTCTTCCGCCGGTAATCTCAGTGTATTTCCACTCATATTTTTCCCCCTTAACGGTAATTTCGGACAACTTTTCATTCCTCCGGGCTGTCATTTTCAACAGGGTAGATCTTGTATTCGCTAGGGCTCTTTCCACTGTACTTCTTGAACACCTTGGAAAAATAGGCGCGGTCGGAGAAGCCGAGGGTATACGCAACATTCTCGACGGTTTCGTTACGGCGCCCCAGCATCGTGATCGCCATATTCATTTTGTACTGATTAACGTAATCGGTAAAATTGATACCCGCTAATTTTTTGAAATATCTGGAGAAATAGCTGGCATTCAGATGCAAATGTTCCGCCATATCGACTGAAGTCACGATCTGGTCGACATGCTCCGCAAGAAAACGATCAACAACCTGTAACCTCATATCCTTCTCCTGAGAGAGGATAGGCGCAATCGTATGCTGCCCCCACAAATTCCGCAGTTCCCGTTTGGTCAGTCGGGCGACCTCATCAATATGGACTGTTTGTTCCAGATGGATGAAGAAATTGTCCTCCGCATACCCATTGACCTCAAAAGCCATCTGGCGGACAAAGTTTCCGCAGATTTCCTTCACCAGACGGGGGAGCAGCATCTCCGAGGAGACGTGTTGAATCCAAGGATTAACGGCCAGATCAATCCATGCGGCATTGTATTCCTCCAGCGACAGTACCAGCATACCCCGCTCCTTATCCCCTCTCCATTCCGTCGTTTGTTGGAAATGAATGTGGGATTCTAAAGCGGCCACCGGCTTGGTCGAGGTGTAAAAGTTCGAATCACGAGCTTCTATTAACATCTTATACAGGGTATCGAACTCCCGGACTGGAACCACATCCTCCGAATAGAAACCGCGCACAGAGATCTTTAGATATTGCTCTGCCTTTTCCCGCACCGATTCCATAAATTGAACCAGTTCGTTATCCAGATAGCCGGGGCCTGCAACATTCCAGACTAAAAAAATATCGGCGTCTTTGGTCATAATTGGCGTGATGGAGGTCAGGCCGGCTGACAATTCCATGGCAATATTGTTCACGGCAAAATGAATCAGCGGCATATCCTTATACTGGTAACGCTCAATCACGGAAGCCGCGTCGATATGGATAAAGCCTTGACGAAAAAAAGGAAGCTTCCAGGATATCCCCAGACGTTCGCCAAACTGAAGCGTGTTCTCCCAATTCGCTCCAGACAGCAGCTGTTTCAGGAAGCTCTGCTTCAGCACCTCCTTATTACGCTCAATCGCCTGCCGGAACAAATACCGCTCCAGCAATTCCTCATGACTTTGAAAACGGCTAATCGCCTTGCAAAGACTGGCCTTCAGCTGTTCGGGAGATAACTCGTCCTTTATGAGATAATCATCAGCTTCCAACTGGAAGGCCCGCTTCGTATAATGAAAATCCTCATAGCAGGTCAAAAAAATAAGGCGCACCTCCGGTTTCGTAATGCGGAAGGCATCTGCCAGTTCCAGACCGTCCATACCGGGCAGTCCAATATCGATGATCACCAGGTCGGGCAGTTCGATATGAAACTGCTCCAGTGCCTGCTCACTACTGGATGCGGAGGCGACTAGCAATAGATCCAGCCCAAGCGGCTGCAACAAATATTCTACATATTCCAGCATGGGAACATCATCATCGATCAGCATTAAAGTCATCATAAGGGACCACCTCCTTGACATTCGTCACCGGAATGCAGAGTGTAAAGACCATGCCCCCGCCAGTGCGTGCTTCTGCGCTCAGACGCGCCCGATAACCGTACAGTACCTGCAGTCGCCGTGCCGTATTAATAAGACCTACACCCTTATCAGGCCACTGCGTCTCATCATCCGGCCCGAGCAGCCGACGGTTCAGGCGATTGATCTTATCCTCTGTCATCCCCCGGCCATTATCACCAATTCTAATTTCCAGCATATCGTTCACAAGAGAAGCTTCCAATGTTATGACCGGGTGGGTAGGACGGGCAGAGAACCCATGACTAATTGCATTCTCAACAACAGGTTGGAGCAACAGTCTTGGCAGCATGATCGATTCCGTCGCCGAACCCAGCAAGCAATCAAAGCCAATATCCAGCCGGTTACGGATTTGCATCACTTCCACATAACTGCCCAGCACCTTGCACTCCTCGGCTAGCTCGAGCGGCTTGTCGACATGAACATAAACCCGCAGCAGCTTCATCAAAGAGTCAATCATTGAGCCATGGGAATGGTCTCCGGCAAGCAGCAAATCCACTTTGATTGAATTCAGGGTATTCAGCAGAAAATGAGGCCGGATCTGTGCCGCCAGTGCCTGAAGCTCAAGCACCCTCTTCACCTCCTGCTCACTCTCCACCTGCTGCAGAAGCTGATTAATATCATCCAGCATCTGATTGAAGGCGGCGGACAGAACAGCCACTTCATCCTTGCCCTTGACCGGTATACGCACAGCACGATTGCCGCCAACGTACTGTTTGATACTCGTGCGCAGCAGGCTGATCGGTTTATTCATGTATCCAGCCCACAGCATGGACAGAATCAGAAATGCCAGGAAGAACAGACCCACTAATGATGTGGACACCAGAAACTCACGGTTGATATGGCTGTCAATGGAACTGCGCGGAGTTTCACTAGACAGCAGCCAGCCCACCTTCGGAATCTGAACCTCGCTCACCAGCATATTTTCCACAACCTGTGATTCGTGCTCTCCCTTGAGAGCGATCATTCTTCCCTGCTGATCATGCAGTGAGAGGATATTGGCGGGGTTGCGCGTATCCAGCAAATTTTGAAAATAATGATTTGGAATCCCGATGAACAGCGTCGCCAGCTGCTCATGATTCCGTGGGTCGGTAATGAAACGCGCAGCATAATAATATTCTGGAGCGGAATTGACAACACCGACGGGAAACCACTGCAGCACCGTCTTTTCACTCTCGTTAAGCTTACTGCTCTCTTGCAGGAACCGCTCCGGCATCGCCGAGAAGACGGGAAGATCCAAATTACCCATAATGATCTTATTCTCGCGGTTAACCATCATAATCTTCAAGTCTGCATCCAAGGACTGCACGGACAGAATATTAGCCATGGACTTTAGCTTGGCATAGTGGCTGTACACTTCATAATTCCCAAAATTCTTAGCATCTTTTAAATATCGCAAGCTTTCCAGCACATCTGGATCATAAGTCTCAGAGAAATAAACAGAGACAAAAGAGATGCTGTCAACCGTTTTTTCAATTTGATTAGCGATAACCGTAAGCGTCTCTTCATTGGAACGTATGATTTTATCACTCACATTTTGTCTTACGGAAGTGTAAGACCAGAAGGTTACGACGATAAAAGGCAGCAGAATAAGGATCAGGAACGAGAACTGCAGTCTACGATGGAAAGAAAAACGGCTTAACCATTTCATAATGTATCCATCCTTGTCCTGAAGTATAGAATTAACGTTCCTATTATAATCCATATCGCTGCCACCAGTATCAAGTTAAACTTTATTTATTGGACTCTACAACCTTTTCAACTTCCTTCGTCATTTCTTGCTTAACCTCTTCAAACTTGCGGTTATCCAGCATGTAGCTGGTAAAACCGTTCTCTACAATCGTTTTCAACTCGCTGCCATAAGGCACACTGAAAGTATCCGGCATTTTAATACGGGTATCGAACAGTGTTTTGGACAACGAAACCGTATCGATCAAGTTCTCATTTTCTCCGAAAAATTCCTTCACCAATGCTGCTCCGTCCACACCTTTGAAGGCTGGAATTTCTTTCGTATATTTATATGACTCCTTGGACATCCATCTGATGAAATCATACGCGGCTTCCTTATTCTCCGATTTCGCGCCCATGGCCAACCCACCACCAGCGATGTTCGTCATCCCGATATCTTTTGAATCCACTGACCGCGGTAGAGGAGCATACATTGTCTGGAACTCGTGCGGGAATTTCTCCAGATTCAGAGTTGCTCTAACTGCATAGCTAGGTACAGCCAACATAGCGGCTTTTCCGGCAAAAAATTGCTGCAGTACATGATAGTTGGAAGCGAGCACATCCGCATAGGGTTCTACACTCTTGTCCTCCTGCTCCATAACGCGGCGAAGATTGAAGAAGTACTCAAAGGACGGATCATTAAAAATCGGCTTCAATTCAGCATCAAGCTGTGGATTCGGGCGTTCCGTATAAGCGATAATATCCGCATATTCTCCCCAGGTATGAAAGTACGTTCCGTAATGTTCTTTCGTTGTCAACTTCTTGGCATAATCGCGGAAGTCATCCCAAGTCCAGCCCATTTCGGGCAGTGTAAGTTTGGCTTCTTCCAAATAATTCTTGTTGAAGATCGTAAACCACTGCGTGGAACTAGGCATAAGGCCATATACTTTGTCATCCAGCTTCAAGACCTTGAAATACTCATCCTCCGGCTTTACGTTCTCCTTCTCAAAGTAAGAGTTAAGCGGTTCCACAACTCCGCGGGAAGCGCGTTCCATCAATTCATCCTCATTACCGGTCATAAACACATCGACCACTTCTCCGCCGGCAACCATAATATCCAGCTTCTTCATGAAATCGGTGCTGTCGCTATTCTGAACCAGCGAAACATATTCCACTTCCACCTTGTCCTGTACTTTGTTATACGCCTCAACAGCTTGAAAGATCGGCTCTTCCGGCTTGTCGGATTTGTACGTATAGAATTTGATCTTCGCTTTACCTGCAGGTTGGTCGGCATTGCCGCCTTCAGTGGCAGTCGGATCGGCCGACCCATTTGTCGCGGCAGAATTATTGCCGTTGTTCCCTCCGCACGCACTGACGGAGAGAATCAGGATCAAGCTGACTAACAATAATGATAATTTCTTCAAAGCAATACCCCCTCGTATTGGTTGCTGCAGGCTCATTATACTATCTAAATCTGGCGTACACCGTGTACAGTATTGCGGTGTACGCGTACACATTTTTGACCTTTGGATATTCAATTTCGTCCTTGGCGGATAGTAGCTAGCCTTTGACTCCACCAATCGAGATCCCTTCAATCACCTGCTTCTGCAGCACCAGGAACAGCACAAGCAGTGGAACAATTGCCGCGACGGAAGCCATCATCATGACCGAAATCTGTGTGCCAAACTCTTCTTTAAAAAACTGCATGCCCAGCGGAATCGTATACAGTTTCGTCGAATTCAGCATAATCAGCGGTCCCTGGTAATCGTTCCAGGTCCAGATGAATTTGATAATGCCCACCGTAGCCAGTATGGGCCGGCTGAGTGGCAGCACGACGCTCCAGAATACACGGAAGAATCCGGCACCGTCCAGCTCGGCGGCTTCCAACAGGTCATTATGGATGCCAACCATAAACTGGCGCAGCAGAAACGTGAAATAACTGGAGAACATGCCCATCAGGATTAACGCGGCATGGGAATCGTATAGCCCCAGCTCTTTGATCATAATATAACGCGGAACTAGCGTCGCCTGCTCCGGAATCATCATGAAGGCAAGCATTAAGGTGAAGACCATGCCCCTGCCTTTAAAATTCAGTTTGGATAGCGCATAACCGGCCATGGCAGAAATGACAATAGTAGCCAGTGTTGAAATAACCGCTATTTTGATGGAATTCATATAAAATAAACCAAAAGATATATCTCCCATCCACACGGTCTTGAAATTGTTGATAAAGTTCCAATTCTCCGGAATCCATTGGATAGGGAACGTCCAGACATCCTGCTCCGTTTTGGAGGCGGCAGACAGCATCCAAATTAGCGGCAGAAGAAAGAATAACGAGATAACGGCGAACAGGATAGTCAAAATAACGCTGCCAGTCTTTAATTTTCTCTTAGTCATTGCATGTGTTCCTTTCGTCGGGACTAATAATGGACTTTCCGATTCTGTGAAATCCAGGTAATGGACGTTACGAGCATGATGATGAGGAACAGCACCCAGGACATGGCCGAGGCGTAGCCCATTTTAAAGTGCTCGAATCCTTCCTCATAGATTTGGTACACGATTACCGTACTGGAATAATTGGGTCCGCCGTCCGTCAGGAACTTGATCATATCAAAGATTTTGAATGAAGAGATGGTGCTTGTAATAGCTAGGAAAAAAGTAGTTGGGCCGAGCAGCGGCATCGTAATACGCCGAAACTGCTGAATGCCGGTTGCGCCATCAATCGTTGCGGCCTCATACAATTCTTCCGGAATATTCGTCATTCCGGCCAGAAAAATAATGATCTGATAGCCTAACAGCTGCCAGACATAAATAATCATAATCGCAATCAGCGAGTAGCTGGTATCTACCAGCCAGCGCGGCGGATCGGAAATACCGATCTGCATAAGAAGTTGGTTGAAGGGGCCTTTAGATGGATGATAAAGCGCTTGCCAAACTGCGGCGATCGCCACCGTCGAACAGATATAAGGTACAAAAAAAGCCACTTTAAAATACGCTTTTGCATACAGCTTCTTATGGATAACCGCAGAGAAAATAACGCCCAGCAGCATCGTCAGCGGCACCGTGCCGATCGTGAACAGCACATTGTTCTTCAGCCCCTGAATAAAGCGATTATCATGAAACAGATTGATATAGTTATCCAATCCAATAAAGTGGATGGCGGATAATCCCCCCACCAGATTCCACTCGGTCAGGCTTAGAACCAGACTGAACACAAGCGGAAACACCGCAATAACCAGCATGCCGATCACTTCAGGTGCTATAAAAATCCAACCAGCCAATTGCTCCCGCTTTTTTCGTGTCCAGAATATTTTGGGTGGCGCCTCGGCCGTTTTGCGGATCATTGCATGTTCACTCATTGTGTTCGCTCCCCACAGACTTGGGCTGTAATTCTGGTAAATATGCGCCTTCTTCCCGCAAACGCCCGCGCAGCAGTTCAACATTGACGGCATGAACGTCACCGTCGTTGTGTCTGACGGCCAGTGCTGCGGCCAACCCCGCTGCTTCTCCCATGGCCAGACAGACTGGCATTACCCGGACGCTGCCCAGTACCCTGCGATCGCAGGAAATGGAACGGCCGGCTACCAGTACATTGCGCAGCCCAAGTGGCGTAAGGCAGCGGTAAGGTATCCCGTGCGATTCCCCCGGCCCGTAAAGCGTAATGGACAGGCCCGACCCTTCGCCGCACTGCTGCTCTGTCTGTGTACCGTGCACATCGATGAAGTAGCTGTTGCGGCAGATCTCATCGCTAAAGCTTCTGCGGGAAATGTAGTCTTCCGCCGTCAGGATGTAGTCACCGGTAATTCGCCGTGATTCACGCGTTCCAATAAGTGTGCCTGTACTCATGACAAATGCATTGCCAAAAGCAGCGGGCTGGACAGCCGCGAGCATATCCCGGTAGTCCGCCGCCATCTTGCGGCCCTGAATCAGCGCTTCTGATACCGAGAACGCATTGGTGTTGTCAATTCCCCAAAGATGACCGGCATTGAAGCCTACAGCGCGTGGAGCGACCATATTGTTGCACAAATGGGTATCCGGAATCCCCGGGTAATCCCCCGACCGGACGACTTCATGTATCGGGCTCTGCAAGTTGTCCGCATGCAAATTTGGACCATTCAAATAGGCGTAATCGTCCACGTTGCCAAGGATGAAGCAATGGGTGGCTGGCTGAAGCTCGCCGGTATCTTCATCTCCCTTGCGATAGTCGGCCCCTGCCCATGCAGCGACATCGCCATCACCTGTACAGTCGACATAAACCGCTGCCTGGAACGCCTGCAATCCACCCTTATTCAGGATAATGAGTGCCGTGATGTTACCTTCAGCATCTCTCTCCACATCCGCCAGCATGCTCAGGAACAAGACATGCGCGCCTGCCTCCGATACAAGATCGTCATAGACTCTTTTGAGTTTCTCCGGATCGATCGGCACCCAATCCAGCGCGTCCTCCTTCACATGCGGCATCTGTGCTTTCAATGTATCGAACACCTTCGCTGCAAGTCCCCGGTAGATCACTTTCTGCTTGTCAGAGAATGGGCACCAGGCGGGCACTAACCCGGACGTTCCCATCCCACCAAGACTTCCGGTCGCTTCGATCAGCAGTGTCCGCGCTCCTTCTCTTGCCGCCGCGGCCGCTGCAGTACAACCCGCCGGTCCTCCTCCGACTACAATGACATCATAGGAGGAATAAAGCGGTAGTTCTTTGCTCTTCAGCGTATAGTTCTCCATATGGGCCTCTCTTCCTGGCAGACAGCTTTATTGTTATTGCAGCCGTCCGCCACTCTTCTATGTAACTTATTGTAACAAGAGAATTTTTGGAGTACGGTATAGCTTTCATACGCCTTGATGTGCATTATTTTGACTATCCGTATAGCAAACCTGAATTTAAAGAAGAAGAGGCTGTCCCATAAACTATGAAATGGCCATGGACCCACTACCTACCAATGTATTCAGAAGAAGATATCCCGAGCCAGCACCCCAAAATGCTAACCAAAGTCATTATTCACGCCTACACTCAGCGCATGAAGATGTCCTCGAAACCGTGTTTACCGCCGCGTTGCAGTTCTTGGCTAACGAAAACGAGCCAGTCTCCAATAACCCGGAGACTGGCTCGTTCTTTAGCTTTTAAGGCTTTGAAGTACAAAAAGCTCTCTATTCAAAATATCTACTTTTGAGACAGCCGCTTCTACGAGAAATATTATGTTCACTTTAAATTCGAGAGGATATTCGCCAAAATAAGTCCGGTCTCCAGCGCCATATCTTCAAAATCAGCAAGCGGTAGCGGATTTTTGCCGATGCCCAGCTCCACAGTGAAGCCGGGTCTGCGGAAACGCTGAATGAACCAATCCTTGTAACCAGCGTCACTGCCGGTCAACTCAACCGCCTTGTACCCGCTGGCCGCTGCCAGACTTAACGCAAGCTCCTTGCTCTCAGGTGGTTCATACCCTCGGTAATTCCAGTAAATCTCTCCCCCCTGGCTATGCAGGGATACAGCAGCAGTGCCGGGAACCTCCTCCGCTAGTTGAGCCAGTGCGGCGGCTTCCGGCTCACTGAGCGGAGCGGGTCCGCTGTAGTCACGTGGAGCCGGCCCAGGCACTCCCCGTCGGGTCCGCTCCTCTTCCCAGTGGGCCGGAAACTGGTCACCTAAATCCACTCCGTGGATATTGGCCTTCCAGTGCCGGAAGCTGCGCCGTCCACCATTCCATTTCATCAGTTCCTCATAAAAAGGATGGCCAGATAGAACACCCTCCTGCACCAGCTCCACACCATCAGGATTGACCATGGGCACAGCCCAGATCGTCCAATTGCTGTACCATTCTTCAGGATGGTGGCCATTCCAGGCTTTGCCTTCAGCATAAGCCGCCGCATACTGCTCTATAAATGACATCAGACAAGGTGCAGTCAACCATTCATTGGCGTGCAAGGCGGCGTTCACATGGAGATGGCGGGAACCGTTGCCGATCTTCAGCAAGTGAAGCGGCTTGCCTAATACGCTTGTGCCGACGCAGTCTTTTTGAATAAAAGGATACTTGTTCTGCAGCTTCCCAATATCTGCTTCGACCTCGACGGGTCCGTATTCACCACGCAGATATACCTCTGTCCGGGGTGCGGCGAGAGGTATAACTAGCTCTTTACCGGGAACGCACAAACGTCTTGAGGTCACCCCCGGATTCAGCCTCTCAAGCTCATCCACGCTTACGCCAAACAGAGCGGAAATGCTCTCCGCATCGTCCCCCTCTTGCACAGCATAACGTTTGCGCGGGGCGGAAGGCAGGAACAGCATTTGTCCCGGGAATAAATAAGGCTGCCTGCTAGCCCATGGGTTTCCTTGAACTACATGCTCCGGCGTTAGTCCATGCCTCGCGGCGATCCGGCTTACGGTATCTCCATGATGGGCAATATATTGCTGCATAGGTCTCATCCTCTCGGCCCTCTAGTTGCCGTCATCCACTGCCTTCAGCCGGATACTTCCGTGAAGACAACGGGACACAGCCCTCAAATCTATTGTATGCAGACCCTGGGGTCTCGCATGAAAGAATCAAGAACGGTGAACAATAATACATAACAAGACCGGAACATCGCTGTCCCGGTCTTGTTATGTACAGCTCTATTAGGGGTTTGTCCCTATTCAATTCGTCACTGATACTGTCTATAGTGTGGATACTTGCCATACGACAGGCGTACGTTTGATTTGCTCTCCCAGCCAATCCCGGGCAATTCTCTGGAACATTTCAGCATCCCCACTGCAGAAGAACTGGTGTATGGGACTCTCATTCCCGCTGGCCAGCTTTCCTTTGTCGTACAGGATCGTGCTGATTTCGCGTGCTGTCTCATCGGCAGAACTGATCAGCTTTACTCCTGGACCCATCACTTTCCCGATTGGATCAATTAAAAAAGGATAGTGGGTGCAGCCCAGAATTAGTGTATCAATAGATTCATACTTGATCCCGTTTAGGGATTCTGCCACGGCGATTTGACTTTCTTCCGAGCGAAACATCCCCTGCTCCACAAGTGGAACAAGCGCTGGGCAAGCTTGACTAACAACTTGAACAAACGGAGAAAGCTGCTGCAATGCCACTGTGTAAGCCCCGCTCCCAATTGTTCCGACGGTGCCGATCACACCGACCTGTCCGCTTTTGGTGGCGCTGATTGCCGCACGAGCACCGGGATGAATCACTCCGATTACGGGTATGGATACCTTGGTAGAGATATAATCAAGAGCTGCCGCCGTTGCCGTATTGCAGGCGATAACAATCATTTTAGGATTGAATTGTATTAAATAATCCACGATTTGTTCGGTAAACAACTTCACTTCCTCGGTCGAACGGGGTCCGTACGGGGCTCGAGCAGTGTCTCCGAAATAAATGATTTTCTCCCTTGGGAGCTGTCTCATCACTTCTTTGGCAACCGTCAATCCTCCCACACCTGAGTCTAATATTGCTATTGCTTGCTGCACGAACACACCGCTTCCTTCTACTTGTTTTGTGTAGCTTATGTAAGGCTTATAGAAAATGTACCTAGCTTTAAGCCCCAATTGCAGATAATACTCCTTTTACTCCTTCAGTTCAAGGCCAAACAGGTAGAGCCGCCTTCCGCCCGATGCGAAAAAGCGGCCCCACTCTAAGAGAGCGTATGTTTTGGAATGAGCAAAAAAAGCGACAGCACACTGATTTATAGAATGCCGTTATTATCCTTGTCATCCACATCAGTGTTATTTACATCAGTGTTATTTACATCAGTGTCATTTACATTAATGTCATCAGCCTCAACCGTAATAACAGATTCCTCAGTAGTAATTCCACTAACCACAAGTTTATCTTCTTCATCTTCAGCAGATGTACATTGTTTAGTCCATTCCCGAACTTCCTGCACAACTTGTTCTACGCTCTCTTTAGCTTTGCTATACAGTTCGACGCTCTTATCTCCTGCCTGTGTGGCAATTTCCTGTGCCTTCTCGAGTGTCGAAGCAGTTCCTTCCGCAATATCTTTACGCAGCTCTTTACCCGGTTTAGGGGCGAACAGCAAAGCTGTCACTGAACCCACTACACTTCCGACGACAGCTCCCCACAGCAAGCTTTTTGTATCCTTCTTCATCGTTTCATCTCTCCTTTTAGATTCATTGTGCCCCCAGCAGGGTGAGAGTCCGAGTTCACGCCTTGAGTTCGCGATCGCAAGGCCTGCCATAAGGAGAACCCGGCATCCAGAGTGCGCAGCGTGATTTCCAGATCGTGTTCATTCCGTTTGTGGGCCCGCTTTAGCGTCTCAGCAGCGGATTGGGTACACTTTCGGCTTACCTCCCGAAGTTTATCTCCCGCTTCAGTCAAAGAGTCCCCTGCACGCCCTAGCCCCGCAGACAGCGGTCTTAGCTCCTGCAGTCTTTCCTTGGCTTCTTCTGCTGTTGTTGACGTTGTCTGCAGCGTGCTCTTGATATCAGCAGCCAAAGCAATGCTCAGCCCTTGTAGATTACTTGCCAGTACCCGCAGCACTGACAATGTCTTCAATACGGCTAGCGTCAACAACACGACCGCAACACATAGAATGCCAAACCCGATCACCATGACTATGTTTATCCAGTCGTCCATGGCCTTGCCTCCTCTCCCACCCAACCAGGCGAATGCCTATATCTGCTTTATTATAAGCAGGGAGAGTCTGTTTTGTGACTGATTCTACAATCTTTTCAAGAAGGTTTGCCCGTTGATTTCGGAACGATAGCATACCGGCAGCATTGGCCGCCTTCAGCCATACATTCACCACGAGTTACTGTTGCATCAAGGAGCTCTTCAAATAGATTCTGTTCGCATTGGCAAGCCTTACGGTATTGAGTAGCAACTTGACGAATAGGGCAATTATATTCCCGCATGACATACGAGCCATCTTCTTCACGGTTCCATTCCGCCATGTATCCCCCTGCATTTTGAATGGAGGATAATTCGGCTACCCGTTCCTCCAAATTCCGGCGTTCCATCATTGGGGAATATTGAGCAAGCATCCGGCGACGGCGGCCTTCAAACAACACATTAACCGCCTCGGTGCCACTGATATGATCCAACTCACGCAGCAGCTCCAGCGCCAGATTATGATAGCTTTTTGGAAAATACTCTTCTGCCCGCTCAGTCAGCGAATAGACATGCATGGGCCGCCCCATCGCTTGACGCACTACTTTGGTCTTGGCAAGAGAATCCTGTTCCAGCTGCAGCACATGACGGCGAACACCCATCTCGGTGATTCCCAACTCTTCTGCCAGCGCGCTGATGGTCAGCGGGCCTTTCATCTTCAGGAGCGTCATAATCATGCGTCTAGTCGAGCCACTTTCCTGCCCCTTCTTCATTGTTAAGGCCCCCTTTTCATTCACAGCTATCCCAGCTCCTGATCTAAATATCGATGTACCTGAGTGGCGAATTGCTCCAGCACTTCAGGAATTGCCAAGGTAAGAGGATGCAGTTCGCTGCGGTCCCAGTCGAAATAGTCCTGCACCAGCGGCTTGCGGAGCGCGACCAGCTCTTTAAGCAACTCGAAAATCTCAGTTCCGCCAAACACCTTCTCTTCATGAATAATCGAAATGATATCTTCATAGCTGCCCGCATCGCGCATAATAAATCCGTCAATCACACAGCTGCCGACATCGGTAATAACCTCAATGGCCAAATGAAGACAACGCTCCTGGACCAGTCCCATGATCGTACCGCCATCCCAGGATGCTGCCGCTGTCCGAAGACCTGTATTAATGTCTGGTATTTGACCAAGAATGGTATCTATTTGCTTCCGGTTGACATAATACACTACAAGACCTCCACCTTAAAATAACTAGTAAGAAAAATTGATTTCTGTCTACTTTCTATGTTTGCCGCGGCGTTTTAACCAGAAAAACATGATCAAACTGGCCGCTAGAAACACAACCAAATAAGTTAACGCTTCCATCGGATACTCTAACTCACGCATTCTGCCACCGCTTTCTTAAAATATAAGAATTTATATGTTCCACACGATAAATTTTCCTTATATTTCTCGAAGAAACGGCTACCGTCCATAAAAAGGACATCCAAGCTGTTTCTTCTTGATATATAATGGTGATGCCGCATGTCAGCGACCTATCCCTTTAGAGTTCGTAATCAACAGCCAGTGAAAGCTCTTTAACTTCGTTAATATGTGCAATAACTTCCTTATGGGCGGGATGCACCTGATAGGCCTGCAAATCCTCCAGAGAAGCTACAACAGTCACCAGTGCAATATCAAACGAACGCTCGGAATGAATGATATCTGCACCAACTTCGACCGAGAGAAGCTGTGGAATTCTGCCTTCCATATTCCGTAGTACCGCGACGGTTACCGCCACACTCTCAGGAGATCGGTCCTTCAATTTGAAAAACACAATATGCTTGATCATTCTATTTCGCTCCCTGTTCTTTAAATATTGTAAATTGGTTACTAAAAATATATCATAAGACCAACCGTTCTGAAAGAAACTTAACTTAGAACTCAGCGTTACACTATTGACAGATGCTAAAAATTAATAAATAGTGTAAACCATTTTTTTAATAATTGGAGGAAGTATGCCTAAAAATCAACTAGAACCTCATAAGATCCAGGCCTGGTCCCTAATCAACCGTAAATACCTTGGAAAAGGCGTTCGTGTCAAAAGATTCCGGCGTCCTACGCGCAGTCAGATCCGTAACCGAGTACTGCTAGCAATACTAATGGCTAAGGACATGAAACTCTCCCGATTTGCCGAAGAGCTTGACGTATCCTCTCGCAGTGTAAGTGCCTGGGTATACGAAGGACGTATTCCTTCTAAAAATAATCTGGACAACGCCTGCCGCCTGCTTGGTTATCCACAACACGTCTTGTTCAATGAGGCGCTTTTGCGGCAAAGTCCAATTGTGTGCCAGCCTAAGCCATCCCGATTTATGAAAAGATCCCATAGCAGCTCCCCAAGCAGCAATATCATTTTGACGGGTCTCTGCATGGTATATGACTTCTCCGTTACCGACGTCAGCAACTGGATTGGTATTCATCCCGGCACGTTCCGCAAATGGCTGCATTATAGTCATCTGCCAACCCCGGCTATGCAGGAAAAAGCGGAGGTATTCTTTCGGATTCCGCGGAATATTCTGTTCGCAGATTGTGAATTCCGCTCTTCCTCCCATAATTAGTTGAACTGTGAAATACAAATAGCAGCCAAAACCTGTAAATAGGTTCTGGCTGCTATTTGTGCGCAATAGTTCATGATAATTGGAACGTTTAATCCAAATACAGTTTGAGATATTCTAGGGGTAATTCAAAAGATCATTGGATCATACACTCCAATATTTCAATAGCCGGCATTGTTAACGACAACATCGAGCGCTCCGAATTCATCGAGTGCCAGTTGAACAGCGGCAATTGCGGCTGCGGCGTCGGTCACATCAAGTGCGGTAGCGCGGATACTTGCGCCATACAGCTGCACAAGCTCATCAAGTTTCTCTGGACGACGGGCAGTTGCGACCACTCTCTCTGCTGTCGAGCACAGCCTTGGCGAGTTCCCATCCAAAGCCGCGGAAGCTGTCCGTGATTAAGCATACTTTAGACATACTGGTCATCTCTATCACTATTTTGGAATTTTTATTCCAAAGTGGTTGTAACGCTGTGGAAGAATTAAATCAATATAAATTGAAATGAGATGATGAGATAGCTATTATTGTATGATATGAGGATACGAATGTGGAATTAGAGAGGTGTAAGATGAGTAAACGTGAGGATATTATGAATGCTACACTGGATCTGATCGATGAAGAGGGCTTGCAATCCGTAACTTTTGCCAAAATATTAAAAAGTGCAAAAGTGGGCTCTGGGACCGTCTTTAACTATTTTCACAATAAGGAAGAATTGGTCAACGAAGTTTATAGGGATGTACGAATGCATATGGGCCAGTGCCTTCTACTTGGCTACAATTCAGAATTAAGCTTGTATGAACGCTTCAAATGCCTTCAGCTGAATCGACTGAAGTTCGCCATTGCTTTTCCCAAGGAATTCCGCTTTATTGACAGCTATTCTTATTCACCGTACATTTCGACTGAATTACGCATGATGGATGATCCTAGTTCTTCACGGGAAGTCGTAATGTCGCTCATCATTGAAGGGCAGAAACAGGGAATGATCAAAGAAATGGATGCCCAATTATGCCATTCGGTTATCCATGGTATCATTACCGCAATTGTCAAAGGTTATTATGTCCAAAAATATCCGCTGAGCGAACAACAGGTGCAGCAAACGCTAGAGTCCTCCTGGAAAGCGATTCAGGTATAAATTTATTGACATGCTTTTTTTTCGGCAATATTGGCAATGCTACTCCATAAGAAATCCTTAAGCAATTCGGGAAAACAGGAGGAGCAATATGAAACATAGAAGCATGATCGCTTCCGGCTTTACCGACATGTGGGAGGTAGCTCCCCAAGTTATTGGCCTTCGCACTTTGTTTGTCAATCTTGCTTATGTAGGCTTGCCCTCTAAGGAATGGATTCTCGTAGATACGGGACTCGGCCAGTTCGCAGACAGCATTCTGCATACGGCACAGGAACGGTTCGGCAAACCTCCACTATCCATCGTCTTGACGCATGGTCACTTCGATCATGTCGGGACGCTGAAAAAACTTATAGCAGAATGGGATGTGCCTGTCTATGCCCATCCGCTGGAGCTTCCGTACCTAACCGGTAAAGAGGATTATCCTCCAGCCGACCCTTCTGTAGGCGGGGGACTGATGGCAACAGTGTCGCCTTTAT
Organism: Paenibacillus sp. 19GGS1-52; assembly: GCF_022369515.1. Classification (NCBI taxonomy): domain Bacteria; kingdom Bacillati; phylum Bacillota; class Bacilli; order Caryophanales; family Paenibacillaceae; genus Paenibacillus; species Paenibacillus sp. 19GGS1-52. The sequence continues at coordinate 4,744,751 of NZ_CP059724.1, forward strand.
ATCCGCATCGCGGTATTGACTTCGGCCCAGCGGTGATTCCGCTGCCTGCGGATGGAAGCATTCCGGGGATGGAGGGGTGGAGCTATATTCATACTCCGGGGCATAGCCCGGGGCATATTTCACTGTTCCGCGCTGCGGATAAGGTAATGATCGCTGGCGATGCTTTTATCACAGTTAAACAGGAGTCGGTATTCGCCGTTCTAACCCAGCAGCAAGCTGTTCATGGTCCACCCGCCTATTTCACCACGGACTGGGATGAGGCGGAGCAGTCGGTTCGTCAACTTGCTCTACTTGATCCCAAGGTCGTTCTAACAGGGCACGGAGCTCCCATGTCTGGTGCAGAGCTGTCCAAGCAGTTGGCGCATTTATGCAAGAACTTCAAGGAAGTCGCTGTCCCAACTCAAGGAAAGTACGTTTAATAACAAGGAAAAGGACAAAAAAGGCAGGTGCGATTCCTGAAACCTCAGAATTTCATGCCTGCCCCGCCATTACAAAGTGCTCTTTCGTGCAAGGATATATCTTAGTATGTATGTATGAGTAACGCCTTGGGGACTACGCAAAGTCTCCAGCTGAGTACCCGTCTCCAAGACTTCTGTCTCTGCAAAATGCTCTCTTAAACCAATTTCGCTGAAGAAGTGGGCATATTTTCCCTCTTTGTATTCATAGGTATCAGGCTCAATCATTCTTCCGCAGCCATAATTGAGATCTTCATCCGAAAAGCTGGTGAAAAACAGTAGTCCGCCGGGACGAAGCTGCTCCAGACAATTAGCTACTAGCCTGCGACGGTCTTCCTCCAGAAATAAATGCAGCACATCATAGCAGTAAATAGCATCTACTTGCCTATCCAATTTGCAGTACAAGGCAGAACCAGCGATATAATAACTCATTGGGTCCCATTCCACTGCCATTTCCAGTGCGATCTGGCTTAATTCAATGCCGTAGGTCTGGAACTCCTCTGAGAATACCTTCGTATTCCGACCATATCCAGCACCAGGAACCAGCACAGACTTCAGTTGATACTGCCGGAATGTATCTCTTGCCAAGAGAGCTGTTGGGCTAGGCTCGCTTCCCCAGATCATGCCCTCCTGCCTAAATCTTTGACTCCAGTATTCTGACATACGCTCTTCCCTCCCGCATACTTCCTAACCTTTGACTCTGTACCAGTATTGATAAATCTCCTGAAAACCCAGCTTATCATACAGAGCAGAAGCTCCATAATTCGCCAACACCACTTGCAGAAAGAAAGTCTTCGCGCCTTGCTCCCTGCCCCACTGAAACATTCCAAGCAGCAGCTGTTCGGCTATTCCCTGTCTTCGATGAGCGGGAGACGTGACAATATCATAGAGCCCTAAATAGCCGTGTTGAATGATCCCTAGGCCGCAGGCCATGGGTTTGCCATCTTTTAAAACATAAGCATAACCTTGCTTCAAATGAGATGCTGATAACATTCTGCGCAACGTATTTCGGTTAGCTGCCGACAGTTCCGTAAATTCAGCGAAAATGTCCAGCCATGCTTCGCTCAGCTCGTCCTGCACCTGAACCACATACCGAGAATCGGGAACCGGCAAACCTTCCAGATCCAGCACCCTTACGGATGAAGGTTCGACCTGATGGTAACCGCGTTCTAACAGAATCTCATCCAAGTCTGCCGGCTGAATGTAGGGTGTGATTTTGAATACTGGCTTCAGACCGGCTCCCTCATAATACTGTTCCGCCAGCTTCACCTTTTCCATAATGTTATTGCTGGGTTCAGCGGCTTCATATAGTGGATTGACGGAATTGGCCCGCTTCGTATACCCGGATGCTGAACGGAGCACCCAACCATCCAGCAAAACACTTTGCTCCGCAGGCCAGGTATTCAACGTAATCTCTTCAATAAACTTGGACATTGGCTTCCTCTCCTTATAAGTCGCATTTATTCCCATAGCGGACTGTTCTTTTATGATAATCCACAGTCACCATAAAGCATAGCAAAGCTAGGAAATCTCGTTCTTAATGAAGATAGGCGGCTAAGCTGCAACCGGAGCAAGTATGGTATATTGATTCGGCTAGAAATGACAAAGTAGGTAGGTTATATATTTACTTGCGTACGCTTATTATATAAAACTGGTATGGCCGCTGCTATAAGGATCATCCCCATAAAAGCGGGGGCGGCAGACCCAAGCGATACATAGATTTGACCTCCAATAATAGGCCCAATCATTCTTGCTAAAGCTTGAATAGATTGGCTACCTCCTTGAATTCTTCCTTGTTCACTAGAATCGACAGACTTGGAGAGCATTCCGTTGAATGTAGGCCCAAAGATCGAATCACCAAAACCAAATATAAACATTCCAGCTATAAACAGAGGATAGAAGGAGAACAATGTCGATGCCGCAATAAGACTGTAGCCTATAATCTCTGAAACCATTCCAAGAATTGCTATCTGTTTATCACTAAGTTTTTTCAACAGCTGTGGCATGATGAAACCTTGTGAAACGATGTCTTGGACGCCCATAATTGAAAACATAAGTCCGATTAGTGCAGGCTTCCAACTGAAAGAATCCATTGTCAATTGTGAAAAAACGGCCTGTAAAGATCCGTTGGGGATCCAGATTAAGAACGCTGAGATAAGCAGCCGGTTTAAGTTCTTCATGGAAAGTAGGTTTGCGAGCTGTATAAATGGATTCAGTCTTACCAAGGTGATCTCTTTCAATCTATTCTTCTTGTCAAGACTCTCAGGCATAAAAAAGAATCCATAAGCAACATTCAATAATGTTATTACTGCTCCAAAATACAGGGGTACAGAATAACCAAACTTGGCAAGTAATCCGCCTAGAGTTGGGCCAATGACGGTGCCTACACCTACAACCGCACTCACCCATCCAAAGTATTTGGTTCTCTGTTCTGGAGGAATGATGTCTGCAAAATAGGCGAAGATAGTGCCTATGCTACCGCCTGTTATACCTTCTATTATACGACCAGCGAATAGGACCCATAGAGCTCCTCCTATACCAAATACTACGTACCCGATGGCGGAACCCAAAAGACATACTAAGAGCAATGGACGACGGCCATATTTGTCACTCAAAGCTCCAAGTACGGGGGCCGCAAAAAACACGCAGAGTGCATAGACAGAGGTCAGCAGCGTAACAACTATAGCTTGTTCTCCCGGATTGCTTGTATAAGGCTGCACTAAGAATGGGATGACAGGCATTATGATAGTGAAGCCTATTCCGCAAAGAAACACAGAGATCAAACCGAATATTAAAGCATGTTTATCTACGGTTTGTTCAGTATTCTGTTTATTGTGTGATCTTGATTTAGACATTAAATTCTCTCCTCAAAAGTTGTGTTTTTAGTTCCTAGGAAACAAATTTATCGTATCGCATTTTTGTTTCCTTGTCAACAAAATAATAACAATAAAAAAGCAACCTGTTCTCAATAGAGTCGGGCTGCCTGTGATTTCATTTTCATTATTCAAATTTATTCTGCTTTCAAATGCCTACATAGATTTCTTTCTTGTTATCCGGCTTCGGGAAGACTTATAACCCTAGAATTGAGCTATATGTGAAAAAAGAGAGCCAAAAGCGCCTGCTGCTGGAATGCTATTCTGTTATGTTCCTATATATTCTTAGCAGCGCACTTCAGCGATTACCAGCTCGACTTGGTGATGCCGGGAATCTGGCCTTTATGGGCCAGCTCACGGAAAATGATCCGGGAAATCATAAATTTGCTCAAATAACCGCGCGGTCTGCCGGAAACCTGGCATCTATTCTTCTGGCGGGTTGCCGAGGAATCTCGGGGCAGCTTTTGCAGTGCCAGATAATCCCCGTTCGCCTTTAATTCTTTTCTTCTCTCCGCATACTTCACGACCAGTGCCTGTCTCTTTAATTCTTTGATTACTTTGGATTTCTTCGCCATGTTGTGGCCTACCTCCAGCAGGTTTAATATTCGGTATCTCGTAATTAAAATAGGTTAACTTATTCGTTTAACGCTAATTGGAGTGCTTTAAGATTCTGACGCATAATTCCTATATAATCAAGATTGTTGCTGCGATCCTCATCGGTCAGACCTTCGATCGGGTTCAATACAGCCGACTTAGCACCGATTTCCTTGGCGATCGTGTCTGCTACACTGGAGGATACCAGCGTTTCAAAAAAAATCGTCTTCACGTTATTCGCTTTGGCAAAATCCACAATTTCAGCCATTTTTGCAGCGGAAGGCTCCTGTTCTGGAGACAGCCCAGCAATTGGTACCTGGATCAGCCCATATTCTCTGGCCAGATAACCGAATGCGGCATGCTGGGTAATGAAATCTTTGCGCTTGGTATCCTTTAGGCCATCCTTGAATTCTTGATTAAGTTGTTCCAGCTTTGCTACATAAGCATCAGCATTCACTTTAAATGCTGATGCATTCTCAGGCGTGGCTGCAGACAATGCAGCTTCAATGGTCCGTACTTCCTGTATGGCCAGTGCAGGGTCCAGCCATAAATGCGGGTCCAATCCGCTGTGCTCATGTTCTTCCTCTTCAAAGCCATCCATAACCTGAAGACCTTTACTAGCCTCTACCGTGACCAATTTGCTGTCAGACGCACTATCCAGCACTTGGCCTACCCAGCCTTCCATCCCGGCTCCGTTATATACAAGGATATCGGCATCGGTAATTTTGGCCATATCTTGTGCGGTCGGCTCCCAGTCATGCGGCTCGATGCCTGCAGGAATCATGGCTTCTACATCAGCCAGATCACCAGCTACATTCTTGGTAAACTCGTACATTGGATAAAAGCTGACTTTAATGTTCAGCTTCGCTGCTACCGGAACCGCAGTAACTTCTGTCGCTCCCGCGGGGGCATTGGTTGCGTTAGTCGCAGCGTTATTGTTGTGATTGCCGCAGCCAGCGGCAATCAACAGGGAAGACAGAGACAGAACAGCAAGATGGCGGATACGAAATTTCATGGGTAATATGAACTCCCTTTCTTTATATAGGTTTATGAATAATGCGCCGATTCTTTCGTCTGATCAGCTTCTGCACTGCAATGGAAATTAACAGGAATAAGAGCAGAATGAGAGAAATAGTGCCTCCAGGTGGTGTATTGATGTAATAAGATGCGGTCAGACCGCTGAAGACTCCAATCAGTCCAACGCCAATCGAGATCAAGATCGCGGCAGTGAAGCCAGACGCTATACGCAGAGCAATCGAAGCCGGCAGGACAATCAGCGCCGATACCAGTAGGACACCAACAACAGGCATCGCTGCAGCCACGGTCATCCCGGTCAGTACAGCAAAAGAAAAGGATAACAGACCTACACGCACGCCGCTGATACTGGCCGTTTCTTCATCAAAGGTCAGGTTGTACAGCGGTCTGCGCAGCACAATGAAGAACGCCAGACCTATAGCAGCTACGATGGCAATAATCAGCAGTTGGGTATTGCTGACTGCCACAATGGAGCCGAACAGATAGGAAGTAAAACTTTTGCTTAAATTCTGTTTTAGACTCATCAACACAACTGCCAGCGCCAAGCCAGAGGTCATAATAATAGCTACCGGAAGCTCACTGTATGTACGATAAGAACGGCGAAGCTGTTCAATGACCACCCCGCCAATTACAGCAATAGCGAAACCGCTTAGTGCTGGATTCAAGTGCAGTACAGAGCCAAGCGCCACACCGGCGAGTGAAACGTGCGAGAGTGTATCCGCCATTAACACCTGACGACGAAGCATGAGATAAACACCGAGCAATGGGCCGATGATTCCGATTAACCCTCCGGCCCAAAATGCACGCTGCATGAATTCGTAACTAAACATTTCCAGCCTTCGTTCTCCTTTCGTTCCAGACTGATTACTGAATCCAGATAGGAACTTGTCTCCTCCAAGCCGTGCGTTACCATAATTACCGTTCGTCCGTGCTGGCTGACATAATGACGCATCAATTGATAAAACCCCCTGCGGCTCGCCAGATCCATACCCGTTGTTGGCTCATCCAGCACCAGTATCTGTGGCTGCTGCGCGAGTGCACGGGCGATGCAGATCCGCTGCTTCTGGCCACCCGACAGCTCCCCGATTTTACGGTTGCGGAATTCCCACATATCGACCTGCTTTAGGCTCCGTTCTACAATATGCTCTTGTTCCGGTGTAAAGCGTCTGAACAAGCCCAACCGTGAATAACAGCCCGAGCGAACCAGCTCGATGACCTTACTGGGGAAGCCCGCATTAAATGAAGCCACTTGCTGCGGTACATAGCCAATGATGAGCTTCCCGTTATCTTCCAGTTCCATATTCAGGCTAACGGTTCCGCTCCACGGCCGCAGCAGTCCGAGCATAAGCTTCAGCAGTGTTGTTTTGGCTGCGCCGTTCGGACCGGTAATTCCAATAAATTGTCCTGCATGAATATCAAGTGACATGTTATCAATTACAGGCTCATTTCCGTAACCAAACACTACATTTCGCATCGATGACAAAATCATGGTTAGGCAACTTCCCTTCTGACTCAGCTAATTTGCTAGATCAGCTAAAAAAATTGAAATAAAAATCCTACGATTGTTTAAATCGTAATTATTACGCATTAACTTTTATGATCATATCGTAATGATTACGATTTGTAAACCCTAAAACGCCGCCAGCAGTTCCTCGGCAGGCCAAGGGAGCGGATTGTTAAACTTGCTCCAATTCTGCTGCATTTCTGCCTCAGTCAGCAAACACCTGTCCAATCTCGCCTCAATATCAGTACGATCCATGCTGACACCGATGAAGACAACCTCATTGATGCGGTCGCCCCATTGATCGTCCCATTTTGCCTTCACATCAGGCTCGCTCTCCAGCACCTCTTGCTGCTGATCTTCCGGCATCGTAGCTAGCCAATAACCTGCAGGCCCAAACTGAATGGAAGGTCCGGCCTGACTTATCGTAGCTGCAAGATCACCTTCAGCGGCCAGCCATACAAGCCCCTTCGCCCGCACAACCTCCTCCGGCCAATTGCTGAAGAAGTAGCTTAATCGTTGTGGATGAAAAGGTATTCTGCGGCGGTATACGAACGAGCTAATGCCATATTCTTCTGTCTCCGGCGTATGCTCCTCCTTGCCTAGCTCTGTGATCCAACCGGACGACATGCTGGTTCTCTCAAAATCGAACAATCCAGTATTCAGGATTTCCTTAGGATCAACGATCCCTTTTACGGTACGGATGATTTTGGCTGTAGGCTGAAGTTTGCGCAATACAGCTTCAAGCTTGTTCAATTCTTGCTCGTCGACCAGATCACATTTGTTCAACAGTAGTACATCACAGGTTTCAATCTGGTCAATCAGCAGATCCACAATATCCCGGAAATCTCCTTCACCAGCCGTCTGATTACGGTCGATCAGCGTGTCACCCGAAGCGAAATCATGCCAGAAGCGATGGGCATCCACCACAGTAACCATCGTGTCCAATCGGGCGAGCATGGTCAGGTCTATATCCAACTCGGGGTTAGCGTAGGTAAAGGTCTGGGCCACCGGAACAGGCTCGCTGATGCCGGAGGACTCGATCAAGATATAATCAAAACGACCCTCCGCCGCCAGCTTTTGCACCTCAACAATTAAATCATCACGGAGTGTGCAGCAGATACAGCCGTTAGACATTTCCACCAGCTTCTCCTCTGTTCGGGAAAGGGTATTTCCAGACTTCACCAGATTGGCGTCCACATTCACTTCGCTCATATCGTTGACAATAACAGCTACCTTAAGGCCATCACGGTTATGCAGGATATGGTTCAGCAAAGTTGTCTTCCCGGAGCCCAGATATCCGCTGAGTACGGTAACAGGAATTCTTTTCATTATTCAAACCCCTTATGTTTATTAGATTTAAAGGTAATAGCGTCTTGCTCTTAGCGAGTCTCGCGATGCAGGGTAACTCTCTTCAGACGAGGGCAATATTTCTTCATTTCAATGCGTCCTGTTTGATTTCTCTTATTCTTCGTAGTGGTGTAATTGCGGTCACCAGTTTCTGTACACGCCAATGTAATGATTACTCTCACTATATTCATCTCCTTATGTTAATCGTAATATTTACGATTAACATATCGTACACGGATTGTTTACTCTCTGTCAACCCCGATCTTCGGAGAAACATAACTCTCTTATATTTGTGGTCTTTCCGGCGGACAATTTACGTATAGATGGAATTATAAAAATATGAATCTTTAAATGGAGCGGGAGTGTGGGAAATGAAGATACCGGTCATTATATTGAGTGGATTTTTGGGGAGTGGGAAAACGACCCTGCTGCTGACTCTGTTACAGGAGAGCTTTGCTAGAAGTCTTAATCCTGGCGTAATCATGAATGAGCTGGGAAAACGGGATGTGGACGGGTATATTTTGCAGGAGCATACTGGCACCAATGTGGAGAAGCTGTTGGACGGTTGTGTCTGCTGCAGCCGCAAGGAGGAGCTTGCGGACAGTCTTTCCGAACTGCAAAAACGACGTCCGGATGCCATCTATATCGAGCTTACTGGTGTGGCTGATCCGGAGGAAATCATCAAACTGTTGCACGAATCACCGCTCAGGGAACGGCTAAGCCTGCATTATTCTGTCACCCTGCTGGATGCTGAGAATGCCTTGGAATATAACAGCCGTCTCTCAGCTGACAAGCAGCTTATCCAAACACTGCGCAAGCAGCTTAGCTCTGCCGATCTCATTGTCGTCAATAAAAGTGACCTCGTAGAACCAGAAACCTTATGGAAAATTGAAAAAGTCGTCCGCAAGCAAAATAAAAAAGCCGAAATTGCCTTCACTCATTACAGCAAAATCAATCTGTACCCGGTGCTGGCCGGAATCATCCCGCAGGCGCCCTATGCCCCTGCTCCGCAACGCGCACACCAAGACTTTACAGGAGCTCCGCTAAAGCGCCTGAATTCCGACCGAGGAAGTATAGCTGTAAAAGAAGCGCCTGAGAAACATAATGCCTCTTACTCCCAAGTGTCTGCCGTAACCTTGACCTTTCCACAATCAGGGGCTAGGCTGCTCTCCAGAGAAAGGCTCGAAGCGTTCTTTCAAGAATGGGAAGGTATTCTACTGCGGGCCAAGGGACATGTTCAGCTCTCGGAGCCAGAGCCTGTTCAGCTTGTCCAATATTCAGGCATGCACACGTCTTGGGAAGATTCGCGTTATCCCGGTTCACCATACGTGGTATTTATCGGTATAAATCTGAATGAGGCCACACTCATCGAACGCTGGACTGCCTTATTCCTTTGACAACCCAATCTCCATTCAAAATATTGCCGCTGCTGCTACCCGCTGCCTTTCTTATTATTCTCGGCGTCTTTTGGCTGCCAGATCATCTAGAACTGCTGGATAATGCCTATATCGACACCTTCAAAACAGCCTTTATCGGCATTTTGCTGGAAGCTTTACCGTTTGTGTTAGCCGGAGCACTACTCTCCTCGCTGCTGCAGGTGTTTGTACCGGATGAAATGATCTCACGCTGGATTCCGCGGCGGCCAGTACCAGCGATTCTATTCGCCTGCCTGCTCGGAATCCTCTTTCCAGTCTGCGAATGCGGAATGATCCCACTCGTCCGCCGCTTAATTCATAAGGGCATGCCGCTTTATGTGGCTATTGTATTTATTTTAGCAGGACCGATCTTAAATCCGGTTGTTTACGGGGCGACGCTGACCGCCTTTCGCAGCCACCCAGAACTGGCTTATGCCCGCATGGGCTTAGCTTTCAGCGTGTCCTGCATCATTGGCCTGATTATCTATGCAACCGTGAAGAAATCACCGTTACGACTGTCTGTCCAACGTGAGAGTGAGGATACGCATCACCGCAGTACACGTGGGGGAAGACTGGCATCCGTCTTTGTGCATACCTCTGATGAGTTTTTTGAAATGGGCAAATATTTGATCATTGGCTGCCTGTTAACCTCAGCTATCCAGACGTTTATGGTGCGTGACAGCTTAATTGCGATAGGTGATAAACCACTTGGCTCTTATCTTTTTATGATGGGACTGGCCTTTATACTCTCCCTTTGTTCTACTTCGGACGCCTTCGTCGCCTCGACCTTTGTGCATACTTTTTCGGCGGGCTCCCTGCTTGCCTTTATGGTGCTTGGTCCGATGCTCGATTTCAAAAACTCAATGATGCTGCTGGCGCTATTCAAAACCAAATTCGCCCTCTATTTGTTCTTTCTGATCATCTCTGGCGTATTTATCGGTGCCGTGTTGCTTTCCGTGTGGCTATGACAATCCAATCCTTTATATAACAATGGAGAGAAGGGACATGATGAATGACTCCAAGAGCATCCGGATTCACTATGGTTTACGCGCAGTTATTCTACTGGCCTTCGCCCTCTACATTGGGCATTTGGTCCAGCAGGATGCTCTGAATTATTATGTAGCGCCCAAGCTGGCGCGGTGGGTGAAGCTCTGTCCGGTGCCCCTGGTGCTGATGGCGTTCAGCCTAGTCGTGCAAGCGTTATTCGGCAAAGGCAGCGTATTATGCGACTGCGACCATCGACTCCCCCGCTCAGGTCATAGAAGCGTTGTTCTATACGGATTGTTTCTTTTCCCGCTATTGCTCGGATTTCTCCTCCCTGACCGGGCTTTAGGCAGCATGGCCGTAGCCAAAAAAGGAATTTCGCTTTCCTATCCGTCCTCCGATCCTTATCAGGAAGAATTCGCCATACTGGCCCAGAAATTATTCGCACAGCCTGTCATACCCGTATATCCAGCCATTTTCTCCGAAACCTTTGGCGCCATTGATATCTACAAACACCAATTTGAAGGTAAAGAGGTCGCTGTTGCGGGCTTCCTCTATCCTACTGAAGCCGGATCCGCGAACAATACGTTTGCAGTAAGCCGTTTTCTGGTACAATGCTGTACGGCAGATGCCGCTCCCTTTGGAATTATGGTTGATCCAGGCAAAAAAATAAGCCTGCCGGCCGATACCTGGATAAAGGTTCGGGGCAAGCTTCATATTGTGCATTACAAGGGCCAGGAAATCATGCAAATCACCGCAGAGTCCATCACACCGATTTCTCAGCCTGCTACACCCTACATTTACACGAGCACTGACTCCATTGCTGCATGGGATCAGTTACAGACTGCAGCTAAGACTGCTAAATAACCGCATCCAGCTCATCCTCGTCATCTGCGGACTTATTGGGATTGAAGACCTCAACCATGATGCGGGCCGGAATGCAAATAATCTGCTGCTTGGGTTTGGAGATAAAGCCCATCTCCAAAGCAATTCGCAGCGGCGCATCAGAATATGTCATTTGAATCCCATAATTGAATACTTTAAGCGTATTATGACCAAATTTGGTTTGGATATCGATAATTTGCTCTTCTTTCGTTAACGATACGGTCTTGTACTCTTTGCCATTCACTGTAATAATAGCCTGCAAATCACCCTGTTGATAATGCTCGTTGTGGTTTTTGTATAATTTGACTCCATAGATAGAGGCGGCTGCCAGCAGAACCAGCAGGATGATGAACAAATCACCGCGTTTTATTTTTTGCAATATCGTTACCCTCTCGCTGACTCATTTCAAAACGTAATAATTAAGAACATTACAAATATATTAAGCTTAAAAACAATTGTCAATGCTTACCCCGCCGCTTTAGCACGATCCGCAATAATATTGTGATGGCCACGTAGATTAGAAGAACCACAACCAGTGTTACAGTACGCTCTATATTCGAGCCATCAGCGAACAGGACTGGACCAAGACCGAACAAGGTTGTCAATGCATATAACAATACAAATAGGACATTTATCAACCATATCATTACAAACCCACTCCAATTCGAAATATTACCATAACAACTCATCTGCGGATGCGGACTGAACATTCCTTCAGAACTCTATCCAGCTCAATCACTTGAATCGGCTTCGAGATGAAGTCGTGCATCCCAGCCTGCAGACACAATTCCTCATCCTCTTTCCCCGCAAAGGCAGTAACAGCTACAATCACAGGATTTAGCCCACACTGCTCACGGATAATTCCCGTTGCTTCAATACCATCCATAACTGGCATTTGAATATCCATAAAGACCAGATCATACGAATGAAGGAGCACGGCTTGTACGGCCTCCTCTCCATTTACGGCCACATCGGCCACGTAACCCCGCTTCTTTAGATAAGCCAATAGCAGTTGACGGTTCACAGGATGATCTTCCGCAATCAGAATGGACATAGGTCCGTATTTCCCTTCAGGGGAAATCTCCGCAGCAACAGTTCGCTCCTTATCCGCTGAATAATCGTTCCTGACAGCTTTCTCTTGTTGCTGTTCCTCGACCGGAAGGGAGGCCTGCACTGTAAAATAGAATTCCGAGCCCTCTCCTTCATGGCTGTCCACACCTATAGTTCCCCCCAATAGCTCAGCCAGTTTCTTACTGATAGCTAGTCCAAGTCCCGTGCCGCCATACTTTCGGTTGATGGTCGGATGTAGTTGCGAGAAGGATTGGAAGAGCAGCCCCTGACTTGCTTGCGGGATACCAATTCCGGTGTCATGAACTATAAATTTAATGATCAGATTTCCTGAATCCTGTGACGACACAAGCTTCACTGAGAGGCTTATATCACCGATCTCCGTAAATTTAACCGCATTCCCCACTAAATTCACAAGAATTTGGCGTAATCTTGCCTCATCCGTCACAATTAATGCCGGAAGATCAGGATCAACTTCAGTGTTTAGTAATAGCCCTTTTTCCTTCACCTTCGAATAGAATAGATCGCTGACGCTTTGCATCACATAACGGAGGTCTACCAATTGCTGTTCCAGTGTCATCATGCCAGCTTCAATTTTACTGAAATCCAGTACTTCATTCAAAATATGTAGCAGCGCTTCACTACTTTTATTAATAATCTGCGTATAGTAGTGCTGTTCATCATTAAGCTCTGTTCCCGAGAGCAAATCAGCCATGCCAATAATACCATTCATCGGAGTACGCAACTCATGACTCATGATAGCCAGAAACTCTGATTTAGCCCGGTCTGCCTGTTCTGCCGATTCCTTAGCACGCATAATGGCTTTCTCCTCGGTAATATCCCTGAAGACAACCACCGCACCCTTGCGCATGCCGTTATCAAACAGGGGTGTCATCCGGTATTTCACCAAAAAACTGGAGCCATCCTGTCTCCAGAATACTCCCTCTCTTTCTTCATACGAGAGACTCTCTGAAAGCGACTGGATTAAAGTCTTCTGCCCAGGATACGGATCACCAACAAGCCAGGTCTGTTGAATGGTATGCAGTTGACTGTTGGTGGACAATTCCCGGGGGTCATAACCCAGCATTACTGCCGCTGAAGGGTTAATAAACATCGTTGTCCCCTCAAGGTTAATACCAAAGATACCTTCCGTAACCGAATTCAATATTAGTGCATGCTCATAGCTAAGCTTCTCAATTTGCTCCAGATGACGTTTACGCTCGGTGATATCACTAGTGATACTGAATACCCCTACCACCTGATTGTTTACCATAATCGGTACATAAATAACACTAACCTCAACAGGATGCCCTTCCCGGTGAATCAGCCTGCTGTCGAAGATCTGGGCCTGTCCGTTCGCAGCCTTCCAGAAACGTTCATTCACATCATCCAGCGCTTCTGAATCAATAATTTCGCTATAGTAGGACAGAAGCAGACTTTCACAGGAATAACCCGTCAGCTGCTGCAAACTGGAGTTGACTGAGAGTGTACGTCCAAGCAAATCCATTGCGCTAATCGCCGAAGGGTTGTATTCAAAAAGGGACTTATAGCGATTCTCACTTTCCTGAAGCTTCAATTCGTAGTGTTTGCGCTCGGTAATGTCACGAGTTACGCCCACAACCTCCTGAACCTCACCTTCGCCGGTATAGATATGCCGCAGGGTAGTTTCCACCCAAATATAAGAGCCGTCCTTGCGCAAGAAACGGAAGACTATCGGCTTAAGATTCAACCCCTTCATACTGCTCTGCATATAGTCCAGAACTCTAATGGCATCCATGGAATGAATGTAGTCTTGTCCACTGGTCTCTACCATCTCTTCAGGCGTATAACCAAACATAAAGAAGCAGATCGGAGAAGCATACAAATATGTAATTTGCTCATCCGCAGTACTGCGGAAAATAAAGTCCTGTGAATTCTCGGAGATCAGACGGAAGTTCTTCTCACTGTCCCGCAACTGTTCCTCCATCTGGTAGCGTTCAGTCACATCCTGTACAACGCCGCTAATCCGGATAGGTCTCCCTGCTTCATCTACTACCACTTCCCAGTGGGCCTCGATGATCTTCGGCAACCCCGAAGAGGTTCTGATACGAAATACCGTTTCGCCGTTCTTTCCATTCTCCAAAGAGTAAGTTAAACCTTCAATGGTCTTCTGGTAATCTTCCTGATGAATAACGGAACGAATCAGTTCGTGATCATACACAGATTGGTTGCTGCTATATTCAGGAAAGCCAAAAATATGGCACATTTCCTTGGAAAGGGTTGCATACTGTTTCACTAAATCCCATTCCCAGGAACCCATTTGGGCCAGATGCTGTGATTTAGCCAGCATATCCTCATACTTCTTCCGCTCCGTTACATCACGAGCAATCGTCACTACCTGCTCCGCCTCGCCCGCTTCGTTACGCAGCACCTGATAGGAGCTCTCAATCCACAAATAATGTCCGTCTTTATGTCGTACTCTGCGGGTAAACACATCGCTATCCGAATAAAGATTGCCTTGCTCCCTCATCATTAAGGCGTCCTCAGGATGATAATATTCCGGTCTTTTTTTACCGATCATTTCATGAGGCGGGTATCCCAGCAACTTCTCAATCGAAGGAGACACGTAGTGCAACGTTCCATCCAAGTCACCAAAAGAGACCATATCCGGTGTATTCTGCGTAATCAAATTGTACAGATATTGTTTCTCCTGCAGCTTAGTCTCTGTAAGCTTCCGGTCCGTAATGTCGGTCATTTCTACCATCATAAAGGAAGGAGTATTCTCCTGAAATAATAAGAAAATATGAAGCGCTACCCAAATTATACTGCCGTCCTTGCACATGAGACGCTTCTCTTTGTCGAAAGCCGCTCCTGACCTCTGCAGCAGGTAATTTATGATATCTTCATGATCAATGGCCTGCTTATCCTCAGGACAAACCATATCAAGATAGCGTATCTGATGAAGCTCACCTTCAGTATAACCAAGCATTTCGCAAAGAGCCGGATTGGATTGAAGCACCGTCCCGTCTTTCGAAGAGACCACTGCAAACCCGATAGAAGACCGCATGTACAGCTGCTCAAAAATAAAGTCAGACACTGTGAGCTCCTCCTCTGAGATTGTGGGACTAAATAATTATTATTATACCTTTTCTTCGGAATATTTGCTGTATATATGAAGGATTTTCGAGCCTTTGAGTGCTGAATCCTCTACTAACAATTCAAGAGAATAGGCTGCAGATCGGTTAGCGATCTGCAGCCTATTTTACTAAAGAGACAGTGGTTTGCAGCTTTAGGCAATTTTCAGGCAGGAACGGTCTACTTAGTCTCGTCATTTCAAGTAATAATAACCTTATAACAAATTTATGGAGGTCTATTATGTTAACACAACAAGTTCCGATTGGCTCCGGTTTTGGAGCTTCCACGACAGCTGACGAGATCATTCGCGGCATTGATCTGAGTGGCACAATCGCCATCATCACCGGCGGTTATTCCGGTATCGGTCTGGAGACCACACGTGTACTTCGTTCAGCAGGTGCGAAGGTTATCGTTCCAGCCCGCGATCTTGACAAGGCTTCCGCTGCGCTGAAAGAGATAGACGGAGTAGAGATCGAAGCTATGGATCTGATGGATCCAGCTTCAATCGATGCCTTTGCCGAGAAGTTTCTGGCCTCTGGCCAGCCACTGCACATTCTAGTGAACAGCGCAGGCATCATGGCTACTCCCCTATTGCGTGATGCGCGGGGATATGAGTCGCAATTCGCAACAAACCATCTGGGGCACTTCCAGTTGGGGGCACGCCTATGGCCTGCTTTACGCCAAGCGAATGGGGCCCGGGTAGTCTCAGTATCCTCCTGGGGTCATCGCCAATCCCCCATCGTGTTTGACGATCCCCATTTCGAACGCCGCGACTATAGTCCAATGTCAGCCTATGGTCAGTCGAAGACGGCCAACATCCTCTTCGCACTTGCGGTGGACGAGCGTGGTAAAGCTGCGGGCATACGTGCATTCTCGCTTCATCCGGGCAGCATCGTCGAAACCGGCCTCTCCAGATTCGCATCGAAGGAGCAGTTGCAAGCGATCGGGGTGATTGATGGAGACGGAAAACCTATCCTTGACCCGTCGAAGAACCTGAAGACGGTCGAGCAAGGGGCTGCGACCAGTGTCTGGTGCGCAATAAGCCCGCAACTGGATGGCATCGGCGGCGTCTATTGCGAGAACAATGACATCGCCCCGTTGGTGGAGGATGCGGCTAAATGGAACAATGATTCGGTGCGCCGAGTTGGATCATTGGCTCTTGGTGTCATGCCTTATGCCGTCGATCCTGAAGCCGCTGATCGCCTCTGGAGCTTGAGCGAAGAGCTATTAGGATGGACGCCAAGTTATCGGGGATAAACACATATAGAAGAAGCTGATCATCTGACCGATTTGACAAAAACAACCCGCCGAGAACATAATCTCAGCGGGTTGTTGTCGTAGAATCTATGAAATCTTAATTGTGCGAACCATTATCCAATTCTGAGTCAAAAGCAATCATATACAAATAGAAATGGATGGATGTAAGACAAAATAAAAACCCTTCCGAAGAAGGATTTCATGTGTAAAGTATGATGCGGTCAAGAGGACTCGAACCTCCACGATATTGCTATCACTGGCACCTGAAGCCAGCGCGTCTGCCAATTCCGCCATGACCGCATATTATGTATAGTAGTGATTAATGGTGCAATCACCGTAATTAAGACTTTACTCCTTTTTAGAATAAAATGCAAGATATTTTTCTCATGCACCTTACTTTGGGCAATACCAACTTCAATCCCCTACATAACGATTGTTTGCAGCGCCAAGTCCCACTACCAGCAGCAGTACACTTGCACCCAGCAGCAGCACCAGCGGAATACTCCAGCTGTTAGTCATATCGTGGAGTAATCCGAACAACACCGGCCCTGTTGCAGCCAATAAGTAGCCTACAGACTGGGCCATTCCGGAGAGTTCACTGGCTTCTTGGGTGCTTCTTGTGCGAAGACTGAAGAACATCATCACCAGTCCAAAAGCAAAACCACCAGCAATACCGATACAAATTGCCCATAAGGCCATCCAGTCGCTACTTCCGAGCCAAACTCCGCTAATCCCAAGGATGAATAGTACAGAACTAATAATGACCAGCGGACGCTGATTCTTCATACGTCCAGCCCATAGCGGTACGAAAAAGGTAAAGGGCAGCTGAGCCAGCTGCATCAGCGAAAGAATCCAGCCGGCATGGCTTGAAGTCATTCCGCGTTCAACCAGGATCACGGAGAACCAAGCAATCAAGACGTAATAGAGCAGCGACTGCAAGCCCATAAACAAGGTAACCTGCCAGGCCAGCTTGGAACGCCACATATTTCCTGTAGTAGACAAGGCGTTATTCCGACTCCCTTGACCCAGTTTACACATTTGCGGAATCCAGAACAGGGTGGCCAGAGCAGCGATCACGAACCAGAGGGCTAAAGTCCCTCTCCAGCCCAAGCCGGAATTCGCCAAGGGTACACTTATACCCGAGGCAGTAGCAGCACATATATTCATGGAAACTGTATAGACCCCAGTCATTAGACCAATATGATGCGGGAACTTTCCTTTGATTAACCCTGGCAGCAGTACATTGCAGACGGCTATCGAAAGTCCGAGCATGGCCGTACCTGTTAATAACATTACCGCTCCTGCTGATGAGCGAATCAGAATACCAATAGCCAGTGTTAGCATGGAAACTAACAGAACATTCGCCAAGCCGTAACGATGCGCCAGCTTCGGTGCAAACGGTGATACCAACGCAAAAGCAAGTAAAGGCAAGGTGGTAATGGCTCCTGCTAATGTATTGGTTAACCCGAGATCATCGCGGATCGTTTCCAGCAGAGGTCCAACAGAGGTAAACGGAGCACGTAGTGCAGCTGCCACAAATATAATTCCCAGCACCAATAGCCAATGCTCATACCTAGAGCCGGACAAGCCTGTAGATAGAATCTTTCCTTCTATTAAAGCGTTTTTTTCTACTCTCATGTTTCTCTCTTGCTGCGTTGCCTTCATCCTGTTTCCTCCCGGTTGCCCAAAAAACACACGATATCATTATACCTCTCATCCATAGTTGCTGTACAAAGTTTCGTTTAAATTTAGTTCAGGATTGACAAAGGGGTTAACCATCTTTAGTATCCATAGAATAACGTTCAGTTGAGAATCAGTCTCAACATAAGGATACATAAAAATACAGAAAAGAGTGAACACCGATGCTGCGTCGTTTTTTTTCCTACTATAAGCCTTACAAAAAGCTGTTTATTCTGGACTTCTCCTGCGCTGTGGGCGCGGGTCTGCTCGAACTTGCTTTTCCGGTTGCCGTCAACAAATTCATTGATGATCTGCTGCCAGGACAAGATTGGCCGTTAATTCTAATCGCTTGTATTGCTCTCATGGTTATTTATGCTGTAAATACGGCTATGCAATATATTGTTACCTACTGGGGGCATATGCTGGGGATCAACATCGAAACGGATATGCGCAAAAAAATGTTCGAACACATCCAGAAGTTATCCTTCCGCTTCTTCGATAATAACAAAACCGGTCATTTAATCGGCCGCATTACCAATGATTTGAATGATATCGGCGAGGTGGCGCATCATGGGCCCGAGGATGTTTTTATCGCGTTTATGACGCTGATCGGCGCTTTTCTCCTGATGGCCCAAATTAATCTACAGCTAGCCATCATTACTTTCGTTATCGTTCCTTTGATGGGCTGGATCATTATTCACTTTGGACGCAATATGACCTCCACCTACCATCGGCTCTTCGGAAATGTAGGCAGCTTCAATGCCCGCATCGAAGACAATGTAGGCGGAATCCGGGTAGTGCAGTCTTTTGCCAATGAGAACTATGAAAAAGAGCTCTTTGCCATCGATAATCAAATGTTCCGCCAAACGAAGCTGCTTGCTTATAAGCTTATGGCCAAAAGCTTATCGATCAGCTATATGATGACACGTCTGATCACTATTGTTGTAATGGTCTGCGGGGCCTGGTTCTTCATTCAAGGGAAACTGCAAATCGGAGAATTTGTCGCATTCATCCTGCTGTCCAATGTCTTCTTCCGCCCGATTGAGAAGATCAATGCCGTGATCGAGAGTTACCCGAAGGGAATTGCCGGCTTCCGACGTTACCTGGAAATTATGGATACGGAGCCTGATATCAAGGATAAGCCAGATGCTCTTGAAGTAGCCTCTCTGCGCGGAGATATTGACTTTACAGATGTCTCCTTCGGTTATGATGACAACCGCAACGTGCTGGAGCATATTAACCTGAAGGTTAAAGCTGGGGAGACCATTGCATTTGTCGGCCCTTCTGGAGCAGGTAAAACTACCATTTGCAGTCTGCTGCCCCGTTTCTATGATGTGACTAGAGGCGGGATCTCGATTGATGGAACCGATATCCGCGAGTTGAAGCTCTTCTCCCTGCGGAAGCAGATCGGTATTGTGCAGCAGGATGTATTCCTGTTCTCCGGCACGATTAAGGAGAACATTGCCTATGGTAAACTGGATGCGGAGTTGACGGAGATCTGGGAAGCGGCCAGACGCGCACATCTGGAGGAATTAATCCAGAGCTTGCCGGATGGCATGGATACGGTCATCGGGGAACGTGGTGTGAAGCTGTCCGGCGGGCAGAAGCAGCGGCTGGCGATTGCAAGAATGTTCCTCAAGAATCCGCCGATTCTGATCCTGGATGAAGCCACCTCCGCACTCGATACAGAGACGGAAGCGGCGATTCAGCAATCGCTAGCCGATCTGTCCGTGGGCAGAACAACCCTTGTGATTGCCCACCGTCTGACAACGATCAAAAATGCGGACCGCATTATAGTCGTGACGGAAGAAGGCATTGCCGAAGAAGGCCGGCATGAGGAACTGGTTAACGCTGGCGGAACTTACAGCCGGTTGTATCAGGCGCAATATAATGCCTAGAATAAAAATTGACTAAAACTCGAAATCAGTGATTGACAGCCGCTCCATGAAGCCGCTACGGGTACGGAGGGTTCTTGCGATCGCTGTTAAAGCCCGATTTCTTTATTGTAAAGGGATTATAGGTTGAAATCGGTCTTTAAAGGCGAACACTATCGTTTCTCCAGAATCCCTCCGACCCTCCGCTGCGTTGGCGCATAAAATGAAGCACTGATTTTTAGATTGAGCCGATAATTCTTAAATCCTAAAATAAACAAACAACCTTCTGCTATTACGCCATTGTCGGCAGCAGAAGGTTATTTGCTGTACTAGTTAAAGCTCAATTGTACCCAGAAAACGAATCGCCAGCTCTCGATAGAAGCTGATCGATTGCAGATAAGCCTCAATATCGACCCATTCATCAGGCTGATGGGCTAAGCTCTGGTCGCCGGGTCCATAGATCAGGATAGGCAATCTGCCATGGTCATGCAGCACCGAGCCGTCCGTATAATAAGAAACACCCTGCACCTGTTCAGTTGCTTCGCCGCTAATATCAAGCGCGGTGCGAATCAACAGCTGTGCTGGATCTGTATACACGGAGCTGCGGTCCAGCACAGACTCCACTTGATAGCGGTACTCAGGGTGAAGCTGCTGAATGTCCTGCAGCTTCAGCTCTATTTCTGCCAATAATTGTGCATGGTCTAGCGGCGGAACCGTACGAATATCCACATCAATAGAACATCGATCCGGTATGACATTCGTTTGGATGCCTCCTTCGATTCTGTTCACGGATAGGCTGCTTGTGCCAAGCACAGGATCGGTTGCTTTCCATTGCACGGAATGGAGTTGTAAGAGCTTAATGATCTCAGTCATCCCTTCGACAGCGTTCAGGCCGAGATGCGGCATAGAGCCGTGTGCGCTGCGCCCAAATAAGGAGATTCGCAGCCATAAAGCTCCCTTATGTCCCACGGCCACCTTGCTGCATGTCGGCTCGCCGATGACGAGCCCATCCAGTTCGTGCAGGCTGTTATGCTCTGCATACATGCGAGCTCCGCAGCTATCTACCTCTTCCCCTGCGGTGGCCAGGAAAATCAGATCGCCGTCCAGCCGGATGCCTTCTTGATGGAGCGAGGCGGCGGCGAGCAGCATGGCCGCCAGTCCGCTTTTCATATCGGAAGTTCCCCGTCCATACATACGGTTCCCTTCAATCACTGCACCATGAGGATTATATGTACCGGCGGTGGAGGTCCAAGGACTGACTGTATCCAGATGTCCACAGAACATTAGCCGCTTGCGCCCACTCCCTGTAAGCACCAGCTCCAGATTGCTGCGCCCTTCTTCCAGAGAACTTATCCTGCTGGTCATTCCGAGTTCTTGCAAAAAATCCTGCAGCACCAGTGACAGGCGATGTTCGTTCCCAGGGGGATTGCATGTATCCACTGCTATCAGTCTCTGCAAGAAAGGAATGGCGATTTCCCGACCCATCACACTCTTCATTCTTCTAGTTCCTCCTGTACCTGCTGATTCCAGCTCTACTAAACTGAAATCTACCTTATTCCGGTAACAAGCGCAAGCCCGAAAAGAGAAACCATCCAGTTGCAGAGCAGCTTCCTCATCCCTTTACCGCACTCCCTGCCACACCTTGGATAATGTACCTTTGCCCAATGAGGAAAATGATCAGCATAGGAATAATCCCCGCCGTAGCCGCTGCCATCATTCCGTTATAGTCCACATTGTTCTCCAGAATGAAGTTCTGCAGTCCTAATGGAACTGTATACAGGTCTTTGTCCAATAGGAAGACAAGTGCGTTCTCATAATCGTTCCAGTGCCAGGAGAAATCAATGATGGCTAGGGTAGCGAGTGCAGGCTTAGCCAGTGGCAGGATAAGCTGGAAGAAAATACGGAAATGGCCCGCCCCATCAATAAACGCCGCTTCGGAGATTTCAGCTGGTACCGTGAGGAAGAATTGCCGCAGCATAAATACTCCGAAGATGGTAAACATGCCCGGAAGAATCAATGCCCAGTGAGTATTGTAAATGCCCGCCCATTCGAACATAATGAATTTCGGCACGAACAGCACCTGCGGCGGCACCATCATCATAGACAGGTAAACTAGGAATAACGCCTCCCGTCCTTTAAACTGTATCCGCGCAAACCCATAGGCGGCAAAGGAGGATAGAAACACGGCACCGATCATGCTGATCAGTGATATTTTTAAAGAATTCAAATAATAGGTCACAAAGCTGTCGCTGCCTGTCCACACCTTGATATGATGCTCCCAGTTCAAGCTCGATGGTATCCATTGAATCGGGTATACAAACACGTCTGCGGGAGATTTGAACGAAGTGCTGATCATCCAGACAAAGGGCACAATCATTAATATGGCGAAGCCGGACATGATCAGTGTCATGATTATTTTTCGGATATTGATGAAGGAATCCGCTTTGATCTCAGGTGTGTTCCGTGTAGCCGGTTCCACAGTAGTTACTCTCTCCATTGCTATTCCTCCTCAATAATGAACCCAGCGTTTTTGTCCGAGCCACTGGAGCACGGTAAAGATCATGATAATCACGAACAATGCCCAGGAAATCGCTGCAGCATAACCCATTTCGTAGTAGCGGAAGGCATTCTGATATATAAACAGTGACAGTACCGTGGTACTGTTCCCAGGTCCGCCTTGGGTAATGGCCTGAATGATTCCGAAGTTCTTGATCGTCATAATCAGACCGGTGATCAGCAGCAGAAAGGTTGTCGGGCTCACTAATGGCCACATGATCCGCCGGATAATCTGCCACGGCCGGGCTCCGTCAATTTTGGCCGCTTCCATCAATTCTTCGGGAATTTCCTGTAGGGCAGCCAAGTAGATGATCATATTGTAGCCGAGCATAAACCAGACCCAAATGATGTCGATGGCATACATGGACGATTCTGTAGTAGACAGCCAGCCGGGCGGATGTGCAATCCCGATCCCTTTCAGAAAGCCGTTAATGGGACCGGAGGAGGGCTGAAACAGCAGCATCCAGACAAAGGCAACGGCAACCCCACTGGTTATATAGGGCATGAAGTAGAGCGCCCGCAGAGTTTTTTGAAAATAAACGGATTTGTTTAGCGCCACAGCCACAATAAAAGACAGAACGATCGATATCGGAACGGCTAGGAGAAATACAAATGTATTCTTCAGCGCCACATAAAACAGCTCATCTCCAAGCATCCTTCTGATATTGGCCAGCCCGATAAAATGCGTCTGTGGACTCATAAACTTGTAATCGGTGAACATCAGATAAAAAGAATAGGCCGCCGGTATAATAAAAAACAGCAATACCCCGAGCATATTTGGACCGATAAAAATATATCCCAGCCTGCTCTGCCTTTTCATCCATGATTTGTTCATTGTTCCCCCACTCCTTATATGTGTGATCTCGCATTAAGCATAACAAGAGCACCTGTGTCTTATAAGGAACATAACCGCTGACCTAATAACACAGAAATACACAATTTCGGCAGAGCGTTTATTGTGGCACAAGTGCAGAAATGTTCTATCGCACCCCTTCGGGGTTGTATTTATACAAGATGAAACGGCTTTGCCGTCCTTTTAGGGACGGCATCCGTTTCTTCGAGAAATATAAGGATAAGTTATTGCGTGAAGCATATAAATTCTGCCCTGAAAATAAAATTGCTCTAGAACACTAAAATTACGCATACGAAAACAAACCCCATGTTTTGTTTTTTTAATTTCGGCCGTCAGGCCGTTTGCTCACTCAGATTCACTTGGTATCCCAAGGATTCCAAACGTTTAATAGAACGGTTCATTACCATATCGTGGTTTCGTTGGTCGAAGTAGTCAAATCCTAGTTCCTTATATTCTTGTCTTCGCGTTAACAAGATGTATACAATCGCTAAAATGCTGTGTCCAACGGCCACGGCCGCTCTGTTTTTCCCTCGCCTGCCTGCGATTCGGTGATATTGCGCCGACAGGTAGGTGTTCTTTTTTCGTCCTGCGGCTCGCGCTGATTCTACGAGTGCACTTCGTAGTTTTTTGTTCCCTTTTCGGGTTTTGGCGGATCTCTTCTTCCCCGCACTTTCATCGTGACCTGGAGTCATCCCTGCCCAGGAACATAAATGTCCTGCACTTGGAAACCGTGTCATGTCTGTCCCAATTTCCGCCAGAATTTGCTCAGCGGTTCGCTTACCGACACCGGGGATGGTATCCAATAACTTCAGATCCTCAGCAAAAGGGCTCATTCGGCGCTCGATCTCTTCATCCAGTTCCGTGATTAACTCATTCAATTGGTCGATATGCGACAACTGTTTTTCCAGCATTAATAATTGATGGGGACCTAGGCTTCCCTCCAGTGCAAGTTTCAATTGCTCTTTCTTGGCCTTTAACTTCTTTTGCGCAAAGTCAGCCAGGATGGACGGATCACTTTCTCCTTGAATCATCGCTTCCAGCATGTTTCGTCCAGACACGCCTAGCACATTAGACGCTACCGACGAAAGTTTGATATTGCCGCCTTCTAGTACCTTTTGCAGCCGGTTCACTTCACGCGTGCGTTCTTCAATGATACTTCGGCGATAACGGATAATTTCCCGAAGTTCTCGTTGATCCCGATTCGGAATGTAGCTGCCTTGCACCAACCCATGCCGGAGTAATTTCGCTATCCATTCTGCATCTTTCACGTCCGTTTTGCGTCCTGGCACGGCTTTGATATGCTGGGCGTTTACGACCAGTGGCTCAAGGTCTTCCATTTCTAGCAGATTATAAATGGGTTTCCAGTAATCTCCGGTACTCTCCATCGCGACATGGGTGCACCGTTCGCTTTTGATCCAATCTACCAGATCAATCAGCCGACGAGTCAATGTTTCAAAACTCCGAATCTCCTTTCCTTTCGAGGTGATGATACATGCTGTGATACTCTTCTTGTGCACATCCAATCCACAGCAACGTTCAATGAGTATTTCCACGGTTTGCGTCTCCTGCCTGCTGGCGGTAATTAAGGCTGGTGCAAAGACCAATGCTAAGGTTATTCTGCCCTGCGTGCTTCCCCGTAGGGAGCAACAATCTGTGATGCACCGGGTCGTTGGGGTCCGTCTTATATGCGGGTTCGTGACACCAAGAATTCCCGACCTACCTTCGCCAGCCCAGTAACCAGTATAGACAATATTTTCATTCCTCAGTGATGCCGCGCAGCGGCATGGGTGTCTTATATTTTAAAAAACAGCCGCCCCCAATTAGGGGCGACTGTGCTTAAGCCTATCAATTACTTGCCTTGGAGCTTCAGGAAATCATTATGACGCTTCACCATATTCTGTACCGTTTCAGCCGCGGTCTGATTCCCAAGGAAGTATTTCTCGTATTCCTGGGCGCGCATATCTACTATTTCTTGAGCAATTCCACGTACAAAAGTTGGTGTCTTATCATTGTAGAGTACGAACTCCAGGGATTTCTTGTCATAAGAATCCGCGTGGTCACCCAGCAGATGATCAATGGCGGTCTGTTGATCGACTGCATTCGAAGAAGGTAGACGACCTCCGGCTGCCATCGGAAGCATACCTCCGTCAGCGTACCATTTCAGAAACTCCCAGGCAGCATCCTTATTCTTAGATTTTGAATTAATGGAGATAAAGTCACCCAAGCCGCCGCTTTTCACGAAATCCGCTTCATTCCCAGTCAATCTCGGCACAGGTGCAAAAGCGATCTGAAAGTCACGCGGGAATTCTGTTGTATTGTTGGAGCTGCGGATCAGCCACTCTCCGATGTTGATCATTGCCGATTCACCGCCGAGAAACATATTTTCCACAGGCATTTTCGAGGTTAATTGCTCACCCAGCGGTGGCGTGGTTAGATCGTCCTTCATCATGCCATTCAGGGTTTCCAGCCACTTTGTCACTAGCGGATCATCCATATTGGAAGTGCCATCTGCCTTTACATAACCATCCTTGACCAAGACGGAATCCAGGGGATCGACCAATGAGGCGGTGTGTTGCACCAGACCGTATTTAAAGCCCTCCGCTTTAAGCTTTACCGCGTATTCTCTTGCTTCATCCCAGGTCCAGGCCGTAGGAATAGCTAAGCCTGCTTTATCCAGTGCTTCCTTATTAAGCGCAAAGAAAAATGAATTTTTCTTGGTCGGCATTCCATAGTATTTATCATCAACTTTCCAGGAAGCAGCGTCCGCGCCCATTTTCTCATCAATATTGTAATCCGTATATTCACTCAGATCGAGCGCAATGTTGCCCTTTACACGCTTATCCAGATTAGTCAGTGTGTAATTGACATACAGATCGACATTTTGTCCTGTAGAGAGCGCAGTATCCAGCTTCAGATTGCCATCATCATCATTCACAAACCGCACATATTCTACCTGAATATCAGGATGTTCGGCGTTCCAGGTATCCATGACCTCCTGCGGACCATTCTCCGGCGGCACGGCACCCCACATAGTAAGCTTCACTGGCCCACTGCCCGATCCTTCTCCACCGTCTGCCTTATTGTTGCCTCCGCATCCGCCTAGCACACCGAGCATCAACACACACACTGTTAGTACGGTCAACCATTTTTTATTTCTCATAGCTCCTGCGACCTCCCTGATTTGAAGTGGATTGTACTTCCCTTACATCGTAGCAGGGACACCGCATGCATTTTAAGCAACAAATCCACCTTCCTTAGTGAACAAATATACGGAATTTGCTGCTCGCAGGACGATGTTCAGATACACATATTTCTTCTACTCTACTAAGGCCGGTGGCGATACTGACTCGGTGTGCAGCCCGTCCAGCGCTTAAATATTTTGATAAAATAATTATCATTGGCAAAGCCAACTCTATGTCCAATCTCGTGGACCGGCAAATCTGTTTCCCGCAAATACTTCGCCGCCCTCTCCATTCGCACACCATGCAAATAATGGATTAAGGTATGCCCTGTTTTCTTTTTGAAGAGCGCACTCACATAATTCTCCCCCATCATCACATAGCGGGACATGAATTTGACGGTTATATCCTGGTCGTAATGCTGGCCGATGTATTCGATGATTTTATTAATCTCAGGATGGGTAACGACTGGCTCACCCACAGGCTCCAGCAGGGATTGAAAACCGGAAGTTGAGACAGCCGCAACCTCATCATCAGCCGGTACAATCTCCTCTGTCACCGAATTCACGACTGGCTGGGCGCTAGCATCCAGCTCAGAGCTGACCTTGCGCAGCGTATCCCGCAATGAATTCACGCTCATCGACAGCTTCAGAATATAATTGGAGGCTCCATATTCCATCGCTTGACGGACATATTCGAACTCGCTCATACAGGTCAGCATAATAAATTTGGTATTCATTCCTGCTTGCCTGGTTTGCTTCAGCAGCTCGATACCGTTCATCCCAGGCATCACTATGTCTGCAAGCACCAGATCTGGAGAGAGCCTTGTGATCATTTCCAGTGCTTCCGTACCATTGCCGGACTCACCGATCACGGTGAAGCCCAACTCCTCCCAGGAAATGATCTCCCTCACCGACTCTCTTACGAATACTTCATCCTCCACTAGCAGTACGCTCCACATGGCCTGCCCCCCTTAATCTTCCGTTAGCTGTCCCTGCTTATAGGGCGTTGATAATAAAAAGGGAATACTGAACCGGATCAATGTACCCGGTGTAAGGCTGATGATCGTAAGCTCGCTTTGCCCCTTGAACAGCAAGCGCAGACGTTCCTTGAGATTGGACAGCCCAATCCCCGGTCTGCTGCGTGTGAGCTGTATCCGTCGCGACTCTTCCATCCCAATCCCGTTATCCTCTACTTCAAGTGTAAGCTGCCCATTATCATTCTTATAGATCCGGATACGAATCATCCCCCGCTCCGTAAGCTGCCCGACACCATGGCGGATCGCATTCTCGACCAGTGGCTGTAGACTGAGCTTCGGCACTAACGCATACTCCAGTTCATCAGCAAACTCACAAGTTACTTCGAAGCTGTCACGATAACGAATACGCTGAATATGCAGATAAGCCTGCACCAGCTCAATCTCGTCTTTCAAATATACCAACTCCACCTGTGCATTCAGGCTGACCTCCAGCAGCTTGCCTAGGGAGACGCACATCTCGGAAATCTCTTCATTCCCACTGCGAATGGCACTCCATTTCATCGTATTTAACGTATTCAGCAGAAAGTGCGGATTCATCTGGGCCAGCAGCATGTGGAAGTGGACAGCCTCCTTTTGCCTTTCCTCAGCTTTTAATTGCCCGATCAGCTTATTCGTATCATCGAGCATTGTATTAAAGGTCCGGGTCAGCTCTAGGACTTCACCGCGGCTTCTCCCTTCGGGAATACGAATCTTCAGATTTTTGCGGACGACATCCTTCATCTTGTTCTGCAAATGGGACAAGGGACGTGTAAAGGTGGCCGAGATCATAAAAGCCATCAGTACAAACGCAGCAGTGAAGCCAAAAAAAGTCAGAAAATAGCGCTGCTTAAGTCCCGAAATTTCATCAAAAAGTACAGTAAGCGGAATACGGTTTACCATATACCAGTCCAAGGATTCAATATATACGTAATTGACCAGCGTGCCCGATCCCTCGTCAGTCAGATAAGCCTGGGTAGGGTTCTGGGCAATTTCCCGGGTGATTTCCAGAGAAAGAGCCGCATCCTTGGAAGAACGGGCTACCGTTTCACCCTTGCCTGTCATCAGAAAATATTCTTGGTTACTCATTGAGGCCTTCAGAACCGACTGGAACCAAAAGGAATAGTCGATACTGATTCTAGCCAGACCATATGGCTTGCCACTGCTATCTTTCATATAAGCGTAGAGCGACAGCAGATAGGGGCTTGCGGAAACCTCACGCAGCACATTGTTCTCGTCTCTGGAGTCCCACTGGTAAAATAGCTCATCATTGCTAAGATGCTGGCGAAACCGTTCCCTGTAAGGAGCATACGCCAAAGCTTTTTTGGGCAGATAAGAAGTGTATACGCTCTCATGGAAGTCCATCAATGTAAAATACACGGACGGATTATATAGAAAAAAGCTATTATTAAGCATTTTAAATTTCTCTTCGATCAACGACTTGTTCTCCAAAGTAGTCCGACTTAGGGGTGAAGTCAATACATTGCGGACCACCGAATCCTGCTCCAGAAAGATCAGTGTCTTAAAGGCAATGCTCATCTGATCCTCCAGCGTTCCGTACATCTGCACCAGCTGCTCGTGACTCTGCTGGCTGATTTTTTCCTCGACCAGAGATTCGATCTGCCTGTAATTATAGACATTGAGCACACTGAAGGGCAGCAGAATGAGAATAAGGAAGGCTCCGAACAGCCGGTATCTCAGCTTTTGCGGTAAAAAGGTTTTCCAGTCCGGCTTCTTCATTCTAAGTCAGCTCTCCCCACTCGTTAGTGCCCCAATTATATCATCAGCTCCAGCAACCCAGCCGAAATTACCTGAAATTGCATTGTTTTGTTGCATCTTACGCCGCAGAACAAGCTTGGCCTACACAGATTTGTTCTATCCATGCCACTAAACACGGTGCCGTTTTCTATATTCCGCAGGGCTTATTCCCAACGTCTTTGAGAACACCCTGCTGAGATAGAACCCGTTCTCATAGCCGCATCTTTCAGCAATCTGAGTCAGGTTCAGTTCACTTTCCTGGAGCAGATTCTTGGCTCTCTTTAAGCGAATCGACTTTAAATACTGGGAAGGCGTCTCCTGAAAAGCTTCCTGAAAACGGCGGGTCAGCTGTACAGGGCTTAAAGCCAGACTACGGGCGATGTCCTGCAGACTTAGCGACGTTCCGGCATGCTGCTCCAGCAGTGCTGCAGCCTCCGCCATCAGGGCATCCTCGGTAAATTTCCGCTCTCTTACAACCTCCAGCCTGCTTTCCAATTGATGCAGCAGCCAAAGATCCGCGACGAGATGTGTCTTCCAGTCCTGAACGAGCGGGGCGCTGTCCTCATTGGATTGGCGTAAATAGGCATAGTTGGAGCTAAGACGTTTCGTATCGTTGATATGAAACTTGCCTGCCGAGAGCACCATTCTTAGTGTCTCCTCCTCATTACAGTTGAACTGAATATAATGAAAGGTTAGCGGCGTAACTGTTTCTCTGTGAAAGGTGACTCCGGGAGGGCAGACCACGAGATCCCCAAAGCCCGCACTTCCGCTATGCTGTCCAATCTCATACTTGAAGACACCCTCCTCTACGGCAAAAGCTACCCACGAATGATAACAATCACTAGGGAGCGCGAACTGCCCCTTCTGCTTCCAGTAGATATGGTTCAAGAGCTCCATAAATTTCTCCTTCTGAAATAAAGTATATGGATAATGATATATTAGTGCATTTTAAAAGTAAATGAACAACGTCAATATGAAATTATAGATATGCTAATCCAATCCTATACAAAGAGGTGCGAAATCATGAAACAGGAGCTTGTGCAAAAAGACATCACCGTTATCGGCGGTGGCTTGGCGGGAGTCTGTGCAGCGATTGCTGCGGCAAGACTAGGGCAACAGGTGGCACTCGTGCAGAACCGCCCGGTATTAGGCGGTAATTCTAGCAGTGAGGTTCGTGTCTGGGTCTGCGGCGCAACGGCACACGGAACCAACCGTTATGCCCGAGAAACCGGGATTATGGGCGAATTGTTCGTGGAGAATCAGTACCGCAATCCTGAAGGAAATCCCTATCTCTGGGATCTGGTTGTACTTGAGGCTATTAAAGCCGAATCCAACATTACGTTATACCTTAATACGGATGTGCATGAGGTTGAAGCAGAGGGGAACGAGACAGATCGGAGGATTATTTCAGTGACCGGCTGGATGATGGGCTCGGAGCGAAGAATTCGCTTCGCGAGCAGCATCTACCTCGACTGCACGGGCGATGGCTTAATCGGATTTCTGGCCGGAGCCCAATTTGCCTTAGGGCGGGAATCCCGCAGTGAGTACGGCGAAGAATGGGCCCCGGAGCTAGCGGACAACATTACGCTCGGCAGTACCATCCTGTTCTATACCAAGGATGCCGGAATGCCTGTACGCTTCGTTCCCCCTTCCTTTGCCAAAAATATCGCCGACACCTCCATCCCCATCCGCCGTGTCATCAAAAGCGGTGACTCCGGCTGCCATTACTGGTGGATTGAATGGGGGGGTGAGCATGATGCCGTGCACGATAACGAGCTGATCCGTGATGAGCTATGGTCCGTTATCTACGGGATCTGGGATTATATCAAAAATTCCGGCAAGTTTGCGGCGGACAATATGACCTTGGAATGGGTGGGCTCCCAGCCAGGCAAACGGGAATATCGACGTTTCACCGGCGACTACGTGCTGAATCAGAATGATATCATCGAGCAGCGTGATTTCGCAGATGCGGTAGCCTTCGGGGGCTGGTCGATCGATTTGCATCCGCCACAGGGTATGTATGCTGAAGCCAGCGGCTCCAAGCATATGCACGCCGATGGAGTGTATCACGTCCCGTTCCGTTCCCTGTATTCTGCGAATGTAAACAACCTGCTGATGGCCGGACGGGATATTAGTGCCTCACACGTCGCCTTTGGGACAACGCGCGTAATGGCGACCTGCGCAGTGATTGGCGAAGCGGCCGGAACCGGTGCCGCACTAAGTGCCAGTAAGGGCATATCTCCGCGCCAGCTTCATTACCACCATCTTGCTGAATTAAGACAAACCCTGCTAAGACAGGATGCTTCCATTATCGGACTGCGAAACAGCGATGAGCTGGATTTGGCTCGCACAGCTGCGGTAACAGCCTCCAGCACACTGTCAGCCATCGAAATCAACCATCCGGGGTCAAACTTCCCTTTGATTCAGGATGCCGCTCTCCTGCTGCCTATTGATCCATGTTTATCCGGATTCCAGCTGCTGCTGGATATCATGCAACAGACTGAAATCACCGTTGAGCTGTGGGATACCGGACGCAAGGAAAACTATGTACCCCATACGCAGATAGCCGCTGCAACAACCCGTGCAGAAGCAGGCCAGCAGCAGTGGGTATCCTTCGATCTGGAATGGCATCCGCTGGAGCCGCAAAATGCTTTTATGATCATCAGAGCCAACGCTGCTGTGAACCTCTATCATTCTGAGGAGCCGCTGAACGGTGTGCTTATCTTCTTCAAGAATGACCAAGCCCATGTCTCCAAAGATCTTGAGGATCACTCAACGGATCAGCTGGTGGTCCTCTGGAAGATGCAGAATAAAGCCCGCCAGCCCTTCTGCTGCCGGCTTCACTCGGCAACCGCTGCGTTCGCGGCCCATAATGTTATTAACGGATATCACCGGCCGTTCGGCGGTCCGCAAGCCTGGCTGTCGCAGCCTATGGCAGATGGAGTGCCAGAATGGCTACAACTCCAGTGGGAGCAGGAGCAAACCTTGGCTGAAATTCATCTGACCTTCAATGATGATGTTAATGAGGATCTTGTGAATCTGCATCATCACCGCACCCCATTCGCTGTTATCCCAGAGCTGGTGCGCAATTATAGAGTTGAAGCCCGCTCAGCAGATGGAGAATGGAACGTAATCCTCAGAGGCACCGATAACCATAAACGTAAATGTGTGCATAAGTTACCTCAGCCCATCCAGACTGACTGTCTCAAGGTTGTGATAGAATCCACTAATGGCAGCCGCCACGCAGAGTTAATGGAGATGAGAGCTTACGGAGAAGCAGCTTTGTTCGGATAATTTCAGTTGCAACAAGATGAAACGGGTGCCGTCCTCTTAGGGACGGCACCCGTTTCTTCGAGAAATATAAGGATAAGCTATTGCGTGAAGCGCATATAAATTCTTATATTTCAAAAAAAGCTATCGGATCGTCCATTGGACGTTGCGATAGCTTTTCTTCATAAACCGTAAAATATCCTATTTATTCGCAATATGCACTTTCAGCAATTTGCCCTTCACGGTGGTATCTTTCATCGCTTGCAGCACCAGTTGGCCTTTGCCATTTAGGATGTCCACATAAGACACGTTATCCTGAATCGTGATAATGCCGATGTCGTCCACAGTCATTCCTTCAAGCTTAGCCAGTGTGCCGACAAAATCGACCGCTCTGAGCTTCTTTTTCTTACCGCCATTGAAGTACAGCTTCATGATCGCTTCGTTCAGATCCTCGCTTTTGTTCTTCTTCTGGACAGGCTTCTTGTTGATCTTCTGTTCGAAGGCATCCTTCGCAAAAGCTACGGCAGTATCGGATGGTGCTTTCATAATCGGCAGACTGAAGCCGATAAAGCTTTCGATTTCTCTAACCCATTTGTGCTCATTTGGCGTAGCAAAAGTAATCGCTTTGCCGGTCTTACCCGCACGTGCGGTTCTGCCGGTACGATGCACATAGCTTTCTTTTTCCAGCGGAATATCATAATTAATAACATGGGTGATATTCTCAATATCGATGCCTCGAGCAGCTACGTCGGTGGCGATCAGATAACGGAACTGCCCTCTTTTGAAAGCATTCATGACCTCAAAGCGCTCATCCTGCATCATGCCCCCGTGGATTTTGTCACAAGGATATTCCAGATCAGCCAGCCCTCTGAACAACGCATCCACCTGATCTTGCGTCCGGCAAAAGATAATGCAGCTATCCGGATTCTCCACAGTGATGATATCACTCAGCAGTGAGAATTTGGCAGCTTGTACCACTTCAATCAAAGCATGTTCAATGGTTGCAGTGGTAATTCCACTCGCCTCAATCTCAATATCCACAGGCTCGCTCATATATTTGCGGCATAGGTTCTTCACGACCTCCGGCAGGGTGGCGGAGAACAGCATCGTTACGCGATCCTTAGGCAGCAGCTTGATGATTTTCTCTACCTGCTCGATAAAGCCCATGTTCAGCATTTCGTCGGCTTCATCAATAACCAGATATTTAATCCGGTTTAATGGCAGTGAGCCTCTTTCAATATGATCAAATACACGTCCGGGTGTACCCACGACAACATGCGTTTTTTGCGTCATTTCGGCTTTCTGTGGAGCAAAAGGCTGTTTGCCGAACAGGGCAACCGCCTTAATCCGTTTGAAGCGTCCGATATTGGTAATGTCCTCTTTCACTTGTGCGGCAAGCTCCCGTGTCGGAGTGAGGATTAAGGCCTGCGGCTTATTCTCCGCCCAATCCACCAATTCACACACTGGAATGCCGAACGCGGCGGTCTTGCCACTACCGGTTTGCGACTTCACAATTAGATCCTGTTGCCGCAAGGCTACAGGGATCACCTTGCGCTGAACCTCTGTCGGAGTTTCATATTTCAGAACATCCAACGCTTTGATAATTTCCTCATTCAATTCATAATCTTTAAACTGTAATTCGCTCATATCTCAACCTCTTCTATGCTTATCGTTCTTGGTTAAAGCGGAAGCTCCGCGTTCCTTCGATCATGTGCATGATATTATTATAACAGTTAATGGCTCCCTTGATTCCATTCCTTATAGAACTGTTCGAGAAAAATCAACATAAAATCATGCCGTTCTTCCGCCAACTTACGTCCATAGGCTGTATTCATCAGGAATTTCAATTTCAGCATCTTCTCATAAAAATGATTAATGGCGCTGCCCTTCGAATAATCTCGATATTCCTTCTGCAAGGATTCCTCCCGTGGAGCAAGCTCCGGGTCATACATCGGACGCCCCTTGGCTCCCGAAAAAACAAAGGTTCTAGCAATACCAATCGCTCCGAGCGCATCCAGCCGATCGGCGTCCTGTACCACTTGCCCTTCAATAGAAGTCATCGGTGCACCCCCGCCACCACTGTAGGACATGGTTTCGATGATATGCATCACTTGGTCGATAATCCCCTTATCCGTAAGTTGACCTGTGAGGAATGTTTGTACCTTTTGCAGTCCAGCTTCCTTGGACGTATTGAGCTTCTCATCTGCAACATCATGCAGTAAGGCCGCCAAGTTACAGATAAATGCATCTGCCCCCTCTATCTCTGCAATAGCACAAGCAGTATTACGAACCCGGTCCGTATGCCACCAGTCGTGACCAGTAGTATCCTGTCCAAGCTGTTCTTTAGCATAGGCTTCAGTCTCAGCAATAATTTGCGGTTGGTTCATGGTCTTCAGGCTCCCTTTATCTATCTCAATAGTGAATCTAGAATCCTTACTTGCATGACTTCTTACGATCCGCTATAATCGGCAGTAATCTAGTAAGAGAGAGGATTTGATTCCGATGAATACAATATTAATCATACTGAATCAACTCCATCATCACAAGCAGCGTTAGCACTCCTGTAATTCTCAGGGTGGGCTAACGCTTTACGCGTTGTCCCACCTGCCGCATATTAAAGCGCGCAGGACCAAAGGGTCCAGCGCGTTTTTTAATTTCGGAAAGTTACTAAGAGAGGGAGCTGTTAAAGATGCAAAATGTTAAAGGAACCTACGATTATTTCGGTAAGGAACAAGCCATTAGACAACAAATCCAAACCACTTTACAGGAGACATTTACGCTTTATGATTTTGAAGCGATGGATACTACGCTACTGAATGAGCTGGAACTGTTGACTTCGAAGTATGCCGGTGGAGACGAAATTCTGCAGGAGATGTACCAGTTGACAGATCAACGTGGCCGCAGACTTGGACTTCGCTATGACTTGACCATACCTTTTGCCAAGGTGATTGCCTTAAACCCGGGAATTGAACTCCCCTATAAGCGCTATGAGATCGGAAAGGTATTCCGTGATGGACCGGTGAAGCGCGGAAGGCTGCGCGAATTTCTGCAATGTGATGCCGATGTTGTCGGAATAGCCGGACCGGAGGCGGAAGCGGAGCTGATGCTGCTGGCAACTGATGTTTTTGCCAAACTGGATCTCCCAATTCTAATAAAGTGGAACAATCGACGTTTTCTGGGCGAAATCCTCCAATCCCTTGGTGTAGCTGCAACAGATAAACTATCCGTAATGCTGACCTTAGATAAGCTTAAAAAAATCGGCAGCGACGGGGTCATTAATGAACTTGTCCGCAAAGGGATAGATTCAACAACCACCAATGCTCTTTTAACACTAATCGAAATGGACAATCCTGGCTTTGAGCAATTGTGTGCGCAATATGACTTAGCCGAACAACCGGGAGCTTTAGAGGTGCTTGCCCTGCAGAAGTTAATCCAGAATATGGGTCTCAAAGCGACCTGTATCTTCGATCCCTTTCTTTCCCGCGGCCTTTCCTTCTATACAGGTACGGTCTATGAAATCTTTGATGCTTCTGGCTCCTTTACTTCAAGCCTGGGGGCGGGGGAAGATATGACTCCATCATTGGGCAACTGGTGGGTCGGGAGGATATCGATTATCCGGCAGTCGGGCTTTCTTTTGGTATGGAGTCGATGATGGCGCTGCTCAGTGAACGTCCCATAGAAGCACCCGCTGCTGCCGTGATGATTATTCCGATTGGTGGAGACACGCTCTCGCAAGCGTTGATTACGGCCACCAAACTGCGTGCAGGCAAGATTCGAACAACGGTAGCCACCGGTAAACGAAAATTGAAAAAGTCCCTCGCCACCGCCTCAGCCAAAGGAATACCGTTTGTCATTCTGATTGGTGAGGATGAAATGCTCCTGGGCAAAGTACGACTGAAGGATATGCGGCAGCAAAGTGAAAGTCTGGTGACTTTAGAGGAAGCACTTAGTTTTATCTCTCCAATCTCGCTATAAATCTCAATAAACGTATCTTTGGACCTATTAAATATCCCTAAAGTGGCTCTTTTTATTGAGCCTCTTTTTCTTCATAATGAGCAAAACCACACCTATACTTTTTTATAGCGAGACTCCAGAGCCGTTTTTCTCGAAACATAGGCTGGTAAACTTTCCTAGGGAGTGTACTCATGACAATCACCTACAAAATCAACGCCCCGCTTACAGCGGCCGAACTAGCAGCTGTATTCACCAGTTCCGGGATCAATCGTCCAGTTATGGACTTGGATCGTCTGCAGAGAATGATAGAGAACGCTGATATATTGGTCTCCGCATGGGATGGAGAGCAGCCGGTGGGTATTGCCCGGGCAATTACCGATTACGTCTTTTGTAGTTATTTATCGGATCTGGCCGTGCGTAGTGAATATCAGAAGCAAGGAATTGGCAAGGAGCTGATAAATGTGCTACGGGGGCATTTGGGTGAGGAAGCGATGCTACTGCTATTAGCAGCGCCATCAGCGATGGAGTATTATCCGCAGCTTGGTTTCGAGAAGCTCGTGAATGCCTTTTTGATTTCTCGCAGCAAATAAAGCTGTTCCTCCGGCGAATGCTTTAAACCAAGAGAACAGCCTCTTATTTTATAGGGTATTTTCCTGAATTACGTTAGTTATCGTCCTGTGTCTCTGCATTGAGCGCATGGATCAAAAGGAGCGAGGCTACCGTTCTCCTGGGCGAAATCAGTTCCTTCCGGCTCTTATACCCAGGAGTCCGCCGCTCATGGGCTACGCAAAGTCAACATGATCAAAGGAATGACCATCCGTGCATCTGAGTGTCTGCTTGCGGAAGCCGCGGACAAAGTGAATCATCCTATGGTCGCTCACCTGATTTTTCTTCGAATTCCAATCTGATCCACCCAAAGTTAACCTCTTCTATCAGTCACGTAAAATCTTTTTCATTTGTATATATTCTTCGTCGGTTATTTCACCTGTCGCATAACGCTCTGCAAGTATCTTCTCAGGAATTGTATCACTTGTCCGAACAATCCCCTCCCCTTTAACTAATCTAATTACCACGTACACCACCCCGATAATAATAAGGAGATTAAACAACATACCGAACCCGCCCATACCGTTACCATAACCCGACATCATAGCTGTTCAATCCTTTCGCATTTAACTTCTACCTCTTGAGAAAACGAACATTGTGCTCGCTTCCTTATAGTTACAATATAAAGCATTGATATGAAGAACTCATTTGCATCTTGTGAAGAAGTTATTAAGGACTAAATGAATGATGCTTCTTCTGAAACGGCAGTACAGAAATATAGCCCGCAGCGCAAGATCGATAGCTATGGATAGTCAGATACCTGCGATACCCGATCCTAATTGCATGCCCAAGATATAAACTCCAATGACCCGGATAATCTATATGTCGATTGCTGTGCTGTACATAGGGTTTTTAGTGAAATTTTCATCCAATTAATGTATGTGCTTGTCTTCTGACATGCTTTGCAGTTTCTCAATCCTTTCCAGCGTAGCCAAGGAGGATATTGCCCCTTTACGTGTTGCAGCTAAAGCTCCCGCGGCATTCGCGAACGCCACTGCATTTTCCAGCTCGGCTTGTTCCCATTCCGTAACAGGCTTGTCCATCTCCAGTAGCTGGTACATAAAAGCGCCCATGAATCCGTCACCTGCCCCTGTAGTATCTATAGCAGATACGGGGTAAGAATTCACTTGGCCTGACAACCTTAACGTGCTGTAATAGGTTCCCTCCGCCCCGAGTGTGACGAGCACAAGATTTAGGGAGAAGCTCTGAAGGAGTTGTGTTACTCCTTCCGGCAAAAGTTGGCTCCCTGTTAGGAAGAATAACTCCTCCTGCGATACTTTGACGACATCCGCCAGCCGTAATCCTTCCTCCATGGTCTTCCTGCTATGCGCATCATCCTTCCATAACGCAGGCCGCCAGTTGGGATCGTAGGTGATGAGCGCACCCTGCGACTTGGCGAAGCGAACAGCCTGAACCGTTGCGCTGTAAGCAGGCTCAGAGGTCATCGAGATTGACCCGAAATGAAACAGCCTTGTATTACATAGCAGCTCTTGATCAACCTCATCGTATGCCAGGGCGATATCCGCTCCAGGCTGGCGGCAGAAATGAAACGATCTTTCGCCATGTTCATCCAAATGTACAAACGCCATCGTCGTATGCGCTGCCTTCGTGTGGATCAGGCCGCTATCGTCGATTCTTTCAGCAATCAGTGCTGCTCGTAGATAATGCCCGAAAGGATCTTCTCCGACCTTCCCGATAAAAGCCGTCTTCTTGCCCAGTCTCGACAATGCGGCCAGCACATTTACCGTTGCTCCGCCTGCATTCCGTTCAAATAGCGGATTGCCCGCTGGTGACACTCCGGCTGGAGTAAAATCAATCAGTAGCTCACCAAGCGCCACAACATCGTATTTCATAGCTTGTTGCTCCTTTCTGTTACCCTTTTACCCCGGACATCGTAATTCCCTGAATGTAATAACGCTGCAAAAACAGAAAGAGAATTAGAATCGGCACTGTAGAAATAGTACTCGCCGCCAGAATTTTCGACCAATCTGTTCCCTCTACTGAGGAGAAGGCGGCAATAGCAACCTGGATCATCTGTTTTTTGTCATCATTGATTACAATTAGCGGCCACAGGTAGGAATCCCAGTTTCCGAGAAAGGTCATTAGTCCAAGTGTGATCATCGGAGGAATGGCTGCAGGCAGCACAATACTGGAAAAGGTACGGGCCATGGTCGCCCCGTCGATCTTCGCCGCTTCAAGAATCTCATCTGGAATTTCCGCAAAAAATTGCCGCAGCAGAAAGATCCCGAACACCGATAGCATAGACGGAACAATTAACGCCCGGTAGGAATCCAACCATCCAAAATAGTTCATCAACAGATAGTTCGGCACCAGAGTTACTTCGCCAGGGATAATCATGGCCGACATAAACAGTGCAAAGATGAGCCCTTTTCCCCGAAAGCGGAGCTTGGCGAAGGCAAAGGCTGACATGGAATTAATGAGCAGCACCATCACTGTAACGATAGTCGCTACAAACAGCGTATTTCCTATATAACGGAGAAAGGGATTCCGCTCATTGAATATGACCTCTTTAAAGTTATCCAGCGTCGGCTGGACAGGCACGAATAAGTGAATATTGAAGCTGGAGGCGTACTTGAACAGCTCCTCATAGGAGCGCAGAGAACCCGAAATCATCCAGAGGATCGGTATAATTGAAATGACGGCCAATACGATCATAATTGTATATTTGGCTAGGCTTGCCAAGCGATTCATCGGTATCCCTCCTAATATTCTGCGTTTTTGAACAATCTCATCTGCACCAGCGAGATCGCCAGTACAATGGCAAATAATATAAAGGCGGCTGCGGTGCCATAGCCCATCTGCATTTGCTGAAAGGCCATTTTATAAATATAATAGACAGCGGTTTCGGTAGCACCGTTAGGTCCGCCGGCAGTTAGAACAAAGACTAGCCCGGAAAGTTTAATGGCATCGATCGTGGTCATGATGACTACAAACGCTGTTGTACGGTTAAGCAAGGGAAGGGTAATGCGGAAGAATTGCTGTACTTTCGTAGCGCCATCCACTCTGGCAGCCTCATACAAATCCTGTGGGATGTTGTTCAGCCCGGCTAGAAAGATAATCATAAAGAAGCCAGCGGCTTTCCAAATCCCAAGCATAATGACACCGTTCATTGCCGTATCCGGGTTGGACAGGAAATTCGTAGTCGGCAGATGCAGCAGCTCGAGAAAATTATTCAGAATCCCAAATTCCTTGTTATAAATCAGCTTGAAAACAGTCGCTGCCACTGCCGTCGAAATGACGACCGGTATGAAATACAGTGTGCGGAACAGGCCGGTCAGCACGATCTTTTTCTGAATTAACAGAGCCATGCCTAAAGAGATACAGGTCTGAATCGGAATCACGATGATAGCAAAATAAAACGAATGCCGCAGGCTGCTCAAGAACTCCCTGTCGGTAACCAGCGTTTTATAGTTATCAAGGCCCACAAAGCTCCGAGTAGAACCAACCAGATTATAGTTCTGAAAGCTAATTACAAACGCCTGAAGCATAGGATAGAACACAAACACTAACAGTAAAGCCAGGGAAGGAAATACAAACCACCAGGCCGTCCTTTCCTCGCCTTTTAAATAACGGTGCGGCTTTCTCGCTGGAGCAGTTTTGGCTGCCACCGTGACACTTGCCATGATCTTCTCATCTCCATTTCAATCTGGGTTGTACACAAAAACGGTCATCACTGCTTTAACTTTGCCGCCTGGAGTTAGGGCTTTAATCTCTGTTTGCCCCTCCCCCAGACCCTTCACGAGAGCCGTTGTTCCACCAGCACTCTGCACCTTCGCGACCGTCTCGTCACTTGATACCCAAGTGAGCTCCTGCGGAGCCGTAAGCGGAATTACCGCCGCTATCGCCGTAACACTCTCTCCTAGCGGTACATCTATGCTGGATTTATTGAGCAGGATGCGCAGCGGTTCCGTACCCTCTAGCGCTTCATCCCGCCAAACGCCGGCGAGCGGATAACAAACGGCCTGATCCAAAGTGACCTCCCCGTGGCCGAGAAACAATTCCAGCCCATTGCTGGTCGCATCCGGGAACAGAATGCTGGAAAGCACTGTCTCCCCGTCAGCCCCAAACACTTCAAGTGTCGATTCATCCACAAAGATACGCAGCTTGATCTTTCCATTCACCGCTCTCAGCGGCGCTTGGACAGCTTCGGCAAATCCGGCCTCAAAGGAGCTGTCGCCTGATTTCGTGCGATCAACTGTTAATGTTGAAGTTACACTGTTATAAGAGACAACAGTCTCTTGCTCTCCACCTTTTCTTAGCTTGAAACCGAATTCCGCTTCTACTTGCACGGTGAATTCGGCATCCAGCTCGTAGGAGGTGCCGCGCACTTCCGATAGGGGATTCTTTCCCTGTTCCAACTGCTGCGTCCCCAGCTCCACCGGTTTGCCCCGCAACGTCTCCAGCTCTTCAACAGGTTGCTGCACAAGACGCAATCCTTCTCCGGGGATGTCCCTCAGCTTCAATTCACGCGGCAGCGACATATTGCCTTTCCATGGATCGGTTGGCATGGTGAACGGATAACGCCAATTGGACATCCAGCCGACATATATCCGGCGTCCGTCCGCCTGCGGAATATCCGAATAGGATACCGCGGCATAGAAATCTTTTCCGTAATCGGTCCAAAGAATCTTTGAGGCCTCATTGTCATTCTTAAAAGTCTTGCCGTCGAAGCTGCCTATAAAGTATTGGGCCGTTGAGCCCTTGGTTACAGCGTTATTGCCAATGCTCAGTGCCAGTACCCACTTTGTTTCACGGCTTCCCTCGACAGGGAGCTCGAACAGATCTGGGCATTCCCATACGGCGGCATGCGAGCCCTGATCAGCACCGAATTCGCTAGTCATTTCCCATTTTTTCAGATCTTGGGAGGTATAGAACCTTACCTTGTTATCCACGGAGACGACCATAATCCATGATTTTGACGGCCCATGCCAGAGAACCTTAGGGTCCCTGAAATCCTTAAGTCCAGGATTGGGTATAACGGGATTCCCTTCATATTTGGTCCAAGTACGTCCCTTATCGGAGCTGTAGGCCAGACTTTGCGACTGCGTTCCTCCCTTAAAATGGGTGAAGATTGCCACCAGTCCTGGCTTGCCGCCGAAAAAACCACTCGAATCCTTCCAGTCAACGACCACGCTGCCCGACCATATCTCGCCAAGTGAATCGCGCAAAAGCGCCACTGGAAGATGCTTCCAATGAATCAAGTCCGTGCTGACCGCATGCCCCCATTGCCCGCTGTTCTGGTAGAACTGGTGATACTCTCCTGCAAAATAGACCATCCCATTCGGGTCGCTCATATTCCCGCTCTCCGGGGACAGATGATACTGCGGACGATATAGCTCCGTATAATAGTCAGGGATCGAAGAATATTCATACGCCGTCGTTACAGCTTGAGAATTATTTACTTTAGTGCCCTTCTCACAGCCGGAAACCACGAGCAACAGAATCACCAGACCCACCAGCTTGCTTGTATTTATACTCATAGCGCCTCCTGACTAACTCCCGATTGATTTCAGATTCCACATATGGAGCGACTGCAGGGATACGCTTCCGCCCTCAGCCTTCATCGTTAATCCGCCCCTCAGGGCAGTTGGATATACCCGGCTCGTTAATGCATATTGCCCGTCATTTACAAATACCTCAATGGACGAGCGATCGACAAACACCTGCAGCTTCAACGTACTGCTTGTTTCCGGCAAGGTAACCGCGCTTATAGATGTATCTCCAGCACCAGAAGTGCAACAATCCAGAAGCAGTTTGCGCTCACTGGGCAAATACCGGATAACCGTTCTTTCCTGGCCATCCTCTGAGACCAGCAGGCTCAGTTCAAGCAGCTTCGCTTGTATGCCCTCAAGGTCAAACTCAACGATCCATTCGCAGCCTTGACCGTTCTTCAAGCTCCAAACAGCGCTTTCACCTGCCGCGAGGGTCACACCGGAAACCATTATTCCTTCCTCCCGCAGTAGCTCCAACTCAGGCACCGGCCGGGAGGCTAGCTTTCCATCCAGCATTAGAACCAGTTCACGCGGAACTGTCATTGCGCCATACCAGCCGCGATCCTCACGTGCCATCTCCGCTCCCCAGTGATCCATCCAGGCGATCATGATCCTTCTACCTTGATTGTCCAGTAGTGTCTGCGCCGCATAGAAGTCAGGTCCGTGATCAAGCATTGCTTCTTGCTCCGGTGTGAATTTGCCGCTCTCATAATCCATTTCGCCGACCATATATAAATTTTTCGCACCCTCCATATTCATGGGCGACAGCACCAGTACATGCTTATCGCCAAGGGGGAACAGATCGGGACATTCCCACATATCGCCATGGGTGCCGTCACTTTCGGCTGCCACTCCCATGTACGCCCATTCCTCCAGATCCGCTGAGCGGTAGAGCAGCGCTTGGCCTTTGCCTTCTCTCCCGGAGCCGATCACCATATACCACAGCTCCCCATGACGCCAGACCTTCGGATCACGGAAACCTGTATTCCCTTCATCCGGGGAGACGGCAATCAGTGGATTAGCGGGATGCTTGTCAAAAGTAATCCCATCTACGCTCGTAGCCGCACACTGCACTTCCATCGGCTGCCTGCCGTCGACATGACCGGTATAGATCAAGGTCAATACGCCATCCTGTTCAATGGCACTGCCGGACCAGCAGCCGTAACCGCCGCTTTGCCCCAACTCATAAGGCTCGGTGGGTGCCAACGCGATGGGCAGATGCTTCCAGTGCAGCAGATCTTTACTTGTCACATGGCCCCAGTGCATCGGCCCCCACTTATCACTGTAAGGATGATGCTGATAGAATAGGTGGTATTCCCCTTTGAAATAAATCAGTCCGTTCGGATCATTCATCCAGCCGGCCTCCGGCATAACGTGATATTGCAGCCGATAATCATCCTGTGCCACAATCTTCGCTGCAGCTGCTACCGCCTCATCCGCCAGCCGGATACTCTCTTTGTGTTGTTGCTTCTCTCCCGAGACATTCATGCTGCATGCTCCTATTCATTGATTAGTTGAGCTAATTGTAGCTGAGACAGAAGAGAAATCATTTCAAAATGATCGGGTGTGGAGTTGTGATGTTTTCAGGGGCTGTTGGGGCTGGGATGCCGTCCATTGCGTGAAAGTTTTGGACTTACGATCTCTGGTATCTTTGGATTTCCTGATTGGAACCGCCTCTCGCGGTAGAAATCCAAAAATAAAGGAGAACGCTATCGCTTCTCCAGTTCCAAAATTTCACTCCATTCCTATATCCCAAAGAGTAGAACATGCAAAGGGGCCTCTACTCAGAAGTTTAATCATCTGAGGAGAGACCCCTTTAAGGTTAATGCCATACTCAACACATAATGAACACTTTTAGGGAATATTGGCGGACAGAGGTTCTGTTATTATCCATCCAAATTTGTCTAGAGCCCGCATCCCATTTCACTCTTAAAGAATTTCTCCACTACCCCTGTTTCTTCAAAAAGCACTCCCGGTACTCCTTCGGGC
Organism: Paenibacillus sp. 19GGS1-52; assembly: GCF_022369515.1. Classification (NCBI taxonomy): domain Bacteria; kingdom Bacillati; phylum Bacillota; class Bacilli; order Caryophanales; family Paenibacillaceae; genus Paenibacillus; species Paenibacillus sp. 19GGS1-52. Next base: position 4,789,529 of record NZ_CP059724.1, read on the forward strand.
TTTTGCCGCAATATTTTTTGAAGGAGGTACTGAAATAGCTGGAGCTGGAATAACCGACGAGCATGGCGATATCGGTCAGCTTGAGTTCGTTCTCCCGCAGGAGCTGTTCCGCCTTCGTAATTCTTAGTCTAGTGACATAATCGCTGAACGTGATCCCCACATGCTGCTTGAATAGTCCAGACAAGTAGGTCTCATTCAGATGAAACATATCTGCAAGGGAAGAGAGCGTCAGCTCATAGCTGAAATTCTCTTCCACATATTTCCTGACTGCCTCAACCATATGTTGACCATTGGAAAAGCGTGTTTTCTTCACTTCCTCCATCACGAGCTGCGCCAGCTCCTCAATCTGTCCCATCACCCCTTCACGAGACTGATAGTCGGAAATGGTCATTTGGCAATTCCACAAATATTTCTGCAGTGAGGAGCCTCCCCATTCGAATTTTTTGGCAATGGAGCTGAACAATAGCAGCATCCGCAGTGCAAGGAAGGTAAAAGCGAACATCGGTGTATCTCTTTCACTGGTAAAAATTACATCAAGCTGGTTACGGAAGGCATTCATGTCCAGGTTCTCAATCGCCTGCACCAGCTTCCGTTCTGCCTCCGGGGAGAAGGCTCGCGTCAGCTCCCGCACCCGCTCGCCATCGCCATTCTTATAGACTGTACTTTGGCTCCAGGACAGCATGCAGGAAGCATAACCGTTCTTTAGCCGCTTTAGTCCCTTCATTTCCTCCCCTATCCCCGATACACTTTCCAGCTTCAGATAGCTGCTAATGTTCCGCTTCAGCTCTTGTACGAAACGTTCAGCTTTGCTGTGTTGCTCCGCCCCCTTCTTCACGATGATCAGAAAATACATCATGGAGGAATTGCTCACATCACTGAACGGGTACAGCCCTTTCCATTTGGCTGCAGTCTCCCGGCATAACATTTGAAAGGCCAAATTCAGCAGATCCCGGCGTTCCTGCCGGTCTGTCATTCGTCCTTCCGGGATTCTCATCTCCATGGCCACAAACTGTACCACCAAATCATCCGCAGCAAGCGGAGTCAGCTGGAGCTGCTGCAATCGTTCTTTTACAGCCGCTACGCTGTACCACTCATCCTTCACCATTTGCAGCAAAAAATTCTCCTGCAGCAGCCTAAGCTGCTCATTCTTCCGCAGTAATTCCAGCTGAGAGGCTCGAATATGCTCATGCTCCGCCTTAATATCTTCCCCAAGCTTGCCAAGCAGCTCATTCAGTTCACTGCGCGCTACCGGCTTAAGCAAATAATCCTTCACTCCGAGCTGAATAGCCGCTTTTAAATAATCAAAGTCAGAGTACCCCGACAACACAACAGTCCGCAGGAACGGATACCGCTGCTTGCATATTCTAATAAATTCAATACCATCCATCTGCGGCATACGGATGTCGGAGATAACCACCTGTGGCAAGGGTCCTCGTTCCAGCAGCTCCAGTGCCTCACTTCCGCTTGCAGCCTCCGATACAATGGCAAAGCCGGCAGCCTCCCAGTCAATCTTGGCTTTGATACTATTGCGCACGCCCTTTTCATCATCAACCAGCATAATTTCGAACATCATTTCACCCCTTGATCATTGGCAGCATTAACGAAATCGTTGTCCCCGTCCCCATTTTCGAATCCAGCACAAATTCAAACTGTTCATCATAATACAAAAGACATCGGGATAGCACATTTCGCAGTCCAATGCTGTCTCCCTTATCGTTTAGAATCCCCACGCTGTCCTTCAGCTCCGTATCAGCAATGATATTACGAATCAGCTCCTGCGTCATTCCAACACCGTTGTCCTGAATCTTCAAGTGCAGACGACCTTCAAACAAGCAAGACGTAAGCGTAACCTCGGCGATACCACCTTTTTCCAGACTATACTTCACGGCATTCTCGACCAGCGGCTGTAAAATGAACTTCGCAATCAACAGATCATCGGCTTCAGCCTCTTGGTTAATCTTCACAACAAGATGATCCTCGTGACGCAGCTTCAAGATAAATAAGTAATCATGGATATAACTGAACTCCTCGCTGACTTTGACCAGATCGCTATCCAGGTTCAGAGAATATCGCATCATTTTTGCCAAGGCCTCTGTTGCATCCATGACCAGATCCTCTCTTTTCATCGCCGCAAGACCGCTGATGATCTCCAGGGTGTTGTTGTAAAAATGCGGATTAATCTGCAGCAGGAGCGCCTTGTATTCGGCATTCTTCCGCCGCAGATTGGTCTCAAACTCTGTCTCGATCAAATACTGCAGCCGATGGGTCATCTGTTCGAACACGCCAGTCACATATCCGACTTCGCTCTTCCTAGCTCTAACCTTTGGCATATTCTTCAACGCTAGCTCAAATTGTCCGTGTTTGACATGTCTCATCGCCCGCGCCATCGTACTCAGAGGTTTCGTAATATCGGTAGACAACCATAAAGCAACAACAATAACAACGATAAGTAGAACAAAGCTGGCATACAACAGCGTTTCTTTGATATGAGTAATGGTGGCATACAATTCCGCCTCTGGCACTTCACCGACAATCAACCAGTCTTGCGCTGGAAGTTTACGGTAAAAGAACAAATAATCCATACCTTTCAGGTGGAGCGGAAAAATTCCGCTGGTCTGCCCATCCCTATTATTTTCAAGAATATAAAGCCCCTCGTTAAGCACATTTTCGTAGCCAGACAGGTTCTGGTTTAACACACTGAGGCCATCATCAGTCAGCAAAAAAGCCTTACCACTCTTGCCAAAGCTAATCTTGTCAATATCCTCGCGGAGCAGTTCTGAAGGATAGTTAACTTTGATCACCCCTACATTTTTTAACGATTGCAGCTGCACCAGAGGCAGCACCAAGCTGTTAATATCCCGCGCCCGCATGCTGTCATCAGCCTGTTCTTTGTCCTTATGTGCTTGCGTCCAGCGAACGTCTTGTTCCTTGTACTGCTTATACCAGATACTATTCCTGTAACTCTTATCCTGCGTCCAGAGCCCTCCCTCTTCCTCCGCAAAGGTTGAGATGGAGATCACATTCGAATTATTAATGGCATAGGAAGAGAGAAACTCCCGCAGCTTTTGCTTGGCCAAAAATTGTTCGCCCTTTGTACTCTCATCATTCAGATCAGCCGTGATCCAATCCTGCGTAGTATCGCTGCTCAGAATCTGATTGCCTGTATCCTCGATTTGGGTCAATAGCGTACTGACATGGGAAGCATACTGATCAATGGTTTGCAGGGTCGAGGTCTGGGTGGACGCTTGGATCAGCTTGGCAGATTCCCTGCTCAGGATAAAGACAACAGCGGTAATCGGAATAATCAACAAAATTGAAAAAACCAGCATCAATCTGCTGCGTAACGAGTACAACATGTTTTCGCGCTCCTTGCCTATCAGTATGATCCAAAAACTCAAGAAGAAACGGCTTCGCCGTCCTTTTATGGACGGTGCCCGTTTCTTCGAGAAAAATAAACATAATTTATCGTGTGAAACCTATACATTCTTATCTTTCAGAAAGAGACGACCGGTATCCCGGAATCGCCTCTTTTGAAATGCATTGCGAGCTTTTTTTTATTTTTGTGGCAGATCCTTATAGGCTTTGTCTATTTTTTTGATGGCATCAGCAATAGAGGCATCAATGTTGCGGCCGCTGATCGTAACTTCTTCGAACACTTTGTTAACGGCTTCCGACATTTGCGGAAAGATTGGTGTGATTGGGCGCGGTCTGCCGAATTTCTGGTTTTGGACTACAAAGATATTCTTCGGATATTCGTTCAGCTCCGGAAATTCCTTGGATACGGAATAGCGGGCTGGAATATCCTTCGTGATCGTGCAATAGGTTAAGGCACCGTCATGCCCGGTTACCCAGTTCACAAATTGCCAAGCAGCCTCAGCATTTTTACTCTTGGAGGATATCGCCAACGACCAGCTACCGTTCGCTACTGCCTGTTGTACTTCTTTTGGTAGAGGAGCAATGTCGAAATCTTCTCCTAATTTAAAATTCGGAAATTTATCCGCATAATTCGAGAGCGACCATGAACCGTCAATCGTCATCGCCAGTTTGCTGTTAGGAAACGGTTCAGGTGGATACTCAAGTGACGATACCTTGTCTTTATTATAGAGGTCAGAGAAGAACTGCAACGCTTTTTTGGTCTCCGGCTTATCCAGATAGCCTTTGGAGGTCGTTCCGTCCGGACTCATAATCTCGCCGCCAAACTGCCAGATAATCGGATATTTGAAGTACGCCGTTCCACCCGCATTGCCAAAGCCCTGCGCCGGATCTATTCCGTAAATCCCTTTTGCTGGATCATTAACCTTTTTGGCCGCATCCAATACCTGATCCCAGGTCCAAGCTTCCTCTGGGTTTTTAGATGGAAGAGCAATTCCCTTTTCTTCGAACATTTTTTTATTATAGAATAAAGCAATTGAGGATTCCGTAAGTGGCGCCATATAAATTTCGTTCTGATAAGTATACGTAGCAATAGTTGATTCCGGTATATCCTCCAGATTGCCGTCTGTTTTAAAATAAGCAGTCAGCGGCTGTAATGCACCAGCTTGAGCATAGGAGGCCATATTCGGACCATCAATCGCCATAATATCCGGCGGGTTGCCCGACGCGATCGATGTACGCAGCTTGGTATCATAATCAGAATAAGGGATGGGACTCATCTCAACTTTAATATTTGGATGTTTTTCATTAAATGAAGCTACCAGTTGATCGTAGGCCGAGTTCTCTGCATCATTTCCCGAGTTTCTCCAGAACGTTAGTGTCACTTTCTCTTCTTTAGGTGTAGATGACGCCCCCGCCGGCTCTGAATTCCCTCCCTTGTCTCCACATCCGGCGAGCAGACCGAATGCTAACATCACGCTTAATACGACTCTACTCTTGCTGCTCAATAATGCTCTCCCCTTTCATCTACTTGCTTACGCTTACAACTGAATAATATCAGACCATTCCCACGATAAAATTCATTATCCTCTGCTTCGCACTTTCAAAATATTCGGGATTTCACTGAATACCTGCGCGACCCGAGTTTCTTCCGCGATCTTGAGGTGATGAAAGATAGTCAGGAGGTTATACAAAGCTTGAGCCAGCAGTATGAGATCTATATTACTACGGCAACGTTGGAATTCCCAAGCTCGTTCACGGCAAAATACGAATGGCTGCGTGAGCGGGTATGACCGGGTGAACAATTGGCAGGAGGTCCGGCATTATTTCCTTAAACAAGAACAGCCGGCTTCGCCGTCCTTTTAGGAATGAGATAGCATGCAAGCACACGCAAATGAACCCCGCCGGCAACCAACCGGTGGGGTCCATTATATTTAGAGCTTTATATCTTAAACTTCTCGACCAGACCCAGCAATTCTTTGGCACTTACCGTATTCTCATCTGCCATCGCTGCTTCCTGGAAAGTCTTCTCCACAATATCCGCCGTCTTCTCGGCAATATCCTGAACCCCAATAGCACCTTCATTAACTGTCGCGGCTACCTCATTAACCGCAATAGCGATACTGGATACCGTCATGTTCAAATGTTCAGCAGCAGTATCCAGCTGGTTCATCAGCTCATTTACCATAGAGGCATCATTATTGTATTGCTGGCTGACCTCATTCAAACGCTCGTAATCGCCCAGTACATTCTGGTCTATAAAGGAAAGGATCGCCTCAGAGTTCTCTTTCATTTGCTCAACGGAGCTGTATACACCCTTCACGACGCCTTGTATTCCTGCTGCCGTCTCCGAAGATTTCTCAGCTAACTTGCGGATCTCTCCGGCAACGACTGCGAACCCTCGGCCTGCTTCTCCCGCTCTGGCGGCCTCAATCGCTGCATTTAGTGCCAGCAGATTGGTCTGGCTCGTAATCGAAAGAATCGTATCGGCCAATACATTGATTTCCGATATCGAATTGGATTGCTCAATCGCCTTTTCCATATCAATCCGCACCGATTCATAGATCCGCTTGGCATTCTCCGTAGATTCATTCGCATCATGCTGTAAGGCCAAGGCGCGTTCCGTAATCTGGCCGGAAACTTCGGCCCCTTCCTTAACTCTGCCGGAGATCGTTCTTACGTTGTTCTCAATCTCATGAATTGCGGCGGTCATCTCTTGGGTCGAAGCCGCTGTCTCTTCCATACCTGCAGATAATTGCTCTGTAGTAGCCGAATTATCATGGGCATTTTCTCTTACGTAATTAGACAGCTTCTCCAGCGTTTCCGCATTATCCAACACCTTGGTAGAAATCGTGATTAAGCTTTCGGCCATTTCCCGCAGAACCGCCCGGGTCTTGAACATGGCTCGGGCGATTGTCCCCGTCTCATCCTTACTCTTGCCCAAATACTCATATTTTTCATTATATTCCAGATCAAGATCTGCTGTTTTATTAATCAGTTCTGTGAGCTTAACAATGGGTGAAGAAATCCTCCCCGCTACGACAAAACCAACAAATATGGTAAGCACGAGACTGATTATACCAATCAGCAGAATAAAGTTGGTCATATCATGCACAGGTTTCGTGATTTCACCGATATCCCCTGTCAGGACTAACGTCCAATTGGTTTCGGGCAATACTGTATATGCTGCTTTTTTATCCTTACCATTAAAAACATATTCCACGATGCTATCAGCCGGTTTCTCACCGCCTTTTATACGTTCAACTACAGCCTTAATCTGTGCATTCTCTACAGATGTTCCGATCTTCGTCTTATCCGGATGGTATAATATTACGCCGGTCTCATCAACCAGATAGGCATACGAGGAGGCTGCGCTCATCACCTTGGCACTTGCTAAGTACTTTATGATACTATCTGCACTTACAGCCGAAGCTACGAAGCCGATCATCTTCCCATCACTCTTTACTGGATGTACGAAAGCCAGTACAAAAGCTCCTGTGGCTTTGGACTTCAGTGTCTCACTGATTACAGGCTCACCAGTCTTAATCACAGTCTTTGTATAATTTCTGTCACTAAAATCTGTTCCCTGCGTCTTTAGGTTACTATCTGCAATGGCTATACCTTTCATATCAACAACAAACATATGCTCAAGGTTGCCAGCATCCTTCACCAGCCCTTGAAGCTTAGTATCAACTTCAGCCTGGAGCTTGTCTCCTGTTGGAATTCCGCCGTTTCCAGCTTTGAGCAGCAGATCAGTAATCTCTGTCTCTCCGGCAACCAACTGCATATTCCTTTTTTCTTTATCAATCATTGCTTCGATCGTTTCTGCTTTGTCTGTGTTGATTTGCTTCATTGAAGATTCGGTAAGATCCATAATGGTGCTGGTGGACTTATTGTACGTAAATCCTCCCATTAGTGCAGTTGAAAAGACTGTAATAGCAATCATCATAACCGATAGTTTCATTCGAATCTTCATATTAATCTACGTCCTTCCGCCTTGTTCTCTACTCGCCCCAAACGAATTACAATTTCAAAAAACGAATTACATTTATTACAATTAATATCGGAAATATGAGTATGATTATGAATATTGCAACGTAGAAAAATAGAATATATTATCGTATTTTGTCGAATTTTAAAGATTAAAGTTTTTTTATGTTTATTTTGAACTAAGACAGAAAAAAAGACAGACCGGATAATTCATCCGATCTGCCGTTTTTCCTTAACTTACATCTTAAACTTCTCGACCAGACCCAGCAATTCTTTGGCACTTACCGTATTCTCATCTGCCATCGCCGCTTCCTGAAAAGTCTTCTCCACAATATCCGCCGTCTTCTCGGCAATATCCTGAACCCCAATAGCACCTTCATTAACTGTCGCGGCTACCTCATTAACCGCAATAGCGATACTGGATACCGTCATGTTCAAATGTTCAGCAGCAGTATCAAGCTGGTTCATCAGTTCATTAACCATAGAGGCATCATTATTGTATTGTTGGCTGACCTCATTCAAACGCTCGTAATCGCCCAGTACATTCTGGTCTATAAAGGAAAGGATCGCCTCAGAGTTCTCTTTCATTTGCTCAACCGAGCTGTATACACCCTTCACGACGCCTTGTATTCCTGCTGCCGTCTCCGAAGATTTCTCGGCTAACTTGCGGATCTCTCCGGCAACGACTGCGAACCCTCGGCCTGCTTCTCCCGCTCTGGCGGCCTCAATCGCTGCATTTAGTGCCAGCAGATTGGTCTGGCTCGTAATCGAAAGAATCGTATCGGCCAATACATTGATTTCCGATATCGAATTGGATTGCTCAATCGCCTTTTCCATATCAATCCGCACCGATTCATAGATCCGCTTGGCATTCTCCGTAGATTCATTCGCATCATGCTGTAAGGCCAAGGCGCGTTCCGTAATCTGGCCGGATACTTCAGCTCCTTCTTTAACCCTGCCGGAGATGGTTCTTACGTTGTTCTCAATCTCATGAATTGCGGCTGTCATCTCTTGGGTAGAAGCCGCTGTCTCTTCCATACCTGCAGATAATTGCTCTGTAGTAGCCGAATTATCGTGGGCATTCTCTCTCACGTCATTAGACAGTTTCTCCAGCGCTTCCGCATTATCCAGCACCTTGGTAGAAATCGTGATTAAGCTTTCGGCCATTTCCCGCAGAACCGCTCGGGTCTTGAACATGGCTCGGGCGATTGTCCCCGTCTCATCCTTACTCTTGCCCAAATACTCATATTTTTCATTATATTCCAGATCAAGATCTGCTGTTTTATTAATCAGTTCTGTAAGCTTAACAATGGGTGAAGAAATCCTCCCCGCCACGACAAAACCAACAAATATGGTAAGCACGAGACTGATTATACCAATCAGCAGAATAAAGTTGGTCATATCATGTACAGGTTTCGTGATTTCACCGATATCTCCAGTCAGGACTAACGTCCAATTGGTATCGGGCAATACTGTATAAGCTGCTTTTTTATCCTTACCCTTAAAAACATATTCCACGATGCTATCAGCCGGTTTCTCACCGTCTTTTATGTGTGCTACTACAGCCTTAATCTGGGCATTCTCTACAGGTGTTCCGATCTTCGTCTTATCCGGATGGTATAATATTACGCCGGTCTCATCAACCAGATAGGCATAGGAAGAAGCTGCGCTCATCACCTTAGCATCTTCCAAATATTTCATGATACTATCCGCACTTACTGAAGCGGCTACAAATCCTATCATCTGCCCTTCGCTCATCACGGGATGTGCAAATACTACAACATAAGCACCAGTAGCTTTGGATTTCAGCGTCTCACTAATAACTGGTGCAGCAGTTTTGATCACGTCCTTCGTATAATTCCTTTCACTATAGTCTGTTCCGAGTGTCTTAGGGTTACTATCTGCTATAACAATGCCTTTCATATCAACAACAAACAGATGTTCCAGATTACCAGCATCCTTTGCCAGTCCCAAAAGCTTAGCATTGACCTCAGCTTGAAATTCGTCTCCCACTGAAATCCCACCGCTACTGGCTTTAGTAAGTATGTCAGTAATCTCTGTCTGGCCAGCTACGTTTGCCACATTTCTTTTTTCTTTATCAATCATTACTTCGATCGTTTCTGCTTTGTTCGTGTTGATTTGCTTCATTGATGATTCGGTAAGGTTCATAATAGTGCTGGTGGACTTATTGTACGTAAATCCTCCCATTAGTGCAGTTGAAAAGACCGTAATAGCAATCATCATAACCGATAGTTTCATTCGAATCTTCATCTTATTCTACTTCCTTCTCTCTGATTTCTACTTTTCACTAAATAATTTTATTTTCAGAAAACAAATCATATGTATTACAATTATATCGGGTGCCTGTGTATGATTATGAATATGTACAGCAGAAAAAAGAAAATATTATCGTATATTGTCGTATATTGTCTAAATTTAAATATCAAAGTATTTTTATTATGAATTTTGAACTAAAATAGAAAAAACGACAGACCGGATAAATTATCCGATCTGTCGTTTTTTTTAAGAATGTGCCTCTGTTTTGGGTACCCTCTTGCCTGCGTCTTCCAGCAACAAGCGCCTAGCCCTGCCCCGAATAAAAAATCCGGACGCTGCAGCTAGAATCTGCTGGAATAACATCCCCGAAATGACCGGAAGCGCAACAGCGGGAGGAAAATACTTTACGGCAAGTACAGCGCCGGCGCTCAAATTGCGCATACCGGAATTAAACTGAACCGCCACTGAATCTTCGTAATTCCAGTGAAAGCGGCGGGCCACTAATGCTCCAACCACATAGCCAAGCACAACGGTTACGAAGGTTATACCAATAATTAAGGCCAGTTTGCCATCTGGATGCTTCAAATAACGGGCAATACTGGCACCGTTAATAGCTACAACAATGAACAGTCCTACTTTAACAAATGGTGACAGCGGCGGGCCACATACGGTGCTGATCTTCCCCTTGGTCCACTGATTCAGCAGCATTCCTGCTAGAGAAGGCAACACGACCATCCACAGCAGCCCCTTCATCATATCTCCCAGCTGAATCTGTACACTCGTACCCATCAGCAGATGCAGTGTACCTGGCACGATAAGCGGTGAGAGCAAGG